>NZ_JBISEM010000001.1:0-4150026 GCF_044383985.1 Priestia sp. JSM ZJ58
CCTGATAAGCGTGAGGTCGGTGGTTCGAGTCCACTTAGGCCCACCATATTCCACAGTAGCTCAGTGGTAGAGCTATCGGCTGTTAACCGATCGGTCGTAGGTTCGAGTCCTACCTGTGGAGCCATACGGAGAAGTACTCAAGTGGCTGAAGAGGCGCCCCTGCTAAGGGTGTAGGTCGTGTAAGCGGCGCGAGGGTTCAAATCCCTCCTTCTCCGCCAGTCGTTTTAAATTTAAATATGGCCCGTTGGTCAAGCGGTTAAGACACCGCCCTTTCACGGCGGTAACACGGGTTCGAATCCCGTACGGGTCATCTTAAAAAGGTTTGCATATATGCAAACCTTTTTTTTATTTGCGCTTTTTTAAAGATTAAGTAAACAGGAATAATAGTTAGGAATAATTACCATGAATTTTCAGAATAAAAAGTAAGTTTTAAGCAGGATTTTCCCTATATCATATGGAATTATTCATAAAGTAATAAAGTATGAAGAGTATGGAATAAAGAGTAATTTTAGAGAACATTTATTCTATTATATTTGTAGAAAAGGTTTATGTTTTTACTATAAAAGGGAATGAGTGGTAAGAAGCGTATATTATGTGCGTATATTATGTTTGAAGTTAAAGGGGTGGCAAAAGTGAATCTAGCGGTTCAGCCTACTGAATTTGATGTTCATTTGTATCACGAAGGAAACTTATTTCGCAGTTACTCTATTTTCGGTGCGCATCAGGTAACGGTAGAAGGAATTGAAGGCGTACGATTTTGCGTGTGGGCACCTCATGCAAAGGGTGTAAGCGTTGTAGGTGATTTTAATAAATGGAACGGTTTTCAACATTCAATGGTTAAAGTTAATGAAGAAGGTATTTGGATGACATTTATCCCTGAATTAGAACAAGGGACTATTTATAAATATGAAATCATCACACAAAGCAATCAAAAAAAATTAAAAGCAGATCCATACGCTTTCTTCAGTGAAGTGCGTCCAAACACTGCGTCTATTGTTTACTCATTGGATGGGTACAAATGGAACGACCAATATTGGCGTAGAAAGAAAAAACAGCAAAATATATATGAAAGACCACTGTGTATTTACGAGCTGCATGCAGGGTCTTGGAGGACTCATGAAGATGGCAGCCTTTATACATACAGTGAATTAGCACAGGAGCTTATTCCTTATATTGCTGAACAAGGTTTTACACATATTGAGTTATTACCAGTCATTGAGCATCCGCTCGACCGATCCTGGGGATATCAAGGAACTGGATACTATTCTGCTACCAGTCGATACGGTACACCCAAAGAGTTGATGAACTTTATAGATGAGTGTCATCAAAATAATATAGGCGTTCTTTTAGACTGGGTACCCGGGCATTTTTGTAAGGATGAACATGGTCTGTATATGTTCGATGGAGAACCTACTTATGAATACAAAAAAGAACCCGACCGTGAAAACTATGTTTGGGGAACAGCTAATTTCGATTTAGGCAAGCCTGAAGTACAAAGTTTTCTCATTTCGAACGCTTTGTTTTGGTTGGAGTACTTCCACATAGATGGATTTCGAGTAGATGCTGTAGCTAATATGCTTTATTGGCAAAATTCTTCTGGAAAAGCAGTAAATGATGGAGCTGTCAGCTTCTTAAAAAAATTGAATGAAGCTGTTTTTAAATCTGATGAAACGATATTAATGATGGCAGAAGATTCAACGGATTGGCCCCTTGTTACAGCACCTACGTATGAGGGCGGTTTAGGCTTTAATTATAAGTGGAACATGGGATGGATGAATGACGTTTTAACGTACATGGAAGCTGGCGTGGAAAGACGTCCCTATCTTCACGATAAAATGACCTTTTCACTAATGTATGCGTTTAACGAAAACTTTATTTTGCCGCTTTCTCATGATGAAGTCGTACATGGGAAAAAATCATTGCTTAATAAGATGCCAGGTGATTACTGGCGCAAGTTTGCACAGCTTCGACTGCTATATGGATATTTCTTTGCACACCCTGGAAAAAAGCTTTTATTTATGGGCGGAGAGTTTGGCCAATTTGATGAGTGGAAAGATTTAGAAGAGTTAGACTGGATGCTTTATGACTTTGACATGCATCGCAATCTTAACGGGTATATGAAGGATCTCATCAAGATTTATAAAAGAAGCAAGCCTTTATATGAATTAGACCATAATCCAGATGGATTTGAATGGATTGATGTTAACAATCATCATCAACAAATTTTCTCCTTTATTCGCAAGTCGAAAGAAAATCAGGAGATTTTTATAGTTGTTAGCAATTTTTCTGAGCATCCATATCATTCTTACAAAGTTGGAGTTCCAGTTGAGACAGAGTACATTGAAGTGATTAACAGTGATGACGAAGTGTACGGCGGTTCAGGCATTGTAAATAAAAAGGCATTAAAATCAGTGGATGAATCGTTTCACGGTCAACCTTTTTGCATTGAAATGAATATTCCGCCGTTTGGCATTAGTATACTACGAGCAAAGAGAAAACGAGGGGAGAGAAAACAACATGTTAAAAAAGAAATGCGTAGCGATGTTATTGGCAGGAGGAAAAGGTAGTCGGCTAAGTTCGCTTACAAAAAATCTAGCAAAGCCAGCTGTACCATTTGGTGGTAAGTACCGAATTATTGATTTTGCTTTAAGTAATTGTACAAATTCAGGTATTGAAACAGTAGGTGTATTAACACAATATCAACCGCTAGTTCTCAATTCATACATTGGAATTGGAAGCGCTTGGGATTTGGACCGACGGAATGGTGGCGTCACAGTATTGCCTCCATACGCGGAGTCAGATGGAGTAAAGTGGTATAAAGGCACGGCTAGCGCTATTTATGAAAATTTAAACTATTTGACACAATATGATCCTGAGTACGTACTGATTCTATCAGGTGATCACATTTATAAAATGAACTATGAAAATATGCTTGATTATCATATAAACAAAGAAGCAGATGTAACGATTTCTGTTATTGAAGTACCTTGGGAAGAAGCGAGCCGTTTTGGTATTTTAAATACAAATAGTGACCTAGATGTAATGGAGTTCGATGAAAAGCCACAGCGTCCTAAAAATAATCTAGCTTCTATGGGGATTTATATTTTTAAATGGAGTATTTTAAAAGAATATTTAGAAATGGATGCACGCAATCCATACTCAAGCCATGATTTTGGTAAAGATGTTATTCCGCTTTTACTAGATGAAAAGAAAAAGCTAATTGCATATCCATTCCAAGGTTATTGGAAAGATGTAGGAACTGTAAAAAGCTTATGGGAAGCGAATATGGATTTGTTATGTGATAAAGACGAGCTTAATTTATTTGACTCTTCATGGAAAGTATACTCTGTTAACCCTAATCAGCCTCCTCAATATATTGCGCCAAACGCCTGCGTGGTGGAGTCATTAGTAAATGAAGGGTGCGTTGTCGAAGGAAACGTAGAGCAGTCCGTGTTATTTCCAGGTGTACAAATCGGTTCAGGTTCTGAAGTTAAGAAAACGGTTGTCATGCCTACTGCAAAGATAGGCTCTAACGTATATATTGAAAACGCAATTGTTCCATCGGACATTGAAGTTCCAGACGGTACTATCATTCGACCGACCAAAGGAAGCGAAGAAGTAATTCTTGTTACTCAAGAATTGATTGAATCAGTTGCTAAATGCATTTAACGAACAGAGAGGATGAACGACATTGAATAATCAAATGCTTGGTATTATTGATGCTTGTACAAACACAACAGCGCTGCAGCCTTTAACCTTTTATAGATCGATTGCTGCCATTCCTTTTGCAGGGCGCTATCGATTAATCGATTTTACGCTTTCTAATATGGTGAACTCTGGAATTTCGAGCGTTGCCATTTTTCCTCGTGATCGCTATCGCGCATTGATGGATCATATAGGTTCAGGAAAAGAATGGGATTTGGATCGGAAGCGAGATGGATTGTTTATCTTCCCTCCTATGACAAGTGATTTACACTTAGAGAGTCCATCACTATTCACGCAGTTCCGTTATCATATTGATTATTTCTTAAGAAGTAAGCAGGAATACGTATTAATTGCTAATAGTTATACGATATGTACAGTTGACTTTGAGCACGTGCTGCAGCGTCATATTGCTTCAAATGCAGATATTACTGAAATGAAGCAGGGTGATAAATCGCTTAATATGTATATTATTAATAAATCTATTCTAGTTAATATTTTGCAAAATGAATCGCATGATTTTTATACGATTAAAGAAATGGTTCGATATATGGCACAATCTCATCGTGTAGAAAAGTACGAGCACCATGGATATACGGCTGAGATTTCTAGCTTAGATGCCTACTATAAAACAAGTATGGAAATTTTATCTCCAGATGTTTGGAAGCAGTTATTTATCAACGAACGTCCTGTTTTCACTAAAGTAAAAGATGAACCGCCTACTCGTTACGCAAAAAAAGCGGTTGTGAAAAACTCAATGATCGCAAACGGGTGCGTGATTGAAGGACATGTGGAAAATAGTATTATCTTCCGAGGCGTTAAAATTGGAAAAGGTACGGTCGTTAAGAATAGCATTGTGATGCAAAAAGGCGTTATTTTAGAAAATAGTGTATTAGAAAATGTTGTTTTAGACAAAGATGTGAAAATAGGAAGTAATGAAACGTTGCTAGGTGAGTCAGGTCTACCTAGAGTCATTGCTAAAGGAACAACTCAAGGAGCGTTGATGAAGTCGTGAATGTATTATTTGCTGTATCAGAATGTGTACCTTTTATTAAAACAGGAGGATTAGCAGACGTAGCAGGTGCCCTGCCTAAAGAATTAAAAAAGTTAGGAACGAACGTATGTGTAGTCATGCCAAAGTACGGAACCATTCCTCAACATTATCAAGATGAAATGGTGCTTGAAAAAGTTATTCATGTGCAGGTTGGGTGGAGAAGACAGTACTGTGGGATTGAATCGTTAACGATGGATGGCGTTAAATATATTTTCATTGATAATGAATATTATTTTAAAAGAGATAGCTTATATGGGCACTACGATGACGCTGAACGATTTGCTTTCTTCAGCAGAGCTGTGCTTGAAGCTATCCCATTTTTAGAGAATGAGCCTGATATCATTCATTGTCACGACTGGCATACGGCTATGATTCCATTTTTACTTCGTGCTAATTATGATATGTATGATCATATCCAGACGGTCTTTACGATTCATAACTTGCAATTCCAAGGAATTTTCCCTAAAAGCAATTTATATGAGCTATTAAATTTAAATGATTATTATTTTACTACAAGCCAGCTCGAGTTTTATGGGAATATTAATTTTATGAAAGCGGCTCTTGTATCAGCTGATAAAATTACCACGGTAAGTCCTACATATCGAGATGAAATTCAAATGCCCTATTACGGAGAAAGTTTAGATGGATTATTGCGTCAGCGAAATCAAGATTTAATTGGGATTGTAAATGGAATCGATGAAGAAGCTTATAGCCCAGACGCAGATCAGCTTATATCTTATCCTTATTCTGTAGAAGAGATTGAAGGAAAATATAAAAATAAAAAAGAGCTCCAGCGCTATCTTGAATTAGAGGAAAATAACGATGTTCCAATTATTTCGATGGTTACAAGGTTAACCCAGCAGAAGGGATTGGATTTAGTCAAGCACGTTTTCCATGAGACGGTTAACTTAGGAGCCCAAATTGTTATTTTAGGAACTGGCGAACACGAGTTTGAGCAGTTTTTCCGTGAGATGGAAGATACGTACCCGCAACAAGTAAAAGCCATTATTGGTTTTAATGAGGAACTTGCTCATAAAGTTTATGCCGGTACGGATTTATTTTTAATGCCTTCCCGTTTTGAGCCTTGCGGACTCGGACAATTAATAGCCTTAAAGTATGGAACCATTCCAGTCGTGCGTGAAACGGGCGGCCTGAATGACACGGTCAAAGCTTATAATGAATATAGCGGAGAGGGAAATGGCTTCTCTTTTAAGAATTATAATGCTCATGACATGCTTCATACGTTAGAAAGAGCTGTTTCATTTTATCACCAGAAAGATGTATGGAAAAAATTAATGATGGATGCTATGAGTCAGGATTATAGCTGGGGGCAATCGGCATTTAAATATAATCAATTGTATTCAAATTTGACATCTACTCCATCGTGAAAGGGTGAGCAGATTGTTCTCTGATAAAAAAAGCTTTCAAGAGGCTTTTTTAAAAAAGCTGGAAATGACATATGGAAAGAGCTTTAAAGAATCTACTGTTCAAGATCACTATCATACATTAGGAAATATGGTGCGAGAGTATATTAGCAGCGATTGGATTTCAACCAATGAAATTCATAGGTCTTCACATACAAAGCAAGTGTATTATCTTTCTATCGAATTTTTATTAGGCAGACTGTTGGGTCAAAATCTGTTGAACTTAGGAATTCGGGAAGTTGTAAAAGAAGGATTAAGTGATCTGAATATTTCACTTGAAAATATTGAGGAAATCGAAGTAGACGCAGGATTAGGAAACGGGGGATTAGGCAGGCTTGCTGCTTGTTTTTTAGATTCTCTTGCTTCACTTAATCTTCCTGGTCACGGTTATGGGATTCGCTATAAACACGGTTTGTTTGATCAAAAGATTGTAAACGGCTTTCAAATTGAGCTCCCAGAACAATGGTTAAGGCATGGGAATTCATGGGAAGTACGCAAATTAGATCAAGCAATCGAAGTGAACTTTTGGGGCGAAGTTGAAATGGTACAGGAAGACGGAACATTCTCTTTTCGTCATGTAAAAGGAGAACCCGTCTCTGCTGTTCCTTATGACATCCCGGTTATCGGGTATAAAACAGATACAGTGAATACACTTCGCCTTTGGAATGCGGAGCCTTCATCATTTCCAGTACATAAAGATGTGATGGAGTATAAGCGTCAAACAGAGGCTGTATCAGAATTTTTATATCCGGATGATACACATGAAGATGGTAAAATATTAAGGTTGAAACAGCAATATTTTCTTGTGTCAGCTAGCTTACAAAGTATTATCAGAGCACATCGAAATACCTATCAAACACTTACAAACTTTCACGAAAAAGTAGCCATTCATATTAACGATACGCATCCTGTACTTGCGATTCCTGAGCTAATGAGAATTTTACTGGATGAAGAAAAAATGGAATGGGAAGATGCATGGCATATTACGTCCAATACCATTTCATACACAAACCATACGACTCTTTCTGAAGCCCTTGAGAAATGGCCGATTGATTTATTTCAACCCTTGCTTCCACGAGTGTATATGATTATTGAAGAAATTAATGAGCGCTTTTGTAAAGAATTATGGGAAGCATATCCAGGAGACTGGCAGCGGATTGAAAATATGGCTATTTTAGCGCACGGGCTAGTAAAGATGGCTCATTTAGCAATTGTGGGAAGTTATAAAGTAAACGGCGTGGCAAAGATTCATACTGATATTTTAAAAGAACGAGAAATGAAAGATTTTTATCAGTTTTATCCTGCTAAATTTAACAATAAAACGAATGGAATTACCCACCGGCGCTGGTTGTTAAAAGCTAACCCGCAGCTTTCCTCTCTTATTACCGAGGTGATAGGAGATAAATGGATTAAACAGCCGCATTCTCTTATAAAGCTCCAAGAGTATGTGGAAGATCCAAGCTTTTTACAAGGACTAAAAACAGTAAAACAACAGCGTAAAAAGCTGCTTGCCGATATTATTCAAGAGCAAACGGGAATTAAAATAGATTCACATTCTATTTTTGATGTACAGGTTAAAAGGCTTCATGCTTATAAAAGACAGCTTTTAAATGTACTGCACATTATGTATTTGTACAATCGATTAAAAGAAGACCCTAATTTTCAAATCGTGCCTCGTACATTTATTTTTGGTGCGAAAGCTTCTCCCGGCTATTATTATGCAAAAAAAGTCATCAAGCTAATTAATTCTGTAGCTGATGTTGTCAATCATGATCCACAAACATCACCGTTTTTAAAAGTCGTTTTTTTAGAAAACTATCGAGTGTCACTTGCTGAGTATATCTTTCCTGCAGCGGATGTCAGCGAACAGATTTCAACCGCCAGCAAAGAAGCTTCGGGAACGGGAAATATGAAATTCATGATGAACGGAGCGTTAACTCTTGGTACGATGGACGGAGCGAACGTCGAAATTAGCGAGGCAGTAGGAAAAGATAATGTCTTTATTTTTGGGTTAAAAGCCGAAGAAGTATTGAGCTATCAGCAAAATGGAGGATACCGTGCCTATGATTATTACCATCATGATAAGCGGATTCGACAAGTGCTCGAGCAGCTCACAAACGGCTTCTTACCTGACACATATGACTTATTCGAGCCTATATATGATTCATTATTAATGCAAAATGATGAATACTACGTACTCCGTGACTTTGACTCATACGTTACGGCACAGCAAAAAGTAAACGAAGCTTATGGAAATGAAAATAAATGGCTTCAAATGAGTGCGACGAACATTGCACATTCCGGCTTTTTTTCTAGTGACCGAACGATTGAGGAATATGCATCTGATATTTGGGGAATTCATTCCACTAAAAATTTATTAAATCAATAAATAAAAAAGGTGTAGTCAACGACTACACCTTTTTATTTTATCTGTTGTCACCGTTTAAGAAATCACCTAAAGAACCAAGGATACTGCCTTCACCTTTACCTCCCGTTGGTGAAACTGCACTTGATAAAACGCGATCGGCTAGTCGACTAAAAGGAAGAGATTGAATCCAAACTGTTCCCGGTCCTGACAGAGTAGCAAAAAACATGCCTTCTCCTCCAAACAGAGCTGTTTTAATTTTCCCTACATATTCGATGTTGTAATTTACATCACGGGTCATGGCCACTAAACAGCCAGTATCTACACGAAGGCGTTCACCCGGCTGCAGCTGTCTCTTATGAATGGTGCCGCCTGCATGCAAAAATGCGAGGCCATTGCCTTCTAATTTTTGCATAATAAAACCTTCACCGCCAAAGAAGCCCGTTCCTAGTTTTTTTTGAAAGTCAATACCAACGGATACGCCTTTGGCAGCGCATAAAAAGGAGCTTTTTTGACAAATGATTTTATGATCGAGCTGCTCTAAATCGACAGGAATAATCTTACCTGGAAAAGGTGAAGCGAAAGATACTTTTCGCTTGTGATATCCGTTATTTGTATATACCGTCATAAATAAACTTTCACCAGTTAATACGCGTTTCCCAGCACCTTTTAGTTTATTAAAAAGTCCGCTGCTGTTGGAGGAAGAACCGTCACCAAAAATGGTTTCCATCTCAATATCATCTTCCATCATCATCATTCCTCCAGCTTCTGCTATCACACTTTCTGAAGGATCTAATTCAATTTCAACAAACTGCATGTCATCTCCATACAATTTATAATCAATTTCATGTGCATTCATTATGTTCACCTCATTATTAATTCTAATCTCCTATTCATTCGATGTCATCTCCCATAGCTCCTACTAAAAATAGAAAAAAGAGTAGTATGAAGAACTACTCCTTTTCAGTGTATGGATCTTTCTCATAGGCCGGTAAATCTCCAAATATGGTCATCGTACCTTCTTCATCCAGTGCATTTTCATATCGCTCATGCTCTTTTGAAGGGTAAATAGGAAGAGGCTGTCCATATAAATCGGTAGCGGCAAAGTTTTCATAATCTTCAACGTACCCGATAGCTTCATCCGCCTCAATATAGGTTTCACTATAGTTAGACGTATCTTCTATAAAATCAGAAGGAGATTCAGACGTCCCGTAACGCGCAACGTCTTGCCAAGAATCTTCTGCGTCGTATCCTGTCGTCTCGGTATCGTCATAGTCGTATTGACCAAATGGGTGATGGAGAACATTTTCTTCTACAGGTCTGTGCTTTGGAATATCCTGTGATGGGCTATGTTCTCTACAGTATAAAGTAGTTGGTACAGCCTGAAGTCTTTCAAATGAGATATCTGCTCCACATACTTTGCATGTTCCATACGTGCTGTGAGCGATTGCCTGCAGTGCTTCTTCTATTTCATGTAGCTCTTGTTTTGCATGTTCATTTAGTGCAAGGTCTTTTTCACGCTCGTATGTTTCTGTGGCTGTGTCACCAGGGTGGTTATCGTAGCTTGAAAGTTCTCCTACAGCATCGTGAGCGTCGCTTCGAGTTAGACCAAAATGATCATTTTGATCAAAGTGCGATTGAATATCAGCCTGCTGCTGCTGTAAATTTTGTTTTAACTGACTGATTTCTTGTTTTGAAAGTGTCATGAAGCTCCCCCTTAAAAATTTAGTGTGCTTTTGTAGTATGTGTTAAAAATTCAAAAAAACACGATTCATATTAGGAGGATTTGGGGTATTCATGAAGCTAAGAGAGAAATGGAGTGGAAAATTAAAGAAAGGTAAAGGTTATAGAAAAGGGTATGATAAAAATAATGTTCTTGAGGGCTAAAGGGTACTAAATAGATCATAAAGATTTTTTTATTGGTTTACTGAAAAGGCGTAATTTAGACAAGCAAAATTAATTTTTGCTCATGAATCGCGATGCTAGATTTTTTTGAACTGAAAGTTTATAATAAGTTAGTTACAGACTTAAGAAAAAAAGATGAACGGGGGGACGTAGTGTGATTGCAACGACCGAACAGTTAGTACAAGAATACATTAAAGATGCGATTGAGCGTGCAAAAAATGAAAATCAGCCAAAATTGGTCAGTTTAGTGAAAAAAGTAAGACCTATTGACCCCCTTATTTTTTATGCGAACGGACATGACCAGTTTTATAAAGAACGCTTTTTTTGGAAAGATCCCAACAGTTATTATACATTTGTTGGATTAGGATATGCGCATACTATTTGCACCAATGCGGCAAAAGAACGTTATTTCCACATTGAAAATGAATGGAAGCGCTTTATAAAAGAAGACTTTTATAAAAATAACCAAATTTTCCCTGATGGGACAGGTCCTCTTTTATTTGGAGGATTTTCATTTGACCCAAATCAGTATCGAGAAAACTATTGGAGTGATTTCCCGAGTTCAAAATTTATGATTCCAACTGTGTTATATACCCAGGTAAATAAAGAAGGATATCTTACCGTTAATATGATGGTTAAAGGACAAGATTCTGTAAAAGAGCACATCAATTATTTCGAAGAGGTCCAAAAACTTGTTCTTTGTGAAGAGTACGACGGGGAATCTCATATTTCACCTTTGCTGTTGGAAAAAGAAGAAATTGGGGTAGAGAAATTTAAAGGAAATATTGAAAGAGCTACTACTTTAATTAAGCAACAGGTTATAGAGAAAGTGGTTCTTGCTCGCCAATTAAAAGTAAAATTTAATGAAGATATTTCTACTGAATACGTGCTTCAGCGTCTGTTAAAGGAACAGCCAACTAGCTACACATATATTTTAGAGGGAGAGCATCAGCATTTTATCGGCGCTTCCCCAGAAAGACTAGTACAAAAACAAGGAGATTACGTGTTTTCCACTTGTTTAGCGGGTTCGATTCCAAGAGGAAAGACAAGGCAGGAAGATCACGAACTAGGTGAGGAATTGCTTCAGGATCCTAAGAACTTAATTGAGCACGATGTTGTTGTTCATATGATTAAAGAAGCGATGAATTCTTATTGTTATGAAGTAGAAATTCCAAGTAAGCCAAGTTTATATAAAACAAAGCATATTCAACATTTGTATACACCTGTGAAAGGGCGTATAAAGGAAGATGTGACGCTATTTTCATTTATTCAAAAGCTCCATCCAACACCAGCGTTAGGAGGATATCCTCAACAGGAGGCCTTGCCTATTATTCGAAAGCTAGAATCCTTTGACCGAGGGTGGTACGCAGCTCCTTTAGGATGGATGGATATCAATGGAAACGGTGAATTTATAGTAGGAATCCGCTCGGCTGTTATTCAGCAAAAAGAAGCTGTTTTATTTGCGGGCTGTGGAATTGTAGCAGATTCTACGCCTGAAAGTGAATATGAAGAAACAAAAATTAAATTCAACCCGATGCTTTCAGCTTTAGGAGGGATTATGCGTGGAACACATTAAATCATTAACAACGTATATTGCGTCATTCGTGGATGAATTAGTAGAAGCAAATGTTGAAGAAGTAGTGGTCAGTCCAGGGTCACGTTCAACGCCTATTGCGATGCTTATGGCTGAGCACCCTGATATTCATGTGCACTTAAACATTGATGAACGTTCTGCCGGCTTTTTTGCTCTAGGAATAGCAAAAGCAAAGAAAAAACCAGTGGCGCTTGTATGTACATCTGGAACAGCTGCAGCGAATTATTATCCTGCAGTAATTGAAGCTCACTACTCACGCATTCCTTTAGTCGTTATCACAGCCGATCGGCCGCACGAGTTAAGGGATATAGGTGCCCCGCAGGCAATTAATCAGAATCATCTTTTCGGTCAGTATGCGAAGTGGTTTGTAGATACAGCTTTACCAGAAGAAAGTGCAGATATGAATCGTTATATTCGAACAGTAGCTTCAAGGGCTGTTCATACAGCTCAAGCTATACCGAGCGGTCCTGTACACATTAACGTACCTTTACGTGAACCGATTGTACCAGATTTGTCTATTGAAGATTTATGGAGTCAGGGGAAACGCGGTAAATCATATGTGGCTGCTATTCATGGAGAAGCATCTCTATCTGAAAAAGGATTCGAAGAAATTGCGAAGCGCCTAGAGGGAACAACAAAAGGACTTATTATATGCGGAGATCAAATGTCTTTAAAAGCAGTAGACAGCGTATGCCGTTTAGCTGACGCTTTAAGCTTTCCGGTGCTCGCAGATCCGTTATCACAATTAAGAAGCGGCAAGCATTCAAAAGAAAATGTAATAGAGACATATGATACATTTTTAAAAAGTGATAAGGTTGATGAGCGTTTTTACCCCGAAGTTGTCATTCGTTTTGGCGCGATGCCGGTATCGAAACCGCTATTGCAATTTTTAAAAGCACACGAGCCGAAAGAAATGTTTGTAGTTGACCAAGGTAAAGGCTGGAGAGATCCTACTTTGCGTTCAACAGTGATGATTGAAGCCAATGAAACATTATTTTGTGAAGAACTGATCAAGCGCCTTTCAGCGAATCAAGAGGAGTCTACTTCATGGCTGAGTCTATGGAAAAAGATTAATGCTCAAACTGCACAGGCTCTCAAAACATTAACTTCTGGCCAGGAATGGTTCGAAGGACAAGTAGTTCAAGAAATTGTGGATGTAGTACCTGAAGGCACGGCTTTGTTTGTTGGAAATTCAATGCCTGTTCGAGATATTGATTCTTTCTTCTTAAATACGGAGAAAGATATTCCACTTTTTGTAAACCGAGGAGCAAATGGAATTGATGGTGTGGTTTCGTCTGCTCTAGGCGTAAGCACGGCTTACGATCACACCGTTTTATTTATTGGTGACCTATCTTTTTATCACGATTTAAATGGTCTGCTGGCAGCTAAGATGCATAATTTAAATTTAACCGTTGTGCTAGTTAACAATGACGGCGGAGGAATTTTTTCATTTTTACCGCAGTCAAAACAAGAAAAGCACTTTGAATTTTTATTCGGTACGCCAACTGGATTGAATTTTGAGCATGCCACTCGTCTGTATGATGGCACATTTTCTTCAGCAAGCAGCTGGGAAGAATTTCGACATGCAATGAACCATGCTTTCACAAAAGGCGGGTTACATGTTGTAGAGATTCGTACAACTCGTACAGAAAATGTAGAGACTCATCGCAGTTTGTGGAAACTTGTTTCCGAGGAAATAAATTTGTCAAACGGTGTGGAATAAGCAATGATGTATCAATTAAATGGTGTATCTTACTATGTGCACACCGAGGGAAAAGGAGAGCCGCTGCTGCTTCTTCACGGCTTTACCGGTTCTTCTCAAACCTGGCGTACCTTTATGAAGAAATTCGTTAAAGACTATCAAGTGATTGCTGTTGATATTATTGGTCATGGCCAATCAGCAGCTCCGAAAGAAATCAAACCATATTCAATGGAAGCAGTTGTTGAAGCACTGCATGAGCTGCTTCAACAGCTATCTCTATCACAGGTGAATGTAATTGGATATTCGATGGGAGGAAGGCTTGCTCTCTCATTTGCTCAGCGATATCCACACCTTGTGAAAAAGTTGGTATTAGAAAGCGCATCGCCTGGTTTAAAAACGCGAGAAGAACAAAAGCTAAGAAAAGAAAAAGATGAGCAGCTGGCGAGCCGCATTGTGAAAAATGGAATTGAAGAATTTGTGAACTTTTGGGAGGAAATCCCTCTTTTTCGTTCTCAAAAGCAATTGCCTAGCTATGTTCAAGAAGCGGTGCGTCAAGAAAGACTTTCGCATACAGAAATCGGCCTTTCCAACAGTTTGAAAGGAATGGGAACAGGAGTCCAGCCGTCCCTTTGGGAGAAGCTGGACGATCTGTTGATGCCGGTTTTGCTTATTACAGGAGAAGTAGATCAAAAGTTTTGTTTAATTTCCAAAGAAATGCAAACATTAATACCAAATGCTACTTCTAAAATTATTTTAGGGACAGGCCATGCAATTCACGTGGAACAACCCGAGATTTTTGGTAGAATAGTAAGTGAGTTCTTAGCTACTACATAATTAGGAGGAAATAAAGATGACAGTTGAATGGACATCAGTACGTCAATATGAAGACATTTTATACGAAACATATAACGGAATCGCTAAAATTACGATTAACCGTCCGGAAGTGCACAATGCATTCCGTCCAAAAACAGTAATGGAATTGATCGATGCATTTGCTTATGCTCGTGACGATGCAAGCGTTGGAGTAATTGTATTAGCAGGTGCTGGGGATAAAGCATTTTGCTCAGGCGGAGACCAAAGAGTTCGCGGTCACGGCGGCTATGTAGGAGAAGATGAAATTCCACGTCTAAACGTTCTAGATTTACAGCGTTTAATTCGCGTAATTCCAAAGCCGGTTGTTGCAATGGTATCAGGCTATGCAATTGGTGGAGGCCACGTTCTTCACGTTGTATGTGACTTAACAATTGCAGCGGATAACGCAGTCTTTGGACAAACAGGTCCTAAAGTTGGAAGCTTCGATGCAGGATATGGCTCTGGTTACTTAGCTCGCATCGTAGGCCATAAGAAAGCGCGTGAGATCTGGTTCTTATGCCGTCAGTACAACGCTCAAGAAGCACTAGACATGGGATTAGTAAACACGGTCGTTCCATTAGAACAGCTTGAAGCTGAAACAATTCAATGGTGTGAAGAGATGTTAGAAAAAAGTCCAACCGCTCTTCGTTTCTTAAAAGCAGCATTTAATGCTGATACGGACGGCTTAGCTGGTATCCAGCAATTTGCGGGTGACGCAACGCTTCTTTATTACACAACGGACGAGGCAAAAGAAGGTCGCGATGCATTTAAGGAAAAACGCAATCCAGACTTCCAACAGTTCCCACGTTTCCCTTAAACAGCTGAAACAGCTTGGTGATTATCATCAGGCTGTTTTTTCAATTTGATTTAGTTAATTAGTATAAAAAGGAGAGAAATTTATGAGTGGCCAAACGATTCCTAATGGGCTTATGCAAAGAGCATATTTGACGCCAAACCGAGTGGCGGTAGAAACACTGCAAACGTCGCTTACTTTTCAAGAGCTTCATAAGCGTGTTCAAAAAGTAGCGCAGCAGCTTTCGTTTAACGGTGTAAAGCAAGGTGATACCATTGCTTTATGCATGAAAAACAGCGTGGAGTTTATTGAGATTTTACATGCGGTTTCTTATATTGGCGCTCGGGTGCTGCTCGTCAATACGCGTTTGACAAATGAAGAAATCAATTATCAGCTAACAGATGCAAACGTGTCGTTGCTTATTACGGATGAAGCATTTTTAACGAGAGAGTTCCAAAGTTCCATTACTCAGCTTCCTTTATCTTCTTTAAAAAGTTCTCCAGAAACAGAAACGTATTTTCAGAAAACGTGGAATCTCGAGGAGACGTTCACCATTATGTATACGTCTGGAACAACAGGTAATCCAAAAGGAGTGCTGCAGACATATGGAAATCACTGGTGGAGTTCCATTGGTTCAGCGCTTAATTTAGGATTAAATGAAAAAGACTGCTGGCTTATAGCGGTTCCTTTGTTTCATATTAGCGGATTATCCATTTTAATGCGGAGCGTCTTTTACGGAATGAAAATCATTTTAGAAGAACGATTTGAAGCAAGAGCGGTGAATGAAGCCATTGAAAACAAAGGAGTAACAATTATTTCGGTTGTCACTTCCATGCTATCGAATATGCTGGATGAATTAGCTGAACGTAAATACCCAAATACATTTCGCTGTATGCTTTTAG
This sequence comes from Priestia sp. JSM ZJ58, assembly GCF_044383985.1. Classification (NCBI taxonomy): domain Bacteria; kingdom Bacillati; phylum Bacillota; class Bacilli; order Caryophanales; family Bacillaceae; genus Priestia; species Priestia sp. JSM ZJ58. The sequence continues at coordinate 16,294 of NZ_JBISEM010000001.1, forward strand.
GAGGAGGACCCGCACCGCTTACTATTTTAGAGGCTTGTGTGAATAAAGAAATTCCTGTTTATCAAACGTATGGAATGACAGAAACATCTTCACAGTTCGTTACGCTTTCACCTGAAGATAGTTTGCGAAAACTGGGATCAGCAGGTAAACCATTATTTCCGTGTGCAATGAAAATTGTAGATGAGAATGGAAATGAAACACGTGAAGCAGGAGAAATCATTGTTAAAGGTCCAAATGTTACAAAAGGATATTTAAATAAACCTGAAGCTACTAAAAAAGCCCTTCAACAAGGCTGGTTCTATACAGGAGATATCGGGAAAGTGGATGAAGAAGGTTTTCTATATGTATTAGACAGACGTTCGGACCTTATTATTTCAGGTGGAGAAAATGTATATCCAGCTGAAATTGAAAATGTTTTGTTGAAGCATCCCGCTGTTAAAGAGGCCGGTGTAACGGGAGTAGCCGATGGAAAATGGGGACAAGTTCCTGCAGCATGCATTGTTATAAACGAAGACGTTTCAGATGAAGAGTTATCTTTACACATTCAACAATTTTTAGCAAAGTACAAACTTCCAAAGTATTTCGTTCGAGTAGAGGAGCTGCCGCGAACGGCCTCTAATAAAATCATACGCCGGAAGCTATCATCGTTCATACAGAAAGGGATTTAATCGATGATTATCAAAAAAGTACATCTTTATAAAATTGACATGAAGCTTCTTTCTCCTTTTTCAACAAGCTATGGTACGGTCCAGGATCGAGAATTGATTTTGCTTGAAGTAGAAGATGAAAAAGGATTTACAGGATGGGGAGAAGTCGTTGCTTTTTCATCTCCTTGGTATACGGAAGAAACGATTCAGACATGTTTTCATATGTTAGACGATTTTTTAATTCCTTCGCTTCTTCACCAGCAGCTTCAAAAACCAGAGGATGTTCAAAAGTTATTCAAACCTCTAAAGCGGAACAACATGGCTAAAGCAGCTTTGGACTGTGCTGTATGGGATTTGTATGCAAAGCGCCAAAATAAGCCCTTAGCTGAAGTAATTGGCGGAATAAGGCCTGCTGTAGAAGCTGGAGTGGTAGTTGGCTTAAATGATATTTCCATCATGAAAGAACAAATAAAGACTTATATGAAAGATGGTTATAAGCGCTTTAAAGTGAAAATTAAGCCAGGCGCTGACTATGAGCTACTGAAACAAATTCGAGATGAATTTCCAAGCATTCCTCTTATGGCTGATGCCAATTCAGCCTATACGTTAAGCGATAGTGATTCATTGAAAAAACTAGATGAATTGAATTTAATGATGATCGAACAGCCGTTAAGTTCGGATGATATCCTTGATCATCGATTATTACAAAAGCAAATGAAGACGCCGATTTGCTTAGATGAAAGTATTGTGAGCTATGAAGATGCACGTCATGCAATCGAACAAAAAAGCTGCAAGATTATCAATGTGAAAATCGGTCGAGTTGGCGGAATGTCTGTAGCAAAAAAAATTCATGATTTATGCGCCCTACACGGTGTAAGGCTTTGGGTTGGCGGAATGTTAGAAGCCGGGATTTCACGAGCTCATAACATCGCCCTTGCCACACTGCCTTCTTTCACGATACCAGGTGACATTTCTGCGTCGTCTCGCTATTGGGAAAAAGATATTATTAAGCCCGAAGTAGAGGTAGAAGCCGGAGTAATAAAGGTGAAGGAAAAACCGGGGATAGGATACGATATTGATAAAAAGTTTATCAAAACAATCACAGCATTTGAAAAAGAATACAAATAATTAAAAACCGTTTTTTATGAAAAACGGTTTTTTTATTGATGTTGGCAATGTTTAGTAGAAAAATAGGACAAATTTTTTAAAAAGAGCACATTGTTCCATCAAGCGTGTCAAAACATGTTATGATGGAGTAGTTTGATGAAAAAAGTCGAAGGATTTTATCGTAAAAAACAAAATTATTTTTGAAAATAGGTTGATAGTTTTCTAAGTTGTCCTATATAATGTGTTTATAACATAACACAATATGTTGTTTGTTAAACAATAATAAAATACTATATTTTGTGTTTTCCAGTGAAAAAGGTGTCTGATAAAAAGACTTAAAAGGGAATTTGGTGAAAATCCAAAGCTGTCCCCGCAACTGTGAATGCTGATGAAATAAGGAGATCCACTGTGAGTAAACATCATGGGAAGGCCTTAAAGTAAAAAGAAGCATAAGTCAGGAGACCTGCCTTTTTTATGTCGTTTTATCTTCTTCGGGAGGTGAGAGGGTAGAGCGAGGATTGAGAAAAGACTTAGTGTCTTCTTCTATCTTCGTTCTATTCGCTCACCGAGGTACGGTGAGCGATTTTTTATTTTGAAGTGAAGAGAGGAGCCATATTTATGGTGAATACATTAAAGCCTACAATTCTACATGAATTAACTGCATATATTGAACGTTTAAAAAAAGAATTTACGCAACTTGATTTTTCTTTGTATGAGGAAAAGGTTATTCAAACTGTTACAGTAAAGGAAAATATGACGGACGAAAAGGTTGCAAACGTACTAATTTTGGCAGCCCTAGAGCGTATTTCAATGGAAGAACCAGATTGGACGTACGTGGCGGCAGACGTCTACTTAAACGAACTATATCGAAAAGCAGCGGACAACCGAGGTTATGATAAAAAAGAGAAGTACGGTTCGTTTTATCAGCTTATTCAAGAACTAACAAAAATCGGCATTTATAATAAACAGCTATTAAAAACATATACAGAAGAAGAAATTAATGAAATTGCTTCAGTCATTATTCCTGAACGCGATCGTTTATTTACATACATTGGATTGCTGACATTAGCAGATCGCTATTTAGCGACATCACATGATAAGCGTGTATACGAATTACCGCAAGAACGTTTTCTTATCATTGCTATGACGCTGATGTCTCAAGAAAAGAAAGAAAATCGAACAGCATTAGTAAAAGAAGCGTACTGGGCGCTTTCTAGTCTATATATGACGGTTGCCACACCAACACTCTCAAACGCAGGAAAGAGCTACGGACAGCTATCTAGCTGCTTTATTGATACGATTGATGACAGCTTACGCGGTATTTATGATAGCAATACAGATTTGGCCACGCTTAGTAAAAATGGAGGCGGAATTGGTGTCTACCTCGGTCATATTAGAAGTCGAGGAAGTGATATAAAAGGTTTTAAAGGCGTATCATCAGGAACAATTCCATGGATGAAACAGCTAAATAATACGGCTGTAAGTGTCGATCAGCTAGGTCAACGACAAGGAGCTATTGCTGTATATTTAGATGTTTGGCATAAAGACATTTTTTCATTCTTAGACGCGCGTTTGAACAATGGTGATGAACGCCAGCGCACGCATGATTTATTCACTGGCGTATGTTTGCCAGATTTGTTTATGGAAAAAGTAGAAGCACGTGAAGACTGGCACTTATTCGATCCTCACGAAGTTCGTACGCTGATGGGCTACTCGTTAGAAGATTTTTATGATGAAGAAGAAGGCAGCGGTTCGTTCCGCACTCGTTACGCTGAGTGTGTAAACAATGAACAGCTTTCAAGAGAAACAGTGCCTGCTATTGAGATCTTCAAGCGCATTATGCTTTCGCAGCTTGAAACCGGAACTCCTTATATGTTCTATCGTGATACGGTTAACCGAGCTAATCAAAACCGACACGCGGGCATGATTTACTGCAGTAACTTATGTACAGAAATCACGCAAAACCAAAGTACAACGGTCGTAACAGAGGAAATTACGGAAGACGGAAAAATTATTATTACAAAGAATCCGGGCGATTTTGTTGTATGTAATCTTTCTTCTATTAACTTAGCGAGAGCCGTAACTGAAGATGTACTTGAACGTTTAATTCCAATTCAAGTACGCATGCTTGATAATGTTATTGAGTTAAATGATTTGCCGGTACTTCAAGCAAAGCTAACGAATCAAAAGTACCGCGCAGTAGGGCTTGGCACATTTGGCTGGAACCATTTGCTTGCCTTAAAGAAAATAGCATGGGAGACAGATGAAGCGGTAGCATATTGCGATGAATTGTATGAACAAATTTCTTACTTAACCGTGCAGGCAAGCATGAACTTAGCTAAAGAAAAAGGCGCATATCCATTATTTAAAGGCTCAGATTTTGAGTCAGGCGCTTATTTTGAAACACGTGAATACACGAGCGAAGCGTGGAGTGAACTGCGTAGCGAAGTTCAAAGCAATGGGATAAGAAATGGATATTTAATGGCTGTAGCACCTAATTCATCAACATCTATTATCGCGGGTTCTACGGCAAGTATTGATCCGATTTTCCGTAAGTTTTATTCAGAGGAAAAGAAAAACTATAAAATCCCAGTGACGGCACCAGATTTATCGCCAGCAACAAACTGGTATTATAAGTCCGTTTATTTAATTGATCAGCACTGGAGCATTAAGCAAAACGCCAAGCGCCAGCGTCATATTGATCAATCTATTTCATTCAATTTATATGTACAAAATGATATCCGAGCAAAAGAGCTGCTGGATCTTCATATGACGGCATGGAAAGAAAAATTAAAAACGACCTATTACGTACGTTCAACATCAAGTGAAGTCATTGAAGAATGTGAAAGCTGTCATAGTTAAAAGGAGTGAATAATTGATGACAAGCATGTTAAAACGAGAATTAATGAACGAAACAGCTCCGAACCGTTCGACAGGAATCATCAACGGCAAGAGCTCCAATATTCTAAACTGGGATGACGTCCGATTTTCATGGGCGTTCCCTAAATACAAGCGTATGCTAGCTAATTTCTGGACGCCGTTTGAAATTAATATGGGTCAAGATATTAAACAGTTCCCTCAGTTAACCGCTGACGAACAAGAGAGCTTTCTAAAAATTATTGGCCTGCTGGCGCTACTGGACAGTATTCAATCAGATTATGCTAGCAAAGTAGCTGACTATGTAACCGATTCTTCGATTAACGCTCTAATGATTATTTTAGCGCAGCAAGAAGTGGTTCATAATCATTCGTATTCATATGTTTTATCAAGTCTTGTACCAAAAGGAAAACAAGATGAAGTATTTGAATACTGGCGTACAGACGAAAAGCTTCGCGCACGAAATGACTTTATTACAAACGGATATAAAGCATTTAGCGAAGAAGCAACGGTTGAAAACTTTTTGAAGTCTATGGTATATGATGTTATTTTAGAAGGACTTTTCTTCTATAGCGGATTTGCGTTCTTCTATAATCTTGCGAGAAATCAAAAGATGGTGGCGACATCTACGATGATTAATTATATCAATCGTGATGAACAGCTTCACGTTGGGTTATTTGAAAAGATTTTCAAGGAAGTACTAAATGAAAATCCAGCTTATCGTACGGAGGAGCTAGAAACGTTTGTAGTTGAAACGTTCCAAGAGGCAGCTCGTCTTGAAATTGAATGGGCGGAATCTGTTATTGGAGAAAAATTCGACGGCATTACGATGAAAGAACTGCAGCAGTACATTGAATATATGGCGAATAAACGCTGTAATCAGTTAGGCTTCGGTCGAGCTGCTTTCCCAGAAGCACCGATTGAAAATCCTCTTCGTTGGATTATTGCTTATCAAGAGGTAGATTTAGGGAAAACCGATTTCTTTGAACAGAAATCACGACAATATACAAAAGCATCAGATGCAAATGGATTTGATGATTTATAAACACAAAAGCTGACTAATTTCCTTATTGATTAGTCAGCTTTTTTTAAGTGAATAAGTCCAAGTTCTAACGCACGTGTGGTAATTAAGTCATCAATTTCTTCTGGAATGTTTTCAAGTGTTCCCCATTTGTATGTCCATAAATGAGTAAATGATTGTACATAGATTGGAAAGGTTTGTTCATTTGCTTTTATGGCTTCTTCTTTAAAAAAATGAATCAGTTGTTCAGTCTTCATACTAGTCTCCTTTTTTATGATCTTGAAGAGAGAAAAAAGACAACCCAGAGGCTGTCCTTTTGCGGGTTACGCTTCAGTTGGCTTGAACGTTTTACAGTCTGTTTCATAGCTGCTTGCTGCATGTTTTCCGCTATGACTTACTACGTAAATTTCTTCTGCACTGCAGTGATTTCCATTTTTCCAAAAGTGACAGTTATTTACTTCACAAAGAATGTTTTGTTCCAACGTTAACCCTCCTTTGTATGTGATAGCTATAGTATGGTCAAAATTCAACTAACTTATAAGAAAGGTGGTAGACTTTCATTTTAATTGAGAATTTTTATCAATTAAACATTGACAAAGAGAATCATTCTCAATTAAACTGTATATATAGTAAAGAATACAGGTTGTTGTCAAATCATTAAATGAATAATTAATTGGGAGGGAACAAACATGTCATCAGTCATGGTTGTAGGAGGAGACAGGTTAAAGCATATTACAGATCGTCTAGCGGGAGAAGGGTTTAATGAAGTAATTCATTTAGATGGCCGTAAAAGCAATATGGTGAAGCGAGAAATTCCCGAACATATTGGGTTTGTATTAGTTATTACGGATTTTATTAATCACAATATGGCAAAAGTCATTAAAGAGAAAGCAAAAAAACAGCAAAAACCAATTTATTTCGTCAAACATTCATGGAGTGCTATTCGTAAAGTGATTGAGCAAATTTCATGATTTAATTTTTGATCATTATTGAGAATGAATTTCAATTAGGGTGGTGAGACATAGATGGAACCGATAAAAGTGCATATAAAGACACTCTCCAATAACCACATCGAACAATTTATTCGATGTCCGTACAAATTTTATCAGCAGCAGCTTCTTTTGAAAAAGACATCTATAGATTGGAAACAGCATGTTCAAGTAACCGTCCATCAAATCATTAAAACATACTATAGCAAGCCAGTTGAGTATCGCTCAAACCTCTATGTTTTACAGCTTATTGAAAAATATTGGCGCCTAAAGCCAAATATGTTTTCATCACCCATTCACTATTACGATGTGTTAGCTAAAGTAAGTGATTATTTACTGAGGTTTTTAGGCGAGAAAACACATGTGGAGCTACCACTTTTTGTGTTTGAAAAATACAGCGTTTATGTAGAAGAAATTCAAAGCAACCTTTCTCTGACCATTGATTTTGCTGCATGGACAGAGAAGTCTTATACGGTAACAAAATTCATTCTAGATGACCATGAAGAAGTGAAGAACGCAATGAAAGACTTTATTATCGTTTTTTCGAAACAAGCTTTTCAAAAGGTTCCTGAACAAATTCGTTTTTATTCATTATTAACCGGAGAAACAACAACTTATTATATTGCAACAGGCGATTATGAAAAGGCCATACTTCAACTACATATTGTCAAAAGTGTGTTAATGGAACCAAAACATTTTCAAAAGAACTATGCATCCAGTGAGTGTGAAAACTGTCCTCTTAAGCAAGAATGTGATGAAGAAGGGGATGTGCGGCCCACACTGCTGGTGTAAAGGAGCGTCATTTACATGAAGGAAATCTTACTAGCTTATGCGAGTATGTCAGGCAACACAGAAGCGATAGCCGATTTGATCGAAGAAGAATTAGTCAAGCATGGATTGCATGTGAAACGAGCAGAAGTATATGACATTGCTGCTTCGGACCTTGTATTGGCAGAATCTATTATCTTTGGAGCTTATACGTGGGGAGATGGAGAGCTGCCAGATGATTTTTTAGATCTTTATGATGAAATGGATGATATAGATCTCAGTCAAAAGCAGATGGCTGTATTTGGTTCAGGTGATTCATCATATGATGTTTTTTGCGGAGCAGTTGATTTAATTGAAGAAAAAATAAAGGGACGCAACGGAAATATAGCTGTTCCTGGTTTGAAAATCGAGCTTTCTCCCTTTGGAGAAGATGTAGAAAAATGTAAGGTATTTGCTAAAGACTTTGCTGAAGTAGTGGCAAAATCTGCTGCTTCATAAGAAAACCCGGTCAAGTGCTGACCGGGTTTTTAATATGGCTTCTTTTTGCTGTATTCTTTATTATCTTTCATAAATAGACGCCAGAAATAAAAGAATCCAGGAAATAAAATCGCAAAGCCAACAATATACACAATAAATAACGAATGGAACGCATCGGGATGTGTAAATCCATTCTCAATCGTTACGTTTGGATACACGACATACGGTAAATGACTTCGTCCGTATACGTAACTTGCTAAGAAATATTGAAGGACGATTGATACCACGGCTAAACGAGGCATTCCTTTTCCTTTTTGAGAAGGCAGCAGCAGAGCAATACCAGCTACTACAAATAGACCTACAGACCCGTAAAGAAGAGGCTTAAACTGCATCATTTTATCATATAACCAGCTGGCTTCTGATTGCATTGTAATCATAATAAAGATAGCCATTAGCAGTGAAAGAGGTCCTGTAATGAGCGCATCGCGCCGATAGACCGCATAAGCTTCCATTTCGTCAGATGACTTCGAGTAGTCTGCTAATAAAAGAGACGACAGAAACAGGGAAGAAGTAATGGCAAAACCAATAAATGAATAGACGTGCGGACTTGAAAACACTCTTGCTAAATTTAATCGCTGCGTTCCGTCAATTACATCAATAAATCCACCTTGACTTACGGGCAGTACGGCGATTAAAAAAGCGGGAATTAATACGCCAGATATACCAGATACGTAAACCAACGCTCTCCGATATTTGAAGCTGCCAGCATAGTGTGAAAACACTAAAAATCCGCTTCGAATAGATAAGAGAAGTAAAATGATACTCCCCGGTACTAGTAGCACTGTTCCAAGCGTAAATGTAGCTCGCGGAAAAAAGCTAAACAGCGCAACAACAATCGCAACGATAAATACATTGGTTACTTCCCAAGTAGGCGATAGATATCTGTTTGCTACATCTGTAGCATTTGTTTTCGTACGGTTAATATAGACCATCGACCAAAAACCAGCTCCAAAGTCCATCGTTCCCATTACAGCATAGATAAAAATGAAGCCCCATATTACAGTAATTGCTAGTAATGAATCACCCATATTCTCACATCCTTTTTAATCTGCTTGCGCAGCAAGCTCTTTAGAAAGCGGATTTCGTCTAAAATAAAACACCAGTACAAGGGCGACTGCGGCCACGAGTACGATATAAACAAGCAAAAACAAGAAAAATAAAATATGCAAATTAGCAGAAGTAGTAACGGCTTCTGATGTACGCATGATGCGGTAAATGACCCAGGGTTGTCTGCCTGTACATGCGAAAATCCATCCGAATTCAATGCCCATGATCGCGAGAGGGCCCGTTGCGACAAATGCCCACATGAAAACTTTAGGGAAGCTTTTCTTCTTTAAAAACTTGTACCAAACAACGCCCACTAGCGCCACTAAAATTAAAATCGATCCGATAATGACCATACCGTTAAACAAGGTATGCACAAAAAGCGGCGGCCAATAATCTCTAGGGAAGTCATTGAGTCCAGTAATCACTGTATTAAAGCTATTACCCGACAAGAAGCTGAGCATCCATGGAAACTCAATGCCATACTTGACTCGCTGTTCTTTTTCATCTGTAAATCCGCCTAAAGCTAATGGCGCATGATCTTGCGTTTCAAATAGACCTTCAGCTGCTGCAAGTTTTTCGGGTTGATATTCGTATACTTTTTGCATCGATTCATGTCCATTCAAAGCTGTTACAAAAGAAAAAATCCCGCCGATTACTAATCCCATCATCAATGCTTTATGATGAAATTTATATTCTCTTGGATTATGTTTTCGCGCACGAAGCATTTTAAAGGCAGCGACTGAAGCAATGACAAAGCCTCCGGTTGTATAAGCAGAAACGGCTACGTGACCGGACGTTACAAAGAAACTCGGATTAAAGAAAGCTGCCCAAGGATCTACGCTTACAATTTCGCCATTTAAAATTCGAAAGCCAGCAGGTGTTCCTTCAAATGCGTGCACGTTTGTAATTAAAACGGCAGAGGCAAGAGCGCCTATTGCTACTAAAATGAGACTGATAATCCTCATTTTTCGAGAAATACGGTCCGCTGCGTATACGTAAATAGAGAGAAAAAGAGCCTCAATAAAGAAAGCATAAATTTCAATTTGAAAAGGAAGAGCCATCACTTTTCCTACGATTTCCATAAAACCCGGCCAAAGCAACGCTAATTGCACACCAGCAATCGTTCCCGTAGGAATAGCGACTCCAAGCAGGACAGCAGCTCCTTTTGTCCAGCGCTGTGCCATAAGTTCATAATCTTTATCTTTTGTTTTGTAGTAAAGAATTTCAGCCAATAAAATCATGAGAGGAATGCCGACGCCAAGAGTGGCAAAAATGATATGTACTCCCATGTTCAGACCAAACATTGAACGTGCAGTAACTAAATGATCCATTCATTTTTCAACCTTTCCAGTAAAGTATTGATAAACCTTATTGTCCACTTTTTACCACGCTTTATGCATCAGAATTGGTAAAACATATAACTTGAAAATAGTAATCATTACGATTATAATGAGTATATATTGTTTTAAAGGAGAGATATTTAATGAAAACAAATATTCATCCAGACTATCGTAAAGTTGTATTTATGGATACAAATAGCGGAACATCATTTTTATCAGGATCTACAAAACAATCAAATGAGACCGTTCAATGGGAAGATGGCAACACATATCCGCTCTTAAAAGTTGAAATTAGTTCGGATACACATCCATTTTATACAGGAAAACAAAAATTTGCTGATAAAGGCGGCCGTGTGGAACGCTTTAAGCAAAAATATAAATTACAATAAAAAAACTAGCCGAGAGGCTAGTTTTTTTATTAATATAATGCTTTTTTCAACGTATCAATGTTGTGTTGCATAATGGAGAAATAATCTTCTTTATTTTTAACATCGTTTTTCGTTAATGACTCTAAGTTATGAAGTGTTAAAGCTTGAGCTCCCACTTCATTTTTTACAAGTGTAGACACTTTAGGCTTTAAATTTTGGTCAAAGATAAAGTATTTGATATGGTCTTTTTTTGCTTGTTTTACGATGTTTTCTAATTGTTTTTGAGACGGCTCATTTGTAGGAGATAAACCCGCTACGCTAATTTGCTTTAATCCGTATCGTTTTTCCCAGTAGCCGTAGGCTGCATGTGATACTAAAATTTCTTTATGAGGTGCGTCGCCAATCGTTGTTTTTAACTCTTGGTTCACATCTTCAAGCTGAGTCTTTAAGGATTGGAAGTTCTTTTCAAATTCTGCTTTTTTATCTGGTTTTAATTCAACAAGTTCATTTTTAATATTTTCTGCTAATTGAATAGCTAAAATAGGATCAAGCCAAACGTGAGGGTCTGTATCTCCGTGGTGATGCTCTTCTTCATGTGCATGTTCGTCCTCATGGGCATGCTCATCTTCAGAACTCTTTGCTAGTTCAATTCCTTTTGCAGCTTCTACTAAAGCGACATCTTCATTCTTTAGCGTAGACTGTGCTTTATCTGCAAAGCCTTCAAGCCCAATTCCTGAGTAAACGAATGCGTCCGCGTTTGCGATTTTGACCATTGTTTTTGTGGTAGGTTCAAATGAGTGAGCATCTACACCTGTTGGTAAAATGCTTTTAGCTTCTACATATTTTCCACCGATTTTTTCAGTGAAATCCTGTAAAGGGTAAATTGTTGTGTAAACTTCTAATTTTTTATTTTTATTATCAGATGCGTTATTTGCACTGCTTGAACTGCACCCTGCAAGGGCTGTTCCAATTCCTAATGCCAGCACCATTAAAAGTGGTTTGAATTTCATTATGTTGCTCCTTCCGTTCGTATCGTAACCATTTATGACCTATGTTATTATATCGTAATTATTACGATTTGAAAACTAAAAATTTACGCACTTACTGTAAACTTAGGAAGGGGGTCTTTGAAAGTAGCCCAATCTTGATTCATTTCCTCATTTGTCAGCAAACAGTGGTCTAAAGTTTCAATTATTTCAGCTTTGTTCATATCAATACCAATGAATACAAGCTCGTTAATACGGTCTCCAAATTGTTCATCCCATTTTGCTCGTAATTCAGGTTCTTCCTTTAAGGTTTGTTCCCTTTCCTCTGCTGTGTACGTTGCGACCCATTCACCCGCTCCTTGAATCATAATGGACGTACCTGCTTGAGAAAGAAGTCCTGCCATATGGTTACGTGAAGCAAGCCAGAAAAATCCTTTTGCACGTACAATATCAACCGGCCAGTCCTCTAACCATTTCATAAAGCGTTCAGGATGAAGGGGACGATTCCTTCTATATACAAAAGAAGAAATACCAAACTCTTCTGTTTCAGGCGTATGGTGTTCTTCATTTAATTCTTTAATCCATCCGGCTCCTTGACTAGCTTTTTCAAAGTCGAATAAGTCGGTATGAAGTATGGTTTCAAGTTTTACCTCACTATTAATTGTTTGGATAACAGTGGCCTCTGAGTTTAATTTGTGAAGAACAGCCTGCAGCTCATCTGCATCATCTTTTGTTAACAAATCAACTTTGTTTAATAAAATGACGTTTGCAAATTCAATTTGATCGATTAATAAATCAACCACTTCTCTTTTATCGTTTTCATCCGTTCCTTCTTTGCGGTCTAATAAGCTTTCGCCTGATGAAAAGTCTTCCCAAAAGCGATTAGCATCTACTACAGTGACCATCGTATCTAATGAACATTTCTGAGTTAAATCAATGCCAAGCTCTTCATCAATATAAGTAAATGTTTGAGCAACAGGGATAGGTTCGCTGATTCCGGAAGATTCAATGACAATATAATCAATATCATCATTGTCAGCGAGGCGTTCTACCTCTTTCATTAAATCATCTCGAAGCGTACAGCAAATACAGCCATTTTGCATTTCAACAAGTTTTTCTTCTGTTCGAGAAAATCCGCCTTGTTTAACTAAGTCTGCATCAATATTTACTTCGCTCATGTCATTGACAATGACCGCGACCTTTAAACCTTCTTTATTTTTTAAAATATGGTTCAAAAGAGTTGTTTTACCTGACCCAAGGTATCCGCTTAAAACGGTAACGGGAATTTTTTTCACTGTTATAACCTACTTTCTTGTCTTCAAATAATAATGATTACGATTTAACACTTTTCATCTTATAGGAAAAAGTATTATAATACAAGAAAGAATTTTTTTTATGAAGGAGAAGACAGCAAATGAGCTTATTACAAGATGTTTTAGAATTCAACAAAAAATTTGTAGAAGAAAAGAAGTATGAACTTTACGAAACAAGCAAATTCCCTAATAAAAAAATGGTTATTTTATCGTGTATGGACACAAGATTGGTAGAATTGCTTCCGCACGCTTTAAATCTGCGTAACGGAGACGTGAAAATTGTTAAAAATGCAGGAGCACTTGTTTCACATCCATTTGGAAGTATTATGCGAAGCATTTTAGTAGCTGTGTACGAGCTACAAGCTGATGAGGTATGTGTAATTGGTCACCATGACTGCGGAGCAGGTAAACTTCAGGCGGAACCTTTTTTAGAGAAAGTAAGAGCAAAAGGCATCTCAGATGAAGTGATTAATACCATTGAATATTCTATGGACTTGAAAAAATGGTTAACGGGTTTTGATTCAGTAGAAGAGACTGTTCAGCATAGTGTAGAGACAATTCGTAATCATCCTCTATTTTCAAAAGATACTCCTGTACATGGACTAGTTATTGATCCAAATACAGGAAAGCTAGATGTTGTTGTAAATGGGTATGAAGCAATCGAAAACAACTAAAGCTTAGTGTAATTTTTTCTCAGGTACTTCATCGATGCCACCCGGATGGAACGGGTGGCATTTTAAAATGCGTTTTATAGTCAAATAAGATCCCTTTACGGCACCAAAGCGTTTAATGGATTCAACTCCGTACTGGGAGCAAGTAGGGTAAAACCGGCACCTTGCCGGAAGAAAAGGCGAAATTCCTTTTTGATATCCTTTTATAAGTAAAAGCAAAAGCTTTGCAATCATTTATTATCACGTTCTTTCTTTCGTGTTTGCTCATACTATAAGGGATAGAAGGAATAAAAAGCAACTAAAAGAAATAAAGGTTATTAAATGGATGAAATATATCGGAATTGCATGTTATGATAGGTGAAAGAAGAAAAAAGGAGTGGTATTATGCCATCAGTAGAAAGTTTTGAGCTAGATCATAATGCGGTTAAAGCACCTTACGTAAGACACTGCGGTGTTCACAAAGTGGGAAGCGACGGCGTTGTAAATAAATTCGATATTCGTTTTTGCCAACCAAACAAACAAGCAATGAAGCCGGACGTTATTCATACGTTAGAGCATTTATTAGCTTTTAATATTCGTACTCATGTAGAAAAATACGATCACTTTGATATTATTGATATTTCGCCTATGGGATGTCAAACGGGATACTACTTAGTAGTGAGCGGCGAGCCAACTGTACGTGAAATCATTGACTTGTTAGACGATACGTTAAAAGATGCAATTAATATTACTGAAATTCCAGCAGCAAACGAAAAGCAGTGTGGTCAAGCGAAACTTCACGATTTAGAAGGAGCAAAACGCTTAATGAAGTTCTGGTTAGAACAGGACAAAGAAGATTTAGAAAAAGTATTTGGCTAAAAATAAGCAGTCCGCTGGGCTGCTTATTTTATTTGGAAAAGATAAATGATTAAAGAAAGGGAAATGTCTCTTTTTATGAAAAAAATGTTTTAATCAACTAAAAAAGGGTACAACTATACTATACAAAGAGTTCACAAAGGAGCGAAAAACATGGCAGAAAATGTAAATGAAATTGTTAATAAACAAGTGGCAAACTTTAGTGTAATGTACATAAAACTTCATAATTTTCATTGGTACGTGAAAGGTGAACAATTCTTCACTCTTCATGAAAAGTTTGAAGAGCTGTATACGGAAACAGCTACAATTATTGATGACCTTGCAGAACGCCTCTTAGCATTAGAAGGAAAACCTGTGGCAACAATGAAAGAATCGTTAGAACTTTCTTCTATTAAAGAAGCGGATGGAAGCGAAACGGCTAAAGACATGGTTGCTTCTTTAGTAAGCGATTTTGATACGCTAACTGCTGAATTAAAAGAAGGAATGGATGCAGCCGGTGAAGCGGGCGACGAAACAACAGGAGACATGCTGTTAGCCATTCATCAAAGCTTAGAAAAACATACGTGGATGTTAAAATCATTCCTAGGCAAGTAAGTAAAACCTGCGAGTACTCGCAGGTTTTTTTTATGATAAGATGGACGAACACTTTTTTTTCACTGGCATATACTGTAGGGATATGACTGCTTATGACTGCTGAAAGGGTGAAAAAAGTGGATATGCAGAAGCTTTCTGTCTTAATAATCTCAAGTTTAGGTTCACTGGCTTTTTTTTTATTTGGAGAGTGGGACTATTTACTAATGGCTTTAGTAGCATTAGTGGCAATGGATTACTTGACGGGTACAATTGCAGCTTTTATAAATAAACGTTTATCTAGCAAAGTAGGTTTTAAAGGAATTGCCAAAAAGATTTTTATTTTTGCCATGATTGCTGTAGCAAACTTTATCGATTCTGTATTTTGGGAAAACGGTCATATTATTCGAGATGGAGCTATTTTGTTCTATATTTTAAACGAAATGATTTCAATTACAGAAAACGCAAGAATTGTAGGGGTTCCGATTCCAGAGCCGTTAAAAAAAGCAATAGCGATTTTAAAAGACCGCTTTAAATCGTAGAGTGTATAAAAAAAGAATAAGATACACATAAGAAAGATAAGTTGGCACTAGAAAGAAGGAGCTGAATATCTTTCATGACAAAAAAATATTATGTATCTCTGAGTTCAGGAGAAATCAATCAGTCAAATACTGCTTCAGATTGGAATTATGCGATTGAAGCAACAGATGAAGAAGTGGAGCAGCTGAGAATCTATTTAGATCAGCGCGCTTCAAGCGATTGGTCAAGCTTTTGGCGATCACATATTCCGTATCTGGAATATCATCATGATTCTCAAAATGATATGTACGATAAAACAACAGTTGAGATATATGCCATGCTTTATAAGCTGGGAGACGATGAAACAAAATCACATATCAAACAGATGAATATTTTATCTTCAGATAGAACGGAATAAGGGGTAAAAAGCAAAGAAAAAAAGTACGAGCATACTTTTCTTATCAGGTATGGCCGTAATGTATGATAAAATAAGGGAAAAATCAAATGGAGTTTGAGTCGACCATGTACACATTTAAGGATGCATATCATAATCAAGTATTTTTATCATTTGAAAAAAATCCATTCTCGAAAACTCCACGTCATGTTTGGGTCGTATGCAGGTATGAAAATCAATGGTTGCTAACGAATCACTCAAAACGAGGTTTAGAATTTCCCGGAGGAAAACTAGAAGGCAATGAAGTACCAGAAGAAGCAGCGGTTCGAGAAGTGTTTGAAGAAACAGGCGGAGAAGTCTCTTCTTTAACTTATATTGGTCAATATAAAGTAGTAAGTAAAGGAAAGACTATTATTAAAAACATTTATTTTGCTACGATTGGAAATGTAATTAAAAAAGAAGACTACATGGAAACAGATGGTCCCGTAATGATTGACGAACTACCTTCGGGCATTCAACAAGATGATGCGTACAGCTTCATCATGAAAGATAATGTTTTACAATATGTAATGAAATATGTAAAGCGAACATTTTTGTAAAAGCATCATATCAACGAAAATACCCCCGTTTGTACGGGGGTATTTTTTATGAGCGTCGGATCAATTTCTTTTCTAAATAAGCCACGCCTTGGTACATAATCGTAGCGAAAATGGCAATTAATAATAAGCTGAGAAGAACAAGAGTAAAGTTGAAGACTTGGAAACCATAAATAATCATATATCCAAGCCCTTTTGAAGAAACTAAAAATTCTCCTACGATGACGCCTACCCAAGATAAACCGACGTTTACTTTAAATGTGGAAATAATGGCAGGCATGGAAGCTGGAAGAATTGCTTCTTTAAAACAGCGGGTTTTCGTTGCCCCGAAGCTTTTTAGTAATTTAATATAGTTTGGATCCACTTCTTTAAAGGCTGTGTAAACGACGATGGATGTAATAATAACGGATATAATCGCTCCCATCGTTAAAATTGAGAAAAATCCTGGACCGATCGCTACTATTAAAATAGGGCCCAGCGCTACTTTAGGCATGGCGTTTAAAATAACGAGGTAAGGGTCTAATATGTTTGCAAGCCTAGTTGAATACCAAAGGGCCGTTGCAAGTAAAATACCTAGCAATGTGCCTAAAATGAAGCCAAGAACCGTTTCAAATAATGTAAAACCAATATGTTCTGCTAGCGAGCCGTCGGCAAGTTTAATTAAAAATAAATGCCACACTTTAGTAGGGGAACTGAAAATTAAAGGATCAATCCACTTTAAACGAGAAGCTAGTTCCCAGAAGCTAAAAAAGGCTAAAAAAATGACCATCTGCACGCTCAGTACTAATCGTTTTTCGCCCCGAACCTTGCGAAGGTAGCTTTCGTGAAGAGTATCTAGGGAGCTAGTGGGTTTCAAGTTGATCAAGCTCCTTCCATATGTCCATAAATAAATCGTTATAGACAGGATGCTGTCGTGCTTCAAACGGAGAGAGGGTTCGTAAAATAGAAGGAACCGTAAATGTTTTTGCGATCTTCCCCGGCTTGGCTGAGAATAAAAAGATTCGGCTGCTCATAGCAATGGCTTCGCCGATATCGTGCGTGACCAAAACGGCCGTTTTTTGATAGGTCATCAGTGTTTTGGAGACAAGTTCTTCAAGCTTGAGTTTTGTTTGAAAATCAAGTGCTGAAAAAGGCTCATCCAAGAGTAAAATAGCGGGGTCAATGGCAAGTGTTCGGACTAAAGCGACGCGTTGTCTCATGCCTCCGGATAACTGGTGCGGATATAGGTCATCTACGTCCTGTAAACCAATTTCTTTTAGAAGTGAAAGTGCTTTACTCTCTGTTTTATCTGTTAGCTGTCCGCGAATTTCAAGCCCAAGTAAAATATTTTCTTTAATGGTTTTCCACGGAAACAAATAATCTTGTTGAAGCATATAACCGATGTTTGGGACTGATGTTCCGATATTTTCACCGTCTATTGTGACAGAGCCGGACGTTGGTTCAATCAAGCCTGCAATAATCGATAGAAGCGTCGTTTTTCCACATCCGCTTGGGCCGAGAAAGGAAACGAATTCTCCTTCTTCAATAGACAAATTAATATGTTCAAGTGCAGTGGTAGCAGACTTTGTCGTAAGGTACATATGTTGAATATCTTGAATGTGAAGTTTTGTCATATTACTCCCTCATTGCATCTTTTGCGAATTTTGTGTTGACTAGCTTGCTGTGATCAATGTGTCTTGGAAGTTCTCCAGATTCGTCCATGATTGTTTGTAAATGATCCCACTCTTTCTCATCTAATAAAGGGTTAGTTGCAAAGGATTTTTGCGATTTATAGCGGTCAATAACAGTTTTTAGCGTGTCTTTAGGTGTATCTTCAAAATACGGTGCAACCACTTCAGCAATTTCATCTGTGCTATGTGTATTCACCCATTTTTGTGCTTTGTAAATAGCTCGAGTAAATTTAGCTGCTGCTTCAGGGTTATCTTTTAAATAGCTTTCTTTGGCCATAAATGTTGTATAAGGAACTGTTCCTGATTCTTTTCCGAAGGAAGCAACGATATGTCCTTTTCCTTGTTTCTCTAAAATACTAGCCGTTGGCTCAAATAATTGAACGTAATCTCCAGTACCAGAAGCAAAAGCATTCGCAACGTTAGCAAAATCAATGTTCTGAACGAGTTTTACATCTTTTTTAGGATCAATATTATGCTGTTTTAACACATATTCCCCTACCATTTGCGGCATGCCGCCTTTGCGTTGACCAAGAAACGTTTTGCCTTTAAGCTGATCCCATGAAAATTGATCGACCTTTTTACGTGCTACTAGAAATGTTCCGTCGGTTTGGGTTAGCTGTGCAAAGTTGATGACGGGATCACTAGACCCTTGTGCATATACGTAGATTGACGTTTCCGAGCCGACTAAGGCGACGTCGATGCCATCAGATAAAAGTGACGTCATTGTCTTATCTCCGCCCCAAGTTGTTTTTAAATCTACCTTTAGTCCTTCTTCTTCAAAAAAGCCTTTTGAAATAGCGACGTACTGGGGAGCATAAAAGATAGAGCGAGTTACTTCGCCGACACGAACCGTTTGTACAGATGTTGTTTTGCTGCAGCTAATTAGTGGAATGAGTAAAATCATAATAGCAAGCAAAGAAAAAAGCCATTTAATTGGTTTCATAAAGCAAACCTCCTTAAAGTAATAAAATATTTTATGATAATGTATGTAAAGAAGTGGAAGAAGGTGAGTGCCTATATAACTATGTGGAAAATCAAAGAAGTAGTAGTCAACGACTGAAAGTAAACCTTAGCGGAAGAAAGTAGGCTAGTTATATAAAGAATGGAGGAAAAAAATGAAAGATGGAACAATTCTTCATAAACAGCGTTTCCCATCATCAAATCCTCGCGTGACGCTGTGGGTGATTACATATGCATGTCAAGGGCTTAAGATTAAAGGAATGCTTGCAGAGCCAAAAGAAAAAGGAATGTATGACGGCTTTTTATACTTAAGAGGAGGTATTAAGAACGTAGGAACGGTTCGCCCTGCTCGACTCATTCAATTTGCTTCACAAGGTTTTATTGTGATGGCTCCGTTCTATAGGGGAAATCAAGGAGGCGAAGGAAACGAAGATTTTGCAGGAGATGATCGTTACGATGCTTTTGCTGCTTACGATTTACTGAAACAGCTCCCTAACGTCCACCATGACCGCATTCATATTTTTGGGTTTTCACGAGGGGGAGTGATGGCTTTACTCACAGCCATTGAAAAAAAAGACAGCCGTTCTCTTGTGCTATGGGGAGGCGTCACGGATATGGTGCTGACATATGAAGAAAGAGAAGATTTAAGAAGAATGATGAAGCGGGTGATTGGAGGAACTCCTTCTAAATATCCTGAAAGATACGAATGGAGGACACCTTTGCATCGTGCTCATCTCGTCGAGCCGCCGGTCTTGCTTATTCATGGTTTAGAAGATAAAAACGTCTCAATTGATCATTCCTATCAGCTCGAATCTAAACTAAAGAAGTCCAATAAAAAAGTTACCAGCTGGTATTTTGAAAACTTTCCACATGCTTTTCCACCAAAAGAAAACCGAGAAACGGTAAAGAAGTTAACGAAGTGGATGAAAGCGCAATAAAAGATATGCTACGATAGAAAAAACAAGTAGAATAACAGTGAGGAGTGAGAGAAAATGGGGATGCCGCTAGAATTAAATACAATGATTGTGACAAAAGGCAACGAAAAGCGTGTAACAGATAACATTTTTCAAGTTGAGAAAAAAGGATATCGTTTGTATCCGTTGGATATTCCATTAAACATTCACAAAACGAAAAATGGAGAATGTATTGGAACTGCTGTTGTGCGTAAGGTAGAAATGGAGCAGGAAAAAACCATTGTCACATATGAACTGACAAAATTACATTCGACTAACTAAAAAACCGATCGTCTATAAGACGATCGGTTTTTTATTAGACTCTAGGTCCGCCTAATGTTGAAATGTCCGATGCTACATCATTAAAACGCTTGAAGTTCGCTTTGAATTTAGCGGCAAGTTCAGTTGCTTTTTGGTTATAAGCTGTTGCATCGTTCCATGCTTTAGAAGGCTGAAGCACTTCATCAGGAACTCCCGGAACATGAGTTGGAATCGATAAACCAAAAATAGCATCTGTTACTGTTTCGGTATTAGCTAGTTCTCCTTCAAGAGCTGCTTGAACCATAGCTCGAGTGTAACTTAACTTCATTCGTTCACCCACGCCGTATTCACCGCCGGTCCATCCAGTGTTTACAAGGTAGACATTTACGTTATGTTCATCGATTTTCTTTCCTAGCATTTCTGCATAAGTTGTTGGAGCAAGAGGTAAGAAAGGCTCACCAAAGCATGTAGAGAAAGTAGCCTGTGGCGATGTTACGCCGCGCTCTGTTCCAGCTAACTTACTAGTGTATCCGCTCAGAAAATGGTACATCGCTTGTTCTTTTGTAAGCTTGCTGATTGGAGGTAAGACGCCGAAGGCATCAGCAGTTAAAAAGACAATAGCTGTAGGGTGCCCAGCAACGCTTGGCAATACCGTATTATCAATAGAGTCAATTGAATAAGCGGCACGAGTATTCTCTGTTAAACTATTATCATTGTAATCTGCTACTTTCGTATTTTGATTCAACACTACATTTTCCAGTACTGCGCCGAAGCGAATTGCATTAAAAATTTGCGGTTCTTTTTCTTCGGAAAGCTGAATGCACTTCGCGTAGCAGCCTCCTTCAATATTAAATACACCAGAGCTTGACCAACCGTGCTCGTCATCTCCGATTAAACGACGGTTTGCATCAGCAGAAAGCGTTGTTTTACCCGTTCCAGATAAACCAAAGAATAATGCAACGTCACCTTCTTCTCCTACGTTAGCAGAACAGTGCATGGATAGAATATTGTTTTGAGGAAGCAAGAAGTTCATCACTGAAAAAATGGATTTTTTCATTTCACCAGCGTATTCAGTTCCTCCAATTAGCACAATGCGTCGCTCTAATGAAAGAATAATGAAGGTTTCCGAATTCGTCCCGTCTGTTTCAGGGTCAGCTTTGAACGTTGGAGCTGCTACAATTGTAAACGGCTTCACATCATCATTTGTTTTTTGTTCAGCTGAAGGGCGAATGAATAACTGCTGAGCGAATAGGTTGTGCCATGCAAATTCATTAACTACTTGAATTGGTAACTGATACTTTTTATCAGCTCCAGCATATCCATTAAAAACAAAAAGTTCATCCTGCTTCTTTAAGTGGGTTAAGACTTTTTTGTATAGCGCATCGAATCGCTGAGCAGAAATTGGCTGATTGACGGGTCCCCATTCAACCGTTTTTGAAGATACAGCATCGCTTACAATAAATTTATCCAAAGGAGAGCGGCCTGTATATTTTCCGGTTTCGACTGACACAGCACCTGTAGAAGTCAGCGTTCCTTCGCGTCGAGCTAGAATTTTTTCAACAAGTTGTGGAACAGATAATTGGTGTTTTGTTGTTTTTAATTGAAGCAAACCATTTAATTCGATAGACATATCAACAGTACTCATGTGCACTACCTTCCTTTTTTAGCTATTATTTATTCATTAATGTTTGAAATTTATAATTAGTATAACACATTTATTTAATTATTCTATACTATTTAACTAAAAATGTTTGTGTATTATAAAAAAATGTACGTTATACCTATTTTAGACACATGTATATGTGCTAGAAGCGAAAAAAGTGAAGCTATTTCAAGTGAAAGCCTTTTTTTGGTCTGTCTTGTTAACCAAACTTCGTGATCATTCTTAATAAGGTATACTATTTTTAAATTTGAGTATGTTACATTAAAACAGATTCAAACATAAAGAGATGATTTCCATTTGAATGTTGTTGACAGTGAAGCGCTTTTTCATGTATTATATGTCCTTGAACGGATACTCTCTTATCCCGAGCTGGTGGAGGGACAGGCCCTGTGAAACCCAGCAACCATCGTCATTTTTTTGTGTAGACGATAAGGTGCTAACCTGATGCAAGGGCACAACCTTGATCGATAAGAGTGAAAGGCTTATGTAGAATTTGATACCTTTCCTCGATACAAGGAAAGGTTTTTTTATATTTTTTAACGTGTAATGAAAATAAGGGAATGAGTACCGTATCACAATGTATCGTATTTATAAGGAGGAAAACTGATGTCAACACAACGTCGTCTGTTCACGTCAGAATCTGTTACAGAGGGACATCCCGATAAAATTTGTGACCAAATTTCTGACTCAATTCTTGATGCTATCCTAGCAAAGGATCCAAATGCTCGTGTTGCTTGTGAAACAAGCGTAACAACTGGTTTAGTTTTAGTAAGCGGTGAAATTACAACTTCTACTTACGTGGATATTCCTAAAACAGTTCGTGAAACAATTAAAGGAATTGGCTATACTCGTGCAAAATACGGATTTGATGCTGAAACTTGTGCAGTATTAACATCTATCGACGAGCAGTCAGCTGATATCGCTGCTGGTGTAGACCAAGCGTTAGAAGCACGTGAAGGTCAAATGTCCGATGAAGAAATCGAAGCAATCGGAGCTGGAGACCAAGGGTTAATGTTTGGTTATGCATGTAACGAAACAAAAGAATTAATGCCTCTTCCAATTTCATTAGCTCATAAACTTGCTCGCCGTCTAACAGAAGTACGTAAAGAAGAAATTCTTCCTTACCTTCGCCCGGATGGTAAAACACAAGTAACAGTTGAATATGATGAAAACAACAAACCTGTTCGCATCGATACAATTGTTATTTCAACTCAGCATCACCCAGAAGTAACGTTAGAGCAAATTCAACGTAACTTAAAAGAATATGTAATTAATCCAGTTGTTCCAAATGAGTTAATTGATGAAAATACAAAGTATTTCATTAACCCAACAGGACGTTTCGTAATCGGCGGCCCTCAAGGAGATGCTGGTTTAACTGGTCGTAAAATTATCGTTGATACTTACGGCGGATATGCTCGTCACGGCGGCGGTGCATTCTCTGGTAAGGACGCAACAAAAGTAGACCGTTCAGCAGCTTATGCAGCTCGTTATGTTGCGAAAAACATTGTAGCAGCTGATCTTGCTGATAAATGTGAAGTACAACTAGCATATGCAATTGGTGTTGCACAGCCAGTATCTATTTCAATTGATACATTCGGTACAGGAAAAGTTTCTGAAGAAGTACTAGTAGATGTAGTACGCAAAAACTTTGACCTACGTCCAGCAGGCATCATTAAAATGCTTGATTTACGTCGCCCAATTTATAAGCAAACAGCAGCTTACGGTCACTTTGGTCGTACAGATGTGGAGCTTCCTTGGGAGTTCACAGACAAAGCTGAAGCATTAAAAACTCAAGCTTTAGCTAAATAATAAAAAAATCTCCGTGAAAACGGAGATTTTTTTATGCCCATTGAATACCTTCAGCAGATTTTTCTACGACATCTTCATATTCTGAAAGCAAATGCTGAAAAATGGCGTCCCATGATTGAGTAAGAGCATAGTGTCTCGCTGCATGGCTAAAGTGAAGCCGCTGGTGCAAATCATCAAGTAAACCTGTAATAGCCGAACTGAATTCTTCTAAGGAGTGAGGTTTGCAAAGGTAGCCGTTTCGCCCGTGCTGAACCATCTGTTTAACTCCTCCTGCATTTGCTGCCACCACGGGAGTTCCAGAAGCAAGAGACTCCAGTACGACATTTCCGAACGTTTCTGTTTCTGAAGGGAAAACAAACAAATCAGATGAAGAATAGATATGAGCAAGTTGCTTACCTTCAAGAAAGCCTGTAAATGTCATATGCTCAGATGCTTGCTGTTGCATTTGTTCTTTTAAAGGACCATCTCCCACAATAAGCCAGTGAACTTGGTGGCGGATATGATCAGGTAAAGATCGGGCAATTTTTAGTAAAAAATCAGCGTTCTTTTCTTTAGCTAACCTTCCTACATACGTTAAGATGTAGGGTTTTTTTATATTATATTTAATACGAATATCAAAGCGGTCATAGTGGGGATGGAACAATTTGTGATTTACCCCTCGCGACCAAATAGCTACGTTGTGAAACCCTTGTTTTTCTAGCTGCTGTTTGGTCACTTCGGAGGGAGCGAATAATTTTTGTACAGGTTTATAAAACCATTTCATATATTTTTGCAGTGGTACACGCATTTTTTCAAGTTCATAGTGAGATAAATAATCATCAAAATTGGTATGATAAGAGCCGACAAGAGGAATACCTAATCTTTTCCCGTAATAGGAGCCGCAAAGCCCCATTGTAAAAGGAGTGGCCAAATGAATAAGAGAAGGGTTGAATTCCTGCAGCTGCTTTTTAATTTTTAGAACGTTTGGCAATGAAAAGCGGCTGTTTGGATAAAGGAAAAACGGCATGCTAGGCGAGCGGTGAACGTATGTTGAAAACGACCGATTATGAGCAAATTCAGGAGCAAATACCTGGATGGGAATTTGCTTTGATTTGACATACTGAGTAAATTGATAAAGTGTTTTAGCAGCTCCGTTAACTTCCGGAGCAAATGTATCTGTAAATAAAGCAATTCTCATGAGTACTCCTCCTATCAATTAGACTAAAAATATGTTCAGTGAAACAGCACCTGAAAAGATGCCGAGTATCAGGCCTACCATGACATCCGTCGGATAGTGCAGACCGAGATAAATTCTTGAAATGCCTACCGTTACTGCAAGCGGCAAAAGAACGGCAGCGAAGGCTGGGTAAGTAATCATCAGAGGGGTAACTAACGAAAAAATAGCCGTTGTATGCCCCGATGGAAATGAATGATCTTTTAATGGATTTTCTAATACTTTTGTATGCTTTAGTTGAATATAAGGCCGTTGTCTCGGATATAGCTTCTTAGCAATGGCAACAGGAATATGGCTAACGGCTAGAGAAAACGCACAGGCGTAAGCGACGGATGAAGGATGCAGAAATAGCAGCAAGCACGCTATCACAATGGTAAACGTGGCTCCGCCGGCATGAGTTAGTAAACGTAAAAATCTATTTAAGTGCTTTCGATCAAAATGTTGATTTACACTTTTGAATAATCGGCATTCGGCATCGTATACATACTGAATTAACTTGGCTTTCATAGAGTCGCTCCCTTTTTAATAAATACGTCTTTATTATTCAGTTTAATCTTTAATTGTGGAGGCAGTACTAAAACGATGTAAATTAATATGGAAATTTCTTTACAATTGTGGAGAGAATAGAACATGATTAGAGAGTTTGTGGAGATACTAAAAAAATTCCCTCAGTATGACTTTCTGAGGGAACGTTTCCTTTATAATGAAGAATCAGATTTCTTAATAGACTTATAATACTGCCCTTTTTCTACATATTCTGTACGAATGCGCTGCATATCTTTTAAATCCTCCTCAGTCAGAGTGCGGATTACTTTAGCAGGTCGACCGAGTGCGAGAGTATTAGGTGGTATTTTTTTACCGGGAGGCACTAAACTTCCTGCACCGATAAAAGCACCTTCACCAATTTCCGCACCGTCTAAAATAATAGAGCCCATGCCAATGAGCGCGCGTTTGCGGATGATGGAGCTGTGTAAAATAACTTGATGTCCTACTGTCACATCATCCTCAATAAGCAAAGGAGCATTTGGGCTTTGATGGAGTGTTGATTGATCTTGTATATTTACTCGTTTACCTATAATAGTAGGTGAAACATCTCCTCTAATAACGGTGTTAAACCAAATGCTGCTTTCTTCACCAATGGTGACATCTCCAGTAATCGTGACATAGTCTGCGAGGAAGCAGCTGGGTGCAATATTAGGCATTTTTTCTTTATACGGATAAATCATCAAATCATCTCCCTTTATTAGTTGAAAAAAAGTAGTAAATCTTCTAATGTAAGTGTACAAAGGTTTTTAAAGCAGGTAAACAAAAAAAGGAAGAAGGAGTAACTCAAATGCATAAATGGGAAGCAGTAAATCCAAAAGGCGTTATTGTCATGGTCCATGGAGCAGCGGAGCATCACGGGCGCTATCGCTGGCTGATTGAGATGTGGCGTTCGGTTGGAATGCACGTAATCATGGGAGACCTTCCTGGCCAAGGCTTAACAACGAGAAGAAGAGGACATATCCTATCCTTTGATGAATATGTATATGAAGTGGAAGAATGGGTACGTGAAGCGCAAAAATATGATTTGCCTATTTTCCTGTTAGGACATAGTATGGGAGGACTGGCGGTTATTCGTACGCTGCAGACAAAAAATCTTCCTATATGGGGTGCGATTCTTTCCTCACCTTGTCTAGGATTAAAAGAGCAAGTACCAGCTTACTTAGATATGTTATCTAAAGGATTAAATAAAGTCATGCCGAACAAACTTTTTGATTTGGGTCTTACTGTTGAAAAAGCAACAAGAAATCAAGAAGTTCGAGATGAAGATGAAAACGACTCACTGTACGTTACAAAAGTTTCTGTAAGATGGTACCGAGAATTGATTCAAGCTGTTAACTTAGCTTTTAAAGATATCGATCGTTTGCCGGATGTTCCGCTTCTTGTGATGCAGGCAGGAGAAGATAAAATTATTGAAAAGCTGATTGTTAGACAGTGGTTTGATGAAATAGAGCTAAGTGAAAAAATCTACAAAGAATGGTCTCAGCTGTATCACGAAATCTTTAATGAGCCTGAAAGAGAATACGTTTTTACATACGCGAAAAGCTTTGTTGATCTTCACATTTAATGAGTGCTGTCAGAAATTGAGGTGAAAATAAATGAAGATTCCGTCTCGTCCTATTTCATTAATGAGAAAAATTTATCGAGAAGTGTTTCCCGTCGTTCATCATGAGCTTAACCATTGGCGGGAACGGGCAAAAGAGATTCCTAATAAAGAATTACGCACTCAAGCATTGGCAAGTATCGATACAAAAACTTTTCATTGTGAAGGAGGCGGTATCCTATCGATTTTAGCGAAAGAAAACATGATTGAATGCGTAAAATTTATCGTTGCCTACCAAACAATCAGCGATTACTTAGATAACTTATGTGACCGCAGCAATTCGCTCGATCCTAAAGATTTTGCAGCCTTACACGAATCGATGCCAGATGCGTTGACTCCTCATGCACCTCTTGGGGATTACTATCGTTTTCGAACGGATAAAGACGATGGAGGATATTTAGCGGAACTTGTCCAGACTTGTCAGCAGTCCTTGCGAAAAGCCTGTAATTACCATATCGTCTCTTCACATTTATTAGAACTAGCTACTTATTATTGTGATTTGCAAATACATAAGCATGTTGAAATCAAGGAAAGAGTTCCACGATTAGAGAATTGGTTTGATGCTCACCGGCACAGTGTTCCTGAAATGGAGTGGTATGAATTTTCAGCGTGCTCTGGTTCAACGTTAGGCATTTTTTGTTTGGCCGCTTACAGTTTTCAAGAAGAGATGACCAAAGAAATGACGGAGAAAATAAAAGCGGGATATTTTCCTTATATTCAAGGTTTACATATTTTACTCGATTATTTAATTGACCAAGAAGAAGATAAAGCAGGAGGAGATTTGAACTTTTGTTTTTATTATCCTCACTATCAGCAAATGATGGACCGCTTTTTGCATTTTGTTGTAAAAGCGGACGAATATGCTAAAAAACTACCGGATTATCACTTTCACTGCTTTATCTATAAGGGACTCCTGGGCGTTTATTTGTCCGATCAAAAAGTGAGGGCACAAAAACATGTTCATGTGAATGCACGTCGATTAATCAAAGCGGGGGGAGCACTCAGCTACTTTTTCTATATCAACGGACGCTTGTACCGAATGTTAAAAAGATAAGCCATATGCGGCTTATCTTTTTTCAATAGCAATGATGAACGGAGGATTGTTTTGCTGATTCATGAAGCGGTATTGTAAAACATGGACATCTTTTTGATCCAGATTTTGGACGTACGTTAGTAAATCGTCTCTTTCTTGTTTCCCTTGTTCGTGTCCGTGATAAATAACGAGCACAATCACTCCTTCAGGTGCTAGCAAATCAAGTAACTGCTCAATTGCAGAAATTGTTGTTTCAGAAGTGGTGACGATGTCTTTATCTCCACCTGGTAAATAACCTAAATTAAAGACAGCGCCCGTCACTCGTCCATTAATAGAAGTAGGAAGCATGCTTATATTGCTATGGCTTTCTTGGATAAGCGTGACTCGTTTTTCTACATGATGTTCTGTCAATCGCTGCTGAGTTGCTTGAATGGCTTGGGGCTGAATGTCAAATCCATATACATGACCTGTATCTCCGACTAAGTTGGCTAAGAACAATGTATCATGTCCATTTCCTGCTGTAGCATCAATCGCGACATCTCCTTCGGCCACAGCATTAGTGAGCAACGTGCGGGCAAAAGGCAGGATACGTTCTATTTTCATCTTTCCATCAACTCTGTTTCGTAATATTTTCCTTGATAGCTTTGGCGACGTTCGAGCTCTTGATCAATGGCATTTAATACGCTCCACTTATTTACGCTCCACATCGGTCCGATCATGAGGTCTATCGGTCCATCACCGGTAATACGATGAACAATCATCTCAGAAGGGATTACTTCGAGCTGATCGCATACAAGCTTTACATATTCTTCAAATGAAAGAAATTCAACAAGGCCCTTTTCATACTGTTTGACCATAGGAGTTCCTTTTAGTAAATGAAGCAGATGAATCTTAATTCCTTGAACGTCTAATTTTGCTACTTCCCGTACCGTTTCCATCATCATCTCAGGTGTTTCTAAAGGCAAACCATTAATGATGTGAGAACAAACGCGAATACCGTGTTTTCGAAGCTTTGCTACACCATCTACATAGCATTGATGATCGTGTGCCCGGTTGATAAGCAGTGAAGTTCGTTCATGAACAGTTTGCAGTCCAAGTTCTACCCATAGATAAGTTCGTTCATTTAATTCAGCCAAGTACTCCACCACATCGTCGGGGAGACAGTCAGGGCGCGTGGCGATAGAAAGCCCAACAACTCCGGGAAGCTTTAAGACCGCTTCATATTTTTCACGAAGCTCCTCAACAGGAGCGTGAGTGTTAGTGAATGCTTGAAAGTAAGCAACGTATTTTCCGTCTTTCCATTTATGATGCATTTTTTCACGGATTTCGTTAAATTGTGTCACAAGATCATCCGCTCTGTTTCCAGCGAAATCTCCTGAACCGGCAGCGCTGCAAAACGTACAGCCGCCGTGAGCTACCGTGCCGTCTCTGTTTGGACAATCAAATCCTCCATCTAAGGCTACTTTAAATACCTTATGGCCAAAGTGGTTACGTAAGTGGTAATTCCAGGTATGATAACGTTTGTTTTCAGATTTATACGGAAATGGGTTTGTCTGATTCAAATCAGCAACCTCCTTTTTACATGCAATATACATCAACAAATTGTATCAAAAACGTGAAAAAGTGCCAAACAAATTTAAGGATGCTTATATTTAACAGGTTCTTCTTGTCGTAAAGGAGAGTAAAGTTGCGCAAAATAAGACAGAAATGAACGAATAGGAGGAATAGACAATGACAACTCGTCAAGCAGTGGATCAACTTATGCAGCAGTGTGAAGATGCTATTCGCTTTGGACAAGGTCAGTTACAGGAAGGCATGAAACAAGAACATTACAATGACACTGAATATACAAAAGCACAGGAAAAATTAGAAAATGCTTATAAAGAAATTGAAGAGTTTTCTCACAGTGCAAATGCACAGCAAAGAGAGCAGCTATATCGCATGCGCCTGCAAGTTCAGCAGCTGCAAAATAAATTGATTACAACTCAGCATTAAGGAGAGGATTTTATGGCAACTCGTTCAAATCAAAATAACCCGGAACAAAAAACAAAAAACGGGATCAACAGCAATGATATTGAGCTAGGAAAAGATTTTGATCCTGTAAAAGAATTAAAAGCACGGAACAGCAAGCGTGCCCAGCCGGTTCGTTCGAAGCAAAAATAAGCGGTAAAAAGGTGATTTTGCATGATATTGTCATGTGAAATCACCTTTTTAAATAGTCAGCGAATTTCAAATAAATTGTCTATATGTAAAAGCATTGCGAACCCTTTAAGAAAAGACTAGAATGTACGTTGGCATTCGAATAGATAGGGGGGAGATCAATGCCCAAGTCACTTTGGTTTTTGATTATTGGTATGCTTGTAAACGTAACGGGAGCTTCGTTTTTATGGCCTCTCAATACAATTTATATAAATGAACATTTAGGAAAGTCGTTATCCGTTGCAGGAGTGGTTCTTATGCTGAACTCTGCTGCAAGCGTAGTGGGTAATTTACTAGGGGGAACGCTTTTTGACAAAATTGGAGGATATAAATCCATTTTATCAGGAATTATTATTACCCTTGTTGCATTAGTGGGACTGGTGTTTTTCCATGGTTGGCCTACATACGTTGTTCTCTTGGTTATTGTAGGGTTTGGATCTGGTATTGTGTTTCCATCTATGTATGCAATGGCAGGCTCAGTCTGGCCACAAGGCGGAAGAAAAGCATTTAATGCGATGTACGTTGCTCAAAATGCAGGAGTGGCTATTGGCGCAGCGGTAGGGGGCGTTGTAGCATCCTATTCATTTACGTATATTTTCTTAGCTAATACAATTTTATACGTTATTTTTCTTCTTATTGCTATTTTTTCATACCGTCATATTTCGGTTACAGTTGGGCAAACGAATGTCCTTAATGAAGCCGGTAGTATTCAGCACAAAACGAAACTGACGGCCCTTCTTATTTTATGTACAGGATACGTATTATGCTGGGTCGCGTATGTTCAGTGGCAAACAACGATTGCTACGCATACGCGTGAGTTGAATATACCTCTTTCTAGCTACAGTTTGCTTTGGACGATTAACGGCATTTTAATTGTAGTCGGTCAGCCTTTGATTGTGCCTATCATTCAAAAAGTAGCAAAGACATTAAAAGTACAGGTTCTAATTGGAACGGTTATTTTTGTGGCTTCTTTCATCATCGTGGTGAATGCCACAACATTTTCGCAGTTCTTAACAGCAATGATTGTGTTAACAGTTGGAGAAATGTTTGTTTGGCCAGCAATTCCAGCTGTCGCAAGTCAGTTAGCTCCATCAGGAAAAGAAGGATTTTATCAAGGCGTAGTCAACAGTATGGCTACTGCAGGTAAAATGATTGGCCCTCTCTTTGGAGGCGTTATTTTCGATGCGTTTAATATGTCTACCCTGTGCTATTTATTAATTGCACTATTGTTATTTAGCATGTGTACAACATGGATATACGATTATAAATTAAAAGAAAAACGTCAGCGTTCACTAACCATCTCTAAATAAATAGAGGTGGTTTTATTTTTGACTGTTCAATAAACGTAGGAATGTCTTCAGTATTCCTTTAATAATATAGTAAGGGTCGTGACAAGCAAAGAAAGGAGTATATACCTGTAAAAATGTAAGCGTTTTCTAATTATATGACTTCTTGGGGGGCTAGAATATGCTTAGTATGATTGGATTAATTGGAGGATTATTGCTGCTCATTGTATTAACGATGAGAGGCATGAATTTATTTATAGCAGGTCCGCTTAGTGCTTTAGTTGTTGCGTTAACAAGCGGAATGCCTTTATTTCCACAGCTGGTGAAAGAAGGAGAAGCAAATTTTGTTGGGAATTATATGTCTGGTTTCACAGGATTTATTGCTTCTTGGTATTTAATGTTTCTATTGGGCGCCGTTTTTGGAAAAGTGATGGAAGACAGCGGGGCCGCTGATAGTGTTTCTCGCTGGATTGTCAGTAAACTAGGAATGAAAAGAGCAGTGTTGGCGATTGTACTTGCCTGTGCGGTCTTAACATATGGAGGAGTCAGTCTGTTTGTAGTAGCATTCTCTGTCTATCCAATGGCTTTAAGCTTATTCAAACAAGCTGATTTGCCGAGGCGGTTTATCCCTGCTGCTTTAGCATTCGGTTCCGTTACGTTTACGATGACCTCGGCTGGATCGCCTGAAATCCAAAACTGGATTCCAATTGAATATTTAAAGACTAGTCCGTATGCAGGATGGGAAGTTAGTTTAGTTGTAGCGGTAGTGATGGCTGTATTCGGCTACTGGTGGTTAAAGCGCTTGATTTCAAAAGCAGTTAAAAATGGAGAGCGTTTTATATCACGCGAGAAAGATCCAGCAGTAACGGAAAATCAGTCTCTTCCTAATCCGTTATTAAGTTTGCTTCCGCTTGTGGTCGTGCTCATTATTTCTTTTGCACTTCATAAGCCGCTTCAGCAATCTGCGTTGATTGTCGCAC
Source organism: Priestia sp. JSM ZJ58 (assembly GCF_044383985.1). Taxonomy (NCBI): domain Bacteria; kingdom Bacillati; phylum Bacillota; class Bacilli; order Caryophanales; family Bacillaceae; genus Priestia; species Priestia sp. JSM ZJ58. The sequence goes on from NZ_JBISEM010000001.1 coordinate 49,072, forward strand.
TTTTAAGCGGTATCATTGTCACATACATTGTGAACCGAAAACACTTTAAAGGATTTTGGAATGCAGCATCAGAAGGGACGCTTGGAGCGTTAATTGCAATTGGGAATACAGCTGCTGTCGTAGGTTTTGGAGGGGTTGCTAAGGCTGTTCCCGCGTTTGGAGTGGCTGTAGATGCCATGACGCATATTCCAGGCAGTCCGTTGATAGGGGGAGCTATTGCGGTGAGTGTTATCGCGGGGATGACAGGTTCGGCTTCAGGAGGTCAGGCGATTGCTTTGCCAATTTTAGCCCCTCACTATCTAGATGCTGGTGTAAATCCAGAAGCTCTCCACCGTGTAGTAGCTATATCTTCTGGCGTATTAGATTCCTTGCCTCATAATGGTTATGTCGTCACCACAATTAATTCTATTTGTGGAGAAACTCATAAAGATGCGTATGGATCAGTTGCAGCGATGACGGTAATTGTTCCGCTTGTTGGTCTCGTACTTGCGATTATCCTGTTTTCTTTTGGATTTGGTATTTAATAATAGCTGTTAAAGAAAGTAGAGGCGGGGACAAAAGTATTTTAGCTGAAGGAAGATCCGAACGATAAATCGTTCGGATCTTTTCATTATTATGGTGAACTCGGCTTTTATGTGTTTAGTTGCTTTAAGCTGTTGATTGGAGCGCAAGATGAAGCCTTGCACGGAAATGAACAGTTTTGTAGCAAGGAGTCCAGATATCCTATTTATTCAGCTTTAGATAGGATTAACTTAGTTATGTCTAAATCTCTTTGTTTGGCGTTGTATGTATGTTTTTGGGAGAAGTTGTTCATATATAAGAATGAAAGAGGGGATTTAGCAACAAAGCAGTGAGGCAGTGTAGAAACTTTTACAAAATCCGTTGAACAACTTGCAGTTTGCGAACATATTATTTACAATACAAGGTAGTATGATGTAAAAACTATGATAAGGAATAGTAGTGAACGAAGCGAGCTAAGAGAGCTGACGGGTGGTGCGAGTCAGCAAACGGGCGTTCATGAACTCACCTTGGAGTTGTAAATGTGAAGTAAAGTAACATTTACCGTCTATCCGCGTTAAGGAAAATGAGTGAGTACATAATTGTGCTAATTTGGGTGGTACCGCGGGAAGTTTATTCAACCTCTCGTCCCTTTGTTTGAGGGATGAGGGGTTTTTTAGTTTAATTAAATACAGCTGGAGCGTACAAGGAGGATTATGTATGGCTTTTAATCATGAAAAGATCGAACAAAAATGGCAAAAAGTTTGGGAAGAAAATAAAACATTTAGAACAACAGAAGATGAAGGAAAGCGTAAGTTTTACGCATTAGATATGTTCCCTTATCCATCTGGGGCGGGTTTACACGTTGGGCATCCAGAAGGTTATACAGCAACGGACATTTTATCTCGTATGAAGCGTATGCAAGGATACAATGTACTTCATCCAATGGGATGGGATGCATTCGGACTACCTGCTGAGCAGTATGCATTAGATACAGGAAACGATCCGGCTGAGTTCACTGAACTTAACATTAATAATTTCCGTCGTCAAATCAAATCGTTAGGTTTCTCTTACGATTGGGAGCGTGAAATTAATACAACTGATCCTAACTACTACAAATGGACGCAGTGGATTTTCTTACAGTTATATAAAAAAGGCTTAGCTTATGTGGATGAAGTAGCTGTTAACTGGTGTCCTGCGTTGGGAACAGTACTTGCAAACGAAGAAGTTATAGATGGCAAAAGTGAGCGCGGTGGGCATCCGGTTGAGCGTCGTCCAATGAAGCAGTGGATGCTTAAAATCACAGCTTATGCAGATCGTTTACTAGAAGATTTAGATGATCTTGATTGGCCAGAAAGTATTAAAGAAATGCAGCGAAACTGGATTGGCCGCTCTGAAGGAGCTCACGTTCACTTCACAATTGATGGATATGACGAAACATTTACTGTGTTCACAACGCGTCCTGATACGCTGTTTGGGGCAACGTATGCCGTTTTAGCACCTGAACATCCGTTTGTGGATAAAATTACGACAGCCGAACAAAAAGAAGCGGTAGAAGCGTATTTAGATCAAATTAAAAGCAAAAGCGATTTAGAGCGTACAGACTTAGCTAAAGACAAAACGGGCGTATTCACAGGTGCTTATGCAATTAACCCTGTAAACGGTGAGAGAATGCCAATTTGGATTGCTGACTATGTTCTAATGAGCTATGGTACAGGTGCAATTATGGCTGTTCCTGCTCATGATGAGCGTGATTATGAGTTTGCTGTTAAATTTGAACTGCCGATTAAAGAAGTAGTAGCGGGTGGAGACGTTTCAAAAGAAGCTTATACAGGCGACGGCGAGCACGTTAATTCAGACTTCTTAAATGGTCTAGATAAAGAAGAAGCAATTTCAAATATGATTCAGTGGCTTCAAGCAAATGAAAAAGGTGAAAAACAAGTAACATACCGTCTGCGTGACTGGTTATTCAGCCGTCAGCGCTACTGGGGTGAACCGATTCCTGTTATTCACTGGGAAGATGGCACAACAACTGCAGTTCCTGAAGATCAGCTTCCGCTTGTTTTACCAAAAACAACTGAAATCAAGCCGTCAGGTACAGGTGAATCTCCATTAGCAAACATTGATGACTGGGTGAACGTTGTAGATCCGGAAACGGGCAAAAAAGGGCGCCGCGAAACAAATACAATGCCTCAATGGGCAGGCAGCTGCTGGTACTACTTACGCTACATTGATCCAACGAACAGCGAAGCATTAGCAGATGCAGACAAATTAAAAGAATGGTTGCCGGTTGATATTTATATCGGTGGAGCTGAACACGCTGTTCTTCATCTATTGTATGCTCGTTTCTGGCATAAATTTTTATATGATATCGGCGTAGTTCCAACAAAAGAGCCGTTCCAAAAACTGTTTAACCAAGGTATGATTCTTGGAGAAAACAATGAAAAAATGAGTAAGTCAAAAGGTAACGTTGTAAACCCAGACGAAATCGTAGAAAGCCACGGTGCAGATACGCTTCGCCTTTACGAAATGTTTATGGGACCGTTAGATGCATCCATTGCTTGGTCAACAAAAGGGCTTGATGGTGCACGCCGTTTCTTAGATCGTGTATGGCGTTTACTTATCGAGGATAATGGTGAATTAAGCAGCAAGGTTCAAGAAAGCAATGATACTACACTTGAACGCGTATATCACCAAACGGTGAAAAAAGTAACGGAAGATTACGAAGGTCTTCGTTTTAATACAGGTATCTCTCAACTTATGGTATTCATCAACGACGCATACAAAGTTGATGTGCTGCCAAAGCAATACGTAGAAGGATTTGTGAAGCTATTAGCACCAATTTGTCCTCATACAACTGAGGAATTATGGAGCAAACTAGGCCACGAAGATACGATTTCATATGAAGCTTGGCCTGCGTTTGATGAAGCGAAACTTGTAGATGATGAAGTGGAAATTGTCGTTCAAATTAACGGTAAAGTACGTGCAAAATTAAACGTACCTGCTGAGGCATCTCGTGAAGAGCTTCAAGATATTGCAATGGCTAATGAAGATGTTCAAGAGTTCATTGAAGGTAAGACAGTACGCAAAGTGATTGCTGTGCCTGGTAAATTAGTAAACATCGTAGCTAATTAAGTATTGATGTAGAACAGCCCTCCTGACTAAAGAGCAGTCAGGGGGGCTGTTCTAGACCTAAGGGCCTGATGTCCCCCTTTCGGGGTTGACATCAGGCCCTTAGTTAAACCTTTAACTACGATTGGAAAAGCTTAGGTAGGCTGCTGCTTAAGCTTTTCTTATTTAGTGGCATAAAGGTATTTGAATTTGCTACAATAGCGATAGCAAGCTGAATGAAAGAATAGAGAGGAATGACGAAGATGGAAGAAGTAAAAGTGATTACGCCTGAAGAGCTTCAAAAACGCGTTGAAAATGGAGAAGAGCTTCATTTAGTTGATGTTCGCGAAGATGAGGAAGTAGCAGAAGGAATGATTCCAACTGCTAAACACATTCGTATGAATGATATTCCAACCAATGTGGATTATTTCGATAAAGAAAAAGAATATATTTTCATTTGCCGTTCTGGACGCCGCAGTGAAAACGTATGTTACTACCTTCAAGAACAAGGTTATAAAGTAACAAATATGGTTGGCGGTATGTTAGAGTGGGAAGGAAAAACGGTTAATAAATAAGAAAAAGCGCCTTTGACAGGCGCTTTTTTCTTTTGGAATGAAACTTCTACCATTCAACTAAAATGATAGTAGCAAAACAAATGATGACTAAATCTATAAAAGTCTTCATAAAAATAGAGGTAGGAAGAAGTTGAAAATCAGTACGAAAGCCATCATTGAGAGAAGCAGTCCATTCTGATTGAAACAAATTTGATAGGACAAGGTGGTAGAAGCTATGATACAGGTGAAAATGTTTGATAAAGAGCATGAAAAAGATTTAGAGTTTGCGGTGAACCGATTTTTACGCAAATTAGAAGATGAAGACGTCGTGGATATTAAGTACCAAGTCACAGTGGATGTTGATCGTGATGAGCAGGTGTACTGTTTTTCAGCCATGGTTATGTATAAAGCCTAGCATATTATGCTAGGCTTGTTGCAAATTCTCCTGCATTACTGCCAGCCAAACGGCCTGTTACAAGGGCAGAAGTAATATTGTATCCTCCAGTATATCCGTGGATATCAAGAATTTCCCCGCAGAAGTAAAGGCCTTGCATAAATTTAGAAGACATTTCTTTTGGGTGAATTTCTTTAACGGATACTCCGCCTCCTGTGACGAATGCTTTCTCTAAAGAAAGTGTGCCGTTTACAGCAAATTCAAATCGTTTGCACATTCTCGAGAATTCTCTCAGTTTTTCATGCTGAAGCTGTCCCGCTAGCGCTTGGCTATCAATGTCTGCTTGCTCGAGTAAAAATAGTAGATAGCGTTCAGATACAAAACCTTTTAAAACATTTTTAATCGCTTTTTTCGGCTCTTCTTTTGTTGTTTTGACTAATTGTTGAAAAATCTCTTCTTCGTTTTGGCTAGGAAATAAATCAAGAGACATTTGAACAGTGTTGCTTTTTTGTTTCTTTAACTCTTTAACAACATATTGGCTGCAGCGAAGAGCGGCAGGGCCAGAGATGCCAAAATGAGTGAAAATCATATCCATCTGATGAGTGATGACAGGTTTGCCTTTTTTATTAAGTACGCTTAGTCCTACGTTGCGAAGCGATAGACCTTGAAGCGTTTTTGTTTTAATAAAGTGTTCGCTAGATGTAATAGGAACTTCTGTTGGGTAAAGTTCAGTAATTTTATGACCTGCATCTTTTGCCCATTGATAACCGTCTCCTGTCGAACCCGTATGAGGCACTGATTTTCCGCCTACTGCAATCACAACGCTTTTCGTTTGGATTGCTTCTCCGTCTTGAAGCACAACTTCTTTCACGGTGTTGTTTTCATAGTTTACGCGTTTAACGGCTGTGTTTGTGCGAATTGTTACACGAAGACGGTGGAGTTCACTAATTAATGCATCAACAACAGATTGTGCTTTATTGCTAACCGGAAACATACGCCCGTGATCTTCTTCTTTTAATTTAATTCCAAGGCCTTCAAAATAGGAGATGATATCTTCGTTATTAAAAACAGAAAACGCACTGTATAAAAAGCGTCCGTTTCCTGGAATGTGTTTAATAAGTTCATCAATCGGAAGGCGGTTTGTTACATTACAGCGGCCCCCTCCAGAAATGGCAAGCTTTCGTCCAAGTTTATTGCCTTTATCAATTAATAATACGTTTGCACCTGACTCACCAGCTGCAATCGATGCCATCAAACCAGAAGGTCCTCCTCCGATTACGACTACATCATATATCATACTTTCACCAACCTGTCTATTCTTAAAAAATTTTAGTTTGTTCACTGACAAATCTCTCAACATTGGATAAAATGGGCTATAGTCTTTGTTTTTTAGCTTGTTGACGAGTGTGAGTGAGTATAAGACCTTTCTTAGTGTATACTCTCACTTGCTTCTTTTCAATTCTATCATTATTATCAGTATGTAACATTAAGTATCGGAGGCAAACGTATGTCTGATTCAAAATTGTTAAGAGGGACCTTTGTGCTAACGCTTGGCACTTATGTATCCCGAATTCTGGGAATGATTTATTTATTTCCATTTGCGATCCTTGTTGGAACCGTAGGGGGAGCACTGTTTGGTTATGGATATAACCAATATGCTATTTATTTAAGTATTGCTACAGCCGGTATGCCAATGGCCGTATCGAAATTTGTATCAAAATATAATGCACTCGGTGATTATTATACGAGTAGAAGAATGTATCGGGCCGGCATGAAATTAATGCTTGTCACAGGAATACTTGCATTTTTACTTTTATATTCGTTAGCGCCTGTTATGTCTAGAATTACACTTGGAGGTTCTGATTTAAATAACTCCTTAGAAGATGTAGTAATGGTTATGCGAATGGTTAGTGTTGCGTTAATTGTAGTACCGATGATGAGTTTAATGCGAGGATTTTTCCAAGGTCACCAGTCTATGGGACCCACAGCTGTTTCACAAGTAGTTGAACAACTTGTGCGGGTTGTCTTTTTATTAGCATCCACTTATATCGTCATCAAAGTTGTACATGGGAGTCTTGCGCTAGCCGTTGGATTTGCTACAATGGGTGCTTTTGTAGGAGCTCTTGCTGGACTTGCCGTATTAATTTGGTACTGGAAAAAACGAAAGCCTCATCTCGATAAAATGGTGAACGAGCAGACGGTAACGCCTACGCGTATTTCTACCGTATCCATTTTTAAAGAGCTGCTTACGTATTCATTGCCCTATGTATTTGTCAGCTTAGCTATTCCGCTTTATCAGTATGTGGATCAATTCACATTTAACCGTGCGATGGTAGCGGCTGGACAAAAAGAAATAGCGGAGTCCATGAACGGAATTGTTCAGTCTTATGTTCCAAAGCTTGTGATGATTCCTGTTTCATTAGCTACTGCATTCGGTTTGACTCTTGTACCAACGATTACACGTTCATTTGTGAATAAAGATTATAATGTATTGCAAAAGCAAATTGATCAAACATATCAAACGATTATGTTTCTTGTGCTGCCAGCATCTGTAGGGTTAATGGCTTTAGCTGGTCCAGCATATACGTTTTTCTTTGGAACAGATGCATCGGATGCGGGTGGAAATGTCTTGCTTTATTATGCACCCGTAGCTTTATTGTTCTCGTTTTTCACGGTTAATGGAGCTATTTTACAAGGGATCAACAAACAAAAATATGCTGTTTTAAGTCTATTATTTGGATTGATTGTGAAAATTGTCGTGAACGTGCCATTTATTCTTATGTTCCACGAGATCGGTTCAGTTTTAGCGACAGCACTAGGCTATATCGTATCTCTTGTTTATATGTTTGCGCTTATTCAAAAACACGCAAAATATAACTACAGTGAGTTTATAAAACGCTCTGTGCTCATTCTCATTTTTGTTGCGATTATGGGAATCAGCGTAAAAATTGTTTCAGTAGTAATTGGTCTGTTTACAACCCCAGGACGATTCTCTGCCACGGTTATTACGATTATAGGAGCAGCAGTAGGCGGCCTTATTTACTTTATTATTACCTATCGTTCAAGCCTGCTTGAAAAAGTAATGGGAGCGAGGGTAACAGGTGCAATTGAACGAAAGATACTGCGCCGAAATAAACAGCGCAGTGCATAAGAAGATGACTCGTTAGAGTCATCTTCTTTTCAAAAAAAGGAGGATATTACATGCGTTTGGATAAATTGCTTTCTACCATTGGGTACGGAAGCCGAAAAGAAGTTAAAGGTCTTTTAAAGACTGGAGCTGTTAAGGTAGACGGTACAGCGGTTAAAGATGCTAAGGTACATGTTAATCCAGATGAACAAGAAATAACTGTGCATGGCGAAGCCGTTTCTTACCGAGAATTTGTTTACTTTATGCTGCATAAGCCGCAAGGTGTCATATCAGCGACGGAAGATTCTCTTCATGAAACAGTTTTGGACTTATTGGAAATTGACGATGCTGTGTATGACCCATTTCCGGTAGGGCGTTTAGACAAAGATACAGAAGGGCTCTTGCTGCTGACAAATGATGGTCAGCTTGCACATCAGCTGCTATCTCCTAAAAAGCACGTTCCTAAAACGTATTTTGCAAAAATTAATGCGCCGGTGACTGAAGAAGATGCTGAAGCATTTAGACAGGGTGTCACTCTTGATGATGGATACGTAACAAAATCAGCAGAGTTAAAGGTACTAACAAGCGGTGTGGAATCAGAAATTGAATTAACGATCGTTGAAGGGAAATTTCATCAAGTGAAGCGTATGTTTGAAGCAAGAGGAAAAAAAGTAACGTATTTAAAACGTTTATCTATGGGAGCTTTGCTATTAGACGAGTCGTTAGATTTAGGAGAGTACAGGGAGTTAACGGAAGAAGAACTAGCTTTATTACAAAAATCAAATGCCTAAGAAGAGGCGAAAGAAAAAGGAACCTAAGTCTAAAATGGTTCCTTTTTTTGTCCACTTTATTCGACAAGTGAAACATTTCACGTTAAAGCACTTAAACGAGTACCAACTCTGCTTGACGTGCAAATGGAGCGGGGGACTATGCACTCGTCCAAGTCTTGACTTTCTACTGCGTAGAATTTTATCTCTATATATAAATCACTTACTACCCTTGAAATAAACTTACTAGGATGACATCTTGACCTTCTTTTGCGTAGTCGTCCATGTACCGCGACTTGGGCTGCGAACTAAATCATTATATGCTAACACATTCAAGTCACGCTGAATGGTTCTTGGTGTAATACCAAATTCGTCTACGAGCTCTTGCGTTGTAACTGTTCCATTTTTACAAATGAACATATAGACCGATTTGATACGAGTTAGCATTCGATTAGTTGAAGGTTTCAAAAAACCACTTCCTTATTCGTTTTTCGTAAGGCACAACTTCTTTATAACTCTGAGATGTCAAGCACTATTTCAGTCCTTATCCTTATTGTACACAAAATCGACAGAAAAATAAAAGAGAAAACGCAAATTAACACAATATTTACAAAAAATGATATAAATATGTAATCCTTTCGTAACATCTCCTTCCTCTATTTGCACATTTTTTATAGTATATGTAAACAATAAACAAATAGAATCCGTTTTTATCGATTGTGCCTACAAATTATTTCCCGGAATTTTGACTCTGTAAACCTTTGATATGAAAGGAAAGAGACAATTATTTCTTTCTATATAAAGGTATGATAAAGTTAAATTTACCAATAGTAATGATAGATACAATCTGTAAAAGCAGGCAAAGGAGGCACACAGATGACAGCAATTAATTGGAAAGAGGAAGTGCAAAAAAGAGAAGCTGAAATTCTAGCTGAGACGCAGCGTTTTTTGCAAATTAAAAGTGTTTTGACAAGCACAGAAAAAAAAGAAGAGCCATTTGGACCTGGAGTTGCTCAAGCGCTTCACTTTCTTTTAAACAAAGGAAAAAATGACGGGTTTTCCGTCAAGAACGTAGACGGATATGCAGGTCATATTGAAGCGGGAGAAGGAAAAGACCTTCTTGGCATTTTGTGTCACGTAGACGTCGTTCCTGAAGGAGACGGGTGGTCGGTTGATCCATACGGCGGTGAAATAAAAGACGGGAAAATTTTTGCTAGAGGAGCAATCGACGATAAGGGCCCGACGATGGCTGCTTATTATGCGATGAAAATTGTGAAAGATTTAGGGCTTCCTCTATCTAAGCGGGTTCGAATGATTATTGGAACGGATGAAGAAAGTGACTGGAGATGTGTGGACCACTACTTCAATCATGAAGAGATGCCAACGATGGGATTTGCGCCGGATGCGGATTTTCCTATCATTTATGCTGAAAAAGGCATTACAGATGTAGAAATTCGCCAGCAGCCCATTGAAGGAACAAAGGGAAGCGTCCAGCTTACATCATTTGTCTCTGGGCGACGCTACAATATGGTTCCTGATCTTGCAACAGCTGTTCTTGAATTCCATAGTGAAACCGATATTAAAAATAAATATGATCAATTTTTAAAAGATAAGTCTTTAAAAGGTTCAATAACCGAAAAGAGCGGTGCGTATACACTTACTCTAGAAGGAGTTTCAGCACATGGAAGCGTGCCTGATAAAGGGAAAAATGCTGGGCTTACACTTCTTCGCTTTTTACACACATTAGAACTTGATGAACAAGCTAATCAGTTTGTAGGTTATGCAAATGCGTATTTAGTCCAAGATGCACTAGGAGAAAAAATGGGCTTAAATCGCAAAGATGAGGTCACGGGTGATTTAACGATAAATGTGGGAATCATGTCTTATAATCAAGAAGAAGCGGGGCACTTTGGCTTAAATATTCGCTATCCTGTATCAGCTCATATTGACGATATTATTGATACGATTAAAGAAAAAAGTGAATCTTATCAAATGACTATCAAACATTTTACAGATTCTAAACCACATCACGTCGATCAAAAACATGAGCTTATTCAAACGCTTCAAAAGGTTTACCAAGAACAAACAAATGAAGAACCTACGCTTATTTCAATTGGAGGAGGAACATATGCCAGAGCATTAGAAGCGGGTGTGGCATTTGGACCTCTTTTCCCAGGCCGTGAAGAAGTAGCGCACGAAAAAGACGAGTACATGGTAATTGAAGATTTGCTTCGTGCAACAGCTATTTATGCACAGGCTATTTACGAATTGGCTAAATAAAAAGAGGTTGAGACATAACGAAACGAATCCAATTTAAAGGTGAATAACTAGGATACATGAGCTGGACTGTTTGTGACACCGCAGTTGATTTCCATGCAAGGCTTCGCTTTCCGCGGGCGGCCGCTGAGTCTCCTCGTCGCCTGGGCTCCTGCGGGGTCTCACCTGTTCTGCTTTTCCCGCAGGAGTCTTCGCCTTGCCCTCCAATCAACTGCTAGAAGTAACGAAACCGATGAACCTACATTCACCATCACAAAAAAACGAACCATGAATCAAACATGTTGATTCATGGTTCGTTTTTCATTTGGGCTAAAATCCTTTTGTTCCAGCCTCTTTATTATTCATATGAGAATAGGTCGCTTGATAAATAACGTTCACCTGTATCGCAAGCAATACATACGACCACTTGATCAGGAGATAATTTTTTGGCTACCTCGATAGCAGCATAGCACGCAGCGCCAGATGAAGGACCGACTAAAATCCCTTCTTCAGAAGCTAGGCGTCGCGTAATATCGTAGGCTTGTTCATCTTTAATTTTTAAAATTTCGTCGTAAACCTCTATGTTAAGCGTATCAGGAATAAATCCAGGGCTTGTTCCTACAAGCTTGTGCTTTCCAGGTCTTCCTCCAGATAATACAGGAGACCCAGCTGGTTCCACAACATGAACGGTCATATTTGGGTAGTTTTCTCTTAGGACTTCACCTGTGCCCGTGATCGTTCCGCCTGTTCCAGCAGTAGCAACAAAAGCAGATAGGTCTTTTCCTAAATCGTTCATTGCCTCAATAATTTCCTTAGCAGTCGTTTTTCGATGTGCGTCAGGGTTTGCATTATTTTCAAACTGCATGGGCATAAATGCATTTGGAATTTCTTTTGTAAGCTCTTCTGCCTTACGGATTGCGCCAGGCATTTTTTCATCGCCAGGTGTTAGAACAACTTCAGCACCATATGCTTTTAACAAGTTAATTCGTTCTTGAGTCATCGTATCGGGCATGACTAAAATAGAACGATACCCTCTTGCTGCTGCATTCATAGCTAAGCCAATACCTGTATTTCCGCTCGTTGGTTCAATAATGGTGGAATTTTCATTGAGCAAGCCTGCTTTTTCAGCTTCCACGATCATATTAAAAGCAGCACGGTCTTTTACACTACGGCTCGGATTAAAAAATTCTAGTTTTAAGTAAACGGATGCTCCATCTGCTGGTTGAAGACGATTCAATTTAACAAGAGGTGTCTCGCCAATCAAATCAGCCATATTGTTAACAACTTTCATTTTTCTCATCCTTTTCTTATAAAAATTCTCTGTATTATTTCTATGATAACACAATTTCTTATTTTTTAAGCACATGACAAATTTTCAGAAAAACCTCTCTATTTGATCCAGAAAACCTTTAAAATAAATCTAGCTCTTTTTGAACATGACAAATTGGGGAAAGATAATGAAAAGAAAAGGAGGGATTTGATGAAAAGTGATCAACACTATTTTATTGGAATCAACGTGCCAGTCTCCATTGCATATCAGGCAGAAAATTGGGCAAAAGAATTAACACCTTTTCCTTTTAAACAATGGACATACCCTGACGATTATCATATAACACTACAATTCTTAGGATTTGTAGATAACAAAAAGGAAAAGCTGATTAACCGCTTAAAAGAAGTAGCCTCCCGTCATTCAAGTTTTTCACTGCAGACCGTTCAGTACGATGTGTTCGGTGCGTATAACAAGCCTAGAGTGCTTTATGTAAGCCTTAAGCCAAATGATAAGCTTGTGAATCTACAAAGGGATATACAAGCTGTATGGGGAGACCTAAGCGGCTTATACGAAAAACGTCCTTATCGTCCTCATATTACGATTGCAAAGAAGTGGGGAGGGGAAGCCGGGCTTTCGGAAGAGCAGTTAAAGCAAACGTCGGTTGAAGAACAGTTTCAAGTAAGTTCATTTGCCCTTTTTGAAGTTCACCCTGCTAGCAAACCTAAATATAAAAAAATACTATCTTTTTCATTGCAGTCACAGTAGCATATGAACATACAAGCATGGAGAGAGGTTATTTAAAGATCACTCTTATTAAAGGAAAGAAAACGCCGATGATAATAGAGAAACAATCGGTGAACCAAGTGTTAGAGGAATTTTAATTAGGGGATTGATGTAAACGTGGCGCAGCTACTTAAGGTGCAAGATTATATTTCCCGTTATGAAAAAGACGTTTATCACTACACGTCTCAGTTTAATCATTTAAAAAAACATAATTGGAAGAAAGCAAAGCAATTGTTTGAACAAGGGCTATTACATGGCCCTCCTGTAAAAGAAGAAACAAAAGCTCAACGTTCATTTTTGCAAAAAGCAAAAGAGCGGTTTACAAGGAAAAAAGAAACGCTTGAAGTGGAAGAAGCGTTCTCTAGCGATAGCGTGGAAAATCAAGAGCTATTGAGGTTTACAACTCTTCCACAAACAGCGGAAGATTTGAAAATATTGTTTTTAGAAAATGTATTTGATCTTCAAATGAAATGGGCTACATCCACTTTATTTGAGTTCTCGCAAGCAGATCGTAAATATTACCATGATGAAGCTCTCCGTTATTTTATTCAGCGCTTTCCTGATACGTATCTCGTGATGTACAAGCCTGTTTTCCTGATTAATAAAGCTCCGGTAGAAGGGGATATCATTATTGTTACTCCAACGGAAACCCTCTGTATTTGTTTAATAGAAACATATAAAAGTGCTGTTTTTCAGTATTCAAAAGAAAATTTTTGGACAGAGTTAAGAGGAAGAGATCAAAAAAAGATATTAAATCCGTTAATTGGGTTAAATCGAATGGAGCAAATTGTCCGAAGTATCTATCGTACTCACGATATTGAACATAGCGTAAAGAAAATATTACTAAGCAGAAATGGATACATTGACTACGCTGCGGAGCCTTATCAGGTTGAATTTGTAGATGCTAGAAAGTATGAAGAATGGTTTTATGAACTTAGGAAATCTAAAGCGCCTTTAAAGTTTAAACAGATGAAAGCAGCTCAGGTACTGCTCGAACACAGCCAGAGTATTTATTTTGACCGGGAATTCGAAGCAGGTGAATAATCCGAACATTCATGCTATGAAAGTGCTTTCGTTTTTGCGTTTGCTACATATAATGCTACTAAAGAGGTAATTGGCATAAGGAGGAGAAAAGGATGACTGGTGATAATAAGTTTCAGGCTTATTTAGATCAAATAGATCGTATTACTGTTTTAGTTCCAACTTCTTATCATGAAGGTCAAATTGATTTTTTTGTGATTAAAGGTGCACAAATGCATGAGACCATCTCTATTGAAAACGTACATGAATTAGAAGGTTTTATCAAATATGAAGGTAAGGTTGAAGAGAGCATAGAAATTGGACATTCGTACGTTATCTGTGATAATCACGGGCAGAAAGTTCCGTTGCAGGTAGGGGCTGTTATACGAACAAAAGAGTTTGATGAAAGATTTTATTATAATCAAAATGATTTGGGTGCAGCCTTTTATTCAGATCATATTATGATAAAAGTCTGGGCCCCGACTGCATCAGCAGTGGTTTTAAAATTAATACATGCAAATAGCGGAGAAGAAGAACTGTACGTTATGACTCGTCAAAGAAAAGGCGTATGGGAAAAGGAACTTCCCTTAGATAAAGAAGGGTATTATTATCGATTTTTAATAGATGTAAACGGTCGGACAAATGAAGCGGTGGACCCTTATGCCGTTGCAGCTACAGCAAATAGTGAATACGGAGTTCTGATAAATCTTCATACAGCCTATGTTCATCCCCATGAAAAGCCGCCTTTCCTTCAGCCAACGGATGCCGTTATTTACGAAATGCATGTTCGAGACTTTTCTATTCATCCTTCAAGCGGGATAGAAAAAAAAGGTACGTACCTAGCTGTTACTGAATCAAGCGGTCAGCCAGGCAAACCAACAGGCCTCCATTATTTAAAAGAGCTAGGAGTGACCCATCTTGAATTTCTTCCTATTAACGACTTTGGCGGAGTAGATGAATTAAATCCTCATGCTTCTTATAATTGGGGGTATAATCCATTGTTGTTTAATGTGCCGGAAGGAAGCTACTCTGCTGACCCTTCAAATCCCACCACTCGTATTGTTGAAGTGAAGCAATTAATATCAACGCTTCATCAACAGGGATTCCGTGTTATTATAGATGTAGTTTATAATCACGTATTTGTACGAGAAGAATCACCTTTTGAAAAAATTGTTCCGGGCTATTATTTTCGACATGATGAGTTTGGGATGCCTTCGAACGGGACGGGAGTAGGAAATGATTTTGCTTCTGAACGGAAAATGGCGCAAAAGTTTATTATCGATTCAGTATTATTTTGGATAAAAGAGTACGATGTTGATGGTTTTCGTTTTGACCTCATGGGGATTTTAGATATAGAAACGATGAAAATCATTCGGGAAAAAATAAATGAAATTGATTCTACTATTTTGGTGTTTGGCGAAGGCTGGGATTTAAATACGCCTCTTCCCCACACTCAAAAAGCAATGATGGCGAATGCCCGCCAAACACCTCAAATCGGCTATTTTAATGACCGCTTTCGAGATTCTGTAAAAGGAAGCACGTTCGATGTGTATGAAAAAGGTTTTATCAGCGGGAATATTCATCAAAAAGAAGCAGTGCAATCTGTGATAGCGGGTAGCATTCTGGATAAAGAAGACAGTCCCGCTTTATTTATAAATCCAGCACAGTCAATTAATTATGTTGAATCACATGATAATCATACGCTGTGGGATAAGTTAACGAATTCAAACGGAGAAGAAGACGAAGACACTCGTAGAAGTCGTCATCGCCTTGCTACTGCTATTGTGCTTCTTTCACAAGGCATACCGTTTCTTCATAGTGGTCAAGAGTTTTACCGCACTAAAAAAGGCGTAGAGAACAGCTATAATTCACCCGATGATATTAATGCACTCGATTGGAATCGAAGAAGGGAATTTTCTTCTGATGTGAATTGGGTTCAAGAGCTGATTCGTATTCGCAAACAGCACGATGCATTTCGCTTGGGGGATGCTTCAGCGATTAGGCAGCATGTCTCTTTTCTAAACACGCCGAAATCCGTTATTGGCTATTGCTTATCAAACGTATTGGCTTACGATCCGTGGAAGAATATTATTGTGTTTTTTAATCAAGGCCTAATGGAAGAAAAAGTAGTTTTGCCAGAAGGACCATGGAAAATAGCACTTGATCATTGTAAAGTATATAAAAATGGGTATCCTACTATAGAGGATAATGCTATAAATGTTCCAAAGCTTAGCGTTCTTATTTTATTTCAAACGTAATTATTGTCTTCAACCACTTGACGAAAAAAGTGTGATGGAGATAATATTTATAAAGGATGGCTATTGATACATATCCTCAATAGCCGTCTTTTTTATTTACTAAGAAAATAACGTCATGATGTCTTAATAGATTGCTTTATTGAGTGAAATTTTTAAACGAAATGTGTGTGTTGAAATTGAAGGTGAATTGGTTGGAAGATATATTAGGAAGCGAATGGGAAATTACTCCTGCTGGCGGAGCGACAGGAGAAGCTTATTTTGCAAAATTTCAAGACCGAAAGCTTTTTTTAAAGCGTAATTCATCACCTTTTTTAGCAGTATTGTCAGCTGAAGGAATTGTACCGAAGCTCGTGTGGACAAGACGAATGGAAAATGGAGATGTGATCACAGCTCAGCACTGGCTAGATGGTCGAGAATTAAAACCAAAAGATATGAATTCGAGTCGAGTGACAGAATTGCTTAGTAAAATTCATCATTCAAACGAGTTATTAGATATGTTGAAAAGGTTAGGGAAAACACCGCTTCTTCCCGGAGACGTGCTAGCCGATATTCTAGAGAACGTGGACGAGCGACTTCAAAAAGAGAGTATTGTAGAGCAGGGAATCAGCTATTTACAAGCAGAGCTTCCGTCCATTCAGACAGATAAATATGTGGTATGTCACTGTGATGTGAACCACAATAACTGGATGCTTGGAGAGAATACGCAGCTATATTTAATCGATTGGGACGGAGCGATGATTGCAGATCCTGCTATTGATTTAGGTTTATTGCTTTATTGGTACATCAATCCATCTCAGTGGGAAGAATGGCTTGAGCATTATGGGGTTGAACTAACTGAGAACTTGAAAACGAGAATGAAGTGGTATGTGATAAGTCAAACCATTTTATTCATTGAATGGCATCGTTCGAAAAATGAACATTCTGAAATGAATTACTGGCTTGAATATCTTCGGATGTTGCTCGTCAACGACATTCAAGCACAGTAGCAAAGGTTATGACAAGGTAGATAGTTCTTGGACCCATTGTGATAAATTTTGTTGATTGGTTTGAATATGTTCGTCTAAATGAGCAGCACTTTTTGCATCTTGCGTGTATTTATAAACGTT
The DNA here is from genome assembly GCF_044383985.1 of Priestia sp. JSM ZJ58. NCBI lineage: Bacteria > Bacillati > Bacillota > Bacilli > Caryophanales > Bacillaceae > Priestia > Priestia sp. JSM ZJ58. Next base: position 66,216 of record NZ_JBISEM010000001.1, read on the forward strand.
TTGTAGTGTTGCTTGTACGTCTGTGCTAGCATATCCTTTTGCTAACATTGATTGAATTAAACGTTCAACCTGTTCACATTCCGCAACCGTTCCGCAGCAATCACTTTGATGATTAGATAAAATATCTTTTACTATATTCATTTGGTGTTCGGCATTTAAAGGCATTAAGCATCATCCTTTCTCGTATGATGCTCTTATTTTTTTCTATCTAAACACAATTATGCATGAAAATGTCGGTTGTTTCGAATAACCGACATTTTCAATGCGTCAAAATAAATTAAAGAGGTGCAACATGAGATTACGAAACAAACCTTGGGCAAAAGATAAAATTGCTGAAAATCCCCAATACGTGGTTCCAAATCCAGCGGAGTATAAAGGAAACTGGAAAGAAGTTTTTGGAAATGAAAATCCTCTTCATATTGAAGTAGGAACAGGAAAAGGCCAATTTTTAGTAGGGATGGCTAAACAAAATCCGCATATCAACTATATTGGAATTGAAATGTATGAAAGTGTCATCTTAAGTGCTCTAGAACGATTGATTGAAGAAGAGCTTCCAAATTTAAAGTTGTTGAATGTAGATGCTAACCATCTTAGTGAGTTTTTTGCAAAAAATGATGTGGGTCGCGTTTATCTCAATTTCTCTGATCCATGGCCAAAAAAGAGACATGCCAAGCGCCGCTTAACATACAAAACGTTCTTAAGCATGTATGAAAATCTGCTGGTTGATGGTGGAGAAATTCACTTTAAAACAGATAATCAAGGGCTATTTGAGTATTCATTGACAAGCTTTTCAGAATATGGACTTCTTCTCAAGTACATTAGCTTAGATTTGCATAAAAGCGATTTTGAAGGCAATGTTATGACGGAATATGAAGAGAAATTTTCACAAAAAGGCAGCCGCATTTACCGCTGTGAAGTAAAATACCTGAATGAAAAAGACTGAGTTCCTCAGTCTTTTTTTGTTCAAAAAGAGAAGGGGATAGTGATAAAATAAAAAGGAATATAATGGAGGTGTAAAATGGAAACGCTAACAATAGGCGAATTAAAAGTTACATGGCTTCGTGGAGGGAATAATCATTTAGATGGAGGGGCAATGTTTGGTGTTGTTCCAAAAGAGCTTTGGACAAAAAAATATCCCATTTCAGACGGGAATCGAATTCCCATGAGGACTGATCCTTTGCTCGTTCAAACTGAAAAACACCTCATGTTAATTGATGCAGGTATAGGAAATGGGATGTTGGATGAGAAAAAAAAGCGTCATTTTGGCGTAACGGAAGAATCATTTATTGCTGAAGACTTACAAAAGTTAGGGTTCACGTGCGAAGATATTACTCATATCATTATGACGCATCTCCACTTTGATCATGTGTCAGGCTTAACAAAATGTATCAACGGAAACTTTTCCTCTGCTTTTCCAAATGCAAGAATTTTTGTTAGTGACATCGAGTGGAATGAAATGAGGAATCCTAATATACGTTCTAAAAATACGTATTGGAAACAAAATTGGGAATTTATTCAGCATCAAGTAATAACATTTAGCGACAAAGATGAAATTGTGCCTGGAGTAACGGTTCATCATACCGGCGGTCACAGCGATGGTCATGCTGTAGTTATATTAAAAGGAAACAATGACATCTTAGTGCACATGGGCGATCTTTTGCCAACACATGCACATCAAAATGTCTTATGGGTAATGGCGTATGATGACTATCCAATGACTTCGATTGAACAAAAGCAGCAGTGGTTAGCTTATGCCTATGAGCATCAAGCTTGGCTAAGTTTTTATCATGATGCTTTTTATCGAGCTGTAAAATGGGATAACAAAGGAGAAATAGTTGACGAAATTAAACGGGTGTATTCAGCGTCAATTCAATAATAGCACCGCTTTTTTTATCAATGAAAAACTCGTAATGTTCCTGTTTTGCATCACGTGTTCTGATAATTCCACCTGTATAACCATAAAAAGAGAGACCATGCTTTTGAATGACCTTAGTCGTCGTTTCAATCCATGAGCCGTCGATTGCCCCATTTTGTTTAAAAGCGCTTTTAACAATCGTAAGGGCTTCCGATGAGGAAATTGACGACGTTCTTTTTTGAATAATATAAGCGCTTGCAAATCCGACTGCAGCTCCTGCTATTAGTTGAGTCCATTTCACGTTATTCACCTGCTTTTTAAGGATATGTTTTCATCATTATATCAAATTGTCGAATGCTTTGTTAAGTTGAGTCATAGAAGAGAAGGACGGAACTAGCAACTATTTCCGGTTTTCGATACAATAAAGAAAATGATACATAAAGGAGAGTATATATGAACAATGAAACGCTATCTCTATTTAAAACATTAACGGAGTTACCAGGTGCCGCTGGAAACGAACATCAAGTACGTTCATTTATGCGCTCGCAAATTGAACCCCTTGTAGATGAAGTCATTCAAGATGGGTTAGGAAGTTTATTCGGCGTTCGCTATAATGAAGAAAAAGGTCCTAAAGTAATGGTAGCAGGACATATGGACGAAGTAGGATTTATGGTTACGTCTGTAACTGATAAAGGAATGCTTCGTTTTCAAACTCTAGGAGGATGGTGGAGTCAAGTACTTCTAGCTCAACGCGTCCATGTTGTGACAAAAAAAGGTCCTATCACCGGCGTAATTGCTTCTACCCCTCCCCATTTATTAGACGAATCACAGCGCAACAAGCCAATGGCCATTAAAAATATGATGATTGATGTGGGCGCAGATAGCAAGCAGGAAGTAGCAGAAATGGGCATTCGTCCTGGCGATCAAATTGTACCGATTTGTCCGTTTACGCCAATGGCAAATGAAAAGAAAATACTGGCAAAAGCATGGGATAACCGCTATGGGTGCGGACTTGCGATTGAATTATTAAAAGAAGTAAAAAATGAAAAATTGCCAAATATCTTATATTCTGGAGCTACTGTTCAAGAAGAAGTAGGACTTCGCGGTGCTCAATCAGCTGCGAATATGATTAAACCGGATTTGTTTTATGCACTAGATGCTAGTCCTGCTAACGATACGTCAGGCGATAAAAATGCATTTGGACAATTAGGAAAAGGCGTATTACTTCGTATCTTTGACCGTACGATGGTCACACATAGAGGAATGAGAGAATTTATCTTAGATACAGCTGAGACAAACAGCATCCCTTATCAATACTTCGTTTCTCCAGGAGGTACGGATGCAGGGCGCGTTCATACTTCTAATAACGGAGTTCCTTCTGCAGTGATCGGCGTATGTTCACGTTATATTCATACCCATGCATCTATGATTCATGTGGATGACTATGCAGCTGCAAAAGAATTATTAGTCAAACTTGTACGCTCTACAGACCAAACAACGCTTGATACGATTAAACAAAACGGATAAAGAAGAACAAAGCAGCTGCTTTTGCGGTTGCTTTGTTTCATCATGACAGGAGAAAAAAATGAAAATTGCAATCGGAACGAAGAACCCAACAAAAGTAAATGCAGTAAAAAAAGTATTTGGAGATACTTTTACATATGTAGAGGTAGACGTGCAGTCCGGGGTGTCACCACAGCCTTTTTCTGATGAAGAAACCATCCAAGGAGCGATTAACCGCGCGCGTGCTGCTGTTAAAGAGACAGGTGCTGATATCGGCATTGGGCTCGAAGGAGGGGTGCAGGAAACACCTCATGGCTTATTCCTTTGCAATTGGGGAAGTCTTGTTACCTCTAAGGACCTTGAACCGATTTTAGGTGGAGGAGCTCGTATTCGGCTTCCTGAAGCGGTAGCCGACATGCTTCGTCATGATAAAAAAGAATTAGCCGAAGCTATGGAAATGTATACAAACCAAAAAAATATTCGAAAAAAAGAAGGAGCAATCGGCATTTTCACCAATGGGAATTTAGATCGGACTTCTATGTTTTATCAGGTTGTTTTAATGCTAAAAGGACAGCTAGATTTTAGGACAAATCAAGCTGTTCAATAGGAAATTCCTTTGTAACCCTTTATAATAGAAAAGCATCAGTGTATGATAGTTGCAACAACTCATATACTATGTTTTGATGTAGAAGGATTAAAAAATGTATGGGGCTTTAGCCGTTTAAATACGAAAGTAAAAGAAAAAGTGGAGGAAAGAAAAATGGAAAAAATGCAAACAATTGAACAATACAAAGAAGTCATTAAAGAGGGAAAGCATATCATGATGTTTTCAGCAGACTGGTGCCCAGATTGCCGAGTAATCGAGCCTGTGCTTCCAGAAATTGAGGCGAATCATAGCGAGTATACATTTCACTATGTGGATCGCGACGACTTTATCGATCTTTGTGCAGAATTAAGCATCTTTGGTATTCCAAGCTTTGTTGGTTACAGCAACGGAGAAGAAACAGGACGTTTTGTCAGCAAAGACCGTAAAACAAAAGAAGAAATTGAAGAGTTCATTAACGGCTTAAATGCATAAAACAAGTGAAGACTGATAGCGATAAATTGCTATCAGTCTTCATACATAAAAATGAGAAAAGGAGGCGTAAATATGGCGAAAATGAATAGTCAAAAGATGAGAAAGCTACTTGAAGAGCGATTAACGGGTGCGGATTGGTCATTTTTATTTGACCGTGAAAAAGATACGCTTCGCGTTGAACATAAGGAAACGAAAAAAGGTGTAACCATTTCTTTACCCGGGCTAATTGCAAAATGGGAAGAAAAAAAGGAAGCGGCTCTAGATGAAATGGTATATTATATAAAAGAAGCTCTTCGTGTTATGAACGATGAACAGCAGGTAACGGGAAAAGAAAAGCGCATTTATCCAGTTATTCGCTCAACGTCTTTTCCGGATAAATCGAATGAAGACGTGCCGTTGATTTATGATGAACATACAGCTGAAACACGCATTTATTATGCGCTTGATTTAGGCAATACATATCGTCTATTAGATGAGAAACTAATTCGTAAGGAAAATTTAGATCTATCCGCAGTGCGGGAAATGGCTAAATTTAATCTTCGCTCTTTGCCGATTTCACATAAAAAAGATACGGTAGCAGGCAATGACTTTTATTTTGTAAATCAGAACGATGGATACGATGCAAGCCGAATTCTTAACGAGGCATTTTTGCAAGATTTTGCTTCTAGTGTTTCGGGCACAATGGCTGTAGCAGTACCTCATCAAGATGTGCTGATTCTAGCTGATATCCAAAACGAAACGGGTTATGATATTCTTGCGCAAATGACCATGAGCTTTTTTGCAAGTGGACGTGTACCCATCACAGCTCTTTCATTTTTATACGAAAACGGTGAGCTAGAACCTATTTTTATTCTAGGAAAAAATCGCAGTAAAGGACGGGACTAATTATGAATCTTTTTTATAATAAAGAAGGTATCGGCGATACGTTAATCGTCAAGCTAGAAGATATTGCAATTGAAAATCGCACGTTTGAAACAAAAAGCGACGTTGTGCGTATCTTTGATCAAAAATCAAATACAACGGCTGGCTATAACATCTTTCATGCTTCTTCTAAGTTAAAAGTAGAGGGAAATGGTTCTCTTGAATTAACAGAAGAAATGGTGGAAGAAGTAAATCGTGTACTTAGCGAAAGCGGTTTTGAAGGTAAACTTGAAGTGGATTTATCTCCTAAGTTTGTAGTTGGATATGTTCAAGAAAAAGAAAAGCATCCAAATGCAGATAAGCTAAACATCTGTAAAGTAGATGTTGGCACAGAAACACTTCAAATTGTATGTGGAGCACCAAATGTAGACGCAGGTCAAAAAGTCGTCGTAGCAAAAGTAGGAGCGGTTATGCCAAGCGGTATGATCATTAAAGATGCAGAGCTGCGCGGTGTACCTTCTTCAGGCATGATTTGCTCTGCTAAAGAGCTGGCGCTTCCGAACGCTCCTCAAGAAAAAGGGATTTTAGTACTTGAAGACAAATATGAAGTAGGTCAGCCTTTTCAAGCATAAAAGCAGGGTGTGATACTAATTTATAGGGCAAAAGCAGGATGTTTTTTTACACGTATATTTCAAAGCGTTACAGTTGCTGAAAAGCAATTGTCAATTCTTAAAAAGGTTTGATAAAATTAAAAGCCACTAGTCTAGACTAGTGGCTTTTTTCGCGTTTAATTATGAGTGCTAATTAAACATGAAAAAATATTTTTGCAAAGAGGAATTTTACTGTATAAATAAGGGAAGCAAAATAGTAGATTTTATAGTAAGAGTTCAAGCATACGTGATAGAATGATAAATGAAAAGATAGTATATATATCCATCTCAGAGAATACTTTGAGGCCAAAGGTAAATAAAGGATGCATGGATAGCTTTTTGTAGATGTCGCAGCACTGCGATATAAGAGGCTAAACGAAGTAAGATAGTCTGATAGAAAGAGTGATAAAAATGGGTTTTGTACGAAAAGTAATGGATTATTTACTAGGATACGAAGTGAAAGAAATCGTTGTAGACGAACATGGAAATACAACGGAAGAATACCCTTTAAATAGAGAAAAAACAATTCCTAAAAAGAAGGCTACTAAGCCTAAACAAATGCAGTCAGTTCATCAAAAGCCAGTGATGAAAGCAGCGCCAAAACCTTCTGTTCCACACTCGGCCAGAACGCAAAAGCGGAATTACAGTGAAGAGCAGCAAGATGTTCATACAAAAGTAGCTTATCAATACCCAAAAGGAACGTTTCGTTTCCCTTTAATTGATGATACGGGAGAAGCAAAAAAGGCAGCAGCTCCTAAAAATGAACCAAGGCCTGTAGCAAAAAAGGCACCGGCTCCGTTTTATCAAGAGCCTGTTCGCAAGTCGGCGCTAACGCAGCCTAAGTCAGTATCTCAGCCGTTAAAAGCGGTATCTGAAAAGAAAGAAGCGATTCCGCAAGTAAGAAAACGTCCGTTCCGTCCGACTGAAATCCCTTCACCTGTTTATGGGTTTAATAAGCGGCCTTCTAATGTTGTACAAAACGGAAGTGAGGAAGTAGTAGAATATGAGCTTCCGAGTACACAGTTATCAAAAGCAGCGTTTGAAGATGAAATTTACCGACGAGCGATGAATACGTCTGTTGTAGAGCCGTTAAGAAAACCAGTTTCTAAGCCTATAGCGGAAGAAGCACAGATTCAAGAAACGGAAGAAATGATGCAACTGTCTTCTCAGCGTTTTGCTCAGTGGAAGCAATATGAGGAAAATCAAAAAGAGAAGATATCATTTCCTGAAGAAAAGCCAAGTTCTTCAGTAGCCGTAAAAGAACAGGAAGAGGTTCCAACTTTTGAAGAATCACATGCGGTCGAACCGTTAGTGGCAAAAGAGAAAGCTACCGACTGGGATTTGGCGGAAGAAACAGCAGTAGCTGAAGAGGCTCCAATTTCAAAGGAAACGCCTCCGTTTGAATCATCCGTTTCTTTCCAACAAGAGATCGGAAATGAAGCTGAAGAGGCAGGAGCAGAAACGTTGATGGAAGAAAGCCCAGCGTTTTTACAAGCAGAAGAAGTAGAAGCACTAAAGCCTAGAAAGAGAGAAGAAGTTCCAGCCGCTGAAAAAGAAAGTCACGTCATTCTAGAAGAGCCAACAAACAGTGTTCATGTTGAAGCAGAACATGAGCTGAATTCTGAAAGTTTACATCCATCGCAACCCGCAGCTGATGAATGGCAACCAGAAGCGGTATCCGCTGTTGTGCACCGAGAGCTTGAAAATTCAGTGATAAAAGAGGAAGAGAGCAGGATGCAAGAAAGTCAAGAGTTACAAGGACAAGTACAGCAAGAGTCAGCTGTAGAACCTCTTGTACCTGCAGAACAGCCAGGGAATGCTGAACGAGCTCGCGGTAAGCGATTAGTGCCTTTTAACGTAATGATGCTGAAAAAAGACCGCACGAAGATGGATAACAGCGCTCGAGAAAAAAGTCAGTCGTCCCAAGGTTCATACCAAAGGCAGGAGGCAGAAGCTCTGCAAAAAAAAACGGAAGTAAGTAGGCAAGAAGAAGTTCACGGTGAAAAAACCGAAGAAGTGGTTCCGCAGGCTTCATTAAAATCTGAAGAACCTGTAAATGTAAAAGCTTCTTCTCCTTATGCATTTCCTGGAATGAACTTGCTTAACATTCCTCCAGCTGCTATTGAAGAAGATAATCAATGGGCGGATGAGCAGCGTGAGCTTTTGGATATGACATTAAAAAACTTTAACGTTCGAGCTAAGGTCGTAAACGTCACGCAAGGTCCTACCGTAACCAGATTTGAAGTACATCCTGAGCCCGGTGTGAAAGTGAACAAAATTACGAATTTAACAGATGATATTAAACTGAGCCTAGCCGCGCGTGATATTCGAATTGAAGCGCCAATTCCAGGGAAAAATACGATTGGAATTGAAGTGCCAAATCGTCAAAGTAAGCCGGTGTTAATTCGCGAAATTTTGAGGCATCCTTCTTTTAGAAAAGATAACTCTCCTTTAACGGTGGCGTTAGGGTTAGATATTTCAGGAACGCCGGTTGTGACTGACTTGAACAAAATGCCTCACGGTTTAATTGCTGGAGCGACGGGGTCTGGTAAAAGTGTGTGTATTAATACCATTATCGTCAGCTTGCTTTATAAAGCTGCGCCACACGAAGTCAAGCTTATGTTAATTGACCCTAAAATGGTTGAGCTAGCTCCTTACAACGGCATTCCGCATTTAGTCAGCCCGGTTATCACGGATGCGAAAGCAGCTACTACAGCTTTAAAGTGGGCAGTAGAGGAAATGGAGCGCCGTTACGAACTGTTTGCACATGCGGGCGTACGTGATATTACAAAATACAACGAACGTGTAAAAGAACATAATGAAAAAAGCGGGGAGCTGCCGTATCTAGTTATTATTATTGATGAACTTGCCGACTTGATGATGGTATCTCCAGGGGAAGTAGAGGAAGCTATTTGCCGTATTGCACAAAAGGCAAGAGCGTGTGGCATTCACTTATTGCTTGCAACGCAGCGTCCTTCCGTAGATGTTATTACAGGCTTAATTAAAGCAAATGTGCCAACGCGTATCGCATTTTCTGTTTCTTCGCAAGTTGATTCACGTACAATTATCGACACAGGAGGAGCAGAGAAGCTATTAGGTAAAGGTGATATGCTGCTTCTTGAAAACGGATCTTCTAAAAGCGTTCGAATTCAAGGGAACTTTGTTTCAGATGAAGAAATTGATCGCGTTGTAGATCATGTCAAAAAGCAAATGAAGCCAACATACTTATTTGATCAAGAAGATTTGTTGAAAAAGCAGCAAAGCTTTGCTTCAAATGAAGAAGATGAGCTTTTCTATGAAGCATGCGAGTTTGTGCTAGACCAAGGCGGTGCATCTACTTCCAGTCTGCAAAGACGCTTCAGAATGGGGTACAATCGCGCAGCGCGCCTAATTGATATGATGGAGCAGCAAGGAATTATTTCAGAAGCAAGAGGAAGCAAGCCGAGAGATGTGCTCATTACCGAAAACGAGCTTCAGGAAATGGAAAGTCAAACAGCCACTTCTACATTTTAAGCTGTTTTTCTGCATGTAGGTTAAAAAAAGAGGCTATGCAAAATCAGCAGGATACAGCTTTATGTGAGCTAACGCTCTGTCACTGTATCCGCCGCCTCTTTTTTTCCTGCTTTAAGTTCGTTTATACAGAATTTGAGTAGGGATTTTGGAAGAAATCCATCAGGAAAAAAAGGAAAAGGTTTGTCAGAACTAGTAAAATGATTTACTATATGTAAGGATAATGTGTGTTTTGCTTTTTTAGCATGTGATAGTTTGCTATCATTTCTCACCAGCTGAAACATATGAGCTGAAGGCGTTTAAAGAGGACAAACCAAAATAATTAGAGTACGAGTGAAGAGTAATGACAGAAGAAAATCATGAACTGATTAACTTTAATGAAATTCGTGAACAAAAGCAGCTTCAGTCTGATAATGCTATTTGCGACTTTTACAATCAATATTTCTTTTTTGTGAACCGCTATACGAATATACGAGAAAAAGTGCGGGCTTCACATCTATTTAAAGAGTTAGTAAACTTGCCTCATGAGGCGGCTCTATCTGATTCCCATGAACAATTATTTTTTCAGTGGTTTGCATTTGAATATGTAACCATTCAGGGGAAAACCCTGCTGCAGCTGTTTTTAGCTGATCAGGCGAAGCAGAAAACAGAGTCGTTTTTAATTCAAGGAGCCTTTTTTTTGACGAGTGTACTAGAGCCAATTATTGTGTCTAAAGTACCTAATTCGTTTTTCTTAAAAGGATATACCCCATTGACAAATGAGCAGGTTATCATCAAAGATGTAAGAGGAAGATTTGCAAATTTAGAGGAACAACAAGTAATTTGGATTCGAAAAATAAAATCAATCGGATATGACGTGTTAATTGACTCTTTCTTTTTAGGACATAAACAACGCATTGAACAATTAGTAACCCAATATAATGACAAAAAAAATGCAATGACATGGCGATCGTTTTTAAAACAGCAGGCTATATACTATGTGATGAAGCCAAAATAAAAGGCCGTTTCGCAAGGGAAGAGAGTAGAAATGGAGTCATGGAGTTATGTTATAAGAAGTGATATAATGTACGAATGTTATCGTGAAATCAGCAATCAAACGACATTTATATACGTTTGTAAGAGCAATTCTAGATAACCGTCATATACTGTCTTACAGATAGACGAATGTTGGAGGTTCTTTATATGACAGTTTACCATTTTGTAGGTATTAAAGGAACAGGAATGAGTGCGCTTGCGCAAATCCTAAACGATATGGGCTTTCAAGTTCAAGGATCGGATATTGAAAAAGAAATTTTTACGCAAAAAGCACTAGAACAGCAGGGAATTCCTGTTTTACCATTTGATAAAAATAATATTAAAGACGGCATGACTGTAATTGCAGGAAATGCTTTTCCTGATACGCATGAAGAAATTGCAGAAGCAGCTTCAAAAGAAGGAGTCAAGCTTGTACGCTATCACCGTTTCTTAGGTGACTTTATGAAACAGTATACGAGTGTAGCCGTAACAGGAGCACACGGAAAAACATCCACAACGGGTATGTTAGCGCATGTGATTCAAGGAGCTGAACCTACTTCATATTTAATTGGAGACGGTACGGGTAAAGGTGTAAAAGACAGCAAGTATTTTGCGTTTGAGGCATGTGAGTATCGCCGCCACTTCTTATCTTATACGCCAGACTATGCAATTATGACGAATATTGATTTTGATCACCCTGATTATTTTGCCAATATCGATGATGTATTTAGCGCGTTCCAAGAGATGGCACTTCAAGTCAAAAAAGGAATTATTGCCTGTGGAGACGATGAACATCTGCAGCAAATTCAAGCGAAGGTACCTGTTCTTTATTACGGATTAGGCGAAGAAAATGATTTCCAAGCACGTAATATCGTAAAAAGCACAACAGGCACAACATTTGACGTGTTCGTTCGAAATACATTCCACGCATCATTTGAGATTCCAGGGTATGGCGATCATAACATCTTAAATGCACTTTCCGTTATTGCACTTTGTCATTATGAAGAAATTGACGTTGCTGTGCTGCAAGAGCGTTTTAAAACATATCAAGGTGTAAAGCGTCGTTTCAGCGAAAAGAACGTTGGCAAACAAGTGCTAATCGATGATTATGCACACCATCCAACGGAAATTAATGCAACGATTTCAGCTGCTCGTCAAAAGTATCCAAACCGTGAAGTTGTGGCTGTTTTCCAACCGCATACGTTTACGCGTACACAAACGTTCTTAGAGGACTTTGCAGCAAGCTTACAGCACGCTGATAAAGTATATCTATGTGACATTTTTGGATCAGCCCGTGAGCATCAAGGTAAATTATCAATTGAAGATCTACGAAGCAAAATCAGCGGAGCTGAATTAATTAATGAAGAAACAATTGAATCGTTAAAAGACCATAATGAAGCTGTATTAGTATTTATGGGTGCTGGAGACATTCAAAAGTTTGAAAAACTATATCAGCAAACCGTATCATAAAAAAAAGGCACTCTCCTGAGTGCCTTTTTTTTATTTCAAAACTCATTTTAAATTTTCAGGGTTTAACGCTTTTAATTCTTCAATGACAAATAGCCCGTCTTTACGAATCAACACGTCATCGAAATAAATCTCACCGCCACCGTATTCTGGGCGCTGAATCATCACCATATCCCAGTGAATATTTGACTTGTTTCCGTTATACGCATCTTCGTAGCACTCGCCAGGAGTGAAGTGGAAGCTTCCGTCAATTTTTTCATCAAATAAAATGTCTTGCATTGGATGTTGAATATACGGATTTACGCCAATCGCAAATTCGCCAACAAAACGAGCGCCTTCATCTGTATCAAAAATGCCGTTGATGCGTTCTGTATCATTAGCGGTTGCTTCAACAATTTTACCGTTTTTAAATGTTAAGGATACATTCTCAAACGTAAAGCCTTGATAGTTAGAAGGAGTGTTGTAAGAAATTGTTCCGTTTACAGAATCACGTACAGGAGCCGTGTATACTTCACCGTCCGGAATATTCATTTCTCCGGCACACTTCACTGCAGGAATATCTTTAATAGAGAACGTTAAGTCTGTATTCTCACCCGTTAAACGCACTTTGTCCGTACGGTTCATGAGCTCAACTAAAGCATCCATCGCTTTGCTCATTTTGCCATAGTCTAAGTTGCATACATCGAAATAAAAATCTTCAAATGCTTCTGTACTCATTTTAGCAAGCTGCGCCATTGAATCGTTTGGGTAGCGAAGAACGACCCATTTTGTTTTTGGAACGCGAATTTCTCTATGTACTTTTTTACCGATCGTATTCCCTTGGATTTTCATTTTATCTGCCGGAACATCTGATTGTTCAAAAATGTTTGAACCAGAACGTAAGCCAATATAAGCATCCATTTCTTTCATCACATTTGCTTCGAAGTCTGCCATCATATTGTACTGCTCTTCTTGTGCACCGTTTAAAAGAGCTCGGTCTACCGAATGATCTTTTAGCAGTACAAACGGGTAGCCACCGGCCTTGTACGCTTCATCTACAAGTGCTGTCACAAGCTCGCGCTGAAGTCCAAAGTTTTCGATTAATACTTTTTCTCCTTTTTGAAGGCGAACAGAATAATTAATTAAATTTTTAGCTAATGTTGCAATTCTAGGGTCTTTCATAAATAGTGCCTCCTTAAAATAACAATGATTGATGATTCACTTTCTATTGTACCCCACTGAGCTTATTTTGTTTGTTTTTATGCTTTAAAATCCTTTTTTTCTTTAGGAAGGGAAATAACTCATATATCGCGAAATAATGTAGCAATCTTCCCTTTTTATGAATAAATGCAGAGAGAATATGGTAAAGTTAAAGAGTCTATAGGGAATAGAAGGTTTAATTGTTTATAAAATTGGGAAAGTAGTTATAACAAGAGAGATGAAAATAGGAGGTGCCTTGCACAGATGGTTATTATTCTTTATTTAAGCGCTGCTATTGTTGCCATTGCGATTTTTTACCTGGTGGTTTCCGTGTCAAAAACATTGAAATCCGTTCAGCACACATTAAATTCAGTGGCAGGTACTTTAGACGGTGTAGAAAAGCAAATGACAGGAATCACAGCTGAAACAACTGCACTTTTACATAAGACTAATCTGTTAGCTGAAGATATTCAGCGTAAATCCGAAGCGCTGAACACAGTCGTGGATTCTGTTAAAGGCGTAGGTGACTCAATCCAAGACCTAAATAAGTCGATTAAAAGCGTATCATCAAGCGTTTCAGAGAAAGTAGAAGAAAATAAAGAAACTGTTGCTCAAGTCGTTCAATGGAGCAATGTTGCATTAGACGTATGGGAACGTATAAAATTAAGAAAACAGAAAAAAATTGACGCGGAGCCCGTACCTGTTGAAGTAAAAGAAAAAGCGGTTCAACGCTCACGCTCATTTTCATAAGGATGAACTTTAAAGGAGGAGACGCATATGTCAAACAAACCAAATAAACCAAACAACACTTCAAATAAAGGCTTTTTAGTAGGAACAGTGATTGGAGGAGTTGTAGGAGCTGCAACGGCATTATTACTTGCTCCAAAATCAGGTAAAGAGTTCCGTTCGGATTTAAATGAGCAGGCAGCTTACGTTCGTTTAAAAACAGAGCAAGCGAAAAACAGCGCTGTTGAAAAAGGACAAGGGTTTGCTCAAACGGCTAAAGAAAAAACGGCTGGTTTATCACAAACATTATCTGAGCAATCTTCACAAGTAGTGGACAAAGTGAAAAACTTCCGTAAAGTAGATCCTGAACACGAAGCATTACCTCCAACGAGCTTAGAAGTGCTTGCTGATGAAGTGGAGTCTCAAAGCAACGAAGACGTTCAACAGAAGCTAACAGAAGCTCAAAAAGCATTAGATGAAGTGGAAAGCACAGTGCCACGACCATAATAAAGAATCAAAAGCGTTTACCCTATAGGGTGAACGCTTTTTTTGTATGTAATTTAGGTTGGGTAACGGCAAGTAAATGTTAGTTTCATCAGAGGGATTTTAATTTAACAAGTTCTTTTCTTTCTATGCTGAAAATAACTTCACCTTATAAATAAATTCATTAGCATTATACATAAAGCTGAGCACTCTTTTTGTATGGAAACGGTCAAACCATGTAAACTTAAGAGTAAGTACAGAAAGGGTGAAAAAAATGAAAAAGATTTCAACAGTTGAAGAGTTCGAACAAGTTATTAAGGAAAACCATCGCTTTTTATTTTTAAAGCACAGCACGACGTGTCCAATTAGTGCAGCTGGTCATGAGGCATTTTCAGCGTTTGCTTCTAGTCATGAAGACATTCCTTCTTATTATCTTCATGTGCAAGATTCACGAGACGTATCCAACTATATTGCTGAAACGTATGAAGTGAAGCATGAATCACCTCAAGCGCTTCTGTTTGAAGATGGAAAAGTGAAGTGGCACGCTTCTCACTGGAACATTAACGAAGAAGAATTAGCGAAAAATGTAGCTCATTAATTGAAAGAGGCTGGGACAAAAGCAGTTTAGATGAAGGAAGATCCGAACGATTAATCGTTCGGTTTTTTTTGTAAGCTGATTGCGGTTTCATCCACTTTTTCGTACAATAGATGTAGTTTAGCACATAAAAGCAGAGAAGCCCCTTACATATATCCTCCATCACCTATCATCTTATGTAGTAACCCTGCTAAACGGATTTTTTAAAATCAGTGAAAGGGTGGACGTACATGACGAATTCAGATCTTCAGCATTTGCGATCTCAAATTGACGAAGTAAATATGAAACTGTTAAAGCTTATTAATGAGCGAGGCGAGCTTGTTCAAGAAATAGGAAAGTTAAAAGGAATGCAGTCAACCAAACGGTTTGACCCTGTTCGTGAACGAGCAATGCTTGATGCGATTTTAAGCAAGAATGAAGGACCGTTTCAAACATCTACGCTTCAACATATTTTCAAAGAGATTTTCAAAGCTCATTTAGAGCTTCAAGAAGATGATCATCGTAAAGCACTTCTTGTATCCCGTAAAAAGAAGCCGGAAAATACAATCGTTACGGTAAAAGGAGAAACAATTGGTGACGGACTTCAGCGTTTTGTAGCAGGACCTTGTTCCGTTGAAAGCTATGAGCAAGTAGCAGCCGTAGCAAAAGCTGTAAAGCAGCAGGGTGTGGGGATGCTTAGAGGCGGAGCCTACAAGCCAAGAACATCTCCTTATGATTTTCAAGGCCTTGGCTTAGAAGGACTACAAATTTTAAAAAGAGTAGCTGACGAATATGATTTAGCCGTTATTAGTGAAATTGTCGACCCCGCTGATATTGAAACAGCTGTAGAATACGTAGATGTGATTCAAATTGGTGCTCGTAATATGCAAAATTTTGAGCTGTTAAAAGAAGCGGGTGCGGTGAAGAAGCCTGTCTTATTAAAGCGGGGCTTAGCCGCTACGATTGATGAGTTTATTAATGCTGCTGAATACATTGTATCAAAAGGAAATGATCAGCTGATTTTGTGTGAACGAGGAATTCGTACGTATGAGCGAGCAACGCGAAATACGCTGGATATTTCAGCCGTTCCCATTTTAAAACAAGAAACTCATTTACCTGTTTTAGTCGACGTCACGCATTCAACAGGAAGACGAGATTTGCTTGTTCCAACGGCTAAAGCGGCTCTTGCCATTGGTGCGGATGGAATTATGGCAGAAGTTCATCCAGATCCGGCGGTAGCACTTTCTGACTCAGCTCAGCAAATGGATATTCCGCAATTTACAGAATTTATGAAGCAGCTAAAACCTATATGTAACTTAAATTTATAAAAAAACGTAAAAAAGAAAAATTCGTATACTTTTATGACAAGTTTGAGGCACTTAATGGTTTCAAGCTTGTTTGCCTTTCGTTATAATAAAGATAAGCGAAATTATCACGTATTTTGAAAACAGTCGATAACTTTTGTCAAAATAGGAAAGAATAAGTGCAAATCCAAAAAACAAGAATTTATGAAATTCTCGTGAAACTTGTCGGAAAAAGGCGGTAAATACGTTGCGGTGAAGCACATAGTATCGTATAGTAGTTACAGATATTCGCTATCATTCTGTGAGTGCATATGATATAAATTCGCGATTCACTTTTTTTATTTACTTACTATACACCGTCTTTTACATTGTTACATATAAACTGGTAAAATTGTCTTTGCACACGTAATAATAAGGGCATAACAGGAATGATTTAGATGCATACAGGGTATCTAAGCTGTATGTAAGAGTGAAGGAGCTAGAAATAGCCATTCTATAAAGGAAGATGGATTTATATACGTAAATACAAGAAATGAAATAAGGATAAAATAAACGAAATGTTTTTCGATAAGGAGTGTTTGTTGTGAACGTAACAATTTATGATGTAGCAAGGGAAGCAAGCGTGTCAATGGCAACGGTTTCTCGTGTGGTAAACGGAAATCCAAATGTAAAACCATCAACTAGAAAAAAAGTATTAGAAACAATTGAAAGACTAGGCTATCGTCCGAACGCAGTAGCGCGTGGATTAGCCAGTAAAAAAACAACGACAGTAGGAGTTATCATTCCTGATATTTCAAATATTTTCTATGCAGAGTTAGCGCGTGGAATCGAAGATATTGCAACAATGTACAAGTATAATATCATCTTAAGTAACTCCGACCAAAATCAAGATAAAGAACTTCATCTTTTAAATAACATGCTTGGTAAACAAGTAGACGGAATCATCTTCATGAGTGGGAATGTAACGGAAGAACACGTAGAAGAGTTAAAAAAATCACCGGTTCCAGTTGTACTTGCAGCATCAATCGAATCAACTAACCAAATCCCATCTGTAACTATTGATTATGAACAAGCAGCTTTTGATGCAGTGCAATCACTAATTGACAGCGGTCATAAAAATATTGCATTCGTTTCAGGTACGCTAGAAGAACCGATCAATCATGCGAAAAAAGTAAAAGGGTACAAGCGTGCTCTTACTGAAAGCGGATTGCCTGTACGCGATTCTTATATTGTAGAAGGAGACTACACGTACGATTCAGGTATTGAAGCAGTTGAAAAACTATTAGAAGAAGATGAAAAGCCAACTGCTATTTTCGTTGGAACGGATGAAATGGCATTAGGCGTTATTCACGGGGCACAAGATCGCGGGTTGAATGTACCAAACGATCTAGAAGTTATCGGTTTTGATAACACAAGACTTTCAACAATGGTTCGTCCTCAGTTAACATCTGTTGTACAGCCAATGTATGATATTGGTGCAGTAGCGATGCGTCTCTTAACGAAATACATGAACAAAGAAACGGTAGACAGCAGCATTGTACAGCTTCCTCACCGCATCGAGTTCAGACAATCAACAAAATAATACCTGTGAATGAATAAGAACGAATCCAAAGTTCAGACACGGGGAGATAGAATATGAAAAAAATTGATATGCTCACACCTATAGGGATACTAATTGGTATCTCTATGGTTGTGTTTGGGGTTATTTCAAGTGGAGGAATGAGCGGTTTTTTAGCTTTTATTGATGTGCCATCGATTTTAATTGTACTGGGAGGCGTTTTTGGTACGCTGTGCGTGAGCTTTCCGTTAAAACAATTAAAAAATATGGGAAGAGTAGGGAAACAAGCGTTTCAATCGAAAGAAATAAACGTAGAAGAAATTGTAGGAACATTTGTACATTTATCGGAAAAAGCGCGTCGAGAAGGGCTTCTATCGTTAGAAGCAGAGCTTGAACAAATCGATGATTCATTTGTGAAAAAAGGTATTTTGCTAGCCATTGATGGAGTAGAACCAGAAATGATTCGAGAGCTGCTTGAAGCTGAAATAGCTGCAGTAGAAGAAAGACATACGAGAGGTCGAAGTATGTTTGAAAAAGCAGGCGATTATGCCCCCGCTTGGGGAATGATTGGGACGCTCGTTGGGCTAGTGCTAATGCTTAAAAGCCTTAATACCCCTTCATCGCTTGGGCCTAACATGGCAATTGCTCTTTTAACGACTTTCTACGGGGCGCTGCTTTCAAACTTGTTTTTTCAGCCAATCGCAGCTAAATTAGCTGGTAAAACGGAGCATGAGCTTTTTGTTAAAGAAGTGATTATTGAAGGTGTCATCGGCTTGCAGGCGGGGCAAAAGTCTCGCTTTGTGCAAGCAAAGCTAAAAGTATTTGCCCCTGTTGAAAAACGAAAGCTGGAAGAAAAGAGAGAACACGTTCGTGAAGCGTAGAAGAAAAAGGTATTCGGCACAGTCGCCAAAATGGATGGTAACATTTGCTGATTTGGTGACGTTAATATTAGTTTTTTTTATTTTACTATTTTCAATGTCTAGCGTTGATAATCAAAAGTTTCAGACCGTTGTCAATTCGCTTACAAGCGGTGGCTCATTAGCTTCTGTAGAAAAGAGCCAGCAGTCTCAAAAGCTGGATAACATTTTAGCGAAAGTGCAAAATTACCTGAAGGAAAATAAGCTTCAGAATGTTATTACTGCTAAGCGAGATGAACGCGGAGTTGTGCTTATTTTACAAGAACAGGTGCTGTTTGAAACAGGACAGGCAGACATTTTGAAGAAAGGTACCCCTTTCCTGGATGAATTAGGAAGGTTATTCAGTACTATTCCAAATGATATTAAAGTAGAAGGTCATACCGATAATCGACCTATTCACACCTATCGTTATCCATCTAATTGGGAACTATCGGCAGCGCGTGCCAGCGGCGTCATACGTTATTTAACGAACCACTTTTCTCTTTCTGCTAACCGCTTTGAAGCACTTGGATACGGAGATACAAAGCCGCTTGTTCCGAACACGTCTAATGACAATTTACAAAAAAATAGACGCGTCGAAATTATTATTTCAGATCCCGAAGCACAGTGAAAAAGGCCATACGTTTGTATAGCCTTTTTTTAAGAATGAGATGTATGAGAACGAATAGGATAAAGAGCGCGCTCAAGAGTTTGAGCGTTTTTTTCTGTTATTTCTGGTTTTCTTGGAATTGGCTGATAGATATTAGGTTCATCATCCCACTGCGTGCAAATGGGGTGAGGCGATACTTTTGTCCATTTTTCAAGCCATGATAGAGGAAGCATGCCTTCTGCCTTTCGTTCAATCATTTCAAGCCAAATGAATGACCAAGCCCGAGGAACAACCCGCCAAATATCATAACCTCCTCCGCCAACCGCAATCCATCTTCCCTGACAGTATTCATGGGCAATTTCATGAGCAATTTTAGGAATCTCACGGTATATTTTCGTGGTGCCGCATAAATGAGTGAGCGGATCGTAATAATGAGAATCGGCTCCATTTTGTGTCAAGATAACATCTGGTTTAAAAAAAGCAGCTACTTCTTTTAAAGAGGTCTTATAAACGTCGAGCCAAGACTCATCTTCCGTATAAGCATCAACAGGCACATTAAATGAATAACCATAGCCTTCACTGTGCCCGCGTTCGTTAACGTTTCCCGTGCCTGGAAACAAGTAGCGTCCCGTTTCATGAATGGAAAGAGTACAAACGGAAGGATCGTCATAAAATGTCCATTGCACGCCGTCACCATGGTGAGCATCTGTATCGACATAGAGGACGCGCGCGTTGTACTTTTGCTGCATATATTTGATGGCTACCGCGCTATCGTTATAAATACAGAAGCCGGAAGCTTTTCCTCGAAAGCCGTGGTGCAATCCTCCTCCTAAATTTAGAGCATGCTTAGCTTTTCCAGTCATCACATAATCTACAGCCGTAAGTGTACCCCCAACTAAAAACGCACTGGCTTCATGCATGTTGGGAAACATAGGTGTATCTTCTGTTCCAAGACCAAAATCTGCTGCTTTTTCAACAGAAAGCTCGCCGCTTCCTGCTAATTTTACCGCTTGAATATAGCTAGTATCATGGACAAGCTGAAGTTCTTCATCAGATGCCATCCGCGGTAATACAATATCTTGATTGCCTAAAGCGCCAAATTCCCGTAACAGTTCATATGTTAGTTGAACACGAAGCTGGTTAAACGGATGATTATTGCTGAATTTGTACGAAAGAATATCATCTGAATAAATAAATACAGCATTACTAGTCATTACGTCATCTCCGGTAATTTAGGCCATAGCACCTCATAGCCGTTTTCTTTTAATGTATTTAT
The DNA here is from genome assembly GCF_044383985.1 of Priestia sp. JSM ZJ58. Classification (NCBI taxonomy): domain Bacteria; kingdom Bacillati; phylum Bacillota; class Bacilli; order Caryophanales; family Bacillaceae; genus Priestia; species Priestia sp. JSM ZJ58. The sequence continues at coordinate 86,760 of NZ_JBISEM010000001.1, forward strand.
ACTAATCAATGGATTAATAGCTTGAATGCGAAGCACAAGGATTTTATATCGTTCATCTACATCAGGGTAGACAAGTACGCTTAAGATGTTTGTTCTCTTTGAACCAAAGAGGGATGTAACTTCAGCGAGCACGCCAGCCTTATTTTCTACTTTTATTTCAATTTGTGAACCTGGCTTATTAGTGCCGGTAAGCTGAATAAACGTATGTAGTAGATCTCTTTCGGTAACAACTCCTACTAACCGCTTGTTTTTTGTGACGGGAATACAACCGATTTGGTGTTCATAAAAAATGCTTGCAATTTCTTCAACAAAATCAAGAGGGTGAGCTGTAATGACTTCTGTTTTCATAATCATCCGCACGGGTTCGGATAGAAGAGCAGATGTATAAGTATTATCTAAAATAGATGGACTTGCATCTCTTACGTCTCGATCAGAAATGATGCCAACTACGTGATGAAGGTCATTAACGATAGGAATATGTCTAATCTTATGTGTATCTAAAAGTTTCATAGCTTCAGCAATCGTATGGTCGGGGGTTAAGGTAACGAGATCGGTTTTCATCATCTCTTCAACAATCATCAGACACAGCTCCTTTTCTTAAAGGTCAGCTCAATACATAAAGCGATTTCGAAAGCGCAGGCTATCAAATTCTTGTATGCTTTCTTGAGGGACTCTGCTCCCGATTCTTACCATCAAACAATTAGCAGGGTGGGAGCTAATCTCCGGATCATCTGTGGCAAACCACGTCAGTCCGCCTTTATTCATCATTTTCTCCATAATTTTGCGGTAATCCCACACATTTAGCCCTGTTCCTTTTAAATCCCAATGCCAGTAGTATTCTGTCGTAATGACAATATAATCTTCCATTGCATCATCCATCATAGATACGATAAGCAAGTTTTTTCCAACAGCGTAGCTGCGAAACGGGGCAGCTACCTCTATAGCTCCTAATTCGATTAAATTCTCCATATTTCCTTCCGACCATCGTTCTAGAGGATCGGGATATAAAAAGGTGACATAACCAATGATTGTATGATGATGACGAGCAATAATGATTCTACCTTCAGGCAAGTTGGCAATCTCGATCAATGCTTCTTTTTGCTGTTCAGGTGGACGAAAGGCCGTTAGTTGCTCATGAAAATCAAGTTGTTGCAAGGTTTGTGAGGAGACAGGTCCTTCAATAACAATTGCTCCAACCGCTGTTTTTAGTTCTTTCATATTGTATGTTTGGGAATGTTTCACATGAATCACCACCTTCAAGCAGTCTTATCTGTATTATAATACAAAAAAAACTCTACATTAAAGCGTTTTCAAAAAATTAAATAAAAGAAAAGGAGTTTTTTCAAAAACATAGAATAGGAAATTAAAAGAGATTCTTGTTAATTCGACACTTATATAACAAAGGTTGTCATATAACAAGGGAGACTATTATCCCAATTCCGACAAATAATTTTTATAAAATTGTGAAAAGTCTATTTTTGTTATATAATAGGTTTGTAAATTTTATACATAAGGGGGAGTTTGTGATGAAGGTGGAAGCGCTTCCTGTAATTGAAGGGGTATACAACTTACAGGACTACGATAAAACGTATCAAACCTTTGACTGGTCACAAGTGGAGAAGGAATTTTCATGGCATGAAACAGGTAAATTAAATGCAGCTTATGAAGCAATTGATAAGCACGCAAACTCTACGCGTAAAAATAAAGTTGCGCTTTATTATCGAGATGCGCAGCGCAATGAAAAATATACATTCAAAGAAATGAAAGAATGGTCAAACAAAGCCGCAAACGTGCTAAAACAAGCAGACGTAGAGAAGGGAGATCGTGTGTTTATCTTTATGCCTCGCTCTCCGGAACTTTATTTTGCATTGTTAGGGGCGGTGAAGCTTGGCGCTATTGTTGGGCCTTTGTTTGAAGCATTCATGGAAGGTGCAGTAAAAGATCGTTTGCAAGACAGTGATGCAAAAGTGTTAATTACAACGCCTGAACTGCTGAGCCGCGTTCCGGTGAAGGATTTGCCAGCTTTAAAACACATTCTCCTTGTAGGGGAAAATGTAGCAGAAGAAGGCATTCAACTAGATTTTCTGAAGCGATTAGAAGCGGCGAATAAAGAGGTGGAGATTGAGTGGGTAGATAGAACAGATGGTATGCTGCTTCATTATACATCAGGTTCAACTGGAAAACCAAAAGGGGTGCTTCACGTTCATAATGCAATGCTTCAGCATTATCAAACTGCTAAGTGGGTGCTCGACTTAAAAGATGACGATGTGTATTGGTGTACAGCAGATCCGGGTTGGGTAACGGGAACTTCCTACGGAATTTTTGGTCCTTGGCTTGCTGGAGCAACAAATGTGATTGTAGGAGGACGCTTTAGTCCAGATGCATGGTATCAAGCACTTGAAGATTTTGGCGTAACGGTTTGGTACAGTGCGCCTACAGCATTTCGTATGCTAATGGGTGCTGGCGATGACTTAGTTAAACGCTATGATTTAAGCAGCCTTAGACATGTATTAAGCGTGGGAGAACCATTAAATCCTGAAGTGGTACGCTGGGGAATGAAGGTTTTCCAAAAACGTATTCATGACACGTGGTGGATGACTGAAACTGGAGGTCAGACGATTTGTAATTACCCGTCTATGAAAATTAAACCAGGATCTATGGGAAAACCTATTCCGGGTGTACAAGCAGCAATCGTTGACGATCAAGGACAAGAGCTTCCACCTTATCGAATGGGTAACTTAGCAATTAAAAAAGGCTGGCCATCTATGATGCATGCAATTTGGAACAACAAGGAAAAGTATGAGTCATACTTTATGCCAGGCGACTGGTACGTATCAGGTGATTCCGCGTATATGGATGAAGACGGTTATTTTTGGTTCCAAGGCCGAATTGATGACGTTATTATGACCGCAGGAGAACGAGTTGGTCCATTTGAAGTAGAAAGTAAGCTTGTTGAACACCCTGCTGTAGCAGAAGCGGGTGTCATTGGTAAGCCTGATCCTGTGCGTGGGGAAATTATTAAAGCGTTTATCGCACTTAGAGATGGGTATGAATCTTCAGATGAACTGATTGAAGATATTCGTCAATTTGTGAAAAAAGGGTTAGCTGCTCATGCAGCTCCACGTGAAATCGAGTTTAAAGATAAGCTACCTAAAACACGAAGCGGTAAAATTATGCGTCGCGTTTTAAAAGCGTGGGAATTAGATTTGCCAACGGGCGATTTGTCGACGATGGAAGACTAAGGAGTAAACGTTTCAATCTTTGTAGGGAAAATAAGTGATTTTTATAAAGTTCAAACAGCCAGCTGTTTGAACTTTTTTTTGGACTTGAATTTTAAAATGAAATCATTCATAATTGTGGGGTGTAAACTTTTAAATAAAATAAACTGCAGTGATAGGAAGAAGTAATACTTGTCTCCCTGTTTAAGAGAGCTGATGGTTGCTGAAAATCAGTACATAGACAAATATGAAATACGTCCTTGAGCATCTTTTGTGAACTTACAGTAGCAAAAGACGGGTAGACCGTTACATCATTTAAGTGGGAAATAATTTATTTCCAAATAGGGTGGTACCGCGATATTTTCGTCCCTTCTTTTTTAAGAAGGGGCGTTTTTTATGTTGTTCAACAAATTGTAACGAGCAATTAGATAAAGGAGAGAATATAACATGGATATTTTACAAGATCTTGAGTTTCGAGGGCTCATTAATCAACAAACGGATGAAAAAGGTTTAAATGAACTTTTGAGTAAAGAGTCTGTTCGTTTGTACTGTGGATTCGATCCAACAGCCGACAGCCTTCACATCGGCCACATGCTTCCTGTTTTAATTTTGCGTCGCTTTCAACAAGCTGGACACCAACCGATTGCATTAGTTGGTGGAGGTACGGGTCTTATTGGAGATCCAAGCGGTAAAAAAGCAGAGCGTACGTTAAATGAAAAAGAAACGGTTGCTATGTTTAGTGAGCGTATTAAAGGTCAGCTTTCACGCTTCTTAGATTTTGAAGAAGGTGAAAATGCAGCGGTTATTGCGAATAACTATGACTGGATTGGCACGTTAGATGTTATTACATTCCTACGAGATATCGGTAAAAACTTTGGTATTAACTACATGATGGCAAAGGATTCTGTTCAATCTCGTATCGAATCAGGCATCTCATTTACGGAATTCAGCTACATGATTTTACAATCATATGATTTCTTGAACTTATACCAAACGTATAACTGTAAGCTTCAAATTGGCGGCAGCGACCAATGGGGAAATATTACAGCTGGCTTAGAATTAATTCGTAAATCAGAAGAAGATGCAAAAGCATTTGGATTAACAGTTCCACTTGTAACAAAAGCAGACGGCACGAAGTTCGGTAAAACAGAAGGCGGAGCAATTTGGTTAGACGCTGAAAAAACAAGTCCGTATGAATTCTACCAGTTCTGGATTAATACAGATGATCGTGATGTTATAAAATATTTAAAATACTTTACATTCTTATCACATGAAGAAATTAATGAATTAGCAGCATCTGCAAAAGAAGCGCCTGAAAAACGCGAAGCACAAAAAGCACTAGCAGCGGCGATGACTACGCTTGTACACGGTGAAGAAGCTCTTGGGCAAGCCATTCGTATTTCGCAAGCTTTATTTAACGGAAGTATTTCAGAGTTAACAGCAGAAGAAATTAAGCAAGGATTCAAGGATGTTCCTTCTTACACGCATACAGGTGAAGATATTGGTTTAATCGATTTACTTGTAGAAAGTAAAATCTCTCCTTCTAAACGTCAAGCGCGTGAAGATATTTCAAACGGTGCGATTTACTTAAACGGTGAGCGTGAGCAGGATTTGCAAAAAACAGTAGGAGCAGAAGACCGTATTGAAGGTCAATTTACAGTAATTCGTCGAGGCAAGAAAAAATATACGCTTATTCAATACGCATAAAAAAAGGCCGAAAGGCCTTTTTTTGTATAAAGACAGTAAAAAAGCCGCTCCATAGGGAACGGCTTTTTACTATTAACGAGAGTAGAACTCTACGATTAGTGCTTCGTTGATTTCAGCAGATAATTCAGAACGCTCAGGTAAGCGAGTGAATGTACCTTCTAATTTCTCAGCGTCTACTGTTAAGTAGTCTGGTACGAAGTTGTTAACTTCAAGCGCTTCTTTCACGATTGAAAGGTTGCGAGATTTTTCGCGAACACCGATCACTTGACCAGGTTGTACACGGTAAGATGGGATGTCAACGCGTTTACCGTCAACTAAAACGTGACCGTGGTTAACTAATTGACGAGCTTGACGACGAGTGCGTGCAAGACCCATACGGTATACTAAGTTATCAAGACGAGCTTCTAAAAGAATCATGAAGTTCTCACCGTGCTTACCAGTTAATTTACCAGCAGCAACGAATAAGTTACGGAATTGACGCTCAGTTACACCATACATGTGGCGTAATTTTTGCTTTTCTTGTAATTGTAAACCGTACTCAGAAATTTTCTTACGTTGACCTGGGCCGTGTGGACCTGGAGCGTAAGGGCGTTTTTCTAATTCTTTACCTGTACCACTTAGAGAAAGACCTAAGCGACGAGAGATTTTCCAACTTGGACCTGTATAACGAGCCATGATGACTCCTCCTTGTTTGTGTTTTTATTTTATGCAAAACAAAAACAGACACATTCTAGCGATATGCTCATTTTGTTTTCATGTACCATCGCTCTAGCAGCAGAGAGTTACACGATACACCATCTTTTTAAAAGAATTGCTACTTCTGTAAAACAACCTTTTAATGAGGAACAAAATGAAAAAACATAAAGAAGATTGTATAAGCTGCAATATTTCACACAACGAGTATTATAGGTGTTTCCTCGTATAAAGTCAAGAAAGATTGAAGATTAAAAGATTGTAAAAGAAAGGATATATTCATTTGAAGTATGAAAAGAGAAGAAAGAACGTAAGAAAACGGTGGTGATGGCTAATCAAACGTTTGTTTAATAAGCAAAAACCGCTGATTTGCAGCGGTTTTTTTGCTTATTCATATTTAAAGAAAAGAAGTGAGTTCTTTGACGAATTCTTCAAGATACTGTTGATCGATTTCATCAAAGCGATTTTTGATTGGACTGTCAATATCAAGAACACCTAAAAGCTGACCGTCTTTTACAATTGGTACAACGATTTCAGATTGAGAAGCGGCATCACATGCAATGTGGCCAGGGAAGGCGTGAACATCTTCAATTCGCTCTGTTTTTTGATTTTGAGCTGCTGTACCGCATACGCCTTTTCCAAGTGGAATACGAACGCAAGCCGGCAGTCCCTGGAAAGGTCCAAGCACTAACTCCCCGTCTTCCATTAAATAAAAACCTACCCAGTTTACTTCATTTAAAAATTGATTTAGCAAAGCTGAAGCATTTGCTAGATTAGCAATCGTATTGCTTTCTCCTTCTAATAAGGCGCGTAATTGCTTAATTACTAATTCATAATCCTTTTGTTTTGAGCCGCTGTAGTTTTCGACATTAAACAATGTATTCTCCTCCATTCAACATAAGATTTAATGAATTTTTATCAGGAAACGTCAGTTTTAACGCTACTTTGTCGATAAAAGATTACAGGAACTAAAAAGCCTATCACGAATTATGTAGAGAGGCTACTAAAATCCTTTTTAAATACTGTAACGATTTCTACACAATTTTGCAATCATATGTGTTTTGTAAAAATAAATCGAAATGAGGTGTAGATAGATGGCTGTACAGTCAAAAACGAAAGAGAAAATTATTGATGCGGCCGTTTCTCTTTTTAACGTAAAAGGTTTTGATGGTACGTCGGTGCGCGAGATTGCAGGAAAAGCGAAAGTGAACGTAGCGAATATTTCATATTATTTTCATAGCAAAGAAGGATTGCTTGAAAGTTTAGTGATTTCTTATTTTGAAGGTTATATTGGGGTGTTGGAGCAAGCATTTCAAGAAATGAAAAAGCTGTCTTCAACAGAAAGTATGATCGTAATGATTCGAGCTATCTTACATTACCAGCACGAAAATAGGCATATTGCCCGGCTCGTATATAGAGAAATCTCTCTTGACACGATTTTAATTCGAGAAGTTATGACTACGTATTTAACCAAGGAAAAATACTACTTAAAAACAATCCTTGAAAGAGGGATGAAAGAAAAGGAGTTTCGAAAGCTGCACGTTTCCTTTACAATCATTGAGCTTAAGGGCATGCTGTCTATGCCTTATCTTCATCCTCAGTACCTAAGTGAAGTTCTTCATATATTGCCTCACGAACCGTATTTTGTTCAGCAATATGCGATTGAGCTTGAGCGATGGGTGCACACAACGGTATGTTTGCCATATGAACGGACAAACAAACTTCGCGTTCAATTATCTTAAATGAAGCTCTCTATAGCCTTGGCCTAAATCCTTCGCACAGTGGGCGTCTGACCCATATACGAGAGGGATTTTTTTCTGTTGGGCTGCTTTTACGACAAAGGGAGCTGGGTACGCTTCCTTGCACAAAGGCTTAAACAATCCTGCACCATTATAATCCAAAGCCAGATCTTTCATTTTTATTTCATCGAGTATTGATAAAATAATAGGGGAAAGTGTGTCTTCATATGGAAATTGAGCTTGAAATTTATGTATGAGTGTCATATGACCAATGCGCTTAGGCTTATAAACGCCTAAATTGGCCTGTACAGAGCGTAATACCGTGTTGTAATACTTATCATATACTTTGCTTACGCTGCCAAACTTCTGTACAATATGTGCAAATACGTCAGCGCTAAAATCTAGGCAGTCATATCCTTCTTCATGTTTTAAGAAATGGACAGAAAGGATGCTGTCATCGAGGCAAGGACCATACTCGTTTAAGAAATCTGTTGTTTCTTGTTCAAATCCTTCAATAAAGTCAACTTCCAATCCGACATTGATACGAATATCGCGCTCAAATTCTTTTTTAACTTGCTGTACGTTTTGAATGTAGCGATCAAGTTTGTCAGGATCCATTCCGCTGTCGCGATCAGGCGTCGGATCACTGAAGCTTTTTGGTAATGGAGCATGCTCTGTAAACGAAATCTCGCCAAAGTTCAGGGAAATCGCCTGTTCAACATATTGTTGCAATGAATCAGGTGAACCGTGTGGGCAAAATGGAGTATGAATATGTTTGTCAACTTTCATAAAAAATGCCTCCTTTTTTCTTCTTTTTCCATTGTAACGACACAAAGTGACTCCATGCCAATATTTTGTATAAAAAAATTTAATTTTTTGCTCAAAAGTTGGACTTTACATGGTATCATAAAAACATTGACGCAAAAAAATTTAAAGGATTAAATTCACCCTTTTTATAAATAAGAAACTTGTCATGTAGAACGCACTGTAAGGGGGCTTAGTATGGAATTCATTATAGCACTAATCATACTTATTATCGGATTAGTTGTGTACGGAATGTTTTCACGTAAAAAGATTTATCAAGAAATTGATCGCCTGGAAACGATCAAAGTCGAATTAGCAAATACGCCAGTTGCAGAGGAAATTTCAAAAGTAAAAGAATTGAACATGACAGGTCAAACTGAAGAGCTATTTGAACGTTGGCGTGAGCAGTGGGATGAAATTATATCAACTAATCTCCCGAAAATTGATAAAGAACTGTTTGAAACGGAAGAAGCAGCAGATAAATACCGGTTTAAAAAAGCGAAGCAGTTATCTATACATATTGATCAAGCCTTAGAACAAACCAAGATAGATATTGAAAACATACTTACTGAACTTCAAAATTTAATTGGTAGCGAACAAGATAATCGATATGATATTGAGGAATTAAATCAGCTTCACCGCCACGTGAAGAAAAAATTGCTCGCACATCGGTATTCCTATGGAAATGCTGAAAAAACGTTAGAATACGCAATTAATACATCTAAAGAGCAGTTTAAAAAATACGAGGAAGAGACGATTAACGGAAACTATCTTCAAGCACGTGAGATTGTTCTTCAATTAAAAACTGATTTAACAGCTATTGATTCGTATTTAGAACAAATTCCAAAAGTGTTAGTTGAGTGTCAGACCACTCTTCCTGTTCAGTTCAATGAACTGCTTGACGGGTTCCGCGAAATGAGTGAGCAGGGATATGTGTTAGATCATCTGCAAGTAGAAGAAACGGTAGAGCTTTTAAAACAAGAAACTGCTGAAATTATTGCAGATATTGAAGAATTATATGTGGAAGAAGCGATTACAAAACTAGATGATGTGAACGAACGCTTAGAGCAGTTATATGACTCACTTGAGCATGAGGTTTTCTCCTATCATAAAATGAACCGTGAATCTCATACGGTATCTAACTTCCTTCGTATGCTTCAAGAACGAAACCGTGAACTTCGTGAAGAAACGCTATTTGTACAGCAGAGCTATCATTTTAAAGAGCGCGATTTAGACGTATATTACAAAATGGATCGCGAACTAAAACGATTGACTAACTTGTACTATAATATTTCGGACAAGGTGGCGGAGCACAATTTAGCCTACAGTGTGATCCAAGAAGAACTCGAAGACGTTTCCAAACAGCTTAACCAATTAAAAGAATCTCAGGAATCCTATAGCGATATGCTACAAGCTCTTCGCAAAGATGAGCTCTCGGCTAAGGACAAAATAGAAGAACTGAAATCTCAGTTGATTGAAGCAAGACGCCTTATTCAAAAAAGCAACCTTCCCGGTGTTCCTGAAGAATACAAAGTGCAGCTTGAAAAAACGGTTCATATCTTAAATGAAGTAACCGCTAAGCTGAAAGAAAAACCGCTTAATATTCAAGCTGTTCAATCTTTACTTGAAGATGCTGTTGGTTTTGTTCAGGATACATTTGATGAAACAGAGGCAATGTTAGAAGAGGCGCGACTCGTTGAAAGAGTGATTCAATACGGTAACCGTTATAGAAGTACTCATCACTCGATTGCACAGTCTTTAGAAGAAGCAGAAGAAGCGTTTCGTCATTACGAATACAAAGAAGCATTAAAACAGGCATCTGCAGCTATTGAGCAAGTAGATCCTGGTGCGCTGGATCGTATACAGCGTATTGTATCTTCACAGAGTTAAAAAGCTCGTGTCCAAAGGACACGAGCTTTTTTATGACGCTTTTCTTTGTATACTATCTGTGTGATGTGTACCTCTTGCAATACTAATAATATAGCCTATGAAGGCAGCAGCAACTGTTGGAATAAGCCAGCCAAGGCCTTGGCTATAAAGCGGCAAATAGTTTTTGAAAAAATTGTCTATGCTTGTTAAGATAATTCCTGCTGCTTTTAACCCGTCAAAAATGCTCAGAATCGAGCTAATGATTACGGCTGTCACATATACTTCTCGACCAAACGAAATGGCTCTTTCAATTAATGATAAAGCAATTAGCGTAATGGCAATAGGGTATACAAAGGTCAAAATAGGTATGGAAATAGAAATTAATTGAGTAAGCCCTACATTTGAAATAACAGCACTAAACAGCATTAAAATGACAACAAATGTTTTATATGACATGCTTGGCACCAGCTGCGTGAAAAATCGTGCGCAAGCAGAAGTTAATCCGATGGCTGTCGTTAGACAAGCAAATGTAATAGCGAGTCCTAAAATAATGGTGCCAAACGAACCGAATAATGTTGTAGCTACAGCTGTTAAAATAGCTCCTCCATTTTCTTTCATACCAATTGCTTCTACGCTTGAAGCGCCGACATACGCGAGAGAAAGATAAACGATAGCTAACCCAGCAGCAGCAATCAACCCGGCTTTGATACATACCGAAGCAAGTGTTCGTTCGTCCGTTACGCCTTTTTCCTTAATACTGTTGATAACAACGATGCCAAATACGAGAGCTGCAATTGTATCCATTGTCAAATATCCATCAATAAAGCCGCCCGTAAATGGAGAGGCTATATATTTGGCGTGAGGTTCTTGAAAAGAACCCATAGGTGTCATTAAACTTTTGATAGCTAAAAGAGCTAATACTGCGAGCAGTAAAGGAGTTAGAATTTTTCCTATGCGATCAACAATTTTAGTTGGATTCAATGATAAATAAAGTGTTAGGCCAAAGAAAATAACGGTATAGACCATTAAAGGAATCTTGCTTGCAACCGCATTTTCTGATAAAAATGGGGTCACACCGATTTCAAACGCTACCGTATCCGTTCTGGGTATACCAAAAAAAGGGCCAATTGCTAAGTAAAGCAATATAGTAAAAGAAATCCCGAAAATAGGGTGAACTTTTTTAGCTACTTCGGTAAAATTTCCATTACTTTTAGAAACAGCGATTATCCCCATAAGCGGAAGTCCTACACCTGTAATGAGAAAACCGATAATGGAACTCCAAGTGTGTGTTCCGGCTTGCTGTCCGAGCAAAGGAGGGAAAATCATATTTCCCGCTCCGAAAAAGAGAGCAAACAGCATAAGACCGATGGCAAGTATTTCTTTGTTAGTGAGTGCTTTGGTTTTCATAATGCCTCCTAGTGTTTCTTATGTTGATGATTAAATTTTCTGACTTTTTAAAAACTAAAAGTACGTGATACATACTACCACATTTATGGAATCATATATAGGTTTTTTTGAAAAAATCTAAATAGTTTATTAATAATAAAAGGAACGCCTAATTTAAAAAAATACCAAGGTGTGGTATGATAATACGTTGTTCCGAAAAAATGAAGAAGGGGGCGCGCATCCTTGATTTATTTAGATAATAGCGCTACAACAAAACCCTATAATGAAGTCATACAATCTTTTACCAAAGTAGCTACAACTTATTATGGCAATCCATCGTCCCTCCATCAATTTGGCGTACAGGCGGAGAATTTGTTGAGCCGTTCACGTGAGCAAGTAGCAGAATTGCTGCACGTATCGTCAAATGAAATTATCTTTACATCAGGAGGAACGGAAGGGAATAATTTAGCTATTAAAGGCGTAGCGATGCAATATAAAAGCCGAGGTCAGCATATTATTACGACAAATATTGAACATGATTCTGTTCATGAACCATTTAAGCAGTTAGAAGCACTAGGGTTTCATGTGACGTATGTTCCGGTAGATTCAAATGGATTTGTGTCACCTGCGGCTATTGAATCAGCTATTACGGATGAAACCATTTTAGTATCCGTTATGCATGTAAATAATGAAATTGGCACCATTCAGCCAATTGAAGAAATTGGACAGATGCTTACGAACTATTCGAAGGTGCTTTTTCATGTCGATCATGTGCAGGGGATTGGAAAAGTTCCGCTTTCTTTAGCAAATCATAAAATTGATTTATGCACATTATCAGGACACAAAATTCACGGCTTAAAAGGAACGGGGATTTTATATAAACGAAATGGAGTTCAGCTTCATCCGTTGCTTAGCGGAGGCTCTCAGGAAATGCAGCATCGATCAGGCACGGAAAATGTTCCGGGAATCGTAGCATTTGCTAAAGCACTTCGTTTAACACTTGAACATGCAGCTCAGAATCAGCAAAAAATGCAGAAAATAAAAGCAGAACTGATGGACAAACTTTCTGCTCACGAAAGAATCACGATTAATACGCCGAATGAGCATTCAGCTCCCCATATTATAAATTTTACAGCGCAAGGTATTAAAGGTGAGGTTTTTGTTCACGCTCTTGAAGAAAAAGGAGTGTTTGTATCAACTACATCTGCCTGCTCATCAAAACGAAAAAAGCCAAGTAAAACGCTTTTAGCTATCGGTAAAAATTACGAAGAAGCCGATCAGTCCATTCGTTTGAGCTTGTCAGGATTAAATGACTATAATGAAGTAACGCCCATTATAAATGCTATTTTCACAGTAATTGAAGATCTAAAGAAAGTAATGAGGTAAATAACTATGATATATAACCATATTTTAATTCGATACGGAGAAATCTCCACTAAAGGACAAAATAGAAAAAAATTTGTTGCGCAGCTAAGAAAAAATATTGTAACGGCTCTTAGTGCATTCCAAAACATTCACGTAAAATACACAAGAGACCGCATGTATATTCACTTAAATGGTGAAAATCACGAGCCTATCATTGAACGTCTTCAGCAAATCTTTGGTATTCAAAGTTTTAGTTTAGCATTAAAAGTTGAAAATGAACTTGAAGCCATTCAAGAAGCAGCGCTAGAAGCAATGAAAGAATTTGATATAGAAGGAAAAACGTTCAAAGTATCTACTCGAAGAGCGTACAAACAATTTCCTCTTGATACAAACGAATTAAATTATGCAGTAGGAAGTCATATTCTACGAAATACAGAGCATCTACAGGTAAACGTAAAAGAGCCAAGCGTAAATGTACGAGTAGAAGTGAGAAGTGAAGCAACGTATATTACATGTTTTGATTATCGCGGAGCAGGGGGTCTTCCAGTTGGTACGAGTGGAAAAGCGATGCTCATGCTTTCTGGAGGAATCGACAGCCCGGTTGCAGGATACTTAGCTATGAAGCGCGGTTTAGAAATAGAAGCGGTTCATTTTTATAGTCCGCCTTTTACAAGTGAACGTTCTAAGCAAAAAGTAATTGATTTAACGCAAAAATTAACGGCTTATCACGAAAAAGTAAAGCTTCACATTGTACCGTTTACAGCTGTACAGCAAGCGATTCAAAAGCAAATTCCAGAGAATTATACCATGACCTCTACACGCCGTATGATGCTTCGAATTACGGACCTTATTCGTGAAAAAAATGAATCGTTAGCTATCGTAACTGGCGACAGCTTAGGGCAAGTAGCTAGTCAAACGGTTGAGAGCATGTATGCGATTAATGAAGTGACGAATACGCCAATTTTGCGTCCGCTTGTGACAATGGATAAAACGGAGATTGTGGAAATTGCCCGTAAAATTGACACACATGAAATTTCGAATCGTCCGTATGAAGACTGCTGTACAATTTTTACGCCAAGCTCACCAAAAACTAAGCCAAAGCGTGAAAAAATAAATCGATACGAACAATTTTATGATTTTGAAACATTAATTCAAGAAGCGGTAAATAATGTAGAAACGCTTGAGATGACAGCTTCTTCGGCTACAAATACCGCAGACAGCGTAGAAGATTTGTTTTAAAAGTAAAATTTCATAAAATTACCAAAAAAATAATGTATGATGCCATGTGTTTTGACACAATCTATATTCAACAAGGAGGTGAAAACACATGGCAAACACAAACAAATTAGTAGCTCCTGGTTCAGCAGCTGCTATCGACCAAATGAAATACGAAATCGCTTCTGAATTCGGTGTAAATCTTGGACCAGAAGCAACAGCTCGCGCTAACGGATCTGTTGGTGGAGAAATCACTAAACGCTTAGTTCAAATGGCTGAGCAACAACTTGGTGGTAAATAAGTCATATTAATTAAATAATGATGGCTAAAAAGAGTGGGGGAAACCTCACTCTTTTGTCTTGTTTGTTTTGTCACGTATAATAGAGACAAGATCAAGCTTTATAAAGTAAAGGAGATGTTGGCGATGGGGACTTTATTTTACGGCGGCAAAATATATACGATGCTAAAAGAAGGTGAGCATGTAGAAAGCGTATATGTTGAAAAAGGATTCATTGAAGATATAGGCGCAGAAGAAGATCTAAGAATCAAATGGGGTGCTGAGATTGACAAAGAAGTACACCTCAAAGGACACCCAATGTATCCGGGCTTTGTCGATAGCCACCTTCACTTAATTGGTCACGGTGAAAAGCTTCTTCGGCTTGATTTGTCTCAAGCTACTTCTCGGGAAGAGGTGTTAAGGCTCGTTCGGAAAAAAGTAGAGAGTACGCCAAAAGGAGAATGGGTAATTGGAGAAGGGTGGGATGAAAATCAGTGGGAAGATTCCTCTTTGATTCAGTATCAAGATCTTGATCAGCTGTCAACTGAACATCCTATTATGTTGAAGCGAGTCTGTCGTCACGGATTAGTAGTAAACGGGACTGCTCTTAAAATAGCCGGGATTACAGCTGAAACACGTGACCCGGAAGGAGGTATTATCCAGAGGGATGAAGCTGGAAATCCTACCGGTTTTTTTGCTGATCAAGCGCAAGAATTAGTAACGGCTCATATTCCTAAAGTATCAGAAGCATACATTCGACAAGCGCTTTCAGTAGCCATTAAAGATTGTGTTCAGCACGGATTAACGGGTGGACATACGGAAGATTTAAATTATTATGGAGGCTTTTTGCGTACATATCAAGCATTCCAAGACGTTATTCATAAAGAAAAGCAGCTGTTTCGTGCTCATTTACTTGTTCATCATGAAGCTGTAGATGATATGTATACATACTGTGAAGAAAAGAAAGACACATCCGATTTTATTGAAATAGGGCCAATGAAGATTTTTGCTGATGGTTCGCTCGGCAGTCAATCTGCGCTTTTAAGCTTTCCTTACAAAAGCGACCCTTCTACAAGAGGTGTAGCTATTCAATCACTAGATGAATTAAAGCAGCTAGTGAGGAAAGCGAGAGAATTGGGCATGACCGTTGCAATTCATGCGATTGGGGATTTAGCGTTTCAATACGTAGTGGAAAGCATCGAACAATATCCTCCTCAAACAGGGCAAAGAGATCGTATCATCCATGCGCAAATTCTACGAAAAGATTTAGTTGATCGTGTAAAAAAGCTCCCGGTTGTGCTAGATATTCAGCCTCGGTTTTTAGCCAGTGATTTTCCATGGGTCATTGAAAAAATCGGAGAAGAGCATTTGGATTATTGCTATGCTTGGAAAACGTTATTGGACGAAGGGGTTATGTGTGCAGGCGGATCGGATGCACCTATTGAACCTATCAATCCCATGTTAACGATCCATGCAGCGGTTTCTAGAAAAACTTCTCCAAATAGCTCGGTCGTTTACATACCTTCTGAGCGAGTCACAGTATTTGAAGCTGTTCAGCTGTTTACTTTAGGAAGCGCGCAGGCCATTCATCAAGAGCATAAAAAAGGATATGTTCAGAAGGGATATGTGGCCGATTTTACCGTATTAGAAAAAGATCTGTTTGAGATATCTGCAGATGATATTCCAGGGGTACAGGTGCAGATGACTGCTATTAATGGAAAAATTGTATATCAAAAATAAAAAGCGCCCTTGGGCGCTTTTTATTATAGAAATGTACGCTTAACTCGTTGCCAGAAAGAGTTATCTTTTAGCTTAACCGTTTTAATTTGACGGTCGCTTAAACGTATTTGAACTTGATCAACTTGACGTGCATTTAATGCTTCGTTATCTATTCCAATAATTGGACTGTGGTTATTGTCATTGGATAGTTTTAAAGTGAGCGTATGCTCAGCGCTTAGGATGAATGAAGATCCTAATGTACGATAATTATTATTGTTTAACGATGCCAATTCGCTGACTTGCATACAAGGAATTAACGGATCAACTACGGCTCCACTTACCGATTTATTATAAGCCGTACTGCCTGTTGGTGTTGAAATAATCATCCCATCCCCACGGAATGTTTCAAAGTGATTTTCATTAATAAAAACATCTAGACTGAGTGTTTTTATAACACCTGATCGAATAGAACATTCATTTAAGCAATAAAAAGAAGTTCCTTGATCAATTTGAGTTTGTAAAACGGGAAATCGACGTACTTCTATATTTTCTGTCGTAATAGCTTCAATCATTTTATCCGTTTCATCGATATGAAAATCGCAGTAAAAGCTTAGTTGATCTGAAGTTGTGACACCAGCATATAAGCAGTCATCTCGAAAGCCAGATTGACGGACAGCCTGCAAGAAAGCTCCGTCACCGCCAATACTTACAATGATGTTAGCGCTGTCGAAATGGTCTACTACTTGAAAGTCATATTGTTTTGCAAGTTCAATAAGTGGACTTACGAGCGCCTTTGATTCCTGGTTTTTTGGATGAAAGAAATAAACGTTGCGACGATTTGGCATAGATAGTTCCCCCTTGTTTGTCTGATATGTAAAATATTAGCGATAAAGTAAACTTTTTAAAAAAAGTTTGTTACAATAATTATAGCATTATTGCTTTAAGAATTAAAAGAATAATCTTTTAATTCTGACACCTAAAAAGGAGGATTTTCATGAACAAAAAAAGGTGGATTGCTCTTTTAATTGCGGCCTGCTTATTCATTTTTTCTGCGATTGTTAATATTGGTTTTTCAGTCAAAGAAGAAAAAGATGACGGTCTGGCAGGCATATTTGGAGGAGACGACAGTGAACTATCAGAAACAGTTATCGAAAAAGGGAATGCAGCGAAGAAAATTGCAGTGCTAGAGGTCAATGGAACGATTCAAGATACAGGAAGCAGTTCCTCTCCGCTTATGTCTCAAAATGGTTATAACCACCAAGCATTTTTAAAGCAGCTAGAGGCTGCCAAAAATGATAAGGCAGTTAAAGGAGTCATTATTAAGGTGAATTCACCGGGCGGCGGCGTCGTTGAAAGTGCTGAAATACATAAAAAAATTGAAGAGCTGAAGAAAGAAACGAAAAAGCCAGTGTATATTTCAATGGGATCAATGGCTGCTTCAGGAGGCTATTATATTTCAACAGCTGCTAATAAAATCTATGCAATTCCGGACACTTTAACAGGTTCACTAGGTGTAATTATGCAAAGCGTTAACTACGGCAAGCTGGCTGATAAACTAGGAGTAGAATCTGTTGTTATTAAAAGCGGGGCTCATAAAGATATTATGTCTCCAACAAGAGAAATGACCGGAGAAGAAAAAGAAATTATGCAAACACTTGTAGACAACTCGTACGATGGTTTCGTCAATGTTATCTCTGAGGGACGCCACTTGTCTAAAGAAAAAGTGCGTTCTATCGCAGATGGACGAGTGTACGATGGACGTCAGGCTAAAGAGCTGAAGCTGGTCGATCAACTAGGCTATTTTGAAGATGCGGTAACGGGAATGGAGAAAGATTATAAGTTAAAAGGTGCACAAGTAATTCAATACAATCAAGGATTCGGACTGCCTTCTTGGCTTTCAATGAGCATGCAAAAAGTAATAGGTGGAGATGAACAAGTCACTGCAATGTTAAAAACATTTGCGCAGCCAAGCTCTCCGCGTCTGATGTATTTATATGCAGAATAGAGGTGGGAACATGGAAAATCAGTCTCATTCAACCGAATCGAACGACAATATAAAACATGAGCCAGCGGTAAGTACTCCAATAGGTAGTGAATTCCATTATGCAGGCTTTTGGATGCGCTTTTGGGCATATCTTTTAGATCTAGCTGTGGTAGCTAGCTTGAACTCCCTGCTGATCAAGCCCATTTTCCATTTAGCAGGTATTTCTCGAGGAGATGGATTTTTTTCTCCCTATACGATTGTAACGGTTATTATCTTTTATGGTTATTTTGTTTTAATGACCAAGTATTTTGGACAAACGCTTGGAAAGATGGTGTTTGGGCTTAAAGTAGTATCGCTGAAAGACTCCACCTTAACTTGGCCTGTTGTGCTGTTTCGTGAAGGAGTTGGACGTTATATTTCTAAAACGGTTTTTTTACTTGGCTATTTATTAGTTGCGTTTTTACCTAAGAAGCAGGGAGCGCATGATTACTACGCAGATACAACTGTCATACATGAAGGTACAATAAGCAGATAATAAAAAGAGGCTGGGGCAAAAGTATTTAGACGAATTGAAAACCGAACCACTGATCAAGATTTTTGATTAGTGGTTCGGTTTTTTTGTTAGGGTAAACGTAGGTTTCATTTATGTAGATCTTTCTAGCAGCTGATTGGATTCATTTCGTTATGTCTCAACCTCTTTTTATTGTTTTCATAAGGTTTAATATTCTCTGTTTTGGAGATAATGTGAAGCTAAGAAGGAGTGAAGGATGTGCTATGGCTTTTATGGATATTGCTAGCACTTTTAATTGTTATTGTACTTATTGTATGGACAAAAATCACGCTATTTGTAGAGCTTCATCATGTCCGAGATAACGATTATTACAGAGTGAGACTCAGAGCTTGGTTCGGTCTTATTCGCTATACATATGAAATTCCGGTAGTGAAAGTAAAAAAAGATTCTCCACGTTTGCTTGTTGAAAAGAAAAAAGGAATGGGTGATCAAGGAAAAGAAGACGAGAATTCATGGAGTGATTATTCTGTAGAAGACGGACTAAGCATGTTAGAAAATGCGAAGCAATTCCTTGAACAGGTAGTCGGTTTTCATAAAATTTTTCGTCGTTTCTTACAGAAAGTGACGGTAAGGGATATTAAATGGCACAGCCGTTTCGGCTTAGGTGATGCTGCGTTAACAGGCGTACTTACCGGGGCTGTATGGTCTGCAAAGGGGGGCATAGTTGGTATAATCAGCCGTTATATGAAACTAAAAGATATGCCTGTCATGAGCGTTACCCCTGTATTTCAACATCTTTGGTCAGAAACGGTATTTGAGTGCATAATTTCTTTTCGAGTTGGTCAAGCTATTCTAGTAGGTTTACGGACCTTGAGATACTGGCGGCATACGTCCAAAAAGCGTCGCAAAAGATGGAAGTCGTCAAATAAGAACAAGACACACTCTGTGAAAACATAAGGAGGTTATCTTAATGGCAGAACATCCAATTAAAAGTTTAATGTCGACAGCTATGGAAAATTTAAAGGAAATGATTGATGTTAATACAATCATTGGTGATCCCGTAGAAACACCTGATGGCAGCGTTATTTTAACTGTCTCAAAAGTAGGTTTTGGCTTTGCAGCGGGTGGAAGCGAGTTTGGAGTAGAAGGGCATGCGCCATCTTCTCCAGGGCAGCATCAGCAAGAATCAGGTCATCCATTTGGCGGAGGTAGCGGTGGCGGTGTATCAATTACGCCAATTGCCTTTTTAATTGTGAGTGGAAGCGGAATTAAAATGCTTCACCTTAATGAAAGTACACATTTATATGAAAAGATTTTAGATACAGCACCTCAAGCCATTGAACGCGTGCAGCAAATGTTCAAGCGAAATAACCATCAGCAGGATCATCATAATCAACAAAATCAGCATCATGACGGTGCAAATGATTTTAATTTGTAGGGATAAAATAAAGCTTTGCTTGCTTCTTTGAACGATAAAAGAAGCAAGCAAAGCCTTTTTTTATTGGGCATGTTTTCTAGCATATAGCGTTATAGTATGTATGTCATTTAATTGCAATATAGAGACAGACAAGCTAATATGAACAGTGTACATACTTATTTAAAGGAGGAATTATTCGTGACTAAATTTAAAGGTAACGATGTAACATTATTAGGAAATCAAGTAAAGGTTGGAGACAAGGCGCCAAACTTTACCGTTTTAGCAAATGATTTATCAGAAGTAACGCTTGACAGTACAAAGGGTTCTGTTCGCCTAATCAGTGTAGTTCCTTCTATTGATACTGGAGTTTGTGATGCGCAAACTCGCCGCTTCAACGAAGAAGCAGCTAAATTAGATAACGTAAAAGTATTAACAGTGAGCGTAGATTTACCGTTTGCTCAAAAGCGCTGGTGTGGTGCTAACGGCATTGATAATGTTCAAACATTATCTGACCACCGCGACTTATCTTTCGGCGAAGCATATGGTGTAGCTATTCAAGAATTACGCTTATTGGCTCGTTCAATCTTTGTAGTAGACTCAAATGACAACGTAACGTATGTTGAGTACTTACCAGAAGTAACTGAGCATCCGAACTACGAAGCAGCAATCGAAGCAGCTAAAGCAGCTAAGTAAGATTGTCGATGGCGTTCGGCAGAAGGCGGAAAACAATGTTTTTCGCCTTCTTTGTGTTTTAAGAAGCTTTTATGATAAAATATGATGTTCCAAATAGGACGTTTACTCATTTATATAGATATCATTTCATTACACAGGAGGCAGAATATGAGTCAATTAGCTAGTATGGAAAAGCTATTTGGTGTAATTGATCAAACAGCTATTATTTTAAGAAAAGAACTAAACTGCGTATATTTAGAAGCAGTAGCTGAAACGGGAGAAAACTTGTTTCAAGGAACTATTTTGCAAGAAGAGCTAGATGAGGTAACCAAAAAACGTTTAAAAAAAGAATACGATTCAATCACGCTTGATCATTTTGAAAAAGAAACGATTCGAAAAGCATATCAGCTAGCTATTTTAAAGGGGATGAAAGAAGCAGTTCAGCCTAACCACCAAATGACCCCTGATGCTGTAGGACTATTTGTCAGCTACTTAGTTGGAAAATTCATGGCAGGAAAAGATAAGTATACGCTTTTAGATCCAGCAGTAGGAGCTGGAAACTTATTAACAACCATTTTAAATACACACGCTGCGTCAATTGAACATGTATACGGTGTAGATGTGGATGATTTATTACTTCAATTGACATATGTAAATGCAAACTTACAGAAGCACGGCGTTCAATTATTTAATCAAGACAGCTTACAGCCGCTTTTTATTGATCCTGTTGATTTAGTTGTCTGTGACCTGCCGGTTGGTTATTATCCAAACGATGAAGGGGCAAAAGAGTATAAAGTAAGAGCTGAAGAAGGTCATACCTATGCTCATCACTTATTCATTGAACAAAGCTTGCGCCATGTAAAAGACGGAGGATACGTAGTGGCCCTTATTCCAAATAACTTGTTCGAGTCTGAACAGTCTCATTTATTACAGCCGCTGCTAAAAGAGGAAGCAATCGTTCAAGGAATCGTTCAGCTGCCGCTTTCAATGTTCAAACAAGAGCAGGCTGCTAAGAGTATTATCATTCTTCAAAAGCAGGGAGAAGGGGTAACAGCGCCTGATCAAGCGCTGCTTGTGAATTTGCCGAAGTTCAGTAATCGAGAAGCAATGAGTGATATTATGGCTCAAATGGACCAATGGTTCAGCGTTAATAAAAAGTAAGTCTTTTTCGAAAATAATGAATTTTTACCGGTAGCGTTTTCATGATGTATAGCTCTTGAAATCTATTGTCGTGAATGATTAAATGAATAAGGATAGAAATCGTGTCGAAATGCATAGAATATTGTAGAGATTACACTTTTATGTTCTGTTCGTTATGTTTATGATGCACGTATAATAAAGAAGGAGCTGTTTTTTTATGTCAAAAATCATGGCAATCAACGCCGGCAGTTCTTCACTTAAGTTTCAATTATTTGAAATGCCAAGTGAGACGGTATTAACAAAAGGTTTAGTAGAACGAATTGGTTTAGATAACGCTGTTTTCACGATCTCGGTAAATGGTGAAAAACAAACGGATATTACAGAAATCCCTGACCATGCTGTTGCAGTTAAAATTTTAGTTGAAAAGTTACTTTCTCAAAACATCATTCAATCATACGATGAAATCACTGGTGTAGGTCACCGTGTAGTACACGGCGGAGAGAAATTTGCTGATTCTGTTTTAATCACAGATGAAACATTAGCGGAAATTGAAGCTTTATCTGATTTAGCACCGCTTCACAACCCAGCAAACATTGTGGGAATTAAAGCGTTCCAAGATATTCTTCCAAATGTTCCAGCTGTAGCAGTCTTCGATACAGCATTCCATCAAACAATGCCAGAAAAATCATTCTTGTACAGCTTACCGTACGAGTACTATGAAAAGTATGGCGTTCGTAAATACGGTTTCCACGGCACATCTCATAAATATGTTTCTGAGCGTGCAGCTGAGCTTCTTGGCCGTCCAATCGAACAATTGCGCTTAATTTCTTGTCACTTAGGTAACGGTGCAAGTATCGCTGCAATTGAAGGCGGCAAGTCAATTGATACATCAATGGGCTTCACACCATTAGCTGGTGTAGCAATGGGAACTCGTTCAGGTAACATTGACCCTGCATTAATTCCATTTATTATGGAGAAAACAGGAAAAACTGCTGACGAAGTATTAAATGTATTAAATAAAGAAAGTGGTCTTTTAGGTGTATCTGGTATTTCTAGTGACCTACGCGATCTAATCAAAGCAAGCGCTGAAGGCAATGAACGTGCTGAAACAGCACTTGAAGTATTTGCTAGCCGTATTCATAAATATATCGGTTCTTATGCTGCTCGTATGTCTGGTGTAGATGCAATCATCTTCACAGCAGGTATTGGAGAAAACAGTGATGTTGTACGTGCTCGCGTTCTTCGTGGTTTAGAGTTCATGGGCGTTTATTGGGATCCAGCTTTAAATAGTGTACAAGGAGAAGAAGCATTTATTAGCTACCCTCATTCTCCAGTTAAAGTTATGGTTATTCCTACAGACGAAGAAGTTATGATTGCACGTGACGTTACTCGTTTAGCGAATATTTAAGTTCATAAAGTGCCTCTTCAATGCATGAATTCTCATAAATTGTCAGGCAAACTAACGAAAAGCTGATTTCCTTGTTAGGAAATCAGCTTTTTTATATAGCGTAAGGAGCTGACGGTTGAAAGAAGGTTTACAACGTATAGAAGAAAGAAATAATATAGGAAGCAAAATGTAACGGATGCATTATTTGTTATAATAAAAATAAAACTACTTATTTCTTGAAAGGGTGACATGATGATATTAACGAATCGCGAAGAACAGCTTTTAGAAGAAATCTATAAATGGGAAGAGAGCTTACAGAGCGTAGAAGCAACTGAGATGGAGTTATTGTACGAAGAATGGTTAGAAAAAGGGCTTAACTTAATTCCTGCTTCTGTTCGTGAGACCTATTTACATAAAATTGATGAGGGACTCTTTCAGTTAACTGCATTAATTCAAGGTACGGAAATGCAAACTCAAGCGACAAAACGAATTATTGAAACCGCCCGTGTATTCAAAGAAGATATCACAGATCTGTCAGAAATGAATTCCCTTCAAGTAGATCAGCTTTCTTATATATGCGAACAGCAAATGGCCAAGCTGCGGTTGTATGCGCTGAGTCAAGGAGCACTTTCAGGAACCGGCCAATCGCTGCTAGTCGGTATTGATATACCCGCTGTTTTATGCATGAATATTCAAGCGGTGCAACAGGCAGCAATGAGCTACGGCTATCATATCCAGACTCCTTCAGAGCTTATGCTAACGCTAAAAGTTTTCCATGCAGCAACGTTACCTAGACACCTTCAGGCTGAGGGATGGCATCAATTAAAGAGTGAGCTAAGCCAAGAATTTGACCCGTATTTTTATGAAGGTGTTGATCAAATTGTAGATAAGACGTGGCTGCAAAAAATTGTTGTGCAAATTGGAAAAACGCTAGCTATATTTGCTGCGAAGCGAAAAGTTTATAATCGTTTGCCAATTGTGAGTATGATGGTTGGCGGAGGGATGAATTATCGAATGGCCAAACAAGTGACAGATTATGCGAAGCGCTTTTACCAATACCGCTATTTGCTGGATAAGAAAAACGAGTCTCATTAATTTTTCATGAGACTCGTTTTTTTGTCTATCCGTGAACTTTTTCTGATATTTCCTCATTTGTTCGATACCAAAGCCACAAATCATTAATAATAGAAGCAAGTTCTCCTATCTCGCTATTTAATTCACAGGAGCGGATAAAATTAGTCTCATCTTCTAACGCCGCTTGTTTTTGATTAATCCTCTTTTCTACAGATTGAATTTTGTCTGGAATTTGCCCTCGAATGGATTCCCATGTTAGGAGGATATCCTGCTGAACTTTTTCAGAATAGAATGTCCATTCTCTTTCAAGAGCAGGAATTTTTATACCGAGTCTGTTGTCATAAGTAAAAAAGCGCTCCATTTTTTCACCTCTTCCCTTCCATTTTATACAATGACAAAAGCCAGAGCTACTTTAAGTGAAAAATAAATCATTTATACTTGATTTATGCATATAAATATACAATGCATTTAAGGCAGGAATATTCATTCACGTCTATTTTTACAGTATTTTAAGAGCTTTCATCCTATTAAATTAAAAAAAACGTGAATTTATATACTTTTTTTTGAATAACTATTGAAAATAGATTAAAAAGTTGTTAAAGTAATAGTAGATTAAATGAATAAAAATTAAAACGGTTGTATTAATATATATATAATTTGTAGGAGGAATAGATGATGAGTAATCCAAAAGTTGTTTTAGCATATTCCGGAGGTTTAGATACATCAGTTGCAATTAAATGGTTACAAGAAAAAGGGTACGATGTGGTAGCTTGCTGTTTAGACGTAGGCGAAGGAAAAGATTTGAAATTCGTTAAAGAAAAAGCCTTAACAGTTGGAGCGGTATCGTCATATGTGATTGATGCAAAAGAAGAATATGCTAATACATTTGCATTAGCAGCACTTCAAGCACACACGTTATATGAAGGAAAATATCCATTAGTATCTGCACTATCTAGACCGCTAATCGCTAAAAAGCTTGTAGAAGTAGCAGAACAAGAAAATGCAGTAGCTGTCGCACATGGATGTACGGGAAAAGGAAATGACCAAGTGCGTTTCGAAGTATCAATTAAAGCATTAAATCCACACTTAGAAGTTTTAGCTCCTGTTCGTGACTGGAAATGGTCTCGTGAAGAAGAAATTGAGTATGCAAAAGAAAAGAATATCCCAATTCCAATTAACTTAGACAGCCCATTTTCAATTGACCAAAACTTATGGGGAAGAAGTAACGAGTGCGGCGTTCTTGAAGATCCTTGGGCAGCTCCACCTGAAGAAGCATATGACCTAACGGCTTCTCTTGAAAATACTCCGGACACAGCCGATGTAGTAGAAATTGAATTCGTTGAAGGTGTTCCAGTAGCATTAAATGGTCAATCTTATACGCTAGCTCAGTTAATTCTAGAATTGAATGAAATTGCAGGTAAGCACGGAGTGGGACGTATTGATCATGTAGAAAACCGTCTTGTGGGAATCAAATCACGTGAAGTATATGAGTGTCCAGCTGCTATGACATTAATTAAAGCACACAAAGAGCTTGAAGATTTAACATTAGTGAAAGAAGTAGCGCACTTCAAACCAGTGATTGAGAAAAAATTAACAGAAGTTATCTATGAGGGTTTATGGTTCTCTCCATTAACAAATTCCCTGCTTGCATTCTTAAAAGACACGCAGCAATATGTGAACGGAACAGTGAGAGTAAAACTATTTAAAGGGCATGCTATCGTAGAGGGACGTAAATCTCCTAATTCTTTATACAATGAAAAACTTGCAACATATACAAAAGAAGATGAATTTGATCACAATGCAGCAGTTGGTTTTATCTCATTATGGGGTCTTCCAACACAAGTGAGCAGCATGGTAAATCAAAAGAAGGTGACAACGGTATGACCAAACTTTGGGGAGGGCGTTTTACGAAACGCCCTGAACAATGGATTGACGAGTTCGGTGCGTCCATTTCATTTGATCAGCATCTTGTAGAAGAAGATATTGAAGGCAGTTTAGCACATGTAACAATGCTTGAGAAATGCAGCATTCTTTCTGGAGATGAAGCGTCACAAATTAAAAAAGGCCTTCAAACACTGCTTGAAAAAGCTAAGAAGAAAGAATTAACATTTTCTGCTCAATATGAAGATATTCATTTGAATTTAGAAAAGCTATTAATTGATGAAATTGGTCCGGTTGGAGGTAAGCTTCATACGGGTCGAAGCCGTAATGATCAAGTTGCTACAGATATGCACTTATATTTAAAAAAGCATGTTCAGCAAATTGTAGGACTGATCGAAAATCTAGAAGATGTGCTGCTTACAAAAGCAGATCAGCATGTCGAAACTATTTTTCCAGGCTACACACATTTACAGCGCGCGCAGCCGGTTTCTTTTGCTCATCATCTAATGGCTTATGTTTCAATGTTTAAGCGTGATGCTGAGCGTTATGCGGAATCACTAAAGCGTATTGATTTATCTCCTTTAGGAGCAGGAGCTTTAGCTGGTACGACATTTCCAATTGATCGTCATTACAGCGCGGAGCTTCTAGGCTTTAATGGAATTTATCAAAACAGTATGGATGCTGTCAGCGACCGTGACTTTATTTTAGAGTTTTTAAGCAACAGTTCTATTTTAATGATGCATTTATCTCGTTTTTGTGAAGAGTTAATTTTATGGTCTAGTCAAGAGTTTCAATTTATTGAAATGGATGATACGTATGCAACTGGCAGCAGTATTATGCCTCAAAAGAAAAATCCTGATATGGCAGAGTTAATTCGTGGTAAAACAGGACGAGTATATGGTCATTTATTTAGCTTGTTGACTGTGTTAAAAGGCACGCCTTTAACATACAACAAAGACTTGCAAGAAGATAAAGAAGGCATGTTCGATACGGTTACAACGATTGAAGGCTGCTTAACAATCTTTGCTGGCATGATTGAAACAATGACAGTAAAAACAAATGTTATGGAAAAAGCTACGAAACAAGATTTTTCAAATGCAACGGAGTTAGCTGACTATCTTGCTGCAAAAGGTATGCCGTTTCGTGAAGCACATGAAGTGGTTGGGAAACTAGTTCTCGTTTGTATTCAGAAAAATATCTACCTAATGGATTTGCCGCTCGAGCAATATAAAGAAGCGTCAGATTTATTTGAGGAAGACATCTACCATGTATTAAGTCCAAAAACAGCTGTTAATCGCCGCAATAGCGCGGGGGGAACAGGGTTTGAACAAGTGAAAAAAGCAATTCAACTAGCTAAAGATGAATTGCATGAAAAAGCTTCAATATAAAACAGTTTTCAAAACGTCCGCAGAAAATTCTGCGGGCGTTTTTTGATGTGAGATAAATGGTATAACTAGAGCAATTAAGAAGAAAATAGAAAAGATCATGTAAGGGATTATGAAATAAAGTTCACATTCGTAAAGAAAATAGAGTGAAAAAGGAGAAGTGACATATGAAAGACAAAAAACATCCGCAGCATGTATATGAATATGATTTTGAAGGAGAAAAAGAGACATCAAGACAGCTAATGGATTCTTATTCAAGCGGCGTTATTGGCGATGCTATGGCTTCTGTAGTTGAAAATCCAGAAGCAAAGAGCGATAACGAACTATATGAATAACTACATGCATATACTGTATATAAACTAAGAAAAGCAGGATTATGCTGAGCTCTATCGAAAGGTAACGTCATAGTAAATCCGGTTTTCTAAAGGATTTGGTGTGGCGTTCTTTTTTCAGTTAATCACTGATATAAGAAAAGAGGGATAAAGGTGAAAATTGGAGTGCCGAAAGAAGTAAAAAACAATGAAAATCGCGTGGCTATTACTCCAGCTGGTGTTACAGCTTTAGTTAACGGTGGGCATGATGTATATATTGAAACACAGGCAGGAGAAGGCTCTGGATTCCATGATGAAGATTACACAAATGCAGGAGCTTCTATTGTAAATACTGCAAAAGAAGCATGGGATGCTGAAATGGTTATGAAAGTAAAAGAACCGATTTCAGAAGAATACGGATATTTTCGCGAAGGACTTATTTTGTTTACGTATTTACATTTGGCAGCTGAAGAAGCGTTAACGAAAGCATTGATTGATAAAAAGGTGGTAGGCATCGCTTATGAAACTGTACAGCTTCCAAACAAAAGCTTGCCTCTGTTAACTCCGATGAGCGAAGTTGCAGGAAGAATGTCTTCTCAGATTGGAGCTCAATTTTTGGAGAAAACCAAAGGTGGCAAAGGGATTTTATTAAGTGGAGTTCCAGGCGTGCAAAGAGGAAAAGTAACGATTATTGGAGGAGGAGTAGCAGGAACCAATGCTGCTAAAATCGCGGTCGGATTAGGGGCTGATGTTACAATAATTGATTTAAACGCTGATCGCCTTCGCCAGCTTGATGATTTATTTGGTAAAGAAGTGACGACATTAATGTCAAATCACTACAATATCGCACAATCTGTAAAAGAGTCAGATTTAGTGATAGGCGCGGTTCTCATACCCGGAGCTAAAGCGCCAAAGCTTGTCACCGAGGAAATGGTTCAAACAATGTCAAAAGGGTCCGTTGTAGTTGATATTGCTATTGATCAAGGGGGAATTTTTGAAACAACTGATCGCATTACCACTCACGATAACCCGACTTATTCGAAGCATGAAGTCTTGCATTATGCTGTTGCTAATATGCCAGGAGCTGTTCCCCGCACGTCGACCTTAGCGCTGACCAACGTAACGGTGCCTTATGCTTTGCAAATAGCAAATCAGGGGTATAAAAAAGCGTGCTTAAAAAACCCTTCTCTTCTTCAAGGCATCAACACCCTAAATGGGTTTGTCACTTACGCGGCTGTGGCAGATGCACACGGTCTAACTTACGCTGATGCAACAACTTTATTAGAGCAAGCATAATAAGGCATGTTTTTGCGCAGTTTGTGATATGATAGCCGCGTATTCACTTGTTTTGTAACCAAAACAGACGGGTAGAATATAGAAAAGGTTAGTGTAAAAGGAGAGAATATATGATGCACGTTTCTTATCATGGACATTCTGTTGTTAAAATTGAAACAAAAGGAAAAACAATTTTAATTGACCCGTTTATCACTGGAAATGAATTAACAGATTTAAATGCTGAAGATGTAAAAGCAGATGTGATTTTACTGACTCATGGCCATAATGATCATGTAGGCGACACGGTGGAAATTGCTAAGCGCAGCGGTGCACTTGTTGTGGCAGTAGCAGAATTAGCTACATATCTTAGCTGGCAAGGCTTAAACGTACATCCAATGAGCATAGGTGGAGCCTATACATTTGATTTTGGTACGGTGAAATTGACCCAAGCTTTCCACGGTTCAAGTTATACAGAAAATAATGAGAAAATTATTTATACAGGAATGCCAGCTGGCTTGCTTTTAACGATTGAAGGAAAGACAATTTATCATGCTGGAGATACGGCTTTATTTTCTGATTTAAAGTTAATTGGTCGCCATGAGCCTGACGTAGCATTTCTTCCAATTGGAGATAACTTTACAATGGGACCTGAAGATGCGGCTATCGCAGCGGAATGGGTGCAGGCAAAGCTTGTTGTGCCAATTCACTACAATACATTTCCTGTAATTAAGCAAGATCCTCATCAATTTGTTGAGTCTTTATCCGGTATTGAAGGAAAAGTATTAAAAGTCGGAGAAGGATTGGAACTTTAATCATAAATAGAGGATGGGACAAAACGATTTCAGTTAAAGTTAAAAAAGAACGAGTAATCGATAATATCGATCACTCGTTCTTTTTTTATTGTTAAGGTGAACGTAGGTTTCACATTTGTTCATCTTTAGATTGAATCGATGCAGTTATGTCTTAATCTCTTTTTATTTGCAAAGAAACGTTCTGCTTTTTTTACTTTCCCGCATACGATAGTAATAATAAGGAGGGAGAGTTATGGAAAAAAATCGAGTTATTTTATCGCTTTTACTATGCGGAGTGATGCTTTACTATGCAATGCCGCACTTAGTGTTAACAACTTCGAATTTGCAAGGGATTTTTAGTATAAGCTGGCTTACCTTTGCTCTTTTTGTAGCCGGAGGCAATTTGTCATCACTACTTTATGCACCGCGCCGTAAAAAGGCAGGTATTCAAAAAAATAGTGCGAGAAAGCCTTTGCGTCAAAGAGGTTAGATTGAATCCATTTCACTTCCCCCGTATAATAAAAGAAAAGACATATGAAACGTAAAAACGTTTTAGAAGGGTGAAGTACACGTGGCGACAAAACATGAGCAAATTTTACAGTATATCGATTCGCTTCCAATTGGTGAAAAAATTTCAGTGCGCCAAATTGCCAAAGAACTGACTGTCAGTGAAGGCACGGCGTACCGAGCAATAAAAGACGCGGAAAATAAAGGATATGTTTCAACGATTGAACGAGTAGGGACTATTCGAATTGAACGAAAGAAGAAAGAAAACATTGAAAAGCTCACGTTTGCCGAAGTAGTAAACATTGTAGATGGACAAGTGCTGGGCGGACGTGAAGGTTTGCATAAAACGTTAAATAAGTTTGTTATTGGAGCGATGAAGCTTGATGCTATGATGAGGTATACCGAGGCCGGAAACCTTCTTATCGTAGGGAATCGAGTAAACGCTCATGAATTAGCCCTTGAAGCAGGCGCAGCCGTTTTAATTACGGGCGGCTTTGATACGGAAGAATGGGTTAAGAAGCTTGCGGATGATCTTAAGCTTCCTATTATTTCAACGAGCTATGATACATTTACAGTTGCAACGATGATTAATCGGGCTATCTATGATCAGTTGATAAAAAAAGAAATTGTGCTTGTAGAGGATATTTTAACACCCGTCTCTGAAGCGGTTAGCTTGCAGTTAACCGATACGATTGAAAAATGGCACGAATGTAACGATCAAACGCACCACAGTCGTTTTCCTGTAGTAGATCAGCATATGAAAGTTCATGGTATGGTTACCTCAAAAGATGTTATTGGATATGATCTTTCCACTTCGATTGAAAAAGTGATGACGAAAAATCCGATGACCGTTCACGGGAAAACATCGGTCGCTTCTTCCGCTCATATGATGGTATGGGAAGGGATTGAAGTGCTGCCTGTAGTGGACGATTACCACCGACTAGAAGGCATTATCAGCCGTCAAGATGTCTTAAAAGCGCTGCAAATGATTCAGCGTCAACCACAGGTAGGAGAAACCATTGATGACATTGTAACGAATCAATTTATGGACGTACAAGAGACAAAGGAAGCACCTGTCTATCGCTGTGAAGTAACGCCACAAATGACAAATTATATGGGAACTATTTCATACGGAGTTTTTACTACTATTGTGACGGAAGCTGCCAATCGTGTTCTGCGCTTATATAAAAAAGGTGATTTGGTTATTGAAAACATTACCGTTTATTTTATTAAACCGGTTCAAATTGAAAGTGTAATTGAAATTCGCCCTAAGCTATTAGAACTTGGTCGGAAGTTTGCTAAATTAGATGTAGAAGTCTACAACGCCGGAGTTGTAGTAGGAAAAGCGATGATGATGGCTCAGTTATTGGACAGAGTATAAAAAAAGAAGCTGGGACAAAAGTATGTTAGACGAAGTGAAAAACGAACCATTTATCAACCATGTTGATGAGTGGTTCGTTTTTTTTGTTAGGGTAAACGTAGGTTTCACCTGTTTAGATTCTTCTAGCCGTTGATTGGAGGGCAAGACGAAGACTCCCGCGGAAAGCGAAGTCTTGCACGGAAATCAACGGCGGTGTCTCAAGCGGTTCAGCTCATGTCTCCCATTTGTTCGTCTTTAGATTGGATTCCTCTCGTTATGCCTCAGCCTCTTTTACATTTGATCTGCTTCTTTTATTGCATAAGGCTGATAGTACTTATAAGCTTTGACACCTGCTATTATGCTACCTGAACCGAATAATACAAATAATATCCCGATGATAAGCGAAAGGTTTGTTTCGTAAATAAACCATTGATTGATCCCAAAAAATAATACAAAAGAGCCAAGACAAATACTCGATTTAGCGGAAATCCACTTTCGTTCCATTGGGCGTTTTGAACGTACGTATTTTACTTTTAAATACATGTAGAAAACAAAGGACACAACGATTAAAATCATAAAAAATGGCACAGACGCCCCTCCAGTCCGGTGTATTTCTAGCCGTAATGTTTCTAGATGCTAGTAATGCGTAGTGTTGAAAGTGTTTACAGTAGTATCTATTATTTTACAGGTCAATAACAGAAAATTCTACTATTGATTGATTCTTCTTTTAAAAAGGAGAAGAGATATGATTTAATAAAGATTATGGATACAGCGCTGTGGAAATATAAGTGCATGTGGTACGTACATAAAACAAGAACAGTATTGACAGGAGAGAGAAAATGAAAGCACAAATATTAGAAGCTATTAAGCAGTTTGACACCATCATTATTCACAGGCACATTCGTCCAGATCCAGATGCATACGGATCTCAGTGCGGATTAGCGGAATTGTTAAAAACATCTTTTCCGGAGAAGAAGGTATACGTAACGGGAGAAGAAGCGGAGTCGTTAAAATTTTTATACCGTATGGATGATATCGCCGATGACACCTATGAAGATGCGCTTGTCATCGTTTGTGATACGGCGAATGAAGCGCGTGTATCAGATCAGCGCTACGCAAGTGGAAAAATGATCATTAAAATCGATCACCATCCGAATCAAACTCCTTACGGTAATTTACTTTGGGTTGAGACGTCTGCTTCTTCAACAAGTGAAATGATTTATGAATTTTACTTGGAAGGAAAAGAAAAGGGGTTAGCTCTTAATGATGAAGGAGCAAAGTTAATTTTCACTGGTATTGTCGGTGATACGGGCCGATTTTTATTTCCAAATACAAAGCCGAAAACGTTTTGCTATGCAAGTGAATTGATTCAATATGGCTTCAATTTTAAGGATGTATATGATCAGCTATACAAAACAAAAGAAAGCGTCGCTCACTTACATGGATATGTGCTGCAAAACTTCACGATGTCTCCAGCGGGAGTTGCTCACATGAAAATTCCGAATGAAATTCTTCGCAAATATGATGTGACACCTGCTGATGCCTCTCAGCTAGTCGGCTCGTTAGGACAAATTGATGGAGTGAAAACGTGGGTATTTTTTGTAGAAGAAGAAAATCAGATTCGGGTCCGCCTGCGTTCAAAAGAGCTTGTGATTAATACAATTGCTAGAAAATACAACGGAGGAGGCCATCCTCTTGCGTCCGGCGCTTCCATTGACTCATGGGAAGAAGTAGAGCCTTTACTACTTGATTTAGAAGAGCTCTGCAGTCAGGAGTAATCTGTAAAATAAGCCGTTGATTTTAAATCAGCGGCTTTTTATAGTACTTTTTCCATCTTTTTAATTCGAACTTCAATCGAAAGCGTTGTATAAAAATAAATTTGATGAACTTCAACTTCATAAATCGTTTTATCGAATTCGTATTTTTTGTTTTCAATTGCTTTTTTTAAGATATCCCTGCTTCGATACGCACTTTCAATATCTTGGGCAATTAAGTGCTGCGCTTCTTCGTCGACGCTTTTTTGAATATTGTATTCCACCACAGAGTTTACTTTATAACGATGGCCGTTCACTAATTTTACTTTCACATTTTGAATAATCAAATGCTGCTTCATTTCCTTGTTTAATGCTTTTACATCTTCTTGCCATGCGCTAATTTGCAAATTTGCTTTTTTTAGCTTATCATTAGCAATTCGAATCTCCTCTAGCTCTCTATCTCTTGAAACGCCGTAAATTGTTAAAAACACTCCCCAGCTGACAATTGCTCCAATGACAATACCGGCAAAAAAACGCTGCCAGTCGGAGCGCTTGAACATTCGCTCGCTGGGTACTCTCATACAAAATGCTCCTGCGTTAACCACTTGATGATCAGAGCTCCGGTCTGAGCTCCTCCCATAGCGGATAGAATTAAAAGAATTTGTTTGAATACATCTTTTGTCGCTCCTTCAAAGAGTCCTCGCTCAAAGCTGTAAAACGTATCAAATGTTCCTCCGATGGCTCCGACAATTGCCCAGATTTTTAAGCTATTGCTGAGGGTATGCATAACGTACAGGGGAGATTTTCCAATTAAGAACCCCGCAAATGCTCCGATTAATGAACCGCCTAAAATAATACCTAATGAAGTAAAGTAACTCCAAATGAAAAGAGACATAAAAGGCTCTTTTGTCATGACGCGTCCTCCTTTACTATTTTATTGATAACTCATGCTTCCTACATATATATGGACAAACGTTCAGAGTTATGTAATTTGTCTACGCCCGCAACAAAATTTATAATGAGAATAAAGAATTAAAGAAAGGTGGGAAGTCCTGTGCCTTTTGTTCACTTACAGCTTCAAAGTTCTTATAGCTTACTAAGCAGTTCCGTTCGTATTCATGAACTTGTAGAAACAGCTAAAAAAATGAACTATGAAGCGATTGCTTTGACCGATGAAAATGTAATGTACGGAGTCATTCCTTTTTATAAAGCCTGCGTGAAAGCGGGGATTAAGCCGATTATTGGGCTTACACTATCAATTTTGGAACATGAAGAAAGCGAGCAAGCGTATCCTTTAGTTTTGCTAGCAGAAAATGATAAAGGCTATGAAAATCTATTAAAACTAAGCAGCTTAGTTCAAACAAAGGAAAAACACGGTGTAAAGAAAAAATGGCTCCAGCATTATAGCAGCGGGTTGATTGCTATTACACCTGGCGTAAGGGGAGAAGTAGAAACTCTGCTAGCAGAAAACAAACTTCAAGATGCAAAGCGAGTGCTTCAATTCTTTAAAAAAGTATATTCTCAGTCTTTGTATATATCTATACAGCGCCACGGACAGGATGAAGCTTTGATAAACCAGCAGTTAACGGAGCTTGCTGCTGAAGAAAATGTCCCGCTCGTAGCAACGAATCAAGTGAAATATTTAAAAAAAGAAGATCGGGACGCATATGATTGCTTAGCGGCTATTCGAGACGGAGAGAAATTACATAGCGGTGAACAGGTGCAAGAAGAAAGCAGCGAGTACTATTTTAAA
The DNA here is from genome assembly GCF_044383985.1 of Priestia sp. JSM ZJ58. Lineage (NCBI taxonomy): Bacteria > Bacillati > Bacillota > Bacilli > Caryophanales > Bacillaceae > Priestia > Priestia sp. JSM ZJ58. Next base: position 121,954 of record NZ_JBISEM010000001.1, read on the forward strand.
TCACCTCATGAAATGGAAGTTCTCTTTCATGATCAGCATTTTTTAATAGAAGAAAGTATAAAAATCGCAAGACGATGCGAGCTTAAAATTTCTCTAGGCGTCATGTCTATTCCAAAATACCCTGTTCCTCCGTCAGTTACATCATCAACCTACTTACGCACTCTTTGCGAGAAAGGACTGCAAGAAAGAGTTCAAGTGATCACGGAACAATACCAGAAACGCTTAGATTATGAGCTGAACATTATTGAAAGTATGCGCTTTAGCGATTACTTCCTTATCGTGTGGGATTTTATGAATTATGCTCATGAACATGGTATTTTAACAGGTCCAGGTCGTGGCTCAGCGGCGGGCTCACTAGTTTCATACGCCTTACGAATTACAAATGTTGATCCAATTCAGCATCAGCTTCTCTTTGAGCGCTTTTTAAATCCTGAACGTATTTCGATGCCTGATATTGATATCGATTTTCCTGATAATAAACGGGATCAAGTCATTCAGTATGTGGCTCAAAAATATGGAGCGCTGCATGTAGCTCAAATTATTACATTTGGAACATTAGCGGCTAAAGCAGCCGTACGTGATGTAGGAAGAGTGATGGGATTTGATCAAGAGGCGTTAAATAAAATGTCTAAAGCGATTCCAACTAAACCAGGTACAACGTTAAAAAGCGCTCTTCGTGATTCAAGAGTTCTTCAAACTTATTTAGCAGAAAATGAAGCCAGAAAGCAATGGTATAACATTGCCATGAAGATAGAAGGACTGCCAAGGCATACTTCCACACACGCAGCAGGCGTTGTGATCAGTGAGAAGCCGCTGACGCAATCTATAGCTGTACAAGAAGGACATGATGATGTATATCTGACTCAATATCCAATGGAAGCTCTGCAAGACGTTGGGCTTTTGAAAATGGACTTTTTAGGTTTGCGTAACTTAACCATTTTAGATCACATTTTAAAGAAAATTGAGCGGGATATGAACCAAAAACTGTCACTGTCTCGTATTCCATTTAACGATCAGAAAACTTTTGAACTGCTGAGCAAAGGAGATACGACGGGGATTTTTCAGCTAGAGTCAGATGGAATGAGAAGGGTTCTTCAGCAATTAAAACCTACAGAGCTAGAAGATATTGTAGCAGTTAACGCGCTGTATAGACCCGGTCCGATGGAAAATATTCCAACCTATATTAAGCGCAAGCACGGAGTGGAGAGCGTCATATATGACCATCCCACGCTTCAAGGCATTTTACAATCCACCCATGGCGTTATCGTGTATCAGGAGCAAATTATGCAGATTGCTTCAAAGATGGCCGGTTTTTCTCTTGGAGAAGCAGATTTATTGAGAAGAGCAGTTAGTAAAAAAGAACGATCCGTGCTTGATCGTGAACGAGCACATTTTGTTCAAGGAAGCGAGAAGAAAGGATATGACCTATCCGTTGCTAATCGAGTATATGACCTTATTGTGCGCTTTGCTGATTATGGCTTCAACCGGAGCCATGCCGTTGCTTACAGTATGGTGGCCTATCAGTTAGCTTATTTAAAAACACATTATCCGCTACAGTTCTTTTCAGCGTTGTTAACGAGCGTTATTGGAAACGAAGGGAAAATTGCTCAATATATTAATGAACTCAAAAGAAAAAAAATACAAGTTCTCCCACCTTCTATTAACAAGAGCATGTATTCGTTTAATGTAGAAGGTGAAAGAATAAGATATAGCCTTGCAGCGATTAAACATATTGGTGCGGCAGCTATGCAGGAAATAACAGAAGAGAGAAAGAAAAAAAGATTTGAAGACTTATTTGATTTTTGTGCACGTGTTTCACCAAAAGCCGTGAATAAAAAAGCGCTTGAAGCTTTGATTTTGTCCGGAGGCTTTGATGAATTTGGAGAAAATCGAGCAACTTTATTAGCAACCATTGATGTAGCATTTGAACATGCAAGCTTGGTCCTCCCTGATGATGACTTTGGATTTGGAGCTGAATTTTCGTTAAAGCCTAAATATATGGAAAAAGAGGAACTGAAAATAGAAGATCGGCTTCAGTATGAAAAAGATATGCTAGGTTTTTATTTATCAAGCCACCCTGCTTCTCAGTATGAAGCACTGAATTCCTTTTATTCTGTTGTTTCTCTTCACGATATGAAAGAACACGCTTCAGGAAAAGCGGTCTCTCTTTTAGTATTTGTGTTGGAAATTCGCGTCATTCGCACGAAAAAAGGAGAGCAAATGGCCTTTTTGCGCATTACGGATGAAAGTGGAGAAGGAGAAGTTGTTGCGTTTCCCCGCGTATTTGAGCAGAATCGTCTGCTGTTTGAACAAGGTAAGGTTTTACTGATACACGGAAAGATAGATGAAAGAAATGGGCAGCAGCAAATTGTTTGTCAACGTGCTGAAGCTGCTAGCAAAGCGGTTCAAAAATTACCGTCAGAAGAATTGTACTTACGTATAGAAACAAAGCAAGGTACGGAAAAGCTGCTTCATACTATTTATCAGCATTTTCAGTCTCATAGAGGGAAAATCCCCGTGAAAATTTATTATGAGGCAGAACGCCAATTGGTCAAGCTTCCTGTTCACTATTCTGTTGAACGAAGCGATGAGTTGATCAAAACGTTAAAAGCAATGCTTGGAGAGAAGCACGTTGTGTTCAAGAAGATATAGTCTTTACAGATTTCATGTGATGTTATATGGTAAAATAGTTAAAAAAGTGGTCTGACCACCGTTTTTTTATAAAATATACGAATTAGATGCGTTTTTCTTGAAATGAAATGCAATTGGATTTATAACATCATATGAGTGTGGGAAAGAACATGGTTCAGGCGCAGTATTTGTTATCATTTTGTTTATTGGGAGTGAAATTCATTGTCTTTACGTGAAGAAGCATTGCATATGCACCGCATTAACAAAGGTAAACTAGAATCAAAGTCCAAAATTCCTGTTCGAAACGCAGAGGATTTAAGCCTTGCTTATTCCCCTGGTGTAGCAGAACCTTGCAAAGAAATATATGATGATGTAAACAATGTATATGAATATACGATGAAAGGAAATATGGTAGCTGTTGTATCTGATGGCACTGCCGTATTGGGCTTGGGCAATATAGGCCCTGAAGCTGCTCTGCCAGTAATGGAAGGGAAAGCTGTCCTTTTTAAAAGTTTTGCCGGCGTAGATGCATTCCCAATTTGTTTAAACACGACAGATGTGGACAAAATTATAGAAACTGTTAAATTGCTAGAACCAACTTTTGGAGGCGTTAATTTAGAAGATATTGCGGCTCCTAACTGTTTTGAAATTGAAGAGCGGTTGAAAAAGGAAACAAATATCCCGGTTTTTCATGATGATCAGCATGGGACGGCTATTGTTACGGTAGCGGGTCTTCTTAATGCCCTGAAGCTGACAGGAAGAAAAATGTCACAAATCAAAGTAGTAGCGAATGGAGCAGGAGCTGCTGGCATTGCTATTATTAAATTATTATACAGCTATGGAGTGCGCGATATTATTATGTGTGATTCCAAAGGAACGATTTATGACAAGCGTCCTCACGGCATGAACCGTATAAAAGATGAAGTTGCAGCCTATACAAATCGAAGCAAAGTAGAAGGTACGTTAGCCGATGCGTTAGAAGAAGCTGATGTATTTATTGGAGTTTCGGTTGAAGGAGCACTCACATCGGAAATGATTGGAAAGATGAATCCAGACCCAATCATTTTTGCAATGGCAAATCCAGTGCCTGAAATTATGCCAGAAGAAGCTAAAAAAGCTGGCGCGAAAGTAATCGGCACCGGACGTTCAGATTTTCCTAATCAAGTGAACAATGTCTTAGCGTTTCCGGGGATATTCCGAGGTGCACTGGATGTGCGTGCTACTCATATTAATGAAAAAATGAAAATGGCTGCAGTTGAGGCCATTGCTAATTTAATTACGGAAAAGGACTTGAATACAGACTATGTGATTCCAGGGCCATTTGATGCACGAGTGGCTCCGGCAGTAGCCGCAGCTGTTGCAAAAGCAGCTATGGAAACAGGCGTTGCCCGAATAAAAGTAAAGCCAGAAGCCGTAACTGAAAATACACGCCGTTTAGCGATTATTGAATAAGGTTACATCAACTGTTCTTTGACAGGCATGATGCTTCAAGCATGCCTGTTAAAGTAATGTAAAGTGAGTGGTAATAAACTTGAAGAATGAACGTTCAAAAGTATATGTAGAAATTCTAAAACAAATTCGCCAGCTAATGGAAGATGATCGTTTAACTACGGGTGATAAAATCCCGTCAGAACGAGAGCTTTCTGAACGGTTAGGCGCAGGACGTTCTTCCGTTCGAGAAGCGCTCAGAGCGTTAGAGCTAATTGGATTGATTGAAACTAGAAGAGGTGAAGGTACGTTTATTAAAGAAGTGGGAGATCATCAATTTATTGATTTATTAGCTACTTTTTTAATACAAGACGGCAAAACAAAGTCAGACTTAATTCAGACGAGATATATTCTGGAAAAAAGCTGTTTGTTTTCTGTTTTAGCGGAACAGAACAAAATCAATGTTTCAAAAGTAATTCAAAAGCAGAATGACGATCGCTTAAAGAACTTGTTTGACTATTTGTTTTCTTTGCAGCCTAATCGGCTATTGCACCGAATTTGGCTGATTATTTGCCGTTTTTCTCAAACCTTTCAACAAAACTCAGCGCCAAGCGACACTCTTATAAATGAATTAGTAGAGGCGCTAGTTAAAAAAGATGAAGCAGCTGTATTAAATCTTCACCATCAGTGCTACAAACAAGTGTGAAAGAAGGAATTTGTCGAAAGAGACATGCCATCTTTCTACACAAAATCAAACCGTCATCTAGTAAAGTAAATAGCAACTAATAAAGTGAAGCGAATAATTCATCCAATTTTTTCTTATATGTCGCTTATTTTTGCGTTTGAGACGGGCTTTCATAACGTGTAAAGTAGAAGAAGAGGAAGAAGAAAGGTTCTTATGTTAAAGAAAAGAACCAAAAGGAGGTTACACCTTGTTACGAGATTTATTTACAAAAAACACAAAAACTCCAAAAAAACGAAAATATGCTACGATTCCTTCTGAGCATATGAGACAAGATGTACCTGAAGGGATTATGACCAAGTGTAAAAAGTGTAAGAAAATCATGTATACAAAAGAGTTAAATAAAAACTTAAAAGTATGCTTAAACTGTGGATATCATCATCAAATGACAGCACCAGAGCGTATTGAAAGCTTGATTGACAGCGGTACGTTTGTTGAATACGACAAAGATATGACGTCAGAAAATCCTCTTGGGTTCCCTGATTATCTTGAAAAGCTCGAAAAAGATCGTGAGAAAACTAATTTAAGTGAAGCGATTGTTACGGGTGAAGGAGATATTGAAGGAATTAAAGTAGTGGTTGCTGTTATGGATTCACATTTCCGTATGGGAAGCATGGGTTCTGTAGTAGGTGAGAAAATTACTCGCGCCATTGAAAAAGCAAAGGAAATGCATGTCCCATTCCTTATTTTTACAGCTTCAGGCGGTGCACGTATGCAAGAAGGTGTTCTGAGCTTGATGCAAATGGCTAAAACTAGCGCAGCCCTTAAAATGTTCAGTGACGAAGGCGGCTTAATCATTTCGATCATGACACATCCTACTACGGGAGGAGTGTCAGCAAGCTTTGCTTCGCTAGGCGATTATAATTTAGCCGAGCCGGGCGCGTTAATTGGCTTTGCTGGAAGACGTATTATTGAACAAACAATTAGAGAAGAGCTTCCAGAAGATTTTCAGACGTCTGAATTTCTGTTGAAGCATGGTCAATTAGATGGAGTTATTGACCGTCACGATTTAAAAGACACGTTAACAACTATTTTAGATATACACGTAGCAGGAGGTGACATCGAGTGGTAAGTGAATTAGAGTTTGAACGTCCAATTGTTGAGTTACGAAACAAGATTGCAGAACTGAAAGAGTTTGCTAAAAATACAGAAGTGGATTTATCTAGCGAAATTGATAAGTTGGAAAAGCGCTTAGAAAAAGTAGAAAACGATATTTACAATCATCTAAGCCCGTGGAACCGTGTTCAAATTGCTCGTCATCCTGAGCGTCCTACAACACTCGATTATATTACTCGCTTGTTTACAAACTTTTTAGAGTGTCATGGCGATCGCTTTTATGGAGATGATGAAGCAATCGTAGGAGGAATTGCCAAGTTTAATGGCGTGCCTGTTACCGTGATTGGACATCAGAGAGGTAAAGATACGAAAGAAAATATTCGTCGTAATTTTGGTATGCCTCATCCTGAAGGCTACCGTAAAGCACTGCGTCTAATGAAGCAAGCGGAGAAATTTAACCGCCCAATTATTTGCTTTATTGATACAAAAGGAGCTTATCCAGGAAAAGCTGCAGAAGAACGCGGACAAAGCGAAGCTATTGCGAAAAATCTTTTCGAAATGGCTGGCTTAACTGTACCTGTTATTTGTATTGTCATTGGAGAAGGAGGAAGCGGAGGAGCCTTGGCATTAGGTTTAGGAAATCACCTTCATATGCTTGAGAACTCGACGTATTCAGTTATTTCTCCAGAAGGAGCGGCTGCCATTCTTTGGAAAGATTCTTCTCTTGCGAAAAAAGCTGCTGAAACGATGAAGATTACAGCACCAGATTTGAAAGAACTGGGTATTGTAGATGAAATGGTTTCAGAGGTAAAAGGCGGAGCTCATCGAGATATCGATGCACAAGCTGGATACATGGAAAGCATTATTAAGAAGTCATTAAAAGAACTGATGAATTTATCAAAAGAAGAGCTAGTGGAGGAGCGTTATTTAAAATACAAAAAAATCGGACAATTTGCAGCTGAAAACGATGCCATTACTATAAAATAAAGAAACGTGCACTCTTGAAAAATAAGGGTGCGCGTTTTTGTGCGGTTTGTATAGCCCTTCTCTATTGTGTTTACAAGTTCTTCGTGGTATTTTATAGACAGCAAAAACCTTTAAGTAAAAGTAGAAAAAGAGTGTTTTTAAAAAAATTCCTATGGTTATTAGCAGCTGTGCGAGCGTTTGTCTTTTCTCTAAAACGTGAGATATATAAGACAAATCAGGCAGCAAGTATTGCTGTATGAATTGCAGGGAATAGTAAAACAAGAAGCAAACGATGAAGAAATTCATCGTTAAAGTGCTGTGTATTTGTTTGCTATTTGATTCAGCGCTATGTAGGTATTTCATAAGTTACACGTAAAGCAAGGTGAACAGGTTAAGGCAACAAAATATTTGTTCACAGCCTGCTTGTAAAAGGTTAGTAAAGGAAATAGCTGTTTGCTCTACCTAAAGAGTAAATAGTAAATATATAGGAGGAAATTTGAATGCGTAAAACTAAAATTGTATGTACTATTGGACCAGCGAGTGAAAGTGTAGAAAAATTAGTTGAACTAATTAACTCAGGCTTAAACGTTTGTCGCCTAAACTTCTCTCACGGTGACTTTGAAGAGCATGGTGCACGTATCGTTAACATTCGTGAAGCTGCGAAACAAACAGGTAAAACAGTAGGTATCTTACTTGATACAAAAGGACCTGAAATTCGTACAAACACAATGGAAAATGGTGCAATTGAGTTAGAAGAAGGCGCTGAAATCATTGTTTCTATGACAGAAGTAGTGGGAACAACTGAAAAATTCTCAATTACATATCCAGGTCTAATTGATGACGTACACGTAGGATCAAAAATCCTTTTAGATGACGGTTTAATCGGTCTTGAAGTACTAGATGTCAATAAAACTGATGGTGAAATCAAAACGAAAGTACTTAACCCTGGTACATTAAAAAATAAAAAAGGTGTAAACGTGCCAAACGTAAGTGTAAACCTTCCTGGTATCACTGAAAAAGATGCAAACGATATTGTATTTGGTATCGAACAAGGCATTGATTTTATCGCTGCTTCTTTTGTGCGTCGTGCATCTGATGTATTAGAAATTCGTGAACTACTAGAAAAACACAATGCAGCTCACATTCAAATCATCTCAAAAATCGAAAACCAAGAAGGCGTAGATAACATCAAAGAAATCCTTGAAGTTTCAGACGGCTTAATGGTTGCTCGTGGTGACTTAGGAGTAGAAATTCCTGCTGAAGAAGTACCATTAGTACAAAAAGATCTAATCAAACAATGTAATGCACTTGGCAAACCAGTTATTACAGCTACACAAATGCTTGATTCAATGCAACGCAACCCGCGCCCGACTCGTGCGGAAGCAAGTGACGTTGCCAATGCTATTTTTGATGGTACAGATGCAATTATGTTATCTGGTGAAACAGCTGCGGGTTCTTACCCAGTTGAAGCTGTACAAACAATGCATTCAATCGCTTCTCGTGCTGAGCAAGCTCTAAACTACTCTGAGATTTTACAACAGCGCAGCAAGCAAGTTGGCCCATCTATTACAGATGCAATCGGACAATCTGTTGTACACACAGCGCTTAACTTAAACGCTAGTGCAATCGTAGCGCCAACAGAAAGTGGTTATACAGCGAAAATCGTTTCTAAATATCGTCCGCAATCTCCAATCGTAGCTGTTGCAGCAAACGATTCTGTTGCACGTCGTCTTTCTCTAGTATGGGGTGTTACACCAGTTGTTGGTGAGCGCGTAAGTACAATTGACGATATGTTAGATCACGCTGTAAATGACGCAGTAAAAACAGGCGTTGTAGCACACGGCGACTTAGTGGTTATTACAGCTGGTGTTCCAGTTGGAGAATCAGGTGCAACGAACTTAATGAAAGTTCAAGTTGTAGGTGACGTTCTGGCTAAAGGACAAGGAATTGGTCGTAAAGCAGCAGTTGGTAAAGTAGTTATTGCTAAAACTGCTGAAGAAGCAAATGCAAAAATGACTGAAGGTGCTATCCTTGTTACAAACAGCACAGATCGCGATATGATCAGTGCAATCGAAAAAGCAGGGGCTCTTATTACGGAAGAAGGCGGTCTAACAAGCCATGCAGCTGTAGTAGGATTAAACTTAAGCATTCCTGTCATTGTAGGTGTAGAAAACGCAACAAGCGTATTCTCAGAAGATCAAGATATTACAGTTGATGCTTCACGTGGTGTTGTATACAACGGACACGCAAGCGTACTGTAAGAAACACGTAGATGATTGAAAAAAAGAGAAGGGGAAATCCTTCTCTTTTTGTTTAGGCAATTCAATAAGCGAAGAGGTGATGATGGTGAGGAAGCTTCTTCCGCTCCTTCTTATTGTACCTGCTGTTGAGGTAATGATTTTGATTTATTCAAGTTATCTCATTGGTGTAATGTCAACATTTTTACTGATTATTGCTACCAGTTTTATTGGTGCGTTTCTAGCGAAAAAACAAGGAACATCTCTTTTTCAAAAAGCACAGCGTCAGATGAGCCAAGGACATGTTCCAAGCGGTGAAATCCTTGATGGTATGTGTGTACTATTTGGCGGTTTGTTTCTACTGTTTCCAGGCTTCTTGACAGATGTTGTAGGCTTTATCTTTTTGCTGCCGTTTACACGCAAAATCGTCAAGCCTTTTCTTTTAACGTGGTTAAGAAGATTTTTTCAAGGGCATAATCGAATGACGATTATACGTTAACTAGAAAGAGGCTGGAACAAAAGTACTTTAGTGCAAGGAAAATCCGAACGATAAACCGTTCGGATTTTTTTATTGTGTCTGACTCTCTTTCTTCATTTTCCTATAATAAACTGCCACGTTTCTTTAAAAACTCCCGTTGTATGAAGTGTTTTTAGAATAACAAGAATAACAGGGCCAACTATTAATCCAAAAAATCCAATCAATTGATATCCTACAAATAAAGCAATTAATGTAGCAAGAGGGTCAAGACCAATGCTCGATGACAGAATCTTGGGCTCCATAATTTGTCGCTGCACAAGTACTACAGCATATAGTACCGAAAGTCCTACAGCAAATGACACATTATCTGTTGCAAACGCATAAATCATCCAAGGAACAAAAACCAGTCCTGTTCCGAGGTAAGGAAGAATATCTACTAAGCCGATTAATAAAGCGACTGTAATAGCATAATCAACCTTAAGAACAAGTAAACCAAAAAGAACGATGATTGTGGTAATCGAAATAAGCGTAAGCTGAGCTTTAATAAAACCAAACAGTGCATTTTTAAGCTCCACAACAACTGTCTGTCCATTTTCCCTTACTTTTTTAGGAATAAACACGCTGCTTTTAGTCATCAGCTTGTACCAATCTTTACTAATAAAAAAAGTAGCCAGTAATGAAAAAATAATCACAGTAGCTGCATTAGGCAATACGGATAAAAGTACTGGGATGCTTTGCAATACATTTTGCAAAAAATCACCCACCGTTTGAGCGATATGGTTGCCTACGCCTTTAATGTTCGATAAAATAGTTGCTTGCTGACCGGTATTTAAGTTATTAAACATAGAAGTAATGCGTTCATAAAACGGAAGTATTTGTTCTGTAGCAATATTTTCAATAAATATGACCACTTCTTTGAAATTTGTGGGAACAACTTTCGCTAAATACGTACTTCCTGCAATGATTTCTGTGATAAGTAACGTAATAAGTCCGGCCAAAAGAGAGAAGATAAGAACCATTGATAGTAAAACAGCTAAGTAGCGTGGTAAACGCAGCTTCAATTCAAATAGATTAACCATAGGATTTATGAAAAAAGCGATGCAGCAGGCGATAATAAATGGATATATGAGAGAAGAGACATAATAACTAAGAAATATAGATGCTGCAATAATTACCAACACACAAGCTAAGCGAAATAGTCGATGTAAATGAAGCTTGTACACAATAAATAGAGGCCTCCTTGTAAACGATAGTCAACAAAAGAAAAAGCTACTCATAAAATATTTACGTAATACGCTTTAGATTTATCACAATAAAAAAAGAAAGGATGAGTAAAATGTTCTCACAACCCATGCTGTTTTTAGCTGTTTTACTCGTAATTGGATTAGTGGCTAAAAATCAATCATTAATCATTGCAGTTGCATTTTTACTTATTTTAAAATTAATCGGGTTAGACGGTAAGGTTTTTCCGTTTCTACAATCAAAAGGAATTAATATTGGAGTAACGGTTATTACAATTGCCGTTCTTGTGCCAATTGCAACAGGAGACATAGGGTTCAAACAATTAGGAGAAGCTGTGAAATCTTCTTATGCTTGGGTTGCTCTAGGAGCCGGAATTGCTGTAGCAATTATTGCCAAATATGGACTTACACTCTTGGAAGATGATCCGCATATTACGACCGCTTTAGTTTTTGGCACAATTCTTGCTGTGGCGCTGTTTCAAGGGGTAGCAGTAGGTCCGTTAATCGGTGCTGGAATCGCTTATTTATTTATGAAATTAACTGAACTTTTTTCGTAGAAATTTTTGTATAATAATAATTTTTTTAAAATTTCTTCTCTCTTTTGATTCACAAAAGTCAGATAATTGTTTATAATATATTTTGAGGCCGCATCTTTTTACATACAATTGTATGTTTTACCTATAGGGCTGTAACAAAGCAATGACACATGCAGATGTTTTGATTTTGTGTGTTATTGAAACAAATGGAAATGTAAGCATTTTCTTTACGTGGGGTGAAGGAATGTTCTTCCAAGATATATATTCAAAAGAGGCGCTTCGTATATCATTTAATGTCTAGTTGAGCAGAGGCTCAATTTTGTTTTTCACGTTTTACACAGAAAGGTATGGGGAATTTTTTCTGTAAAGGAGTGGAGATTTATGACAGCAACTCGAGGTCTAGAAGGGGTAGTCGCTACAACGTCAGCAGTAAGTTCAATTATTGATGACACTTTAACATATCAAGGCTACAATATTGATGATTTAGCGAATTATGCAACATTTGAAGAAGTGGTGTATTTACTATGGCACGGAAAATTACCTAACAAAGAAGAATTATCTGTGTTTTCTAGATTACTAGCAGAAAACGCTAAATTACCCCAAGAAGTCTTAGATCATTTCAAAACTTATCCAATTCAAGATGTTCATCCAATGGCAGCTTTAAGAACAGTCGTATCACTATTGGGGTTGTACGATCCTGAAGCTGATTTAATGGATGAAGAAGCAAATTATCGCAAAGCTGTTCGTTTGCAAGCACAATTACCAACGGTGGTAACGGCTTTTTCAAGAGTCCGTAACGGATTAGAGCCAATTGAACCAAACGAAAACTATAGCATTGCCGCTAACTTTTTATATATGTTAACCGGCGAAGAGCCAACTGATATCCAAGTAGAGGCATTTGATAAGGCACTTGTCTTACACGCTGACCATGAGCTAAATGCTTCAACTTTTACAGCTCGTGTCTGTGTGGCAACATTATCTGATATTTATTCAGGAATTACAGCCGCTATTGGAGCGTTAAAGGGTCCTCTTCACGGGGGAGCGAATGAAGCTGTTATGAAAATGTTGTCTGACATTCAAACAGTTGAAAACGCAGAACCTTACATTCGCGAAAAGCTCGCGAAGAAAGAAAAGATTATGGGATTTGGACATCGTGTGTATCAGCAGGGTGATCCTCGTGCCAAGCACTTGAAAGAAATGTCTGAAAAACTTACAAAACAAGCAGGAGATACAACGCTATACGATATGTCAGTGAAAATTGAGAAAATCGTAACAGGCGAGAAAAAGCTTCCGCCAAACGTTGATTTCTATTCAGCTTCTGTATACCACAGCTTAGGTATTGATCACGATTTATTTACTCCGATTTTTGCCGTAAGCCGCGTATCAGGATGGATTGCTCACATTTTAGAGCAGTATTCAAACAATCGTTTGATTCGTCCAAGAGCTGATTATATCGGTCCTGGAAAACAAACGTACATTCCGCTTGAAGAGCGCAGCTAAACAATGTGACGAAGGTGCTCACGTTCGTTGAGCACTTTTCCATAAGTGAAAGTAGACAATTTTTTAAGGAGGTCATTCTCATGACAAAAGGTGAACAAATTTCTGTAGCAAACGGCGTTTTAAACGTACCAAATAACCCAATTATTCCATTTATCGAAGGTGACGGAATTGGTCCGGATATCTGGGCAGCAGCTTCCCGCGTATTAGAAGCAGCAGTTGCAAAAGCATACAATGGTGAAAAAGAAATCGTTTGGAAAGAAGTATTAGCAGGTGAAAAAGCATTTAATCAAACTGGCGAATGGTTACCGGAAGAAACGTTAGATGCAATTCGCGAATACATAATTGCAATCAAAGGACCATTAACGACACCAGTAGGCGGTGGAATTCGTTCTCTAAACGTGGCATTGCGTCAAGAATTAGACTTATTCACATGCTTACGTCCTGTTCGCTACTTTGACGGCGTACCTTCTCCAATTAAGCGCCCAGAAGATACAGATATGGTTATCTTCCGTGAAAATACTGAAGATATTTATGCTGGTATTGAATATGCGAAGGGTTCTGAAGAAGTACAAAAACTTGTTTCATTCCTACAAACGGAATTAGGCGTAAATAAAATCCGTTTCCCTGAAACTTCTGGATTAGGTATTAAGCCTATTTCTTCTGAAGGAACGGAGCGTCTTGTGCGTGCAGCAATCAACTATGCGATTGAACAGGGCCGCAAGTCTGTTACGCTTGTACACAAAGGTAACATTATGAAATATACAGAAGGCGCATTTAAAAATTGGGGCTATGAGCTAGCTGAAAAAGAATTCGGCGATAAAGTATTTACTTGGGCTCAATATGACCGCATCGTTGAAAAAGAAGGTGCACAAGCTGCAAACAAAGCTCAAGCAGAAGCGGAAGCAGCAGGAAAAATTATTGTAAAAGATTCTATTGCAGATATCTTCTTACAACAAATTTTAACTCGTCCACGTGAATTTGATGTAGTAGCAACAATGAACTTAAATGGAGATTACATTTCAGATGCATTAGCAGCACAAGTTGGCGGTATCGGAATTGCTCCAGGAGCAAACATCAACTATGAAACTGGACATGCTATCTTTGAAGCAACTCACGGTACAGCACCTAAATATGCTGGTTTAGATAAAGTAAACCCATCTTCTGTATTATTATCAGGTGTGTTAATGCTTGAACACCTTGGCTGGAATGAAGCAGCGGATTTAATCATGAAATCAATGGAAAAAACAATTGCTTCAAAAGTAGTAACATATGATTTCGCACGTTTAATGGACGGCGCAACAGAAGTGAAGTGTTCAGAGTTTGCTGATGAATTAATTAGCAATCTAGGAAAACAAGTAACAGTTTAATAGCTATTCATTTAGGGGAGGAATTATAATGGCAAATATGCGTAAAAAAGTATCTGTTATCGGAGCGGGCTTTACGGGAGCTACAACTGCTTTTTTAATTGGTCAAAAAGAATTAGCTGATGTTGTATTAGTTGATATTCCGCAATTAGAAAATCCAGCTAAAGGTAAAGCGCTGGATATGTTAGAAGCAAGTCCTGTACAAGGCTTTGACGCTAACATTACAGGAACAGCCAACTACGAAGACACAGCTGATTCTGACATTGTCATTATTACAGCTGGTATCGCGCGTAAGCCAGGTATGAGTCGCGATGATTTAGTCACAACGAACCAAAAAATTATGAAGTCTGTTACTCAAGAAGTTGTTAAATACTCGCCAAACTGTCACATTATCGTGTTAACAAACCCGGTAGATGCTATGACGTACACAGTATTTAAAGAATCTGGTTTTCCTAAAAACCGCGTAATCGGTCAATCAGGCGTATTAGATTCTGCACGTTTCCGTACGTTCGTAGCGCAGGAGTTAAACATTTCAGTGAAAGATATCACAGGTTTTGTACTTGGTGGACATGGCGACGATATGGTACCTCTTGTACGCTACTCATATGCTGGCGGTATTCCTCTTGAAACGCTTATTCCAAAAGCGCGTCTTGAAGCAATTGTTGAAAGAACACGCAAAGGCGGCGGCGAGATCGTTAACTTATTAGGCAACGGAAGTGCGTACTACGCTCCTGCTGCTTCTTTAGTGGAAATGACAGAAGCGATCTTAAAAGATCAGCGTCGTATTTTACCAGCGATTGCTTACCTAGAGGGTGAATATGGTTATAACGGCATCTACTTAGGTGTTCCGACCGTATTAGGAGCTGCAGGAATTGAGCAAGTAATTGAATTAGAACTTACTGATTCTGAAAAAGCTGCGTTAGATCAATCAGCAAAATCAGTCAAAACTGTCATGGGTGTATTAGCTTAATACAATAAAGTAGGTTTGAGTATAGGTTTTTATAGATATTCAAACAATAGTCACAAGGAAAATTCGAGGGAAACCTCGAATTTTTCTTGTATATAAAGAAAAACTATTACTTTATACAAAAGGTGGAATGATGATGGTATTAGGTAAAAAACAAAAAATAGGTCGAAGTATTGAAGATATAAAAGTTGGAGAAAAATTAACGCTAACTGAACGAATTGAAGATAAAGATATCTTATTGTACTTAGGGCTGACAAATGATTCTAACCCTTTATACATTCAGCATGATTATGCATCTCAGACACCTTTTAAGAAACCTATTGTGCCAAGCATTATGATTACCGGTATTATGACAGCAGCCATTTCAAAGTACTTGCCCGGACCTGGAAGCCATGTTGCAGAACATACGGTTGCCTTTCCCAAAAAAATTCATCATTATAGTACGATTGAATTTTTATTTGAAGTCACAGAGGTAGATGTTTCTTCTAAAACTGTTACGATTGAAGTAGAAGCGGTCAATGAACAAAAAGAGAAAGTAGTAACGGCTCGGTTTCTTGTGTATCCGCCGCTTAGACTTCCATCAGTAGAGACACATGACTTTGAAAATTTTTAAAACGCCCTAAGTATTGATAAATATAGAAGAAGCTCTTTAGCCATATTTTCTGAAAATGTTGAAATGTATTGGAGAACGAGGCTAAAACATTGTATGATAAGAGAAGATAAATAGAAAATAATATCATTTGGGTGAAGCTGCGGTTTAATTTAACTAGATGGAGGCTTATATCGTTAATATGAGTAAGAAATTATTAGTCGTAGATGATGAACAATCAATTTCAACATTATTACAATATAATTTACAACAAGCTGGCTTTACAGTAGAAACAGCTGAAGACGGGGAAGAAGGATACAACAAGGCATTAGAAGGAAAACCTGATTTAATTGTGTTAGACTTGATGCTTCCTAAAATGGATGGAATTGAAGTTTGTAAAAAGCTTCGTCAGCAAAAAGTGATGACGCCTATTTTAATGTTAACTGCAAAAGACGATGAGTTTGACAAGGTATTAGGGCTAGAACTTGGCGCAGATGACTACATGACGAAACCATTTAGTCCTCGAGAAGTAGTAGCCCGTGTAAAAGCCATTTTACGCAGAACACAAATTATTGCTCAGGAAAATGAACAGGAGGAAGATGGCGAACGTATCATGATTGGTGATTTAAAAATTCTTCCAGATCATTATGAGGCCTACTTTAATCAAGAGCAGCTTGAGCTTACTCCGAAAGAATTCGAGTTATTATTATATTTGGCAAAATACAAAGGACGGGTATTAACTCGTGATCAGCTGCTGAGTGCAGTGTGGAATTATGATTTTGCCGGAGATACGCGAATTGTAGATGTGCACATCAGCCATCTGCGTGAGAAAATTGAACATAATACGCGAAAACCGGTTTATATAAAAACGATTAGAGGATTAGGATATAAGCTGGAGGAACCAAAGGTAGATGAATAAATTTCGTTCAAGGCTACTTTTGGCTCTATTAGTACTTATTATTATTGTATTAGTAGGTCTTGGCCTGCTGCTGGGGCAGTTGTTTAAAAACTTTTATTTTCAAACGTTTCAAGAGCGAATGGAAAAAGAAGCAAAGCTTGTGGAAATGTACATTAGTGAAGAAGGCATCACAAGTCCTGCTTTAAAATCTAAAGTTTATCAAATCAGTCATTCGCTAAGTGTACGAACGACTGTCGTTCAAAAAGATGGAAAAATATTAGTTGACTCAAATCCAGGTAGCAAGCAGCAAAGAATCGAAAAAAGTATTGTAATCCAACAAGTATTAAAAAAGCAGTTAAACAGCAAAAAAAGCTTTGATCAAATTAAAGAAGATTACGACTTATATTACTATGGTATCCCGCTTATTATAGAAGGTAAGCAAGAGGGATTTGTTGTTTTGAGTACATCGTTTGATTCATTAAAACAAGTAAATCAGCAAATCTGGGGGCTTCTTATTGGAAGCTTAGGTCTAGCTTTGATTGTGATTTTACTCTTAGGTGTAAAGATTATGGGGCGCTATACCCGTCCTATTGAATCGGCAACCAAGGTGGCTATGGAACTTGCAAAAGGGAATTATAAAGCTCGTACATATGAAGATTATGTAGATGAAACAGGGATGCTGAGTCAGTCTATTAACGCACTTGCTCGTAATCTGCAAGAGTCTATCACTAATCAAGAAATGCAGCAGGACAGGCTGCGCACCCTAATTGAAAATATGGGAAGCGGTATGCTTCTTATCGATAGTCGAGGCTATATAAACTTAGTGAATCGAGCTTATAAAGAGCAGTTTCATATACATCCGGACGATTTCCTTTATCACTTGTATTATGAGGTATTTGAGCACAAAGAAATCATTAAACTTGTGGAAAAAATATTTATGACCGAAGTAAAGGTTCGAAAACAAGTCGTTTTGCCTTTAAATATTGAACGAAGATATTTTGATGTTTACGGAGCGCCGATTATTGGCTTAAACGATGAATGGAAAGGCATTGTGCTTGTTTTCCATGATATTACCGAGCTGAAAAAACTAGAACAAGTGCGCCGTGACTTTGTAGCGAATGTGTCTCATGAACTAAAAACGCCTATTACGTCCATTAAAGGGTTTAGTGAGACATTGTTAGACGGTGCCATGGAAGATCCAAAGCTGCGAGAGCAGTTTCTATCTATTATTCTAACGGAAAGCCAGCGCATGGAGAGCCTGATTCAAGATCTTTTGGATTTATCTAAAGTTGAACAGCAAGGTTTTAAACTAAGCATTCATTCAGTAGATTTGAATACCCTTCTCTATGAGGTCATAACAGTGCTATCGAACCGAGCGAATGAAAAAGAAATCACTCTAACGTTAGATACGCTTCCTGAAGAAGCGTGGATTGATGGTGACAGTCAGCGCCTTATGCAAGTGTTCGTTAACTTAATTGGCAATGCGCTCATGTATACAATGCCTGGAGGAACCGTTCACGTTTCGCTTGAAGAGGAAGAAGAAACGATTACGGTTCATGTTCAAGATACAGGTATCGGTATTGATTCTGATGAAATTTCACGTATTTTTGAGCGTTTTTACAGAGTAGATAAAGCAAGAAGCCGCAATTCCGGAGGAACAGGTCTTGGATTAGCAATTGTTAAACATCTTGTTGAAGCTCATAAAGGGGAAATTGAAGTGAAAAGTGAAGTCAATAAAGGGACAACTTTTTCGGTGAAGCTGCACAAGTATTTGCCGCAGATGTAAAATGTTTACGTTCCTTTTACAATTTATTTAATGTAGCTTAATAATTAATTGATACAATTTTTCATGGAAACCCCTTCATCCAAGGAGCCAATATGTAAGGCGAAAATAGCTTTAACCGTGCTATTTTCGCCGATTCTTTTTGACAATTTCTATCCATTCACATGCTACACCGCCTAAAATAACTAGGCGGTGTTTTTTATTTTATGATGTATAGATCTTATCACCACATGAAAATAAAACGTTGAATTCAAGAGTACTTTTTGTCCTTAAAGCTTATTGTTTGCTAAAATAAAGGTAAGATAAGAAGAGAGCGAAATGGAGGAACATGAATGACACAAAAACTAGTATTAATTGACGGGAATAGTATTGCCTACCGTGCATTTTTTGCTTTGCCGCTTTTAAACAATGATAAAGGAATACATACAAATGCCATATACGGCTTTACTACAATGCTGACACGTATTTTAGAGGAAGAGAAGCCAACGCATTTACTGGTGGCTTTTGATGCAGGGAAAACAACGTTTCGTCACAAAACATTTACAGAATATAAAGGAGGCAGACAAAAGACGCCTCCTGAACTTTCAGAGCAGTTTCCCTTTATTCGTGAGTTATTAGATGCATATGGAATTAAGCGCTATGAACTGCCTGAGTACGAAGCAGATGATATTATCGGTACACTTTCAAAACAAGCAGAACAAAAAGGAATGGCCGTGAAAGTCATTTCCGGTGATAAAGATTTACTTCAGCTTGTGTCAGAGCATGTAACCGTAGATATTACGAGAAAAGGAATTACGGATGTGGATTCCTATACGCCTGCAGCCATTGATGAAAAATATGGAATCACGGCTGCGCAAATCATTGATATGAAGGGTCTTATGGGAGACAGCTCAGATAATATTCCAGGCGTGCCCGGAGTTGGAGAAAAAACAGCCTTAAAGTTATTAAAAGAGTTTGAAACCGTTGAAAATGTATTGCAATCTATCGATCAAGTCAGCGGTAAAAAATTAAAAGAAAAGCTAGAAGATAATCGTGAATCAGCCATCATGAGTAAAAAGCTTGCAACTATTTATTGCGAAGCGCCTCTTGAAGTATCTGTAGAAGATGCGAAATATGACGGGTTTGAATCTTCAAAGGTCATCTCTTTATTTAAAGAGCTTGGGTTTAATTCTCTGCTTGCTAAATTTGGTGAATCAGCAGAAGAGGAAGCAGATTTTGAAGAACTGACGTTTGAAATAGTGCAGGAAGTTCACGATGATATGTTAACAAGCGAAGCAGCTCTGATCGTAGAAGGTTATGAAGAAAACTATCATCACAATCAGCTGCTCGGTTTTGGAATCAGCAACAAAAACGGCCACTATTTTATTGATAAAGACACAGCTCTTTCATCTTCCAAGTTTACAGCATGGCTAGAAGATGAAGATGTAAAAAAGACGGTATTTAATGGAAAACGTACGATTGTATCGTTAAAATGGGCGGGGCATGAAATTAAAGGAATTGAACATGATGTAATGATTGCTTCTTACATCTTAAATCCCGCTGAAGCAAATGATGACCTAGCGACAATTGCAAAATTAAAAGGATATCATCAAGTGCAATCAGATGAAGCGGTGTATGGAAAAGGAGCTAAGCGAAGCATTGCGGAAGCTGCTCAGCTAGCTGAGCATGTTATAAGAAAAGCAGCCGCCGTAGCTTATTTAAAAGAAGTGTTGGAAAAAGAATTGGTTGAAAATGAACAGTTTGAGCTGTTTGAAAAGCTTGAAATGCCTCTTGCCATTGTCCTTTCCGATATGGAATATCAAGGGGTGAAAATTGATCGGGCGCGTTTGGATGAAATGGGCGAAGATCTTCGAGAACAGCTTGAAAAAATTGAAGCGAAAATCTACGAATACGCTGGACAAGAATTCAATATTAATTCACCAAAGCAGCTAGGAGTTGTTCTTTTTGAAAAAATGCAGCTTCCAGTCATAAAGAAAACAAAAACAGGCTATTCCACATCAGCTGATGTATTAGAGCAATTAGCTAGCGCCCATGATATTATCCCAGAGATTTTACAATACCGTCAGCTAGGAAAATTACAGTCTACGTATATCGAAGGGTTAAAAAAGGTTATTCATGAAAGCGATGGAAAAGTTCATACCCGCTTTAATCAAACGTTAACTCAAACGGGAAGGTTAAGCTCAGTAGATCCTAACTTGCAAAACATCCCGATTCGTCTTGAAGAAGGTAAAAAAATAAGAGGTGCGTTCGTGCCTTCACAGCCTGATTGGTTAATATTTGCGGCGGATTATTCACAAATTGAGCTGCGCGTACTGGCTCATATTGCAAATGATGAAAAGCTAATTGATGCGTTTAAGCATGACTTAGATATTCATACGAAAACAGCGATGGATGTGTTCCACGTCGAAAGAGAAGAAGTAACGTCGAATATGCGCCGTCAGGCTAAAGCAGTTAATTTTGGAATCGTCTATGGCATCAGTGATTACGGTTTATCGCAAAGTTTAGGAATTACAAGAAAAGCAGCGGCTACTTTTATTGAACGCTATTTAAAAAGCTTCCCGGGTGTACAGGAGTATATGGATACGATTGTGCGCGATGCAAAAGAAAAGGGATACGTAACAACGCTCTTGCACCGCCGCCGTTACTTGCCTGAAATCACGAGCCGAAACTTTAACCTCCGCAGCTTTGCTGAGCGTACAGCTATGAATACGCCTATTCAAGGGACAGCAGCTGACATTATTAAAAAAGCAATGATCGAAATGGATAAGCGCTTAAAAGATGAAAATCTTCAGGCTAAGCTGCTGCTTCAAGTACACGATGAGCTGATTTTTGAAGCCCCAGAAGAAGAAATTAAAATTTTAGAGAAAATCGTACCAGAAGTAATGGAGCATGCTTTAGAGCTAGAAGTTCCGTTGAAAGTAGATTATTCTTACGGAAAGACTTGGTACGAAGCAAAGTAGTGGAAAAAGGATGTGACAAACGTGCCAGAATTACCAGAAGTTGAGACCGTCAGACGTACGTTGATTGAATTAGCCAGTGGTAAGACCATTGAGCGTGTAACCGTTAAATGGCCTAATATTATCAAACGTCCTGAGCAAGTTGAGCAGTTTTGTGACGCGCTTGTTGGACAAACCATTCGAGATGTTGAACGCAGAGGTAAGTTTTTGAAAATTGTACTCGATGATTATACGATGGTTTCTCATCTGCGTATGGAAGGAAAATATGCTCTCCATGAAAATGCAGACGAACCAGATAAGCATGTACACGTCTTTTTTCACTTCACCGACGGAACAGAATTACGATACCGGGATGTAAGGAAATTTGGTACCATGCACTTATTTAAAAAGGGAGAGGAAGATCTGTTTCCTCCTCTTATTGGCCTTGGACCTGAACCGTTTGCCGAAACATTTAATCCAAGTCAGTTAAAAATGCGAATCGGCAAAACCTCTCGAAAAATCAAGCCGGTTTTACTCGATCAAAATGTCGTGGTTGGGCTAGGGAATATTTATGTAGATGAAGCACTATTTCGCGCAGGGATTCACCCTGAACGAGTGGCCAGCCAATTAACAGACGAAGAGTATGAAAAATTGTACGAAGAAATTGTAGCGACCCTTCAAGAAGCGGTGAAACAAGGGGGCAGCACAATTCGTACGTATGTAAACACACAGGGGCAAATAGGCATGTTTCAGCAGCAGCTTTACGTGTACGGAAGAAAAGGCGAATCCTGTAAAATTTGCGGTACCCCAATTGAAAAATTTGTTGTAGGCGGTAGAGGAACACATATCTGCCCAAATTGTCAGCCGGCTAAAAAATAACAATGGATGGGCTCCTTTCATATACTACGTATAGACAGAAAGGAAAGGAGTCCTCTCATCATGATAACATTTTCTTTACTTATTCTTGCTTTTGCCGTAAGTCTTGACAGCTTTAGCGTTGGCCTGACATACGGACTTCGAAAGGTGAAAATCCCGCTGAAATCCATTTTTATTATTTCATGTTGCTCAGCATTTTCTTTAATGTTTTCTATGTTTTTAGGAAAGGTACTTACGCATCTATTTTCAGTGGATGTACTAAATAAAGTAGGCGGAGGTATTCTTGTTCTACTTGGAATGTGGATTTTATACCAGTTTTTTTGTCCGGCAGATTCATCTCGAGTGAAAGAAGAAAAAACATTAGTGAAAATTGAAATTAAGTCAATTGGCTTAGTCATTAACGTATTGAAAAAACCAACGGCAGCAGATTTAGATAATTCAGGTTCCATCACTGGGATTGAAGCATTTATACTTGGAATTGCATTATCTCTTGATGCATTTGGAGCAGGGTTTGGAGCAGCTTTATTAGGTTATTCGCCGTATGCTTTAGCAATTGCTGTAGCTCTTATGAGTTCACTTTTTTTAAGTGCTGGCATACAGTTTGGCAAAGTTTTTTCACGTTTATCATGGATGAAAATGTTTTCCTTTTTACCGGGAGTTCTGCTTATTATTTTAGGTATTTTTAGATTTTAAATAAAGCGATAAAGGAGAGGCCAATGTCAATTGTAATTGGATTAACGGGCGGAATTGCTAGTGGAAAAAGTACGGTAACCGGAATGCTGAGAGATATTAATATTCCAGTAATCGATGCTGACCACATTGCAAAAGAAGTCGTCGAACCAGGAAAAGAAGCATATAACCAAATTGTAGAGACGTTCGGCCGTGCCATTCTTCACGAAAATGCGGAGATCAATCGAGCGGCTTTAGGGGAAATTGTGTTTTCTCAAGAGGAAGAACGTAAAAAGTTGAATGCAATTGTACACCCTGCGGTAAGAAAAGAAATGCTTTCTCAAAAGGAAAGGTATATCGAGGAAGGATACGATGCTGTGGTATTAGATATTCCGCTGCTGTTTGAAAGTGATTTGACGCATTTAGTCGACAAAGTAGTGGTTGTATATGTCGATGAGCCTGTGCAGCTAGAAAGGTTAAAATCTCGTAATGATCTCTCGACGAAAGATGCCTATGCACGTATCCACGCACAGCTGCCTTTGATTCAGAAAGTAGCCTTAGCCGATGCGGTGATCAATAACAACGGACCTGTAGAGGAAACAAAACAACAGCTTTTAAGTATATTAGCCCTATGGCTAGATTAAAGAGGCTTGGATAAACGTATGTTAGCTGAAGGGAAATCCGAACGAGCTTGATTCTTGAGGTAGAATCAAGCTCGTTCGGATTTTTTTATTGAGAATATTTACGAGCTTCTAAAAAAGAATGTGTTAAATATCTGTTCTCGCTATATACATATAGTAAAACTCAATTAAAATAATTTATTAAAAAAAATTAATATTATTCACTTTTTAAATATTTATGTTATACTATTCAATATAAAAAGTTAAATAGTATAACACATATAGAGAGGGGTATAGCCATGAAAGCACGTATTGCCATTAATGGTTTTGGGAGAATAGGAAGAATGGTTTTTCGCACAGCGATTATAGAGGAGAATTTAGATATTATTGCCATAAATGCATCTTATCCAGCAGAAACATTAGCACATTTAATCAAATATGACTCTATACACGGACCATTTAATGGAGATGTTAAATGTGATGATGATGCGCTAATTGTTAACGGTAAAAGAATCCAGCTATTAAATTCACGCGATCCGCTGAATTTGCCTTGGAAAGAGCTTGGGATTGATTTAGTCGTTGAAGCAACAGGGAAATTTAATTCAAGAGAAAAAGCGCAGTTACATATTGAAGCAGGTGCGAAAAAAGTTGTCTTAACGGCACCGGGTAAACAAGAAGATATTACTATTGTGATGGGCGTAAACGAACGAGAGTTTGATGTGAATCAGCATAACATTATCTCTAATGCCTCTTGTACGACAAATTGTCTAGCTCCAGTTGTCAAGGTGTTAGACGAAGCGTTCACAATTGAAAACGGTTTAATGACGACCGTTCACGCATATACAAATGATCAAAAGAATATTGATAACCCGCATAAAGACTTGCGAAGAGCCCGTGCGTGTGCTCAATCAATTATTCCTACAACAACTGGAGCAGCCAAGGCGCTTTCATTAGTTCTTCCTCATTTAAAAGGAAAGCTTCATGGAATGGCGCTGCGCGTTCCTACGCCGAACGTATCGCTTGTCGATTTAGTTGTGGATGTAAGGAAACCTGTGACGATGGAAGATGTTAATCTAGCGTTCATTAAAGCTGCTGAAGGACCATTAAAGAATATTTTAAATTTAACAATGGAACCACTCGTATCAATTGACTTTAATACAAATCCTCATTCAGCGATTGTAGATGGACTATCGACTATCGTAATGGAAGATCATAAAATTAAAGTGTTAGCTTGGTACGATAACGAGTGGGGCTACTCTCAGCGCGTAGTCGATTTGGTAAGATATATTGCTGCAGAAATGCGTAATGGATCAAAGATAAGAGTAAGCTAAGAAAGCTATAGATTGCTTTTTAAAAAAACAGGGAGCTATCGCCCTGTTTTTTTTGTTTTTATTCAAAAGAATAGGGAAAAGCAATAAGATAATCATGCAAAGGAGTGTTTCTTTTCCTCAATTTTAATAAAAAATGAATAGTCGTTTAGCAGCTTTTACACACTGTCTCACGAGAACACAGGGGTAATTTGTATAGGTCTATCTGCCGGAACAATCTTTAATAAAATCAAAACACGTATTGCAAAATAAATGTAAACAAAGTATACTATGTTTCGTGAACTTCTTGTGTACCTTTCGGTGATGTGGCTACTTAAAGGGTTAGGACCTCTTTGGACTAACTTTCCCCCGTGGTAGTTAACATGCTATATGGCGAAAGAACTTCATGTTTAACGATTAAAAATTGTTAAAGGGGGAAATATCATTATGGAAACAATGGGTCGTCATGTCATCTCAGAATTATGGGGATGCGATTTCGATAAGTTAAATGATATTGATTATATTGAAAAAACGTTTGTTGATGCAGCTTTAAAATCTGGTGCGGAAGTTCGCGAAGTAGCGTTCCATAAATTTGCACCTCAAGGTGTAAGTGGCGTTGTTATTATTTCAGAATCACATTTAACGATTCACAGCTTCCCAGAGCATGGTTATGCAAGTATCGATGTTTATACTTGTGGTCATTTAGATCCTACAATCGCAGCAGATTATATTGCAGATGCTCTAAGTGCACAGACACGTGAAACAATTGAATTACCACGTGGAATGGGTCCTGTTCAGGTAAAACAAACTAAAGCGAATGCACTTTAATAGTGTCGATTGATTACGTAAGTTAAGAGGTGTATTACACACCTCTTTTTAGTATATAAATTTTTAATATGCAAAAACAAAGGGGATAACAACATGGGGGTAGTACAAGTAGTTAAATCTTTATTTTCTAATCATGTAGAAACAAGCGATCGTCATTCAGATCCGACTCTAAAAACGCATTATTACAAAACAACGGCTGGGAATGCATTTAAGCAAGTTCATGAAATGTTGAAGCATATGCAAGGGATAGAGATACTTGCTGCGTATGAAGAGCGAGGAGAAATTAGCTTAAACGTTGTAAAAGGAAGAAAAGCTTTTGTTGTGATTACCATTATTAGCGTACGTCCTCTTGAAACCGCTATCGATTTTTCTGCTACAACAGAGTCAAAAGTGGTGCCAGTTGATTTTGGTTTTAGCAAAGAACTTGTACGTACGCTTTATAAGAGCTTTGATCAAAAACTTATTCCTCTTTCTTCGTAAGTTCCTTATCATTTTTGAATTTCAGGAAATAAAATGGGGAAATTCCTTTTCCTTTACTTGTATTCAAGCCTTGTTTTCTATAAGATGGAATAAAGTAAATCCTTTAATATAGCATCGTGTTTGATAAAGGAAATGATGATGACAATCATAATAAATGGCGAATAGCCGGCTAACATAGATGAAAATTAACTTATATGAGAGAAAATAAAAAGAAAAACAAGGTTTATTATTGGAGCTGAGAATATGAAGTGCCCATCCTGTCATTACAATGGAACGAGAGTGCTGGACTCGCGCCCTGTAGAAGAAGGCCGCTCTATTCGTAGAAGACGTGAATGCGAAGAGTGTCACTATCGTTTTACAACTTTTGAGAAAGTAGAAGAACTTCCGTTAATTGTTGTAAAAAAAGATGGAGCGAGAGAAGAGTTCAGCAAAGACAAAATCCTTCGAGGGTTAATTAAGGCGTGTGAAAAACGCCAAGTAAGCTTAAAACAACTGGAAGATACCGTACACGATATTGAAACAGAGCTGCGCAGTCAGGGTACATCAGAGGTGCAGTCAGATGTGGTAGGAGAAATGGTGATGGAGCGATTAGCTGCTATCGATGAAGTCTCTTATGTTCGATTTGCTTCTGTATACCGACAATTTAAAGACATCAATGTATTTATTGATGAATTAAAAGATTTAATTAAGAAGGAACGACTGTAAAAGAGCTATTGAAGTATTCTTTAGGCTCTTTTTTTGTCATTTCTATTACTTTAAAAGTAGGTAGGGAACGACATGAAAGAACAACATTGGAAAGAAATGATACCGGTCGATCGTTATGTTGTTCGTTCGAACGGCATACTGCAGGAATACGACCGAAGGATTTTAACCATGCTCTATCAGCCGCTGGTGGGCACGACGTGTTTTGGTTTGTATATGACGCTATGGAGCGAGCTGGAACAAGATCGTTTATGGGGAAAAGAGTCTACACATCATCATCTAATGTCGATGATGCAAATTAATTTGAAAGCTATTTACCATGAGCGGTTAAAATTAGAAGGCATTGGTTTGTTAAAAACATATATTAAGGAAGAAGATGATGTTCGTGTGTTCATTTATGAGCTCATTCCTCCTCTTACGCCCCATCAGTTCTTTAACGATGGTGTGTTAAATGTATATTTATATAACCGACTAGGAAAATCCATCTTTCAAAAAGTAAAAAATTATTTTTCGGATTCACTCGTGGATGACCAATCGTTCAAAGATGTGACGCATTCATTTAACGATGTATTTAAATCAGTTAAAGCAACGGAGCTGGCTCCAAGTTTTCAGTCTGAAAGCAAGGATGTATTTTCTCCTGATGCTCAGACGGACTTTATGGATTCTTCAAACCGTGCTTCTATTGAGATGAGCCCGGATTCCTTTGATTTTGATTTATTTTTAGCAGGCCTAACAGATTCAATGATTTCGAAAAGGTCCATTACATCTAAAGTAAAACAAGCAATTGAAAAGCTAGCTTTTTTATATGGTATCGATCCTCTTCAAATGAAAAATGTGGTGCTCGATTCGCTAAATGAGAACGATCAAGTTGATATTGAATTGCTTAGAAAAGCAGCACAGTCCTTTTACCAATTTGAAAATGGAGAAGCACTTCCAAATCTAAGCGAACAAATTCAGCCGCCTATGCTTCGCACTATGCAGGAAAAGCAGCCGCAGACGAAAGAAGAGCAGCTCATTCAACAGCTTGAAGTGACTTCTCCTCGACAGCTTTTGATCGAGTTTTCCGGGGGAGCAGAGCCTTCAAAAGCAGATTTGCAAATGATTGAAGAAGTGATGTTTAATCAAAAGCTTTCACCAGGGGTAGTAAATGTTCTAATTTACTATGTTATGCTAAGATCCGATATGAAATTATCTAAGAGCTATGTAGAGAAAATTGCTGGACACTGGGCGCGCAAAAAGGTACAAACTGTTCAAGATGCCATGAATTTAGCTAAAAATGAACAGAAAGAATATCAAAACTGGACCGAAGCAAAGCAAAATAAAAAAACGGCCGGACGAAAAATTGTGCGTAAAGAAATGGTGCCAGAGTGGCTGAGCGATGAAGAAAAAGAAGAGAAAAAGCAGCCTTCAAAAGAAGTGGACGGATTTGAAGAAGAAAAACGAAAGCTACAAGAAGAGCTCAAGCAGTTAGATCAAGAGCTAAAACAAAAGCATAAAGAATAAAAAGCAGGTATGATAGAGATGAGGTGAAAAAGATGAAGCCTATCAATGATTCACTAAATCAGTTAGTGAACAAAAAAGATTTTAAAGCACGCTTAGAAGCATTAAGAAACAGTATCCTGTCTAATCCTGAAGTTAAAACATTTTTGCAAGAGCATCGCCGTGAGTTAGATGAGCAAATGGTCGACCGAGGCCTGATGAAGATGCATGAATTTATCGACCAAAGCAAATGCTGTGACAAGTGTCCTTCTCTGCAAAGCTGTGTCAACATGGTGAAAGGATACCACCCTCAGCTGGTTGTAAAAGGCCGTAATATTGATTTGCAATATGAACGCTGTCCTAGAAAAGTACAAGAAGATGAGCGAAAAGAACAAGAATCTTTTATTCAGTGTATGTACGTGCCGAAAGAAATTTTACAGGCAACAATGTCTGATATTGAAATTGAGCAGGGAAGATTTGAAGCGATTAAACTAGTAAGAGATTTTGTGCGAGAATATGAGCCAAACAAGAAAATGAAAGCTTTATATTTACACGGTTCGTTTGGTGTGGGAAAAACGTATTTTCTTGGAGCAATTGCCAATGCGTTAGCCGAAAAGAAAGTGAAATCTACCATTCTGTATGTTCCGGAGTTTTTGCGTGAGTTAAAAGGTTCGTTTCAAGATCAAAGCTTTAATGAGAAAATAGAGTATGTCAAAAAAGTACCGGTTCTTATGCTTGATGATCTCGGAGCAGAATCCGTAACGAGCTGGATGCGAGACGATGTGCTCGGAACCATTTTACAATTCCGCATGCTCGAAAATTTGCCGACATTTTTCAGCTCGAATTTAAATTTTAAAGAGCTTCAACATCATTTGACTTATACCCAAAGAGGCGAGCAGGAAGAGCTCAAAGCCGCTCGTGTCATGGAACGAATTAAGTCTCTAGCCATTCCTGTTGAAATGAATGGAGAGAATAAACGAAATAGATGAGCAGGTCGTTTTACATTTCTTGTAACGACTTGCTCATTTTTTTGCGTGTTGCCCCATATACATTAATAAAGCGTGTCCAAAGGGGGGCTATGAGGAATGAAAATATTCTTTAAATATGTAGAAGACGCAGTCGTTGTATATGAGTCTTTATGCGCGAAGCAAAGCGCTTTATCATATGGTTCACAGTGCTTGAAGCTGGTGAATAATCAGCTTTTAGTTATTGATGAGACATACAATCGAGAGGCCATTTTACAAGACATGGTGATACCTGTATTAACGCACGTGATTTTAAAAAAGAAAGAAAAAAAGATGATGGTAAACATATTAAAAGAACAATTTTTTTATTCGGAAGAGGAAGAGCAAGATTTGCTGCTTCAAATTATGGGGGGGATTATGGAAGGAGAGAGAGACGAAATTCCGCAAAAAATATTTTCTCTTCCAAGAGAATTGCTTATCCGCCAGGCGCTTCAAGACTTCTTCATTCATAATGTAACATTCACCTTTGAGTCTTTTCTCCAATTCCGTTTAAAAGAATATCAAGATCGGCTGCGCTATTATGCTGAGCTGGCGATTGATGAATATAAGCTTGAACAAGACTATCAAATTCTTATTCATCAGCTGCGTCAAGCGGCTAACGAAAGACAGTCATCTACCGGTGATGTGTACGTGATGCACTTGAATAAAAACAAGTTTGTATTGTACGACCACAACCGTAGATATGTTCCTGAACGTGAATGTGCAGCTCTAGCAGAGGCCTTTTTATCTAAACAAGAATCATTATACATAGACTCGACTATTATCGCGCCTTTGCTAAGTTTATCTCCAGCTGGTATTCATCTGTATAGCGACGAGCATGACCATGATTTTGTTTACACCATTCAAAATATCTTTCAAGAAAAAGTGATGTTATACGAAAAAAATGAATTTCCGTTTGATCAAAAGCAAAATATAACGTGAAAGGTTGATTTCTATTTTGAAAATGAATATAATAAATGCATATTGAAAAACAGCTATATGTTACAAGTTATGATGAGGACATGAGTGTATATTTACGGTTTGTAGAGAGGGAGATCCAGGCTGAAAATCTCCTAACACGGAATATATCCTTACCACCTCTAAACTTCAGTAGTAAACGAGCAGAGCCTCTAGTAATTACTGACGGAATTTCCGTTATAAAACCTCGAGCCGCTTCGGGTTCTTTGGGTTATCCAAGATACGAAGAGGAAACAAGGGTGGTACCGCGTGTATACACAACTCGTCCCTTTTTATAAGGGACGAGTTTTTTGTTTTTACAAAAAGTTTATTAGTTATGTTAAAGGAGTGGAAAGTTGTGTCAGAAGTAATCAAAATGACATTTCCTGATGGAGCTGTTAAAGAGTATCCAAAAGGATCATCAACAGAAGATATTGCGGCTTCTATTAGCCCGGGATTAAAGAAAAAAGCATTAGCAGGCAAAGTAAACGGCGAGCTGCTGGATTTACGTACGCCAATCGAACAAGATGGCAGTCTTGAAATCATTACGCAAGATGCTCCTGAAGCGCTTGAAATTATGCGCCATAGTACAGCGCATTTAATGGCTCAAGCAATCAAACGTTTATACAAAGATGTAAAAGTACAGCTAGGTGTAGGCCCGGTTATCGAAAATGGGTTTTACTATGACATCGATATGGAAGAATCAATTACTCCTGAAGATTTAGGTAGAATTGAAAAAGAAATGAAAAAAATCGTTAATTCAAATATTGAAATTGAACGAAAAGAAGTTTCTCGTGAAGAAGCCATTCAACTTTTTAAAGAAGTTGGCGATGAACTAAAGCTTGAATTGATTGATGCGATTCCAGCAGGTGAAAAGGTGACGATTTACCAACAAGGCGAATTCTTTGATCTTTGCCGAGGTGTGCACGTGCCGTCAACAGGCAAAATTAAAGAGTTTAAACTATTAAGCGTAGCAGGTGCTTATTGGCGCGGAGACAGCGACAATCAAATGCTGCAGCGTATTTACGGTACAGCATTCTTTACAAAAGCAGATTTAGACGAGCATCTTCGTCTTCTTGAAGAAGCAAAAGAACGTGACCACCGTAAACTTGGTAAAGAGTTAAACTTATTTACAAATTCTCAAAAAGTAGGACAAGGTCTTCCTTTATGGCTTCCAAAAGGTGCGACGATCCGCCGTATTATCGAGCGTTATATCGTAGATAAAGAAGTAAGCCTTGGTTATCAGCACGTTTACACGCCGGTGCTTGGAAGTGTAGAACTTTACAAAACGTCTGGTCACTGGGAGCACTATCAAGATGACATGTTCCCTGCAATGGAAATGGATAACGAAGACCTGGTTCTTCGTCCAATGAACTGTCCTCATCACATGATGGTGTACAAACAAGGTATTCACAGCTATCGTGAGCTTCCAATCCGTATTGCTGAACTTGGAACAATGCACCGCTACGAAATGTCAGGAGCATTATCAGGACTTCAGCGCGTTCGAGGCATGACGTTAAATGATGCACATATCTTTGTACGTCCGGATCAAATCAAAGAAGAATTTATTCGTGTGGTTCGCTTAGTTGAAGCGGTTTATAAAGATTTTGGATTTGAAAATTATTCATTCCGTCTATCTTATCGTGATCCTGAAGATACAGAAAAATACTTCGATGATGATGCAATGTGGGAAAAAGCACAAAGCATGTTAAAAGATGCAATGGATGAGCTTGACCTCGATTATTATGAAGCTGAAGGCGAAGCGGCATTCTACGGTCCAAAACTAGATGTTCAAGTTAAAACAGCTCTTGGTAAAGAAGAGACGCTATCTACGGTTCAATTGGATTTCTTACTTCCTGAACGCTTTGATTTAACGTATGTAGGGGAAGACGGAAAACAGCATCGACCTGTTGTTATTCACCGCGGCGTGGTGTCAACAATGGAACGTTTTGTCGCTTTCTTAATCGAAGAATACAAAGGAGCTTTCCCAACGTGGTTAGCACCTGTACAAGTTCAGGTGATTCCAGTATCACCTACGGTTCATCTTGAGTATGCAAAAGAAGTGCAAGAACAGCTTCAGCTTGCGGGTATTCGTGTGGAACTTGATTCTCGCGATGAGAAAATTGGCTATAAAATTCGTGAGGCTCAAATGCAAAAAATTCCTTACATGCTTGTTGTAGGGGATAAAGAAGTAGAAGATAAAGCAGTAAACGTACGTAAATATGGTGAGCAGAATTCAGAAACAGTGGATTTCCAAGCCTTTTTACAAAATGTAAAAGCAGAAGCATCTCGTTAATGAAAAAAGCAGAGAATTGAAATTCTCTGCTTTTTTATCTAACATTTATAAAAAACTGTTGCATAAATGGTTTTCCTTTGATACAATAATTTTTGTTGTGAAAAAAGAACGAAATCATTGACTTTTGTCTTTGTTGATACTATAATAGCTTAAGTAATTGAATACTTGTTTATACAGAAGAAGAAGCACCCGCTTCTCACCTGAGTGACGCATAAAGCAGTTAGCAGGTACATCGTATCTTAATTAAAACGATAGAAGTGTGGGTGCAGTATGTACTCACACTTTTTTGTGTGAGTTAATAATCGGTCTAAGCAAGCGTATTCGCTCATTAAACCTTGGAGGTGGCTACTTATTAGCAAGGACATGATGGTAAACGAGGGCATTCGAGCTCGCGAAGTTCGTCTAATTGATCAAAATGGTGAACAATTAGGAATTAAATCAAAAAATGAAGCATTAGAAATTGCTTCACGAGTAAATCTTGACTTAGTAATGGTTGCTGCAAATGCGAAACCGCCGGTATGTCGTATTATGGACTACGGTAAATTCCGCTATGAGCAACAACGTAAAGAAAGAGAAGCTCGTAAAAACCAAAAAGTTGTAAACTTAAAAGAAGTTCGTTTAAGTCCAACAATTGATGAACATGATTTTAACACTAAACTTCGTAACGCACGCAAGTTCCTTGAAAAAGGTGACAAAGTGAAAGCGTCTATTCGCTTTAAAGGTCGTGCCATTACTCATAAAGGGATTGGCCAAAAAGTACTTGAACGTTTTTCACAAGCTTGCGAAGATGTAAGTTCAGTTGAATCGGCTCCTAAAATGGAAGGCCGCAGCATGTTCTTAGTCTTGGCACCTAAAAACGAAAAGTAATAGAACGAGGAGGAACACCCCATGCCAAAAATGAAAACACATCGTGGCGCTGCAAAGCGTTTCAAAAAGACTGGAAGCGGTAAATTAAAACGTGCTCGTGCTTACACAAGCCATTTATTCGCTAACAAATCTACAAAACAAAAGCGTAAATTACGTAAAGGTTCTTTAGTAAGCAAAGGTGACTTCAAACGTATCCGTCACTTATTAGATAACATTAAGTAATTTGGGTTGAGATAGAAACAATACAGGAGGTAAACAATTATGCCACGCGTAAAAGGCGGTACAGTAACACGCAAACGTCGTAAAAAAGTTTTAAAATTAGCTAAAGGTTTCTTCGGTTCGAAGCATAGATTATATAAAGTTGCTAATCAGCAAGTTATGAAATCTCACATGTATGCTTATCGTGACCGTCGTCAGAAAAAACGTGACTTCCGTAAATTATGGATCACACGTATTAATGCAGCTGCTCGTATGAACGGTCTTTCTTACAGCCGTTTAATGCACGGTTTAAAATTAGCAGGTATTGAAGTTAACCGCAAAATGCTTGCTGACTTAGCTGTAGCTGATGAAAAAGCATTTGCTGAATTAGCAACTGCTGCTAAAAAAGGCTTAGATAAGTAATGAATATAAAGTCTCGTCATCTTTAGATGATGAGGCTTTTTTGCTATCGGAGGACATATCATGAATGAACTGCTGCTTACCTATTTTATTGTTATTAATATAATAGGGATAGGAATGATGTATAGAGATAAACAAAAAGCGAAAAGACATGAGTGGAGAATTGCCGAAAGCACACTGTGGACGGTAGCTGCTATCGGAGGAGCCATTGGAGGACTGATTGGTATGTATTGCTATCGTCATAAAACGAAGCACACATCGTTTACAGTAGGTTTTCCTATTCTTGCCGCTCTTGATTTACTTTTCTTTTTTGTTATCAGCTGAGCACAAATGATTTTGTGCTCAGTGTAAAAATTCTCGAACGGGGCTTTTCCAGCGA
Organism: Priestia sp. JSM ZJ58; assembly: GCF_044383985.1. Classification (NCBI taxonomy): domain Bacteria; kingdom Bacillati; phylum Bacillota; class Bacilli; order Caryophanales; family Bacillaceae; genus Priestia; species Priestia sp. JSM ZJ58. Next base: position 156,388 of record NZ_JBISEM010000001.1, read on the forward strand.
ATAGGAGCATTTGGATACATGTTGTGTACGTGATTTTCCAGCAGCTTGAAATCTTGTTTTTGCAGTTCATGCAATCGAGATGGATCTGTTAACACCATTGTAATCGACAAAGACTCTGGTTCATTGGGATTGCTGTATTTTTCTCCTTCAAATAAAATACCTTTATACGTTAGTAGAAAATTTTTGCGGATATTCGTTTTTTCGTCAACGACAAAAAATTGCTGATGTTCCTGAGCTGCTACAAGCTTCCGCTTTGGACTGCGAAAATGCTGAACCAGCTTTAATAGTGTGTAAGCAACAAGCGCGAAAATGAACACGCGAACGATAACAATAACAAACATAACGCTCCCTCCTTTACAAGGCACAGTTTTCTTACTTTACGTTTCAGTCTCTAAAAAGTTTCACGATTTTTGATATAATTTCTTTATTGGTTTAAAAAGAAGAAGATATACATAATTACAGGAGTGATTACATTGAATTTACAACAGCTATTTACCATGCAGCGCCAGCTGGATCAGCATATAGAGGACAAGCATCAGCTTCATAAGGAAGACTTGGTTCCAAGAAAACTTTTAGCTCTGCTTGTTGAAATGGGAGAGCTGGCAAACGAAACGCGCTGCTTCAAATTTTGGAGCGTTAAACCTCCGGCTGAAGATGCTGTTATTTTAGAAGAATTTGTGGACGGCGTACATTTCATTCTTTCTTTAGGTATTGAAAAAGGATACGATGATTTAACTGAGCTGCCAAAAGTAAAAGCAGCTGATTCAAAAACAACACAATTTTTACAGTTATTTGCACAAGTTTCTGCTTTCGAGCAGGACCTGTCAAAAGAAAACTATGTGAACATGTTTGCATCTTACATGAAGCTTGGCGATATGTTTGGTTTTTCTGCTGAACATATTGAAGAGGCGTACATGTCAAAAAATGAAGTGAATTTTAAACGCCAAGAACAAGGATACTAGAAATAAAGGGATGGGAAATTTTACTTCAACCTCTTTTTAGCTATAATAGAGGTATACATATGAAAGGGGTAATCCATATGACAAAGTTAGATGAAACATTGACGATGCTTAAAGCACTAACAGATGCAAAAGGAATTCCTGGAAATGAGCGTGAACCGCGTGAGGTTATGAAGAAATATATTGCACCTTATGCAGATGAAGTAACGACGGATGGGCTAGGCAGTTTGATTGCAAAAAAAGTAGGCAACGAACAAGGGCCTAAAATTATGGTAGCCGGTCACTTGGATGAAGTTGGTTTTATGGTGACTCAAATTGATGAACGCGGCTTTATTCGTTTTCAAACGGTAGGCGGATGGTGGTCTCAAGTTATGCTTGCTCAACGCGTAACCATCGTGACATCTAAAGGAGAGGTAACGGGGATTATTGGCTCAAAGCCACCTCATATCTTGCCTCCAGAAGTTCGCAAAAAGCCAGTTGACATTAAAGATATGTTCATCGATATTGGTGCTTCTAGCAGAGAAGAAGTAGCGGAGTGGGGAGTAAAACCTGGTGATCAGGTTGTACCTTATTTCGAATTTACGGTTATGAACAATGAAAAGATGCTGCTAGCGAAAGCCTGGGATAACCGTATTGGTTGTGCAATCGCTATCGATGTATTAAAAGCTTTAAAAAATGAAAAACATGAAAATGTTGTGTATGGTGTAGGAACGGTGCAAGAAGAAGTTGGACTCCGAGGTGCAAAAACATCTGCTAACTTTATTGAACCGGATATTGCATTTGCTGTTGATGTCGGTATCGCTGGAGATACACCTGGTGTTTCTGATAAAGAAGCCTCTTCTAAAATGGGGCAGGGTCCGCAAATCATTTTATATGATGCTTCCATGGTCTCTCATAAAGGACTTCGAGATACAGTGGTAGATGTGGCAGATGAATTAAATATTCCGTATCAATTTGATGCAATTGCTGGAGGCGGTACGGACTCGGGTTCTATCCATATTTCAGCTAACGGGGTGCCAGCACTTTCGATTACAATTGCAACTCGTTATATCCATTCTCATGCAGCAATGCTTCATCGTGATGATTATGAAAACGCAGTTAAATTAATTGCGGAAGTCATTAAGCGCTTAGACCGAGATACGGTTAACGCCATTACGTATAATTAAAAAAAGCTCATTCTCCTAGGAGAATGAGCTTTTTGTTGTACATAGGAAAAGGTTATTTATTTTAAACCGTTTTCAAGCGTTGTCAGAATTTCTTCTTTTTCTGATTCCGGAGACTTTTCCCAAAGCACTTCAAATAAAACACCAAGTCCAGGGAGCATTTTTTCTTCACCGCTTTGAATAGCGTCAGAAATTGTAGCCTCAAGCTCTTCTTTTGAGTTTCCTGAAACGTTTGCAATAACAGCATTTCGTAAATTAAGATCCATCATTTTCACCTCAGCTATCGTAAAGTTACCAATAGTTTTTGTTTTCTTTGCGATTTCTATGTACAATAAAGTGAAACTTATCTAATGATTATTGAACAAAATGTAATCGAACTATTTATTTTTGTATAGATAAAGGAGTTATGTTTGTGAAACAAATTGATTCAGTTAAAAATCCGCAGGTAAAAGCGTGGAAAAAACTGCATAATAAAAAAGACCGTGATAAGCAGGGCCTTTTTATGGTAGAAGGCTTTCATTTAGTCGAAGAGGCTATCAAAAATAAGGATTGCGTAAAGGAACTAATTATACGCGAATCGACCGAAGTGCCCGCACAGTGGGATATAGACGGTATCGAAATAATCGTTGTAAACGAAGCAATTAGTAAGTTATTATCTGACACAGAAACACCTCAAGGAATTATTGCCGTGTGTTTTCAAACAAAGCATGCGGAAATTATTCATACAGCACAGAAAGTATTGCTTTTAGATGCGGTGCAAGATCCAGGTAACCTAGGCACCATTATCCGAACCGCTGATGCTGCGGGAGTGGGGGCTATTATCATTGGAGAGGGCAGCGTGGATGTGTACAACCCAAAAGTCGTTCGTTCAACGCAAGGAGCTATTTTTCACCTTCCAATTGTAAAAGGCGATTTGCTCGAAACAATTTCACTGTTAAAAGAAAGAGGAATAGCAGTTTACGGCACGTCGTTACAAAATGGAAAGGTCTACACACACGTAAAACCTTCAAACGAATTTGCGCTGATTGTGGGAAATGAAGGAAACGGCGTAAGCGAGAAAGTGTTGGAACAAACGGATCAAAATCTGTACATTCCCATCTATGGAAAGAGCGAGTCGTTAAATGTTGCCATCGCTTCTGGAATCTTACTTTATTATTTACGCGGAATGTAGTTGCATCGAGAACGTGTTTTCACTATAATAATACAATAGTTACATATGTAAAAAACGATGAAAGAGAGCAGTAGCTTATGTCCGTTTATGCAGGGAGAAAATGCCATGACTGAAAGCATTTTTATAAATGTAATAAGTGAATTCACCTCTTGAGTTGACACTTAGACCATCTTACATAGATGTAAAGGTGTTCCGGAGATTCCGTTAACTTGAATGAAGTGAACTGTATACGTCTGTGTATATAGTTAACAAGGGTGGTAACGCGACTAATCCTCGTCCCTTTTTTGGGAGGAGGTTTTTTTATTTGTCATTTTTTACGTTAAAAGGAGGAATAAGTGATGAAAGAACGTTTACAAGAACTTCAACAAGAAGCAATTGCAAAAGTCGAAGCAGCAAGTGCTTTAAAAGAATTAAACGACGTACGCGTAGCTTATTTAGGAAAGAAAGGCCCTATCACAGAAGTACTTCGCGGTATGGGAAAACTTTCAGCTGAAGAGCGCCCTGTAATGGGAGCACTTGCAAATGAAGTACGTGAAGCGATTGCATCTAAAATTGAAGAAAAACAAACGGCGTTAGAAGCAGCCGAGGTAGAGCGTAAACTTGCTTCAGAAACAATTGACGTAACGCTGCCGGGACGCCCGGTTAAAGCAGGTACGCATCACCCGCTCACAAGCGTGGTTGAAGAAGTAGAAGATTTATTCTTAGGAATGGGCTATGAAGTAGCAGAAGGACCAGAAGTAGAGCAGGACTACTATAATTTCGAAGCGCTGAACTTGCCAAAAGGTCACCCAGCACGTGATATGCAAGATACGTTCTATATTACGGAAGAAACGCTTCTTCGTACGCATACATCAACTGTTCAAGCTCGTGTTATGAACAAGAATGAAGGCAAAGGACCTGTTAAAATTATTTGCCCAGGTAAAGTGTACCGCCGCGATGACGATGATGCTACGCACTCACATCAATTTATGCAAATTGAAGGTCTTGTAGTAGACGAAAACATTCGTATGAGCGATTTAAAAGGCACGCTTGAAGTATTTGTGAAAAAGATGTTCGGTGCAGACCGTGAAATTCGTCTTCGTCCAAGTTTCTTCCCATTCACTGAGCCGTCTGTAGAAGTAGACGTATCGTGTGCAAAATGTGGAGGTAAAGGCTGTAATGTATGTAAACAAACAGGCTGGATTGAAATTTTAGGAGCCGGTATGGTTCATCCAAATGTTCTTGAAATGGCTGGATACGATTCAACTAAATATCGTGGTTTTGCTTTTGGAATCGGTGTAGAGCGTATTGCTATGTTAAAACACGGCGTGGATGATATTCGTCATTTCTATACAAATGATGTTCGTTTCTTAGATCAATTTAAACAAGTATAAAGGAGGGACTACGATGTTTGTATCTTATCGTTGGTTACAAGAGTATGTTGACTTATCAGGCGTAACGGCAGAAGAGTTAGCTGATAAAATCACAAAAAGTGGAATTGAAGTTGAAGGTGTAGAAAACTTAAATAAAGGCATCAGCGGAGTGGTAATTGGTCACGTTGTAGAACGTGAACAGCATCCAAATGCGGATAAATTAAGCCGCTGTCAAGTAGATCTTGGCGGAGGAGAAATCGTTCAAATCGTGTGCGGAGCACCTAACGTGGCACAAGGTCAAAAAGTAGCGGTTGCAAAAGTGGGAGCTGTACTTCCAGGTAACTTTAAAATCAAGCGTGCTAAGCTTCGCGGTGAAGAATCGAACGGTATGATTTGTTCTCTTCAAGAGCTTGGCATTGAAAGCAAGCTTGTGGCAAAAGATTATCAAGAAGGCATCTTCGTCTTCCCAAGTGATGCTGAAGTAGGAGCGGATGCGCTAGATGCATTAAACTTAAACGATGAAGTATTAGAACTAGGGCTAACACCAAACCGTTCAGACTGCTTAAGTATGTTAGGTGTAGCACATGAGGTGGCTGCTATTTTACGTCGTGAAGTGAAGTATCCGTCAGTAAACGTGCAAACGTCTGATGAGCAAGCAGCTGATTATATTTCCGTTAAAGTAGAGGCAAAAGAAGACAATCCCCTTTACGTAGCGCGCGTTGTGAAAAACGTAAAAATTGCTCCGTCACCATTATGGATGCAAACGCGTTTAATGGCAGCTGGTATTCGACCTCATAACAACGTTGTTGATATTACCAACTATATTTTGCTTGAATACGGCCAGCCGCTGCATGCTTTTGACTATGATCGTCTTGGTTCAAAAGAAATTGTTGTACGTCACGCGTCAGAAGGCGAGAAGTTTGTAACGCTTGACGATCAAGAGCGCGTATTAAAAGGCAATCAGCTTGTTATTACAAACGGCAGTGAACCGGTAGCTCTTGCAGGTGTAATGGGGGGAGCAAACTCTGAAGTAAAAGACGATACGGTAAATGTTCTTATTGAATCAGCTTACTTCAAAGGTTTAACAGTTCGTCAAGCTTCCAAAGACCACGGTCTTCGCAGTGAGGCAAGTGCTCGTTTTGAAAAAGGAATTGATCCTAACCGTACGCGTGTAGCTGCTGACCGCGCAGCAGAATTAATGGCTGAATACGCTTCAGGTGAAGTGGTAAGCGGTACTGTAGAAGTAGATACACTAACTGTGGAACCTGCTGTTGTAGCTGTGTCACTTGGACGTATTAACAATGTGCTTGGTACAGAACTATCGATGGAAGAAGTACAAGATATTATGAACCGTCTTCAATTTGAAAGCAAAGTCGAAGATGAAACCATCGTTGTAACGGTACCGACTCGTCGAGGCGATATTACAATTGAAGAAGATATCGTGGAGGAAGTAGCGCGCATGTATGGCTATGACAACCTTCCTACAACGCTTCCTGTAACAGTGGCAACTCCAGGAAAATTAACAGAGTATCAGCTTGGACGCCGTAAAGTTCGCCGTTTCTTAGAGGGAGCAGGGCTAGCGCAAACAACAACCTATTCGTTAACGAGCGCTGAAAAAGCTACTCAGTTTGCACTCAATGCAACAAGTACGATTGGTTTAGCAATGCCGATGAGTGAAGATCGCAGTATCCTTCGTCAAAGCTTAGTGCCTCATTTACTTGAAGCAGTGAAGCACAATAATGCTCGTCAATCGGATTCTATTGCGCTATACGAAACAGGCTCAGTGTTCTTATCTAAAGGTGAAGGGGAATTACCGGATGAGCAGGAGCGCGTAGCTGGTGCAATCACGGGTCTATGGCATGCTCACGGCTGGCAAGGTGAAAAGAAAGTCGTTGATTTCTATGTGATTAAAGGTGTACTAGAAGGGTTATTTGCACAGCTTGGTTTAGAGAAACGAATCTCATATGCTCCCGTTAAAAAAGACGGTATGCACCCTGGACGTACAGCGGCTGTATGGTTAGATGAAAAAGAAATTGGATACGTGGGTCAAGTTCATCCTGTTGCTCAGAAACAGTATGGCCTTCGTGAAACATACGTGTTTGAATTACACCTTCAAGAGCTATTAGCTGCAGATGTCGAAGAAGTTCGTTATTCAGCTATTCCAAGATTCCCATCTATTACACGTGATATTGCACTTGTTGTAGATAAAAACGTTCTTGCAGGAGAAGTTCAGCGCGTCATCTATACGACGGGCGGAGAACTTTTAAAAGACGTGACAGTATTTGATCTATATGAAGGCGAGCGTATGGAAGAAGGCAAGAAATCTGTAGCTTTCTCTTTACGTTACTTAGATCCTGAACGTACATTAACAGATGAAGAAGTAGCAAAAGCACATGGTGCAGTTTTAGAAGCTGTTGAAAAAGAATTTGGTGCAACGCTTCGTTCATAAGAATAAAAAAAGAGATGTGGATTTCCACATCTCTTATTTTTTAGCTAATTTTAAAGCTTTTTCTGTATTAGCAAAATGGATTTTAGCTAAAGAGTTCAGCGCATTGACGCCATGTTTTTTAATAATTTTAGCAGCGGCGATATCAACTTGTGCTCCAGCTCCGCGAGGAATGACCATCCCCGTCTTTTCCGTTAGTAAATCCATTTGTTTTAAAAATGCGTATCTGGCAATAATGGAAGCAGCGGCTACAGATAAATGAACGCTTTCTCCTTTTGTACTGAAAAAGACATTTTCTTTGATAATCTCTTTTTCCTTTACGATGTGTTTATAATAGGTGTTTTTTTCAACAAACTGGTCAATTAAAATCGCATCAGGTTTTTCAGAATCCAATTTTTTTAACACGTTGGATAAAGCTTTGTTGTGCAACAGAGCTTTCATTTTACCTTGTGACATGCCTTTTTCTTGAAATGCATTATACTTTTCGTTATGTAAGACAAGCAAACTGTAAGGAATAAACGAAACAAGCTGCTTGGCAATTTCAATGATTTTAGCATCCGTTAACTCTTTTGAATCTCGTACTCCTAATTCTTTTAACAAAGGAAGCTGCTCTTTTTGAACATAGGCAGCAACTACGGTCATGGGACCAAAATAATCTCCCGTTCCTACTTCATCAGAACCAATGACCGATAGTGAACTGAAGTTTGATGGGAGATGTGAGACGGGAGCCTTTTTAGAAGCATCTAAAGGACCTCCCCACTTAGCTGCTTCTGTTTCAGCTTCTTTTCCTTGAAAAAGTACTTTTCCAGAGCGGTATGCAGTGATAGAACAGCCGGGAGTTTTAGCCGAAAAAATACTTCCCTGCGGCAATTTAGGCTGCAAATAGGATGTGTAATGAAGCTTCATTTTAGCTATCTGATCAGCTGATACCTTAATAACAGCATGTGACATAATGCTTCACTCCTTTCGGGGTATTTTAGTTTACTTTATAAGCACTATCCCTTATGATAGCTTAAATATAGATATGTTTCCATTGAAGTCTTCTTCGTGGTATGATAGGGATTAGGATTTTTCGTGGAACGGAGGATTTTCTCGTGTCAAGACAAGATAAAACACGTGCGACAGTTGACATCTTTGGTCAGCAGTACAGCATCGTCGGTAGCGAAAGTACAAGCCATATTCGACTTGTCGCCTCTATAGTGGATGAAAAAATGCGTGAAATCAGTACTAAAAACCCTTCTTTAGATATCAATAAATTAGCAGTATTAACAGCTGTGAATGCTGTACACGAATATATAAAACTGAAAGAAGACTATGAGAGACTTGAACAAAAACTTTATGGAAAAGAGGAATGACTGAGTCAATGCTTAATATCATTTTAATTATATTGCTTCTTTTAGGCTTTGTAACAGGTCTTAAAAGAGGATTTATTTTGCAGCTCATTCATATTGTCAGTTTTGCGGTTTCGTTTATCGTCGCTTATATGTTTAGTGGAGATTTGGCAAGCCGACTTCGCTTGTTGATTCCGTTTCCAGACAATATTCAGCAGCAAAGTGTCGCATCGTTTGTATTTGATTCTGGAACGATAGAAGACGCTTTTTATCGAATGATTGCATTTGCGATTTTATTTTTTGCTACTCACATTGTACTTCGCCTTGCAGGCTCTGTTTTAACGGCTTTAACCGAACTGCCAATTCTGCGCCAGTTAAATAAATGGGGCGGAGGTGCACTTGGATTCGTTGAAGTGTATATCATCGTTTTTATTTTGTTATACATTGGAGCCGTGATTCCTGTAAGTGAAATTCAAACGCCAATTCAACAGTCTTCAATTGCAATCAATATCGTACAAAATACTCCATACTTATCGTCTGCCATTCAAGATTTGTGGACTCAGTATGGTGTAATGTAATGAAATTACAATAGCTTGTTGAGAGGGTGTGTCGAAAGTGTCATAATACTTTTGAGATACCCTCTTTTTTTATCGCAGTCTGTTCTGCGGTTTTCACGGAGATAAAAGTATGTCTAGATAAAAATTTGAGAGAGTACATATGTCACTCATCATGTTTTGAAAGTTTCGTTATTATGATAATAGGCTGGTGAAAAGATATGAATAAAAAGGATATTATTAAATTGTTAGAAACAATTGCTACATATATGGAATTAAAAGGAGATAACCCTTTTAAAATTTCTGCTTTTCGAAAAGCAGCTGCAGCGCTAGAAATGGACGAGAGAACGCTGACAGAGATTGAGGATTTTACCAAGCTCCAAGGGATTGGTAAAGGAACGGCTGCAGTTATTACAGAGTATATGGAAACAAATGAGTCAAGCGTACTAGAAGAACTAAAGCAAGAAGTTCCTGAAGGACTTATTCCTCTGCTTAAGCTGCCGGGGCTTGGAGGTAAAAAAATCGCTAAATTATATAAAGAGCTAGATATTAAAGACATGGAATCACTGCATCAGGCCTGTATGGAAAATCGAGTGCAGGGACTAAGCGGTTTTGGTAAAAAGACGGAAGAGAAAATTATCGCTGCTATTGAGGAGTTTGGGAAACGTCCTGATCGTTTGCCTCTTGCTTTTATGCTTCCAATAGCAGAAGAAATTTTAGAAGCCCTTAAACATATGCATAGCATTGAGCGTTTTTCTCAAGCAGGGAGCATTCGCCGCATGAGAGAAACTGTAAAAGATCTTGATTTTATTATTTCAACAGCTGAGCCTCATGCTGTCCGTGAACAGCTAGTATCGCTGCCAAATGTGAAGGATGTCATTGCAAATGGAGATACAAAAGTATCGGTAACGTTAGCCTATGAGTACGATGTGTCCGTGGATTTTCGTCTTGTAGAAGATAAAGCGTTTGCCACGACGCTTCATCATTTTACAGGATCAAAAGATCATAATGTGCGCATGCGTCAATTAGCAAAAGAACGCGGTGAAAAAATTAGCGAGTATGGCGTTGAAAATGCGGAGACAGGCGAAGTTATGACATTTGAGTCTGAACAAGCATTCTATGAACATTTTGGGCTGTCTTTTATTCCGCCGGAACTTCGTGAAGATGGAACGGAAGTAGATGCATTTATAAAACCTCAAACACTTGTGACCTACGGTGCGGTAAAAGGTGATTTGCATATGCACTCCACGTGGAGCGACGGGGCGTATTCAATTGAAGAAATGGCGGAAGCATGTCGCGCGCGAGGCTATGAATACATGGCGATTACAGACCACTCTCAGTATTTAAAAGTAGCTAACGGTCTAACGCCTGAACGCATTCGCAAACAGCGTGAAGAAATTAATCGTTTAAACGCACAGTTCGATGATTTTACAATACTAGCAGGAATTGAAATGGATATTTTGCCCGATGCAACACTTGATTATGATGATGAAATGCTAGCTGAGCTAGATTTTGTTATTGCGTCCATTCACTCTAGTTTTTCACAATCACGCGAAGAAATTATGAATCGTTTAAAGCAAGCGTTAAATAATGTTCATGTAGATTTAATCGCTCATCCGACCGGTCGTTTGATTGGTCGCCGCAACGGATATGATGTAGATATTGATATGCTAATTGAATTAGCTAAGGAAACAAAAACGGCTCTTGAACTAAACGCGAATCCAAACCGTTTAGATTTAGCCGCTGAGCACATAAAAAAAGCACAAGAGGCAGGAGTTAAAATTGCAATTAATACAGATGCTCACAATCTAGACATGCTAGAGCATATGGAAATTGGAATATCTACGGGAATTAAAGGCTGGCTTAAACCAGAAACGGTATTAAATACGTATAGCCTCAAAGAATTAACCGCCTTTTTAAATCGACATAAATAAGCAACAGGAGGAATCAGTTTTGCAATCACGTATTTTCCATGTACTAGAGTTTAATAAAGTTAAGGAACAGCTTCAGAAAAAAGTAGCTTCTTCTTTAGGCCGAGAAAAAGTAGCGAATTTGATTCCCTCGACTCAGTATGAAGAAGTAGTCAAATGGCAGGAAGCAACAGATGAAGCTACAACCGTGCTGCGATTGCGTGGCAACGTACCGCTAGGAGGCATCTTTGACGTTCGACCTAGCGTAAAGCGCGCTGAAATTGGAGGAACGCTAAGCTCTAATGAACTTCTTGATGTAGCAAGTACTATTTATGCTGCAAGACAAGTCAAGCAATTTATCGAGCAAGTAGTAGAAGACGAAGATTTACAGCTTCCAATTATAACTGAACATATCGAAAAACTAATGCCTCTTCCTGAGGTAGAACAAACAATTAAAATGAGCATTGATGAGAATGGCACAGTACTAGACGGTGCAAGCGACCAGCTAAGAGGCATTCGTCAAAAACTTCGCTCGACGGAGTCTCGTATTCGCGAAAAGCTAGAAAGTCTTATTCGCTCCTCGTCTGCTCAGAAAATGTTGTCAGATGCGATTGTTACCATTCGAAACGAACGTTTCGTTATTCCTGTTAAGCAAGAATATCGCAGTGCGTATGGAGGCATTGTGCACGATCAGTCTTCATCTGGAGCAACGTTATTTATTGAGCCACAGGCGATTGTGACGTTAAATAATGAGCTTCAAGAAGTAAAAGTAAAAGAAAAACAAGAAATTGAGCGTATTCTTATTGCTCTAACCGTTCAGGTAGCGGAAGTGGCAAATGAACTCCGTCAAAACGTTTATTTGTTAGGTGAGCTGGACTTCATGTTTGCTAAAGGGCGCTATAGCCATGAGCTAAAAGCTTCAAAACCTAAAATGAACGATCGAGGCTATATTAAGTTAGTGAAGGCAAAACATCCTCTTATTGCACAGGAAGATGTCGTTGCAAATGATATTGAGCTAGGTGATCAATATACGTCTATCGTTATTACAGGACCAAATACCGGCGGTAAAACCGTAACGTTAAAAACACTTGGGTTATTCACATTAATGGCTCAAGCAGGTTTGCAGATTCCTGCGCTGGATGGATCGGAAATGGCTGTGTTTAAACACGTATTTGCTGATATTGGAGATGAGCAGTCCATTGAACAAAGTCTGAGTACCTTTTCATCTCATATGGTCAACATTGTAGATATTTTACAAAAAGTAGATCATGAAAGTCTGGTCTTGTTCGATGAATTGGGAGCCGGAACAGATCCCCAAGAAGGTGCAGCGCTTGCGATTTCGATTTTAGATCAAGTATATGAAAGAGGCGCTCGCGTAGTTGCGACTACTCACTATCCTGAATTAAAAGCGTACGGCTATAACCGTGAAGGAGTGGTCAATGCTAGCGTAGAGTTCGATATTGAAACATTGAGCCCTACTTACAAGCTGCTGATTGGTGTACCGGGTCGAAGCAATGCTTTTGAAATTTCAAAACGTTTAGGTTTAAGTGCAGAAGTAATTGAACGTGCCAAAGGCTATATTGGCTCAGAAACAAATAAAGTAGAAAATATGATCGCTTCTCTTGAAGATAGCCGCCGTCAATCTGAACATGAGCTAGAAGAAGCTGAACAGCTAAGAAAAGAGGCTCAGAAGCTTCATAAAGAATTACAGAGTCAGATTATTGAGTTTAATGAAAAACGAGATAAGCTGTACGAAAAAGCTGAAGAAAAAGCTCAAGCCACAGTTCAAGCAGCATCTGAAGAAGCAGAGAAAATCATTAGCGATTTGCGTAAAATGAGTCAAAAAAATCATGCGCTTGTAAAAGAGCATGAATTGATTGAAGCACGTAAGCGTCTAGAAGATGCAGTTCCAACTCTTGAAAAAAGTAAAAAGAAACCGGCTGTGCCGAAAAAACAAGAGCGCACTCTTCAAGCTGGAGATGAAGTGAAAGTCTTAAGCTGGGGACAAAAAGGAACGCTTGTGGAACGAGTAAGTAATAATGAATGGCAAGTGCAAATGGGAATCATGAAAATGAAGGTGAAAGAAAAAGATCTCGAATATATTAGTTCCCCAAAACCTGTAGAAACAAAGCCGCTTGCTACGGTAAAAGGAAAAGATTATCATGTAAATCTAGAACTGGATTTAAGAGGAGAGCGCTATGAAAATGCGCTGATTCGAGTTGAAAAATATATTGATGATGCTTTGTTAGCCAACTATCCGCGCGTTTCGATTATCCACGGTAAAGGAACCGGAGCTCTTCGTAAAGGTGTACAGGAATATTTGAAAAATCATCGTTCTGTTAAAAATATTCGTTTCGGAGAAGCTTCTGAAGGAGGTTCTGGCGTTACGGTTGTGGAATTTAAGTAAAAGAATGCTGAGATAAAGGTGTCAGTGGATGCGCTGAACAAGCATATATGAAGATGGAAAATCCGACATGGCTCATGAACTATGTTGGGTTTTCTATCTCTTTTAAGAACGATGCAAGTAAAGGAAAGAGACCTGTCAGTTCATTACGTGGAGTGTAATATAAATTAGGAGTGATGCAAAAATGAGGGATTTTTGGAAAGACCCGTATATTGAATCCGCCGCTTATTACAGCGTGGTTGTCTTGAGCATTGTCGTCTTTCTTGTTGTGTTTGAGCTCGTTACTAAATATAAGAATTGGGAAGAGATTCAAAAAGGAAATATGGCTGTTGCGATGGCAACAGGTGGGAAAATATTTGGATTAGCTAATATTTTTCGCTATTCGATTGAGCACAACGACAATTTGTTAAGAATGCTTGGATGGGGAATATATGGGTTTGTTCTTTTACTAGTCAGCTATTTTATTTTCGAATTTTTGACGCCGAAATTTCGAATCGATGATGAAATTGAACAAGATAACAGAGCCGTTGGGTTTATTTCACTTGTTATTTCAATCGGTATGTCCTATGTAATAGGAGCAGGGATAGGATAGGAGAGAGTCATGGAGAAGTTAGCGAAAATTTTACTCATTTTATGCGGAGTGTTTATGCTTATTGGTCTTATCTATTTATCTATATAGCTTTTCCTAACATTGTGATGACAGCAAAAAAGCTGGCCTTAAAGCAGGTCAGCTTTTTTAATGATTACTTCCATACATCTTCAGCAATTGAAATCACGTGCTTTACTTTATCCCATTGCTGTTCTTCAGTTAGTAAATTTCCTTCTTCTGTAGAAGCAAATCCGCACTGGGGACTCAAACAAATTTGATCAAGAGAAACAAATTCTGCCGCTTCAGCAATTCGTTTTTTCACTGCTTCAGGATCTTCTAAATCTCCAAATTTTGATGTGATAAGACCAAGGACAATCTGAAGGTCATTTCGCTTTACATGTCGAAGAGGTTGGAATCCTCCTGAGCGTTCATCATCAAATTCTAAAAATAGTCCATCTACGTTTAACTGACTGAAAATAGCTTTTGACGCATTTTCATATCCGCCGCTTGCTGTATAAGTAGACTGGAAATTCCCTCTGCAAATATGCATTGTAATAACCATATCATCTGGCTTATGCGCAATGGATTCATTGATCGCATCCGTAAAACGTTTCAGTAATTCTTGGGGCGTAAATCCTTTTGACGCGATTTGTTCTTGTCCTTTTTCTGAGAAAAAGACCGCCCACGCAGTATCATCTAACTGTAAATAGCGGCATCCAGCATCATAAAATGCTTGAATGGCTTTTTGATATGTTTTAACTAAATCAGCAAAAAATACATCCGTATCCGAGTAAGCAGACTCTTCAATATGACCTCTGAAAAACAGCATATTGGGACTTGGAATGGTGAACTTAGCCACGTGTTCTTTTCCGGCCGCTTGATGAAGAAATTTATAATCTTCAATCATAGGGTGGTGATTAAAATCTAGTTTTCCAGTAACTTTTATACCGTGAGCTTTTGTTTGGACCCCGTGAAACTGAATTCCCGACTCTGCTTCGTAAAGTTCTACGCCCACAAGTTCTGATAGAAAATCAAAGTGCCACCACGCACGGCGAAACTCACCGTCTGTTATGGCTTTTAATCCAATTTGTTTTTGCTTTTCTACGAGCTTACTAATTTCTTCATCTTCAATTGCTCGAAGCTGTTTCTTTGTCATTTCCCCGTTTTCTACCTGTAATCGTGCTTGCTTGATACGCTCAGGACGCAAAAAGCTTCCAACGTGATCTGCTTTGAACGGTCCTTTAGTCAATGTTGTTATCAATTCATACAGCTCCTTAAAAAAAATCTAATTTTTATTATATACAAAAAATTCGGATAATGTACAGGGATAAATCCAATTTTTATTTATTACGCTGCAGGATGAAAGAGTGATTAGACAGGAAAGAGAACATTCAATAACGATTGCATCTAAAAAAAGAATGAACTATAATTTTAATTAGAAAATTCTAATTTTTTATTTTTTTGAGGGAGAGGATACGTGTGGAATCCACCGAAAAGATATGGCTTTCTCAATACCCAGAGGAAATATCTGCTACGCTTCATTATGAGCAAAAAAATTTAGCACAGCTTTTTGAAGAAGCAGTTCAAAAAGCCCCTAAAAAAAACGCAATCTATTTTCTAGGGAAAAAAATGACGTTTTCCCAACTGCATCAAGATTCTTTGAAACTGTCATCTTACCTTATTGAACTGGGATTAAAAAAAGGGGATAGAGTAGCCATTATGCTTCCAAATTGCCCTCAAGCTGTCATTTCCTTTTATGCAGTTCTTCTTGCCGGAGGAGTAGTCGTTCAAACAAACCCTTTGTATACGGAAAGGGAGTTAGAGTATCAGCTGAATGATTCAGAAGCGACCATGATTATTGCACTCGATTTGCTATATCCGCGTGTAGTAAAAATGAAAGCGTTAACAAGTGTAAAACACGTAGTCATCACCTCTATTCAAGACTATCTCCCATTTCCCAAAAACATAATTTATCCATTTATTCAGCGCAAACAGCAGAAGATAAGCGTGGATGTGAGTCATACGGAGACTACTCATTTATTTAAACGCATTATAAGTGAATCCTCTCCAGCAGTATGTAATGCTGAGGGAATTTCAGACGAAGATATCGCGATTTTGCAATACACCGGGGGAACAACAGGTTTTCCAAAAGGAGTCATGCTTACTCATAAAAACTTGGTAGCCAATGCAACGATGTGTTCACATTGGTTATACCGCTGCAAGCATGGAGAAGAAAAAGTGCTTGGAATTATCCCGTTTTTTCATGTGTATGGTTTAACAACGGTTCTGGTTCTATCGGTTTTGCAAAACTACGAGATGGTGCTTCTGCCTAAATTTGATGCAAAAACGACGCTCAAAACCATTCATAAGCAGCAGCCTACTTTATTTCCAGGTGCTCCGACAATTTACATCGCATTATTAAACCATCCTGATTTAGCAAAATACAACCTATCTTCTATTGATTCATGTATGAGCGGTTCGGCTCCTCTTCCTGTGGAAGTGCAGGAGCAGTTTGAAAAGCTCACTGGAGGTAAACTAGTGGAAGGATATGGATTGACGGAAACCTCTCCTGTTACTCATGCTAATTTTCTTTGGAAAGAGAGAATACCAGGAAGCATTGGAGTGCCTTGGCCAGACACAGATGCCAAAATTCTCTCGTTTGAAACAGGTAAAGAAGCTGCTGTAAGCGAAGTAGGAGAAATTGCGGTTAAAGGTCCTCAGGTCATGAAAGGATATTGGAAGCAGCCTGAAGAAACGGAGGCTGTTATGCGAGACGGGTGGTTGCTAACAGGTGATGTTGGCTATATGGATGATAAAGGTTATTTTTATGTAGTAGATCGAAAGAAAGATATTATTATTGCCGGGGGATATAATATCTATCCTCGAGAAGTTGAAGAAGTATTATATGAGCATGAAAAAATTCAAGAAGCTGTAGTGGTAGGTGTTCCTGACCCATATAGAGGAGAAACAGTGAAGGCTTACATTGTATTAAAAAATGGTGTAAGATGTACTGAAGAAGAGTTAAATGAGTTTTCTAGAAAGTATTTAGCTGCTTATAAAGTTCCGCGCCTTTATGAATTTCGAAATGAGCTTCCAAAAACAGCGGTCGGGAAGATTCTGCGACGAGCGCTGATTGAAGAAGAAAATGAAAAGCATAAAAAGGCGACGTAATCGATCGTCGCCTTTGATTTTTTTGCTGAAACATAATTGACAGATACTTGCGGTTTCTTTATTATAAAGATATGAATGAATAATCATTCATATTTTAAAGGAGCGTATAAGATTGAGAAGAAATAAGCCAAAGTATAAGCAGATTATCGATGCAGCTGTAGTAGTAATAGCAGAAAACGGATACCACAATGCTCAGGTTTCTAAAATTGCTAAGCAGGCTGGAGTTGCAGACGGTACGATATATTTATATTTTAAAAACAAAGAAGATGTCTTGATTTCCTTATTTCAAGAGAAGATGGGACAGTTTGTAGAAAAAATTTATGAAGAACTGGCGGGAATTGAAACTGCGGCAGAAAAACTTCACGTATTAATTGACAAGCATTTTTCGTTTCTAGCGGAGGATCATCATTTAGCTACAGTGACACAGCTTGAACTGCGTCAATCGAACAAAGATTTAAGATTGAAAATTAACGATGTATTAAAAGATTATCTGACTCTCATTGATTCTATTTTACAGACAGGAATCGAAACGGGTGAGTTTTCTGAAAATATAGATATTCGTCTTGCGCGACAGATGATTTTTGGAACGATTGATGAAACTGTCACAACATGGGTAATGAACGATCATCGATATGGTCTAATAGAATCGGTAGATAAAGTCCATTCCCTGCTGTTAAACGGCTGCAGCGGCTCATAATCGTAAGTGAGCCTGCTGCTCCCTTGCGAGGGGAGAAGCGCAAGGTAATGAAAATAGAAAGAAAGGGTGGGGGAAACAAATGGAGATTATCCAGGTTGAAACTGTTGATGCAATAAGCTTCATTACGTTGAATAGACAACCTGCTAACGCTTTGTCTCAAGATTTATTAAAAGATCTTTCAAGTGTTTTAAAACATTTAGAAGATAGCAAAGAGACAAGGGTTATCGTCATTAAAGGCGAAGGGAAATTCTTTTGTGCTGGAGCTGATATAAAAGAGTTTACATCACTGCAGCAGGAAAAAGATTACGAGAAACTTGCTGTTAACGGCCAAGAGCTCTTTGAGTATATTGAAAATTACCCAAAACCAGTTATTGCAGCTATTCATGGAGCTGCTTTAGGCGGAGGATTAGAGCTTGCTATGAGCTGCCATATCCGTTTGGTAACAGAAAATGCTAAGCTGGGCTTGCCTGAACTTCAGTTAGGAATTATACCAGGGTTTGGAGGAACTCAGCGATTGCCTCGTTATGTAGGGGTTCATAAGGCTTGTGAGATGATGCTGACAAGTGATCCAATATCGGGCAGCGAGGCAGTGGAGTTAGGATTGGCAAACGCAGCTTTTGAAGAAAGTCAGCTTATCAATGAAACATTTTTACTTGCTAGAAAAATTGCCAAAAAAAGCCCAATCTCTGTTAAAGCTACTTTGCAGCTGCTTCAACATGTAAAAACAGATGCTTATTACAGCGGCATCAAAAAAGAAGCACAATTTTTTGGAAGCGTATTCAAAAGCCGTGATGCTCAAGAAGGCGTAGCCGCTTTTATTGAAAAGCGCCAGCCCAAATTTTTAGGAAAATAAGCTTAGGAGGGGAATTGAATGAATATTTATGTGTTAGTAAAAAGAACGTTCGATACAGAGGAGAAACTTTCACTAAAAAATGGTCAAATTGTTGAAGATGGAGCTGAATTTATTATTAATCCTTACGATGAGTATGCAGTTGAAGAGGCTATTCAGCTAAAGGAAAAGCATGGCGGAGAGATTACGGTCGTGAGTGTAGGAGGGGAAGAATCAGAAAAAGAACTCCGAACAGCTTTGGCTATGGGAGCAGATAAAGCGGTTTTAATCAATACGGAAGATGACATAGAAGATGGCGATCAGTACACGACTTCTAGGCTGCTGGCACAGTACTTAAAAGAGCAATCTCCTGATTTAATCTTAGCAGGAAACGTAGCGATTGACGGAGGTTCAGGCCAGGTGGGACCGCGCGTAGCAGAACAGTTAGAAATCCCTTATATTACAACGATTACAAAGCTGGATATTGAAGGTGAAAAAGTGACGGTTGTACGCGATGTGGAAGGAGATTCGGAAGTTATTGAAACGTCGCTTCCTCTTTTAGTAACAGCTCAGCAGGGACTTAATGAGCCTCGCTATCCATCTCTTCCAGGGATTATGAAAGCGAAGAAGAAACCGTTGGTTGAAGTGGAATTAGACGATTTAGATTTAGATGAAGATGATGTAGAAGCAAAAACAAAGACAATTGAAATTTATTTACCTCCGAAAAAAGACGCGGGGCGCGTATTACAAGGAGATATAAAAGATCAAGTAACAGAGCTGGTCAATTTACTGCATAAGGAAGCAAAAGTCATTTAATAAGTCAAAAGTCAAAACAATGGGGGTATTGTAATGGGACGCAAAGTGTTAGTTCTTGGAGAAGCACGTGATGGGGGATTACGAAACGTATCGTTTGAAGCGATTTCCGCAGCGTCTACTGTAGCTGACGGGGGAGAAATTATTGCAGCGTTAGTAGGAAAGGACGTAAAATCTTTAAGTGAAGAACTTATTGCATACGGAGCAGATAAAGTTGTTGTGACGGAGCACGAAGATTTAGCTGCTTACACATCGGATGGTTACGCTCAGGCATTATTAGCCATCATTGAAAGTGAACAGCCTGAAGCTATCGTATTTGGGCATACGGCTCTTGGCAAAGATCTAGCGCCAAAACTGGCAGCTCGCTTAGACAAAGGACTTATCTCGGATGTGACGGATGTAGAAGTGGGAGGGGATCAAGTAGTCTTCACTCGCCCAATTTATTCTGGTAAAGCATTTGAGAAGAAAATCATGACCGATGCTTTTACGTTTGTCACGATTCGTCCAAATAATATTTCACCGCTTGCAAAAGATGAGGGGCGTACAGGTGATGTAGAGGATTTAAATGTTGAAATCAAAAACCTGCGTACTGTTGTAAAAGAAGTCGTACGCAAAGCAACGCAAGGGGTTGATTTGTCCGAAGCAAAAGTCGTGATTGCAGGTGGTCGAGGTGTAAAAAGCACGGAAGGTTTTGGACCTCTCCAAGAACTAGCGGACGTGTTAAATGGAGCTGTTGGAGCGTCTCGCGGAGCGTGCGATGCAGATTACTGCGACTATTCTCTTCAAATCGGTCAGACGGGCAAAGTAGTCACACCAGATTTATACATTGCCTGCGGAATTTCAGGTGCTATTCAGCATTTGGCAGGTATGTCAAATTCAAAAATTATTGTTGCAATCAATAAAGATCCTGAAGCGAATATTTTTAAAGTAGCTGACTACGGAATCGTTGGAGATTTATTTGAAGTAGTGCCTCTGCTAACGGAAGAATTTAAAAAGCTGAAAGTACAGTCTGCGTAAGATTCTCGGACAAAAGTATTTGAGACGAAGTGAAGAACGAACCGTTGATCAAGATTTTTGATTAGTGGTTCGTTTTTTTGTTAGGGTAAACGCAGGGTAGGTCTTTCTAGCAGGTGATTGGAGGGCAAGGCGAAGACTCCTGCTAGAAAAGCGAAGTCTTGCATGGAAATCAACTGCGGTGTCGCAAGCGGTTCAACCCATGTATACTATTTGTTCGTCTTTGGATTCATTTAGTCAGGTCTCAGCCTCATGGGAAACGAAATTTTCTACGCATATTTTTAGGCAAATTGTACAAACTAGAGCGGAGAATAAACAGTATAAATGTAAGCAAAAAGTTAGCAAACCTTATTTGAAGGTGATATACTGTGAGTAGAATTTGGATATTGCATATATTTAGGAGGAATTAAAATGGCTATTGCACATGCTACAGATAAAAACTTTACAGATGAAATTAAATCAGGCCTAGTGCTTGTTGACTTTTGGGCACCATGGTGTGGCCCTTGTAAAATGATTGCTCCAGTTCTTGAAGAAATTGATGGCGAACTTAACGATAAAGTTAAAATCGTAAAAGTAGACGTTGATGAAAATCAAGAAACAGCTGGAAAATTTGGTGTTATGAGTATCCCAACTTTAGTATTATTCAAAGATGGAGAGAAAGTTGATCAAGTAGTTGGTTTCCAACCAAAAGAAGCATTAACAGAATTAATTAATAAACACGCGTAAGTCAAAACCTAGCTCAGGCTAGGTTTTTTTCTTTTTCTCCACTTTTTCTCTTTTGGGAATACTTTTATTTAGCGAATATGCGTTCGTTTGTTTTATACTAGATGTAAGGAACACCGCCATAAATCCAGCTTATGTACATGTATTAAGACAGGAAAGAATGTAGGTTACGCTTCATAAGCGATTGTATAGATGGACAGAGTAAGAGAAGAGGAAGGAGAAAAGTATGAACGATTATTTAAAAGAAAAGCTGGCTATTTTACCGGATCAGCCCGGCTGTTACTTGATGAAAGATAAATATGGAACGGTCATTTACGTAGGAAAAGCAAAAGTATTAAAAAATCGAGTACGTTCCTACTTTACCGGATCTCATGACGGAAAGACGCTTCGACTTGTAAACGACATTGTCGACTTTGAATATATCGTCACATCTTCTAATTTAGAAGCGCTTATTTTAGAAATGAATTTAATTAAAAAGCATGACCCAAAATACAATATTATGCTTAAAGATGATAAGGGCTATCCGTTTATTAAGATTACAGCTGAAAAACAGCCCCGACTTGTTATTACAAGAAAAATAAAAAAAGATAAAGGGAAATACTTCGGTCCTTATCCTAATGTTCAAGCAGCAAATGAAACAAAGCGGCTTCTTGATCGCATTTATCCGTTAAGAAAGTGCTCCACTATGCCAGATAGGCCTTGTTTGTATTACCATATCGGGCAATGTCTAGCTCCTTGCGTAAAAGAGGTAAAAGAAGAGCAAAACAAACAAATTATTGAAAATATCACGCGGTTTTTAAATGGTGGATATGAGCATGTCAAAACAGAGTTAACTGAAAAAATGTTAAAAGCTTCAGAAGAACTTGACTTTGAACGGGCTAAAGAATACCGAGATCAAATTGCTCATATCGAAGCGACAATGGAAAAGCAAAAAGTAACGTTTAATGATTTTGTTAATCGAGATGTGTTTGGCTATTCTTACGATAAAGGCTGGATGTGTGTTCAAGTTTTCTTTATTCGCCAAGGGAAATTAATTGAGCGAGAAGTTTCTATGTTTCCTTTTTATAAAGAGCCAGAAGAAGATTTCTTAACTTTTATCGGTCAGTTTTATGCCAAAAATATTAAGCCAAAAGAAGTGATGGTTCCAGCAACGATTGATGCAGAGTTAGCTGAGAAGTTAGTAGAAGTAGAGGTTCAGCATCCAAAGCGAGGCAAAAAGAAAGAATTAGTAGAACTTGCGTGTAAAAATGCAAAAATTGCGCTCGGTGAAAAATTCTATTTAATTGAACGAGATGAAGAGCGTACAGTTGGCGCAGTTGAACGGTTAGGAGAAGAGCTTGGAATTGCCGCTCCTTATCGGATTGAAGCATTTGATAACTCAAATATTCAAGGAACAGACCCAGTTTCTGCGATGATTGTTTTTGTTGATGGGAAACCGGAAAAGAAAGAATATCGCAAATATAAAATTAAGACGGTAAAGGGACCAGATGATTACAGTTCCATGAGGGAAGTCGTTCGCAGACGGTATTCCAGAGCATTAAAAGAAGGTCTTCCGCTTCCGGATTTAATTGTTGTAGATGGAGGCAAAGGGCATTTAGCTGCAGTACAGGACGTTCTCGAAAATGAATTGGGACTTTTAGTGCCTACAGCAGGTCTTGTCAAAGATGATAAGCACAGAACCTCCAATCTGATGATTGGTGAGCCTCCTCAAATCATACCGCTTGAACGCAATAGTCAAGAATTTTATTTGCTTCAGCGAATTCAAGATGAAGTTCACCGCTTTGCGATTACCTTCCACCGTCAAGTGCGCTCTAAGTCCGCTTTTCAGTCAGTTCTGGACGACATTCCGGGAGTGGGAGAAAAGCGTAAAAAAGCTTTGTTAAAGCATTTTGGTTCGGTGAAAAAATTGAAAGAAGCAACGATTGAAGATATTCGAAATTCAGGTGTTCCTCAGAACATTGCTGAAAAAATTTATGAAACATTGCAAAAATAGTCTTGAAATAATAGAAAATATTTGATAAGCTATTAACTAATTTCATACGACACTTCATCAAATGAAGTGAAGATAGAGGTGCAAATTTAATCAGTACGCATCAGGAAGGGTATGAGCCCTTATGAACGATGCGGAAAGGGAAATTTGCCGAAGTGAACATTACCTCATAGTAATGATTGCTGGTTCTGCGTTGAATAAACGTAGGATTGTCAAGATGTAGATTCTTGGAGAGCTATCTCACGGCAGTGGACGGTTATGTTTTATAATTTTCGTTCGTTAAGCAATGAGAGCTCATCTCATTGCTTTTTTTATTGTCTGAGTAAAAAAATTTAGCTTCTCATCATCCTGCATATGCAAATTTATTGAAAAGGAATGAACAAAATTATGGCATTAATCGTTCAAAAATTTGGTGGAACATCTGTTGGTTCTGTTGAACGTATTCAACATGTAGCAAACCGTGTTATTCAAGAAGCAGAGCGCGGTAACCAAGTAGTAGTTGTTGTATCGGCAATGGGCAAAACCACAGATGCACTGGTGAAATTAGCAAGTGATATTACGGACAGTCCAAGTAAACGCGAAATGGATATGCTTCTTACAACTGGAGAACAAGTAACGATTTCCCTGTTAACAATGGCTCTTCAATTCAAAGGTCATGAAGCCACTTCGCTAACAGGTTGGCAAGCTGGTATCCAGACAGAAGCAGTTCACAGCAATGCACGAATCCAGCACATTGACACGACTCGTATTCAAAGCCAATTAGATAGAGGTCGAATCGTAGTAGTAGCTGGATTCCAAGGCTGTTCAGAAGATGGAAGCATTACAACATTAGGTCGAGGCGGCTCTGACACGACGGCAGTAGCTCTTGCCGCGGCACTAAAAGCTGCAAAATGTGATATTTATACAGACGTAACAGGAGTGTTTACGACGGATCCGCGCTACGTAGAAGATGCTCGTAAACTTCATTCTATTTCATATGACGAAATGTTAGAATTAGCCAATTTAGGAGCAGGGGTGCTGCATCCGCGCGCTGTTGAGTTTGCAAAAAATTATCAGGTACCGCTAGAAGTGCGTTCAAGCTTAGAAAACGAGAATGGAACGATTGTTGAGGAGGAAGTTTCAATGGAACAAAACTTAGTCGTAAGAGGAATTGCGTTTGAAGATAATATTTCACGGGTGACAATTGAAGGGTTAAACAACGAGTTACAAACTCTTTCTACTATTTTTACAGCATTAGCAAAAGAACAGTTAAACGTGGATATTATTATTCAAAACGTAACGGCTAATAATCGCCTCTCTATCTCATTTTCTATTAAAACTGTAGACGTAGAAGCTGCTCTTGCCGTCTTAAAAGAGTATAAATCTACTTTGGGGTATACGCGTATTGAACATGAAAGCGGTCTGGCTAAAGTATCGATTGTGGGATCTGGCATGATTTCTAATCCAGGTGTTGCAGCCGAAATGTTTGAAGTGCTGGCAGGAGAGAAAATTGAAGTGAAGATGGTCAGCACGTCTGAAATTAAAGTATCTACAGTTGTACCGCATGCTGATATGGTAAAAGCTGTTGAGACGCTTCACGTAGCATTTGAATTAGAAGAGCAGCAGGCAGTGCAAGTATAAAGAAGAGAAAAAAGACGTGGTATCTCCACGTCTTTTATATATACGTATTTCTTACTTTTTATAACGCTCCGCACGGGTTTCGGTAGGTAAGATATCTTTTCGGTCCCACTGCACGGAAATCAGCACTTTTCCGTTCTTTTCTTTAGGTGTTAAGTAGGCTTCTGTTAGGCAGTTGTTTTGACGCTGAATCTGTTCAGCCACAAATCCTGACTCAAGATGAAATGAACAAGTTTCCTGCTGAAATCTTTTGCTGACCACATCACCTGATAACTCAAGCTCTAGTGAATATTTATCTTTTTTGGCAAGCGTCAGTGTTCCCCAGGAAGCTGCTTTAAAAAAAGCGACGATTTCATCCATTGTATTTAATGGATATTTACGCGCAAGGTGTTTTCCTGCCCAGTATGAGATGGTATTCGTTTCGTCTCCAAGAAGCTCTGGAATCAACACGTCACGCAAAAGACTGTATCCAAAATATGGAACGTGATCAAGAGCTCTCTCTGTTTCAGCTGCGGCATTAGGTTCTAATGTTTCCATCGTCTCTTCAAGTTCTTGCTGTGATTCTGTTTGTAAATTGCTCATGCTTTCCCCTCTTTCTTTACTACTATTATATACAAATCTAAAAAACCTCTCACGCATTTTTTTAATAAAATGTAAGAGGATCTTTATTATGGTAAAAAGAGTTAGATGTAAAGATAAAAAATCCATAAAATTACTTTTAAAAGGGTACTTTTACCTGTGTAAATGTTTTGTGAACTTGTTTACAATAAAAGTATAAAGTAAACGCTTACTTAACTGTGGCAAGCGATATTATAATAGAAAGAAAAAATCTTTAACATCAATGTAGTAAGCGTTAACAAATATAAAATTTTATAAATTTATATTTTATAGAAGATTTAAACATCTTGCCTTGACGCTCTTAATCGATGGGAGTAAAATTAACCTGTCACATACTTTATTAGGAAATGCAAAGGTTTTCATTTCCTGTATTCACGATTAATCTATTTGTCTAGTGGGAGTAAGAAAGTTCTTCACAAACTATGTTCATTTAACTAAGGGGGGTCTACGCAGATGGCGGCAAACAGAGAGTTTCAATATCGGAGAATCCATTCACTACTTGGAGTAATACCAATCGGGATTTTCTTAACACAGCATTTAGTTGTGAATCATTTCGCGACAAAGGGAGAAGAATCATTTAATCAAGCAGCTCACTTCATGGAGAGCTTACCTTTCCGCTATGCTCTAGAAATTTTCATTATTTTCTTACCAATCGTTTTTCACGCAATATACGGTCTTTACATCGCATTCACTGCTAAAACAAACGTTAACAACTATGGATTTTTCCGTAACTGGATGTTTATCCTTCAGCGTGTTTCAGGTGTAATCACACTTATCTTCATCACATGGCACGTATGGGAAACCAGAATACAAGCTGCGCTTGGAAAAGAAGTAGATTTTCAAATGATGGAACGAATTTTAAGCAACCCAGCAATGTTTGCATTCTACATAGTTGGTGTTGTATCTACGATCTTCCACTTTGCAAACGGTCTATGGTCATTTGGAGTTAGCTGGGGGTTAACTGTAACACCACGTTCTCAAAGAATTTCAACTTATGTGACATTAGCAATCTTCTTAGCACTTACATTCGTAGGTGTTCGTACATTATTCGCATTTGCATAAAATTAAGGTTTTGAAGGAGTGGGGTTCCGATGAGTAACGGAAAAATCATCGTAGTCGGTGGCGGTTTAGCTGGCTTGATGGCAACAATAAAAATTGCTGAGTCTGGCAAGCAAGTAGATTTATTTTCACTAGTTCCGGTAAAAAGATCTCACTCAGTTTGCGCGCAAGGTGGAATCAACGGAGCCGTAAATACGAAAGGTGAAGGAGATTCACCATGGGAACACTTTGATGACACAGTGTATGGCGGAGACTTTTTAGCCAACCAGCCACCTGTAAAAGCAATGTGTGAAGCAGCTCCTGGTATTATTCACTTACTTGACCGTATGGGTGTTATGTTTAACCGTACTCCTGAGGGTTTGTTAGACTTCAGACGATTTGGCGGAACGCAGCATCACCGTACGGCTTTTGCTGGAGCAACAACGGGTCAACAGTTATTGTACGCATTAGATGAGCAGGTTCGTCGCTATGAAGTTGCCGGACTTGTGACAAAGTACGAAGGATGGGAATTCTTAGGTGCTGTTCTTGATGATGAGCGCAGCTGTCGCGGAATTTCTGCACAGAATTTAAAATCAATGGAAATTAAAACGTTCCCAGCTGATGCGGTTATTATGGCTACAGGTGGACCTGGTATTGTCTTTGGAAAATCGACGAACTCAGTTATTAATACAGGTTCAGCGGCATCTATCGTGTATCAGCAAGGTGCATACTATTCAAACGGAGAGTTTATTCAAATTCATCCAACTGCTATCCCGGGAGATGATAAGCTTCGTCTTATGAGTGAATCTGCTCGTGGAGAAGGCGGACGCGTTTGGACATATAAAGACGGTAAACCTTGGTATTTCTTAGAAGAAAAATATCCGGCATACGGTAACTTAGTACCTCGTGATATTGCAACTCGTGAAATTTTTGACGTCTGCGTAGCGCAGAAGTTAGGAATTAACGGAGAGAACATGGTTTATCTGGACCTTTCACATAAAGATCCAAAAGAGCTAGACATTAAACTTGGAGGTATCATCGAAATCTATGAAAAATTCATGGGCGATGATCCGCGCAAAGTACCAATGAAGATTTTCCCAGCCGTACACTATTCAATGGGCGGTTTATGGGTGGATTACGATCAAATGACAAATATCCCTGGCTTGTTCGCAGCTGGTGAGTGTGATTATTCGCAGCACGGAGCGAACCGTTTAGGAGCAAACTCATTATTGTCAGCTATTTATGGCGGTATGGTTGCTGGTCCTAAAGCCGTTGAATACATCAATGGTTTAGAAAAGAGCGCAGATGCTATTTCTTCAAGCGTATATGATCGTCATGTGAAAGAAGAAGAAGAGAAATGGAACAATATCATGAATCTTCAAGGTACAGAAAATGCATACGTTCTTCATAAAGAGCTAGGGGAATGGATGACTGACAACGTGACAGTCGTACGATACAATGACAAACTGTTAAAAACAGATGAAAAGATTCAAGAATTAATTGAACGCTATGATCGTATTAACATTAATGACACGGCTAAATGGAGTAATCAAGCGGCAACATTTACTCGTCAGCTTCAAAACATGCTCCAGCTTTCACGTGTTGTAACGCTTGGAGCTTACAACCGTAACGAAAGTCGCGGTGCTCATTATAAGCCGGATTTCCCAGATCGTAACGATGAAGAATTCTTAAAAACAACAATGGCATCTTTCGTTGATAAGAAAACGGCTCCTTCTTTCCATTATGAAGAGGTAGACGTATCGTTAATCAAACCGCGTAAGCGCGACTACACAAAGAAAAAAGATGAAAAACCAAAAAAACAACAAGAGGGGGTTCGTTAATCAATGAGTGAACAACAAACAGTCCAAAAGACAGTGCGCTTCATTATTACACGTCAAGATTCAGCTGAATCTGCTCCTTACAATCAGGAGTTTGAAATTCCGTATCGTCCGAATATGAACGTTATTTCAGCACTGATGGAAATCAGACGTAACCCTGTTGATGCTTCAGGTAAAGAGGTTGCTCCGATAAACTGGGAAATGAACTGTTTAGAGGAAGTATGTGGAGCCTGTTCAATGGTTATCAACGGTAAACCTCGTCAGTCATGTACAGCTCTTGTTGATAAACTAGAACAGCCGATTCGCTTGCAGCCAATGAAAACATTCCCTGTTGTTCGTGACTTGCAGGTAGACCGCAGCCGTATGTTTGATTCACTGAAAAAAGTAAAAGCCTGGGTTCCGATCGATGGCACATACGATTTAGGACCAGGACCGCGTATGCCTGAAAAGAAACGTCAGTGGGCGTATGAGTTATCCAAGTGTATGACATGCGGCGTTTGCTTAGAAGCTTGTCCAAACGTAAACGACAAGTCAAACTTCATCGGTCCAGCACCGCTTTCTCAAGTTCGCTTGTTTAATGCCCATCCAACCGGTGCGTTAAATAAAGGAGAACGTTTAGAGACGATTATGGGTGATGGAGGGCTAGCGAACTGCGGGAACTCTCAAAACTGCGTTCAATCATGTCCAAAAGGAATTCCATTGACTACTTCAATCGCAGCTTTGAACCGCGACACAACAATTCAAGCATTCAGAAGTTTCTTTGGTAGCGATCAAGTATAACCACTCAAAACCTCTCCACGTGGAGAGGTTTTATTTTGTCTATGACGAACGGAGGAAATACAGATGAATAATATTTCGTATATTGAAGACATGGATCACTGGAAAGAGTCATTTTCGTTTAAGCAGAAAATCAAGGTAAGATTTTCGGAAACAGATATGTTTGGGCACTTAAATAATACGGTTCCTTTTGTTTATTTTGAACAAATACGTACGGAATTCTTTCACCATATTGGCTTTATGCAAAAGTGGACGAGTGAGTATGAGGGAACGATACCGGTGGTGGCTGATTTGCAGTGCGACTATGTCAAACAAGTGTATTTTGGCAACGTGCTAGCTGTTTTTGTAAAGGCCCATAAAATCGGACGTTCTTCGGTTGATTTACACTATATGATTCAAAATGAGCAAGGAGAGGTTGTACTCACGGGGAGAGGAACAATGGTGCAAATTTCTAAAGAAACAGGAAAAAGCGTGCCTTGGAATGAAGAGATGAAAAGGTGTTTATCGACTATATAAAAATGGCTTGAAGGCTCTTTCTTCAGGCTTTTTTTCTTTTTCAAAGGTAAAAAAGAGTTTTTTGCATATTTTTTCTAAAACTAGTAACCGCGTAGGCATACCGCACATAAGATATGTTGACTAAATTTACACCCATCCGATAGTTCAACTCAGGATCAGGCAAGGAGGGTTACATTGAAAGAAAAAGAGTTTCAACCTAAACCGCTACTTACAAAGCGTGAACGAGAAGTATTCGAGCTTTTAGTACAGGACAAAACAACAAAAGAAATCGCGAGTGAACTATTCATTAGCGAAAAAACAGTTCGAAATCATATTTCTAATGCGATGCAAAAGCTTGGAGTCAAGGGGCGTTCTCAAGCAGTCGTAGAACTCCTTCGAATGGGAGAACTTGAACTATAACATGAGCTGGCTTTCTTTTTAGAAAGCCAGCTTTTTGTATATTTTTTTAAGTATCGCATATGTATCTAAAAAGAATATCATTAAGAAAATATTATAAAAAAGGTAAATCTTTATAAAAGAAACTTATTGCTTGAAATTGAATTTCAGAGTACGTATACTTTTAAGTAAGGAGATACTACTTCAAAAGAAAGAGAGGTGAGATGATGAAAAATGTATGGTTAGGGGTATTATTATGCATGATATTCTGCTTGCCTTTTGCGAGTTTGCCAGATAAATTTATTGATAATGACTTTGAAAAAGTAAAGGTCACAAAAAGTTCGGTACAGCATTACACGGATATCGTGCACATGTCTCCAGGAGCTAAGCACAGCGTCAAACAAATAGGATCTCTAATACAAAGTGTGATAGTAACTTTTGCTTTAGTATGGGTGAGTACCAAGCTCATCATTCCGACGCATCAAATTGCGTATTTTTTCCTCAAGAAAACACTTTTTTATCCAAAAATCTTTCAATCAAGTTACCTCAATTAAATAAAAAAGGTTGAAATTTCAGCAGCCTTTTCTTCAAACCTAAAATTACCTACTATTCTTAGGCTTATTTGTCATGGGGATTTTCTATACAAATAATGCAATGAAAATTTAATATTCTTCTTAAAAACTTTATAGGAGTGATCATTCAATGATGATTAAAGAAACGGAATTACCAGGAATCGGCCGTAAATTTGAAATTGAGACAAGCGGAGGAAACCGTGTGGTCGTTATTATTCATGATGATGGACGACGCGAAATCTACCACTTCGATCAAAAAGATTTAGAAGAAAGCATTTTTGACATTACGTTAACAGATACGGAATCAAGACAGCTAGCTGCAATTTTAGGCGGCATGATTTACAAGCCAAAAGCAATGGAAACCATTGAAGTGGCATTCAATGACTTAGTGATTGAATGGTACAAAGTTGAAAAACAGGCCAAAGCTCACAGTAAAACAATTGGCGAAATTGACGTTCGCAGCAACTATGATGTCACAATCATCGCTGTCATTAAAAACACGCAAAAAAAATTATCCACCCCAGGACCAGATACGTTAATTGAAGAAGGAGATACGCTTGTCATCTCTGGTGAAAGAGGAAATTTAAAAACGCTCATTAAAGAATTGCTTTCACAAGGAGGTAGTTCATAATTGGATCATTTAGTATTTGAAGTTGGGACAGCTTTGTTACTAGTCGCTTTAGCGGCTATACTAGCACATAAATTTAAATTTACGATTATTCCATTCCTCATTCTGCTGGGCATGGCGGTTGGTCCCCATGCTCCTGAGTTTGGCTCATTCAGTTTAAAGTTTATTGAAAGCCAAGAGATTATTGAATTTATGGGGAGAATTGGAGTTCTCTTTTTACTCTTTTATTTAGGGTTAGAATTTTCAGTTGGAAAGTTAATTAAATCAGGTAAGTCCATCGCGGTGGGAGGATCTATTTATATTTTAATTAACTTTACCTTAGGATTATTGTATGGATACCTGACAGGAAATCCTCTTCTTGAAGTGCTGATTATCGCTGGAATTATTACGATTTCGTCCAGCGCAATTGTCGCAAAAGTATTGGTTGATTTAAAACGAACGGCAAATCCAGAAACGGAATTGATATTAGGGATCATCATGTTTGAAGATATTTTCTTAGCGGTTTATCTTTCTGTCGTTTCAGGGTTGGTGCTTGGAGACCACGGATCGCTTGCTGGATCTTTAACATCTATTTTAATTGCGTTTGGCTATATGATGCTGTTCTTTATCATTGCTCGAAAAGCTACGCCTCTACTAAATAAACTTTTAAATATTTCATCGAATGAAATCTTTATAATCGTCGTTTTTGCGGTATTGTTTTTTGTGGCAGGCTTCTCAGAAACAATTCACGTGGCAGAAGCAATTGGAGCATTATTGCTTGGGCTTGTATTTTCTGAAACAGAACATCGCGATCGGATTGAACATCTTGTCGTACCGTTTCGTGATTTCTTTGGAGCCATCTTTTTCTTCAGCTTCGGATTAAGTATTGATCCTCTCACGCTCTGGGATGCAGGCTGGCTTGCCCTTGGAGCAGTTGCGCTTACGATTATTGGTAACTTTACAGCCGGTATGATTTCAGGAAGAAAAAGCGGGCTGTCACACAAGGCTTCTACCAATATTGGATTAACAATCATGTCACGAGGTGAGTTTTCAATCATTATGGCTAACATCGGAATTGAAGGAGGATTATCGGCCATCCTTCAGCCATTCGCTGCGCTTTATGTATTGATTTTAGCTATTATTGGTCCTTTGTTAACGAAGGAGTCTAAGCATATATACGGATTTTTAAACTCAATATTTAAATGGAAAAAACCAAATCCTCAAGAATCTAATGGATAAAATATATAAAACACAGTTGACAAATCGGATTAATATGATAAAATTCAAAATAATCCAATAACAAATCAGTTAACTATAGCAACGGGCTGATCGGTCAACCGAAAGCTCCTACCTTTTTTAGGTAGGAGCTTTTATGTTTTTAGGTGAAATAGCTTTTGATTTAAAAATTCAAGGAGGAGGAATTGCTGTGAGTGTCGTGATTCAATCGGTTAACCGCTCATTTCAAAAAGGAGAACAAGTAACTCAAGCATTGCGAAATGTAAATCTTACGATTAATAAAGGTGAATTTATTACCATTATTGGTCCGAGCGGATGCGGAAAAAGTACGCTGCTTAAAATGATCGCTGGACTTGATATAGATTATGAAGGGCGCATTGAAATCAACGGGAAGCACATAGCCGGACCTAGCATTAAACAAGGAATGATCTTTCAAGAACACCGCTTGTTCCCGTGGCTTAATGTGGAGCAAAATATAGCGGCTGACTTATCGCTGAAAGATTCGAAAGTTCGGCGCCGCGTAGATGAGCTAATTGATATTGTCAGGCTGAAAGGATTTGAAAAAGCTTATCCTCGAGAACTATCTGGGGGGATGTCTCAACGAGTTGCGATTGCGCGTGCTCTTTTAAGAAATCCCGAGGTTTTATTGTTAGATGAACCGTTTGGTGCGTTGGATGCTTTTACTCGCACTCATCTGCAAGATGTGCTGTTAGACATATGGAAAAAAGAAAAAACAACCATGATTTTTGTTACCCACGATTTAGATGAATCCATTTACTTAGGAACTAAAATTGTGATTATGAGTGCCAGACCAGGAGAAATTAGTCGGGTTGTTCCAGTAGAAATTAGTCATCCGCGAAAAAAGACAGAACTACCTTTTCAGCAGCTAAGGCAGCAAGTGCTGAAAGAATTTGAAGAAGCAGGAGAACATTAAAGATTCAATCAGACAGAGAAGGAGACAGAACAGATGAAAAAGCTACTTTTAACTGCAGCTATTGTACTTGTTCTCGCATTGGCTGGGTGCGGGACGAAAGAAAAAGCGAGCGGCGAAGATTCGAAAAACGTTACGATCAATATTGGCATTCAACAAAGCCTAGGACCTTTAATGCTGGCACAAAACCAAAAATGGTTTGAAAAAGAATTTAAAAAAATAGGTGTAAACGTTAAATGGACAGAGTTTCAAAGCGGTCCTCCGCAATTTGAAGGGTTAGCATCTGGACACTTGGATTTCGGCCAAGTTGGAAACTCACCGGTTATTTCTGGTCAAGGGGCAGATATTCCATTTTTAGAAATTGCTAATTCGAGCGACGGATTAAAAGGAAATGCTATTTTAGTAGGAAAAAACAGCAAGATTAAAAGCGTAAAAGATTTAAAAGGTAAAAAGATTGCGGTTGCGAAAGGCAGCAGCGGTTTTAACTTATTGTACAGAGCTCTTGATCAAAATGGGTTGAAGCCAAGTGACGTAAAGATTATTCAGCTTCAGCCAGACGAAGCTCAGCCAGCATTTGAAAATGGGTCAGTGGATGCATGGTCAATTTGGGAACCGTTTATCTCCCTGCAAAACTTAAAAAATGAAGCTCGTATTTTAGCAGACGGCGATTCGTTAAAGGTTGCTTCACCAGGCTTTACTATTGTAAGAGAAGGCTTTGCAAAAGATCATCCAGAGTTAGTCGTTAAGTTTTTACAAGTTTATCAAAAAGCACTTGAATGGCAAAACGAACATTTTGAAGAATCTGTGGATATTCTAGCAAAACAAAAAAATCTAGATAAAGATGTAGTAAGACAAGTGTTAAAAAATAATCCTGCCTATAATCGCCCAACCTCTAAAGAAATTATTGCAGAACAACAGCGAACAGCTGATTTTCAACAATCTTTAGGCGTTATTAAAAAGAAAATTGATACAGGAGATGTCGTTGATAATTCATTTATTGAAAAAGCATTAAAAGAAAAATGAGGTGATGAAAATGAGTAAAACATCCGTGGTTTCAGGACATGTCCAGTCTTCAGCAGCTCACTTGCAACAAGTGAAAAAAAGAAAGGAAGAAGCGAAAAATAAGCAGGGAATTTTCCTTCGTTCTCTCGTCGTGCCAATTTTGCTTATCGTCGTGTGGCAAATCATTGGTTCTGCGGGCTATGTATCTAAAACCGTTCTTCCTACACCTGTTGATATTGTACTTTCTTTCAAACAGCTCATCGTATCGGGAGAACTCGGAGCTAATCTTCAAATCAGTATTTTACGTGCTGCCATAGGTTTTGCCGTTGGAGCTGGTCTAGGTTTACTATTTGGTGTTATTGTCGGTTTCTCAAAGAAAACGGAGCACTATATGGATCCATCCATTCAAATGCTTAGAACTGTTCCTCACCTTGCCTTGGCTCCTTTATTTATCTTATGGTTTGGCTTTGGGGAAATTTCAAAGATATTGCTAATTGCAAACGGTGCGTTTTTCCCAATCTATGTTAATACGTATTTAGGCATTCGCGGCGTTGATTCGAAATTATTTGATGTTGCGCGTGTTCTGCAATTTAGTAAATGGAAACAAATCACGAAACTCATTTTACCAGCCGCTCTTCCTAATATTTTACTTGGTGTCCGATTGTCTTTAGGTATTGCATGGCTCGGACTGGTAGTAGCTGAATTAATGGGAGCAAGTGAAGGTGTAGGATATATGATTATGGATGCTAGGCAGTTTTCTCAAACAGATGTAGTTTTTGTCGGAATTATCATTTTTGCTGTTGTAGGCAAATTAACTGATTCATTTGTCCGAGTATTAGAAAAGCGTCTTCTTAAATGGAGAGACAGCTACGCAGGTGAAAAATAAAAGAAGGATTTATATACTTATTAATCCTTGTAAATCTATCAGTTTTATAAGTTAAAAGGAGAGATGATAATGAGTCAGTTTACAATTATTACGGGAAGCCCTTCAAAACAATCAAGGTCAGCTGCTTTAAGTGAGTATATTGCAGCATATCTGCAAAATGAAAAACATGAAGTAAAAACCGTGCATGTCCGCGATCTACCAGCTGAAGACTTACTATATGCTAACTTTTCTAGCCCTGCGATTCAAGAAGCTCAAAAGAAAGTGGCAGATGCTGATGCCGTTATTATTGTCAGCCCAATCTATAAAGCTAGCTACACAGGAATCTTAAAAACATTTTTAGATTTAATACCTGAAAAAGGTTTGCACAATAAAACCGTGCTGCCGATAGCTACAGGGGGAACCATTGCTCATCTACTGGCTCTTGATTATGTATTTAAGCCGACATTATCCGTTTTAGGAGCTACTGCTCTTATTCATGGAGTTTATATTGTTGATTCTGAGGTGGCCTATACGAAAGAAAATGAAATTGAGTTTATTGCGGAAGAAGCAGAAGCGAGAATTAAACGTTCATTAAAAGAGCTTGAATATCATCTAGAACAAACGAAAAGGAGTGTTGAATCATGAAAATGTTATGGTTTATTCCTTCCCATGGAGATGGAAGATATCTAGGGACAAATCGAGGAGGTCGTTCAGCAGACTATTCATATTTTCGGCAAGTTGCTCAAGCAGCTGACCGGTTAGGATTTGAAGGAGTTCTGATTCCAACGGGGAAATCATGCGAAGACCCGTGGCTATTGGCTGCTTCACTTATACCTGAAACAGAGCGTTTGAAATTTTTAGTAGCTGTACGTCCGGGCATTATGGCTCCTTCCGTGGCAGCGCGCATGACTTCGACTCTTGATCGAATTTCAAACGGTCGTTTACTAGTTAACGTAGTAGCAGGAGGAGATCCAGCAGAATTAGCCGGAGACGGCCTTTTCTTATCACATGATGAACGTTATGAAGCTGCGGATGAATTTTTAGATGTGTGGAAAGGGTTATTGGCTGGAGATACGGTTAATTATGAAGGAAAACATATTCATGTAGAGAACAGTGAGCTGTTGTATCCACCTGTTCAAAAACCTTCTCCACCTATTTATTTTGGCGGATCTTCACCCGCAGGACAAAAAGTTGCAGCAAAACATTCTGACGTGTATTTAACGTGGGGAGAGCCTCCTGAACAAGTAAGAGAAAAAATAACGGCTGTGAGAAAGCAAGCAGAAGCAGAAGGCAGAACCGTTAAGTTTGGGATTCGTTTGCATATTATTGTACGGGAAACGGAAGAAGAAGCTTGGGAAGCAGCCGATCGATTAATTCAGCATTTGGACGACGACACAATTCAAGCTGCACAGCGTACTTTTGCAAGGTATGACTCAGTTGGGCAGCAGCGAATGGCGAGCCTTCATAGAGGAACCCGAGAGGAACTTACGATTAGCCCTAACTTATGGGCAGGTGTGGGGCTCGTCCGGGGAGGTGCAGGAACTGCCCTGGTAGGCAGTGCTGAAAATATAGCGAAACGAATAAAAGAATATGAAGCTTTAGGAATTGAATCTTTTATTTTATCAGGCTATCCGCATTTAGAAGAAGCTTATCACGTAGGAGAGTTATTGTTCCCGCTTTTAAATATTGATGAGGGTGAAGGAAAGAGTGAAAGCATCGGTGAGATTATTGCAAACGATAGGTTTCCAAAAGCTTCAACCTCGTAAAAGAAGAACCGGTGAATTTTTCACCGGTTCTTCTTTTACATTCATCTCAGCCGAGAGACGAGTCCGTTAAATTGTTGGTTTTGGTTTTTCAGGTGCAGCTTGTTTATCTTTTCGACTTTCTTGAATATATACTTTAAAGAGAAAAATATTTAAACAGCCCAGTGTGAGGAATAACGGTGCAAAATAATATTCTTGAGACATAAGTAGGACGAAAACGCTTCCAAAACAGAACAGAGAACTAAACATAAAGTAAAACTGTAAGAATCTTCTCATTTTAGTCGCCTCCTATTCTTTTTCTTCTTACACTTATTATATCAAATACTTTCCAAAAAAGACACAAAATATTCACAAAATGTTCAATTTTTTTCTTATTTACCTATTGATTTTTTTGTCGATATGTAAATTAAGTGGGTTGTAATACCAATTAATTCCTGGGTGTAACTTTCTGATGGAAAGTTTATGTAAAATTTTATATGATAGAAATGGTATTGAAAAAAGGGGGAAAATCATCATGAGACGAATTGGGTGGCTATTTTTTACTATGGCAATTCTCTTACTCATAACTGCCGGTTGCTCAAATGATCAACAGAAAGCACAGAATCGATTTGATAAATATGTAGCCATGTGGAATAAAGAAGATTTTGAAGGTATGTATGGATACTTGTCTAAAGATGCTAAAAAGACGATTTCAGAAAAAGACTTTGTAAATCGATATAAAAATATCTATGATGCAATTGAAGCGGACAAGCTTAAAGTGAAGGCAAGTAAAATAGAAGACTTAGAAATAAAAGACCATAAAGCTGTTTTACCTTTTGAAGTAAACATGAACTCTGTAGCCGGTGAAATCTCATTTAAAGAAAATGCTGCTGTGGTTCAAGAAAAACAAGGGGATACAGAGAATTGGTATATTAATTGGAAGCCTAATATGATTTTTAAAGGACTTGAGCAAGGAGAGCAAGTAAGAGTAGCTACTCAGTCAGCTGTGCGTGGAGAAATTATGGATCGTTCAGGGAAATATTTAGCTCAAAACGGAGAAGCGATTCAAGTTGGAGTTGTTCCCCAGCAGTTTTCTAAAGGCGGCGAGCAAGCGATACGACAATTAAGCAAGACTCTTGCTCTTTCGGAAAAAAGTATTAATCAAGCACTGAGCGCTTCTTGGGTGAAAGAGAATCAATTTGTTCCTATTAAAACAGTTAGTCAAAAAGACGCCTCTAATTTAGAGAATTCTTTGAAAAAAGTAGAAGGCATTCAACAAAAAAAGGTAAATGCGCGCGTATATCCTTGTGAAGAAGCGTGTGCTCATTTAGTTGGATACGTTGCGCCTGTCACAGCGGAATATTTAAAAGAGCATAAAGATGAAGGTTATAATGCTCAGTCTAAAGCTGGAATGATTGGCTTAGAGTCTTTGTATGAAGATAAGCTTCGTGCTCGAGACGGCGTCACGATTTATACTGTAGATAAAGATGATAATAAAAAGAATGAAATTGCAAAAGTGAATCCAAAAGACGGGGAAAGCATTCAGGTTACGGTAGACACGAATGTTCAAAAATCCCTTTATGAACAGTTAAAAGATGAAAAAGGAGTAGCTACTGCTCTTCAACCTAAAACGGGAGAAATATTAGGTCTTGTAAGCACGCCAGCTTTTGATCCGAATTCTTTTTCTTTTGGAATCGATGCTAATACGTATCAATCCCTTTCAACGAATCCTAATAAGCCGTTAATGAATCGTTTTACCAAAACGTATTCTCCGGGATCTACATTTAAGTTAGTCACCGGAGCTTTAGCGGTTGATGAAGACGTGCTAAATCCAAATGAAAGTATATCAATCAGCGGGAAGAAATGGCAGAAAGATAAAAGCTGGGGAAATTTCTACGTAACACGAGTGGGCAGCAAACCGAATGTTAATTTACGTGATGCTTATGTTACATCTGATAATATTTATTTTGCGCAGACTGCTTTGAAGCTAGGTTTAGACAAATTTAACAGTGGTTTAAAACAGTTTGGGTTTAATCAAAAATTGCCTGTTAATTATCCTTTTGAAACGTCTAAAATTGCAGGTGATCAAGATATTAAAGATGAGGGAGTATTAGCAAACTCTGGCTATGGCCAGGGGAAACTGCAAGTGAATCCTCTCCACTTGGCATTGATGTATACATCGATTGTAAACGATGGAAATATAGTAAAGCCTATTCTTATGAACGGTGATGAGAGTGGAATATGGAAAAAACAAGTAATATCTAAAGAAACGGCGCAATTAATTCAAAATGATTTAGTTGATGTCATTGAAGATAAAAACGGTACGGGTCATGCAGCAAAGATAGATGGGTTAACCTTGGCTGGAAAAACGGGAACAGCAGAGCTAAAGAAAACTCAAGGTGAAAAAGGGCAGGAAAACGGATGGTTTGTAGCTGTGGACACAAAACAGAAAAACTTACTCGTTTCAATGATGGTTGAAGGGGTAGAGGATAAAGGCGGAAGTCATTACGTCGTGCCGAAAGTAAAAAATGTATTTCAGCAATATAATAAGTAAATAATAAAAGCCAGTTCTAAAAGAGCTGGCTTTTATTATTTACACAAGGGGAGTAATGTTAAGTTTTTGTAAATCCCAATTTTATACAAACTCTGAAAACCCTTATTTTAAAAGGAATCAACGTATTATTGTTAATGTATTGTAAAGAAGCCTAAAAAAATGTGTTTGAAAAGTTATTGACAATTAACAATAATAGGAGTAATTTTTGACTTGGCGTAAAAAAATGAATCGCATAACCTATAGGTGAAAGAACCACATTTTGGGACTTTTGCTCTGGTAAACGTTTGTTTTTTTAGAATTTTTTGATACACAAGAGAGGTGGTTTCTCTCGTTATAGTAATGAACAGCTAGGTTTTATCCATTACTTTAAATGAAAAAAGAAACTAGAACACATATAAAAAGATAGAGAGAAAAAACGAGTGGTAAAGTTTCGATAAATTGGATGGAGGATTGCAACGTGATCAAAAGAAAAAAAGACAAGTTTTCTGAAATGTTAATGGACATTGCCCAAAATATTAAGGACTCAGCGGAGTTTTTAGGCAGCTTTGAACTTCAAAATGTATCTGACCTAAAGGAATTTGCCAACGTTTTAAAAGCGTATGAATCAAAAGGTGATAAATACGTGCATACAGTGATTACTGAGTTGAACAAAGCATTTATTACTCCAATTGAGCGTGAAGATATTTTACAGCTAGCGATGAGCATGGATGATGTACTTGATGGCATCGATAGCTTTGCTGCTTTAATGGAAATTCATTCAATTACGACATTTGATGAATATGTAGCTGAATTTGTTAAAAATATTCAAGGCTGTGCTGAAGAAATTTTAATTACTATTAATTTGTTGTCTGAGAAAAAGCTTCTTCAAATTAGTGAGCATGCAATTAAAATTAAAGAGTATGAGTCACATTGTGATACATTATATCGTCGTGCACTAAAACAATTATTTGCAACATGTAAAGATCCAATTAAAGTTATTCAATATAAAGAAATTTATGAAACGCTAGAAGAAATCGCGGATTATTGTCAAACGGTTGCGAACAACTTAGAATCAGTTATTATGAAGAATGCGTAACGGGGCTATAGTATAATGGATTCAATGCTAATATTAACCATTCTAATTGTAGTTGGTGCACTTGGTTTTGACTTTATCAACGGCTTTCACGATACAGCTAATGCCATTGCGACTTCTGTTTCAACCAAAGCTTTAAAACCGCGACATGCAATTCTTTTAGCCGCAACCATGAACTTTGTCGGGGCTATGACGTTTACGGGCGTAGCCAAAACGATTACAAAGGATATCGTTGATCCTTATACGCTTCAAAATGGTTCTGTCGTTATTTTAGCAGCATTAATTTCTGCTATCGCGTGGAACCTAATCACATGGTATTTCGGTATCCCGAGTAGTTCTTCTCATGCAATTATTGGATCGATTGCAGGAGCAGCTATTGCAGCTGCTGGATTTGGTGCTTTAAATTACAAAGGTTTCATCAAAATCATTGAAGCCCTTCTAATTTCACCAGTTCTAGCCTTTGTAGTAGGTTATATTGTCTATACGATTATCAAGCTAACGTTTAAAAACCATAACTTGACGAAAACGAATAAGCGTTTTCGCCGCGTTCAAATCCTGACTGCAGCTCTACAATCTTACACACACGGTACGAATGATGCGCAAAAAGCAATGGGTATCATTACGCTAGCGCTTATTGCTAACAATATGCAAAGCGGTACTGAGATTCAGTGGTGGGTACAGCTGGCTTGTGCGGTTGCAATGGGGCTTGGAACGTCAATTGGTGGATGGAAAATCATTAAAACCGTTGGCGGTAAAATTATGAAAATTCGTCCTGTTAATGGAGTAGCTGCGGACTTAACGGGTGCTGCCATTATCTTTGGAGCAACGTTTATTCATCTACCTGTCAGTACTACTCATGTTATTTCATCTTCTATCTTAGGTGTAGGTTCTGCTCACCGAGTGAAAGGTGTAAAATGGGGAACTGCACAGCGCATGGTGATTACATGGGTTATCACATTGCCAATTTCAGCTTCATTAGCTGCACTTATCTATATGATTTTAAATTTGTTCTTTTAATAAATGGGGAGCTTCTTTTAAAGAAGCTCCTTTTTTTATTTACATCCCCTCATTTGCACAGTACACTTAAAACATGAAAATAACACAATCGTTTTTAAAAGGGAGATGGAGAAATGTTTGGAAAAGTAGCTGCTGATGTATTGGGGCTAAGTGATATTGGTTCTGTTATTAAGCCAGTTGATTATGACAAGGTAGATGCAGACGATTACGTTATGCATGAAGAACAAGAAAAAATTTATTTTCTAATCAAATCAAAGTCAGATGAATATTGCTTTACCAATAAAGCGCTCATTCACCTTGATGGAACAAGTGCTACAAGTAAAAAGCGAATGCTTCGCCGCTATAACTACAGCACAAATCACATTTCAAACGTAATGCTAGAAACGGCTGGAACTGTCGATTTAGATGTGGAAATTAAATTTAAAATTGGCTCGGAAACTTTTTCTATCGATGTACACAAAAAGCATATAGAAGAGGTAAAAGATTTATATAAAGCGCTGTTTAAAATGTCTGAAATAACGCGTGAAAATGAAATTGCGCTCGATTTTGCTAAACAAAGCATTCAGCTAGCTTCTTCTACGCTAAGCAGTACAAGAAATACAAGTGGAAGTGTTGCTGGTGAATTTAAAGAAATTAACGAAGCCGCGTTTTCTTGGTTATTAGATAAAAAAACAGCCTACACAACAAAAGATTTCAGCTCAGTTTTCGAGCTGTATATCAATAATTAATAGAAACAGCTGCTCCTTTTATGGAGCAGCTGTTTTTTAATGCTGAACGTTGTAGAATCCTCATGTTAACCTTGAAAAATCACCGAAAAAAGAGCACAATATAAAATAGAAAAGAGAAACAATAGAGACGGGTTTAACTGAAAGAAATAATAGAAAATAAGACTTATAGGTGGAAAGGATTACGGTATGACAGCAAAAAATAATGAGGATACAGTGGCAGAATTAGAAAAGTCACTTCGACATATTGCAGCTATTGTGAAGCAAAAAGGAAGAGAAATTTTAGAAGACTATACGATTACGCCACCTCAGTTTATTGCTTTGCAGTGGCTGTTTGAACGTGGAGATATGACGATTGGCGATTTATCAAATCGGATTTTTCTCGCTTGTAGTACAACGACAGATTTAGTAGATCGTATGGAAAAAAATAAGTTGGTGGTTCGGGTCAAAGATCCGAAAGACCGCCGCGTAGTGCGTATTCATTTGCTTCCTGAAGGAGCACGTGTTATCGAAGAAGTAATTGAAAAGCGACAAACGTATTTAAATGGCGTACTGGCAAACTTCTCTCCTAGTGAAACAGAAGTTTTACGAGTAACGTTACGAAAATTACATGATGAAATGAAAGAAAAATGAGGCGATTGTTTTGAGTAGACCAATTGGTGTTATAGATTCAGGTGTGGGCGGATTAACGGTAGCAAAGGAAATTATGAGACAGCTTCCGAAAGAACAAATTATGTACATTGGAGATACAGCCCGCTGCCCATACGGTCCTCGTCCCAGTGAAGAAGTACGAGCTTTCACATGGGAGATGACTAATTATTTAGTAGCTAAAGATATTAAAATGCTTGTTATTGCGTGCAACACGGCTACGGCAGTTGTACTAGATGAAATTCAAGAACAGCTCGATATTCCGGTTATAGGCGTCATTGAACCAGGATCACGAGCTGCGCTTAAAGTAACTAAAAATCATAAAATAGGCGTAATCGGCACAAACGGAACCGTTAAAAGCCAAGCCTATACACATGCACTCCGCGCTCTTCATACGAGAGTGGAAGTGGAAAATTTAGCATGCCCTTTGTTTGTACCTCTTGTAGAGAGCGGTAATTATGAAGGACCGGAAGCGCAGCGAATTGTAAAAGAAACATTAAAACCTTTTTATCATACAGATATGGATACCCTTATTTTAGGATGTACGCATTATCCGTTATTAAAGCCAGTTATTCAAGAAGCAATTGGGCCTCGAGTTCAGTTAATTAGTTCTGGTGAAGAAACGGCAATAGAGGTAAGTGCCATTCTTTCTTATAGCAATTTACTAGCTCCTAGAAGCATGGAGCCCGAACACTACTTCTATACAACAGGCTCAACAGAACTGTTTCAATCTATTGCATCTAAATGGTTTGAGCACCCTGTATATAATGTTGAGCATATCAAGCTTTAAAACCGAGCATATTAAGCTCGGTTTTTTTTGTGGCCAAAAACTTGTTTGAGCTGGTCTAAAATGCAAATAAGCTCGTATACATAGTAGTACAAACAGTCTGAGGAGGGAAAGGAATGTCCAAAAAGACCAAATTTGTTCTCATATCCGCCGTGGTGACCACATCTGTGTTGTTATCCGGCTGTGGACTTTTCGGAGGGGATAACGCAGCAAAGGAAATTGATCCGCCAAAGGATGTCACCTATGTGAAAGATGAAAAATCATTAGCGACTGAAGCAAAAGTAACGGAAGCTAATAAAAAACAAAGTAAAGCGGCAGAAACATCTGCGCCTACCAAAAGAGAAATTTACTTGATTGATAAAAACGGGTACGTTGTTCCCCAGACGCTTGAAATTCCTAAATCAAAAGGTGTCGCTAAACAGTCTCTTGAATATTTAGTAGAGGGTGGACCAGTCACAAACTTATTGCCAAATAATTTCCGAGCGGTTCTTCCTGCTGATACAAGAGTTTTAGGGACAAAGCTGGAAAGTGACGGCACGATGGTAGCAGATTTTTCACCTGAATTTGCTGAATATAAAAAAGAAGATGAACTCCGTATCCTGCAGGCCGTAACGTGGACGCTGACGCAGTTTGAAGGCGTAAATAAAGTTAAAATTCGCATTAACGGCTATGATAAAGATGAGATGCCTGTAAATCATACACCAATCAGTAAAGGGTTGAGCAGAGCAGATGGCATTAACTTTGATAATACTGGAGTAGTTGACGTAACCCAAACGAAGCCAGTTACGATCTATTACTTAGCTCAAGAGGGCAAACAAACTTACTATGTTCCTGTTACAAAACGAATTGCTTCTGATGACAAAGATATGTACACTGCAATTGTGAACGAGCTTGTAGAAGGACCTGCGCCTGCATCAGGTTTAGTGACAGATTTTAATCCTGATGCAAAGCTCGTAGCAGCTCCAAAGTATGCGGACGGTCAGTTAACGCTGAACTTTAATAAAAACATCTTTGGAAATTTAAAAGGAACGGAAATTTCTCAGTATGTTCTCGACTCCTTGGTGTTATCGCTGACGGAACAAAAAGCCGTAGACAGCGTTGCCATTAAGGTGAATGGCAAAAAAACGCTAAAAGATGAAAAAGGGAAAAAGCTAACGGAGCCAGTTTCAAGACCTAAAAATGTGAACACAGGTAGTTTTTAAAAACAAATTTTTGTTATACTAGTAAAGGACTAAGTAGAAAGAGGTCTGCTGAAATAGCGACCTCTTTCCGCTGTTTTATAGTTA
Source organism: Priestia sp. JSM ZJ58 (assembly GCF_044383985.1). Lineage (NCBI taxonomy): Bacteria > Bacillati > Bacillota > Bacilli > Caryophanales > Bacillaceae > Priestia > Priestia sp. JSM ZJ58. Next base: position 201,327 of record NZ_JBISEM010000001.1, read on the forward strand.
AAATGGAAGAAGCTATTACATATAAATGAATTAATAGGAGGACATGCTTAATGCGTTTGGACGGTAGGGAATTTAATGAATTGAGACCTGTATCTCTTCATACTTCATACTTAAAGCATCCAGAAGGATCTGTATTAATCTCGGTGGGAGACACAAAGGTTATTTGTACAGCAAGCATAGACGACAGAGTGCCTCCTTTTATGCGTGGACAAGGAAAAGGATGGATTACAGCTGAATATTCTATGCTGCCTCGAGCTACGGCACAAAGAAATATACGCGAATCAACAAAAGGTAAAGTCACAGGACGAACAATGGAAATTCAGCGTCTGATCGGACGAGCTCTTCGTTCTGTAGTCGACCTGGAAAAGGTCGGAGAAAAGACCATTTGGATTGATTGTGATGTTATTCAAGCAGATGGCGGAACAAGAACAGCATCGATTACAGGTGCATTTGTGGCTATGGTTTTAGCGTTTGGAAAGCTGGTTGAAGAGAACAAGCTGACAGAAATTCCTATTCGTGACTATTTAGCTGCGACTTCAGTAGGTATCCATGGAGAAAATTCGATTTTAGATTTAAATTATGAAGAAGATTCGACAGCGGAAGTTGACATGAATATTGTGATGACAGGAAGCGGACAGTTTGTAGAATTACAGGGAACGGGAGAGGAATCGACGTTTTCGAGAGAACAGTTAAACCATCTTCTGGATTTAGGGGAAAAGGGTGTTTATCAATTGATTGAACAGCAAAAGAAAGTTCTTGATCATCTGGCTGCTTACATTCCGGTTAAAGAAAGGTAAGGGATTGACGTGCGTGAAATCATTATTGCAACTAAAAATGCAGGCAAAGTAAAGGATTTTGAAACACTATTCTCACCGAAGGGATTTAAAGTAACATCGCTTCTTGATTTTCCTGAAATTGAGGACGTGGAAGAAACGGGCGTTACATTTGCAGAGAACGCCACGCTAAAGGCAGAAACCATTTCATCAGCATTAAATAAGCCGGTTATTGCCGATGATTCTGGGCTTGCTATTGATGCCTTAAACGGAGAGCCAGGCGTTTATTCCGCGCGTTATGCTGGTGAAAATAAAGATGATAATGCTAATATAGAGAAGGTACTTCAAAAATTACATGACGTGCCGTTTGAAAAGCGCACGGCACGTTTTCATTGTACGCTTGCTATTGCAGTGCCTGGAAAGAGAACAGAGCTTGTAGAAGGCACGTGTGAAGGGCGCATCTTGGAAGAAAAAAGAGGCGAGAACGGCTTTGGATACGATCCTATTTTCTTTGTAGAAAAATGGAACTGCTCCATGGCAGAATTGTCTAAAGAACAAAAAAATCAAATTAGTCACCGAGCAAATGCGTTAGAAAAACTAGCACCGCTAATTGATGCGCAATTTTAGAAGGAGTGATGACGTGTGAAACTATTAATTGTAAGCGATAGCCACGGGTTACAAGAAGAACTGCTCACTATCAGAGAAAGACATGCTGATGTAGATAAGATGATTCATTGTGGTGACTCTGAGCTGCCACAAGACAGCAAAGAAATGTCTTCGTTTTTAGGCGTTCGAGGAAATTGTGATTATGATGCATCTTACGTCAATGATCGAGTAGAGTCACTTGGAGAAGCCACGTGTCTGGTTACACACGGTCACTTATATAATGTTAAAATGTCTATGATGAATCTGCATTACAAAGCGAGAGAAGTGGGGGCAAACGTTGTTTGTTTTGGGCATTCTCACATAGCGGGAGCTGAGCTCATGGACGGAGTTTTATTTATCAATCCAGGAAGTATGTTACTTCCTCGTATGAGAAAAGAACGTACGTATGCTATACTAGTAATGGATGGTACAGAAGCTACCGTGCAGTTTTACGATATAAGCGGTAAACATATTCCTAGCATGCAGTTAACCTGTACACTTTCAGCATAATATAGCCAAATATAGGGAGAAGAGAAGGTTTTTTACCTCTCTTCTCATAAAATTTCAAAAAAACGTTGACTTTTAAATTATATTTGAATATAATAAGTATTGTCTTTGATACAGTTTAACATTATGTCCCAGTAGCTCAGCAGGATAGAGCAACGGCCTTCTAAGCCGTCGGTCGGGAGTTCGAATCTCTCCTGGGACGTCTAGAAAAAAATCCCGGCTTTTACTTTTTAGTAAAAGCCGGGATTTTTTTATTTATCTTAAAAGTGAATGTTTGTTCATTCAGTGTGTACAAATGAACGTTTCAGAAAAACTTTTTGAGTGGCTATAAACCCTTATTGCATCAATAATGAAAACGCATTCAAATATTCTGTTTAGTCTAAATTGTCTAAAAAAATCTTGAAAAGTGGTTGACTATGCATAGAAATGGGCGTAAGATAGTCCTCAAATATAAGTTTTCTAAAAATTTTAATTAATTGTAATTAATTTAAAATATGATGTGTAAAGCATTGTTCAAAAAGCATATAGCGTTTTAAAACGTTGAAGAGGATAAGTAGTTTTGATGTTTAGGTATCAACAGAGAGTCGGGTTGCTGGAAGCCGGCGTTACCAAGTCAAAATGAACTCACCTCAGAGTGTCACCCTGAAATTCAGTAAGGGCGACCGAGTGTACTTCCAAAGCACTCGTTATCAAAAAGAATGTACAGTATACATTCATAAGGTAATCATTACGATTACAAACGAGGGTGGTACCGCGTAAAGTACAAAAGACTTTTCGCCCCTTGACCTATATCATTTGATAGGGTCTATTTAGGGGTGAGAAGTCTTTTTTCTTTTATCTAGAAAACGAAAGGATGAGAAAAGTGGGAGCCAATATGCAAACGAAAGAACCTGTAAGCGCTGGGGCACAAATGAATGGAGCTGACATGTTGATTGAATCTCTAAGAAGAGAAAACGTTGACGTCATCTTCGGTTACCCAGGGGGAGCCGTTTTACCGATTTACGATAAGCTATACGGTTCAGGAATGTTTCACGTACTTGCTCGTCACGAACAAGGTGGAATTCACGCAGCAGAAGGGTACGCAAGAATTTCAGGTAAACCCGGTGTAGTTATCGCAACAAGTGGTCCTGGTGCAACAAATATCGTAACAGGTTTGGCAGATGCGATGATTGACTCACTTCCTTTAGTTGTTTTTACTGGTCAAGTAGCTTCAAGTGTAATTGGTTCTGACGCGTTCCAAGAAGCAGATGTATTAGGAATCACAATGCCAATTACAAAACATAGCTATCAAGTACGCAATATCAGCGACATGCCGAGAATCATCAAAGAGGCATTTCATATTGCGACAACAGGAAGACCTGGTCCAGTCTTAATCGACATTCCAAAAGATATGGCACAGGGTGATGGAACATTTAATTATGAAGGAGAAATTGATTTACCTGGCTATCAGCCAACTTATTTTCCAAATCAGCTGCAGGTTAAAAAGTTAACAGACGCAGTAGCAGCTGCAAAGAAACCTGTTATTCTAGCAGGTGCGGGAGTATTATTGAGTAAAGGTTCAGAAGAATTAAAAAATTATGCTGAGCGTCAAAATATTCCGGTTATTAATACGCTTTTAGGGTTAGGTTGTTTTCCTGCAGATCATCCGCTTCATTTAGGAATGGCTGGCATGCACGGAACGTACACAGCAAACATGGCAATTTATGAGAGTGATCTTCTCATTAGTATCGGGGCGCGCTTTGATGACCGAGTAACAGGTAACTTAAAGCATTTTGCACCAAATGCAAAAATTGCTCACATTGACATCGACCCAGCGGAAATTGGAAAGAATGTTCCAACCAAGATTCCAATTGTTGGAGATGCAAAAGAAGTATTAAAGCAATTGCTTCTGCAAGAAGGAGAAGTTGGAGATTATACGAAATGGCATGAGAAATTAGCGGCGTGGAAACAAGAATATCCATTATGGTATCAGAACTCAGCGGACGTGTTGAAACCACAAAAAGTAGTTGAGTTGCTTCACAAATATACAAATGGAGATGCCGTTGTTACAACGGACGTTGGGCAACATCAGATGTGGGTAGCTCAATACTACACATTTAATAATCCAGATCGATGGGTAACTTCAGGTGGCCTTGGCACCATGGGCTTTGGATTACCTTCTGCAATCGGCGCTCAGCTGGCAAATAAAGATAAAACAGTTGTAGCAGTCGTTGGTGACGGTGGATTTCAAATGACGCTTCAAGAATTAGGGGTTATTAGAGAATTAAACTTACCTGTTAAAGTGGTTGTGCTTAACAATCAGTCGCTTGGAATGGTTCGTCAGTGGCAGGAAATCTTCTATGAAGAACGCTACTCGCACTCTTTAATTCCGAATCAGCCTAATTTAATGAAGCTTGCAGAAGCCTATGATATCAAAGGTTTACAAGCTTCTACTGAAGAAGAAGCGCATGCGGCTCTGAAAGAAGCAATGGAAACAGATGGACCTGTTTTACTAAACTTCTTTGTCGCACCTAAAGAAAACGTATATCCAATGGTTGCACCTGGAAAAGGATTACATGAAATGGTAGGGGTGAAACCATGAAGCGAATCATTACAGCAACTGTATTAAACCGTGCGGGCGTTTTAAATCGCGTAACGGGGTTATTTACAAAAAGAAATTTCAATATTGAGAGTATTTCGGTAGGACACACTGAATCTGAAGATGTATCACGCATGACGTTTGTCGTAAACGTAGAGCATGACAATGCTGCTGAACAAGTGATTAAGCAGTTAAACAAGCAGATTGACGTGTTGAAAGTTCAAGATATTACGGATCAAGCCGTGGTGTCAAGAGAGCTTGCTTTAATGAAAGTAGCATCTACACCTGCGAGCCGTAACGAACTTTATGCAGTAATTGAGCCTTTCCGTGCAACCATCATTGATGTAAGCCGCGACAGCTTAATTATTCAAGTAACAGGTGAATCCAGCAAGATTGAAGCGATGATTGATTTACTTCAGCCTTATGGATTAAAAGAAGTAACGCGCACAGGGACAGTAGCTGTTCCGCGCGGTACGCAAAAAGCAGCAGCCAAACTTTCATCAATCATTTAATTCTAGCTAGTTACTAAAAAAGTAAACTATATAAAACTATATAAACTAAGAGGAGAGATTTATTATGACAAAGGTATATTACAACGGAGATGCAAAGGATCAATTATTACAAGGTAAAACAGTAGCAATCGTAGGTTATGGTTCACAAGGTCACGCTCACGCACAAAACTTACGCGACAGCGGAGTAAACGTGGTAGTAGGATTACGTAAAGGTAAATCATGGGATCAAGCAGAACAAGACGGCTTCACTGTATTATCTGTAAAAGAAGCAGTTCAACAAGCAGAAGTAGTAATGGTATTACTTCCAGATGAGCATCAGCCAAAAGTTTATAACGAAGAAATTCTTCCAGGATTAAAACCAGGAAAATCTTTAGTATTTGCTCACGGTTTTAACATTCACTTTAATCAAATCGTAGCACCTGAATTCGTTGACGTATTCTTAGTAGCTCCAAAAGGTCCTGGTCACCTTGTAAGAAGAACATATGAAGAAGGAGCTGGCGTACCGGCGTTATTCGCAGTATTCCAAGACGTAACTGGCGAAGCAAAAGACGTAGCATTAGCTTATGCTAAAGCAATTGGCTCAGCTCGTGCGGGTGTATTAGAAACAACGTTTAAAGAAGAAACAGAAACAGATCTTTTCGGTGAGCAAGCAGTACTTTGCGGCGGTTTAACTTCATTAGTTAAAGCTGGTTTTGAAACGCTTGTAGAAGCTGGCTACCAACCGGAAGTTGCATATTTTGAGTGTTTACACGAATTAAAATTAATTGTTGACCTTATGTATGAAGGTGGAATGGAAGGCATGCGTTATTCAATCTCTGATACAGCTCAATGGGGTGACTTCGTTTCAGGACCACGCGTTGTAGATGAGCGTTCAAAAGAACAAATGAAAAAAGTGCTTGAAGATATCCAAACAGGTAAATTTGCAAAAGGCTGGATCCTAGAAAACCAAGCAAATCGTCCAGAATTTACAGCTATCAATAACCGTGAAAACGAACATTTAATTGAAAAAGTTGGCGCTCAATTACGTGAAATGATGCCATTTGTTAAAAAACAAAAGAAAGAAGCGGTGATCGCTAGTGCAAAAAATTAAACTATTTGACACGACGCTACGCGATGGTGAACAGTCACCTGGAGTCAATTTGAACCTACAAGAAAAGCTTGAAATTGCTAAGCAGTTAGAGCGATTAGGTATCGACATTATTGAAGCCGGATTTCCCGCTTCTTCAAAAGGTGATTTTCAATCCGTAAAAGAAATTGCGTCTATTGTCAAAAATTCTTCTGTAACAGGCCTTGCAAGGTCTGTTACAAAAGATATTGACATTGCATGGGAAGCGTTAAAAGAAAGTGCAGAACCAAGACTGCATGTTTTTATCGCTACTTCCGAAATTCATATGCAGCATAAATTGAAAAAAACACCTGATGAAGTACTTGAAACAGCAGTGGAAATGGTGAAATACGCAAGTGAAAAATTCCCGGTTGTTCAATGGTCTGCTGAAGATGCATGTCGCACAGATTTACCGTTTTTAGCTAGAATTGTAGAAGCTGTTATCGATGCTGGTGCAAAAGTCGTTAATATTCCAGATACGGTAGGATTTATCACGCCTGGTGACTATCAATCCGTATTTAATTACTTAAAAGAACATGTATCAAATATTCATAAGGTCGATTTGTCAGCTCACTGCCACGATGACTTAGGGCTAGCTGTTGCTAATTCAATGGCTGCTATTGAAGCAGGAGCTACTCAAATTGAAGGAACGATTAACGGAATCGGAGAACGTGCCGGTAACGCTGCTCTTGAAGAAGTAGCACTTGCGCTTCATGTCCGTCAAGACTTCTATCAAGCGAGCACAGGTTTGATCTTGCCCGAAATCAAGCGTACGAGTGACATTATCAGTAAGCTTACCGGAATGAATATTGCGCCAAATAAAGCAATTGTCGGAAAAAATGCTTTTGCTCATGAATCAGGTATTCACCAAGATGGCGTCTTAAAAAATCCGTTAACATATGAGATTATTTCCCCAGAACTTGTGGGTGTTAAACAAAATCCGATTGTGCTGGGTAAACACTCAGGCCGTCATGCGTTCCGTACACGCTTAGTAGAGCTTGGGTTCACATTGGAAGATACAGAAGCAAACGTGCTTTTTGAGAAGTTTAAAGACTTAGCAGATAAGAAAAAAGACATTACCGACGATGATTTATTGGCATTAGTCATTCAAAAGCAAGTTAGCAAAGACAGTGAATATAAGCTTGAAAGTCTGCAAGTTCAGTATGGTACGAACAATATTCCTACGGCTACGATTACGCTTCGCAAAGAAAACGGCGAAGAGATTCAAGAAGCAGCTACGGGATCTGGAAGCGTGGAAGCTATCTATAATACGCTGCAGCGCTGTGTTGAGCAAGATGTCAAACTATTAGACTATCGTATTCAGTCTATTAACGGCGGTCCGGATGCACTGGCTGAAGTATTTGTGAAGGTTGAAAGCGAAGGAACTGAAGCAAGCGGACGCGGAGTAGCATTTGACGTATTAGAATCGTCAGCGAAAGCCTATTTAAATGCCATTAATCGATTAATCGCTATTCAGCAGCATCGTACAAAGCAAGAAGTAATGTGAACTGAAGGGAGAGACCACCATGACAAAAAAAGTCGCTGTATTACCAGGTGACGGCGTAGGAACAGAAGTAACCAAAGGCGCTGTTGCCGTTTTAAAAGCAATTGGAGAGCGCTTTGATCATCAATTCGAGTTTACGTATGGATTAATTGGCGGAGCTGCAATTGATGAGGCTGGCACACCTCTTCCAGAAAGTACAATTGAGATTTGTAAGCAGGCGGATGCCGTCTTACTTGGATCCGTTGGAGGGCCAAAATGGGATCGTAACCCTTCACATTTGCGACCAGAAAAAGGTTTGCTAGCTATTCGAAAAGAATTGGATTTATATGCTAACCTTCGTCCAGTGACGTTTTATGATAGCTTAGCAGATGCCTCTCCTTTGAAAAAAGAATACATTGAAGGTGTTGACTTCATTATCGTTCGTGAGCTAACAGGGGGCTTATATTTTGGTCAGCCTAGCGAGCGTCGAACAGAAGGAAATGAAGAGACAGTTGTCGACACGTTATTTTATAAGCGTACAGAAATAGAAAGGATTATTCGCCAAGCGTTTGAAACGGCTGTAAATCGACGTAAAAAGGTAACGTCGGTTGATAAAGCGAATGTGCTTGAGTCTAGTCGAGTGTGGCGTGAAGTAGCTGAAGAAGTAGCAAAAGACTACCCGGATGTAGAGCTTGAGCATATGCTTGTAGATTCAGCTGCTATGCAGTTAATTCGTAATCCGAAATATTTTGATGTAGTGGTAACTGAAAATATGTTTGGTGATATTTTGAGTGATGAGGCTTCTATGCTGACAGGATCGTTAGGGATGCTTCCATCTGCGAGTTTAACGGTTGATGGTCCATCTTTATACGAACCGGTTCACGGTTCTGCACCAGACATTGCTGGACAAAACAAAGCTAATCCGATTGCTGCTATTTTATCTGCAGCAATGTTGCTTAGACATTCATTTGGATTAGAAACAGAAGCAGCGGTGATTGAACAAGCGGTTGAAAGTGTATTACATGCAGGTCATCGAACAGCTGACTTAGCAGACGGTAATCATTATTTAGGTACCGATAAAATGGTGGATGCAATAACTGCGGTTATTGCCAACGATTCTGCCATTTCAAGCATTATGACAGCTTACAGTTAATCATGCGTTTCTCACGTTTTGTGAGAAACGTTTTTCATAATCAGAAAGGAGGAGCAGTATGAAACCAAAAACAATTATTGATAAGCTTTGGGAACAACATGTTGTACGTCGAGAAGAGGGGAAGCCGGACTTATTATATATCGATCTTCATCTTATTCATGAAGTAACGTCTCCTCAAGCATTCGAAGGTCTTCGCGTGGCAAATCGTCAAGTGAAGCGTCCGGACTTAACGTTTGCTACAATGGATCACAATATTCCAACGGTTGACCGTTTTAATATTAAAGATCCGATTGCAAAGAAACAAGTAGACAAACTATCTGAAAACTGTCATGAGTTTGGTGTGAAGCTTTTAGATTTAACAAGCGAAGAGCAAGGAATTGTGCATATCATTGGACCGGAATTAGGATTGACGCAGCCTGGAAAAACCATTGTGTGCGGAGATAGCCATACATCTACTCACGGTGCATTTGGAGCGCTTGCTTTTGGTATAGGAACGAGTGAGGTAGAACATGTTTTAGCAACGCAAACGCTATGGCAAGCGAAACCAAAAACGCTACAAGTGAAAGTAAATGGCAAAAAACAGCCTGGTGTTTATGCTAAGGACATTGTGTTAGCAATTATTCAAAAATTCGGCGTGAATTTTGGAACGGGTTCAATCGTAGAATTTACGGGCGAATGTATTCGCGACCTTTCAATGGAAGAGCGCATGACTATTTGTAATATGTCTATTGAAGCCGGTGCAAAAGCTGGTTTAATCAGTCCAGATGATGTTACTTTCTCTTATATTAAAGGGCGTCAGTATGCTCCTAAAGGAGAACAGTTTGAAAAAGCAGTGGAAGCTTGGGCAGCTTTAGCAACAGATGAAGGTGCAACATACGATGAAACGCTAGAAATTGATGCAGATACAATTGAGCCTGTTGTAACATGGGGAACAAACCCGGCGATGAGTTCTTATGTTAGCAAGCAAGTTCCTACATTAGAAGAGTGTACAACAGAAGCTGAGAAAAAGTCTTTGTCACGAGCACTTGAGTATATGGGCTTACAGCCCGGCATGGCAATAGAAGAGATCCCAGTTCAGCATGTATTTATCGGTTCATGTACAAATGCTCGTTTGTCTGATCTTCGTGACGTGGCAGCCTTTATTAAAGGAAAGAAAGTGTCACCAGATGTGCGAGCGATGATTGTACCAGGTTCTCAAAAAGTAAAGCGAGTGGCTGAAGAAGAAGGGTTATCTGCTATTTTTATTGAAGCAGGCTTTGAATGGAGAGACTCGGGCTGCAGCATGTGTCTAGGCATGAACTCTGACTTAGTTCCACAAGGCGAACACTGTGCGTCCACTTCTAATCGAAACTTTGAAGGACGTCAAGGAAAAGGTGCCAGAACGCATTTAGTAAGCCCGGTAATGGCAGCAGCGGCAGCGGTATATGGACATTTTGTTGATGTACGCAAACTACAAGAACAAGCGGTGCGATAAGGAGGAGAACACAGATGAATGCTTTTACAATCCATACAGGAAAAGTAGCAGGTCTCGACCGAGCAAACGTAGATACTGATCAAATTATCCCAAAGCAATTTTTGAAAAGAATTGAGCGTACTGGCTTTGGCCAATTTCTCTTTTTTGATTGGCGATATAATGAAGATGAAACGTTAAATGAAACGTTTGAACTAAATCAGCCTCAAAATCAAGGAGCAACAATTCTTGTAGCTGACGAGAACTTCGGGTGTGGTTCGTCACGTGAACACGCTCCATGGGCGCTTTTAGACTATGGGTTCCGTGCCATTATCGCACCGTCATTTGCGGATATTTTTAAACAAAACTGTCTAAAAAATGGTATTTTACCTATTGTTTTACCAAAAGAAGATGTTTCCTATTTAATGAAAGAGTCTCAAAGTGCTTCTTACGCCTGTACAATCGATCTTCATCAGCAAAAAATTACCGATGAAGCAGGTTTTGAACGTACGTTTGAGATCAATGGCCATTGGAAATATATGCTTGTTAACGGATATGATGAAATTGGCTATACGCTTTCTTTTGAAGACGACATTTCTGCTTATGAAGCAAAAACGGTAAGATATTAACCAAAAATCGAGCAAAATGATGATTTTGCTCGATTTTTTTGCGTTCCGTTAATTCAATTGCTAAACTGTAAAGCAAATGGACCGCGAAGTGGGGAGAAAACATGTCGAATGAACAACAAAACAAAATTGTAGCTTTTCCTCTATTAAAAGAACGGTTGGTTGAAAAAGCTACAGAACATATGCAGCACAAGCAATTTCAAGAAGCACTTCCTTTATTTGAGCAGGCCTACGAACTTGATAATAAGCATCATGAAATTTTGCTTGGCCTTGTTATTTGTCACGTGGAGCTCGGTGATGCAGGCATAGCTAAGGAATTATGTGAGCAAATGCTGAAAGAAGATATTGGCGATTATTATCATAATTTGCAAATGTACCTCATGGTGTTAATTCAGCTTGGTCATTATCATGAAGGATATGTCACTCTACAAACAGTTATTCAAGAACACAAACTCCCTTCTGAACATGCTGAACAGCTTTATCAGCTATTGGAGTTCTGCAAAAATAGAATGAATCAAGAACAAGTCATAGAAGAACAAACAGAAGAAGAACAGATAGAGCAGTTTAAATCATTCACAGTTCTAGACAATATTCAAGATCAGCTTGAATGGGTTCATTCATTAAAAACAAAGAGAATTGAAAAGCAGCGCTTCTTTCTGGAACAGCTATTTTCATCTGAAGCTATTCACCCTATCGTAAAAACAGTCGCTTTAAAAACAGTCATGGAAGAAGAAGTAGACATTGATTTTATGATTAGTAAGTTTGGAGAGACGAAAAAAGTAAATGCGCTTCAGCTTCAACGAACAACACCGTATTTGTTTGCCGAGCAAGTAGAAGCGCAGCTGACGGAAAAGCTGGAGCATGAAAATCCTACATTGCTGCAGGTTGCCGTTGAAATATGGCAGCGTCATTTATTTATAACATTTCCGTTTTTACCGGGTGATAATGTAAAACTTTGGACAGAAGCGGTGTATGCTGTTAGTCTGATGATGCAAGGAGAAGAGTCAGATGCAGCTGTAGCAGAGGAAGACGGAAGTTTCTCCGCAGCTGAATTACGAAAGGCAATTAAAGAGCTAAAAGAAATTGAAGAAATTTCTTTTATATAAAATGTGGTGTTTAGTTGAAACGTCATTGTTGTATGTTATAATATAATGGTTGTAAAATGCACTTAAATACGTATAGTAGAATTTCATCTTTACATTACATTCCTACTTACTTTAAAGTAGTAGGGAGTTAAATAGATAATGATTGAGGTTTGAACTGATAGGCTATCTGCATTATCTAATTTAGAAATCACTACTTAAAATGATTTTGGAGGGAAACATTCATGTCTGCAAAATGGGAAAAACAAGAAGGAAATCAAGGCGTTTTAACAGTAGAAGTTGAAGCTGCTGAGTTTGATAAAGCCTTAGATAAAGCATTCACAAAAGTTGTAAAACAAGTAAACGTACCAGGGTTCCGTAAAGGTAAAATGCCTCGTCCACTTTTCGAAAAACGTTTTGGCGTAGAATCTTTATACCAAGATGCACTAGACATCTTATTACCTGAAGCTTACAGCAATGCAATTGTTGAAGCTGGTATCGAGCCGGTTGATCGTCCAGAAATCGATGTTGAAACAATCGAAAAAGGACAACCTCTAGTTTTCACTGCTAAAGTAACTGTTAAGCCTGAAGTTAAATTAGGCGAATACAAAAACTTAGAAGTAGAAAAAGTAGATACAACTGTAACAGATGAAGACGTTGAAGCTGAATTAAAAACACTTCAAGAGCGTCACGCTGAACTAGTTGTTAAAGAAGAAGGAACAGTAGCTGAAGGCGATACAGCTGTAATCGACTTTGAAGGTTTCGTTGATGGCGAAGCATTTGAAGGCGGAAAAGGCGAAAACTATTCTTTAGAAATCGGTTCTAACACATTCATCCCTGGCTTTGAAGAGCAACTAGTTGGTCTTGAAGTAGGCGCTGAAAAAGAAGTGGAAGTAACATTCCCTGAAGAGTATCACGCTGAAGAGCTAGCTGGTAAAGCTGCTAAATTCAAAGTGAAATTACACGAAATCAAATCTAAAGAGCTTCCAGCTTTAGACGATGAGTTTGCAAAAGACGTAGATGAAGAAGTAGAAACTTTAGAAGCGTTAAAAGCAAAAACAAAAGAAAAATTACAAAGCGATAAAGAAAACCAAGCAGAATCAGCTCTTCGCGACACTTTAGTAGAAAAAGCTGCTGAAAATGCTGAAGTAGAAATTCCAGAAGCAATGTTCAACACTGAAATGGATCGTATGATGCAAGAGTTTGAACAACGTTTACAAATGCAAGGTCTTAACCTTGAACTTTACTTCCAATTCTCAGGTCAAGATGAAAAAGCTCTTCGCGACCAAATGCGTCCGGATGCTGAAAAGCGTGTGAAAATCAACTTAACGCTAGAAGCTATTTCAAAAGCTGAAAATCTTGAAGTAAGCGAAGAAGAAGTAGAAAAAGAATTAGAAAACATGGCAGGAATGTACAACATGCCTGTCGAAGAAATTAAGAAAGTGCTTGGCAGTCTTGATAGCATTAAAGAAGACATGAAAGTACGTAAAGCAGTTGAATTTCTTGTAGAAAACAGCAAAGCTGTTGCATAATAGTAAGTAAGAAACAAGGCGCGACTTGATCGTGCCTTGTTTTATAAACTTCAATAGTTTTTTTATATCATAACCAACACCGTAGAAGCAGCTTTAACCCATTGTTTGAAATCCGTGGTTATGAAATAGGCCCAATAAGAGGACACTATATAATAGCAGATCTTCATTCTGTTATGCTCATCAACAACATATACATAAAACGTTTTAGTATCTATTCAAGAAAATGTATGGTAAAATGCAATACAAATCTTTTCATAGCGCTTTTACTATGTGATAAAGAGGGGCATTTACCTACAAATAGATGAGTTGTTCATGTTGTTGGGCTATAGCGCGGATAGAAATCAGCTTCGAGCACTTTAGTAAATACTACAAGGGGTGAAAATTATGTTTAAATTTAACGATGAAAAAGGGCAGTTAAAATGCTCATTTTGTGGTAAAACACAAGAACAAGTACGCAAGTTAGTTGCGGGTCCAGGTGTTTACATATGCGATGAATGTATTGAACTTTGCACGGAAATCGTAGAAGAAGAGTTAGGTACAGAAGAAGAAGTAGAATTTAAAGATGTACCAAAACCAAAAGAAATTCGTGACATTTTAGATGAGTATGTAATTGGTCAAGAGGATGCGAAAAAATCGTTATCTGTTGCAGTATACAACCATTACAAACGAATCAATTCAAACAGTAAAATTGATGACGTTGAGTTATCAAAAAGTAATATTGCATTAATTGGACCTACAGGAAGCGGTAAAACTTTACTAGCTCAAACATTGGCTCGTATTTTAAACGTACCGTTTGCGATTGCAGATGCAACATCTCTAACAGAAGCGGGTTATGTAGGAGAAGATGTTGAAAACATCTTATTAAAATTAATTCAATCAGCTGATTACGATGTGGAGAAAGCTGAAAAAGGTATCATCTACATCGATGAAATTGATAAAGTAGCGCGTAAGTCTGAAAACCCATCTATTACACGTGATGTATCAGGTGAAGGTGTGCAGCAGGCTCTTCTTAAAATCTTAGAAGGTACTGTAGCAAGTGTTCCTCCTCAAGGTGGACGCAAACACCCTCATCAAGAATTTATTCAAATTGATACAACAAATATCTTATTTATTTGCGGTGGTGCGTTTGACGGAATCGAACCTATTATTAAGCGCCGTCTAGGTAAAAAAGTAATTGGTTTCGGTTCAGAAACAAAACAACAAGACTTTACAGAAAAAGAGTTACTAGCAAAAGTATTACCGGAAGATTTATTAAAATTTGGTTTAATTCCAGAGTTTATTGGTCGTTTACCGGTTACTGCTAGCTTAGTGCCTCTTGATGAAGAAGCGCTAGTTGAGATTTTAACAAAACCGAAAAATGCACTAGTGAAACAATATCAAAAAATGCTTGAACTTGATGACGTTGAACTTGAGTTCGAAGACGAGGCTTTAGTAGAAATTTCTAAAAAAGCAATCGAGCGTAAAACAGGTGCTCGTGGTCTACGTTCAATCATTGAAGGTATTATGTTAGATGTAATGTTTGATCTTCCTTCACGTGATGATATTACAAAATGTATTATCACAGGTGAAACAGTTCGTGATCAAGCGGCTCCTAAGTTCGTATTAGAAGACGGATCTACTATTCAAGAAGGCAGCAAAACATCAGCATAAAAAAAGCCGGGTACTCAATTTGAGTACCCGGCTTTTTTCTGTTGATGAAGGACAACTAAATTTTACTTTTTACTAGAATCTTGTTTATTCCTACTGCTGCAGGGAGATAATAACTGATAATTATCTTACTAAACTGCGCAGGAGGTTTATCTATGAACTGGACGAATATTGCCTTAATGGTCCAACTCTTTTTTGGTATCATCATTGGCTTATATTTTTGGAATTTATTACGCAATCAGCGTACGCAAAAAGTCTCAATTGACCGGGATTCAAAGAAAGAAATGGAGCAACTGCAGAAGATGAGAGCCATCTCTTTAACTGAGCCGCTTGCCGAACGTGTGAGGCCGTCTAGCTTCTCCGATATTGTCGGACAAGAAGATGGAATTCGGTCACTAAAGGCTGCCCTTTGCGGTCCTAATCCACAGCACGTTATTGTATACGGGCCGCCTGGAGTAGGAAAAACAGCAGCAGCACGTTTAGTGTTAGAAGAAGCAAAGAAAAATAAAAAATCACCTTTTAAACAAGCAGCTGTATTTGTAGAGTTAGATGCAACTACGGCGCGTTTTGATGAGCGAGGCATTGCAGATCCTTTAATTGGATCAGTGCATGACCCCATTTACCAAGGCGCAGGCGCTATGGGCCAAGCTGGAATTCCGCAGCCAAAACAAGGAGCAGTTACAGATGCACACGGGGGAATTTTATTTATTGATGAAATTGGAGAACTCCATCCTATTCAGATGAATAAGCTGTTAAAGGTTCTAGAAGATCGAAAAGTGTTTATGGAAAGCGCCTATTACAGCGAAGAAAATACACAAATTCCAACACATATTCACGATATTTTTCAAAATGGTTTACCAGCCGACTTTCGCTTGATTGGTGCGACGACTAGAACGCCTAATGAAATTCCGCCTGCCATTCGTTCCAGATGCGTAGAGGTATTTTTCCGTGAGCTTGATCGCGACGAAATTATTACAGTTGCAAAAAAAGCAGCAAATAAAGTCAGAATGGATATATCAGAAGAAGGTTTATCTCTGTTTTCTACATATGCACGCAATGGACGTGAAACGGTTAATATGATGCAAATTGCGGCTGGACTAGCGATATCAGAGGAACGAACGGACATTAAAAATGAAGATATTGAATGGATTGTTCATTCTAGTCAACTATCTCCAAGACACGATCCGAAAATTGCAGATGAGGAAAAAGTGGGGCTTATTAATGGATTAGCCGTGTACGGGCCCAACTCTGGAGCACTTTTAGAAATTGAGGTCAAAGCGATTCCTGCAAAAGAGAAAGGGAACATTATTATTACGGGTATCGTTGAAGAGGAAAGTATAGGGACTCAAGGGAAGTCTATTCGTCGTAAAAGTATGGCTAAAAGCTCAATTGAAAATGTCATAACGGTTCTTCGCTCAATGGATGTGCCAGCCGATGAGTATGATATCCACGTGAATTTTCCGGGAGGTGTGCCAATCGATGGACCTTCTGCTGGTATTGCTATGGCAACAGGGATCTACTCAGCAATTTATGAAGTCCCAATCAAACACACGGTAGCAATGACAGGAGAAATTGGTCTGCACGGCAACGTAAAGCCAATTGGCGGCGTAATTCCAAAAATCAAGGCAGCAAAACAAGCAGGCGTTCAGACGGTGATTGTGCCAAAAGAAAATATGAATGCAATGGTAGAAAAGGTAAAAGGTATCGATATTATTCCTGTCCATCATTTAACAGAGGTGTTTGAACAAGCACTATTGTCTGTACATGAGCATGTTGCACATTTGTCGGTAGATCCAGCTATTCCAAATAGAGAATCTAGCTAATTCTATCATGATAATTAAAAATTAATGGTCAGATGAATATTCATCGCCTTTTTCGCGTATAAAACCTTTATACACAGCCAACGAAAAAGGCGTTTTTTTATGAAAAGAGCTTAAAAAGATATATTTTGCCTTTTAATTCTTTCTCATGATACAATTAGTAATTACTATTGTTAGACAATGTGTATACAAATGAGATAAAATTGTTAAAAGAATTCACACTTTACATACTTTAATTGACGAGCATTGGAGGTGTTCATTGCATGGCAGAAAAAGAAAAATTGACAATGCCGCTACTGCCTTTACGAGGTTTGATCGTCTATCCGACAATGGTGCTTCATTTAGATGTTGGGCGAGACAAATCTGTGCAAGCATTAGAAAAAGCAATGATGGATGATCACTTAGTTTGTTTAGTATCACAAAAAGATATGGGTATCGATGAACCAACAAAAGAGGATTTATATAGAACCGGTACGTTGGCAAAAATTAAACAAATGCTAAAGCTGCCGAATGGAACGATGCGCGTCTTAGTAGAAGGACTAAATCGCGTAACCGTTACAGAATTTGAAGACAGCGAAGAATATTTTGTTGTACACGTGGAAAAGCAAAATGAAGAACATCAGGTTGATGTAGAAGATAAAGCGCTGATGCGCACGCTTTTAGACTATTTCGAACAATACATAAAACTTTCCAAAAAGGTGTCCGTTGAAACTCTTTCAACCGTAAGTGACATTGAAGAACCAGGAAGATTAGCAGATATTGTAGCCTCTCATTTACCAATAAAAATTCAGCTTAAACAAGAAATTTTAGAAACAACTGATGTGAAAGAAAGATTAAATACGATCATTTCTCATATTCAAGACGAGCAAGAAGTTTTGCAGCTGGAGAAAAAAATTGGACAGCGTGTAAAGAAATCAATGGAACGCACTCAGAAAGAGTATTATCTTCGTGAGCAAATGAAGGCGATTCAAAAAGAGCTTGGAGACAAAGAAGGAAAGACAGGAGAAGTAGCAACGCTTCGCGAAAAAATTGAAGCAAGTGGGATGACGGACCATGTCAAACAAGTGGCGTTTAAAGAATTGGATCGCTATGAAAAAATTCCTGCTACCTCCGCTGAAAGCTCAGTCATTCGAAATTATATCGAGTGGTTGATTGCGCTACCTTGGACAAACGAAACGGAAGATACGCTCAATATTCATAATGCTGAACAAGTGCTGAACGATGAGCACTATGGCCTTGAAAAAGTGAAGGAACGCGTATTAGAATATCTAGCCGTGCAGCAGTTGACAAAATCTCTTAAAGGCCCTATTTTATGTTTAGCAGGACCTCCTGGCGTAGGGAAAACATCCCTAGCCCGCTCAATTGCTACGTCTCTAGATCGTCATTTTGTACGAGTATCTCTAGGCGGTGTGAGAGATGAGTCAGAAATCCGCGGTCATCGTCGCACGTACGTGGGAGCTATGCCTGGACGCATTATTCAAGGAATGAAAAAAGCAGGAACGATTAACCCTGTATTTCTGCTTGATGAAATCGATAAAATGTCAAATGATTTCCGAGGAGACCCGTCTTCTGCTTTGTTAGAAGTATTGGATCCTGAACAAAATCATAATTTCAGCGATCACTATATAGAAGAAACGTATGATTTATCAAAAGTGATGTTCGTGGCTACAGCTAATAACTTAGCTACGATTCCGGGGCCGCTGCGCGATCGAATGGAAATTATTCAAATTGCTGGTTACACGGAGCTGGAAAAGCTTGAAATCGCGAAGCGTCACCTATTGCTGCGCCAGCTAGAAAATCACGGATTGCAAAAGGGCAATTTGCAGATTCGCGATGACGCCTTAACAGCAATCATACGTTTATATACGAGAGAAGCTGGTGTTCGTAACCTTGAACGCGAAATTGCTTCCATTTGTCGAAAAGCAGCTCGTATCGTAGTCTCTGGTGAGAAAAAGCGCGTGGTGGTGACGGCCAAAACGCTTGAAGAATTCCTTGGTAAGCCTAGGTTCCGCTACGGACAGGCTGAGACGGAAGATCAAGTTGGCGTTGCTACAGGTCTTGCTTACACAACTGTAGGAGGAGACACGCTGGCCATTGAAGTAAGCTTATCCCCTGGTAAAGGAAGACTAGTGCTAACCGGAAAGCTTGGAGACGTGATGAAAGAATCAGCTCAGGCGGCATTTAGCTATGTGCGTTCAAATGCAGAGAAACTAGGAATTGATGAGAAGTTTTATGAAAAACATGATATTCATATCCATGTTCCAGAAGGAGCTGTACCAAAGGATGGACCTTCTGCAGGAATTACCATTGCCACTGCTCTAGTATCAGCACTAACGGGTAAACCAGTGCGTAGAGAAGTAGGAATGACAGGAGAAATTACACTAAGAGGTCGCGTATTACCAATCGGTGGTTTAAAAGAAAAGTCACTTAGTGCACACCGTGCCGGATTAACTAAAATATTAATCCCTCACGATAATGAACGTGATATTGAAGATATCCCTGACAGTGTACAAGAGGAATTAGACATCGTTCTTGTGTCACATGTGGACCAAGTATTGGAACATGCGCTAGTAGGAGAGGTAAAATGAAAGTAACTCAAGCCGATATTGTTATCAGTGCCGTACGCCCTGAACAATATCCTAAAGAAAACCTGCCAGAATTTGCGTTAGCAGGCCGTTCAAATGTAGGAAAATCATCTTTTATTAATAAGATGCTCAATCGCAAAAGCTTAGCGCGTACGTCGTCTAAGCCTGGAAAAACTCAAACGCTTAACTTCTTTTTAATTAATGAAATCCTTCACTTTGTAGACGTACCTGGCTACGGATTTGCAAAAGTGTCTAAAAAAGAGCGTGAAGCATGGGGGAAAATGATTGAAACGTATTTAACAAATCGTGAGCAGCTTAAAGCTGTGTTAATGATTGTTGATCTACGCCATGCTCCTTCAAAGGATGACGTTATGATGTATGAGTTTTTGAAGCACCATGACCTTCCCGTTATGGTTATTGCGACGAAAGCCGATAAAATTCCTAAAGGAAAATGGCAGAAGCACTTAAAAGTAGTGAGAGAAACGCTGGATTTAGATCCAAATGATGAATTAATTCATTTCTCATCTGAAACAGGTGAAGGAAAAGATAAAGCGTGGAAATCTTTGCAGTATCGCATGACTCACTAAACAAAGGAATAGAAGCTAAAAAAATGGAACGTTTATCATCACTCTACCAGGAAGTGAGTCAAACGTTCCATTTTTTTAACTTGTTTACATAGATTACTTTCGTTTGAAAAATAATAAATATAGCCCAACTAGTAACAATAAAATAGGCCAGAAGGTTGTTAAATAATTTACGCCGTCTTCAACTTTTGGCAAAAATAGTTTAAGACGGTCTGAAAACATCATTAAAATGGCAATAATTAAAAGGGTGCCGCCTTGGAAAAAGCCCGATTTGGCTTTTCTAGCACTGAGTAAAAAGCTAATGGCCACCATAAAAACGACCATGCTAATATTCGTAGGCCAAAAGGGAATTTGTTCACTTACATAGAAATGAATACCTAAAGTGATTAATATGTAACTTGCAAGCAAGTTTGAATGATCTTGAGATAAAGCAGACTCAGTTAACAGTGCCGCTCCTATTAAAATTAACAGTACAGGCCACGTGTATACCTTTGCTGCAATGCTCATATGTAGTTCATTCAGTAAGAAAAAGATTCCAAATCCAACTAGTAAGACACCAAAAAACATTGATTGCTTTTTCATAGTAACCTCCAGGTGTTTCAAAACAGAAAACGTGATAAAACGCTGCTTTTTTGATACAATTTATTACGGAATAACAGTTAATATCTTAACACATGTTTTCAAAGACTGTTCACATTTTTTTTTCGAATGACTTATAGAACATGTTATAATAGTTAGAAATAAGGCGAAGATTACATCTGTGTAATGTCCGCCGGTTTTTACGAATAGTAGAATGAAGAACGCCGGATTTTACGGGCAGTTATCTCACTGTAGCTCTTTGGAAATTTAGGGGTTACTGCCCGTCAAATTCGGATAAATAAGCACATTTCAATTATAGGGGGTATGTACAAATGCATATTATAGCAGTCGGCTTAAACTTTCGAACAGCCCCTGTTGAAATAAGAGAAAAGCTTAGTTTTAATGAGCAAGAACTAGCATCTGCCATGAAAACGTTAAGCGGCCAAAAAAGCATTTTGGAGAACATCATTGTTTCAACATGCAATCGTACGGAAATTTATGCTGTTGTTGATCAATTACACACGGGCCGTTATTATGTAAAAGCATTTTTAGCTGAATGGTTCGGAATAGATAAAGAAGAGTTTTCGCCTTATTTAACGATCTATGAAAATGATGGAGCCATCGAACACTTATACCGAGTAGCATGTGGATTAGATTCAATGGTGATTGGTGAAACACAAATTCTTGGACAAGTGCGTTCAAGCTTTTTGCTTGCTCAAGAAGAAGAAACAATTGGAACGGTTTTTAATCAGCTGTTTAAACAAGCTGTGACATTAGCCAAAAAAGCTCATCATGAAACAGAAATTGGTGCGAATGCAGTTTCTGTCAGCTACGCAGCCGTAGAGCTTGCTAAAAAGATTTTTGGAGACTTATCATCTAAACACGTATTGATTCTTGGTGCGGGAAAAATGGGTCAGCTGGCCGTGCAGAATTTATATGGCAGCGGAGCTAAAAAAGTAACGGTAGTGAATCGAACATTTGAAAAGGCACAGGAGCTAGCAAACCGTTTTTCTGGAGAAGCCAAACCATTTGCTGATCTTCAACATGCTTTAAGCGAAGCAGATATTTTAATTAGTTCAACAGGAGCTAATGACTATGTAGTAACGAAACGAATGATGAGTGAAGCAGAGCGTACGCGTAAAGGTCGTCCATTGTTTATGGTAGACATCGCCGTTCCGCGTGACTTAGATCCAGAACTAGATGAGCTAGAGACGGTCTTTTTATACGATATCGACGATTTAAACGGGATTGTAGAATCTAATTTGCAAGAGCGTCAAAAAGCTGCGGATGAAATTGAAATTATGCTTGAAGCTGAAATTGTTGCTTTCAAGTCTTGGCTTGGTACATTAGGCGTTGTACCTGTTATTTCTGCACTTCGTCAAAAAGCACTTACCATTCAAGCTGAAACGATGAAAAGCATTGATCGTAAGCTCCCAGATTTATCTGAGCGTGAGCGCAAAGTGTTAAATAAACATACAAAAAGTATAATTAATCAACTTCTTCGCGATCCAATTTTACACGCGAAAGAATTGGCTGGAGAGAAACATGCTGAAGAGTCTTTAGAGCTGTTCATGAAGATTTTTAATATTGAACAGGAAGTTGCTTTGCAAAAAGAAAAAGAAGAGCAGCTTCATACATCGATTACGTCTCATTCAGTAGCTTATCAGTCTTAAGTGAGGATTGAATAATGGTTGATATGGAATTAACCAGAATCTATGAATTGATTGTGATTTTATACGCGGTGAGCGTTTTATTATATTTTATTGATTTTGTACAAAATAACCGGAAGGCAAACTCGATAGCCTTCTGGTTACTTTCTATTGTATGGGTTTTGCAAACAGCCTTTTTAATTTTACGAATGTTTGAGACGGGAAGGTTTCCTATTCTTACTGTTTCTGAAGGGCTGTATTTTTACGCGTGGGTGTTAATTACTCTTTCACTTGTGATTAATCGCCTGTTCCGCGTTGATTTTATGGTGTTTTTTACAAATGTGATTGGTTTCTTAATTATGGCTATTCATACGTTTGCTCCACTTGAAACATACACGGCTGTCCAGTCGGAGCGCCTTGTGTCAGAATTATTAATCATCCATATTACCATGGCTATTTTATCTTACGGCGCTTTTTCAGTTTCTTTTGTTTTTTCTGCACTGTATCTTGTTCAGTATAATTTATTGAAAAAGAAGAAATGGGGCAAGCGCTTGCTAAGAATTGAAGATTTAACAAAGCTAGATTACATGTCCTATGTATTAATTTTAATTGGTGTACCGCTGTTATTGCTTTCGTTAATCTTAGGAATCATATGGGCTTATATTAAATACGTAGATTTTCATTGGTACGATACAAAAGTGTTAGGTTCATTTTTAATGTTTGTTGCATACAGCGCTTACTTGTATGCTAGACTGCGTAGAGGTATTCAAGGAAAGGCAATCGCGATGTGGAATATTGGATTGTTCTTAGTCTTACTTATTAATTTCTTTTTATTTGGCAGTTTATCGAATTTTCACTTTTGGGGTTCGTAATTAGGAGGACAACATGCGAAAAATTATTGTCGGCTCTCGTCGAAGCAAACTTGCGTTAACACAGACCAAGTGGGTCATTGAACAGTTAAAAAAACAAGGTCTTCCTTTTGAGTTTGAAATTAAAGAAATGGTGACAAAAGGGGACAAAATTTTAAATGTAACGCTGTCCAAAGTAGGCGGTAAAGGTCTTTTTGTAAAAGAAATTGAACAAGCCATGTTAGATAAAGAAATTGATATGGCCGTTCATAGTATGAAAGATATGCCGGCTGTTTTGCCAGAAGGATTAACGATTGGATGTATTCCTTTACGAGAAGATCACCGTGATGCGCTTATTTCAAAAAATGGTGAGCGATTTGAGGAGCTGCCAAGCGGTGCTGTGATTGGGACAAGCAGCTTGCGTCGAGGGGCACAGCTTCTATCTATGCGTTCAGATATCGAAATTAAATGGATTCGAGGAAATATCGATACACGCCTAGAGAAATTAAAAAATGAAGATTACGATGCGATTATCTTGGCCGCTGCAGGACTATCTCGTATGGGCTGGTCGAGAGATACGGTCACTCAGTACCTAGAGCCGGAAATAAGTGTTCCTGCTGTAGGACAAGGAGCTTTAGCTATCGAATGCCGAGAAAATGACGATGAATTATTATCGCTTCTTCAAACTCTAAA
Organism: Priestia sp. JSM ZJ58; assembly: GCF_044383985.1. NCBI lineage: Bacteria > Bacillati > Bacillota > Bacilli > Caryophanales > Bacillaceae > Priestia > Priestia sp. JSM ZJ58. The sequence goes on from NZ_JBISEM010000001.1 coordinate 225,178, forward strand.
TCATGATGAAACGGCTCGTGCTGTTAGAGCTGAACGCGTATTTTTAAAAGAGATGGAAGGCGGATGCCAAGTGCCGATTGCGGGATATGGGCGTATAGTAGACGGTGGAAATATTGAGCTAACGTCGCTAGTCGCATCTCCTGATGGCAAAACGATTTATAAAGAGCACATTACGGGAAAAGACCCCGTTGCTATCGGTTCAGAAGCTGCTAGTCGCTTAACATCTCAAGGAGCTAAGCTTTTAATTGACCGCGTAAAAGAGGAGCTGGACAAATAATGAGTCATGAGGCTCCTCTTTTTTTGAAAAAAGTTTTGATTACAAGAGAAGCGAAGCAGGCTCATTCATTTGCAGCACAGATTAAAAAGCTTGGAGGCATACCTTTAAGCTTACCAGTCCTCACGTTTGCACGTTCTAACAATGAAAAAGAAGTGGAAGATGTCCTGCTGTCGATTGACTGTTTTGATTGGATTGTTTTTACAAGTCAAAACGGCATTTCTTTTTTCTTTGAATGGCTAAAAGAGTTAAATATCAGTCGGAGTGCTTTAAAAAGATTAAAAGTGGCTGCGGTTGGAGAAAAAACCGCAAAATTGCTGGAAAAATACGATGTTAACGTGCAACTTGTTCCAAAAGAATACGTTGCCGAATCACTTCTTGAGTCGTTAAAAGCAAATGTGTTACATCACGAGCGAGTTCTCCTTGTACGAGGACAATTAGCCCGCTCTGTTTTAAAAGATGGGTTAAAAGAGTGTGAGGTAACGGATTTAGTTGTATATCAGACCATTCGAAATCAAGGCTCTGAACGCTTGGTTAAGCAACATTTAGAAACAGGAATTGATGCCATTACTTTTACAAGTTCTTCTACAGTGAGATTTTTTGTCGAGTCAGTTAAAGATATTCCGAATTGGCTTGAGCTTATAAATGAAACCAAAGTTGTTTGCATCGGTCCTATTACGAGTCAGACAGCGAGCGAATATGGAATTAAGCATCTTGTTCCTAACACATACACAATAAATGGTATGATAGATATGTTGGTTAGTTGTTTTGAATAATAAAGGAGGATTTTAACATGAAAGATTTACAAATTACACGTCATCGTCGTCTTCGTAATTCTGTAAATATGCGTGCGCTTGTACGTGAAACACATTTACATCCGGAAGACTTTATATATCCTATTTTTATTGTAGAAGGTGAACAAAAAAGAAATGCTGTAAAATCAATGCCAGGTGTGGACCAAATTTCTTTAGACTACTTGAATGATGAAATCCAAGAGTTAGTCGATTTAGGAATCAAGTCAGCTATGGTATTTGGTGTTCCCGCTGAAAAAGATGCGGTCGGCTCACAGGCATACCATGACCACGGAATTGTCCAAAAAGGTATTCGTCAAATTAAAGAAAATTTTCCAGATTTTGTTGTTATCGCAGATACATGCTTGTGTCAATACACAGATCATGGCCACTGTGGTGTAATTGAAGACGGAAAAATCTTAAACGATCCTAGCCTTGACTTATTAGCGCGTACAGCGGTTAGTCAAGCTAAAGCAGGAGCGGATATTATTGCGCCTTCAAACATGATGGACGGTTTCGTGGCAGCTATTCGCCACGGTCTAGACGAAGCTGGATTTGAAGATGTGCCGGTGATGTCTTATGCTGTTAAATATGCATCTGCTTTTTACGGACCATTCCGTGATGCAGCGCATTCTTCTCCTCAATTTGGAGACCGTAAAACATATCAAATGGACCCAGCTAATCGCTTAGAGGCACTTCGAGAAGCGGAATCTGATGTCGAAGAAGGAGCAGATTTCTTAATTGTAAAACCAGCTCTATCATATTTAGATATTATGCGCGATGTGAAAAATACGTTTAATTTACCTGTAGTGGCTTATAATGTGAGCGGTGAATATTCAATGATTAAAGCGGCAGCTCAAAACGGCTGGGTAAATGAAAAAGAGATTGTTCTTGAAAAATTAATTAGCATGAAGCGTGCAGGAGCGGATTTAATTGTAACGTATCATGCTAAAGACGCAGCACGCTGGTTATCTGACAAGTAATTAAGGAGGCTTACACATGAGAAGTTATGAAAAGTCAAAAGCAGCTTTTTTAGAAGCGCAGCAACTAATGCCGGGTGGAGTAAACAGTCCTGTTCGTGCATTTAAATCAGTAGATATGGATCCTATTTTTATGGAACGAGGAAAAGGCGCTACGATTTACGATATTGACGGCAACAAATATATTGACTACGTCTTATCATGGGGACCTTTAATTCACGGACATTCCAACGATCAAGTAGTTGAAGCAGTAAAAAAAGTAACGGAATCTGGTACAAGCTTTGGTGCACCAACATTAATTGAAAATGAGCTCGCTAAAGTTGTGATTGAGCGCGTTCCTTCAATCGAAATCGTCCGTATGGTGAGTTCAGGTACGGAAGCAACGATGAGCGCACTGCGTTTAGCGCGTGGCTATACGGGCCGCAACAAAATTTTAAAATTTGAAGGCTGTTACCATGGACACGGTGACTCTCTTCTCATTAAAGCTGGCTCAGGCGTTGCAACGTTAGGCCTACCAGATAGCCCGGGAGTGCCTGAAGGAATCGCTAAAAACACGATTACAGTGCCGTACAATGATTTAGAAAGCGTACAATATGCTTTTAAAGAATTCGGAGATGACATTGCCGGAGTAATCGTTGAACCGGTAGCAGGAAATATGGGTGTGGTACCACCTCAGCCCGGTTTCTTACAAGGGCTTCGTGATATCACATCAGAATATGGCTCACTGCTCATTTTTGATGAAGTAATGACAGGGTTCCGCGTAGCGTACAACTGTGCACAGGGCTACTACAACATTACGCCTGACTTAACTTGCTTAGGAAAAGTAATCGGTGGTGGTTTACCAGTAGGTGCTTACGGTGGTAAAGCTGAAATTATGGAGCGAGTTGCACCAAGCGGCCCGATTTATCAAGCAGGTACATTATCAGGTAATCCGCTTGCGATGACAGCTGGATACGAGACATTAACACAGCTGACACCTCAATCCTACGATGAGTTCATTCGTAAAGCAGATCGCTTAGAAGAAGGATTGATGGCAGCAGCTGAAAAATATGATGTGCCGTTTACCGTAAACCGAGCTGGTTCAATGATCGGTTTCTTCTTCACAAACGAACAGGTCATAAATTACGAAACAGCGAAAACATCGAATTTAGATTATTTTGCAGCTTACTATCGTGAAATGGCTAATGAAGGCGTGTTTTTACCTCCTTCTCAATTCGAAGGAATGTTTTTATCAACTTCTCATACAGATGCAGACATTGAACATACAATTGCAGCAGCTGAAAAAGCTTTTTCAAAGTTGCGTGGATAAACAGCTAAATAGAAATAACTTTTATAAAGAAGCTTACGGAGGATTCCGTAAGCTTTTTTAGTTTTCAAGACATATTTTAATTTATTTGTTCATACATCTTTAATGACCGCGCTATTACCTGGCGGGTGTTGGAAGGGGGAGAACAATTTGTCGCAGGATAATTTATCATGTCTGCGTTTTTCCGTAGAAGAATCAGTATGGTTTCAAAAAGGACAGGAAGTCTCACAACTTTTGTCTATCTCCTTAGAGCCTCAAGTATCTATTCAAGAATATGACCAATATGTGTCTATTCGAGGAGCATTACAATTAACAGGTGAATACGAAACGTACGAGGGAGAGCACTCGTTACGCGAATATACAAATGAGAATCAAGTGCAATCTATCTCTGTCCGTGAAGACGGAACGGCTGAATTATCACATCAATTTCCTGTTGATATTACCATTCCTAAAAATCGTATTCAAAGTATTGAAGATGTATATGTATCTATTGATTTATTTGATTATGAATTACCAGGCACAAATCAGCTGCAGCTAATGGCTGACTTGTCCATCACAGGATTGTACGGGGAACAGCATGAAGAACAAGAACGAGAAGAAGAGGAAGAGTTTGCGGAAGAACAGCACATCGTCTCCTATGAAGAAGCAGACGATGCTGAAGAGGTATATACTGAAAACTTTGCTCAAGAAGAAGAGAAACAAGAGGAGCAAGAGTTTGACGTAAGCTATCGTGAAGCTCCCGCACTTTTAGAGGCAGAGGCTATTGAAGAAGATCATTCAGAAAAGCCTCCTAGTTATTTTTCATCTGTATTTAAAAAAGAATCTCGTGCTGAGCCGGTCGTGGAATATGAAGAGGAAGCATATGAACCATTTGAAGTCGAAGTGAAAAAAGAGGCACCAATCGAGGAAGAAAGAGAAGACAACGTGATTGAGCTCTTTCAGCTTCGTCAAGAGCAAGAAAGCTTCGAAGAATCGCAAGCTAGTGAATTAAATACGTATGCTGACGTTCAACAAGAGGCTGAGCAAGAAAAGGAAAAGATTATTGTTGAATTTCGGAAAGAAGAAAATGAAAGCGGCCGAAATGAAAACGCCCTTTATTTAACAAAGCTCTTTTCGCGGGAAGAAGAAGCTTTTTCAACGTGGAAGCTTTGTATTGTTCAAGACGGAGATTCGCTTGATACGATAGCAAACCGCTATAATACGAATGTACAAAACATTTTACGAGTGAATAATTTAGGAGATGAATATGAGCTGGAAGAAGGAAGCATCTTAAATATTCCCGTTCGTTAAAGTCGGAAAGAAAACAGTTTTGACGCATATAATGTCTTAACTGTTTTCTTTATTTTTTACGAGGAAGGAGAATATAGATGCAGCGGACAGTAGCAGACTACAAAGTATTGTTAAAAGAATATGACTTAGATGTTGACTTTATCGAAGACTACGGAAAAGTAAAAAAAGTCTATACAAAAACTGGCGTATTTGCGCTTAAAGAAATGGCGAATCATCAAGAGCGAAATCAGAACTTCATTCAAAAGTTGCAGAACGTGTATCAAAAAGGGTGGATGGGCTTTGTCCCTATTTATCAAACGAAGCGTTCTCAGCCCATTGTTTCAGATGAAAGCGGCTCGTATTACTTAATGCCGTGGCTCCCAAATAACCCAACCGAAGAGCGTGATATTCGATATCATAAATTATTTCAAGAGCTTGCTAAGCTTCACGGTGCTTCGGCGCAGGAAGTAGAAGTAAAAAAAGAAGATATAGAAAATCATTATACATCGATGAAAGAAACGTGGGAAAAACGTCAGGAAGAGCTGAAGCAGTACGTAGTAGAATGCGAGAAGAAAGTGTATATGTCCCCGTTTGAGTTGCATTACTGTACATTTTATTATGAAATGACAAGAGCGCTTGAGTTTGGTTTTGGAAAGCTCGATCAGTGGAACGATGAAATGGAAGAAAAGGAAAAGATCCGGCTGGTTACGTCTCATGGAAAGCTATCGGCTAAACATTTTATCTATGACGAACGGGGAAATGGTTTTTTTATTAACTTTGAACATGCAAAAGATGCTTCACCGATTTATGATTTGGTCTCATTTTATTTCCGTACTCTTCGCACGTACCCAGTAACTACCTATGACAGCTATGAGTGGTTTAGTACGTATGAAAAACATTTTGCTCTCAGAGAAGAGGAAAGACTGCTTTTGCACAGTTATTTAGCGTTTCCAGAACCCTTGTATCAGTGTATCGTTCAATATAGGCAGCATAAAGAAAGTAAAACGGAGCTTGAACATATGCAGTCATTTATTCGAGCATACTGGCTGACGAAAAACATTGAACAGCTCAATATTAAAATATTTGAAGTAGATCAGCAAAAAAAAATGGCAGCGGAAGCAGCTGCACAAGCCCAAGCGAACGAATAGCGCTTGGGTTTTTAAATCCAGTCCGAATATAAAGCAACCGCTAGTATGGCAAGAAGTGCCAACAACAGTACATCAAAGGTTGTGGGGAAGAATAGTGTACGTATACCTTGAAAAATTGTTAAAGGAACAATAAACTGTCCACAAGCCGCTCCTGCTGTTTTGAGCCACCGCTGCAGCTGATACGAATTTACATTTATTCGTTTCTTCATTTGTACATGCCCCTTTCAATCCACGTGCCCAGGTTAAAGTAAGTATATGAAAAAAGAAAGAAATGGTGCCATTTTTTTGAGCGGACTTTTCATTTTATTTCCAAAATTAGCGAGTGAATGAAAAAATAAAGAGCAGAACAAAAAAATTATGAATATAATCATAAAAAAATGGAGAAGATTATTGACGATTCAACATTTTTTCATATAGTATAATTAAGAGAAATTCATACATAAATACAGTGAATAGGAAGAGTACGGGATGTTCGTCTTTCAGAGAGAGAAATCAGCTGCTGTGAGATTTCTTAAGAATGTGCACTCGGAATGTCGCCTATGAGTAGCTTTTTTGAACAGCTGCATAGCTCAGTAGAAAAAGCCGGTTAATCAACCGTTATGAAATGAAGTGTATAGGCTTATCAAACGGGATACGTCTATAAAAAAAGGTGGTACCGCGAAATCAACTCCTTTCGTCCTTTTATTAGGAAAGGAGTTTTTTTATGTTTATAAAAGCTTTACACAGTTTCTAAAGACTGAAACTTTATATTATGGAGGTATACATTATGTCTGAAAAAGAAGTGACTCTTCCAACGAAGTATGATCCAAAAGCCGTTGAAGAAAATCGTTATCAGTATTGGTTAGACGGGAAGTTTTTTGAAGCAACAAATGACCCTGAAAAAGAGCCATATACAATTGTAATTCCACCCCCAAACGTAACGGGCAAGCTGCATTTAGGCCACGCTTGGGATACAACGTTACAAGACATCTTAACGCGTATGAAGCGCATGCAAGGCTATGACGTTTTATGGCTTCCCGGCATGGACCATGCGGGGATTGCAACGCAGGCAAAAGTAGAAGAAAAGCTTCGCAGCGAAGGGAAAAGCCGCTACGATCTAGGCCGCGAAAATTTTGTAGCCGAAACGTGGAAATGGAAAGAAGAATATGCAAGCTTTATTCGCCAGCAGTGGTCGAAGCTAGGACTTGGCTTAGACTATTCACGCGAGCGCTTCACGCTTGATGAAGGCCTTTCTAAAGCAGTGCGCGAAGTATTCGTAACGCTTTACAAAAAAGGGTTAATCTATCGCGGAGAATATATTATTAACTGGGATCCAGCTACAAAAACAGCTCTTTCAGACATCGAGGTTATTTACAAAGATGTACAAGGTGCGTTTTATCATATGCGCTATCCGTTGGCAGATGGTTCTGGACATATTGAAATCGCAACAACTCGTCCTGAAACAATGCTAGGAGATACGGCTGTAGCTGTTCACCCTGAAGATGATCGCTATAAGCACTTAATCGGCAAAAAGGTTGTCCTTCCGATTGTAGGTCGTGAAATTCCAATCGTAGGCGATGATTATGTAGATATGGAATTCGGTTCTGGTGCAGTAAAAATTACGCCTGCTCATGACCCGAACGATTTTGAAATTGGAAACCGTCATAATTTAGAGCGTATTTTAGTGATGAATCAAGACGGTACGATGAATGACAAAGCAGGTAAATATGAAGGAATGGATCGTTTTGCTTGCCGTAAGCAAATTGTTAAAGACCTTCAAGAAGACGGCGTATTGTTCGACATTGAAGACCACATGCATTCAGTAGGTCACAGTGAACGAAGCGGTGCCGTTGTTGAACCTTATTTATCAACTCAGTGGTTTGTAAAAATGCAGCCGTTAGCAGATAAAGCAGTAGATCTTCAAAAACAAGAAGAAAAAGTAAACTTTGTGCCTGATCGTTTTGAAAAGACATACTTACACTGGATGGAAAATATTCGCGACTGGTGTATTTCGCGTCAGCTTTGGTGGGGACACCGCATTCCAGCTTGGTATCATAAAGAAACTGGAGAAGTATACGTAGATCATGAGGCTCCAGCAGATATCGAAAACTGGGAACAGGATTCAGATGTATTAGACACATGGTTCAGTTCAGCGCTATGGCCGTTCTCAACAATGGGCTGGCCGGATGTGGATGCAGCTGATTTCAAACGCTACTACCCAACAAATGTGCTTGTAACGGGCTACGACATTATTTTCTTCTGGGTATCTCGTATGATTTTCCAAGGTCTTGAATTTACGGGTAAACGTCCGTTTGACGATGTACTTATTCACGGTCTTGTACGAGATGCTGAAGGTCGTAAAATGAGTAAATCACTTGGTAACGGCGTAGATCCAATGGAAGTAATCGAGAAATACGGTGCAGATTCTCTTCGCTATTTCTTATCTACAGGAAGCTCACCGGGACAAGATTTACGCTTTAGCTTTGAAAAAGTCGAAGCGACATGGAACTTTGCAAATAAAATTTGGAATGCTTCTCGTTTCGCATTAATGAACATGGACGGCATCACATTTGAAGAGCTTGATTTATCAGGCGAAAAGTCAGTTGCGGATAAATGGATTTTAACGCGCTTAAATGAAACGATTGAGCACGTAACAAAATTAGCTGACAAATATGAATTTGGTGAAGTTGGACGCATTCTTTATAACTTTATTTGGGATGACTTCTGCGATTGGTACATTGAAATGGCTAAACTTCCTCTTTACGGAGAAGATGAAGCAGCTAAAAAGACCACTCGCTCAATTTTAGCTTATGTACTTGATAACACAATGCGACTTTTACATCCATTCATGCCGTTTATTACTGAAGAAATTTGGCAAAGCTTGCCGCATGAAGGTGAATCAATTACAGTAGCTAAATGGCCGGAAGTACGCGCTGAGCTTTCGGATAAAGAAGCTGCTAACGATATGCGTTTACTTGTAGATATTATCCGTGCTGTTCGTAACATTCGTGCTGAAGTGAACACGCCGATGAGCAAACAAGTAAAATTATTTATTAAAGCTAAAGATGAAAATATTCAAAGTCAGCTTGAAAAGAATCGTGCGTATGTAGAACGTTTCTGTAATCCAAGTGAGCTTGTAATTTCAACCGATGTTTCATTAGATGAAAAAGCGATGACTGCTGTTGTAACAGGCGCAGAATTAATTTTACCTCTTGAAGGTTTAATTAATATCGAAGAAGAAATCGCCCGTTTAGAAAAAGAACACGATAAGTTAAACAAAGAAGTAGAACGTGTACAAAAGAAATTAAACAACCAAGGCTTTATTGCAAAAGCGCCTGCTAAAGTAGTAGAAGAAGAGCGTGCAAAAGAGCAAGATTACGTTGAAAAACGTGAAGCTGTTCAGTCTCGTATTGCTGAATTACGCGGATAATCAATGGGTTAATAAACCAACAGAAAAAGCGTGGCTTGTATAGCGACGCTTTTTCTTTACATAATAATAGCGATGGAAAAGAAAGGTGAATAAAAGATGATAACGACATATGAAGAAGCGCTTGATTGGATTCATAACAGACTTCGCTTTGGAATCAAGCCGGGGTTAGAACGAATGGAATGGATGCTAGAGCAGCTTGATTTTCCGCAGCAAAATATAAATGCTATTCACGTTGCTGGGACGAATGGTAAAGGTTCTACTGTTTCGTATTTGCGAAATATGTTAGAAGAAGCAGGGTATAAAGTTGGAACGTTTACTTCCCCTTATATCGAAACATTTAATGAGCGGATTAGCGTGAATGGACAGCCTATTTCAAATGAAGCAATGACCGCTCTTGTTCAGGAAGTAAAGCCTGTAGTGGAGCGACTAGAACATACGGACTTAGGGTCAGCAACGGAATTTGAAGTGATTACAATCATGGCTTTTCTTTATTTCGGCTATCATGATTCAGTTGACTATGTTGTGTTTGAAACAGGTCTTGGGGGACGATATGATTCAACAAACGTTGTGAATCCTATGGTGAGTATTATTACAAACATTGGATTTGATCACATGGCGATACTAGGTGATACGGTAGAAGAAATTGCAGCAGAAAAAGCGGGGATTATTAAAAAAGAAGTCCCTATTATTACTGGTGCAGAGCAAGTAAAGGCGCTTGACGTCATTACAGAAGAGGCAAATTTGAAGCAGGCTTCGTTATTTGTGTTAGGAAAAGAATTTAAAATTGAAAACTATGAGCCCTTAGCAAATGGAGAAGGCTTTACGTTAAAAACGCCGTATGGTACATTTGAACACTTGCAATTAAATATGCTTGGCTATCATCAAGTTAAAAATGCAGCTTTGGCTGTGATGGCCGTTTGTTATTTAAAAGAAAAGAAAAAGCTTTCTATCTCCAATGAGCAAATGATAAAAGGGATTCAGCATACAAAGTGGAACGGCCGCTTTGAGATAGTAAATGAGCATCCTTTAACGATTATTGACGGGGCTCATAATGCAGAAGGCATTGATAGCTTGTTATCTACTTTACGCCTTCATTATGAAGATCGAAACATTCATTTAATCTTCAGCTGCTTAAATGATAAAAGCGCTGATCGAATGGTCCAAGAACTTGAAACAATCGCTGCAAGTATTACATTTACGTCGTTTGACTTTCCTCGTGCTCGCGCAGCTGGGGAGCTTTATGAGATGAGTACTCATCGTAATAAGCATATGGACGAGGAGTGGAAAAAAGCAATTGCTTACGTAAAGGAAAAGGCGACAGGTGAACAAGACATGGTCGTGATTACAGGGTCTCTGTATTTTATATCAGAAGTGCGGGCCTTTCTTCTCAAATGAGCAGAAGCAGCAAGTGAACTCTTGCTGCTTTTAACATAATGTAAGAAAGGGATACAAATAATAAGGAAGCACTAAGTTCAAAGTATTGTCACTTTCACCCCCTAGGTAAGTGATATATAATAAACATGTACATCACTAAATAAGGAGATTGTTAACATGAGTAAGAATAATGAAAAAATTGTACCGAAAAGTAATAAAAACTTTACCGGTATTATTCTTACCTTTTCAGTGATAGCGAATGTTATTATCTTACTGCTATTCTTTTCGAATATTGGCTATCAAGGAAAAGTAAGTTTTGATTTGACTATCTTTCCACGGTTAAATGCTATTTTGAATAGTTTTACGTTTATTTTTTTAGTTGCAGCGTTGATTTCAATCTTTAGAAAAAACATCAATGCTCATAGAGGGTTTATCTTAGCGGCATTCACTTCTACACTGCTCTTTTTAGTTTCATATTTAACGTTCCACTATATCTCAACGGAAACAGCTACGTTTGGTGGAGAAGGAATTGTTCGTCCCATTTACTTCTTTATTTTGATCACACACAGTTTCTTAGCAGCGATTATCGTTCCGCTGGCACTGTTTGCACTTGTGTGGGGCTGGACAATGCAAGTTGAAAAACATAAAAAAATTGTGCGATGGACAATGCCAATCTGGCTTTATGTAAGCCTTACAGGTGTAATTGTCTACTTATTTATGGCTCCTTACTATTAAAAAACGTCTGCTTTTGCAGACGTTTTTTTATGCTGTTTTTGTTTTTTAGTGGTATAATCCTTATTACCTATAAAAGGTGTGTTTTAAGGAAGGAGGCATACAGAATATGACTTTTATGGGTATTAAGATTCAGTTTATTAATGAAGGAGCTGTTTGATACTAATCAATAAAAGAGAGGTGTGGAAATGGATAAACTGTCAAAAGAGAATAAAGGACTTTCTCTCACGCAAGTGATCATACTGGTTATCGTAATAGGTCTTCTAGCAGCTTTTCTCATACCGTTTATTGGCAGCTATTTAAAAGGAAAAGATACATTGCCCCATTCAAAAGAAAATCTACAGTTAGTATTCTATACCCCTGAAATGGAAGGAGTCGTATGAGTATAATTTACCTTTATCTATTCGTTTCAGGTATCACTCTAGGTTCATTTTACAACGTAGCAGGCCTTAGAATTCCTCAGGGAAAATCTATTTTATCTCCACGATCTCATTGTCCACACTGTTTATACGTTCTTTCTCCACAACAGTTAATCCCCGTAGTCTCCTACATTAAAAATGCAGGAAAATGTAGTATGTGTCGCAAAAAAATCTCCTTCATCTACCCGTTCGTAGAATTTTCGACAGGAAGTTTATTTGTATATGCTTTTTTAAAATTGAATATGACGTTAGAACTGATTGTCATATTAACTTTTGTTTCTTTTTTAACAATTATCGTTGTCTCAGATATAGCCTATATGATTGTCCCAAATAAGGTGCTGCTTTTCTTTTTGCCTATCTTTCTTCTTGAGCGTCTTTTCATTCCATTAACTTCGTGGAGTGATTCTTTAATGGGAGGAGGAATCGCATTTTTTCTCCTCTTTCTAATCGCATTTCTCAGCAGAGGAGGCCTTGGAGAAGGAGATATTAAATTGTATGGTTTGATTGGTATTGTGCTTGGAGTAAAGCTTGTTTTGCTATCACTTTTTTTAGCTATATTAATAGGCGGAACCGTTAGTATAGGAGCATTATTAATGAAAAAGGCAAAGGTAGGTGTACCAATTCCTTTCGTTCCTTTTATTTTTATAGGGACAATCGCTGCTTATTTTCATGGAAACGAATTGATAGATTGGTATGTTAGCAACTATTTTTATTGAGCTTCAAGTCTTCGACAAAGTTAAAATTTCTGTAACTAAATAGCGAAAACCTTTTGTAACAAGACGACAAATGTCTTGTTATTTTTTTTTTCTTCTATGATAGCATGGAAAAAAGTGTATGTTTTATGTCGGTTTACCTCAGCTTACAACCGGTACTAAGACTACGTTAACTAAAGGCGGTGGGGCAGTGGACAAGCAGGAACGAAAAATTTCAATTAAAATCAATGGTCAATCTAAGGATGAGAAGGAAGAACAAGCGCCGGAAAAAGACGAATTTACGTGGGTTCTTCCGGAACCGGCATCCAAAGATTCTCATGTGGAAGAAAATAAAGTGGTGTTTATTGAAGATGTAAGAAATGAAAAGAAGAAAAAGCCGCGATTACACCCTAAAAATGTTTCGATTAAAACAGTAAACGGCGGTGTGATCAAACGAACGGCTGTGATTGTATTACTAGCAGTCGGAATAGGCAGCGGCATCGGTATGGTTGGTGTGAAAATGATGACAGGAAGCGAACAGCCTGTAGGAAAAGCACAAACAAGTGAGCGAGCGAAAGAAGAAAAAGCTGCTCAAACAGCGTCTGCCACTGAAAGTGTTGGTAAAGCTGAAAAGAAAAGCGAACAGGAATCGAAGGATACGTCAGCTGCTGCTTCTACTTTAGACCCTTTTTCCTTTTACATTGTGCAAGCAGGTGCTTTTTCATCAAAAACTGCTGCAAATAAAGCAATGGATAAATGGAAAGAAGAGAACGAAGCAGGCGAGATTTTTTCACCTAAAACCTATTCTCTTGTCGTTGGTGCTGCCACTGGAGAAGAAAAAGCAAAGGCACTTAGTAAAACGTATAAACAACAAGGTAAAGATGTATATGTAAAGTCTTATGAAATTAAGCCCACCAGCGAATTAGGGAAAAAAGATCAAACGGTTATAACAACAGCGCAGCCGTTTATGGCTAATCTCTTAGATCAATCTGTTAAAGCGATTGAGGGAGAGCGGGTAGCCGATATCAAATCTTTGAAAAAAGAGCTGACAAAAGTTCAGAAAGAAGCGTCAAATGAAGACATTAAAACCATGGTGAGAACCCTTCAAAAGGCTGCGGCTTCTCTTTCTTCATATGAAGACAATAAAAGCAGTAAAGACGCTTGGCTTGCTCAGGGATACGTGTTAAAAGCTCTTCAGCAGTATGAAAGCCTTGTAACGTCTTAACAGGTGAGGTAGTGTAATGCTGCCTCACTTGTTTATTGTCATTTAGAGATGAAATTGCTAAAATAACGGTGTGTCCTTCTTTTTTTAAATCAAAATGCAAAGGTGAGATGTATGAAACAAACATTAATTTTAGCCTCAGGCTCTCCTCGTCGAAAAGAATTACTTCAGCAGCTTCACATTTCCTTTACCGTTCACGTTAGTACAATTGAAGAAATCGTCAATCCATCATACACTCCGTCCGAGGTAGTAATGGATTTAGCTAGGCAAAAAGCAGTGGACGTCGCTTCGCATTATAAAGAGGATATGGTCCTAGGCGCCGATACAGTTGTCGTATATGGCAATCGTATTTTAGGAAAGCCAAAAACGAAACAAGAAGCGATTGAAACACTTACGATGCTGTCAGGTCAAAAACATCAGGTGTTAACTGGAGTAGCGTTCGTATCAAATGCAAAAGTTCATACGTTTTATGAACAAACTGATGTAGAGTTTTGGCCGATTGAACAAGATGAAATCGTACAGTACGTAGAGTCAGGAGAGCCTATGGATAAGGCTGGTTCTTATGGAATTCAAGGTCTCGGTGCTGCGCTAGTTAAAAAAATTGAAGGAGACTATTTCTCCGTGGTGGGCTTGCCGCTCTCCCGAACAATACGTGAGCTAAAACAATACGGTTTCGTCTACTAAAAAGGAGTGACGAAATTGGATCAATCATTGCTAATTAAAGATTTTCCTCAAGATGAAAGACCTCGAGAGCGCCTTGTGGCAATGGGTGCTTCTAGTCTTTCTAACCACGAGCTTATTGCTATTTTGCTGCGCACCGGAACCAAAGATGAATCTGTTCTTCAGCTGTCCAATCGCATATTAACGCATTTTGAAGGTCTTCAACTTTTACAGCATGCATCGCTTGATGAAATGATGAATATTAAAGGTATCGGACCTGCAAAAGCGATTCAAATTATAGCGGCTATTGAAATAGGTAAGAGGATTGTACAGCGGAAATCTAGTGAGCGATATACCATTCATGGCCCTGAAGACGGAGCTAATTATGTGATGGAAGAAATGCGCGTGCTGTCCCAAGAGCATTTCGTCTGTTTATACCTCAACACGAAAAATCAAGTTCTCCACAAGCAAACCATTTTTATCGGAAGCCTCAATTCATCTATTGTCCATCCAAGAGAAGTATTTAAAGAAGCCTTTCGCCGTTCAGCTGCATCTCTTATTTGTATTCATAATCATCCCTCCGGCGACCCTACTCCCAGCAGAGAAGATATAGAGGTAACGAAGCGCTTAAAAGAGTGCGGATTTATCATAGGAATTGAATTGTTAGATCATTTAATTATCGGAGATCGAAAATATATTAGTTTAAAAGAAAAAGGATACATGTAAGGCTATGCTTTTTAAAATCCTTGGGTTATAATAGTAGTCATGATTTTAAATGACAAGTTCTTTACAATCATTCGTTATTAATAGACAAAGTATGACTTTTTATCATACAATATTTGGCGTTGACATCTATGAAAAAAGTATAGAAAATAAAAAATGTTACTTATGAAATGAAGAAATTGAATTATGGAATTTTTACCTTTGCATTTTGGTAAGAGAAAGGAAGAGACACATGTTTGGAATCGGTACTAGAGACCTTGGAATAGATTTGGGTACTGCAAATACGCTCGTTTATGTAAAAGGAAAAGGAATTGTTGTGCGTGAGCCGTCTGTTGTGGCTTTGCAAACTGATACAAAACAAATCGTTGCGGTAGGTAACGATGCAAAAAATATGATTGGTCGTACACCTGGGAACGTAGTAGCCCTTCGTCCAATGAAAGATGGAGTTATTGCAGATTACGAAACAACTGCGACGATGATGAAATATTACATCAATCAAGCTCAAAAAACAAAAAGTTTGTTTGCGGGTAAGCCGTATGTAATGGTTTGTGTACCTTCTGGCATTACAGCTGTTGAGAAGCGTGCCGTTATTGATGCGACTCGTCAGGCTGGCGCGCGTGATGCGTATACAATTGAAGAACCGTTTGCTGCAGCAATCGGCGCCAATCTACCGGTTTGGGAGCCAACGGGAAGTATGGTAGTAGATATTGGTGGAGGAACAACAGAAGTTGCGATTATTTCTTTAGGCGGAATCGTAACATGTCAGTCAATCCGTATCGCTGGGGACGAGATGGATGAAGCGATTATTCAATATATTCGCAAGAATTACAATTTAATGATCGGTGAGCGTACGTCAGAAGCATTAAAAGTAGAAGTCGGTTCTGCCGGAATTCCAGAAGGTATTGAAAACATGGAAATTCGCGGACGTGACTTACTAACAGGTCTACCGAAAACAATCGAAATTTCAGCAGAAGAAATTGCAGAAGCGCTAAAAGATACAGTGGCTTCTATTGTCGATTCAGTAAAAAGTACATTAGAAAAAACACCACCTGAACTTGCGGCAGATATTATGGATCGCGGTATTGTATTAACAGGCGGTGGCGCATTGCTACGTAATTTAGATAAAGTTATTAGTGAAGAAACAAATATGCCGGTTGTCATCGCAGAAGATCCGCTTGACTGTGTTGCAATTGGAACTGGTAAAGCGTTAGAACACATTGATTTATTTAAAAATCGTACAAGCGATTCATATCGCTAAATATTAAGAGGTGTAGATCGTGCCACAATTTTTCTTAAATAAACGTTTAGTTATTTTATTGGTCAGTATTATTGTATTAGTGGCATTGATTGGTTTTTCGTTAAATGGTCGTAAAAATGTAACGTGGCCTGAACAGTTTGTCAAAGATACGGTTGGTCTTGTTCAGGCTACCTTTAATGAACCCGCACAATTTGTAGCGGGTTTCTTTCAGAATGTAGGTGACTTAAAGCGTACATACGAAGAAAACGAGGTATTAAAAGCCCGTTTAGACGAACGCATGCAATTAGAAACGAAAGCCAACGCTTTGCAGCAAGAAAATAAAAAATTAAGAGCACAGCTCGACAAAAAAACGGATTTAAGTCAATACAATCCAATCGAAGCAACAGTTATTGCTCGTAATCCAGACCGTTGGCATGAGGTAATTGCCATTGATAAAGGGACGGTTCATAATGTACAGGAAAATATGGCTGTTATGACTCCTGAAGGGCTGATTGGTAAAGTGAAGCATGCATCTAAGTTCACATCTACTGTGCAGTTAATTAGTTCATCAGATCGTACAAACCGTGTATCTGCTAAAATTCAGGCTAAAAAAGAAGTGTTTGGTTTAATTGAAGGCTATGATGATAAAGAACAGGCGCTTGTTATGCGTCGTATTCCTTTTGATGCTGATATTAAAGAAAAGCAAAAAGTAGTAACGTCCGGTCTAGGACAAGAAGACGGCATTTTTCCTAGCAATCTTCCAATTGGCGTTATCACAAAAATTGAGCCTGATGAATATGGATTAACGAAAAAAGCTTATATCAAACCTGCTGCTGACTTGTATGACTTAGATAACGTAGTTGTAGCTAAAAGAAGTGCGCCCGCTGCTGAAGACGATTTAGGGGCGGAGGAGGCTAACTGATGAAGCGGTTTGTCCTTCCTATTCTCGTGCTTGTCGTTTTTATGTTTGAAAGTATCTTTGTTAATTTTGTCGCCATGGCATCACCATGGCGAGACTGGATTCTATCGCCTCACTTTGTTGTAGTGGTACTGGCTTTTATGGCAGTGTATTATCACCCAAAGCAAGCGATGCTATATGGGGTAATCCTTGGATTCATGTACGATATTGCCTTTACGGATGTCTTAGGAGTATACGCGCTTGGATTGCCGGCCGTATGCTATATCGTATCAAAACTAATGAAGATTTTTCAGCAAAATACGCTTATCGTGATCTGCATGTCGCTATTAGCTGTAGCCATTATTGAGTTTTATGTATATGGAATTAATAGCATTATTAATATATCCGATATGACCATTGGTCGCTTCTTGCAAGAGCGATTTTACGCAACCATCATTTTAAATGCCATATTTGCACTCATTTTTGCATTTCCGCTTCAAAGATGTTTTCAATATTTCGCTAAATTTATCGATGAACGCTGATCCGAAAATATATTACGCTTCTCGTTCGTGATGTGATAAAAATGCTGATTGAAGAAACGAAAAAAAGGAATTGAGTAAGTCTCTGTCGAAATTATATATTCGTTGAGGTGAGCGTCTTGAATAAACAAAAGCAACAAAATGTGACAATTAAAGGAACAAAAGATGGATTAACGTTGCATCTCAATGATACATGTTCATTTGCAGAGCTTTTGACGGAACTTAAGACGAAGCTTTTGACAAATAAGCATGGCGATGCCGATCAAATCGTCACAGTGTATGTCAAAATCGGAAATCGTTATTTAACTACAGAGCAGGAAACCGAATTGAAGGCGCTCATAGAAGAAAATCAGTATTTAGTAGTTAAACAAATTGATAGTAACGTTATTTTAAAGCAAGATGCAGTCCGAGTAAGAGAAGAAAGTGAATTAGTATCTGTTACAAAGGTAGTTCGTTCAGGACAGGTTCTCCATGTAGAAGGCGATTTGCTTCTAGTCGGAGACGTAAATCCCGGAGGAACCGTTGTAGCTGGAGGAAATTTATTTGTATTAGGTGCTTTAAAAGGGATTGCTCATGCAGGATATCGCGGCAATAAAAACGCCGTTATTGCTGCATCGTTAATGAAACCTTCACAGCTGCGCATTGCTGATATCATTACCCGATCAGAAGAAGAGCGCAGTGAGAAGGAAGAGAATATAATGGAATGTGCATACTTAGATGATAATGATCAAATGGTGATAGATCGCGTGCAAGCTTTACCGCATCTAAGACCGAATTTGACCAGGGTAGAAAGGAGAATTTGACAGTGGGAGAGGCTATTGTTGTTACGTCTGGTAAAGGTGGAGTTGGAAAAACAACGACATCAGCCAATTTAGGTACTGCTCTAGCATTAGCTGGAAAGCGCGTGTGTCTAGTAGACACTGATATCGGCTTACGCAACTTGGATGTTGTAATGGGGCTTGAAAATCGTATTATTTATGATCTTGTAGACGTGGTAGAAGGTCGATGCCAACCGCAAAAAGCCTTGATTAAGGACAAGCGTTTTGAATGTTTGTACTTACTTCCTGCTGCTCAAACGAGTGACAAAACAGCTGTTCAACCAGAACAAATGCGAGAGTTAGTTCTTCAGTTAAAGCAAGACTATGACTATGTGGTTATTGATTGCCCAGCTGGTATTGAACAAGGCTATAAGAATGCCGTAGCTGGCGCTGATAAGGCACTCGTTGTGACAACACCGGAAGTTTCAGCTGTTCGTGATGCTGACCGTATTATTGGATTATTGGAGCAAGAGGATATCGAATCTCCAAAACTGGTTATTAACCGAATCCGTAGTCATATGATGAAAAATGGAGACATGCTGGACGTGGAAGAAATTTCTCAGCTTCTGGCTGTTGATTTAATTGGAATCGTTGCTGACGATGAAAATGTTATTCGTGCTTCTAACAACGGTGAACCAATTGTCATGGATCCATCAAGCAAAGCATCAATTGCATATCGTAATATTGCAAGACGTATTCTAGGTGAAACGGTTCCTCTTCAATCGTTAGATGAAGAAGATAAGGGAATGTTTGCACGTATTAAACGATTCTTTGGTGTTCGTTCTTAAAAAGCTTCCGATAGAGGAAGCTTTTTTTATTTGTGTGATTTTGTAGAGTCAAGCTGTCATAAGCTCCACGGACAAGTCATATAGTTGATTATACGATAAGAACAAGGAGAATGATGAATCATGAATCGACGTGCTGATGAAATCCGTAAACGAATTGCTGAGCGCAAGCGAAAACAATTAAATACAACGAAGCGTCTTCCTCAAGAACCTCTTCATACGTCCTTAATGAGTGAAGAAGAAAAATATGGATCGATGGATTATTCTGCGGTTGAATACACACCATCAGCAAAGGAATATCACCCGTTATTTCGAAAAGAACGCTTTTTATTTAAAATTTTAGCTTCGGCCTGCTTAGTGTTAATTGTAGGGATTATGTTCAAGAACGCTTCTCCTGCTTTTGAACAGGCCAGAGTGGTGGTTCAACAAACAATGGATAAAGAATTTCAGTTTGCAGCTGTTTCCTCTTGGTATGAAGATAAGTTTGGGAAGCCGTTAACGCTACTGCCGAATAAGGAGTCTAGCAAAACGGAGCAAAGTGTAAGCGGAGAATACGCTACTCCAGCTTCAGGGAAAGTAACGGAAACATTTGCTCAAAGTAAGCAAGGCGTGACGGTTCAAACAGGAGTGGATTCTGTTGTAGAAGCAATGAGTGAAGGTATTGTAAGGTATGTAGGAAAACGTGATGATACTGGGAATACCGTTATCATTCAACATGCCGATGGAACTGAAACTTGGTATGGACAGCTCAAAAAAATCAATGTTAGCATGTATGATTTTGTGAATAAAGGCAAAGAAGTAGGAATTGTGGAAAACAGTAAAAAAGGCGATGCTGGAACGTTCTATTTTGCTATTAAAAAAGGCGATAAGTTTGTGGATCCTAGTCAGGTGATTCAATTTGAATAGTGCTTTTTCGTTATTAATGAAAATTCACATTCATCCATTGTTTTGGGGGATTTTCGTAATTGGTATCTTAACGGCTACGGTAAAGCAGCTTTTTTTGTTATTTATTATTGTAATTATTCATGAACTGGGCCACGCCGTAGCGGCTCAGTGTTTTTCTTGGCGAATTCGTAGAATTATGCTCTTACCTTTTGGAGGAGTAGCAGAAGTAGATGAACATGGTAATCGTCCATTTCGAGAAGAGTTTATTGTGACAATAAGTGGACCTCTTCAGCATCTTTGGATGTTTGGAGCTGCTTTCTTATTAATGAAAATAAATGTGTTGTCTTTGGAAACGTATGAGCAATTTATGTTTCAATGCACAGTAATTTTACTGTTTAACCTTTTGCCCATTTGGCCATTGGACGGAGGGAAGCTGCTTTTTTTAATGTGCAGTCGTTCTTTACCATTTTTAGAAGCGCATAAGCTTGCACTCCGGTTATCAACGTTTTTTTTAGCTATCGGTATTATATACGCCGTCATTATGCATCCTTTTCAGCTGCACTTATGGATTGTTATTTCATTTTTAATTATATCCGGATATTTGGAATGGAAGAGCAGGCAATTTGTCTACATGCGCTTTTTGTTGGAGAGGTATCATGGAAAAGAGCATCCAATTGGAGTTTTAAAAACGCTAAGTGTATCAACCAGTGAGACGCTCCATCAAGTCCTGCAAAAATTCCAAAGAGGTTGTAAGCATATGATTATTGCTACATCTCAAACAGGCGAGCATGTACAAATTGATGAAAATGAACTTTTACACGCTTACTTTGTAGAAAAAAGAACAAATAGCCCACTAGATGAACTTGTAACAGTTTACTGATTTCTAGTAACATAGAATAGAATGAAAAAAGTTCGGTTGCACTGACCGAACTTTTTCCTATGAATTTAGATTAAAGTGAGGCAATGTATGTGAAGGCATGTATCATTAACGCGGCTACTTCTTCCAAACGTATAGCCGTGATAAACGATAAAACACTAGAAAAAATATATTTAGAAGAACAAAGCGAGAATCAAATTATTGGTGATATATATTGGGGTAAAGTCGTAAAAGTCCTGCCGCATATGCAAGCAGCCTTTATCGATATTGGTTTATCAATGAACGGATTTATTCATCGAAATGAACTTGTATCCTATCAGCAGTCAGATAATCCTCACAAGGATCAGCAGCCGATGTCTGCTTTTATTCGTGAAGGAGAAAAAGTATTGGTTCAAGTTGTAAAAGAAGGCATTGGAACAAAAGGGCCGAAGCTGACGGGTATTATTGAATTTTCTTCTGATGAGCTTGTATATTTACCGCACGGAAACTATGTCGCTGTATCCAAAAAAATAGATGAGCCAAAACGCCAACAGTGGAAACAGCTTGGCGAGCGGTTAAAACAGGGGATGGAAGGCTTTTTATTTCGAACAGCGATTGAGGAAAAATCAGAAGCTGCGGTCCAACACAAAATAAAAGAGCTACAGAAGAAATATGAGCGCCTTGAACGACAGACACAGGGAATGAAAGCTCCTGCCCTAGTCAGCAAAGGACAAGATTTTCTCGAAACAAGAGTGCAAGCTGCACTTCAACAAGGAATTGACGGGATAGTAGTAGATGACTTTGACCTATATCAACATTTTCAAGCTGCCTACCCTAACTCGTCAATAGAGTACTATAAAGGAAATGAAAATATTTTCTCCTTTTATGATGTGGAACGGCAAATAGAGAAGCTTTTAAAGCGAATCGTGTGGCTCAAAAGTGGAGGTTATATCGTTATTGACGAAACGGAAGCGATGACGGTCGTAGACGTGAACACGGGGAAGTTTTCAGGAAAAGATAATATTCGAAAGACGATGCTTCAAACAAATATGGAAGCTGCGTATGAACTGTCCAAACAGATGCAATTACGTCACTTAGGCGGCATGATCTTAATTGATTTTATAAATATGTCTCATAAAGAAGATCGGACAGAAGTAGAAAGGTATATGAAAAAGCTATGTGAACAAGATGAAGTGCGGACGAATGTAGTTGGCTTTACAGAGCTCGGCATATTGCAATTAACGCGGAAGAAAGTGCGCAATAGCATTGGGTCAACATTAACTATGCCTTGTGAAGTATGTGAAGGAACCGGTAAAATGATTGATTCCAAAACGGTTGCTTTTCAAATTGAACGTGTAATTTGGGAACATCGCGGCGCGGAAGAAGAGGCTATTTGGATTGAGACGCGAAGTGATGTTATAAATGAAATGAAAGCTCAAGGGTTTCTCA
This sequence comes from Priestia sp. JSM ZJ58, assembly GCF_044383985.1. Classification (NCBI taxonomy): domain Bacteria; kingdom Bacillati; phylum Bacillota; class Bacilli; order Caryophanales; family Bacillaceae; genus Priestia; species Priestia sp. JSM ZJ58. The sequence goes on from NZ_JBISEM010000001.1 coordinate 247,644, forward strand.
AAGCTCTAGAGAAAATGGTTAAAAAAACCGTATATCTTACGCCAAACGATGATTATACAAACGCATTTGTTTTGCGTCAATTGGGGTCGAAAGAGCAGATTCAAAAAAGGGTCTCTGCTTCTATATAAATTTTTAGAAGAAAACATGAATTCCAATTGACACTAACCTTTGATTTGTAGTAAGATTTAATATGTTGGTTTGTAGCACCCGTGCTACAACCGCTCAGAACAGGTTTTAAGTTCACTTGAACACCTGTGATGGCGAGTCTTAGTTTTTAGAGGAGGTGCAGAGAATGTACGCAATTATTGAAACTGGTGGTAAGCAAATTAAAGTAGAGGCTGGTCAAGCAATCTACGTTGAAAAACTTGCTGGTGAACAAGGCGAAACAGTTACTTTTGACAAAGTATTATTTGTAGGTGGCGACAGCGTGAAAGTTGGTGTTCCTTTCGTAGAAGGTGCAACAGTTACGGCTAAAGTTGAAAAACAAGGTCGCGCTAAAAAGATCACTGTATTTAAATACAAAGCAAAGAAAAACTATCGTCGTAAGCAAGGTCACCGTCAACCTTACACAAAAGTTGTAATCGACGCTATCAACGCGTAATTATAACAAATGATTAAGGTGACGATTTCTCGTGATGCAAATAAGAAAGTTGACGGGTTCACGATGAGTGGACATGCTGACTTTTCCGAACACGGAAAAGATCTTGTTTGTGCGGGAGCATCTGCAGTTTCATTTGGAACAATTAATGCTATCTTTTCAATAAGTGGGGTTGAACCGCACTTAGAGCAAGGTGGAGATGGTGGCTATCTCCGTTGTGAGATTCCGAAAGATGTGGATTCGTTCACATTGGAACAGATTCAATTGCTATTAGAAGGTATGGTTGTTTCACTGAAAACGATCGAATTAGATTACAGTAATTATATAAAAATTAACGACAACTAAACAGGAGGTGGATGTCATGTTAGTAAGATTAGACCTTCAATTCTTCGCTTCTAAAAAAGGAGTAGGTAGTACTAAAAACGGTCGTGATTCAATCTCGAAACGTCTTGGTGCTAAACGTGCTGATGGCCAATTCGTATCTGGTGGTTCAATTTTATACCGTCAACGCGGTACTAAAATTTACCCAGGTGCAAACGTAGGTCGTGGTGGAGATGATACTTTATTCGCTCAAATCGACGGTATCGTTAAATTTGAACGTTTCGGTCGTGACCGTAAAAAAGTATCTGTATACCCTGTTGCTCAAGAAGCATAAGATACAAAAAGAAAACTCTAACCCAAGTAGGTTAGAGTTTTCTTTTTGTAGAATATTTCACCTATTACCCATTGGAATTTGTTATAATCGAACATATCTAAGAAGATTGATACGAGATGTTTGTCAGCGTTGTGAAATACTTATGCTCGAGTCAAAGTTAGGAGTGCTAAGATGGAAAAAGAATGGGATGTCGTAGAGGTATTAAGATACGCGCGGCATGATTGGTTAAATAAGCTGCAATTAATCAAAGGCAATCTAGCGTTGAATCGGCTTGATCGAGCGAATGAAATCATTGAAGAAATTGTAAATGAATCCAAACATGAATCCAAGTTAACAAACATCAATATGCGACTGTTTGCGGGCTTTGTTATGACCTATCATTGGAATAACCATGCTGTTCGCTTAGATGTGGAAGTGCTTGGAGAATTGAAGGATTTATCACAATACGATGAGTTCGTATACAACTGGTGTTGCTATTTGACAGAAGCACTCGAAAAATATGTTGATTATCATGCAGAAAACTATTTGAGTATTTCAGTATGCATTGAAGAACAGGGAATTCGTTTCTTTTTTGACTTTAGTGGAATACTAACAGATATACAGAAGCTACAAAACAAGCTACAATGTTATGAGTGCGCTCAAGGAGCTGCATTGGTTGAACAGCATATGTCTGAAGATGAATTTAGCCTTATGCTCACAATAAGTTAAAAGCGCTTTTGCTATGGCAAGAGCTAAGATATAGAACGGAGTGAAAAAGAAATGTTTGTAGATCAGGTCAAGGTATATGTAAAAGGTGGCGACGGAGGAAATGGAATGGTTGCCTTCCGTCGCGAAAAGTACGTACCAAAAGGAGGTCCTGCAGGTGGTGACGGTGGTCACGGTGCAGATGTCATTTTTGAAGTAGAAGAAGGATTACGTACGCTGATGGATTTCCGCTATAAGCGTCACTTTAAAGCAAGCCGTGGTGAACATGGAATGTCAAAAGGACAGCACGGACGTAACGCTGAGCCGATGATTGTAAAAGTTCCACCAGGTACCGTTGTGTTGGATGAAGATACGAACGAAACGATTGCTGATTTAGTTGAGCACGGCCAGCGCGCAGTGATTGCTAAAGGTGGACGCGGAGGGCGTGGGAATACGCGTTTTGCTACACCTGCAAATCCAGCACCGGAGCTTTCAGAAAATGGAGAGCCAGGTAAAGAGAGAAATGTCATTCTTGAATTAAAAGTATTAGCCGATGTAGGATTAGTTGGTTTCCCAAGTGTTGGAAAGTCAACGTTATTATCCGTAACGTCTGCTGCAAAGCCAAAAATTGCTGAATATCATTTTACAACAATTAATCCGAATTTGGGAGTAGTTGAAACAGAAGATAATCGCAGTTTTGTGATGGCAGATTTACCAGGGCTAATCGAAGGTGCACATGAAGGTGTAGGATTAGGTCATCAGTTTTTACGTCACATTGAACGTACCCGCGTGATTGTCCATGTAATCGATATGTCAGGTTTAGAAGGCCGTGATCCATATGAAGATTACTTAACTATTAATGAAGAGCTGCGTCAGTATAATATGCGTTTAACGGAACGTCCGCAAGTAGTGGTAGCAAATAAAATGGATATCCCGCAAGCCGAAGAGAATTTAGCTGCATTCAAAGAAAAAGTAGGGGACGAAGTGAAAATCTTTCCAATTTCTGCGGCAACGCGTGATGGAATACGCGAACTGTTATTTACAGTAGCTGATCTTGTAGAAACGACGCCGGAATTCCCAATGCAAGAAGAGGAAGATCTATCTATGCACCGCGTACTGTACAAGCATGAAAAGAAAGAAGTGGAATTTGTTATTACGCGTGATAGCGATGGCTCATACGTATTAAGCGGTGAAAAAATCGAAAAATTATTCAAGATGACTGACTTCTCACGTGAAGAATCAGTTCGTCGATTCGCGCGCCAGCTTCGAGGCATGGGCGTCGATGAAGCCCTTCGTGAACGAGGAGCAAAAGATGGCGACATTGTAAAGCTGTTTGAATATGAATTTGAATTTATCGACTAATTGTTGTTCATAGGATAAGGGGAGGGGCTTTACTTGCATAAGAGCGATAAGCAGTTTTATTTAGTTCGCGAAGATGTATTACCAGAAGCGATGAAAAAAACATTGGATGCGAAGCTGTTAATTGAACGGGGAAAAGCTGAGTCGGTAGCAGATGCTGTACAAGCCGTAGACTTGAGTCGCAGTGCTTTTTATAAGTACCGCGACACGGTCTTTCCGTTTCAGACGGTTGTCAAACAGCGCATTATTTCACTATTTTTTCATATTGAAGATCGATCAGGAACTTTATCACATTTATTGAGCACCGTTGCATCATCAGGATGCAATGTGCTAACAATTCACCAAACCATCCCTTTACAAGGGCGTGCCAACGTAACTCTTTCATTAGATACAGCAAGTATGAGTGTTGAGTTAAATGAAATGCTGCGAAGACTGAAAAGCTTAGAGTTTGTAGATAAAGTGGACGTGCTTGGTTCAGGGGCATAATGGTAAACAGATATAGATAAGGAGAGGCATGATTGTGGGGAAAGTAGGATATTTAGGACCAAAGGCAACATTTACACATGTGGCCGTCCAAGGCGTATTTAAACAGCACGACCATATTCCATACAAAACAATTCCAGCATGCATTGATGCAGTGGATAAAGGAGAGATTGAGTATGGAATTGTACCGTTAGAAAATGCACTTGAAGGATCTGTAAATTTAACACTTGATTATCTTATTCACGAACGTCGTCTGCCGATTGTTGGAGAAATTGTGCTTCCAATTCGTCAGCATTTAATGGTTCATCCATCTCATGCAGAACAGTGGAAAAACATTGAAACGATTTATTCTCATCCTCATGCAATTGCGCAGTGTCATAAATTTTTACACGGAGAATGTACGTCAACTGCAGTAGAAGAGATGACATCAACGGCGTTTGCTGCTAAATATGTAAGCGAACACCCTGAGCTTAATATTGGAGCTATTGCGAATGGATTAGCAGCCCGTGAATATGGATTACATATTGCTTGCCCGAATATTCATGATTATGATCATAATACAACAAGGTTTGTTATTTTGCATAAAGATGGAGGGCAAGAGGTGCCATTTTTAGCTGGAAACGGGTGCAAGACAACGTTAATGATTACACTTCCATCTGATCAGGCAGGAGCGCTTCATCAAGTGCTTTCAGCTTTCTCCTGGCGTAAGCTAAATCTGTCTAAAATTGAATCCCGTCCCATGAAAACAGGGCTTGGAAACTATTTCTTTATCGTTGATATTGAACAAAAAATGGATGAAGTATTAATCCCTGGGGCTATGGCTGAACTTGAGGCACTGGGCTGTAGCGTAGAGCTGTTAGGAAGCTATCCTCATACACTACTTGAAACAGAAATCCCGCTTTAAAGCGGGATTTTTTTTGTTATAACACCTTTTTACTCATTCGAAACTAAATAACCTTCCGCTTCAAGAGCTAAGCAGGCAGCATTCAGTTTTTCAATTGTATCTGCTTCAATCGTATGAAGGTGAATCCCCTCTGTTAACTGAGATAAATAAGTTGCGTTTGTTTCTTGAATTTTTTTTATGAACGTTTCTACTTCTTTTCGGGTTTGAATCATAACGGAAGCCGTTAATTCACCATACACAGGGTGTTCAACGGTTACATTTTTTACAAGAACGCCGTGGTCAACAAGCAGGAGAAGCTCCTTTTCAGCATCTTCTGGCGTATGCTGACAGGCAATAATTCGCTGATGCACGGTAGTTTGAGATGGATTTTGAATATAAATATATCCTTGGCTTGTTGCGATAATGGGCTCATTTTTAGCTTTAAGCAGCGAAATATCTTGTACAATGACTTGGCGGCTAACGTTTGTTCTTTTCGAAAGCTCACTGCCCGTCATTGGTTTATTCTCTGTTTGTAACCATTGTAGAATAAGTTCTCTTCTTTCTTCTCCAAGAATTTTTTTTTGAGTTCCTGGCACCTTTAATCCCTCCTTTTACACTGTCATAAATTCTTGCTGTAATAAATGAAAAACGGATATGAGTCGATCAATATGCTTAAACGTTGAATGTTGACTAAATGAAAGACGTACAAAGTTCTTAGCATTCGCAGTCGATTTGCCAATCGCAAGTAAAGAAGCTAATGGTTCCTGCTGATTTACATGGCAGGCACTTCCCGTAGATATAGCAATTCCGTGACGATTACATTGTAACATAACATATTGACCCTGTATGTTTGAAAATGTCAGTCCAATAATTCCAGGAAAATGAGAGTTCCCAAGGCCTTCTACCTCTATAAAAGGAGCAAGAGATTCTAGTTTTTCCAGTAAGTACGATTTTAAGCGCTCATAATGGCTTCTGGCGGTCTTCATTTCTGCATATGCGCATTCAGCTGCTGCAGTAAAGGCAGCAATGCCTGTGGTATTTACAGTCCCAGGGCGAAAGCCTTTTTCATGAGTTGCTTTATGATAAATAGGCTTCCAAGAAGAACTTGAATTCATGTATACCATTCCTACACCTTTTGGTCCGTAAATTTTATGACTAGAAACTGAGATGCTATCAGCTTTCAGCTTTTTAACATCAATAGGAAGCTTACCGAAAGATTGAACACAATCACAGTGAAAGAGAATTTCTTTTTTAGATAAAAAATGGCCAATATCCTCAACTGGCTGAATTGTACCGAGCTCATGATTGATATGCTGAATGGCTACTAGCACAGTGTCAGGTCGAATCGTCTTCTTTAAGTCGTCTACAGACACAACGCCGTTTTGATCTACAGGTACGTAAGATAAGGAAAAGCCTTCTTTTTCAAGCTGCTGCAACGTATGAAGAACTGAAGAATGTTCAAGCTTCGTTGTAACCAAATGTTTTCGTTTGCTAGTGTTTCCTTTTAAAAGAGAGTGGATAGCTAAGTAATTAGCTTCTGTTCCCCCGCTTGTAAAAAAAAGATCATCCTCTCGGCAATTTACTAACAGACTTAATTTTTTTCTGCATAGTGTAAGCAGATTCTCTGCTTGTGTTCCAAGTGTGTGAAGACTGCTGGAATTTCCATAATAGCTCGTTGCCGCTTCAGTATATACCTCAATTGCTTCTTGTCTCATTGGCGTTGTTGCTGCATAGTCCAGATAAATCATTTTCTCCCCCCGATAAAAAAACTTCTTGTCTTTCATTTAATAATATGTAAATATAGGTGTCAAGACACATGTAAATAAAGAGGTGTAAAATGTTAGAGACGGATGTTTTAATTATTGGAAGCGGATTAGCAGCGTTTTCTGCAGCTTATGAACTGTGTCGTCATAACAGAGTTGTAATGGTAACGAAAGGGAAAATTGACCGCAATAACTCAGTTCTTGCTCAAGGCGGAGTAGCAGCTGCTATTGGAAGCAGCGATCACTGGAGTGAACATCTCTATGATACGTTGATTGCGGGCAATAAGCATTGCAATGAACAAGCGGTACGCACTTTAGTGGAAGAAGGTGCGGCTGTAGTAAATGAATTGATTCATAAAGGAATGAAGTTTGATAAAAATCCAGATGGTACGCTGCATTTTGGAAAAGAAGGAGCCCATCGTGTCAATCGTATTCTGCATGCAGGTGGGGATGCAACAGGACAAGCGCTGTTCGCTTTTTTGAAAAAAGAAGTACTGCCATATATTACAGTGATTGAAAACGAAATGATTCAGCATTTAGTAACTGTAGATGGAACGTGTAGAGGTGCTATCGGACAAGGTGAAAACAACAAAATTACTATATATTATGCTCGCCAAACCATTATTGCTACCGGAGGAATCGGCGCTTTGTACAAGCATACATCTAACCAGCCGCTTGCGACAGGAGATGGGCTAGCGCTTGCGTACAGGGCTGGAGCAAAATTAGCGGACTTAGAATTTGTTCAGTTTCATCCGACCCTTTTGTATCAAAAGGAAGCGAAAGGTCTAGTATCCGAAGCGGTTCGAGGTGAAGGTGGTGTACTGGTAAATGAATGGAATGAACGCATAATGGAAGGCGTTCATCTCTTTAAGGATTTAGCACCGCGAGATGTTGTAGCAAGAACGATTTTTAATGAAATGAAAAAAGGAAGATCCGTATTTTTAGACATTGAAAAAGTGGCTCATTTTGAACAAAAATTTCCTACGATTACGGCACTGTGTCGAAAGTATAAAATTCAATTGGACAAAAAACGAATACCTGTTACTCCGGGCGCACATTTTTTAATGGGTGGAATTGAAGTAGATGCTTACGGACAAACAAGTGTTGAAGGATTGTATGCCGTGGGGGAAGTTTCTTCTACAGGCGTTCATGGAGCAAATCGTCTAGCAAGCAATTCATTGTTAGAGTGTCTTGTATTCGGAAAACGGGCAGGGCGTCATATTTTACATAAAGCGAGAACGGTATCTCGTTATACTCCCGTTCGTTACGTCTATAAAGGCATGCCTAAAATACTGCCTGCCACAAGACAAATTCAGCATAAAATGATGGATTGTGTAGGAATCATTCGTCATGAAAACGAATTGGCTACCATTGTGCATGAATTCACAAATTATTTGGATGGAATACCTCTTGATCAAGAAGTTATATATTCGAGGGAAGCTGCAACCATCTGCAATATGCTAACTGCAGGTCTGCTTATTGCCGAGTCCTCTCTTGCAAGAAAAGAAAGTAGAGGAGGTCATTACCGAAGTGACTTTCCGCATGAAAAGCAAGAGTGGGAGCATAAGCGAATTATTAAGCAGTCTGCTGCTTCAACAAAACAATCATTGATTTTATAAGCAAGGAAATCTAAAAAGAAAGGTGAGGTAGCATAATGAACACGTTGAAATTACAAACACTGTTGCATTCTTTTTTTATAGAAGACATTGGAGATGGAGATATAACTTGTGAAGCTATTTTTTCTCCGTCTGACCAAGGGAAGGCTGTGTTTACGGCAAAGCAATCAGGTATTATCGCAGGAGTGGAATTGATTAAAGAAGGATTTCATTTAATAGACCCTAATGTGAAAGTGGATTTCGAAAAAAAAGATGGAGATGTTCTTAAGCCTGGAGATAAAATAGCTGCCGTTTCAGGATCCGTGAGATCTATTTTGACCGGTGAACGGGTAATTTTAAACTTACTTCAAAGAATGAGCGGCATTGCCACGATGACGCACAAAGCCGTAGCGATGCTTGGCAGCTCACATACCCGCATATGTGACACGCGAAAAACAACGCCTGGTCTGCGAATGTTAGAGAAGTATGCCGTTCGTGCTGGAGGAGGTTATAATCATCGTTTTGGCTTGTACGATGGCGTCATGTTAAAAGATAACCATATTGCACATGCAGGATCTATTCTAGACGCTGTTGTGAGAGTAAGAGAGCAGCTTGGACATATGGTTAAGGTGGAAGTAGAAATTGAAAATAAAAGTCAATTGCTAGAAGCAATAGAGGCAGGAGCAGATGTCATTATGTTCGATAACTGTTCTCCAGAAGTCATTAAAGATTGGATACCGCTGGTTCCCGCTCATATTGTCACAGAAGCATCCGGTGGAATTACGCTTGGCACGCTCCATTCTTTTAGAGACAGCGGAGTGGACTATATTTCACTTGGAGCTTTAACGCATTCAGCAGGGTCTATCGATATCAGCTTGGACTTATTAACAGAAAGGGGAACAGAAAATGATGAGTTTATTACAAACGCTTCAGCAGCAAACGCTGCCCGCTAAATATACGGAGCTCACAGAAAATGAAATGAAAAGAAGAGTATTAGAAATCAAGAAAAAACTCGGAAGCAAATTGTTTCTGCTCGGCCACCATTATCAAAAAGACGAAGTGTACGAGTTTGCAGATGCGGTAGGAGACTCCTTACAGCTGGCTCAAATAGCGGCTGAAAATAGAGAAGCTGAGCATATTGTGTTTTGCGGCGTTCACTTCATGGCAGAAACAGCTGATATTTTAACAGATGAAAACCAAAAAGTCATTTTACCCGATATGCGAGCTGGCTGTTCAATGGCTGATATGGCTACTATTCAGCAAACAGAAAAGGCATGGCCTGTCTTGCAGGATCTTTTCGGAGATACGATTATTCCGCTTACGTATGTAAATTCTACAGCTGCAATTAAATCTTTTGTAGGCGAACATGATGGTGCAACAGTAACATCTTCAAATGCAAAAAATATGGTGGAGTGGGCATTTTCTAAAAAAGAGCGCATTCTCTTTTTACCAGATCAGCATTTGGGCAGAAACACAGCTTATGATTTAGGTGTTGGACTAGATGAAATGGCCATTTGGAATCCTATTGAAGAAATGCTCGAATATGAAGGCGATATAAACAACATCAAGGTGATTCTATGGAAAGGTCACTGTTCTGTGCACGAAAATTTCACGGTTAAAAATATTGATTATTTACGCGAGAAGCAGCCTGAGATGAATATTATTGTTCATCCGGAGTGTTCCTATGAAGTGGTGCAAAAATCAGATTATGCAGGTTCTACAAAATATATTATTGATACAATTGAAAAAGCTCCTTCAGGCTCTAAATGGGCCATTGGCACGGAAATGAACTTAGTGAAACGGATTATCAACAGTCATCCGGATAAAGAAATTGTTTCGCTTAATCCCTATATGTGTCCTTGTTTGACGATGAACCGAATTGATTTGCCTCACTTGCTGTGGGCTTTAGAAAGCATTGAAGAAGGAATAGAAGTAAATCAAATCAAGGTAGATAAGCATACAGCGCAAGGTGCAATCAAAGCGCTAACGAATATGCTAGAACGAGCATAAAGATTTTTAAGACAATTGAAAAGAGAAGGTCTAAAAGAAGACTTATTGACATATTGTTTGTGTTGATAAGTCTTTTTTTCTTTATCATAAAAACTTGAACCAAACTGTGGGCAAAATGAATAAAAAAATGGTTCAAGGCATATCTTGTGATGAACAAACAGAACTTACTTTGATTTTGCACATATAGATGGCAGAGACTCTACTCGGGAGGGGAATGACGTTGAAAATCCATATCGTTCAAAAAGGGGATACCCTTTGGAAAATCGCTGAAAAGTATGGGGTTAATTTTGAAGAGTTAAAAAAAGCGAATTCTCAATTAAGCAATCCAGACATGATCATGCCTGGAATGAAAATTAAAGTGCCGACAAGCGGAGTGCCTGTTCAAAAAGAAGGAGCTCCTTCACCTGGTATAAAAGAAATGCCTAAAGTTCAACACCCTTATAGTGACCAATCCACTAAAGCTTATCCAGTAACGGAAATTGATGAAAGTTCAGATGACAATAAATCAGCTAATCAGCCTGCTCAGACGCCCTTTATGCAGCCGATAAAAGAAGCACCAATTGCGCAGCCAAAGAAAGAAGCACCGATTGCTCAACCGAAAAAGGAAGCGCCCATTGCGCAGCCAAAGAAAGAAGCGCCGGTCGCGCAGCCTAAAAAAGAGGCACCAATTGCGCAGCCTAAAAAAGAAATGCCTGTTGCACCAAAGCTTCCTAAATTAAAGCCGATTGCACCTGAGATTGATATTAACAACTATTACACGGTTAATATGGCGATGCAGGCTCCAAAAAAAGAAGCGCCAAAAGAACTGCCAAAGCATGAATCGCCAGAAAGTCCTGAAATGGAGAGTATCGAAATGCCTCCTCAAATGCCATGTTATCCAATCACGCCGATATCGCCTGTGATGCCAGGCTACGGATTTAATTATATGCCGTGTCATCCGCCAATGTATGCACCACAGCCGTATCCAATGCCAATGTATCAACAGGCTCCAATGTATCATCACGGTTATGAAAACGAATCGTTTGAAGAACATGCAATGGGTGCTCATATGGCACCGATGCCAATGTATCCAATGATGCCACACAGCTGCTATGGACCGGTACAATGCTCTCCTTGTCCGCCTCCATGGGGATATCAGCAGCCCGTTTATCCGGCCTATCATCAAGCACCAATGTATCCACAAGTGCAGGGAGCCATGACAGGTGGACATTATGAAAGTTCTTCGGAAGGTTTTGGAAACGTGCCTTACCATTATGGGCAGCACTATGCCCCACAGCAGCAAGGAGACTGCGGCTGCGGTGAACCAAGACCTGACGACTATGCCACACAGCAGCCTTATCCACAGTATCAGCAGCCGGTACCTTACGGCTTTCAGGATCCAAGGGCACTCTATCCAGCCCCATATGGCATGATTGGTGTACCTCCGTATCCTGCGTTTGACCCAAATGCATTTAGTATTCCAGAATATGATGAGTACGACGAAGATGAAGATTGATTATTATAGACGAGACGATTTTAATTTAAATCGTCTCTTTCTCTATTTGAAAAAAAGAGATATTCACGTTGAGACCTACCGTATGAAAAAGCCTCACGTCATCATCGCGGATACGAATAAAGGAAGAAAAGTAATAAAAGCATACAGAGACAAAGGTAAAATTGAACATGTTTATCACGTTTTATCTCAAATTAAGCAGGGGTATGCGGTTAATTTCGAAACTTACCCAGAAGGTGAACTTTATATAAAGGACCGTCATTTGTATTGGGCGATGATGCCCTTTGTTAAGCAAGTAAAAGAGATAACGTACGAAAGTTTTCAGGATCGGGAAGAGGTATTACAAACATTGATCCGCTATCATGGAGAAGTTCGTAAAAAGAAAATAGCTGCGTATACAAAGCTTCCTGAATATGATCTTATTTTAAAATGGAAAAAGCGGCTTTCCTCTTTTCGAGAAACGTCGTATATATTTAAAGAGTGTAATCAATTTCATGTATATAAAGATATTGTGACTTGGGGGGAAAAAGCTTTAGTTTTAATGGAGCGTTTCAGAGATAGTCAGTTGAACCACTCCATTATTCATGGTGACGTTGCTTCACATAATTTCTTGAAAACAAACCACTTGGGTATTGTTATGATTGATTTTGACTTAGCGGCTAAAGCTCCTGCTCTTTATGACTATGTTCAGCTGGCCCAGCGCTTTTTGCCTTACGTCCAGTGGTCGATGAAAGAACTACTTCAACACTCGAAAATAAAAGAATTAAGCAAGCAGCGTTTTTTTCTTGCTTCTTTGCTATTTCCATCGATGCTGATGAGAAACTGGAATATAAACCCCTCTGCTTTATCATGGGCAAACCGTCAAAGGTTAATGCAGCAATCAGTTGAAGAATGGTCACAGCGTACACGGTTTTATCGAGTGATTTACCAGCACTTACAAAACCTACATGACATGTAAAGAGTTTATAAACACTTCATCGAATAAGAAACGGCTTGTCTTTTAATCCTAATAGTAAGCTCAGAGTAAATAGAGCTTAAATTAGGGGGCGATTATGTTGAATAGGTATGTAGCAACTTCTTTAGCTTTTGCATGTATGATGGGACTTGGCGCTTGCAATAACAAAGACCAAGGTATGGAACAACGCTATACAGATACGACACAGCCTGTTGGGTATCATACAAATGAAAAAGCGAATGAACATCGCGTAGATAATCCGAAAGGTCCAATGACTGAAGTTTTAGATGGGAATGGAACACCTAATTATCCGTTAAACGTAAGTGATGGACGTTTTGACAATCCGACAAACCCTTATGGAAACATCAATAATACAAATGATCGTACAAATGGCGTGGCTAATATGTATTACGGTGAAGATTATCCAAGAGACTTTACGGAAAAAGTGGCTGATCGAGCTGCAAGCGTTAAAGGTGTAGAAAATAGTCGCGCCGTTGTCCGTGGAGATCAGCTATTAGTTGCTGTGGATCCTGCCAAAGACATAAATAACGGCCGTTTAAGACAAAATGTGCTCGATAAAGTAAAGCCTATTGCGAAGGACTACAATGTTCAAGTAAAAGTAGATCACGATGTATTTATGAATGCTCGTTCTCTTGATGACGATATTCGAAATGGAAAAGACCGAAATACGATTCAAACTAATTTCAATGGTCTATTTGAATCAGTCGATGAGAATGTCAATCATAAACATCGTTAAATGAAGAAGCAGCTGTCTGTGAAGGGCGGCTGTTTTTTTGATGAGAATACATATAAAAAAGCTGCCATTGAAGCCAGGCAGCTATTCCTCGAACATGTAACTATTAATTTTTCTTGTTAGAAGCAGATTTGTTTGTTGTTTTAGATTCCGCTTCTTCATTTTGAGCGTTAGTTTCGTTTTGTTTGAGGCGACCTTCTCTTTTTTTCGTATCTGCTGGTGCCGTAGCGACACTCTTTGTATTTTTAACATTTTTTGCAGAAGAGCTTGTCTTATTAGCTTGTGTGTTTGGCTTCTCGTTGTTAGTTGTCTGACTATTTTCGTATTCAGCTTCCACGTCGCTTGCTAGAGCTGCAGAAACTTGAGCGTAAGTATGGTCTGTATAGTTCATCATATTTTCGTATACTTCAGGGCTCGCGAGTCCATCAGGTTCTACGCTTGCTTCTTCTTTCTTAATCGTTTCAGTCCATTCTTTTGTTTCTTGAATAAGTTTTTTTCCTATAATTACTTCTTCAACAATAACTGGTCTTTTGGTTATTTCTACTCGTTCTTCCATGATTGGAACACGAATAATTTCATCTTCTGTAAGTGGGCCAGCGTTATAGTCTCCGTCAATTACAGGGCGGCGTTCAATATAAAACTCTTCTCTTGTAACAGGAACGTGTACAGTTCTTTCTTCCTCTATTACTTTTTTGTGGAGTTTTACTTCACCTACTTGAACGCGTTCTTTTAAGACATCTAATTTTTCTTCACGCAGTTGGACAGCTCTATGCTCGTTGTGTTCCGTATAGGTTCCGTACGCTGGAGTTTGTTCAGAGCTTACGGCATCTATCAAAATTAGAATTTTACCAGCAGCTACATCTGTCTCGCACTGCACGGCTGAGATGTCTGGGATGCCCATGCGGATTAATTTTGATTTCAAGCCGCTTCCTTGTTTGAGCCCCATGCCGCCTGTCATCATGGTAAAAAAGTTATCCATCATGACGCCAGCTAATGAACTTACGGCAGGCGAACCAGCTTCAATAATTACATTTGTATCATGACCTATTTGAAATGTATTGCTTTTACTATTAGAAATGACCATGATGTCTGTTTCTCGATAACCTTGACGTTTTAAATTATGGATAACATCTAAAGCTTCTTTTTCTGAAAAAAAAGTTCCGACTACACGTTTATTCATTCTCATTACTTCAGCTCCCTTTTTTATGAAAATAGATAATAGAAGTCCTTACAATTACTTCCACTATGTACATACCCTGCGAAAATTTAATTAAAACGTTTAAGAGAAAATTTTACAAATAGTGTGCAAATGTAACAAATACTCCATGTTTTCTTAACATAATATCGTGAAAAGGATTCGCTTCATAAAATAAGAGGATAAAAGAAAATAAGTAGGTCAAACTATTAGTGTAGATTTTCACAAAACCTTTTTAGATAATACTAAAAAGAGTATGATTAACGTGTGAGGTGAAGGTGAGTGAAGAAAGTCATTCATCAAGCAGCTTTTTTAATGCTAGTAAGTATTGTGCTTTGTATAATGCCATACCGTGCAGATGCGAATGAAAAGGAGCCGATGACATTATTTCTTGAGCGCGTGTATGTGGATGGAGTCGTAAGTCAAGAGATGATCAAAAGCCCTTCTATGACAAAAAAACAATTAATGAAAAAATATAAAAATTGGCGACTGCTTAAAGAAACCGATCGAGAGCTAGTTTTTAGAACAAGCATAGACGATATTTCACCTATTTTAAAAGACAACGGCTACGTAGGGCTTTCTGTTAACGGTATTCTCTCAGCATTTGAAGGCAAGCCAGCTTCGTCGCAGCACATTATACAGTCGTTTTTTCAAATTGACATCAAAAGGCTTGAAAGCTATCAGCATGAACAATTAAAGAAAGGTATTCGCGTTCAATCAAAAGATGAATATCTTTCCCTCATTAATTTCTATAAAATCTATCAGCTCCAGCAGCGGCCGCTTTCGATCAAGCAGCCGTTTTTTAGTATGGTAAAATAATTATTGAATTCAACATTCTAAATTGCTTCTATTTGCTTTTGGCGATATGTTAAAATGGTATTCAGCAGTCTAGTATTGTATATAACTTAAAAGGTCATTCATCAATAAAAGTGGGCGGTTCTATTTTTTACAGCTATTGTAAAAGTGGGTTGAGAAAGATGAAAAGAGGCGAACGTTCTCTTGAACGTCTTTTTAAAAGGAACTGTAAAGGAAAATAGAGAACGATGCGGGCAGGACTCTTCATAGGTAAGATGGAAGGTCACTGCCCGCGCGTACGTGAGTAAGGAGAGAGCTTATTGTTTGATTATATCAAAGGCACGGTTACATATATAAACCCTGAGTATATAGTAATTGAAAACAACGGAATAGGCTATCAGGTCTTTACGCCGAATCCATACGTGTTTTCAATTGATGAACAACCAAAAACGGTTTACACCTATCAATATGTAAGAGAAGACGTAATTGCACTTTACGGGTTTGCTTCGCGAGAACAAAAGGATTTATTTATGAAGTTAATTAGCGTGTCAGGAATCGGCCCAAAAGGCGGTTTAGCTATTTTAGCGTCAGGTAATCCAGCGCAGGTTGTCCAAGCTGTGGAGGAGGAAGACGAGAAGTTTTTAGTTAAGTTTCCAGGAGTAGGTAAAAAAACAGCTCGACAGATGATTCTAGATTTAAAAGGAAAGCTGCATGATATTGTACCAGATGCCGTTCCTTCTTTATTTGCAGATTTGGACGCACAAGAAGTCAAATCTCAAAGTTCAGAAGCACTCGATGAAGCGATTGAAGCACTTAAAGTATTAGGTTACGCAGAAAGAGAAATCAAAAAAATTGTTCCAGCTTTAATGAAGGAAACGATGACAACAGATCAGTATATTAAAGAAGCGCTAAAACGATTATTGAAACAATAAGTAAGGGAGGAGTAAAATGGACGATCGTATTGTAACGGGAGATGTTCTTGGTGAAGAAGAAATCATCGAGCAAAGTTTGCGGCCGCAAACCTTACAGCAGTATATTGGTCAGCATAAAGTAAAATCCCATCTTGACATTTTTATTAAAGCTGCCAAAATGCGAAGCGAAACGTTAGATCACGTGCTCTTATATGGTCCTCCAGGATTAGGTAAAACAACCCTTGCCACTATTATCGCTAATGAAATGGGCGTGCAAATCCGAACGACCTCAGGGCCAGCCATTGAGCGTCCAGGCGACTTAGCCGCGGTTTTAACCAGCTTAGAGCCTGGAGATGTGCTTTTTATTGATGAAATTCATCGATTAAATCGTTCAGTTGAAGAAGTACTGTACCCAGCAATGGAAGACTTCTGTTTGGACATTGTGATTGGAAAAGGGCCGAGTGCACGTTCTGTCCGTCTTGATTTGCCTCCGTTTACGCTAGTAGGTGCAACAACAAGAGCAGGGCTTTTATCTTCTCCTTTACGTGATCGCTTCGGCGTTTTAAGCCGTTTGGAATACTATCAAGAAGAAGATCTTGCTTCGATAGTAGAAAGAACAGCAGCTATTTTAGATGTAGAGATTGATCAGAAAGCGACGTTTGAGATGGCTAGGCGTGCTAGGGGAACTCCACGTATTGCGAATCGCTTGCTTCGAAGAGTCAGAGATTTTGCCCAGGTAAAAGGAGACGGAGCTATAACTGAAACCCTTGCTACTGAAGCATTAGAAATGTTACAGGTGGACCGTTTAGGTCTTGATCATATTGACCATAAATTATTAAGAGGGATTATTGAAAAATTTAGAGGCGGGCCTGTAGGCTTAGATACAATATCAGCTACTATTGGTGAAGAATCTCACACGATTGAAGATGTATACGAGCCTTATTTACTACAAATTGGCTTTTTGCAGCGAACGCCTCGAGGACGAATTGTGACTCCTTTGGTTTATGATCATTTTCAGCTGGAGGTGCCTGATCAGTGAATGATATGCCTAAGATGCTGATCACATTAGGAGGCATTTTAGTAGTCATTGGGCTGTTATGGCAGTTCGTTGGCAAGCTTCCTGGCGATATTTTTATTAAAAAAGGAAATACAACCTTTTATTTCCCGATTGTGACATGTATCCTAGTAAGCGTTGTGTTATCACTTATTTTTTATGTAATTGGCAGGTTTAAATAATTAAGTAGAAACAGGTGAACATTTTGAAAGTAGATTTATTTGATTTTCATTTACCAGAAGAATTGATTGCGCAAACACCACTTGAGCAGCGAGATGCATCAAGACTCATGGTATTAAACAAAGAAACAGGAAATGTGAAACATCATATGTTTCATGACCTTCTTGATTATGTGCAAGAAGGAGATTGTTTAGTGTTAAACGATACGCGTGTTCTTCCTGCACGTTTATTTGGCACAAAAGAAGATACAGGTGCTAATATTGAAGTATTGCTTTTAAAACAAACACAAGGCGATACGTGGGAGACGCTTGTAAAACCGGCTAAGAGAGTAAAAGAAGGAACGGTTATTTCGTTTGGTGACGGACGTCTGACTGCTGTATGCAAAGAAACGAGCGATCAAGGCGGACGTTTGCTAGAATTCAACTATGAAGGCATCTTTTATGAGGTGCTTGAACAGTTAGGAGAAATGCCGCTGCCGCCTTATATTAAAGAACGTTTGGATGATCAAGAGCGCTATCAAACGGTTTTTGCCCGTGAGCAAGGTTCTGCAGCAGCGCCAACAGCAGGTCTTCACTTTACAGAAGAGATGCTTGAACAGTTAAAAACAAAAGGTGTGCATATTGCATTTTTAACGCTTCATGTCGGATTAGGTACGTTCCGTCCAGTCAGCGTTGACGACTTAGAAGAGCACGATATGCACGCAGAGTTTTATCAAGTGAGTGAAGGAACCGCGGCTTTACTAAACAGCGTACGCGAAAAAGGCGGACGCATTATTTCAGTAGGTACAACTTCTACCCGTACTCTTGAAACAATTGCAACTGAGCATAACGGAAAATTTGTTGCTTCTTCAGGCTGGACCAATATTTTTATTTTCCCAGGGTATGAATTTAAAGCAATTGATGGAATGATTACAAACTTCCATCTTCCAAAATCTACGCTCATTATGCTTGTAAGTGCCTTAGCAGGAAGAGAAAACGTCATTTCTGCCTATGAACAAGCTGTAGCAGAGAAGTATCGCTTTTTCAGCTTCGGCGACGCGATGCTAATTTTGTAATTTAACATGAAAGGAATACATCAATGACAGCAATTCGTTACGAACATATAAAAACTTGTAAACAAACAGGAGCGCGTTTAGGTATTGTCCACACGCCTCATGGTTCATTTGAAACGCCTATTTTTATGCCAGTAGGCACATTAGCTACAGTAAAAACAATGTCTCCGGAAGATTTAAAAGCAATGGGGGCAGGCATTATTTTAAGTAATACGTACCATTTATGGCTTCGTCCAGGTCATGAAATTGTTAAAAAAGCAGGTGGTCTGCATAAATTTATGAACTGGGATCGTCCTATCTTAACAGATTCAGGCGGCTTCCAAGTTTTTAGTTTAAGCGATTTGCGCCGTATTGAAGAAGAAGGCGTTCATTTCCGCAACCATTTGAATGGAGACAAGCTTTTCCTATCTCCAGAAAAAGCGATGGACATTCAAAATGCGCTTGGGTCTGATATTATGATGGCATTTGATGAATGCCCTCCTTATCCAGCAGAGTATGACTACTTAAAACGTTCAGTAGAGCGTACTAGCCGATGGGCAGAGCGATGCCTTGAGGCTCACAGCCGCCCTCAAGACCAAGGTCTTTTTGGAATTGTTCAAGGCGGAGAGTTTGAAGATTTACGCCGTCAAAGTGCAGCTGATTTAGTATCAATGGACTTCCCAGGTTATGCTGTGGGAGGCCTGTCAGTTGGAGAACCAAAAGATGTGATGAATCGTGTGCTTGAGTTTACGACGCCATACTTGCCAACTGACAAACCTCGTTATTTAATGGGAGTAGGATCACCTGACTCGTTAATTGATGGAGCAATTCGCGGGATTGACATGTTTGACTGCGTATTACCAACGCGTATTGCACGTAACGGAACGCTTATGACAAGTGAAGGTCGTCTTGTTGTTAAAAATGCCAAATATGCAGAAGACTTCGGTCCGATTGATCCAAACTGTGACTGCTACACATGTCAAAATTATTCAAGAGCGTATATTCGCCACTTAATTCGCTGTAATGAAACGTTTGGAATTCGTTTAACATCTTACCATAACTTATATTTTCTGCTAAACTTAATGGAGCAAGTCCGTGAAGCCATTCGCGAAGACCGACTTGGCGATTTCCGCGATGAGTTCTTTGAAAAATATGGGTTTAACGGCCCAGACGCAAAGAATTTCTAGGTCACTACAGGAATTTTCATCAAATTTATGAATGAGTACCTGTTGATAATATAAATAAAAGGAGGAGTTTTCATGGGTGTTTTACAAAATATTTGGCCATTACTTTTAATGTTTGTCATTTTCTATTTCTTGTTAATCCGTCCACAGCAAAAACGTCAAAAAAACGTACAGCAAATGCAATCAGCACTTAAAAAAGGTGATAAGATTGTTACAATTGGCGGTATGCACGGTTTGGTAGAAGCAATCGATGAGTCACAAGTTGTGGTTCGCAGCACTGACGGTTCAAAATTAACATTTGACCGCAATGCTATTCGTGAAGTAAGAAGCGTAGATTAATAAAAAAACGTCACGTACATGTACGTGACGTTTTTTTATGCTTCTCGTGAACCGGCAATGTTTACGCCAACAATTCCCCCGAGAATAGCGACTCCAATAAACCCAGCGTGAAATAAAAGCTGCTGTGCAGAAAACAGGTGACTATAGCCGAGGAATTGCAGCAAAAACATTAAAAAAGAATAAGAAATACCAGTGGCTCCTCCAACAAGCAGTCCCTTTGAACCGTTTCGTCCTCCCGCGATAAATCCTCCGATAAACAGTGTAATAAATGAGAGAATAAGTAAAAATAAACGTACGGACTGTTCTTCAAGCGATGTGAATTTTAAAATAAGCGAAAAGATAATGCTAATCGCTAAAGCCATCACTAAGATTGTTGCTACCCCTGCAAATACAGCGTTGCTCATTCGTTTTGCACCCAACTTGTTTCCCCCTCATGAAATAAAAAGATAGGTGAACCCTTAGTACGAGCATATTCGGGATGACTTCAAAATAGACGCATAAAAGTAAGGCTATTTTAAAATAAATGGTACAAACTACAAGGGAATACATAAAGGAGGTCTTTGCAGTGGAACTATTAATCATGGTTGCGCGAACCGTGCTTTTGTATGTAGTAGTTTTAATTATTTTTCGCGTTATGGGCAAAAGGGAAATAGGAGAGCTGAGCATTTTGGATTTAGTTGTCTTTATTATGATTGCTGAAATGGCAGTAATGGCTATTGAAAACCCAAAAGATCCTTTGCTGTATTCAATTCTTCCGATGTTAACGCTTCTTATTATTCAAATTGGTTTAGCTATATGGTCTCTTAAAAGCAATCGAATGCGAAATTTTATTGATGGTAAACCTAGTATTATCATTGAAAATGGAAAAATAAATGAACATGAAATGAAAAGGCAGCGATATAACTTCAATGATTTGCTTGTGCAGCTACGAGATAAAAATATAAAAAATGTAGCTGATGTTGAATTTGCTATTTTAGAATCTTCAGGAAGGCTATCCGTGTTTGAAAAAGATCAGCAATCAGGTAAAAAAGGCAATTTGAATTTGCCTTTTATCATTGACGGCGTTATTCAAGAAGAGCATCTGTTGCATGAACATAAAACAACGGAATGGTTAAGGCAGGAGTTAGAGAAACTGGGGCATTCAAACTTAGACAAGATTTCATATTGCAGCTACGACAACGGAAAATTTTTTATAGATTTAATAGATGTGAAACAATAAAACGCGGAGTGCTCCGCGTTTTATTTTCGTTTAAAATAACGTAAAACAGAAAAGCGATTTAATTCTTCTTTTGTTATCAGTCTAAAAAGCAGCAAAAACAGTACATATACAAAGCTTGTCAGTGCAATTGATAAAATGGTTCGTAAGCTTAACGGGATGGAAGTGAAAAGGTTCATATAAGCAAAGTGTCCAATAAAGCCTGATATGCCCATTACAGCAAAGCTGCGAAGATACTCAAACACATGAAGCTTATACGTGATTTTTTTCATGACCGTAGACAGATGTAAAAGAGTGACAAGCATCATTCCCACAACAATTGCAAGGCCAGCTCCCATAATGCCTAGATTGGGCTGAGTTGCGAGTAAGAAGATAAGAGACGTTTTGACCGCTGCTCCTATAAAACTGTTAATCATGGCGGCTTTTGCAAGGTCTAGCGCCTGCAGAACAGCTTGAAGCGGCCCTTGAAAGTAATAAAAGATAAAAAAAGGCGCCATGACTTTGACAAAAATAGCAGCTTTGTCAGAACCATACATCAATTCCATTACCGGATTAGCAAATACATAAAGAACAACAACGGCCAGTCCGCCTGTTACAAACGACAAGCGGAGAGCTTGATGAAGCCGATATTCGATTTGTTTCATTTGATTCTGTGCAAGAGATTCACTGATTGCGGGAACCAAAGAAGTGGATAGAGACACCGTTACAAAAGAAGGCAGCATCAGGAGAGGGAGTGCAAAGCCTGTTAATTCTCCGTACTGCTTCGTTGCTACCGCTGTCGCTACTCCTGCAATTGCTAAACTTTGAGCTACTACAATAGGTTCTAAAAACCAAGAAATTGACCCAATCATGCGGCTTCCTGTCGTGGGAAGAGCGATTCGCATTAAGTCAAGGAACGTATCTTTGCCCGCATGTAAAGAAGCAAAAAATTTTCGTCTTACCGTTATTTTCTTCTTTCGCTTGAACATAAACACCATGTAAAACAGGGAAGCGAGCTCTCCAAATACCGAAGAGAGCATAGCGCCAGCCGCGGCGTACTCAATTCCATAAGGTAAAAATGCTTTTGTACAGACAGCAATTAACGTAATTCGCACCACTTGTTCAATAATTTGAGAATAAGCAGCGGGCTTCATTTGCTGCTTTCCTTGAAAATATCCGCGAATGACAGACGACACGGCGATGATCGGAATAACAGGAATAATCGCAAGCAGCGGATAGATCGTACGTGAATCTGTAAAGAAGGTTTTTGCTACAACGGGAGCGAATAATATTAGTCCGAGCGTAAATAAAACGCTCAGCGTACACGTAATACTTAAAGAGACGACAAGTATTTTTTTTATTTTATGCCTGTCACCTAAAGCTTCTGCTTCTGCCACTAACTTTGAAATGGCAACCGGTAGCCCAAGCTGTGTTAAGGTGATTACTAATACCAGCGTGGGGACCGCCATCATATAAAGTCCCACACCTTCGTCTCCAATCATTCGAGCCACCACAATTCGATTGACAAACCCGAGTACACGTGTAATTAAGCCAGCAATTATTAAAATAATAGTTCCCTGTAAAAATTTAGACATATACTCACTGCTTTCTTGAGGTTTATACAGTGAATATATGCGCCGTCGGTGTCCAAGCATGACAAGTATTCCTCATACGAGAAAGAAATTTTACGCAAAATGTCAAACGGAAAGGAGGATCAATATGACACATCCATTTATTTCAGCTTCGAAAGAACTTATACAGCCTGTCGTATCCAGCAAAATGGAAGAATTTCATATGCTCGGATATGAAGAAGTAACGGAGAACGATTTATTGAGTTATTTGGAAATGAAAAAATGGAAAAAAGAAAAGGAGCTATCTCTCCATCAAGTTGTAAATGATATTTTATCTGTTAAGATCACGCAGGTGATGAGCTATGTAACCATTGAATCTTATAAATCTGATATGTTCTCAAGTGTTAATAATGGAGAAGACTGGAAAGAATTATTAAAGTAGAGTTTGTAAAATACATGTATTAAAATTTGATAAGGTCTTTATTTGACAGACATTAGGTTATGAATGATAATTAGATTGGTCATTTATCTATTGTTATCATTTCATGTTTTTTACATAAGAAGGAGGATTTTCTGTCGATGGTTAAAAGAGGACGTATCGTTGCCTTTTTCCTCTTAGTACTGCTTGTGTTTAGTACAATCGGAACAACGATGACTGGAATTACAAAAGATATTAAACTTGGCCTCGACCTTCAAGGTGGATTTGAAATTTTATATAAAGTCAGTCCAGCTAAAAAAGGCGATGTCATTGACAAAAAGGCACTTAACAGCACGGTTGAAGCGCTGCGTCAACGTGTCGATGTACTGGGAGTTAGTGAGCCCAGCATTCAAATTGAAGGAAACGACCGCATCCGTGTTCAGCTAGCTGGTGTCACGAATCAAAAGCAAGCCAGGGATCTGTTATCAACTCAAGCAAACTTAACGTTCCGTGACGTGAACGATAAGGTGCTGATGGATGGTACAGACTTAGCGCAAGGCGGAGCAAAGCAATCGTTTGACCAAAGCAATCAGCCTAGCGTCTCACTAAAGTTAAAAAATGCGAAAAAATTTGAAAAGATTACGCGAGAGCTTTCTCAAAAACCAGCACCTAACAATTTAATTGTCATTTGGCTGGATTATGAAGAAGGAAAAGACTCGTACCAAAAAGAATCAGCAAAACAAAATCCGAAGTACCTGTCTGCAGCTTCTGTTAGCAGCGTGTTAACACAGCCAGATGTTGAAATTTCAGGTGGAAACTTCACAGTGAAAAGTGCAACGCAGCTGGCGGAATTGTTAAATGCCGGGTCGCTGCCAGTTAAATTAGATGAGCTATACTCTACATCCGTTGGAGCTCAGTTTGGAGAAGAAGCTCTTCATACGACTATATTAGCGGGTATTATCGGCATCGGAATTATCTTCCTTTACATGCTGTTTTTCTACCGTTTACCGGGGCTTATTGCCATTATTACACTCAGTTTTTATATCTACTTAAACTTAGTTGTATTTGACTGGATGCACGTGGTTATGACGCTTCCAGGGATTGCGGCTCTTATTCTCGGCGTAGGTATGGCAGTAGATGCGAATATTATTACCTACGAGCGGATTAAAGATGAACTGAAAACAGGAAGGTCTGTTATATCGGCTTACCGGGCAGGAAATCGTCGCTCACTTGCGACCATTTTTGATGCCAATATTACAACAATGTTAGCGGCTCTTGTACTGTTCTTTTATGGTCAAAGTTCAGTAAAGGGATTTGCAACAACATTAATGATTGGGATTGTGCTAAGTTTTATTACGGCCGTATACGGTACGCGTTTATTAATGAGCCTTTTAGTAAACAGCCGCTGGTTTGATAAAAAACCAGGCTACTTTGGCGTGAAGAAAGAGCAAATTCACGATTTAAGCAAAGATGACGGCACAACCGTTTTACCTACAGCGTGGGATAAAATTGACTTTGTTAAATACCGTAAAGCGTTCTTCACATTCTCAAGCGTGCTCGTGATTATCGGTATTATCTCGGTTGCTGTGTTTAGGCTGAACCTCGGTATTGACTTTACGAGCGGAACTCGCATAGAGATTCCCGCAAATCATACCGTTACGCAGGCTGAGATACAGCGTGAAATGAAGTCTCTTGATATCAAAACGGATGACATAGTTATTACAGGAAAAAGTAATGATACGGGTGTCGTACGTGTAGTTGGGGTCTTGAATAAAAAAGAAATTGCCAATTTAAAAGACCACTTTAAAGACAAATACGGTTCTGAACCAAACGTAAGCACCGTTTCGCCGACAGTTGGAAAAGAACTGGCGAAAAATGCAATGATGGCGATCGTGATTGCTTCAATTGGAATTATCATCTATGTAACGATTCGATTCGAGTTTTACATGGCGCTTGCAGCCGTGCTTGCTCTGCTGCATGATGCGTTCTTTATCGTTACGGTCTTTAGCTTAACAAAGTTAGAAGTAGATTTAACGTTTATCGCCGCTGTCTTGACGATTGTTGGTTACTCAATTAACGATACAATCGTTACGTTTGACCGCATTCGTGAAAATATGCAGAAATTCAAATCCAAAACGTTTGACGATTTGGCATTTATCGTAAATCTAAGTTTACGCGAAACGTTTACTCGTTCGATGAATACCGTGTTAACAGTTGTGATTGCAGTTGTAGCACTTCTTGTATTCGGAAGTGAGTCCATTCAAAACTTCTCAATTGCCCTGTTAGTAGGTTTAATTCTTGGTGCATATTCATCTGTGTTTATTGCTGCGCAGCTATGGCTTGTGTGGAAAGGTAAACAGTTGAAGCGTGAGGAACAAAAAGAAGTAGAAAGCAAGTAATTCAAAAACGTGCGAAGTGTTCGCACGTTTTTTTGTACGTGAAAATTTAAGGCGCACTGTCAGAAAAATATGCTTATTTTCTTTCGTTGCTCCATTTCATCCACTCTAGTATAATAATGTGGGTTAAGGGGTGAAGAGACATGTTACAGTCAAAAAAACGTTGGAATGTTCAAGAATGTGATGAACAACTTGTTAATGAATTTGTAGAAAACCTCAATATTACACCTCTAGTAGCTTCGTTATTACTTAATAGAGGCATGACAACAGTAGAAGCGGCACGTGAGTTTTTACACGTTGATGCACAAACGTTCCACGATCCGTTTTTATTGCACGATATGGACAAAGCAGTAGCTCGTATTCAGCAAGCAATTGATCATAATGAAAAAATTATGATCTATGGAGATTACGATGCGGACGGCGTCAGCAGTACTTCAGTTATGTTATCTGCTTTACAGCAGCTCGGCGCTGATACTGATTTTTATATTCCTAATCGCTTTACAGAAGGTTATGGGCCGAATAAGGCAGCATTTGATAAAATAAACGCAGGCGGCTATCAGCTGGTGATTACGGTAGACACAGGTATTTCGGCAGTCGAAGAAACGGCGTATGCACGTGAATTAGATTTTGATTTAATTATTACTGATCACCACGAGCCGGGTCCGGTTTTACCCGATGCCTATGCAATTATTCATCCAAAGCTGCCGGGCAGTACATATCCATTTAAAGAACTGGCAGGTGTAGGAGTTGCTTTTAAACTTGCTCATGCGCTGTTAGGGGAGCTTCCGGAACATTTGTTAGAACTAGCAGTGATTGGGACGATTGCTGACTTAGTTCCTTTAGTCGACGAAAACCGCTTAATTGCTCGCAAAGGTCTTGACTATCTCAAGCTCACGAAGCGTACTGGAATTGAAGCGCTGCTGAGCGTATGTGGAGTAAAACGCGAAGAAATTACTGAAGATACAATTGGATTTGCCATGGCTCCTCGCATTAATGCAGTAGGACGTCTTCAAGATGCTGATCCAGCTGTTCATTTGCTTATGACAACAAATGCTGAAGAAGCAAAAGGTTTAGCTAAAGAAATTGATGCGTTAAACAAGGAAAGGCAGCAAATCGTAAACGATATTACGGAAGAAGCCGTTGAATTTGTTGAAAGTATGTATCCTCCGGATGAAAATAGCGTTCTTATTGTAGAGGGAGAAGGATGGAATGCAGGCGTTGTTGGAATTGTTGCTTCTAGGCTCGTAGAAAAGTTCTACAGACCAACAATTGTATTAAGTGTTGACTCTGAAAACCGTATTGCTAAAGGTTCAGCAAGAAGTATCCAAGGCTTTGACTTATTCGCGAACTTATCTAAATGCCGTGACATTTTGCCGCATTTTGGAGGGCATCCAATGGCAGCCGGCATGACGTTAAACAGCGAGGATGTAGAAGAACTGCGCAGACGCCTTAATGAACAAGCAAGCAACGTGTTAACTCAACAGGACTTTATTCCAATTACATCAGTTGATACAGTATGCAAAACAGAGGAAATTACCCTGGAAAACATTGAACAAATGAGTGCGCTTGCTCCATTTGGTATGCATAATCCGAAGCCAAAAGTTCTCATTAAAGATGTTCATACAACATCTATGCGGAAAATTGGTGCGAATAAAAATCATTTAAAACTCGTATTTGAAGACAGCGGTGTATCGGTTGATGCAGTAGGATTTGGGTTAGGCTATATATTAGATGAAGTATCTCCTATAGCTAAGGTATCATTAGTAGGTGAACTATCCATTAATGAGTGGAACAATATGCGCAAACCGCAGCTGATGGTAGAAGATATCTCTGTAGATGAGTGGCAGATGTTTGATTATCGCAGCGCGGTTGATGTCAAACGTTTCTTTGAACAGGTATTCACAGATCAAATGAAAGTTGTTGCTTTTCACGATTCAACAATTGATAAATACAAGTCGATGCTGCCGATGGAACATGTTGTTCTTATTCAAAATGAAGAACAGGCAAAAGCATGCATGTTTGCAGGAGAACAGATCGTTTTATTAGATTTGCCTCCGTCACAGAAGTGGCTTGAAGCTTTGTTTGTCCAAGGTATTCCTTCTAGGATATACGCTATTTTCTTAACGGAAGAAGACCATTATTTTGATACAATCCCAACTCGCGATCACTTTAAATGGTTCTACGGCTTTTTAGCGAAAAAGGGTCCTTTTGATTTAAAACGCTACAAAGAAGATTTAGCAATTCATAAGGGCTGGTCGAAAGAAACGATTGATTTTATGGCAAAGGTGTTTTTTGAGTTAGAATTTGTTACAATAAACAATGGCTTAATTTCGTTAGTGAAAAATTCTACGAAACGTGATTTAATAGAATCTGCGACTTATCGCCAAAAGCAGCAGCAGATTGAAATAGAAAAAAACTTTATTTATACGTCATATGTACAGCTTAAAAATCAATTTCAAGATATTTTTAAGCGTTCGATTGAATGAGGAGGCAACATTAGAATGAATTTTAAAGATTATATTACAATTGTACCTGACTGGCCAAAACCAGGTATTACATTTAAAGATATCTCAACATTAATGGATAACGGTGACGCATACCGTGCCGCAACGGATGAGATTGTAAAATATGCCAATGATAAACAAGTTGATATTATCGTAGGACCGGAAGCTCGCGGATTTATCGTTGGTTGTCCAGTAGCATATGCGTTAGGTATCGGCTTTGCACCTGTTCGTAAAGAAGGAAAATTACCGCGTGAAGTAATTAAAGTAGATTACGGTTTAGAATACGGTAAAGACGTATTAACGATTCACAAAGATGCAATTAAGCCAGGTCAGCGCGTGTTGATTACAGATGATTTATTAGCAACAGGCGGTACAATTGAAGCGACAATTAAGCTTGTTGAAGAATTAGGCGGAATTGTTGTTGGAGCTGCGTTCTTAATTGAACTTTCTTACCTTGACGGCCGTGACAAACTAGACGGTTACGATGTATTCACATTAATGACGTATTAAGAAGAACGATCACATAAAAAAGAGTACCTGATACAGGTGCTCTTTTTTCGTTAAAAAACGTGAATACGTAAAATGGAAATGATGTAAATTTCATAAATTAGACGCAAAGGCTTTACATCCTTGGATTTTTTCAAGATAATAGTTACAATATGAATTAAAAATGCTAGTTGATAAAAGGTGATTTCATGGCAAATGAGCAAGTCCTAACAGCGGAACAGGTCATTGACAATACGAAGCGATATTTAAATGAAGAAGACGTGGCTTTTGTACAAAAAGCATATGATTTTGCAAAAGAAGCTCACAAAGAACAATATCGCAAGTCGGGTGAACCATATATTATCCACCCGATTCAAGTCGCAGGAATTTTAGTTGATCTAGATATGGATCCAGCAACAATTGCAGCTGGATTTCTACATGATGTGGTCGAAGATACAGAGATAACACTAAAGGATTTAGAAAAAGCTTTTAACGAAGAAGTAGCAATGCTAGTAGACGGCGTAACGAAACTTGGAAAAATTAAATATAAGTCTAAAGAAGAGCAGCAGGCTGAAAATCACCGCAAGATGTTTGTGGCAATGGCTCAAGATATTCGAGTCATACTGATCAAACTTGCGGATCGTCTTCATAACATGCGTACGCTGAAGCATTTACCGCAGGAAAAGCAGCGACGCATTTCAAATGAAACGCTTGAAATTTTTGCTCCTCTTGCTCATCGTCTTGGTATTTCAAAAATTAAGTGGGAGCTTGAAGATACAGCTTTACGTTACTTAAATCCTCAGCAATATTATCGCATTGTCAATTTGATGAAGAAAAAGCGTGCGGAACGCGAGCAATATTTGGCTGAAGTTATTGATGAAGTTCGTGAGCAAGTAGATGAAGTGTCGATTAAAGTTGAAATTTCAGGACGTCCAAAACATATTTATTCCATTTATCGTAAAATGGCACTGCAAAACAAGCAGTTTAATGAAATTTACGATTTACTAGCTGTGCGCATTATTGTAAATAGCATTAAAGACTGCTATGCGGTGTTAGGGATTATTCACACGTGCTGGAAACCAATGCCAGGACGTTTCAAAGATTATATTGCGATGCCAAAACAAAATATGTACCAGTCTCTTCATACGACGGTTATCGGACCAAAAGGTGATCCGTTAGAAGTTCAAATTCGAACATTTGACATGCACCAAATTGCTGAGTATGGAATTGCTGCTCACTGGGCTTACAAAGAGGGAAAAACAGCTGAGCATGCTTCATTTGAAGAAAAGTTAACGTGGTTTAGAGAAATTTTAGAATTTCAAAATGATGCAAACGATGCAGAAGAGTTTATGGAATCTCTAAAAGTTGATTTGTTTTCTGACATGGTTTATATTTTTACGCCAAAAGGCGACGTCATTGAGCTTCCTTCGGGTTCTGTTCCAATTGATTTTTCCTATCGTATTCATTCTGAAATCGGAAATAAAACCATTGGAGCAAAAGTCAACGGCAAGATGGTTACGCTTGATTACCGTTTGAAAACGGGGGACATTATCGAAATTTTGACGTCTAAGCATTCATATGGTCCAAGCAAGGACTGGTTAAAGCTTGCTCAAACGTCTCAAGCCAAAAATAAAATTCGCCAATTCTTTAAAAAGCAAAGCCGCGATGAAAATATTGAAAAAGGCAAAGAGCTGGTTGAAAAAGAAATTCGTCAAATGGAGTTTGACTTAAAAGAAGTATTAACAGCTGATAATATCAAACGAGTAGCGGAGAAGTTTAATTTCTCAAATGAAGATGATATGTATGCAGCTATTGGATATAACGGATTAACTGCGGCTCAAGTAGCTAATCGTTTAACCGAGAAGTGGAGAAAGCAGCGCGATCAAGAACAAGAGATCCAAATTGATGACATTGCACGCGACACTGCGGCTAAACGTGTTCGCCAGCATAAACGAAAAGATTCCGGTGTTATCGTACCGGGTGTAGAGAACATGCTGATTCGCTTGTCTAAATGCTGTAATCCAGTTCCCGGAGATGAGATTGTTGGTTTTATTACAAAGGGGCGGGGAGTATCTGTTCATAGAGCAGATTGTTTAAACGTTCACACAGATGATGCTGAAAGCCGTCTTATTCCTGTAGAGTGGGAAACACATATTAAAGAAGGCAAAGAGTTTAATGTGGAAATTGAAATTTCGGGCTACGACCGTCGAGGCTTACTAAATGAAGTTCTGCAGGTTGTAAACGAGACTAAAACGAATATTTCAGCCGTTTCAGGAAAATCGGACCGAAACAAAATGGCTACGATTCATATGTCAATTTCTATTCATAACATCAGTCATCTTCATAAAGTGGTCGAGCGCATTAAGCAGCTTCGAGACATTTATTCAGTTCGCCGAATTATGCATTAAGAAAGGTCGTTATACATGAGAGTAGTCGTACAAAGAGCAAAGAATGCAAAAGTAACTGTTGCAGGGGAGACGGTCGGCGAGATTGAGCACGGATATATGCTTTTAGTCGGTATTACCCACGAGGATACTGAAGCCGATGCAGAGTATGTAGCAGACAAAATTGTAAATTTGCGAGTGTTTGAAGATGAGTCTGGCAAAATGAATTTGTCGCTTCTAGATGTAGAAGGAGAAATTTTATCGGTATCTCAATTTACGCTTTACGGAGATTGCCGAAAAGGCAGAAGACCAAACTTTATGGAAGCTGCTAGGCCAGATCATGCTGTAACGATTTACAACTATTTTAATAAAGTATTATCAGGAAAAAATATTCGAGTAGAAACCGGCGCATTTGGCGAAATGATGGACGTATCATTTACGAATGACGGACCGGTCACACTTATTGTAGAAAGCAAAGAAAAAACGCAGGCTCACAGATGAGTCTGCGTTTTTTCTTTGTTTTGAAAGTAGTGATTTAATCCTTCAGCGATAGCGGATGTAATCATTTGCTGATAACTGATGGAATTAATATACGTTTCTTCCCGTTCGTTGCTTAAAAAGCCCAGTTCAATTAATGTACTCGGACGTGTATTTTCGCGAAGAACATAATAGTTTCCAAATCGTTCTCCTTTGTCTTTCAATTTTGCATGTTCAATGAGTGACTGATGAATAGAATGTGTGAGTGGACTGTCCTGATGCTGATGATAATAATACGTCATAAGGCCAGTTAGCTGTGAGCTGTTCGTACTGTTGTAGTGAACGCTTATAAAAGCATCTGCTTTAGTCGATTGCAGCGTGCGCTGTGAAAGTAGAACGTACTCATCACGGGTGCGGGTTAAAATGACGTGTGCGCCTTCTTTTTGAAGTTTGTTTTGTAAAATCAGCGCTGTTCGGAGAGTGAGATCTTTTTCATATGTGCCCTGTGTGCCGATGGCTCCTTTGTCTTTTCCTCCATGGCCTGCATCAATAATAATGGTTTTGCCCTTTAGGTGCTGCAAGCTTTTACTCAGCGTATAAACAGGCTGGCGCTGCGCTACCTGCATGCTGGGCTGAACGCTACGGAGCGCTACGGTTTTCGTGAATTTTTTAAACACCCAGCCTTGAATACCCGAGCTTTCTACATAATACCAATCTCCTTGACGGTCTGAAACGGATAGTCTTGTATTCTTCGTCAATTTATTTGTAATTGAAAATGAACGTCCTGGACCGCTGCGTACATGAAGAGAGTCAGCTGTTACAACAATGGGTTGATGCACCGGTACATTTGGGCGCTCAAATGAGGAAGAGCACAGTAACAAAAGGATACTTGCAGCCAAAACAGATACAGACTTCATGTTAAGATGGCGAATAGATAGACCTCCTTTTTATAACAAAATAGAGTATTCGATGAAAAGAAAAAAAATCCTTTCTCTTATGTAAAAACATCTTTTTTGGGCAATGCTAATAAAAGGATAAGTAAGTGTAGGCAGGGAGGAAGAAACGATGAAGTTTAGTGAAAAAGGTGAACAATCATTTCAGCAGGTAAATCCGGTATTTGGCATTCATTTTCATGATTTTATTGATAGAGAAAGTGAAGCTTCATCCCTTGAATTGGCTTCTGAATTTGGTTTAACGCTTCGAGATATTCAGAAACTAAGAAAACAATTAGACCGCTCTTAACATGAAAGGTGCTTGACAACTGCTCATTTCATTCGTAATATAGAAAGCAATTGCTAAATTAAAATGAATGTATAACATTTTTATATTGATAAGCCAAAGATCGAGAAAAGTAGTAAAGATGACACATGGCTAGAGAGGAAATGTCTTAGGCTGAAAGCATTTCTACATGATGACTTTATGAAAGAACACTCAGGAGGCTTCACTCTGAAAAGGGAAACTTAGTAGGAGATGAACGTGTTCGTGCGTTAACGAAATGAGTGGAAACATGTCATATGTTTCAATTAGGGTGGTACCACGTGAGATTAACTCTCGTCCCTACTATGGAAAAATAGTAGAGGCGAGAGTTTTTTTGTATTGTAAATTTTAAATATAGGAGGCATATCACGTTATGTCAGTTCAAATACCTAGAGGCACACAAGATATTTTACCGGGCAAAGTAGAATATTGGCAGTTTGTTGAACAGCGAGCAAGAGAAATCTGCCGTGCGTTCAACTACCAAGAAATTCGTACACCAATGTTTGAACACACTGAATTATTTTTGCGCGGAGTGGGAGAAACAACGGATATCGTGCAAAAAGAAATGTACACATTTAAGGATCGAGGCGACCGCAGCTTAACACTTCGTCCAGAAGGAACAGCTGCAGTTGGACGATCATTTGTTTCAAATAAAATGTTTGGAAATCCAACGCAGCCAACAAAGCTGTTTTATATCGGTCCTATGTTTCGTTATGAACGACCTCAAGCGGGACGTTTCCGTCAATTCGTTCAGTTTGGCGTAGAAGCATTAGGGGTAAATGATCCAGCTATCGACGCTGAAGTTCTTGCCCTGTTAATGAGCTTTTACCAATCGCTTGGATTAAAAAAATTAAAGCTGGTTGTTAACAGTTTAGGAGATACAGAAAGTCGTCAAGCTCACCGTCAAGCACTTATCGATCACTTTGCACCTCGCATCGGAGAGTTTTGCAGCGACTGTCAAAGCCGATTGGAGAAAAATCCTCTTCGTATTTTAGATTGTAAAAAAGATCGTGACCACGAACTGATGGCTACAGCGCCGTCTATTCTTGATTATTTAAACGACTATTCAAAAGAATATTTTGAAAAAGTACAGCAGTACTTAACCGATTTAGACATTGACTATGTTGTAGATCCGACGCTAGTACGCGGGTTAGATTATTATAATCACACAGCATTTGAACTAATGAGTGAAGCAGAAG
This sequence comes from Priestia sp. JSM ZJ58, assembly GCF_044383985.1. Classification (NCBI taxonomy): domain Bacteria; kingdom Bacillati; phylum Bacillota; class Bacilli; order Caryophanales; family Bacillaceae; genus Priestia; species Priestia sp. JSM ZJ58. The sequence continues at coordinate 281,450 of NZ_JBISEM010000001.1, forward strand.
GATTTGGCGCCATTACAACTCTTTGCGGCGGAGGCCGTTATAATGGGCTGATTCAAGAAATCGGCGGACCTGAAACACCAGGTATCGGATTCGCTTTAAGCATTGAACGCTTATTATCTGCATTGGAAGCAGAAGGAATTGAGCTTCCGGTAGAAACTGGCGTAGATTGCTATGTAGTGACAATGGGCGATGAGGCGAAAGAAAAATCTGTTTCAATTGTGAATACGCTTCGACGTGCAGGTTTTGTAGCAGATAAAGATTATCAAGATAAAAAAATGAAAGCTCAGTTCAAAGCAGCCGATCGTGTACAAGCAAAATTTGTTGTTGTTCTAGGTGAAGATGAGCTAGCAAAACAAGTTGTAAACGTAAAGAATATGGAGTCTGGCGAACAGCAAGAAGTATCAATTGATCAATTGGTTAGCTATTTGCAGGAACAAGTATAAGGGGGAACCATGATGACAAAACGTTCATACTACTGTGGAGATGTAACAGAACAAGCAACTGGCGAAACAGTTCTATTAAAAGGATGGGTTCAAAAGCGCCGTGATTTAGGCGGATTAATTTTTATTGATTTACGCGACCGCGGCGGAGTTGTGCAAGTTGTATTTAATCCTGAAAAATCTGCTGAAGCGCTAAAAATTGCTGAAGATGTACGTAATGAATTCGTACTGGAAGTGCAGGGAACTGTTGTAGCTCGTGAAGAGGGAACCGTTAACCCGAACTTAAAAACAGGTAAAATTGAAGTTCACGCTGAGCAAATTACGGTGTTGAATAAAGCCAAAACACCTCCTTTTGCCATTGCGGATCAAACCGAAGTATCAGAAGATGTTCGATTAAAATATCGTTATTTAGATCTTCGACGTTCTGAAATGTTTAACACGCTTAAAATGCGCAATGACATTACAAAAACAATTCGCGACTTCTTAGATCAAAATGACTTTTTAGATGTTGAAACACCTATTTTAACAAAAAGCACGCCAGAAGGTGCACGCGATTATCTTGTGCCGAGCCGCGTACACGAAGGTGAGTTTTATGCTCTTCCTCAATCACCGCAAATCTTTAAGCAGCTGTTAATGGTAAGCGGAGTTGAGCGTTATTATCAAATTGCTCGCTGCTTCCGCGATGAGGACTTGCGTGCAGATCGTCAGCCTGAATTTACTCAAATCGATATTGAAACATCATTTTTATCTCAAGAGGACATCATGACAATGACGGAAGAAATGATGTCTAAAGTAATGAAGCGCGTAAAAGATTTAGATGTAACGACGCCTTTCCCGCGCATGTCATATGATGAAGCGATGAGCCGCTATGGCTCAGATAAGCCGGATACACGTTTTGAAATGGAGCTAGTCAACTTATCAGAGCTTGTGAAAGACTGCGGGTTTAAAGTATTTAGCGCAGCAGTTGAAAACGGCGGAGAAGTAAAAGCGATTAACGTAAAAGGTGCCGCTTCTAGCTATTCACGTAAAGATATCGATGCTTTAACAGAGTTCGTGAAAATTTACGGTGCTAAAGGGTTAGCATGGCTGAAAGTTGAAGCAGACGGCTTAAAAGGACCGATTGCAAAATTCTTCAACGAAGATGAGCAAAAGCAATTTGCTGAAGCTCTTCAAACGGAAGAAGGAGATTTACTTTTATTTGTAGCTGATAAAAAGTCAGTTGTAGCAGATGCACTTGGCGCTCTTCGTCTAAAGCTTGCAAAAGAACAAGGGATTATTGATGAAACGAAATTTAACTTCCTATGGGTAACAGATTGGCCTCTTCTTGAGCATGACGAAGAAGACAACCGTTACTACGCGGCTCATCATCCATTCACAATGCCAGTTCGTGAAGATTTACCAATGTTAGAAAGCGATCCTGGACAAGTCCGTGCACAAGCATATGACTTAGTGTTGAATGGTTACGAACTTGGCGGAGGATCTTTACGTATTTATGAGCGTGATATTCAAGAAAAAATGTTTAAAACGCTTGGATTTACATTAGAAGAAGCATATGAGCAGTTCGGTTTCTTACTTGAAGCATTTGAATACGGTACTCCTCCTCACGGCGGAATTGCGTTAGGTCTTGACCGTTTGGTTATGCTTTTAGCAGGACGCACAAACTTGCGCGATACAATTGCCTTCCCTAAAACAGCAAGTGCAAGCTGTCTATTAACAAACGCACCTGGTGAAGTAAGTGAAGCGCAATTAGACGAGCTGCATTTGCAGGTAAAAAAGCAAAAAACAGAAGCGTAATCGATTAAACCATCTGTTAAATCGAGCCTGTCACTGGAGCACGACAGGCTCGATTTTTTTTGTTTTACTTATTAATTGCAAAGTGATTTTTTCTGTGATAAGATACTTTCAAGAACTAAATAGTCCTGATGTGTTCGTCCTTAATCCAGTTTTGACCGAACAATTTTTTGCTTGGGAGCTCGGAGTTTTTAACGAGCGTACATGCCTCATCTCGAGGACTTACAATGGTTAAAGCAGAGCACCCACCTGCCGAGAGCGGGTTCAAAACGAAGGCACTCGAGACGGCACGATCGGGACTAGCATACATATAAGAAATCCTCTATGTAATGATTTGCATAGAGTTTTTTTATGGAGAAATAACGAATGCTCATGTTCGTTTTGCTAAAAATATGGTATAGTCAATTTCGTTGTTTATTTGAATTAATCATACACGTTGGTGTATTTAATAGAGGAGTGTTTTAACATGTTGCATCAGTTTTCGCGTAATGAACTGGCGATAGGAAAAGAAGGGTTAGCTACTTTAAAAGGCAGCACGGTTGCTATTTTAGGGATAGGAGGAGTAGGGTCGTTTTCTGCTGAGGCTTTGGCTCGGTCAGGAGTAGGTCGTTTAATTCTTGTAGATAAAGACGATGTTGATATTACAAACGTAAATCGTCAAATTCATGCGCTGCTTTCGACGGTAGGTCAGCCCAAGACAGAATTAATGAAACAGCGTATTTTGGATATTAACCCAGACTGTGACGTCGTTTCTCTTCAAATGTTTTATACGGAAGAAACGTATGAAGAGTTCTTTAGTTACAAACCGGACTTTGTAGTGGATGCATCCGATACGATTTCGTATAAAATTCATTTAATGAAAGAATGTTTAAAACGTGATATTCCGATTATTTCAAGTATGGGTGCTGCGAATAAAATGGATCCAACACGTTTTAAAATTGCAGACATTTCAAAGACGCATACAGATCCGATTGCAAAAGTGGTTCGTACTCGTCTGCGTAAAGAAGGAATTCGCAAAGGAATTAACGTCGTTTTTTCTGATGAACGTCCAATCGTTATTCGCGAAGAAGTTCGCAAAGAAGTAGGAAACGATCAAGCGCAAATTCGAAAAGCGAAAATGCCCCCATCTTCTAATGCTTTTGTTCCATCTGTAGCGGGATTAATTATGGGCGGTCATGTTATCAATGAATTATTAAGTAATATTAAGATTCGCCGCGTAGGTGATCAATAAAAAGAAGGCTATCGCAGCCTTCTTTTTTTATGGAAATATCTGTTCTATTTATGCTTTGGATGGAATCTTCTGTTTGATATGTATAAAAAGTACTAATAAATTGAAAAATATGGCTTGATGGTGAATTTACACTGTAGTAAAAAAAGAGATTTATGTAAATTTATTTAACGCTTTATTTACATAAAATTTACGTTTTGGCTTTCTTTCTGTTGTATCTTCTACAGTAATATTCAGAAAGTCTTATATATCAAGGGTTTTGATAGAAATAAGAAAAAATAAACCCCAAATAAGTAAGTTTACAGTAACTTAAAATTCACTTCATATAAAGACAACAATCTACTCGTATAATGTGTCTTGTACCTGTTGTTCGAGTACAAAGGACTAGTACTAATTACACATATATTTATTGGAGGGTAATGTAATGAAAACAAAGGGTTTTAAAGTAACATTAGCAGCTTTTTTAATGGTAGGAGCACTAGCAGCATGTGGTAAAGACGGAGCAAGCAACGACAGTGGTTCGGGCAGCAAAGAAGAAGTGTCAGGTACGTTAACAGCGGCGGGATCTACAGCTTTACAACCACTTGCAGAAGAAGCAGCGAATGGAATTACGGAAAAATATCCAAACCTTTCAGTAACGGTACAAGGTGGAGGTAGTGGAACTGGTGTTAACCAAGTAGCATCAGGAGCAGTTGACATTGGAAACTCTGACGTTCCAGCAGCCGATAAAATCGAAGATAAATCAAAAGCAGATAAACTTGTCGATACGAAAGTAGCGGGCATTGGGTTCGCACTTGTTGTAAATAAAGATGTAAAAGTAGAATCGTTAACAAAAGAGCAAATTCAAAAGATTTTCTCTGGTGAAATTAAAAACTGGAAAGAAGTTGGCGGAAACGACGAAAAAATTAACGTAATCAACCGTCCAGCATCATCTGGTACACGTGCTACATTTGAGAAAACATTAATGGGTGACGCAAAAGTAAATGACAGCGTTGGTACAGCTCAAGATTCAAACGGAGCGGTTGAGCAATCAGTAAACTCAACTCCAGGAGCAGTAAGTTACCTTGCTATGTCGTATTTAATTGGCGATAAAAAAGAAAGTTTAAAAATGCTTAATATTGATGGTGTGGAGCCAACAACAGAAAATATTGTTTCTAAAAAATATCCGTTCTGGTCTTATGAGTACATGATTACAAACGGTGAGCCAAAAGATGGTGCAAAAGAGTACATTGATTATGTATCTGGTAAAGACTTTGCTAAGCAAGTAGAAGATATGGGCTATATCCCAATGACTGAATTCAAAAAATAAAAGTGTTTTTAAAAAGAATAGGGCTGACTAACACAGTCAGTCTTATTCTATTTGAATGTTAATAAAGTATATAGCAAATAAAAAGAAAAGCGAATATATACTGAATATGTAAGGAGACAGAGCGATGAAGGGGAAAAAATCCATTAATTATGTAAAAAGCGAATACATTGGCCGTACGCTTTCTACATTTTGCGGTATTTTAATTGTACTTGTTACGTTAGCTATTATCGTATTTATTTGTGAAAAAGGCATACAGTCATTTTTACAAAGCAATATATCAATCGGTGAAATGTTGACTTCAACAAAATGGAGCCCAAACAATAAAGAATACGGGGCACTTGTGTTTATTCTGGGTTCCATGCTTGTATCAATCGGAGCCGTTATTATAAGTGCTCCAATTGGAATTGCTATTGCCATTTTTAACAACTATATTTCGCCTAAATTTGGGTCAACGGTTTTACGACCGGTTTTAGAGCTTTTAGTCGGAGTTCCTTCAGTGGTATACGGCCTTTTAGGGGTTACCATTTTAGTGCCGCTTCTTCGCGATAACTTCGGCGGAGTGGGCTTTAGTTTGATTGCCGGAATTATTGTCTTAAGCGTCATGATTCTTCCGACAATTGCAAGTATTGCTGACGATGCAATTCGAAGCGTAGCACCTGAATATTTAGAAGCTTCTTATGGACTAGGTTCAACAAGATGGCAGGCAATTAGCCGAGTTATTATTCCATCTGCTAAAACAGGTATTTTAACAGGTATCGTGTTAGGGCTTGCCCGTGCATTCGGAGAAGCGCTAGCTGTGCAAATGGTTATCGGAAATACGGTTAAGCTTCCTGAAAGCTTATACAGCCCAACGGCAACATTAACAGGTATTTTAACAATGGATATGTCTAATACGTTAAACGGAACGGCATGGAATAACGCATTGTGGACGTTAGCCATGATTTTACTGCTTATTTCTTTCGTGTTCATTTTAATTATCCGAGCAATTGGGAAACGAGGTGCTCATCAATGAGAAACAAAAATGCACGCACAGTAAATAATATATGGACAGGTATTTTTTATGGCATTGCCGCTCTAGTTGTGGCGCTATTAGTGTATTTAGTTGTTGAAATTATCGCCAAGGGCTGGGGATTTTGGGATCCGAACTTTTTATTTGGAAAGCCAAGCAATACGATGGCAGGTGGCGGTATCGGACCGCAGCTGTTTAACTCGTTTTACATGCTTGTTTTAACGCTGATCATTTCTATTCCTCTTGGTTTAGGAGCCGGAATTTACTTAGCGGAGTACGCGAAGCAAGGTCGTTTCCTAAATTTCGTCCGCTTATGTATTGAGACAATGGCGTCATTACCGTCCATTGTAGTTGGTTTATTTGGATTATTAATTTTCGTCACATTTTCAGGCTGGGGCTATACGCTTATCGGCGGAGCACTTGTGATTACAATTTTAAATTTACCGGGTTTAACGCGCGTATGTGAAAGTGCGATTGCATCTGTTCCTGCGAGTGTAAAAGAAGCGAGTTTAGGCTTGGGTGCGACTAAATGGCAAACAATTGTCAAAGTAGTGATTCCATCAGCGATTCAACAAATTATCACGGGCGTTATTTTAACAGCGGGACGAATCTTTGGAGAGGCAGCTGCGCTGATTTATACAGCTGGCTTAACGACGCCGATGTTAAATTCAAATGCCGACTTAACGAGTCCTGTAAACCCGTTTAATATTTTTCGGCCAGCGGAGACGCTTGCCGTCCACATTTGGAAATTAAACTCTGAAGGAATTGTACCTGATGCGAGATTGATTGCAACAAAGTCAGCTGCTATTCTAATCATTATGGTTCTGTTGTTTAATATCATCGCTCGTTTAGTAGCAAAACTTTTAGACAGCTACTTTAAAGGTTCAACAAAAACGAAAAAACGAAAAGACGTTAAAAGTGCAGCTTAATAGATAAAGACAAAAAAGAAAATGGCTTTGAAACTGAGCAACAGTTTCAGCCATTTTCTTTTTTTAATGTCTCTAAACGATTGAAAACTTTTGAAAAGTATTTTTCTTGTCCATTTTGTTTAGGATGAAAATATTGTTTGTTTTTGATGCGATCCGGTAAATACTGTTGAAGGACCCATCCGTTATCAAAATCATGCGGGTATTGATATTCAACGCCTCGTCCAAGGTTCTCTGCTCCTTTGTAATGAGCATCCTTCAAATGAATGGGAACGTCGCCGGACAACCCTTTTTTAATATCACTTATCGCTTCATCTAATGCTTTGTAAGCAGCGTTGGACTTCGGTGATAGGCAAAGCTCAATAACGGCGTTTGCAAGCGGGATGCGTGCTTCTGGAAGTCCTAATCGCTCAGTTGCTTGAATAGCTGCTAGTGTCCTCATGCCGGCATCCGGATCAGCTAGTCCAATGTCTTCATAGGCAATGACTAAAAGGCGACGATTGATGCTGATCAAGTCTCCTGCTTCAATTAGCCGTCCCAAATAATGAAGAGCGGCATTTACGTCGCTGCCGCGAATCGATTTTTGAAAAGCCGATAATACATCATAGTGAGCGTCACCATTTTTATCATGTGAAAAATACTTTTGCTGCAGACATTCTTCTGCCGTTTGTAAGGTAATAACGATTTTACCATCGCTTTCACTTGTTGATAAAACAGCTAGTTCCAGAGCATTCAAAGCCGAGCGCACGTCACCGTTACAGCTGTTGGCAAAGTGGTTCATGGCGTCATCTTCTACGGCAATTTTTCTATCCCCAAATCCATTGGATGAGTCGTTGAGTGCTCTTGTTAGCGCCATTTTGATATCGTCTGGCGTAAGAGATTTTAATTCGAAGATTTGGCATCTGCTTCGAATAGCAGGATTAATCGCGTGATAAGGATTGCTTGTTGTCGCTCCGATTAGAATGATCATGCCGTTTTCTAAATAAGGAAGCAAAAAGTCTTGCTTGGCTTTGTCAAGGCGATGAACTTCATCTAGCAGAAGAATTACTTTGCCTGACATTTTGGCCTCTTCGGCGACAATTTCCATATCTTTTTTATTGTTTACAACGGCATTTAACTGACGAAACGCCGTGTTGGTTGTTTTTGCAATAGCTGTGGCAATTGTTGTTTTCCCGACGCCTGGAGGCCCATATAAAATCATCGAGCTTAAGTGATTTGCTTTTACCATTCGATAAATCATTTTATCTTTGCCAACTAAATGCTGCTGCCCGATAACGTCATCTAAATGAGTCGGACGCATTCGAAATGCGAGAGGTTTTGTAGACATGTTTTTCTCCTTTCTTTTCTTTCACTGTATCACAAGAGGTGAATAGGTGGTGGAAATTTATCTTATAGGCATAGTATGTTATAATATCAACAGTTACATTTGCAAGAAACGCGTATAGAGAAGTTCATATAGCTTAGTAAAAAACGACTCATCACAGCATTCAGTGACAACGTGAGGGTCTTATTTTTTTCATAAATAAAAAAAGTGTATTGAAGGAGTGTATCGTATGAAAATTTCAACAAAAGGACGCTACGGTTTAACGATTATGATTGAGCTTGCGAAGCGCTTTGGAGAAGGTCCTATCTCGCTTAAAACTATTGCTCAAACGCATGATTTATCTGAACATTATTTAGAGCAGCTTATTTCACCGCTGCGTAACGCTGGGCTTGTAAAAAGCGTGCGCGGAGCTTATGGAGGTTACATCTTGGCACATGAACCTGCTAACATTACTTCTGGCGATATTATTTCCGTTTTAGAAGGTCCTATTAGTCCTGTAGAAGGAATTGAAGATGAAGAGCCTGCAAAACGCGAGCTGTGGATTCGTATTCGAGATGCAGTTAAAGAAGTGCTAGATAGTACAACGCTTGAAGATTTAGCAAATCATTCTGATGATGATCAAGCGTCTTATATGTTTTATATTTAATAATGAGATAGGAGGCGTTTATTTTGGAACGTATTTATGTTGATCATGCAGCAACGTCTCCAATACATCCAGCAGTCGTTGAGAAAATGACGACTTTTATGCATGAGTACTTTGGAAATCCGTCTAGTATTCATCACTACGGGCGGGAAAGTCGACGCTATTTAGACGAAGCTCGCCAAACGATTGCAGCAAGTATTGGAGCACACGAAAATGAACTGATTTTTACAAGTGGTGGGACAGAAGCAGATAATATGGCACTGATCGGAGTCGCTCTTGCAAACCGCCATAAAGGAAATCATATTATTACCACGCAAATTGAACACCACGCTGTGCTTCATACGTGTGAATATTTAGAAACACAGGGCTTTGAAGTGACTTACCTACCAGTTAATGAGTACGGACAAGTATCTGTGGATGAAATAAAATCAGCCCTAACGGATCAAACAATTCTTGTGTCGGTGATGTTTGGAAATAATGAAGTAGGTGCTATTCAGCCAATTGGAGAAATTGGAGTTCTATTAAAAGAGCATGGAGCATATTTCCACACGGATGCAGTGCAAGCTTATGGATTAATTCCGTTAAATGTGCAACAATTAGGTGTCGATCTTTTATCCGTTTCGGCTCATAAAATTAACGGACCAAAAGGGATGGGCTTTTTATATGCAGCTGCTCACGTTTCACTGTCTCCTTTGCTATTTGGAGGAGAACAAGAGCGCAAACGACGAGCTGGAACTGAGAACATGACAAGTATCGTCGGGTTTGAAGAAGCTGTGAAAATTTCGCAACAAACGCTGCAAACACGTGCAGATGAATATAGAAGATACAAAGAAATAATGGTAGCTGTGTTGAAAGAAGAAGGTATTTCATTTGAAATTAACGGACATCTTGAAAATGCTCTGCCACATGTGTTAAATTTATCATTTCCAAAAACAAATGTTGAATCGATGCTCGTAAATTTAGACTTAGCAGGAATTGCGGCATCGAGCGGTTCAGCTTGCACAGCGGGAGCAATCGATCCTTCTCATGTGCTTGTTGCTATGTTTGGAAAAGGGTCTGAACGTTTAACAACTTCTATTCGATTTAGCTTTGGCCTAGGAAACTCTGCTGAGCAAATTGAAAAAACCGCACGTCAAACAGCAAACATCGTTAAGCGACTAACGATGTAAATAGCAGCCATCAGTAGGGTCTTCATCCCTCACTGATGGTTTGTGTCGTTTCTTTCGCTTTTTAGCGAACAATTTAATTAAAATGAAGAAAACGGAGGTGGCGAAGTTGACAAAATCACCTAAAGATACACGTGTAGTAGTCGGAATGAGCGGAGGCGTTGATTCATCTGTAGCAGCTCTTTTATTAAAACAACAAGGATACGATGTGATCGGAATCTTTATGAAAAACTGGGACGATACGGATGAAAACGGCGTTTGTACTGCGACTGAAGATTATAACGATGTTATTCGCGTATGTAATCAAATTGGTATTCCCTACTATGCAGTCAACTTTGAGAAACAATATTGGGATAAAGTATTTACCTACTTTTTAGATGAATATAAAGCAGGTCGTACACCGAATCCTGATGTAATGTGTAATAAAGAAATTAAATTCAAAGCCTTTTTGGAGCATGCAATGACGCTAGGAGCAGACTATCTAGCGACAGGACATTATGCACGCGTTGCGTATCGTGACGGGGAGTATAAAATGCTTCGAGGTGTAGATGGAAATAAAGATCAAACGTATTTCTTAAATCAATTAGGACAAGATCAGCTTTCAAAAGTAATGTTCCCAATTGGAGAAATTGAGAAATCAAAAGTGCGTGAAATTGCAAAAGAAGCAGGCCTTGCTACAGCAACGAAAAAAGACAGCACAGGTATTTGCTTTATTGGTGAACGCAACTTCAAAGAATTTTTAAGTCAGTATCTTCCTGCTCAGCCAGGTGTGATGCAAACGCTTGACGGCGAAGTGAAAGGCAAGCATGACGGCCTTATGTACTACACGATTGGTCAACGCCATGGTTTGGGTATCGGAGGCAGCGGCGAACCGTGGTTTGTAGTTGGAAAAGATTTAGAAAAAAACGTTTTATACGTCGATCAAGGCTTTCACAATGAGCTGCTTTATTCTACATCTCTTACAGCAACAAATGTCAGCTGGGTAAGCGACCGTGACTGGTCGTCACCAATGACGTGCACAGCAAAATTCCGCTATCGTCAAACCGATTCAGCAGTAACCGTTGAAAAAGTCGATGATGATACAATTAAAGTTATTTTTGCTGAACCCGTGCGGGCAATTACGCCAGGTCAAGCAGTTGTGTTTTACAAAGATGACGAATGTCTTGGCGGAGCAACTATTGACAAAGTATTTCAAGAAGAAGAGCAAATTTGGTACGTATAATTTATATAAGCAAGAACGAAAAACCTCAGCTGTATATAGCTGAGGTTTTTCTGTGATATACTTTACTTATTGGGTAAACTAATAACTTACATATTCTAGATTTTCATGATGTGAAAATCTTTTAAATCATAACTAAAACAGTGGAGTGAACGAAAAAATGACAGATAAAAATCAGCTAGGAATTCAGTATATGCAGGAAGGGAAATTTGAAGAGGCTGCTAAAACATTTTCAGAAGCAATTGAAGATAATCCAAAAGATCCAATTGTGTATGTGAATTTTGGCAATTTGTTAGCGGCTGTTAGTGAGATGGATCGTGCTTTGAAATTTTATGAACGTGCGATTGAATTAGATGAAGAAACGGCAACAGCGTATTACGGAGCAGGAAATATTTATTTTAATGCAGAGCAGCTTGAGCAGGCAAAGCACTACTTTGATTTAGCAATCAAAAAAGGCTTAGATTCATCCGATGCCTACTTTATGCTTGGTTTAACGCTGTTTCATATGGAAGAAATTCGTTTTGCGATGCCTTATCTGCAGCGAGCGGTAGAACTAAACGAACATGATGTAGAAGCAAAATTTCAGTACGGTCTTTGTTTAGCACAGCTCGAAATGGTAGATGAAGCGATTGCTGAATTTCTTAAGGTAGTAAATCAAGAGCCAGAACATGCCGATGCTTTCTATAATTTGGGCGTAGCGTATGCCATGAAAGATGATAAGGACAAAGCAATTGAGATGTTAGATGAAGCTTTAAACGTGCAGCCAGATCACGTAATGGCAGCAAATGCTAAACAAGTTCTGTCTACATTAGAACATTAAGAAAGCGGGTAAAGGAAGGATAACATGAACGAAGAACTAGTGAACCCTTCACAGCCAGAACGTCATTATATAAGCGGCACGTCAATTGTAACGGTTTTTCATAACGAAGAAAACTTATATAACGTTACGCGGATACGGATCAAAAAAACAAATTTAGAGATTGAAGATAAAGAAACGGTCGTTACAGGCTATTTTCCTAAGCTTAATGAAGATGAAGTATACACATTTTACGGGGACTTCAAAGAGCATCCAAAGTTTGGTCTGCAATTTCATGTTGAGCAGTTTAAAAAAGAACTTCCGCAATCAAGGCAAGGGGTTGTTCAGTACCTATCAAGCGATTTATTTCACGGAATCGGTAAAAAAACCGCTGAAAATATTGTGGACGCCCTAGGAGAACGCGCTATTTTTCGTATTTTGCAAAATGAGTCCGTGCTAAAAGAGGTTCCGAGGCTTTCAGCCGACAAGGCAGAGGCTTTAGTAACGCAGCTTCGTGAACATCAAGGGTTAGAAGAAGTAATGGTAAAGCTGACAGACCTCGGGTTTGGACCGCAGCTTTCGATGAAGATTTTCCAAGCGTACAAACAAGAAGCGCTTGAAATTGTTCAAAATAATCCTTATCAGCTCGTAGAAGATATTCAAGGTATTGGTTTTAGCAGGGCCGATGAACTTGGAAAGAGGCTTGGTATGGCAACCAACCATCCTGATCGTTTGCGTGCAGGTATTTTATACGTCATTGAGCAAGAATGTAATCAAATGGGACATGTATACGTCACGGCAGATCAGCTGTATGGAAAAACAGCAGAGCTTCTTCGAAAAAGCAGGCATGAGAATCTGTCTGAAATGGATCTTACAAGAGAAGTGGACGCATTAAAAGCAGACAAAAAGCTTATCATTCAAGACGAAAAAATTTATTTTCCTCCCCTTTTCTATGCTGAAAAAGGGCTGGTTAAAGCTATTCAAAAAATTATGGCCCAAACGCAATACGAAGAGCAGTTTCCAGAATCAGAATTTTTACTAGCTTTAGGTGAACTAGAAGAGCGATTAGACGTGCAATATGCACCGTCTCAGCGCAAGGGCATACAAACTGCTTTAATGTCTCCAATGCTTCTTTTAACAGGTGGACCAGGTACAGGGAAAACAACGGTTATTAAAGGAATAGTCGAACTCTATGCAGAACTTCACGGATGTTCGTTAAATCCAGGGGATTATAAAAAAGATGAAGCTTTTCCTGTTTTACTTGTGGCACCTACTGGACGCGCTGCTAAACGAATGAGCGAAGCGACCGGACTTCCGGCAGTTACGATTCACAGATTATTAAAATGGAACGGACAAGAAGGATTTGACCATAATGAGGAGAATCCAATTGACGGAAAATTATTGATTGTGGATGAAGTATCGATGGTAGATTTGTGGCTTGCTCATCAGCTGTTTAAGTCTCTTCCTGCTAATTTACAGGTTATTTTAGTTGGAGACGAAGACCAGCTTCCTTCAGTAGGTCCGGGACAGGTGTTAAAAGATTTACTGAGTTCAGAAGTAGTTCCTACCGTCCGTCTGACAGATGTATACCGGCAAGCGGAAGGGTCGTCGATTATTGATTTGGCTCATGAAATAAAAAAAGGAAAGCTTCCGGAAGACTTATCGAGGCAGCAAGGAGATCGTTCCTTTATTCGCTGTCACGGACAGCACATCACGAATGTCGTGCAACAAGTTTGCGGGAATGCGTTAAAAAAAGGCTATACGGCTAAAGATATTCAAGTTCTAGCTCCTATGTATAAAGGTCCTGCAGGGATTGATAAACTGAATGAAGTTCTTCAGGAATTATTTAACCCGGCTTCTGAGCAAAGAAGAGAGCTTAAGCACGGAGATATTACGTACCGAGTCGGAGATAAAGTGCTGCAGCTTGTAAATCAGCCGGATAGCAACGTATTTAACGGAGATATGGGAGAAATCGTCTCAGTTTTCTTTGCCAAAGAAAATACGGAAAAACAGGATATGCTGGTTATTTCATATGAAGGAAACGAAGTAACTTATACAAAGCAAGACTTTAATCAAATAACTCATGCATACTGCTGTTCCATTCATAAATCGCAGGGAAGTGAATTTCCCATTGTTGTGCTTCCAATTGTCAAAAGCTATTACCGGATGCTGCGACGCAATTTACTTTATACCGCCGTTACGCGAAGTAAACAGTTTTTAATTTTATGCGGCGAAGACGAAGCGTTTCAGCTTGGAGTCAGCCGGAATGAAGACAGCGTTCGACAAACGAATTTACAGCCCCTGCTTCGAGAAAGCTTGGATAACGACATAGAAGATCCCGAAATTCCATTTATGAAAGATGCAAATATTGGGATGGAAAACGTTACGCCGTATGATTTCATGTAACCTTTCGCATGCTAACAAAGAGTTAAATAAACTCCTTTGTTGCCATCCTTCTTTGCTAATTGTCAGAAAATAAAGTATGGGCGTGAAAAAAAGTGGACATAATGCGTTTATATAAGTAGAACGTATAAAGAGGTGTCGACTTTGTTTAAATGTCCAAACTGTAAAAGTATTGACGTTGGCAAAATTGGTGTAAATCAGTATTACTGCTGGAATTGTTTTATTGAAATGACTATTTCAAAAGGACAAATTAATACTCACCAAGTAGAAGAAGATGGAACATTGAGCTCGCTTGATGATTTGTTCTCAGATGACGAGCGCACAATCAATTTCTAATTCTTTTTTACCGGGAGGAAGAGCAATGGGCAGAATCATTCCGTCAGTAGTCGCTTTCGGTCTTGGAGCTTATGCATTTAAAATGGCAGATGATCGAGAGATGTTTACAAAAAGAAATATGAAAAAAATGCGTAAACGTATGATGAAAGCTATTCACTAATAAAAAAGCACTATTGCACTGAGCTGCAATAGTGCTTTTTTGCAGGCAGAAGATACAACTGCATGTATAAACTCCTTTCTTTATCAAAAAATAGAAGAGAGGAGGAGTTTACGTTGAAAGATAGTTCATTCAAATGGTTCTATAGATTCGGACTGCTGTTATTAGCACTGCTGTGCATATTAGTCTTTTTTAAAGTCCAGTTTTTATGGCTGCCTGTTATTTACATGTTTTTAAAAGCACTGCTGCCTTTTTTTATTGCAGCATTCATTACATATTTACTTCATCCGCTTATTGAAAAAACGCATGATAAAGGCGTGCCTCGTCCTCTAGCTATTTTACTGATCTACATTATCTTTTTTGGAGGAATCGGGTTCGGAGCCTATAAGTCGTATCCTATTTTTGTGGAACAAGTAAAAGATTTAAATGAACAGCTGCCTCATTTTACGAATACATATAGACATTGGGTAGAATCGATTCATGATCGTACAACTTCACTTCCAAACGGTGTACATGAGAAAATTGAAGGCAGCATTGATGATGTAGAGGCTACGCTCAACGTGTGGCTTACAAAAGTGGCGGAAGGATTAAAATCATTGATTACCTCTTTTTTGATTTTAATCATTATTCCATTTATTGTTTTTTATATGCTGAAGGATTTTTCCTCTATTAAGAAAGCAACAGCTTATGTCACACCTAAAAAGTGGCACAAACCAGGCGAACGTTTTTTATCGGATGTGAATGAATCGCTTGGCAATTATATTAGAGGACAATTTTTTGTTTGTCTCATTATTGGTGTGATTGCCACAGCAGCACTTTGGTTCTTTCATGTACCTTATGCACTTCTTTTAGGCTTTATTATTGGCGTAACGAATATCATTCCGTATTTTGGCCCGATTATTGGTGCGGTTCCAGCAGCTATTATTGCAGCAACTATCTCGATAAAGTTGGTTATTACCATTGTCATTATTATCTTTGTGCTGCAGTTTCTAGAAGGAAATGTGCTGTCTCCGCTTATCGTAGGAAAGAGCCTTCATATTCATCCTTTGTTTATCATGCTTGCGCTCCTTTTAGGAGGAGAGTTTGGAGGAGTATTGGGTCTCATTTTGGCTGTGCCAATTTTAGCAGTCGTTAAAATATCTATTTTGCATATCCGCTCTTATACGCTCAAACATTGACAAAGAGCGGTTAATTTGTCATAATATCGCCATAAGAAAACGCTACATATTTTGAACACAATGATGGATCGAGTACGTTGCACACTGGTTTTTAGAGAAGGGCTTCCTTGGCTGAAAGAAGCGCTAAACAAAGAGCAGCTGAACGCTAGTCCAGAGTGCAGGCTAAAACCTGCCGTGTCAGCAACGTTAACGCTATGAAGGTGATAAATGCTTTTGGCATTTATAATCAGGGTGGTACCGCGAGTTCAACTCTCGTCCCTGCTACAGGGATGAGAGTTTTTTTGTGTGCAAATAACTAGCAATTACTTTTGGACACAGGCAAAATAGATGCTTTTATGTCATCATTTTTTTGTCTATAAATAAGAAGAGTATTAAAGGAGGACCAATCATGAAAAAACTGACGTCAGCACAAGTTCGTCAAATGTATTTAGATTTCTTTAAAGAAAAAGGCCATGATGTAGAACCAAGCGCATCTTTAGTTCCGCATGAAGATCCATCTTTATTATGGATTAACAGTGGAGTAGCTACATTAAAAAAATATTTTGATGGTCGTGTTATTCCTCAAAATCCGCGTATTTGTAACGCACAAAAATCTATTCGTACAAACGATATCGAAAACGTAGGTAAAACGGCTCGCCATCATACGTTTTTTGAAATGCTTGGTAACTTCTCTATCGGTGATTATTTCAAAGAAGAAGCAATCCAATGGGCATGGGAATTCTTAACGAGCGATAAATGGATTGGATTCGACGCAGATAAGCTATCTGTAACAGTTCACCCTGAAGATGAAGAAGCATTTAAGATCTGGAATGAAAAAATGGGCGTGCCTAAAGAGCGTATCATTCGTTTAGAAGGTAACTTCTGGGATATTGGAGAAGGTCCGAGTGGTCCAAATACAGAGATCTTTTATGATCGCGGAGAAGCATATGGAAATGACCTAACTGATCCGGAATTATATCCAGGTGGAGAAAATGAGCGTTATTTAGAAATTTGGAACCTTGTATTTTCTCAGTTTAATCATAATCCTGATAATACGTACACGCCGCTTCCAAAGAAAAATATTGATACAGGAATGGGCTTAGAGCGTATGGTTTCTGTTATTCAAGATGTGCAAACAAACTTTGATACAGATTTGTTTATGCCAATTATTGAAGCAACAGAAAATATTTCAGGCGCTAAATATCGTACAAATGATGAGCAAGATACGGCATTTAAAGTCATTGCTGACCACATTCGTACGGTAACATTTGCTGTAGGTGATGGTGCTCTTCCTTCAAATGAAGGCCGCGGGTATGTGCTGCGTCGTTTGTTACGCCGAGCAGTTCGCTATGCTAAAAAGTTAAACATTAATCGTCCGTTCATGTACGACCTAGTGCCGGTAGTAGGTGAAATCATGGTTGATTTCTATCCGGAAGTAAAGGAAAAAACGGATTTTATCCAGCGCGTAGTCAAAAATGAAGAAGAGCGTTTTCACGAAACGTTAAATGACGGACTAGCTATCTTGGCAACTGTTATTAAAAAAGAAAAAGCGCAAAACAGTGATACGGTACAAGGCGAAGATGTTTTCCGTCTATATGATACGTATGGCTTCCCTGTTGAATTAACGGAAGAATACGCAGAAGATGAGAACATGAAAATCGATCATGCAGGTTTTGAACGTGAAATGGAAGCACAGCGTGAGCGTGCGCGTGCTGCTCGTCAAGATTCTAGTTCTATGCAAGTTCAAGGCGGCGTACTTGGTGAAGTAACGGTTGCAAGTGAGTTTGTGGGCTATGATAAAAATGAAGTAGAAACAGTTGTTGAAGCAATTATTGTAGACGGTGAGCTTGTTGACCGTGCTGAAGCTGGAACAGAAGCGCAAGTCATCTTAAGCCACACGCCATTCTACGCAGAAAGCGGCGGTCAAATTGCGGACCAAGGTACGATCCAAAGTGCTTCAGGAAAAGCGGAAGTAAAAGACGTTCAAAAAGCGCCAAATGGTCAAAATGTCCAAACGGTATCTGTAACAAGCGGTGAGCTTGTAAAAGGTGAAACATACATGGCAACGCTTGATGAAGAAAACCGCAGTGCGATTGTGAAAAACCATACGGCAACGCATTTATTGCATCAAGCATTAAAAGATACGTTAGGAACGCATGTTAATCAAGCGGGTTCTTTAGTAACAGCGGATCGCTTGCGCTTTGACTTCTCTCACTTTGGTCAAGTGACACAAGAAGAGATTGAGAAAATTGAACAAATCGTTAATGAAAAGATTTGGGACAGCATCTCTGTACAAATTGAAAACAAAGCAATTGACGAAGCAAAAGCGATGGGTGCAATGGCACTATTTGGTGAGAAATACGGAGATATCGTGCGCGTAGTACAAGTAGGCGACTACAGCTTAGAATTATGTGGTGGATGTCACGTACCAAATACATCTGTTATCGGTTTATTTAAAATTGTATCAGAATCTGGAATCGGTGCAGGTACTCGACGTATTGAAGCTGTAACTGGAAAAGCTGCCTATCAGTTAATGAATGATCAAGTAGGTTTACTAAAAGAAGCTGCGGCAAAAGTAAAATCCAACCCGCGCGATTTAGTAGGGCGCGTTGAAGGATTACTAGAAGAAATTCGTAATCTTCAGCGTGAAAATGATTCACTATCTACAAAGCTTGGCAATATTGAAGCTGGCAATCTTGTTGACCGCGTACAAAACATTAATGGTGTAAATGTCCTAGCAGCAAAAGTGAATGCAACGGATATGAATAACCTTCGTGCAATGGTTGATGATTTAAAACAAAAATTAGAATCTGCTGTGATCGTATTAGCTTCTCCACAAGGTGAAAAGGTAAATATTATTGCAGGTGTAACAAAAGATTTAATTGCTAAAGGCCATCATGCTGGCAAACTTGTTAAAGAAGTAGCAACGATTTGCGGCGGAGGCGGAGGCGGACGCCCTGACATGGCGCAAGCTGGAGGAAAAGACGCTAGCCAAATTGAAAAAGCACTTAGCACTGTAGAAGAATGGGTTAAATCCGTTTAATTCTCCTCTTTCTTGGTGTACAATATAAATAAGACTTAGCATAGTGCACAATGTGTTCACAAATTAAGAGAGTGAGGTGGGACCGTGAGTTCATTTGATAAAACCATGCAATTTAATTTTCAAGATGAGCCAGCTGAAACAAACGTACATGAAGTATTGTTTACGGTTTATGACGCACTGCAAGAAAAAGGCTACAACCCGATTAACCAAATCGTTGGGTATTTGTTATCAGGAGACCCTGCTTACATTCCTCGTCATAACGATGCGAGAAACACAATTCGCCAGTTAGAGCGAGACGAGCTCATTGAAGAACTTGTTAAATCTTATTTACAACAGCATCGAAAGGATTCATAAATGCGCGTATTAGGATTAGATGTAGGAACCAAAACAATTGGTGTGGCAGTTAGTGATGAAATGGGATGGACAGCGCAAGGAATTGAAACAATTAAAATTGCAGATGAGCAGATGGAGCAATCATATCCTCGTTTACAGCAGTTAATTGACGAATATTCCGTAGAGAAAATCGTAGTGGGTCTTCCTAAAAATATGAATGGTACGATTGGCCCTCGAGGCGAAGCGTGCATCGAGTTTGCTGACAACGTCAAAGAAAAACTTAACATTGAAACGATGATGTGGGACGAGCGCTTGTCAACGATGGCAGCAGAGCGAGTACTGCTGTCTGCCGACGTAAGCCGCAAGAAACGCAAAAAAGTAATCGATAAAATGGCAGCTGTTATGATTCTTCAAGGATACTTAGACAGCAAGCAATAAGAAAAGCAGCAGGCTTTGCTTAAGCTGACAAGTTATGACTTTCCCTTTTACATATTCTTTCGTACGTAAAAGGGAAGTGAAATAACTGAACAGCTTGCTTTTCGCTGAAGAAAAAGTTAAGCTAAGAGCTTACAATATAAAATGAGGTGCAAACATGAGCGTAGAAGAAAATAAAATTACAATCGTCGATGAGAATGGAAATGAGCAGCTATGCGAAATTTTATTCACATTTGATTCTGATCAATATAACAAATCATATGTAATTTACTATCCAATCGGAGCAGACCAAGATGATGAAGAAGAAATTGAAATTCATGCATCTGCTTTCACACCAAGTGAAGACGGTCAAGACGGCGAGCTTCAACCGATTGAAACAGAAGAAGAGTGGGACATGGTTGAGGAAATGGTTAACACATTCCTTGACGAAGAAGGCGAATAATTATAGTGAAAAAGCTGATGACAATCGTTATCAGCTTTTTTTTACATAGCGGCCGTTCTTTTTAGATATAAAAAGGTTTTTCCTTGCATTCTTAGGGGAGATTGTATGATAATGACGAAAAATGAGATAAATTGTAGTATAATAATTCCTGCGTGTGAGAGTGCATTTTAATAAAAGAATTCATTGTTTGAACGGATGAAACTAGACTTTGGGCAGACAATAACATAAATCATGGAAAAAATTTAGGAGAGGCGATAGTTTAAGGAAGCGATACCATCTCACACCTATAGGAGATACGAATGAATCGCAATCTCATGTATCCTCTCTGTTCATACTTACAAAAAATCAAGAAGAAAAGAGGTGAAACTGGTTGTATCTTCTTTTACAGAAGTAGATTTAACCAGGAAGCTGCTTGTCGCAACAAACATTTTTACCACCTAATCGTTCAAGGAAAAAACGAGTTATTTTTATTACAATTATCGTACTTCTTTTACTTGTTGGCGGTGCATTTTTCTATGCTCAATCCCGCTTAACACCCGTGGATCGAAACAGCAATAAAAAAGTAAATGTGACCATTCCACAAGGTTCTTCCGTTCAATCGATTGGTACGGTATTGAAAAAAGAAGATTTAATTAAAAGTAAAAGTGCCTTTCGCTATTACGTAAAATTAACCCATGTATCTGGATTTCAAGCTGGAACGTATTTATTTTCTCCTTCCATGAGCTTAGGGGAAATGGTTGAAAAAATGGAAAAAGGCGAGGTTTCAAAACAACCTGATATTCGTGTCACCATTCCAGAAGGACGCCAGCTTGTCGAAATTGCTGATATCATTGCTAAAAATACAAAGTTTACAAAAGACGAAGTCATGAAAAAGCTAGACGATAAGGCATTCATCAATAAAATGAAAGAAAAGTATCCAGATTTAGTAACGGATGAAGTGATGCAAAAAGATATTAAACATCCGCTAGAAGGTTATTTATATCCCGTTACGTATGATTTTTATGATAAAAATGTGTCGTTAGATGAAATATTGGATAAAATGGTAGGGAAAACAAATAATGTATTAGGTCAGTACAGTGGGCAAATGGAAAAGAAAAAATTCAGTGCACATAAATTGTTAACCATGTCTTCTCTAATTGAAGAGGAAGCGACTGCGAAAGTCGACCGAGAAAAAATTGCCAGCGTCTTTTATAATCGCCTTGAAAAAAACATGCCTCTTCAAACGGATCCAACCGTATTATATGCCTTAGGAGAGCATAAAGACCGGGTGTTCTATAAGCATTTAGAAGTGGACTCTCCTTACAATACGTATAAAGTAAAGGGGTTGCCTCCAGGACCAATTGCCAGCTCTGGATTGATGTCAATCAAAGCTGCGTTACATCCAGCCAATACAGATTATTTATACTTCTTGGCTACACCTGAAGGAAAAGTTATTTTTACCAAAACGTTAGAAGAACATAACAAAGAAAAAGCCAAGCATATTACAGGTAAAGAAAAGCAAAATACCGAAAAATAATTGGAAATTTAAAATTGGGGAATCGCGATACTTCGCATTCCCCATCTTTTATGTTAAAATATATCGGGTTTACGTAAAAACGAAAAAAACTTATAATAGACTAGTTGTCTTACTATTTTGCAGTAATGAAACGTTATGAAAACATAATGTAAAATGTACTTCTGAGAACGGAGGAAGTGTTTTGCTTTTACAAAACGTAGAGCAGTATGTGGAAAAGCTTATTCCTAAGCGCCAGGAGCTTATTGAAGAAATGGAAGCTTATGCAGAAGAACATCACGTTCCGATTATGGAATTGATTGGTGTTGAAACGCTATTGCAAATTCTTCGTCTTCATCAGCCAAAACATATATTAGAAATTGGAACAGCGATTGCATATTCGTCTATTCGAATCACCCATGCGCTTCCAGAGGCACGAGTGGTTACGGTAGAACGAAATGAAGAGCGTTACCAAAAAGCGCAAGAGTTTATTGAACGGGCGGGAAAACAAGATAAAATTGTGTCGTTGTTTGGAGATGCACTTGAGCTTAGAGATGAAATTGAACGTCATGGTCCTTATGATGCAGTCTTTATCGATGCAGCTAAAGGTCAGTATCAGCGTTTTTTCGAACATTATGAGCCGATGCTATCTTCTAAAGGAATGATTATTTCGGATAACGTACTATTTAAAGGTCACGTAGCGACCGATTTGGCGGAAGTAGAAACACGTCGACGCCGTAGCTTAATTAAAAAAATTCAGGCATACAATACGTGGCTGATGAATCATCCCGATTATTATACAACTATTCTCCCTATTGGAGACGGAATCGCGATTAGTATTAAAAGAGGTGACCAAGAATGAAAAAACCAGAACTATTAGTGACACCAACTGCAGTTTCGGAAATCGAATCATTACTACAAGCTGGAGCAACGGCTATTATGGTTGGTGAACAGCGCTACGGTTTGCGTTTAGCAGGTGAATTCAAACGTGAAGATATCGTAGAAGCTGTAAATATTGCTCATCAGCATGATGCAAAAGTCTACGTAGCGATGAACGGATTATTTCACAATGATAAAATCGCCGAATTAAATGAATATATTTTATTCTTAAAAGAAGCAAGCGTGGATGCGATTGTATTTGGAGATCCGGCTGTATTAATGGCAGTGCGTGAAACAGCTCCAGAAATGAAGATGCACTGGAGTACTGAAACAACGGGAACAAACTGGTATTCATGTAACTACTGGGGCCGCAAAGGAGCTAAGCGTGCAGTTCTTGCTCGTGAGCTAAGCATGGATAGCATCATTGATATCAAAGAAAAAGCCGAAGTAGAAATTGAAGTTCAGGTGCATGGCATGACGTGTATGTTCCAATCGAAACGTTCACTTCTTGGCAACTACTTTGAGTATCAAGGAAAAGTCATGGAAATTGAAAATCGTAAAGTAGAAAAAGATATGTTTTTACTTGATAATGAGCGAAACAATAAGTATCCAATTTTCGAAGATGAAAATGGAACGCACATTATGAGTCCAAATGATATGTGCATTATCGATGAGCTTTCCGAAATGATTGACGCTGAAGTAGATGTATTTAAAATTGACGGCGTATTAAAGTCACCGCAATATATTTTAGAAGTAACAAAAAAATATCGTCAAGCGATTGATTTATGTGTAGATGACCGTGAAGAATACGAAAACGTTAAAGACGATTTGTTAGAAGAAATTGAAAGCTTGCAGCCAATTAACCGCCCGTTAGACACAGGGTTTTTCTTTAAAGAAACTGTATATTAAAAAGCATGCAAAGAAAGATAAACAAAGGAGGTACAAACGATGGCTGTTCAAATCGATACTGTAGTAGAAGGTAAACGAGTTATTACGAAAAAGCCTGAGTTGTTAGCTCCAGCCGGTAACCTTGAAAAATTAAAAGTTGCCGTACACTATGGAGCAGATGCTGTGTTTATCGGAGGAAAAGAGTTTGGCCTTCGTTCAAATGCAGATAACTTTACATTTGAAGAAATGGCAGAAGGTGTTCAGTTTGCAAACAAATACGGCGCACGTATTTATGTTACAACAAACATTTTTGCTCACAATGAAAATATGGACGGACTTGAAGATTATTTAATGGGATTAGAGCGCGCTGGCGTTTCTGGAATCATCGTAGCTGATCCGTTAATTATCGAAACCTGTCGACGCGTTGCACCTAAGCTTGAAGTACACTTAAGTACGCAGCAATCACTTTCAAACTGGAAAGCCGTTCAATTCTGGAAAGAAGAAGGATTAGAACGTGTTGTACTTGCTCGTGAAACGGGTGCTGAAGAAATGCGCGAAATGAAAGAAAAAGTGGATATTGAAATTGAAGCTTTTATTCACGGAGCGATGTGTATTGCTTATTCAGGCCGCTGCGTGCTAAGTAACCACATGACAGCGCGTGATTCAAACCGTGGAGGCTGCTGTCAATCATGCCGTTGGGACTATGATTTATTTAAAGTAGAAGACGGTAAAACGGAAACGCCTTTATTTGATGAGCAAGACGATCCGTTTGCAATGAGTCCAAAAGATTTAAATTTAATTCAATCTATCCCTCAAATGATTGAGCTGGGTATTGATAGCTTGAAAATTGAAGGACGTATGAAGTCGATCCACTATATTGCAACAGTGGTGAGCGTATATCGCAAAGTGATTGACGCATACTGTGCAGATCCTGAGAATTTTGTGATTCAAAAAGAATGGCTTGATGAGCTAGACAAATGTGCGAACCGCGATACGGCTCCCGCCTTTTTTGAAGGGGTTCCTGGAGTGGATGAACAAATGTTTGGCGTACACGGCAAGAAAACAAAATTTGATTTTGCTGGTTTAGTATTGAATTATGATGAAGAAACAAGCATCGTGACATTGCAACAGCGTAACTATTTTAAACCGGGAGAAGAAGTGGAATTTTTTGGTCCGGAAATTAAAAACTTTACGCAAAAAATAGATAAAATTTGGGACGAAGATGGCAATGAACTAGATGCTGCGCGTCATCCGCTGCAAATTGTGAAATTTAAAGTGGACCAACCTCTATTTTCATATAACATGATGCGAAAGGGGATTTAAATATAAAATGGGGAAAAAGCCCGTTGTAATCGGTATCGCTGGTGGATCCGGTTCTGGTAAAACAACTGTAACCAAAGCTATTTATGAGTATTTTAAAGGGCATTCTATTATGCTTCTTGAGCAAGACTATTATTATAAAGATCAAAGCGATGTACCGTTTGAACAGCGTTTGCAAACAAATTACGATCATCCTCTAGCATTTGATAATGATTTGCTGATTGAACACTTGCAAAACTTATTAAATTATGAGAGCATTGACAAACCGGTATATGATTACGCAATTCATACGCGCTCTGAGAAGGTAATTAAAGAAGAACCAAAAGATGTTATTATCTTAGAAGGTATTCTTGTACTAGAAGATCAGCGCTTGCGTAATTTAATGGATATCAAGCTATACGTAGATACAGATGCGGATCTTCGTATCATTCGTCGTATGCTTCGTGATATTAAAGAACGAGAGCGTACGCTTGAGTCAGTTGTTGATCAATACGTATCTGTCGTTCGCCCGATGCATAATCAGTTTGTTGAACCAACAAAACGCTATGCAGATATTATCATTCCTGAAGGCGGTCAAAACCACGTAGCGATTGACTTGATGGTCACTAAAATTCAAACAATTCTTGAACAAAATGCCATTTTATAATAACATAGCATAGATGCAGGAATTTTTTTGAAGACAATGCAGACATATTCTGCTAACTAAACACAAACATTATAAAGAATAGAGAAACGAGCAGCTTCTATTTTGAAGCTGTCATTTCTCTATTAACTGATTTTTCCACAGAGTGGAAAATTTTTTGTACATACAGAAATCGACTGTATACACTAGAGATTTTGAGTTCAAGAAGGAGTGAAGGGATTATGGCACAAGAAAAAGTATTTCCAATGACAGAAGAAGGAAAGCTAAAGCTAGAGCAAGAGCTAGAATATTTAAAAACAGTAAAACGTAAAGAAGTTGTAGAGCGTATCAAGATCGCCCGCAGTTTTGGAGATTTATCGGAGAACTCTGAGTACGATTCTGCAAAAGACGAGCAGGCTTTCGTGGAAGGACGTATTACAACGCTTGAGAATATGATTCGCAATGCGAAAATTATTGAAGAAGATGTAGAAAATTCTTCTATCGTATCATTAGGTAAATCTGTAACATTTGTAGAGTTGCCAGATGGTGACGAAGAAACGTATACAATTGTAGGTAGTGCAGAAGCAGATCCATTTGAAGGGAAAATTTCAAATGATTCGCCAATTGCTAAAAGTCTAATGGGCAAACAAATTGGAGATCAAGTAACTGTTCAAACTCCTGGTGGAGATATGTCAGTGAAAATTGTATCTGTTAAGTAAAACATATGGTTGGAAGCGTTCTACTGAATGCTCGTAAGTAAAAAAGCTGACACGCGTCAGCTTTTTTTATATGATTTAAAAAAACGGAGAGAATAGAAAAGATATGTAGGAAAGGAAAGATGAAGATGAAAGATATCGATTTTACTAAAACAGCGCTTGTTTTAATTGATTTACAAAAAGGGATTGTGCCAATTGGAGGAGACGAAATTGTAGAAAAATCTGTTCAGCTTGTGAATCATTTCCGCGAACAAAATGGATTTATTAGCTTTGTACGAGTAGATTTTCAAGATGGAAAAGATGCGTTGACGCCAGAAACGGATCAAAAGCCATCTGCTCCTCAAGAAAGACCTGCAGACTGGGCAGAATTCGATCCAAGACTTAATGTTCAAGAGACTGATTACATTGTGACAAAACGTCAGTGGGGAGCCTTTTTTGGGACAGATTTAGACCTTCAGCTTCGCCGAAGAGGAATTGATACAATTGTCCTTTGCGGAATTGCAACAAACATTGGTGTGGAAAGCACAGCTCGTGAAGCATTTCAGTATGGATATAACCAAATTTTTATCACGGATGCCATGGCGACATTTACAAAAGAAGAGCATGAGGCCACTCTTTCTTACATCTTTCCGAAAATAGGAAAGCTACGAACAACTCAACAATTTTTAACGGAAAATGAATAATAAAAACTTGCTGAATCAGCAAGTTTTTTTATGGAATGAAAAAAAGAATGAATATTTCTTAAGATAATGGTTTTAAAAGTAATGGCAACGTCGACACTTGTAAAGAGTGAGGTGTAGTCATGAAAATAATTCACAAGCGAATTTATATTACTCTTATTTTTATTTTATTATTAATTAGTGGACTGGGAGCACGGCTTGTTCAACTCCAGCTTGTCAGCACAGAATCTTTTACTGATAAAAATATTAACTTAATTGAAGGAAGCGTAAAACAGCGTACGCAGGAAATGGTGGTAGACGACGGGCGAGGGAAATTTGAAGATAAAAATGGGCAGTCTTTAACATCTATCACGCATAATCGCTTAGTCCTATTTCCGTTTTTAGAAAAAATGAAGTGGCCCGTTCAGCAAGTAAGCGAAATTGTGGGAATGCAACCACAGGAATTAACGAACAGACTAGCAAATGCTAAAACACCGGTTGTTATTACAAAAGAATTATCACATGCACAAGTCGAAAAAATAAATGCATTAAAGGTACCTGGCGTGTTTGGAATTCCTCTAAAAGATGAGCGTCCAGTTCCTCTTGCTGAACATTTAATCGGACTAGAAGCACAAAGCAAACAAATAATTGAAGAGAAGTACAGTGATAAATTGAAAAATGGAGCTATTAAATCAACTACGCCTGTAGGTATCTCAGGGATGCAGAGGGCTTTTGACGAGTTTTTGCTGCCTGAACAAGAGTCTAAGCTCCTTTATCATGTTGATCGCCTAGGTGGACCTATGTTTGGCATCGATGTAAAATATACGGGCACAGCTAACCCTTATTATCCAGTCAGTGTGCGTACGACGCTTGATTTGTCTGCTCAGGAGCTAGTGGAGAATACATTGAATCATTATAAGTTAAAAGACGGAGGAGCCGTCTTAATTGATATAAAAAACAATAAAGTAATTGCGATGGCCAGCAGGCCTTCGATTAATAAGAAAGATCCATTTAAAAAGCAAAACGGTTCAGACAGCGTAGAAAATCGTTTGCTGACGCCGCAAACTCCTGGATCTATATTTAAAACCGTAACAGCAGCTGCAGCGCTTGAACAAAATAAAATTCAGCCTTCTTTTACCTATAACTGCGATAAAAGTATTTATGGCAATAATGTAGAAGAAGATCATCAAAAAGGGCAGCTGACGTTTGAAGAAAGCTTTGCGCAAAGTTGTAATGCAACGTTTGCCCAGCTAGCAAAAGAAATGATAATATCTAATCCGGATATCATTGAACAATATGCTGATAAGTTAGGGCTTCTTCAGCCTGTAGGATGGACGGGTGATGTGTTTCACTTTGAACATTTTAAGCAGTTTTTAGGAGAAAAATCGGGAAGAGTTTGGACAAATGATAGAGAAAAAAAAGTACCAAATGCTGTAGCGCAAACAGCAATTGGACAGCTTGACGTAAAAGTGACTCCGCTTGCAGTAGCAAATATGATGGCGACAATTGCACGGGGAGGAGAAAAGAAGCAGGTAAAAGCGGTAGATGCGCTGGACTATAAGAACAATACGTCACTGTATACGTTTAAAGAGCATGAGCTAAAAGGAGATACGATTAATGAAGCCACAGCTGCTTCTATGCAGCAGCTTTTAAAAGGCGTCGTACAGAGCGAAAAAGGAACAGGAAGAAGATTTCAAACGCTTCCTTATGAAGTGGCAGGAAAGTCAGGAACTGCTGAAATCAATGTGAAGGCCGATATCGTCAATAAATGGTTTGCGGGTTACTTTCCGGCAGATGATCCAAAATACGCAATGGTAGTAGTGGATTTAAATACAAAAAGTGCGATATCTCCCACAAACAGCGTATTTTATGATATTGTTAAAGGGATGTATGACTTAAATACACGTTAAAATAAGAAGAATTTGTAAAAAATATTACAAATATACTTCAAATAAATTTTGATGCTTCATGTATAAGAAAACACATGTTAGAATAAAGCATTATAAAAGTTGGAGGAAATTGTAGCAATGAATAACAATCGTTCTTCAAGACACGAAAACAAAGAAAAAAAAGTAAACCGATTATATAATCTGTTAATTGCTGTCGTAGCAGTTTTAATTGTATTTGTCGGTGGTACGATGATTCTTGGAAACAAGGATAAATCGGATAACCAAGCGGAAACAACTCAAAACAATCCGCAAACAAATGACCAAAAAACGGACAAGACGGCTAAAAAAGACGATGATTCTTCGAAAGATGATCAAGCAACAGATGATCAAAGTTCTGAAGATGACCAAAGCTCTGAAGATGATCAAGCAACAGATGAAGAATCAAATGACTCAGATTCACAGGCTGAAGTAGAGAAAAATCCAGAGCCTGGCGTGGCAGAACGCAAGGTAGATCCTTCATGGGATTCAGTAGGTACGTCACAAGATGCACCTGCAGCAACTTATAAAAAAGGATCAACGGATTGGAACGAAATGCTAAAAGCTGTAGGCGAAGGATCAGGCATTAGCCCAAGCAATATGACCGTATGGCGTTTAGGGAATAACGGTGGCGTAGGTAAAGCCGTAGCTACGGTTAGTCCTAAAGGCAACTCATCAACAAAATACCGCGTTCAAATTGAATGGGTAGATGGAGAAGGCTGGAAGCCCGCAGTAGTGGATAAGCTTCAATAAGAAAAGCAGCGCGCTAGCGCTGCTTTTTTAATTTGAAATGAACAACTGCAGAGTACAGTTTTTTACCTTGTTCATAGTCCACAGACATTTGATGAGATACGCTGTGCACCTCAAGCAAAATCGCCTTATTTTGATCAATTTTTTCCGCAATTTGTTTCTCAAGCATTTTAACATCAGGCGCTTCAAAAAATTCTATTTTATCTTCAATCATTTCAAATTCAAAATTCATCTTACGACCTCCTTACCTCATTACTATAGTATAGCAAATAGAAAGTTAAAAGCTTAAAATATTTGTAAATGAAGAACAAACGATAGTTAAAAACATACTATATCCATAAGAATTATTAGTTATAAGGAGGCGTTTTTTATGGGTCTAGAGTTTTTAGATATCTTTGAAAAGTGGGCGAATGAGTATGATGCATCGGTAAGCGGGAAAGATGAACAGTATAAAGAAGTGTTTCGCAATTATAATGAAATCTTAGAGTATGTAGCAAATCGTTCAATAGGGCATGTGATCGAATTTGGAACAGGGACTGGAAACTTAACAAAAAAACTTTTAGAAAAAGAACTTACGGTAGTAGGAATTGAGCCGTCAGTGCCAATGAGACAATTGGCACACCAGAAATTAGGAGCAGATGTTTTAGTCACACCGGGAGACTTTTTACAGTTTGATACATCGTTGTTTCCAGCAGAGAGCTTAGTTAGTACGTATGCATTTCATCATTTAACAGATAAAGAAAAAGAAGAAGCTGTGATAAACTATGGAAAGTTACTTCAAACCGGTGGTAAAATAGTGTTTGCCGATACAATGTTTGAAACAGCGGATTCATTTGCTGATACCATTGTTCAGGCAAAACAAAAAGGGTATACGCAACTAGCAGAAGATCTAGAGAGGGAATACTATACAACGATCCCTGTCTTAAAGCAAATCTTTGAAAGCAATGGTTTTCACATAACCTTTACACAATTTAATCACTTTGTGTGGGTATTGGAGGCAACGAAACAATAGTAGAAAGAGGTTTTAAAATGAAAGTAGCAATCATTGGAGCAATGGAAGAAGAAGTGACGATTTTACGCGATAAAATTGAGAATCGTCAAGAAACAGTAATCGCAGGATGTGAATACTCAACAGGAACAATCAGCGGCGTGGAGGTTGTATTATTAAAATCAGGTATTGGAAAAGTAAATGCGGCGTTATCTACAGCCATCTTACTAGAGAAGTTCAAACCTGATTACGTTATTAACACAGGATCAGCAGGCGGTTTCCATCCAGAGTTAAACGTAGGGGATGCGGTTATTTCAACAGAAGTTCGTCATCATGATGTAGATGTAACGGTATTCAACTATGAATACGGTCAAGTGCCAAACTTGCCTGCAGCTTTTAAAGCAGATGAAAAACTAGTTCGTCTTGCTGAAGAAAGCGCTCTTGAAGTAACGGATATGAAAATTGTAAAAGGATTAATTGCTACAGGAGATTCGTTCATGAACGATCCTGTGCGCGTAGAGTTTGTTCGCTCTAAGTTTCCAGACCTTTATGCAGCTGAAATGGAAGCAGCGGCTGTTGCTCAAGTATGCTATCAATTTGGCGTACCGTTCGTTATTCTTCGTGCTCTTTCTGACATCGCCGGCAAAGAATCAAATGTTTCTTTTGAGCAATTTTTAGAAAAAGCAGCTGTTAATTCAACAAAATTAGTATTGAATTTTATTACAAAATTAAAATAAGCTGTTCATAAAATATAGAGTTTGTTTTCGTCTACACTCTGCATCGTTTGTCATAACATGGGGTGTAGACTATATTTTCATCTTAATTCCTACTTTATTTATAGGTTAAGTTATATTATTTCGATAGCGAGGTGTTCAAGATTATGAAGGTAGTCAAAAACGTTCATGAATTGATTGGAAACACACCTATGATTGAGATTACACAATTTGATTTACCTAGGGAAATCAGGATATTTGCCAAGCTGGAATATGTTAATCCAGGAGGAAGTGTAAAAGATCGTTTAGGAAAAGAACTGCTGCAAGAAGCTCTTGGCTCTGGAAGACTGAAGCGAGGCGGAACGCTGGTTGAGCCTACTGCTGGGAATACGGGGATCGGGCTGGCTTTAGCTGCTCTTCAGTACGAAATAAACGTCATACTATGTGTTCCAGAAAAATTCAGTATTGAAAAACAGCAGCTTATGAAGGCTTTGGGGGCAACGGTGGTTCAAACGCCTACTGAAGCTGGTATGAAAGGTGCTATAAACAAAGCTCAAGAGCTGCTGCGTGAAATCCCTGGTTCTTATTGTCCTCAACAGTTTGCTAATCCGGCCAACCCTATGACTTATTATAAAACCTTAGGGCCAGAAATATATGAACAGCTTGATGGAAAAGTTGACGTGTTTGTAGCTGGAGCAGGTACAGGGGGAACATTTATGGGTACAGCGAAATTTTTGAAAAAAAAAAATCCTTCTCTAAAAACAGTCATTGTGGAGCCGGAAGGTTCAATTTTAAACGGGGGGAAATCCGGCCCTCACTTAACTGAAGGAATTGGAATGGAGTTCATCCCTGATTATATGGAGCGATCTTATTTTAATGCTATTCATACTGTTGAAGATGTTTATGCTTTTCAAAGAGTGAAAGAGCTGGCTTTAAAAGAGGGGTTACTAGTAGGTAGCTCTTCAGGAGCAGCCTTTGAAGCAGCCCTGATCGAAGCAAAAAATGCAGAAAAAGGGGCTCATATCGTCACGATTTTTCCGGATAGCAGTGAACGGTACTTAAGTAAAAATATTTACAGTGGAGGAAGATAAGATGAAACGTAAAACACAGTTGATTCATGGTGGAATTGTTGGCGATGAACAGACGGGTGCTGTCTCTGTTCCTATTTATCAAGTGAGTACTTATAAACAAGAGGGAGCGGGAAAACATACGGGATATGAGTATTCGAGAACCGGTAACCCTACACGTCATGCCCTAGAAGAACTTATCAAAGAAATTGAAGGAGGATATGCTGGGTTTGCGTTTGGATCTGGTATGGCCGCTACTACTGCCGTGTTCATGCTGTTTAACAGCGGAGATCATGTGTTAATTACAGATGACGTATACGGAGGAACGTATCGAGTGATCACAAAGGTACTAAGCCGTATCGGCATTGAGGCTACTTTTATTGATACAAGCGATATCCAAAATATCGAGAAAGAAATTCGCCCTAACACAAAAGCCATTTTTATTGAAACTCCAACGAATCCTCTTCTAAAAATTACTGACTTGCAGCATGCTTCTTCAGTAGCTAAACAACACCATTTACTTACCATCGTTGACAACACATTCAGTACGCCGTATTGGCAAAATCCTATCGAAAAAGGCGCAGATATTGTTCTGCACAGTGCAACTAAGTATTTAGGGGGACACAGTGACGTTGTAGCAGGGCTAGCAGTGGTGAATTCGCCTAAATTAGCTGAAGACCTTCATTTTATCCAAAATGCGACTGGAGGCATTTTAGGACCTCAGGATTCTTGGCTTTTAATGAGAGGGATTAAAACATTAGGAATACGAATGGAAGAACACGAATTCAACACGGGGAAAATAGTAGAATTTTTACTTGCCCATCCTGCTGTGGCAAAAGTATATTATCCAGGATTAAAAACCCACCCAAACCACCTCATTGCTAAAAAGCAAGCAAGAGGTTTTGGGGGAATGGTTTCGTTTGATGTGGGAAGCGAAGAGAAAGCGGAAGAAGTACTGAGCAAAGTGAAGTATTTTACATTAGCAGAAAGTTTAGGAGCCATCGAAAGCCTCATTTCCATTCCTTCTAAAATGACTCATGCTTCTATACCGAGCGACCGACGTAAAGAGCTAGGAATTACAGATGGATTAATTCGTATTTCTGTAGGTCTTGAAGATGTAGAAGATTTAATTGAAGACTTAGAAAGAGCATTGGAATAAAGGTGGTAAAAATAGGATTTTTATAGACCTATAGATCTATGATAGAGTAGAGTTATAACATTCTACTGAGAAGGTGATTGTATGAAAGCTCAACACATCAAAGCAAAAATTGAAGATTACAGCCGCTTTATTTACGTCCTTCTAGCCGTAAGTACATTCTTGTATATTGGTGTTATGATTGGCCAAGGTGAAAAAAGTGATATGCAGCTTGGAATAATGGAAGCGATCGTTATTCTTTTTACCGCCCTTGCTTTTTATTTTAGTTATCAAACTAAAAAACTAAAAAAAGAATTAATGAAAGAAAAAGAATAATAGATACAAAAAGGCGATGATCCATCGTCTTTTTTTTATGAGGGTTAAAAAAATAAAAAAATTCCCTATTTTTCAAAAAAACAGTTTACTTTTTATGAGTTCGTGGATATAATTACCATTGTAAGGAAAATACTTTATTAAAAGGAGGTCGAGTCATATGTTAAGACGTTTATCAGGTATGGATCATTCAGTTTGGGCTATGTTCAAAAATCGTCTATATATGTATACTATTCGGCCGTGTTCCTGTATCAAGTAACTTTCTTACCTTGATCGTTAAAACACGTTAATTCACCACAGGTGCGAATAGTAGCCCTGTGGTTTTTATTGTCTTTCAGCCACAGGATGCTTATGCATAACTGTGGTTTTTTTTGTATAAGGAGGTGATTGGAATGACACTGAATATTTTCTTTTTAACTATTACCATAAAGTCCCGTCAATACTCAGAGGAAGAAATTAAGCATGAACAGTATGTAAGACAATTAGAAGAAGAAATAAAAGACCGCAAGTATGAATTTTATCGTCATTTCTAATTTGAATAGTGGAAAGGAGTGGATGAATGATGATTAATCAAAAAGGATATATCGTTGTATGGCTGCTTGTGGAGAAAGATTCCACCTAAATGACTAGTAGGGGGAGTAATGATGTGTTTGCTGCGGATTATCATTTGGAAATTATTTTAAAAAAGAGCGGAAAGAAGGATTAATTCTCCTTCTTTCCGCTCTTTTTTTTCTCTTTTTCGGCTCTGTAAAATTCGTGAAACATTTTCATCAGCGCTCGCTTTTCAATTCGTGAAACATAACTTCTTGAAATATTTAATTCCTTTGCAATTTCTCGCTGGGTTTTTTCATCCTGCAAATCCAAACCGAAGCGGCCAACAATTACTTCTTTTTCTCGATCATCGAGGATATCGATGTATTCTTTTATTTTTTCTAATTCCATATTTAGTTGAATCATATCAATTACATCGTCTGATTCTGATTTTAATACATCAATCAAACTGATTTCATTTCCTTCTTTATCCTGGCCAATTGGATCATGCAGCGACACATCTTTTTTTGTTTTTTTGAGCGCTCGCAAGTGCATCAATATTTCATTTTCAATACAGCGTGCGGCATAAGTAGCTAATTTTGTTCCTTTTCCTTGCGAATAACTTTCGATTGCTTTAATTAAACCGATTGTCCCAATTGAAATTAAATCTTCCGCATCCTCTCCCGTGTTTTCAAACTTTTTAACAATATGCGCAACGAGTCGGAGATTGTGTTCAATAAGAAGGTTTCGCGCTTCTTGATCTCCTTGTTCCATTAAAGATAAATATCTCTTTTCTTCAGCAGCAGACAAGGGTTGAGGAAACGCATTGTTTTTTACGTAGGAAACAAGGAAAACCAATTCTTTAAAGAAATAGCCTAGTGCGGTAAATAATGCAGACATCTCTTCACCTCCATAAGGGGATATCAACCTGTGAGAGACTAACATTACACTATATGTAAAAAGAAGGATGTCTTTGCCTGTACGTTTAAAATTCCCCCCAGGGACAAGAGAGTTTGAAAAAGTCCACAGATTTTTCTTTAGAGATAGTTACCAGCCTATACAGAGAAAAAGTATGTACATACGCTAGTAGTAGTTCATAGTGTAAGGAGGGAGAGTATGTACGGTTACGGAGGCTGCTGTTATCCTAATTATCCAGCTTACCCATGCGGAGGAGGGTTCGGCTGGGGACTTGGATTGTTGATTGTTCTATTTGTTCTGTTATTAATTTTCGGAAGCTTCTATTGGTTTTTTAGCTGCTGGTGTTAAAAAAAACTCATGCATGTGCATGAGTTTTTTTAGATGACATATCCTACCGAATAGAACCATTCATTTTTAAGAATTCTTAAGGAATTTTCGCTTTGTTTCTTAAAGAAGATGATTTATTCTATAATTAAGAAAAGAAGTAAGATGATAATATTCCTTTGTAAAAGTAAGTGGAGCTCTATACTTTTTTTAGCTTGAACGTACTAATCATCAAGCAAGCGAGTACGATAATTAAAAACATATAAAAGTGTGAAGGCAAATAAGGGACGCCCAAGTAGCTAAGAGTTAATAAACAACCTGCTGCGGTAATAGGGAGCCCTGTAAAATACCCAGTATTTTCTGTGATGTTAAAGCGGGCAAGACGAAGTGCTCCGCAAGCAATGTAACAGATGGTAACAATTGAACCTGCAGCACCAAAGTGAGATAAAATACTTTGATAAAGTAGTAGAGCTGGAGCGATGCCAAATGATATAATATCGCACATGGAGTCCAGTTGTTTTCCAAGTTCAGATTCAATTTGCAGCTTTCTGGCTACCATGCCGTCGAATCGGTCTGCTAACGCTGCTAAAAAAATTAGTAATAAACTTAAGTTCAATTCATTTTTCATGACAAATAAAATAGCAAAGCTTCCTAAACTTAAATTAACAATCGTTAAGGAGTTTGCCGCTTGGGATCTCAGCTTTTTAATTGTATGATCTAGATAGTCTAATAAAAACAATTTCCTCACTCCTTTAAAGGATGGAATGAACTAAAGGTAAAAATAATGGTAATTTCATTGTAGACGCAAACCTTATTCTAGTAAAGAACTATTCAGTATGTGGAGGTAAAATTATTGTTGCAGCACCTGTATCGAACGTTTATTGAGCTTACGAATCACCAGGGATCATCGAAGCTCATTCGAAAATTCACTTTCTCTAAATGGAGTCGGTTTATTATACCCTCCTATACAAAAGTTTTTAAAGTAAATAAAGAAGAAATGGACAAGCCTC
Source organism: Priestia sp. JSM ZJ58 (assembly GCF_044383985.1). Taxonomy (NCBI): domain Bacteria; kingdom Bacillati; phylum Bacillota; class Bacilli; order Caryophanales; family Bacillaceae; genus Priestia; species Priestia sp. JSM ZJ58. Next base: position 317,877 of record NZ_JBISEM010000001.1, read on the forward strand.
TGCATCATTATCAAAACTTACACGAGCTATTTATTCGTCGTTTGAAGCCTTCTGCCCGTCCGGTCGATCAGCAGAAAGACAGCGTTGTCAGTCCTGTAGATGCAAAGATAGAAGCATATGGAGTCATTACGCCTCAAAAAGAAATGATTGTAAAAAACAAACCTTATTCTATACAGGAAATGGTTTCAAATGATCTCATTCTTGAAAAATATATAGAAGGACAGTTTATTATCCTCTATCTTAGTCCAAAAGACTATCATCGCATTCACAGTCCTCTTAAAGCACAAGTAGGGAATACGTGGACCGTTGGACAAAAGTCTTATCCAGTAAATTCATTAGGAATCAAGTATGGGAAAGAACCGCTTGTGAAAAATTTCCGGAAGCTCACGGAGTTAACATTTGAAAATGGTCACATGCTGATGGTAAAAGTAGGAGCCATGTTTATAAACAGCATTGAAGCGGTTTCTAAAAAAGAAGTAGTCGAAAAAGGGGAAGAAATGGCTTACTTCACGTTTGGCTCGACTGTCATTTTATTATTTGAGAAGAACTCAATCACTTTTGATTCTAACGTCCACTCAGGTTCTTACGTAAAATGTGGAGAACCAATTGCTCATTTGAAAAAATAGAGCCTATATAATAAAAGAGTAGATAGATAAATGAAGATGCAGCTTTCTTTTATTAAGAAGGCTCTTTTATTCGTTAAGAAGGAATTTGTATGCTAATCTTTAATGATCTTCTTTCAATTTCCTCTTCAATTAATTTTATAAAATCAGGGCTTAATTGCAGTTCGGTTGCTTTGCTGTATGACTCAATAAGCAGCTCATCTGATAATTTTCTCATAAGATTGCCGCCACCTCCTACTAAAATAAATATCCTAAAAAGTTATATTTAAATGCTAATAAATTCCTTATTTATAATCTAACATGAATCAAATAAAGGAACAATCGTTCTGTTATCCACAGCTTTCGGTGGATAAAATGTGGGTATGTTGTTTATAATTACCATTAATTGCTGAACTATAACAGAGGATAATGTGTATAACCTTATCCACATAGTTGGGCTTATCATTTTTTGTCGAAAACTTTTAACAGAATTTGTTTACCACTTACCCTATTTGATAAGTAATAAACGTTTTCTGCACTATTTTTTATTTTAAGTTTGCAGTGGGTAAATATATCGTAAGCTCACGAACAAATGGAGGTTTACTGCCTTTTGTCAATAACTTTCTGTATAAAGTTAAAGCATTCACAAGGCATATCCTTTATACTAAGAAAAGACCTGTTTTTGAAGAGAATAAAATTTTAGGTTGGAAAATAACAAGAAGTCGTTATAATGATAGACGGCGTTAATTTTAGTATGTAACTATATATTCGAGGTGCATGATACGTGTTGAAACTTTTTTTACCAAATGAACATGTGAAAAACGTGTTTCAAATTAAGCCAGACGATTTGAAAGAGCGCGGGATAAAAGGAATTATTACCGACTTAGATAACACGTTGGTGGAATGGGATCGCCCTGATGCCACTCCGGAATTAATTGAGTGGTTTCAGTTAATGAAAGATAGTGGAATTAAAATTACGATTGTATCGAATAATGTGGAGAAACGAGTCAAGCTGTTTTCAGATCCAGTTGGACTTCCATTTGTATATAAAGCACGCAAACCGATGCGTAAAGCATTTAGAAGAGCTCTTCGTGATATGGAGCTGCAAAAAGATGAGGTTGTGGTCATTGGCGACCAGCTTTTAACGGATGTATTAGGAGGAAATCGCCTAGGCGTATATACGGTTTTGGTTGTACCAGTTGCGCAAACAGATGGATTTGTAACGAAATTTAACCGTAAAATGGAACGAAGAATTCTAGGTTGGATGAAACGAAAAGGTATGATTAACTGGGAGGATTAAAACGTGAGTGAAGAAAAAATACAGTGCGTAGGATGCGGAGTGGAGATTCAAACAGAACGACCGAATGAACTTGGCTACGCTCCAAAATCAGCATTAGAAAAAGAAGCTATTATTTGCCAGCGATGCTTTCGCTTGAAGCATTATAATGAAGTACAAGATGTTTCCTTAACAGACGATGATTTTTTAAAAATCTTAAATGGAATTGGTCAAACGGACGGTTTGGTTGTAAAAGTTGTAGATATCTTTGACTTTAACGGCAGCTGGTTACCTGGTTTGCATCGATTTGTTGGAAATAATAAGGTTCTTTTAGTGGGAAATAAAGCAGATTTACTGCCGAAGTCTATAAAGAAAAATAAACTAATTCATTGGATGAAGCGAGAAGCGAAAGAGCTTGGCCTAAAATCAGTGGATGTGTTCCTCATGAGCGCGCAAAAAGGACAAGGAATTCGAGAAATTGCCGAAGCCATTGAACATTATCGCGAAGGTAAAGATGTATATGTTGTTGGATGTACAAACGTTGGTAAATCGACATTTATTAATGCCATTATTAAAGAAGTAACGGGAGAAAAAGATATTATTACTACGTCTCAATATCCGGGCACAACGCTTGATATGATTGATATCCCGCTTGATAACGGCGCGTCTTTATATGATACGCCTGGCATTATTAATCATCATCAAATGGCTCACTATGTAGATAAACGAGACTTAAAGTTAATTTCTCCTAAAAAAGAAATAAAGCCGAAGGTTTATCAGCTAAACGAAGGGCAAACGCTATACTTTGGAGGACTGGCGCGCTTAGATTATGTACAGGGAGGCCGCAAGTCGTTAACATGTTATGTATCGAATGATTTGCATATCCATCGTACAAAGCTTGAAAAAGCAGATGAGTTGTATGAAAAGCAAGCAGGTGAACTGCTTCAGCCGCCGCGCCCAGAGCAAATGAGTGAGTTTCCTGAACTTGTTGCACATGAATTTACAATCAAAAATGAAAAGACGGATATTGTTTTTTCAGGGCTTGGCTGGGTGACGGTTAATGAGTCAGGTTCAAAAGTTGTGGCGCATGCACCAAAAGGAGTCGGCGTATTTGTGCGCGATTCTTTAATTTAAACAAAAAGGGGAAAAAATCTTGAGTACATTATATGGGCTAGTTGGTTATCCGCTTGGGCATTCACTATCGCCATTGATGCAAAATGATGCCTTTAAACGTCTGAACATGGATGCGCATTATGAGGCTTTTCCAATTGAACCTGTTCATTTTGAGTCAGCTATTGGAGAGCTAAAAGATAAAAACATTCAAGGATTTAATGTCACGATTCCGTATAAAGTTGATATTATGAATCATTTGGATGAAGTCGATTCATTAGCAAAGGCAATTGGCGCTGTAAATACAGTTGTTAATCAAGATGGCCGTTATATTGGATACAATACCGACGGAGAGGGGTATGTGACTTCTTTACTCAAAGCAGTAGAAGGCGGCTTATCCCAAAAAAGAATTTTAATTATTGGAGCTGGAGGAGCTGCAAAAGCTATTTTTTATACAATTGCAGCTCAGCACGCTCCCGATGTAATTGCGATATGCAATCGTACCGTCGAAAAAGCAGCTGTACTAGCTAATGAGCTGCCTTTTTCGACGAAAACGGCGGCGATGTCTATTTCTGATGCGGAAAAACAACTAGATACATTCGATATTATTATTAATACCACTTCGGTGGGGATGTATCCTAACGTTGATGAGCTGCCTTTAGCACTTACTTTATTGCAAAAAGAAGCGGTGGTCAGCGATATTATTTACAACCCTTTAAAAACAAAGCTTTTGAAAGAGGCTGAAGCAAAAGGGGCAGGCACTCATAACGGTGTCGGTATGTTTGTACTGCAAGGTGCACTTGCATTTGAAAAATGGACGAAGGTCCGTCCTGACGAAGAGGCAATGGAACACATTGTTCTTTCAACACTAACTAAGAGATAAGATACAACGGAGGTTTTTATGTTAACAGGTAAACAAAAACGTTTTTTACGTTCAAAAGCACATCATTTAAATCCAATTTTCCAAGTAGGAAAAGGTGGAGTCAATGAAAATATGATTGGTCAAATTGCTGATGCATTAGAAGCAAGAGAATTATTAAAAGTAAGCATTCTGCAAAACTGTGACGAAGATCGTGACACGGTTGCTGCTCGATTAACAAAAGGAACAAAAGCAGAGCTTGTACAAGTGATTGGAAATACAATTGTGTTATATAAAGAATCACGTGAAAATAAGCAGTTAATGCTTCCAAAAGTGAAATGAAATAGAGCGGGGAAACCCGCTCTATTTAAAAATGAAGTAAATTAAAGGAGTCGGGGATTGTTGAAGAGTATTGGAATTTTAGGTGGAACGTTCAATCCGCCTCATTTGGGGCATTTAATGATGGCAAATGAGGTTTTGCATGCCTTGAAATTAGATGAGATATGGTTCATGCCGTCATATATTCCACCTCATAAAACAATCAAAGAGCCTATTGAGCCATATCATCGTTTACAAATGCTAAAGCTAGCTATTGAAGAACATGATCAATTCACCCTGCAGCCGATTGAATTTGAGCGCAAAGAGCCTTCATATACATATGATACGATGAGAATACTAACAGAGAAATATCCAACGTATCAGTTTCATTTCATCATTGGTGCTGATATGGTAGAATATTTGCCGAAGTGGTATGAAATTGATGAATTAGTCAATTTGGTTACATTTGTAGGTGTAAAGCGCCCGGGGTATACCATTACGTCCCCTTACCCGATAAAAGAAGTAGAAGTTCCGCAGTTTGATGTCTCCTCTTCCTTTATTCGCGAACGAGTAGTAAAGAAAGAAACCATTCGTTATTTTATACCTGCTGGTGTTAAACAATATATCGAGGAGAATCAATTATATGAATCGAACTGAGGCATTAGAAATCGTAAAGAAACAGTTAACAGAACGTCGTTATATTCATACTGTCGGGGTAATGGAAACAGCAATTGAATTAGCTAAACGTTTTGAAGCAGACGAAAAAAAAGCAGAACTGGCTGCTATTTTTCATGACTATGCCAAGTTTCGTCCAAAGGAAGAGATGAAGCAAATTATTATTGATCAAAACATGAACCCTTCTTTATTGGAATACAATACCGAATTATGGCATGCTCCAGTAGGCGCGTTTTTAGTGAGAAATGAAGTAGGGATTACGGATAAGGAAGTATTGGATGCAATTGCTTACCATACATCCGGAAGACCTGGCATGACGTTACTTGAAAAAATTGTGTACGTTGCTGATTATATTGAACCTGGAAGGAGATTTCCAGGTGTTGATGAAGTGCGGGAGTTAGCTAAAACCGACTTAAATGCAGCACTTATTCAATCATTAAAGAATACTATTTCTTTTTTAATGACCAAACATCAGGCCGTTTATCCCGATACGATGATGACATATAATGATTTAATCTTAGGAGGTCAAACACATGACTGAACGTGAATTGCTATCTCTTGTTGTAGAAGCAGCCGATGATAAAAAAGCAATCGATATCGTAGCGTTAAATATGGAAGGAATCTCACTTGTGGCAGATTATTTTGTTATTTGTCACGGTAACTCAGATAAACAAGTGCAGGCAATTGCTCGTGAAATTAAAGAAAAAGCACACGAACAAGGCATTTCTGTGAAGCGTTTAGAAGGGTTTGAGCAGGCTAAGTGGGTGCTTGTTGATCTTGGAGATGTTGTGGTTCACATTTTCCATAAAGATGAGCGCGGATATTATAACTTAGAACGCTTATGGGGAGATGCACCATTTGTAAGTTCAGAAGAGCTACAGCTATGAGCAGGTACGGAGAATTTGCCTACGTATATGATCAGCTAATGGCAGACGTTCCGTATGACGATTGGGCTGAATTTTTTAATCAGCAGGTGGCAAAAGCAAAAACAAAGCCTAACAGTATATTAGACCTTGCCTGCGGCACGGGAGAACTCTCCGTTCGATTTGCAAAAGAAGGTTTCTCCGTAGTCGGCGTTGATTTGTCTGATGATATGCTTATGGTAGCTCAAGAGAAGGCAGCAGAAGCAGGGGTAACGCTATCTCTTTTTCAGCAAAACATGGCGGAACTTGAGTTATTGAAAGAGTTTGATTGTGTAGTAATCTTTTGTGATTCTTTGAACTATTTGCAAAGTGATAAAGAAGTTCAAGAAACCATTCAACGTGTATATAAACACTTAAAACCAGGTGGGCTCTTTATATTTGATGTTCATTCAGTGCATAAGATGAAGGACGTATTTGGAAATCAATCTTTTTCTTATGTAGATGAAGACGTGTCATATATTTGGAACTGCACCTATGACGATACAGACATGCGTGTAGAGCATGATATTACGTTTTTTGCTTATGATGCAGAAATCGATGCATATCATCGTTTTGATGAGGTGCATGCTCAGCGCACTTGGTCGATTGACCATTATCAATCATGGCTGAGCCAAGCTGGTTTTATAAATATAGAAGTAAGTGCAGATTTCAAAATGAGTAAGCCTACTTCAAACAGTGAGCGCATCTTTTTCTCTGCGCAAAAAAAAGAAGCCGAGTAGAGGCTTCTTTTTTTGTTTCAAAGCAGGATTTCTACAGAAATTATGGAATAAGACTATCAAACTGATTGTGAACAAGCTCAATGTCTTCGTCAAATTTTTCGTGTGTTTTTTGAAATACGTGCACAAACATCTCTCCGAGTTCAGCTTCTAAAACTTTAATACCTTCTCCGGTTACACCGCCTTTTACGCATACTTTATCCTGCAAGGTAGGAAGCGTAAATATTTCTTTTTCCAACAGTTTTCCCATTCCAATAATCATATCGCTGGCCATGACGGTAGCTTCTTCTGCAGAAATATTTGTTTCTTGGACTGCTGCATCAATAAAGCGTTGAAGCAAAAAGCTGAAGAATGCAGGACCGCAGCTTACAATATCGGATGATACGCGGGTAATCGTTTGATCAATAGCCACAGGCTTTGACATAGATGAAAATAATTCATGTAAATAATTTTGGTAAAAAGGCGTACATCTTTCTCCAAACGTGAAAAGAGAAACACCTGCTAATGCCCGATTCGTAATGCTAGGGATAATTCTAGCTGCTTGACTCGGAATGAGGCGTTCGATTTGTTCTACGCTAATTGGACTGGTAATGGATACAATGCAGTGATCTTTTGTCAGCAGTGGTTCTAATTGTATTAAAAGGGGGTGAATATCCAATGGCTTAACACAAATAAAAATGACTTTGGATGCGTGAACAACTTCTTCAGCTGTATCAGCAACATGAATTTTTTTATGCTGCTGTTGAATCTCTTTGGCCCTTTTTTTTGTACGATTCATAATAGTAATTTTAGAAGGACGTACGGCTTTTGATTCAATAAACGCATCAATTAATATTTTCCCCATGTTCCCTGTTCCGATAAACCCTATGTTCACTGATTCATTCCCTCCTTCAAAAGCCTTTTCTTCTAAACACTATGAAGACGTAATGGAATTTATGACGTTACTTCAAAATTCAAAGGAGTGTACAAGTTGACTTTTTCAAAAAAACAATGGCTAATTGGGTGTATTTGCTTAGCAGTTGGGTTGGCTTTTTATATCTATCGAACAGGAGGAGAGAAACCGGAAAGTTCTCTTCAAACCTCAGATATAATCAAGGCAGAATCTTCTGCTACAAAAAAAGAAGGAGAGTCGTCTAATCAAGTAATTTCAAGCCAAGATTCCCCGTTTGTGATGGTGGATATTAAAGGAGCTGTTCAGAAGCCTGGTGTATACCAGCTTCCGAAAGATGCAAGGGTAAAAGATGCTCTAGCACAAGCCGGAGGCGCTACGAAAGAAGCGGACTTAAGACAGCTCAATTTAGCTACCAAGCTACAAGATGAAATGGCTGTGTATATTCCAGCTGCTGGAGAAGAAATCCCCCCTTCATCTCCAGTTTCTTCAATTTCTTCCTCAGGAACTTCAAATGATCAGCCCCTTGTTAATATCAATACAGCGAACACTGATGAACTGCAAACGTTAAATGGCATTGGACCTTCAAAAGCCAGTGCCATCGTTTCATATCGAGAGGAAAATGGCTTGTTTCAAACAGTAGAGGATTTGGGAAAAGTATCAGGTATTGGCGAGAAGTCGCTAGAAAAAATCAAAACTCAAATTACGGTACAGTAGAGACTTATTGACGAAAAAGGAAAAAAAACGCTACACTATGAAAGAGAAAAGTATCATTATTCAGTTTTAAATAAAAAGGCAGGGAATGAGATGAACCGGATTTCATGGGATCAATATTTTATGGCACAAAGCCATTTGCTAGCTTTAAGAAGCACTTGTGAACGTCTGGCTGTTGGAGCTACAGTGGTGCGTGATAAACGTATTATAGCTGGAGGATACAACGGTTCGATCAGCGGAGGCGTGCATTGTGCTGACGAAGGCTGCTATGTAATTGATGGCCACTGCGTAAGAACTGTCCATGCAGAAGTGAATGCACTCTTGCAGTGTGCTAAGTTTGGTGTGAAGACAGAAGATGCGGAAGTATACGTCACGCATTTTCCTTGTTTAAACTGCTGTAAAGCTCTTATTCAAGCGGGAATTAAAACAGTATATTATGCTAATGATTACAAAAATCATCCGTATGCTGTTGAGTTATTTGAACAGGCGGGAGTGAAAACAGCAAAAGTTGAACTTGATGAAGCAATCATTGACTTAAAAAGTAAAGAGAAGCTTCAATTTGTAACGGATGTTCTCGCTCGTTTAGAAAAAAGCGGAGCTGACGAAGCAGAAGTGATGAATTTACAGCGTGAAGCTCTCGCTTTGTTTACGGCAAATTAAAGGTAAAAGAGGTTTTTTACTTGGTAACAGTAAGAAGCCTCTTTCTTTTAAGAAGAAAGGAGCTAAAAGTGAAAGGATATTATATTTACTGTGCTTTTAGCATGATGCTAGCCTTATATGTATATGATAATCATTCCGCTGTAAGCCTGTTTTTGCTAATCGTGCTTTTCATTTTTCAATGGCTACAATGTCCGAGGAAAGTGGTTATTGCTTCTGCACTGTTGAGCGTTTTGTGCGTCTACCTATTAGCTGAGGCAAATAAGTATAACAAAACGGTTCTTTTAGCTGAATCTTCTACTTTTACAGGCGAAATTTCATCTGTTCCGCATAGTGACGGCGACAAGCTTACTTTTAAGTTTACGGTTCAAAATGAAGAAGTCATGGCTTTTTATAAACTAAAAACGCTGGAAGAGAAACAGCAGCTCGAAAAGCTAACGATTCATCAAGTTTGTCAATTAGCAGGGCAATTAACTTCTCCTTCACCTGCTCGCAACCTTCATGCATTTGATTATCAGCAATATTTATACCATCAGTCTATTCATTGGCAGCTTAACGTCAAGAGACTTGATTTGGCAAAATGCCAGCTCCCCACCTTAACTCCACTTACGTACCTTACCTTTATTCGTCAAAAAGGAATTAATTATATTCAACAAAACATGTCGGATCCAGGCGCTGGATTTATGCAGGCACTAATTTACGGCGAGCGTACTGGGATCGAAGAAGAGAGTATCAAGCGCTATCAGCAATTTGGTTTAATACACTTGCTTGCCATATCAGGTCTTCATGTTGGACTGCTGACAGCGATGTGTTTTTATTTGCTCATTCGGATTGGAATAACGCGCGAGCGAGCCATTACGCTTTTACTTTTGCTTCTTCCTGTATACATGGTTTTGGCCGGTGGCAGCGCTTCAGTTGTCCGAGCTGTTTTTATGAGTATGCTGATGCTTATATCGATAAAAATACAAAGAAAAATTCTTTTGGTTGATAGCATCAGCCTTGCTTTTATGAGCATGCTTCTTTTCAAACCGTACTATTTATTTGATGTAGGATTTCAGCTTTCTTTTGCCGTTAGTTTTGCCTTGATTTTATCGAGTCAGACAATTTTACCTCGTTTTCATTCTTCTTTCAGCCAGCTCATGGCTGTTTCAGCGATTGCACAAGTCAGTTCACTTCCTTTATTGTTGTACTATTTTTATGGAGTATCTCTCCTCAGTTTGCCATTAAATATGGTTTTTGTACCGTTGTTTTCTCTTGTTGTATTACCTCTTTGTTTGCTCATTCTTTTTGTTCGTATCATCTTGCCGGGAGTGAGTGAATTGCTGGAGCAAATTCTTCATGTTCTTTTACTTGCTTGTGAAAAATTGCTTGATTTTTTTGAGTGGATTCCCGCTGATTTCGTAACGGGAAAACCCCATATTTTGCTGTTTTTGGGCATGTACCTATGCATTTATGCTTTATTTGTGGCGGTCGAAGCAGGGAAATTTTTCGTTCGCTATATGTTTCTTCTCGCGGCATTGTTAGCCGCACAATGTATGTATCCTTATTTGAATCCAAAAGGAACGGTCACAATGGTCGATGTAGGACAAGGAGACTGCTTTATCATTGAGCTTCCTTATCGAAAAGGCGTGTATATGATCGATACCGGAGGAACCGTTTCATTTCCAAAAGAACCATGGCAAAAACGCCGTTCTTCTTTTGACGTGGGAGAAGACGTACTTGTTCCCTTTTTGCATTCAAAAGGAATGACAAAGGTAGATAAAATGATTATCACACACGGCGATTATGATCACGCAGGGGCGGCACAACATTTATTTTCACAAGTGGCTGTCGGAGAGCTGGTGCTTGGAAAAAAAGCCGAATTAAATGACGTAGAGACTGGCTTGGTGATCGCTGCTCAAAAACAAAGCGTGCCTGTTCAAATTGTTCAACAAGGAGATAGCTGGCAAGAAGGAGGTGTCTTATTTCAGGTTATTTCTCCGACAGGTTTCGAAGAAACGAGCAACAACGGCTCAATTGTAATAGACGCTAAGTTAGGAAATTTAAGATGGCTATTCACCGGAGATTTAGAAAAGGAAGGAGAACAAAGAATATTGAAAGACTTTCCCAACCTTAAAGCAGATGTATTAAAAGTGGGTCATCATGGCAGTAAAACCTCAACTTCAGAAGAGTTTGTTCAACATTTAAACCCTAAAGTAGCGCTTGTTTCAGCGGGGCAAAAAAATCGTTATGGTCATCCCCATCAAGAAATATTAGAGCTTCTGAAAAGCTACGGGGTGTACATTTACCGAACGGATGAAGATGGTGGGGTAATGTATGAATTTACAAAAAAGTCAGGAACGTTTTCGCAGCAACTTCCATAGTCTATAGTAAGAAAAACGAACTGAAAAAGACTGCTAAGAAGCAGCCTTGAAGCAATTTTACGAACCCAAGTAGTGAATCACAGTTGCAATAACAAATAAGGCAGTGAAAAAGCCAAATGAAACACCAAATCCTACGGCAGAATCGACAGCGTCGTTTCGTTTACTTTGGACACTTTCTTCAAATTGGTTCATTAACACCCCTCCTGTTTACAGTATAATCTAACTTTTTTTAAAAATCTAGACAATTTAAAAGCGTTTTCACAAACTGACAACAGTTAACAACTATACTTTATGAGCATGAGGAGAAAATAGAGATAAGGGTTTAATCATTAACAAATAAGTAACCTAGGGCTTATATTGTTGATGTTTATCATAAACTGAGGAATTGTCGTTTTAAGACAATTCCTTTTGTATTGTTGCCAAAAACTCATAACACCTTTACGATAGAAATTGTATTTTGTTTATCAGTAACTATACATAATCAATATAGATGAATAAAAAAAGAGGAGCGTATATACGTTGGCAGTTGATAGCTTAAAAAGTATTACCAAAAATAATATCGCCCCCGTTTATTTAATACACGGGGTTAATGCATTTATGAGTAAAAAGATTAGAGATAAAATCGTCGACTATACGTTGAATGAAGAAGATAAAGAATTTAACTTGTCCCTATACGATTTAGAAGAGACATCGATTGATCAAGTTCTAGAAGATGCTGAAACGCTTCCTTTTTTAGGAGACAAGCGTGTAGTGGTTGCGAAAAATGCAGCATTTTTAACGGCTGAAAAATCAAAAGATAAAGTTGAGCATGATCTGGCAAAACTTCAGCAATATGTCGAACAGCCCCCGTCTTTTTCAACGTTAATTCTTCTAGCCCCTTATGAAAAGCTGGATGAAAGAAAAAAAATAACAAAATTATTAAAAAAACAAGCAGCTTACATCGAAGCGAACGAATTTGGTGAAAAAGAAATGAAGCAGTGGATTCATAATTTGCTTTCAAAAGATGGAGTGAATATGGATGAAGATGCTGAAACGCTGCTTATTCAGCTTGTGGGGCTTAATGTAACGCTTGTGACAAATGAAATTGAAAAAATGGTGTTATACGTTGGACAAGGAGGAGTCATTACAAAAGAAGTAGTGCTTAAGCTTGTGGCAAAAACGCTTGAACAAAACGTATTTACGCTTATTGACGCTGTTATTCAGCGAAAGGTTTCTATCGCTTTAAATATGTATCAGGATTTGCTGCGTAACAACGAAGAGCCTATTAAAATTTTATCTTTGTTAGCGACGCAGTTTCGTTTAATTTATCATACGAAGCAGCTGTCTAGTCAAGGGTACGGTCAGCAGCAAATTGCTCAAACGATTAAGGTTCATCCGTTTCGTGTGAAAATCGCTTTGCAGCAGAGCAGAAGTTTTGAGGAACAGCAGCTTAAAGGAATTTTAAAGGATTTAGCAGAGGCAGATTATGAAATGAAGACGGGAAAAATGGATAAAGCGCTTATTTTACAGCTGTTTTTATTAAAAAGAGCGCAATAAAAAAACGATCCTAATGGGATCGTTTTTGTCTCAATTATGCAGATAAACCGTTAAGTTTTACTGCTAAGCGAGATTTTTGACGAGCTGCAGCATTTTTGTGGATAAGACCAGATTGTGCGGCTTTGTCTAATTTTTTAGAAGCAACAGCAAATGCTGCTTTTGCGTTATCTACATCGTTGTTTTCAACTAAAGCTTCAAAGTTTTTGATTGCAGTACGCATAGCTGATTTAGCTTGAATGTTATGAGCACGGCGAGCTTCAGTAGTTTTTACACGTTTGATAGCTGATTTAATGTTTGGCATCCGTTTCACCTCCCGAAATGATAACAATCGAGATTATATAGAACTCGACATTCTTCACAATAAGAACAAAAGATATTTTATCAAACACAAGGACAGAATGCAATAGCCTTGACAAGGAATTTTATATGACAGACCTCTCTTTAAAAGCTTGTAGCTGATATTGCGCCCTTCCTTCTACTTTTCGTTTCTTAAATGCATGAATCTGCCAGTCCTCGGTGACAATAATTTCAACAAAGATTGTCTAGGAGGTTAAGAAATGGAAAAAGAACTTGATTTAAGTCAATATAGCGTGCGCACGGATTTAGCTGTCGAAGCAAAAGACATAGCGTTAGAAAATCAGCCTAAACCGAATAACCAGTCAGAAATCAACGGCGTAATTGTAAAAGAAAAAGAAGAACAAGGTGTCAAAATTTCAATGGTAGAAATTACGGAAGAGGGCGCAGAAGCAATCGGTAAGAAAAAAGGCCGATATGTAACCCTTGAATCGGTAGGCATTCGCGAGCAGGATACTGAAAAGCAAGAGGCTATGGAAGAAGTATTTGCTAAAGAGCTGAATTTTTTTATTAAAAGCCTCAACATTCCAGATGATGCTAGCTGTCTTGTAGTGGGTCTTGGAAACTTAAGTGTGACACCAGATGCGCTTGGACCAAAGGCAGTAGATAATTTGTTGATTACAAGACATTTGTTTGAGTTACAGCCTGAAAGCGTGCAAGATGGCTTTAGACCCGTTAGCGCCATTGTTCCGGGAGTAATGGGAATGACGGGTATTGAGACAAGTGATATTATCTTTGGCGTTGTAAAGAAAGTGAATCCGGATTTTATTATTGCAATCGATGCGCTGGCCGCTCGTTCGATTGAACGGGTAAATGCTACCATTCAAATTTCAGATTCAGGTATTCATCCTGGGTCTGGGGTTGGAAACAAGCGCAAAGAAATCAGTTATGAAACACTTGGCATTCCAGTTATTGCAATAGGTATTCCAACGGTGGTGGATGCTGTGTCCATTACAAGCGATACAATTGACTTTATCTTAAAACATTTTGGCCGAGAAATGAAAGAGCAGGGAAAGCCGTCTAAGTCGCTGCTTCCGTCCGGTATGACGTTTGGAGAAAAAAAGAAGCTCACGGAGGATGATTTACCCAATGAAGAGCAGCGTCAAACGTATCTCGGTATGATTGGCACTCTTCCCGATGAAGAAAAAAGACGTCTTATTCATGAAGTGCTTGCACCTTTAGGTCATAATTTGATGGTTACACCAAAAGAAGTGGATATGTTTATTGAAGATATGGCTAATGTAGTTGCAGGAGGACTTAACGCTGCTTTGCATCATGAAGTGGACCAAGAGAACTTTGGGGCATATACTCATTAATACGCTTTTAGATGAATGAGTTCTTCAGAATATAGTCATAATGGTTAGTACTACAGAAGATAAAGAAGTAAGGGGCCTAATAATATGATTAAATTTATTTTAAAATCAGTAGTGCTAACTATTTTTTTACTGTTCGTCGTATTTTTAGGAATGCAGACGGCTCAGCAAGGGCTGATTAAAATGAAGGGATATAATGATCCTTCGATTGAACATGTTATTAATGTGTCTAAAACGTCAGATGGTCAGGTGGAAGCTGCTGTTTTAGGTTCAAAAAAAGTTGTGAACATTGATGAAAAACAGCAGCTTTTAGAAAAACGAAAGGCTTTTAACTTTTTCTCCTCGCTAGGTCAAAGTCTAGCGGAAGGCGTGAAAAGTACAATAGGGAAAGCTTTTAAGGCTATCCATCATCTTCTTAATTAAAAGCAGAATCTCTTTCTGCTTTTTTGTATGGAAAAATCCCCAATGGAATGCTTATTGAATGTTGACGAATGTGTTGTTATAATTTAGTTTAGTGTATTTTGCCGATTTTCAGTAGGAGTGAAAAAAATATGGATAGAGAAGCAAGATTGAAACGACAATCGAAAATCAGAAACTTTTCGATTATTGCTCATATAGACCACGGTAAGTCAACATTAGCAGACCGTATTTTAGAAAAAACAAATGCGTTAACACAGCGAGAAATGAAAGCTCAGCTTTTAGATTCGATGGATTTAGAACGTGAACGTGGAATTACCATTAAATTAAATGCTGTGCAGCTTCAATACAAAGCAAAAGATGGAGAAGAGTATACTTTTCATCTAATTGACACACCGGGACACGTCGATTTTACATATGAAGTGTCGCGAAGTTTAGCCGCGTGTGAAGGTGCTATTCTAGTAGTAGATGCAGCTCAAGGTATTGAAGCTCAAACACTAGCAAACGTATATTTAGCGCTTGATAACAACCTTGAAATTTTACCTGTCATCAATAAGATTGACCTGCCGAGCGCAGAGCCAGAGCGAGTGCGCCAAGAGGTTGAAGACGTAATTGGATTAGATGCGTCGGAAGCTGTATTAGCTTCAGCTAAAGCAGGAATTGGAATCGAAGAAATTTTAGAACAAATTGTTGAAAAAGTTCCTGCTCCTGAAGGGGATCCAGATGCACCGCTTCAAGCGCTAATCTTTGATTCATTTTATGATGCATACCGAGGTGTAGTTGCATCTATTCGTATCGTACAGGGACGAGTAAAAGTAGGCGACAAAATTAAAATGATGGCAACAGGAAAAGAGTTTGAGGTAACGGAGCTAGGTGTGTTAACGCCAAAAGCCGTTGCTAAAGATGAACTTTCTGTTGGCGACGTAGGGTTTTTAACAGCAGCTATTAAAAATGTTGGAGATACGCGAGTAGGGGACACGATTACTCTTGCCAAAAACGGAGCAAGTGAACCTCTTCCTGGCTATCGTCGTCTGAATCCAATGGTATACTGCGGACTGTATCCGATTGATACAGCGAAGTATAACGATCTTCGTGAAGCACTAGAAAAGTTAGAGCTAAATGACTCTGCACTTCAGTTTGAGCCAGAGACGTCTCAGGCCTTAGGGTTTGGTTTCCGATGTGGATTCTTAGGACTGCTTCACATGGAGATTATCCAAGAGCGTATTGAGCGTGAATTTAAAATTGATTTAATTACAACAGCTCCAAGCGTTATTTATGACGTATATTTAACAGACGAGACTCATCTGTCTGTAGATAACCCTTCTAATATGCCGGACCCACAAAAGATTGAACGCGTGGAAGAACCGTATGTGAAGGCCACAATGATGGTACCAAACGATTATGTTGGTGCTGTGATGGAGCTTTGTCAGAAGAAGCGAGGCAACTTTATTGATATGCAGTACTTGGATGCTAATCGCGTGAGTATTGTATACGAAATTCCGCTGGCTGAAATTGTATATGATTTCTTTGATCAACTAAAATCAAATACAAAAGGCTACGCGTCGTTTGACTACGAGCTTATCGGATATCAGCCTTCGAAGCTTGTGAAGATGGATATTCTTTTAAACGGTGAAACGGTCGATGCGCTGTCCTTTATCGTTCACAGAGATTCAGCTTATGATCGTGGTAAAGTCATTGTAGAAAAGCTTAAAGAGCTTATTCCACGTCAACAGTTCGAAGTGCCGATTCAAGCGGCAATCGGTCAAAAAATTGTGGCGCGTTCAACAATTAAAGCCATTCGCAAAAACGTTTTAGCAAAATGTTACGGAGGAGATATCTCTCGTAAACGTAAACTTCTTGAAAAACAAAAAGAAGGTAAAAAACGTATGAAGCAGGTCGGTTCTGTTGAAGTACCGCAGGAAGCATTCATGGCTGTGCTTCGCATGGACGAAGATTAATAGCTGAAATTCTATTATTTAACATGTCAAATTAGTTTTGAAAATGAAGCGAATCTGATACGATAGTAAAGAGTTTTGAGCGCTGTAAATAAGTGTGAACGAACATAGATAAAAATACCGCAGAGAGACTCTGCGGTATTTTTATCATTTATAAATGTGATTGAGGTGAAAGTCCATGGTGAAGGCAGCATATCTGCATATCCCGTTTTGTCATCATATTTGTCACTATTGTGACTTTAATAAAGTGTTTTTCAAAAATCAGCCCGTTATGCCGTATTTGGAAAGCATGCGAGAAGAAATGAAACAAACAGTCGAACGTTATCCAACGACCAATTTGAACACGATATTCGTTGGGGGTGGAACGCCCACAGCCTTAGATGAACAGCAGCTGGAGTATTTTTTAGAATCCATTCGTATGTATCTTCCTTATGATGAGAAAGGTGAGTTTACATTTGAAGCGAATCCGAATGAATTGACAAAAGAAAAGCTTCAGCTTCTCCATGACTATGGCGTGAATCGTTTAAGTATTGGTGTACAAACGTTTAATGAAAGGTTATTGGAGAAAATTGGACGTGTGCATTCAAATAGGCAGGTATTTGATTGTATTGAGCAAGCGAGAAAAATTGGAATGTCGAATATAAGCTTAGACTTAATTTATAGCTTGCCGGAACAAACGGTAGCTGATTTTTCTTCTACGCTTCAAACCGCTTTTTCATTAGAGGTAGAGCATATGTCTGCCTATTCGTTAATTATTGAACCTAAAACGGTATTTTATAATTTAATGAATAAAGGGAAGCTGCCGCTGCCTGCTCAAGAAGAAGAAGCAGCTATGTATGAGCTGCTTATGAAAGAAATGGACAAACAAGGTTTTCATCAATATGAAATCAGTAATTTCGCAAAGTCAGGCTACGAGAGTATTCATAATCTAACATATTGGAACAACGACGATTATTACGGAATTGGTGCAGGCGCACATAGCTATATTGACGGAATAAGACGAGCAAATATTGGACCATTAAAAAAGTACATTGATTCAGTCCAGCAAAAAGGAAATGCATATCTTAATGAAGTGAGCGTGACCGAGGCTGAAAAAATGGAAGAAGAAATGTTTTTGGGCCTTCGTAAAACGAAAGGAGTCTCAAAAGAGGAGTTTAAGCAAAAATTCAATCGAGAATTAAAAGATGTATTTGGAGAACCTATTCAAGAATACAAAGAGAAAGGACTTTTGGGTGAAGACAATAGCTCCGTCTTTTTAACACACAATGGTCGATTTTTGGGGAATGAAGTTTTTCAAGCCTTTATTGGGATAATCTAATACCAAATCGTTGACATCGCTATAGTGATTTGGTAATTTATTATTAGATTTAGCACTCAGAGTTTTAGAGTGCTAACAGAGGTGATGAAGCGTGCTTACTGATCGACAGTTATTAATTTTACAAGTCATTATTGATGATTTCATTCGATCTGCGCAGCCGGTAGGCTCTCGAACATTATCTAAGAAAGAAGAGTTTAATTTTAGTTCGGCTACGATTCGTAATGAGATGTCAGACCTAGAAGAACTTGGATTTATTGAAAAAACTCATACTTCTTCAGGGCGCGTTCCGTCTGAGAAAGGCTATCGTTATTATGTTGATCACCTAGTGTCCCCGCAGCACTTGAAAGCAAGCGATGTTTCTACAGTACGTTCGGTATTTGCTGAGCGCATTGTAGAACTGGAGCAGCTCGTTCAAAAATCAGCGCAAATTTTATCTGATTTAACGAGTTTAACGTCCATTGTGCTAGGGCCAAAAGCGGTCAGCCATAAGTTAAAACAGCTGCAGATTTTACCTTTAACGGCTCAGTCAGCTGTTGCCATTATTGTGACTGATACAGGACACGTTGAAAGTCGGACGATTACGTTACCGAGCAGTATTCAACCTTCCGATATTGAAAAGATGGTTAACATTTTGAACGAAAAGCTCATCGGCGTTCGCATTACTGATTTACATGATAAAATGTACAAAGAAGTAGCGACGCTCTTAAAAAGCCACATTCAAGGGTATGAGCAGACGATGGATATACTCAATGATGCATTAAAGCTCAACATGAATGGCAAATTAGTAGTTGGCGGCAAAACGAATATGTTTGCTCAGCCGGAATTTCATGATCTTAATAAAATTCGCGGGCTGTTCAACATTATTGAACATGAACAGCAGTTTTATAAGCTGCTAAGCCCAAATGAGGCTGGCATACACGTGAAAATTGGTCATGAAAATAAGTTGAATGAAATGGTAGGCTGCAGCTTAATTACAGCTAGTTATTCTTTTGGTCACGAACAGCTCGGCACAATTGCTATACTGGGACCGACCCGCATGGAATATGCGCGTGTGATTAGTTTGCTTACACTGCTATCATCAGATATGTCTCAAGTGTTAACAAACTTGTATAAAGAATAAAGGAATCGGGTGGAATATATTACTTCCATCCTTTCCCTGTGATAAAATAAAAATCGTTGTTTAAAATGTGAAAATGTGTGTAAACATTTAAGGGAGGTGAATGAATTGTCAAACGAAAAGCAAGTAGAAGAACAAAACGAAGAAGTGGTTGAAGAAGTTCAAACAGAAGCTGCTGAAGCAACTGAAGCTGAAGCGTCTGAGGAAGTAAACCCTCTTCAACAAGAAAATGATCAATTAAAGCAACAGCTTGAAGAAGAAGAGAATCGCTACTTACGTCTACAAGCTGATTTCGATAATTTCCGTCGTCGTTCACGTCTCGATGCAGAAGCTGCTCAAAAATACCGTGCTCAATCATTGGTTGCGGATATTTTACCAGCACTTGATAACTTTGAACGTGCATTACAAGTTAACACAGCGGACGAACAAACTAAATCTGTGCTACAAGGTGTAGAAATGGTATACCGTCAATTGGTGGAGGCACTTCAAAAAGAAGGTGTTGAAGCAATTGAGTCAGTTGGGAAAACATTTGATCCATACGAGCATCAAGCAGTGATGCAAGTAGAAGACGATGAATACGAACCGAACACGGTAGTAGAAGAGCTTCAAAAAGGTTACAAATTAAAAGATAAAATCATCCGCCCTGCGATGGTTAAAGTGAATCAATAACACTACATATTATGAAGGAGGTCATTGTCAATGAGTAAGATCATTGGTATCGATTTAGGTACAACTAACTCTTGTGTCGCTGTATTAGAAGGCGGCGAACCAAAAGTAATTCCAAACCCAGAAGGAAACCGTACAACGCCATCAGTTGTGGCATTCAAAAACGGTGAGCGTCAAGTTGGGGAAGTAGCGAAACGTCAAGCTATCACAAACCCTAACACAATTATTTCAGTTAAACGTCATATGGGTACAGACCATAAGGTGGAAGCTGAAGGCAAGCAATACACGCCTCAAGAAATGTCAGCTATCATTCTTCAACATTTAAAAGGTTATGCTGAAGAGTATTTAGGTGAGCCTGTAACAAAAGCTGTTATCACAGTTCCTGCTTACTTTAATGATGCTGAGCGTCAAGCAACAAAAGATGCTGGTAAAATTGCTGGTTTAGAAGTAGAGCGTATTATTAACGAGCCTACTGCAGCAGCGCTTGCATACGGATTAGAAAAAACAGATGAAGATCAAACAGTTTTAGTTTATGACCTTGGTGGCGGTACGTTTGACGTATCTATTCTAGAACTTGGCGACGGCGTGTTTGAAGTTCGCGCAACTGCAGGTGACAATCGCCTTGGTGGTGACGACTTTGACCAAGTAATCATCGACTATTTAGTAGCTGAATTCAAAAAAGAAAACGGCGTTGATTTAAGCAAAGATAAAATGGCGCTTCAACGTTTAAAAGATGCGGCTGAAAAAGCGAAAAAAGATTTATCAGGCGTAACATCTACACAAATTTCTTTACCATTTATCACTGCTGGAGAAGCTGGTCCTCTTCACTTAGAAGTATCTTTATCACGTGCTAAATTTGACGAGTTATCAGCAGGTCTTGTTGAACGTACAATGGCCCCTGTGCGTCAAGCTTTAAAAGATGCAGGTCTTTCTGCAAGCGAACTTGATAAAGTAATCTTAGTTGGTGGTTCAACTCGTATCCCAGCGGTACAAGATGCAATCAAAAAAGAAACTGGTCAAGATCCTCATAAAGGTGTAAACCCTGATGAAGTAGTTGCACTTGGTGCAGCAATTCAAGGTGGCGTATTAACTGGTGATGTAAAAGACGTTGTATTACTAGACGTAACGCCTTTATCACTAGGTATCGAAACAATGGGTGGCGTATTTACAAAGCTAATTGAGCGTAATACGACAATTCCAACAAGTAAATCACAAGTATTCTCAACGGCTGCAGATAGCCAAACGGCTGTAGATATTCACGTTCTTCAAGGTGAGCGTCCAATGTCTGCAGACAATAAAACGCTAGGACGTTTCCAATTAACAGACATTCCTCCTGCACCACGCGGAGTACCTCAAATCGAAGTATCATTCGATATTGATAAGAACGGTATCGTAAACGTTCGTGCAAAAGATTTAGGTACAAACAAAGAGCAGGCGATTACAATTAAATCTTCAACTGGTTTATCAGATGACGAAATCGAACGCATGGTAAAAGAGGCGGAAGAAAACGCAGATGCTGATAAGCAACGTAAAGAAGAAGTGGAACTACGCAACGAAGCAGATCAACTAGTGTTTACAACTGAAAAAACATTAAAAGATCTTGAAGGAAAAGTAGAAGAAGCTGAAGTAACAAAAGCTAACGAAGCAAAAGATGCTTTAAAAGCTGCGATTGAAAAGAATGACCTTGAAGAAATCAAAGCGAAAAAAGATGAACTTCAAGAAATCGTTCAAGCGTTAACTGTAAAATTGTATGAGCAAGCTCAACAAGCTCAGCAAGCAGGTGAACAAGGCGCTCAAAATGATGATGTTGTAGATGCAGAGTTTGAAGAAGTAAACGACGACAAAAAATAATGCATCTTGACGACTAACGTGAATGACGCCATGGTGCGATTCACATCTTTTTAAAAAGTCAAAGTCAAGCTTATTTCTTGGCTTTGACTTTTTTAACGTGGAAAAGCGAAAGGGGAAGTTTTTCTCTTGGCTCTCTGCGTGCACGTGAGCAATAGAAAGTAACTTTTATGTTGCTATGGAATTATTAATAATGATACAATTACGTTTATGTGAAACGATTCGGGAGTGAGTATTGATGAGTAAGCGAGATTACTATGAAGTACTCGGTATCAGTAAGAGCGCTACAAAAGATGAAATAAAAAAAGCATACCGCAAGCTTTCTAAACAATATCATCCAGATATTAATAAAGCGGAAGATGCTGCTGACAAATTTAAAGAAGTAAAAGAAGCATATGAAGTATTGAGTGATGACCAAAAAAAAGCACAATACGATCAATTTGGTCATACTGATCCAAATCAAGGCTTTGGCGGCTTTGGTGGAGGCGGCTCAGACTTTGGCGGCTTCGGCTTTGAAGATATTTTCAGCTCGATCTTTGGTGGTGGTGGTCGCAGACGTGACCCTAATGCTCCGAGACAAGGTGCCGATTTACAATACACGATGACACTTTCTTTTGAAGAAGCTGTTTTCGGAAAAGAAACAACAATTGAAATTCCACGTGAAGAAACGTGTGAAACATGTCACGGTTCAGGTGCAAAACCTGGAACAAAAGTTGATACATGTTCGCACTGTAATGGTTCAGGTCAGTTAAACGTTGAACAAAACACGCCGTTTGGTCGCGTGGTAAATCGACGTGCGTGTCATCATTGTAATGGTACGGGAAAAATCATTAAAGACAAATGTGCAACGTGCCACGGTGACGGTAAAGTAACAAAACGACGTAAAATTAATGTTAAAATTCCAGCTGGTGTAGATGATGGTCAACAGCTGCGCGTTAGTGCTCAAGGAGAACCAGGGGTAAATGGTGGTCCTCCGGGAGATTTATACGTAGTGTTCCACGTGCGCACTCATGAATTCTTTGAACGTGATGGAGACGATATCTACTGCGAAATGCCTTTAACGTTTGCTCAGGCAGCACTAGGTGATGAAGTAGAAGTACCAACTCTACACGGCAAGGTGAAGCTGAAGATTCCTGCTGGTACACAAACGGGGACGAAATTCCGTTTAAAAGGAAAAGGTGTGGCAAACGTACGAGGGTATGGTCAAGGAGATCAGCATATTCACGTTCGCGTTGTAACGCCAACAAAAATATCAGAAAAACAAAAACAATTATTGCGTGAGTTCGCTGAACTGAGCGGTCAAGAAGCCGTTGATGAGCAGCATGATTCCTTTTTTGCAAAAGTAAAACGAGCAATTAAAGGAGAATAATTGTCTTTCATAATAAACAGAGACAGGTTGGTAAAGGTACTTTGCCAACCTGTCATCTGTCATGTTCATATTTAAAATCCTATATTACTGAAGGCAGAAAGGATGAAGTTGGTAGCAATGAAATGGTCTGAAATTTGTATTCATACAGCGCAAGAAGCAATTGAACCCATCTCTCATATTTTACATGAATCAGGAGCTAGCGGGGTAGTCATTGAAGATCCTGCTGATTTAGTGAAGGACAGAGATACAACTTTTGGTGAAATCTATGATTTAAACGTAGAAGACTACCCAGAGGAAGGTGTAGTGATTAAAGCATACCTTCCAGTTAACAGCTTTTTAGCAGAAACTGTGGATGGTATCAAAAAAGAAATTAATGGACTGCTTGTTTACGACTTTGATTTAGGAGCTAACAAAGTTACGATCAGTGAAGTGAACGAGGAAGAGTGGGCCACTGCTTGGAAAAAATATTACCACCCTGTGAAAATTTCAGAGCGTTTTACGATTGTACCAACTTGGGAAAACTATGAAAAAGTAAGCACAGATGAATTGATTATCGAGCTTGATCCCGGAATGGCTTTTGGTACAGGTACGCATCCAACGACGGTTATGTCTCTTCAAGCATTGGAAAGAACAGTGAAAGCAGGAGATACCGTTATTGACGTGGGTACAGGCTCAGGAGTGCTAAGTATTGGCGCAGCCCTGTTAGGAGCAAGTAATGTACAAGCTCTAGATCTTGATGAAGTAGCCGTACGTTCTGCCCGCGAAAATATTGAACTGAATCAAGTTGGAAATATCGTAACAGTAGGTCAAAACAACTTATTGCAAGGCATAGAAGGGCCGGTTGACATTGTTGTGGCGAATATTCTAGCTGAGGTAATCGTTCGTTTTGTAGACGATGCTGCAAAGGTATTAAAGCCAGGAGGCATGTTCATTACATCAGGTATTATTAGTGCGAAAAAAGAAGATGTCAAAAAAGCGTTAACGGGAGCGGGCTTTGTTATTCAAGAAGTAACGCTTATGGAAGACTGGGTAGCAATTATTGCGCAAAAACAAGCTTAACAAGTGAGAAGGTGTCAAGATGCAACGTTATTTTCTGCCAAATGATCAATTTCAAGAGCAAAGTGTCACAGTGATACAAGATGATGCCCATCATATCTCACGCGTCATGAGAATGAATGAAGGATCACAGTTTATTGCCTGTAATGAACAGGGGCAAGCTGCTTTGTGTGAAATTGAAAATATTTCCGCTAACGAAGTGAAAGCATCTATTATAGAATGGATAAGCGAAGAAAAAGAGCTTCCAGTCCATGTTACAATTGTGAACGGTCTGCCTAAAGGGGATAAGCTCGAGCTTATTATCCAAAAAGGGACAGAACTTGGAGCGTATAGGTTTATCCCTTTTATTGCGGCTCGTTCAGTTGTTAAATGGGATGATAAAAAGAGTCAAAAAAAAGTAGATCGCTGGAACAAGATTGCTAAAGAGGCTGCAGAACAATCTCATCGTACGATTGTACCAGCAGTAGAAGCCCCAATTTCTTTTAAGAAACTAGTAGAAATTAGCGGTGACTATACTCATAAAGTTGTAGCCTATGAAGAAAGAGCAAAGCAAGGAGAAACATCTCATCTGCATGCTGTTCTTTCAGCTTTAAAACCCGGCAATTCCGTGCTTGTGGTTGTAGGCCCCGAGGGTGGTTTGACCGAGCAGGAAGTAGAAATATTAGAAGAAAATGAATTTACAATAAGCGGATTTGGTCCGCGGATTTTACGAGCAGAAACAGCTCCATTATATGCGCTGTCTGCTATATCTTATCAAACTGAGTTAATGAGGTGACGATTATGTCAACAGTTGCTTTTCACACGCTAGGGTGTAAAGTAAATCACTATGAAACAGAAGCAATTTGGCAATTGTTCAAAGGCCAAGGCTATAAGCGTGTTGAATATGAACAAACTGCCGATGTATATGTAATTAATACATGTACGGTAACAAATACAGGAGATAAAAAGAGCCGTCAAGTTATTCGCAGAGCTGTGCGAAAAAATCCAGATGCGGTTATTTGTGTAACTGGATGTTATGCTCAAACTTCGCCAGCTGAAATTATGGCCATTCCTGGTGTTGATATCGTAGTAGGTACACAAGATCGTGTTAAGATGCTTGATTATATTGAACAATTTAAAAAAGAGCGTCAGCCGATTAACGGTGTAGGAAACATTATGAAAACACGCGTATATGAAGAGCTAGATGTACCGGCATTTACAGACCGTACGCGTGCTTCGTTAAAAATTCAAGAAGGCTGTAACAACTTCTGTACATTCTGTATTATTCCATGGGCACGCGGTTTAATGCGATCTCGTGATCCTAAAGAAGTAGTAGCACAAGCACAGCAGCTAGTGGATGCAGGCTATAAAGAAATCGTGTTAACAGGTATTCACACTGGCGGATACGGAGAAGACATGAAAGATTACAATCTTGCCCAGCTTCTTCGTGATTTAGAGTCTCAAGTAAAAGGATTAAAACGCATTCGTATTTCGTCAATCGAAGCAAGTCAAATTACGGACGAAGTGATAGAGGTACTAGATCAGTCAGAAATGGTTGTACGTCATTTGCATATCCCTCTTCAATCAGGTTCAAATACGGTATTGAAGCGCATGCGTCGTAAGTATACAATGGAGTTCTTTGGCGAGCGCTTAAACCGTCTGAAAGAAGCTCTTCCTGGATTAGCGATTACATCAGATGTGATTGTCGGGTTCCCAGGTGAGACAGAAGAAGAGTTTATGGAGACGTATAACTTTATTAAAGAGCACGGTTTTTCAGAGCTTCACGTATTCCCGTATTCTAAACGTACAGGTACGCCAGCAGCTCGTATGACCGACCAGATTGATGAAGAAGTAAAAAATCAACGTGTGCACCGTTTAATCGAACTTTCAAACCAATTGGCAAAAGAATATGCTTCAACGTTTGAAGGAGAAGTACTGGAAGTAATTCCGGAAGAAAAATATAAAGAAGATCCTGAAAGTGGTTTATATGTAGGATATACTGATAACTACTTAAAGGTTGTGTTTAAAGCGTCTGAAGAAATGGTTGGAAAGCTTGTAAAAGTGAAAATTTCAAAAGCTGGATATCCTTATAATGAAGGTGAGTTTGTTCGCGTGCTAGATGAGGTTCATCTTCAAGATCAGGTGAAAATGAGCTCATAACACTTATTGGAAAGCTGCGTGTTTGCGCAGCTTTTTTCATACGTATAAAACAGCTGAGCGAGTAATGTTTTATCAAGAAAGTTCATAAAATAAAGGGGGAATAACTGCATTACTTTATGTAAAGCGGTTGACCTTAAGGAATCATTATATTATAATTGCAAAAGACATGTCTAACATGTCATTTCATTATGATGTTAGTGGTTTTGTTCGGAGGGAGGGAATTAGAATGTCAAGAACAGTTGTTCGTAAAAACGAATCGCTTGAAGATGCTCTTCGTCGCTTCAAACGTTCAGTTTCAAAAACTGGTACGTTACAAGAAGCAAGAAAGCGCGAATTCTATGAAAAGCCTAGCGTAAAGCGTAAGAAGAAATCTGAAGCTGCTAGAAAACGCAAGTTCTAATAAGAGGGTGGATTTATGAGTCTTCTCGAGCGTTTAAATAGTGATATGAAACAAGCGATGAAAAACAAAGAGAAAGAGAAGCTTGGGGTCATTCGTATGGTCAAAGCATCTCTTCAAAACGAAGCCATTAAGTTAGGCACTGACCTAACTGAAGCAGACGAGTTGACGGTTATTTCTCGCGAATTCAAACAACGTAAAGACTCCCTCCATGAATTTGAGAAAGCAGGTCGTCAAGATCTTGTTGATAAAATTCATTCTGAATTAGCGGTTTTAGAAGTTTACGCTCCTAAACAGCTAACTGAAGAAGAGTTATCTGAAATTATTAAAACGACGATTGAAGAAACGCAGTCTTCCTCTAAAGCTGATATGGGGAAAGTTATGGGAGCGCTTATGCCGAAAGTAAAAGGCAAAGCGGATGGCTCTCTTGTTAATAAGCTTGTCCTTCAACACTTATCATAAAAAACACCTTACCTTGTGTAAGGTGTTTTTTATATAGATAATATCCGAACGTATGTTTTGTTTCTCTAGTGCAAAGAATAAAATAGATAAATTTTAAAAAATTTGAAACTATTGTTAAAGTTATTCGTATATACAGATACATACTCATACTATCTATGGAAGGAGGGAAGTGTATTCGGTGAAAACCTTATTTTCTTTCGTGTGCTTTCTTATTTTAGCCACTGGGTTATTCCCCACTATTAGCACCGCTGACGTGAAGCGTGTACACGTTATTCCTGTCAATAAAACGGTAGAAAATGGACTGCTTTCTTTTTTAAACAGATCCATTGAAGATGCGGAAAATGACGGTGCAGATTTGATTATATTGGACATAGATACTCCTGGAGGAGCTGTAGATGCAGCTTCTGAAATAGCTAAAAGCTTAACCTCAACACCTATTTCTACCGCTGCTTTTGTCGACAAAAAAGCATTATCGGCCGGAGCGTATATTGCACTTAACGCCGATCAAATTTATATGACACCCGGTTCTACAATGGGATCGGCGGCTGTGATTGACCAACAGGGAAATGCAGCAGGAAAAAAAGCTCAGTCCTACTGGTTATCGGCTATGAAGAGCGCAGCAGAACAAAATAACCGAAACCCTAAATATGCAGAAGCGATGGCAAACACAAAGATGGTAATACCTGAGCTCAACTTAAAAGGAAACGAATTGCTGACGCTAACTCCGAAGCAAGCCGAGCAAGTTGGTTATTCAGAAGGAACTGTAAAAAATTTAGACGATCTCCTGAGCGTGCTTGGCTATGAAGATGCTAAACTGACGTATGCAAAAATGAGTGTAAGTGAACAAATTGCTCGTTTTCTTACCCATCCGCTTGTTGTTCCCATTTTATTATCTATTGGTGCTTTAGGAATTGTAATTGAATTGTTTACGCCTTCATTTGGTATTGCGGGCTCCATTGGAGTAGCTTCACTTCTTTTATTTTTCTATGGTCATATGGTAGCAGGATTAGCAGGAATGGAAGCCCTCGTTTTATTTATAGCAGGAATTATACTGCTTCTATTAGAGATTGTAGTGCCAGGCGGCGTTTTAGGGCTGCTAGGGCTTGGAGCTATCATTTTAAGTTTTTTTATGTCAACAGATAATAATGTCGAAATGGGAATTTCTCTTGTAATTGCGATAGTGGTGGCACTGGGAGGTGCGTTTGTGATGATGAAATTTTTTAAAAGAAAGCTTACACCTTTCAAAAAAATGGTGCTTAATGATTCACTTAATACCGAATCTGGTTATGTATCGAATCAAAATCGGTATGAATTAATAGGAAAACAAGGTAAAACAACAACACCGCTGCGTCCTTCAGGCACCGTGCTCATCGATGAAGAGTATGTGGATGTAGTCACTGAAGGCGGATATTTAGACAAAGATGTGTTAGTAAATATTATAAAAGTAGAGGGATCAAGGGTTGTGGTGCGGAAGCTCACAGAGCCTTTGAAAAAGGAGGACCTTAATTAATGGAAGCAGGTAGCGTATTGTTTTTTGTAGTTATTGGCCTAGCAATTATTGCTTTAGCTGTTTTTTTCACTTTTGTACCGATTATGTTATGGATCTCAGCATTAGCAGCAGGCGTTCGTATTAGTATTTTCACACTGGTCGGAATGAGACTTCGTCGAGTGATACCATCTCGCGTTGTGAACCCGTTAATTAAAGCAAGTAAAGCCGGTTTAGGTATTACCATTAATCAATTAGAAAGCCACTATTTAGCAGGCGGTAACGTGGACCGCGTGGTAAATGCGTTGATTGCAGCGCACCGAGCAAATATTGAGTTAACATTTGAGCGCGGAGCAGCTATCGACTTAGCGGGCCGTGATGTGCTAGAAGCTGTACAAATGAGCGTTAATCCAAAAGTTATTGAAACACCTTTTATTGCAGGGGTGGCTATGGATGGAATCGAAGTCAAAGCAAAAGCCCGAATTACCGTTCGTGCAAACATTGATCGACTAGTAGGGGGAGCTGGAGAAGAAACGATTATTGCCCGTGTTGGCGAGGGGATTGTTTCTACAATCGGTTCACAAAAAGATCACAAAAAAGTATTGGAAAACCCTGATATGATCTCTCAAACGGTTTTAGGAAAAGGGTTGGATTCCGGAACAGCGTTTGAAATCTTATCCATTGATATTGCTGATATCGACATTGGTAAAAATATTGGGGCAGTTCTTCAAACAGACCAAGCAGAAGCAGATAAAAATATTGCCCAAGCAAAAGCCGAAGAACGTCGTGCTATGGCCGTTGCTCAAGAACAAGAAATGCGTGCAAAAGTAGAAGAAATGCGTGCAAAAGTAGTAGAAGCAGAAGCAGAAGTACCATTAGCGATGGCAGAAGCACTGCGCTCTGGCAATATTGGCGTCATGGATTATATGAATATTCAAAACTTGACTGCTGATACGGATATGCGTGATTCAATTGGAAAAATGTCTAAAGAAGACGATGAGAAATAATGAATCAGTTTAACAAGGAGGTTTTCTCCTAATGAATATCGTTGAAACGCTTATTAAACTAATTATTAATAATGCTTTCATTTTTGTCATCATTGGAGGGATTGTTTTTAACGTTGTGCAGCGTTTTATGGCTCAGTCAAAAGAGGAAGAACAGCAGCGTTCTAAAAGAGCTCCTATGCCTCCTGTAAACAATCCTTCAAGGCGGGAAAGACCTAGATATCGCCCTGTCAAAGAAGAGCCAAAAACAGCTCGTATGGAGCCAGAAATCGCTCCTTCAGCAGAAACAAATCCTTTGCAAGAAAAACTGGAAGAGCTAAAAAACCGTTCGTATCATGAACCTTCTATTCAAAAGAAAATCGCAGTTGAAAAACCAAAAACAACTGATGAGAAAAACGTTTTTAAGCCCATTTCTCGTAAAGAAGCTGTTCAAGGAGTGATATGGTCCGAAATTCTAGGGCCGCCAAAATCGAAACAACGTAAATATAAACGATAAATAGATGTGATACATTAACCCCCTTTCTCATAAACATGAGATGAAAGGGGGTTCTTTTTATGAGCAAAAAGTGGAGACACCAAATGAAAAGATGGATGACAAAAACAATGGAACTACCCGCTGATGTATTAATGGATCTTCCCCGTATTACGTTAGTTGGACAAATACACATTTATATTGAAAATCATAAAGGTTTATTAGCCTTTTCTGATACTGAAATACGCGTGTTACTAAAACAGGGACAAATGTTAATTCGAGGTGAAGGACTGGTCATTAAAGTAATACTGCCAGAAGAACTGGTTTTAGAAGGTAAAATCAATCAAGTTCTTTATTTAGAACAATAACACAAGGAGGAAAAAAATGAAGAATGGATGGACAAACTTTGTTATTGGTACCGTACGTATTCGAATTGTTGGAAAAGGAATTGAACGTTTCTTAAATAATTGTGTGAGACAACAGATTATGATCTCGAATGTCCATAAAGTTGACGGTCAGCTAGCGACAGCAACGATATTATTGAAAGATGTAAAGAAAATTCGTATACTAATTCGCAACGCAGACTGTAAAATTTATTTTATAAGAGGCCGAGGTTTTCCTTTTTTAACAAAACGAGTGATTAAAAATAGTGGATTTGCTTTAGGTTTTCTTTCTTTTTTTATTATTCTTGGTTTGCTTTCCAACATGGTGTGGAAAGTGGAAATTAGCGGTGCAGAACCACAAACAGAACATCAAATGACGAAGCAGCTGGCCAAAATAGGTGTAAAAAGAGGAGAGTTTCAATTTCTGTTAGAGAGTCCTGAAAAAATTCAGCGCTATTTAACGGATAATATGAACAATATTACCTGGGTGGGAGTAGAAGTGCGCGGCACTTCTTATCACTTCCAAGTGGTTGAAAAAAATGAGCCCAAGCCTCAGCAAAAAACACCTTACCAACATTTAATTGCTAAAAAGAAAGCTATTATTACGAATTTGTTTGTCGAAAAAGGACAACCTTTAGTCAAGGTTAATGATTTTGTCAACGAAGGCGAGGTCTTAGTTTCCGGTATTATTGGAAACGAAAAAAATAAAAAAGTAGTAGCTGCTAAAGGAAAAGTCTACGGTGAAACATGGTATAAGTCTGAGGTGGAAGTGCCTTTAAAAACTGATTTTCAAGTATTAACGGGTAATGGATATACGAAGCACTATTTAGATTTTCAAGCTTTTAAAATGCCTCTTTGGGCTTTTAACAAAGAGAAATACGGCTCAAAGGTGACAGAAAAAGTGGAGCATCCACTCTATTTTTTTAAATGGAAATTACCTCTGTCGTATGAGAAAGTTGCTGTACGAGAAGAACAGAATTCGCAGCGCGTCTATTCTAAACAAGAGGCGGTGGAAAAAGCTTTGGAAATCGGTCGAAAAAAATTACTATCAACTTTAGGTGAGGATGCTAAAATAAAAGGTGAAAAAGTTTTGCACCAAGAACAGGACAATGGTAAAGTTAGATTATCAATACATTACCAAGTTATAGAAAATATTGCGAACACTCAACCAATTATTCAAGGAGATTGATGAATGTCAGAACAGCTAGTAACAATTAACGTACAACTTGATGATTCAAACGAAGCCATTTCATTATTTGGCGTACAAGATGCGAATTTAAAGCGAATTGAAGAAGAAATGCAGGTCTCGATCATTTCAAGAGGTGAGACTGTTGTAGTCTCCGGAAGTACAGAAAATGTTCAGCTAGTGGAAGAAATGCTTAAAAAGTTACTGAACATTATCCGCAAAAATATTTCCATATCTGAACGAGATGTTGTGTATGCGATTCAATTAGCTAAGAAAAATTCTCTCGAGTTTTTTGAAGATGTATATGAAGAAGAGATTGGTAAAAACGTAAAAGGTAAGACTATTCGTGTTAAGACATTAGGACAAAGTCACTACATTTCTGCTATTAAGAAAAATGATTTGGTATTTGGAATTGGGCCTGCTGGTACGGGTAAAACGTATTTAGCCGTTGTCATGGCCGTTAATGCTCTTAAAAATGGTCACGTACAGCGTATTATTTTAACACGTCCTGCTGTTGAAGCAGGTGAAAGTCTTGGCTTCTTGCCAGGAGATTTGAAAGAAAAAGTAGATCCGTACTTGCGGCCTCTGTACGATGCATTACATGATGTATTAGGAACAGAACATACGCAACGCCTAATCGAACGCGGAGTTATTGAAATAGCACCCCTTGCTTATATGCGAGGTCGTACACTAGATGATGCGTTTGTTATCTTAGACGAAGCACAAAACACCACGATGGCGCAAATGAAGATGTTTTTAACACGACTAGGATTTGGGTCTAAAATGGTGATTACAGGAGATATTTCACAAATTGATTTACCAAAAGGAGCTCAGTCTGGTCTAGCGGCTGTCTCGAAAATCCTGACCAATGTTAAAGGTATTTCGTTTGTTCATCTAGAACAGTCAGATGTTGTGCGCCATCCACTTGTGGGACGTATCATTCAAGCGTACGAACACGCTGACCAAAAGACCCTTTCTTAATAGGGTCTATTTTTTGTAAAAGGGGGTACGTTTGTGTCAACGTTTCGGATAATCAAGCAAACAATGGCACAGATCGAGCGATTACGGTTAATTCAAATTGGGTTATATGCCTTGTTAGGTATAATGATGTTTGCGTCTATGTATAGCAATGTAAAGCCGCAGGAATTAGATCTTAGACTACTGTCTATTTCCCCGCAAACCATTTACTCACCCGTTACCATTGAAGATAAAGAGAGCACAGAGAAAAAACGGGCAGAGGCAGAACAAGCCGTTGAAGATGTGTATACACAAAAAACAGAATACGCACAGAACCAAGTCGATCTTGTTGCATCTATTTTTGATGCGATGATGGAAGTTAATACAGAATATGAAAAAGAAGATCATGAAGATGACAGTATCGATGCCGTATTAAAAACCAAACAAAAAATGCTAGAGGACAAGCTTCCTGAAGACATTCAAAAAAACTTGCCAAAGGATACCATCAAGCAGCTGCTTCAGTCTTCTAACAGTGATTTATCGATTGCGAAAGACGCTGTAGTTACAGCCGTTCATCATGTGATGAAAGATCAAGTGAAGATTAGCGATGTAGAAGAGAAAAAAGACCAGGTAGAAGGTCAGCTTGTTTACACCAATGTCAGCAACTCCCTAAAGGATTCAATGAATGCAATTGCTAAATTCGCTATCATTCCAAATGTGATTTATGATCCCAAAAAAACAGCTGAAAACCGTCAAGCAGCTGTGGAAAAAGTGGAGCCTGTTCGAATTAAACAAGGTCAGATTATTGTAGAAGAAAATCAGCTTATTAATCCTGATATATATCGTCAGCTCCAGCTCGCGGGATTGTTGAATAATAAAGGATCTATTCAGCCTTTTGCGGGATTAGCTTTGCTGATTGTGATGATGATAGCCGGCCTCATTTACTATTTGCGTGAATTTCACACCAAGACATATCAGCCCTTGTTGTTGTATGTATTGGTAGCAACCATTACGATTGGCCTCATGAAAATCTTAAGCTTGTTTCAACAAATTGATTTATCGGAAATTGGTTTCTTAGCTCCTGTTGCGGTGGGAGGTTTGCTGATTCGAATTTTAATGGATGAACGCATTGCTATTTTATCAAGTATTGTATTTGCTATTTGTGGAAGCATTATTTTTAATGGTGAATTGACAACCTCGTTTAATATGAACATTGGGATTTACTTTTTAATTAGCAATATTGCTGCTATTTTATTTTTAAGCAGGCAGCACAGGCGTTCACGGATTTTGCAGGCAGGTCTATTTGTGGCTATGGTAAACGTAATTATTAGCTTTGCTATTATTTTTATTAAAAATGGCCAAATTGGTACTGTAGAGCTTGGCTATTACAGCATGATGTCAATTGCATCTGGTGTTATTGCTTCCGTTTTAGCTATAGGTTTGCTTCCGTTTTTTGAAAGTGGATTTGGCATTTTATCTACGATGAAGCTGATTGAATTATCGAGTCCTAATCATCCGCTATTACGTAAAATCTTAACCGAAACACCGGGAACGTATCATCACAGTGTAATGGTGGCAAACTTATCTGAAGCGGCGTGCGAAACGATAGGAGCTAACGGTTTATTAGCGAGAGTGGGGGCTTATTACCACGATATTGGTAAAACGAAGCGACCGCAGTATTTTATTGAAAATCAAATGAATATTACCAATCCGCATGATAAACTAAGTCCGAAGACTAGTAAAAATATTATAATCGCACATGCTACAGATGGAGCGACCATTTTGCGAAATCACAAGTTTCCAAAAGAGATTGTAGATATTGCAGAGCAGCATCACGGAACGACCCTGCTTAAGTTTTTCTATCATAAGGCACTTGAACAAACAGAAGAAAAAATTGATGAAAAAGAATATCGCTATCCTGGACCAAAGCCTCAGTCAAAAGAAGCAGCGGTTATTTGCATAGCTGATAGTGTAGAAGCAGCCGTAAGGTCAATGTCCAATCCAACTCCGGAAAAGATTGAGAACTTGGTGCGAAATATTATTAAAGATCGCTTGCAGGATGAGCAGCTTAGCGAGTGTAACGTAACGCTCAAAGAGCTAGAGTTAATTCGCCAAGCACTATGTGAAACTTTAAATGGGATTTTTCATTCCCGAATTGAATATCCAGAGATAAAAAAAGAGAAGGTGAAGGTATGAGTTTAGTTATTGATTTTATTGATGAAACAAACGAAGTGAGTAAAGAGCAGCAAAAAGAGCTTGAGAAGCTGCTTGAAGCCGCTGCTATATATGAAAATCTTCAAGAGGATGCAGAAGTATCCGTTACATTTGTGGATAATGATCGAATTCAAGAAATCAATCATCAATACCGCCATAAAAATCAGCCAACGGATGTAATATCGTTTGCGCTAGAAGAAATGGGCGAAGATGAAATGCAAATTATCGGAGATGAGATGCCAAGAGTCCTGGGGGATATTGTCATTTCGATTCCAAAAGCTCATGAGCAAGCAGAAGAATACAATCACTCGTTTATGAGGGAGCTAGGATTCTTAACGGTTCACGGTTTCTTGCACTTGCTTGGGTATGACCATGAAACATCAGAAGATGAAAAAGAGATGTTTACACGTCAAAAAGATATTTTAGAACAATATGGACTCTCGCGATAAAAAAGGGATAGCTAAAGTTGTCAGTAGCTTTGGTTATGCAATAGAGGGGTTTCTCTATGTTTGTAAAACACAGAGAAATATGCAAATTCACGTAGCAGCTTCTTTCATCGTCCTTCTCTTAGGAGCCGTGCTGTCAATTACAGCTGGTGAATGGACGGTTGTGCTGCTTCTGATTGCAGGCATGTTCAGCTTAGAGTTAATGAATACAGCGGTTGAAAAAGTTGTTGATTTAGTTTCTCCTGAATATCACATACTAGCAAAACACGCAAAAGATGCAGCCGCAGCCGCGGTGTTGGTCTATGCGTGTTTTGCTGTCCTTATAGGAGGAATTATTTTCTTAAAGTATTTGTTTTAAAAAGGATTCTTTTTGGTTCTTTACACCCCCGTGGTATAATAAAAAAGGACAAGTTAAAAGACATGTAGAAGCGCAAAAGGAGAGCGGATAAATGGATAAGACCGGACTGATTGATGAGGCGAAAAAAGCTCGTGAAATGGCTTATGTACCGTATTCAAAATTTAAAGTTGGTGCAGCTTTATTGACGAAAGATGGAAAGGTTTATCGCGGCTGCAATATTGAAAATGCAGCTTATAGCATGTGCAATTGTGCTGAGCGTACGGCTTTATTTAAAGCCTATTCAGAAGGAGATAAAGAGTATAAAGCACTTGTTGTAGTAGCTGATACTGATCGTCCTGTTTCTCCGTGTGGAGCATGCAGACAAGTAATCTCTGAGCTTTGTCCAAAAGAAATGAAAGTTATATTAACCAATTTAAAAAATGACATACAAGAACTAACTGTGGAAGAATTACTTCCAGGAGCATTTTCATCGGAGGATTTACATGAGTAATAATGAATTTAAGTCAGGTTTTGTTTCAATTATTGGAAGACCAAACGTAGGGAAATCAACTTTTTTGAACCGAGTGATTGGTCAAAAGATTGCGATTATGAGTGACAAACCGCAAACAACTAGAAATAAAATTCAGGGTGTGTACACGGAAGATCAGGCGCAAATTGTGTTTATAGATACACCAGGAATTCACAAACCAAAGCATAAATTAGGCGACTTTATGATGAAGGTAGCACAAAATACGCTTAAAGAAGTAGATTTAATTTTATTTATGATTAACGCAACAGAAGGCTTAGGTCGAGGCGATGAATTTATTATCGAGCGTTTAAAAGATACAAAAACGCCTGTTTTCCTTGTGATTAATAAAATTGATGAAATTCATCCAGACGAATTGTTTTCAATTATCACGAATTATAAAGACTTATATCCTTTTGCTGAAATTGTGCCAATTTCAGCTTTACAAGGAAATAACGTGGAGCGTTTGCTTGATCAAATCAAGCAGCGATTGCCGGAAGGTCCGCAATATTACCCGGCAGATCAGGTAACAGATCACCCAGAGCGCTTTATTATTACGGAATTAATTCGTGAAAAAGTGCTGCATGCAACGAGGGAAGAAATACCTCATTCTATTGCCGTTGTGATGGATTCTATGCAAAGACGAGATAATGGCGCTGTTTACGTCGGGGCTACAATTATCGTCGAAAGAGATTCACAAAAAGGCATCGTAATTGGAAAGCAAGGAAAGATGTTAAAAGAGGTAGGAAGAAAAGCAAGAGCAGACATTGAAGCCCTTTTAGGTTCAAAAGTATTTTTAGAACTATGGGTAAAAGTACAAAAAGATTGGCGAAACCGAGCGTCGCATCTCCGTGACTTTGGATTTAGAGAAGACGAATATTAATCATTTGAGTTCTTGTTTGCGTCGATTTATATCCCTTCATAAAAGAAGGTGATTTGTAAAAAATTGTGTTACATGATTTTACGTCGGAAGGCTATTCTAAACATAAGGAATTGAAATATGTATCTGATCTTTATGGTTAGAAAGGTGGGAGTTCTATGTTGAATTTTACTTGGAACATTTTTTCACAAACAGGTAGCATTGATACTTATCTCATTTTTAAGGAACTTGAAAATGAAGTGAAAGAAAGACCCGAAACATATGAGGACAACAGCGAAAGTCTCAATTCTCCCTTGTCTTAGCCTTCTGTAAGATGGCGGTGATGATGATTGTTTAAAAAGTGTGAAGGAATTGTCATTCGAACGAATGATTACGGTGAATCAAATAAAATTGTCACCATTTATTCACGTGAACTCGGAAAAGTGGGTCTTATGGCAAGAGGGGCAAAAAAGCCCAGTAGTCGCTTAGCTTCCGTCACACAATTATTTACGTATGGATACTTTTTTATACAAGCAGGTTCAGGAATGGGCACTCTCCATCAAGGAGAAGTTATCTCATCTATGAGAAGCATACGCGAAGATATCTTCACAACAGCGTATGCTTCTTATATTCTTGAATTAACAGATAAAGCTACTGAGAACAATAAACCAAATCCATTTCTATTTGAACTGCTGCACCAAACCATTCATTATATGAACGAAGAGTATGATGCAGAGATCTTAACATTTATTTATGAAATGAAAATGTTAAACGTTCTAGGTCTTCATCCTACATTAAATGAATGTGCAGTCTGCCATCAAGGTGAAGGAACATTTCATTTTTCCATTCGAGAAGGCGGGTTTATTTGTCATCGATGCTTAGAAAAAGATCCTTATCATTTGAAAATTAGTCCGATGACGGTTAAACTATTAAGGCTATTTTATTACATTGATTTAAAGCGGTTAGGTTCTATTTCTGTTAAACCCGAAACAAAAAAACAATTAAAGTTTGTAATTGATCAATATTATGAAGAATATTCAGGATTGTTTTTAAAAACAAAGCGGTTTTTGAATCAGATGGAGTCTTTAAAACAATCGCTCTCTGATGAGAAATAGAAAAGATAATCAGTGATATGCAAGGAATTGCTGTCGCTAGGGTGCCTCGTAGTGTGTAGAGGACACCCTTTTTACTGTGGAGCGAAGGGGTAGCTTCGCTTATTGTAAGCGTAATGTCTGCTTTTTTTGAGAAGCCATGGTAAAATAAACGGCATTCTAAAAAGATAAAATGCTAAAATTAATAAGTTATAGCTTTTACTTTTGCTTAAAAAGTATATAATGTTTTATAAATAGTATGTCACATTTAATGATTAGGTGGTGAGTACAATCGAACTGAACAAACGACAAGAACAAATTTTACAAATTGTCAAAGACGAAGGCCCTATTACAGGCGAGCATATTGCAGATCAGCTTAGCCTTACGCGGGCCACGCTAAGACCGGACCTTGCTATTTTAACAATGGCTGGTTATCTAGAAGCGCGACCGCGCGTAGGTTACTTTTACACAGGTAAAACAGGAGCACAGCTTCTTACAGATAAAATAAAAAAAATACAGGTGCAAGAGTATCAGTCTATCCCTGTAGTCGTGAACGAAAATGTGTCGGTATATGATGCTATTTGTACAATGTTTCTAGAAGACGTGGGGACCCTTTTTGTAGTGGATGAGAAATCACAGCTAGTGGGAGTACTGTCGCGTAAAGATTTATTGCGCGCGAGTATCGGAAAGCAAGAGCTCACATCTATTCCTGTTCATATTATCATGACGAGAATGCCCAACATTACATATTGCTATCGCGAAGATTTGTTAATTGATATTGCTAAGATCTTAATTGAAAAACAGATTGATGCTATGCCCGTTATTAAAGAGGGAGACGGCAATTTTGAAGTGGTGGGACGCATTACCAAAACAAATATTACAAAATTACTAGTAGCATTAGCAAATGATGAAGTATTATAAGTGAAAAAGGATTAAAAAGGGGATGCACAAAATATGAACAACCCATGTCTTTATGTCATTTCGGATTCTGTAGGTGAGACAGCTGAACTAGTTGTAAAGGCTGCCTCTAGTCAGTTCAATATGACAGACTTTGTAATTAAAAGAGTACCTTATGTAGAGGACATCGCAACACTTTCAGAAGTGGTTTCAGTAGCAAAGTTGAACAACGCTATTATTGGCTTTACGTTAGTAAAGCCCGAAATGAGAGAATTTTTAATTCAAGAAGCGTCCAAGAACGGGGTAGAGGTATTTGATATTATTGGACCTTTAATTGATAAAATTCAATCTTCTTATCAACTTTCTCCTCGCTATGAGCCTGGTATGGCTAGAAAATTAGACGAAGATTATTTTAAGAAAGTAGAAGCGATTGAATTTGCAGTGAAATATGATGATGGGCGTGATCCGAGAGGAATTCTTAGAGCGGATATCGTATTAATCGGTGTATCAAGAACGTCTAAAACGCCTCTTTCTCAATTTTTAGCACACAAGCGTTTGAAAGTAGCCAATGTTCCGATTGTACCTGAAGTAGATCCACCAGAAGAGCTGTTTCACGTATCGCCTGAGAAGTGTATAGGGCTTACTATTAGTCCCGAAAAATTAAACGATATTCGTAAAGAGCGTTTAAAGTCTCTTGGTCTAAACGATAAAGCAATTTATGCTAATATTGGTCGTATTAAAGAAGAACTTGAATTTTTTCAAGGGATTGTAGATAAGATTGGCTGTGAAGTGGTTGACGTATCCAACAGGGCCGTAGAAGAAACAGCCGGTATCATTCTCAATACCATCAAAAAGAAATAAACGATGGATCTCCTCCGTGCGTAATATAAAGGAGATTGCTTTCTTATGTTTGTATGCTGTAAGCCTAAGAAAATATACCAAAGATGAATATGACAGAACTTTTAAAAACAAGTGACTTTGGTATAGAAAATATAGGTTGTTTATATTATAATAAAAAATTGTGATAAAAAAGAATAGTTTTAGGTTTAGACTTTGTTAAGAACGAATAAACTATTTATATAAAAGTCAAGTCAAAATCGAAAAAAGTATTCGACAAATGCCATCTACAGGAAATAACAATTTGTTAGAAGGAATCTCTGGAGGGATGTAGAATACAGAGTTATAGCAAAAGAAAAAGTAAAGTTTTTGTCGATGCTGATGCATGCCCTGTCAAAGCAGAAATCGTTGAACTTACACATACATATGACATCGAGCTTGTGTTTGTTGCTTCCTATGCTCACATGCAAACAAATCCTACACCAGGAAAATGGGTCTATGTGGATGCAGAAAAGGAAGCCGCAGATTTATATATTTTAAATCACGCAGCCAAGCAGGATATTGTCGTAACTCAAGATACTGGCTTGGCAAGCATGTTAGTAAGTCGAGGGGTTTATGCACTGTCTCCTCGTGGAAAGTACTATAATGACGACGAAATGAATACGGTGCTTTTCTTTCGCTATGTTTCTGCAAAAGAGCGACGATCAGGGCGTCATACTAAAGGCCCGAAGGCATTTAGTGAAGAAGATCGCCAGCATTTCATTCAAGCTTTTGAAAAAATGTTGTCGAAACTTGCAGGAATTTAGCACTTAGTGAAGAATATTATATGAAATACGGAGCTGTTACTATGGCAAATCGAATTCCTGATGAAGTAATCGACCGTATTCGGCATTCAGTAGATATTGTCGACGTCATAAGCGATTATGTACAACTAAAAAAACAAGGGCGCAATTATTTTGGACTCTGTCCGTTTCATGGGGAAAGCACACCATCTTTTTCAGTATCGCCTGATAAACAAATTTATCATTGCTTTGGATGCGGTGCAGGAGGGAATTCATTTTCATTCATAATGGAATTAGAAGGACTGTCCTTCACGGAAGCAGCTCAGCAGCTCGCTGAAAAAGGAGATATTCCTTTCGAACATGAGATACATCCTCATGAAGAAGATAATCAAAAGCCTAGCAATAAAATGATTGAAGCACACGAGCTTTTAAAGAAATTTTACCATCATTTATTGGTAAATACAAAAGAAGGCCAAGATGCTTATGATTATTTAATAAATCGAGGGTTTTCACGAGAAATTATCGATGAATTTGAGATAGGTTTTGCTTTAGATTCGTGGGAATTTGTAAGTAAGTTCTTAACAAAACGTGGGTTTAATCCGCAAGAGATGGAACATGCAGGTTTAATCATTAAACGCAACCAAGATGAAACGTACTTTGATCGTTTTCGCGATCGAATTATGTTTCCTATTGCTGACTTGCAAGGCAAAACAATTGCATTTTCAGGGCGCCTGCTAAAAGAGATAAAAGGGCAGCCTAAATATTTAAACAGTCCCGAAACTTCTATTTTTAACAAAAGTCGCACACTCTACAACTTTCACCGCGCTAAAAAACATATACGCAAAAATCAGCAGGTTATTTTATTTGAAGGATTTGCAGATGTTATTTCAGCTGTTAAAGCGGGGTGCCCAAACGCAATTGCAACAATGGGAACTGCCTTAACAGAAGAACAAGCCAAAATTATTCGCCGAAATGTAGAGTCCGTTATCATTTGCTATGATGCAGATTCTGCTGGAATTGAAGCAGCGCACAAAGCAACAGCTATCTTAACAAATGTGGGTTGTACCGTTAAGATTGCTGTGATGCCGGATGGTTATGACCCGGATGATTATATTAAAGAATACGGGGCAGAGAAGTTTCAAAATGATGTTATTAATAGCAGCTTGACCTTTATGGCATTTCAAATGAGGTATCTCCGCCGAAAGCGAAATCTACAAAATGAATCTGAACGTATGCAATACATTGAAGACGTTTTGAAAGAAATAAGCCTCCTTACAAAAGCTGTAGAGCGAGATCATTATTTACGCCAATTGGCACAAGAGTTTTCCATTTCATTAGATGCGCTTAAAGAACAGCAGTATCAAGTGTATCGAACGGAAAAAAAGAAAAAGGATAATGATTCTCCAAATCGAAATAATATAAATAGACAACCAGTCGTAAAGAGAAGCTTATTACCGGCTTATCAAAATGCAGAACGTTTTTTGATCGCTCATATGTTGAAAGATAAGGATGTAGCATTTAGAATTCAAGACCGACTTCAAGGTCAGTTCAATGTCGAAGAACATCGTGCGCTTGTTCTATATTTGTATGCCTATTACGAGGAAGGACACGAGCCTAATCCGAGCGGATTTATTGAGCGGTTGCCCGAATCTTCGTTGTCTAGTCTAGCTTCAGAATTGGCGATGATGTCAATCAATGATGAATTGTCGGAGCAAGCTTTGAATGATTATATCCAAACGATATTGATTTATCCACAAAGGGTAGCGATAGAAAAAAAAGAAGCAGAAAAGCAAGAAGCAGAGCGTCAAAAAGATTATTTAAAAGCTGCGACAATAGCAATGGAAATTTTACAGTTGAAAAAAACGTTAAAATAAACGATGTTGCGTATTAGTCCCACTTTTAGAAGGTTTTCCTTAAAATTTTGGAAGGAGGGGATCTGATGGCTGAAAAATCAGCTCAATCAAAACAACTTGATTCAGATTTAACAATTGAACAAGTAAAAGATCAATTGACCGAAATCGGAAAAAAACGTGGTGTGCTAACATACGAAGAAATTGCAGAGCGTATGGCGAACTTCGAAATTGAATCCGATCAAATGGATGAATATTATGAATACCTTGGAGAACAAGGTGTTGAAGTAATGAGTGAATCTGAAGCAAATGATGACGATGCCGATCCCGATATTCAAGAACTGTCAAAAGAAGAAGAGTTTGATTTAAATGATTTAAGTGTACCTCCTGGTGTGAAAATTAATGATCCAGTTCGTATGTACTTAAAAGAAATCGGACGCGTTGACTTATTGTCGGCAGAGGAAGAAATCAATTTAGCAAAACGTATTGAAGAAGGCGATGAAGAAGCGAAACGTCGTCTTGCTGAAGCAAACTTACGTCTTGTTGTAAGTATCGCTAAACGCTATGTTGGACGCGGTATGCTGTTTCTTGATTTAATTCAAGAAGGAAACATGGGTCTTATTAAAGCGGTAGAAAAATTTGATTATCGCAAAGGTTATAAATTCAGTACGTATGCGACATGGTGGATTCGTCAAGCTATTACTCGTGCGATTGCTGACCAAGCAAGAACGATTCGTATCCCTGTTCATATGGTTGAAACGATTAACAAACTAATTCGTGTTCAACGTCAGCTTCTACAAGATTTAGGTCGCGAACCATCTCCTGAAGAAATTGCAGAAGATATGGACTTAACACCAGAAAAAGTTCGTGAAATCTTAAAAATTGCCCAAGAGCCGGTTTCTCTTGAAACGCCAATTGGTGAGGAAGATGATTCTCATTTAGGTGACTTCATTGAAGACCAAGATGCAACATCACCTTCTGAACATGCTGCATATGAATTATTAAAAGAGCAGTTAGAAGACGTCCTTGATACGTTAACAGATCGCGAAGAAAATGTTCTTAGACTCCGCTTTGGTCTGGACGATGGGCGTACGCGTACGCTTGAAGAAGTAGGAAAAGTATTTGGCGTAACGCGTGAGCGTATTCGTCAAATTGAAGCTAAAGCGCTTCGCAAGCTTCGTCACCCTAGCCGAAGCAAACGTTTAAAAGATTTCTTAGAATAGATAAAAGCGTAAATAGCGCTTATGAGATAGCTTCTTTCCCTGCGGAAAGAGGCTATCTGTTTTTTATGGAATAAATTTCATGAAAACGCATTTTAAAGAAGTATATTGATTTTTTTACCAACTTTTCTTCTTTCATATATTTTACTGAATTGTCCTTCGTTTTGCAAATGCTCCTTTATATTCTTTTGTTATAGAAGCGTAAGATGTTCAAATTTCATTTAAACATCCGAAAAAAAATGGAATCGCTCTCATTTTATTCTTGCATTGATGAATACTCCTCTATTATAACATGAAAAAATTAAAACGTTTTAAAAGTTGAGAAAATTTACAAAAATGAATTATAATTAGATAATGTAAGCGTATACATTTTTAGGGGGAATAAAAATGAATTATGAATTAACCAATGAACAAAAGATGATTCAACGGACGCTGAGAGAATTTTCAGAAGCTGAGGTAGCACCAAATGCACTAGAGCGCGATCGAAGTAAGCAATTTCCGCTTGATGTTTTTAAAAAGTTAAGTGAGCTTGGTGTAATGGGCCTTCCTTTTCCTGAAGAGTATGGTGGCGGAGGCGCAGATACGGTTAGTTTTGCTATTGTCGTAGAGGAGTTAAGTAAAGCTTGTGGCTCTACAGGAATTACATACTCAGCTCATGTTTCGCTCGGGGGGGCACCTATTTATTTATTCGGAACAAAGGAGCAAAAAGAACAGTACCTACCTGCTTTATGCTCCGGGGAATCTTTTGGAGCGTTTGGTTTAACCGAACCGAACGCAGGAAGTGACGCGGGGGGAACGGAGACCGAAGCAGTGTTGAAGGATGGAACATTTAGGATTAATGGAAGTAAATGCTATATTACGAATGCCAGCTATGCAAAGTTTTTAGCTTTAACAGCTGTTACAAACCGTACAGAAGGTAAAAAAGAAATTTCAGCTATTATCGTGCCTACAGAAGCTCGAGGTTTTACTGTAATAGACAATTACGAGAAAATGGGTCTACATGCTTCAAATACAACTGAACTCGTTTTAGAGGATGTTGAAGTGCCTGAAGAGAATTTACTCGGTGTAAGAGGAGAAGGATTCAAACAATTTCTAATGACGCTTGACGGGGGAAGAATTGGAATTGGGGCAATGGCCGTTGGAATCGCTCAAGCGGCTTATGAAAAAGCACTGTCATATGCGCAGGAAA
Organism: Priestia sp. JSM ZJ58; assembly: GCF_044383985.1. Classification (NCBI taxonomy): domain Bacteria; kingdom Bacillati; phylum Bacillota; class Bacilli; order Caryophanales; family Bacillaceae; genus Priestia; species Priestia sp. JSM ZJ58. Next base: position 362,662 of record NZ_JBISEM010000001.1, read on the forward strand.
GAAAGCAGTTTGGGAAAGCTATTTCATCGTTTCAAGCGATTCAGTTTAAATTAGCTGATATGGCCATGAAAATTGAGTTAGCAAGAAATATGGTGTATAAAGCAGCGTGGTTAAAAGACCAAGGAAAGCCATTTACGAAAGAAGCAGCTATGTGTAAACTGTATGCTTCTGAAATTTGTATGGAAGTAGCCAGTCAAGCTGTGCAGATTCATGGAGGATACGGCTACATGAAAGAGTATCACGTGGAGCGGTATTTACGGGATGCCAAGCTTTTAGAAATTGGAGAAGGAACTTCGGAAATTCAGCGCTCTGTTATTGCAAGGCAAATTGGCTGTTAAGATAAGCAATAAGAAATTAGTTAATTATGTAAATAAAACCCTTTCACTTATGAGCATTTTCAAGTAAAATAAAAGTGCTTATACTATTTTGTTATTTCTAGGGATGGGAATACATAAAGGGGGTATAGTGAGTGAAGCGAAATCCGCTAATACCATTTTTATTAATTGCGGTAATCGGGATTGCTTTAATGTTAACGCTTTCGTTCAACGGATTGAACAATGCAAAAGAAATCGCGGCTGAAAAAGAAGGCGGTGGCGCGGAACAGCAGACTTCAGCTAAACCAGAAGAAATTTATCAAAAAACTTGTATTGGTTGTCACGGCGATCAGTATCAAGGTGGAGTAGGTCCTTCGTTAAAAGGAATTGGGAAAAAAGTTTCTCAAGACGAAATTGCAGATATTGTTGTAAACGGTAAAGGAAACATGCCGCCGGGGCTGGTTCCACCGGAAAAAGCGAAGGAAATGGCTAAATGGGTATCAGAAATTAAATAGAGTTCAGAAACATGATTTTCTGGAAAGCCGCTCATTTATAAAGCAGGCTTTTTTTTTATGATGTTTTTATACGCATTCAGCTAGAAGGAAAACATGAAGAGAAATAGGAATCATGCAGCTATCTATGTTAAAATAATGAACAGTAATCACATAGAGAATAGGTGACAAAATGAATGAATTAAACTTATCAACAAGACTTGAAGAAGTAGTAAAGTCGATTCCTTTGGGAGCAAAGATAGCAGACATTGGCTCAGATCATGCGTATTTGCCATGTTTTGCTTATTTAAATGGATATATTAGCGGCGCTGTAGCAGGTGAAATTACAGAAGGTCCCCTGCAATCGGCTATTCAGCAGGTTAAAAAAACAAGCTTAACGGATGTTATTGATGTTCGAAAAGGAAACGGCCTAGAAGTAATATCACCGAATGAAGTAGACTGTATTACAATCTGCGGAATGGGCGGAACGCTTATTACGATGATTTTAGAAGAAGGAAAGGCAAAATTAGAAGGAGTAAAAAGACTGGTGCTTCAGCCGAATATTGGTTCACATCATATTCGCAGCTGGCTGATTCAACACAACTGGGAAATCATTGATGAAAAAATCATCGAAGAAGACGGTCGTATGTATGAAGTCATCGTCGCTGAACCTGGAAACCCTTTAGCTCCGTATAACGGGGAAGTGGAAGCCGGTGTGTTAATGGGCCCTATTTTAAAAGAAAAGCGCTCTTCTGCTTTTATGACAAAGTGGACGCATGAACTAAATCATCTTAAACAAATTGTCAGTCAAATGGAACAGGCTCAGTCAGAGGAAAGCAAAGCAAAACTTCAAAAACTTACCCAAGACATCTCATTAATTGAGGAGGCGTTAAAATGAGTAAAATCCCTAACGGATTTCAAGTAATTGAGGCATTTGAATCATTTTCTCCCAAGCATTTAGCGGTTGAAGGAGATAAAATTGGTTTACAGATTGGAACGTTAAACAAGCCTGTAAAAAAAGTAATGGTAACGTTAGATGTTCTTGAAACGGTCGTAGACGAAGCAATCGAAAAACAAGTGGATTTAATTATTGCTCATCATCCTCCTATTTTTAGACCACTAAAACAAGTGGTTACAGATCGTCCTGAAGGGCGTATTTTAGAGAAATGCATTAAGCATGATATTGCCGTATATGCTGCTCATACAAACTTAGATATAGCTAAAGGCGGAGTAAATGACTTGTTAGCTGAAGCGTTGGGGCTACAAGAGACAAAAGTGCTGGTTCCGACAACGTCGATTCAATTGAAAAAGCTAGCTGTATTTGTTCCTTCAAATGACGCTGAAGCAGTGCGCACAGCTATTTGTGATGCGGGAGCTGGACATGTTGGCCTTTACAGCGACTGTACGTTTTCAACAGAAGGCGAAGGCACATTTAAACCTTCTTCAGAAGCCAATCCATACATTGGCTCAAAAGGAGAGCTAGAACGTGTCAATGAAACAAAAGTTGAAACTATTTTTGAAGCGGGTCAACAAAATAAAATTATTCGTGCCATGCTCAGTGCTCATCCTTACGAAGAAGTAGCCTATGACATTTATCCAGTGGAACAAACGGGCGAAACGCTTGGACTTGGACGAATTGGTAAGTTAAAAGAAGAGATGACGTTAAAACAGTTTGCCGATCACGTTAAACAAGCATTGGATGTAGATGGTGTCAGAGTAGTAGGGTCTATGGATGCCACTGTGAAAAAAGTAGCTGTTCTTGGCGGAGACGGAAACAAATATATTACAAACGCAAAATTTAGCGGAGCAGATGCCTATGTAACAGGTGATTTGTATTTTCACGTTGCGCATGATGCAATGGCAATGGGATTAAACGTTGTAGATCCTGGTCATCATGTTGAAAAAGTCATGAGACAAGGTGTAACACGCGTATTAAACAGTCTTTTTGAAGCGAAAAACTTTGAGTGTGAAGTATTTGATTCAAAAGTAGACACAAACCCATTTACGTTTATGTAACAAAGAAGGTGTTGACGAATGTCAACACCTTCTTTTGCGTCTATTAAGACGATTTTTTTGTTCGAACTTTTGGTAAAATTTTCGAAAGAGGCACACTTTTTTCACGTGTCCATGTTGTTTCATCTTCCGGATCGAACTGATCTAGAAAATTGATGACCTCTTTTGTGATTGGAGTAGGGGTAGATGCGCCTGCCGTAACAGCTACGGTTTTCGCGTTCATCAACCATTCGATCTGAAGCTCTGAGATGTCACCGATGCGATATGCCTCAGTGCCGGCAATCTCCATTGATACTTGAGCTAAACGGTTTGAATTGTTACTTTTAGGATCTCCTACTACGATTGTAACATCTGCTTCACCTGCTTGCTCAGCTACAGCTTCTTGGCGAACTTGTGTAGCTAAACAAATTTCCTTGTGAACTTCAGCGTGCGGATATTTTTCTTTTACTTTTTCCATTACATCTGCAACGTCCCACTGACTCATTGTTGTCTGATTGGTTACAATGACTTTTTCACGTTGAATATTTAAATGGGCTACGTCTTCTGCTTTTTCAATTAAATGAACGATATCTGGTGCGATGCCAAGTGCACCTTCTGGCTCAGGATGATTTCTTTTTCCGATATAAATAACGTCATAACCTTCTTTTTCTTTTTGGCGAATAAGGTCATGGGTTTTTGTAACATCCGGACATGTAGCATCGATTGTTGTTAAACCTTTTTCTTTTGCTCGTTCTTTTACTTCTGGAGATACTCCGTGCGCCGTAAAAATAACGGTTCCTTCATTTATTTGGTCTAAGATTTCTAGGCGATTAGCACCGTCCAGTGTGATAATGCCGTCCTCTTCAAACGCATCTGTAACGTGTTTATTATGAACAATCATTCCTAAGATATAGATTGGTCGAGGCAATGATTTATCTAAAGCGGCGTTTCGTGCAATGACCATTGCGTCTACTACACCATAACAATAGCCGCGCGGTGCGATTTTAATAACTTTCATTTCAATTTCCTCCTCATCATAATCCTGACGAGCAATTCAACTCGCTTCTATTATATAAAAGAGGAAGGAAGAATACAAAGATATTCTTTTTTTACTTACTGTCTTTACTTACGGAACTAGCAGATTTATCAAATATAAAGTTTTGGTTTAGACACTCGATCTCTAGAGGAAAGTTCAATTTCTTCTTCGAAGAAATCCAGCTCATCATCAGATGAATCCGTGCTTTCTGCGCCTGTTGACAAAACCTTACTGTCTTTGCTTTCATCAGTTTCAGCAACCTCTGTTCCTTCTGCTTCGAGTACTTCATCTGTATCGTCACTTGAGCGCAGGGCCTGATAGATTTTCCATAGAGAAGGAGCATTTTTGACAAGAGGTCCGTATTGTTGAATCATAGGTCCCATCGTTTCCGCAGCTTTTAATACTCGCTGAACATTTCCCATCATGGAGCTTAAGTTAGCAGGGTTCGTTAAACCTTGCAAACCTCCAAGCAGGGAAGAAGAGTTGGTCGCTCCTGCAGCACCTTGGGCTCCTGAAAGGCCTGAAAACAAAGAACCTCGAGGAGCAGCAGCTGCTGCTTGTTGAAAGGGGATGTTTCTATTCCCGCCTCTTCGGAATAGGCGAGTTAAGAAGTTACCTCCTCCACGGTTCAGGCCTTGCTGATTCGGGTAAAATGATTGTTGAGCATTTGTTTGCTGGGCAAAGTTACGAAACTGCTGTAATGGGTTAAATTGGCCAAAGTTACCAGGTTGTTGCCCAAAACCGTTTTGCGGTGGCATTCCTGGCATCATTCTTCTTTGCATACCGGGTGGAAATGGTGGTCTTCGCTGTAGCAAAGGACGCACCTCCTTTAGTAAAGTAGATTTTCTTTTACTATCGTATGCAACTCGCGATAAAATGTTTTTGAAACAGGTAATAAGTTTTAGTAATATGAATGAGAAGTAGTCACAGAAGGAAAAATCGATTATAATCATATATTGTGCCTTAAAAGATGAACGTGAATGTAAAAAAGGAGACTATTATGGAAAAAACAAACTTTGAACGTTTTGAGTTTCAACCATTTTTAATAGAAGCAATTAAACAATTAGGTTTTTATCAGCCTACAGAGATTCAAGAGCGCTTAATTCCTTCCGTTTTAAAAGGGGAAAGTGTAATTGGTCAGTCACAAACAGGGACGGGCAAAACACACGCTTATTTATTGCCTTTACTTGAAAAGGTAGATCCTAAAAAAGAAGAAGTACAAGTTGTAATTACCGCTCCAACTCGTGAGCTTGCTTCTCAAATTTATCAAGAAGTCTTAAAGCTAACAAAACACAGCGCTGAAGGAGAAGAAATTTCAGCAAAATGTTTTATCGGCGGTACAGATAAGCAGCGTACAATCGACAAATTAAAGAAACAGCCTCAAGTGGTTGTAGGAACACCGGCTCGTTTGTTTGATTTAGTAAATGAAAAAGCGTTAGTTGTGTATACAACTAAGGCGTTAGTAGTAGACGAAGCTGATTTAATGCTTGATATGGGATTTTTAGAAGATGTGGACCGTTTGGCAAGCAACATGCCTGAAAAATTACAGATGCTTGTTTTTTCAGCAACGATTCCTGAAAAATTAAAGCCATTCTTAAAAAAATACATGGAAAATCCAAAATTTACGCATGTTTCGCCGAAGCAAGCAGCAGCGGCTAAATTAGAGCATGTATTAGTTCCACTACGTCATCGTAACAAGTTTAAGCTGCTGCACGATATGCTTATTTCGTATAATCCTTATTTAGCTATCGTCTTTACAAATACAAAGAAAATGGCGGACGAAGTAGCAGATGACCTACTGTCTAAAGGCTTAAAAGTAGGAAGAATTCACGGAGACTTATCTCCTCGTGACCGTAAGAAAATGATGAAGCAAATTAATAATTTAGAATTTCAATACGTAGTAGCGACAGATTTAGCAGCTCGCGGTATTGATATTGAAGGGATTTCACACGTTATTAACTTTGAGCTTCCTTCAGATCTAGATTTCTACATTCACCGCGTAGGCCGTACAGCTCGTGCTGGTCATTCTGGAATTGCTGCTACAATCTTCGATGTGGAAGATGAAGATGCAGTAAATAAGCTAGAGAAAATGGGAATCGAGTTTGTAAACAAAGATCTTCAAAAGCAAGAATGGGTTTCTATTGATGACCGTAACCGCCGTAAAAAGCGTGTGAAGAAAGCGGATGAAGTGGGAGAAGAGGCACATCGCTTTATTCAAAAGCCTAAGAAAGTAAAGCCTGGCTATAAGAAAAAACGTGCTCGTGAAATTACAAAGTACGTGCAAAAGAAAAAGCGTAGTGAAAGACGCAACAATCGTTAATCGCAATAGGTTAGAGGTGTAAAAAAGAATGTTGAAAATTGGTTCTCACGTATCGATGAGCGGCAAAAAGATGCTTTTAGGAGCAAGTGAAGAGGCAGCTTCTTATGGAGCAAATACGTTTATGATCTATACAGGCGCTCCACAAAATACTCGTCGCAAAAAGATTGAAGAGCTTAATATTGAAGCTGGTCTTTTGCATATGAAAGAGCATGGAATGAAAGATATTGTTGTACATGCTCCTTATATCATTAATTTAGGAAATACAACAAAGCCCGAAACATTTGAGCTTGGAGTAGATTTCTTAACGTCTGAAATTCAGCGCACCCATGCTCTTGGTGCAAAGCAAATTGTTCTTCATCCAGGGGCTCATGTGGGGGCCGGAGCAGATGCTGGTATTCAGCAAATTATCAACGGTCTAAACGAAGTGTTGACAGCTGATCAAGAAGTTCAAATTGCGCTTGAGACAATGGCTGGAAAAGGAACAGAGTGTGGAAGAAGCTTTGAAGAAATCGCCCAAATTATTGATGGTGTGACGCACAATGAAAAGCTCTCTGTTTGTTTTGACACATGTCACGTACATGATGCTGGTTACGATATCGTTCAAGACTTTGACGGTGTATTAAATGAATTTGACAAAACCGTAGGAATACAGCGAATTAAAGTGCTTCACATCAATGATAGTAAAAATGTATGCGGTGCTCGAAAAGACCGTCATGAAAACATTGGGTTTGGTGAAATCGGATTTGGTGCACTGAATTATATTGTTCATCACCCAGCGTTTAAAGAAGTTCCTAAAATTCTAGAAACTCCTTATGTAGGAGAAGATAAGAAAAATAAAAAAGCGCCATATCAATTGGAAATTGATATGATTCGTGCACAAAGCTTTGATTCAGAGTTAAAACAAAAGCTTATGTAATTTCATATGTGATTGAAAGAGGTCATGTCTACAGACATGACCTCTTCTTTTACATTAACTGCTGAAATAATTCGTTCACGCGTCTGGCAGTTTCACGATCTGTTACTTGAGCAATTTGTTTGATTAAATTTCGGCGCTCTTCAAGGTTATAAATATTTACGGGCTGCTGTCTAATGACAGATACAAGGGTGTGTACCTGCTGATCTGTAATGGGGATGTTGTATTGTTTGCTATACTTTAAAAGCTCTTTCGGGGTAATATTGTTTACTTTCTTATTGACAATCTGCTGTACAATTTTCATATGATTACCTCCTCGTCATATACAGTTTATGAATAAAAAAGAAAGATGTGACTATATTGTGTAATAAAACAACATTTTGAGTCGGATGAACCTACGGGGGTAAGAAAGCGAAAGAGTGAAACGGCTTAGTTTACAAATAAAAGACAATCCTGTATACTACATTAATGACTAAATCGTAATGATTCTGAGAAAGTAAATGGGTAACGGAGTATACGATAGAAACCGTGCCCTCTTTTGTATGGAGAAATATAAAAAAAGAATGGTGAGGCGCATATGAATACACCTGATATCATTGAAATTGATCATTTATCATTTCAATATGATGGAGTGAATGTATTAGAAGATATAAGTTTTTCAATTCCAAAAGGAGCTTTTTTGGGGCTCGTTGGTCCAAATGGTTCTGGGAAATCAACGCTAATTAAATGTTTGCTTGGTTTGCAAAAACCATCTCAAGGTTCAATTCGTTTATTTGGAAAAGATCAGAGAAGGTTTAAAGAACGAAGTAAAATTGGATATGTATCGCAAAAAGCGAATAGTTTCAACAGCGGCTTTCCTGCTACCGTTTTTGAAGTGGTTTCCACGGGCCTTACTTCAAAACTAGGTTTGTTTCGCTTTATGAATGCTTCTCATAAACAAAAAGTAAAAGAAGCGGTAGAAGCAGTGGGGATGAGCGAATTTTTAAATCGAAACATAGGAGAGCTATCCGGTGGTCAGCAGCAGCGAATTTTTATTGCACGCGCGCTTGTAAGTGAGCCCGAGCTGTTGATTTTAGATGAGCCTACGGTCGGAGTGGATGCACAAAATGTGTACACTTTTTATGAGCTTCTTGAAAAGTTAAATAAAGAAAAAGGAATTACGCTTGTGCTTGTTACTCACGATATTGGAACTGTCTCGGAAAAAGTAACCCACGTTGCTTGTTTAAATAAATTTTTACACTTTCATGGGAATGCCAAAGAATTCGAACAGCTTTGTGAACATGACGTATCTATGTTTTATGGTCATAATGTTCATGTGTTAACCCATGATCATCATCATGGAGGGCAGCACGTATGATAAGCAGTTTATTTCAATTTGAGTTTTTGCGAAATGCATTTTTAACAGGTATGATTATTGGCGTCTTAGCTCCTTTATTGGGCACGTTCATCGTAGTAAGACGTCTTTCTTTAATTGCAGACGCGTTAAGTCACGTGACGCTAGCCGGAATTTCTGCGAGCTTGCTTCTTAGTCAGAAAATAGGGTTTATGCAAGGAGTGAACCCCGTCTATTTAGGAATGGTGTCTTCCGTTACAGGGGCTCTTTTTATCGAGAAGCTTCGAGGGGTCTACAAGCACTATCAAGAGCTGGCCATTCCGATTATTTTATCGGGCGGAATTGGTATTAGTGCAATTTGTATCTCGCTGGCAGACGGTTTTAATAATGATTTAATGAATTATTTGTTTGGAAGCGTGAGTGCAGTTAGTCGTTCGGATCTTTGGACAGTTGTTGTCATAGCCGTATTTGTAATAGCTATTGTCTTTTTCTTATATAAAGAATTATTTATTTTATCTTTTGACGAGGAGCATGCTTCTGCTTCTGGAATTAAATCGAAGTGGATGCACTTTTTATTTATCGTGATGGTTGCTCTTGTCATTGCTGTATCGATGCGTATCGTCGGTATTCTATTGGTGTCATCGCTTATGACTCTTCCTGTAGCAGCAAGCATTCGCTTAGCTAGAGGCTTTAAACAAACGATTCTGCTTTCGGTGATTTTTGGTGAAATATCTGTTTTAGGCGGATTATTTTCAGCGTACTACTTGGATTTAGCACCAGGCGGTACAATTGTTGTCATTGCTGTTGTTATTTTAATCATATCTATTATGATTAATAAAGGACGGAAGGGGAAACAAAAATGAATTTAACTGAAGCCATTCATTTATTAAAAGATCAAGGATATAAACATACAGGAAAACGTGAAGAAATGCTTGCCTTGTTTTCAAAATCAAATAAGTACTTAACGGCAAAAGATGTATTAGAATATATGAAGCCTGATTATCCTGGTCTAAGTTTTGATACAATCTACCGTAATTTATCATTATTTGTGGAGTTAGGCGTACTTGAAATGACGGAGCTTTCGAGCGAAAAGCACTTTCGATTTAAATGTGCAACTGCTCATCATCATCACCACTTCATTTGTTTAGATTGTGGAAAAACAAAAGAAATTGAAGCTTGTCCGATGGAGTATGTAGACGAGGATTTGCGAGGGTATAATATTACAGGCCATAAATTCGAAATTTACGGTCAATGTATAGAATGTAATCAATAAAAAAGAGAGGGTGCTATGCACCTCTCTTTTTTATTTTTGCTGTTCTTTTAACCAGTCGGCTACCCACTGATCTGCTTCTAGCCAGTTATATACGCGAACCACTCCTTTTGGAACAGGTAAGCGATTATAAGGAGTATCAAATAAGATAACGGGAATATTGCATTCTTCACTGATTTCACAAGCATTATCATGTTTGTCTTCAAAAAAGATATCAACATCGTATCGTTTTGCTGTCTCAACTTTAAAATGTGAGCCGACTAACTCAATGTGATGAAACGATAGCTCATTTTTTTGAAACCATTCTTCCGTGACGTCCAATAGCTGATCGTGCCTTGCACTAATAAAGAATAATTCGTGCTTTTGATGCCACTTTTGCAAAACCGCTTTTGCATCGTCTGCAAGTGGAGAGGTTTCGTAAATAGAGCGTTCATTTGCTTTAAACCATTTCCCGAGTTCTGCAGGTGATACATTTACAAAAGGGCTGAAATCATATTCTGTAATATCTTCAAGTGTTAAATTTAAGTTAAAGGCTTTATTTAAATGAGGAACAAAAGTTTCAGGAGAGGTAACAGTTCCATCAATGTCAATTCCAAACTTTTTTGTCAACTACGTGCACTCCTTTAATACGTTTATTCTACTTAGGTGCTTGATTATTCTTGTCTAGTGTAACATAAAGCCTAAAGAGAAACAGTAATACTTTTTATACTCCTTAAGAAAAAAGATAAGGATGATTATACGGTGTGGAAATCGTGCAGGTATCTATTTTTGCAAGAAAATGAGCAGCTGTATAAGATTAACACTTATAATTTTTTCTCGCATTCAGATACTATAAATGCTCCTTATTTACGAAAGCGAGGGATTAAGCATGGAGAATGAAGAACAAAGGCGTAGAAAAGATGTATATGAAGCTGATTTCATGGAAGAAACTGCAGCTGAAGTGGGCGTTCCTTACCGAGTAGGAGAGCCACATGCAGAGCGTGAAGTTATAGATATTGACCGCAATCGCAATCATGAAGTCGCTGGACGAGGAGAAGGAACGGGATACGGTCGTTTCGCACTCGTGCTTTCGATTCTTTCACTATTCTTTTTACCAATTATTCTTGGTGCCGCTGGGATTATTCTAGGGTTTATCGCACGCAGAAAAGGAGCACTTACGCTAGGAGCATGGGCAATAGGGATCGGAGTTGTATCGATTATTGTCGGTACGTTTATATTACCGTTCTTTTCATAAAAAAAGCGAGGCGCATATGCGCCTCGCTTTTTTTGGTTATGATTTAGCTGCAGCTTTTTCAGCTTCTTGCTTTGCGTGATATTCAGCAGCAATTTTATCAATTTCTTTTTTTAGTTCCTCAACCATTGTTTCTTCCGGAACTTTGCGTACGATTTCACCTTTGCGGAATAGAAGACCTTCACCGCGTGCTCCTGCAATCCCGATATCAGCTTCACGAGCTTCGCCAGGACCGTTCACAGCGCAGCCAAGTACCGCTACTTTAATCGGTGCTTTTACAGTTGAAATATACTCTTCAACTTCATTAGCAATGCTAATTAAATCAATTTCAATACGTCCGCAAGTTGGGCAAGAAATAAGCGTTGCAGCATTGGAAGCTAAACCGAATGATTTTAGCAACTCGCGTGCAACTTTTACTTCTTCTACAGGATCCGCACTTAAAGAAATACGTAATGTATTTCCGATTCCTTTAGACAAAATAGCGCCAAGACCTGCTGCACTTTTTACAGTTCCCGCAAATAATGTACCCGATTCTGTAATTCCTAAGTGAAGAGGGTAGTCAAAAGCTTGAGCAGCTTTTTCATATGCTTCAATTGCCAAGTTAACATCGGATGCTTTCATTGAAACGATGATGTCATGGAAATCAAGGTCTTCTAAAATTTTAATGTGATGAAGTGCACTTTCTACCATGCCATCTGCTGTCGGATAGCCGTATTTATCTAAAATACGTTTTTCCAGTGAACCGGCGTTAACTCCAATACGAATTGGAATATTTTTAGCTTTTGCAGCATTTACAACAGCTTCCACTTTTTCACGGCGTCCAATATTACCTGGGTTGATACGGATTTTATCCGCTCCGCCTTCAATTGCTTTTAACGCTAAGCGATAGTCAAAATGAATATCTACAACTAATGGAATGTTAATGCGTTTTTTAATTTCAGGGATTGCATCTGCTGCGCGCTCATCTGGACAAGCAACACGAACAACTTGGCATCCTGCTTCTTCTAAACGTTTAATTTCTGCAACCGTTGCTTCAACATCATGTGTTTTAGTGGTTGTCATACTTTGAATAACTAATTCGTTACTGCCCCCAATTGTTAAATCTCCAACTTTAACGGGGCGTGTTTTTGTACGATGTATAATTTCACTCACGTGATAATCTCTCCTTCAAAATGAAATCAAGAATTTGAATTCATTAATAGAATAACTCTTTATGAACAAAATAACTAGTAGAAAGTACTACCTTAGCTATTTTAACAATGACTATCCCATCTTGACAAGAAGAATGCTGTCATTACTTGTAAATAGGGAACTTATACGTTTTTCCAATTTGAATATCTTCAGGCGCTGTACCGTTATTTAACTTCTTAAAGTCTTTAATCATTTGGTTCATAGAAACCGGTATCGATTTTTTTGTAAGCTCTTCAATGACGGACAAAACTGTATCGCCTGGCTTAATTTTTATTTTTGTATAGGTGGAAGAAGAGCTGGCGGCTTTTGTTTCTGCAGGCTGCGCTTTGCTGACTTGAACTGCTTCAGTCGCAGTAGGAATGGTCCCGTATTTAATGTCGTAGTGACAAATATATCCGATAAAAGCGAAAGCGGCTAATGCACATAGCTTTTTCATTATGCTCCTCCTTCATTCTTTTGCTTATGTGTAAAGCCTATGCTTGTCTTACTTAAATATGATTGGAGAACGAAAATTGAAAGAAAAATTAATGATTGTTTCATTAGGCTTATTGCCTTTAATCATGGTGCTGGGAAATTCCATGCTCATTCCTCTGCTGCCAAGCATTCAAAAGTCACTTCACTTAAGTGGAGTCCAAACCAGTTTGATACTGAGTGTATTTTCGATTCCGGCTGCATTGTGTATTCCTGCGGTAGGAATTTTATCAGATCGATATGGACGTAAAAAATTAATTATGTATTCCCTCATCGTGATGATAATCGGTAGCCTTGTCGCTGCTAGTAGCGCTTTGGTCTCTTCTGGAAGCTTTGCTGTGTTGATGGCTGGAAGAGTGATTCAAGGGATTGGCGCTGCTGGTACTACAACGTTGGCAATGGCATTAACTGGAGATGTATTTACAGGGGAAAAAAGAGCAAAAGTCCTTGGGATTTTAGAAGTATATAATGGAGCTGGAAAAGTGGTTGCACCTATAATTGGAGCAACGGCGGCACTCGTTGTATGGTATGCCGCATTTTTTGTGTATCCTTTAGCTGCAGGTGCTGCTTTAGTAGGTATAGCCATGTATGTGAGAGAAGCGAAAACAGGTTCAGATTCAGTATCTGTTGGAGAGTATTTAAAGAGAGCCATTGGGATCGTCTATGATAAAAGAAAATCGCTTTTTCCTTTATTCTTTGTCGGGGGACTGGGGTTGTTTTTATTATTTGGCATTTTATATTACTTATCTTTTTTAATAGAGGAAACGTATCATATAGACGGTTTTTTCAAAGGAACCGCTTTTTTATTTCCTCTTGGCGCGATGACGCTCGTTTCTTATTGGACCGGTCAGCGAATCAAAACAGATGTAGTGCTCATGAAAAAATTGATGATAGTAGGAATGATTCTTTTATTCGTAATGTTTGGAGTATTAACGGTGATTTATACGCTTCCTGTGCTGATGTTTTGTTTGACAGTCGCCTTTGGCGGCTTAGGATTTGTTCTTCCTTGTATTAATATGATGATTACTTCAGCGGCTTCAGACGAAGAAAGAGGATTTATTGTATCCATTTATGGAACGGTGAGATTTTTAGGAGTAGCGTTGGGACCCGTTGTTTTTGAAGTGTGGATGCATACTGAAAGGCTGATGTTTATTTATAGCTTTAGTTTGCTCGCAGCAGGAGGTTTGTGGGTTTTGTATCAGTTGAAAATTTTTTCTTCTGCAATGGGGAGAAGAAAAGTTGTACAGAAATAAAGAGGCTGGGACAAAAGTATGTTAGTTGAAGAAGCTCCCAACAAATTTGATTCTTGATCAAGAATTAAATTCGTTCGGAGCTTTTCATTGGCAGGGTAAACATAGATTTTATGTATGTAGGTGCTTCTAGCGGTTGATTGGATTCATTTCGTTATGTTTCAATCGCTTTATTAGGTTTTACCTTTTTTCTCATAGGAACCCTTGTGACGAGCAATAAGTAAATGAAGAACGTTCCTATCCAGTAAAGAGAGCTATGTGTTGCTAGAGAAAAAGAAAAAGCTTCAAAAAGCGTATAAAGCAGCGTGAAGGCTACCGTACTATAAGCGCTCAGTGCCCATAGCTGTTTGAAAGGAAGCTGCTTCTTAGTGATGAGTCCAATCAGTTTTCCAAGATAAGCAAGGCAGGTAATAGAAAGGAAGTTTAGTCCAGATGTTAATACGTACAGTAAAAGCATAGCGATAGGGACAAGTATGTATAAAGAAAATTTTTGTTCGTGCAGCAAGTTTAACAGTTCATTTTTATCTTTATGATGCCAGTTTAGCAACTCATATGAATACGTTTGTGTTTGTGAATTAGTCGTGATGTAAATTCCATCCTTTAAAAAACCAATTGCATGAGCAGGGGAATGAAACCGTTCAATAGACTGTGAGGGGTCTAAGATAAAAGCGGTACCGTTTACTTTTTTTGTGAAAGGTTGGCTTGACGTAAGCTGTGAATTTGAAATAGAAAAAGAAGAAACAGATTTCGGGAGCTCTGTTGTAGCAATGTGATAGCCGTTTACAATTGTCAACGTCATAAAGAAAAATGTAGGCAGCAAAGAAATAAGTGTTAAAAACAATATGAAGCCAATGGTTTTGTTTGTATGCTCAAAGCGAAGAGACCTCATTTTTTGAAAAGAAGTAAGACTCCATCCCATCTTTTTTAACATGATTATTGTAAACCCTCCTTTTATTAAAAAATTCTAACTATAATTTATTCTATAGCGGAAATTCAAGGTTTACAATAGATTCTAGAAATCGTTTCCAATTACAATGTAAATATACTGTTAAGTTATTGTAAACATTAGCGTAAAAACGTTTACAGTGCTTTTAAGATTCGTTAATAATAGTGGGGACTTCTCTATGTCGTTAGAAAAAAATCAAGGAGTTGAGGTGTTTGGAACTAGATGTTCAAAAAATGATTTTTGAATTTATCGGTGGACTCGGAATCTTTTTATTCGGGATTAAGTTCATGGGAGATGGGTTGCAAAAATCAGCAGGAGATAGATTGCGCGATATTTTAGACAGATTCACAACTAATCCGTTTATGGGAGTTCTAGCAGGTATTCTGGTTACCGTTCTTATTCAGAGCAGCTCAGGAACCACTGTTATTACGGTAGGCTTAGTAAGTGCCGGTTTTATGACTTTGCGCCAAGCTATAGGGGTTATTATGGGCGCAAATATCGGTACGACAGTTACAGCTTTTATAATCGGAATTGACATTTCGAGCTACGCTCTTCCTATTCTCGCAGTGGGAGCGATTTTACTCTTTTTCTTTAAAAGTAAACCTGTTCAAAATTTTGGTCAAATCGCTTTTGGGTTTGGAATGTTATTCTTTGGTCTAGAGCTTATGGGAAGCGGGATGAAGCCGCTTCGCTCACTTCAACAGTTTCATGATTTAACTGTAAGCATGAGTGATAATCCGATTTTAGGAGTTGTAATTGGCACTTTATTTACGGTGATTGTGCAAAGCTCTAGCGCTACTATCGGAATTCTACAAGAACTTTTTGGACAGGGCGCTATTGATATACATGCCGCGCTGCCTGTATTGTTTGGAGACAACATTGGTACGACTATTACCGCTATTTTAGCTTCAATCGGGGCAAGTGTGGCAGCAAGAAGGGCTGCTTTAACGCACGTAATGTTCAACTTAATTGGTACAACTATCTTTTTAATTATCTTGCCGTTATTTACTCGTCTTGTGGAGTACTTGAGAGAGACGATGGGCTTAAACCCAGAAATGACGATTGCATTTGCTCATGGTCTCTTTAACACAACCAATACAATTATTCAGTTCCCTCTTATCGGTCTGCTTGCGTTAATTGTTACAAAGCTGATTCCTGGTGAAGATGCTGTTATAGACTTTAAACCTAAACATCTTGATCCTATTTTTATTGAACAGTCTTCTTCAATTGCTCTTGGGCAGGCAAAAGCAGAGCTTATTCGTATGGGAGAATTCGCGACGATTGGGTTAGAAGAAGCCAATAGTTATTTGAAGACGCGCCATCCTAAACATTCTGATGCTACTATGCAAATTGAAAATGCCATTAACAATTTAGATAAAAAAATCACGAATTATTTAGTGTTGTTATCCCGCTCTTCCATGTCAGAAGCTGAAAGCGAAGAGCATTCTGTGCTTCTAGATACTGCGCGAGATATTGAGCGTATTGGCGATCATTTTGAAAATATCATTGAACTTGTTGATTATCAAATTACAAATAAGGTGAGAATGACAAAAGAAGCTAATACCGACTTAGCTGATATGTTCGAATTGACTATTGTAACAGTTAAAGAAGCTGTTTTTGCTTTAGAAAAAGTAGATAGAGAAAAAGCAGTCCAGGTCATTCAAAAAGAAGAGCAGATTGATGCAATGGAGCGTCTGCTTCGTAAGAAGCACATTTTACGTCTAAATGAAAATGTATGTACAGGTTCTGCTGCTATTGTTTTTGTCGATATCATTAGCAATTTAGAACGAATTGGAGATCATGCTGTTAATATTGCGGAAGCGGTACTCGGAGATCGCTATCTAAAGACATATTCAAAGGTAAAATAAAGAAAGGCCTTGCTCATGCAAGGCCTTTCTTTATAAGAGTGGTTATTGTATGATAAATAGTAATAATAAAAAGGATAGGTGCGGGCATGGCTATTTTATGTTGGGCATTAGTTATCATTAGCTTTGTTGTATCGTTTGTTGGGTTGGTTTATCCCATCATCCCAAGCGTGCTATTTGTAGCGCTAGGATTTGTTATATACGGTTTATTTTATGATTTTAGCTCCTATAGCTGGTTATTTTGGGTGATACAAGGATTGTTAGTTGTCGCACTTTTTTTAGCAGACTATATCGCTAATATTATTGGTGTGAAAAAATTCGGAGGGACTAAAGCAGGCGTTTGGGGAAGTACAGTTGGATTGCTTGTGGGTCCGTTTGTTATTCCGGGATTTGGAATTATTTTAGGGCCGTTTATCGGAGCGATTGTAGGAGAACTGATTGTTCATCGGACCACAATTAGCAACGCAGTAAAAATTGGAGTAGGTTCGGTTATTGGCTTTTTTAGTGGCGCTATCTCGAAAGGATTTATTCAACTGTTGATGATTGCCTATTTTTTATACGCTGTTTTAAAATAATATATTGACTTTAGGCCAGAAACATGTTAAATTTTTAATGTCGCTAGTAAATGTTATATTGTTCCACAGTAGCTCAGTGGTAGAGCTATCGGCTGTTAACCGATCGGTCGTAGGTTCGAGTCCTACCTGTGGAGCCATGGCGGTGTAGCTCAGCTGGCTAGAGCGTACGGTTCATACCCGTGAGGTCGGGGGTTCGATCCCCTCCGCCGCTATTTTCCAATTTACGTTTGTGACATACATAATTCATATTGTTCCACAGTAGCTCAGTGGTAGAGCTATCGGCTGTTAACCGATCGGTCGTAGGTTCGAGTCCTACCTGTGGAGCCACGTGGACCCTTAGCTCAGCTGGTTAGAGCAGACGGCTCATAACCGTCCGGTCGCAGGTTCGAGTCCTGCAGGGTCCACCATTTATAGGGTTGGAGGAATACCCAAGTCCGGCTGAAGGGATCGGTCTTGAAAACCGACAGGGGTGTTAAAGCCCGCGGGGGTTCGAATCCCTCTTCCTCCGCCATACTATTGTCTATTCAAAGCTTCTTTTGAGAAAAAGAAGCTTTTTTTATGTTTAAAAGAATAGCGAATGGGAATTAGGTAAATATAAATCATGGATTAGGTACTTTTTATTTGAAAGAGTAGGGTAAATTTGCTAATCTAAACGTATATGGTGCTTTTGCGCCAAAATGCTTACATATTTTGAAGGAGGAATTATTCATGGCTTACAAATTACCAGAACTACCTTATGCATACGATGCACTGGAACCACATATCGACAAAGAAACAATGAATATTCACCACACAAAACATCACAACACATATGTTACAAACCTAAACGCTGCTGTTGAAGGCAAAGCGGATTTAGAAAGCAAAAGTATTGAAGAGTTAATTTCAAACTTAGATGCTGTTCCTGAAGATATCCGTACAGCAGTACGCAATAACGGTGGCGGTCATGCGAACCACTCATTATTTTGGACAATCCTTTGCCCTAACGGCGGCGGTGCTCCAACTGGTGAATTAGCAGACGCTATTGCTAGCAAATTCGGCAGCTTTGATCAATTCAAAGAAGAATTTGCAAATGCAGCTAAAACTCGCTTCGGTTCTGGCTGGGCTTGGTTAGTTGTAAACAACGGCCAATTAGAAGTAACAAGCACACCAAACCAAGATAGCCCATTAATGGAAGGCAAAACGCCAATTCTTGGTCTAGACGTTTGGGAGCACGCTTACTACTTAAATTATCAAAACCGCCGTCCAGATTACATTTCAGCATTCTTTAATGTTGTAAAATGGGACGAAGTTGCTAAGCGTTACGACGCTGCAAAATAAGCTGAAGACGTATTTAAGAGCCAGTAAAGTAATTATTACCTTTACTGGCTTTTTTGTTTTCCAATTCTTTTACATATCTCCTTTTCTTTTTCACACACTAGGTGTAGAAGAGAAAAGGAGTTTTTTGATATGCCTTTATTAAAAAAAGTAGTTGGAGATATAGAAGTTAGTAAAGATTTACTTTTGCTTTTAATTATAGGCGGTCTTTATGCCTTGGCTATTTCAATTTCCAATTCGTTTGTTAACATTTATCTGTGGAAACAATCAGGCGAATTTTCGGATCTCGCTATTTATAATTTAGCGGTAGTGGTGCTTCAGCCGCTTACGTTTATTTTAGCAGGTAAATGGGCCAAACGAATTGACCGGGTTGTGGTTTTAAGGTTAGGCGTATCTTTTTTAGCTGTTTTTTATATCGCTGTATTGGTCAGTGGAGCTAACGCAGCCGAGTATTTAGTATTGCTTGGTGGACTGCTGGGTATAGGATATGGCTTTTATTGGCTAGCTTTTAATGTGCTAACTTTTGAAATTACAGAACCTGATACAAGAGACTTTTTTAACGGATTTTTAGGGATCTTAAACTCTTTTGCAGGGATGATTGGTCCTTTAGGAGCGGGCTTTGTTATTTCCGCTTTGTATGAATCACTTGGGTATAAAATTGTGTTTGGTGTATCTCTGCTATTGTTTGTCGGTGCCGTTGTGCTTAGTTTTTTTATTACAAGACGCGCAGCTGAAGGAGTATACAAATTTAAAGAAGTGTGGGCTGAACGAAAAGTCAACAAAGACTGGAATCGAATATTACAGGCTCATTTCTTTCAAGGATTGCGTGAAGGTACGTTCATTTTTGTCGTATCCGTCATGGTATTTATTACGACGGGAAGTGAATTAGCTTTAGGAACTTATGGACTGGTGAATTCAGCGGTGGCGTTTGTAGGATACTATGTAGCCTCAAGATTTATTAAGCAAAAAAATCGC
The DNA here is from genome assembly GCF_044383985.1 of Priestia sp. JSM ZJ58. NCBI lineage: Bacteria > Bacillati > Bacillota > Bacilli > Caryophanales > Bacillaceae > Priestia > Priestia sp. JSM ZJ58. Next base: position 382,149 of record NZ_JBISEM010000001.1, read on the forward strand.
CTTCGATTTATTTTCACCGGGGGCCTCCTTCTCTATGGAGCAGTCTTTTTGCTTATCTTTAACTTATCGTATCCAAAGTTAATTATATATGCTGTTTGTATTGCTATTGCCTATCCTATTTTGTTGGTTCCATTCATTTCTCTAACGTACGATGTGATTGGACGAGCAAAGGACGTTGTTTCAAAAAGAATCGAATACATTGTTGTCAGAGAAGTATTTCTGAATATTGGGCGGGTCGTTTCCATATCTTTATTTTTAATAGCCGTACTATTTTTTGATGAAGCAAAAAGTATTCCCATTTTATTAGCTATTGTTGGAGCAGGGCATACGATCATTTATTTTTGTGTAAGACATATCTCACAGCCTCTGCACAAAAAAGAAACGACTGTTACTCCTCCAGTATTAAATGAAGGAGACGGAGAGTCTCCAGCTTAGAGTATTATTAGCTCCTTCATTTGTACTATGGAAAATGCCTCGCTTTTCTTTTAGAATAAATACGTTGTGTAAATAGGCACCTGCCAGGTGTCTATTTATTTGCTAAATGTCTGATTTTATGGTGTTATGGTATATATGTTTTATAAAGTGTAGGTGTTGGTATGAAAAAGAAAAAAAGAAGAAAAAGTCACGTGCCTTTTCGTGTGAACTTACTTTTCTTGACCGTATTTGCCCTATTTTCCGTATTAATTTTGCGGTTGGGACTTGTTCAAATTGTGTACGGTGAGAATTACGAACGAGAAGTCGAAAAAACACAGGACGTTACAGTCAGTACGCCTGTTCCTCGAGGGAAAATGTACGATCGGTATAACCGCGTAATTGTAGATAATACCTCTTTAAATACGATTACATATACTCGTTTTCAAGGAAATACAGCTGAAGAAAGGCTGCGCATCGCTAAAAAGTTAGCCACTATGATCGATGTTCCTTACACCACAAATGTGATTGATATTCCAGAAAATAGAAAGAATAAAGATGCTAAAAACGTGGTAAAAATTACAGAACGCGACATGAAGGATTATTGGATTATGCTTCACCCTAAAGAAGCGGAGCAGAAAATTACGAAAGCTGATCGCAAAAAAGTTCAAGATGGTGAAATGACTGATGACGAACTGTATCAACGTCAGTTAGACCGCATTTCTAAAAAAGATTTAGAAAGTTTAAAGAGTGATTTAGAAGTTCTAGCTATTAAGCGCCAAATGGAGGCAGGTTATTCTAGCACCCCGCAAATTGTTAAAAGCGGTGTGACAAATGAAGAGTATGCCGTTGTAAGTGAGCATTTAGATGAACTTCCGGGTGTTGATACAACAACGTATTGGGATCGCTCATACCCAGAAAACAGCACTCTCCGTACTTTGCTTGGAAATGTATCCTCTGCCAACGAGGGTCTGCCCAAAGATAAAGTACAGTATTACTTATCAAGAGGCTATAGTCGAAATGACCAAGTTGGGACGAGCTATTTAGAGAAGCAATACGAAGCTCAGCTCAGCGGTCAAAAAGAAAAAGTCCAGTATGTAACAGATGATAAAGGAAATCTCCTTGATACAATTCAAGTGTCGAAAGGCGAACGCGGCAGTGATTTAGTTTTAACTATTGATATGGAGCTTCAAAAAGCGGTAGAAAAACAAATTACGGACCAGCTTTTAGCCAAAAAGAAAATGAAAGGAACGCAGTTTTTAGACCGTGCTTTTGTGATTATGATGGATCCTCACACAGGAGAAATCTTAACAATGGCAGGTAAAAAATACACCATTGATAAGAAGACTGGGGTACCTAAAATAGAAGATTTTGCATTAGGGAATATTTCAACATCTTATACAATGGGCTCTGTTGTAAAAGGGGCAACGGTTCTAGCTGGCTTAGATTCAGGAGCTATTAAGCCAAACACAGTGTTCGTTGATGAACCGTTAAAAATTAAAGGAACACCAATTAAGAAATCAGCTGAGGCTGAGGGGTTAGGACCCTTAACGTATTCATCCGCGTTAAAATATTCATCCAACGTATTTATGTTTAAAACGGTAATGGCGATGGCTGGATTACAGTACCACAAGAACATGACTTTACCGATTAAACCTGACACATTCAGCGAACTGCGTTCGTACTACAGTCAGTTCGGCTTAGGCGTATCAACAGGCATAAACCTCGATAACGAATCAACAGGTGTACAAGGCGGAAGCAATGTTCCAGGTACAGCGCTTGATTTAGGAATTGGCCAGTATGATACGTACACGCCGCTGCAGCTTGTTCAATATACTTCTGCAATAGCTAATGGAGGGTATCGCATCAAGCCGCAGCTAGTAAAAGAAATCCGAAAGCCAACAATAAAAACCGATGAAATTGGCGGTACGCAGCATTCATTTGAACCTGATGTGTTAAATCGTATCACGATGAAAGAAGAATACATTAAAGATGTTCAAAATGGCTTTAAACGGGTTACGCAGGAACAAGGCGGTACAGGGTACGCAGCTTTCCATACAGCGAACTATAATCCTGCTGGTAAATCTGGAACGGCACAAGCCTATGAGAAAAACCCAAGCGGAGGGGATCCAATTAAAGTTAATAATTCAAACTTTGTGGCCTTTGCTCCGGCAAATGATCCTGAAATTGCAGTAGCTGTCGTGGTACCATCGGCATTTGTGCCAAGTGCACCAAATACCATTACAAAAGAGCTTGCTCGTTCTGCGCTCGATACGTATTTTGATTTAAAGAAAAAAGGTGAACAAGAAGTAAAAGATCAAGAAGAGAATCAACAGGCTGTCATTGCAAACGACGCCAATTAAAGAGGCTGGGAAAAAGCATATTAGTTGAAGTAAGATCCGAACGACGTTGATTAAGAATCAACGCTGTTCGGATTTTTTTATTGAGAGGGTGAACGTAGATTTCATGTAAGTAGGTGCTTTAAGCGGTTGATTGGAGGGCAGGGCGAAGACTTCTGCCGGAAAAGCGGAAGAAGTGAGACCCCGCAGGAGCGGAAGCGACAACGAGGCTCACCGGCCGCCTGCTTGCACGGAAATCAACAGTGGTGTCAGAAGTGATTCGTACTGGCTTATTTATCTAATTTACTTATCTTTATATCAAATTAATTTAGTTATGTCTCAACCTCTTCTTTTTTTGTTAGAAATCTTTACATATATGGTTTTTTATTGAATTTAAGGGTCGTAAGAACTAGTTTTTTACCTAAAAAACACGCAGATAGGCCTTCGTTTACAAAAGCTTTACATTGAGTTAAAACACAATTAATAGTCGGCTATTATTCTGTAAGTGTAAGGATTAATAGAAATGATCAAAATAAGGGGAAGCGTTCGGCTTCTCGTATGTATTTACACTAATAGTAAACAATAGATATTAAATAGACATAGAGAGACTTTTATTGTGCTCAAAACGGTTAAAGACGATGAAGGAGGATTATCCAATGGCAATAACAATGGAATTGACTAACAAAGAAAAAGTAAATACTCCGCAAACAAAAGAAATTGTATATAAAACAAAAGGTTTGAATTTATGGTATGGCAACACACATGCCTTAAAAAATATTGATTTAGACATTCATGCTAACGAAGTTACCGCGATCATCGGTCCATCAGGCTGCGGAAAATCAACATATATTAAAACGTTAAATCGTATGGTAGAAATGACGCCAATTGTCCGTACATCAGGTGAAATTGAGTATAGAGGAAAAAATATTTTTGATAAATCGTACCATGTGGAAGAGCTGCGCACGCAAGTAGGAATGGTTTTCCAAAAGCCAAATCCGTTCCCAAAATCTATTTATGATAATATCGCGTACGGTCCAAGAATTCATGGCGTTCGCAACAAGAAAAAACTAGATGAAATTGTTGAAAAAAGTTTACGAGGAGCAGCTATTTGGGACGAAGTTAAAGATCGTTTGAATCAAAATGCGAATGGGTTGTCAGGTGGACAACAGCAGCGTATCTGTATTGCGCGCTGCTTGGCTATTGAACCCGACGTTATTTTAATGGATGAGCCTACTTCTGCACTCGATCCAATTTCGACATTAAAAGTAGAAGAGTTAGTACAAGAATTAAAGAAAGACTTCAGCATTATTATTGTTACACATAATATGCAGCAAGCGGCACGTATTTCAGATAAAACAGCATTTTTCTTAAATGGAGAAGTGGTAGAGTACGCAGAAACAGATAAAATCTTCTCAATGCCATCTGATAAACGCACAGAAGATTATATTACAGGTCGTTTCGGTTAAGACATACAAGGAGATGGGATGAGTGGTTGTACGCGAAAAGTTTCATGGTGATTTAAAGATATTACGTGAAAAATTATTAGAAATAGGGCGCTTAACGCATGAGGCGTTATCAAAATCAATTGAAGCGTTGCAAACAAGTAACGTTGAGCTGGCGCTAGAAATTATCGACGGTGATTCATACGTGGATGACTTAGAAGAAGAAATTAATGACCTAGCTATCCTACTGATTGCAAAGCAGCAGCCTGTGGCTATTGATTTAAGACGTATTATTGTGGCAATTAAAATTGCTTCGGATGTTGAGCGTATGGCAGATTTTGCCGTTAATGTAGCAAAATCAGCTATACGAATTGGAAACGAAGAATTAATTAAGCCGTTAGAACATGTAAAGAAAATGCACGATATTTCGATTGAAATGCTGAGCCTTTCGTTAAAAGCTTATCACGAAGAAGATCTTGTGTTGGCTAAAAAAGTAGCGGAAATGGACGATCAAGTGGATGAGCTTTACGGAATAACAATTAAAGAACTTTTAAGTCTTGCTAAAGAAAAGCAGGAGGCTATGAACCAAATTACACAGCTTTTATTTGTAGCCCGTTATTTAGAGCGTATGGCTGATCATACCACTAACGTAGCAGAAAGCGTATTTTACCTTGTAAAAGGCAAACGCTACGATTTAAATGAATAGTGGAAAAAGAGGCTGGGACAAAAGTGTTTTAGTTGAAGGAAGATCCGAACGATGAATCGTTCGGATTTTTTTCATTGTATCGAGAAACGTAGGTTTAATGTAGCTGCTTCTAGCTGTTAATGAGAGGGAAGGGCAAAGACTCCTGCAGGAAAAGCGGAAGCGACGAGGAGGCTCATCGCCGCCCTCGGAAAGCGACATTTTGCACGGAAATCAACAGCGGTGTAACAAACGATTCATACGGGCTCATGCATCCAATTTGCTGGGCTGGATTTTTTAACACAAATCGACAAATTGCGTTTATTGTGGCAACTTTTTCTGAATGGTAAGATGTTAATAAGTTTATACGGCATTTATATGTAGAAAAAACAATCTAAGAAACGAAGTGATAAAACAGTGGCTCCTAATCTTATTCAAAACTTAAATGTGTGTATAGCTACTCAGCTTGACTCATCTCGTATTTATGTTCACTGGTCGTTTTCAGAGCATATTCGAGACATGGTAGAAAGTATGTTTTCGACACGATGGGAAGAATTGAATCTAGCTATGTGTACGTATGATATAACAGGCCTTCATTTTAACGGCCATGAATCAAACCGCTATTATATGAAGGGTCTTACTCCTAAGCAAGACTTCATGTTTATGAATAGCTTGGAAAGTGAGCGCACGTATGTAATAGATATTGGTATTCAAGATAAAGAAGGAAGTTTTTTTTCCCTTCTTCGTTCGAATCCGGTTTATTTGATGAAAGAACAGCATGAACAAGTGAATGTAAAGTCGTTGAGCTGGATGTACGAACCTGTAAAAGTTCACCAAGGTGTTCAAAATGAATTTAGCACATATTCCTTATATTCAAATGACTTGGAGCAGGTGAAGAAGCAATATGAATAGTGATGACTGTATTCTTTTAACTTATATGCATTATCCGTTGCTACATGTACTTCAAGCAGAGAGTGAGTATCCGCTGTTTGAACAAGTAACGAACGAATTCATCCCTTTTTTAGATCAAATTGAGTCTGAAAAATTGATAGGTGCAACAGCTGTGATGTCTTGTATATTTTTGAACGTATTAAACGACGAGGAGTTTAATACTCGTTACGCTCAGTATTTACACCAGTTTTCAAGCCGGCAGCATCAGAGAGCACTCACTTTTTTAAAAAAGTGGGACGGGAGCTTGTTCTCAGCCTGCAAATATTTCTTTCAGCATGACATGATGGAATGTATTCCTACTACCGTAACGAACGCGTTCGTTTCCATCCTTAAAACAGAACAAACATTAAATCTCCAAATTACAGAAGCAATACGTGTTTTTCAACAGTTTTTTGAAAAAAAGCCCGTCGGTTTTTTTATACAGCAAGGAGAGTATACTCATCAAGTAGATATGCTCCTGAAATCTCATGAAATGCGCTATACCTTTGTGAAGTCATCAACAGATGAACTAAAAAAGTCCCCTGCTGGTATTATCTTGTTTCCATATCCTAAGCAAGGAAAACAAGTTGAGGAAGGAACAATGAATAAAGCGAGCGCTGTTTTGGATTTGAAAGCGAAGGACACGCTTGGCTTTCAGCGAATGCAAGCAGCAAGCGGTACATTTCAATATCCTTTAGATTACGCGAGGGATATACAGTTTCATCAAAACGAAACTCTTGCACTCTACGGTGCAACAAAAAGCGCCGAATTTGTCAGTGAGAACAATGAATTGTTTATTTCAACCGTACAGAAGTCAGAGGCGATGCTAGGTGTGATCGATTTTAAACATCCTAGCGTGGTGAATGCCATCTACCGACAGTGGCTCCTTTTAAGTAGCAGCGATTGGCTTTATACTTTTGAAAAAGTCAGAGGTGAATACGAAAGGCAAATAAAGCTGTTTGATTTTCTCTGTCACGAAGAGAATCCAAGGATGGATAGTGAAAACAGTTTTCTTTCAGGAAGTTCTTTTTTATACCCTGTAAAAGAGATAGAGCCGTCGGCTTTATCAGTAAATCAATATAAAGGCGGTCTCTCCATTTTAATGCTTGCATGGGAATTCCCTCCTCTAGTTATCGGAGGACTTGCACGACATGTATTTGATTTATCCAGAGCGTTAGCTAGAGCGGGCCATCACGTTAGTGTATTAACGACGTATGTAGAGGGGCTGCCGGAATATGAACGTTTATACGGTGTTCACGTTTACAGAGTTAAAAGCCTGCAGCCTCATCATCCGGATTTTTTGACATGGGTAAACAGTTTGAACGTGGCTATGGCTCTTAGAGGACTGCAGTTAGGCTACAAGCTGTCTTTTGACGTTATTCATGCTCATGACTGGCTTGTTGCATCCGCAGCAAAATGTTTAGCAGATAAAACGGATAGGCCGCTAATTACGACCATTCATGCGACAGAACATGGGCGCAATAATGGTATTCATAATGACATGCAGCAGAAAATTCACTTGCAAGAAGAGGAGCTGATTCGACAATCAAGCTCAATCATTGTCTGCAGCGACTATATGAAGAAAGAATTAATCACTTTATTTCACGTAGAACAGGATAAAATTGCTATATTTCCAAATGGAATTGACAAGCAGCTGGTAGTCGACGCATTAAATGAACGGTTAAAAGAAAGTTTACAAAAGAAATATAATTTTAGAAAGGCCCCTATTATTTTTTCAATTGGACGAATTGTATATGAAAAAGGATTTCAGCTATTTATTGAAGCAGCGGAACTATTTAAGAAAAAACAAATAGATGTTCAATTTGTTGTGGCGGGAAAAGGGCCTTTACTTCATGAATTTCGAACACAGGTAAGTGAAAAGCAATTAGACAAATACGTGTATTTTATTGGATACATTACCGATAACGAACGAAATCAACTTCTTCAAGCTTGCAAAATGGTTGTTTTTCCAAGTCTATATGAACCTTTTGGAATTGTGGCTTTAGAGGGGATGGTAGCCAAGAAGCCAACCATCGTTGCCGATACAGGAGGTCTAAGCGATATTGTTTCACATTTCGACACGGGCCTGACGTTTGCCAGAGGAGATACGCTCGAATTAATCAACTGTATTGAATTTTTGTTAAAAAATGAAAAAATAGCTGCGAAAATCAGCGAAAATGGGTATAGAAAAGCAACAACGATGTTTAGCTGGGAGAAAATCGCTATCGATACAAGTAAGCTGTTTCAACATCACATTTGCCAGGATAAAAAAAGGAGGGAGGCAAAAAATTGAAAGCCATTATACTTGCTGGCGGTAAAGGAACAAGACTGCAGCCCTTGACCTACACGATTCCAAAGCCTATGCTGCCGCTTTACGATAAACCTGTGATGGAATATAGCATTGAACTGCTTAAGAAACATGGAATTACAGAGATTGGGATTACGCTGCAGTATAGGCATGAACAAATTATTGAATACTTTGGGGATGGCTCTCAGTGGGGAGTGACGCTTACTTATTTTATCGAAAAAGAGCCTCTTGGAACAGCGGGCGGAATTAAGCGAGCAGAGGCCTTTATTGAGGAAGACTGTATTATTATTAGTGGAGATGCCTTAACAGAAATTAATCTTCAAGACGTTATTCATTTTCATTATGAACAAAAAAGCGAAATGACTATTGTTACAAAAGAAGTAAACGACGTGCGGGGTTATGGAGTGGTGACGATAGATGAAGGGAATCGAGTCACGGGATTTGTAGAGAAACCGACCTACGAACAGGCCAATAGCCGATTGATTAATACGGGAGTGTATGTGATCAAAAAATCCGTTCTTGATTACGTGAATTCTTATGGTCCTACAGATTTTAGCTTTGACATTATCCCGCTTCTTTTGGAATATAATCATACTGTGTGCAGTTTTGTAACAGAGGATTATTGGATTGATATTGGGCAAATCCACCATTATCGTCAAGCACACTATGATCTGTGGAGCAAGTGGTTTGGCGATAGACAGGAAAGTATTGTCTCAGATGCCGCGCTTATAGAAGAAGGGGTGACTGTTTACGATCCGGTTTACGTAGGAGAAAATGTGGTGATTAGAAAAGGTGCTTCAATTGGTCCTTACACGATTATCGGAACCAATAGTATCATAGAAGCACATGCTGCAATCGATAAAACGATTTTGCTTCAAAACGTAACGGTGGGGGCAGAATCGTTTTTATACAACGCTACGATAGGTCCGTATGTAAATGTTCAAGCGATGACTACGTATGTCCAAGATACAGTAGCTGAAAATCAAGTGCTACCTCACCTTTCTGTAAAACCAGATGTTTCTATCTTCAAAAACGGTCGCCTGTATGTACATTCATCTGTTGATCGAGAAAGACTATACAATGCGTTATTACTTGTATGCAAACATCAAGGATCGTTCTGTCTAGCAAGCGATGATGAAGGAGAAGCCACTCAACTTCGCAAAGAATGCTTTTCTTTTTTACGGAGTAATCATTCAGTTGTGTATGATATTAAAAAAGAAGCTCTTCCGGTATTTCGATATTACATGATGACTTCACAAGCGAGCATTGGTATTTATATTGGTGTGGATAGCAAAAACAGCGGTCTATTTTTAGAAATATATGATAATAAAGGACAATTAGTTAATCAGCTTATTGAAAAAAAGATTGAGCGGATGTATCTTCAAGCTAAAAAAGCAAACATAACGACTTCTGTTTCACTTAAAGAAACAAGCATAGGAAATATCAGGGAAGAATATTGTGATGCTTTAGTAAAATCAATTAATCAGCATATTTTATTAGAAGACAGTACGCGGATTGGTGTGATTTGTTCACCGTTTATACAGGAAGTTGTCGAATTATTATGTAAGCGTCTTCGTATCCATGTGTTATTTTTAAACAAGTGGGAGAAAACAGAAGAAACCAAACGAATAATTAAACGAAATAAGCTGTCTTTTTGTATTCAGATTAAAGAAGATGGAGAAACATTTGCTCTATATGATGAAAAAGGCTGCAGCGTAAATGACTCAGAAATTATGTCGCTTTATATTTATAGCGTATACATGACAAAAAAAGTAGCATTCGTTCCTATTCCTATACACTATTCATCCACATTAGAAACATTTGCTCAATCTCTCAATCAATCATTTATGAGGACAAAAGCAAAAAAACGTGATTTGCTTAGTCTTTTGGGGCCTGTTCAATTTCAGTTAGATGCCATGTACGCTTTATGTCAGCTGATCGAATTAATTATGGTGCAGCAGCGGAAAATTTCTGAAATGATTCAATATGTCCCCCACGCTTATATGAACTGGCGCTATATTTCATGTCCGCTAGAAATTCAAGAACAAGTGATGAAGAAGTTATTAGAAGAAGCAATCGGTAAACAAGTGTATGTCATTGATGGTTTAAAAATTTACCATGATCCTCATGAATGGACGCTTATTTTGCCCGATGGTCACTTGCCTGTATTAAATATTTATTCAGAGGCGTTAAACACTCAGACTGCCAAGAAGCTGTCGGCATATTTTGTAGAAAAAATACAAGAATATCAAAGAGTGTAAATAATGGATTTTATTTAAAAGAAAGGAAGTACGCCTCTCATAAAAAGAGTTCCGCCTATTTTAAGAAACTTCATCTATATATAAGGCGTAGCAGAGAAGGAGCTCAGGACTCTAAGAGGAAAGAAAAAGTGAAGAAATGAAATTAAATGACTTTCTTCAAAAAAACAGACTGGCATTTCCTTTCGAAAAATGATATTATATTAAAGTCTGATTTATGTTTATAATGTTTGGAGGGAAAATAGATGCGCGTAAACGTTACATTAGCTTGCACTGAAACTGGTGACCGTAATTACATTACAACTAAAAACAAGCGTAATAACCCAGATCGTCTTGAGTTAAAAAAATACAGCCCAAGACTTAAAAAAGTTACACTTCATCGTGAAACAAAGTAAGCAGTAGGAGTACAATCCTGCTGTTTTTTTTTATAGGGGGGAATTAAAATGAAATCTCATCTGCGCAAAGAGATGAAGCGCGTTCTTAATTTAATTTCTGAAGAGCAGCACGAGGCACATTCAACGAGCATAGCAAATGCACTGTATGAAACTTGTTTATGGAAAGAGGCTAGAGTCATTGCAGCTACGGTTTCAAGAAATAAAGAAGTTAATACGAAAGCCATCATTGAACGGGCTTGGAAAGATGGAAAGAAAGTAGCTGTTCCAAAATGCAACCCCACAACATCTCAAATGGTTTTCTACGAGATTACGAATTTTTCACAGCTTGAAACAGTGTACTACGGGTTAGCCGAACCAATTGTTGAAGAAACGGTTCCCGTTTCAAAATCTTCAATTGATTTACTCCTTGTGCCTGGCGTGGTATATAGCAAGAATGGATATCGTATCGGCTATGGAGGCGGCTATTACGATCGTTATTTAACAGATTATACCGGACAGAAGCTAAGCCTTGCGTTTGATTGTCAAGTCGTTTCAGAGGTTCCATATGAATCTCATGATATTCCCGTTGAATATATTTTGACAGAGAAGGAGCTTATTTGCTGTGAATCCGTTTGATGCTGTCATGATAATCGTGATATTACTCATGGCAGGAGCGGGCTACATAGCAAAAGCACTGACAGTATCGGGAGCCTGCATGTCTTTCATCGTAGGAGCGAGCGTTTATATCGGTTTTTCGCTTCAAGGTTTTTTACTCTTACTCTTATTTTTTAGCACTTCTACGTTGTGTAGTAAGTATAAAAAAGAAAAAAAACGCGCATTAGAAGAAAAGCTAGAGAAGCACGACAGGCGAGATTACATTCAAGTCCTTGCTAATGGAGGTGTAGCTGCTGCTTGCGGTTTGTTATATGCTGCAACAGCTTTGCCTGTTTACATGTGGATGTTTATGATTAGTATCTCAGCTGCTAATGCTGACACATGGGCATCTGAAATAGGGTCTCTTAGTAAGAAGCCGCCGTTTTACATTTGGACGTTAAAGAGAGTAGAAGCGGGTACTTCAGGAGCCGTTTCACTTTTAGGTACAGCAGCCGGAGCAGCCGGAACTTTTCTTATTGCTGCCGCTTGTTATTTTGCTTTTCCATCCGTATCGCTGAGTAGTATATTGCTAGTTGGGTGCTTTGGTTTTATTGGAAACGCTATAGACACTCTTCTTGGAGCAAGTGTGCAAGTTCGCTTTCGCTGTCAAAGCTGCGGTATTGAAACGGAACGGAAAGATCATTGCGGCAAGCCAACCGTAAAAGAAAAAGGAATAACGTTCTTTAACAATGATGTTGTGAATCTTGCCGCTATTTTGCTTGCTGCTTTTACAGGCGGAATCCTTATCCTGCTTTTACCTATATAAGAGCATAAAATGTTCGTCATAGGAGCAAAGTAAACGTAAGGAGGCTTGAAAATGAGACATATTGTATTAGTACTTACGCTTTTAGTTGTTGGAACGCTGGGCTACCAAATGAGATACCGTGTTTTAAATTCGCTGTTTGGAAATTCATTTATCCGCAGTCTAGCTGTTCGTTCATTTTTTAATTTGCCGTTTGTTCGGGATCGTTTAATGAAGCAGGTCTTCCGCTAAGAGCGAAAGATACATAAAAAACACCTTACAGACATGTAAGGTGTTTTTTCGTAGAAAAAGAAAAAGGGAAAATCGTTGCTTTTTTCCTGGCTTTCTGCCATCTTTACATATAGAGAGTGTGAGGAGGTGACTATTTGTCTAGGCAAGATTTTTATTATTTGCAGGTGGCACAGCAATTGCTTGGCCATTCTTCATATGAGCTGATTTCGATGAAAGCTGATGCTTCAGAGCTATGGTTTCAATCTCACTATCGCAAAGATAAGTCAATAATCCGCATAGTCCGCCGTAATTTCAAATCAGTCGTTGAGCAGCAAAAAGATGTACTGTATGCATTACAAAGAGCTGAGAATGTGCGAAAGCAGAGCGGTAAATCAACGCTTACTCTTAACACAATTTACTTTGCTGATTTTGATCCTTTTTATACAGAGCAGTCCTTAGAAAGTGCGCCGAGTCCCTCTAAAGTGAATAGTTATGTTGAACAACTAACGGCAGAGAAAGCAAGCGCTTATGAACCTCTATTCGAACGGCTGGGTCTTACATTAGAAAGCGCAGACAATTTCTCTTCCGAAGAAGAAGCTCAGCGGATAGAACAGTGGAAACATAAAATTGTGCTTTTTGTGCAGAAAAAACAAAGCGAAGAACAGCAAATAGCTGGATACGGAAAGCCTATTTTTACATATATATTTTTAGCGATGCAAATCTTAATGTTTCTATTTCTGGAGTGGAAAAGCAGTACGCAAAATACGCTCACTCTGATTCAATACGGAGCTAAATATAACCCCTTAATTATAGAAGGCGAATGGTGGCGTTTTTTTACACCTATAATTTTGCATATAGGACTTCTGCATTTGCTTATGAATAGTGTAGCCCTGTATTATTTAGGAACGCTTGTAGAGAGGATATATGGCAGCGGGCGTTTTGTCTTTATTTATATATTTGCCGGGTTTGCAGGATCTCTAGGAAGTTTTATATGGAATACGTCTATTTCCGCAGGAGCCTCAGGGGCCATTTTCGGTTGCTTTGGAGCTTTACTGTTTTTAGCAAGAACAAATCCACGCTTCTTTTTTCGAACAATGGGATCGAGTTTCATTGTCATCATTGTGATTAACTTGATTTTTGGATTTGTTGCGCCGAACGTCGATAATGCAGGGCATATTGGCGGTTTGGTTGGCGGATTTTTAGCTGCAAGCATCGTCAGTTTACCGAAACAAAAAAAGCTGTATATTCAGATTCCGGCTTTCATTTGCACGCTTTTATTAGTAGGAAGTCTGCTTTTTTATGGATATCATGAGCGTTCTGTTTATCAAGATGAGCCATATGCACTCAGCGTAGCGGCTACGTATCTTCAGCAGAAGCAGTATGAAGAAGCAAAAGACGCCATCAAGCTTTTTATTGAAAAAGGGACAAGCAATAGTGACATATATTTTATCAGTGCTAGCGCAGAACTTTATCTTGAAAATTATAAAGAAGCTAAACAGCAATTGAATCAGGCTGTAAAGTATGATTCAACTTTTCATGAGGCGTATTACTATTTAGCTTTGGTGAATATAAAACTGAACGATATTTCAGCGGCCACACAAAATATCGACAAAGCAATTGCGCTTGAACCACAAAGTAAAAAATATGAAAAGCTGAAGCAACAGCTAGAAAATTAAAACTGTTGAATGACGAATTTAATATTTTATACTTTACTATTGTGAGAACGTTTACTAGAATATTAATATGTAGACCTAGCAGTGGGCGTTAAATACGGCCGCTGTTTATGACTGAATGACTGTTGAGTTATCTCAAAATAAATGAATCATATCACCTAGAAAATAGGATAAAGGTGACAGAATGAATACGTTATATGATGTACAACAATTATTAAAGTCCTTCGGCATTTTTATATACGTAGGCGATCGTACTGCTGATTTAGAGCTGATGGAAGCGGAAGTAAAAGAATTATATCAGTCTAATTTGATTGATGTACGTGATTACCAAATGGCAATTCTTTTGCTTCGTCGAGAGTTAAAACAACAAAAAGAGAAAAAGGATGAATGAACATGGATGACAAATGGTTAGTTGGAGTTGATTTAGGCGGTACAACAATAAAAATGGCCTTTATTAATCATTATGGAGAAATCATTCACAAGTGGGAAATTAATACGGATGTGAGCGAGCAAGGCCGTAAAATTCCAACAGATATTGCAAAAGCAATTGATAAAAAGTTAAACGATCTTGGAGAAGTAAAGTCAAGGTTGGTAGGAATTGGTATTGGTGCACCGGGGCCTGTCAACTTTGCAAACGGTTCGATTGAAGTAGCTGTCAATTTAGGTTGGGAAAAATTCCCTATCAAAGATATCTTGGAAGTAGAAACTTCTCTTCCTGTTGTAGTAGACAATGATGCAAACATTGCAGCCATTGGAGAAATGTGGAAAGGTGCTGGAGACGGAGCAAAAGATTTGCTGTGCGTTACGCTTGGCACAGGTGTTGGCGGCGGTGTCATTGCCAACGGTGAAATTGTACAAGGCGTAAATGGAGCCGCTGGTGAGATCGGGCACATTACTTCTATTCCTGAAGGCGGAGCACCGTGTAACTGCGGCAAAACCGGCTGTTTAGAAACAATCGCTTCAGCAACTGGAATTGTACGTTTAACAATGGAAGAATTAACGGAAACGGACAAACCAAGTGAGCTTCGCACAGTGTTAGAACAAAATGGACAAGTTACATCTAAAGATGTATTTGATGCAGCTCGTTCAAAAGACGAGTTAGCGATGCATGTTGTAGATAAAGTTGCCTTTCATTTAGGTCTAGCACTAGCAAACTCTGCTAATGCATTAAACCCTGAGAAAATCGTTCTAGGCGGCGGTGTGTCTCGTGCAGGCGAGGTATTACTTGCACCGGTAAGAGGTTATTTCAAACGTTTTGCATTTCCTCGCGTAGCACAAGGTGCTGAACTAGCAATCGCTACTTTAGGAAACGATGCGGGAATTATTGGAGGAGCTTGGTTAGTTAAATCTTATTTTGAATAATAAGCAAGAATCTAACTGAGATAAAAAAGCGCTTTGACTAAATGTCAAAGCGCTTTTTTATCATGCATCTTTTCAATCTTTACATATACATAGTGTAAAGGAGTGAAGATTATGCGAATTATAGATATCCAAAAGCCTTACGATTACAAGCGAACCATAAAAGACATACAAACACTTTTGACTTATTATCCCTATGGTTCTCTTGAATGGATAGGGTGCAGCGTGCTTGGAAAGCCGATTCCTCATATTTTAATTGGAAACGGAAAGAGAAAGGTTCATATCAATGCGTCGTTTCATGCTAATGAATGGATTACGACAAATGTTCTTCTACAGTTTATGGAAGATTATTTAGCTGCTCTTCATTATGATCAGGCGTTGAACGGGCAAGATTCAAGAGCTCTTTTTAATCAAATTACGCTTTCTGCAGTTCCAATTGTTAACCCAGACGGAGTAGATCTGGTCTTAAAAGGTCCTGGTGTAGGCGAACCTTATGCGTCTTTTCTTTCTAAAATAGGGAGAGATTTTCCGGATTTTCAAAGCTGGAAAGCAAATATCCGAGGGGTGGACTTAAACAATCAGTTTCCGGCTTATTGGGAAATCGAAAAAAAGCGTAAAGAACCTAAAGCGCCGCATTATCGAGATTTTCCAGGCTATGAATCTCTCTCTGAACCTGAAGCTCAGGCAATGGTAAAACTCGTTGAGCGTCATGATTTTGATTGTGTGATTGCTTTACATACCCAAGGAGAAGAATTTTATTGGGGGTATATGAATGAAGAGCCTGAGGAAGCAGAGGAAATAGCAAGCTATTTTGAAAGGGTAAGCGGTTATAAAGCTGTCAAAACGATTGATAGTCACGCGGGATTTAAGGATTGGTTTATTTTAGAAAAGAAAAAGCTGGGGTTCACCCTAGAATTGGGAAAAGGGATTAATCCGCTGCCTTTATCTCAAATATCGCGCGTATATAATCCGACTAAAGCTATTTTAGTTGCGGCAATGGATTATCTGTCTATTTAAAAAGCCACGCAAAGCATATGCTTTGCATGGCTTTTTTAATGATGTACCGCCGGATAACCGTGATGTATGATGGTCATCACGGTAAACCATCCGAATACACCGAATGTTAGTACCGAAAAACCAATGCCTAATATGTTTTTATTTCTCAAAGATGAAATAGCTGCAAATACGCCTAGCAATGTTGTTAGTGCAAAAATAATCATAAGACCCACTCGAAGAAACCTCCTTTAGGTAACTTAAAATTAAAGCGCTATCATTAGCTTATCCCTTCAATTGTAAAACTTTTCTAACCGTTTGTCGAGATGAAAACCAATCTTTCTTTTGCTTCTTTGGCTTAGAAAGGTCCTTACTTTCATTTATAAGATGATGTGTGTATGATAATGCATATAACGGAAATAAGTTTACACAAGGAGGACACATTATGAACTATCATCGTATACCGCTAGGACCTATTCAAACGAATTGTTATGTCGTTGCTAACGAAAAAAAAGAATGTTTAATTTTTGATCCGGGAGCTCAGGGAAAACAGCTCGTTGAATTTCTCGAAAAACAAACGTATAAACCATTAGCTATTTTGCTGACACACGCTCATTTCGATCACATTGGAGGAGTAGATGAGGTGATGAATCACTACTCTATCCCGCTTTATGTACATAAAAACGAAAAAGAATGGCTTCATAATAGTGACTTAAACGGGTCGAAATTTTTTGACCTAGGAGAAATTACAGCTCCAGATGCAACCGATATTATTTCATCAGAAGGCAATTTAACAATCGGTTCATTCCAATTTGAGGTGTATGAAACGCCTGGTCATTCTCCTGGCAGCGTTTCATATTATTTCAAACCGGGTAACTTTGTAGTATCTGGTGACGCGCTTTTTGCAGGCGGCATCGGGCGCACAGATTTACCTGGAGGTAATCAAGCTCAGCTGTTAGAAAGCATCGAATCGAAATTGCTGTCCCTTCCAGAAGATACGCTTGTACTAAGCGGTCACGGACCTGAAACAACTGTGGGACACGAAATGGATCAAAATCCTTTTCTAAATGGGTTTTAAGAATACAAAAAGCGATGGAAGCCCATCGCTTTTCTCTTTACTGTCCTGGTGTCATCATAAAAGTTGACCAGTACGTGAACCCCACAAAAAAGACGGTCAAATATGCTCCAAAAACGTAAATGTACATTCTTTCAGACAGCTTTAAATAACTAAGAATTACAAAAAAACCTGTTTGAGCTAAAAAGAGTAAAGAAGTCTTATGCATGTGACCGAGGTAAAACATTACAGTGAAAATTGCTGTCCAGAACCCCATTACACGGTACATTCGTTCCACGTCCATTTCCTCCTTTATCAAACTTAGTTAGTGTCATGATGAATGTCATCGCTGTGTAAGCACTAGAAAGCACTTATGAAACTATATCGATACTTTTCCATTATAATACATCCTTTCTTTCCTGAAAACGCTATCTTTTCCTTGAAATACGACAGAAGAAAAAAAAGTTATACAAAACGTATGCAAAATACTATACAAAGGTTATACAAAACGTGTACAATGTATATAAACAATCTATAACTAAAAAACGGGAGGGTTTCATATGGAAGAAATTAAATTTTATACGTACCCGAGCTGTACATCATGTCGTAAAACGAAAAAGTGGCTAGTGAAGGAAGATGTAAATTTTAAAGAGCGTCATTTATTTAGAGAAACACCTACTCATAAAGAAATGCTTGAACTTCTTTCTATGACAACAGAAGGGATGGATGAACTTCTTGCTAAAAGAAGTCAGGAATATAAAAAGTTAAATGTTGATGTGGACAGTATGACGTTATCACAAGTAGTCAATCTATTAATTGAACATCCTCGTTTGCTTCGCCGCCCCATTTTAACGGATGGCAAAAAGCTTGTAGTAGGTTATAACGAATCTGCACTTAAAAATTTGGTCAAGAAAAAAACAAGTCTTGCGTCTCTAGTTGTGTAAGCATACATGATGAAGAAGCTCAATTCAGTAAATAACGAATAAAACGACAGCGTAGAGTTTTACATCACGTTGTCTTTTTTTTATGTAATCGTTTAGAGGTGTACAGAAGTTGTACATCGTGTACAAGGACTGAAGCGAAGAAAAGAAGCGTATACGAAAAAAATTATAAAAAATGAAAAAAGAAGGAGGGAAATCTCGAAAAAGGTCGAAATTACTGTTTCTAGGTGTTTTAAGAATCATCTTCATTACAAATAAAGGAGTGATGATCGTTTGACCGAAATTGAACAGTTTGCTACTTACGTTATACGAGATGCATGTGAGTGTCGAAGTTCTGATGTGCATATTGTGCCCCGAAAGAAAGATGCTGTGATTCAGCTGCGAATTGACCAGGAGCTTATTTTAAAGAGGGTTATTTCAAAGGAAATGTCTGAACGGCTCATTTCGCATTTTAAATTTTTAGGGGGAATGGATATTGGGGAGCGCAGAAAACCTCAAAATGGTGCATTGACCACTTCCGTTGATCACTATCAAGTAAATTTGCGTTTATCAACTCTTCCTACTTCTCATGATGAAAGTCTTGTTATTCGGCTTTTGCCTCATCAACAATCTACCTCTCTCAAACATTTATCTCTTTTTCCTGAACATACTAAAAAGCTTATTTCTCTCTTGAAATTCTCTCATGGATTAATTATTTTTACCGGTCCTACAGGATCAGGTAAAACCACTACTCTATATACTCTTTTACACGAAGTAAAGCACCTTTTTAATCGAAATGTTATTACACTAGAAGATCCTATTGAAAAACCGAGTGAAACCGTGCTTCAAGTGCAGGTAAATGAACGCGCAGGGATTACGTATACGACTGGTTTAAAAGCTATATTGCGCCATGATCCAGACATTATCATGGTGGGAGAAATAAGAGATAGTGAGACCGCCAAAATTGCTGTGAGAGCAGCGCTTACCGGACACTTGGTTTTGACAACGATGCATACTAAAGATACAAAAGGATCTTTGTACAGGCTGCTTGAGTTTGGCGTTAGCTTTCAAGAAATGGAGCAGACTCTTGTAGCAGTAGCTGCACAGCGTCTTGTAGAAATTCGCTGTCCGCTGTGTTCGGGAAAATGCCACCCTGCTTGTAAAAAAATGAGGAAGCATCGTCAGTCCAGCATATACGAATTGCTTTATGGCAAGGAGCTTAGCGCAGTGATGAGAGAAGTGAAAGGAGAAAATGCGGATTATGATTATAAGACGCTCCGAGATGTTATTCTAAAAGGAATCGCGCTAGGCTATTTATATCCGCATTCGCTAGACGGATGGGGGTAAAGACAAATAGACAAAAAAGGTGGTCTCTGGCTCAGCAAGCAAAAATTCTTAAGCAGGTCTCCAAGCTCTTAGAAAAAGGCTACACTCTTTCTCAAGCTCTTTCATTTTTGACGTTTCAAGTATCTAACAAAGAAAAAACGGATATTGAAAAATGTCTTGAGCAGTTAAAACGAGGAGAATCTTTGCACGATGCTTTTGTTAAACTTCAGTTTCACCGTGATATTTTAAGCTATTTATATTTTGCGGAACAGCATGGAAACCTTCAATTTGCTTTAAAAGAAAGTAGCTCAATGATTGAAGAAAAAGTAAGGCATCGTAAAAAATTTCAAAAGCTTGTTCAATATCCCGTATTGCTGCTTCTGTTTATTCTTTCCATTTTATTTGTTTTAAGTACGGTTTTACTTCCGCAGTTTGAAGCTCTGTACTTATCCTTTGGAAACAAGCAGTCTTCGTTTATCCTCTTATTTATGCAGGCGATGTCGTTCTTTCCTTTTGTGTTACCTGCAGTCATCAGTATGCCAATCATCCTTTATTTGTTTTATGTAATTTACATTAAAAAATTGCCTCCAGTAGTTCAAATGCAGCTTTTTATGAGAGTTCCCGTTATCCGAACGTTCACACGGCTATTTAACTCCTACTTTTTTTCTGTTCATATGAGCAATTTATTAAACGGTGGTTTATCTATTTATGAATGTTTTGCTCTTTTTCAAAAGCAGGAGCATCATCCGTTCTTTCAAGTGGAAGCTTTTGCTTTTACAGATCAACTTTCCTCAGGAATGCGATTAGATCATATCGTTTCAGCTAAATCTCATTATGAAAAAGACTTGGCTCATGTTATTGTGCATGGCCAGCAGAACGGTGAGCTTTCTCAAGAGCTGTATGATTACAGTCTATTTATGATGGAAAGAATGGAACAATTTATTTTTCGTATTTTAAAATATGTACAGCCGCTTACATTTTTGTTCATCGGAATGGTCATTCTGCTTATGTATATGTCTGTTATGCTTCCGATGTTAGAAGTGATGTCGAGCTTGTAGAAGGGTGAAAGAATATGATTCTAAAAGGTAATAAAGGGTTTACCCTTATTGAAATGTTAATCGTTATGCTCGTTATTACCGTGCTTTTGCTCATTATGATTCCAAATGTATTAAAGCATAATACGGTTATTAACAACAAAGGCTGCTCAGCTCTTGTCAAAACCGTAGAGGCTGAGGTACAAGTATATGAGCTTGAAAACGGCGAAAAACCAAGTCTAGAAGAGCTTGAAGCAGGAGGCTACTTAAAAGAAGGCACCGTGTGTCCAAATGGTCAAGCTATTCAAATTGACGGTACCGGAAAGGTTACGGCTAGTGGTTCTTCTTAAGCAAAAAGGATTTACCCTCATTGAGATGCTGATGGTTTTATTTATTGTGCAAGTGATGATGTTTTCCATTATCGTAACCATTCGGCCGCTTGTGGAATATTACAAAATCACATTATTCTTGCGACAGCTGCAAAGCGACACGTTTTATGTGCAGCAGACAGCCATGAACCGAGAATCTCCAATTAAAATTAACTTCGCACCGAAGGGAACAGAATATATTGTTTCTGATTCTCGTGCCGTTCTTTATAAGCGCGCCTATGACTCCACCATTCATATCACGTTTGGAAGCGGCAATTCCACGATACAATACAACAAAAACGGCAATATTTCTCAAGCAAAGACCATTTTTATCAGCAGTCAAAAGTTTAAATACAAAGTTACTTTTCAAATAGGTAGAGGGCGTTTTTATGTGGACAAGATGTAAGGGTCAGCAGGGCTATACCTTGTTAGAAATGCTTGTTTCATTTAGCATGCTTTTACTCCTAACCGGTACAATTATTCCTTTGTATGTTCAGATGAAGGAAGCAGAAAAGAAGCAATATGTTTCGTATCAAGCTGATGCTATCTTGCACGAAGAGCTATTGAAATATAAATATGAAGCAGGATATAAACAGCGAGAAAAAATCATAAAAGAAAACGTTGTGTTTTATCTGAAGTGGAACGGAGAAAGTGCTCAAAAGCTTTGTGTAGAATGGACAGATTCCGCTGATAAAATGAAAAAGAAGTGTGATGTGATGTTGAAGTGAAAAGTGAAAAAGGCTTTACGCTTGTAGAGATGTTAGTCAGTTTTACTCTTTCTTTGATCATTGTTTCATTTTTCCCCATTATCATTCCGCTAGCTAAGCAAACGTATAATCCGGACTTTAGTATGAATGAAATGGAGTGGGGAATTTTTGTGAATCAACTTGCTATGGAATATCGAGAAGCAAAAGAAGTGGGAATTCATGCGACTACGCTTACGTTGAAAATGGAAAATAATCAGATCATCACTTATGAACGCTATGAAGATAAGATAAGAAGACGAGTGGATGAAAGCGGTCATGAAGTGGTGCTGCAGCACATTAAGAATATTATGTATGAACAGCAAAAAGAAAGGCTGCTGATTCGTTCAACAGACGGTGTTAACAAAGTTAGAGAAGAAACCATTACGACGTTTTTGATGCTTGCTTATGAAACATAATGAGCAAGGGTTTATTCTCCCGGTTGTGTTGGCATTCTGTGCGCTTTTTCTTCTGTTAGTAGCTCAGCAAACCACTTATTTTGTGACGAAAAGTTCATTTTATCAAGAAGTAGAGCAGAAAAATCGTCTGCAGCATCTTCTAGAAAACGCGGTGGTACATGTGAAAAAAGAAATAAAAGAACAGAATAAATCTCCATCTGCACCCTTAGTATTAGAAACGGGTACGGTTTCATACGAAGTAGTAAGTGAAGATGAACAGATGATTATTCTAAAAATAAAGTGTCAAACACTGCAAGGAAGAGCATTGACAGAAACCGCATATATTCAAAAAAAGGATCAGCACATTGTGAAGTGGACGGATTAAGTCTCTTTCTCTCCGGATATAATAGTGCTGAGGAGATGATTATATGAAAACGAATGATTATGTAAAATATATGACTCAGCAATTTGTACAATATATGGATCAGCCAAAAGAAGAGAGGAAAACGAAAAAGATTCAAAAAAAAGAAGAGCGAGCACCTTTTGCAAACAGATGGTTTGGAATGATTCCGCTGTCGTTTATGCTGTGGTACAGAAAGAAAAAAGAAAGATGAGCATATCATATGCTCATCTTTTTTTAACCGGCTTGTGTTTTATTAAATTGACGAGACATCGTTTCAGGCGATATGTAAAATAAGCCACCGTTTATAAACTTGAATAAAATAGTCGGTTCGTACAGCTCTTGAAGCGCTGTTTTTTCGGTCATATATATTTCTGGCAGCTCCTCCGCCGTTTCGTAAAAATGATCAAGAAGCGCTAAGTCTTCATACCATCTTTCCTGCGCTTTTTCAGCCCATTCAGTTGGCTGAGTTTTAACATAGTCAGTCACATATGATGTGAGTCGTGAGATGGCACTTTTCGGTTTAATAAAAGGTGAAAGAGTAAAGCAATAGTCTGAGATTTTAGATGACAAATTTTGATTAATGATTAATTCATGAAATGATTCAACGATTTGTCCATTGATTAAATTAATACCAAGCGACAAAAGCTCATCTTTTTTGCGATCGCATTTGTACGAGACTTTAATATTTAACGCAAGCCAAGGATGTAAAGGCTGATTTGTTTGCTGAGCTGATGCAACTTGTTCATACAAGTGAATAAACCCGCCTAGCTTTTGAGTAGAAGCGAAAATTTGGTGCAGCCTAGGTGAGCCAAAATGAATTCGTTCGCCTTGAATGGAATCGTCTTCAAATGCTGGGTCTGTAATGAAAGTGAGCGAAGCAGGAATTGCTTCTCCTCCCGTCTTTTCAATATAGTGCCAATAAAATGGACGATTCATCAATTCTTTGTCGAGTTCAATCGTTAATTGAACCGTCAGATAAGACGGTGTTTCTGTAACAATAGAACAATTATTAGCTAGAAAGTAACGCTTTAAAAATTGATGAATATCAGTTTGCTGCATGCTGATCCTCCTCGCTGTCTTCGTATTGAATAATAGACGTCAAGTTCTCCATTTTGATTTTTATTTCTCCTTCACTCCGTGAATGAAATAAAATATCTTGAATATGCTCTTCGATATTTTTTAAATCAAGCTTTGTTAAAATATCATCTAGCTCTCCAACAACTCGTTCAAACAGGTTTATTTTTTCGTATAACAATTTTAAAATATGTTCTTCGACCGTATGTTGAATGGCTAAATTGTAAATGTGAACATCATGTTTTTGACCTAAACGATGGACCCTTCCAATTCGCTGTTCTAGACGCATTGGATTCCACGGCAGATCATAGTTAATAATATGATGACAAAACTGAAGGTTGATTCCTTCGCCGCCCGCTTCAGTGGCAATAAATACTTGCGCGTGGCTTTCAAAAAGCTGCTTCATCCAGTCTTTTTTACCTCGCTTAAATCCTCCTCTAAACGGTACAGAGGTAATTCCATGCTGTTTTAAATACCACTGTAAGTACAGTTGAGTTGCTCTGTACTCAGTGAAAATAATAACTTTGTCATCAATTTTTTGAACGAGCTCCAGAACTTTTTCTGCTTTTGCATTTTGCGGTACTTGTTGAAGTAGTTGCATTAACGGAGTAATCATATGTTCCGTTAATGCGCTGTTTTGATCTTCCTGACGTTCCAGCATGTTTTTTAATGTCATATACACCGCTTCACGGCTGCTGCAGGCCTCTCGCTGCAGGGTTAAAATTGAAAAAGCGCTTGAAGGGTGCAGTCCGTTTCCTTTAAAAGACGTAATCGCATCGTATAGCTCGCGTTCTTTCGGTGAAAATTCAACAGGAATGGTTTGAACAATTCGCTTCGTCCATTCGATACCCGTATCATGGCGGCGATTTCGAATCATAACTTTGTTAACAAGCTCTTTTAAGTGCTCATCGTTTTGCAAAGAGCGTTTTTTAGCAGAAAATAATTCTTCGAAATAGTCTTTATTGCCGAGATGGCCAGGCTTTAAAAGAGAGACTAAGTTGAAAATTTCTTCAATTCGATTTTGAATCGGTGTTGCGGTTAGCAACAGACAAAATTTCTTTTTCAGGCTTTGAACAAATTCATAGTTTTTTGTTTTGTTGTTTTTAAGTTTATGAGCTTCATCAATGATGATGAGGTCGTAGTCTTGTTCTAGCACAATTTCTCGATGAGGGGAACGTTTTGCTGTATCAATTGAAGATACAACGATGTCACACTGATCCCACACATATGATTTTCTTTGAGGGACCGCGGGAATATAAAATTTTTGATTCAATTCCATAGCCCACTGTGAAACAAGCGAAGCTGGAACTAAAATGAGAACTTTTTTAACAAGCCCGCGAATCATATATTCCTTCAAAATTAACCCTGCTTCAATCGTTTTCCCTAGTCCTACTTCATCTGCTAAAATGGCTTTCCCATTCATTGTTTCGACTACTTGTTTGGCTACTTCGAGCTGATGAGGAAGCGGCGTTAAATCGGCTAGATGTTTTGGGCTTTGTAGCCCTTCAAATTCTGAGATAAGCGTTTGGTCTTCTATTTCATAGGCAAGTTTATACAAATCCCATGCAGACCAAGGGCCGTCTTGCTCCAATTTAGTTGAGAAGGCTGCTTCCCATGTTTCATCGATGTTTAATTTCACTTTCATGATAAAAATGCTCCTTTGTAAAAAATTTTTATTGAACAAATGATAAGAATCAGGTAGGATAAAAATATATTTAGAAAATTTGAAAAAGAAAATAGATTAGCACTTTACAAATGATTGTGTGAATAAAGATAGATACATCTTTCAGTAGTATGCCCAACTTTACCAACTTTATAGAAGCGAATGACGACACGGGGAGAGACTACTTGAATGTAGCGCCGAAGGAGCAAGCAATAAAATTGTGAATCTCTCAGGCAAAAAGACTCTTGTTTGACGCAGCTCTGGAGAGTGTCTATGCGTTTATAGACCACCCACGAGGCAAACCTATTCGTTTATAGGTAAACTTTCAGGTGAAAAGGACAGAGACTTCCTACTAAATACAGTAGGGGGTTTTCTGTCCTTTTTTGTTTGGATACATAGTGATCCCCACACTATTTGAAAACTCCCCGTTATGAAAAGTTTCACGTGAAAAAGAGGAGGACATAAATATGACAACAGAATTACACAAAACGCCGCTTTATGATACCTATCAAAGATATGGTGCCAAAACAATTGATTTTGGAGGATGGGCTCTTCCCGTTCAATTTTCTTCTATTAAAGAAGAGCATGAAGCTGTACGTACAAAGGCAGGTCTTTTTGATGTCTCTCATATGGGAGAAATTCTTGTGACAGGAGCTGATAGCTTAGCTTTTCTTCAGCATACGATGACAAATGACGTTTCTACCCTTGTAGATGGAAAAGCGCAGTATACGGCTATGTGTTATGAAGACGGAGGCACGGTAGATGATTTGCTGATTTACAAAAAAGCAGATCAAGAGTATTTGCTGGTCGTAAACGCTGCTAATATTCAAAAAGACTATGAGTGGCTTGTGTCTCACAAGCAAGGAGATGTAACGCTCGTTAATCAATCTGATGAAACTGCGCAGCTAGCATTACAAGGTCCTTTAGCAGAAAAAGTTTTACAAACGTTAACGAATGAAAATTTAGCTTCATTAAAGCCATTTACATTTGCTGATGATGTAGAAGTAGCGAATGTAAATGCTCTTGTTTCACGTACTGGATATACCGGAGAAGATGGTTTTGAAATTTATTGTTCTTCAGCTGACGCCTCTCACTTGTGGACGGCTATTTTAGAAGCAGGAAGTGAGGACGGTGTGTTGCCTTGCGGACTAGGAGCTCGCGATACGCTGCGTTTTGAAGCTACTTTGGCTTTATATGGCCAAGAGCTTTCAAAAGATATTACGCCCATTGAAGCTCGAATTGGATTTGCAGTAAAAACGAACAAAGACAGCTTTATTGGAAAAGAAGTGTTAAAAGAACAGCGTGAAAGCGGGGCACCTCGTAAGCTGGTAGGAATTGAAATGATTGATAAAGGTATACCAAGACACGGTTACGAAGTATTTGCAGATGAAGAACAAATTGGATTTGTGACAACAGGTACACAGTCACCGACATTAAAGAAAAACATCGGTTTAGCGCTATTATCAGCAGAGTATACAGAGCTTGGTCAAGAAGTGGAAGTGCAGGTTCGGAAAAAACGCTTAAAAGCAAAAGTGGTTTCAACACCTTTTTATAAACGTTCAAAGTAAGCTTTGGGGAGGAATTTAACATGTTACATCGCTATTTACCAATGACAGAACAAGATCAGCAGCAAATGTTAGCAGCAATTGGTGTTTCATCCGTTGATGATTTATTTTCAGATATTCCGCAGCGCGTTCGTTTTCAAGGAGAATACAATATTAAAAAAGCGGCTTCAGAGCCTCAGCTGTTAAAAGAATTAAATAATATGGCTGCAAAAAATGCTCATTTGAAAGAATATTCTTCTTTTTTAGGAGCGGGAGTTTATGATCATTACATGCCGGTTATTGTTGACCATGTTATTTCTCGTTCGGAATTTTATACTGCCTATACTCCGTATCAGCCAGAAATTTCTCAAGGAGAACTTCAGGCCATCTTTGAATTTCAAACAATGATTTGTGAGTTAACGGGGATGGACGTGGCCAATTCTTCTATGTATGACGGAGGAACTGCTTTAGCAGAAGCCGCTATGCTCAGTGCGGGTCAAACGAAAAAGAAAAAAGTACTTGTCTCTGCGGCCGTTCACCCTGAGTCAAAAGATGTGTTAAAAACGTATGCGAAGGGTCAATATATTGAAGTGGTAGAAATCCCTGCAGCAGACGGCGTAACAGATATGATTGCATTAGAAAAAGAGATGGGAAGTGACGTGGCAGCTGTTATTGTCCAGTATCCAAATTTCTACGGACAAATCGAGCCGTTAAAAGAAATTGAAGAAATTACTCATCAAGAAAAATGTATGTTTGTGGTTTCAAGCAATCCTTTATCATTAGGTTTACTTACGCCTCCTGGAGAATTTGGAGCTGATATTGTCATTGGAGATGCACAGCCATTTGGTATTCCAAGTCAATTTGGAGGCCCGCACTGCGGATACTTTGCAACTACGTCTAAGCTTATGCGAAAAATTCCTGGACGATTAGTAGGGCAAACGGTCGATGAAAACGGTAAGCGAGGGTTTGTTTTAACCCTTCAAGCGCGTGAGCAGCATATACGCCGTGATAAAGCGACGTCTAACATTTGTTCAAATCAAGCGTTAAATGCTTTAGCAGCATCAGTTGCCATGACAGCTTTAGGCAAGCAAGGTGTAAAAGAAATGGCGCTGCAAAACTTATCAAAAACGCATTATGCATATGAAGCGTTAAAGGCAAAAGGGGTAAATGTAGCATTTGAAGGACCGTTTTTTAACGAACTAGTCGTGAAGCTTCCTGTTTCGGTAACAGAAGCAAACAATCATTTATTAGCATCAAAAATAATTGGCGGTTATGATCTTAGCCGTGATAACCAAGCGCTTGAAAATCACATGCTGCTTGCTTTTACAGAACTCCGTACAAAAGAGGAAATTGACCAACTTGTAAATGAATTGGGGGATCTTCATGCTTAATCAAAATCAATCACTTATTTTTGAAAGCAGTAAAGAAGGGCGAATCGGCTATTCATTGCCGGAGTTAGATGTTCCGCAAGTAAATGCTGAAGAGCTGCTTGGAAAAGCGTATGTCCGTACCGAAGCTCCTGAGCTTCCTGAAGTATCAGAACTCGATATTATGCGTCATTACACCGCGCTTTCAAAACGAAATCACGGAGTAGACTCAGGGTTTTATCCGCTTGGTTCATGTACGATGAAATATAATCCAAAAGTGAATGAACAAGCAGCACGCATTGCTGGGTTAGCGCATATTCATCCGCTTCAAGATGAGCAAACGGTTCAAGGTGCTCTCGAACTTTTATATGATTTACAAGAGCATTTAACAGAAATTACGGGAATGGATGAAGTAACACTTCAGCCAGCAGCGGGTGCTCATGGCGAGTGGACCGGGCTTATGATGATTCGTGCCTATCATGAAGCAAATGGTGAGACGCAGCGAACAAAAGTCATTGTTCCAGACTCAGCTCACGGAACGAACCCTGCTTCGGCAACAGTTGCGGGATTTGAAACGGTAACGGTAAAATCAAATGAACATGGTTTAGTGGACTTAGAGGATTTACGCCGCGTAGTGGGAGGAGATACAGCCGCTTTAATGTTAACAAACCCAAATACGCTAGGGTTATTTGAAGAAGATATTTTAGAAATGGCTGAAATTGTTCACGCAGCAGGTGGAAAACTTTATTATGATGGTGCAAATTTAAACGCAGTATTAAGCAAAGCTCGTCCTGGAGATATGGGATTTGACGTTGTTCATTTAAATCTTCATAAAACCTTTACAGGTCCTCATGGAGGCGGCGGTCCTGGTTCTGGTCCGGTAGGGGTAAAAGCAGATTTAATTCCGTATCTGCCTAAACCAGTGCTTGTGAAAACAGAACAAGGCTATCACTTTGACTATAACCGTCCTCAGTCAATTGGACGCGTAAAGCCGTTTTACGGCAACTTCGGTATCAACGTTCGCGCTTATACGTATATTCGTTCAATGGGTCCAGACGGCTTAAAAGCCGTAACGGAAAACGCTGTGCTAAATGCCAACTATATGATGCGTCGTTTAGCAGAACACTATGAGCTGCCGTTTGACCGTCACTGTAAGCACGAATTTGTTTTATCAGGAAAACGTCAGAAAAAGCTTGGTGTGCGCACATTGGATATCGCGAAACGACTGCTTGATTTTGGCTATCATCCGCCGACTATCTACTTCCCTCTTATCGTAGAAGAGTGCATGATGATCGAACCAACGGAAACGGAGTCGAAAGAAACGCTAGATGCGTTTATCGATGCGATGATTCAAATTGCAAAAGAAGCAGAAGAGACGCCTGAACTCGTACAGGAAGCTCCGCATACAACGGTTGTGAAGCGCCTTGACGAAACGCTGGCAGCGAGAAAACCAGTTCTTCGCTATCAGAAAGAACAGGCTGTTCAAAACGTCTAACAAAAAACCTCGCCCAAAGGCGAGGTTTTTCTATATACATACCATTATTTTTTCTTTTTTACTTTACCGTTCCACATTTTGAAGCCGCCTTTTAAATCATAGATTTCTTGAACACCGTGGCGACGAAGCATTTGTGCTGCACGTCCTGTGCGCATTCCGCTTTGACAATAGATGTACACAGGCTGATCTGGACGAAATTCTTTAATGCGCATACGGAACTGTGAAAGAGGAATATTTCGTGCGCCTAAAATATGTCCGTTTTCGAATTCATTCGGTTCGCGAATATCAACTAGCTGTGCCTTGCGGTAGCCGCTGCGGAATTCTTCTTCAGTTAACGTTTTCATAATGCGACGTTGGATAAAGAACATAACGACAGAGTATATGATGATTACTCCAAGTAAAATGAGTACTGCTGTAATTGGTGACATGCTGATTCTTCCTTTCTTCGACAAAATCCATACTCTTATTATATAAGTGAATGAAATTAGAAGTAAAGCGATTTTGCCTTGAATCTAGCGGATTTCTTCCCCAAAATGAAAAAACTACCACATTTGAATTCGCAGTTTTATGTTGCTCTTTGCTTTTCCTTAGCTCAATCTTTTGGTAGACTAAAAAACGGATTTATTTTTATATTACATATAGCTGAGGATGAGGTAGATGAAAGCAAAGTGGAGATTTATTGATTCCAACAACCGTTCGCCTTATTACAATATGGCGTTAGATGAAGCGTTATTAGAATGGCATAGTAAAGGAGAAATTCCACCTACGATTCGTTTTTACGGATGGAACCCTCCAACGCTGTCGATCGGTTATTTTCAAAAAGCTGAAAAAGAAATTAACTTTGATAAAGTAAAAGAATTAGGATTAGGCTTTGTGAGACGTCCAACGGGCGGCAGGGGCGTGCTTCATGATGAAGAGCTTACTTACAGCGTCATTGTATCTGAAGAGTATCCTAATATGCCTAAGACAGTTACAGAGGCATATCGCGTCATCTCAGAAGGTTTACTGGAAGGATTTCGTTCGTTAGGGCTCGAGGCTTATTTTGCTATTCCTCGTTCAGAAGAAGAAAAAAATAGCTTAAAAAACCCTCGTTCGTCCGTGTGCTTTGATGCTCCTTCTTGGTATGAACTTGTTGTAGAGGGCCGCAAAATTGCTGGAAGTGCCCAAACTAGACAAAAAGGAGTTATTCTACAGCACGGCTCTATTCTGTTAGAGATTGATGAAGATAAATTATTCAGCGTGTTTAATTATCCAAATGACCGCGTGAAAGAAAGAATGCAGCGCGCATTTCGTTCTAAAGCGGTAGCGATCAATGCAATTGCGGGCCGCAAAATTTCTATCGAAGAAGCAAAAGAAGCGTTTTATAAAGGATTTGCTTCTGCTCTTGATATCGATTTAGAACCGTATACACTGTCTGAAGAAGAGGAAGCATATGTAGAAGAACTAGCGCGCACAAAGTACGGATCGGATGAATGGAACTTTAAGCGCTAAACGAATGCGGATGGTAAATAGATAAAAGTGCAACTTCTTATAAGTTGCACTTTTTATTGGAATTTTTAGAAACAGTGCTTGGCTAATAGAATACATAGGGAAGAAAAGTCAAACACTTTTTTTACGAAAAAAAAAATATTTCACTTGACACCCTTCTATATGTAGATGTTTGGAGAAGTGTCAAATACTATATATTGAATTCGTCCAAGCCGTGTGGTA
Organism: Priestia sp. JSM ZJ58; assembly: GCF_044383985.1. Classification (NCBI taxonomy): domain Bacteria; kingdom Bacillati; phylum Bacillota; class Bacilli; order Caryophanales; family Bacillaceae; genus Priestia; species Priestia sp. JSM ZJ58. The sequence continues at coordinate 413,644 of NZ_JBISEM010000001.1, forward strand.
AGTTATTGATAGTTGATTGAAAAACTCTATTTCCTTTAAAAGGAAATAGAGTTAATAAATTTATAGATGTTCGATAGGTAAGGAGTTGTGAGAATGACTGTTTTGTTAAATCAAAAAGTGAATATGAATGTTGAAAAGCTCAATTCAGATATTGAACGCTTTCCGCAAGTACATCCGATTACACCGGATATGAAGTTAACTCATAAAGGTGTTTCAAGATTGGTAATGTTAGACCGCTATGCGTTTAAAGATACGGAAAAATTAACGTTATCAGAAGGAGATTTTGTTGTTCTAACTGTAAAAGAAGACCCAAAATTTCCAGCACGAGGACTTGGCTATGTGGAAAGCATTAATTTTGAGCAAAAAACCGCTGTTGTCAAGGTAGAAGATGAGTTTAGAGGAGCTTTATCACCTGAAGAAGCAGAAAATGGGTTAATTACTCGTTCTTTAGATGTCATTGAAAAACCTCTAGAGGTCTTCTATGAGCAAATTGCAAAACGTAATGCAACAGGCTTAGCTTCTGTGGAAAAAACAGAAGAAAAGCGCAAAGAGTGGTTTGAAAAGTTCTATCAAGAGCTTGTTCAGCTAAACTTTGTACCAGCTGGCCGCGTTCTTTACGGTGCAGGTGCTGACACGGACGTAACGTACTTTAACTGTTACGTAATGCCTTATGTAAAAGATTCACGTGAAGGTATTTCAGAACACCGCAAACAAGTAATGGAAATCATGAGCCGCGGAGGCGGTGTTGGAACGAATGGTTCAACTCTTCGCCCGCGCAACACGCTGGCTCGCGGTGTAAACGGCAAATCATCTGGTTCGGTTTCATGGTTGGATGATATTGCTAAACTGACGCATCTTGTTGAGCAAGGTGGGTCGCGTCGTGGGGCTCAAATGATCATGCTTGCCGACTGGCATCCTGACATTGTAGAGTTTATTATTTCTAAAATGCAAAACCCTCGCATTTTACGTTTCTTAATTGAAAACACAAATGACGAAATGATTAAAAAGCACGCTCAAGATAAATTGAAGTTCACGCCGCTAACAGAGTCTGAAGAAGCAATGTACCAAGGAATCATTAACTATAAACAAATTCCTGGCCTTGGTGGATTCAACGAAAAAATCATTAAAGATGCAGAAGAAAAGCTGCAAACAGGCGGGACGTACAGCGTTCATAACTCAGAGTTTTTAACAGGAGCAAACATTTCTGTATGCTTAACAAAAGATTTTATGGATGCTGTTGAAAACGACGGTGAATACGAACTTCGCTTCCCAGACGTAGAAAGCTATTCAAAAGAAGAAATGGCTAACTACAATGAAAACTGGCACGAAGTAGGCGACGTGCGCGAGTGGGCAAAACAAGGAAACAAAGTTCGTACGTACCGTACTATCCGTGCAAAAGAGCTATGGAACTTAATTAATATTTGTGCAACGTACTCAGCTGAACCAGGCATTTTCTTCTTCGACAATGCCAATGACATGACAAATGCTCAAGCATATGGTCAGCACGTTGTTGCAACGAATCCATGTGGTGAACAACCACTTGCACCATTCTCTGTTTGTAACTTAGCTGCTGTTAACTTAGCGCAAATGGCAGATAAAGAAACAAAAACAGTTGACTTTGAAAAGCTACGTCAAACGGTTGAAACGGGCGTTAGAATGCAAGATAACGTTATTGATGCAACTCCTTATTTCTTAGAAGAGAACCAAAAGCAAGCGCTTGGCGAACGCCGCGTTGGTCTTGGTGTAATGGGTCTTCACGATCTTCTTATTTATTGTGAAACAGAATACGGCTCTGACAAAGGCAATGAGTTAGTAGATAAAGTGTTTGAAACAATTGCCACGACGGCTTACCGCGCGTCTGTAGAGCTTGGAAAAGAAAAAGGAAGCTTCCCGTTCTTAGTGGGCGAAACAGATGCTGAAACGGCTTCTTTACGTGAAGCATTCACAAATACAGGCTTCATGAAAAAAATGCCTGAAGATATTCGTGAAAACATTAAAGAGCACGGTATCCGAAACTCTCATTTATTAACAGTAGCGCCAACAGGCAGTACTGGAACGATGGTTGGAGTATCAACGGGTCTTGAACCTTATTTCTCATTCTCATACTTCCGAAGCGGTCGTTTAGGTAAGTTTATTGAAGTGAAAGCTGATATCGTTCAAGAGTATTTAGATCAGCATCCAGAAGCAGATCCAAACAATCTTCCTGAATGGTTCATTTCAGCTATGGAACTTGCACCACAAGCTCACGCGGACGTGCAATGTGTGATTCAGCGCTGGATTGATAGCTCAATTAGTAAAACAGTAAACGCTCCTCGTGGTTACACGGTAGAGCAAGTTCAAAAAGTGTACGAGCGTCTGTATAAAGGCGGAGCAAAAGGCGGTACGGTGTACGTAGACGGAAGCCGTGATGCACAAGTCTTAACGCTAAAAGCAGAAGAAAATACATTTGATGAAGAAATTGAAGCGCCAAAAGAAGAAACAAAACCACACGTTGTGTTAGTTGATACAATTAATGAAATTCGTTCAACTGATGTAACAATCGGTTCTGAAGTAGGTAATACGTGTCCGGTTTGCCGTCAAGGAACGGTAGAGGAAATGGGCGGATGCAACACATGTACAAACTGTGGTGCACAGCTGAAATGCGGCCTTTAATTTTTAATCATGATTGACTAGTAAAAGCTGACTCAAGTGAGTCGGCTTTTATTATGTATGAAAATGGGGCATAAATAAGAAGCGGGAGAGAACGGTTCTTGTATTTGAATAAGCATTGTAGTATGATTTTAATTGAATGTCTTTTATCCAGTTTTATCTTATGACATCGCTTTATTTACACGTTTTTTTCACATAGATTATCAAACATGAACACGATATCACTATAAGAAACAGACATTTATGACTTATTATTAGCAATACATAATATTAATTGGGGGAGATTTCATGCCTACACCGAGTATGGAAGATTATATTGAACAAATATATATGCTAATTGAAGATAAAGGATACGCTCGAGTGTCTGATATTGCTGATGCATTGGCGGTTCACCCCTCATCTGTAACAAAGATGGTTCAAAAACTAGACAAAGATGAGTACTTAATTTATGAAAAATATCGAGGCCTTGTTTTAACAGCTAAGGGACAGAAGATTGGAAAACGTCTTGTTTATCGCCACGAGCTCTTAGAGCAGCTATTGCGAATCATTGGCGTGGATGAGAAGAATATTTATGATGACGTAGAAGGAATTGAACATCATTTAAGCTGGAATTCCATTGATCGAATTGGGGACTTGGTTCAATACTTTGAAGAAAATCATAACCGTATTCAAGATCTTCGCAATGTACAGAAACGAAATGAAGAAGAGCAAAAATTATAAGGAAAAAGCAGCGGCCAATAGCGTCACTGCTTTTTTTCTTTTTATCATAACTTGTTGCTGAGTCGACTACAAATGTAGAGTAGGTAGTTTGGAGGAGAGGCTGTGTACGTCGACGGAGTATTTTCAGGTGGCGGTATTAAAGGGCTTGCACTGATTGGTGCGTTACAAGCTCTAGAAGAAAAAGGCTTTATTTTTCGGCGGTTAGCGGGAACGAGTGCGGGTTCCATTATTTGTGCATTTGTAGCAGCTGGTTATACAAGTGAAGAAATCGTTGAAATGATGAATGAAATTGAGTTATCTTCTTTCCTAGATCAAAGAATGTCCTTTTTACCATCGAGCTTGACAAAATGGCTGTTTTTATATTGGAAAATGGGATTATATAAAGGAGAAAGGCTTGAAAAGTGGATTGCTGAGAAGTTGCGGAGCAGAGGAATTCGTACATTTGCTGATTTGCCTGATCAGTCGCTGCGTATTATTGCGTCAGATTTGACCAACAGTACGATGCTTGTTCTTCCAGATGATTTGCCTAAATATCACATTGATCCGAATCGTTTTTCTGTAGCAAGAGCCGTTCGGATGAGCTGCAGCATTCCATATTTTTTTGAGCCGGTTAAATTAAAATCTACTCCAAGCAGTTTAATAGTCGACGGGGGAGTGTTAAGCAACTTTCCAATTTTTTTATTTGATGATGATAAAAGTTTGAAGAAACGACCGGTAATTGGTGTGAAGCTGAGTCCGAAGGACGAAGAGAGAGAACGGAATAAAATTAAAAATGCCGTTGGTTTATTCAGTGCGCTTTTTGAGACGATGAAAGATGCGCACGATGCAAGACATATTTCAAAACGTCACGAAAAAAATATTATCTTTTTACCTGTTAATCAAGTTTTTGCGACAGAATTTACCCTCACAGAAGAACGGAAGGAAGAGCTGATTGCGTTTGGCAAAAAGCGTACAAGGGCATTTTTGAAAAAATGGTGCTATTAAAAAAACAAGGAGGCTTTTCTCCTTGTTTTTTTAAAAGAATGCTCTATTTTTCTTTTTTCCTTTTTTACCTTCGATGACGGTCAAGTGTGAGTTGTTTTTCTTTTTCTTTAGCGGTTTCGTTGATTTGGATACCGGGCGCTTATTTGAGCTTCGGTACGTATGCATATCAACTTTGTTGCTTCCTCGCTCTTTTTCTTTTTGACGCAGTTTCGATTGCTTTACTGCGCGCACATAGCCTCTATCTTGACCTTTTGTCTGAGAAGGGCGGAGAATAAACCGATAAACTAAGTAAAACAAAATGATAAACAGAAAAATATAACCTGCTTGACGTAATAAAACAGCTGGATCTGTAATCAACGTAAATGCAAAGCCAATGACTCCTAACCCGATTAGACCATATACAAGTGGTTTCACGAATGGACGTCTCATTTTGTTCACCTCCTAAAATAGTAAAAAAAGAAAGCAAAACGGTGTGGATTAGACAACTTGTTCGTCAGTGGTAGAAGAAAGTTCATTTTCAACGCGTAAAAGTTCTTTAAATGAAGCAATCGCAACTTCAACTTGATCATCTTTTGGTTCTTTGGTTGTTAAAAGCTGAAGCCATAAACCGGGATAACCTAAAAAGCGAAGAAGAGGGACATGACGAACTTTATTGGTTAACTGTAACACTTCAAATGATAAACCAAGGACAACTGGAATTAATGCAAGGCGATCCACAATTCGTAACCAAAGAGGATCCGTTGGAACTAGTAGGTAGACAAACATTCCTACAACTACGGTAAAGAGGATAAAGCTACTTCCGCAGCGATAATGAAGTCGAGATTGTGCTTGAACGGCTTCTACCGTAAGTTCAGCATTGTTTTCATATGCATTAATGACCTTGTGTTCTGCTCCATGATATTGAAACACCCGTTTAATAAGTGGCGTTTGTGAAATCACATAAATATAGCCAAGGAGCAATAATAGTTTAAATACTCCTTCAATAAAAACTTGAGCTACACTTGAAGTGAAAACAGGACGTGTCAATTGTGCTAAAAACACAGGAATCAATGTAAATAGTACTTTCCCGAAAAGAAAGGATATTACACCAATAGTTGCAACGCCAAATATTAAAGATAGTTTTGATTCTTTTTTCTCTTTTTGTTGTTCTGCTGCTACTTGAGCATCATCTTCTGGATTCACGTCATAGCGTTCAGAGGAAAAGTTCAAGTGCTGCGTACCGTTTGCACTGGCTTCAACAATAGCAGCAATTCCTCGTAAAAAAGGAATTTTTTTTAAAGCAGTGAGTACGGAATTTGATTTTCTTTTTGAATGAAAATAATCAATAGATTGATCTTTGCGGCGAATAGCCGTCACCATCATACGTTTGCCACCGAACATGACACCTTCTATAACGGCTTGACCACCATACGCAGGTTTTTGTAATTTAGACATTTCAGGCACCAACCTAACTTAACTAGACTAGACTTCTTAGTATTTTATATTCTACAGCAAAATCAAATAAACCTCTAGGCGGATGCATGTTATCTAGTTTAGCCAATATTTTTCATCTCCACACCCTTCATATGAATTTTTTTCCTTTCATTTATAAAATTTGTTTATGAAACTCTGTGCGAAGTAGTTTTAAAATGTCTCTGCGATATCAGGCGCCCTTCTTGCGTATAGGAAGAGTAATAAACGTAAAAACTTAGAAATGAGTCGGTAGGAAATGAGAAAAAAGTTCATACTACATCAAGAGGTGATTAATATGTCAGAACCTAAAGAACAGCATGAAAAAAAACAGGATAACCAACCTACGCATAAACAGGAAATATCTTTTTTATTTAAAGCCATCTTTATTTCCTTTTTTGGAGGGGTTTTCTGGAGCTTTATTGGCTATTTAAATTATCTGTTTAGCTTTAGTGTTATCAATCCAAATATGCTTTTAGATCCATGGGCATTAGGTGATTGGAAGGATAAAGGAATAGGTGTTATCGTCAGTATTTTTCTCATAGGGGTATTATCTATTGTTGTCGGGTTGTTATACTACGTCCTATTAAAGAAGTTTAAAACAATTTGGATAGGTTTTGCTTACGGCTTATTATGGTGGGCAATCGTATTCGTTGTTTTGAATCCGCTCTTTCCTAACTTGAAAACAATTGGAGAGCTTCCAGCTAACACAATTATTTCATCCCTCTGTATTTATATTTTATATGGTGTATTCATCGGATATTCCATTTCTTTTGAAGCGGCAGAGCTTCAAACAAAAGATGAATCTACAGATTTTCAAACGGCGAATAAGTAGTGTGAATGTTCCAACGTATGCTAATATATTCTATATAATGATTTAAAAAGAAAAATAAAGTGTAAATTCACACAAGTGAGCTGCATAAAGGGTTCGTAGTAGGGGAGAGTGTTGAAATAAGATGAATAAGATTTTAGTAATAAACGGTCCTAATTTAAACCGTTTAGGCGTACGCGAACCAGCGGTATATGGGACAGATAATCTTCAAAATCTTGAAGAGAAGCTTCAGCGAGCAGGCAGAGACCATGGGGTAGAAGTTGAGTGCGTACAGTCTAATCACGAAGGTGTAATTATCGACTGGATTCACGAAGCGGATGAGAAGTTTGATGGGATTATGATCAATCCTGGTGCTTTTACTCACTACAGTTATGCCATTCGAGATGCGATTGCCAGTATATCTGTTCCTGTTATTGAAGTGCATATTTCGAACGTACATAAGCGTGAAGAGTTTCGCCACCATTCGGTGACGGCACCTGTTACGCATGGTCAAATTGTCGGGTTAGGTTTATACGGATACGAGCTTGCTCTGCAGGCACTTTTACAATTAAGGGGGAAATAAAATGAAAATCGAAAAACTACGCGAACAGTTTTCAAAGTTGAATGTAGACGGTGTTGTCGTTACAAGTGAATATAACAGACGCTATATGACCAATTTTACAGGATCTGCTGGTGTCGTTATCATTTCTGAAGACAAAGCGGCATTTGTAACAGATTTTCGTTATGTTGAACAAGCAACTAGTCAAACAGAAGGTTTTGATATCGTTCAGCACAAGGGTCCTATTGTAGAAGAAGTAGCGAATGTAGTGAAACAATTTGGAATTAAAAAGCTTGGTTTTGAACAGAATTATGTTACATATGGACAGCATCAATTATTTGATAAGCATATCGGAGCGGAACTTGTTCCAATCTCGCACGCAATCGAAAACTTACGCTTGATAAAGAGTGACTCAGAGATTAAGATATTAAAGGAAGCTGCAAAAATAGCAGATGCAGCATATGAACATATTTTAACCTTTGTTCGTCCTGGTTTAACAGAGCTTCAAGTATCGAATGAACTGGAGTTCTTTATGAGAAAACAAGGCGCAACATCTTCATCTTTTGATACAATTGTTGCTTCAGGGCATCGCGGGGCTTTACCGCATGGTGTTGCTTCTGACAAAGTAATTGAAAAAGGAGAACTTGTAACGCTTGATTTTGGCGCATATTATAATGGTTACTGTTCAGATATCACACGAACATTTGCCGTCGGTGAAGTAAGTGATAAGCTAAAAGAAATTTATAATGTCGTACTGCAAGCAGAGCTTAACGGAATGAACGGTATCAAAGCAGGTATGACGGGTAAAGAAGCAGATGCGCTAACGCGTGATTATATTACAGAACACGGATACGGCCAGTATTTTGGACATTCGACCGGTCACGGCGTAGGGTTAGAAGTACATGAAGGCCCATCACTTTCTGTGAAATCTACAGATGTACTGCAGCCAGGTATGATTGTAACCGTTGAACCAGGTATTTACATACCAGACTTAGGGGGCGTTCGTATTGAAGATGATACGGTCGTCACAGCAGAAGGTAATGAGGCATTATCGCACTCATCAAAAGAGTTCATTATTTTATAAAATGTAGGAGGATTTCTTCATGATTTCAGTAAATGATTTTCGTACAGGTTTGACAGTAGAAGTAGACGGAGGTATTTGGCGTGTAATGGATTTCCAACACGTAAAGCCTGGTAAAGGCGCTGCATTCGTTCGCTCAAAACTACGTAACCTTCGTACAGGAGCTGTGCAAGAAAAAACGTTCCGTGCAGGTGAAAAGGTAGGAAAAGCTCAAATTGATAATCGTAAAATGCAATATCTATACGCAAGCGGCGATCAGCACGTATTCATGGACAACCAGTCTTATGAGCAATTAGAGCTTCCGGCAAGTACAATTGAATATGAACTAAAATTCTTAAAAGAAAATATGGAAGTAGCAATTATGATGTACCAAGGTGAGACATTAGGTGTTGAACTTCCAAACACAGTTGAGCTTAAAGTAACAGAAACTGAACCTGGTATTAAAGGTGACACAGCTTCTGGCGGTACAAAACCGGCAACTGTTGAAACTGGTTTAACAGTAAACGTTCCTTTCTTCGTAAATGAAGGCGACGTATTAATTATTAACACAACAGACAGCAGCTACGTATCACGCGCGTAATTCGGTCGTGTAAGCAAGCTGCAAACACACGAAAAAGGCAGAGAATGATTCTCTGCCTTTTTTGTGTGTTTTTTTGTGCTAACCCTTCCTTATTTTGCATAGGTTGTACTAAACAACGCAGAGATATAGGAGGGGCTTATGAAGCAGTGGTTGGATCATTTAAACGGTACGGTATTAACGATGGCGTGCCTTCGATTTATTTCTTCATTTATTGAGTTTATTGCCGCTATTTTAATTGTCACAAACAATGATGTGAAAAAAGCGTTAATGATTAATGGAATGCTAGCGCTTGTTGGTCCGATTGTAATGGTGAGTTCTTTCACCATTGGTTTAGTGTCCGTAGCAGATCAATTATCTTTTGGAAAATTAATCATGATTGTAATAGGAGTGCTCTTCATTTTAATTGGTGTTTTTAAATAAAAGGTAGGCATAAAATGGTCAAGCTCATAATACATTGAAGTGAGTTCAAATATGAGGGGATGAATATGTTAAACGAAATACTTGCAATTTTTCCGCCTAATTTAAAAAAGACTGTTGAATTTTATGTCACAAACCATTCTCATGTGCTAGAAGAAATTCGAGTGCGCATAGGAAGACCTGTCGAATTTACAATCAACAATCAGCCTTATTTCGAATCGTATCTTCCAAGTGCAGAAGATGCTTTATTTATCTTAAATAAACTAAGCCAGTTTTCGATTTATATGATTGAAGAAGAATTAAAAAAAGGATATGTCACCATTGAAGGCGGACACCGGGTTGGACTAGCGGGAAAAGTTGTAACGGAAAATGGACAGGTTCGTGTGATTCGTGATGTATCATCCTTTAATATCCGGATTGCTAAACAAAAGATTGGCATTTCGAATCAGCTTATTCCTTTTTTATACAATCGCTATTGGCAAAGTACGGTCATTATAGGACCTCCTCAAACAGGAAAAACAACCATGATTCGTGATTTAGCCAGAGTAATAAGCACTGGCATAGAGCGCTCTAAGATTCCTCCGTTTAAAGTAGGGATTGTAGATGAACGATCAGAAATTGCTGGGGCTGTTAAAGGGGTTCCTCAGCATACATTCGGATCTAGAATGGATTTATTAGATAGCTGTCCGAAAGCTGAAGGCATGATGATGATGATTCGCTCCATGAGTCCCGATGTACTGATCGTGGATGAAGTTGGAAGTGAAGAAGATTGTAAGGCCGTACTTGAAGCCGTTAATGCTGGTGTTCGTGTCATTATGACTGTTCATGGGTATGACATTGACGATTTAATGAAGCGTCCCACTTTGCAAGCTTTAATGAAACTTCACGTATTTAAAAAGTATGTTGTGCTATCGAACAGCCGAGGTCCTGGAACACTTCAGGCTATCTATGATGAGCATTATAACTCCATGAAATTGACCGCTGAAAAGTCGCTTATTGAAAATAGTAAAGGGTGATGGTGTATGAAACTGTTTGGTGCCATCTTTATCTTATTTGCTTCCACTTACACAGGATTTGAGTTTGCAAAGCAGCTTAGCGAAAGACCTAGGCAGCTCAGGCAATTAAAAACGGCTCTTCGGTCGTTAGAAGCGGAAATTATGTATAGCAACCGGCCTCTTCAAGAAGTTGCTCATTTGTTATCTCTACAGCTTCCTAACCCTTTAGCTTCTTTATTTAGTGAGTTTTCAATGAAATTAAAAGAAGGTACTGAAAGTGTCAAGGAAGCTTGGGAAAAGACGTTGGACCAATTTTGGAAACAAACCGCACTTAAAACAGGAGAACTGGAAATCTTAAAACAATTTGGTGAAACGCTTGGTCAGCATGATCGTTATTCGCAGCAAAAGCATATTTTGCTGACGCTGAACCATCTCGAACGCGAAGAACAAGATGCAGTTGATAAGCAGAATCGCTATGAAAAAATGGTTAAAAGTTTAGGCTTTCTATCTGGATTGCTACTGGTCATCCTATTGATGTAGCGATGGAGGAGGATTGAATGTGGGAATTGATATGAACACCATTTTTCAGATTGCTGGGATTGGTATCGTCGTAGCTTTTTTAGTCACCGTACTCGAACAGATGGGAAAAAAAGATTACGCGAATTGGGTTACCCTCATCGGTTTTATTTATATTTTATTTATGGTTGCTTCGATTGTGGAGGACTTATTTCAAAAAATCAAATCGGTTTTTTTATTTCAAGGGTAGAGGGGTGATTTGCCATTGAAATGCTTCAAATTGTGGGCTTAGGATTAGTAGCGACATTTTTGGCACTCATTTTAAAAGAACATAAATCACCTATTGCTTTTTTACTTGTCGTATTCGTGGGATCCGTGATCTTTCTTTTTTTAATTGATCAAATCTACGAGATTATTAAGATGGTCGAGCGGCTGTCGATCAATGCTCACGTTAACATGATTTATGTGGAAACCATTTTGAAAATCATTGGTATTGCCTATATCGCCGAATTTGGTGCTCAAATTACGAAAGATGCAGGACAAGGTGCCATTGCTTCTAAAATTGAATTAGGTGGAAAAGTGCTGATTCTCTCCATGGCAATTCCTATTTTGACGGTCATTATTGAAACGATTATTTCAATGCTGCCCAATTAATTTTACTTAATATGAGGTGACGAAATGAAGCGGTGGACGTTTAAAGTGAATATACTCGCTCTTCTTTTGTTCCTCTTTTTTTTCTTTCCAGAAAATGTACAAGCTTCCGAACCCCCGAAGCAGCAAGAACTTGTCAATGAACAAATTGATAAGCTCGGTATCGATGAAGTCAAACAGTTTTGGGACGATATTATTACCCAATACGGCGGCTTTTTACCCGAGAGTCAGAAGGGAAGTTTAGTCGATTTTTTAAAAGGAGAAAAAGAGTTCTCTCTTAAAGAATGGCTAGGAGGTCTTGTAAAGTTTTTATTTCACGAAGTATTAGCGAATGGAAAGCTCCTCGGTACACTCATTATGCTAACGGTTTTTAGCGTGTTTTTGCAAACGCTCCAAAGTGCGTTTAATCAGCAAACCGTAAGTAAAGTAGCGTATGCGCTTGTATATATGGTTTTGATCATCATTGCTCTTAATAGTTTTCAAATTGCTATTTCTTATGCAACAGGAGCGATCGAGACCATGACTAAATTCATTTTAGCTCTGGTGCCGCTGCTGCTTGCCTTAATGGCATCATCAGGAGGAGTTGTATCGGCAGCCTTTTTTCATCCGATGATTTTGTTTTTAATGAACACCAGCGGTTTGCTTATTCAATACGTAGTGATGCCGCTGCTTTTTCTTTCAGCACTGCTTAGCATTGTGAGTACGATTTCAGATGAGCATAAGGTTACACAGCTTGCTCAGCTGTTGAGAAATATAAGCATTGGCGTGCTTGGAATATTCCTAACTGTTTTTTTAGGTGTGCTATCCGTCCAAGGTGCCACATCAGCTGTTGCTGACGGTATTACGATTCGAACGGCAAAGTTCGTCACAGGGAACTTTATACCTGTTGTAGGGCGTGTGTTCACAGATGCGGCTGATACAGTCATCAGTGCCTCGCTTCTATTAAAGAATTCAGTAGGGATTGCTGGAGTAGCAGTCTTACTGTTAATCGTCGCATTTCCGGCTATTAAAGTGTTAACGCTCGCTTTTATCTATAAGCTAGCAGCAGCTCTTCTTCAACCCATTGGAGGAGGACCGGTTATTTCCTGCTTGAGCATTATCAGCAAAAGCGTCATCTATATTTTTGCGGCGCTTGCTGTTGTCTCGCTTATGTTTTTCTTATGTTTAACGGTCATCATTACAGCGAGCAACGTCACAATGATGGTGAGGTGAAGAAATTGCAGGCCTTAACGACGTGGATTACGAATATCGTTCTTTTTATCTTATTAGCTACCATTATTAATTTACTGTTGCCCAATTCTAGTTTTCAAAAGTATACGAAGCTGGTGGTTGGACTTCTTTTGATGCTGATTATTATTACACCCGTTTTTCAAATTTTTAAAGTGGATGTTAATCAAATGCTGAAATCACTTAGCTTATCATCTATTCGATCCGATCAACAGGTAGAAAATTCAATAGAAAATCAGAAAAAAGAAATACAAGCTTCACAACGTGCATATATTTTAGAACAAATGGCTGTCCAAATGGAGGCAGATGTAAAAGAGGAGTTGATGGATCAGTATGGTGTAGCAATTGATCGAATTCACATTGAAACAAAAAAGCCGAACGACGAACCTACCGCTGATAATATTAAATCCATTTCAGTTGCCGTAAGTAAAAAAGCATCGGGTGATTCCGAGGTTGTTTCAGCTGTGAAAGTTATTTCTATTGATACCTCCACACCGATCGAAACAAACAAACCAACAGAATCCAAGAAATTATCCAACTATTTAGCAGCAAAATGGGATGTAAAACAAGGCCAAGTTGTTGTGAATATGGAGGAGGGAGACACGAAATGAGTCAAAAGCCAGAAAAAGGTGACCCATCATTTTTTCAGCGGTTCTTTTCACTTAAACAGTCATCAACTACGAAGAAACCTTCAAAGTTAATGTATATAGGTATTTTACTAGCTGCAGGCGTTATCTTTATGGTATTTAGCAACTCACTCACAACATCTATGAATTCAGGCGGATTATTAAAGAGTGCAAGCAAAGAAACCAGCGCACCACCCGTATCACAGGATGTTCCCGCTTTTAGCTCCAAAAAGACAACAACGATGACAGGTTATGAAGAGCGGTATGAGGAAGAATTGAAAGATATTTTAGATCAAGTTAGAGGCGTAAGTAAGGTAAAAGTAATTGTGAACCTAGATGCAACAGAATCCAAAATATATGAAAAAAACAGCGTGACAAAATCGCAAACGACCAACGAGACGGACCGTGAAGGAGGGACTCGTAAAGTTGAAGATTCCTCAACAGATGAACAGCTGGTCATTGTAAGAAGTGGAGAACAAGAAAAGCCTGTTGTAGTCAAAACCGAAAAGCCAAAAGTCAGAGGTGTGTTAGTTGTCGCTAAAGGAGCTGATAATATCGAGGTAAAGAAATCTATTATTGAAGCCGTGACAAGAGCGCTCGATATACCAAGTCATAGAGTAGCAGTATTAGCGAAAAAAGGATGAGGGGGAAATGAATATGTTATTAAAAAAGCAAACGGTTTGGTTATTAACAATGTTAAGTTTAGTTGTTGTGTTATCGGTGTACTATATGACAACGCCAGAAAATCCTCAGAGTAATGTTGCGCTAGTAGACAATGAAAAACAAAGCGAAAAACAGGCTGATGACAAGGCTCCTGCAGAAGATACAAAACAACAGGCAGATGAGAAATCAGGAACAAAAGAAGATTCAAAAACCGAAGGCTCAGCAGAAGATGTAAAAAAGGAAACGGCTAAAAATGCAAAAGAATCAGCGGTTGTATCAAGCACAGATAGCGACGAGCTATTTACGGCGCTCCGCTTGGAATTAAATGATGAAAGAAGTCAGCTGAAAGAAGAGTATCAGGAAGTAGCGGCATCAAAAAATGTAACGCCTGCAGAAGTAAGCAAAGCGATGGATAAAATCGATGAATTATCAAAGCTCGGGGAAAAAGAAGCAACGCTGGAAACATTAATTAAAGCAAAAGGATACAGCGACGCGCTAGTAAGAGCAGATGGAAAACAAGTGCAAATTACCGTTAAGACAGAAAAACACTCAAAAACAAAAGCCAATCAAATCATTCAGCTAGTCAAAAAAGAAATGGGTCCAAAAGAAGTAGCGGTAGAGTTTCAGCCAACTAAATAAAGGGAATAAAAGAAGTGTAAAACAGCCGCAAATTGGGGTTGTTTACACTTCTTTTTTTATGAAATGACTAAAATCTAAGCGAGACGGGAAAAATTTTAACATGGCTTTCTTTTTTTACTTCGGTTATAATAGGTTTCATAATCTTATATTAGTACTAGGTGACAAATGTTTTCATAAGTATTGTCATCTGTAAAGCTATGTTTCCATTTATAAAACAATAACGCTAAAAAGTTATTATAGAGTAAGTGGAACTTCTTTTTAATGTTTGCCAAACGAATTGAATGGCTGTAGCCATTTATCGTATTATTAACATTGTAGAGAATTCTATTTTCATGAGGTAGGAGTGTTCAATATGTTAAAAATTCAAGAGATCCGTGAGATCATTAAACTAGTTGATCAATCATCAATCGAGGAGTTCACCTATGAGCACGAAGGCTCCAAAATCAAGATGAAGAAAAAAGACGCAATTGTTTCCAAACAAGCGCAGCAAGTAGTGGTTTCGGCACCTGAACAAGCAGCAGCACCTGCACCGCAGGCAGCAGCGGCTCCAGCGCCAGCCCCAGCAGCACAGTCTGCACAGCCAAAAGAAGAACAAGCGGCCCCAGCGGTTGATGAAAGCTTACATAAAATTACATCTCCGATGGTAGGGACATTCTATGCGTCATCATCGCCAGAAACAGATGTATACGTAACGCCTGGAGATAAAGTACAAAAAGATTCGGTTGTATGTATCGTAGAAGCAATGAAATTATTTAATGAAATCGAAGCAGAAGTTAAAGGTGAAATCGTTGACGTATTAGTTGAAAATGGACAACTTGTAGAATACGGTCAACCTCTTTTCTTAGTAAAGCCTGAATAAGGAGCGGTAAATATGATTAAAAAGCTATTAATTGCGAATCGAGGAGAAATTGCGGTTCGAATTATTCGAGCGTGTAAAGAGTTAGGTGTAGAATCAGTAGCTGTTCATTCTCAAGCTGATCGCGATTCTTTGCATGTACAATTAGCAGACGAAGCGTATTGTATTGGACCAACGTCATCTAAAGACAGCTATTTAAACTTTACAAACATTATGAGTGTTGCGATGCTAACGGGCTGTGACGCTATTCACCCTGGATACGGCTTTTTAGCTGAAAACGCTGATTTTGCAGAGCTATGCAGAGAGTGTAACGTTACATTTGTAGGACCAAGTCCTGAAGCCATTAACAAAATGGGAACAAAAGACGTAGCGAGAGAAACGATGCGTGAAGCGGGTGTTCCAATTGTTCCTGGTTCCACTGGAATTGTAGAGTCAGTGGAAGACGGTATGTCAATCGCTAATGATATTGGCTATCCTGTTATTATTAAAGCAACGGCAGGAGGCGGAGGAAAAGGAATCCGCGTTGCGAAAAATGAACAAGAGCTTATTAAAGGTATTACAATTACGCAGCAAGAAGCTGCGACAGCTTTCGGTAACCCTGGTGTGTACATTGAAAAGTTCATTGAGGATTTCCGTCACGTTGAGATCCAAGTGTTGGCTGATTCTCATGGAAATACTGTACATTTAGGAGAGCGTGATTGCTCGATTCAACGCCGTCTTCAAAAATTAATTGAAGAAACGCCTTCTCCAGCGTTGGACGAAAAAACGCGTGAATTAATGGGCGACGCTGCTGTTAAAGCCGCTCAAGCCGTTAATTACACAGGAGCCGGAACCGTGGAATTCATTTATGATTATCGTGAAAACAAATTTTACTTCATGGAAATGAATACGCGTATCCAAGTAGAACATCCTGTTACAGAGATGGTGACAGGAGTTGACTTAATTAAAGAACAAATCAACGTGGCAAATGGTGAAACTTTACCGTTTACGCAAGAAGAAGTGACGTTTAACGGATGGGCAATTGAGTGCCGAATCAACGCAGAAAACCCAGAGAAAAACTTTATGCCATCACCAGGTACGATTCAAATGTACTTGCCGCCAGGTGGCTACGGAGTGCGCGTAGACTCTGCTGCATATCCGGGCTATGCAATCCCACCTTACTATGATTCAATGGTGGCTAAATTGATTGTTCATGCGCCAACTCGTGAGGAAGCTATTGAACGAATGAAGCGCGCGTTAGATGAATTTGTTATCGATGGCGTTGCGACCACTATTCCTTTTCACCAAAAGCTATTAAATCATGAAAAATTTGTTAGCGGTGAATTCAACACGAAGTTTCTTGAGCTATATGACGTAATGAATTCTTAGTATAATATAAACTATAGGAGGTGCTGTACATGAATGAAAATCATGTATTAGAAATGGAAGAACACCCAAATTCTCTTGGCAAAGTAGAAATTGCTCCTGAGGTTATTGAAGTCATTGCGGGTATTGCTGCTTCTGAAGTAGAAGGCGTTTCTGCAATGAGAGGAAATTTTGCAGCTGGCGTTGTGGAGAAACTAGGAAAGAAAAACCACGGTAAAGGTGTAAAAGTGGACTTAACAGAAAACGGGATAAAAGTAGACGTGTTTTGTATGATGAAGTTTGGTGTGTCTATTCCAAACGTAGCGCAGCAAGTACAAGATAACATTCGTCAAGCCCTTAAAAATATGACAGCTATTGATCTCGATGAAGTAAACATTCATATCGTAGGGATTCAGTTTGATACGCAAAAAACTGATATTGAAGAAGTTGAATAAAACAAACGTTTACCTAACGGCTGTTGCTAAAATGGAATAACGTATGATTACTTGTTCCTTTTCAACACAAGCTATGGTAAAGTGAAAAAGACTGTCTCGTCATAAAGACGGTCTTTTTCGTGTTCTACAAACTTCGTATAAGAACAATCAAGTATCGTTTCATAAACTATGCTATTATCTAGGTATACTAGTTGAAGAAGATAAATAAAGGAGCAAAAATAATGAAAAGACATACAGCACGCCAAAAAGCATTACAAGCACTATTTCAGCATGATTTAGGGCAAACCGAGCCAATGGAGGCAATCGGAAATGTTGTACAAAACGAAAAGTCTGATCAATTTTTAGAAAGTCTTGTGCTAGGTGTAGTTGAGCATCAGCAAGAAATTGATGAACTTTTACGCAATCATTTAGAAAAATGGACGTTAGACCGCGTAGCTACTGTAGACCGCGTAATCCTGCGTATTGCCGTATACGAAATGAAGTATGAAGAAGAAATTCCTACGAGCGTTACGTTAAATGAAGCGATTGAATTAGCAAAAACATTTGGCGATGATCAATCAAGCAAGTTTATCAACGGCGTATTGTCTAAAGTGTTAACAACTTTATCTAAATAAACGTTCATCTTGCCAAATCAAGTGACTAAAATGCTTCTCTCCTTTATATAAAGGGGAGAGGGTGACTGCAAAGGAGGCAAAATGATGAGTGAAGTGCGTTATCTAACCGTTACGGCTCTTACACGATACATCAAGCGCAAGTTTGACGTAGACCCTCACATGCAAGATGTATGGATTAAAGGAGAAATTTCTAACTTTAAACGTCATAGTCGAGGACATATGTATTTCACCTTAAAAGATCAAAATGCTCGTATCGCAGCCGTTATGTTTGCTGGGCATAACCGTCAGCTTAATTTTCAGCCTGAAGAAGGAATGAATGTACTGATTCGAGCTGAAATTTCGGTTTATGAACCAAGCGGAAATTATCAAATGTACGTAAAAGAAATGCAGCCTGACGGCGTTGGAAACTTATACTTGGCCTACGAACAGCTGAAAAAAAAGCTGGAAAAAGAAGGCTTGTTTGATCATGCTAGAAAACGAAAACTTCCGAAGTATCCAACAACAATAGGTGTGATTACATCTCCTACTGGAGCCGCCGTACGTGATATTATTACGACATTAAAGCGCAGATATAACGCGAACATTATTGTTATGCCCGCTCTTGTTCAAGGAGTGAATGCGGCACCGTCTATCATCAAGGCAATTGAAGAAGCAAACCGTCGTAAAGAAGCAGACGTATTAATTGTCGGCCGCGGCGGCGGGTCAATTGAAGAGCTTTGGGCGTTTAACGAAGAAAGCGTAGCTCGTGCAATTTTCACTTCTACTATTCCCGTTATTTCAGCGGTTGGACATGAAACCGATTTTACAATTGCAGACTTTGTAGCAGATTTGCGAGCCCCTACTCCAACGGGTGCTGCGGAGCTGGCCGTACCTCATATCAGTGAAATTACAGAAAGATTGACTCAGCGAAATATCCGTCTTCTTCGTTCGATGAAAGAGATGCTTCAGTCTAGTAGCCGCAGGCTTGAACGATCTCAGAAATCATATGCTTTTCGTTACCCTCAAAAGTTGGTCGAGCAAAAAGAGCAGCAGTTAGATCAGCTGATGGAGCGTTTTTATCGTGAAGGTAGAAGGTACATTGAGCATAAACGGACGAACTACGAGCAGCTAACAGCCGCTTTGTTGCGCAATCACCCCGAGCATCAGTTAACGAAAGCGGCAGACCGTCAACAGCAGCTGACGAAAATGCTGACAAAAGAGATGCAGCAGCTGCTAAAGCAAAAACAGCTTTTATTTGCCACGGCAACGTCAAAATTACATACGCTTAGTCCATTAAAAACAATGGAAAGAGGCTACAGCTTAGTATACGATAAAGAAAAAGAGTTAATTAAATCAACCAAACAAGTATCCAAAGGTGATGTGGTAAACGTTCGTTTGACCGATGGACAGTTGCAGTGTGAAGTTTCGAAAATAGAGGAGCGATGAAAAATGGCGACAAATAAAGAGTATACGTTTGAAGAGGCGATGGAGCAGTTAGAAACCATCGTAAACAAGCTAGAAGAAGGCGACGTGCCTTTAGAAGAAGCAATTCAACAATTCCAAGAAGGAATGACTCTTTCAAAATTCTGTCACGATCGTCTTCAGCATATTGAAAAGCAAATGGAAACTATTTTACGTGAAGACGGAACGCTTGAGCCATTCTCGGTACAGGAGGAAGAGTGATGGTGAATGAAATGAATTTAAAAGAGTATATTTCTTTTACAAAAGATCGAGTAGAAACACGCTTGCCTGAAGTGGTAAAGGCATTACATGCTCCGGTTAACTTAAAGGAATCCATGCTTTACTCGCTTACGGCAGGAGGAAAGCGACTTCGCCCAGTGCTGTTGTTTGCAACGCTACATGCATTTGGAAAAGACGAGAGCATCGGACTAGAAACAGCCTGTGCAGTGGAAATGATTCATACATATTCGCTCATTCATGATGATTTACCTAGTATGGATGATGACGACTTAAGAAGAGGTAAACCGACAAATCACAAGGTGTACGGCGAAGCAACGGCTATATTAGCTGGAGATGCTCTTTTAACAAATAGCTTTCAGCTCATTTCTGAAGCGGTACATTCTGAAATTACATCACATATGAAACTTCAGCTCATTACAGAACTGGTAAAAGCAAGCGGAACAGAAGGTATGATCAGCGGACAGGTTGCAGATATGGAAGGTGAAAAAAAGCAGCTCACGCTAGATGAGCTTGAATATATTCATCTTCATAAAACGGGGAAGCTGCTAGGATTCTGTGTAAAAGCAGGAGCAATTCTTGCAAAAGCTACGCCTCTACAGCAAGAATTATTAGAAGAATTCAGTAAGCATGTAGGGTTAGCGTTTCAAATTCAAGATGATATCTTGGATGTGGAAGGGTCTGAAGAAAAGTTAGGAAAGCCAATTGGCAGTGATACAGAAAATGAAAAAACGACATATCCTTCTTTATTAGGTATGGAAGCGGCCAAAGAAAAGTTACAGTATCATGTTGAACAAGCACTTCTCTCGTTACGTCAAGCTCAAATTAAGCACGGATTACTAGAAGAAATTTGTTTATATATAGCAAAACGTGATAGTTAATGACGATTTCTGTCAGGTTTTTTGAGTGATACAGTAAAATAAGATTGAGTCCCAATAGGGGCTATGCTATAATGATTTTACTACTGTATAAAAGCGTAGTGCATAGGTTTGAAAGACATATACAATATCTTGGTGGCCGTTATCACATTTGTGTTAGCGGCTATTTTTTCACTATTTTCCTTTGAATATCACTGGTTTACTGATAGAATATCAAAGGTATTGTAAGTAATAAGGAAATACTAAAAATTGACTATACGTATAAAACAATAGACAATGTATTAAGGTAACTTTATAACAAGTACGAAAGTGAGTGATCCACCTTGGATCTTACAACGATAAAAAATCCTGAGTTTTTAAAGAAAATGTCAGTAACACAATTAGAAGAACTAAGTGAAGAGATTCGTCGTTTTTTAATTACAAAGCTTTCTGCAACTGGTGGTCATATAGGGCCAAATTTAGGGGTTGTTGAGTTAACGCTTGCACTCCATAAAGTGTTCGACAGTCCAAAAGATAAATTTTTATGGGACGTCGGGCATCAGTCGTATGTCCATAAAATTTTAACAGGACGAGCGGGAGAGTTTGATACAATCCGTCAATATAAAGGATTATGCGGCTTTCCAAAGCGAGATGAAAGTGAGCATGATGTATGGGAAACGGGACATAGTTCTACATCTCTTTCAGCCGCAATGGGAATGGCTGCTGCAAGAGATTTGCAAAAAACAAAAGCTCACATTGTTCCTATCATTGGTGACGGAGCTTTAACAGGTGGTATGGCTCTTGAAGCGCTTAACCACATCGGGCACGAGCAAACGGATATGACCGTTATTTTAAATGACAATGAAATGTCTATCGCTCCTAACGTCGGGGCTGTACACAGCATTCTGGGGCGTTTGCGCACGGCGGGCAAATACAACTGGGTAAAAGATGAGCTTGAAGTTCTACTGAAAAAAGTGCCTGCGGTAGGCGGTAAGCTCGCGGCAACGGCAGAACGTGTAAAAGATGGCCTAAAGTACATGGTTGTGTCAGGCATGTTCTTTGAAGATCTTGGCTTTACGTATTTAGGACCGGTTGACGGCCATAGCTATGACGATTTATTGGAAACGTTACAATATGCAAAGAAAACAAAAGGACCGGTACTGATTCATGTGATTACGAAAAAAGGGAAAGGGTACTTGCCAGCGGAAAGCGATAAAAGCGGAGCGTGGCATGGTACAGGCCCTTACAAAATTGAGTCCGGTGACTTTATTAAAGACAAAAATGTTCCGATTGCTTGGAGTAAATTAGTAAGTGATACGGTATTGAAAATGGCTAGGGAAGATGAGCGTATCGTAGCAGTAACGCCAGCAATGCCTGTAGGTTCAAAACTTGAAGCGTTTCAAAAAGAGTTTCCGCATCGCATGTTTGATGTTGGGATTGCAGAGCAGCATGCAACAACAATGGCCGCTGGTCTTGCAACTCAAAATATGAAGCCCTTTTTAGCTATTTATTCGACGTTTTTACAGCGTGCATACGATCAAGTGGTTCATGATATTTGCCGTCAGAAGCTAAATGTATTTATTGGGATTGATCGAGCTGGACTAGTAGGTGCTGATGGTGAAACGCACCAAGGTGTATTTGACATTGCGTTTTTACGTCATTTGCCTAACCTTGTTATTATGATGCCAAAAGACGAAAATGAAGGTCAGCACATGGTTCACACTGCTTTGACTTATGAAGAAGGTCCGATTGCGATGCGCTATGCGAGAGGAAACGGATTAGGTGTTGAACTAGATTCAGAACTGAAAAACATTCCGATCGGTACATGGGACGTATTAAAAGAAGGTTCGGATACAACCATTTTAACGTTTGGTACAACGATTTCAATGGCGATGGATGCAGCAGCAGAACTTGAGAAGCAAGGAATCAGCGTCAAAGTGGTCAATGCTCGTTTTATTAAACCGCTGGATGAAAAAATGCTTCACGAGATTTTCCAAACGAATAAGCCTGTGATTACGGTGGAAGAAGCGGTACTTCAAGGCGGTTTTGGAAGTGCGGTGTTAGAGTTTGCATCAGAGCACGGCTATTATAATACTCGCGTTGAACGTATGGGTATTCCTGATCGCTTTATCGAGCACGGCAGCGTAACAAAACTTTTAGAAGAAATTGGCTTAACCAAAGAAGAGATTATAAATCGAGTTAAAAAACTCGTAACACCAACACAAAAGAGGCTTGAAGTTAAGTGACAAAAAAAGAACGAGTAGATGTATTATTAGTAGAACGAGGTTTGATTGAAACAAGAGAAAAAGCAAAGCGTACAGTGATGGCAGGACTTGTTTATGCGAATGAAGTCCGTTTGGATAAGCCGGGAGAGAAAATTGAACGCGATACGCCGCTGACAATTAAAGGTGCAGTGATGCCTTACGTCAGCAGAGGCGGCTTTAAGCTTGAAAAAGCGATTAAAGAATTTAATGTCCATGTAGCGGATAAAATCATGATTGATATTGGTTCTTCTACTGGAGGCTTTACCGATTGTGCGCTTCAAAATGGAGCGAAGATGTCCTATGCGCTAGACGTAGGCTATAATCAGCTAGCTTGGAAGCTTCGTCAAGATGAGCGAGTAGAAGTAATGGAACGAACAAATTTCCGTTATGTGACACCAGCTGATTTATCAAGAGGCTTGCCTGAATTCGCTTCTATTGATGTATCGTTTATTTCCTTAAGACTCATTCTCCCTGTGTTAAAAACACTTCTTGTTCCATGCAGCGATGTTGTTGCACTTGTTAAGCCACAGTTTGAGGCTGGAAGAGAGCAAGTTGGGAAAAAAGGAATCGTGCGTGACTCAAAAGTGCATGAAGAAGTCCTTCAAGGAATGGTGGATTTCTCCCTTCGTCAAGGATACGATGTATATAACATGTCGTATTCACCGATAACAGGAGGAGATGGAAATATCGAATTTCTTCTTCATCTGAGCTGGAAAGGCGAGCGTAAATTTGGTGAAAATCAAGCTCCGCTTACTGTGCGTGAAGTGGTCGAAGAAGCACATAAGACGTTAAAAGAGAAAAAGTAATAATGGCCAATGTTAAGCAAAAACTTAGCATTGGCGATTTGATTATGACTCTTTATACAAAAGGTGCATAATCAAGTTGAACACATTATGATACTTAATTAGTGAAAGACTTATAAACAACAAAACAAAAAGAAGATTACATATTAATGTGAGGTGCCAACATGAATAAAGGGCAAAGACATATTAAAATTCGTGACATTATCACGAATAATGATATTGAAACACAGGATGAATTGGTAGATATTTTAAAAAACCAAGGTTTTAATGTAACACAGGCAACAATCTCTCGTGATATTAAAGAACTGCACTTAGTCAAAGTGCCTTTGATGGACGGACGATACAAATACAGCTTGCCTGCAGATCAGCGTTTTAATCCCTTACAAAAGTTAAAGCGCTCTCTTATGGACGCATTTGTAAAAATTGATTCAGCCGGGCATATGCTGGTGATGAAAACATTGCCGGGAAACGCAAATGCGATTGGCGCATTAATTGATCATTTGGACTGGGATGAAATATTAGGAACAATTTGTGGAGACGATACATGTTTGATTATTTGCCGTACTCCTGAAGATACGCAAATTATATCAGACCGATTCTTAGAAATGTTATAAAGGTGAGTGAAGCAGGTTGTTAGCTGAATTATCCATTAAAAACTTTGCGATTATTGATGAACTTTCTGTTTCATTTGAAAAAGGCTTAACGGTATTAACAGGCGAAACAGGAGCGGGAAAGTCGATTATTATTGATGCCATTTCATTGTTAGTAGGTGGAAGAGGCTCTTCGGAGTTTGTCCGCCATGGAACAGACAGAGCCGAAATTGAAGGGCTTTTCTTATTTGATGAAGAACAGCATCCGAGTCACGAAAAAGCCAAACAAGTCGGTTTGGAAGTGGAAGATGGAATGATTGTGCTTCGCCGAGATATCACTACAAATGGGAAAAGTATTTGCCGCATCAACGGTAAGCTCGTCACGTTAGCTATCCTACGTGAAGTCGGACAGACGTTAATTGATATACATGGACAGCACGAGCACCAAGATTTAATGAATCAAGATCGTCACTTAACTCTTCTTGATCAATATGGAGGAGAAAAAGTAGAAGAGGCTTTGACGGAGTATCGAGAGGTATTTTCGAGGTATACGTCGCTAAAAAAGCAGTTGGATCAATTAACTGAAAATGAGCAGCAGATGGCACATCGCCTCGATCTTATTCAATTTCAATTAGATGAAATCAAAGCCGCAAATTTGCAGCTCAATGAAGACGAGGAACTAAATGAAGAGCGTTTGAAGATTTCCAACTTTGAAAAGATCTATACGTCGCTAAACGATGCGTACAATGCGCTGCACGGTGAACATCAAGGTCTGGATTGGGTAGGCGTAGCAATGAATCATACGGAGGATATTTCGTCACTGGAAAAAAACTATGCCGAAATTTCGGAGATTATTTCATCGAGCTTCTATCAGTTAGAAGACGCATCTTATAAAATTCGTCAGCAGCTGGATTTATTAGAATTTGATCCGAAACGCTTAGACTTTATTGAAGCGCGTTTAAATGAAATTAATCACTTAAAGCGTAAATACGGTCAAAGTGTAGATGAAATTCTAGAATATGCAGCACAAATTGAAGATGAAATTGATCGTATTGAAAATCGAGATACGCACGTGAGCAAGATCAAAGAACAGTTAAACAGCGTAGCACAGGATTTATTAGTAGAAGCTAACAACGTTTCAGCTATTCGAAAAAAACTTGCTCAGGAGTTAACGGACAGCATCCATCATGAGCTTCAAGAACTCTATATGGCTAAAACCGTATTTCAAATTAAATTCTCTGTCGTAAATGCAGGTAAAAATGACGTTGAAGTAAATGGCGAAAGAATAAAATTCACCAAAGACGGCATTGACAACGTAGAGTTTTATATTTCTACCAACCCTGGTGAACCGTTAAAGCCTCTTGCGAAAGTAGCATCAGGCGGAGAACTGTCAAGGATCATGCTGGCGTTAAAGAGCATCTTCTCTAAGCATCAAGGCGTGACGTCCATTATCTTTGATGAAGTTGATACAGGCGTAAGTGGAAGAGTAGCTCAATCGATCGGTGAAAAAATACATGCCATTTCCGTTGATTCGCAGGTTCTTTGCATATCTCATTTGCCGCAGGTAGCAGCTATGGCAGATACTCATCTCTTTATTGCTAAAGAGATAAAAGGTGATCGTACAACGACATCTGTTCTTCCATTAACTCTTGATGAAAAAGTAAAAGAAATTGGTCGAATGATTGCAGGAGCTGAAATTACAAGCTTAACGAAGGAGCATGCCAAAGAGCTTTTAGATTTAGCGGATAAGATGAAGCAGACCATTTAAAAAAACACCTTTTAACACGTAACAGTATGTGTTAAAGGTGTTTTTTTATACAAAATGGAGGAACTGAAAATGTTTCCTTGTACTTCTTTTCATTTTTCTCTGAACTTCTGTTATAAATGCGCTCTAAGAAGGCTAAATTAAATGTGTAGCCATTTAGGCGAGGAAGCGAGGAGAGTGAAAACATGCAAAATCGATACAGACATATAATTGGTGCGATTCTCCTTGTTTCGTTCATTTTTGTAGGATTTATTCCAGTTGTGCAACAATATATACACATTCCAAAACAAATCGTCTTATTTGAACAGCAAAAAGAAAAAATTAATACGACATTACCGCTTAGCGTAGAAGCTTCATCACCTGTTTACGATGTAACAAGTAACAAGGCGAAGCTGACCGTAGCAGGCAAACAGGTAGGCAAAGAAGAGTTGATGCTTCATTTGGCCGGTATTCCTGTAAAGCGTGTAGACGTGCAGGTATTATCTGATTTTAAAGTCATTCCTGGTGGACAATCAATCGGTGTGAAATTAAATTCAAAAGGTGTTCTTGTTGTAGGCTATCATCAGGTAGATACAGCAAAAGGTAAAAAATCTCCTGGCGAAATTGCGGGTATTCAAGTTGGAGATATGATTACGAAGATTAATGGTAAAACCATTGAAAAAATGAGTGATATTACACCGTTTATTCAGCAGGCAGGGAAAACGGGTGAACCATTAAATCTGCATATTTTAAGAGAAAAAAAGCAGTTTGACACGAAGCTGTATCCGTTAAAAGATAAGCAAGATTATGCGTACAGAATCGGTTTATACATCCGTGATTCAGCTGCAGGAATTGGCACAATGACTTTTTATGATCCAAAATCTAAAAAATACGGCGCTTTAGGCCATGTTATTTCGGATATGGATACAAAAAAGCCAATCGTAGTAGAAGATGGACAAATTGTCCGTTCGACCGTTACATCAATTGAGAAAGGTTCGAACGGCGTTCCCGGCGAAAAGCTAGCGAGGTTTTCTGAAGATAGACAAATCATTGGAAATATTACACGAAATAGTCCTTTCGGTATTTTTGGAAAATTGTCTTCAACGATGGAAAACGGAATAATGGATAAAGCAATGCCAATTGCTCTATCTCATCAAGTAAAAGAAGGACCGGCTAAAATTCTAACGGTAGTAGATGATGATCAAGTGGAAGAATTTGATATTGAAATTATGAGTACTATACCTCAAAAGTTTCCGGCTACTAAAGGAATGGTTATTAAAATTACAGATCCTAAATTGTTAAAGAAAACAGGTGGAATTGTTCAAGGAATGAGCGGGAGTCCGATTATTCAAAACGGTAAAGTCGTTGGAGCGGTTACCCATGTTTTTGTAAATGATCCTACCTCCGGTTACGGTGTCCATATTGAATGGATGCTTAACGAAGCAGGAATCGATATTTATAAAAATAATCGAAAAAAAGCGAGCTAATGTTGTCATTAGTTCGCTTTTTTTGATAAAAATTATTGTCGTAAATGTACGAGAAAAACGTCGAAAAACAAAGAAAATAAGAGAAAATCGAATAAATTCCATTTAAAAGACTTTTTTCTAAAAAAATAAAGGAAATAATGTTGCATTGTCGAATTTGTCCTTTAGAATAAAGAATAGAGACACGTAGGAAACGACGTATAACATAAAGGACTGAGGAGGAAGCTGCATTGAAAAAAATTAAAGTATGCTTGGTTGATGATAATCGGGAACTAATTGGTTTGCTTGAAGATTATATTTCAGAGCAAGAAGACATGGAAGTAATCGGAGTAGCTTACAATGGACAAGAGTGTTTATCCATTTTAAAAGATAAAGATCCGGATGTTCTTGTATTAGACATTATTATGCCGCATCTAGATGGATTAGCAGTTTTAGGTCAGTTAAAAGAAATGAAAAAAGAAAATTATCCAAATGTCATCATGCTAACAGCATTTGGGCAAGAAGACGTAACGAAAAAAGCGGTTGATTTAGGAGCTGCTTATTTTATTCTAAAGCCGTTTGATATGGAAAACTTAGTGAATCATATTCGTCAAGTTAGCGGACAAACATCTTCATTTATGCAACGTTCATCTTCTTCCATGCGTTCGCATCGCGACAGCAAACCAGCAAATTTAGATGCAAGCATTACGAGCATCATTCACGAAATTGGTGTACCTGCTCATATTAAAGGCTATTTATATTTGAGAGAAGCCATTTCAATGGTATATAAGGATATTGAGCTGCTTGGGTCGATTACAAAAGTGCTGTATCCTGACATTGCAAAAAAATACAATACAACAGCAAGCCGCGTTGAGCGCGCCATTCGTCATGCCATTGAAGTAGCATGGAGCCGAGGGAACATTGATTCTATTTCTTCATTATTCGGATATACTGTCAGCATGTCAAAAGCAAAGCCGACAAATAGTGAATTTATCGCCATGGTTGCGGATAAATTACGCCTTGAACATAAAGCGAGTTGAAAGGGATAGGACTGCTGGAATTACGGGGTTTTGAGTGAGCTGATACCTTTTGTAATACAGAGTACATGCCTATAAACTTTTGGAATTTACACTAGATAGCAAACTGAAAATCAATAAACTTTTTACTGCAGGGCCGATGAATTTTAATCATTCATGGGTCCTTTCATTTTGTTTTAAGAGTTGGAAATAGGGAGGTTAAGGGAATGTACATCTTGTGATCCATAGTAGTGTATTTTATTGAAATAATTTATTTAATTGTTATGAGGGCTTTGTGTTTGAAAGAAGATTTAGAAGATGTGTTAAAAAATTCATCTACATATATGGATAAGTAAATGATAAAAAAAGCAGCCTTCAGAAAAGGCTGCTTTTTTTAATCCATTAATTTAGCAATCGATTTTGAAAGGAACAAAACAATAATTCCAAGTACAATTGTTACAGCTCCGATTAAGCTGAAGATGTCGAAATAACCTAACGACTGTGTATAAGATGCAAGAACACCCGCTAGCTTATTAGCAACAGCAGAGCTTGCCATCCATACGCCCATTAAAAGAGAAGCAAGCTTTAATGGAGCCAGTCTACTTACCATAGACAACCCTACTGGCGAAATCATAAGCTCAGCTAGCGTGTGCAGGAAGTAAGTGAAAATCATAAATAGGATATTTACTTTTAAAGCTGGGTCATTACCAGTATACATAACGGCTGGAATTAAAATTAAGAATCCTAATCCGACTGTTACAAGTCCCATACCCATTTTTGTTGGTGTTTTAAAATCACCGCGTTTTGAATTTCCTAGCTTGTACCAAACAAGTGACATAATTGGTGCTAAAATCATGATAAACAGTGGATTCAATGATTGGAACCACTCTGTTGGAACCGTAAAACTACCGATTTGACGATCAATTTGATCTTGAGCATATAGCGTTAAAGAACTTCCAGCCTGTTCAAAAGCTGTCCAGAAAGCAATAACAACGAAAGCTAGAATAACGATAGCAACCGTTCTTTTCTTTTCTCGTGCTGTCAGCGGAGCAGTTGATGTTTGAGATGCTGCTGCATGAACTTTTCCTGTAGGCTCTTTCCCAATATCACCTAAATAGCGATTAGCCAGTAGGTTAAATAAAATTTGTCCAACAACCATTCCGATAGCTGCTGTTAAAAATCCGTATTTATAACTCATTAATCCAACAACTAATGGGGCGAAAAATGCACCAAAGTTAATACCCATATAAAAAATGGTAAAAGCACCGTCACGGCGAGGATCATTTTCTGCATAAAGATCTCCGACCAATGTGGAGATATTTGGTTTGAAAAATCCGTTTCCGATAATTAATAAAGCAAGTCCGATATACAAAGCGGCTACGCTTTGATGAATGAAGATGGAAAAATTCCCGAGTGCCATAATCACACCACCGATTGTGATGGCTAGCCTTCTTCCGAGGAAGCGGTCTGTTAAATATCCGCCAATCATCGGCGTAATGTAAACAGCACTAGTGAATGTTCCATATAAGCTCAGTGCAGTTGCTTTATCTACCCCGAGTCCACCTTGAGCAGCGGTAGCAGTTAAATAAAGAACCAGAATGGCTCTCATTCCATAATAACTAAATCTTTCCCATGCCTCAGTCGCGAATAATAAGTACAGTCCAGGAGGGTGTTTTTTCCTAGACTCATTTGGCTGCTGATTTTCGTGTTGTACAGCTGCTTGCATAATGAAGTCCCCCTAAAATTTCTCTCATACTATTTAATTCTTTTATTTGAATTGATCAAAAAATCAGAATATAAGTACTGGAATAAATATAATGTATTTTTATTTTAGTAGAAAAATAATAATTTCGTCAATGAAATTATATGGAAAAATCAAAAAATAATTAAATATACACAAAAAAGTATTAAATTACTTATTTAAAAGCATTTTTAAAAATACATTTATATTATTAAATATTCTAATATATGTTATGGGAAATGAAGTAAGAAAGTAATACTATTTTTGGAAACGAAAATTCGAAAGAAAAAAGGATCTGTTATTCAGATCCTTTTTTATCTTCGCCCGCATTTAATTCAGCAAGCTTCTGCAGCAAAATATGCTGAGGCATATGCATCAATTGCTCGAGGGGGATATTTAATTGTTCTGCTAATTTTACGGCTGTATCCGGAGAAATTTGCAGTGGTCTCATACACAACGACCTCCTTTTGCATATAAAGTAATGAAAGTGAAGAAGTATAAACAGTAAATTCGTGCTTTCACTATTAAGTAATGCTAAAGTTAATAATAAGTGATAATAGAGGAGTTGAGCAAGTATGTTTGTAATAGGTCATCGCGGCGCAGCTGGAACGTTTCCTGAAAATACGATGATTTCCTTCAAAGAAGCAGCGAGAGTCGGAGCACACGGAATTGAACTTGATGTGCATATGACAAAGGATGGGGAACTTGCTGTAATTCATGATGAAAAAGTAGATCGAACGACGAATGGAAAAGGGTATGTAAAAGATTTTACGTATCAAGATTTACAGAAATTAGATGCGAGCTATAAGTTCAAAAAAAAGTACGGGGCATGTAAAATTCCCATGTTAAATGAAGTAATGGAGTGGGCTTCAAGTGAAGGAATTAGCGTAAACATCGAGTTGAAAAACAATATATTTGACTATCCATACTTAGAAATGAAAGTTTTAGATTTAATTTATTTATACAAGATGAAGGATCGAACGATGATTTCATCTTTTAATCATAACAGCTTAGCCCGAATTGGTTCTTTGGATTCTACGATTGAAACAGCTATTTTATATTCTTATCCTATGTATGAGCCTTGGGTATATGCGCAGCATCTTGGCGCAAAAGCTCTTCACCCTAATCAGCGTACCGTGAATGAAGTAAATGTAGCCGCTTCAAAAGATTGTCAAATTCCAGTGCGACCTTACACAGTAAATGATGTAAAAGTAGCTGAGCAGCTTCGGAAATATGGATGTGAATCCATTATTACTGATTATCCTGAAAAAATGGTGAAGCAATTTGGGGGACGCTTTTCGTAAAAAAACATCGCATTAATGCGATGTTTTTTTATCTTTTTGAAATCTGTTTTGAACTTTGTTTCGCTTGCGGTCTCTGTGCAGAATAAAGCCAGCAACAAATCCAAGGCCGATTACAAATAACAGAAGACCGACTGAAAATTGCAAAAATAAAGAAGGGAACGGGGATTGCAGGATGCCAAAAATCATATCTCTCATAAGTTTAATGCCATATCCAGCGAGTATACCAGGAATAAGTAAGATTAGCAGGGCAATAATTCGAACCATAGCTTCTCCTTTCGCTTCTCTTTTTTAAAATGAATGCGTTTACATTATAAAACCGTTATACTTGAATCATAAAAGAACTAAATAAATTGTCAAGAGCGTTTCTTTTTTTATATGATAGGTATATGCAATATTTTGCACGGAACATGTACATATTAAGTGGAAAAGGTGAAAAAATATGCAAAAAGTGTTGATCGTTGGAGGAGGAAAAGGTGGATTAGCTATTCTGAAAATCTTGTTGGAAACCGAATTTATGAAAGTGATTGGTGTAGTAGACGTACGAGCTGACGCGCCGGCTGTTTTGCATGCGAAAGAACAAGATATTTCAACCGGAATGAATTGGGAGCCTTATATGACAAAGCAGCTCGATGTCATTGTTGAAACAACAGGTAAACAAGGTGTTTTTCAACAATTGCAGAGAAGCAAACCTGCTGATGCACTGGTAGTTCCGGGATTGGTTGCTGAAATTATGGCCAATCTGATGGAGGAAAAAGAAGAGTTAATTCAGCGGTTAAAGCAAGAATCGTATAAATATGATCTTATTTTTAACGCGGCTCATGATGCGATGGTCGTGATTGATAAGAATGGATATATTACGCTATTTAATCAAAGTGCCGAGCGTTTGACGAACTTTTCACACAGAGATGTAATTGGTAAGCATCTTCATGAAGTTATTCCAAATAGTAAACTTGTTGATGTTCTTCATACAAAAACGATTGATCAAAATAGTGAATTTGTGTTAGATAGCGGACGGAAGGTCATTACGACTAGAATACCAATACTCGACGAGAATAGAGAGCTGTTTGGTGCCTTTTCGATTTTTAAAGATATTACGGACGTTGTCGGATTGGCAGAAGAAGTTACGAACTTAAAAGAAGTACAAACTATGCTTCAAGCTATTATTCAATCTTCTGAAGAAGCTATTTCGGTTGTCGATGAAGAAGGAAGAGGGATTTTAATTAATCCTGCTTATACGAGAATTACGGGTTTAAAAAAGACGGATATTATTGGTCAGCCCGCGACTGCCGATATCTCTGAAGGAGACAGTATGCACATGAAGGTGCTGCAAACAAGACGTCCCGTTCGAGGTGTAAGAATGAGGCTTGGTCCGAGTAAAAGAGACGTAGTTGTGAATGTTGCCCCTGTTATTGTCGATGGAAAATTAAAAGGCAGCGTTGGCGTTATTCATGATATGTCTGAAATTCAAGAGCTTACAAATGAACTTAAAAGAGCGCGTCAAATTATCCGAACGCTTGAAGCGAAATATTCATTTGCTGATATCATTGGTCAGTCTGAAGAGTTTCAGTTAGCAATTGAGCAGGCTAGACTTGCTGCTAAAACACCAGCTACTGTTTTGCTTAGAGGTGAATCTGGGACGGGTAAGGAGCTGTTTGCACATGCGATTCATAATGCGAGCAGCCGAAAGTTTAATAAATTTGTTCGGATCAACTGTGCTGCACTTTCTGAGTCTTTGCTTGAAAGTGAACTTTTTGGGTATGAAGAAGGAGCTTTTTCCGGGGCAAAACGAGGCGGAAAACGAGGTGTTTTTGAAGAAGCCAATAACGGTAGCATCTTTTTGGATGAAATCGGGGAGCTTTCAGCTCATATGCAGGCTAAGCTGCTTCGAGTGCTTCAAGAAAAAGAGCTTATTCGCGTTGGAGGCACGACCCCCATTCCGGTGAATGTTCGCGTGATTGCAGCTACGAATGTGAATTTAGAAAAAGGAATGGCTGATGGAAGCATCAGACAGGACTTGTATTATCGGCTAAACAAAATTCCGATTCACATACCTCCTCTTCGGAAGAGAAAAGAGGATATTGGAGCGCTTGTTACACACTTAATTACAAAAATTAATCAAGATTACGGCCGACATGTTGAAGGGGTAACAGATCGGGCCTTACAATCATTGAGATCATACGACTGGCCAGGAAACGTCAGAGAGCTTGAAAACATATTAGGAAGAGCTATTATTTATATGCACTATACGGAAACAATGATTGATTCTGTTCATCTCCCTTCACTTGAAGGCAAGGGCAAAAAAGAAAAAAATCAGGCGAATGAAGAGGTAGTATTCGAAGGGAAGACTTTAGCGCACATGATGGAAAATTATGAAGCTGAACTTATTCAAAAAGTGCTGATTGCAAACAAGTATAACCGAACGAAAACAGCAAAACAGCTCAATATTTCCCTGCGTTCTCTGTATTATAAGTTGGAAAAATACAATCTTGCAAATAACAGCATGCAATAAAATGCATGGTGTGCAAGTTATTGCATATAAATAGAGAGGTATTCTTTTTTTCTGTTTGTCGTTAGAATCAATAAAAAAAATTTTTTGTGCGTAGAAACGGATATAAGCAGCTATATTATGTAATATATGCAGAGTGTGGCACAAATCTTGCATATATTTTAAGTGACTGCATAAACGCGCAGTATGCTCTTTAAAAAGGGGCAAAAGAAAGAATGAAAAAGGAGAGGTCGAACATTCCATGACTCTTGCTACCATCTTATCTCGGGTTGCTAAGCAGTCTTCTTTGACTGTTGCTGTTGCTGCAGCTGAAGACTTAGAAACAATTGAGGCAGTGTATGAAGCTGTGTCAAGGGAAGTTTCTGAATTTATTTTGTTTGGCAACGAAACAACAATTAATGAATTATTCAGGCAGTACCGCCCATCCTTACTCACTCATAAGGCTGTGACGGTCGTACATACGGAGTCCGTTTTAGAAGCGGCTCAATTGGCTGTGCGTTCAGTTCAGCAAGGTCAAGCTCATATCGTAATGAAAGGGAATTTATCCACATCGCTTATTTTAAAAGCTGTGTTAAATAAAGAGCATGGTTTGCGTACGGGAAATGTTTTATCACACGTAGCTGTGTTTGATGTTCCTCACTATGACCGTCCTATTCTTGTAACAGATGCAGCTATGAATATTACGCCATCTCTGGAAGAGAAAGTTCAAATCATTCAAAACGCGGTGAACGTTGCTCACTCGATTGGGATAGAGATGCCAAAGGTAGCTCCTGTTGCAGCGGTTGAAGTTGTGAACCCTTTGATGCCTGCCACAGTAGAGGCTGCACTTCTTACACAGATGAACCGCAGAGGACAAATTAAAGGCTGCGTTATTGATGGACCTTTAGCACTCGACAATGCCATTAACATAGAAGCAGCCAAGCAAAAAGGCATTCAAAGTGAAGTTGCCGGTCAAGCAGATATATTACTCGTTCCAGCAATTGAAACAGGGAACGTCTTATATAAATCCCTTATTTATTTTGCTAAAGCAAAAGTTGGAGCTATTCTAGCGGGGGCAAAAGCTCCGGTCGTCTTAACATCCAGAGCAGATTCATCAGAAAGTAAATTATACTCACTGGCGCTTGCTATCAGCGTCGCTCAACAGAATTCTTAGGAGGCACTAACAATGAAAATTTTTGACTATATGGAAACATACGATTATGAGCAGTTATTATTTTGCCAAGATAAAGATTCAGGCTTAAAAGCCATTATTGCGATTCATGATACAACAATTGGACCAGCTCTAGGCGGTACGAGAATGTGGACATATGAATCAGAAGAGGCTGCAATTGAAGATGCGCTTCGTTTATCACGCGGAATGACTTATAAAAATGCAGCAGCAGGCTTGAATTTAGGAGGAGGAAAAACGGTTATTATCGGAGATCCTCGCAAAGACAAAAATGAAGCGATGTTCCGTGCATTTGGCCGCTTTATTCAAGGGTTAAATGGTCGATATATTACAGCAGAAGATGTGGGCACAACGGTAGAGGATATGGATATTGTATATGAGGAAACGGATTATGTAACGGGTGTATCTCCTGCCTTCGGTTCATCAGGCAATCCATCACCAGTCACAGCCTACGGCGTATACCGAGGAATTAAAGCAGCAGCAAAAGAAGCATTTGGAACAGATATGCTTGAAGGAAAAGTAGTAGCTGTCCAAGGTGTAGGAAACGTAGCATATAATTTATGCCGCCACCTTCACGAAGAAGGGGCAAAACTTATTGTAACGGATATTAATAAAGAAGCTGTTCAGCGTGCGGTAGAAGAATTTGGTGCGCAAGCAGTAGACCCAAATGATATTTATGGTGTAGAATGTGATATCTATGCTCCTTGTGCACTCGGAGCAACGATTAACGATGAAACGATCCCTCAAATAAAAGCAAAAGTTATTGCAGGGGCAGCTAATAATCAATTGAAAGAAACGCGTCATGGTGATTTAATTCATGAATTAGGCATTGTATATGCACCGGACTATGTTATTAATGCAGGAGGCGTTATTAACGTAGCTGATGAGCTAGTTGGATATAACCGTGAGCGTGCGCTGAAAAAAGTTGAAGGTATTTATGATAATATTGAAAAGGTAGTTGAAATCTCAAAGCGAGATGGCATTCCAACCTATCTAGCAGCAGATCGCTTAGCTGAAGAAAGAATTGAAAAGCTGCGTCGTTCACGCAGTCAATTTTTACAAAATGGACAGCATATTTTAAGTAGACGTCATACGCGCTAATGTTTGAGCTGAAGGCTAGGCAAAAGGAATAAATGAAATCCTTTCGACCTAGCCTTCGTTTATGAGAATGATAAGGTAGGAGGACATGTGTTGGATATGCACGAATATCGAATGCTGATAATAAATCCGGGTTCAACGTCCACAAAAATTGGCGTATTTCACAACGATAAACCAATTTTTGATCGAACAATCCGCTACGATTCACAGCAAATGAATCAGTTTGAGACGATATATGCACAGTATGAGTTCCGTAAAAACTCGATTTTAGAGGCACTTGATGAAGAAGGGATTAATTTATCTAAATTAAGTGCAGTATGTGGAAGAGGAGGGCTTTTACGCCCGATTGAAGGCGGCACATACGAAGTAAATCAAGCCATGCTCAAAGATTTAAAAGACGGTTATGCCGGCCATCATGCTTCCAATTTAGGCGGGATTTTAGCGTTTGAGATTGCATCTGGATTAAATATTCCAGCGTACATTGTTGATCCAGTGGTGGTAGATGAGCTAAGTGACACCGCTCGTATCTCAGGAACTCCTTTTATGGAAAGGAAAAGCATCTTTCATGCGCTGAATCAAAAATCGGTGGCTCGAAAAGTGGCCAAAGAAATGAATAGCACATACGAACAAATGAACGTTATTGTTACCCATATGGGCGGAGGCATTACAGTTGGAGTTCACAAGTGTGGAAAAGTAATTGATGTGAACAATGGCCTGCACGGCGACGGTCCTTTTAGTCCAGAGCGCGCTGGCGGTGTACCGGTTGGTGAATTAGTTCGTCTTTGCTTTTCAGGTCAGTATTACCGCGAGGAGATTATGAAAATGCTTGTAGGAAAAGGCGGGCTTGTCGGTTATTTGGGTACATCTGACGTGCAGAAAGTCGAAGCGCTAGTGAAAAATGGAAACGAAAAAGCTAAGCTTATCTACGAAGCAATGGCTTATCAAATTTCGAAGGAAATTGGAGCTGCCAGTACGGTATTGCATGGAAAAGTAGACGCCATTATTCTAACGGGAGGCATTGCTTATTCAAAAGCGTTTGTTGAGCTGATTATTAATCATGTAAAGTGGATTGCAGATGTCATTGTTTATCCTGGGGAAAATGAGCTTCAAGCGCTAGCTGAAGGGGCTCTCCGAGTGCTTACAGGTGAAGAAGAAGTGAAGGAATATAAAGGCGCTTAATAGCGTTTGCAGAAAGGTGTGAAGCAGTGTGGCAAAAGAATATGATTTGGTCATTCTTGGCGGTGGAACCGGAGGATACGTAGCAGCTATTCGTGCCTCTCAGTTAGGTCTATCAGTAGCGGTTGTGGAGAAAAATAAGTTAGGCGGCACATGCCTGCACGCAGGGTGTATCCCAAGCAAAGCTTTACTAAGAAGTGCAGAAGTCTATCAAACGGCTAAGAAAAGCAGTGAATTTGGCGTAGAAACGTCCAATGTACTATTGAACTATGCACGTGTACAAGAACGAAAGTCAGAAATTGTTTCACAGTTACATAACGGTGTCAAACAGCTAATGAAAAAAGGTAAAATTGACGTATATGAAGGAATTGGACGTATTTTAGGACCTTCTATTTTTTCTCCTATGCCAGGAACCATCTCCGTTGAATTAAAAAGCGGTGAAGAAAACGAAATGCTTATTCCAAAGAATGTAATTGTCGCAACAGGGTCTCGCCCTAGAACATTACCTGGTTTAACGATTGACGGAGAGAAAGTAATCACTTCAGATGAAGCATTAAAGCTGGAAACACTTCCTGCTTCTATTATTATTGTGGGAGGCGGCGTCATTGGAATTGAATGGGCGTCAATGCTCACAGATTTTGATGTTGATGTAACGGTTGTGGAATACAGCGATCGAATTTTACCAACAGAAGATCAAGATATCTCCCGTGAAATGACGAAGCTTTTAAAAGCAAAAGGAGTTACCATTATTACTTCTGCTAAAGTAATGGCTGATACACTGTCTATTGATGGTCAGGTGAAAATTTCGGCTCAAGTAGGAGACGATATGCAAGAATATGAAGCAGAAAAGCTGCTTGTATCTGTAGGGCGTAAAGCGAATGTCGAAGGAATTGGTCTCGAGAATACTGATATCGTAGTAGAAAACGGTGTGATTGCCACGAATGATTTTTATCAAACGAAAGAATCTCATA
The DNA here is from genome assembly GCF_044383985.1 of Priestia sp. JSM ZJ58. Taxonomy (NCBI): domain Bacteria; kingdom Bacillati; phylum Bacillota; class Bacilli; order Caryophanales; family Bacillaceae; genus Priestia; species Priestia sp. JSM ZJ58. The sequence goes on from NZ_JBISEM010000001.1 coordinate 451,858, forward strand.
TCTACGCAATTGGAGATGTGATTGGCGGACTGCAGCTTGCACATGTAGCTTCTCACGAAGGGATTGTAGCTGTGGAGCATTTACACGGTGAAAAGCCTTTGAAGATTGATTATACAACAATCTCTAAATGCGTATATAGCAGCCCGGAGGCAGCAAGTGTAGGATTAACAGAACAAGAAGCAAAACAGCAAGGATTTCAGCTGAAGGTTGGAAAGTTTCCGTTTAAGGCCGTTGGAAAAGCTCTTGTATATGGAGAGGCAGAGGGATTTGTTAAAATTATTGCCGATGCCGACACAAATGATGTTCTTGGTGTGCATATGATTGGACCTCACGTGACGGATATGATCTCTGAAGCGGGTCTTGCAAAGGTATTGGATGCTACACCATGGGAAATTGCTCATACCATTCATCCTCACCCTAGCCTTTCAGAAGCAATGGGAGAAGCTTCATTAGCTGTAGATGGAAAAGCGATTCATTTTTGATGATTAAAGGAGGTTTAAACATGACAAAAAACCGTCATGAATCATTAGGATTAACTGATGAACAAGTACTTGAAATGTACCGCACTATGCTGCTTGCACGAAAAATTGATGAGCGTATGTGGCTACTAAACCGTGCAGGGAAGGTGCCTTTTGTTATTTCATGTCAAGGTCAAGAAGCCGCTCAAGTTGGCGCAGCTTTTGCCTTAAACAGAGAGAATGATTACATATTACCTTATTACCGCGATCTGGGTGTTGTGCTGGCATTTGGAATGACCGCGCGCGATTTAATGCTTTCTGGGTTTGCTAAAGCAGAAGATCCAAACTCAGGAGGTCGTCAAATGCCAGGTCACTTTGGCCATAAAGAAAAGCGAATTGTAACAGGATCTTCTCCAGTTACAACACAGGTGCCTCATGCAGTAGGAATCGCTTTAGCAGGACGGTTGGAGAAAAAAGACTTAGTCACGTTTGTCACGTTTGGAGAAGGATCTTCTAACCAAGGAGATTTCCATGAAGGCGCGAACTTTGCAGGTGTTCATAAGCTTCCTGTTATCTTTATGTGTGAAAATAACAAGTATGCGATTTCTGTTCCGGTTGAAAAGCAGCTAGGATGCGCAAAAGTATCTGATCGTGCGATTGGATATGGTATGCCAGGCTACACAATTGATGGAAACGACGTCCTTGAAGTATACCGAGTGGTAAAAGAAGCAAGAGATCGTGCATCCAGAGGAGAAGGGCCTACTCTTATTGAAACTGTTTCAGAGCGTTTGACTGCCCATTCAAGTGATGACGATGATCGTGCATATCGCGGCGCAGAAGAATTGTCTGAAGCTAAAAAGAGTGATCCGCTTGCGTACTTTGCGACTTATTTAAAAGAGGTTAACGTGTTAACCGATGAACGAGAAAAACAAATGCTTGATGATATTATGAACATCGTTAATGATGCAACAGATTATGCTGAAAACGCTCCTTATGCAGAAGCGGAATCGGCTTTAAAATACGTGTACGGTGAGTAAGGAGGAGAACATATGCCGGTTATTTCATATATTGATGCAGTAACAATGGCCATTCGTGAAGAAATGGAAAGAGATTCCCGCGTGTTTGTATTAGGAGAAGACGTAGGGAAAAAAGGCGGCGTATTTAAAGCAACCAACGGACTGTACGAACAGTTCGGAGAAGAAAGAGTTATTGACACACCTCTTGCAGAGTCTGCTATTGCAGGCGTAGGAATCGGAGCGGCAATGTACGGCATGCGTCCGATTGCTGAAATGCAGTTTGCTGATTTTATTATGCCTGCAGTCAATCAAATTGTGTCAGAAGCAGCAAAAATTCGCTATCGTTCTAATAATGATTGGAGTTGTCCAATTACAATTCGAGCTCCTTACGGCGGCGGAGTTCACGGTGCTCTTTATCATTCTCAATCTGTTGAAGCACTATTTGCCAATACGCCAGGGTTAAAGATTGTGATGCCTTCTACGCCTTATGATGTAAAAGGATTATTAAAAGCAGCTATTCGTGATGATGACCCAGTTCTTTTCTTTGAGCATAAGCGTGCGTACCGTTTGATTAAAGGAGAAGTCCCTGAAGATGATTATGTACTGCCGATTGGCAAAGCAGATGTAAAGAGAGAAGGAGACGACATCACGGTTATTACATATGGTCTTTGTGTACACTTTGCTCTTCAAGCTGCTGAAAAACTAGAAGCAGACGGTATTTCAGCACACATCTTAGATTTAAGAACGGTCTATCCACTTGATAAAGAAGCTATTATTGAAGCAGCCTCTAAAACAGGTAAGGTCCTGCTTTTAACGGAAGACAACAAAGAAGGCAGCATTATGAGCGAAGTAGCAGCTATTATTGCTGAACACTGCTTATTCGATTTAGATGCGCCAATTCAGCGCCTTGCTGGCCCTGATGTTCCAGCTATGCCGTATGCACCAACAATGGAAAAATATTTTATGGTGAATCCAGATAAAGTAGAAAAAGCAATGAGAGAATTAGCTCAATTTTAAAAGGAGTTGTATCAATTGGCTATTGAAAAAATTACGATGCCGCAGCTCGGTGAAAGTGTAACAGAAGGTACAATTAGCAAATGGCTCGTTTCTGTTGGAGATCACGTAAATAAGTACGACCCGTTAGCTGAAGTCATGACGGATAAAGTAAATGCTGAAGTGCCTTCTTCTTTTAGTGGAACAATTAAAGAGTTAATTGCAGGTGAAGATGATACTTTACCCGTGGGAGAAGTGATTTGTTTAATTGAAGTAGAAGGAACTGTACCTCAAAAAGAACAGAAAACGTCTGATAAGACTGTAGAAGAATCAGCGCCAAAAACAGCGGACAGTCAATCCAATAAAAGCCGATACTCTCCAGCTGTTATGCGTCTGTCACAAGAACATAATATTAATTTAGATACCGTGACAGGAACAGGAGCGGGCGGCCGCATTACGAGAAAAGATATTTTAGCTGTTATCGAAAAAGGCGGAGCTTCTGAAGTGAAAGAAACACCTGCATCAACAGTTCAGCCAGAAGCACCCGTAGCGGCAGCTGCTCCGAAAACGAAGCAACCCGCGCCGGTTGTGTCTGCAGCCGGAGATCAAGAAATCCCTGTTTCAGGCGTGCGTAAAGCTATTGCAGCAAATATGCTTCGCAGTAAACACGAAATTCCGCATGCATGGACAATGGTTGAAGTTGATGTAACGAACTTAGTTTCTTATCGTGATGCATTAAAGACGGAGTTCAAACAAAAAGAAGGTTTTAACTTAACTTATTTTGCGTTCTTCGTAAAAGCAGTGGCTCAGGCTTTAAAAGAATTCCCTCAAATGAATTCAATGTGGGCAGGAGACCGTATTGTTCAGAAAAAAGATATTAATGTATCTATTGCTGTTGCAACAGACGATGCTTTATTTGTGCCGGTTATTAAACAAGCCGATGAAAAGACAATCAAAGGCATTGCGCGTGAAATTACAGAGCTTGCGCAAAAAGTTCGTACGGGTTCATTGAAGTCTGAAGACATGCAGGGCGGAACGTTTACTGTTAACAACACAGGCTCATTTGGTTCCGTGCAATCAATGGGGATTATTAATTACCCGCAAGCGGCTATTTTACAAGTGGAATCTATTGTAAAACGTCCGGTTATTATTGATAACATGATTGCTGTTCGAGATATGGTTAACTTATGTTTATCACTTGATCACCGCGTGTTGGACGGCTTGGTGTGCGGCAGGTTCTTGGCAAGAGTTAAAGAGATTTTAGAATCTACGTCTAAAGAGAATACGTCCGTCTATTAAAAAAAGCAAATGGAGCTTTCTCCATTTGCTTTTTTATTTTGAAGCAATGATTGAACAATTTGTAAAAGATGTATTAAAATAAAAGAAGAATCATCAAACTTCAAAGTGTAATCATCTAGGTCTAGCAGGCAGCTATTAACTGTAAAGGGGCATGGAAATGAAAACAAATACATTATCATTTCATGAATTTACACGTACACCTAAAGAAGATTGGGCACAGGAAGTTAGCAAAAACACCGCGCTCCGCTCAAAAGAAACGTTAGAAAACATCTTTTTGAAACCGCTTTATTTTGAAAGTGATACGGCACATTTAGACTACTTGCAGCAGAGTCCGGCGGGAATAGATTGTTTAAGAGGAGCCGGTAAAGAATCATACATACTAGGGGAATGGGAAATCACCCAAAAAATCGACTTACCTTCTATTAAAGAAAGCAATAAACTTCTTTTACACAGTTTGAGAAATGGACAAAATACGGCCGCTTTTACGTGCAGTGAAGCAATGAGGCAAGGAAAAGACGTTGATGAAGCAACTGAAGCTGAAGTAGCCTCAGGCGCTACAATTTCTACTTTAGAGGATGTTGCTCATTTGTTTCAGCATGTAGCTCTTGAAGCTGTGCCTTTATTTTTAAATACGGGATGTACATCCGTTCCACTTCTTTCGTTTCTAAAAGCATACTGTGTTGATCATAACTTTGATATGAGACAGCTAACAGGTACGGTTGGAATGGATCCGCTCGGCACTCTTGCTGAATACGGGAGAGTTCCACTTTCTACTCGAGATTTATACGATCATTTAGCTTACGCAACGCGTTTGGCTCACAGTAATGTTCCAGAGCTCAAAACGATCATTGTATCAAGCATTCCTTACCATAACAGCGGTGCAAACGCTGTTCAAGAACTAGCTTATATGCTTGCTACAGGAGTGCAGTATATTGATGAATGCATGAAACGCGGTCTGTCCTTACATCAAGTTTTACCTCACATGACCTTTTCTTTTTCAGTTAGCTCACATTTATTTATGGAAATATCAAAACTTCGTGCTTTTCGCATGCTTTGGGCAAATGTGGTTCGTGCTTTTGATGACACGGCCGTTTCAGTGCCGTTTATTCATACGGAAACGTCACGTCTTACACAGTCTAAAGAAGATATGTATACAAATGCATTAAGGAGCACGGTTCAAGCGTTTGCTTCTATTGTAGGAGGAGCGGATAGTCTGCATATTGAACCATATGATTCCGTTACATCCTCATCTTCTCAGTTCGCTCATCGCCTTTCCCGTAATACTCACTTAATTTTGCAGCACGAAACACATATATCAAAAGTAATGGATCCTGCCGGAGGCTCTTGGTACGTTGAAGCTTACACACATGAATTAATGACAAAAGCTTGGGAGTTATTTGGCAACATTGAAGACCACGGCGGAATGGAAGAAGCTTTAAAACAAGGGCGAATTCAAGATGAAGTTGAACAAATGAGAGTAAAAAGACAAGGAGATATAGAGTGCCGAATTGAGCGCTTGATCGGAGTCACACACTATGCTCCTAAGCAACACGCTGCATCTGAAGAGATAAAAAGCACTCTGTCTAAAAAAGAAGAAAGAAAAATGAATAAATACAGTGACCAGAACACTTCGGAATTTTCATCAAATCTTTCGCTAGAGGACTATACAAAGCTAGCATCTAAAGGGGTAACAGCAGGGTGGATGCTAAAACAAATGGCGAAGCAGTCACAGCCAGACAGTGTTGTGCCGCTCACTAAGTGGAGAGCAGCAGAGAAGTTTGAAAAAATACGGGTTTATACAAAGGGAATGAGCATTGGCATTATGGAGCTCGTCGATCCTAGCAGCCATAAAAAAGCTGAGATTGCCCGGTCTTTATTTGAAAGCGCAGGCTTTGCGTGTGAAACAATTAAAAACATAGATTCCTACGTCGAGATAGCAGATTGGATGAATGAACAAAAGCACGAAGCATATGTAATCTGTGGAAGTGATGAACTCGTGGAAAAGCTCTTAACAAAAGCGATGACTTATTTTGAGGAAGATTCCGTTTATGTGTACGTAGTAGGGGAAGAACACGTATCACGCAAAACGCAGTGGCAGCAAAAAGGTGTAATGAGCGTCATACATCCTAAGACAAATGTTATTCAATGCGTTAAGAAGTTATTATGTGCTTTGGAGGTAGAAGTTCATGTATAAAAAGCCTTCTTTTTCTAATATTCCATTATCATTTTCAAAGCAGCAAAGGGAAGATGACGTGACTCAAAGTTCATTCACTGCTTTTCAAACAAATGAACAAATTGAATTAAAATCATTATATACAAAAAAAGACAGAGATGACCTCGACTTTATTCACTTTGCACCTGGTATTCCACCGTTTGTGAGAGGACCGTATGCAACGATGTATGTGAATCGGCCTTGGACGATTAGACAGTATGCAGGATACTCAACGGCGGAGGAAAGCAATGCCTTTTACCGCCGAAACCTAGCTGCTGGACAGAAAGGGCTGTCTGTTGCTTTTGACCTAGCTACCCACCGCGGCTATGACTCTGATCATCCAAGAGTTGTTGGAGATGTAGGGAAAGCAGGAGTGGCAATTGATTCAATGATTGATATGAAGCAGCTGTTTGAAGGGATTCCGCTTGATCAAATGTCCGTGTCGATGACGATGAACGGGGCGGTTCTTCCTATTTTAGCTTTCTACATCGTAACAGCTGAAGAACAAGGAGTAAAAAAAGAAAAGCTGGCTGGAACGATTCAAAACGATATTTTAAAAGAATATATGGTGCGCAATACGTATATTTATCCTCCTGAAATGTCCATGCGAATCATTGCGGATATTTTTAAATATACAGCGGAGCATATGCCGAAATTTAACAGTATTAGTATATCAGGCTATCATATGCAAGAAGCAGGCGCTCCAGCAGACTTAGAGCTTGCTTATACGCTTGCAGATGGACTTGAATATGTACGAACCGGCTTGAAAGCAGGAATTTCAATTGACGCGTTTGCACCGAGACTATCCTTTTTCTGGGCAATTGGAATGAACTACTTTATGGAAGTAGCGAAAATGAGAGCGGGGAGGCTGCTGTGGGCAAAACTCATGAAACAGTTTGAGCCGGACAACCCTAAATCACTCGCTCTTAGAACGCATTCTCAAACGTCCGGATGGAGCTTAACCGAGCAGGATCCATTTAATAATGTTATTAGAACATGCGTCGAAGCTCTGGCTGCAGTGTCAGGACATACGCAATCGCTTCATACAAACGCACTGGATGAAGCGATTGCTCTTCCGACTGATTTTTCAGCTAGAATTGCTCGAAATACGCAGCTTTATTTGCAAAATGAAACGGAGATTTGTTCCGTCATTGACCCTTGGGGAGGCTCTTATTATGTGGAATCATTAACGAATGAATTAATGATAAAAGCGTGGAAGCACCTTGAAGAAATAGAGCAGCTCGGCGGAATGACAAAAGCAATAGAAGCAGGCGTACCTAAAATGAAGATAGAAGAAGCTGCTGCGCGCAGACAAGCAAGAATAGACTCGCAGGTAGAAATTATTGTAGGTGTGAATCAGTTTCAGCCGGAGCAAGAAGAACCGCTTGATATTCTTGATATTGATAACACAGCAGTTCGAATGAAGCAGCTGGAAAAGCTAAAGAAAATACGCAGTGAACGTAACGAACAAGCGGTACTCGAAGCGCTTAATCGACTGACCACTTGTGCCAAAACAGGCGAAGGGAATCTCCTTGCTTTTGCGGTTGAAGCTGCAAGAGCTAGAGCTACACTAGGTGAAATTTCAGAAGCCATTGAGAAAGTGGCTGGAAGACATCAGGCTACTTCTAAGTCAGTCAGCGGGGTATACAGTGCGGAGTTTGCGCATCGAGATCAAATCGAAGAAGTTCGAAAGCTCACGGCTGAATTTTTAGAGGAAGAAGGAAGACGCCCAAGGATTTTAGTGGCGAAAATGGGGCAAGACGGTCATGACAGAGGATCAAAAGTGATTTCAACAGCCTTTGCTGACCTTGGATTTGATGTGGATATTGGCCCTTTATTTCAAACGCCTGAAGAGACAGCAAGGCAAGCTGTAGAAAACGACGTACATGTGATTGGCATAAGCTCTTTGGCAGCCGGGCATAAAACGTTACTGCCGCACCTTGTTGATGAGTTAAAGAAATTAGAGCGCGACGATATCGTTGTTATTGTCGGAGGCGTTATTCCGAAACAAGACTACTCATTTCTTTTAGAGCACGGCGCTTCTGCAATCTTTGGACCTGGAACAGTAATCCCAAAAGCGGCCGTTTCCGTCTTACATGAAATAAAGAAACGGTTAGAAGAATAGTTGGTGAAGACAATTGGTGAAATTAAAAACGGTACAAGATTATAAACAAGGGCTGCTTGAAGGGAAAAGAACAGCGTTAGCTCAAGCCATTACTTTAATTGAAAGTAAAGCGCTGAAGCATAAAGCAATAGCACAACAGCTGATTAAAGAAATCTATCCCCATACGGGGCATTCAGTGCGCATTGGTTTTACAGGCGTACCAGGAGCAGGAAAAAGTACGCTGATTGACAAATTTGGATCGTATCTATGCAAAAATGGCCATTCCGTTGCAGTTTTAGCAGTCGATCCAAGCAGTACCTTGTCTGGAGGAAGTATTTTAGGAGATAAAACCAGAATGGAGCTGCTTGCCAAACAAGAGAACGCTTTTGTCCGTCCTTCACCTTCTCAAGGAACGCTTGGAGGTGTTCATCTTAAAACGAGAGAAGCCATTTTTCTTTGTGAAGCGGCTGGGTATAACATCATATTTGTCGAAACGATGGGTGTTGGCCAAGGTGAAATGATTGTAAAAGAGATGGTAGACTTCTTTGTTTTGCTTGCTTTAACCGGAGCAGGAGATGATTTGCAAGGAATTAAAAAAGGGCTGCTTGAATGGGTTAATTTAATTTGTGTAAATAAAGCAGACGGGGATAACCGGCTAAAAGCAGAAGTGACTGCAAAAGAATACAAAAGTGTCATCGGTTTTCTTCACGGTCATTCCGGAGGGTGGAAACCACAGGTCATCACAACTTCTGCTTATGAAGAAGCGTCGTTTCAACATTTATGGCAGATAATTTGTGACTATAAGGAATGGATGAATAAAAAAGATCTGTTTTATGCAGTAAGACAAAAGCAAATGAAGGCATGGTTACAAGCAAGTGTTAATGAATATTTACAAGAATCATTTTATGAACATCCTTTAGTTAAGCAAACATTAGGGGATGTTGAAAAACAAATGATGACCGGAGATGCCACAATGGCTGAAGCTCTCCAACACTTGATTAAAATCTATCAGCAGGCGATGAAAGAAATTTAAAAAAGGATCCTGCATTTTATGCGGTCCTTCTACACTAGGGAGTTAAGAGTATGGTTTTCTAGCTGTAAAAACAGTATCACCATTTCTTTTCTTGTTTAATCTTGATTACCAAGAAAAAATGAGTCAAAGCAATCGCCTTTTTAGTTTTCGTTTGCTATGATAAAGGATAGATAGCAAAAGGGAGGTATGAAAATGAATATCGATTTTAACTTGTTTATGAACGACGTTGTTCGTCAGGCCCGTAAAGAAATTACAGCTGCTGGTTATACAGAATTAACGACGGCTGAAGCGGTAGATGAAACGTTTAAACAGCCTGGCACAACGCTTGTAATGGTGAATTCAGTTTGCGGTTGTGCAGGAGGTATTGCAAGACCTGCTGCAGCGCACGCTGTACATTATGATAAACGTCCAACAAACTTGGTTACAGTATTTGCTGGGCAAGATAAAGAAGCAACTGCGCGTGCACGCGAATACTTTGAAGGTTATCCGCCTTCATCTCCATCTTTCGCTTTATTAAAAGACGGAAAAATTATCACAATGGTAGAGCGTCACGAAATTGAAGGCCATGAGCCAATGTCAGTTGTGATGAAGCTGCAAGAAGCGTTCGAACAGAACTGTGAAGAAGTGTAAGAGAGAAGCCGTTTTGAACGGCTTCTTTTTTTATGCATTTTTTTATCCGTCTGTATGCAGGCTTTCTAATGAGTGGAAAATGTTGAGAAAAGGTATTTTCAAATAGTGAAACTTATATTTAAAAAAGATATTGCATATTTATAATGTTGTGTTAAAATACATTTATATGAATATATATTTAAATTTCGACATTTACTTGCAATAGTAAAAAACTTATTTCATAATATTATTAATTTTTAAAAAATAATGTAAGGAATAAACTAGGGGGAACGAAGATGAAATTGAAAAAGTGGTTATCGGTAACGGCAATTGGTCTCTTAACAGCAGGCGTTTTAGCTGCATGCGGAGCAGGAGAAGGAACGTCTAATGGAGGAGCAAGCAGCGACGACAAAGATAAAAAAGTACTTGTAATGGGAACATCAGCAGATTACCCACCCTTTGAATATATTGATACGGCAAAAGGTGATAGTGAAGCAATCGGATTTGACGTAGATTTAGCAAAAACAATCGGTAAAAAGTTAGGCTATGACGTGCAGGTAAAGGATATGGAATTTGGCGGATTAATTCCAGCTTTACAATCTAATAAAGTCGATTTAGTTTTAGCCGGTATGACGCCAACTGAAAAGCGTAAAAAGAACGTGGACTTCTCAGACGTATACTATGAAGCAAAAAACATGATTGTATCGAAGAAAGATGCGCCAATTAAAAACGCAGAAGAACTAAAAGGAAAAACAGTCGGTGTACAAACTTCTTCTATTCAAGCAGACGAAGCAAAAGAAATTGCAAAAGAAGTTGACGGAGTAAATGTAACAACGCGTGACCGTATTCCAGAACTAATTCAAGAAATGAAATCAAATCGTATCGATGCAGCGATTATTGAAGATACAGTAGCTAAAGGGTATGTGAACAAAGACAAAAGCTTGCAAATGTCTGATACAGGACGTCCCGATTCAAGTAAAGGATCAGCAATCGCATTTCCTAAAGACAGCAAGCTAACGAATGACTTTAACCGTGAATTAAAGAAAATGAAAGAAAACGGTGAATTGGATAAATTAATCGTTAAGTGGTTTGACGACCAAAAATAAGAATGATAGTTAGAGAGGAATGGAACTAGGCATGAATTTGGATTTTTCGCAAATCGTGCCTTCTATGCCTTATATTTTAAAAGGGATAGGGGTAACGATACAGATAGTCCTAGCTTCAGCAATTTTAGGGTTTGTGCTGGGAGTTATTTTATCTTTATGTAAAATCAGCCGCAATAAACCTCTTCAATGGTTTGCGGATGCATATACGTCCGTGTTTCGCGGAACACCGCTTGTACTGCAATTATTATTAATATACTTTGGATTACCTCAGCTGCTCGGGTTTGATATTGCCCCGTTTCCAGCGGCCGTTGCTGCGTTCGGGCTAAACTCTGCAGCATATATATCTGAAATTATTCGCGCTGGTATTTTAGCTGTTGATAAAGGACAGCGTGAAGCGGCATTAGCGTTAGGAATTCCTTATCGCCGCATGATGGGACAAATTATTTTGCCACAGGCACTTAAAAATATTTTACCTGCTTTAATGAATGAGTTCATTACATTAACAAAGGAATCAGCTATCGTTACAGTTATTGGAGCACTCGACATTATGCGCCGTGCTTACATTGTAGGGGGAGAAAAATTCGCCTACCTTGAACCGTTAATTTTTGCAGGGTTGATTTATTATGTAATGGTAATGGGCTTAACGCTCCTTGGTAAAGCAGTCGAGAGGAGAATGAGAAAAGGTGATTAACGTTGAAAATTTACACAAATCATTTGGTAAGAATGACGTTTTAAAAGGTATTTCAACTACGATTAAGGAAAAAGAAGTCGTAGCTGTTATTGGCCCTTCTGGTTCTGGTAAATCTACTTTTTTACGCTGTATGAACCTGCTTGAAGAACCGACGAGCGGATTAGTTTCCATTAACGGTCAAGTGATTACAGATAAAAAAACAAACATTATGCGTGTGCGTGAAAATGTAGGAATGGTATTTCAGCATTTTCACTTGTTTCCACATATGACAGTGCTTGAAAATTTGACGTATGCTCCGATGACGGTAAAAGGCGTGTCAAGAGAAACGGCTGTTGCTAAAGGCAAAGAATTACTCCAAAAAGTTGGACTTGCTCAAAAAGCCAACGAGTTTCCAAGTCGCTTATCGGGCGGTCAAAAGCAGCGTGTAGCTATTGCAAGAGCATTGGCAATGGAGCCGAAAGTAATGCTGTTTGACGAACCAACATCAGCATTGGATCCAGAGATGGTAAAAGAAGTGCTAGATGTAATGAAGTCGCTAACAGAAACAGGAATGACGATGGTCATTGTAACGCATGAAATGGGATTTGCACGAGAAGTAGCGGATCGTGTGCTGTTTTTAGACGGCGGTGTGCTTGTTGAAGATGCGCCTCCGGCCGAATTTTTCTCAGCCCCTAAAAGCAAGCGTGCTAAAGATTTCTTAGAAAAGATTTTATAATAAAAAAAGTGCAGGAAGAGTACGATCTTTTCTGCACTTTTTTTATTGAAATTTATAAAGTACAGCAAGATTTAAGGTTGTGTTATTTTTCTATTCGTGTTAATAAAGAATAGAGTATTTTATCACACTAAAAAGAAACCAACATGTAGGAGTCTAGAAAATGAAATTTAAAATTGGGTACCGGACAATTAAAACAGCCGTCGGTACATCACTGGCTATTATTATAGCGCAGTTCTTTCACCTCGAGTTTTTTGTATCAGCTGGAATTATCACCATTTTGTGCATTCAAAATTCAAAGAAAAAATCGCTGCGAAGCGCAAGCGATCGTTTTATTGCTTGTTCTTTATCCATTCTGTTTTCGTTTATATTCTTTGAAGGGATTGCTTATCATCCACTTGTTATAGGACTGATGCTGCTTTTGTTTATCCCGGTTACGGTTATATTCAAAGTTAATGCAGGCATTGTTACAAGCTCCGTTATTTTGCTTCATATTTACTCCAAAGGCAATATGACGTGGGGAATCGTCTTTAATGAACTTGGCTTAATTGTAATTGGGATAGGGGTTGCCCTGCTTGTGAATTTATATATGCCAAGTTTAGATCAAGAGCTTCGCACGTATCAGCAAGAAATTGAAGAAAATTTCCGATCGATGTTAAAAGAAATTGCCCTGTATCTCAGAACCAATGACAGCAGCTGGGACGGTAAGGAAATTGCAGATACGGTAAAAATTTTAGAAAAAGCAAAAAGCCTTGCGTTTCGTGATGTAGAAAATCATTTTGTGCGTGGGGAAAATTATTATTACCGCTATTTTAAAATTCGTGAAAAACAGCTTGAAATTATTGAGCGTACGCTTCCTCTCATTACCGCTATTGATTTGGTGGTCGAACAGCGCTACATGATTGCCGATTTCATTGAAGAATTAAGTCTATCCATCCACCCCGGTAATACAGCAAAATTATTTTTAGCCAAACTTCAGCATTTACGAGAAGCGTTTGCAGAGATGCCGCTTCCTAAAACGCGGGAAGAGTTTGAAGCGCGTGCCGATTTACTGCACGTAGTCAAAGAAATTGAACAATATTTGGTTATTAAACAAACCTTAAAAATAAGTTAAACAGCATGCATGTTGTGTATCTTGCTTACGAACACTAAATAAGACAAGAGATGTCTCTCTTGTCTTTTACTTAGGACTAACGTAAGGTGGTGGATTACGTGCATGTGTTTGCTTTTATCCTTTTACTACTATCTCCGGTTTGGCCATTAGGAGAAAATCCGTTGCCAAATGATCCTTATATTATTATTAATAAACAAAGCAATGAGCTTGCTTATATTCAAAATAAAGAAATTAAACAAATTATTAAAGTAGCAACGGGGAAAACAGTTAATCTGACGCCCGAAGGGGAGTTCACGGTAACAGTAAAAGCTGTTAATCCTTATTATCGGAGAAGTAACATTGAAGGAGGCGCTCCTCAAAATCCTCTAGGTGTAAGGTGGATTGGGTTTGATGCAAGAGAGACTGACGGACGTATTTATGGGATTCATGGTACAAATCAGCCGGATTCCATCGGTAAATATGTATCGAATGGCTGTATTCGCGTAGAAAATCGTGAAGTAAGCCATTTATATGATCAAGTCCCGTTAGGTACAAAAGTATGGATTGTATCTACAGATCAATCTTTTGAAGAGTTAGCCGCTCAAAAAGGCATTGTGAATATACAGCAAAAGACTGGTGACTAGTCACCAGTCTTTTTTATATGTTTGCATTGCACAAAGAAACAGCAGTGCATCTATGTTTTTAGTCATCAGTCTCGATTAAAACCACATCGCAAGTCCCGCTAGAAGCGTAGATATTAACATGACAAGAAGCATTAAAAACACAATGGTTTTTTGGATTTTCTTATTAGACATACAACCAAAGTCCTCCTACACGTTTTTTTCTTATTTTACATGTCTTCCGCTGCTTAGACAAGCAACTTTCTGTACATACGCGAGCAGGAGATTTCTTTTGTTTTCAAGAATATGTGTAAATGAAAACGCTTTTTTAAAGAGGTGAGAAAGTGATAAAAGGAATTGATCACATAGGAGTAGCTGTAAAATCAATTGAAGGCAGCCTCCCTTTTTACGAAAAGGTATTAGGACTGTCTCTATTAAAAGTAGAAAAAGTAGAAGAACAAGGAGTAAAAGTGGCTTTTATTCAGTGCGGCAACGTAAAAATTGAATTATTAGAGCCGCTCTTTGAAGACAGTGCAGTCGGTGCGTTCATCAAAAAGAGAGGTGAAGGTCTTCACCATGTTGCTTTAGGTGTACGTACGATTGAAGAACGGATTAACGAGTTAAAGGAAAAAGGTATACAAATGATTGACGATGTTCCGCGAAAAGGCGCAGGGGAAGCATCCATTGCTTTTTTGCATCCTAAGTCAGCAAACGGTGTTCTTTATGAGCTCTGTGAAAAAACACTAGAGGAGGAGAAGAAACATGGTTGACATTTATGATAAATTAAATGAATTGTACGATAAGCGCCGGAAAATCGAGTTAGGCGGTGGAGACGAAAAAATTGAAAAACAGCACCATAAAGGGAAACTAACGGCACGCGAACGAATTGAAATTCTTTTGGATGAACATACATTTGTCGAGTTAAATCCGTTTATTGAGCATCGGTGTGCTGACTTCAGTATGAATAATCAAGTAGGACCAGGAGACGGGGTAGTAACAGGCTACGGCAAGATAAACGGTCGCTCAGTCTATTTGTTTTCGCAAGATTTTACGGTATTTGGAGGCGCGTTAGGTGAGATGCATGCTAAAAAAATTGCGCACGTAATGGATTTAGCGGCTAAAACAGGCGTGCCGTTTATTGGTTTAAATGACTCAGGCGGGGCTCGTATTCAAGAGGGCGTCATGTCTCTTGATGGATACGGTCATATTTTTTATCGAAACGCCATTTATTCAGGTGTTATGCCTCAAATATCTGTTATTATGGGTCCTTGTGCAGGCGGAGCCGTGTACTCACCGGCGATTACGGACTTTGTTTTTATGGTAGAAGAAACAAGTCAAATGTTCATTACCGGACCAAAAGTAATTGAAACCGTAACGGGGGAAAGCATTTCCTCTGAAAATCTTGGAGGAGCAGCTGTTCATAACGAAATTAGCGGTAACGCCCATTTCAGAGGTTCAACAGAACAAGAGGTACTAGAACAAGTACGAACGCTCTTAAGCTATCTTCCGCAGTCTAGTCAAGAGCAGCCTCCTTTAGCTTCAGAGGCACAGAGTGATCATTACCGTCCGGATTTATTAGACGTTGTCCCGTTTGATGCCGTGCGTCCTTACGATGTGCGTCAAGTCATTCACCAAGTAGTGGACGAGCACTCCTTTTTTGAAGTGCAAAAAGACTTTGCCAGAAATATTGTCATTGGTTTTGCCCGCATAGATGGAAAAGTTGTCGGACTTGTGTGTAACCAGCCTAAAGTAATGGCAGGCAGTTTAGATATTAACTCCTCAGATAAAGCAGCAAGGTTTATTCGGTTTTGCGATTCATTTAATATCCCACTTATTACATTTGAAGATGTTACAGGTTTTTTCCCAGGTATCAAGCAGGAACATGGCGGAATTATACGACATGGTGCTAAAATTTTATACGCATACTCCGAAGCTACCGTTCCGAAAATCACGGTGATCTTGCGAAAGGCGTACGGTGGTGCGTATGTAGCTTTAAATAGTAAATCGATTGGAGCCGACCTTGTGTATTCGTGGCCGAATGCAGAAATTGCTGTTATGGGTCCTCAAGGTGCTGCAAATATTATCTTTGCAAACGACATTCGAGGTAGCGAAAACCCAGATGAAACAAGACACGAAAAAATTGAGCAGTATCGCGAGAAATTTGCTAATCCTTACGTAGCGGCAAGCGCTGGAATGGTCGATGATGTGATTGACCCTCGGGAAACACGAATAAAATTAATACAAGCGCTTGAAATGTTGCACAATAAAAAGGAAGAGCGTCCAGCAAAGAAACATGGTAACATACCATTGTAGGTTATTTTTGGAGGGATTACATATTATGATTAATGAACAACGAATCGTTGATTTATTTATTGAATTAGTACAAGTAGACTCAGAAACAAAGCATGAAGAAAAAATTGCTGTTGTACTAAAAGAAAAATTTACTGCATTAGGCGTCGAAGTAGTAGAAGATGATGCCAAAGAAAAAACCGGACACGGAGCCAACAACTTAATCTGCACACTGCCAGCTACAAAAGAAGGAGTAGACACAATCTACTTTACTTCTCATATGGATACAGTCGTACCTGGAAACGGTATTAAACCGTCTATTGAAGATGGCTATATTAAAAGTGACGGCACGACAATTCTTGGAGCGGATGATAAAGCAGGCTTAGCAGCAATGCTAGAAGCCATTACCGTATTAAAAGAAGAAAACATCGCGCACGGCAAAATTGAATTTATTATTACAGTAGGAGAAGAATCTGGCTTAGTGGGCGCTAAAGCTCTTGATTCTAGTCTCGTAACGGCAAAATTCGGCTATGCTTTAGATAGCGATGGCAAAGTGGGAGACATTATTGTTGCTGCGCCGACGCAAGCAAAAGTAAATGCAACAATTTATGGAAAAACAGCTCATGCAGGTGTAGCTCCTGAACGAGGCGTTTCTGCTATTACGATTGCTTCAAGAGCCATTTCTAAAATGCCGCTTGGACGTATTGATGAAGAGACTACAGCGAATATTGGACGTTTTGAAGGTGGAACGCAAACGAATATCGTGTGTGACCGCGTCGATATTTTAGCAGAAGCTCGTTCATTAATTCCAGAAAAAATGGAAGCACAAGTAGCGAAAATGAAAGAAGCGTTTGAAACAGCTGCACAAGAAATGGGCGGACGTGCAGAAGTTGATATTAAAGTGATGTATCCAGGCTTTAAATTTGGCGATGGAGATCATGTTGTCGAAGTTGCTAAAAAAGCCGTGGCTAATATCGATCGTCCTTCACGCCTACTTCAAAGCGGAGGCGGAAGCGATGCAAATGTAATCGCAGGCTTTGATATCCCAACAGTAAATTTAGCAGTTGGTTATGAAGACATTCATACAACCAATGAAAAAATTCCGGTAGAAGAACTGGTGAAGACATCTGAACTAGTAGTGTCGATTATTAAAGAAGTAGCAAAATAATAGTTGCAGCCTTGCTTTTATATAAAAGCAAGGCTTTTTACATAGTGAATAGTAAATAGTCTGAATTTTTTAACATAATGTATAATGAAGAAAAGACGGTCGTTTTGTACAATAAAGTTAGTAATACATTTTACAAAGTAGAAGTTGAAAATAACGTATATAAAAAATATGTAAGCGCTTTCAATTTAAGTTTTATCAACAGATATTCTTGGGAGGTTGATGCAATGCGATCACCGGAAAGTTTGCAGTCCATCATTCAAAACTTTAATGAAGTAGAAAAAGGGTTGTCCAATAGAGAAGCAGTCGAAGAATCTAATCGATGTTTGTACTGTTATGATGCACCCTGTATTCAGGCATGCCCTACAGGAATTGACATCCCGACGTTTATTAAAAAAATTGCATCGGGCAATTTAAAGGGCTCTGCCGAAACGATTATGTCTTCGAATCCAGTAGGAGCAAGCTGTTCGAGAGTCTGTCCAACCGATGAACTATGTGAAGGAGCGTGTGTACTAAACCATTCAACCAAACCAATTATGATTGGAGATTTGCAGCGCTACGCAACGGATTGGGCTATTCAAAATGAACAGGTGCTGTTTGAGAAAGGAAGAGCCAACGGCAAAAAGGTAGCAATTGTTGGTGGAGGTCCGGCGGGTCTCTCTGCAGCAAGAGAACTGGCGCGATTTGGGTATGACGTAACCATTTTTGAAGCGGAAAAACAAGCAGGAGGGTTAAATACATATGGAATCGTGTCGTTTCGTCTTCCTCAAGCGATTTCATTTTGGGAAGTTGAACAAGTAAAAAGCTTGGATGTAAAAATTAAAACAAACGTAAGAATCGGAGAAGATGTTCTTCCAAGCGAATTGCTGCAGTCATATGACGCGGTTGTATTAGCTATTGGTATGAGCAAGGTGCCTTCTCTACATGTTGAAGGTGAAGAGCTAGACGGTGTGTATGATGCGATTGATTTTGTGAAAAAAACGAAGTCAGAAGCCCTATCAACAGAATTTGTGGGTAAGCGTGTAGCCGTCATTGGAGCGGGAAATACTGCGATTGATGGTGCTACGTGTTCCGTGCGCTTGGGAGCTGAAAATGTTCAAATTTTATACCGTCGTACACGAGAAGAAATGACGGCCTATGATTTTGAATTTGAATTTGCGAAACAAGATGGTGTTGAATTCCGCTGGTTAACGGCGCCTATACGAATTATTGGAGATGAAAATGGTAAGGTGAGCGGGATTGAATGCGTAAAAATGACGTTAACAGATCCAGATGCAGACGGCCGCAGAAAGCCTGTTCCTGTTGAAGGTTCAACGTTTACGATTCCAGTCGATGCTGTTGTTAAAGCAATTGGTCAAGAACGGTACCTGTCTTTGATTCAACAATTCCAGCTGCATCATGAAGACGGAGTTGTCTTAATCAATCAAGAGACGTTCCAAACATCAAATCCAAAAGTATTTGCTTGTGGAGATGTCATTTTTGGTAAAGGACAAGGAGAAGCGATGGTCGTGACCGCTGCTCAGCAAGGAAAACAAACGGCGTTAAATATTCATATGCAGTTAACAAAAGAAACAATGGAAACAGCTTAAAATCAGGAGGAGGAGAAATCTATGGCAGATTTAACAACAAATTTAGCAGGTATTCAATCACCAAATCCGTTTTGGCTGGCATCCGCACCGCCAACCAATTCAGGTTATCAAGTGCAGCGTGCATTTGAAGCAGGATGGGGAGGCGCAGTTTGGAAAACGCTTGGTGATCCGATTTTAAATGTTTCCTCTCGATTTGCTGCCGTTGGCTTCAACGGTCAGCGCGTAGCCGGCTTTAACAATATTGAGCTAATCACCGATCGTCCGCTTGAAGTTAATTTGAAGGAAATCTATGAAACGAAAAAGAAGTTTCCTAACCACGCAATTATTGCCTCTCTTATGGTAGAGCCTCAGCAAGAAAAATGGCATGAGATTGTCAAAAAAGTAGAAGATGTAGGAGTAGATGGATTAGAGCTGAACTTTGGCTGTCCGCATGGAATGGCAGAACGAGGGATGGGTGCTGCCTCTGGGCAAGTCCCTGATTTAGTTGAAAAACAAACGTATTGGGCTAAAGAAGTAGCCCAAACGCCGGTCATTGTTAAATTAACCCCAAATATCACAGATATTACCGTTACAGCAGAAGCAGCGGTTCGAGGTGGTGCCGACGCTGTTAGTATGATTAACACCATTAATAGTTTAGCAGGAGTAGACATTCATTCATGGAATACAATTCCACACGTAGCGGGAAAAGGCGCTCACGGAGGCTATTGCGGCCCGGCTGTTAAGCCGATTGCATTAAACATGGTTGCTGAATGTGCAAGAAGTCCGTTTATTAACGTTCCAATATCTGGTATGGGGGGCGTTTCGAACTGGCAAGAAGCAGTGGAATTTATGCTCATGGGTGCTACAGGTGTGCAAGTATGTACAGCTGCTATGCATCACGGATTCCGCATTGTAGAGGATATGATTCAAGGTCTCAACTATTACTTGGATGAAAGAGGAATCGAAAAAGTAAGCGATATTGTAGGGAAAGCCGTTTCAAAATATTCCGACTGGGGCAACTTAGATCTCAATTATAAAGTAGTGGCTCGCATCGACCCTGATACGTGTATTAACTGCAATAAGTGTCATATTTCTTGTGAAGATACTTCTCACCAATGTATTGATATGTTGAAAGATCCTTCAGGGAAACCTTATTTAAAAGTACGAGAAGAAGATTGTGTAGGCTGTAATTTATGTTCGATTGTATGTCCTGTGGACGGAGCTATATCTATGGTTGAATTACCAAATGAACAACCGCCAATGACGTGGAATGAACGCCAAGCTGCTTTACAAGCGACGGCTGCACAGCGATTGGACGTATAAATACAAAGGGGATGAAGAAATGAAGAAAATCGTTAAAAATGGTGTCATAGTCACAGCAACAGATACGTATAAAGCCGATATTTTAATTGAAAATGGAGTGATTTCGGCAATTGGCTCAGCTTTTGAAGAACAGGGATGCGAAGTGATTGATGCAAAAGGCAACTATGTATTCCCAGGAGGCATCGATCCCCATACTCATTTGGATATGCCGTTTGGAGGGACTGTTACAAAAGACGACTTTGAAACAGGTACAAGAGCAGCAGCTTTTGGAGGTACGACAACTGTTATTGATTTTTGCTTAACCAATAAAGGCGAACCGCTCCAAAAAGCGATCGGCACATGGCATGAAAAATCAAAAGGAAAAGCGGCTATCGATTACAGCTTTCATCTAATGATTGGAGAAATCACGGAAGATGTATTAAATGAGCTTCCTACGATTATTGAAAAAGAAGGAATTACTTCTTTTAAAGTGTTCATGGCCTATAAAAATGTTTTTCAAGCAGACGATGCTACCCTTTACCAAACGCTAGTGCAAGCTAAAAAACTAGGGGCGCTTGTGATGGTACATGCTGAAAATGGAGATGTTATTGAGTATTTAACGGCAAAAGCGCTGGAGCAAGGACAAACTGATCCTATCTATCATGCACTCACTCGTCCTCCGGAAATAGAAGGAGAAGCTACGGGAAGAGCCGCAGTGCTAACCGAGCTTGCTGACTCACAGCTCTATGTTGTTCACGTATCTTGCGCTGAAGCGGTTAAAAAGATTGCTGAAGCAAGGGAAAAAGGCGTAAATATCTGGGGCGAAACGTGTCCGCAGTATTTGACGCTTGACCAAACCTATTTAGAGAAACCGGATTTTGAAGGAGCAAAATACGTATGGTCGCCGCCTTTACGTGAAAAATGGAACCAAGATGTTTTGTGGAATGCCCTGCGTAATGGCGACTTGCAAACGATTGGATCAGATCAGTGCTCGTTTGATTTTAACGGTCAAAAAGATCTAGGAAAAGGAGATTTTACAAAGATTCCAAACGGAGGACCTATTATCGAGGATCGCATGAGCCTTTTATTTTCAGAAGGAGTAGTGAAAAACCGAATTAATATCAATCAGTTTGTGGATATAACGTCAACAAAAATCGCGAAGCTGTTCGGACTGTATCCGAAAAAAGGAACGATAGCAGTTGGTGCAGACGCGGATCTGCTTATATTTGACCCTTCTGTTGAACGTGCGATTTCAGCTAAAACGCATCATATGGCAGTTGATTATAGCGCATTTGAGGGAATGAAAGTTACAGGTGAGCCGGTTTCAGTGCTTTGCCGAGGAGAATTTGTCGTAAAAGATAAGCAGTTTGTCGGTCAAAAAGGCTATGGACAGTATACAAAAAGAGCAAAGTTTAATGAGTTAAACACGGCTAACGAAGCTGAAAAATTAACGTTATAAAAACAGATGCCAAAATAGATTGGAGGCAGGGGAATGTCAAGTTACCATGAATATATGGCAGAGCGGGAAAAGATTGATTTTTTGCTGCAAAAAGGATTTAAAATAACGGCTGTAACAGAGAATCTAAGCGGGGCGTTTGTGACGTTTGAACGCATCGAAAAGAATCAAACCGAACAAGAAACGCTTCATATATTGACGGCGGATGCTAGAAAGTATTTTTCATCCTTACTGATTCAACAAGTATAAAAACAGAGGCTGAGACAAAATTATTTTAGCTGAAGGAAGATCCGAACGATGAATCGTTCGGATTTTTTTATTGGTAGGGTGAACGTAGGTTTCACGTATGCAGGAGCTCCTAGATGTTGATGGAAGTAATTTAGTTATGTCTCAATCCCTTTCTTTGTTTACTAAGACCTATAAGTTTTTTACTATATTGGCTGACAAAAGTGATCCGTTTTTGTGTTTTTTTCGTTTTGGATGTGAAACAAAATAACTAGATATTATCCATTGACTGTATTACAGTTGTTACATTTCGTTTACATCGAAAGAGAAAAGGTTTAGTTATCTAGTAAATTGTAGTAAATATTATAGTAGAACGTTTTCACAATAAATCTATTAAATATAAAAAGGGTGTGACACGGATGGATCAAGCTACGCAGTGTATGACACAAGAAGAAACAAAAATTATTGATAAATTAAAAATGGAAATGTTAAATGCAGTGTCACTACAAGATTTGCGTTTTTATAAAAAAGAAATTCACCGAATTAAAGAACAAGCGGTTAAGCGCCACGGTTTTTTTAATAAATTACAGCAAACGGCTCAGAAGCTGTAACGATCCATTATC
Organism: Priestia sp. JSM ZJ58; assembly: GCF_044383985.1. Lineage (NCBI taxonomy): Bacteria > Bacillati > Bacillota > Bacilli > Caryophanales > Bacillaceae > Priestia > Priestia sp. JSM ZJ58. The sequence continues at coordinate 474,432 of NZ_JBISEM010000001.1, forward strand.
GTTACAGCTTTTTTCGTTTCTTTTATTAAATATTTTATTTCTTCTAAATATTTAATATAATGTAAGAAGATATAGCTTTTGTTCTACACATATGCGAAATACGCGTTAATGATCCAGGAGACATGATGTGAAATTCGCTAGGGGCGGTGTTGACTTGAAATCATATTTAACAGTAACAGAGATTTTAACAAGGAAACATTTTGTAAACTGTGAAGTAATAGCTGGAGAGAAAGGGCTTACTAATTCTGTGAAGTGGGTGCACGTGATGGAAGTGACGCGCATTAATGAGCTGCTAAAAGGAAACGAGCTCATTTTATCAACAGGGGTAGGCTGGGGAGAAGATCCTCAATCTTGTTTATCATTTCTTCAGCAATTAATTTCTTGTAAGGCATCAGGACTGTGTATTGAACTTGGCACTTATACTTCTAAGATTCCGCAAATTGTCATTGATAAAGCGAACGAATGTGATTTTCCGATTATTTTATTTCACGAAGAAGTTCCGTTCGTTGAAATTACGCAAGATGTTCACTCACTTTTAATTAATCAGCATTATCAAATGATTTCCGATTTAGAACAGTATTCTCATCGGCTAAATCAGCTGCTGTTAACAGTTAATGACCCGGCCGTTATCTTACAGTGTTTATATGAATCTACGGGGCTTCTTGTCGGCCTTAAAGTTTCAAATGAATTATTTACCTTTGCTCCGGAGATGGACTTACTCAAACAGCAGCTTCTACTTCATTATATAAGCAGGGAAAATGAGAGTCCGCATTTTACTGAGCAGCCTATTCATTTATTAGGACAAGATTATGCTCAGCTGTATGTCGCCTCTATAAATGAAGCGTTAACAGAACTTGAAGTGCTCACCGTTGACCGGACGGCAACTGCACTTGCTCAGCATTTTTTGAAGGACTTGTATGTCGAAGAGAAAAAAAGAGTAGATGAAACTGAATGGATGACGAAATGGATGAACGGAGAGCTAACTCTTGAACAAATAAAAGATTCTATGCACGAGGTGTGTTCAGATTCTCCTATTCGCGGGGGTATCGTTGTTTGCTGTAAGTGGCAAAGACGGGAAAAGTTTGATCGAACGTATTTTAAGCTGATCTTACGAAGCATCTTTGAACAAGAAGGCTTTCACTTATTAGTCTCCGAGCGAAATCGCGAAGTGTTATTTATTCTTTTGAACAAACGAATGGTTAGCACGTGGAGAGAGAGATTAGAAAGCAGCCTTCACCGCTGGATGAATCAATACGAATCGGATGAAAACTCAAAGCGGAACGCTATTAGCTTTATCGGAATTGGCCAATACTGTGAACAGCTTGACTGTATGCATAAAAGCTATGAAACGGCTAAAGAAACAATTTCGATTCAAGAAATGCTGCAAAAACAAACCATTATTCATTTTTATGATGATTTGCATATGTACCGAATTATTTCGCTTTTACATCAGCATGAAGACTTACAGGAAGTGGTGTTTGAATATCTGCAGCCCGTTATTACATATGATGAAACGTACAATGCAAAACTCATGGAAACATTAAAAATTTATTTAGCATGCAACGGATCTAAACAAGAGACGGCTAAGCGTTTATACATTGTGCGGCAAACGCTGTATCACCGCATTGAAAAACTAGAAAAGCTGCTGGGTGAAGATTTTATGGAGCCGGAAAAACGATTGGCGATTGAATTTATGATTATGGCATATGAATATTTGTTTATGATGAAAAAGTCGCGTGCGGAATTTATAAACGGATAAGTAAGCAGCTGGAAACAGCTGTTTTTTTATGTTGAGGATGATTTTACTATATGTTCATTTTAGTTCATGCTTTCTCCGAGTTCACTGCGCAAAATGTGAAACGAGAATCTAGAGTTGTTTCACATTTTGTCTAATGCAACCACCATTTATTTATTCAATAATAAAGGTAGATTTGTCATTTCTTATTTTTTGAGGAGGCCAAGCGATATGTCAGTTGTGAATAATGATACGCAAGTTTTAAAAAATTACGTGGGCGGAAAATGGGTTGATACGGCAGGGCAAAAATTTGGAGAGGTAATTAATCCATCGACTGGAGAAGTAATTGCAAAAGTACCGCTTTCTACAAAAGAAGACGTAGCCAATGCGGTGGAAACAGCGCAAAAAACATTTGAAACATGGCGTAACGTTCCTGCTCCAAAACGAGCAAGATTAATGTTTGCGTTTCAGCATTTACTAGTTAAGCATCACGAAGAGTTAGCGAAATTAGTTGTACAAGAAAACGGCAAGGCTTTTAAAGAAGCTTACGGTGAAGTACAGCGCGGTATTGAATGCGTGGAGTTTGCTGCGGGTGCTCCTACTTTATTAATGGGAGAATCATTAAATAACATAGCGGAAGAAATTGATTCTGAAATGTTCCGTTTCCCACTTGGTGTTGTCGGAGGCATCACACCTTTTAATTTTCCGATGATGGTACCTCTTTGGATGTTCCCGCTTGCCATTGTATGTGGAAATACGTTTGTATTAAAACCGTCTGAGCGAACGCCGCTTTTAGCAACGCGACTTGCTGAACTTTTTACAGAAGCAGGAGCACCGGATGGATTATTAAATATTGTACACGGGGCACATGATGTCGTGAATGGATTAATAGAGCACGAAAAAGTTAAAGCGATTTCATTCGTCGGATCGCAGCCGGTAGCAAAGTATGTTTATGAACAAGCTGCAGCTCAAGGGAAACGAGTTCAGGCTTTATCCGGAGCTAAAAATCATCATGTTGTGATGCCAGACTGCGATATGGATAAAGCGGTATCCCATATTATCAGCTCGGCTTATGGAAGTGCCGGCCAGCGATGCATGGCTTGCAGCGCCGTGGTCGTAGTTGGTGAAAAAGGCGATGAATTCGTCGCAAAATTAAAGCAAAAAGCAGATGAATTAATTATGGGAAGCGGCTTTGATGATGAAGTGCTTCTAACGCCCGTGATTCGAAAAGAGCACCGTGATAAGGTGCTGGATTATATTGAACTTGGCATGAAAGAAGGGGCGGAACTCATTCGTGACGGACGTAAAGAAATGGATGAGCATACGGAAGGCAACTTCTTAGGGGCAACCATTTTTGACCGCGTAACTCCTGATATGACCATTGCTAAAGAAGAGATTTTTGCACCTGTACTAAGCTTGCTTCGCGCTGACACATTAGATGAAGCGCTTCGCTATATGGAAAAATCCCGTTTTGGAAATGGAGCAACGATTTATACAAAAGACGCAAAAGCGGTGCGTCAATTTAGAGAAGAAGCAGATGCGGGTATGCTCGGCATTAACGTAGGAGTACCTGCTACCATGGCTTTCTTCCCATTCTCCGGCTGGAAAGACTCTTTTTATGGAGATTTGCATGTAAACGGCAAAGACGGTTTGAACTTCTTTACACGTAAAAAGATGGTTACATCACGCTTTGACTTTTAACATATAGATGAATATAGCAAGGGGCTTCGGCATTTTGTCGAAGTCTTTTCATACAGAAAAAAATACCGCGCTAGCGATTTGGGAGTGGATAAGATGGTACAGGTCAGTCAAAATGAAAAAGATCTGCGTGCAAAAGATGAGCAGTATGTATGGCATGGAATGAAACCATACAGTCCGGATGCAACGATGGTAGCTACAAAAGCAAAAGGTGCTTGGATTACAGATGAACAAGGAAATCGCTATTTAGATGCAATGGCAGGGCTTTGGTGTGTAAATACCGGGTATGGACGGGATGAGTTAGCGCTTGCAGCTTACGAGCAGCTAAAAGAACTGGCTTATTTTCCGCTCACTCAATCTCACGTACCTGCTATCAAACTAGCAGAGAAGCTAAATGAAATGCTAGGTGATGATTATGTTATCTTCTTTTCAAATAGCGGATCTGAAGCAAATGAAACGGCTTTTAAAATTGTGCGTCAGTACCATCAGCAAAAAGGAGAGCACTCTCGCTACAAATTTATTTCGCGTTACCGAGGGTATCACGGAAATTCAATGGGCGCACTAGCAGCAACGGGCCAAGCTCAGCGTAAATATAAATATGAACCGCTTGCTCCTGGCTTTATTCACGTTGCGCCGCCTGATTCATACCGAGGGCAAGATGACTACCATGCGCCAAAAGAAGAGCTTCAATCTGTAAAAGATATTGACAATGTCATGACGTGGGAGCTAAGCGAAACGATTGCCGCTGTTATTATGGAGCCAATTATTACAGGTGGAGGAATTCTTTTACCGCCTCAAAATTATATGAAAGGCGTAAAAGAAACGTGTGAAAAACACGGTGCACTTCTAATTGTAGATGAAGTTATTTGCGGCTTTGGACGTACAGGAGAAGCCTTTGGTTTTATGAACTACGATGTAAAACCAGATATCATTACCATGGCAAAAGGAATTACAAGCGCATATCTTCCGCTCTCGGCAACTGCTGTTAAAAAAGAAATTTATGAAGCGTTCAAAGATAGCGATCAGTACGAGTATTTTCGCCACGTTAATACATTTGGAGGAAGCCCGGCTGCGTGTGCACTGGCATTAAAGAATTTAGAAATTATGGAAAGAGAAAATCTGTTTGATCGCTCTAAACAGCTCGGGGCTTACGTATTAAGTGAGCTAACGCCGCTTATTGATAGCCACCCATACGTTGGAGATGTAAGAGGTAAAGGGCTTTTAATCGGAATTGAACTTGTTGCTGATAAGCAAACGAAGGAACCGCTAGACGTTAATCTTGTAAATGAAGTGATTGCTAAATGTAAAAGCAAAGGAGTCATTATTGGGAAAAATGGAGCAACGGTAGCCGGCTATAATAATGTTCTCACGCTCTCGCCGCCGCTCAACATTGAGGAAAGTGATATTGAGCTGTTATTAGCTACTATTACGTATGCGCTTGACAGCATCAAATAGGTAAGTTTGCAAAAAGCCTGTATAATATACTTACAGGCTTTTTGTGCGTGTGAAGGAGGAAGTAGAAAATGGAATTGTTATTTTTAGGAACGGGTGCAGGAGTACCAGCAAAACAGCGGAATGTTTCATCTCTTGCGCTCGAACTTTTGCAAGAAAGAGGGGCGGTGTGGCTTTTTGATTGCGGAGAAGCAACGCAGCATCAAATTTTACATACAACCGTTAAACCGAGACGAATTGAGAAAATTTTTATTACGCACCTTCACGGTGATCATATTTATGGCTTACCTGGACTCCTTGGAAGCCGTTCGTTTCAAGGCGGAGAATCGCTGCTTACTGTATACGGGCCAAAAGGAATTAAAGAATTTATTGAAGTCACGCTTGCTGTAAGTCAAACTCATCTGCAATATCCTCTAGAGGTTGTTGAAATAGAAGAGGAAAGTGAAAGTGGAACGATTTTTGAAGATGAAACTTTTTCAGTGGAGTTTGGCAAACTTGAACATGGCATTTTATCTTATGGATATCGCGTTGTCGAAAAAGATTTGCCAGGGTCACTGGACGTTCAGCGTTTAAGAGAAATGAATATTCCCCCAGGGCCTCATTATCAGCAGTTAAAAGAAGGGAAAGAAGTAGTATTAAAAGATGGGCGTCTAATCAATGGACAAGAGTTTGTAGGAGAACCTAAAAAAGGGAAGGTCATCACGGTTTTAGGAGATACAAGAAGGTGCGCGCAAAGTGTTCAGCTTGCTATGCATGCGAATCTGTTAATCCATGAAGCTACGTTTGCAGCGGGAGACGAGGAGCTTGCTTACAACTATTTTCATTCTACTGCAAAAGAAGCCGCTGAAATTGCTAAAACAGCATCGGCCGAGCGTCTTATTTTATCTCATATCAGTTCGCGTTACCAAGGAGACGCAGTCAGCCAGTTAGCAGAAGGAGCAAAAGAAATTTTTCCGAATACCGATATAGCAGAAGACTTAAAAAGGTTTACGATTTCATAAAAAAAGACGAGGATATCCTCGTCTTTTTTTACCATCCGCGTTCGTACTGAACGGGTGCTGAAAGTGTTTCATTTAATTCTTTTGCCGCCGTGCGCGGGAAGTACGGATCGCGCAGAAGTTCGCGCGCAACAAAAATTAAATCAGCGCGTTCGCTTTGTAAAACCTCTTCAGCTTGTCGTCCAGTTGTAATTAATCCAACTGCGCCTGTATCAATATTTGCCTGCTGCTTAATTTTATCTGCAAACGGAACTTGATAGCCAGGGTATACGTTGATTGGAGCATGTACAAGAGCACCGGAACTAACGTCAATTAAGTCGACGCCTTGTTCTTTCATCCATTTTGCAAATACAACGTGATCATCGACTGTTAATCCGCCTTCTGTATAGTCAGAAGCAGAAACACGGACAAATAAAGGACCGTCCCACTCTGTTTTCACAGCGTCAATAATTTCCTTTAAGAAACGATAGCGGTTTTCTGCGCTGCCGCCATATTCGTCGCTGCGTTTATTGCTTAGCGGTGATAGGAATTGATGTACTAAATAACCGTGTGCCGCGTGAAGCTCGATAATATCAAATCCAGCTTCCTTTGAGCGTCGAGCGCTTTCTTTAAAGGCAGAAATCGTTTCATGAATTTGTTCTGTGGTCATTTCCACAGGTTTTTTACTTTTATCATCAAAAGCAATCGCAGAAGGAGCATAAATATCGCCTTCAACAGTTGCTTTACGTCCTGCGTGTGCAAGTTGAATGGCCGTTTTTGCACCGTTTTCTTTTAGCTGTGTCACAAGTTTTGTTAATCCATCTCTTTGCTCATCATTCCAAATCCCTAAGTCTTGAGCTGAAATACGACCTTGTGGGACGACAGCTGAGGCTTCAACCATAATGAGACCTACTTGTCCAACCGCGCGAGTTGTGTAGTGAACCATATGAAAGTCGGTTACTACTCCGTCTTCTTTTTCGCATGAATACATGCACATTGGTGACATTACAATTCGGTTTTTTAATGTTACGTCTTTCACTGTATAAGGTGAAAATAGTTTTGTTGTCATTCGGTTTAACCTCCAATTATTTCGATACTCTAAACAAAAGTTATTATATCACCGCATTGAAATATCTTTCACATAATCTGCTTATCCATTTTTAATCATAAAAAAACCTCTTTCTTTTTTAGAAAGAGGTGAACCTTTACGAACGTTTACTCGAGATTTTTTCGTCAATCGTATCTCCTAAATATTTAGAGCGAATGGTAGCTTGTTCAATACACTGCATCATCGCTTCTTGGAAGTTATGAGAAATAAGCTGTTCGATACCTGCTTCTGTTGTACCGCCAGGACTCATAACTTCTTTTCGAAGTACGGCCGGTGTTTTAGGTGACTGTTTCAGCATTTCTGCAGCACCGATAAGCGTTTGAAGAATTAGTTCGTTTGACACTGACGTATCCAAGCCTTGTTTTTCAGCTGCTTTTTCCATTGCTTCTACTAGATAATAGACATACGCTGGGCCGCTTCCAGATAGTCCTGTTACAGCGTGAAGCTGCTCTTCCTCTACAGTTGTAACCGTACCAATCGTTTCAAATAAAGCAGTAGTAACGTTCATATGCTCCGCTGTAGCAAACTTCCCGGGTGCAATGGCTGTAGCCGATAATCCAATAGAAGCAGATGTATTTGGCATAGCTCTTACAACCGCTACTTCTTGGTCAAACAAGTTTACAATTGTGGCAGTCGATACACCCGCTAAAACAGAGAGAACGAGGTGATGGGGACGAATATAGGACTTAATCGTATTGATGCTTTCGGCTACGTCTTTTGGTTTAATAGCAAGCATGACGATATCGCTTTTTTCTATTAACAAGGCATGATTACGCGTAATGTTAATTCCATAGGCGTTTCGAAGTTCGTGAAGTCTTTTATCGCTGCTATGATTTGTTACGGTGATTTGATTGGGGCGAAGCTTTTTATCTGACAGCAGCCCTGAGATCATGGCTTCAGCCATTGATCCAGCTCCAATAAAGGCGATGTTTAAATCCGTTTTCATTAAAATTTCCTCCAGTCATTTGCTATCCAATGAAAACAGATACTGAAATTTCAGTATCTGTTAAAGGTTTGTGTTTGTGTATCTCTTCTTTATAAAATGCATAGTTATCTAAAGATATGAATAAAACTTCACTATATTTCTGTCATTATGCAATGAAAAAGAGAGGGATGTCAATGTAATTTTCAGAAAACGAAAGCAATTGTATAAATAAGGGGGGAAATCGTGTAAACTTAAAAGAAAATGCGATGGTAAAGGAGCAAAAATACAGATGAATGAGCAATTGTATAAAATTGTGCTGCCTACTCCTTTTGCGGTAGGAGATGTGAATGTTTTTGTTATAAAAGGTCAGACCGTTACGCTAATCGATGCTGGTATTAAAACGGAGGCAGCGTGGTCTGTATTTAAAGAAAAGCTTAATGAAATAGGATTAAAACCAGATGATATTAAACAAGTTGTCCTAACTCATCACCATCCTGATCACGTAGGAATGCTTGATTTTTTTGATAAAGATATCGCCATAGTCGGTCATGCGAAAAATCAGCCTTGGATCTCTCAGAATCCGGATTTTTTTGAGTGGTACGATGCGTTTTTTGAAGATCACTTTATGAAAGCGGGCGTAGATGAAAGATTTCGCCCCTATTTAAAACGTTTAAAAGCATCAATGAAGTATTCATGTCACCGTTCTCTTACGACTTCTGTGCAGGAAGGAGATTACATTCCGGGCCTAGAGAGTTGGAAAGTGCTTGAAGTGCCCGGTCATGCTCAAAGCCATATTGCATTATACAATGAAAAAACAGCGGTTATGATTGGAGGAGATTTGCTGTTAAAGCATATTTCATCTAATCCGCTTATTGAACCTCCTATGAAACCAAGCGGCGAGCGGCCTAAAACGCTTCTTCAATATAATCATTCGTTAAGACGTCTGCTTGACTTAGAGATAAGCTGTATCTATACAGGTCATGGAGATGAAGTATTACATGTCCGTGAACTTGTACAAGAGAGGTTACAAAAGCAAAGCGACCGAGCGGATAAAGTGCTTAGCATGATAAAAGAACGCCCTCAAACAGCGTTTGATATTTGCAAACAGCTATTTCCTACTATTTATGAAAAAGAACTAGGGCTAACTCTTTCTGAAACAATTGGTCAGCTCGATTTTTTAGAAGATGCAAATAAAATCAGTACACATGAAAAGGAAAGTACGCTTATTTATTCTGTGTGCTCTTAACTTACAAAAAAGGTGTGTTATATTTGAAATCCTCGTTAAAGAACCAACATGTCGTGATTACAGGCGCTTCAGGAGGTCTTGGAGAACATTTAGCTTATGAAGTGGCCAAAAGAGGGGGCGTCCCCGTTTTACTTGCACGTACAGAAGAAAAGCTGCAGCGAGTAGCTGAGCAAATTAATCAAAAGTATGGGATTACCTCTTACATATATAAAGCTGACGTAGCGAACGTAGAGGAAGTCAAAAGTGTTGTTCAGAAAATGATAAGTGAAATTAAGCGTGTTGATGTGCTGATTAATAATGCAGGCTTTGGTGTATTTGAAGAAGTGAAAGAAGCATCCATTTCGACAATTGCATCAATGTTTCAAGTCAATGTTATTGGATTAATTGCATGTACACAAGAAATTTTAGCTTATATGCTAAAAGAAAACAAAGGACATATTATTAACATTGCTTCTCAAGCAGGCAAACTGGCAACGCCTAAATCCAGTGGCTATTCAGCTTCTAAACATGCCGTGCTAGGGTTTACCAACAGCCTGCGAATGGAATTAGCAAAAACGGATATCTATGTAACCGCAGTGAATCCAGGTCCTATTCAAACCAACTTTTTTTCAATAGCGGATCAGTCAGGAAACTATGAAAAAAGTGTAGAAAAGTTTATGTTAAAACCTCAATACGTAGCTGAAAAAACGGTCAATATTATTGGGAAATCAAAACGAGAAGTCAACTTGCCTAAGTGGATGAACATGGGTTCGAAGGTGTATCAGCTTGCCCCGGGGCTCGTAGAAAAATTGGCAGGGGATGCGTTTAATAGAAAATAACCTGTGCTTTAATCACAGGTTATCAATGTTTTTCGTTAATGCTTTCGTTCAGTAAAGCTGTATTTCTATGAATCTACTGCTCGTCTAAAACTTTTGCAGCGCGCACACAAGAGTCGAATTTTCCTTTATGATTTCCGTCGCAAAAGGGCATCTTTTGCGACTGGCCACATCGGCATAGTGAAAATGTCGGCTTTGTTTCAAATTTATTGCCGTCTGCATCAATTAATTCAACGTCTCCAGTGACACGGAAAGAACCGTTATCCATTACTTTAATTTGTACTTTTGACATAGAAAAACCTCCTTTTTGTACACACCTATATGAAGCGCCAGAGTTTAATGAAAGCAAGATGTGTATTATACTCATTATATAAGCAATTTTCGTTTGTTTATACAATTAGTTTAAAAGGAGTTAAAGGAAAATGAATATTACCTTTACAGATAAAGCAATAACAAAAATACAAGAAAAGTACGGAAAAGATTCTTCACTATATTTAAAATTGAAATACGATACGGATGGATGCGGCTGTGTGGTGAGCGGTGTAACGACGCTATGGATTGTTGATGAAAAAGAGAGCGATGATGTGACCATCGAGACGAATTTTGTTCCCGTTCTTGTCGAAAAAACAAAGCAAGTATTTCTAGATGATAATATGACGGTTGACTACAATGAAAGTGCATATGCGTTTATGCTAAAATGTCCTTCTCAAATTTTAAATCCGCGCATGTCATTCATCGATAAAACAAAAGAAGCGCTTTAATGCGCTTCTTTTTGTATTTTTTCTAAAAATGATTCAATAACTTGTTCATATTCCCCTGGATTATCAGCATACGAGCGGGCATGAGTGCCTACAGGTGCCAAATACATCCGTTTTGCACCCATTTTTTTGGCATGCAGCTGCTCCGTCATTTTAGGAAGAATATAGTCATCTTCTTTACTATGGATAAACAGAACAGGATGTTTTATTTGATCTACGACTGAAATGGGGGATACGTCTTTAAATGAATAGCCTTCTCGCCATTTTAAAATAATATTGGCTGCTGGCATCACAAGCTGTTTGGGCAGATGGAAATCTTGTTTTAAGCGATAGGCAAGAAGTTCTTCCAAGTCTGAAAAAGGGCAGTCGACAATATAAAAATCAGCTCCGTCTTCCATTCCAGCATACAAAAGAGTGGTCGCAGCTCCCATAGACTCCCCGTGAATCCCAAGGGAAATAGTTGAACCGAATTGTTCTTTTACCCAGTGAACAACAGATTGAAGGTCCAGCTTTTCATAATAGCCGTAGCTCGTTGTTTTCCCTTCAGACTTGCCGTGACGGCGATGATCATAAAGAACGACGTTCCATCCAAGCTTCAGAAAAAGCCGAGCATATTTCATAGAATTCAGTGAATGAACTGTGACTCCATGCGAAAGAATCATAAATCGGTTGTTATCGTGTTGTTTAATAACGGTTCCAGCTATGTTATAGCCTAGAGAAGAAGGAAGTACAAATGCTTCTTTAGGAAGAGTGCTATAGACTTTCTCATCATAAAAGCCATCTTCCGTATCGCGGTCAATAATAACTTTGTCGGTCTTTTTACGGATGTACATCATTTGATTTGTAAAAAAGATGCCAAGAGCGGCAAATGCTCCGAGAACGCTTCCTACTAATAATAGCCATTTTTTCATGATTAGCGGCTCCTTTTGTTAATATAGCTATTAGTTATTATAGCATCGCTCTCATAAAAACCTAATTTTTAACGCTGTGCAAATAAAGAGTATTGCTTGCTTTCAATCGGTCTTGAAATGTAAGGAGCGATAAAATCGACCGCTTCGAGCAGCTTTTCTTCATTAATAGAAGTGGAAATACCCATTTCATGAAGCATAAAGACAAGATCTTCGGTAGCTACGTTTCCCGTTGCTCCCTTAGCAAATGGACATCCTCCTAGCCCGCCAGCGGATGAATCGAACCTGTTAATACCGGCTTGCAGAGCTGCATAGATATTGGCAATAGCCAATCCTCTCGTATCGTGAAAGTGCGCAGCAAGTAGCGTGTGGGAAAAACTTTGTTTTAATTTCGAGAAAAGTGAAAATACATCTTTAGGATTTGCCATGCCAATTGTATCGGCAACGCTTAGCTCATCTACTCCAGCTTCCACAAAGCTTTCGCAAAGGCTCAGCACGTCACGTTCATTTATTTTTCCTTCATATGGGCAATAAAAGGCGGTGGAAATGCAGGTGCGAATAAAACATTCTTGCTGCTTAAGCTGCTGAATGAGAGGAAGCAGCGTTTGGACAGCTTCTTCGGTGTTTTTGTTAATATTTTTTTGATTAAAAGTATCGCTTACGCCAATAAAAAGCGCAACCGAGCGGCAATCAGCTTGCAGTGCCTTTTCCAAGCCTTTTTGATTCGGCACCAGTACAATGTTTCGGCATGTATCAGGCTGGAATATAGGTGCAATAGTAGAAGCATCTTTCATTTGAGGAACCCATTTTGGAGAAACAAAGGATGTAATTTCGATTTCAGATAGTCCAGCTTCTTTTAATTTTTTGATAAAATTAATTTTTTTATCAGTTGGAACAAAATTTTTTTCATTTTGAAGTCCATCTCGTGGACCAACTTCTATAATTGTTACTTTTTCAGGAAATCCCATAAACCGCTCTCCTCCCACAATGTAAACGCTTACTAATATTTATTTTAATTCTAAAAAATTAAAATTCAATAAAAATTATAAATTTTTACAAAAAAAGAGGAATTTCGCAAGCGATGTCGAAATTAATACAAGTGACAGTTAATCACAGTAATCAAACAGTAAGGAGAGGTTTTCGACATGGGTCAAACAGAAGTAGTCATTGTAAGCGCTGTACGTACAGCAATCGGCAGCTTTGGGGGAAGCTTACAAAATGTATCCGCAACAACTTTAGGTGGTACTGTAATTAAAGAAGCTTTAAACAAAGCAGGGGTATCAGCAAACGAAGTAGATGAAGTTATTATGGGAAATGTCTTACAAGCAGGTTTAGGACAAAATCCAGCACGACAAGCAACTTTAGCAGCAGGGTTACCTGAAACTGTTTCAGCATTAACCATCAATAAAGTATGCGGATCAGGACTAAAAGCAGTACATCTCGCTACACAGGCGATTCTTGCTGGGGATGCTGATGTGATTGTTGCTGGTGGAATGGAAAACATGAGCCAAGCACCATACCTATTAAAAAATGCACGCAACGGGTTTAAAATGGGCGATCAAAAAGTAGTCGACAGCATGATCCAAGATGGATTATGGTGTGCATTTAACGACTACCATATGGGCGTTACAGCTGAAAACCTGTGTGATAAATATGAAATTACTCGCGACGAACAAGATGCATTTGCAGCTTCAAGTCAGCAAAAAGCAGAAGCAGCTATTCAATCTGGCCGTTTCGCAGATGAAATTGTGCCAGTAGAAGTGCCTGGAAGAAAAGGCCAAGTAACAATTTTTGAACAAGATGAGTTCCCACGCGCAGGCACAACGGCTGAAAGTCTAGGAAAGCTACGTCCAGCTTTCAAAAAAGACGGTTCAGTAACAGCTGGTAATGCATCTGGTATCAATGACGGTGCAGCTGCAGTAGTGGTAATGAGCCGTAAAAAAGCAGACGAGTTAGGCCTAACACCATTAGTGTCTATTAAAGCTAATGCAACTGCTGGAGTAGACCCAAGCATTATGGGAATCGGTCCTGTAAGCGCAGTGAAAAAGGCGCTTGAAAGAGCTGCTGTTTCATTAGAAGACGTTCAACTAGTAGAAGCAAACGAAGCATTCGCTGCACAGTCAATCGCTGTGGATCGTGAACTTCAATTTAACCATGATATTTTAAATGTAAACGGTGGAGCAATTGCGCTTGGACATCCTATTGGTGCAAGTGGTACACGTGTCCTGGTTTCACTTATTCATGAAATGCAAAAACGCGACGCAAAACTTGGTTTAGCAACGTTATGTATTGGCGGAGGCCAAGGTGTTGCAACAATCGTTGAACGTCCTTAATTTTTGATATAGCTTTAACAAACATTAAAGCTATATCACAACGCCACAGATTCCAAACATACTGCTTTGGAACTCGTGGCGTTTTTGTTTTTCTTTGAATTTTGTCTACTAATATAACTTTTTTGACAAAAAAATGATTAAATTATAATTTTTAGTTATATATATATTTAAAAAGAAATAAAAATCTTTTATAATAGATTAGAAAGCGTTTTCAAAAATAACGAAGGGGTGGTTATGTATGAAACAAGTACATACGTCGTTTAAAGAAGCGGTGAAAGATATTCACGACGGTGCTACGATGATGGTCGGTGGTTTTGGTTTATGTGGAATTCCGGAGAATTTGATTTTAGCGTTAGTTGAAACAGGGGTAAAAGATTTAACCGTAATTTCAAATAACTGCGGCGTAGACGACTGGGGACTTGGACTGCTTCTGAAAAACAAACAAATTAAAAAGATGATTGGCTCTTACGTGGGAGAAAATAAAGAGTTTGAAAGACAAGTATTGTCAGGAGAAATTGAAGTAGAATTGCTACCTCAAGGCACGCTAGCTGAAAAGATTCGCGCCGGCGGAGCGGGCATACCTGCATTTTATACACCAGCGGGAGTGGGAACACCCATTGCTGAAGGAAAAGAAGTTCGTGTGTTTGATGGGAAAGAATATTTACTAGAAGAGGCGTTAAAAGCTGATTTTAGTTTGGTTAGAGCTTGGAAAGCCGATCATATGGGGAATTTAGTGTATAACAAGACAGCGCGCAATTTCAGCCCAATGATTGCAGCAGCAGGAAAAGTGACGATAGCAGAAGTAGAGGAACTTCATCCAACAGGTTCACTTGATCCAAATATTATCCACACACCTAGTGTATATGTTCAATCGTTAATTATTGGTGAACAAGAAAAACGTATTGAGCGTTTAACCGTTCAAAAATAACAAAAGGGGAGAGATTTTTCATGATTGAAAACGGCGTGAACGTGAGAGAGCGAATTGCAAAACGTGCTGAAAAAGAAATTTTGGACGGATTTTATGTAAACCTTGGAATTGGTATTCCAACGCTTGTGGCTAATCATATCTCAGATAATAAAACGGTTGTGCTTCAGTCCGAAAACGGTCTGTTAGGCATTGGACCATATCCGAAAGAAGGAGAAGTAGATCCTGATTTAATTAATGCAGGCAAAGAAACCGTAACGGCGACAAAAGGGGCTTCTTACTTCGACAGTGCTGAATCGTTTGGCATGATTCGCGGAGGGCATATTAATATTGCGATTTTAGGAGGCATGGAAGTCTCAAAAACTGGTGACTTAGCTAACTGGATGATTCCTGGAAAAATGATTAAAGGAATGGGCGGTGCAATGGATTTAGTTCATGGAGCGCAGCGCATCATTGTTATTATGGAACATGTGACGAGAAAAGACCAACCTAAAATCTTAAATGAGTGCACCCTCCCTCTGACAGGAAAAGGGGTAGTAGATCGTATTATTACAGATCGAGCGGTCATTGACATTACGGCAGAAGGCCTAAAACTTGTCGAAGTAGCGAAAGGCTATACGGTAGAAGATATTCAACAGTCTACAGAGCCAACTTTAATCATTGATGAACATGTAAAACTAGATGCATTTTGATTTTTGGTAACAAAAGCAAGAATATGATACAATATCTCTCAATTAAAGTAGCGGGGGAATTGTGATGGCTAAAAAAAAGCAAAAACAATCAGCACAAAAACAAAATGATCAGCTCAGTATCAAAGATCAGCTAAATGATAGCTTATTAAAACAGCTTCAGGCTAAAAAACAGGCGCTTTCTTTAAAAGAAGAAGAGCAGAAAGAAACAGAACGTAAAGAAGCTGCTCGAATTCGAAAAGAAAAAGAAAAACATAAATCGTTTGAAGAGCTGTTAAATGAAAGTGATATGAACTGGTCCGAATTTAAAAAATAAAAGCGCCGATAAAGGCGCTTTTATTTTTTAACGATGAGCTTCATATTGGTTTGCTTTAAAGATCGAGTGCAGTTTGTTAACTTCAGTAGGCTGTAGGGGGGAGGTCTCGACAGCCTTTACGTTTTCACGAAGCTGTGAAGAAGAGCTTGCTCCCGCTACAACTGAGGCTACCGTAGGATTAGCTAAACAGTATTGAAGTGCAGTTGAATTCAGAGAGTGATTTGGTCGTACGTGACGAAATGCTTCAATCGTTTTTGATAATTCCGTACCGCTATAGTCTAAGTATCCCTTACCTTCGAATGCAGCAAGCTTTTGCTCTCCTTTTTCGGTTAGCAGCCCTTTGGCTACTGGACCTCTGGCTACAACGCTAATGCCGTTATCGTGCAAAAGGGGAAGTGCACTTTCTTCAGGACGTCTGTCTAACAAGCTATATTGCATCATGACACTGACAATAGAAGAGTTTTGCACATACTCTCGAATCACATTCGGCCGGATAGATGAAATACCATAGTAGCGAATGACGCCTTCTTGTTTTAATTCTTCAAATGCTTCAATCGTTTCTTCAATATTGTCTTCAACAGTCCCTCCGTGCAGTTGATATAAATCGATGTAATCCGTTTGAAGCCGGCGCAGGCTTTCTTTTACTTCATCTTTTATGTAAGCTTTAGACGGATCCCACGTCCAGCTGTCTTTTGCATCATTCCAGCGATTTCCTACTTTTGTGGCTAAAACAATATCATGTCTGCGGTTTTTTAAAGCTTGTCCCACAAACTCCTCGTTTAAGCCAAAGTCATATAAATCTGCTGTATCAAAATAATTAATGCCATATTCCAGAGCTTCATCAATCATATTGACAGCGTGTTTCTGTTCCGTGCCAAGAGACATGCATCCTAAACCTAATGTACTGACCAGCAAATCTGAAGTACCTAAGCGTCTTTTTTCCATATATGCCACTCCTTATTTTTTACTTGTTTCTATCTATTGTAGCGCTATGATAGAGAGAAACTCAAATAAGAAGATTAAAAAACTGCAGCACAATTAGTGTCTGCAGTCTGCTTGTTGTTTGTAAGAATTAAAATTTTGAGAGATAGCGTTCGTCCACTCATCAACATACTGAAATTGTTCGCCGTATTCTTTTAACTTTTGCTTAATTTCCCATGCTTTACCGACTAAAATGATTTGCTTCTCGTGAACATAAACTTTCATTTTTTCTACCTCCCAAGATTCGTATGATAGAATATATGTAAGAGTCAAAAAAATAGAACGAGGTGGAGAAAATGGATCATTTAACAGAAAAAATGCGGTCTTCTGAAAAGCTGTTTGGAGGCAGAGTGATTGATTTGTACTTAGAAGAAGTAGAGCTTCCGAACGGAAAAACGAGTACAAGAGAAGTAGTTAAGCATCCTGGAGCTGTCGCTGTCATTGCGTTAACAAGCGATCATAAAATGGTTATGGTCAAACAGTATCGCAGACCGATGGATCGTATTTTAGTGGAAATTCCAGCCGGAAAGCTAGAAAAAGGAGAAGAGCCGATTGTAACGGCAAAACGTGAGTTAGAAGAAGAAACGGGCTATACAACAGATTCCCTTAGCCATATTATTTCTTTTTACACATCGCCAGGTTTTGCAGATGAGTTGGTTCACGTTTATTTAGCAGAAGATTTAAAAGTGATGACCACCAAAGCGGAATTGGACGAAGATGAATTTGTTGAAGTGATGGAAGTTACTGTAGATGAGGCCCTTACTCTTATTCAAAACAAAGAAATTTACGATGCAAAAACAGCATATGCTGTGCAGTACTTACAGTTAAAAAGCGGATTAGGAGAGTAAGAGAGTTTTTTCTTTTACATACGTACGGCAATCTAGCAATTTAGAGGTTTACATTGAAACGTCATTTGATGTGAGAAAAAACAGGCATGCGCGTATCTCTAGCTTAAAAAATGTGTGACAACCATATTTTAGTTGAAGAAAAATCCGAACGATAAATAGAGATTCTTGATTTAGAATCAAATTCGTTCGGATTTTTTTTAAGTTGATGGTGAACGTAGCTTTCATTTATGTAGTTGGTTCTAGCGGTTGATTGGAGGGCAAGGCGAAGACTCCTGCGGGAAAAACGGAATAGGTGAGACCCCGCAGGAGCGTACGCGACGAGGAGGCTCACCGGCCGCCCGCGGAAAGCGAAGCCTTGCATGAAAATCAACAGCGGTGTCACAAGCTATCCATACTATCTCATTTGTTCTTATTTAGATTAGATTAATTTCATTATGTCTTAATCTCTTTTTTATGTGATAGATTTAAAAGATTCTTGGCATAGTTTTTGTACTCTATCATACACTCTATTAAGCGATTAATAGGAGGAAGACGATGAGAAAAAAACAATTGCCATTATCGTATGCAAGACATTTTCAAGAAAACAGTTCTATTTATTTATTTGTAACCGTGCTGTTTTTAATGGGAATCATTTTTGGGGCTATTGTTGTAAATAGTTTGACGCTTGATCAAAAAGAAGACCTGTACTTCTATTTAAACCGGTTTTTCGGACAGGTAAAGAGTGGGGAAGTAGCAAGCAGCGTTGAAATGTTTCAGCAAAGTTTTTTTCACAATGTTAAATACTTAGGGCTCATTTGGATACTAGGAATTGCTATTATTGGTTTGCCTGTAGTGTTAATTCTGCTGTTTTTAAAAGGAATGGTGATTGGTTTTACCGTAGGCTTTTTAGTCAATCAAATGGGACTCTCTGGGTTTGCGCTATCTTTTGTATCTGTTATGCCGCAAAATATCTTTCTCATACCGGCATTTCTGATTCTGTCTGCAGCTTCAGTTGCCTTTTCTTTGAAGCTCGTGCGGCAGCAGTTTTTTAAAAAAGCAGCGGAGCCTATTTCTGCATCCTTTTTACGCTATAGCGGCACGATGATTGCAATGATATGTTTGGTTGCCTGTGCAGCTACAGTTGAAGCTTACGTATCACCTACTTTAATGAAAAGTGTAATGGCTCTATTAAATAAGTAAGAATAAGTATTAAATAAAAAGAATTCTTTTTTCTTATTAAGAATAACTTTATTTTGACACCCTCGACACATCTGATATAATGGATTAGTGAATGGCGAGGGAGGGAATAATTATGGAAAGTCGAATTGAGCGAATTAAGCAGCAGTTGCACTCAGCTAGCTATAAATTGACACCTCAACGTGAGGCGACTGTAAGAGTACTTCTTGAACATGAAGAGGATCATTTAAGTGCCGAAGATGTATATCTCCTCGTCAAGGAAAAGTCTCCGGAAATTGGATTGGCAACTGTTTATCGTACGTTAGAATTGTTAACTGAACTTAAAATTGTTGATAAAATAAACTTTGGCGATGGCGTTTCTCGCTACGATTTAAGACAAGAAGGAGCCGCACACTTTCATCATCACCTTGTGTGTATGGAATGTGGATCTGTGGACGAAATTCAAGAAGATTTGCTTGAAGACGTTGAAGAAATTGTGGAAAAGCAATGGAATTTTAAAATTAAAGATCACCGCTTGACATTTCATGGCATTTGCCATCGCTGTCAGGATAAAGAAGACAAGCAGTAAAAGCCTTTTCCATAATGGAGAAGGTTTTTTGTTGTACATAAATAGAAAAAATAACGAGGTTACAAGCTATATGGTTTTATAGAAAGGAAGGAAATGACAAGGAGAGAACTCAGCGTATAAAGGCAAGAAACATGTATAAAACCTGTCCCAATTGGCATATCTTCTAATAGAATCAAAAATTGGAGGAATTGTTTCATGAAATCATGGGCTGAAATGGTATATAATACATGTAAAGTATTTATCTTATTTACCGGGTTTACTCTTTTGTTTTATTTTGGAATGATATGGGTATCTCAAGAGTATCAAAATTATAAACGTTATGATGAGCCGTCGGGTTCAGCAGTTAAGGTCATGCAAGCAAGTGTGAACAAAGATCAGACGTGGCTGGAGCGTTTATTTATGTTTTATCAAAACGGGGAGTAGAGGCTATTGAATGATCAAATTCAAGATTTTATTCATTATTTAGTAGTAGAGCGGGGACTGGCGAAAAATACGATTGATTCGTATGAACGAGATTTAAAAAAGTATGCTCAATATTTAGAGCATGTAGAGCAGCTGAAATCATTTAATGAAGTAACAAGACTCCACATCGTTAATTTTCTGAAATATTTAAGTGATCAGCAAAAATCATCTAAAACGATTGCGAGACATGTGGCTTCAACTAGATCTTTTCATCAATTCTTACTAAGGGAAAAAGCAGCGGATACAGATCCATCCGTTCATATTGATACTCCGCAGCTTGAGCGCAAGCTGCCAAAAGTGCTAAATGCAGAGGAAGTAGAGGCGCTGTTAAATGTGTTTGATACTTCGACGCCTTTTGGCATACGAGACAAAGCGATGCTTGAATTGCTTTATGCTACTGGAATTCGTGTATCTGAACTCGTTAACTTAAATATTGATGATGCACATTTGACGATGGGATTTATTCGGTGTATCGGAAAAGGGAATAAAGAAAGAATTGTCCCCATCGGAAGGTTGGCAACAGAGGCGATTGAAGAGTACTTACAGCATGGCCGGAGTATTTTAACAAAGCAAAAGGAACAGGACAAAGCACTTTTTGTTAATCATCATGGAAGGCGCTTGACAAGGCAGGGGTTTTGGAAAATATTAAAAAAGTTAGCTTCTGAAGCAAAAATTGAAAAAGAATTAACTCCACATACGTTACGCCATTCGTTTGCTACTCATTTGTTAGAGAACGGCGCGGATTTGAGAGCTGTTCAAGAAATGCTCGGGCATGCGGATATTTCGACCACTCAAATTTATACACATGTCACAAAAGCACGTTTAAAAGATGTATACAATCAGTTTCACCCGCGAGCGTAGGAAGATCCCAATGTCCAGTAAGTTCATAGACATTGGTTTTTTTGATTGAAAACACTTTCATTCCTGTGTACAAAAAAATAAAAAGCGTCTATACTAATAGAGAGGTCAGACTTCTGACCAATAAGAGAAGATGGTTAAATTATTTCCAAACGGGAATTTTATAGAGAATAAATAAATTGATATTTGGAGGGAATAAAATGGCGCATACATATAAACGCGTATTTTTAGTTGTCATGGATTCAGTAGGTATCGGTGAATCACCGGATGCTGAAAAATACAATGATAAAGGTGCCGATACGTTTGGTCATATTGCAGAACACTGCAACGGTCTTCATATGCCTAATATGGCTAAGCTTGGTCTAAGCAATATCCGTGAAATTAAAGGAATTGATAAAGCCGAAAAGCCGTTGGCTTACTATACAAAAATGCAGGAAGCTTCTGCCGGAAAAGATACAATGACAGGTCATTGGGAAATTATGGGTCTTAATATTGATACGCCTTTTAATGTGTTTCCAGACGGATTTCCAGAAGAGCTGATTTCACAATTAGAAGAAAAAACAGGCCGTAAAATTATTGGAAACAAACCAGCATCTGGTACAGAAATTTTAGATGAGCTAGGAAAACAGCATATGGAAACAGGTGACTTAATCGTCTATACATCAGCAGATTCTGTTTTGCAAATTGCTGCTCATGAAGAAATTGTTCCAATTGATGAATTGTACAAAATTTGTGAGATTGCTCGTGAATTAACGCTTGATGATCCATATATGATTGGACGTGTTATCGCTCGCCCGTTTTTAGGTGAACCAGGTAACTTCACTCGTACATCCAATCGTCATGACTATGCATTAAAGCCTTTTGGACGTACAGTAATGAATGAATTAAAAGACAATGACATCGATGTTATTGCTATCGGTAAAATTTCTGATATTTACGACGGAGAAGGGGTCACAAAATCTCTTCGTACCAAGTCGAATATGGACGGCATGGATAAGCTAGTTGATACATTAAACATGGACTTCACAGGCTTAAGCTTCTTAAATTTAGTTGATTTTGATGCTCTCTATGGCCATCGCCGCGATCCACAAGGATATGGGCAAGCGCTTGAAGAATATGATGCACGCTTGGAAGAAGTATTTGATTTATTAAAAGAAGATGATTTATTGATTATTACAGCGGATCATGGAAATGACCCTGTTCATCATGGGACAGACCATACGCGTGAATACGTGCCGCTTCTTGTGTACAATAAAGGCATGAAAGAAGGAAAAGAACTTTCTATTCGTCAAACGTTTGCGGATATTGGCGCAACGGTAGCAGAAAATTTTGGCGTAGCAATGCCTAAGCATGGAAAAAGTTTTTTACAAGAGCTGAATTAAGCAGGGGGAATGGAGTATGAAAAAAGAATATATTGAAAAAGCAGCAGCATATATTAAAAATCAATCAGCTGTTACACCAACCATTGGGCTTATTTTAGGTTCTGGACTAGGGGTATTAGCTGACGAAATTGAAGGCGCGGTAAAAATTCCGTACAACGACATTCCTGAGTTCCCGGTTTCAACAGTTGAAGGTCACGCAGGTCAATTAGTAATAGGTACTATTCATGACGTACCGGTTGTAGCTATGCAAGGACGTTTTCACTTTTATGAAGGGTACGCCCTTGATAAAGTAACATTTCCAGTGCGCGTAATGAAAGAAATCGGTGTAGAAACGTTGATTGTAACGAATGCAGCAGGCGGAGTAAACGAATCCTTTAATCCAGGAGACTTAATGATTATTTCTGATCATATTAATAACTTTGGAACGAACCCTTTGATTGGACCTAATGACTCTGATTTTGGCGTAAGATTCCCGGATATGTCAACTGCTTACTGCAAGGACCTTCGTCAATTAGCGAAGAAAGTAGGAGCTGATTTAAATATCGCCTTACAAGAAGGTGTATATGTAGGAAATACAGGTCCAACATATGAAACGCCTGCTGAAGTACGAATGCTTCGCATTATCGGGGGAGACGCGGTCGGTATGTCTACAGTACCAGAAGTTATTGTAGCACGCCATGCAGGTATGAAAGTGCTAGGTATTTCTTGTATTTCTAATATGGCAGCTGGTATTTTAGATCAGCCGTTAAATCATGAAGAAGTGATTGAAACGACTGAAAAAGTAAAACAGCAGTTTTTATCGCTTGTAAAAGAAGTAGTAAAGCAACTTCCAGCTGATCAAAAATAAGAAGAAAATATGACTTCAAGCATCGAGAATTTCTCGATGCTTTTTTTATTTCGTTTAGTATAAATCGATTATACCTTGGAAAAAATAGGTTGTATAAAGAATGGAGGTTTGTGGAGATGAAGCGAACTATTGTAAAGTTACTCGTTGTCATATTTTTATTTCCACTTATGACGCAACCTGTTTTAGCCGCAGAAAAAAAGAGTTCTGAGCTTGCTGACAGTGCTAGGTCAGCTATTTTAATTGAACGGGATACAGGAAAAATTCTATACGAAAAAAATAGTAATCAAAAACTTCCCCCTGCCAGTATGACTAAAATTATGACAATGATTTTAATTATGGAGGCTTTGGATAAAGGGAAAATTACCTTAAAAGATAAAGTGCGAGCAAGTGAATATGCCGCTTCAATGGGAGGCTCACAAATCTTTTTAGAGCCCGGAGAAGAAATGACGGTAAATGATTTGCTAAAAGGGATTGCGATAGGTTCTGGTAACGATGCTTCTATGGCAATGGCTGAATATTTAGCTGGATCAGAAGAAAAATTTGTAGCAAAGATGAACCAAAAAGCGAAAGAGCTTGGTTTGACTCATACAAAATTTCAAAATCCGACAGGCCTGCCTGTAGAAAATCACTATAGTACAGCTCATGATATGGCCATGATGGGCAGAGAGCTACTAAAGTATGAAAAAATTATTAACTATACAAGTAAATACGAAGCTTATTTACGCACGGATACAGATAAGAAGTTTTGGTTAGTAAATACGAATCGCTTAGTGAAGTTTTATCCCGGGGTTGATGGACTCAAAACGGGATTTACAGGTCAAGCTAAGTATTGCCTGACAGCTACCGCTAAAAAGGGAAATATGCGTGTGTTAGCGGTTGTATTCGGTGCAAGCACGCCAAAAGATCGCAATAATCAAGTAACCAAAATGTTAGACTACGCATTCAGTCAATATACAACGAAGCCTTTATACAAAAAAGGAGACGTTATTGCCAAGATAGATGTAAACAAGGGTAGTGAAGATCAGGTAACAGCCGTTACGTCAGAGCCTATTTCTGTTTTATTGAAAAAAGGAAATGCAGCCAAAGATGTTAAAACAGAAGTGAAAATGAACGAGAAGTTAAATGCGCCTATTCAAAAAGGCGACAAAATTGGAACGTTGACCATTAAGAAGGATAACAAAGTAATGAGTTCTTCACCGCTTCTTGCAAAAGAAGATATCGATGCTGCTTCTTGGTGGAAGCTATTTAAACGTACGTTCTCTATTTTCTCTCAAACATCTTAAACAGCTAAATGTGACGAAATAGAACTAGTTTTGTCGGTGAGAAGGATTCTATTCTGTTGGCAGCGAAAGATTGACTATAAGATTTCCGAGGAGGTTTGTATAGTGAGTCTTTCAATTGAACTGGAATTCAAACAAGATGTCTTGTTGGTTCGATTAACAGGAGAATTAGATCATCATACGGCAGAAGAGCTAAGAAGCAAAATCACCCAAGCGATAGAGAAGGAATCTATCAGCCATTTGATTTTAAATCTACAGCATTTAACCTTTATGGACAGCTCTGGCTTGGGGGTTATTTTAGGGAGATACAAACAAGTTCATAATAACGGTGGGGAAATGGTTGTATGCGCTATTTCTCCCGCTGTAGAACGTTTGTTTAATATGTCAGGCTTATTTAAAATTATTCGTTTTGAACCTAATGAAGAAAACGCGCTTCAAAAATTGGGGGTGGCATAATGAAAAATCAAATGAACCTCCAATTTTCCGCGCTTAGTCAAAATGAATCGTTTGCCCGCGTCACGGTAGCATCATTTATTACACAGTTAGATCCAACAATGGATGAGTTAACAGAAATTAAAACAGTCGTATCTGAAGCAGTAACAAATGCTATTATTCACGGCTACGAAAGCAATCCGGATGGTGTGGTATATATTTCTGTGACGCTTCATGAAGACGGTGTAGTGGAGCTGATGATTCGTGATGAAGGAATTGGTATCGATAACGTGGATGAAGCAAAGCAGCCTTTATACACAACGAAACCAGATCTAGAACGCTCTGGAATGGGTTTCACCATAATGGAAAACTTTATGGACGAAATTCGAGTAGAGTCTACTGTATTAGAAGGTACGACCTTATATTTAAAAAAGCACTTAACAAATAGTAAAGCGCTATGTAATTAAGGAGACTTGCCAATGGATGTGGAGGTCAAAAAAAATAAAAACGAACCGTATTTAAAGGATCATGAAGTTAAAGACCTCATCAAGCGCAGTCAGCAAGGTGATCAAATTGCACGAGATACAATCGTCCAAAAAAATATGCGGCTCGTTTGGTCGGTTGTTCAACGTTTTATTAACCGTGGTTATGAGCCCGATGATTTATTTCAAATTGGATGTATAGGACTATTAAAGTCCGTTGATAAATTTGACCTATCGTATGATGTTAAATTTTCAACATATGCTGTTCCGATGATTATTGGTGAAATTCAGCGGTTTATTCGTGATGATGGCACGGTAAAGGTTAGCCGTTCTCTGAAAGAAATGAGCAATAAAATACGTAAAGCAAAAGATGAGCTTTCCAAATTGCTTGGACGCGTCCCTACAGTCGCTGAGGTTGCAGAACATTTGGATCTCACTCCTGAAGAAGTAGTGCTGGCTCAAGAAGCTAATCGTGCTCCTTCGTCTATTCACGAGACCGTCTATGAAAATGATGGAGATCCAATTACCCTTCTTGACCAAATTGCTGATCATACGGAAGCGAAGTGGTTTGATAAAATTGCTTTAAAAGAAGCAATTGAAGAACTTGATGAGCGTGAAAAGCTCATTGTCTATTTGAGGTATTACAAAGATCAAACTCAGTCCGAAGTGGCCGCAAGGCTAGGAATTTCTCAGGTTCAGGTATCGAGGCTTGAGAAGAAAATCTTAAAACAAATGAAGCTGCATATGAATGACACGTAATACTTAAGAAGCAATCCGTTTTGCTATTCAAAGAAGAATAGTGAAACGGATTGCTTTTTTTATTTGGTAATTAATGGTCTGTTCAGAAACGTGAATTAGAAAATTTAAGAAAATCCATACTACACGTACAGGGAGATAATGAATCGTAAGGTGTGATATGAATGGAAAACGTTCTTTATCTTAAAATGAGGCATCGTATTCAAGTAAAACCTGATGAAGCTGTAAATATTGGACAATTAGCAATGGTTATAGCAGGAGATTCTGTTCAAAAGCAAATTGAAAAGCTAATTGTCTATCAAGTAAGTATGAGTGATCGAAATATTATCATTGTTGATTTAATGAAGGTAATTGAAAAAGTTGCCTCTCAGTATCCGCACTTAGACATTCAGACGATTGGACCCGCTCAAACAATTGTAGAGGTCGTGTATAAAAAGAGACAATATTCCTTTTTGTTTTTTCTAGCTGTTTGGTTTCTTCTCTTCATCGGAGCTGCTTTAGCAATTATGAACTTTCACGAAGATGTGAGTATGAGACAAGTACATCAAAAATTGTTCTATATGCTGACCGGTCTGAGAGATAAGCAGCCTTTGCTGATTCAAGTACCTTACTCTATCGGTTTAGGGTTGGGAATGATTCTGTTTTTTAACCACGTCTTTAGAAAACGAATTAATGAAGAGCCTAGTCCTCTCGAAGTCGAAATGTTTAATTACCAGCAAGACTTAGATCAATACGTCATTATGCACGAGAATAAAGAAAGTATGAAAAAAATTGATGATCATTAACATTGTGATGACCATTGTAATTGGACTTGCGGGAGGATTGGCTGCAGGTGCTGGATTTGTAGCATTTTTAACGGTGCTGGGCATTATTCCGCGTTTGATGCAGCTGACCAAAACCATGAAATACATTCAAGCATATGAGTGGGGAGTCGTAGGTGGTGCCGTTACAGGCGGTTGGTGCAGTCTTCATCAATACACGTGGCAGTTTCCTGCGGTGCTTATTATGATCATAGGTCTAACGAGCGGTATTTTTATTGGGATGCTGGCAGCAGCGTTAACAGAAGTGCTTAATGTATTGCCGACGTTAACAAAACGAATAGGAATGGAAGGCAAGCTTATTTTATTGTTAATGGCCATTGTACTAGGCAAAGTATGCGGGTCATTATTTCATTGGATTTATTTTGTTAATCAATAAGAAAAGGATGTATGTAACATGGCAAATAATCAAAAATTAAAAGATAACTATCAAGAAAGCATTAAACCATTTCAGCCTAAACCTTCATATGTGGCAAATTGCCTAAAGGCCTTTTTGGTAGGGGGAATCATTTGTACATTAGGACAGGCAATTCAAAATTTCTATATTGCATTTTTTGACTTTAATGAAAAAAATGCAGGTAATCCTACCGTCGCAACCCTTATTTTAATATCTGCGCTCTTAACCGGGTTTGGGATATATGATCGTATTGGTCAATTCGCAGGTGCAGGTTCAGCCGTTCCTGTTACGGGTTTTGCCAATTCCATGACGAGTGCAGCGCTTGAACATCGAAGTGAAGGAATTGTTCTCGGCGTTGCGACCAACATGTTCAAGCTGGCTGGAAACGTCATTGTATTTGGAACGGTTTCGGCTTACGTTGTAGGAATCATTCGCTACCTTTTTAAAACTTATTTGCTATGAAAAGAGGGGGATTATGAGAAAAACTGGAAAGCAAACGTGGGTTTATGAAAATCCTATTTACATTAATGCTACAGGAACAGCAGTAGGGCCAAAAGAAGCAGATGGACCGTTGGGAGAAACATTTGATATTACACATAAAGATTTGCACTGTGAAGAAGACAACTGGGAGTTAGCTGAAAGAAGACTGATGACGGAGTCCATTGACTCCTGCTTGCAAAAAATAAATTTATCCTATGAAGACATTGATTTGTTTTTGGCTGGAGATTTATTAAATCAAAACGTAACGGCTAATTTTGTAGCTCGACATAACCAAATTCCATTTCTATGCATGTTTGGCGCTTGCTCCACATCAATGGAAACGCTGGCAACAGGGGCAGCTCTTGTGGATGCGGGATTTGCTAATCGTGTTATTGCATCAGCGAGCAGTCATAACGCAACCGCTGAGCGCCAATTTCGAAATCCTACCGAGTACGGAGGACAAAAACCAGATACGGCAACGGCAACTATTACGGGAGCAGGGGCAGCGCTGGTCTCGAAAGAAAAAGGTATTGTGCGTCTCACGTCTGCAACGATTGGGCGTGTAATGGATTATGGGATTAAAAACGCAAACGATATGGGTTCTGCTATGGCACCAGCTGCTGCAGATACCATTCAAAGGCATTTGGAAGACTTAAACGTCGCGCCAAGCGAGTATGATCTTATTTTAACAGGAGATTTATCTGGTGTAGGCAGTCCAATTTTAAAACAGCTGCTCAAGGACGAAGGCTACGATATATCAACCAATCATAATGATTGCGGATTAATGGTATATCGCCCCGACCAAAATGTATTTGCAGGAGGAAGCGGCTGCGGCTGCTCGGCTATTGTCACGTATGGTCATATTTTAAATGAATTAAAATCGGGAAACTTAAAGAAAGTGTTTATGGTGGCAACAGGAGCTCTTTTAAGTCCAACGATGATTCAGCAAAAAGAGTCAATTCCAACAATTGCTCATGGCGTCGTCTTAGAACATATCGGGGAGGGGGATGATCAATGGAGTATGTAATAGCTTTTGCTGTAGGAGGAATCATTTGCGTTATTGGGCAGCTGCTGCTGGATCTTGCTAAACTTACTCCAGCGCATGTTATGAGTTCGTTTGTAGTTGCGGGAGCGATTTTAGATGGATTTGGTCTTTATGATAAGTTGATTGAATTTGCTGGCGCCGGAGCGACGGTTCCAATTACAAGCTTTGGTCATTCCTTGTTGCACGGAGCGATGAAGCAAGCGGATGACCATGGATTTATCGGGATTGGGATTGGGATTTTTGAACTTACCTCCGCTGGAATTTCAGCAGCTATTTTATTTGCTTTTATTATCGCGTTAATCTTTAAACCGAAAGGATAAAAGATTATGAAAAAAAGAAGGATCATTATTGTAACCGATGGCGATGAATATGCGCGCAAAGCAATTGAGCATGTAGCTAAATCCGTTGGTGGCAGGTGCATTTCGAGGTCATATGGAAACCCTACTACGTTAACAGGTAGTCAAACGGTAGATTTAATTCTTCAAGCACCATATGATCCCGTCTTTGTGATGTTCGACGATAGCGGTTTCTTAGAGGAAGGACCTGGGGAAATTGCTTTGCTGCATGTAGCAAAGCATCCTCAAGTAGAAGTTCTTGGAGTGATTGCCGTTGCATCACGTACTCATCAAAGCGAATGGACAAGAGTGGATGTGACCATTGATCGTTTTGGGGAAATATCGCATTACGGCGTGGATAAAAGCGGAATTCAAGAGTTAGAAGTCGGACGAATTAATGGAGATACAGTTTACTGCTTGGATCAGCTCGATATTCCCTTAGTTGTAGGAATAGGAGATATCGGCAAAATGGCTAGGATGGATGATGTCAAACTGGGATGTCCTATTACTGAAAAAGCAGCAAGACTTATTTTAGAAAGGAGCGGTTCGTTTGGGTAAGCTAGCAGAGAAGAAAACAGCTATTTTTTCAAAAGTGCAAAAAAACGATCAGTGGTTCAAGGAAAACGCTAGTATGAACACAAGCTTTGATGTGGGCGTACGTAAACTGCTTATTTTGGATCGAGAAGTTCATATTTACTACGTAACGGGGCTGTGTGATAGTTCATTTATTATTGAAATTGCAAAAGTACTCATTCAAATTAATGATAATGAAGTTGAACGAGCAAAGTTAAAGGATATTGTTGAAAACCGTCTTATTCATCAGCAAGTCAAGCCTTTAAAGACGCTGGATGATGGAATGGTATCGGTTTTATCAGGACTGCTATTCGTTTTAATTGACGGTGAAGAAGTTGGCTTTGAAGTCGATGTGCGTACATATCCTGGCAGATCCCCTGAAGAAGCGGATACAGAGAAAGTGATTCGCGGAGCACGAGATGGATACACTGAAAACATCATTATCAATACAGCGTTAACAAGAAGACGAATTCGTGACGGAAGATTTCGTTTTGAAATTATGAAGGTAGGCGAACGATCAAAACTGGACGTAGCGATTGGGTACATAAATGGCGTAGCTGATCCAGGGCTGGTTAAACTGATAAAAGATGAACTGGAAGCAATTGATATAGATGGTTTGCCGATGGCTGACAAATCAATTGAAGAGTTTTTAGTCAAACAAGGAATTAATCCTTTTCCAATGGTACGCTATACAGAACGTCCGGACACAGCAGCAGCTCATGTACTGGAAGGGCATGTGATTATTATTACCGATACGTCTCCAAGCGTTATTATTACGCCAACTACGCTGTTTCATCACGTGCAGCATGCGGAAGAATACAGGCAGGCTCCTTCTGTCGGTACGTTTATCCGCTGGATACGGTTTTTAGGAATTCTTGCTTCTCTTTTCTTATTACCGTTATGGCTGTTATTTGTACTTGAGCCAGACTTGCTGCCGTCAAAATTGCAGTTTATTGGACCAAACGAAGCAACAAATATTCCAACTGTTGTTCAAATTTTCCTAGCTGATTTTGGGATTGAATTTCTGAGGATGGCGGCCATTCATACGCCGACGCCGCTTGCCACGGCGATGGGCTTGATTGCCGCTGCGCTTATTGGGCAAATTGCTATTGATGTAGGTCTTTTTGTTCCCGAGGTTATTTTGTATGTGGCTATTGCAGCAATTGGTTCATTCGCGACGCCAAGCTATGAGTTAGCGGTAGCAAATAAAATGCTGCGATTGTTTCTGTTAATTTTCGTGGCGGCCTTTCATACTCCAGGGTTTCTTATTGCGACAACGTGTATCATTCTCTACATGGCGCGACTAAAATCATTAAATACGCCTTATTTGTGGCCGTTTCTTCCATTTAATCCGCAGGCTTTGTGGCAGATTCTCATCCGCACACCGGTTCCTGGAGCGAATCCGCGACCTAGTATTGTGCATCCGCAGGATAAAGACCGCCAGCCTGCAAAACCTTAAACAAAATATGTGGTTGAAACCTGTATGAAGATGTGATAAATTTGTTTTAAATATGGAAAATAATAAATATTTAGACAGTTAGCAGCGAATTGCCGTTAACTGTCTTTTTTACACTATACACAGGAACGGGGTCTAAACATGTTTTTACACGGAACAAGTCGCATAAATAAGCAGGGGCATCTTGAAATTGGTGGAGTTGATACGGTTGAATTAGCATCAAATTTTGGGACACCCCTTTACGTATATGACGTGGCTTTAATTCGGCAGCGTGCTAGAGGATTTAAAGAAACATTTGAAAAGCATGGGGTAAAAGCACAGGTCGCTTATGCAAGCAAAGCTTTTTCGACAATTGCAATGGTCCAAGTCGTTCATGAAGAAGGTCTTTCGTTAGACGTTGTTTCGGGGGGAGAACTGTATACGGCTTTAGCAGCTGACTTTCCAAAAGAACGAATTCATTTTCACGGAAACAATAAAAGCCGAGCAGAACTAGAAATGGCCGTCAAAGAAGATGTAGGATGCATTGTAGTTGATAATTTTTATGAAATTGCATTGCTTGAGGAAATAACGGAACAGTATCAAAAAAAGATGCCTGTTCTTCTCAGATTAACACCTGGAATTGAAGCTCATACACATGATTATATCTTGACAGGGCAAGAAGACTCGAAGTTTGGATTTGATCTTCAAAACGGTCAAGCAGACGAAGCTGTGCGTCTTGTGCAAAATAGCAAGGGGCTAGAACTTTTAGGTATTCACTGTCATATAGGATCGCAAATTTTTGAAACAACGGGATTTATTATGGCGACTCAAAAGCTTTTTGCAAAAATGAAAGAGTGGAAACAACGTATAAAATTTGTTCCGCAAGTATTAAATTTAGGCGGGGGTTTTGGCATTCGTTATACGGAAGAAGATCAGCCTATCCCTGTTTCTCAGTATGTGGAGGTTATTATAGAAGAGGTCAAAAAGCAGTCCAAACAGTTAGAAGTAGAAATTCCTGAAATTTGGATTGAGCCCGGGCGCTCTCTTGTAGGAGATGCTGGAACGACCCTGTATTCAATCGGTTCTCGTAAACACGTACCGAATGTACGTGAATATGTAGCGATTGATGGAGGCATGAACGACAATATTCGTCCCGCACTGTATCAAGCGAAATATGAAGCGGTCATTGCCAATCGAATGAATGATGAGAGTGATGAGCTCGTATCCATCGCAGGTAAGTGCTGCGAATCGGGGGATATGCTGATGTGGGATGTACATCTTCCAAAAGCAAACCCAGATGATTTATTAGCGATGTTTTGTACAGGCGCATACGGTTATTCTATGGCAAGTCACTATAACCGTTTGCCAAAGCCAGCTGTCGTGTTCGTAGAAGATGGAGAAGCACAGCTAGTCGTAAAACGCGAAACGTATGAAGACATTGTAAAAAATGACGTGAAATACAAAGTGACGGTAAAAAAGTAACGAGTGATTAACGTAAAAAAAGAGCCTCTTGTTCAAGAGGCTCTTTTTTATGAGAATAACGATTTAATAGCATCAATAATATCAACAAAGAATTGCTTTAATTTATCAAGAAATGATTGGCCTTCTTCTGACTGAAGAAATGTTGTTACTTTTTCCTTTGTCGCAGAAAGCTGGTCTTTTACTTGGTTCCAATCGATGTTCATATCTTTTAACCGATTGAAAAAGTCAACCAGTGTATTAAGCTCTGAATCTGTTAATTTAATACCTAAATCATCAGCCACGCGCTGAATTAACGTGCGTAAATCGTCCTTTGTTTGAGGATTTTCTTTAGCAATTTCTTCTTTAATCGTTGCCATAAACTGCGCTGCTTTTTCTTTACCGATTTTTTCACCAAGTTCAGATGTTTGGACCATCTCTTCGTTGGCTGCTTTTTTTACTTCTTCTGGGATTTTTTGATCTGTTTGAACTTCATATGCTTTCATAATACCTGTTAAAGCGGCTGTACCAGATACTTCAAATGGAGCAGTAATCTGGATTTTTGCATCTTTAACGCCGGCGGTCATTAAAGCATTAATATACATGTCATCTGTAATACCATTAATATTTTGAGTTGATACGCTTAAACCAGAATCTTTTGAGCCAAGGGTAATACTAGAAGATGAAATAGCACGAGATCCAATAGTAGCCTTTGGAATAAAGTCACCTAAGTATTCATGCTCTTCTTGGTTTGTCACGGTTACTGTTTGAGCATTGCTTGGTGCATCAAGGTCATTTAATACCTGTTGCTTCTGAGAGCTGGTTAAGTCCTGACCTAATGTAATAATCACATCGCCCGGAGCAGCATCTGCAAAACTTTTTAAGGGTGCGGTTAGGAATAGAAGAAGACCTAATGTCACCATCATTGCTTTTATCGTTAATTTCAAACCTTTTTCCTCCTTTAATCCCATACTTGCCCTATTATAATACGGGCAGGTCTGAAGTAACAGAGTCAATTCATCATTTTCCCATAAATCAGTCTAGAGGCGTAGATTTCTATATAAAATGAAATCTATGTATCTCCATCACTGTATTAGACGGATGATACTATAAAAAGTTTCATCTCACAACTATTATTTTTTATTTAGAGCCCTACGAGAAGAAAGTTAAAAAGTGCATTCATTGAATTCATGAGCTTGTTTGTAGTAGAATAGAGTGAGTTTATAAATGTAAGTGTTCTGCCTCTAGGTGGCATTTACAACTTTTACGTTTTGCCGCTTTGACGGGGAAGATAGAGCCTGTAGCGGTACTAATACATATATTGGAGGTCATTTATATGAAAAAAGCAAGTATTTTAATGGAAAATGGTGAAAAAATTCTAATCGATTTATTTCCGAACGAAGCACCAGGAACAGTAGAAAACTTTGAAAAGTTAGCTAATGAAGGATTCTACAACGGCGTAACGTTCCACCGCGTTATCCCTGGATTTGTTTCTCAAGGAGGAGACCCAACTGGTACAGGTGCTGGCGGCCCTGGCTATTCAATTAAATGTGAAACAGAAGGAAACCCTCACAAACACGAAGCGGGTTCTCTATCAATGGCGCATGCTGGTAAAGACACAGGCGGCAGTCAGTTCTTTCTTGTTCATGAGCCACAGCCTCATTTGAACGGTGTTCACACTGTATTTGGAAAAGTAACAGAAGGACTTGATACAGTGTTGAAAATGAAAAATGGCGACGTAATGAAAGAAGTAAAAGTCTGGGAAGAATAAGAGCATACTGCTATAAATGGATATCAGCTAATAAAACGTCATAACAACCTTTTACAGGGGGTTACGGCGTTTTTTCTTCGCGCAACAGCTCAAAAAGCGTAATAGATTAGGTTTCTCATACACGCGTGACATATGACAAGTTTTTGTGTAATATTGCTATTTACTTATAAATTTTGTATGATAAAAGCAGTAAAAAACGCAGCGCATTAATTTGTAGGAAAGTTTGAGGACGAGGGAGAATCGTATGCTTATTCGCTATAAACGAAACTATGAAAAAATTGCCATGGGTCTTCTATCGTTTGTACCTACGGAAAAAGATTTAAAAAAACTTCAACAAACGATGAAAGAATATGAGCAAAACGAACATTGGCAGCTGTATCTTTGGAAGCAAGAAGAAGATATTATTGGAATTGTTGGCATTTCCATGCTCGATAAAAGTTTGATTGAGGTTCAACACGTCAGTGTAAACCCTTCACACCGCCAACAGGGCATTGGCAAAAAAATGATTAAAGCTCTTAAAGAAATGTATACGACTGCACAAATTAAGCCGAGTGAAATCATCGCTCCTTTTTATGAAAAGTGTCAGGCGGATGAATAAAGAAAAGCATGATTAGTTGAGGTGCGAAAGCGTCTTTCACATCTTAGTCATCATAAAACAACAGGTAGCTTCTAGCTACCTGTTGTTTTGTTTTGCCAATAAGTTCGCTTGTCTTTCCGCAATCACACCTGAACGATCTCGCGTACTGTGACGATGAACAATCGCATCATTTTGTAGATTAGAAGCTGATAACCAGACAAGCTGTTTATCAGTGCTTCTTTGTTTGCAAGCTCGTAATAATGCTGGATCTTCAATAGGTAAGTTAATGCTTTTATATGGCTGATAGGTATCGATTAAAGCTAATTGTTTGCGAAGAAGTTTAAGCAGTGAAGGATAATTAAGTCCAAGCTGTGCAATATTTTCTTCTTCCTTCGTTAAAATTGCCAGCGCCTTTTGCATCGTTCTTTTGGCTCCCGCGAAATTTTGACGTCGATGATGATAGAGTGAAACAGCAATTTGAATAAGGCCAACCCAAATAATATTGCGGTGTCCTCTTTCGTCTTTTTTCCAGTGTTCTTCTAGCAGTTCATGGCATTCAAAGTAATCCCGGTCGCCATGAAAATGAACTAAATAATCAATATAGGCTTGTGAATACAATCTTGTTCCCTCCTGGTAAGACTCTATATGTAGTGTATCACAAAAATTAGCTATTCATCAGCGCTGTGCCTTTAAAGAGACAAACGTGCTCAAGGTATGGCGAACACGTTTGTTTTTATTCAATATGTGTGGTTAGAAGCGTAAGCAAGAACAACCAACAATAATTAATAAAATAAACAGTACAACAATTAAAGCGAAACCGCTACCGTATCCACAAGATTTTTCACCCATGCGAGTTCCTCCTTCAGCCATTTGAAAATGTTATTACCTTGACATCATATGTATGTTTAAACTTTTTGTATGGGCAAATGACCTATTTTTACGTTAATTTGTATTGGACATGTGTCTATAATCCTCTATACTAATGATAGTAACGTTATATAAAGCAGCAGAAATGATAAGCAATTGAAAAGTGTTGGTGAGATAAAAGTGGAGTACAGTGTAAAAGTAGATGCGTTTGAAGGACCTTTAGATCTTCTTCTGCATTTAATTAACCGATTTGAAATTGATATTTACGATATCCCAGTAGCGACAATTACTGAGCAATATATGATGTTTATACATACAATGAATGAGCTTCAGCTAGACGTTGCCAGTGAGTATCTAGTCATGGCAGCAACTTTGCTTCAAATTAAAAGTAAAATGCTTCTGCCTACGTATGAAGAAGATATGGATGAAATTGAAATGGTCGATGAAGAAGATCCGCGTGAAGAATTGATGCAGCGCTTAATTGAATATCGAAAGTTTAAAGAAGCGGCAGTAGAGCTTCAAAAGCTGGAAGAAGACCAAAGTCATGTGTATACAAAACCTCCAAGTAATGTGCAAATAAATGCAGAAGAACGTACGCAGCCTCAGGACGAAGGGTTGGATATATCACTGTATGATATGCTAAGTGCTTTTCAAAAGTTAATGAAACGAAAGCAAAACAAAAAGCCTATGCAGACGAAAATAGCAAGACAAGATATTCCAATTGACAAGCGCATGAGTGAAATTGTGAATGAATTAAAAGCCTTTAAAGGGAAAAAAAGTTTTTATCAGCTGTTTCCTTATCAAGAGCGTGATCATATTGTTGTAACGTTTTTAGCTGTGCTGGAATTAATGAAAGAAAATGAAATCGTTGTGGAACAGCAGCACAATCTAGACGAGCTTTATGTATCGTATCGAGAAAGGAATGAAGAGGAATGACAACGAATAATCTACAGGCTATTATTGAGAGCTTACTTTTTGTTTCTGGTGATGAAGGTCTGTCTATTAGCCGGTTAGCTGAGATTATAGAAAAGCCTCATGAAGACATTCAAGGTGCTTTGGAAAGCTTAGAGCAAGAGTGTAAGTTCAGAGGAGTTACACTTGTTGAAATAGGCGGGGCCTATCAGCTTGTTACAAAAAAAGAGCATGCACCATATATTGAGAAGCTCGTAGAAGCTCCTGCTAATCAATCATTGTCACAAGCAGCGCTTGAAACGTTAGCTATTGTAGCTTATAAGCAGCCAATTACAAGAGCTGAAATCGAAGAGATTCGCGGAGTGAAAACGGAAAGACCTCTTCAAACTTTAATTGGAAAGGTTCTGTTAAAAGAAGTGGGACGAGCGGAAGGCGCAGGGCGTGCCATCTT
Source organism: Priestia sp. JSM ZJ58 (assembly GCF_044383985.1). Lineage (NCBI taxonomy): Bacteria > Bacillati > Bacillota > Bacilli > Caryophanales > Bacillaceae > Priestia > Priestia sp. JSM ZJ58. The sequence goes on from NZ_JBISEM010000001.1 coordinate 511,508, forward strand.
ATACGGAACGACAAAAGAATTTTTAGGCTATTTTGGGCTTAAAAGTATCGAAGAGCTGCCGCCGCTTCCAGAAGATTTGTTACAAGAAGGAACCGATCAAGAGGCAGATTTATTTTTTCAATCGTTTCAAGAAATGAAGTGAAACCGTAAAAGAACATAGAGTTTTTCTATGTTCTTTTTTGTATGGACAAATCTTTTCATTCATAACCAAAAAAGACGAGCATAAACTTGTACAAACAGGTAGAGGGACGGGGATGACATGAAAAGAAGCAAAAAAAGTATCATCTATCTATTTATTGTATTGCTATGTCTCAGCGGTTGGCCTTCCGTATCATCTGCAGCAGGGAGTGTAAGTGCTCATAGTGCTATTTTGATGGAACAGAAGTCAGGAAGAGTGTTATACGCTAAAAATGCAGATCAAGTTAGCCGAATTGCTAGCATCACAAAAATTATGACAGCAATACTGGCGATTGAATCTGGCAAAATAAATAAAAAAGTTACCGTTAGCCACAACGCAGTTGGCGTTGAAGGTTCTTCTGTGTATTTAGTTGAAGGTGAAAAAATAAAATTAAAAGATTTAGTGTATGGCTTGATGCTTCGCTCAGGTAATGATGCTGCTGTAGCTATCGCAGAAGCCGTTGGAGGAAGCGAAGATGGATTTGTTTATTTGATGAATAAAAAAGCAGAAGAAATTGGCATGACGAATACAACATTTCAAAATCCGCATGGATTAGACGATCATGAAAATCATCGCTCAACAGCGCACGATATGGCTCTGCTTATGCGCTATGCAATGAATAATAAAATTTTCAAAGAGATTTCAGGAACAAAAGTCTATCGAATGAAGCACCCTGAAGAGAAATGGGATCGAGTGTGGAAAAACAAAAATAAACTGCTGACAACACTATATGCATACTGTACTGGCGGAAAAACAGGATATACAAAATTAGCAAAACGAACGCTTGTGACAACTGCTACAAAAGATGGAATGGATTTAATCGCCGTAACGATAAATGCGCCAGATGATTGGAACGATCACATTTCCATGTATGAAAATGCATTTGATAAATATGATATGACCAGTTTAGCTGCAAAAGGCGAATTGGCAGATATAAAAGATTCTTTCTATAAAGATCAGTTGTATATTAAACGAAATGTCGTCTATCCTCTTACAAAGAAAGAACAGAGCTCTGTAGAAGTGAAAACAACGTTAATTCAGCCTAAAAAGCAGTGGGAAGAAACAGGGAAAGTTCCTAATGTTGTAGGGAAGCTCGATATTTATAGAAGTGGAGAAACGATTGACAGTGTTCCTATTTATTTCGAAAAGCAGGCCGAGCAGCAAGAAGGTTTCTTTAATCGAGTGAAGCGATTAATGTTTATTCAGTCTGGAGCCAAAACAGATGGTTAATATTATTTGGATGCTGCTGACCATTATCGGAATTGTTTTTGCAATTATAAATGGGAAAATTGGTGATGTAAACAAAGCAATTTTTCAAGGAGCAGGCGAAGCGGTGACCATCAGCATTGGATTAATCAGCGTGCTGGTCTTTTGGTTAGGTATGATGAATATTGCTCAAAGTGCAGGGCTTCTCGACAAGTTAGCGAAACTATTTCGACCCATTATTACTAGACTTTTCCCTGATGTTCCAAAAGATCATCCGGCCTTAGGATACATATTGTCCAATATGATGGCGAATATGTTTGGGCTGGGGAATGCGGCAACTCCTCTTGGTATTAAAGCGATGGAGCAGCTTAAAAAACTGAACGGCGACAGAGACGAAGCAAGCCGTTCTATGATCACACTTTTAGCACTTAACACAACCAGTTTAACGCTTATACCGACCACAGTTATTGCCATTCGAATTACGTATAACTCGGCTAATCCTACTGAAATTGTGGGTACTACGCTTTTAGCAACTGTTGTAGCTACGATAGGAGCTATCATCATCGATCGCTTCTTTTATTATCGACGTACGCGAAAAGGAGGAAAACGAAAATGACGATGCTTAATCAAGTATCATTGATGTTTATTCCTCTTATCGTAGGCTGTATTTTACTTTATGGAACCTACAAAAAAATTCCTACGTATGAAAAGTTTGTAGAGGGAGGGAAAGACGGATTACAAATTGCTTTTTCCATCATTCCTTACTTAGTCGGCATGTTAGTGAGCATCTCTATTTTTCGAGCTTCAGGAGCCCTTGATTTTTTCTTATCTGTTTTAAAACCTATGCTGCAAGCAGTCGGCGTTCCGGCTGAAATTGTACCTTTAGCTCTTATTAAACCGATATCTGGAACGGCTGCCCTTGGTATCACAACGGATCTAATTTCTACATATGGACCTGATTCTTTTATCGGTCGTTTGGCATCGACCATGCAGGGAAGTACAGATACCACGTTTTATATTTTAACGGTTTATTTCGGAGCAGTAGGTATTAAAAAAATGGGAGATGCGCTGAAGGTTGGTTTACTGGCGGATTTGGTAGGGATTATTGCATCAGTTGTGATCGTAATCCTTGTATTTGGCCGGTAAGAAATCGAAAATTCTACCTCTGTGTGGCAAATAGACTTGTGTATTACTTCGTAAACAAGTAAGATGTTACAAGAGGTGAAGTGTTAATGGAACGATTACAAAAAGTGATTGCTCACGCAGGTGTAGCATCAAGACGTAAAGCTGAAGAATTAATCGGCCAAGGCCGAGTGAAAGTAAATGGAAAAGTTGTAAAAGAATTGGGCACGAAAGTAGGTCCTAACGATAAAATTGAAGTAGACGAAGTGCCGGTAGAAAGCGAAGCGCCCGTTTATTTTATGCTATACAAACCAAGAGGCGTGATTTCAGCTGCTAACGACGACAAAGGAAGAAAAACAGTCGTTGACTTCTTTCCGCATGTAGAAGAAAGAATTTACCCGATTGGACGTCTGGACTATGATACGTCGGGTCTACTTCTTTTAACAAATGATGGTGAATTTGCTAATCAGCTAATGCACCCGAAATTTGAAGTGGATAAAGTGTATGTAGCTAAAATTAAAGGAATCCCAAGTCGTGAAAGCATCAGACAGCTGCAACGCGGAGTGATGCTTGAAGACGGAAAAACAGCACCAGCTCGTGCAAAAGTTCTTTCCATTGATAAAAGCAAGCAGACGGCGATCGTAGAACTGACGATTCACGAAGGGAAAAATCGTCAAGTACGTCGCATGTTCGATGCAATCGGACATTCTGTATTAAAGTTAAAACGTGAGCGCTACGGACCTTTAGACTTACGCGGATTAAATGCAGGAGAAGCACGCGAGCTTACGGCTCATGAAGTCAAACAATTATATTCAATGTCTCAAACAGGTAAGTAATTTTCACTTACCTGTTTTTTTTATGAAAAATGTCGTGAATTAGAAAATCAAGCAAGGTTTTTTGAAAAAATGTCGAACTTGTAGAATGAGAGGAAGACTTCACAGAAACGTCGAAATATTATCGGAAAGCCACTACCAAAAAAATGATATAATGGTAGAAAAAAAGCGTATTGAAAGCGGTTAAAAGGAGTTCGTGCTATGAAAAAAAAGCGCTTGATTATTCGAACAGTTATATTAGCAGTTTTACTGTGCGCGGTTGGATATACCCTTTATGCTCAATTTTTTGCTGATAAACAAAAGGTATCGGTAGGAGATGAGGCACCTGACTTTATATTAAGAGATATTAATGGAGAAACTCATCAGCTATCAGATTACAAAGGCAAAGGAGTTTTTTTGAATTTTTGGGGAACATGGTGCAAGCCCTGTAAACAAGAGATGCCGGCGATGGAAAAGCAGTATGCAGCATATAAAAAGCAAGGCGTTGAAATTTTAGCTGTTAACGTTGCAGAAACGAATATAGCGGTAGAGCAGTTTGCTAAACAGTATGGGCTATCTTTTCCAATTTTGATGGATAAAGATTCACAAGTGTTGGGTGCGTACGGGATAGATCCTCTTCCGACTACGTTTTTAATTGATAAAAACGGAAAGATTGTAGACAGCTTTATTGGCGGATTAGAAGAATCTAAAATAAAAGAATATATGGAAGAAATTAAACCATAGGGAGTGTTGACAATGAAACACGTAAAATGTGAATGTGGACACGTTAACCCGCATGGTACGATTTTGTGTGAAGCCTGTGGTAAACCAATTGCAGAAGAAACAACTGAAAAATTAGTAGATATGCGTTATGAAGGAAGCGCAAGGCGATCGCAAACGTACAATAAAACAGTTATCGATAAAATATGGAATTTTTTCTCTTCTGTAAAGGTAGGCATTTGGATCATTATTGTGACGCTTGTTGCGTCTGCAGTCGGAACCATTTATCCTCAAGAAGCTTACATACCTCCTAATGTGACAGCAGGTGAGTATTATCAAAAGGAATATGGATGGACAGGAGAGCTTTATTATAAGTTAGGTTTTCATCATCTCTATGAATCGTGGTGGTACTTGCTTTTAATTGCTGCTTTAGGAATGTCGTTAGTCATTTGCAGTTTAGATCGAGTAGTGCCTTTGTACCGAGCTCTAAAAAAGCAGAGTGTAACAAAACATCCAAACTTCTTAAAGAGACAGCGTTTATACAGCACTTCATCATCGTGGACGGATCAAGATTATGAACATGTAAAAAGCATGCTGAAAAAAAGAAGATACTCTATTCGCGAAGAAAAGGGCAATCTGCTGGCTGAAAAAGGACGCTTCTCAAGATGGGGTCCATACGTTAATCATATCGGTCTCATTATCTTTTTACTAGGTGCTATGCTTAGATTTGTACCAGGTATGTATATAGATGAAGTTCTTTGGATCCGTGAAGGTGAAACAAAAGTTATTCCTGGGACGAACGGAGAGTATTTTTTGAAAAACCATCGTTTTACTGTGGAAACGTATGATAAAGATAGCGAAAGCGCCGTGTTTCAAGAAGCAATTGATCGTGCAGGGAATAATAAAGTAGCCAAAAAATATGAAGCGGATGTTAGTCTGTATAAGCGCGAAGGAAAGCTTATACCGGGAGCAGATCCAAAGCTAAAGAAAATAAAAGATTCAGAGATTCGTGTGAATCAGCCGCTTAAGTTTGAAGGATATGCCATGTACCAAGTGGACTTCAAGTTAAATGAGTTTAGCTCTATGTCTTTCCATTTAACAGATAAAAATGCAAATAAAAACGTTGGTTCACTTACAGTAGATTTACATAATCCAAAAGCAACATATGATTTAAAAAACGGATATAAAGTCAAGCTCATGAGCTACTTTCCAGACTTTTTCTTTGATGATGAAGGAAACCCAAATACAAAAACAAGAGTGCCTAACAACCCGGCTTTTGTATTTAAAATGATTACGCCTCAGCATAAAAAAGGCGAAGTTGCTTTTGTTGGAATTAGAGAGAACTTGGAACCGCTAGGAAATAACGATTATAAAATGACCTTTGCTGGTGTGGAAACGAAAAATGTAACGGGATTAACCGTTCGCAGAGACTATACGCTTTGGTTTTTAGGGATTGGCGGAGCCATCTTTATGATTGGTGTGATTCAAGGGATGTATTGGAATCATCGCCGCATGTGGATTCAAAAAGTCAATAATGAGATATGGTTGGCCGCACATACAAATAAAAACTGGTATGGTCTTAAAAAAGAATTAAATGGTTTATTAGAATCCACATCCCTCACACAGCTGAAGGACCAAAATGATAAAGAAACAAAATAGGAGGAAAAAGCATGGATTACGCGAGTATAAGTAGTAATTTACTGTATGTGGCGTTTATTGCTTATTTAGTTGCAACCTTTTTTTTCGGAGGAGCTATTCGAGATAAGCGAGCAGCTCAAAAGAAAACAAAGTGGGCAACGTTTGGAATTGCGGTTACCATCATCGGTTTTATTGCACAGATTGGCTATTTCATTACAAGATGGATTGCATCAGGCCACGCTCCTGTTAGTAATTTATTTGAATTTACGACGTTTTTTGGCATGATGCTTGTTGGCGCATTTATTGTTATTTACTTTATTTATCGTCTTAGCATGCTTGGACTTTTTGCCTTGCCGGTGGCTCTTTTAATCATTGCTTATGCAAGCATGTTTCCAACTGAAATTACGCCGCTGATACCAGCTCTCCAGACGAATTGGCTGCATATTCACGTTACAACCGCAGCTACGGGTGAAGCCGTGCTTTCCATTAGCTTTGTTGCAGGATTGATTTATTTAATCAAAACAATTGATCAATCCAAGCGAAATAAAAAAGCATTTTGGCTGGAATTCATCCTGTATACGCTTATTAGTACGCTTGGGTTTGTAGCGGTGACGCTGGCTTTTAATGCGGCTCACTACGAGTCATCATTTAATTGGGTTAATAAAAGTGGCGAACAAGAGCAAGTCGTATATCATATGGTTCCGCTAGTGGGGCCTCATCAAAGTGAGTGGACAGACGGGAACGACATAAAGCCGCTTGTTGATATGCCGGCTATTATCAATGCTAAAAAATTAAATACGGTTATTTGGTCGTTAGCCGGTGGGTTTGTCTTATATTGGCTGATTCGTCTTATTTTACGGAAGCGAATTGGAGCCGCACTGCAGCCGCTTGTGAAGCAGGTAAACAGCGACTTGCTTGATGAAGTAAGCTACAGAGCAGTGGCGATTGGATTTCCTATTTTTACATTAGGAGCACTTATTTTCGCTATGATTTGGGCTCAGATGGCCTGGACGCGCTTTTGGGGATGGGACCCCAAAGAGGTGTGGGCGCTGATCACCTTTTTATTTTATGCCGCTTTTCTTCATCTTCGGCTGTCTAAAGGATGGCACGGTGAAAAATCAGCTTGGCTGGCAGTTGGCGGATTTGCCATCATCATGTTCAACTTAGTGGCCGTGAACCTAGTTATTGCAGGTTTACATTCATATGCGTAACCTTTAAAAATAGAATAGAGGCTGAAATAAAGATATTTTAGTTGAAGAAGATCCGAACGATGAGTTGAGATTCTTGATGGAGAATCACATTTGTTCGGATTTTTTTATTTGCATGGTGAACGGAGGCTTCATATATGTAGTTGCTTCTAGCTCCTGTATTTTATTTGTCCATCTGTAGATTGGATGGATTTCGATATGTCTCAACCTCTTTTTTGAGGAAAAAAGCTATTTTTCATAAAGGTGTTCACGAATTGTCACATTGTTTGGGTAACATAAGTAGAACTCGCCGGTTTTTTTTTGTACACTAAGACTAGGAGGTTGAAAATACATGCAAAACGAACAAAGATTACTGCTAGTAGACGATGAAGATCGCATTAGACGATTGTTAAAAATGTACTTAGAAAAAGAAGGATACATCATTGAAGAAGCAGCCGACGGGCATGAAGCAATCGAAAAAGCGTTACACATAGATTATGATTTGATTGTATTAGATTTAATGATGCCTGGCATAGACGGTATTGAGGTCTGTAAACAAATTCGCGAGAAAAAAGCAACTCCTATTATCATGCTTACAGCTAAAGGTGAAGAAGTAAACAGAGTCCAAGGGTTTGAAGTAGGTACAGATGATTACATCGTTAAGCCGTTTAGCCCAAGAGAAGTGGTTCTTCGCGTAAAAGCACTGCTTCGACGTTCTTCTCAAGCAACGTTTATTCAGCCAGAAACGAGCGTGAAAAACCTTATTGTCTTTGATCACTTAACGATTGATAATGATGCACATCGCGTTACAGCAGACGGAAAAGAAGTTAATTTAACTCCAAAAGAATATGAATTATTATGCTACCTTGCAAAAACGCCAGATAAAGTATACGACAGAGAGCAGCTGCTGCGTGAAGTGTGGCATTATGATTTCTTTGGAGATCTTCGTACGGTAGATACGCACGTCAAGCGTTTGCGTGAAAAGTTAAATCGCGTATCGTCACAAGCGGCGAAAATGATCGTAACCGTTTGGGGAGTAGGGTATAAATTTGAGGTTGAAAATAACTGATGTTTTGGAGAAGTGTAGTTGGTAAACTATGGTTTACTATCCTATTGCTCGTTACGCTTGTTTTATTTATTTTGACCATTTTACTGCTTCAGTTTTTTGAAAATTATCATGTTGTAGACGCAGAAAACCGTTTAACTAAAACGGCTGCTAAAATCTCTACCATTGTGCAGGAAACAGAGGATGAAAAGCTAGGACTATCCATTGCTCGTGAACTTGCAGATCAAGCAAGTGTAGTTATTGTTCAAGATAAAGATTTCTATTGGCATTCCACACATCCTGATAAAGAAAATAAGAAAGCTATTTCGGCCATTGTTAAACAAAACGATCAGCTAAATCAAGTGGTTGAAAAAGGTAAAGTAATACGGGAAAAAATGTACATGACCACAAAGAAAGACACGAGTGATGAGCCTTTAATGTTTGTTGTCGGTGTACCTTTAATGAAAGATAATAAACCGACAGGCGGCGTTTATCTGTATCAATCTCTTTCTGAAATTGAAGAGCCCGCTCAATATACGACTAAGTTCATTTTATTGGCTGCAGGTATTGCTATTATTTTAACTACTATCTTTGCTTTTTTCTTATCTACTCGAATTACAGCACCTCTTAGAAAAATGAGGCAGGCGGCATTTGAAGTAACAAAAGGGAACTTTGATACAAAAGTACCTATTTTAACTCACGATGAAATTGGAGAGTTAGCGATTGCTTTTAATCAAATGGGCAGGCAGTTAAAGTTTAATCTCAATGCGCTCAATCAGGAAAAAGAACAGCTTTCAAGTATTTTAAGCAGTATGGCAGACGGTGTTATTACGTTTAGTAGAGACGGATCGATTTTAATTACCAATCCCCCAGCGGAGCATTTTCTTCAGACTTGGTATTACGAGCAGGATGTGAACAACCAGCAGGTGCCTGAGCTTCCAGCAAACGTCGTGCATTTGTTTCAAACGGTAGTAGAGACTGAAACGGAGCGAAGTGCAGAGTTGAAAATTCAAGGGAAAACGTGGGTCATTTTAATGTCACCGCTCTATAATCAAACGAAAATCCGCGGTGCTGTAGCTGTACTGCGAGACATGTCTGAAGAGCGTAAACTTGATAAATCGAGAAAAGATTTTATTGCAAACGTGTCTCATGAATTGCGTACACCTATTTCTATGCTTCAAGGTTATAGTGAAGCTATTATTGACGATATTGCAAGTACGGATGAAGAAAAGAAAGAAATTGCACAGGTGATTTATGATGAATCACTCCGTATGGGCCGGCTTGTAAATGAACTTTTAGATTTAGCGCGAATGGAAGCGGGACATGTGCAGCTTCACTTAGAATCTGTAGCAATGGTTGAATTTACAGAACGTGTTTTGCGCAAGTTTCAAGGGTTAGCTAAAGAAAAACATATTAAACTGTCTCTTAATGGAAAAATAGAAGATGAATTTGAAGCGATGATTGATTCAGACCGTATGGAACAAGTGCTGACAAACTTAATTGATAATGCCATTCGTCATACGGATGACTACGGAGAAGTAAAGCTGCATCTTGATAAAAGTCAATCCGAAATCCATCTTTCTGTTCAAGATACGGGAGCAGGGATTCCAAAAGAAGATCTTCCGTTTGTATTCGAGCGATTTTATAAAGCTGATAAAGCCAGAACGAGAGGAAAGTCAGGAACTGGTCTTGGGCTTGCGATCGCTAAAAATATCGTGGAGGCACACCAAGGGATTATTGCGGTTGAAAGTGAATTAAATGAAGGAACAACTTTCTTTATCAAACTGCCAAAGTAAACACATGCTAAATAACAGTTTGTCTTCGGCTGAAATATTAAGAATAGCAAAGAGATGTGATTCATTGGAGAATCACATCTCTTTATTTTTTCTATAAACAAGTCTAAAAGAGAAGGAATTGGCATATAGTATGTTTTGTGTGCAATGATCTACATAGGAGGTTCTTTCTTCATGATTGACGTGTTAAGAAGAATATTGGTTGTATTAGTGATGGGATTGTGTATAGGTCTTTTATTTTTGGGCGGGCAAATGGTAAAGGCAGAAGAGAAGCAGTGGGAGTGGCCGGTTGAAGGAGTCTTAACTGATATATTTGGTTCTCGTCACGCCAAACACTTTGGAATCGATATAGCAGCACCTGTTGGTACACAGGTGTATGCTGTTGCAAAAGGAGTGGTGAGCCGCTCTTATTATTCAAATACATACGGGCAAGTTGTTTTTATCAAACAAACGAATGGATACGAAACGGTCTATGCTCATCTAGAGAAACGACTTGTTGCAGAAGGGAATTCTGTAGCCGCAGGTCAAAACATTGGATGGGTTGGCAATACAGGACGATCTTCAGGTGCACATTTGCATTTTGAAGTTCATCAAGGAAGTTGGAATCCGGATAAAACCAATGCGGTAAACCCACTCGCCAAATTGGACAAGCAAAAACTATCGGCATACGTAAAAAACGATTTAGCTGCCACGGTTTTTCAGCAGTTACATCAGGCTTCTGATAACTGTATTCTTATCCATCAAGGAGATACATTATCTGAACTTGCGGCCAAATATGAAGTCGATGTGGAGCAGCTAAGAAAGTGGAATCATTTAGAGAACACCGCTTTAAATGCAGGACAAGTGTTAAAAATAAGTCCATAAAAAAAGAGCCGTTAAGGCTCTTTTTTCAATGTCACAACTCAATGCGCTGTATGGTCACGATTTCGCTTGTTTGTTTTAATGAAGTGATGACAGAATCATCTAAAAGTTTATCAAACGTGAGCATCATAATGGCTTCTCCGCCTTTTTGCTTACGTCCCACTTGCATGGTAGCAATGTTAATACGTAAATCTCCAAGTACTTTCCCTACATTTCCAATAACTCCGGGCTGATCACTGTGACGGATATAAAGAAGATGTCCTTCTGGATAAAAATCAATATCAAACGAATCAATATTAACAATTCGAGGTCCATATCCTGCTATATAAGTGCCCGTAATGGTAAATGTACGCTGTTCGCCTGTTACTGTAACGTCAATTATATTAGAATATCCTTGCGTATCTTCCGATGTTTTTTCACCAAATGTAATTCCTCGTTCTTTGGCAATCATAGAAGCATTGACTTCGTTAACAGGTGAGTCAATACGATGGGTTAAAAAGCCTGATAACAAGCTCCGTGTAATATAAGTGGTTTCTAAATCCGTCACTGTACCTCCGTAGGAGATCGAGATATGCTGAACGGGTTCTCGCATGCATTGAGATAAAATAGCTCCCATTTGTTTAGTAAGGCTCGTAAACGGCTGAATTTTTTCAAAAACTTCTTTAGAAAGCGTTGGTAAATTAATGGATGAACTTACAGGATTACCTTCTAGAAAACGCAGAACGTCATGTGCCACGTCTTCAGCAACGTTAAGCTGGGCTTCTTTTGTAGAAGCTCCTAAATGGGGAGTTGTAATAACTTGATCAAAATGTAACAAAGGGTTATCAATCGGCGGTTCAACTTCAAATACGTCAATAGCTGCACCTTGAACATGGCCAATTTCTAAATAATGAACTAAGGCTTTTTCATCAATGATCCCGCCGCGTGCGCAGTTTAATAAAAATACACCCTTCTTTGTTTTGGCTAATGTTTCATGATTGAGCAATCCCTTGGTTTCTTTCGTAAGCGGAGTGTGTACGGTAATTACATCCGCTGCTGCTAGTAATTCATCCAGGGATAATAGTTCTACGCCTAGCTTTTCAGCTCGGGAAGAGGTTAAAAAAGGATCGTAAACGTGAACGCTCATATTGAAGGCTTTTGCGCGTTTAGCAAGCTCTGAGCCAATTCTTCCAAATCCGATAATGCCCAGGTGTTTGCGATTAAGCTCTGTTCCAACAAATGCTGAGCGGTTCCATTCGCGCGCTTTGACTGAAGCATTTCCTTGGGGGATATGCCGAAACAAGCTAGCCATCATAGCAAATGTATGTTCCGCCGTTGAAATGGTATTTCCGTTCGGCGCGTTAATAACGACAACCCCTCGTTTGGTTGAGGCTTCAATATCAATATTATCGACACCTACTCCAGCGCGAGCAACAATTTTTAAATTCGGCATTTTTGCCAGCAAATCCTCTGTAACCGTCGTAGCACTCCGTACTAAAAGCGCATCGTACGTATGCAAATCATTCTCAACTTCTTCAACTTTTTTTCGCGTAAGATTCACATGAGGAGCTTCAAGTAGTGGAGCAAGACCTTCATTGCTAATTGAATCAGCTACTAATACGTTATACATGACGTGAACATCTCCCTTGGATTTTACTATCATCAAATATTTGATAATTTACCATGTTAAAAAAATTCTGTCAATTATATTTTTTAAACTTTACAATTAGTTATCAAATACACAATTGTAAACGTAAAATTGAAACTATAAATATGTCATAATGCTGTTGGTTATGCACTTATTTCCTTATTTTACATATAAAACAGTAATGAAGTTTATAAAAGACATCAATTTAATAGGAATTAAAAAAACTTCTTTATTTACTTTTAATTCGAGATAACATATAATAAATTCATAATTAAATATTGATCTATCTTCGGGGCAGGGTGAAATTCCCGACCGGCGGTAAAAAAACAAATTGTTTTGAGCCCGCGAGCTTATATGTAATACATACGAGCAGATTTGGTGAAATTCCAAAGCCGACAGTACAGTCTGGATGGGAGAAGGTGGAGGTTCAGCGTTCAAAACCTAATGTGATGAACGTTTATTAAATATGCCTGCCATGTCTCCTCTCAACGAATCATTTGTTGGGAGGTTTTTGCGTGGGGATATGAAGTTGAACCTTTCTTCTTTGAAGAGTGGATCACAAAGAAGGAGAGAGGCAAGATGCAACAAAGTAAGAAAACTCAAAAGCTGGTTATACTAGGAATGTTAAGCAGTATTGCTTACATTTTAATGATGATTAATTTTCCGATTCCTGGATTACCTCCGTTTTTAACAATTGATTTTAGCGAAATTCCTGCACTCGTAGCAGCACTTGTATTTGGACCTATGGCTGCTGTTATAGTAGAAGGAATAAAAAATTTATTGAATTATTTAATTCAAGGAAGTGCTACAGGGGTTCCGGTTGGTCAAGTGGCGAACTTTGTAGCTGGTTTACTGTTCGTTCTTCCTGTATCATATATGTTCCGTCGATTTAAAACAGCTAAAGGCGTAACGATAGGTTTGGTTACGGGTACGGTTGTAATGACGGTACTCATGGCTGTCTTAAATTATTATGTCTTTTTACCGGCGTATACAATCTTCTTACAATCGCCAGAAATGTCTAGTGAACAAGCGCGTCAATATATCGTTGCAGGTATTTTGCCGTTTAACTTAATAAAAGGAGCAGCAACAGGGGTTATTTTTGTCTTATTGTTTTCAAAAATGAAGCAATGGATCACGCGCCGCGTTGCTGTTTAATTCAATCGCTCTCCCGGGGAGAGCGATTTTTATATAAAAAAAAACCTGCAGCATGTACTATACTACAGGTTTGTTCAATACTTATTCGAATTTATTAGCATCGCCTTCGAATTTTTCATCCGCTACGCGAATTGAATCCGTAGGGCAGCCTTCCATTGCATCCATCATATCATCTTCTAGATCTTCTGGAATTTCTACTACACCTTGGTTATCATCTAATGTTACGAATGCAATACCTTCATCATCATAATCATAAATGTCTGGTGCTGCTGCTCCGCAAGCGCCGCATGCGATGCAAGTATCTTTATCAACAATTGTATATTTTGGCATAACAAGACCTCCTGTAAAGTGTTCGAAAATTTCTTATTATATAATCTCTTCGCGAATCAAGAGTGAAATTTCTCCTTATTCATTGTAAAATGATTTATAAAACTTTTCAATAGAAAAGTCACTGAGAATGCTTATCAAATCAAGGTTTCTTCACTTATCCAAACGTTTTGATACATAAAGGAAAGAGCTAAAAAGCCTTTATCTCACATGCTATTGGTCACTTTTGGTACAATGAATGAGAAAGGAAGTTGACACCTTTGAATTATATTCAAGTTAGCATTTTATTTTGTATAAAACAGTTAAAAGGTGAGCGAACCGCCTATGGTATTTATCATTTATTAACAGGTAAAAAGTCAGCGCAAACAATTCAAGACGGAAAAATTTTTGGAATCTCTTTTCTTTTTCAGTCATTTCTTTACTTAGATAAACGGTCTTTTGAAACCTGCGTTGCATATTTAAAAGAACAGCAGTATATCGAAGAAACTGAAAATCAAAAGTATGTGATGACAGATAAGGGACGAACACGCCTTGAAGATGAACTGACGGCTCGGCCCTTTCATCCAGCTTTAGACGGATGGAAATTCGCAAGCAGTACTCAATTATTTTTAGCAAGAATCACTTTGTTCATTCAGACCTTATCCAACCTACAGTATTTTCAAAAAGGGTTTTTACCCATTTCCAAAAATCCTGAGGTCATTCAATGGGTCAAAACGTATATTATGTCTCAAAAGCAAACGCGTCAAGAGTTAGCCGCCGAGCTATTCAAAGAGCTCCGAACGTGCTTGAAAGATTGTACGGAACGGGATGCGTCTCTTTTTGTTTTGCAACTGACTGGATACGAAAGAGTAGGCTTTACAAAAAATCAGTTAGCATATCAATATGAACTCGATGAGCATTATGTGCATATTCAACTTTTAGGGGTTATTCATCATATCATTGAAAAAGTGAGTCAAAATAATGAAAGCTTTCATGTACTTTCTTCTTTTTTGCATGATCTATATTTAGAATTGCCTTTGACAAGCTCGACGTTAAAAACGTATAGCTGGCTTCAAAAAGGAAAGACGCTTGAAGAAATTGCTTATATAAGGCGTTTAAAAGAAAGTACAATTGAAGATCATATTGCAGAATTAGCTCTGTTTGTTCCATCTTTTTCAATCGATGCATACGTATCGCCTAAGCAGCAGGAAGAAATTATCTCGGCTTTTGAAAGTTTGCGTACAAATAAATTAAAGGCGATAAAGGAAGAAGTAAAAGACGACGTTACCTATTTTCAGATTCGTCTCGTATTAGCAAAACATTTTACCTGATACTAAAAAAAGTGGTGTTTGATGTGAAGATAGAACAACTTCTACAGAAACAATTTGGCTATAGCCAATTTCGACTAGGACAAAAAGAGATTATTCAAGATATTTTAACAGGTCATAATGTGTTAGCGGTTCTTCCTACAGGAACAGGGAAATCATTGTGCTATCAGCTCCCCGCTTATGTGTTGAACCGACCGGTGCTGATTGTATCTCCTTTAATTTCACTGATGGAAGATCAAGTTCAACAACTAAAGGCAAGTGGAGAAAAGAGAGTTATTGCCTTAAATAGTTTCCTACAACAAGAAGAAAAAAGACGGGCGCTAAAAGATTTAGCTTTTTATCGTTTTATTTATGCATCTCCTGAAATTTTGCAAAACGCTGTTGTGGTAGAAGCATTAAAACAGGCAAAGGTAGGCCTTTTCGTTGTGGACGAGGCGCACTGTATTTCTCAGTGGGGACATGATTTCCGTTTGGATTATCTTCAGTTAGGAGATATATGGAAGGAACTTGGCAGTCCGCTATGTCTGGCACTAACAGGAACTGCGACCAGGGAAGTAGTGGAAGATATTAAGCGCTACTTATCGCTGCCTGCTGTCAACGAGCACATCTATTCCATGAATCGAAGTAATATTGCGATGAAAGTTGATTTTGTTGCAAGTATTGAAGAGAAAAAAGAGAAGTTGCTGATGTACGTTAGTGAACTGCAAAGTCCAGGAATTATCTATTGTTCCAGCCGATCTTGGACAGAAGCATTAACACAGCTTCTAAAGGAAAATGGGATACAGCGAGTGCAGTATTACCATGGGGGAATGGAACCGAATGAAAGAATGCTTGTTCAACAGCAATTTTTAGAAAATCAGCTGGATATCATTTGCTGCACAAGTGCATTTGGAATGGGGGTTAATAAATCGAATGTTCGCTTTGTTATTCATTTTCATACACCTACGCAGCTAGAAGCATACGTACAGGAAATTGGAAGAAGTGGACGCGATCAGCAAAACAGTATTGCGATTTTGCTTTATGCTGAAGGAGACGATGATTTTGCTCATTCTTTACTTGAAATTGAGCTTCCTTCTTCAGATATCATCTTATACTGCCTGTCGTATTTACGAAATCATGATCAGGCCATTCCTTTAAAACAAGTAGAGTCTCATTTTCTTTATACAGTGGGTATTCAAGAAACACATTGGAGATTTATTCGTTATTATTTGTACAGAGAAAATGTAGTGGAAAATGAACATGTTGAACCTAGGAAAATCCCTGAATCGCTGCATGAAACGATTGTTGCAGCTGTAAATAAACGTCTTCGAAACAAACATGACAAGTATCGTGCGATGAAGGAGTTTATTGAGGCAAAAGAATGCCGTCGTCAGGTGCTGCTTGGCTATTTCAATGAGCTCGGAAAATCAGAGCTTCAGAATTGTTGCGATTGCTGCGGATTGGATTTAGAAGCCTATAAAAAAACAAATGGTGAGCAAGAGCAATGGACATTTCAAGGCTGGGAATTAGAATTAGCTCGTTTGCTTCGTCAAGGAGAGATATAATGGCAAAGTCACAGCAAGAGCTTATTTCATCCATGACGGATGCAGAGCTGGTTAAAAATTTATATGTAACGCAGCTGCTCATCTGCTTTATTGCTTTAGGCATCGGTTTTTTCACATTTGATTCGTGGCATTCCTTTTTACAGTTTTTTGAGCTGGATTGGGCGTCTATTTTATTGTACGGGGGAGGTACAGCTCTCTTGGTAGTAGGAGGAGATATGCTTCTAATGAAATGTGTACCCGAGCATTTATATGATGACGGAGGGATTAATGAACGTTTATTTGCTAATCGTTCCATTCCTCATCTAGCCCTTATTTGCCTAATCGTTGCATGTTCAGAAGAAATATTATTTCGAGGGGTTATACAAGTTCAGTTTGGCCTTTTTTGGGCGAGTATCGTATTTGCACTCGTTCACATTCGATATTTAAAAAAGTGGTTTCTTTTTATTTCGGTTGTGGTTTTAAGCTTTTTAATAGGGTTGCTGTTTTGGTGGACCGAAAATTTGTATGTCACGATTTTCACTCATTTTCTCATTGATTTTTTATTAGGCCTGCAGATACGAAAGTCAAAAGGGAAATCTGTACAGCCAGAAGAACTCATGCAGTAAAGGTTAAGGAAACAGCCATTATTTTCAGTGTTATCCACATAATCTTTTATATTCACTCATATGTTGTACTAGCATACGAGGGGGTGGAATGTTGGAAAACAAGTTAATAGACTTTGAAAGCGATGAAACACTTCAATATATATTAGCGAGCGTTATCAAAAGAAAAGAGACGGTTAATAAGCTGAAAGCTAAAGAGAAAAGATGGAAGCTTTTGTTTTTAGCCAGCTTAACGGCTGTTATTAGCTACTTTTTTTTCATATTTCAAAGCGGTTTTTTTACGACGTTTAGCGAATTTTTCTCATTTTTGTTAGGTAACATAGGGCATTTGATGTTTCTATTGCTTACCGTCTCCCTTTATTTTTATACTGTACAGCTGCAGAAAAAAAGCGAGAAAGCGGAAAAGACTTTTCAAGACTTGCGCTGTGAGATTATTAAAAGAAGCAAAGAGCTATGGGCGACGCCTGAAACATGGGAGAACCGAAAAGAAACGTTCCGCTGGATGCAGTCCACTTATGGAATTAATTTATATCATGAAAATAAATAGAATCGCATGAAAAAGCCTCTTTTTACATAGAAGTTTAGTGAAGGGGGTTTTTTTGTGAGAGATTGGTTTAACTTGCTGGCTGCGTGGTTATGCAGTTATTATATCAGCAGTTTAACGGCTGTAGGCTCAAAAGCTTCGTTAACCTATTTACTTATTCAAATGATTTTACATCCGTTAGATGTGTTTGGTATTATAATCTTATTTTTCACGGCTCTTTTTTGTCTGTCGGCGGCAGTTCGTAAAGTGTTTCTGCAAAGTCGGTTGTTTCTAAAAGGCTATAAGGTAAAATGGCATGAATATCTTGTTTCATGTCTATGTGTGATAGGAATTTTATCGTTAAGTACAGTTGCGCTCTATCAAGTAGTAGGTTTGTTAACAATTGCGACAATTTATGCCCTTTCTTCTTTAACAGAAACACACCGTGTATAAAATGAAAAGAAGGAGAATATATGGTTATTTCTTTAATTATTTTAGCGTTAGGCATAGGCCTGCTGATTTTTATGTTTTCGGAAGCCCATCGTACATATGTAGAAGAAAGAACGATTCATTTATCAGCATTTCCCGGAAATCAGCAGCCTTTACGCCTGTTTTTTATATCGGATGTACATAAGCGAACAGTTTCGTCGAAGCTGTTGGAAAAAATACCTGGTGAAGTAGATTTTGTGATCATAGGCGGTGACTTACTAGAAGGAGGAGTACCTTTATTGCGTGCTCGTCAAAATATTCAAAAGCTTAAAACGCTTGGACCGGTCTATTTTGTATGGGGAAATAATGATTACGAAGTAAGTCAAGTGCAATTGAAGCAGATGCTTAAGGATGAGGGAGTTATTACCCTTAAAAACGAGCATGTCTCTGCAGTTTCTAAACATGGTACTACATGCAATTTTGCGGGAGTAGATGATTTATCCGAAGGTGAGATGGATCTAAAGCGAGCTGTTTCTTCCATTGAACCTGACCAGCTTACCATTCTTCTAAGCCACAATCCTGATGTTATCTATTATGTAGATGAAGAATCAAAAGTAGATTTAATTTTGAGCGGACATACACACGGAGGACAGATACGCTTATTTAATTTTGGTATGTATGAATTAGGAGGGCTGAAAGAGAAAAGACAGATTCCTCTTTTTGTTAGTAATGGATATGGTACAACCTCCCTGCCTCTCCGTTTACAAGCTAGAGCACAAACGCATTATATCACTTTAAAAAGGAAAGAATAGCCTTGAACAAACTCTTTACATAGCATATACAAATTTTACACACAGGATAACTTATCCTATAATTCAATTAATAGAAACAGTTCACGAAGAGTAGTTGGAGGTTACGTATGGCTCACGAAGGGAAGTATAATATTAAAGCCATCTCAAATATGGTCGGGATCCAGCCGGGAACTTTGCGTGCATGGGAACGACGCTATCAAATTTTAAATCCTGTCCGCAACGAATCGGGGCATCGGTTATATACAGAGGAAGATTTGCGGAAATTAAAATGGCTCACGGAAAAAGTGAGCGGAGGTTTTACGATTAGTCAAGCGGTTTCGTTATTAGAAACGGAAAGTAGTACAGTAGGAGCGTTTGAAGAAGAAGGAGAAGTAGATTCCCCTCAAAAAATTAGGGATGAGCTGTTAACGATGCTTCTATCTTTTGAAGAAGGAAAAGCACAGGATTTAATTAATCATGCGTTTAGCCTGTATTCGGTAGAAAAAGTGGTTATTGATATTTTGGGTTCTCTACTCGTGACGGTTGGAGATATGTGGGAAAAAGGGCAAATCACAAGTGCTCATGAGCATTATACGACTCAAGTATTAAAAACGCGTATCAGCATGATTTTTTATTCGCTGCCTTCAAATGGCTTATTGCCTAAAGCGATTGCTGTATGTGGGCCTAATGAGACACATGAAGTTGGACTTCTAGTCTTTACGCTATTTTTACGCCGTAAAGGGTTTGAGGTTATTTATTTAGGAAGCAGCATTGAAGATAAAGATGTTGAGCTAATTGTTAAAGAAGTAGACCCAACGTTTTTATTTATGTCATGCACAATGATGGAAAATGCCGAGAAAACACTGAATTTGACGAACCAAATGATAAAGAAATTCCCGCATCTTAAAGTAGGATTAGGCGGTTATGTGTTTGATGGTTTAGATAGCAAAAGAAAAGGCGAGGCTCAGCCGTTTATTTTAGGAAATACAAAAGAAGAGTGGAACAGCTGGCTAACAAAAAAATTAGCAGAAATTGATTGAGAATAGCTTGTCTTTCCTTTCATAAACCTGTAAACTCGTAAGTAAACATCACGAACCGTTTTCCAAAAAATACATATACTGCATTATCGAACCATGTGGTTATGAGTGCAAGCGGGGAGGGACGCTAATGAGGCTTGAACGATTAAACTATAATAAGCTAAAAGTTTTTTTGACCTACGATGATTTAAAAGAAAGAGGGTTAACAAAAGAAGATCTATGGACAGATACATTCAAAGTAAAACAGCTCTTTCGTGAGATGATAGAGCAAGCTTCTCAAGAACTGAACTTTGAACCTACAAATTCTCTTTCGGTAGAAGTTTTTTCACTTCAAGCACAGGGAATGGTTGTATTTGTGACAAAGCAGTATGAAGAAGAAACCAGCTACGGTGAGTTCGATGAAGACGAGTTCGAGGACTTCATTGAAATGCAGGTCATGCTAGATGAAAGCGAAGACATGTTTTTTGAGTTTGATTCATTTGAAGATGTCATTCAGCTGACCAAGCGCATGTCAAACTTTTACGATACGGATAGCGTGCTCTATTCATTCGAAAAACGTTTTTACGTGCTGTTGGATTATCACATGCTGTCACCGGCTGAAGTTGGGAATATGATTGCGGTTTTGGCGGAGTATGGAAATCCCTCTACAATTACAAAGCACCGCGTAAATGAATATGGAAAAATATTAGTAGAAAAGAGAGCTCTGGAGTATATTAACTCTGTCTTTTCTTAACTGTTTAATTGAAATAATTACACCCGTGAAGGATAAAGCACTTTTATTAAAATAAGAGTGGCTGCACTTTCAGCTTGTACAAAGTTGTTGAAAGTGCTCTTTATCACCGGGTGTTTTTTATTTTTTTAAGACGATTAACGCATACTAGGAAAGAGGCAGACTTAAAACATTGTAGCATACCTTGTAAAGTTATTGGAAGCGTTTTCTTAGAAGAACACAAAAAATACTAAAAGTTCGATATTTTCCTTTGCAATGTAAAACTAAGGGTGTATACTATGTCATGAAAGAAGCACCATTCAATTAAAAACGAATAATTTTCGATACATTTTAGGAGGTTTACAGATGGTAGCCGACAAGATGCAAGACAGTAAAAATAGTCAAGAAGAGAAGCATGATGTTTTAAAATCTACACAAACAGTGATACATAAAGCGTTAGAAAAACTAGGCTATCCTGATGAAGTGTATGAACTATTAAAAGAGCCATTACGAATGATGACAGTAAAAATTCCTGTTCGTATGGATGACGGATCAGTTAAGATTTTTACAGGTCACCGAGCGCAGCATAACGATGCAGTTGGTCCTACGAAAGGTGGAATTCGTTTTCACCCAAACGTAACTGAAAAAGAAGTAAAAGCTCTATCTATATGGATGAGTTTAAAATGTGGAATCGTTGACCTTCCTTACGGTGGAGGAAAAGGTGGAATTGTTTGTGATCCTCGAAATATGTCTTTTGGAGAATTAGAGCGTTTAAGCCGCGGATATGTTCGTGCGATTAGCCAAATTGTTGGACCAACAAAGGATATTCCAGCGCCGGATGTGTTTACAAATTCACAAATTATGGCTTGGATGATGGATGAATACAGCCGGATTGATGAATTTAACTCGCCTGGCTTTATTACTGGAAAGCCCCTTGTCTTAGGTGGTTCGCACGGCCGTGAAACTGCGACTGCAAAAGGAGTAACTATTTGTATTCGTGAAGCAGCGAAAAAACGAGGCATTGAATTACAAGGTGCACGGGTAGTAGTACAAGGGTTTGGAAATGCAGGAAGCTTTTTAGCTAAGTTCATGCACGACGCTGGTGCTAAAATTGTAGGGATATCTGATGCATACGGAGCGCTGCATGATCCTAATGGTTTAGACATTGATTATTTATTAGATCGACGCGATAGCTTTGGTACAGTAACGAAATTATTCAATAATACTATCAGCAACAAAGAGCTGCTTGAACTTGACTGTGACATCCTAGTTCCAGCTGCGATTGAAAATCAAATTACAGAAGAAAATGCCCATAACATTCAAGCGAGTATTGTGGTGGAAGCAGCAAATGGACCAACAACTCTTGAAGCAACGCGCATCTTGTCAGAGAGAGGGATTTTATTAGTTCCAGACGTTTTGGCAAGTGCTGGCGGTGTAACAGTCTCTTATTTTGAATGGGTGCAAAATAACCAAGGTTATTATTGGACGGAAGAAGAAGTAGAAGAAAAGCTTGAAAAAGTAATGGTGAAATCATTTAATAACATCTACGAAACTTCTACAACTCGAAAAGTCGACATGCGTCTAGCTGCTTATATGATAGGCGTAAGAAAAATGGCAGAAGGCTCTCGCTTCAGAGGCTGGATTTAAAAACAGAACAGCAGAACAATTGCGTAAATAGAAAAAATCTCCTATCATTAATGAGGAGATTTTTTTGTTTTACACTGCGTTAAAATAAAAAAAGGTGCGTTTACAACTGAAGGAGTGACAGGCATGAAGAAAGAAAAAGTAATTATTGTTGGCGGAGGACCATGCGGGCTTTCAGCAGCTATTGAGCTTCAACATACAGGTATTGATGCCCTTGTAATTGAAAAAGGCAATATTGTGAATGCAATTTATAACTATCCGACCCACCAAACGTTTTTTAGTTCAAGTGAAAAACTAGAAATTGGGGATGTCCCTTTTATTACCGAAAATCGTAAGCCTGTGCGCAACCAAGCTCTTGCTTACTACCGAGAAGTGGTGAAGCGCAAGCAA
Source organism: Priestia sp. JSM ZJ58 (assembly GCF_044383985.1). Classification (NCBI taxonomy): domain Bacteria; kingdom Bacillati; phylum Bacillota; class Bacilli; order Caryophanales; family Bacillaceae; genus Priestia; species Priestia sp. JSM ZJ58. Next base: position 534,155 of record NZ_JBISEM010000001.1, read on the forward strand.
GTTCGAATTCAGCCGTTTGAACGTGTCTTGCAAGTAGACAAACAAGCGGAAAACCAAATTATTGTCACAACATCCAAAGAGACATATGAAGCGGAGAATGTCATTATAGCTACGGGCTATTACGATCATCCTAATTATATGAATGTTCCTGGTGAAGATTTATCAAAGGTATTTCATTATTTCAAAGAAGCGCATCCGTATTTTGATAAAGATGTAGTCGTTATAGGCGGAAAAAACTCTAGCGTCGATGCAGCTCTGGAATTGGTGAAGTGTGATGCAAGGGTGACGGTTATTTATCGTGGCTCAGATTACTCCCCTAGCGTAAAACCTTGGATATTGCCTGAATTTGAAGCGCTGGTTCGAAATGGAACGATTGGGATGCATTTTAACGCTCATGTAACAAAGATAACGGATGAAGCAGTAACATATGAGCAGGAAGGGAAAGAATTTACGATTAGTAACGATTTCGTTTTTGCCATGACTGGCTATCACCCTGATCACTCGTTTTTAACAAAAATGGGTGTGGAATTAGATGATGAAACAGGCCGCCCTTCTTTTAACGAAGAGACGATGGAAACAAACGTGGAAGGAATTTATATCGCTGGTGTGATTGCTGCAGGAAACAATGCTAATGAGATTTTTATTGAAAATGGACGTTTTCATGGGAAATCAATCGCTTCTCATATTATCAACAAAAACAACGCATAGGCTTCTATGCGTTGTTTTACTAATGATTAAATAGCTGCTGCAGCTCATCATGATTCGTTGTTACTTGGAGAGCAACCAACAGTTTAATGCGTGCTTTAGGACCATTTAAGCCATTTGAAAAAATAACGCCCATCTCTTTTAACAGCTTGCCACCGCCTTCATACCCATATACATCTTGAGCAATTCCATTAAAACAGCGAGAAACGAGCACGATGGGTATCTTTCGCTTCAAAAGCAATTGAATTCCTGGAATGGTGAGAGGAGGCAGATTTCCTTGACCGAGGGCTTCAATTATAAGTCCGTCAACATTCATTGAAGCCACTGCTTGAAATAAATGGTCGTCCATTCCTGCATAAGCTTTTAATAAAGTGATTTGTTTATCTATTTGATTAACAGGATAAAATTCATGTTCTGTAGGCATGTGGTGAAAAGATACGCCGCGTTTTGTGATTAATCCTATTGGCCCGTACTGAGGGCTTTGAAATGTCGCCACGTTGCTTGTGTGGGTCTTGGTCACATTTTCAGCGGTATGAATTTCATCGTTCATCACAACTAAGACACCTTTTCCTTTTGCCCCGTCACTAATAGCCACCCGAACCGCAGATATAAAATTATAAGGACCGTCTGAACCGATTTCATTGCTTGATCTCATAGCTCCAGTTAAGACAATTGGAATATCTGTATGCACGGTTAAATCTAAAAAATAAGCGGTTTCTTCCAGCGTGTCCGTGCCGTGGGTTAACACGACTGCATCAATTTTGCCTTCATTAATTTTATCGCGTATTTTTTTTGAAAGTATAAGCATTTCCTTAGGAGTAATATGAGGAGAAGGCAGATGAAATGCTTCTTCTACGATTACATTGGCCATACCTGAAACAGATGATGTTGAGCGGTGAAGCGGGTTTTGAATATCTGGTGCTACCGCTCCAGTTTCCATGTCTTCTTTCATCGAGATTGTGCCGCCGGTGTGAAGAATATAAACAGTTTTCATAGAGAGCTCCTTTCAATTTTTCGTATAAGTATGATACATTTTTTGGTATACTTGTTTAAGGTCTTTGTTAGGCTTTGTAAATCGACAGCAAGTTATGTGAGTATTTACATATAAAGATAAGGACATTATAGACGGAGATTTTCATCCTAAAGATAACATGTTACTATTAAAAAAAATAGAGGAGATGAGGCGCTATTTATGTTGGCGATTGTATCTGCAGGCATTGCGCCAGGATTGGCATTGTTAAGTTTTTTTTATTTGAAAGATGAATATGAAACTGAGCCTATTTCAATGGTATTAAAAACATTTATTTTTGGAGCAATGCTTGTTTTGCCAATTATGTTTATTCAATATGTATTTGGTGAAGAACACGTTTTTCAATCACCTTTTCTTGAAGCATTTTTTACGACAAGCTTTTTAGAAGAATTTTTCAAATGGTTCATTTTATATTTCACGATTTATCAGCATGTGGAATTTGATGAGCATTACGATGGAATTGTTTACGGGGCAGCTGTTTCATTAGGTTTTGCTACCGTTGAAAATATTTTATATTTATTTGCAAATGGTTTAGAATCAGCGCTAGGAAGAGCCATTTTACCCGTATCTAGTCATGCTTTATTCGGCGTCATTATGGGGTATTATTTAGGGAAAGCAAAGTTTTCTGAAGGAAAGGAAAAAACGAAGTGGACGCTGTATTCCGTATTTGCGCCGCTCATTTTACATGGAACATATGATTATATTTTAAAAACAATGGATCATTGGGTATTTATTATTATTCCATTTATGATTTATTTATGGTGGCTGGCATTAAGAAAAGTAAAAAAGGCCAAACAGCCATCGATTGTCTAGGCTCAGCTTGTAAATCTTTTTTGAGAGATTTACGAGCTGAGTTTTTTCATTTCGGTAAATTTTGCGCACCTTGTATAAAAAAACAACCTTTACAAAAAATACTCCTATCATCTTATCAGTTACATACGATGTAGGAGGTTTTGTCATGTTATCATTTCGATGTTTTAAAAAGTATGCATGTCTCATATGCATATGTTCATTTATTGCAGCGTCCGTTGTGAGTCCAAAGGCCGCTCACGCGTTTTCAAATCAAGTCATTCAACACGGAGCAGTTGGAGATGACGTTATTGAGCTGCAGTCGAGACTTCAGTATTTAGGTTATTATAACGGGAAAATTGACGGTGTATTTGGATGGAGCACATACTGGGCACTGCGCAATTTTCAATATGAATTTGGCATTAAAAAGATTGACGGTTTAGCAGGCTGGCAAACAAAGATTAAATTAGCTAACGCAACAAAATATCACGAAAGCTATGTGAAAAATCAAATTAGAAAAGGCAATAAGTTTACGCACTATGGCGGTAAGCCTCTTGATCAGCAGTCTAAAGGAAGCGGTAGCAGTGGAAAAAGCAGCGGGAACAATGGTCAGCAAAAAGCACAAAGCGGATCTTCTCAAGCAAAAAAACCTGCCAGTCAGCCGCAGCGTAATACGTCTAAAGGAAATTCTGAACAACAGAAAGAAAAAGCACAAAAGCCAACAGCGGTGAATGTACCGAGCGGGTTTTCACAAAATGATATTCAGCTCATGGCAAATGCTGTGCATGGTGAAGCACGGGGTGAACCATATAATGGCCAAGTAGCCGTAGCGGCCGTTATTTTAAACCGAGTTAACAGTCCGTCATTTCCAAATACAGTCGCTGGAGTTATTTTTGAACCGCGTGCATTTACTGCCGTAGCAGATGGGCAAATTTGGCTTGAACCCAATCCAACATCTAAAAAAGCGGTTATGGATGCGATTAACGGATGGGATCCTACTGGGAATGCTATTTATTACTTTAATCCGGATACAGCAACAAGCGCATGGATTTGGTCACGTCCTCAAATTAAGCAAATCGGGAAACACATTTTCTGTCGATAAAGAGAGGTGAAGGAAACATGATTCGAACAATTTTAATTGTATTATTAGCTATTGGTGTTGTAGGTGTAGGGTATTGGGGGTACAGCGAACATCAAGAAAAAGATGCTGTGCTGCTTCAAGCGGAGAATACGTATCAACGAGCATTTCATGATTTGTCATATCAGCTAGATTTATTAAATGATAAAATCGGTGGCACGCTTGCCATGAGTTCGAGAGATCAGCTTTCGCCCGCGCTTGCAGAAGTATGGCGTTTAACTTCTGAAGCTCATAACAATGTAGGACAGCTGCCTTTATCGCTTTTACCGTTCAATAAAACAGAAGAGTTTCTTTCAGATGTTGGTGACTTTACGTACAAAGTGGCGGTAAGGGATTTAAGCAAATCTCCCTTAACAGATAAAGAGTATAAAACGTTAAATTCGCTTTATGATCAGTCAGGCGAAATTCAAAATGAAATGCGCCAAGTACAGCATCTAGTCATTGATAATAACTTGCGCTGGATGGATGTTGAGCTAGCTCTAGCCACAAAAGAAAAGCAAGGGGACAATACGATTATTGACGGATTAAAAACCGTTGAAAAAAGTATGGATTCTTTTGCCGAAACAGATTTAGGGGTTATGAATGCAACGAATGAACAGGAAAAAAACGCTTTTCATCAATTAAAAGGTAGAGAAGTTAGTGAAGATGTTGCTAAACAAGTGGCGCGTTCGTTTTTGAATTTAAAAGGAAATGAACAAATTCATATTGTAAAGAGCGGAAAAGATGCCGATTATGAGGTGTACAGCTTAACCATTACAGATCCAAAGACTAAACAAGAGACGTATATGGATATTACCCAAAAAGGTGGATATCCGCTTTGGGTGCTCGAAGATCGAGATATTAAAAAACAAAATATTAGTTTAAACGATGCTATGAACAAAGCGACTAAGTTTTTAAAAGATCATCGTTTTGAAAGCCTAGTGATGGCTGAAAGCGCTCAATACGATAACATGGGAGTCTTTACATTCGTTGAGCAAACGGAAAGTGGAGTTCGGATTTATCCGGATTCAGTTAAAATGAAAATGTCTTTAGAAGATGGATCTGTGATTGGCTTCTCAGCTAAAGACTTCTTATTAAAACATCGTACAAGAGATATTCCAAAACCTAAAATTTCGAAAGAACAGGCAAAAACCAAGCTAAACTCGAATGTAAAAGTGATGGAAGACCGCTTGGCAATTATTACAAATGATTTAAACGAAGAAGTGCTATGCTATGAGTTTTTAGGGACAATTAAAAATGATACGTATCGTATTTTTATCAATGCCGATACGGGTTTTGAAGAGAAAGTCGAAAAACTGCAAAACTCAGAACCTTTATATAATGAAGTGTAAAGCTGAGAAACCGGTGTCTATAGACACCGGTTTTTTGTATTGTATAAGTTTTTTTGAGTCTAAATGACTAATTTTTATTTACAAAATAAATATATTTGACTATGTTTAAATAAAGGGAAAAAGTGTATATAGTGGAACTGAAGGAGAGAGAAGATGATAAAAGCGGGAATGAGGTTGACGTTAGAGAGCGGGCACAGAGAGTCTACCTTACAACAAACGTATCGATGTAAGGTAGTTGAGTTTACGGAAGACGTGATTTATATTAGCTATCCGCTAAATGAAGAAACGCAGCGAAGTGCTTTTTTACTAAAAGGTACAAAATTGCTGGCTACGTTTATTGGATATAATCAAAATGTATATACCTTTCCAACTGAAGTAACAGGACGCGAAATAAAAGGCATGCCTGTAGTAAAGCTCTTTTACCCGGGCGATAAAAAGTTAAAATCTATCCAAAGAAGAAATTTTTTCCGTGTGCCGCTTACAGTGAAGGCGGTGATAAAAAGTGAACAAGAACAGCAGGCCGTAATGGAAATCATGACTAAAAACATCAGTGCAGGTGGAGTAGCCGGCTCCTTCCATCATTCGCTGCTTTTTAATGAGAAAGATTCCGTTGTTGTACGATTAAGTCTTCCTAATCGTGAGGGAACTTTGCAGCATCTTGAATTAAAAGGGGAAGTTGTACGAATTACCGCCCCGACTTCCTGTAAAGTAGGTCAGCTATCTATTAAATTTATGGACATGGAAAAACAAACGAAAGAAATGATGATTCGTTATACCTTAAAGCGTCAGCTCGACCTAAGGAGAAAAGGTCTTCTTTAGCGTATAAAAAAAACTTCTCTTTCCTAAACTGTAAGCAAAGGTATTACTTCTTACAAAAGGAGAAAAAGATGAATCGAATAGAACGAATTTTAATTAAATTAGTGGTTATTCAATTTGTGTTTTTAATAATTGCCCAATGTATTTTACTATCTAGCAGTCACAGTACATATTTCTCAAAGGTCATTCAGTATGAGGGAGTTAGCAAAAATAATTTTAATAAAATTATTGAAACATTCGACCAGTAGTCGGACGTATGGTAGAATAACTAGGAAAGAAACATGCAGTGAACACCAGGCAGGAGAAGACCCCCTGCTCTTTTTTTCGTTTATAAACGTTTCATATAAAATGGCTCATTGTATAAAAGATGAAAGTGGTTTGTTCCTGTTTTGAAATTAAGGGAGGCACTTATGGAAAAACAAATTTCAATCGCGATTGACGGTCCTGCAGCTGCTGGGAAAAGTACAGTGGCAAAGATTATAGCAGAAACCTTATCATATATTTATGTTGATACAGGAGCGATGTATCGTGCTCTAACGTATCAAGCGCAGAAAAACCAGGTGGATTTGCAAAATGAAGAAGAGCTATTGCATTTGCTTAATGAAACAGTAATCGATTTAAAACCGTCTGAATCTGGGCAGGTAGTCATCTTAAATGGACAGAATGTTACAAGTGAAATTCGTTCCGCAGAAGTAACTAACTCTGTATCCATTGTAGCGAAACATCGTGCAGTTCGTGAAGAGATGGTAGCGAGACAGCAGGGCCTTGCTAAAGATGGAGGCGTTGTAATGGATGGACGTGATATCGGTACACACGTGCTTCCTCAGGCAGAAGTTAAAATCTTTTTATTAGCGTCTGTGGATGAAAGAGCACAGCGACGCCATGATGAAAACATAAAAAAAGGTTTTGAATCAAATTTAGAGCGTTTAAAAGAAGAAATTGCCCGCAGAGACAAGCTGGATTCTGAGCGTGAAGTAGCACCTCTTAAAAAAGCTGAAGATGCAATTGAAATCGATACAACTTCCTTATCGATTGAAGGAGTTGTAGAAAAAATACTTTCTATTACAAACGAAAGGATTGGATGATTTTGAGCTTTTATATGTTTGCACGTGGCATTGTAAAAGGTATTTTAACACCAGTTTATCGTTATGAAGTAATCGGTGCAGAAAATATCCCTTCAGAAGGCGGAGTTTTGCTTTGTTCAAATCATATTGACAACTTAGATCCGCCTACGGTAGGTGTGACATGTCCAAGGCCTATTTCGTTTATGGCAAAAGCAGAGCTGTTTAAAGCACCTTTTCTGAAGACGGTTCTGCCAAAGTTAGAAACGTTCCCTGTAAAGCGGGGGATGGCAGATCGTGAAGCTTTGCGCCAAGGGTTAAAGATTTTAAAAGAAGGAAAAGTGCTTGGATTATTTCCAGAAGGAACAAGAAGTAAAGATGGAAAATTAGGAAAAGGAATGGCTGGAGTAGGCTTTTTTGCTTTGCGTTCAAAAGCAGCTGTTGTTCCTTGTGCTGTTATTGGTCCATATAAGCGTTTTGCAAGGTTAAAAGTAGTGTACGGACCGCCAATTCAGATGGATGAACTTCGTGAACGAAAGGCATCAGCCGAGGAAGTAACCGAAGTTATTATGAAAAGCATTGGTGAATTAATTGAAAAATATCAATAGTTTGTAACCTTATGACTTGACAAAAGATTCTATTTATTAGAAGTTAGTAACAAAGAGAGTTTTTTCTATACAGAGCTATATACAATAATGATGAGCTAAAAGAGTGAAGAACTCTTACAAGGGAATACATATTGTAGATGGATATTGGAGGAGGAAAAGACGATGACAGAAGATATGAATCAAGTAGAGGTAACGTCATTAGAAGTAGGAGAAACAGTAAAAGGTACTATTACAAAAGTAGAAGAAAAGCAAGTGTATGTAGATGTGCCTAACAGCAAACTAGACGGTATTATTCCAATTAGTGAATTAGCGAGCTTACATATTGAAAAAGCAGGGGATGTAATCCAAGAAGGTGCCGAAGTCGAAGCGAAAGTAATTAAAGTGGAAGACGATGTGCTTGTGTTATCTAAACGGGCTGTAGATGCTGAAAAAGCATGGGACGGTTTAGAAGCAAAACTTTCTTCAGGTGAAGTGTTTGAAGCGGTAGTCAAAGAAATTGTCAAAGGCGGATTAGTAGTAGATATTGGTGTAAGAGGGTTCATTCCAGCTTCTCTTGTTGAAACTCATTTCGTTGATGATTTCGCAGAATATCAAGATCAAACTCTTACAGTCAAAGTAGTGGAATTAGATAAAGAAAAAAATCGCGTGATCCTTTCGCATCGTGCAGTTGTAGAAGAAGAGCTTGTACAACAAAAAGAAAATGTTCTTGAGTCATTAAAAGAAGGTCAGGTTTTAGAAGGAACCGTTCAGCGCTTAACAGACTTTGGTGCGTTTGTAGATGTAGGCGGAGTAGATGGGCTAGTGCATATCTCTCAGCTTTCACATACGCGTGTAGAAAAGCCTTCAGACGTAGTAGCTGAGGGAGATACTGTGAAAGTCAAAGTATTATCTGTTGACAAATCAACGGGTCGTGTTTCATTATCTATTAAAGATACGTTAGAAGGTCCATGGTCCAACATTTCTACGAAGCTTCGCCAAGGTGATGTAGTAGATGGAACTGTTAAAAGACTTGTATCTTTTGGAGCTTTTGTGGAAGTTCTACCTGGAGTAGAAGGACTTGTACACATTTCTCAAATTTCACATAAGCATATCGGGACACCGCATGAAGTGCTTTCTGAAGGCGAAAAAGTGACGGTAAAAGTACTTGATGTGAATGAACAAGAACGACGCGTTTCGTTAAGCATTCGTGACCTTGAGGAAGAAGAGCAAGAAGATTACGGTGACTATGAATTACAAGAAGAGTCAAAAGGCTTCCAATTAGGTGATATGATTGGGGATCAATTAAAAAAATTAAGATAAGTAATGGTGATGATTTGTGAGCAGAGCAAAACGTAAAATTGATCACATTCATCATGCGATTCAAACGGGACAGCATCGGCTGCACGGGCTAGATGATATTCGCTTCGTTCATAATAGCTTACCAAATACAGGCGTGCACGATGTTCATATTGATACAAAAATTGGCGAACTTTTGTTAAGTTCGCCAATTTTTATAAATGCTATGACGGGTGGAGGCGGACAAGAAACGGAACGGATTAACCGTTCGTTTGCTCAAATTGCTCATCATGGTCAATTAGCAATGGCCGTTGGATCGCAGATGGCTGCGATTAAAGATGAAAAGGAAGAACAATCATACAGAGTAGTGCGTCAAGAAAACCCTAACGGAATTATTTTTGCCAACCTAGGCAGTGAAGCTACAGTTGAACAAGCTAAAAAAGCGGTTGATATGCTTGAAGCAAATGGACTTCAAATTCATTTAAATGTTATACAAGAACTGGTCATGCCAGAGGGAGATCGTGATTTTACCGATGCATTACATCGTATTGAACGAATTGTCCGAGAAGTAACCGTTCCTGTAATTGTCAAAGAAGTAGGTTTTGGGATGAGCGCTCAAGCAGTGCAAAAACTTAAAGATGTTGGTGTTGAAATCGTTGATATTGGTGGGTACGGTGGTACCAATTTTTCGAAAATCGAAAATGAAAGACGAGCAAAACATTTTCACTTCTTTAATGATTGGGGAATTTCCACAGCAGCTTCTTTAGCGGAAGTATCTCAGCACGTAGAAGGTATATCCATTATTGGTTCAGGAGGTATTCAAACCTCTATGGATGTTGCTAAGTCCATTGCGTTAGGAGCTTCTGCAACGGGAATGGCAGGATATTTTCTATCCATTTTAATGAAGTCTGGTTTAGAAGCAGTCGTAGAAGAGATAGCCGAGCTGCATGAGGAGTTAACGTTTATAATGGCTGCATTAGGAGCAACTTCTATTGCTAAGCTTCAGCAAATGCCTCTAGTTATTACAGGGGATACCCATAGCTGGCTGACTCAGCGAAATGTATCTATAGAAACATTTAATAACAGATGATAAAAAAGCAAGCAGTTAACTGCTTGCTTTTTTATTTCCTTAGAAGATGAATGATCGCGTTTTCATTAAAAAAAACAAAAAATATTGGCAGAAGAAGTGACAAAAAGCATGAAATCCCAAACGTTAGCCACTTATAATAAGTTAAATAAACAGAAAAATCAGAAAAAAGAGGTGGCGTAATGAAAAAGGGACATCCTATATTTACAATTTTTCTTTTCTTTTTAGGCTGGGTTTTCATGTATGCAGATCGTAATATTTTATCTCCAGTTATGGGAGATATCGGTGCGCAGTGGGATCTTAATAAAGCTGAACTTGGGCTAATGTCTACCGTATTTTTTGCAGCGTATGCAGCTATGCAGATTCCAACGGGTTTTTTGGCAGATCGATTTGGTCGCGTTAAGATCTTAGTGGCTGGATACATTTTGTTTGGAGTTGCCACATTCTTTACAGGACTTACGACTACTTTCGGTATGTTCTTGCTCATGCGGGCGCTGACAGGACTTGGAGAAGGAACGTATTATGGTTCACAATACGGAATTTCTTCAAGCATCACGTCTGAACGATACCGAGGTCTAGTGTCTGCGCTCATCAATAGTGGAATGGCTTTTGGTATATCGCTTGGTTTTATCGGTTCTACATACATTACATATACGTTAGAAAAAGACTGGCAGTTTACTTTTTACTTATTTGCTATTCCGACTATAGTAATAGCTATTTTAATAGCTTTCTTTGTAAAAGATAAGCAAAGGGATCAAGAAAAAAATTCGCTAAATAAAGAAACAAAGCAGTCGCTAAAAGTATTATTTACAAAAAATCATATTTTCGTATACATTTTAATCTTCTGCTCTCTTTACGGATTTTTTGGGATGCTGACGTGGCTTCCTTATTATTTGCAGCACTCGCGCGGCTTAGAAGGGTCTCAAACAGGCATCATAGCATCTTTAGTACCGTGGGCGTCTATTCCGGGAGCAATCTTCTTTGGTTATATATCGGATCGAATTGCAAATAAAAAAGCATTAATTGTGAGTTTGTCAGTAGCGGGCGCTTTATGTCAATTTTTTATTCCCTATACAGAGAGTTATTCTTGGCTATTAATCGGCTTAATTGTGTACGGTCTGATAGGGAAATTAGCATTAGATCCGATTTTAATTTCGTATATGGCGGATATTACTCCCTCTTCCATGTACTCTAAAGTGTACGGTTTTTTTAACTTCAGCGGCATGCTGTCATCGATCTTTGCACCTTACATTACCGGATATTTTGCAGATAAACTTGGAAGTATGGAATTCGGATTTTATTTGTCAGGAGCACTATTGTTAGTGGGAGGAGTTCTCTTTTTGTTTACAGGAAAGAAAGAACGTTCCTATCCTGTTTCACATCCAGTTTTAAAATAAAAAATGCGCTGACTTAGTCAGCGCATTTTTTTATTTATGCTCATTTAACTCGCGCGCTTCTTCAGGACTTTGCAAGCTAGTTGCTCCCGGATAGTGAAGTCCTTGATCACGGTCAGATTCAACTCGTTTTGATTCCTTTAATTTTTTCTCTTGACGATCTTTTCCCATTTTATATTCCCTCCTTTTTTCTGATAGGTTGTCCAAAATAAGCGGTTCTATTCTAAAACTCCGATTAAGTTTTCCAAAATTGATACATACTGATGACAGATAGGGGAGGTGCCATATTCAGTGGACGGAATTTTCTTTTATTGGCTTTCGTGGATGGGATGGATTGTTGCGACTTTTCTTATGCCCAAAACAGCTAGGCGTTGGAAGGTAGCAGCCATTATATTAATCAGTATACTCCTAAGCGGAATGAACATGCATATGACTCAGTTTTCATGTAGCTACACCGCTTTGTTTTTAGTGGGAGTAGCGTGTGTGTATGCTTCAGGCTACAGCCGATTTCAGCAGTTATATTATGTTATTGTATGCGGCATTATAATAATTGCCTATGCTAGTTTTTGTTTACTTGAGCTCTATGATCCTGTCTGGATTTTTATTGATCGTAAGTGGATTTTGACTGGACTTATCTTATATATTTGCTTTATGGTGGTTAAAGATGCTGAAAAAAGATTCGCAGCAATCATTTTAGGTGTAGTTGGAGGAGACTTTTTATATGCAGTTGTCATTCGGGATATCGCATCTTATGAAATAGGGTCTCTTCGTACACTCGACGTTTTAGCCACAGCAGTAGGAGCGATGTTTATTTGGGAGATGCTGGTTTATTTCTCTGCTTATTTAGATTTGTACGTGCTGAAGTCTCACAGGCAAAAGCAAAGTACTTACAAATAGAAGAAGAGATTTCGTAAAATTATATTGTTGTTACCGGTGATTTTTGATAAAATTGTTTGATTGAAAGAGTAATGCTTATTCAGCGGATAGGCAGTTAATCAGTTCAGTATAAGAAAGAGCTGATAAAAATCCTGCTTTATCGCTTATGATCGATTAGTAGAGGTCATGCCACGCTGCATGGCCTCGATTTTTGAAAAAAGAATGATCTTATTTATTTGTACATGTAGATAAATACCTTTAGTCGATTAAAGACTGGTTGCCGATACATAAAAAAGATCAAGGAAAGGGAAGAATCGTATGCCAAAACCAATTATTGCGATTGTTGGTCGTCCCAACGTAGGAAAATCAACAATTTTCAACCGAATTGTAGGAGAGCGAGTATCTATTGTAGAAGATATTCCGGGTGTAACTCGTGATCGTATCTATAGTTCAGGTGAGTGGCTGAATTTGGACTTTAACATTATTGATACTGGTGGTATTGATATTGGAGATGAGCCATTTTTAGAACAGATCAAACAGCAAGCAGAAATTGCAATTGATGAAGCGGACGTAATCATTTTTCTAGTGAATGGACGCGATGGAATTACTGCAGCTGATGAAGAAGTGGCGAAAATTTTATACAAATCCAAAAAGCCCGTCGTCCTAGCCGTTAATAAAGTAGATAATCCTGAAATGAGAGAATTAATCTATGATTTCTACGCACTAGGATATGGAGAACCGTTCCCAATCTCAGGAACGCATGGTTTAGGTTTAGGTGACCTGCTAGACGAGGCAGCTAAGCACTTTCCAAAAGAAAAAGACGAAGATTACGGAGAAGACGTCATTAAATTTTCATTGATTGGTCGTCCTAACGTAGGGAAATCTTCATTAGTTAATGCTCTTCTAGGTGAAGACCGTGTTATTGTCAGTGATCTTGCCGGCACGACACGCGATGCCATCGATACGAAGTTTACAAAAGAAGATCAAGAATATGTTGTTATTGATACAGCTGGAATGAGAAAGCGTGGAAAAGTGTACGAGAGTACTGAAAAATACAGCGTACTTCGCGCATTAAAGGCAATTGAACGCTCAGACGTTGTCTTAATTGTATTAAATGCTGAAGAGGGTATTATTGAACAAGATAAGAAAATTGCTGGCTATGCACAAGAAGCTGGAAAAGCTGTCGTCATTGTTGTGAACAAATGGGATACAGTAGAAAAAGATGAAAAAACAATGAAAAAATTTGAAGAAAATATACGCGAGCATTTTCAGTTCTTAACATATGCTCCAATTGTATTCCTTTCAGCTAAAACGAAAAAACGTACGCATACCCTATTGCCAATGATTGATCTTGCAAGCGAAAGCCATGCTGTACGTGTAGAAACAAGCATCTTAAACGATGTAATTATGGATGCAGTAGCAATGAACCCTACGCCTACTCACAACGGCAACCGCTTAAAAATCTATTACACAACTCAAGTAGCAATCAAGCCGCCAACTTTTGTTGTGTTTGTAAATGATCCTGAGCTAATGCATTTTTCATATAAACGTTTCTTAGAAAATAAGCTTCGTGAAGCTTTTGGATTCGAAGGAACTCCAATTAAAATTATTGCAAGACCAAGAAAATAACAGAGGATGTGATCGGCGTGGAAAGAATAGCTGTACTAGGAGCAGGGAGTTGGGGAACTGCATTAGCTTTCGTATTGGCGGAAAATGGACACGATGTTCGCATTTGGGGACATAGACAACAAGTCATTGATCAAATCAACGAGACGCATCAGAATGAAAAATATCTGCCTGGTGTAGAGCTTCCTCATCAGATTAAAGGTTTTACGTCATTAGAAAAGGCAATAGAGGGTGTTGAAACCCTTATTTTAGCTGTTCCAACGAAGGCCATTCGTGAAGTGTTGCAACAGCTAAAATCCCTTACCGATGAACTGTTTACAATTGTTCACGTAAGTAAAGGAATTGAACCGGATTCTCTTTTACGTATATCTCAAATGATTCAACAAGAAATTGATACAAAAGACATCGTTGTCTTATCAGGTCCGAGTCATGCTGAAGAAGTAAGTAGAAGGCAGCCGACAACCGTGACGTCAGCTTCAACAAATATACAAGCAGCAGAAAAAGTGCAGGATTTATTTAATAATCAACAGTACTTCCGTGTTTATACAAATCCTGATGTGATTGGTGTGGAAATTGGGGGAGCGTTAAAAAATATTATTGCTCTTGCTGCTGGTATCACGGATGGACTTGGATATGGTGACAATGCGAAGGCCGCTCTTATGACTCGTGGCTTAGCTGAAATCGCTCGTTTAGGTACGGTGCTTGGCGCCAATCCTCTGACGTTCTCAGGTTTAACCGGGATTGGAGACTTGATTGTAACGTGTACAAGCGTTCATTCTCGAAATTGGCGCGCTGGTAATCTTCTTGGAAAAGGCAAAAATTTAGACGAAGTATTAGAAAATATGGGAATGGTTGTAGAAGGTGTACGCACGACGAAAGCAGCTTACCAGCTATCTCAAAAATACGACGTAAAAATGCCGATTGCTGATGCTTTATATAATGTACTGTTTAATGATGTGAAGGCAAAAGATGCAGTAGACGCGCTTATGTCTCGTACTAAAACACATGAAATGGAAGATTTAGCGAATGTTTTAGGAGAAAAATTAAATTAAGTGCAAAGAAATATGAAAAAATAGGCAATTGGTGATACCCAAAATCATTTACTTGCATAAAATAACGTGTAAATAAAGATGAGTAGAACTGTTAGTATGGGAATATTTAGTTACGGTCGAAGCGAAGAGCCCCCTTCGCTTCGATTTTTTTTATGTGAAAAAGCAGGAATTTGTCAATTTAATAGGAAAGTAATTACTATAGAGCGTAAATCAATGGAAGGTAAATAAATATTAAATTTAGAATGTTCTATTAATATCCATCTTAACTATAAGTCCTTATGTTATAATAACGGTGAAAAAAGGAGTGGATGCAATTTGTCGCCAGGTTTGTTAAAGATGTGGATTTCATTGGGTTCCATTGTATTTATGTTTATTGCGGTATTTTCTATTTACTTTAGTCGTTATAAAATCACGAACCGCGTTGGTAAAATTGTACTCGCTTTCATTGCCTATTCGCTCATGATTGTAGCAGGTCTTATTATGGTAATTGTTGTATTCAGTGGTCCGACAGATGCTTAATGTACATATGGTAGGGTGAGGAAAATGAAAAAATTCATGCTAACGTCTATTGTTGGGTTAACCATTTTTGTATTATCCGGTTGTTTGTACCCGACGGAAAGAATGTCTCAAAATCAAGTTCCTTATAAAGATCAAGTTGCTTCCGTACAAACGGCCGTTGATCAATTTAAAGAAGAAAGCGGAGGCTTATTGCCGATAAAAACGAAAGATATGGACACGCCGATTTATCAAAAATATCCGATTGACTTTACGAAAATTGTTCCTAGATACATGCAAGACGCACCTGGGAATTCGTATGAAAGCGGAGGGATATTTGCGTACGTGCTTGTGGATGCAGAAACAAAGCCCACGGTTAAATTATTAGACTTACGGATGGCGGATACGATTCAAGATGTTAATGTACATTTGAATATATACCGTCAAAACCATAAAGGATACGTACCGTTTAAAGACGTCATCGCTCCCGGCGTATTCTCTATTAACTATAAGAAATTGAATATGAAAGAACCCCCTGTCGTTACTAGCCCGTATACAGGGAATAGTCTTTCTTTAATTGTTAATGGGCAGGGAGATGTATTTGTAGATTATCGTCCTGATTTGTATGATGCCATTCAAAAGCATAAAAGCTCCTACAAACCGGGTGAAGATATCCGAAAGCTCCTTGTGGAAAACAGTGATTTTGTACCTGCTTACTCTCTTCCTTATACAGTTAACGATAAGAATGAACCAATATTTTTTAAAAAATAAGTCATGAACCCCTTCTCCTTGAATAATATTCAGAGAGAAGGGGTTTTCTCTTTCTTGTACACCAATAATGATAATCAGAATGACTAAGTCAGCATGTGCATGAAAAAAATCATAAATTTTTCTATCAAAAGTCATATTTTAATAGGACAACGTCATAACTATATAGTGTCCTAATTTACTCTCGCAATGGATGTCATATTCCATGAACTCATAGATCGGAGGGGATCTTTTGGAAAAGGTGGATGTATTTAAAGATATCGCTGAACGTACAGGAGGCGATATATATTTAGGTGTGGTGGGAGCAGTTCGAACAGGAAAATCTACATTTATTAAAAAATTTATGGAGCTGGTGGTCCTGCCTCACATCGAGAACGAGGCAGAAAGAGCTCGCACACAAGATGAACTACCACAAAGTGCAGCTGGAAAAACGATTATGACAACTGAGCCGAAATTCGTACCGAATCAAGCAGTTAATGTTTTGGTAGATGACGGGCTAGAAGTTAACATACGGTTAGTAGATTGTGTAGGATATACGGTGCCTGGTGCTAAAGGGTACGAAGATGAAAACGGACCTCGAATGATCAATACACCTTGGTATGAAGAACCAATTCCATTTCACGAAGCGGCTGAAATTGGAACGAGAAAGGTAATTCAGGAACACTCAACGATTGGTGTCGTCATTACAACAGATGGCTCAATTGGAGATATACCTCGTCAAGATTACGTCGAAGCAGAAGAGCGCGTCATTAATGAGCTAAAAGAAGTAGGCAAACCATTTATCATGGTTATTAATACCGTACAGCCATATCATCCTGATACAGAAAAGCTTCGTGCAAAGCTTAATGAAAAATATGATATTCCAGTATTAGCGATGAGTGTGGAAAGCATGCGCGATACTGATGTGATGAACGTATTAAGAGAAGCACTCTACGAGTTTCCTGTATTAGAAGTCAACGTTAATCTACCAAGCTGGGTAATGGTTTTAAAAGATAAACATTGGCTGCGTGAAAGCTATCAAGAAGCCGTTAAAGAAACGGTAAAGGATATTAAGAGGCTGAGAGACGTTGAACGGGTAGTAGAGCAATTTAGCCAGTTTGAGTTTATCGATCAGGCTCGATTAGCCGGAATTGAAATGGGGCAGGGAATTGCCGAAATTGACTTATACGCTCCAGATGACTTATATGATCAGATTTTGAAAGAAATCGTGGGAGTAGAAATTCGCGGAAGAGATCATTTGCTGCAGTTAATGCAAGACTTTGTGCATGCAAAAACCGAGTATGATCAAGTCTCTGATGCACTTCGCATGGTTAAGCAAACGGGTTATGGTGTAGCTGCACCTTCGCTTTCAGATATGAGCCTTGATGAACCTGAAATTATTCGCCAAGGATCGCGTTTTGGAGTTCGTTTAAAAGCAGTGGCACCTTCTATACACATGATTAAAGTGGATGTAGAATCAGAATTTGCGCCGATTATCGGAACGGAGAAGCAAAGCGAAGAATTAGTTCGTTATTTGATGCAAGACTTTGAAGATGATCCGCTTTCAATTTGGAATTCAGATATATTTGGCCGCTCTCTAAGTTCAATTGTAAGAGAAGGGATTCAAGGAAAGCTGTCGCTGATGCCTGAAAATGCGCGATATAAGTTAAAAGAAACGCTAGAACGGATTATTAACGAAGGATCTGGAGGTTTAATCGCGATTATTTTATAAGAATATAACGTTAGGCTCCTCATAAAGGAGCCTCTTCTTTTTGGATAGATCATACAAAACTTTACATATATTGTGATAGATCGCGTGGTTATCCTATTCCTGCGTTATTTTCTGCTTGCTATGCCTTGTTCAATATGTTAATCTTTTAACAGAAATCGATCGATCATACTGTTTTCACTACATACATACGGCAGACGAATGAAAAACATTGAATTATTTAGTTCAATCGTTTATGATTAGGCTTGTCGATACATAGGTTATGTATAATATCCATTTGTTTTGTTAAAGAATGAGATATAACGAATTACTAGATTCCTTTTCTAACAAGGTTTTTAGTTATTATATGATCCGATTTTGGGAGGAGGTGAATGGCATGAACAAGACAGAATTAATTAATGCTGTTGCAGAAGCAAGTGAGCTTTCAAAAAAGGATGCTACAAAAGCAGTTGATGCTGTTTTCGATACAATTTTAGAAGCTTTAAAAGCTGAGGACAAAGTTCAACTTATCGGTTTTGGTAACTTCGAAGTACGTGAACGTGCTGCTCGTAAAGGACGCAATCCACAAACTGGCGAAGAAATCGAAATTCCTGCTAGCAAAGTTCCTGCATTCAAACCAGGTAAAGCTCTTAAAGATGCTGTAAAATAATATCTACATAAAATGGCTTTATTCATAGCCGTTGATGAAGAGCTTTGAAAGGTCGCACATTTGCGACCTTTCTTTTTTGCCTTTGGTATATACATATGCTAGAATTTTTTTCATAAAGTCGTAATGCAACGAATTGGAGGGCAACAACATGTCATCTGTAAATAAACCACAGATCGAACAAGCTGTGAGACTAATTTTAGAAGCAATTGGCGAAGATCCAAACCGTGAAGGATTATTAGATACACCAAAGCGAGTAGCTAAAATGTATGAGGAAGTCTTTTCCGGGTTGAATGAAGATCCAAAAGAGCATTTTAAAACAGTTTTTGGAGAAGATCATGAAGAGCTAGTGCTTGTAAAAGATATTCCTTTTTACTCTATGTGTGAACACCACTTAGTGCCTTTTTACGGAAAAGCTCATGTTGCGTATATTCCAAAAGGCGGACGAGTGACCGGTTTAAGTAAGCTGGCAAGAGCGGTAGAAGCTGTTGCGAAACGTCCTCAGCTTCAGGAGAGAATTACATCTACAGTGGCGGATTCTATTGTAGAAACATTAGAGCCGCACGGGGTAATGGTAGTAGTGGAAGCAGAGCACATGTGTATGACCATGCGAGGCATTAAAAAGCCTGGGGCTATGACAATTACTTCTGCTGTGCGTGGAGTGTTAGAACACGATGCAAGTTCTAGAGCTGAAGTTTTATCATTGATCAAATCATAATGTGGATGATGAAGGAGAAGAGAATATGACACAAAAAGGAACGCCAGAGTATATTGTCATTAAAGCGGTCGAAGATGGAGTTAACGTAATTGGCTTAACGCGAGGAGCAGATACGCGATTTCATCATTCAGAAAAACTAGATAAAGGCGAAGTGATGATTGCGCAGTTTACTGAGCATACATCCGCAATTAAAATTCGTGGCAAAGCCGTCGTTCAGACTGTTCACGGAGAAATTGAATCCGATACGAAAAAATAAGCAGGGATTTTCCTGCTTTTATTTATATTTAAAATAAATGAATAAGAACAGGAAAAACATGGTGAAACTAAAAGCAATATCTTAAATTACTGTCTAAGAAATCAAGATGGTATGTAGATGAACGGTGTTCAAGCGGATGAGCAGCTAAAGGATTTAAACCGTGAAAAAGCTTCAAAAGAATTTAAAGGATATTTTATAATGTAATTATGTTATAATTGACACTATCGATTTGGAGTTAAAAGAACTTTAAACAAATAGTGATGGAAAGGGAGACAAGGATGATGAGCGTAAAAACCATCTATGATATTGTGGCCAACATGAAAGAACAGCTTCATGTTGAATTAAGTCATCCATATGTAAAAAAATATATTCATCATCCGCGTATTGATGAAAATAGATTACTGTACATGTGTTCGTTCTTAGATACTCTTTCAATGGAAGAAGAAAAAAAGAACAGCTCTGTGCTATCTGTGATGCTCGTTCAAACCGCACTTGATACCCACGATCTAGTCTCCACTCAAAATGTTAGCGGAAATGAAGGGAAGCTGCATGAGAGGCAGCTGGTAGTTTTGGCCGGAGATTATTACAGCGGCCTGTACTATTACTATTTAGCTCAAAGCAGCCAGCTGAATTTAATGAAAGTTATAGCATCTGCTATTAAAGAAATTAATATCGCTAAGATACACATTTATAACAATCGCTCTACTAATCCACACGACGTTATGAATAGTTTTTTAGCAGCAGAATCATCGTTTGTAAGATGCTTATGTGACTATTTTGAACGTGAAGAGTGGAAAGAACTTTTAAAACATGCAGCGTATTTGAATGGGATATTAAAGCAATTAAAGTCATTACAGCATAAAGAGCCTACTCTCTTGCTAAACTATTGCAAACAAATTGGCATGAATCAAGAACAAATAAAAGAATACCTTTATTCGTATACTCAACAGTCTGTAGATATTGTTAGAGGGTACTTACGAAGTGAATTTGCGATGAATGAGTTTTTAAGAGAGCACTTAGATGAACTTACATCTAGCTTAGAAGTGTTGAAAAATGTCGTAGGAGAAGGATAGAGATATGCAGCAATCAAAAGAACAGCGTGTCCATGGCGTATTTGAAAAAATATACAAAAATTATGATCAAATGAATTCTGTTATTAGTTTTCAGCGTCATAAGGCATGGCGCAAAGATACGATGAAGCGAATGAATGTTCAAAAAGGAACAAAAGCTTTAGATGTTTGTTGCGGAACTGCGGATTGGACGCTAGCTATGGCTGAAGCAGTTGGAGAAACAGGAGAGGCAGTTGGCCTGGATTTTAGTCAAAATATGCTAAAGATTGGTGAAGAGAAAGTAAAAAACTCACCTTTTTCAAATATTACTTTACTACATGGCAATGCAATGGAGCTTCCTTTTGAAGATAATTCATTTGACTATGTAACGATTGGATTCGGACTGCGCAACGTGCCCGATTACCTTCAAGTTTTAAAGGAAATGCAGCGCGTCGTGAAACCTGGCGGAAAAGTGGTTTGCCTTGAAACGTCTCAGCCAACGATGATTGGTTACCGACAAATGTACTTGCTTTATTTTAAGTATATTATGCCTGCGCTTGGAAAGATGGTCGCTAAAAGCTATGATGAATATTCATGGCTTCAAGAGTCAGCTAGGGACTTTCCAGGTCAAAAGCAATTGGCTGATATGTTCCGTGAAGCCGGTTTGACAGATGTTGAAGTGAAATCTTACACAGGTGGAGTAGCGGCGATGCATCTAGGGTACAAACGATAAAAGAGAAAAAGCTTGTCCTACAGGTGCAACAGCCTGTAGGATAAGGAGTAAAGAATGAATATATAATGCAAGGTGAGTCCAATGAAACTAAAAATGATGTACGCTTTTTTGAATACGGATATTACCCTTATTGAGAAAGAACTTGAACAAACTGTTCATACCGATGAAACACTTATCACAGATGCTTCTCTTCACCTTTTACAAGCAGGGGGGAAACGAATTCGCCCTGTATTTGTTTTGTTGGCAGCTAAATTTGGGCATTACAATATCGACCAAATCAAACATGTGGCAGTAGCGCTTGAGCTGATTCATATGGCGTCTCTTGTTCATGATGATGTTATTGATGACGCTGATAAGCGACGGGGAAAACCAACAATTAAGGCAAAATGGGACAATCGTATTGCTATGTATACAGGGGATTACATCTTTGCTCGTGCACTTGAAGTTATGAGTGAGGTTAAAGATGTGGAAGCACATAAAATTTTATCTAATACGATGGTGGAATTAACGCTCGGTGAAATTGAACAGATTAAGGACAAATACAACCTAAACCAAAACTTACGCGTGTATCTGCGTAGAATTAAACGTAAAACGGCACTGCTAATTGCTGCAAGCTGTCAGTTAGGCGCAATTGCAGCGGGAGCTCCTGAAGATATACATAAACGTTTATTTTGGTTTGGATATTACGTGGGAATGTCATTTCAAATTACGGATGACATTTTAGATTTTATCTCATCAGAAGAACAGCTTGGGAAACCAGTTGGCAGCGACTTACTGCAAGGAAATATTACGCTGCCAGTTTTGTATGCCATTGAAAATGCTGAGTTTCGAGATAAAGTAGAACAGCTTTTCGAGAGGGAATATGAGCAAGAGCTGATCGATGAAATTATTTCTGATATTAAATCTTCTAACGCCATTGAACGTTCATTTGAGATGAGCGATCGTTATCTGCAAAAAGCGATGAGCATTTTAGAAGAACTGCCGCCAAACAAGGCGAAAAAAACGCTGCATCAAATTGCGAAGTACATTGGAAAACGGAAATTTTGATTTATTTACTTTCATAAGTTGTAAACTGCTCGAAACAATGTTAATATCTTCATGAGGTGTGATTGCGCTTTCAAAACTTGTTTACATATCATGAACTTCAGGGGTGGAGAGTAAAATGATACAAAAAACGTTTTTAATGGTCAAACCAGACGGGGTACAAAGAAGCATTATTGGTGAGGTTATTTCTCGCTTTGAGAAAAAAGGTTTTCAATTAGTTGGAGCTAAGCTTATGCATATTTCGCAGGAATTAGCTGAAACACACTATGGTGAACATAAAGAGAAACCTTTCTTCGGTGAGTTAGTGAAATTTATCACATCAGGTCCAGTTTTTGCTATGGTATGGGAAGGTGAAAACGTGATTTCAGTATCACGTCAAATGGTGGGGAAAACTAACCCTCAAGAAGCGCTTCCTGGAACTATTCGAGGTGATTATGGACTGATTGTGGATAAGAATATTATTCACGGCTCAGATTCACCAGAAAGTGCGGAGCGTGAAATCAGCTTATTCTTTGAAAGTGAAGAGCTGACTTTCTATAAAAAAGACGCAGACGCTTGGATTTACTAATTTAGATAGCGCAAAAAGACGAATGAATTTTCATTCGTCTTTTTTATTGTGTGTATAAACAGGCTTCTAGGCTATTAAGTGCAAAGATTTCCCCGCATAAACATTTTCATAATGTATTCCGATATATTAATAAGAAGATAAGCGTATATAAAGGTTTTATTTCTTTATACGTCTAACATAAACGTATAGGAATGAGAAAGGAGAGTCAAAGATGATAGATGAATACGACGCGTTTGTGGAGAAAATAAAAACAAAAACAGGCATTGATTTATCACTATATAAGCAGTCTCAAATGCACCGCCGCCTCACCTCGCTGTATGAAAAAAAAGGTTTTTCTAGTTTTTTTGAATATTATCGAGCAATGAACAGTAACAACGAACTGCTTGAGGAGTTTTTAGATCGGATGACGATTAACGTGTCAGAGTTTTATCGCAACTATCAGCGGTGGGATATATTGGAGCAAAAAATTTTACCGACTCTTGTAAAAGGAAAAACAGATCTGAAAGTGTGGAGCGCTGCCTGTTCAACAGGGGAAGAGCCGTATACACTAGCGATGGTTTTATCAACATTTTTTCCGCTTTCGCGTATTTCTATATTGGCGACCGATCTGGATGAAAAAGTGATAGAAAAAGCAAAAATAGGCTTTTATGATGAACGTTCACTTCAGGAAATGCCTGTTTCGATGAAAAATAAGTACTTTCAACAAAGAGGAACCGGGTACTTATTAGATGAAAAAATCAAAAAAACAGTTATTTTTCAAAAACATAACTTACTGTCAGACTCTTTTCCTAAAAACGTTGACTTGATTGTTTGTCGAAACGTGCTTATTTATTTTACCGATGAAGCAAAGCATGCTTTATATGAAAAGTTTAGCAGAGCTTTAGCACCTGGAGGCATCTTATTTGTAGGGAGCACAGAGCAGATTTTCACTCCGCAAAAGTATGGGTTTGAAACGGCTGATACGTTTTTTTACAGAAAAGTAAAGACCATTTAATTGAGATAACCTGAAGCGATTTCTTACAAGCTGAGGTGAAACTTTTTATATATTCTTATGTTATAGTATGGTATAGTCATATTTAAAAATGGAAAAATTCTGACGAATAATACATATTAAGCGGAGGTACGATTATGCGATATTTAACAGCAGGAGAATCACATGGTCCACAGTTGACTACTATTTTAGAGGGTGTTCCCGCAGGACTTCCTTTAACAGCCGAAGACATCAATACAGATTTAGCGCGAAGACAAAAAGGTCATGGTCGCGGAAGACGTATGCAAATTGAAAAAGATCAAGCGGAAATTTTAAGCGGTGTTCGCCACGGCTATACGCTAGGATCTCCTATTACGTTAGCGGTAGAAAATAACGACTGGAAACACTGGACAAAAATTATGGGCATCGAGCCAATTTCTGAAGAAGAATCAGAAGAAGTAAAGCGTAAAATCTCAAGACCAAGACCAGGGCATGCCGATTTAAACGGCGCTATTAAATATGGTCATCGCGATATGAGAAATGTATTAGAACGTTCTTCAGCTCGTGAAACAACTGTAAGGGTAGCGGCAGGTGCTGTGGCTCGTCAAATCCTTGCTCAGTTCGGGATTTCTGTAGCTGGACATGTATTAGAAATTGGCGGCGTACAGGCAAATCCTCCTCAATACAAAAGCTTAGAGGAACTTCAAGAAGTCACTGAAGCTTCTCCAGTAAGATGTTTTGACTCAGCTGTTGAGAAAGACATGATGCAAGCAATCGATGATGCTAAGAAAAACGGCGATTCGATCGGAGGCGTAGTAGAAGTTATTATTGAAGGCGTGCCAGCAGGAGTGGGCAGCTATGTCCATTACGATCGTAAATTAGATGCGAAGATTGCTGCAGCTGTTATGAGCATTAATGCATTTAAAGGCGTTGAGTTTGGGATTGGATTTGAAGCGGCTCGCAGACCAGGAAGCGAAGTTCATGACGAAATTCTATGGGATGAAGAGCATGGATATACCCGTAAAACAAACAACTTAGGCGGCTTTGAAGGTGGCATGACAACAGGTATGCCAATTGTAGTACGCGGTGTAATGAAACCTATTCCAACGCTTTACAAGCCGTTAAAAAGTGTTGATATTGAAACAAAAGAAGCCTTCGAGGCAAGCATCGAACGTTCAGACAGCTGTGCTGTGCCGGCAGCAAGCGTTGTAGCAGAAGCCGTTGTAGCTTGGGAATTGGCTGATGCGCTAATCGAACAGTTTGGACAAGACCGAATTGATTTAATTGCTGAAAATATTGAGAAAATGCGTGTACATGCGAGGGAGTTTTAATGTTGCAAATTGATATTCAAACTTTATCCAAAACATATCCTCTTTATTTAGGAAATGGATTAATTGAAAAGCTGCCTTCTATTATTGAGAGTGTAAAACCTAATCTGTCGTCGGTGTTAATCATCACTGATTCAGCTGTAGATTCATATTATGGAGA
This sequence comes from Priestia sp. JSM ZJ58, assembly GCF_044383985.1. Lineage (NCBI taxonomy): Bacteria > Bacillati > Bacillota > Bacilli > Caryophanales > Bacillaceae > Priestia > Priestia sp. JSM ZJ58. The sequence continues at coordinate 559,386 of NZ_JBISEM010000001.1, forward strand.
AGCGGTTGTAAAAGCGATTGAGACGCAGTTTAAAGTGGCTAAATACGTAGTACCAAGCGGTGAACACGCAAAGTCATTTCAACATTACTACGATTGTCAGACTTTTGCACTCGAGCAGCAGCTTGACCGCAATGCGCTCGTTATTGCTTTCGGCGGAGGGGTAGTTGGCGATTTAGCTGGATTTGTAGCCGCTACATACATGAGAGGGGTTTCGTTTATTCAAGTGCCAACGACGCTTCTTGCTCACGATAGTGCTGTAGGCGGTAAAGTAGCCATTAATCATGAGCTTGGAAAAAATATGATTGGCGCTTTTTATCAGCCTGAAGCGGTTGTTTATGACATTGATCTTCTTAAAACGCTTCCTGAAAGAGAGTGGCGTTCTGGTTTTGCAGAAGTGATTAAACATGCTTTTATTCACGATGAAGCATTTTATGAATGGCTTCAGCAAAATATACAATCGCTGACTGATTTACAAGATGAAAAATTAATTTATGCTATTCAAAGCGGTATTTTAGTCAAAGCATCTGTTGTAAAAGAAGATGAGACAGAAGCTGGCGTTCGCGCTCACCTGAACTTTGGACATACGTTAGGTCATGCGATCGAAGCAGAGTGCGGCTATGGACAAATCAGTCACGGAGAAGGCGTAGCCATTGGGATGCTGTTTGCTATGAAAGTCAGCAATACGCTTGGGAAAAGCGAGTTCCCTGTAGCTGAAATTGCGAAATGGTTTGAAAAATTTGGCTATGAGACGTCTGTTCCAAACCACCTTTCAGCTGAAAAGCTGCTCGTGAGAATGAAAGCAGACAAGAAGTCCAAATCAAGCAATGTTCATATGGTACTGCTTGAAGGCGTAGGAAAACCTTTTGTTCAACAAGTAGAAGATGAAGTGATTCTTAAGCTGCTGAATGAAGAGCTTCAAGCGTAGTTTCTTCAAAAGCCAAGTAGATAGTAGTTGACAAATGAATTTGAAACGTACTACAATTGGTAACAAGTTAGTTTAGAGATTTTAGTTATGAGAAAAAAATAGACAGTTTAGTTGAGATTAGGGTAGACGAGAATGAGACAGTTGAGCAGAGTTTAGTTGAGTGAATTTTACCATTCGTATACCCAAAGGCCCATTTTTGATGTGTCTTTGGGTTTATTTATTATATCCTCTTTTATATAACCTCATCTATTCTCATTCTCCATGAAATGGAGGATTGAAAGATATGACGAACACGTATACTTCTTTTTTAGAAGACTCTACAAAGTATTTAACCATTCCAATCATAAAAAAAATATTTATCGATAGCATGACACCTGTTGATCTTTTTCAGCAAGTAAAAGATGAAGCTGTATATTTGCTTGAAAGCAATGATGAATCATCACCATGGTCCAATTATTCTTTTATTGGCTTGAATCCGTTTTTGTATGTAGAAGAAGAGAACGGAACCTATCTAGCAAAAAACAAGCAGCTTCAACCTGTGCTGCAAGGAGACAGCTTTAAAGAGGTATTTTGTAAAATTCAGCAAGAGCTGAAAGTGAAAGTACCAGACCTTGCACTTCCTTTTAAAGGAGGAGCAGTAGGATTTATCAGCTACGACGCAGTATCGCAAATTGAAAAAGTAAACGTACATGCCCAAAACGATTTGAACATGCCTACTTTTCACTTTATCTATTGTCAAACGATGCTCGCTTATAATCACCAAACAAAAGAGCTTATGGTGATTCACTACATTCAGCTTGATGAGCAAGATAAAGAACAGCAGAAAAAAGAAAAACATGATGAAGCTCTAGCAGAGATCAATCGATATGTTGAAAGAATAGCGCAGACGGTGAAAGAAAAGCCGATGATGTTTGAAAGCGAGCAGCGCGAAGTTAGCTTTGAAGGTGTGACATCGTCATACCAAAAAGATAAATTTGTGCAAGATGTGGAAAAAATTAAGGAATACATTAAAAGCGGAGATGTTTTTCAAGCCGTATTGTCGCAGAGATTTCAAATTGATACGACCGTAGCTGGATTTGATATTTACAGAGTATTGCGATTAGTTAATCCATCTCCTTATTTATTTTACGTGAAAGTAAAGGGAGTGGAATTGATTGGAAGTTCCCCTGAGCGGTTGATTCAAATTGAAAACGGCCATTTAGAAATTCATCCAATTGCAGGAACGAGAAGACGCGGCAGAGATGCAGAAGAAGATGCGCGCTTGTATGAAGACTTAATTAACGATGAAAAAGAGCGGGCAGAACACTATATGCTCGTGGACTTAGCAAGAAATGACATCGGCCGAGTTGCACAGTATGGAAGTGTCCAAACGCCGGTATTAATGCAGCAGGTTAATTTTTCGCACGTCATGCACTTGATTTCTAAAGTGACAGGACGCCTAGATGAAAAAGTACATCCTATTGATGCGCTGCTTTCTGCATTTCCAGCGGGTACCGTATCTGGCGCTCCAAAAGTGCGGGCGATGCAAATCTTAAATGAAATTGAACCAGTTGCGCGAAATGTATATGCAGGAACCGTAGCATATCTCGGATTTGATGGAAACATTGATTCGTGCATTGCAATTCGTACCATTCTTTTGAAAGACCAAACCGCTTATATACAGGCTGGAGCAGGAGTGGTTGCTGACTCAAAACCGGAGCTTGAGTGGAAAGAAACCCGCAATAAAGCTAGCGCTTTAATTAAAACAATTCAATTAGCTCAAGACATCTACGATAAAAAGGAGGATGTATATGTTTAAAGAATTGTTGAAAAAGTGTTTGCGCGGCGAGTCACTTTCAGCGGAAGAAGCAGAAAAAATTATGAATGATATTATGAACGGTAAAGTCCCGGCAGCTCAAATTGCTAGCGTGCTAACCATTTTAACGTACCGAGGAGAAACCGTCGATGAAATTGTTGGTTTTGTCCGGGGTATGAAAAACAACATGAATGCTATTTCTCTAGAAGAATTAAACGTAGTAGATACGTGCGGTACGGGAGGAGACGGCGCCTCTACGTTTAATATTTCGACGGCTAGTGCGATTGTGGCATCTGCTGCTGGAGTAAAGGTTGCGAAACATGGGAATCGCGCGGTGTCTTCTAAAAGCGGAAGTGCAGACGTGTTAGAACATCTGGATATATGGATTCAAGGAAATGAAAAAGAAGTGAAAAATGCGGTGTCTGACCTCAACATGTCCTTTTTATTTGCGCCGCTTTATCACCCTGCTATGAAGCACGTTGCTGCTACTCGAAAGGAATTAGGGTTTAGAACCGTTTTTAATGCATTAGGTCCGTTAGCAAACCCTACTAATTGCACAAAGCAAGTAATTGGCGTTTACTCTATTGAGCTTGCACGGAAATTAGCAGAAGCGCTTGTTGTACTGGGAGCTAACCACGTTCTTCTCGTTGCGGGCAGGGACGGTTTGGATGAAATTAGTGCCACGGATGTAACGGATATTGTAGAAGTGCAAGACAATGTTATTACAGAATATACGCTTGCACCAGAGGATGTACACTTACAGAGAGGTAAGCTTGAAGACTTGGTGGTAGAAGACGCGAAATCGAGTGCAGAGCTCATTGAATCGCTATTTTTAAATAAAAGTAATGTAACTGCTAAAAATGCAGTCGTGTTGAACTCTGCTGCAGCTATTTACGTTAGCGGAAACGTTTCTACTTTTGAAGAAGGAGTAGCTGTAGCTTTAGAAACAATTGAATCAGGTGCTGCATACACGCAATTACAACGATTGAAATCGAAAAAGGTGGTTGAACATGCTCAATAAAATTATTGAAACAAAAAAAGAAGAAATTCAAAACCTACAGTTACCCGAACAGCAAAATGTTACAAAACGATCATTTTTAGAAGCTTTATCAAATCCAAATCGAGAGCTGGCTCTTATTGCAGAAGTAAAAAAAGCCTCTCCTTCCAAAGGATTAATAAAGGAGAATTTTCAGCCTGTGGAAATTGCTAAAGCCTACGAGGAAGGAAAAGCAGATGCTTTGTCTGTGTTAACGGATCAGCACTATTTTCAAGGACACCGAACGTTTTTAAGTGATATTAAACAGCATGTCTCTATTCCTGTGCTTCGTAAGGATTTCATCATTGATTCCATTCAAGTGGAAGAAAGTGCAAGAATCGGTGCCGATGCTATTTTACTCATCGGAGAAGCACTTGAACCATTAAAATTGCAAGAGCTTTATCTTCAAGCTGCTGAAAAAGAGTTAGATTGTTTAGTAGAAGTGCATTCTTTAGAAACGCTTGAACAGCTGTTAGCTGTATTTACACCGAAGATTATCGGGATTAATAATCGAAATCTTCATACGTTTGAAACCAGCGTGCAGCAGACAAAAGAAATCGCTAAGCACGTGCCGAAAGATCAGCTTTTAGTAAGTGAAAGCGGCATTTACTTATACGATGATGTTTCCTACGTAAAAGAAGCCGGAGCAAAAGCTATTTTAGTAGGAGAATCGCTTATGAGACAGGATAATCAAACCAAAGCGATTAAAAAGCTGTTTGGGGAAAGTGAATATGCTTATTAAGTACTGCGGTATTCGATCAAAACAAGATATAGCTTTAATCGAAAAGTCGGCTGCTACTCACATTGGCTTTATTTTCTACCCTAAAAGTAAACGATATGTAAAGCCTGAACGAGTAAATGAGTTTGTAACGGATGAAATAAAAAAACAAGTCTCGCTAGTAGGGGTATTTGTTAATACACCGGTGGATCAAATACTTGAAATTGCCTCCGTGACAAATTTAGCTGTGATTCAGTGCCACGGGCAAGAAACAGCTGCTGAAGTACGTGAGTTAAAGCAGCGTGGATATGAAGTATGGAAAGCACTCCCGCACAATAAAGATACGCTGCAGCAAATGCATGTATATGAAGAAGCTGACGGTTATGTAATTGACAGCAAGGTTAAAGAACAATTCGGAGGAACGGGCGTCGCTTTTGATTGGAGCTTCGTTCCTCAGTATGAATCAGCTGCACGAAAGTTAGGTAAAAAATGCTTTATTGCTGGAGGAATCAATGCCTTTAACATTGAGAACTTGTTACCCTACAAGCCTGGGGCGATTGATATTTCTGGCGGTATTGAAACAAATGAAACGAAGGACTATACAAAAATTATAGAGATTGAAAGGAAGATCCATACTATGACATACAATCATCCTGATGAATTTGGCCGCTTTGGTGAATTTGGCGGAAAATACGTACCTGAAACATTAATGAAACCACTTGAAGAAGTAGAAGCAGCTTTGAATCAAGCAATGAAAGATCCGGCATTTAAAGATGAGTATCTATCCTTACTCGTCAATTACTCAGGGCGACCAACGGCTTTAACATATGCTGATAATATTACCGAAACACTCGGCGGGGCAAAAATTTATTTAAAACGTGAAGACTTAAATCATACGGGTGCTCACAAAATCAACAATGCCATTGGACAGATTTTACTTGCTAAACGGATGGGCAAAACAAAAATTATTGCTGAAACAGGAGCGGGTCAGCACGGGGTAGCCACAGCTACAGTAGCTGCAAAGTTCGGAATGGAATGTAAAGTATTCATGGGAGAAGAAGATATTGAACGTCAGGCGTTGAACGTCTTTCGCATGAAGCTTCTAGGAGCGGAAGTCATTCCTGCAACTTCTGGAACAAAAACGCTAAAAGATGCAACAAATGAAGCAATCCGCTACTGGGTTCAACACTGTGAAGATCATTTTTACTTAATTGGTTCGGCAATTGGACCGCATCCTTATCCTAAAATGGTTCGAGATTTCCAAAAAATTATTGGAGAAGAAGCAAAAGAACAGTTTACAGCGGTAGAAGGAAAACTTCCAAATGCTGTCGTGGCATGCGTCGGAGGCGGTAGTAATGCAATCGGTATGTTTTATGATTTTATTAAAGAAGAACATGTACGCTTGATTGGAGTAGAAGCAGGGGGGAAAGGACTAAATACAGCTCTTCATGCTGCTAAAATGGCTAAAGGCACAAAAGGTGTTATCCACGGAACGCTCACGTATTTACTTCAAGATGAAAATGGTCAAATTACAGAGCCTTATTCTATTTCAGCAGGTTTGGATTATCCGGGTATCGGTCCAGAGCATTCTCACCTTTCATCTATTGGACGAGTAGAATATGAAAGTGTAACGGATGATGAATCAATCGAAGCTCTTCAGCTGCTGGCGAAAACGGAGGGAATCATCCCGGCTATCGAATCCGCCCATGCGCTGGCAAAAGCATTTGAACTGGCTAAAAGCATGACGAAAGAAGAAACCATTTTAATTTGCTTATCAGGTCGAGGAGATAAGGACGTTCATACATTAGTAAACTTGCTAGAAGGGAAGGAAGAAGAACATGAATACGTTTGAAGCGAGACTACCTAAACATGAAACATTATTTATTCCATTTATTACAGCAGGAGATCCTCATGAAGATGCAACGGTGGAGATTGCTTTGTCTTTGCAAAAGCAAGGTGCTTCTATTTTAGAGCTGGGCGTACCGTATTCCGATCCTTTAGCAGATGGTCCGATTATTCAAGAGGCGTCCAAAAGAGCTTTATCTGGCGGTATGTCTATTTCAAAAGCTATTAAGCTTGTATCGGTGATGAGAAAAAAAGGTGTGAAAATACCGGTAATTCTCTTTACCTATTTTAATCCTGTGTTACAATTAGGTTTAGAATCCTTTTTCGCGTTAATGCGAGAAAATGAAATAGATGGAGTGCTAATTCCGGATTTACCGTACGAAGAGAGTGGCCGTATCCGGGAGCTTGCCGCTGAAAATGAAGTTGCGTACATTTCAATGGTTGCTCCTACATCTAAAGAGCGTATTCAAAAAATTGCTGCAGATGCAACGGGCTTCTTATACTGCGTGTCGTCTTTAGGCGTTACTGGGGTTCGCTCTACGTTGCCGGCTGATATTGGCACCTTTTTAGAAGATGTGAAAGCAGCAGCTTCTATACCGGTTGCCGTCGGTTTTGGGATTTCAACAAGCGAACAAGTAGAGGTATTAAAAGAACACAGCGACGGCATTGTAATTGGAAGTGCAATTGTTAATAAAATTGGCCAGCTTGAAGAAGTTCTTTTAAATAAGGATACACGCCGAGACGGATTAAATCAAATTGAGGAGTATGTTGCATCCATCGTTTCGCCTATACAAAAATGCGAGGTGTAACACGGTGAAGGTAAAAGAACAATTACTGACTTTATCTCCATATAAACCAGGTAAGCCAATTGAAGAAGTGAAGCGTGAATTTAATTTAGATCGCGTTGTAAAATTAGCATCCAATGAAAATCCTTACGGCAGCTCTGCTTTAGTAAAAGAGGCGATTGCTGCAGAAATTGAAAATATGGCGCTTTATCCAGACGGTTATGCAGCTGAACTGCGTGCAGCAGTAGCAAAACACGTAGGTGTAGAGCAAGATCAGCTGATTTTTGGAAATGGGTCTGATGAAGTCATTCAAATTATTTGCCGAGCTTTACTATCGGCTGATACAAACACTGTCATGCCAACGCCATCATTTCCTCAATATAAGCACAATGCCGTGATTGAAGGTGCAGAAATTCGTGAAGTACCGCTGCGCGGCGGAGATCATGATTTAAATGCTATGCTTCGTGCAATTGATGAAAATACGACAATTGTATGGGTATGCAGTCCTAATAACCCAACGGGAACGTATGTGAAGGGCGATGAGTTAATTTCCTTTATGAAGCAAGTTCCTAAGCATACGTTAATCGTTATGGATGAAGCGTATTTTGAGTATGTAGCAGACCAAGCCGACTATCCGAATACGGTAGAGCTTTTGAATGAATACGAAAACTTAATTGTACTTCGCACATTTTCAAAAGCATACGGCTTAGCTTCTTTGCGTATTGGTTACGGTATTGCAAACGAATCATTGCTACAAAAAATTGAGCCGGCTCGCGAACCTTTTAATACAAGCCGCATGGCTCAAAAAGCAGCAATCGTTGCTCTTGAAGACCAAGCGTTCATTGAAGAGTGCAAAAAGAAAAATGAAGCAGGTTTGCAGCAGTACTATGCTTTCTGTGATAAGAATGGCTTAAACTATTATCCTTCTTTCACTAATTTTGTTCTAATTGATTTTGGCCGTCAAGGCGATGAAGTGTTTCAATTTTTATTGGAGCGCGGATTTATCGTTCGTTCAGGGAATGCATTAGGCTTCCCAACTTCCGTTCGTATTACGGTGGGAACAAAAGAACAAAATGAACAAATCATTGAATTGCTTCAGCAGTTTGTTAACCAAGAAACGGCGAAAGCTTAATACCTAATATAGTAAAAGATGAGAGTGTGATTTCACACTCTCATCTTCATATGCACAATGAGGTGAAGGAAAGTGAAAGAAAATGTTTTTGTTATAGGCCTAGGATTAATTGGAGGATCTCTTGCACTTAATATAAAAAAGACGCATCATCATCTTGATGTAATAGGTTTTGACATTAATCAAGAGCAGCTGGAGCTCGCTAAAACTCTAGGCGTAATTGACCAAGCGGCTTCTTCTTTGCAACAAGGCGCTGAGCAAGCGGATTATATTGTTATTGCCATTCCGGTCACCCAAGCAGCGGAAGTGCTAAAACAGTTCGAACATTTTACGCTCAAACAGTCTGTCATCGTAACAGACGTAGGAAGTACAAAAGAAGAAGTAGTGAAGACAGCCGAGGCTCTTATTTCTAAAGGCATTGAGTTTATCGGGGGTCATCCAATGGCGGGGTCTCATAAAAGCGGAGTAGCTGCTTCTAAAGCTCATTTATTTGAAAATGCAATGTATGTATTAACACCTTCATCTTCTACTTCTTCGGAGGCTTTAAAAAGCTTAAAGGAATTGCTAAGTGGTACAAAAGCTAAAATTATTGTAATGTCACCAAAAGAACATGATAAATTAGCAGGTGTCATTAGCCATTTTCCACATATTATTGCTGCAAGCCTTGTTCATCAAGCAGAATATTACCAACAAGACAATCAGCTAGTTTCGCAGCTTGCGGCTGGAGGGTTTCGTGATATTACACGTATTGCTTCAAGCAGTCCAGCGATGTGGAGAGATATTTTGCTTCATAACCAGGATGCGCTTCTTTCAATGTTTGACCACTGGCTTGAAGAAATGAACGACGTGCGAAATATGATCGAACGAAAAGATGCGAATGATATCTATACATATTTTTCACAAGCGAAACAATTTAGAGATCAGCTTCCTGTACGAACCAAAGGAGCGATTCCATCCTTTTATGATCTCTATGTGGATGTTCCTGACTATCCGGGTATTATCTCAGAAGTAACCGGTTATTTAGCAGAAGATGAAATCAGTATTACAAACATTCGAATTTTAGAAACACGAGAAGATATATACGGAGTATTACGTTTGAGCTTTCAAACAGAGGAAGATAGAAAGCGGGCAAGAGCGTGTCTCCATCAGCATCAATATCAGACGTTTATTTCTTAATGTACGAAAGGTGTGAATGAAATGAGTGGAAAACCATTAAAAACGAATCTTTCATCTCTTCAAGGAGAAATTTCTATTCCCGGGGATAAGTCGATTTCTCACAGAGCTGTGATGTTCGGAGCGATGGCAGAAGGGAAAACTACGATTAATCATTTTTTAGCAGGTGAAGATTGCTTAAGTACTATCTCTTGTTTTGAAAAGATGGGCGTATCGATTAAAAGAGAAGGCGAGTATGTCGAAGTGGAAGGTAAAGGTATCGAAGGATTAAGTGAACCTACTTCCATCTTAGATGTAGGAAATTCAGGAACAACTACTCGTTTAATGCTGGGGATTCTTGCCGGTGTGCCATTTCATACGTCTCTAATTGGAGATGAGTCGATTGCCAAGCGTCCAATGAGCCGTGTTACGGTGCCGCTGCGCTCTATGGGTGCAAAGATTGATGGGCGTGAGCATGGCCAATATACGCCTTTATCTACTAGAGGAGGAGCATTAAAAGCAATTCATTACCATTCTCCTGTAGCAAGTGCACAAGTAAAATCGGCGATTTTACTAGCGGGACTTCATGCCGAAGGCACAACAAAAGTAACCGAGCCTTTTACATCACGCGACCATACCGAGCGTATGCTTCGCGCATTTGGAGTAGACGTAGAGGTAGATGGAACGACTGTAAGTATTGAAGGGGGACAATCCCTGCGCGGAACGGATGTGTACGTCCCTGGAGACATTTCTTCAGCTGCATTCTTTCTTGTTGCAGGAGCCATTGTTCCAAACAGCCGAATCGTTTTGAAAAACGTCGGACTCAATCCTACAAGAACAGGTATTATTGATGTGCTTCAGCAAATGGGTGCACGCCTTACAATTTCCAATGAACGTATTCAAAATGGAGAGCCTATTGGCGATTTGACGATTGAAACGTCTCAGTTGAAAGGGATTGAAATTGGGGGCGATTTAATTCCTCGTTTAATTGATGAAATTCCGGTAATCGCTCTTTTGGCGACTCAGGCAACTGGGAAAACGGTGATTAAAGATGCGGAAGAACTAAAAGTAAAAGAAACGAACCGTATCGATACGGTTGCAACCGAGCTAAGCAAGCTGGGTGCCTCTGTTACGCCAACAGCTGATGGCCTCATCATTGAAGGCAAGACGGCCCTGCGAAGCGGTGAAGTAGACAGCTACGGAGATCATCGAATTGGAATGATGCTTGCGGTCGCAGCAGCCATTGCAACGGGAGAGGTAACGCTAAAGAGAAGTGATGCCATTCACGTCTCCTACCCTACTTTTTTTGAAGATCTTGATGAGCTAAGCCAATAAGGAAGAGGCTGGAACAAACGTATTTTGGTTGAAGGGAAATCCGAACGAGGAATTGATATTGTTGATGAAAAATCAAACTCGTTCGGATTTTTTATTGAGATGGTGAACGAAGGTTTCATGTCTCAATCTCGTTTTTACCTAAAAAAATGTAAGCGTATTCAAATTGATTTGTTGAACAAACGCTCAAACTATTTTATCATTGTGTATAGAAGCATGTGTTCTTGCTTCGAGTTTGGAAAAATAGAAAATTAATTCGTTTTATTTTTATATAAAAAGTGAATGTAATAATAAAGGAGAATTGTGTGTGAAAGAACTAGACCGCGCGATAGGTTACGTAGAATCCAATGAAATTGAAAAAGGTCTTGCCCTTATTCATGAATTGAAAGATAAAGCTACAGACGAAGAAAAGTTTTTAATGGCTGAACAGCTGCAGGAGTGGGGACTAGTAAATGATGCGCTGCCTTTAATAGACGAGCTCATCGCTAAATACCCAGAAGAAGGCGAGCTGTATTTATTAAAAGCTGAAATGCTCATTGATTTAGAAGAAGAAGAAGAAGCCATTCATATTTTAAATCAAATTAGCAGCGAAGACGATAATTACGTGCCAGCTCTGCTTCTTGTAGCTGACTTATATCAAATGCAAGGCCTTAGTGAAGTAAGTGAGCAAAAGTTAATGGAAGCGAAAAAAATGCTTCCAAATGAGCCGGTTATCGATTTTGGGCTCGGTGAATTTTACAGCAGTCAAGGAATTTATCAAAAGGCAATTCCTTTTTATCAAACGCTGCTAAAAACAGAAAAAGAATTTAACGGTACGGATCTTCGTCAGCGATTAGCTGAAAGTCTAGCAGGTATCGGCCAGTTCGAAGAAGCGCTTCCTTACTTTGATCAAGCGTTAAAAGATAAGCTTGAGATTAACACACTATTTGAATATGCGATTTCAGCGTATCAAGCAGGTCATTATCAGACCGCTATTGAAAAGTTTACAGAACTAAAAGAGTTAGACCGTGAGTACCATTCTCTTTATTTATATTTAGCAAAGTCATATGAACATGAAGAGATGCTAGAAGAGGCTGCGGTGGCTGTCAACGAAGGTATTGCGCAGGATGAATTTCAAAAAGAACTTTACTTTTTTAAAGGTAAAATAGCATTAAAGCGCGGTCTAGAAGAAGAGGCTGAATCGGCGTTTCAACAAGCGATTGCACTAGATCCAGGGTACATTGAAGCTATTTTAACTCTCTCTAAACTTTATATGAGTCAAGAGAGATATGAAGATGTAGTAGAGAATATCGAGCATGCCAAAGAATATAATGAGCATGATCCTCATTTTGAATGGGATTTAGCAAAAGCTTATCAGGAATTAGAAAATTATGAAGAAGCGCTAAAATACTACGAATCTGCATATACTGTTTTTAAAGAAGAGTATGCGTTTTTAGAAGAGTATGGCTATTTCTTATTAGAAGAAGGACAGCGCTCGAAAGCGAAGGGGATTTTCCAAGCTTTATTAGCCATGGATCCAACAGTAGATGAAATTCAAGACATATTATTTCAATTAGAAGAATAAATAATAGTTCAGAGGATTTTATTGCTGCCGTGTGGAATAAATAACTGTAAAAGGTGTTTTAACTGAGAGTTTAAACACAGAGGAGGGAAGTGAGAATATGACGACCCCTGTTACTGTCAACGAGAAAAAAGAATTTGTTCGCTGGTTTTTAACGAATTATCAGCTGAAGCGCAGAGAATGTGTATGGATTTTAAATTATTTGATGAGCCATGATCAATTGATGAAACGAGTTCACTTCGTTGAGCAAGCACAGTTTTGTCCTCGCGGGATGGTGATGTCTACGCACTGTGTGGAAGACCCTCCATTTCGTTTTTATAAAGAAAATATCATGACAACCGATGCAGAAAAATCATTTCATGATATTCGTTTGAATCGAGAAGAAGACATTTATATTCAATTAAACTTCCGATCGTTGTATTCATCGCCTCAATATGTGGCTGTACTGGAAGACAATCCGTATATGCCAAAAGCTAATCAAACAAATGAAAAAGACAGAGTATTAGCTGAGCAAATATTGGAAGAATCTATTCAGAAATTTCAACGATCAAAAATCATGGAACTAATTGATAAAGCATTAGATGAAAATGATAAAGAGGAATTTCAGCGCTTAAGCGAATATTTAAATAACCATTATGTACAGTAGATAAACGAGAGATTGGCTAGCTTCTTAGAAAAAGGTCAATCTCTTTTTTTATCTCCTTATTCAGTTTGAAAAATAAATAAGACAAGCCTTAGCAAGCTTGCTGAGAGGAGAAGAAAGTTGAAGCTGCAGGCGAAGGAAATGGATGTGTATTTACAATCCAAAAGTTATGTTGATACTGTATTGGTTCCACTCATTCCTATTGATTTCGGAGAAGATTTAAAGCTTACTGCATCTATGAGTGAATATACGACTGCTCTTACTGAAGAGTTAGAGAGACAATTTAAAGGAAGAGTGATTTTAACACCTAGTTTTACATACTTAAAAAAAGATGGAGTAGCTGCTGTTTATGAAACATTACTTCGTTGGAATGAGCATATAAATGACAATGAAGTCAAACATCTTTTTGTGCTTACTAGCGACCGAGATTGGCTGCAGTATGAGAAAGAAATAGGGGCTCACTGCATTTGGATACCTGCTTTACCGCTTGAGCATATAGACGACTCGCATAAGTATACGCTCATACATGAACAAGTCCAACAGCTCCTGCCGATTTTTGTAGAGAAATGGAGTGTTTAAAAAGGCTGTAGAATAAGCAATGGAAGCGCAAACAAAATAATGACGAAAAATTTAGAAAAATAAAGATTATTTCCATGTTTTAGGTTTTTATTGTATTGACCTTCCAGAAATATTAATATATCATGATTATGTCCTAGTTTAATAGAATGGTCCATCATGTGTCCAAAATTCTCTGGACTGAACTTTTTTAAAGGGGGGAAAAGCATGGGTGATCGGGTATCAAGACGACAGTTTTTAAACTATACGCTCACTGGTGTAGGGGGATTTATGGCTGCTGGAATGTTAATGCCAATGGTGCGCTTTGCAGTAGATCCAATTTTGGAAAAAGAAGCGGGTCAGGATTTAGTAGCTGTAGCGCAGGTTAAAGACATTACAAAAGAGCCGAAACGTGTCGATTTTAAAATCAAGCAAGTGGATGCGTGGCATAAATCAGAAGAACCAAGATCGGCTTGGGTGTACAAAACTGATAAAGGTGAAATCGTCGCGCTGTCACCAATTTGTAAGCATTTAGGCTGTACGGTTAACTGGGCTGGTGACAAAAACTATCCACATCGTTTCTACTGCCCTTGTCATGGGGGAATGTATGAAAAAAGCGGTAAAAATGTACCGGGGACACCACCGATGGGACCGTTAGATGTATACGTTCAAAAGGTAAAAGGCGGTACGTTATATCTAGGAAAAGCCAAACCACAAGGAGGGGCATAGAAAATGTTGAATAAAATCTATGACTGGGTGGATGAACGGCTAGATATTACTCCTTTATGGCGAGATGTGGCCGATCATGAAGTGCCAGAACACGTAAATCCTGCACATCACTTTTCAGCATTTGTGTATTGTTTTGGTGGATTGACGTTTTTTGTTACCGTTATTCAAATTTTATCAGGCATGTTTTTGACCATGTATTATGTACCAGATATAAAAAATGCATGGGAATCCGTTTATTATCTGCAAAATGAAGTCGCTTTCGGACAAATTGTTCGAGGTATGCATCACTGGGGAGCAAGTTTGGTTATCGTCATGATGTTTTTACATACACTTCGTGTTTTCTTCCAAGGAGCATACAAAAAACCCCGCGAGTTAAACTGGATTGTGGGTGTGTTAATTTTCTTTGTTATGTTAGGTTTAGGTTTTACAGGTTATTTGTTGCCGTGGGATATGAAAGCGCTATTTGCAACGAAAGTAGGTTTGCAAATTGCTGAATCCACACCAATTATAGGCCAGCAAGTGAAGACATTACTCTCAGGACATCCAGACATCGTTGGTGCTCAAACACTAACTCGCTTTTTCGCCATTCACGTATTCTTTTTACCCGGAGCCCTGCTTGGCTTAATGGGTGCCCACTTCTTAATGATTCGTAAACAAGGAATTTCAGGACCACTATAAAAGTTTATACGCTTTATTCAATTAGTCAATCACACTAGTCATCATATGCATCAAGCACATACTCCGTTGTTAGTACTTTCACTAGAACAGTGAGAAAAAGGAGGGAGAACATGCATCGTGGTAAAGGGATGAAGTTTGTTGGAGATTCACGTGTTCCTGCAGAACGAAAACCCAATATTCCAAAAGATTACTCTGAATTTCCAGGGAAAACAGAAGCATTCTGGCCAAACTTTTTACTAAAAGAATGGATGGTAGGAGCAGTTTTTTTAATTGGTTATTTATGTTTAACCATCGCTCATCCATCTCCGCTTGAACGTATTGCCGATCCGACTGATACGGGGTACTTGCCTCTTCCCGACTGGTATTTTTTGTTCCTATATCAATTGCTTAAATATTCATTTGCTTCTGGTCCATATAATATTATAGGTGCATTTATTATTCCTGGGATTGCATTTGGCGCATTAATGCTTGCTCCTTTCATTGATCGCGGACCAGAAAGAAGACCGGCTAAGAGACCGTTTGCGACAGGATTCATGCTTCTGGCTATAGCAGCAGTCTTTTTCCTAACGTGGCAGTCAGCGACACAGGTAGATTGGAAAGCACGTGAAGAGCAAGGGAAAATTAGAGAAGAAGTAGCGATTGACAAAAATTCAGAAGGCTACAAAATTATGCAAAAGCAAACGTGCTTGACCTGTCATGGTGATAATTTACAGGGAGGCCCTGCGGCTCCGGCTTTAACAGGAATTGATTTATCTCCTGAAGAAATCGCCAATATCGCAAAAAATGGTAAAGGCAATATGCCAAAAGGTGTTTTCAAAGGTTCAGATAAAGAATTGAAAACGCTCTCGGAGTTTGTCGGAAACTTAGGAAAAGAATAATGAAAACCAGCCAAAAGGCTGGTTTTTTTGAATTTATTTAATGTTGTGGTTTATATCAATGAGATAGGTGCTTGCTATTGTCCAAAAACTGTACATAATAAAGAAGAGATTAAATGTAAAGGAGACTTTCTGAATGGCTTGGTTATGGTATACCTTAAAAGATAAGCGTTTTTTAACGCTTTTGCTGATTGTAAATATACTAGGAACAATCTACGGATATATTTGGTATGGGAGTCAATTAGCGGAAACACCTAAGAAGTTTTTATTATTTGTACCTGATAGTCCAACGGCAAGCTTGTTTTTTGTTATCGTACTTATCGGTCTTTTACTCGGAAAACATTTTTCACTATTTGAAGCTTTAGCCATGGTCACGCTGTTTAAATACGGGATTTGGGCCGTTATAATGAATGTATTGGTCTATGTGTTAACAGGATACATTGATTGGATGATGCTTATGTTAATGGCTTCTCATGCAGCAATGGCTTTTCAAGGGCTTTTATACGTACCGTTTTACCGGATTAAGTTATGGCATGTAGCGGTTGCCGCTGTATGGGCCGTACATAATGATATCATTGATTACGTTTTTTCTATGATGCCAAGATACAGCATGCTCAATGCGTATATGTCTGAAATTGGTTATTTTACATTTTGGCTAAGCATTTTATCTATTTTCATTACATACTGGTTCACAGTTCGTGCTTCTTCAAAAAAACAGCTATAAAAAATTTTTGAAATAGGCGCACGAAACGAGCTCTCTTTTTCTAAGATATAGTAGGCTATATTTAAGTATGAGGTGAGTGACTGTGAAGGAAACCAAACGAGAGCTTCATCCGTCCGTTGTGGAATTTAAACAATTTGTAAAATCACATCCCAAATTAGTAGAACAGGTTCGAAAGCAGCAAAAAACGTGGAAAGAGCTTTATGAAGATTGGTATTTATTCGGTGCAGAAGACCCAATGTGGGAGGCATATCGTTCAGAAGAAAGTGAAAAGGCTGAACCAGCTGCTGCCACAGAGGAGAAAAAAGATATTATGGGTACAATTGTATCCTCGCTAAAAAACATGGACTTGAATCAAATGCAAAATCATATCACAAATGTAAATTCCGCTATTTCGAATATTCAACAAGTACTGCAGCAATTTCAGCCATCTAAGCCATCCGGTGGAGGAGCAGCTTCCGGGCCAGGGAATCCATTTGGCTTTAGGAAAGATTAAACGCAATGAGAAAAGATATATACGAGTATATGCAGTCTCGTCCTAAACTCAACGACTTCGTTCGTGAACAGCCAATGTGGTACCGGCGTTTATCTAGGAATCCTGAAGAACTGGAGAAATTTGAATTAGAATCCAAACACTACTACAAACAAACCATTCCTCATAAAGTTGAAAAGTTTTCGAATTCGATTCAAATGGCAAACATGATGTTTCATATGTTTCAATCCATGAAAAATCAATGATCTCTGCATACATAGCGATGCAGAGATTTTTGCACGTCATGAGTAAAAATAAAGAGTTTGTAAACACTATGGAGAAACGAATGATAAAGGAATGGTATTATGCGCTTACTATTAACGACGGCCTTATGTGTAGTTTCTCTGCTAGGATGCAACCATGATAAACCAAAACCTGAGACTAAAACTTCCTCTCAACCGCGGGCGGCTGAAACGTTTGGTGCAATGAATACAAAACCTTCACTGATGGTACACCAGCATGTGAAAGGACAGAACGTATACGTCGAATGTATTCTAAGCGGGTTTTCATTTTCAACAGAGAGTGGATTCCTTCAAATCACAGTAGATGGAAAACCATTTAAAGAAATGAAGCAAGCAGCCTTTGTTTTAAGTGATCTTCCAAAAGGATCTCATACTGTTACGATTGAACTGATGAAATCTAAAGAAGAAAGTTATCAAGTGAGGAATACCTTTACGGTTGAAATTATATAGTTAAAAAGTAGAACTTGTAGTAAATCAGTGTAATCTGTTTTAGCAAGTTCTTTTTCTTTAGATCCAAAACGTGATAAGATAAAAACGGAGGTGCACAGCCATGCTGACAACAATGAGAACTGTTGAATTACTCGACGAGTCTGATCAGGTAGCGAACATGGTGTTACAATCAGACGTAGCCGAGAACTATCGTCAATGTTTATATAGATTAAATAAAGATTCACATGCACAGGCATTAATTGCTCAATTTGTGAAAATAAAGGAACAGTATGAGGATGTTCAGCGATTTGGAAAATATCATCCTGACTATAAAACCATTACGAGACAAGTACGTGATGTAAAGCGTCAAGTTGATTTACATGCGACAATCGCTGCGTTCAAAAAAGCAGAAAATGAATTGCAAAAACTGCTTGATGAAATTAGCGTTATCCTTGGTCAAGCTGTTTCAGAGCATGTTAAAGTACCGACGGGAAATCCGTTTTTTGATACGGGAAGCAGCTGCGGCGGTGGCTGCGGATCTGGTGGAAGCTGCGGGTGCAGCGCATAAGCCGTTCACTGTATAAATCGAACGCAATCAGCACAGGAATTTCCGCAGCAGGCCATTTTACGCTGTGGAACGTAAAACCTGTGCTGATAGACATAAGTAAGATGCTGACTTCTGACAAAACTTGAGCGCCACGTAGCATTTGTATTGGATGTAGCAAAAATAGATGAAGCTTCTAGAAGCTCATCTATTTTTCTACGCTCAATTGATGTGTTTATATACAAAAAGGGTATATTTGTGATTTTTTTGAAAATGACTTGTTCAATAGCTCTGTGCTCGTTAAAATGAGTAAGAAAGAGCATCCAGATATCATCTAAATTCATACATAAAGCACCTACTTCATATAAAAGAATTTATGATAAAGAAAACCAATATAACGTATGCAAAAGGGGAACTAAATATGTTTGTTGAACGTCAAGGAATTGTGGCGTATGTGCATTCTGTTAAGCAAGCAAAAGCATTGCGAAAGTACGGAAATGTACATTACGTATCTAAAGAATTAAAGTATGTTGTCTTATATTGCAACCAAGATGGCATTGAAAAAACAATCCATAAACTTCAGTCTCTACCTTTTGTGAAGAAAGTAGATCCTTCTTATCGGCCGTTTTTAAAAACAGAATTCGAAAATTCAAAGCCGGATAAAGCGAAGGAATATGACTATAAGATAGGAATTTAAACAAAAAAGGAATGTAATGTACATTCCTTTTTTTATTTTACTTGGCCTTAGCAAACGAATAGGCAGGGATGAGGTTATTGCATTGGCGGAATAAAGCGGTTCATTCGCAAAATGCCAATAAGGTGCTGATAGTATAGTGCTGTTTCTGGAAAGGTAGTAGATGGTTTGACATCGAGTACCACAATTTCTTTTCCCGCTTCCTCAGCTGCTCGTTTAAATAACTCAACGCGCTTGCTGTCGTTTTGTTTTAAAACAATTCCTTCTCGGCAAACGTAAAGCGGTTGGAAATTCCCTTCAGCTGTTGGATGCAAGACAGCGACAAAAGAAGCTACTTGTCGATCTTCTTTTACTGTTCGCAGCATAATAAGATGGGCAAGACGATGTTTGTTGCTTTTGACAATCTCTAACAGCTCATAAATATCTGAATACCCTTCTCCGAGCTCAATAAAACGCTGAATCATATGTATTTCCCCCTCTATGTATTAAAAAAGCAAACTCACGTAGTTTAATGTATCACTGAATATTTTAGGAGTAAATAAAAAAATCCCTACAACTACTCATTGTAGGGCCCTTCAATAAAGGGGTGTAATCACCTCTGCGATTACAAGCACCTTGATGAAGGCAAAGGGAGAGGAGAAACCGGAGGAAGAACTTATGGGGAAACGTAAGTCTTCTCCGCGGTTGGCAACAACATCGGTTAGATGATGTTGTTACTAGTCAGTATGTCCGTTTTAAACGTTCATATACCTGTCTCGTGAAATTCACTTTTTAAAATATAAAAGACTGATAACATGACAGAGAAAAAGGGTAAATTTACGTTTATGATGACATATTAAAGTAAAGGAAATCTTTTATGAACGAAATGCCGAATGATCTGCATAGGTGTATCTAAGGAGACGGTCGTAAAAGTCCAGCATAAAAGCAAGCTGCTGGGTTATTGCACAGAATGCATACAGCATTGAATAAATTGAGGATTTTTGCTAGTCTTTGTAATTCAAAATATGTTAGGATAATGAAGAATAAGGAAGTAAAAGTAAGGTAGTGATAAGGATGAGAGTAGTAGCAGGTTTATATAAAGGCCATGCGTTAAAGGCGGTTCCAGGATACTCAACCCGCCCTACAACAGATAAGGTGAAAGAAGCTATTTTTAATATGATTGGACCGTTTTTTGAAGGTGGAACAGCTCTTGATTTGTTCGGTGGAAGCGGTGGCTTGGGAATTGAAGCTCTAAGTCGAGGAATAGATAAAGTCATTTTTGTGGATCGGGATGGCAAAGCGATTCAGACGATTAAAGCAAACTTAGCATCCTGCCGGTTAGAAGACCGCGCTGAAGTGTATCGAAATGATGCAGAGCGTGCACTGAAAGCGATAAAGAAAAGGGAGCTGACTGTCGATTTACTTTTGCTTGACCCACCGTATAAAGCACAAAAGTTGAAAGCGCTTATCGAAACGGTAAGTGAAGAAAACCTTCTGACAAAAACAGGAATTATTGTAGCGGAGCATTCTCATGATGTACATTTAGATAATGAGATTGGTTTATTTGAAAAAATAAAAAGCGAAACGTACGGTATCATTGGTGTTTCTATTTATACATACAAGAAAGAAGAATCAGTTGAATAAATCAATGAGCTGTTAGATGTAGAAAGGGGATACGTATGGGCAGTATAGCTGTTTGTCCAGGAAGCTTTGATCCAGTTACGAATGGACATTTTGATATTATTAAACGAGGCGCAAATGTATTTGATACGATTTATGTGGTTGTTTTAAATAACTCCTCAAAAAGTCCTCTATTTACAGGGGAAGAGCGAGTAGCTTTGCTGAAAGAAGTAACAAAATCACTTCCTAATGTGGTAGTAGAGTCGTACAGCGGATTATTAATGGAGTATGCAAAAGAAAAGCAGGCAAAGACCATTTTAAGAGGTTTGCGTGCAGTATCAGATTTTGAGTACGAAATGCAAATCACATCTGTAAATCGCGTATTAGATAAAGAAATCGAAACGTTATTTATGATGACAAATAATCAATACTCGTTTTTAAGTTCTAGTATTGTAAAAGAGGTAGCTAAATATGGCGGGAATATTTCTGAATTAGTTCCTCCCCCTGTTAGAGAAGCGCTTGCAGAAAAATTTGAACAGCTGTCTCAAAAATAAGATAAAAAAGAACGTGACGTTTTCTTTGCCGATAAGAAAACGTCACGTTCTTTTTTTACTAGGAACGATGAAGAAACGCTCGTTTTGAATATAGATAAATATAGCAGCACAGCGTAAAAATCGTTAGGAGCGGGCCGTACACGTTTAGCCACTGCGATAGAATCGTAACGGACTCCAAGTGAGAAAAAACCGGCAGTGCTCCTTCAGATGCTTGAAAAGTAGTAATGGATTCCCGAAGAGGACCCCATAGAAAGATAGTGAATACTACCGCAAAACAGCCGTGAAAAATTCGGGCAATAAAAAACGGGAAAAATCGAATATCTGTTTCGGCGAGTATGCTAGCTACTTGTGCTTGAACAGAGAAACCGCTAAAGCCTAATACAAAGCTAACGATGATAATTTGATGAAACAGCAGCGTGTCCGGTGCTTCGCTTGCTAGGCGGCTTCCTAACGTAATTTCAAAAAGCCCCGAAATAAAGGGAAGGCTCAGCTCAGTCCCTATATGACAAAGGGAAAATAAATAAGCTAGACCGCTGCTTAAAACGGCCGTGATATGAGTCACATATAAAAGTTTGTTTAATACAGAAAATAAAATGATAAAACCGCCAATCATTAAGAGAGATTGAACTGCAGAAGTAACCGCATCTCCTAAAAGCTTCCCGATAGGACGCTTATCTTTTAATCGCGTTTTATGCATTTCGTGAAAAGCTAACGATAAAGAAGGTTTTTGAATTACTTGTCCTTTAGGTTTTGCTGATCCATAAAACCGCATCACCAGTCCTACACAAATATTCCCTATGTAATGAGAGAGAGCTAATATGATACCGACAGCTGGATTGTGAAAAAAGCCAACTGCCACAGCTCCAAAAATAAAAATAGGGTTAGATGAGTTAGTAAATGATACGAGCCTTTCAGCTTCAATAGCTGTTAGCTGTTTTTCTTGGCGCAGCCGGGAAGTGATTTTTGCACCTGAAGGAAACCCAGAAGCCATGCCCATTGCTAAAGCAAAACCCCCTACTCCAGGTACTCGGAATAAAGGCCTCATAAACGGCTCTAATAAGATTCCAATGAACTTCACTACGCCAAACCCAATAAGCATTTCTGAAACAATAAAAAAGGGCAGCAGAGAAGGAAAGACGACCTTCCACCATGTGTTGAGACCTCTTACTGAACCTTCTAGCGCTTCTTTTGGATATACAATAAGCGCAATAGCGAGAAGCGTTACGCTCGTCCCGAGCAGAAGTGTTTTCACCATCGATTTATTCAACGAACGATTCATCTCCTTTTCTAAGCTCACGTCATTTTGATACGAATGAAATGAGGAGTTTTAGGCAAATGTACAAGTTCTTCTATATATCAATATACGAAGCTATGCATCGACTTTATGCCTATGAGTAAGGAGAAAATAAATTCATACTGAATAAAAAGGCGTCTTGTCACATTTGGAAATACAATTCATATACATAAATCAATGCACTTCTAGGATAGTCAAGGAGTAAAAAAACGTATACGCAGCAAGCGAAGAGTAAGAATTTCTTAAAACAACCTTCAGTATAGTATAATGCTTAATAACCACCGTGGATTGAGCAAAACATATCTTTAGCTTCATACTAAATGAACAAATAGAAAATGAAGAATAGTCCTACCGAAGACAGGGCAACAATGATAGAGAAGCTCATCAAATGTTTTTACATTTTTAGAAGTCTATAAGGTAAAACGAGGGGGCAGGTAAAGTGGAAAGCCCAAAAATAGGAGTTGCGTTAGGCTCAGGTGGAGCTAGAGGTTTTGCACATTTAGGAGTAATCAAAACGCTAACAGAAAATAACATTCCTATTGATTTTCTAGCTGGCAGCAGCATGGGAGCTTTAGTTGGTGCACTATATGCGTCGGGTATTGAACTGACAACTCTTTATAAAATGGCGCTAACGTTCAAACGAAAGTATTATTTGGATTTTACCGTGCCAAAAATGGGATTTATTACAGGCAACAGAGTAAAATCGTTGGTTCGCACCTTTACGCAAAATAGAACCATTGAACAGCTATCTATACCGTTTGCCATTGTAGCGACAGATTTGAAAACAGGCGAGAAAGTGGTGTTTAAAAAAGGACCTATCGCTGAAGCGGTGAGAGCAAGTATTTCAATTCCAGGAATCTTTGCTCCCGAAGTAATTGATGGGCGATTGCTTGTAGACGGCGGGGTAGTGGACCGTATTCCTGTATCGGTTGTAAAAGAGATGGGATCTGATATTGTCATTGGAGTCGATGTATCAAAAGCGAAAGTGAATGCAGAAATCAGCTCCATTTTTGATGTCATTATGCAAAGTTTAGATATTTTGCAAGATGAGCTAGTAGCTCACCGAACTATTGCTTCAGACGTTATGATTCGTCCTAATCTCGATACTTTTAGTTCCAGAGCATTTACAAACATTCAAGAAATGATGTCAATTGGTGAACAAGCAGCACATGAGCAGTTGCCTTCTATTCTACAAGCAATTGATCATTGGAAGGAGAACAAAAAAAGTGAAATCTAGAATTAGAATTTTGGTATATTTGGCTGTTATTGCAGTGGTGGCAATGCTTTGTTTTTATCCATTGCCGTACTACATTACAAAGCCTGGAATGGCAGAAGAACTTGCGCCTATTATTAAGGTAGAAGATGGATACCATGAAAAAGGGACGTTTATGCTTACAACTGTAAGAATGGGCAGAGCAACTCCTCTTTCATATGGTCTTGCGAAAATACAGGACTTTCATGAAATTTTCCCTACAAAGCAAATTTTGCAGCAGGGTGAAAGCGATGAAGATTACTCGACAAGGCAATTACATATGATGGATACGTCAAAAAATGCCGCTATTTCAGTAGCATATGAAGCAGCTGGAAAGAGCGTTTCCTACCACAATAAAGGCGTATATGTTACATATGTTGTAGAAAATATGCCTGCACATGGAAAACTTCATGTTGGAGATGTCGTGACAAAAGTAGATGAGAAAAAAATTCAAACTGCTGAGGACTTAATCAACTACGTATCGACTAAAAAAGCAGGAGATTCAGTATCAATTTATGTAAAAAGAGATGGCAAAGAAAGCAAACATACTCTAAAAGTTAAAGCATTTCCTGACGAGCCGAAACGAGTAGGCCTAGGAATTGCCTTAGAAACGAACCAAGAATTAAAAGTCAAGCCCGATATACATATTGATACTGAAAAAATAGGAGGGCCTTCAGCGGGACTGATGTTCTCACTTGAAATCTATAATCAGCTTGTTAAAGAGGACATGACAAAAGGCCACCGCGTTGCAGGTACAGGGACTATCAATGACAAAGGAGAGGTAGGACCAATCGGAGGTATTTCACAAAAGATTGTAGCCGCAGATAAAGAAGGAGCAGAGATTTTCTTTGCACCAAATGAAAAAGGGGCTGCTGGCTCTAACTACCGAGAAGCAGTGAAGACAGCCAAAAAAATAAACAGTGATATGAAAATTGTACCCGTAGATTCATTTTCGGATGCCGTAACCTATTTAGAAAAGCTGAAACCATAAAAAAATCGTCTCTTGCAGACGATTTTTTTATGGCCAAATGATAGGAGGTTGCGTATATTCTTGTTTCATAAACTGAGAGCGCAGAGGCTCCTGAAACGGCATACTATAAACATGTGTCGCTTTAATATCGGTATCAATTTCTTTTAGTTTACATTGCGATACAGTGGATACAATAGGAAGGGACAGCTTTTTCTTAATTGTTTTTAAATAGGCTTGTCCGGTCTTTGACATTCCCAATAAGCGAATATAAGGATCAGCTTGTTGCATCTCACTTTTTGTTGTATTGGTTAAAAGGTGAACGCACATGCGCTGTAAACGGGTTCTCGTATATCGCTTCGTTTTAACATTTGTTAAAAAATCTTCAAATGAAGTAGATGAAGAAATATAAGATAGCAGTCGATGTTCAATACCTTCTTCTATTTCATAAATACGCTGTAAGTCATAAAGTGGAGTAGTTAATAATTTGTATTTCAAAAATGGGAAATAGTGCTCCCAATGATGAAACTGTCCGTGTGCTTGTTTGTAAGCTGCTAATTCATTTGCTGTACTAACTGGCATATGCCTGCCCAGGTCCCCATAGCTGCTGCTGTCAAAAATAGCTTTACGTATGCTTGTAGCGCTTGAAATAAAAGAGGAAGACAGGGAATCATCGTGATAATGTGATTGAATTCGAGTGATTGTATATGGTTTAATAGATGCATGCTGTTTTTTTATGGCAGCTACATAGCTCATTCCAAGCACATTATTTGGCTGAGATAGATCAATAGGAGCCTCCGTGAAAAGCTGTAAGAAAGCATTGGAAGCTGATTTTGGATAACTGTTTCCTTTTTTCATCTCTTGTTGAATTAAGGCAGATAGTTCTGATTCATGAGCTTCGAGCAAATCAGCGGTGCGGGTAAATGAGTCAATATTGCCATTTTCGCTGCCAAAGCATACAAAGTCAGCGTGAAGGGATTCCAAAATAGAAATAGCGCCGCTTGCGAATGTTTCAGCTTTTTGAGTAGAAAAAGCATAGGGTAATTCAACGACTAAGTCTGCACCAGCGGCTAAAGCCATTCTTGTGCGGGACCATTTCGATACAAGAGCAGGCTCTCCGCGCTGCAAGAAGTGCCCGCTCATCACAGCAATCACACAATCTGCTCCGGTTTGTTGTTTGGCTTGCTGCAAATGATAAGCGTGTCCGTTATGAAAAGGATTATATTCGACAATTATTCCAACTGCTTGCATAATGTCTCCTTTTAATTTATTATTTTTAGTCTAGCTCTTTGTTTTAAAAACGTTTTTTTATGAAAGTAAGAAATTTTTACAAAAAAGCATATTTAAGTACATTATAGTGTAAAGAAAAAATATTGACAAATAATCTTGTGAAAGCTATAATAACCTTTGTTGCCTTGAGGTGATTAACAATGAAATGGACAATACA
Source organism: Priestia sp. JSM ZJ58 (assembly GCF_044383985.1). NCBI lineage: Bacteria > Bacillati > Bacillota > Bacilli > Caryophanales > Bacillaceae > Priestia > Priestia sp. JSM ZJ58. The sequence continues at coordinate 585,419 of NZ_JBISEM010000001.1, forward strand.
TCAATTGTATCAGTTGCAAAATAAAGGTCTAACATTTGACGAAGTGATTGACGGCAAAGAGTTTATGAATGCTGATCCTCAAATTCGTAGAATGTCAGATGTAAACGTGAAAGGAAGAGCCGACATTAGCTCTTCGAAAGTAACGTTTCACCTTAAAATTTCAGGAGAAATGACGTTGCCTTGTGCTCGTACATTAGTTGACGTTCCGTATCCGTTTGAAATTAACGCAACTGAAACGTTTTTATTGAATGTGAATGCTGATTATGAAGAAGATGCTGAAGTACGCATTGTAGAGGGAGAAACGGTTGATTTACAACCTTTGATTCAAGAGTTAATTATTGTTGAAATTCCTCTGCAGGTATTTAGTGAAAATCAGCAAGCGGCAGGAGCAGCTCCACAGTCAGGAAAAGACTGGGAAGTTGTTACCGAAGAAGAACAGCAGGAAAAAGTAGATCCCCGCTTAGCCGTACTCGAAAATTTCTTTAAAGACAAAAAGAAATAAAAATGCGAAGATCCGGCTTTCGGGCCTTCATATGATTTTAAAATTCTTTTAAGGAGGTGGGAATAATGGCTGTACCTTTTAGAAGAACATCTAAAATGAAGAAAAGAACGCGTCGTACGCACTTTAAATTACAAGTTCCTGGTATGGTAGAGTGCCCAAATTGTGGTGAAATGAAACTATCACACCGCGTATGTAAAGCTTGTGGTACTTACAAAGGAAATGACGTAGTAAGCAAATAATTGCTTATTTAAATAAAAGACCCTCTTAAAGGGTCTTTTATTTTTTTTGCCTTTTTTCCTTCTCTACCCTTTGGAAGAGAAGGATTTTTCTTATAGAACAAGAACTCTTTTTAAATAAACAATTACTGTTGTAAAAGGATTCATACCTTGTCCATAAGGAGGAAAAAGCATGAAAAAAAGCGAGCTGTTTACTACAAGCCAAGGCATTGCTACATTTGTGATTAATCGCCCTGAAAAGCGTAATGCCATTGATTATGATGTGATGAATGAACTGCAGCAAGCTGTAGATTATGTGAAACATAATCAGTTAGTAAAAGCTTTTGTAATTACAGGTGCTGGTTCAGACGCATTTTGCAGTGGAGGAGATTTAAGCGTATTTCATGAGCTAAAGACTTCGAAAGAGGCGTCTCAAATGTTAACGAAAATGGGGAGAATTCTTTATGAAATTTTAACGCTCCCAAAACCAACAGTTGCCCTTTTGAATGGAACATCGGTTGGGGGGGGATGTGAGCTTGCGATTGCATGTGACTTCCGTATAAGTGCAACACATAGCGAAATGGGCTTTATTCAAGGGAATTTAGGAATTACAACAGGCTGGGGAGGAGGAACCATTCTTCTTGAAAAGCTGCGGTATCAAGAAGCGATGGAAATGATCTACAGTGCTCAGCTGTATGGAGTAGAACGAGCAAAGCAAATTGGATTTCTTTCCTATGTTACATCGTTTAAAGAGCTAACTATGAGGTGTGAGGAGTGGTTAGCTCCTATTACTCATAAATCGACCCAAGTATTGCAAGCTTACAAAGAAATCGCTATTGAGAAATGGGAGCAAAGCCGGGTTTGGAATCGAATGGAACAAGAAATTCATCGCTGTTCGATATTGTGGGAATCGCCTGAGCATGAAGAAGCGGTTCAAAAGGTCATCGTTAAAAAAACATAGTTATGAACTGCATTTCCATAGCAATATAGTTAATAAGCAAAAGATGAAAGAATCACGGATTTCCCATTTTGCTTCAAAGTATATGAAAGATTTTCTTGATTGAGAAGAGGAACAATAGTCTATCTTATCTAGTAGGTGCATATTCATTTAATAAGTACGGATAAGGAGGGATAGAAAAATGACTTCTTCTCGTCAAGATGCATGGACTCATGATGAAGATTTATTACTCGCAGAAATTGTACTGCGTCATATACGTGAAGGTGGCACTCAGCTAGCTGCATTTGAAGAAGTGGGGAAGAAACTTACACGAACATCAGCAGCTTGTGGCTTCCGCTGGAATTCTTTTGTGCGCAAACAATACAAGACTGGTATTGACCTTGCGAAAAAACAGAGAAAAGAATTAAAAGCAAGAACTGTTTCAAAAGACGACGAGCAGCCTGCACGCTTATCATATATGGAAGCAGAGAAACATATTTCGCTTAATGAGGTAATTAAGTATTTAGAAAATGTAGATCAAGGGCAAAAACACTCGTCGGAGCTTCTCGAAGCTAATGAAGAACTGCAGCAAAAGATTGAACGTTTACAAGAGAAAGTAACGATTTTGGAAAAAGAAAAAAAAGCTTTGCAAAACAATTTGTTAATTGTGGAAGATGACTATAAAGCTCTTATTGAAATTATGGAGAGGGCTCGTAAAATGGTTGTATTAAAAGAGGATGAAAAAAGTAGAAAAGTGAAATTTCAAGTGGATAAAAATTTAAATTTAGAAAAAGTTCAAAAGTAAAGCGAAAGCTTGAATGCTCCCTACTTCATGTTAATCATATATACCACATAGATATAAAATAAACAGCTGGAAATCAGCTGTTTATTTTTGTTCGCTTACACCGTTTGGTAGCCAAATAAGAGGGTTTTCTCCCAAATCACGATCGATATCATACGTTACAGGTACGAACCCCATTTTTGACCAAAAATCACTCGATTTTACTCGCGGGCTTGTTTTGATAGGTAATTGAAAGGATTTGGCATATTCAACGAGCGTTTGACCTAATCCTTTGCGCTGAAAATCGCTGAGCACTTCAAGTTTCCACACTTCAATATACGTTTGAGGCGGCTCGAAATATTGATCGTACTGTTTGTTTCGTTTATAGAGACTCATGCGAGCCACTAAGCTATTTCCAAAATAAATGCCGTAAAACGGAGAATTTATTTCATTATCGGAAATCTTGGCATGTAATTCTTCTAGCATTGAAAGTTCTTGAATGCCATATTCTTTGAATTTCTTGAACTCTTCTAGCGTTTTAAAATTAATTTTTAAATGCTTCACTTCGTAATTCATCCCATATCCCCCTTGTTATGTCTCCTTGCTAGATGAACGAACTGGATTGGTTCGTTCATCTAATATTATATAACAAAAATACAAAATATTCTGTTTTCGTGATTGGTGAACGAATATTCAATGCGCACAAAGAAAAATGAATTCTTTCGGTTAAATACGAAGAATACATTACTATAAACATCACTTTTTAGAAAGGAGGCAAAAGGGAAACAGAATTCAAATAGAAAGCGTTTTCAAAAATTGTAGAGGAGTTTTAAAATTATTGTAGAATTATATGGGGGAAAGTAGAAATTTGAGGAAAGGGGAGAGAAAGGTGAAAAAAATACTGATTGCAAATCGAGGAGAAATTGCTCTTCGTATTATTCATACATGCAAACAAATGGGCATTGAAACGGTGGCTGTCTATTCCGATGCAGATGCAGAACTTCCTTATGTTCAAGCGGCTACAAAAGCACGTCGAATTGGAGAGCCTCCTGTGCAAAAGTCATATTTGAATGTGGAAGAGCTGCTTAGAATTAGTCATGAAGAAAAAGTAGACGCCATTCATCCTGGATATGGATTTTTATCGGAAAATAGTGCATTTGCTAAAAGAGCGATTGATGAAGGTTTTTGTTTTATCGGTCCTTCTCCCGAAATCATTTCGATGATGGGCGACAAAATTGCTGCCCGCGCTGCGATGAAAGAAGCGGGTGTACCTGTTGTCCCCGGCAGCGAAGGTGATGTGACGTCGGTTGAAGAGGCTTGTAAAGTAGCGGGGGTAATTGGATATCCCGTTATGTTAAAAGCAAGCGGAGGCGGCGGAGGAATTGGGATGGTGCGCTGCGATAACGAAGAAGCAGTAAAACAAGTATATGCCTCAACAAAAGCAAGAGCAAAAGCATATTTTGGTCATGAAGGAATGTTTATTGAAAAGCTTATCACAAACGCAAAACATATCGAGGTACAGGTCTTTGGAGATCAGCATGGTAATGTCGTTCATCTTTTTGAACGCGATTGTTCTGTACAAAGAAGAAATCAAAAAGTGATTGAAGAAGCCCCTGCGCTTGCTTTAAAAGAAAGTACGCGACAAGCCATGCAAAACCAAGCCGTTCAAGCGGCTAAAGCAATCGGCTATTATAATGCGGGTACGGTGGAGTTTATCGTGGATGAAGACGAAAATTTTTATTTTCTTGAAATGAACACGCGGCTGCAAGTTGAGCATCCGATCACCGAGCAAATTGCAGGGGTCGATTTAGTTAAGTGGCAGATTTTAGCTGCGCGCGGTGAAAAGCTTCCTCGTATGCAAGAGGAAATAGCAGCAAATAACTACGCCATTGAATTTCGAATTTATGCAGAAGATCCGTTTACTTTTTTACCGGCTCCGGGGAAAATTACGGGTTATCACTTGCCGGAGCGAACCTACGCGCGCGTGGATAGCGGCTACAGTGATATGAATGCGGTTACACCTTTTTATGATCCAATGATTGCAAAGGTTATCATTACTGGTCGTACGCGTTCAAATGCAATTGAACTAGCTAAATCATATTTTACAGAAGCTGTTGTAGAGGGAATCAAAACAAATATTCCTCTATTTAAGCAGTTGTTAAATGAAGAGTTATATGAAAAAGGCGCCTACAACACATCGTTATTATCAACAGTATTAAATAAAGGAGGAGCACCACAATGAGTGAAATCAAAGCGACAATGGCAGGCATGGTATTTAATGTGTTTGTTCAGCAAGGAGCAAGTGTAGCCAAAGGAGAAGTTGTTGTTGTATTAGAATCTATGAAAATGGAAATTCCTATTGAAAGCAATCAAGCCGGTATTGCAGAGACGGTCCATATAGCCGTGGGAGATTTTGTGAACGAAGGCGACGTTTTGGTGACTATTTCATAACTCATAAAGGAGAGATATCATGATACATACAGGTGAATCTCAGAAAAAATATGATGAAAATCGTCAAAAAGTAGAGCGTGGCAACGCCGAGAAGTATAAAGAGAAACTTGCAAAACAACAGAAGCTTTTTGTAAGAGATCGTTTAGCCCTTTTATTCGATGACGGGAAATATGAAGAAGACGGTATGTTTGCAAATAATAAAGCCGAAGGTTTGCCGGCAGACGGTGTTGTAACTGCGATTGGAAAAGTAAACGGTGAAACGGTTTGTGTAATGGCTAATGATTCTACTGTAAAAGCAGGGTCTTGGGGGGCTAGAACAGTAGAAAAAATTATTCGGATTCAAGAAGTTGCAGAAAAACTGCATGTGCCTTTACTGTACTTGGTGGATTCCGCGGGAGCTCGTATTACGGATCAATTAGATATGTTTCCAAACCGCCGAGGAGCTGGAAGGATCTTTCACAATCAAGTAAAACTTTCCGGCGTCATTCCTCAAATTTGTTTGCTTTTCGGTCCGTCAGCAGCTGGAGGGGCTTATATCCCTGCATTTTGTGATATTGTTGTGATGGTAGATGGGAACGCTTCTATGTACTTAGGGTCGCCGCGTATGGCCGAAGCCGTTATTGGAGAAAAGGTTACGCTAGAAGAAATGGGAGGAGCGCATATGCACTGCAGCGTTAGCGGGTGCGGGGATGTGCTGGCTTATTCTGAAGAAGAAGCTATTTCGTATGCCAAATCTTATTTAACGTACTTTCCACAAAACTATCAAGAGAAGCCTAAAGTACAAAAAGCTAAAGAGCCTAAGCAGACAAAAGATTTAGTAGAACTAATTCCGGAGAATCAAAATGTTCCATTTGATATCTATGAAGCAATTGATACCCTTATTGACGAGGGGAGCTTTTTTGAAATAAAAAAACTGTTTGCCGCCGAATTGGTAACAGGGCTTGCACGAATAGATGGAAAAGTAGTAGGGGTTGTTGCTAATCAGCCAAAAGTTAAAGGGGGAGTGCTGTTTGTAGATTCAGCAGATAAAGGCGCAAAATTTATTCAATTGTGCGATGCATTCCATATTCCTTTGCTGTTTTTAGCTGACGTGCCTGGATTTATGATTGGAACCAAAGTAGAAAGAGCTGGCATCATTAGACATGGAGCCAAATTAATTGCAGCGATGAGTTCAGCTACAGTTCCTAAAATTTCCGTAGTCATGCGTAAAGCTTATGGCGCAGGGCTTTACGCTATGGCTGGTCCGGCTTTTGAACCAGATTGCTGCATTGCATTGCCTACTGCTCAAATTGCCGTAATGGGTCCTGAAGCTGCAGTAAATGCCGTCTATTCTAATAAAATTAATGAAATTGAAGATCCGAAAGAGCGGTTCATGTTTGTTAAACAGAAACAGCAAGAGTATAAAGAACACATCGATATCTATACGCTGGCATCTGAACTTATTATTGACGACATCGTTCCTGCTAACGAACTGCGTCGAACGTTAATTGACCGCTTTCGATTATATGAAACAAAGAATGTGACCTTTAGCCGTCGTAAACATCCGGTGTATCCCGTATAATAGAAAAAAACGGGATCACTCTAAATAATTTACAATAAGCCCGGTGATTTTTAATCACACGGGCTATATGAATAGGTAAAATTTAAAGAATGCATTTAATTCAAAGCATTTTTTTGCTAAAATGAAACTCAATAATAGAAAGAGGAACAAAAAATACGATGAAAACTATATGTATTATTGGAGGCGGATCATTAGGTCTGTTGTTTAGCGCGTATTTATCAGATTGTTATGATGTAACCTTGTACACGAAAACACCAACTCAAGCAAAGTGTATTAACGAAAATGGAATTACCTTACATAGACAAGGGGAACATCACACGAAAAAAGTCAGTGCTATCCCTCTGGAAAAAAACATAAAAGAAGCAGATTTAATCATTATTACTGTAAAACAGTATCATTTAAAAGAGATTATTCCTTTTATTAAAACCCTTACTATACATACTCCCCTTTTGTTTATCCAAAACGGTATGAGCCATATTGAAATTCTCAAAAACCTCCCGCAGCGCACTCTCTATTTGGGTACAGTTGAACATGGGGCAATGCGTACAAATATGGATAGCGTCCATCATACAGGAATAGGAACAACTCGTATTGCTTCGTACAGAGGAGAAATGGAGTCTATCTTACCGATTGTGAATTTTCCTTGGGTAATTGAAAAAGATTGGTATGCGATGCTGGTGAAGAAATTAGTTGTAAATGCGCTCATTAATCCTCTTACGGCACTGTATCGCGTGAAAAATGGGCAGCTGATTCACAACAGCTACTTTTATAAAACGATGCGTCTATTGTATGAAGAGATTGCAGATGTGTTAAAACTGGATTCAGCTTTTAATTATTGGGAAAATGCGATGGGGGTTTGTTCGCGCACGAGTACAAATCAATCTTCTATGCTAAAAGATATACAGGAGGGGCGGCAAACCGAGATTGATGCTATCTTAGGTTATATCCAAACACAAGCTGCTGAAAAAAGAACGTCGACGCCTATTGTTGACTTTTTATATAGGTCAATAAAAGGAATCGAAGAAGAAAAGGGTGAGTAACATGGGAAGTTTTATTGCTGGCGTTTTTGCGACGTTTGTCACTCTGCCGCTCGTCGGTTTTTTTATTCTATACATGCTTTTACGCAAACTGACGAAAAATAAAAGGAAATCTGTCCACATAGCAACGTACATTACTACGGTTTTTCTTATTTTGTCCGTGCATTATGCAGCTGTGGAAATTTTTGGGCACTCTTTTTTGTGGTTGATTGCGTTAGTCCTTTTAGTTGTGGCAATGATTATGATGTTTGTACATTGGAAAGTCAAACATGACTTAGAAATGAAGCTTATTGCGAAAGGGTTCTTTCGGATGAATTTCGTTTTGTTTCTTATTGCACATATTGTGTTAAATATAGGTGGAATCGCTTTTCGTATTTCCTCTCTGTAAAGCATGTTACTAGACGTGAGCAGTTACATTATGGATAATGAAGCTATATGTAGAGAATATAAGTATTAGGAAAAGAAAGGAAGTTCTTTCATGGAGATTACAGACGTCTCTTTAAAGGCGGGAAACAAACTAACGAACGATTACATAAAAGGTGAAAAGCAAGCACTTTCCTTTTTTCATTATAATATACACGAAAAAGACGTATATGAAAAACGTTTAGCGGACGTTCAAAAGCAGTCTTATCCAAGAGAACAGCTTGCTGAGTATCTGCTTGATTTTAATAAGCGCTACGGAGCATCTTCTAAGACGATTGAAAATATTGAAAAGCTAAAAGATCCTAACAGCGTAGTGGTCGTTGGAGGTCAGCAAGCGGGGCTGCTTACGGGTCCTTTGTACACCATTCATAAAGTGATTTCAATTGTGCTGCTAGCTAAACAACAAGAGGCAGCTCTAAACGTGCCCGTGCTTCCGGTATTTTGGATTGCTGGAGAAGATCATGATTTTGCTGAGATCAACCATGTATACACAGAGCATAAAAACCAGCTTTTAAAGAAAACGTTAAAGCATTCTTTAAAGAAAAAGCAAATGGTTTCTCAAATCGAATTAGATCATGAAGCCTGTAGAAGCTGGGTTCGTGATGTTTTTCAAACGTTTAACGAAACGGCGCATACAAATCAGGTGTTACACTTTGTTTTAGAGGCGTTAGATAAATCACGTACCTATGTCGATTTCTTTGCTCATTTGGTTACCACATTGTTTGCAGAGTCAGGTCTTATTTTAATGGATGCAGCTTCTAAAGAAGTGCGCAACATTGAATCTTCTTTCTTTGTGACGTTAATTGAACAAAATGACAAATTATCGTCAGCCGTTATGGAACAGCAAACAGAGATTCAAAAACAATACGGACGAATGATTGAAGTGGGAGAAGAAACGGCCCATCTCTTTTATTCACACAACGAAAACAGAGTACTTTTAGAAAGAGACGCAGAGCAAGAGCGGTTTGTTGGAAAGCAAAATGAACTCGCGCTGTCTAAAGAAGAGCTGGTTCAAATTGCTAAACAAACGCCAGAGCTTCTTAGTAATAACGTTGTGACTAGACCCCTTATGCAGGAGTACTTACTTCCTACCCTTGCGTTTATTGCAGGTCCAGGGGAAGTAGCGTATTGGGCAGAGCTTGAAAAAGCATTTTCTTTATTTAGCTTTAAAATGCCTCCCGTGGTTCCGAGGTTATCCTATGCAATCGTAGAAAGACATATCGAGAAGTATATGGATGAACTTCAGTTAGACCTTTCGAATGTCATTAACAAAGGCGTAGATGCAGAGAGGGAGCACTGGCTTAAGACAGAAGTTCACAACCCGTACGAAATGTATTTTGAAAAAGCGAAAGAAGATTTTGAAAAAATTCATAAAACTCTTCGTGAAAATATTCAAAAAGAAGACAAAACATTTGATGAAGTCATGCTTAAAAATCGAGCGATTATTCAAAAGCAGTTTGAAACCATTCAAAAGATTGTCGAATCCAAACAGCTCATTAAGCACGATGTGAAGCATTCAAAATATGCTCAAATTGAACTTGCTCTTCGTCCCTACAATGCTCCACAAGAACGCATGTGGAATATTATGTATTATTTAAACGGCTATGGTATGCAATTTGTGTCAGATTTACTAAGTGCTGAAGTCGAATTAAATCACCAGTTAAAAGTCTGCTATGTCTAATAAAATCCTGCTGAAAAGCAGGATTTTTATTTTGGAAAAGAGAACAAGTTTACAAGGTGAATGTCAGCCAATTGAATCCTTATAAGGTATTTATTTCTAATTACACAAAAAAACCTTATATTCCTTACATTTTATTCTACGAATATGTCCTACTTTTAACAAAATGACACTATTTGTGACAAAAAGACAAAATTCTACTTAATTCTTATATAAATAGCTGAAATAATGTTGAACTTTGATATATAATATAAACGTGTATATATATCAAAGAAAAACACCGTTTTTTGCTTTTTGTATACATAACTAAGTAGTTTAGAAAGAAGTAGGTGTCATAATGTTTAATCACACAACTGTTTTGCTTAAAGAAGCAGCGGAAGGCTTAAATATTAAGCCGGATGGAGTATATGTCGACTGCACGCTTGGCGGAGCAGGTCATAGTGAATATATCGTAAAACAGCTATCAGAAAAAGGGAAATTAATTGCGTTTGATCAAGACGATGTTGCTCTTGAAAATGCAAAAGAAAAATTAGCCCCGTATCTAGACAGAGTTATTCTAATCAAAAGTAATTTTCGCTATTTAAAAGAGCAGCTAATGAAACATGGAATTGAAGAAGTAGATGGAGTATTGTTTGACCTAGGCGTCTCGTCTCCTCAGTTGGATACACCAGAGCGAGGGTTCAGCTTTCATCATGAGGCCCCGCTTGATATGCGCATGGATCAAAACTCAAAGTTTTCTGCGTACAACGTAGTAAATGAATGGCCTTATGAAAAACTTGTAAAAATCTTTTTCCAATACGGAGAAGAAAAGTTTTCGAAACAAATTGCCCGCAAGATTGAAGCATATCGAGAGTCTAAACCAATTGAAACAACGCTAGAGCTGGTTGATCTTATTAAAGATGGTATTCCAGCACCAGCTAGACGAACGGGCGGACATCCGGCAAAACGGATTTTCCAGGCTATTCGCATTGCTGTAAATGATGAGCTTCAAGTATTTGAAGATGCAATTGAACAGGCCATGGATGTAATCAAAAAAGGTGGACGTGTAAGTGTTATTACCTTCCATTCACTTGAAGACCGAATTTGTAAAGTAGCGTTTAAAAATGCAAGCACGGTTCCGCAGCTTCCTCATGGACTGCCGGTTATTCCAGAAGAATTTAAACCTAAAATGAAAGTCATCACAAGAAAACCTATTTTACCTTCAGAAGAAGAGGTAGAAGAAAATAAGCGCGCGCGTTCGGCAAAGCTTCGAATTGTTGAGAAATTAGTCTAATAAAAGGGTTTAATCAAAGAGGAGGGGACGAGAATGAACAATGCAGCATACAAAGTAAGAGAGCAAGACCAGCAGCAGAAGCAGCAAAAGACGGTACGTCAAGTTGTTCGAAAGACAAAAAGAAAAATCACGGTTGGTGAAAAAATTGTGTATTCTGGGTTTGTCGCACTCATGCTGTTTGGGTCTGTGCAAATCATTTCAAATCAATCTTCGCTTTATAGCATCAGTGAAGAAGTGCAATCACTCGATGGAAAGATTGACAAGCAAGAAGCAAAAAACAATGAGTTAAAATTACAGGTAACAGAGTTAAGTGCATACGATCGTATTTGGACAAAAGCAAAAGAACTTGGACTAAAATTGAATGAAAATAACGTAAAAGTCGTTAACGATTAATTGCGATGACTACGCCAAGAAAAAATAGCAATATTAGTACAGGAGCAGCAATATTAATTTTAATATTTGCATTGCTCTTTTTTGTATTAGCCATCAGGTTCTTTTACATCCAAGCGACGGGCAAAGCAGACGGAGAAGCTTTAGCCGAAATTGCACAAAAACAGCATACGCGAACGTCTAAAATTGAAGGACAGCGCGGTACGATTTACGATCGAAATGGAGAAGCAATCGCCCAAGACACGGGTGCTTATACGGTTGTGGCGATTTTAGATAAAAAACAAACAAAAGATAAAGATCACCCGCAACATGTGGTAGACCCAGAAAAAACGGCTCAAAAATTAGCCCCATTGTTGAAGATGGACGAATCGAAAATTGAAAGCATGTTAACGAGAGGAATTAAACGTGGTACCTTCCAAGTAGAACTTGGCCCAGGCGGACGTGATATTGATAACGTGCTAAAGCAAAAAATTGAGAAACTAAATCTCCCGGGCATCACGTTTTTACGCGATTCGAAGCGCTTCTATCCAAACGGTGTATTTGCCTCAAGTATTTTAGGATATGCACAAAAAGATGATACGGGTAAAATCGTAGGGAAAATGGGAATTGAAAAAGTATTTGATAAGCAGCTTTCTGAAGAAGATGGATATGTAAAATACGAAGCTGCTAAAAATGGAATTAAGCTTCCGGATCCAAAAGAGTCAATTGTAGCTCCTAAAAACGGAGACAGCGTTACGCTTACGATTGATGAAAAAATTCAAACGTTTTTAGAGGATGCGATGACAGCTGCTGCTAAAGAATATAAACCAGAAGAGCTAATGGCAACGGTAGTGAATCCGAAAACCGGTGAAATTTTGGCGATGTCAAACCGACCTTCATTTGATCCAAATATTCGTGATATCACTTCTTATCGCAATCCGTTTGTTGAAAACAGCTATGAGCTTGGTTCAACGATGAAAATCTTTACGCTAGCAGCCGCGATTGATGCAGGCGTTTATAACGGCGAAGACCGCTATCAGTCGGGATCTTATAAAGTAACGAAAAACAGCGTTCCGATTAACGATCACAACGGCGGAGTCGGCTGGGGAGCTATTACATTTAATGAAGGAATTCAAAGGTCTTCAAATGTAGCGGTTGCCATTTTAGCCAACGAAAAATTAGGTACCGACCGTTTGTATAAATACTTGGACAAGTTTGGCTTTATGGATAAGACGGGAATTGACTTGCCAAATGAAGCTTCTAGCAAGTTAGTGACGAAGTACCCGAGAGACCGCGTAACCACTGCGTTTGGACAGGCGTCTGCTTTTACGCCTATTCAAGAAATTCAAGCGGCTACTGCGATTGCAAATGACGGGAAAATGATGAAGCCTTACGTGATTAAACAAGTAGTCGATGAAACAAATAAGAAAACAATTAAGAAAACAAAACCTACCGTAGTAGGCCAGCCTATTTCTAAAAAAGCAGCGAACGAAACGCTAGGTATTTTAGAAACCGTTGTTTCTTCTGATGATGGAACAGGCAAACCTTACGCGATTGAAGGATACGATGTCGCTGGAAAGACGGGAACAGCTCAAATTCCTGGGCCTACCGGAGGTTACCTGCATGGACACGGGAAAAATTTCATTTCCTTTATGGGCTTTGCACCTGCTAAGGATCCAAAGCTCCTTGTCTATGTAGCCGTTAAAAATCCAACTCTCACGCCTCAAGAAACGGGTACTGCGCCGCTTACAGCTGTATTTAATCCGGTGATGAAAAATAGTCTGCAGTATTTAGGAGTGGAGCCTCAAAAAACGGATGAAGACGGAAAAGAAACGAAAGAAAAGAAAGTGGATTCAGAAATCAAGCTTAAATCTTACGTTAATGAATCAGTTGATAGTACCGTGAAAGACTTAAAACAAAAAGGGCTTGTTCCTGTTGTAATAGGTAAAGGAGATACGGTAGAAAGCCAATCACCGACTTCTGATACCATTGTCACTGGTCAACGCGTGTTCATTAAGACAAACGGAAAAGCCACAATGCCTGATTTAACAGGTTTTTCACATCGTGACGTTATTCGCTTTAGTGAATTTGTCAACGTTCGACCTAGCGCACTTGAAAATGGTTATGTTGTAAGTCAAAGTATTAAAGCAGGAGATCCGCTAAAAGCAGGAACGTACCTGAAAGTGGAACTTGAAACGCCTAAAGAATTTTCAAGCACGTTAAATAAGCTAAAAGAAACGGAAAAAAGTGAATCTGACAGTAAAAAAGACGATAAGCAACTTGACTAGAAAATAAGTTCTAGTGAATCCTGTACAAGCATATATTGGAACGAGCCGATTCAGAGGAGGTTCTAATATATGCGGGTATCAGGAGTCACAGTTCGTAAAAGGCTAGCCATTGTTTTGTTTGTCGGTTTTATTGTGTTTTTGATTATTGATACAAGGCTTGGATATGTACAGTTGCTGACTGGGGATACGCTAACTGAAAAAGCCAAAGACTTATGGAGTCGGAATATTCCTTTTGAACCTGAAAGAGGAAAGATACTAGATCGCAAGGATGTGGCACTTGCTACAAATAAAAGTGCACCGACCGTTTTAGTTATGCCAAGACAAGTTGAAAATCCAGCTGTTACGGCTGAAAAGTTAGCAAAAGTGCTGGGAGCATCAAAAGAAAAAGTATATGAACAAATAACAAAAGCTTCTTCTAGCGTATATTTGCGTCCTGAAGGAAGAAAAATTTCACATGCGAAAGCAAATGAAGTGCGAAATTTAAATTTAAAAGGCGTATATATAGCTGAGGATTCGAAGCGGTACTATCCGTTTGGAAGTTATTTGTCGCATGTATTAGGCTTTGCGGGAGTAGATAATCAAGGGTTAACGGGCCTTGAATTATATTATGATAAAGAGCTAAAAGGACAAAAAGGTTCAGTTAAATTGTATTCTGATGCTAAAGGTAAAAAGATGCCCAATATAGCCGATGACTACACAGCGCCTGTGGACGGGCTCGATTTGAGATTGACCATTGATTCACGTGTGCAAACAATCATGGAGCGTGAGTTGGATAATGCTCAGACAGCTTATAATCCAGATGGTATGATTGCCATTGCCATGAATCCTAAAAACGGTGAAATTTTAGGTATGTCAAGTCGTCCAGGCTTTGATCCGACGGATTTTAAAAATGTGAAGCCTGAGGTGTATAATCGCAATCTTCCAATCTGGAGCGTATATGAGCCCGGATCAACGTTTAAGATTATTACACTGGCAGCTGCTCTTGAAGAAAAGAAAGTGGATTTACTAAAAGATCAATTCTACGATGATGGGGCGGCGGAAGTTGGAGGAGCGAGACTTCGCTGCTGGAAAAAAGGCGGACACGGACAGCAGTCTTTTTTAGAAGTTGTACAGAACTCATGTAACCCTGGTTTTGTGGAGCTTGGGGAACGTTTAGGAAAAGAGAAATTGTTCAAATACATTAAAGAATTTGGCTTTGGTCAAAAAACAGGTATTGATTTACAAGGGGAAGCAAAAGGAATTTTGTTCCCGCTTGAGCGCGTAGGGCCGGTTGAACAAGCTACAACAGCTTTTGGGCAAGGGGTTGCCGTTACGCCTATTCAACAAGTAGCTGCTGTTTCCGCAGCCGTAAACGGTGGAACGCTTTATGAACCTTATATTGCAAAAGAGTGGGTGGATCCAACTACCGGAAAAGTTGTAAGCAGTCATAAACCGGTTGCTAAGCGAAAAGTTATTTCCGAGGAAACGTCTAAGCAAGTGCGTTTTGCTCTTGAAAGTGTAGTCGCACAAGGAAGCGGAAAAGGAGCTTTTGTGGAAGGGTACCGCGTTGGAGGAAAGACGGGTACGGCGCAGAAAGCTCAAAATGGAAAGTATTTAAAAAATAATCACATCGTTTCTTTTATCGGTGTTGCACCAGCAGATAACCCTGAAATTGTCGTGTATGTTGCGGTTGATAATCCAAAGGGCACCATTCAGTTTGGTGGAGTGGTAGCAGCTCCGATTGTAGGTAAAATGATTGAAGACAGTTTACGTGTGATGGACGTTAAACCGCGTAAAGGACAAATTGAAAAAGAGTTAACGTGGCTGGACACACCAATGATAAAAGTACCAAATGTCGTAGGAATGTCAAAAAAAGAGTTACAAGAACAGCTACTTAATTTAAAATTAGATGTGAGTGGCGAAGGAGATAAAGTGGTCAAGCAGTCTCCTGCAGCCGGAACGAAAGTTAAAGAAGGCGAAACGGTTAGAATTTATATGGGAAAATAAAAATCTCTATAAACTATTATTCTTCCTTGCATGATAATCAGCAGGTTACGCTGCGTGTGAACATGAAATCAACAAATAAGCCTTGGGGGTGTTCCCTCCGGGCTTCTTTTTCTGTAAAATGTAATAGGTTAGGTGCTAGAAAAAGAAGAATAGTTGCCATAGCGTCTTATAACAAACGTTTCACTTTACAAATAGAGAGGACATGGTAGGAATGGATTTACGAGAACTACTAACACATTTACATGATTTTGTTCAGCTTCCTGAACAGAATATTGATATTACGTCAATTGAAATGGATTCAAGAGAAGTTAAGCCCGGAGCATTGTTCATTTGTATAGACGGCTATACGGTTGATGGTCATAGCTTTGCACAGATGGCTGTGGAAAAAGGGGCAGTAGCAATCTTAGCAGAAAAGCCTGTGGATGTAGAAGTGCCCGTTGTACGCGTGAAGAGTACAAAGCGAGCAATGGCAGTGCTGGCGGATGCTTTCTACAATCAGCCCACACAAAAAATGCATTTAATTGGTGTAACAGGCACAAATGGAAAAACAACGATTACACATTTAATTGAGCATATCTTTAAATCACAGCATAAAAAGACGGGTCTAATTGGAACGATTGAAATTCGTATTGGTGATACGTCTTATGATGTGAAAAACACAACGCCTGAATCGCTGACTCTTCAAAAAACATTTAATCAAATGGTGGAAGAGAATGTAGAAGTAGCGATGATGGAAGTATCATCTCACGCGCTTGACTTAGGACGCGTACACGGGTGCGACTTTGACGTGGCGGTATTTAGTAACTTAACGCAAGATCACCTCGACTATCATCATACAATGGAAGATTATCGTCGTGCGAAAGGGTTGCTATTTGCACAGTTAGGAAATGCTTATAACCATACTCGTCCTAAATTTGCTGTTCTTAATGTCGATGATGCGGCAACCGAGGAATATATTAAAAACACGGCTGCTACAGTGATTACGTATGGTATTGACCGTGAAAGTGATATTCGTGCAACGAATATTCAAATTACAAACAGCGGCACAACGTTCGATTTGACAACACCGACAGAAACGGTTTCTGTAGAAATGAAGCTTATTGGGAAATTTAGCGTCTACAACGTATTAGCGGCTACGGCTGCATGTTTAGTATCTGGTCTCCCTCTGTCAGTTATTGTCGAGGAAATAAAAGTGTTAGAAGGTGTGTCTGGGCGTTTTGAAGTGGTTGATGCGCAGCAAGATTTTACGGTTATCGTGGATTATGCCCACACGCCGGACAGCTTAGAGAACGTGTTAAAAACTGTAAAAGAATTCGCAAAACGCAATATATATGTTATTGTTGGTTGTGGCGGAGATCGAGATCGTACAAAACGACCAATCATGGCTCGGATTGCAGCTGAATACAGTACACAAGCTATTTTGACATCTGATAATCCACGAAGTGAAGATCCATTGGCTATTTTAAAAGATATGGAAGAAGGTTTGGATACAGATAACTATGTGACGATTGCTGATCGTGCAGAAGCTATTCGCTATGCAGTGGAAACAGCGCATGCAGATGATGTTATTGTCATTGCTGGAAAAGGGCACGAGACCTATCAAATTATTGGTAAAAAAGTATTCGATTTTGACGATCGAGAAGTAGCACGCAAAATGATTGAGGAGCGAAAGTAGTAATGAAATGGGTAGAGAACAAAATGAGTCGGAATGAGTTGGAAGTTAAGGAGGGGACATCGTGCTAGAACAATCAATTTTATTGACAATCGGCGTAGCCTTTTTGATTACGGTTGTATTGTCGCCGATTTTTATTCCCTTCTTAAGAAGATTAAAGTTTGGTCAAAGTATTCGTGATGAAGGCCCGAAATCTCACCAGAAAAAATCAGGTACACCTACAATGGGCGGTATCATGATTTTATTATCTATTATTGTGGCAACTCTTATTATGGTCAATCAATATGCAGAACTTACATATAAGACGTTTCTATTATTATTTGTCACAATCGGATTTGGTTTATTAGGATTTTTAGATGATTTTATAAAAGTAGTGTTAAAGCGTAACCTTGGATTAACATCTAAACAAAAGTTTTTAGGTCAGGTTGTCATTTCAATTATTTTTTACTTTATTGCAAGACAGTTTGAGTTTTCAACTGAAGTGACGATTCCAGGAATTAAAGACCCAATCGATTTAGGTTGGTTTTATGTTGTTTTCCTCATCATCTGGCTTGTTGGTTTTTCAAACGCGGTCAACTTAACGGATGGATTAGACGGACTTGTATCTGGTACAAGTGCGATTGCTTTTGGTGCATTTGCAGTTCTCGCCTGGAATGCAGAGCAGTTTGAACTATCTATTTTCTCAGTTGCTGTAGTAGGAGCTGTGTTAGGATTTTTAGTTTTTAATGCCCATCCTGCAAAAGTATTTATGGGAGATACGGGTTCTTTAGCGCTAGGAGGAGCTATCGCTACGGTGGCTGTCTTAATGAAAATGGAATTCTTGCTTGTTATTATCGGTGGTGTGTTTGTTATTGAAACATTATCTGTTATTATTCAAGTCGCATCTTTCAAAACAACAGGAAAACGTGTGTTTAAAATGAGCCCGCTTCATCACCATTACGAGCTAAGCGGCTGGTCGGAATGGCGCGTAGTTATGACTTTTTGGGCTGTAGGACTATTATTTGCAATGCTTGGAATTTATATCGAGGTGTGGATTTAAATGAAATCAGTCAATACGTATCAAGGTAAACAAGTACTTATTTTAGGATTAGCCAAGAGCGGTTTAGCAGCCGCTCAGTTAGTTAAACAGCTTGGTGCTAAAGTAGTCGTTAATGATCAAAAACCGTACGAAGAGAACGCAGCAGCACAGGAATTAGAAAAAACGGGCATTGAAGTTGTCTGTGGACATCATCCGCTTGAGCTTTTAGACAAAGCGGATGTTATTGTAAAAAACCCTGGGATTCCGTATTCAAATGTTCTATTGCAAGAAGCATTAAAGCGACATATTCCGATTTTAACAGAGGTAGAATTAGCTTATGAAATTAGCGAAGCTCCTTTTATCGGGATTACGGGAAGCAATGGGAAGACAACAACAACAACGCTCATTTATAAAATGTTAGAAGAAGATCAAAAGCAGCCGTTGATTGCTGGAAATATTGGAACAGTAGCTTGTGAAGTGGCGCAAAAAGCAACAAAGGACAATGTAATTGTAACGGAGCTTTCTTCTTTTCAGCTGATGGGAATTGAAAAATTCCGTCCGAAAATCTCTTTATTATTGAATTTGTTTGATGCTCACTTAGACTATCATGGTACAAAAGAGGAATATATCAAAGCGAAAGCAAATCTCTTTAACAATCAAACAAGTGAAGACTTTGCCGTTATTAATGCGGATGATGAGCTAGTGATGAAAGCTAGTGCAAATATTAAAGCGACAAAAGTACCTTTTTCTGTTACAGCTCAAACGACAGAAGGAGCGTATATTAAAAACGAAACGATTTTCTTTAAAGATGAAGAAGTGATGTCGTTAAAAGATGTGGTGCTGCCAGGCAAACATAATCAAGAAAATATTTTAGCAGCTGTATCCGTTGTGAAGCTGTACGGCTGTTCAAATGAAGCTATCTATTCCGTGCTCACAACGTTTGCTGGTGTTAAACACCGCGTTCAATATGTCACGACAATCAACAAACGTAAGTTTTATAATGACTCTAAAGCTACAAATATGCTTGCTACAAAAGTAGCTCTTTCCGCTTTTTCACAGCCGACGATTCTACTTGCAGGCGGACTCGATCGCGGCAATGAGTTTGATGATTTAAAAGAAGAGTTTAAAAATGTGAAAGCTGTTATTACGTTTGGTGAAACGGCTCCTAAAATTGAACGCGTAGCCAAAGAAGAGGGAATACAAATTGTAAAACGTGTCGATAATGTTAAACAAGCAGTTTCAGAAGCATATGCTTGTTCAGATGAAGAAGATGTTATTTTATTATCTCCTGCTTGTGCAAGCTGGGATCAATTTAAAACTTTTGAAGAACGTGGTGACATCTTTATTGAATCTGTGCATAAACTGAAATAAGGGCTTGTCTAAACACCTAGAAAATACACTAGCCCTAATCTATTTTTAGAGGTGTGTGACAGTGTCGACAAAAAGGTCTACCCCAGATTTTTTTCTCATAATCGTTACGCTTTCCTTGCTAACCATCGGCCTTATCATGGTATACAGTGCAAGTGCGGTATGGGCTACATACAAGTTTAATGATTCTTTTTTCTTTGCTAAACGCCAGCTCTTATTTGCAGGGCTTGGTGTATGCGCGATGTTTGTCATCATGAATATTGATTATTGGATGTGGCGTACGTGGGCAAAGCCAATTGTAATCATTTGCTTTGTTATGCTGGTACTTGTGTTGATTCCGGGAGTAGGGCTAGTACGGAATGGGTCGCAAAGTTGGATAGGAGTTGGAGCGTTTTCGATTCAGCCTTCAGAATTTATGAAGTTTGCTATGATTATATTTTTAGCGAAATATTTATCAGAAAACCAGAAGAAAATTACATCCTTTAGAAAAGGAATGTTACCGGCGTTATTACTGGTTTTCTTACCGTTTGGCATTATTATGATGCAGCCGGATTTAGGAACTGGAACGGTGCTTGTTGGAACTTGTTTAGTCATGATTTTTGTTTCAGGAGCAAAGGTAAGTCACTTTGCAGGTCTTGGGTTTCTTGGCGTTGCCGGTTTTGTAGGGCTTGTTTTATCAGCTCCTTATCGGATTAAACGCATCACCTCATTTTTAAATCCTTGGGAAGATCCGCTTGGAAGCGGGTTTCAAATCATTCAATCTCTTTATGCAATTGGGCCGGGGGGATTGCTTGGATTAGGGTTAGGGCAAAGTAGACAAAAGTTCTTTTATCTGCCGGAGCCTCAAACTGATTTTATTTTTGCTATTCTGGCAGAAGAGCTCGGTTTTATCGGCGGAACACTTGTTCTACTTTTGTTTAGCTTATTGCTTTGGAGAGGAATTAAAGTAGCGCTCGGAGCACCTGATCTTTACGGAACGTTTTTAGCCTTAGGAATTATTTCAATGGTTGCGATTCAAGTCATGATCAATATAGGCGTGGTAACAGGTCTTATGCCTGTTACGGGAATTACGCTTCCATTTTTAAGTTACGGCGGATCGTCGCTGACGCTCATGCTGGCAGCAGTTGGAGTTTTGTTAAATGTTAGTAGATATTCTCGCTATTAATTGAAAAAAATTGTATAATGTCAAGTAGGCAATGGTCTACTGAAGTAAACCGTCATCTTAAATCCAAGTGCACGCCGGATTTTGTTGGCGGTTTATTTTCGATTTTTTACAGGTAGATGATATTTTTGTATGAAATGTTTTTAAAATGTAATGTTGTGATAACCAATTTTGAGTCCAACTATGGTATGATGTGTAAGGTTAAATGTTTTATCTTAGTGAGTAGGTGAACGTATGTGCACTTATGAGCGTAGCGTTTTTTTATGACTGTCAGCATGTGTTTAACTTCTAAATGAAAAACGATAAAAAAACAATCAAAATTACTTTATATAGCAGATGAACGTACATTCTATGGGTGAATGTCATACGATAAATAAAAATGATGAAATTGACAACAGAATAGAGTGCCTTCGTAGAAAAAAGGTATCTTACAAGGTGCTGCTGCTTAGTTATGAATCTGTTCTTATTATTCTTATGCATTAGAAGTAAGGGCGCATTGACATGAAAGTTTTATAACAGCAAAGAGGGTTTTAGGAGGTTCTTATGGAAGCGTTAGTAAAAGAGTTAGTCGAAGCGAATATTGGAAAGGTTCGTGAAAATGAACCGCTAGCAAAACATACAACAATGAAAATTGGTGGTCCAGCAGATGTGCTTGTAGAACCTGATTCTGTTGATCACTTAAAAGTTACAATGGATATGATTAAAAAACACGGCGTGAAATGGAGAGCGATTGGTCGAGGATCTAATCTTCTTGTTTCTGATAAGGGAATTGAAGGTGTGGTCATTAAGCTCGGAGCCGGATTAGATGATTTAACAGTAGATGGAGAGACGGTTACTGTAGGTGGGGGATACCCTAGCATCAAGCTTGCAACAGTTATTACAAAACAAGGTCTGTCTGGATTGGAGTTTTCAAGTGGAATTCCTGGATCTGTGGGAGGCGCTGTTTATATGAATGCAGGTGCCCATGGTTCTGATATGTCTCATGTAGTCGAAAAAGCGCTGATTTTATTTGAAGATGGCACTCTGGAGTGGCTGACAAATGAAGAGCTTCAATTTTCGTATCGTCATTCCATTCTACAAAAAGACCGTCCTGGAGTATGTGTAGAAGCTGTGCTGCGTTTGAAAAAGGGAACGAAAGATGATATTGTGGCGGTCATGCAGAAAAATAAAGACTATCGCCGCGAAACACAGCCTTGGAATTTCCCTTGTGCAGGAAGTATTTTTAGAAATCCGCTTCCAAATTATGCAGGAGACTTAATTGAAAAGTCCAACTTAAAAGGTTTTTCAGTAGGCGGTGCGCAAATTAGTGAGCAGCATGCGAACTTCATTGTCAATACAGGAGATGCAACGGCTTCAGACGTGCTGAATTTAATTGCTCATGTTAAGAAAACAATTAAAGAGAAATTCGATATTGATATTCATACAGAAGTTGAGATTATCGGTCGCTAATTACTCAGCCCGTCGCTGTATGGTTATGCGTGAAAAGGTAGCTTTTATGTGTTTATTCTATGCTATAATGGGGATATTCTCATGAAGCAAAGATTGGAAATAAATAGATGGTAAGTCCTCGTTTATTTTCTCAAATGGATAAGGGTGAAAAAAATGGAAAAAGGTAAGTTAATTGTTTTAGAAGATCGTGTACCGAAGCTGCAAGAACAGCGAAAGCAAAAAGCAAATAGACGGCTTATTTTGTATTTATCACTCTTTTTCATCCTTATTTTATTTATTGTATATTCTCAATCTTCTCTGAGTAATGTTTCTAACATTGAAGTACAAGGGAATAAACATGTAAGTGATAAGGATATTGTCAAAGCGAGTGGTCTGTCCAAAAAAACTAGCTACTGGAAAGCTGATGCTGATCAAATTCAAGAAAAAGTCGAAAAAAATCCTGAGGTAAAGGAAGCTGTCATTCACAAAACATTTCCTAATAAGGTCGTAATCGACGTAAAAGAGTACGCAAGAATTGCATATGTAACCTCGGGGAATAAATATTTCCCTGTGAATGAAAATGGAAAAGTTTTAAAAGAAGTAAGTGCTAAGAAAGTGTCATCCGACGCTCCGCTGCTAATTGACTGGAAAGACGGAGACGCTATACAAAGCATGGTTCAAGAATTAGCTAAAACGCCTAAGAGCATAAAAGGGGCTATTTCTGAGATTTACTATGCGCCGACAAAATCAGAACCTCTTCACATCGAGGTATTTATGAATGATACGCGTGAAGTAAGCGGGAAAATTAGCAACTTCTCTGATAAAATTGTTCATTACCCAGCTATTGCAAGTAAATTGAGTGATGATCAAAAAGGCATTATTGATTTAGAAGAAGGATATGCATTTAAACCTTATAAAAAGAGCAAGCAGTAATTATTTTTTATAAGTGTTAATTAAAGGAAATAGATGAGTTGAGACTGGCAAACTAGCCCTTGTACATTGTATAATCACATGCAAGTATTCTGCATACATATGATTTTCTTCTCCGCTGCTGTGAAATGGAAATGTAATATTTGTTCTAGGTAAGTTTCGCTTTTCTCAGTGTACATCTTAGTGTAGACTTGTAGTTAAATAGCTTTTTTTCAGTGAATTTGAGGCTTAAATCTAAAAAAAAGTCAAAACAAGAACGTTTTGTTCTTTGAAAGAGATAAAGTCTGTGAAAAACTTGAAAAAAATTGATTTTACAAAAGGGAAACAGATGTATTTGTTGAATATTTTCATATAATAAAAAATTAATATTGTTGTTCTTCTTAATTTATTTAAGATGACATGTGCAGAAAGAAAAAGGAGGTGCCAAAGAATGAACAGCAATGAAATATACGTTAGTTTAGACATCGGTACATCCAGTGTGAAAGTAATCATCGGAGAGATGAGTAACGATTCATTGAATATCATTGGTGTAGGGAATGTTAAATCACACGGACTAAAAAAAGGTTCTATCGTTGATATAGATGCAACAGTTCAATCTATTCGAAAAGCAGTAGAACAAGCTGAACGAATGGTAGGCATTACAATTAAAAAGGTTGTAGTGGGCATAAGCGGAAATCATGTATTTTTACAGGATTGTCACGGAGTAGTAGCCGTGTCAAGCGAAAATCGTGAAATTACAAACGAAGATATTCATCGAGTAATTGATGCTGCTCAAGTCATGTCTATCCCGCCAGATCGTGAAATCATTGATGTTATTCCAAAGCAATTTATTGTAGATGGCTTAGAAGGTATTAACGATCCTAGAGGTATGATTGGGGTACGTTTAGAAATGGAAGGCACAATCATAACAGGATCTAGAACGGTTTTACATAACTTATTACGCTGTGTAGAAAGAGCTGGTTTAGAAATCAGTGATATTTGTTTACAGCCTCTAGCCGCTGGTTCAATTGCATTATCTCGTGATGAAAAAAACTTAGGTGTCGCACTGGTAGATATCGGTGGAGGTTCAACAACGGTTGCGATCTTTGACCAAGGACATTTGAAAGTAACAAATGTACTAGCTGTTGGCGGAGAGCACATTACCAAAGATTTATCGATTGGCCTTCGCACATCGACTGAAGACGCGGAAAATATTAAGATAAAGCATGGACATGCTTTCTACGATCATGCTTCTGAAGAAGAAGTATTTAGTGTACCGATCATTGGAAGCGATCAGCATCAGCAGTTTAATCAGCTCGAAATCTCTGATATTATTGAAGCTAGATTAGAAGAGATTTTAGATATGATTACGCAGGAGGTAAATCGCCTAGGATACAAAGATATTCCAGGAGGATTTGTTTTAACAGGCGGAGTAGTAGCGATGCCTGGTATTCTTGAGCTAGCTCAAGTGATTTTAAAGAATAACGTGCGCATAGCAGTGCCTGATTATATTGGAGTACGTGAGCCGCATTATACAACAGGCGTAGGATTAATAAAATTTGCATACAAAAATGCTAAAATACAAGGCCGGGAAATTGGAGCGCCAGTTGTGGAAGAAGAGCCGATTGAACAAGAAATGATCAAGCCTAGCCCGAAACCACAGCAGCCGCAACAATCAGCTGAGCAGCCGAAAAAGAAAAATGACCAAAATTTAATGAAGAAGTTTTTTGGATACTTCTTTGATTAACGTTACGGATTGGTAATTTCGAAGAATTAGGAGGAACTATCATGTTGGAGTTTGATACAAGTGTAGACCAATTAGCGACGATTAAAGTAATCGGTGTCGGAGGCGGCGGTAACAACGCGGTTAACCGAATGATTGAACATGGCGTCCAAGGTGTAGAATTTATTGCAGTTAATACAGATGCACAGGCATTAAATTTATCAAAAGCTGAAACAAAAATGCAAATCGGCGCTAAATTAACAAGAGGATTAGGTGCAGGTGCTAATCCAGAAGTTGGTAAAAAAGCAGCTGAAGAAAGTAAGGAACAAATACAAGAAGCACTAAAAGGTGCAGACATGGTTTTCGTAACAGCTGGTATGGGTGGAGGAACTGGAACTGGTGCAGCTCCAGTCATTGCCCAAATTGCTCGTGAGCTAGGAGCACTAACGGTAGGTGTTGTTACTCGTCCATTTACGTTTGAAGGCCGTAAGCGTTCTACTCAAGCGGCAGGTGGCATTGCGTCAATGAAAGAAGCAGTGGATACGCTGATTGTTATTCCAAATGATCGCTTATTAGAAATCGTTGATAAAAACACGCCAATGCTAGAAGCGTTCCGTGAAGCGGATAACGTATTACGACAAGGTGTGCAAGGTATTTCAGATTTAATCGCAGTTCCTGGATTAATTAACTTAGACTTCGCGGACGTGAAAACAATTATGTCTAACAAAGGATCTGCACTTATGGGTATCGGTATTGCGACTGGTGAAAACCGCGCTGCTGAAGCAGCTAAAAAAGCTATTTCAAGTCCACTTCTTGAAACATCTATCGATGGAGCTCAAGGTGTATTAATGAATATCACAGGCGGTACAAACCTAAGTCTTTACGAAGTACAAGAAGCTGCAGATATCGTTGCTTCGGCTTCTGACCAAGAAGTGAACATGATCTTTGGATCTGTTATTAACGAAAACCTAAAAGATGAGATTGTTGTTACAGTTATTGCAACTGGCTTTAGTGACCAAGATTTATCACAGCCAAAACCAGGTCGTCCTTCGTTATCGGCGAATCGCATGCAGCAATCGACACAGCAACCGGCTCCACAGCCGAAGCGTGAAGTAAAGCGTGAAGAACCTGTACAGCAAGAATATACGCGTCCATCTCAGCCACAGTCTGAAGATGCGCTAGATATTCCAACATTCTTACGAAACCGTAATCGTAGACGCTAAGAAAATAAAAAGCCAAGACCTCTGTTTTATACAGAGGTCTTTTTTTATGCAATGAATCTAGAAAACTCAAAAAGAGTATAAAAAACATTCGACATGGTCAATATGACGCCTTCAAAGGGTTTGTGTTTTCTTTCTAAAAGTAGTGTGACAAATATCGAATGATTTCCTCAAAAATACTGCTTGTTTCTCGGCATGAACTGACAGACTTTCTAATAGGATGTACTATATACTAATTTTTAACAGAAAAATTCAGAAAGAATGGAGAGGTTATAAACATTGCCAATCTATTTAGATTTAATATGGATGCTGAATTTTGGGTTAGATACGATCTTACTAATGTTATGTGCTGTTGTACTTAAACGGAATTACAAGTGGTGGCGGCTTTTGCTTGGCGGCTTTATCGGTTCATTGATTGTCCTTCTTATGTTTACACCTTTTTCTCATCTTATGGTTCACCCTGCTATTAAAATTTTATTCTCGTTTTTTATGGTATTGATGGCGTTTGGTTATAAACGACTGCGCTTTTTCTTTGAGAATTTATTAACGTTTTATTTTGCAACCTTTGTTGTGGGTGGAGGGTTAATGGGCGTTCACTTTTTATTTCAAGATCAGTTCCTTGTTCTTAATCAAATGGTTGATACGAAATCTCCACAGTTTGGTGATCCTATTAGCTGGATATTTGTTCTTATTGGTTTTCCGCTATTATCTTATTTTTCAAAAGCACGAGTTGATGATTTGCGAATGAAAAATATTACATTTGATCAGCTGGTAGATGTAGAAGTTATTTTAAACGAACAGACGCTGTCGATGAAAGGACTTATTGATAGTGGGAATCAGCTTGTAGATCCGCTGACGAAAACCCCGGTTATGATTGTTACAGCAGATTCTTTAAAAGAAATATTGCCTGAAGGCTTAATGGAATTAAGCAAAAATGTTCAATCCTTTTCACACAGCGAAGATATTGATCAAGAGTGGTATTCAAAAGTCCGCTTTGTCCCTTATCGAAGCGTAGGCCAAGCCAATCAGCTGCTGCTTGCTCTAAAGCCAGATATGGTAAGGCTGGTTCATCAGTCCAACACGATTGAAGTCACTAAAGTATTAGTAG
Organism: Priestia sp. JSM ZJ58; assembly: GCF_044383985.1. Taxonomy (NCBI): domain Bacteria; kingdom Bacillati; phylum Bacillota; class Bacilli; order Caryophanales; family Bacillaceae; genus Priestia; species Priestia sp. JSM ZJ58. The sequence goes on from NZ_JBISEM010000001.1 coordinate 612,528, forward strand.
GTATTAGTCATACAACGCTTTCAGTGGAGAAGCAATATGAATGTATTGTTCATCCCAAGCTTATCGTTATTGGAGAAGTAAGTTCCGCATCGTAAAAGGTGTGAACAAATAAAGGAGGATACACAATGGCTACATATCGAATTCGATTTCAATTATGGTGGTACAAATTATTAATTAAACTTAAGCTAAAAACAGATGAAGTGTACTATATAGGAGGAAGTGAAGCTCTTCCACCACCTTTAACAAAAGATGAAGAAGAAGTGCTCTTGAAGAAACTTCCATCAGGAGATGAAGCAGCACGTTCACTGTTGATTGAGCGTAATTTGCGACTTGTTGTTTATATTGCCCGCAAGTTTGAAAATACGGGAATCAATATTGAGGATTTAATTAGCATCGGCACCATCGGTTTAATTAAAGCAGTAAACACGTTTAATCCTGAAAAGAAAATTAAGCTAGCGACGTACGCCTCTCGCTGTATTGAAAATGAAATTTTAATGTATTTGCGCCGCAACAATAAAATTCGATCTGAAGTTTCATTTGATGAGCCGTTAAATATTGATTGGGATGGAAACGAACTGTTATTGTCTGACGTGATGGGAACCGAAGAAGATATCATCACAAAAGACCTAGAAGCGAATGTAGATCGAAAACTTTTGCTGAAAGCACTGCACCAATTAAATGATCGTGAAAAGCAAATTATGGAGCTGCGCTTTGGGCTAGCCGGCGGAGAAGAAAAAACGCAAAAAGATGTAGCCGATATGCTAGGCATTTCTCAGTCTTATATTTCAAGGCTCGAAAAACGAATTATTAAACGGCTGCGAAAAGAATTTAATAAAATGGTTTAAGTAAAAAAGCTGATTGTATAAGGGCTGAGAAGCATCTTATACAATCAGCTTTTTTAGCGTGAAATTGTCAGAATTGTAAAAGTGCATATTTTTTCCTCCGGAGGAGATACTGAATTCAGAACATCATCTCCTGTTAGGAGGGAAAGAGTTGACAAGAAATAAAGTAGAAATTTGTGGAGTAGATACTTCGAAACTTCCCGTATTAAAAAATGAAGAAATGCGAAAGTTGTTTAAACAAATGCAGGCTGGAGATGGAACAGCAAGAGAAAAGCTAGTAAGCGGAAATTTACGTCTCGTACTCAGCGTGATCCAACGTTTTAACAATCGTGGAGAATTTGTTGATGACTTATTTCAGGTTGGGTGTATTGGATTAATGAAATCCATTGACAATTTTGATTTAAGTCAAAACGTGAAGTTTTCTACATATGCTGTCCCAATGATTATAGGGGAAATTCGCCGCTATTTACGTGACAATAATCCAATCCGTGTTTCTCGTTCCCTTCGTGATATTGCTTATAAAGCTCTTCAAGTTCGTGAAAGGCTTATGAGTGAAACATCCAAGGAACCTACAGCTGAGGAAATTTCAAAAGTCCTAGAAGTACCGCATGAAGAAATTGTGTTTGCTTTAGATGCTATCCAAGATCCGGTTTCTTTATTTGAACCTATTTACAATGATGGCGGAGACCCAATCTATGTGATGGATCAGCTAAGCGATGAACGCAACCGTGATTCAACTTGGATTGAAGAAATTGCTTTGCAAGAAGGTATGAGAAGATTGAACGAGCGAGAAAAACTAATTTTACGAAAGCGCTTCTTCCAAGGTAAAACACAGATGGAAGTTGCTGAAGAAATTGGTATTTCTCAAGCGCAGGTTTCTCGTTTAGAAAAAGCTGCTATTAAACAGATGAATAAAAATATTCAAAGTTAACAAAAGCTCTCTAAACTGGCAGCTGCTCTTGTTCATACAATCAATACCATTCACTTTATTTGATGTTCAACTTAATAAGCATCGTGTCTATAAAAACAGACACGATGCTTATTTTGTATGTATCAATGAATACATAACCAAAAGATATTCATGTTAGATTTCCTATTGCTATGAGGACTTCTCGCTGCTTGTTGAGAATGTCTCTTGATGAAAAACTGTGTAATTAGTGAACAAAATGCTTATAGAAAGAGAATGGCAGAGAAAAAATAAGCTTTTCCTTCATGAAATGAAAATTTGAAAATATATATAGGCTAAGGAATAAAGTTGGCTATAGGAGGAGAGAGCATGTTAAAGATTTCAGAGTTTCAGCTGAAAGATGTAGTGAATGTAGCTGATGGCAAAAAACTTGGAAATGTAGGGGATATTGATATTGACTTAACAACGGGAAAAATACAGGCCGTCATTATCGGAGGCTCTCGTGTATTGGGCTTCTTTGGAAAAGATGATGAAATTGTGATTCCGTGGAAAAATATTGTGAAAATTGGTTCCGATGTCATTTTAGTACGTTATAAAGACGCATTTCAGCCTGAAGAGAATTAGTTTTTTGTCAACAGCACCTAGCAATCTGTGGTACAATATGTGAGAACAAATGAAACAAGGGATGTGTCACATACATGAATCCTGAGCCATTAAAAAAAAGCCATCACGAGTCGTTTATGTGGCTGAGCCCTTGGGTAGAAAAGAATGATATGCTTGTTGCTGGTTTCACCACAAAAAATGGTGGCGTGAGTAAACCTCCATTTGCTTCTTTTAACCTAGGGCTTCACGTAAACGATAACGTAGAAGATGTTATTACAAATAGAAAAATTTTAGCAGCCGAACTAGACATGTCTTTTGAAAGCTTTGTATGTGCTGAACAAGTACATGAAGCAACTGTTCAAAAAGTAACAAAAGCCGACTGTGCAAAAGGACTCTACAAGTATGAAGAGGGCATAAAAGCAGCGGATGGCATTTATACAAATGAATCTGATATTTTGTTAGCTTTATGTTATGCAGATTGTGTTCCGCTGTACTTCTATGCGCCTGATCACCATTTAGTTGGTCTTGCTCATGCTGGGTGGAAGGGAACAGTAAAAGATATTGCAGGAAATATGATTCGGCTGTGGGTAGAGCAAGAAAATGTTCCGGTTGAAGATATTTACGTGGCGATTGGCCCTTCGATTGAAGATTGCTGTTATGTTGTCGATAACCGCGTCATTACACAAGTAAACGAAGTAGTTGGCCAAAATGGATATCAAGAAGTAAGCCCTGGACAATACGCGCTTAATTTAAAAAAAGTCAATAAGCTGCTGGTTCAAAACGCAGGCGTATTGCCGGAACGAATTTTAACATCGTCGTATTGTACAAGCTGTGAAGATGACCTGTTCTTCTCACATCGCCGCGACCAAGGGAAAACAGGACGCATGTTTAACTTCATAGGCTTTAAGGAGGAGTAATTACATAGTGACAGCTAGCGTAAGTGAAAATCTAGAAGCAGTTCAACAAACAATTGCTGAAGCATGTAAAAAAGTTAATCGAAATCGAGAAGATGTAGAGGTGATTGCTGTAACAAAATACGTTTCCACAAAACGAGCAGCAGAAGCAGTGGATGCAGGCATTTTACATCTTGGAGAAAACAGGGATGAAGGTCTTCTAGAAAAGTATGAATCAATCGGTGAGAAAGCGACCTGGCATTTTATCGGAAGCTTGCAAACAAGAAAAGTAAAACATGTGATTGATAAAGTTGACTATATTCATTCACTAGACCGATTATCTTTAGCAAAAGAAATTGATAAACGTGCAGGACATCGTATAAAATGTTTTGTACAAGTTAATGTTGCCGAAGAACAATCAAAGCATGGCCTTGCTGTAGAAGAGGTAATTCCATTTATTCAATCTCTTGAAACATTTACAAATATCCAAGTAGTTGGATTAATGACCATGGCTCCTCACACAGATGACGAGTCCTTGCTTCGCAGCTGTTTTCAAGGTCTAAAGAAATTGCAGGATCGTATACAAGAACTAAACCTCCCGTATGCACCTTGTACGGAGCTATCAATGGGAATGTCAAACGATTATGCAATTGCAATTGAAGAAGGAGCAACATTCATTCGACTAGGAACCACGCTAGTTGGGAATGAACGTTAAGGAGGTGTAATTCAAGATGAGTATGAAAAATCGCTTTAGAAGTTTTTTTGCTCTTGATGACGATACTGAATATGTAGAAGAACATTACGAACAAGAAGAGTCGGTAGAAGAGCCTGTACAGCAGTCGAGACCAGTGAAAGCTAGTCAGCAGCCGAATCAGCAGCAAAACGTGATTAGCTTGCAAAGCGTTCAAAAATCATCAAAAATGATGCTTTGCGAACCTCGCGTCTATGCCGAAGCACAAGAAATTACGGATCATTTAAAAAATCGTAAAGTCGTAGTTGTTAATTTACAGCGCATTCAACGAGATCAAGCAGTGAGAATTGTCGACTTTTTAAGTGGTACAGTTTATGCTTTAGGCGGGGACATTCAAAAAATTGGAACCGACATCTTTTTATGTACACCTGATAATGTAGACGTAAGCGGAAGCATTTCAGATATGATGGGAGAACACGATACAACAAACGTAAAGAGGTGGTAGTTTTTGGACATCGTTTTTGGGATTCTTGGGCAATTGATTGGTCTTTACTCATGGGCACTGATTATTCACATTTTGATGTCTTGGGTACCCGATGTAAGGGCGTCTAAGTTTGGTCAGCTGCTTGGCAGCATTTGCGAGCCTTACTTAGAGCCTTTTCGTAAAATCATTCCGCCTATTGGCATGATTGATATTTCACCTCTTGTTGCAATCTTTTTACTACGATTTGCGCAAGCAGGTGTACGTTCACTTCACAGTATGGTTGGATTTATTTAAAAAGGAATCGCTGGATTCCTTTTTTACATACCAATAGTAGGAGTAATAATATGTCTATTTATGAACATTTTAGGCAAGAAGAACATGGATTTATTGACCAGGTTCTTCAGTGGAAAGAAGATGTCCTACATCAATACAGCCCAAAATTAACGGATTTTTTAGATCCAAGAGAGCAGCAGATTGTGACAGCTATTGTTGGGACTGAAGGAGAGGTTCAAGTTTCATTTGATGGTGGACAACCGTTTGCTGAACGCAAGCGTGCGCTGCTATATCCGGATTACTATGTGCCTGAAAGCGAAGATTTTCAGTTGCATATGTACGAATTGAATTATCCTAAAAAGTTTGTGACGATTGAACATCCTCAAGTTCTTGGTTCGGCGATGTCCTTAGGACTGCGCCGTTCAAAATTTGGCGATATTTTGGTCGCGGGAGACGATATTCAGCTTGTAGCCGCAGAGGAAATTTCTTCTTATATTGAGATGAATTTAACATCAATTGGAAAAGCCAAAGTTTCACTTTCTTCTATTCAAAGAGAGCAGCTGCATGTGGTAAAAGAAGAGCTGATTGAACACGTTTATACAGTTTCTTCAATGAGGCTTGATGTTTTGCTGTCGACCATTCACAATTTATCAAGACAAAAAGTCCAGCCGTTTATTGCAAATGGAGCGGTAAAAGTAAATTTTAAAGTCATTGAACAGCCTTCTTTTGAATGTCATGAAGGTGATATTTTGTCGCTTCGTGGCCACGGCAGAAGTCGTATCGTTTCACTTGAAGGCAAAACAAAAAAAGAAAAATGGCGAATTGTTGTAGGGAAGCAGAAATAAAGAAATCTACTAGCAGGAAATTTTAAAAATATGTCGAATAAACCATTACTAATGATGTAATGAGACAACACGGAGGTGGCCTAGATGCCTTTAACCCCTTTGGATATTCATAACAAAGAGTTTAATCGCGGGTTTCGCGGATATGATGAAGATGAAGTAAATGAGTTTCTTGACCAAGTAATTAAAGACTATGAGCTGGTAATGCGTGATAAAAAGGAGTTAGAAGGAAGAGTATCTGAATTAACAGATCGTCTTGGACATTTTACTAACATCGAAGAAACGTTAAATAAATCAATTTTAATTGCTCAAGAAGCAGCGGAAGATGTAAAGCGAAACGCTGAAAAAGAAGCGAAGCTCATTATAAAAGAAGCAGAAAAAAATGCGGACCGTATTATTAATGAAGCACTGTCTAAGTCTCGTAAAATTGCGATGGACATTGAGGAGACGAAAAAGCAGTCTAAAGTATTTAGAACTCGTTTCAAAATGTTAATTGAAGCACAGCTGGAAATGTTAAACAGCGATGACTGGGATCAGTTGATGGATTATGAGATGCCAGCGCTAGAAGAAAAAATTGACTAGTCAAGACATCATCTTGACTTCTCACGTTTTGTTGTCATATAATTTGGTAACAGATGAAATTTCATATCAAACAGTACGGAGACAGGGACAGTAGCTTTTTTAGTTTGTCAAAGCGAATCGAGGATGGTGCGAGCTCGATAACAAACAAAAAAGTGAAAATCACCCTAGAGTACCATTGCTGAAATGATGATAGTAAGCAGTGGCGGTTTATTCACGTTACGAATGCAAAGAGGATTTGCGTGCAGCAAATCTACTAGGGTGGTACCGCGGGAGGCCTTCTCGTCCCTTTTTGGGATGAGGAGGTCTTTTTGTTATGGTGCAAAAAGATATGAAATTTACGTTTTTTTTGGAGGGTAAAACATGGAATATAAAGATACATTATTGATGCCAAAAACTGAATTTCCTATGCGTGGAAATTTACCGAACCGCGAGCCTAAAATGCAAGAACAGTGGGCTGAAATGAATATTTATGAAAAAGTACAAAAACGTACGGAAGGCCGTCCGCTATTCGTCCTGCATGATGGACCTCCATATGCCAATGGCGATATTCACATGGGACATGCCTTAAATAAAATTTTAAAAGATTTTATCGTTCGCTATAAGTCGATGTCAGGCTTCTGCGCACCTTATGTGCCAGGCTGGGATACACACGGCTTGCCAATTGAAACGGCTTTAACAAAAAATAAAAAAGTAAACCGCAAAGAAATGACAGTAGCTGAATTCCGTAAGCTTTGCGAACAGTATGCTTGGGAACAAGTAAACGGCCAGCGTGAGCAGTTCAAGCGTTTAGGCGTACGCGGAGATTGGGATAATCCATATGTAACGCTTCAGCCACAGTACGAAGCGCAGCAAATCAAGGTATTTGGCGATATGGCGAAAAAAGGCTATATCTACAAAGGATTAAAACCTGTATACTGGTCCCCTTCAAGTGAATCTGCTTTAGCAGAAGCGGAAATTGAATACTATGACAAGCGTTCAGCTTCTATTTACGTAGCGTTTAATGTGAAAGATGGTAAAGGCGTGCTTGAACAAGATGAAAAATTCATCATTTGGACGACAACACCATGGACAATGCCAGCTAACCAAGGGATTGCTGTCAATCCCGAGCTTCAGTACAGCGTAGTTGAAGCAGATGGAGCAAAATATGTAGTAGCAACTGAACTTATTGAAACAGTTGCTAAAGAAATTGAATGGGCTGACTATAAGACACTTCGTACAGTAAAAGGTTCAGAACTTGAACGCGTGGTAGCTGAACATCCAATCTACAAGCGTGATTCTTTAGTTGTTCTTGGCGATCACGTAACGACTGATGCTGGTACTGGCTGTGTTCATACAGCACCGGGACACGGGGAAGACGACTTTATCGTTGGTCAAAAATATGGTTTGGAAGTTCTTTGTCCAGTTGATAGTAAGGGTCATATGACGAATGAAGCACCAGGATTTGAAGGATTATTCTATGATAAAGCGAATAAGCCGATTACAGACAAACTAGAAGAAGAAGGCGCGCTGTTAAAATTAAGTTTCATTACCCACTCATATCCACATGACTGGCGTACGAAGAAACCAACAATTTTCCGTGCAACAGCACAGTGGTTTGCGTCTATTAAAGATTTCCGTGAAGATTTATTAAAAGCAGTAGAAAAAACAGAATGGGTGCCTACTTGGGGTGAAACGCGACTTTATAACATGGTGCGTGACCGCGGAGACTGGTGTATTTCTCGTCAACGTGCATGGGGCGTTCCGATTCCAGTATTTTATGCTGAAAATGATGAGCCAATCATTACGGACGAGACAATTGAGCACGTATCAAATCTATTTAGAGAACATGGATCAAACGTATGGTTTGAGCGTGAAGCAAAAGACTTGCTTCCAGAAGGCTTTACTCATGAAGGAAGCCCAAATGGCCGTTTCACAAAAGAAACAGACATCATGGACGTATGGTTTGACTCTGGTTCTTCACATCAAGCTGTTCTTGAAGAGCGTGAAGACTTACAGCGTCCGGCTGATTTGTATTTAGAAGGTTCTGACCAATACCGCGGCTGGTTTAATTCAAGTCTTTCTACAAGTGTAGCTGTAACAGGTGAAGCACCTTATAAAGGCGTACTTAGTCACGGATTTGCTTTAGACGGTGAAGGTCGCAAAATGAGTAAGTCATTAGGGAATGTTGTAATTCCAGAAAAAGTAATGAAACAACTAGGTGCGGATATTTTACGTCTATGGGTAGCTTCTGTAGATTACCAAGCGGATGTTCGTGTATCTGATAACATTTTAAAACAAGTAGCAGAAGTATATCGTAAAATCCGCAACACGTTCCGTTTCTTACTAGGAAACCTAGCGGACTTTAATCCAACAACTGACGCTGTAGCCGTTGAAGACCTTCGTGAAGTAGATCGCTACATGCTTGTGAAGCTGAACAAATTAATTGATAAAGTGAAAAAATCTTATGATTCATATGAATTCTCAAGCATTTATCACGCAGTGCATAATTTCTGTACAATTGATATGAGTTCATTCTACTTAGACTTTGCAAAAGATGTATTGTACATTGAAGCAGAAAATAATGTAGAGCGTCGCAGCATTCAAACGGTTCTTTATGAAACGTTATTATCGTTAACGAAATTAGTGTCTCCAATTCTTTCTCATACAGCAGACGAAGTATGGGTTCACATTCCGAACGTAACGGAAGAAAGCGCGCAGCTAGTTGATATGCCAGAGGTTCAAGAAATTGAAGGAGCAGATCAATTAGTAGAGAAATGGGATGCGTTCATGGAGCTTCGCGATGAAGTCTTAAAAGCGCTAGAACAAGCTCGTAATGAAAAAGTAATCGGTAAGTCTTTAGAAGCAAAATTAACGCTGTATCCAACAGCAGATACGAAAGAGCTGTTAGCCTCTATTTCTGAAAATGTAGGTCAACTCTTCATCGTTTCAGATCTTGAAGTAGCAGAAGGTGAAGCGCCTGCTGAAGCACAAAAATTCAGCTATGCTTCAATTGTTGTAAGTAAAGCAGAAGGTGAGAAGTGTGAGCGCTGCTGGGTAGTATCACCAACAGTTGGCGAAGATCAAGATCACCCAACTTTATGTACACGCTGTGCGGATGTTGTGAAAAATCACTACGTTCAGCAGTAATGAACAAAAGCACGTCCTTTTTGGGCGTGTTTTTTGCTGTACGAAATTCCCAAATACAATGGTATAAAGCATTCAAAGCCTTAGGAAAAACTTGTGTTGTAGATTCGATGGAAAACTCGGTAAACCTAACATCATTAATACTTCATCTTATCAGCACAGGAGGCGTTTGCATGTATGAAAATTATCTTTCCATTGGACAGGAATTAGCTCTTATCAAAGAAGAATTACAAGATCGCCTATTGAGATATGCTACAGAACAATCTGGTTATATAGATGAAAAGGAACGTTACGTAATAGAAATGATTAAAGCCGATTTAAAAGATGTAGAACACGCGCTAGCAAAGCTTGACGTTGGTGCGTTTGGAATTGATGAACTAACTGGCGAAGTGATGTCTATTCATAAATTAAAAGTAATGCCGACGGCCCGCACAAACGAAGATTTATTTGTTTTCTGGTGAGAAGCGAGAAAAAAAATGAATTATGTGCTAAAATGCTTTAGTATGGATTCGTTTGATTTTATTGCGGGAGGAAAACGTTTGTGTTTTATTATCTTATCGCTTTAGCTGTTATACTTATTGATCAGGTAACAAAATGGATGATTGTAAAAGAAATGTATTATGGACAAAGCATTACCGTAATTGAAAACTTTCTTTACATTACCTCTCATCGTAACAGAGGAGCCGCGTGGGGTATTCTACAAGGACAGATGTGGTTCTTTTATCTCATTACGGTGGTTGTGGTAGTCGGTTTAATAATTTATATTCAAAAGCTCAAAAAACAAGATAAATGGTTCGGTATTGCGCTAGCATTAATGTTAGGCGGCGCCATTGGAAACTTTATTGATCGAGTGGTCCGTAAAGAAGTAGTTGATTTCGTAAATACATACATCTTTACGTATGATTTTCCGATTTTTAACGTAGCTGATTCGGCACTTGTCGTCGGAGTAATCATCATGTTTATTATGACGCTGTTTGAAGGGAAAATGAAGAAGGAGCACAAAGAATGAATGTAATTGAAACAGTTATAAATGAAGAACAAGCGGGAGAACGTATTGATAAAGTACTTTCGACTGTAAATGCAGAATGGTCACGTTCACAAGTGCAGCAGTGGATTAAAGAAGGTCATGCAAAAGTGAATGATAAAACCGTTAAAGGAAACTATAAATGTAAAACAGGAGACGCTATTATTATTGAAGTGCCGGAACTAGAGGAGCTTGATGTGGTAGCGGAAGAAATGGATTTAGATATTTATTATGAAGATCAAGATGTGCTTGTTGTAAATAAACCTCGCGGCATGGTTGTACATCCAGCTCCAGGTCATCATAGCGGCACGCTTGTAAACGGCTTAATGGCTCACTGTAAAGATTTATCCGGTATTAACGGCGTTATGCGCCCTGGTATCGTTCATCGAATTGATAAAGATACGTCAGGTTTACTTATGGTTGCAAAAAATGATTTAGCTCATGAATCACTAGTTAGTCAGCTTGTAGCTAAAACAGTGACGCGTCGCTATAAAGCTATCGTTCACGGAGTAATTGCGCACGATCACGGTACAATTGATGCGCCAATCGGCCGAGATAAGCAAGATCGTCAAAGCATGACGGTGACTGATGAAAATAGTCGTGATGCAGTGACGCACTTTACTGTATTGCAGCGTTTTAAAGATTTTTCACTAGTCGAATGTAAGCTAGAAACGGGGCGAACACACCAAATTCGCGTTCATATGAAGTATATTGGCTTTCCGCTTGCTGGAGATCCGAAGTACGGACCGAAAAAAACGCTTCCGATTGACGGACAAGCGCTTCATGCAGGTGTATTAGGCTTTATTCACCCTCGTACAAATGAGTATATGGAATTTGAAGCACCGGCTCCAAAAGAGTTTAATGAGATGCTAGAGCTTATTGAAAAAAGAAGTTGACAACTGCCATAAGTGATGGCATACTTGTATTAACTTAATAAGAACCTTTAAGAACAGTCCAGAGAGGCTGAGAAGGAAACGGTGCAGAAAAGGCATGCTTATAGCCTTTTTGAAGAAATATGTCTAAAACCAAATCCTCTTGCCTCAAGGCAAGAGGATTTTTTTATGTCAACAACTTGAGGTGAAAAACAGTGAACGTAAAAGCTACCGTACTTGACGAACAGGCTATTCGCCGCGCTTTAACTCGAATTGCACATGAGATTATTGAAAAGAATAAAGGAATCGAAAATTGTGTGCTAGTGGGGATTAAAACGCGAGGTATTTATATCGCAAAACGTTTAGCAGAACGAATTGCACAAATTGAAGGAAATACATTGCCAGTCGGAGAACTAGACATCACGCTTTACCGAGATGATTTATCGAAAGTGACAAGCAATGATGAGCCTCTCGTAAAAGGATCAGATATTCCGACAGATATTGCAAATAAGAACGTCATCTTAGTAGACGATGTGTTATATACGGGCCGTACGGTTCGAGCAGCACTTGATGCACTAATTGATATCGGTCGACCGGAACTCATTCAGCTGGCTGTTTTAGTGGATAGAGGACACCGCGAGCTGCCGATTCGAGCAGACTATGTTGGTAAAAACGTACCGACAGCTAAAAGTGAAAAAATTGCGGTGCATTTGATGGAAGTAGACGAAAAAGACCACGTGTCTATTTACGAAAAATAAATTATATACCCTTTTAAATAGTAGTCCCGTGAGGCTGCAAAAGGGGGGTCACTATACAAGGAAAACTATACTGCGGTATAGCGTCTTCCTTGTATGCTGAAAACCTCTTTGCCTCTGCGTAAAGAGGTTTTTTTATAGTGATAGGAGGAAAAACATATGAGTCAACAACGAGATTTTGTACTTGATATACATGATAAACCAAAAGCAGTAAATTGGTTAACATTGAGTCTGCAGCATTTGTTTGCAATGTTTGGATCGACGGTGCTAGTGCCGTTCCTAGTCGGATTCAGCCCGGCAATTGCTTTGATTTCAAGTGGGGTAGGAACGCTTGCTTTCCTGCTCATTACAAGAGGTCAAATTCCTTCTTACCTTGGTTCATCGTTCGCGTTCATCACGCCAATCATTTTCGCAAAAGCTTCGTTTGGACCTGAAGAAACGATGGTTGGCTGTTTCTTAGCCGGACTTGTGTATGGAATCGTTGCTTTGATTATAAAAGGAACAGGAATCAATTGGATTATGAAGCTGCTTCCTCCGGTTGTAGTAGGACCAGTTATTATGGTTATAGGCTTAGGATTAGCTAATACAGCAGTAGGCATGGCGATGAACGATGCAAAAGGAAATTACAGCTTAACTTACCTGATGGTTGCGCTTGTAACGCTAGCAATAACAGTTGCTTGCTCAATCTTCTTTAAAAACATTATCAGCCTGATTCCGGTACTGATGGGAATTATCGGCGGATACATCTTCGCTTATACACAAGGATTGGTAGACTTTTCAAAGGTAATGAAAGCAGAGTGGATTGAAATACCTCACTTCTACGTGCCGTTCGTCACATACACGCCGTCCATTTCACTAGGGATTGTGCTTATCATGGTACCTGTAGCAGTCGTAACACTTTCAGAACATATTGGACACATTCTTGTTTTAAATAAGATTGTGGATCGAAACTATATTGAAAAGCCAGGGCTGCACAGATCGATTTTAGGAGACGGAGTAGCCACTATGCTTGCTGCGCTGATCGGCGGACCTCCAAACACAACATATGGTGAGAACATCGGAGTGTTAGCCATCACAAAGGTGCTTAGCGTATTTGTAATAGCAGGAGCAGCAGTCTTCGCGATTTTGTTCGGGTTTGTCGGCAAAATCAACGCTCTTATTTCAAGTATACCAACGCCGGTCATGGGTGGGATTTCAATTCTCTTATTCGGAATCATTGCTTCATCAGGCTTGCGCATGATGGTGGATGCAAAGGTAGATCTTGGATCAAAACGAAACTTAATGATTGCTTCGATTATCTTAGTGTTAGGAATCGGAGGAGCACACTTAGATATCTCAGAACATGTAAAGATTGATAGCATGGCACTGTCTGCTATCATGGGAGTTCTGCTGAATCTAGTTCTGCCGAAAGAGAAGATAAAAGAAGCAGAAAACGTTCAACAAACGTCAGCACGAAAAATTTCATAGAACGCCTTTTAATTGAAATCCAGAGAGGTTTCTAAGGGTGTGTGAAAAGCGCGTTATAGACGAAGCTTGTTTTCTTACACCCTTTCTAAGTTAGAAAGGGTGTTTTTTATAAAGAAATGCGAGGAAAGCAAAAATGGAGGGAATCGATATGAAACATTTAGTGACAGTCTCAACACTAGAAACAAATGAAATTCTAGAGATTTTAGACAGCGCTGAAAACTATCGAACGAATAAACAAGGATGGAAACCGGAAGAGAAAATGTTTGTTGCCAACTTATTTTTTGAAGCGAGCACGCGTACTCGATGCAGCTTTGAAATGGCAGAACAGCAGCTAGGATTAACAACAATTCCGTTTGAAGTAACAACTTCAAGCGTCCAAAAAGGAGAAACGCTTTATGACACGATTGAAACATTAGCTTCAATCGGTGTTCAGTCAGTTGTTATTCGCCACCCGCAAGATCGTTATTATGAAGCACTGCAGGAAAAAGTATCGATTCCCATCATTAATGCAGGAGACGGATGCGGTCAGCATCCAACTCAGTGTCTGCTTGATCTACTGACAATTCGCCAAGAGTTCGGCTCGTTTAAAGGATTAAAAGTCGCAATAGTCGGAGATTTGCGACATAGCCGCGTAGCGAGATCGAATGCAGAAATGCTGACAAAACTAGGGGCGACCGTATATTTTGCGGGACCTGAAGAATGGAAAGATGAAGAGAACAGACACGGTACATATCTTGATATCGATGAAGCAATCGAAACGGTCGATGTTGTGATGCTACTGCGTATTCAATTTGAAAGGCATGAAGAGAACACTTCAGAGCTTGCAAAGAACTACCATAGCCGCTTCGGATTAACCGTTGAACGAGAGCGGAAAATGAAATCACATAGCATTATTCTTCATCCAGCTCCGGTGAACAGAGGAGTCGAAATTGCAGATGAGCTCGTTGAATGTGAACGTTCAAGAATTTTTAAACAAATGCAAAATGGCGTATACATTCGCATGGCAGTATTAGCAAGAGCGCTACAACCAATTGAAAGGGGACTTAATAATGACAACAATTATCAAAAATGCTACATGGTTAAATGAAGGAAAAATTGAAAAAGTCGAACTGAAAATTGAAAATGGTGTAATTGCTGAAATAGCTTCACACATTGACGTAGAGAATGAAGAAGTCATTGATGCAGGCGGGAACTTCTTATCACCGGGTTTAATCGATGTCCACGTTCACTTGCGTGAGCCAGGGGGAGAAAAGAAAGAAACAATTGAAACAGGTACTCTAGCAGCTGCAAAGGGCGGTTTTACAGCAATTGCTGCAATGCCGAACACGCGTCCAGTGCCTGATACTGTTGAACAAATGGAGTGGGTAAACAAGCGCATTGAACAAACAGCACATGTGCGCGTATTACCGTACGCATCGATTACTACTCGTCAATTGGGAAAAGAATTAACGGACTTTGAAGGCTTAAAAGAAGCGGGAGCATTTGCTTTTACAGATGATGGAGTAGGGGTTCAGTCAACAGGAATGATGCTAGAAGCGATGAAAAAAGCCGCTTCATTAAACAAAGCAATCGTTGCACACTGTGAAGATAATGATTTAATTAACAAAGGCTGCGTACACGACGGGAAATTTGCAAAAGAACATGGACTAAACGGTATCCCATCTATCTGCGAAGCCGTTCAAATTGCACGAGATGTCCTGCTTGCTGAAGCAGCAAACTGTCACTACCATGTGTGTCACGTAAGTACAAAAGAATCCATTCGCGCCATTCGTGATGCGAAAAAAGCAGGCATTCGCGTAACTGCAGAAGTAACGCCTCATCATCTGTTACTAAATGAAGAAGATATCCCGGGACTTGATTCGAATTTCAAAATGAATCCGCCGCTTCGAGGAAAAGATGATCAACAGGCATTAATTGAAGCTTTATTAGACGGAACGCTTGATTTTATCGCCACTGATCACGCACCGCACACAGCGGACGAAAAAGCAGAAGGCATGGAGCTTGCGCCGTTTGGAATTGTGGGACTTGAAACAGCTTTCCCGCTTCTTTATACAAACTTGGTATTAAAAGAAGTAATGACGCTAGAGCAGCTAGTATCGTATTTAACAAACAAGCCGGCTGAAACATTCAATCTTCCTTATGGCACGATTGAAGTGGGAAAAACAGCGGATTTAACCATCATTGATCTTGAAACAGAAAAAGCAATTAATCCAGAAGAATTTGTATCAAAAGGTAAAAACACGCCGTTTGCTAACTGGGTATGCAAAGGTTGGCCGGTAATGACATTAGTAGAAGGTAAACGAGTATGGGAGGATGTTAAAGCATGCAACGTCAACTAATTTTAGAAGATGGAACAGTATTTATCGGAAAAGGATTCGGCAGCGACAAAGAAATGACAGGAGAAGTTGTTTTCAACACGGGAATGACAGGATATCAAGAAATTCTATCTGATCCATCATACTGTGCACAAATTGTGACATTAACATATCCTTTAATCGGAAACTACGGTATTAACCGCGATGACTTTGAGTCGATTGAACCAGCTGTACACGGTTTGATTGTAAAAGAAATTTGTGATGCTCCTTCAAACTTCAGAAGCGAACTATCAGTAGATGAATTTTTAAAACAAAAAGATATTCCAGGATTAGCTGGAATCGACACGCGAAAATTAACGCGAAAAATTCGTCAGCACGGTGCGCTTCGCGGACGCGTGTGCAGCATGGAAGTCAATGTAGAAGAAGTGGTAGCACAGCTTCAAAATCATGAACTTCCGACTGATTCAGTTAAAAAAGTATCAACGGTGAAGCCTTACCCAAGCCCAGGCAGAGGTAAAAAAGTGGTACTCGTTGACTTTGGAATGAAACACGGAATTTTACGTGAATTAACAGCTCGTCAATGCGACGTGATTGTGGTTCCTTATAACGTAACTGCGCAAGAAATTCTTCAATTAAATCCAGATGGCATCATGTTAAGCAACGGACCTGGAGACCCAAAAGACGTACCGGAAGCAATCGAGATGATTCAAGGGGTTTTAGGGAAGGTTCCGCTTTTCGGAATTTGTTTAGGACATCAGCTGTTTGCCCTAGCATGCGGAGCAGATACAGAAAAAATGAAATTTGGTCATCGTGGATCCAACCATCCTGTAAAGGATCTAAAAACCAATAAAGTAGCTCTTACATCTCAAAACCACGGCTATACAGTGTGTGAGCCATCTCTTGTCAACACGCCATTAGAAGTGACGCACGTTGCGCTTAACGATGGAACAGTTGAAGGAGTAAAGCATAAAGAATATCCGGCATTTACGGTTCAGTATCACCCTGAAGCATCACCGGGACCTGAAGATGCAAACGGATTGTTCAACGAATTTATGGATCTTATGAAAAACAATCAGAAAGTAGGTAATTGCTAATGCCAAAACGTCAAGATATTAACACAATTCTCGTAATCGGATCAGGACCAATCGTCATTGGACAGGCGGCAGAGTTTGACTATGCAGGAGCGCAAGCATGTATTGCGTTAAAAGAAGAAGGATACAAAGTTATTCTTGTGAACTCCAATCCTGCAACAATCATGACAGATTCAGAAATGGCAGACAAAGTATATATTGAACCTCTAACGGTTGAATTTGTAAGCTCAATTATTCGTAAAGAACGCCCGGATGCACTGCTTCCAACGCTTGGCGGTCAAACGGGACTGAACTTAGCGGTAGAATTACACGAAACGGGCATTTTAGAAGAATTTAACGTAGAAATTCTCGGGACAAAATTATCAGCGATTGAACAAGCTGAAGACCGTGAGCAGTTCCGTTCATTAATGAATGAACTAAATCAGCCTGTCCCAGCAAGTGAAATCATTCATTCACTAGACGAAGCGTATGCGTTTGTTGAACAAGTAAACTATCCGGTAATCGTGCGTCCTGCTTATACGCTTGGCGGTACGGGAGGCGGAATTTGTAACAACGAGCAAGAGCTGATTGAAATTGTAACAAGTGGGTTAAAACACAGTCCTGTAACACAGTGCTTACTTGAGAAAAGCATTGCAGGCTTTAAAGAAATTGAATATGAAGTAATGCGCGATGCAAACGATAATGCGATTGTAGTATGTAATATGGAAAACTTTGACCCGGTCGGTATTCATACGGGAGATTCAATTGTTGTAGCACCAAGCCAAACGCTAAGCGACCGTGAGTATCAGCTGCTTAGAAATGCGTCACTAACAATTATCCGAGCGCTTAAAATCGAAGGCGGATGTAACGTTCAGCTAGCACTAGACCCAGAAAGCTTCCAGTATTACGTAATTGAAGTAAACCCTCGTGTAAGCCGTTCGTCGGCCTTAGCATCAAAAGCAACAGGGTATCCAATTGCAAAATTAGCTGCAAAAATTGCGGTAGGGTTAACATTAGATGAAATGATGAACCCGGTAACTGGGAAGACATACGCATGTTTCGAACCTGCACTAGATTACATCGTATCTAAAATTCCACGCTGGCCGTTTGATAAATTTGAATCAGCTAACCGTAAACTAGGTACACAGATGAAGGCAACAGGGGAAGTAATGGCAATTGGCCGCACGTTCGAAGAGTCAATTTTAAAAGCCGTACGCTCACTTGAGTCAAACGTTCATCACTTAGAGCTAAAAGATGCGCATGAATTTGATGATGCCATTATTGAAAAACGTATTCGCAAAGCTGGCGATGAGCGATTATTCTACGTCGCAGAAGCCATTCGCCGCGGCGTAACAATTCAGCAAATTCACGAGTGGAGCAAAATCGATCTTTTCTTCTTAGTAAAACTTGAAAAAGTGATTGCTTTTGAAAATGTGTTAAAAGAAGAGATTCATAATGTAGAAGTTTTACAGGAAGCAAAAGAAATGGGATTTGCAGACTGCACGATTGCTAAGCTATGGAATCAAACAGAGCGTGAAGTATACGACTTCCGCAAACAAAACGGCGTGATGCCAGTATACAAAACGGTAGATACATGTGCAGCAGAATTTGAATCTACAACACCATATTTCTACGGTACGTTTGAAGATGAAAATGAATCGATTGTTACAGATCGTAAAAGCGTTGTAGTGTTAGGGTCAGGTCCGATCCGCATTGGGCAAGGAATTGAGTTTGACTATGCAACGGTTCACTCGGTGTGGGCGATTAAAGAAGCTGGATACGAAGCGATTATTGTCAATAACAATCCAGAAACAGTGTCAACTGACTTCAGTATTTCAGATAAATTATACTTCGAGCCGCTGACGATTGAAGATGTGATGCATATCATCGATTTAGAAAAACCAGAAGGTGTGGTTGTACAGTTCGGTGGTCAAACAGCAATCAACTTAGCGGATGAGCTAGAAGCAAGAGGGGTCAAGATCTTAGGTACGTCGCTTGAAAGCTTAGATGCAGCGGAAGACCGTAAAAAATTCGAAGCGACGCTAGCGCGTTTAGAAGTACCTCAGCCGCTTGGAAAGACGGTTACTTCAGTTGAAGAAGCAGTGGTTGTGGCGAAAGAAATTGGTTATCCGGTGCTTGTACGTCCTTCATATGTACTGGGCGGACGCGCGATGGAAATTGTGTACAAAGAAGAAGAGCTGCTTCACTATATGAAACACGCGGTAAAAGTACACGCTGATCACCCTGTATTAATCGACCGCTACTTAACGGGAAAAGAAATTGAAGTCGATGCCATTTCAGACGGTGAAACAGTGGTTATTCCAGGGATCATGGAGCATGTAGAGCGCGCGGGTGTCCACTCAGGCGACTCCATCGCTGTATATCCACCGCAAACTCTGTCACAGGACGTAAAAGATACAATCATTGATTACACAACACGAATTGCAAAAGGCTTAAACATTATTGGCCTGCTTAACATTCAGTTCGTCTTGTCAAAAGGAGAAGTGTTTGTTCTTGAAGTAAATCCTCGTTCAAGCCGTACGGTGCCGTTCTTAAGTAAAATCACGCGTATTCCGATGGCGAATGTGGCAACAAAAGTTATTTTAGGAACAAGTTTAAAAGATCTTGGGTATGAATCAGGCATGCATCCTGAAGAAGAAGGCGTCTACGTAAAAGTGCCGGTCTTCTCATTTGCAAAACTGCGCCGCGTAGATATTACGCTTGGACCTGAAATGAAATCTACTGGAGAAGTAATGGGGCAAGATTCAACGTACGAAAAAGCATTATATAAAGGACTAATTGCGTCAGGTATGTCCATTAAGCCGTACGGTTCAGTACTTATGACAGTAGCGGATAAAGATAAAGAAGAGGCAACAGCGTTAGCAAAGCGCTTTGCTAATATTGGCTACCAGGTGATTGCAACGGAAGGAACAGCTTCAACGTTTACAAAAGAAGACATTCGCGTAAAAATAGTAAATAAAATTCATCATGAAGATCACAATCTTTTAGATGTGATACGAAAAGGTGAAGCCCAGCTGGTCATCAACACGCTAACAAAAGGAAAACAGCCTGCGCGTGACGGATTTAAAATTCGCCGTGAAGCAGTTGAAAATGGCGTACCTTGCTTAACATCACTTGATACAGCAGAAGCGATTTTACGAGTGCTTGAAACGATCAGCTTCCATACAACGCCAATGAAAAAAGTTCGTCCAACCAAAGAGGTGACAACCGTATGATCAAACATGAAATGATGCAAGTCGTCAGTCAGCGACCGTTAACACACAATGTATATAAATTAACCCTTCAAGGCGAGCTTGTTCGTTTCATGAATGAGCCGGGACAGTTTGTGCATATCCGCGTTAACAACGACTATTTGCCACTGCTTCGCAGACCAATCAGTATTGCAGAAATTGATCAAACGCACGAACAATTTACGATGATTTACCGTGCAGAAGGGGCGGGAACATCGCTGCTGGCTGAAAAACAAGCCGGACAGTCGATTGACGTGTTAGGTCCCCTTGGCCACGGTTTTCCATTAGATGCAATAGAGTCAGGTCAAACGGCTTTATTAGTAGGGGGAGGCATTGGAGTGCCTCCGCTCTATGAGCTTTCAAAAAGACTTCGTGAAAAAGGCGTGCAGGTTATCCACGTCCTGGGTTTTCAATCAAAAGCAGACGTATTTTATGAACGAGAGTTTTTAGCTTTAGGAGAAACATATATTGCAACGGTAGACGGCTCTTACGGAACAAAAGGTTTTGTCACAACGGTGATTGACGAGCATCAGTTTTCATATGACGTTATGTTTTCATGCGGTCCAACTCCGATGTTAAAAGCACTAGAAAATAATTATACAAACAAGCCGCTTTACATTTCTTTAGAAGAAAGAATGGGCTGTGGAATCGGGGCTTGCTTTGCATGTGTATGCAGGGAAAGTGAAGATTCTACGGCGTATAAAAAAATCTGCAGCGACGGTCCCGTCTTTCAAGCAGGGGAGGTGCTTCTATGAGTATGCTAAAAACGACATTGCCAGGGTTAGATTTGAAAAATCCAATTATGCCAGCATCCGGCTGCTTTGGATTTGGGCGTGAGTATGCTCAATTTTATTCACTTGATGCACTTGGAGCCATTATGATTAAAGCGACTACTGCTGAAACTCGTTTTGGCAATCCAACTCCTCGCGTAGCGGAGACATCTGCAGGAATGTTAAATGCGATTGGATTACAAAATCCTGGGCTAGAAAAAGTAATGAATGAAGAGCTCGTTTGGCTTCAGCAATATGATGTGCCGATTATCGCGAACGTAGCCGGTGCTTCAATTGAAGAATATGTGCACGTAGCAAAAGAAATTTCAACCGTATCAAATGTGAAAGCACTTGAATTGAATATTTCATGTCCTAACGTAAAGGAAGGCGGAATTGCGTTTGGCGTAGATCCTGTCATCGCTGCTCGTTTAACAAAAGCGGTAAAAGATGTTTCAAATGTTCCAGTTTATGTTAAACTATCACCAAACGTATCCAATATTGTAGACATGGCAATGGCTGTTGAAGAAGCTGGCGCGGATGGCTTAACGATGATCAATACGCTTCTCGGGATGCGTCTGGATTTGAAAACAGCTCAGCCGGTTTTAGCGAACGGCACAGGCGGACTGTCAGGACCTTCAATTAAACCGGTAGCGATTCGAATGGTGTATGAAGTGAGCCAAAAAGTAAACATTCCAATTATCGGTATGGGCGGAGTGACGACTGCTGAAGATGCACTTGAATTTTTATATGCAGGTGCAAGTGCCGTAGCGGTTGGTACAGCAAACTTTGTCGATCCGTATGTATGCCCAACCATCATTGACGAACTGCCAAGGCTATTAACATCATTAGGATACGAGCATGTTTCAGAATGTATTGGAAGGAGCTGGAAAAAGCGTGAAGCAACCGTTAATCATTGCTCTTGATTTTTCATCAATTAACGATGTACAGCAGTTTTTAATGCCTTTTCAACAAGAATCATTATTTGTGAAAGTAGGCATGGAACTGTTTTATAAAGAAGGGCTATCCATTATTTCTGCATTAAAAGAGCAAAACCACCAGATTTTCTTAGACTTAAAGCTTCATGATATTCCCAATACGGTAAAGCAAGGAATGAAGTCTTTGGCTTCTCTTGAAGTGGATTTGGTTAACGTTCACGCAGCCGGCGGAACGAATATGATGCAAGCAGCCGTTGAAGGACTTGACTTAGGAACCGCTGCTGGCAAAAAACGTCCGGCTTGTATTGCGGTTACTCAGCTAACAAGTACATCGGATGAAATGCTAAAAGAGCAGCAGCTGATTACGCACTCGATGCAAGAAGTGGTTACGCATTATGCAGCGCTTGCTAAAAAAAGCGGACTAGACGGCGTTGTATGTTCTACTCATGAAGTGCCTTCGATTCGAAAAGCAGCAGGAGAGGACTTTTTGACCGTAACGCCGGGTATTCGTATGGGCGCAGATTCAGTAGATGACCAAGTCCGCGTAGCAACGCCTCAGCTAGCGAGAGAATATGGCTCAAGTGCCATTGTGGTTGGACGTTCTATTACTAAAGCAAAAGACCCGCTTAAAGCATATTATGAGATGTTACAGCAGTGGAAAGGGGAGCGTATTACGCGATGACAAAACTACGAAAAGAAATTGCAAAACAATTAATTGATATTGAGGCAGTAAGCCTTCAACCGAACGATCCGTTTACGTGGGCCTCTGGAATTAAGTCGCCTATTTATTGTGACAACCGTCTAACGCTTAGCTACCCAAAAGTGCGAAAAGAAATTGCAAAAGGTCTGCAGCATTTAATTAAAACGTATTTTGCCAATGCAGAAGTGATTGCTGGTACAGCTACAGCTGGTATTCCTCATGCAGCATGGGTAAGTGAAGCGCTAGAGCTTCCGATGTGCTATGTGCGAAGCAAAGCAAAAGAACATGGCCAAGGAAATCAAATTGAAGGAAAAGTAATAAAAGGTCAAAAAGTAGTTGTGATTGAAGATTTGATTTCAACTGGCGGAAGTGTATTTACCGCAGTCGATGCATTAAAAGCGCAGGGTTGTGAAGTGCTAGGAGTTGTTTCTATCTTTACATATGAGCTGGAAAAAGCGCGTCAGCTGTTTAAAGAAAAAGAACTTCAAGTTTATTCTTTAACAGACTACTCTACGCTAGTAGAGGCGGCAAACGAAGCGGGATACATTGAAGAAGAAGCGATGGAAAAGCTATTTAAATGGCGTGAAAATCCTTCAGATCCTTCATGGATGAACTAAACTAAAAACCCCCTATATAGAAAGGGGGTTTTTGTTATGACTGGCGCAGCTTCAGTACAAGTTCTTCGCTAGGCGTGACGTACACCGTTTGCTGATTATCGTACGTCACAAAACCAGGTTTAGCACCGCTTGGTTTTTTTACGTGGCGAATTTTTGTATAGTCCACTGGTACCGAACTTGAATTCTTGGCTTTACTAAAGTAAGCAGCAAGGTGAGCCGCTTCTAAAATTGTTTCTTCTGAAGGCTCTTGGCTGCGGATAACAACGTGAGAACCCGGTATATCTTTCGTATGAAACCAAACGTCATCACGAGCAGCAAGGCGATTTGTTAAATACTCATTTTGCTTATTGTTTTTTCCAACTAAAATCGTCGTGCCGTCGCTTGAAACGTATTGTTCAAGTGTAGGCGTGGTGTTTTTTTGTTTTTTTGCTTGCTTTTGCTGACGGTTGCGCAAATATCCTTCTTCCACAAGCTCTTCGCGAATCTCGGCAATGTCTTTGTGAGTAGCAGTATCCATTTGCTGAATAAGTGATTCAAAATACTGTACTTCTTCGTTTGCTTTTTCAATCTGTTCGATTACAATCGAAACGGAATTTTTCGCTTTTTGATACTTTGTAAAATAGCTTTGAGCATTTTGAGACGGTGATTTTTGCGGATCTAATGAAATCGTAAGTGTACCGCTATTTTCATCGTAATAATTAATAACATCCACTTTCGCATCTCCTTTTTTGACAAGGTGTAAATTTGCCGTAAGGAGTTCACCGGCTAGCTGATAATCAGATGCTTTTTCTGCATTTTGCAGCGTTTGCTCAAGTTTTTTTATTTTTTTCTCATTTTTCTTTTTCTCGGTGGAAATAAACTGTACTAAATCATGCGCTTGCTGCTTTACACGATCTCGCTCTGCTTTCCCGTAGTAATAGCGGTCAAGAAGCTCGCTGATAGTTGCATACGTTTTTTTCGTACCCTCTAAATGCGTTAATTCGAGTAAATAAAAATAGTCTTTTTGATTAACGGTTGTCAGAGTCGGTGTAAACTGACCTTCTTTGATCAGCGTCATGGTTTCGACGAATGATTTTGGAAGGGTAGAACGATTCGCTAAGCCAGAGCGAAACACTACTTCATTTGCAATTAAAGGAGAAAGCCCTGAGAAGGTCTGCACTAGCTGGTTAGCTAGCTTTCCGCTATTAAAATCAATTTTTTTAACCACGGTTTCCTCGTCCGCTTCAAATGGATGAAGCTTATCTTGGCTAGGAGGCAGTACGTAAGGAGCTCCGGGTAGAAGCGTACGATGCCTGTTCAAGGCCATTGGAACATGCTTAATACTGTCGATAATCGTTTGTTTTTCTTTATCTACAAGTACAACATTACTATGTCTTCCCATGATTTCAATAATAAGCTGCTTGTACGTCACGTCGCCAATTTCATTTCGTCCTTTTGTTTCAATGACTAAAATGCGGTCTAATCCAAGCTGATACACTTGTTCAATAATGCTTCCTTCTAAATGCTTGCGAAGAAGCATACAAAACATAGGAGGCTCAGATGGATTTTCATAGGGCTCATTTGTAAAATGAACGCGTGAATAGTTAGGGTGAGCTGAGATTAAAAGTTTGCGGTTTTCACCTTTAGCGCGTACTTGTAAAATCAACTCGTTTGGAAACGGCTGATATATTTTTGAAATTCGTCCTGAAACCAAGGTCTCAGATAATTCTTGTAAAATGCCATATGTAAAAATACCATCAAATGACACAGTGCTCACATCCTTAAGTAATTGAAAATTGTCCTATAGAAAAGTATAGCATTTTTTAGGACGAGTCTGAATAAGCATACGATATAAGATTGTAACAATCTAATAGGTGCATTTACAAATAAAAGGGTGTGAAAAGATGCAATGAAATGGTATGAATTAGGTGAAAAAGCAATAGTAGAAGTAACAAAAACAGACAGGCAGCATGGTCTTACACACAAAGAAGTAAAAGCACGTCAGCAGCAACAAGGGTTTAATGAATTGACTGAAGGAGAGAAAAAACCAGCCATTCTTGTGTTTCTAGAGCAGTTTAAAGATTTTATGGTACTGGTTTTACTAGCTGCCACGCTTATTTCAGGGCTTTTAGGAGAATACATCGATGCAATTGCTATCATTGCTATTGTGGTAATTAATGGATTTCTCGGGTTCTTCCAAGAAAGAAAAGCAGAGAAATCTCTTCATGCATTAAAAGAGCTTTCGGCTCCTCAAGTAGCAGCCATGCGTGAAGGGAAATGGGTTAAGTTACCATCTAAAGAGCTGGTGGTAGGAGACGTTGTAAAGTTTTCGAGCGGAGACCGTATTGGAGCTGACCTTCGGATTATGGAAGCCAAAAGTCTAGAAATTGAAGAATCAGCGCTTACGGGAGAGTCTTTGCCTGTTGGTAAGCAAATAAAAGCATTGTCAGGAGATGAAGTGCCGCTTGGAGATCAGGACAATATGGCGTTTATGGGTACCCTTGTAACCAGAGGAAGCGGAACAGGTATCGTTGTAGGGATTGGAATGAAAACAACAATGGGGCAAATTGCTGATTTACTTCAAAATGCTGAAGCCATGATTACTCCTCTTCAACGGAAGTTAGAGCAATTGGGCAAAATTTTAATTGTTGTAGCTCTTGCACTTACTGTATTAGTTGTTGGGATTGGTGTGCTGCAAGGGCATGATTTATACAGTATGTTCTTAGCGGGAGTTTCCTTAGCTGTTGCTGCCATACCCGAAGGTCTTCCTGCCATCGTAACCGTGGCGCTATCTCTTGGTGTACAGCGCATGATTAAGCAAAGATCCATTGTTCGCAAACTTCCTGCTGTTGAGACACTAGGATGCGCGTCAGTCATTTGCTCAGACAAAACGGGCACATTAACGCAAAATAAAATGACGGTTACCCACCTCTGGTCGGGAGGAATGACGTGGAGAGTATCAGGGACAGGGTATGAACCTACGGGCGTATTTTCACGAGAGGAAAGAGAAGTTGATACACGGAGTGAAAAACCGCTTCAGCAGCTTTTGGTGTTTGGTCTGCTTTGCAATCAAACGTCCATCTCGAGAAAAGATAAAGAATATGTTATCGACGGGGATCCTACTGAAGCGGCTTTGCTTGTTGCCGCGATGAAAGCGGGGCTGACAAAAGAAAATATTCAAAAGCAGTTTACGATTATTGAAGAGTTTCCATTTGATTCAACGCGTAAAATGATGAGTGTAGTCATTGAAGACGCATCTCATAAACGCTATGTGATAACAAAAGGTGCTCCGGATGTGCTGCTTATAAACAGCAAAAATATTTTGTGGGAAAGCAGACAACAAACGCTGTCGGTAACGGTTCATAATGAAGTAAAAGGAGCGATTGATCAGTTAGCTAGCCAAGCGCTTCGAACCATTGCTATTGCATATCGACCGTTAGGAGAACATGAGAGCGTTCATACAGAGAAGGAAGCAGAAAAAGACCTGACTTTCCTCGGGCTTCAAGGAATGATTGATCCGCCAAGACCAGAGGTCAAGCAAGCGGTCAAAGAATGCCGAGACGCAGGCATCAAAACCGTTATGATTACAGGTGACCACGTTATTACAGCACAGGCGATTGCAAAACAGCTCGGAATTTTACCGAAAAACGGTCAAGTCTTGGAAGGAACGGATTTATCCAAAATGACGCAGGAAGAGCTAGAAGAAGTAGTAGATGATGTTTATGTATATGCAAGGGTATCACCTGAGCATAAGCTTAAAATTGTTAAAGCTCTTCAAGCAAAAGATCACATTGTAGCGATGACGGGCGACGGCGTAAATGACGCACCGGCTATTAAAGCAGCAGACATAGGAATTGCGATGGGCATCACCGGGACAGACGTAGCAAAAGAAGCGTCTTCACTCGTTTTGCTTGATGATAATTTTGCCACTATTAAATCAGCGATCAAAGAAGGGCGAAATATCTATGAAAATATTCGGAAGTTTATCCGTTACTTGCTTGCATCAAATGTAGGAGAAATTTTAGTTATGCTCTTTGCGATGATTTTAGCACTTCCGCTTCCGCTAGTGCCCATTCAGATACTATGGGTAAACTTAGTAACAGACGGTTTGCCTGCGATGGCTCTTGGCTTAGACCAGCCAGAGGACAACGTGATGAAGCGCCATCCAAGGCATCCGCGCGAAGGTATTTTTGCAAGAGGATTAGGATGGAAAGTAGTCAGCCGTGGATTTTTAATTGGAGCTGCTACACTTGCTGCGTTTATGATTGTTTACGACAATGACCCAGATCGGTTGCAGTATGCTCAGACGATTGCATTTGCCACACTTGTCATGGCACAGCTTATTCACGTATTTGACTGCCGAAGTGAAAAATCAATTTTTGATCGGAATCCATTTCAGAACTTATATCTTGTAGGGGCTGTTATTTCATCTATTATCCTTATGCTGGTGGCCATCTACTATCCGCCGCTGCAGCCTATTTTCCATACAATGGCCATTGCACCGCGGGAATGGCTCGTTATTTTA
Source organism: Priestia sp. JSM ZJ58 (assembly GCF_044383985.1). Lineage (NCBI taxonomy): Bacteria > Bacillati > Bacillota > Bacilli > Caryophanales > Bacillaceae > Priestia > Priestia sp. JSM ZJ58. Next base: position 640,048 of record NZ_JBISEM010000001.1, read on the forward strand.
GGACTTGCAAGCCTTCCAACTTTTTTACTTGCTGGTTCACTTTTAACAAGAAAACCTTCATAAATTGTGCTATACTTTAATACAGGCTGTCCCAAATGAGAAAACTCATGAAGGCAGCCTTTACAGGTTGAATAAAGAAGAGAGATTTCTTTTTTTTGCTAACACTTTCTTTTACGATACTTTTTATGTAAGATGTACATAGTGGATGTGATGATAATGATAAAAAGTATGACTGGTTTTGGCCGCGGAAAAGCGGAAGTGGAAAATCGATCAGTAACAGTGGAAATGAAGTCTGTTAATCATCGTTTTTGTGAAATTGTTATCCGTATGCCAAGACAATTAATTGAAATTGAAGATAAAATAAAAAAAATCGTTCAAACATACATAAAACGTGGTAGAGTAGAAGTATTTGTTACTATTTCAGGTGAAGAAATGGCAAAAAAGAAACTGCAGACGGATTGGCAGCTGCTTGATGAATACATGAATGCGTTGCAGCAAGTAAAAGAAAAGCACGGGCTGTCACAATCTGTTCAAATTCAAGACATTTTACACATGCCTGAAGTGATGACAACTTATGAAGAAGAAGCTGATCAGACGAGTATTCATGGTGCAATCTTTGAAGCCGTTGAAGCTGCTGTTCATCAGTTAGTGGATATGCGGAAACGAGAGGGATCAGAGCTGTATCACGATTTAATGGGATACTTACAGGACATTCAAGACATTCGCGAAAAAATTACACAGCTTGCTCCTGAAGTTGCTGAACAATATCGCGAGCGTATTAAAAGAAAGCTGAGCGACTATTTAGAAGGTACTTTCGATGAGCAGCGAGTGCTGACTGAAGTAGCTATTTTTGCTGAAAAAGCAGATATTAGCGAAGAACTTACGCGAATTCAAAGTCATGTTTCACAATTTATTCAAGCATTAAATACACCTGATTCAGTGGGACGCAAGCTGGATTTTCTTGTTCAAGAGCTGAATCGTGAAATGAATACAATCGGTGCGAAGGCAAATAATGGTACTATTGCTCAGTATGTTATTAGTATGAAAGCACAATTAGAACGCATAAAAGAGCAGGTTCAAAATATTGAATAGCCTTCGTGTAAGATAAAGATTATATTGGTATAGCAGGAGGCTTCTTATGAGCGGTAAATTAGTGAACGTTGGATTTGGAAATTTTATTTCTTCTAATCGTATAATCTCTGTCGTTCATCCTGAATCAGCTCCAATCAAACGCATTATTCAAGATGCAAAAGATCGAGGCTCTTTAATAGATGCAACGCAAGGACGTAAAACACGATCTGTTATTGTTATGGATAGCGATCATGTTATTTTAGCTCCTGTACAGCCAGAAACTGTGTCGCAGCGACTTATAAACAAAGAAGAATTATTAGAAGGGTAGGTCACTTGAACCGATGATTGAAAGAGGTTTATTAATTGTTCTTTCCGGACCATCAGGTGTTGGAAAAGGAACGGTACGAAAAGCATTGTTTGAGCAAGAAGACATTAAATTGCAGTATTCTATCTCTGCAACAACAAGAAAGCCCCGCGAAGGTGAAGTAGACGGCGTTGACTATTTCTTCAAACCACGCGAAGAGTTTGAGCGCATGATTGAAAACAAGAAATTATTAGAGTGGGCTGAATACGTAGGCAACTACTACGGTACCCCGGTTGATTATGTAGAACAAACGTTATCTGAAGGAAAAGACGTATTTCTAGAAATTGAAGTGCAAGGTGCTCTTCAAGTGAAAGAAGCATTTCCAGAAGGTTTGTTCATCTTCTTGGCACCGCCGAGTTTATCAGAGCTTAAAAGTCGTATCGTAAACCGCGGTACTGAAACAGAAGACTTAATCAATAACCGTATGCGCGTGGCAAAAGAAGAAATTGAACTTATGGACGCCTACGATTATGTTGTAGAAAATGACAAAGTAGAAAATGCTTGTGCTCGCATCCGTGCTATCGTAACGGCTGAACACTGCCGTCGTGATCGTATTTCTGCGCGCTATAAAAGAATGCTGGAGGTAGAATAAACATGCTTTATCCATCAATTGATTCCCTAATGGAAAAATTAGATTCTAAGTACACGCTTGTGACAGTAGCTGCAAAACGCGCTCGTCAATTACAGCTTCACAATGATACGCCGATTGAAAAGCCGGTTTCTTATAAGTTTGTAGGCTGTGCTTTAGAAGAAATTAATGCTGAACAATTAAGCTATAAGCAAGGTGTAGCAGAAGAAGATTCTAAACATCAGTAAGTGAAAAAATAACAACCTACTTTATAGGTTGTTATTTTTTTGATGCTTTTGTTTGTATTCAAGCAGGATAGTGAATGTCTCACTACAAAAATGGTATAATAATTGAATTGAAAAGCTTTAGATAGTTACCCGAGTAAACAAGCGGATGCTGGTTGAGCGGGATAAATAGATGGGGGCATAATGATGAAGGGAAAACGAATTTTATTATGTGTTAGCGGCGGAATCGCCGTATATAAAGCCGTAGCTTTAACAAGTAAATTAGTACAAGCAGGAGCGGAAGTTAAAGTAATGATGACTGCTTCAGCACGCGAGTTCGTAACGCCGCTTACGTTTCAAGCTCTGTCTCGAAACCCAGTTTATACAGATACGTTTGATGAAAAAGATCCATCTGTGATTGCACATATTGATTTAGCCGATTGGCCCGATTTAATTTTAGTGGCTCCTGCTACGGCTAATATGATAGGGAAAATAGCAAATGGTCTTGCAGATGATATGATTTCCACAACGCTATTGGCTGCTACTGCACCTGTGTGGATTGCGCCTGCAATGAATGTTCATATGTACGATCATCCCGCTGTTAAAAAAAATATGAGCACTCTTTCATCATTTGGTTACTCTTTTGTAGAACCAGGAGAAGGGTATTTGGCATGTGGTTATGTAGGAAAAGGTCGTCTTGAAGAGCCAGAAACAATTGTTTCACTAATCGGCTCTTATTTTTCCAAAGTATCAGATACACAAAAAATCTTTGACGGTATCAATGTATTGGTTACAGCAGGACCTACGGTAGAACGCGTTGATCCCGTCCGATTTTTCACCAATCGCTCTACTGGGAAAATGGGCTATGCTCTTGCAGAACAAGCTGCTAAGTTAGGTGCATCGGTAACACTTGTAACGGGACCGACGAATTTAGAGTATCCAAAAGGGGTGCAGGTTGTTCAAATTGAAAGTGCGCAGCAGATGCTTGAAGCTGTTATGCAGCGCTATCATGAAGCAGATGTTGTCATTAAATCAGCCGCAGTGGCAGATTACCGACCAAAGTATGTGTTTGATCAAAAGATGAAAAAGCAGCCTGGTGAAGCAGTATTAGAGCTAGAGAGAACAACAGATATTTTACGCACGCTTGGAGAGCGAAAAGAACACCAGCTTTTAGTCGGCTTTGCAGCAGAAACAGAACAAGTGGATGAATATGCACAAAAGAAACTTGCATCTAAAAACTTGGATATGATTGTAGCCAATAACGTGACGACAGAAGGAGCAGGTTTTGGGACGGACACAAATATTGTGACGCTCTATAAGCGAAGCGGAGAGTCTAAAGAACTTCCCATTCTTTCAAAACACGATGTAGCTACCGAGGTGTTAAAAGAAGTGAAGGAAATGTTAGAAGGGCGGAGAAAATGAGTGTAGCTAGTGTAATTGTGGACGTGGCTGCTAAACAAACAGATCGAGCTTTTGACTACGCCATTCCTGACAAATGGAAAGGAATTATTGTTCCGGGTATGCGAGTTGTCGTTCCGTTTGGTCCAAGAAAAGTTCAAGGGTTTGTGGTGGCTCTTAAAGAAGAGGCTGAAGTTAAGCGTGTTAAACCAATCGCTGACTTGCTTGATTTAACGCCGGTTCTAACTCCTGAACTGTTAGAGATTGGGCACTGGCTAACAGAAAAAACGCTTTGTTTTATGATATCGGCTTTTCAAGTCATGCTGCCTGCGGCGATGAAAGCAAAATATGATAAAGAACTGTCACTCCTTTCAAAAGAGGCATACGAACAGCTTCATGAGCAAGTCAAGCCGTTTTTTCAGTCAAGATCCTCGCTGAAGTGGAGTGAAGTGGAAAAAACAGCCGCTGCTCCTGCTTTTCACCGTGATATTCAAAAAGGTCTAATTGAAGTCGTCTACGTGGTGAAAAACAAAGGAAACAAAAAAACGGCAAAAGGCGTAAAACTGAATCAAAGCCTTGAAGACATTCAACAGTTTATGAACGAGTTAAATAAGCAGGCAGAAAAGCAAAAGCAAGTGCTGTCTTTTATGCTCGAGCGAAATGAAGAAGTAGCCATAAAAGAAATAGCGGAAGATTTGCAGATTACCTCCGCTCCTATAAAAGCGCTGATTAACAAAGGACTCTTAGAGGAAACGGAAATTGAAATATACCGTGATCCTTATCAAGATCGATACTTTACACCGTCAAAGCCATTTCAATTGACCGATGAACAAGCTGAGGCAATCGCACCGATTCTGCAGGACATCGAAGAAAATCTTCACGATGTGTTTTTAATGTATGGAGTAACGGGAAGCGGAAAAACAGAAGTGTATCTCCAATCGATTGATCAAGTATTAAAAAAAGGAAAAGAAGCGATTATGCTTGTTCCGGAGATTTCACTTACCCCTCAGATGGTCAAGCGGTTTAAAGAGCGGTTCGGCTCAAAAGTTGCTGTGCTTCATAGCGGCTTGTCTACTGGAGAAAAATACGATGAATGGCGAAAAATTCAGCGAAAAGAAGTATCCGTTGTGGTAGGGGCCCGCTCTGCTGTATTTGCTCCATTTGAAAATTTAGGCCTTCTTATTATCGATGAAGAACATGAGACGAGTTATAAACAAGAAGAAAACCCCCGTTATCATGCAAAAGATGTAGCCATTTACCGAGGGCAGCATCATCAGTGTCCAGTCATTTTAGGAAGTGCAACACCAACGCTTGAGTCCTTTGCAAGAGCGCAAAAAGGTGTATATAAGCTACTGACGTTAAAGCAAAGAATGAATAAGTCATCGATGCCGTCGGTGGATATTGTTGATATGAGAGAGGAACTTCGCAGCGGCAATCGCTCTATGTTTTCAACTATGCTGTTTGAAAAGATGAAAAACCGTTTGGAAAAAGGAGAGCAAATCGTTTTATTTTTAAATAAAAGAGGCCATTCTTCTTTTGTTATGTGCAGGGACTGCGGTTACGTTCCGACATGTGAGCACTGTGAAATTTCACTAACGTATCACCGCTATCAAAATAAATTAAAATGCCATTACTGCGGACACGAAGAACATGTGCACACTGAGTGCCCGGAATGCCACAGCGAACATATCCGCTTTTTTGGATCTGGTACACAAAAAGTGGAAGAAGAATTAACAAAAGTGCTGCCTGAGGCTAGAGTCGTGCGAATGGATGTTGATACGACAAGCCGAAAAGGCGCGCATGAAAAGCTCCTGAACAAGTTTGCAAGTGGAGAAGCGCAAATTTTACTAGGGACGCAGATGATTGCCAAAGGGCTAGACTTTCCAAACGTCACGCTTGTAGGCGTTTTAACAGCAGATACGATGCTGAATTTACCTGACTTTCGTGCATCTGAAAAAACGTTTCAGCTTTTAACACAAGTAAGCGGAAGAGCAGGACGCCACAAGCTTCCAGGAGAAGTAGTGATTCAAACGTACACGCCTGAGCACTACAGCATTCAACTTGCGAGTCAGCATGATTACGATGCGTTTTATAAGCAGGAGATGGAAATTCGTAAAATGCATAAATATCCGCCTTTCTTTTACTTGGCGCTTGTAACGGTATCTCATGAAAATATTGCAAAAGTGGTGTCTGTTACAGACAAAATTTCGCAGTATCTGGGTCAGAAACTTTCGCCGCAAACAACGATCTTAGGGCCAGTCGCATCTCCCATTGCTAAGATAAAAGATAGATATCGCTATCAATGCATGTTAAAATACAAGCTGGAACCAAGCCTGATTCCGCTGTTGAAATATATATTAGAACGTTATCAAGCGGAAATGCAGAAGGAAAATTTAACGATTACAATTGATTTGAATCCATACTCGATGATGTAACTAGTCGTCTTGATGGCGTTAAAGAAGAAGCTTTTTGGATATAAATAGAAAGAATAAAGGAGGTGCCTATTTGGCTAAGCTTAAGCTTGTTTACCATCCTAATGAAGTACTTGAACAAGAGTGTGAAGTCGTTAAAAACTTTGATAATAAATTAGCGAAATTACTAAACGGCATGTATGATTTAATGCTTGAAGCAGACGGTGTGGGTCTAGCTGCTCCTCAAGTAGGAGTTCTGCAGCAAGTGGCAGTGGTAGACGTGGACGATCGACACGGTAAAATTGAGTTAATTAATCCGGTAATTATTGAGCAACGAGGCGAACAAATCGGTCCAGAAGGCTGCCTAAGTTTTCCGGGCCTTTTTGGTGACGTGGCTCGAGCTGATTATGTGAAAGTACGTGCGCAAAATCGTAAAGGAAAACCTTATTTTATAGAAGCAAAAGGTTTTTTAGCACGAGCCATTCAACATGAAATTGATCACTTACACGGTGTATTGTTCACGGAAAAAGTAACAAAGTATTACGAAGAGGATGAACTAGAAGGGTAGGTTTTACACGATGAAAGTCGTATTTATGGGAACGCCGGATTTTTCAGTGCCGGTTTTACAAACATTACTTAAAGATGGATATGAAGTGGTCGCAGTGGTTACACAGCCGGACCGACCAAAAGGACGCAAGCGCGTATTAACACCTCCTCCTGTAAAAGTTGAGGCGTTAAAACATGAAATACCTGTACTGCAGCCAGAAAAGATTCGTTTAGAAGAAGAATATCAGCAAGTGTTAGCGTATGAGCCTGACCTAATTGTAACAGCGGCTTTTGGTCAAATTTTACCAACTCCTATTTTAGAAGCGCCTAAATACGGCTGTATTAACGTACATGCTTCTCTGTTACCTGAACTGCGCGGAGGCGCGCCGATTCACTATTCAATTCTACAAGGTAAGCCGAAAACTGGTGTTACAATTATGTATATGGTAGAAAAATTAGATGCAGGTGATATCTTAACACAGGTAGAAGTTCCGATTGAAGAACGTGATCACGTGGGCACACTTCACGATAAACTCAGCGCTGCTGGTGCAAAATTGCTTTCAGAAACCATTCCTTCTCTTGTGAAAGGTGAAATTACGCCGGTTAAACAAAACGATGGCGAAGCGACATTTGCTTCTAATATTAAGCGTGAACAAGAGAAAATTGATTGGGCCCGTACAGGAGAAGAAATTTATAATCATATCCGCGGACTTCATCCTTGGCCCGTTGCTTATACAACAGCAGACGGTCAAGTCATGAAAATTTGGTGGGGAGAGAAAGTATCCGCATCAGGCAAACCGGGTACCGTTTTATCACTTGAAGAGGACGGATTTGTAGTAGCAACTGGAAATGAAACAGCTATTAAAGTGACGGAACTTCAGCCGGCTGGAAAAAAACGTATGGATGCAGCGCAGTATTTACGAGGTACATCTGTTGAAGTCGGAACAGTATTAGGGGATGTCAATGAGTAAGTACAACGTTCGAGACATAGCTTTAGATATTTTACTAGCTATTGAAAAAAATCAGGCATTCAGCAATCTATTGTTAAATAACAGTATACAAAAACGTGGTATTCAAGGGAAAGATGCAGGGCTGTTAACGGAAATCGTGTATGGAACGATTCAAAGACGCGATACGTTAGATTACGGGTTAGCCCCTTTCTTGAAAAATCCCAAAAAACTTCAGCCTTGGGTGCGAGTGCTGCTTCGTTTATCTCTTTATCAGATGATGTATTTAGACCGAGTACCTGACCGGGCAATCCTTCATGAAGCAGTAGAAATTGCTAAAAAACGTGGTCACAAAGGAATTGCCTCAATGGTAAACGGCGTTTTACGAAATATTCAGCGCAGCGGCACGCCTTCTTTAGAAGAAATACAAAATCCTGTGGAGCGCTTGGCAATTGAAACGAGTCATCCAGTATGGCTTGTAAAACGCTGGGTGGAACAATATGGATTGGACAAAACACGCGGAATCTGTTTAGCTAATTTAATGGCCCCTAAACAAACAATCCGAGTAAACAGTGCACGCTTTACGCAAAATGAAGTAAAAGAAGCGCTAGAAAAAGAAGGTATTGTTGTAGAACCAGGCCATTTTGTAGAAGAAGCGCTAGAAGTTCAAAAAGGAAATGCAGCTCATACACAAGCATTTCGTGAAGGAATGTTTACCGTTCAAGATGAAAGCTCTATGTTAGTAGCTCATGCACTAGGTGCAGAAGCAGAAGAGCTGATTTTAGATAGCTGTGCTGCACCGGGAGGAAAATCAACTCATATTGCAGAGCAGCTTAAAAACAGTGGTAGAGTTATTTCCTTGGACATTCATGACCATAAAGTAAAGCTGATTGCCCAGCAGGCAGAGCGTCTGCATCTTACCAATATTGAGCCAACGGTTCAAGACAGCCGCAAAGCCGGTGAACAGTTTGATAAAGAAATGTTTGACCGCATTTTAGTAGATGCCCCGTGCTCAGGTTTTGGTGTGATGAGACGTAAACCTGATTTGAAATATACAAAAACTGAGCAGGATGTAAAGCAGCTGGCGCGTATTCAACAAGATATTTTAAATGCGGTTGCGCCTTTATTAAAAAAAGGTGGGACCCTCGTATATAGTACATGTACAATTGATCGGGATGAAAATGGGGATGTTGTAGCAGCATTTTTAGCAGATCATGCTGATTTTCAAAAAGACGAAACGCTTGCTGCACGCATGCCGCAAAGACTTAAACAAAACGTAAAACATGGTGAAATTCAATTGTTGCCAGATGCACAAAGCGATGGATTTTATATTGCATGTTTACAGAAGAAGGTGTAAAAATGGAAGAAGTAGCTAAAAGAAAAGCAAAAGCAGAAGAAAAAACGCAAAAACCATCTATTTATTCATTAGAAATGCACGACCTAGAAAATTGGTTAGTGGAACATGGTGATAAGAAGTTCCGTGCTAAACAAATTTTTGACTGGTTATATGTTAAACGCGTAACGGACTTTGACGATATGTCAAACTTATCTAAAGGATTACGTGAACAATTAAAAGACAAATTTGCATTAACGACATTAAAAACAGTTGTTCAGCAAACGTCTGGAGACGGCACGATGAAGTTTTTATTCGAACTCCATGACGGTTATACGATTGAAACGGTGCTTATGCGTCATGAATACGGAAATTCTGTCTGCGTAACAACTCAAGTTGGCTGTCGCATCGGCTGTACGTTCTGTGCGTCTACTCTTGGAGGTTTAAAGCGTAACTTAGAAGCTGGAGAAATCGTAGCGCAAGTAGTAAAAGTACAAAAAGCGCTAGATGAACAAGGAGAACGCGTGAGCTCTGTCGTAATTATGGGTATTGGGGAGCCATTTGATAACTATGATGAAATGATGCGCTTCTTAAAAACAATTAACAGTGATGATGGATTAAATATTGGTGCACGTCATATCACAGTATCGACAAGTGGAATCATTCCAAAAATCTATAAATTTGCTGATGAAAAAATGCAAATCAATTTTGCGATTTCACTTCACGCTCCAAACAATGACATCCGCTCACGCTTAATGCCGATTAACCGCGCGTATAAACTTCCTGATTTGATGGAAGCCATTAAATATTATACGGATAAAACGGGAAGACGTATTAGCTTTGAGTATGGTCTATTCGGAGGAGTAAACGATCAAGTAGAGCATGCGGAGGAATTAGCGGATTTGATTAAAGACGTTAAATGTCACGTGAACTTGATTCCGGTAAACTATGTGCCTGAGCGTGATTATGTTCGTACACCGCGTGAACAGATTTTTGCATTTGAACGTACGCTTAAAAAGCGTGGCGTTAACGTGACTATTCGACGTGAGCAAGGTCATGACATCGATGCAGCTTGTGGCCAATTACGTGCGAAGGAGCGTAAAGAAGAGACGAGGTGATTGTATGGCAACTGTCTTCATGACAGACCGAGGGAGAGTTAGACAACACAATGAAGATAACGGAGGGGTATTTTTGAACCAACATAATCAGCTGCTTGCAATTGTGGCTGATGGTATGGGAGGTCATCGAGCTGGCGACATCGCCAGTGAGATGGCGGTTCAAAAATTGCAAATAGCGTGGGAAGAAGCGAACAAAGTAACGTCTCCTGATGAGGCGACGCAGTGGATTCGTACGCATGTTTCGCAAATTAATCAAGATATTTATCGGTATGCTCAGGAGCATGAAGAGTGTAAAGGCATGGGTACGACAGTTGTACTTGCTTTATGCGCCGATACGTTTTGTGCGATTGGTAATATAGGAGACAGCAGGTGCTATATTTCCAATGAATATGGATTTCAACAAGTAACAGAAGATCATTCTCTTGTGAATGAACTCGTAAAAAATGGTCAAATCACAAAAGAAGATGCTGAACATCATCCGCGAAAAAATATCTTATTGCGAGCACTAGGTACCGAAGAAAATGTTAGTTTAGATGTAAAAACAATTGAAGTGGAAAAAGAAGATCGATTATTATTATGTTCAGATGGACTGACAAATAAGGTAACGGAACAAAAGCTGAACGAAACGTTATCAACAAGTTCATCACTTCACGAAAAGGGTACGAGCCTGATTCAATTAGCAAATGAGCTTGGTGGAGAAGACAATATTACACTTGCAATTGTGGACTTTACATCTGAAAGTGGGTGAGAGTGTTGCTAATAGGTAGACGGCTAAACGACCGTTATAAGGTATTGCAAGTAATTGGTGGAGGCGGAATGGCAAACGTCTATTTAGGTCGCGACATGATTTTGGATCGTGATGTGGCAATTAAAGTGCTTCGTTTAGACTTTGCAAGTGACGATGCGTTTATAAAGCGTTTCCATCGAGAAGCTCAATCTGCTACGAGTATTGCTCATCCTAATATTGTCAGCATTTATGATGTTGGAGAAGAAGAAGATATTTACTATATCATCATGGAATATGTACCGGGTATGACATTAAAGCAATACATTCTGCAAGAATCACCATTATCTCTTGATAAAGCCATACATATTATGACGCAGATTACATCAGCTATTGCCCATGCTCATCAGTACGGAATTATTCACCGGGATATTAAGCCTCAAAATATTTTAATTGATCATGATGATACCATTAAAGTTACTGACTTCGGCATTGCCGTAGCACTAAGTTCTACAACCATTACGCATACTAATTCTGTTTTGGGCTCTGTTCATTATTTATCTCCTGAACAGGCAAGGGGAGGGCTTGCGAATAAGCGTTCTGATATTTATTCGCTTGGCATCGTCCTATTTGAATTGCTAACGGGTCGAGTCCCTTTTTCTGGGGAATCGGCTGTGTCAATTGCATTAAAACATTTACAGACAGAAACACCTTCTCCAAAAAGGTGGAATCCATCTATCCCTCAAAGCGTGGAGAATGTTGTATTAAAAGCAACAACTAAAGATCCATTTTACCGATACAGTTCCGTCGAAGAACTCGAAGCGGATTTACAGTCTGCTGTTCATCCAAATCGTTATAATGAACAAAGATTTACGGTGCCTGATGATGAAGAAGTGACAAAAGCCATTCCCGTTATTAAGGAGGATTTTGTTGAATCCGAAGAAACGCACGTACCTGTGAGAAAACCACCTCACTTAGAGCGCGAAGAACAAGAAGAAGAAGAAGTAAAGCCGAAGAAAAAAAAGAAGAAAAAGAAAAAAGGCAAAAGCAAGCTGATTGTAACGCTTGTTTTAATTTTTTTGCTGCTGGCAGCTGCTAGCGTAGCCGCCGTTACATTCATTCCGGCTTTATTACTGCCAAAAGACGTAAAGGTTCCTGATTTACATAATCAAGATTATGAATCAGCTGTAACCGATTTAGTTTCTTTAGGCTTTAAAGTGAAGAATCCTAAAGATATATCTGATAATGAGGTGGAAGAAGGCGACGTGGTTAAAACGATGCCAGAAGCGGGAGACGTGATCAAAGAAGGCTCTAACGTCATTATTTATCGAAGTACAGGAAAGAAAAAAGAAGCATTTAACCGGTACATTGGAAGAAGCTTTACGGAAGTAAAAAGTCTGTTAGAAAAGCAGAATTATAAAGATATCCAATCCATCGAAGTTGAAAGCACAGAACCAAAAGGCAATATTACAGATCAGACGCCTAAAGAAACCGAACAAGTCGTGCCGGAAGATACAACGGTTACTCTATGGGTAAGTAAAGGTCCGCCGAAGATTGCATTAAAGGATTTCTCGGGCTGGACGGAAAAAAGCGTAAAAGATTATGCATCAGATGAAGATATTGAAGTGGACGTAAAAACAGCGTATTCCGACACTGTTGAAAAAGGTCTTGTGATGTCTCAAAAGCCTGCAGCGGAGCAGAGTATTGAGCAAGGTGATAAGCTCACCATTACGGTCTCAATGGGCAAAGAGCCAAAAGCTCCTCAAACGGTGTCAGTGGATGTTACCATTCCGTATAAAGAAGAGGCTGACACCGAAGCAAGCACGGAACAAGGCGACGCAACGGAAACAGGCGATGCCACTGAAACAGAAGAGGAAAAGCCAAAGCCGCAAAAAGTACAAATTTATATCGAAGATGCAGATAACGATATGTCGGTTCCTGCTAAAGAACTAACGATTACTGAAACAACAAAAGAATCATTCGATGTTTTAGTTGATGAAAATGAAAAAGCGTCTTATAAAATTGTCCGAGACGGGGAAGTTATTGAAGAAAAAGACGTTGAATATCCAGAGTGATAGGAGTGAGGTTATGCCAGAAGGAAGAATTATTAAATCCCTTAGCGGATTTTATTATGTTCTTCATGACGGACAAGTAACGCAATGTCGAGGACGAGGTGTTTTTCGTAAAAAGAAGGTAACGCCTTTAGTCGGTGACAATGTAGTATTTCAGGCGGAAAATAAGCTTGAAGGATATATACTTGAAATTAAAGAACGTAAAAATGAATTAGTTCGTCCCCCAATTTCAAATGTTGATCAGGCGCTGCTTGTTTTTTCAGCGATTGAACCTGATTTTAGTACAATGCTTCTTGACCGATTTTTAGTGTTAGTGGAGTCTAATCATATTGAACCTATTATTTGTATTTCAAAAGTAGATCTTTTATCACAGCAGCAAAAGCAAGAAATCGAGCAATATGCCGAAGAATATCGTAAAATAGGATATGAGGTCATTTTAACGTCGACAGTCACAGAAAAAGGCATGGAACAAATTCAGCCGTTATTTGAAGATCGCGTAACGGTTATTGCTGGACAGTCAGGTGTAGGTAAATCTTCACTGCTAAATACGCTTAAACCAGAGCTTGAGTTAAAGACAAATGATATTTCAATGTCACTTGGAAGAGGAAAGCATACAACACGTCATGTAGAACTGATTTCGTTTGGTGAAGGTTTAGTAGCTGATACGCCAGGCTTTAGCTCACTGGAATTTTTAACGTTAGAAGTAGAAGAGTTGACCGATTGTTTTCCTGAAATGTCGCGTTTGAGTGAACAGTGTAAATTTCGAGGTTGTTTGCATGTGAAAGAACCAAAATGTGCGGTGAAAGAAGCATACGAACAAAAAGAAATTCCGAGTTATCGCTACGAACATTACTTGCAATTTATTGAGGAAATTAAGCAAAGAAAGCCGAGGTATTAAAAATGACAAAAATCGCACCTTCCATTTTATCTGCCAATTTTTCAAAGCTTGCTGAAGAAATTCGTGAAGTTGAAGCAGGTGGAGCAGACTACATCCATATAGACGTCATGGATGGCCATTTTGTTCCTAATATTACAATTGGACCGCTTATCGTTGAGGCTGTACGCCCTGTCACAACACTGCCATTAGATGTGCATTTAATGATTGAAAACCCAGATCAATACGTTCCAATGTTTGCAAAGGCGGGTGCTGATATTTTAACGGTACATGCTGAAGCGTGTACTCATTTGCACCGCACCATTCAATTAATCAAAGAGCACGGCATGAAAGCAGGCGTTGCTTTAAATCCTGCAACGCCAATTGACGTGGTAAAGCATATCTTAGAAGATATCGATCTTATTTTATTAATGACGGTGAACCCAGGCTTTGGAGGACAAAACTTCATTCCAAGTGTACTGCCGAAAATTGAGCAAATCTCTCAGCTTATTGAAATCCGTCACCTTTCTATTGAAGTAGAGGTTGATGGAGGAATTAATGAAGAAACAGCAAGAAAATGTGTAGAAGCAGGAGCAAATGTCTTAGTGGCTGGCTCAGCTATTTATAATCAAGAAGATCGAGCTGGCGCAATCAGCCAAATTCGCACAACTGTTCAAGCGTAAGTAATAAAAGCTGCTGTGTACAACGGGTAGAACTTGTACACAGCAGCTTTTTCTTTTAGGATAAAGAAAACATATTTATTTCGTTCATTTTTTAATAGAAAAGGAGCATATACATAATGAAAATTCATATTCTAGCAGGGGGACCGGATGAACATATGCCACTCCTGCACCAATCAAATGATGTAAAGTGGGTAGGAGTAGACCGGGGCGTATTCCTGCTTCTTCAACAAGACATTTTGCCCGTGAAAGCATTCGGAGATTTTGATTCCATTACAAATGCGCAGCTTAAGCGAGTGAGAGAAGCATTACAAGATGTTGAATTGTATCCTGCGGAAAAAGATGCAACTGATTTGGAACTTGCTTTTGAGTGGGCAATAGAGCAAAAACCGGACAGTATTTGTATCTTTGGAGCAACCGGTGGAAGACTTGACCACATGTTTGGAAGCATTCAGCTCCTGTACAAAGGCTTAAAAAAGAAAGCGAATGTACAAATGATTGACAATCAAAATATCATTCAATTGTTTGAACCAGGCACTTATCATGTTGATCGTTTAAAGGAGTTTCACTATATTTCATTCGTTCCTTTTGCAGGCGGTGTAAAAGAACTTACGCTAGAAGGTTTCAAATATCCGCTCAATAAGCATGAAGTAGAACTCGGCTCAACTTTATGTATTAGCAACGAACTTATTCAACAAAGAGGTACTTTTTCATTTACAAAAGGCATATTAATGATGGTAAGAAGCAATGATAAACGTTGCTTGTGATGAAGTATGGAAAATGAGAGCAGGACATAGGGCTTTCTTTAAAAGGAGATAAAGTGTGGAGACGGTTAGGAGGGACAGTATGAAATTCTATACAATCAAACTTCCAAAGTTTTTAGGTGGGATCGTAAAGGTCATGCTTAATTCGTTTAAAAAAGATTAACAACGCCGGAATAATAAAAGAAGCACCATAAAATATGGTGCTTTTTCATTATAAAGATTAAACGCGTTGAACTTTACCAGACTTAAGGGCTCTAGCTGAAACGTACACACGTTTTGGTTTACCGTTCACTAAGATACGTACTTTTTGAACGTTAGCACCCCATTTACGCTTAGTAGCGTTCATTGCGTGAGAACGTGCGTTACCTGAACGAGCTTTTCTACCAGTTACTACACATTTGCGTGCCATGATTTTCCCTCCTAACACCAAAAAAACTACTCAATTCTGTTTTGAGAAATACTATATTAATTTATCACAGCCTTAAAGAGAATGCAATAGTTCTGGAGAAAAGCTTTCAAGAAATTTTCCTTGACATATAAAATGAATCTATGTTCAATAATATAGAGAGTAGAAATAGGTATAACTTGGGCAATTACTTATTTTAAGACAAGTTGATACCCAATACTGTCATCTTTAAAAGGGACAAGCTGGACGCCTCTTTTAAAACGAGATTGATTATAGTAGAATATTTATAACCTATGAAAGTAGAAAGGGGAACGAGTATGTCCATCGAAATGAAAACGAAGTATGGTCAAATTGATATTTCTACAGATGTAATTGCAACAATTGCTGGAGGAGCAGCTGTTGATTGTTACGGGATTGTCGGAATGGCTTCAAAAAATCAGCTTAAAGATGGTCTTACAGAAATTCTTCGCAAAGAAAACTTTACACGAGGTATTGTGGTAAGACAAGAAGAGGATGACGTACATATCGACATGTACATTATCGTAAGCTATGGAACAAAAATTTCTGAAATTGCTCATAATGTGCAAACAAAAGTAAAATACACGCTGGAACAAACGGTTGGTCTAACGGTTGATTCAGTAAATATTTATGTGCAGGGTGTTCGTGTAACGAACGTTTAATTAAGGAGGAAGATTCGTGTCAATGACAACGTTGGACGGAAAGCGGTTTAGAGAAATGGTGCTTCAAGGAGCCCAGCATCTATCTAACAATGCAGATTACGTGGATGCGCTGAACGTTTTTCCTGTACCAGATGGTGATACTGGAACAAATATGAACTTATCGATTACGTCTGGTGCTAAAGAAGTGAAAAATAAACTATCTGATCACATCGGTCAAGTGAGTCAAGCTTTGTCTAAGGGCTTATTGATGGGCGCGCGCGGTAATTCAGGAGTTATTTTATCTCAATTATTCCGTGGTTTTGCGAAATCGGTTGAGCAAAAGTCAGCGATTACAACAGTTGAGTTTGCTGAAGCTCTTGAGCTTGGTGTAGAAACTGCTTATAAAGCTGTTATGAAACCAATCGAAGGAACCATTTTAACAGTAGCTAAGGATACCGCTAAAAAAGCAGCGGCTGTTGCTAAAAAGCAATCTGATATGATTCTGTTCATGGAAGAAGTACTTAAGGAAGCTAATGCTTCGTTAAATCGCACGCCAGATCTTTTACCCGTGTTAAAAGAAGTAGGCGTAGTGGATAGCGGAGGTCAAGGGCTTGTTTTAATTTATGAAGGGTTTTTAGCTGAATTAAAAGGTGAAAAACTTCCGGGTGTACCCATGTCAGCTCCTTCGATGAATGAACTTGTAAATGCTGAGCATCATAAGCATGCGCAAAGCCATATGAATACAGAAGATATTGAATTTGGCTATTGTACAGAATTTATGGTAAGGCTGGAAGAGGATAAGCCCGCAGCTAAAACATTTTCTGAAGAAACGTTTCGCCAAGATTTAAGTAAATGGGGCGACTCGTTGCTTGTAGTATCTGATGATGAAATTGTGAAAGTTCATATTCACGCCGAGCATCCTGGAGAAGTGTTAAACTACGGGCAGCAATATGGAAGTTTAATTAAAATGAAGATTGAAAACATGAGAGAACAGCATAGCAGCATTGTTTCAGATGAAGAAAAGCCTGCAGTAAAAAAGGCTGAAAAACAGCCCTTTGGCATTGTTACTGTATCAATGGGAAAAGGAATTGCTGAATTGTTCAAGAGCCTTGGGGCAACGGTTGTCATTGAAGGCGGACAAACAATGAATCCAAGTACGGAGGATATTGTCAAAGCGATTGAAGAAACAAATGCAGAACAGGTACTTATTTTACCTAATAACGGAAATATTGTAATGGCTGCTAACCAAGCGGCTGCTGTTGCGGGCAGTCACGTTTCGGTTGTCCCGTCTAAAACGGTTCCTCAAGGAATGACAGCGCTGCTATCATTTAATCCTCAGCAAAGCTTAAAAGAAAACGAGGAAGCAATGACAGAAGCTCTGCAGCACGTAAAAACAGGGCAAGTAACGTATGCAGTTCGCGATACAAATATTGATGGTCTTGAATTAGCTAAAGGCGATTTTATGGGTATTGCCGAAAAGAAAATCGTCGTAAAAGATTCAGAGAAATTAGAAGCAGCGAAAAAGCTATTGACTTATATGATTGATGACGAAGCGGAAATCCTTACGATTCTTCAAGGAGAGGATGTCTCAGACTATGAAGCTGAAGCGCTAACATCGTTTGTAGAAGAAACGTTTGAAGAAGTTGAGGTAGAGCTTCATAAAGGAGATCAACCTTTATATTCTTACATTTTTGCAATTGAATAACAAAAAAAGAAGCACTCCTCTCAAGGGGCGCTTCTTTTTTGTGTTTTTTAAGTTAAATACGAACTATTTTATTTTTACATGTTGTAATCGTTCGGTATATTAGGTATATTAGTTGAAAAGAACCCGTTTGTATGGTAGTTTTGAAAACTGATTGAGTCAAATGTGAAAGAAAACAGCATGAGAGGAGAGGCAACAGTGGATATTTTAAAAGGAACAGGTTTATTGTTATTAGTTTTATTTTTATTTTGGTTGTTTAGCAACAAGGCACCTTATGGCATGAAAGCGATGGGGGCTCTGGCAAGCGGAGCGGTGGCTGCGTTTCTCGTAGAGGCCTTTCAGTCGTATGTAGGAGGAGATTTACTAGGTATTTCATTCTTAGGTGAAGTTGGAAAGGCTGCAGGAGGAATGGGAGGAGTTGCAGCAGCTGCACTAGTTGCTTTGGCGTTAGGAGTATCTCCTGTATATGCTCTTATGATGGGCGTGGTGTGTTCAGGACTAGGCTTGCTCCCTGGATTTTTTGCGGGATACCTCATGGCATTTGTAGTGAAATTTATTGAGAAAAAGGCACCTGCTGGTCTAGACTTATTAGGCAATATCTTAATTGCAGCACCTTTAACAAGATTAATTGGTAATGCATTCTCACCTATTGTAGATGCGACGCTTTTAAATATTGGAGGAATTATTAAAGATACAACAAGTGCTAGCCCTATTTTGATGGGAATTATTTTAGGGGGAGTTATTACAGTAGTAGCAACGGCTCCGCTTAGCTCAATGGCTTTAACGGCTATGCTAGGGTTAACGGGATTGCCTATGGCGATTGGAGCTCTTGCTGTGTTTGGTTCTTCTTTCATGAACTATGTGCTGTTTGATCGATTAAAAATTGGGGATCGTCGTACAACCATTTCAGTTGCAGTTGAACCTTTAACACAAGCGAATATTATTTCAGCCAATCCAATTCCTATTTACGTTACCAACTTTGTTGGAGGGGCACTAGCGGGTGTAGTTGTGGCTCTGTTCGGATTAGTAAATGATGCTGCAGGCACGGCAACGCCAATCGCAGGACTTGCAGTGATGTTTGGGTTTAATGACCCTATGAAGGTCACAATTTGTGCAGTACTTTGTGCACTAGCGGGAGCATTAGCTGGGTTTATAGGTTCAGTTGTTTTTAAAAACTTTAAAATTAAAACAGTAGACGATGTAGCTTCAGAGCAAGAAGCAGCGTAAGTAATTCATCTTTTCCTGCATAACATAGCAAAAAAAGCGGTGTACTTATCCTATTTTTATGGATAAATACACCGCTTTTTTTGTGCGTGAATCTCTAACAAAAATGAGAATTTTTAAATTTTTTAAGAGCGTGAAACAAAGCTTCCAAAAAGTCAAAAGCTCAAGTAACATATAAGTAATAACAATGTCTAAATAGCAGGGGGAAAATCCTTATGAAATATAAATCTGTCTTTGATATTATTGGTCCGGTAATGATTGGACCATCTAGTTCACATACGGCTGGTGCAGCGCGTATTGGACGCGTTGCCCGAACACTCTTTGGTAAGCAGCCCACAAAAGTTGTGGTTTCATTGTACGGTTCTTTTGCGCAAACGTATAAAGGGCACGGAACAGACGTAGCGTTGATTGGCGGTATTTTAGATTTTGATACATTCGATCAGCGTATTCCGGAGTCTTTGGACTTGGCTAAAAAGGAAGGAATCGACGTCACATTTGTTGAGGAAGCGGCAATCACCGATCATCCGAATACTGCTCGCATCAAAATGAGCGACGGATTAAAGGAAATTGAAGTTGTTGGAATTTCAATTGGCGGAGGAAAAATTCAAATTACGGAGCTTAACGGATTTGAATTAAATTTATCAGGCATGAATCCAGCTATTCTCGTTGTGCATAATGATCGATTTGGTGCCATTGCGACCGTTACAAATATTTTGATGAAACATTCAATTAATATCGGACATATGGAAGTATCTCGCAAAGAGCGCGGCGAAGTAGCGCTTATGGCAATTGAAATGGATACGAATATTGAAGATGATGTAATTGAAGAGTTAAAAACATTGCCTCACATTATTCAAGTAACAAGAATGGTTGAATAGGAAAGGCCTGGGAGAATAAATCGAATAATTATATATGGTTCTAAAGTGAAAATAAGACAGAATAATAGCGGAGGTTACTATGTTTCGAAATGTAGCAGAACTAGTAGAATTAGCAGAAAGTCAAAATGTGAAAATTGCAGAGATTATGATTCAACAGGAAATAGATATCACGGGAGTTACTCGTGAAGAAATCATGGAAAAAATGGACCGGAACTTAACGGTTATGGAAGAAGCGGTTGAACGCGGTTTAAAAGGGGTACAGTCTGTTACAGGTTTAACAGGCGGGGATGCAGTGCTGCTTCAAAACTATATTCAAAGCGGAAAATCTTTATCTGGAAATTTAATTTTAGATGCAGTTAGCAAAGCTGTAGCGACAAACGAAGTAAATGCGGCAATGGGTACAATCTGTGCAACGCCTACTGCTGGATCTGCAGGGGTAGTGCCAGGAACGCTGTTTGCAGTGCAACATAAGCTAAATCCCACTCGTAAAGAAATGATTGAATTTTTATTTACATCAGGTGCTTTTGGGTTTGTTGTAGCCAATAATGCGTCTATTTCAGGAGCAGCAGGCGGATGTCAAGCAGAAGTTGGTTCAGCTTCAGGTATGGCAGCTGCAGCGATCGTTGAAATGGCAGGAGGTACACCTAGTCAGGCAGCTGAAGCAATGGCAATTACTCTCAAAAATATGCTAGGATTAGTATGTGACCCAGTAGCGGGGCTAGTAGAAGTTCCATGTGTGAAACGAAACGCAATGGGAGCGGCGAATGCAATGATTGCAGCAGATATGGCCTTAGCAGGCATTACAAGTCGTATTCCATGTGATGAAGTCATTGATGCTATGTATAAAATTGGTCAAACAATGCCGGTTGCATTACGAGAAACTGCACAAGGAGGCTTAGCGGCAACACCAACAGGTCGCGAGCTTGAAGCGAAGATCTTTGGTATTGCATTAAATAAAAGTGAATGAACTAACAACTATTTCAATTAAAACCATTAAAGGTATTGGAGATGAAACAGCACAAGCATTAGAGGATATGCATATTCACAGTGTGCATGACTTGTTAGAACATTTCCCATACCGCTATGAAGATTATGAGTTAAAAGATTTGGCTGAAGCAAAGCACGACGAAAAGGTCACCGTAGAAGGAAAGGTTCACAGCGTCCCCTCGCTTACGTATTACGGCAAAAAACGTTCGCGCCTTACGTTTCGGCTGCTAGTAAACCGCTATTTGATTACGGTTACTTGTTTTAATCGCCCTTACTATAAATCAAAGTTAGAAATCGATCAAACTGTTACGGTTACAGGGAAATGGGATCAGCATCGGCAAACGATTAACTTGCAGGAGCTTCAATTTTCTCCGTTTGTTAAAAATCAAACGATTGAGCCTGTTTACTCAGTTAAAGGCAGCTTAACGGTCAAAGGAATGCGGAAGTTCGTCTCTCTTGCGTTGAAGAATTATGGCAGCAGCATTCAGGATATGCTCCCGGCCTCTATTCGTTCTAGGTACAAACTAGTAACGCGTGAAGAAGCGGTTAGAAGTATTCACTTACCTCGTGATCATGAAGATTTAAAACAAGCGAGACGTCGATTTGTCTATGAAGAATTTCTACTTTTTCAATTAAAAATGCAGGCGCTGAGAAAGCGCGAAAGAGAAGAAACGCCTGGAATGAAGCAAGCATTTGATTCAACTGATCTGGTAAACTTCACGAACTTGCTGCCGTTTCCGTTAACAAGCGCTCAAAAACGTGTAGTAAACGAAATTACGCACGATATGAAATCGCCTTATCGCATGAATCGCTTGCTGCAAGGTGATGTAGGGTCAGGTAAAACAGTCGTAGCAGCGGTTGCTTTATACGCCACTGTTTTAGCGGGACATCAAGGTGCTTTAATGGTACCGACTGAAATTTTAGCTGAACAGCATGCAGAGTCATTAACTGCGATGCTTGAAAAGGTAGGCATCAGCGTAGGCTTGCTAACAGGGTCTGTTAAAGGAAAAGCAAGAAGAGAGCTGCTTCAGCGAGTGAGAGACGGAGATGTTCATGTATTAGTAGGTACACATGCCTTAATTCAAGACGAAGTTATATATAATAGTTTAGGGCTCGTCATTACGGATGAACAGCACCGCTTTGGAGTTGGACAGCGCCGGGTTTTACGTGAAAAAGGAGAAAGTCCGGATGTACTGTTTATGACGGCGACTCCTATTCCAAGAACCCTTGCTATTACGGTGTTTGGAGAAATGGATGTGTCCATTATTGATGAAATGCCAGCAGGACGTAAGGCTATTGAAACGTACTGGGTAAAACATGATATGCTTGAACGTATTTTACATTTCGTTGAAAAAGAAATACACGATGGCAGACAAGCTTATGTTATTTGTCCATTGATTGAAGAATCGGACAAGCTGGATGTTCAAAATGCAATTGATGTGCATGCAACACTCACTCACTATTTTAATGGAAAAGCAAGCGTTGGTCTCATGCACGGAAGATTGTCACCTGATGAAAAAGAAGAAGTGATGAAACAGTTTAGCGTAAATGACGTGCAGATTTTAGTATCCACAACGGTTGTAGAAGTAGGAGTGAACGTTCCGAATGCAACCGTGATGGTCATTTATGATGCAGAGCGCTTTGGGTTATCTCAGCTTCATCAGCTAAGAGGACGCGTAGGACGAGGAGATGCACAGTCGTATTGTATTCTGCTCGCGGATCCCAAATCAGAAGTTGGAAAAGAACGAATGACCATCATGACGGAAACAAACGATGGATTTGTATTATCAGAAAGAGACCTAGAGCTTCGTGGGCCTGGTGATTTCTTTGGTAGAAAGCAAAGCGGGATGCCTGAGTTTAAAGTAGCAGACATGGTGCACGATTACCGTGCGCTTGAAGTAGCTCGAGAAGATGCTGCTAAGCTTGTAAATTCCGACAGCTTTTGGACAGAAGATCAGTTTGCACTGCTGAGAATACAATTAGAAGCAACGGGCGTATTAACTGGAGAAAAATTTGATTAGTAAAAGAGGCTGAAAGTAGTTTAGTTGAAGGGAAATCCGAACGATGAATCGAGATTCTTGATGAAGAATCCAACTCGTTCGGATTTTTTCATTGGTAGGGTGAACGTCGGTTTCATGTATGTAGATACTTTTAGCGGCTGTTAATAGTCATGAATATCCATAGTGTGATGCACAGAATACAGCATGTGAAAAATGTTGCAATTAGAAGGCAATGATTATATACTGCTATTAGTACCTAGTATTAAAAGTTCGGATGGTGGACAATGAAGCGCAGTAAAAAAGAAAGACAGCAGCTATTAAAAACGACAATTGAAGAAAACCCATTTATTACGGATGAAGAACTAGCAGACCGTTTTTCAGTGAGCGTTCAAACAATTCGATTAGACCGCCTAGAGTTGTCGATTCCTGAACTGCGAGAACGTATTAAGCATGTAGCTTCAAAACAACTAGACGAGGAAGTGCGTTCGCTTCCGATTGAAGAAGTAATTGGAGAAGTTATCGACATTGAACTAGATCAATCAGCGATATCTATTTTTGATGTGAAAACAGAGCATGTGTTTCAGCGTAATCAAATTGCTCGTGGTCACCACCTTTTTGCGCAAGCTAATTCGTTAGCTGTCGCTGTTATTAACAACGAACTAGCGCTCACAGCAGATGCGTCGATCCGTTATCATCGCCCTGTGAAGCTTCATGAGCGAGTGATAGCAAAAGCGAAAGTTCTGTCAACTAGTGAAGTGCGAACCACCGTTGAGGTAAACAGCTATGTAGGGCAAGAGCAAGTGTTCTCTGGCACTTTTAAAATGTATCGTTCTACAAAGGATAAATAATAAAAAGGATGAGACCCAACATGAAACTAGCTATTGATGCAATGGGCGGAGATCATGCACCGAAAGCCATTATTGAAGGTGTAGAAAAAGCTACTGCTCAATTTAAAGAATTACATATTACGTTAATTGGAAACGAATCAGAAATAAAAAAGCATTTAACAAATTCAGATCGTATTTCAATTATTCATACAGAAGAAACCATTGATGCAACTGATGAGCCAGTGCGAGCTGTGCGCCGTAAAAAACAAGCATCTATGGTATTAATGGCAAATGAAGTAGCCGAAGGTCGTGCTGATGCTTGTATTTCAGCAGGAAACACAGGTGCGTTAATGACAGCGGGACTTTTTATTGTAGGTCGCATCAAAGGCATTGAACGTCCAGCACTTGCTCCGACGCTTCCGACACTAGATGGAAAAGGCTTTTTAATGCTAGACGTTGGTGCAAACGTTGATGCCAAGCCTGAACATTTGCTCCAGTACGCTGTGATGGGGTCGGTGTATGCCGAAAAAGTACGCGGCATTCAAGCTCCTAGAGTGGGACTGTTGAACATTGGAACTGAAGATAAAAAAGGAAATGACTTAACCAAACAAGCTTTTCAGCTACTAAAAAACGCTGATCTCAATTTTGTAGGCAACGTGGAATCTCGTGATTTGCTAAACGGCGTAGCCGATGTGGTTGTAACAGATGGTTTTACAGGAAATATGACTCTTAAGAGCATTGAGGGAACGGCGCTTTCCTTGTTTTCAATGATTAAACAAGAATTAATGAGCACGTTAAAAAGCAAGTTAGCCGCAGCGGTACTCAAGCCTCAGCTGCAGGGTTTAAAAGCGAAAATGGATTACAGTGAATATGGAGGAGCAGGGCTGTTTGGATTGCATGCGCCTGTTATCAAAGCGCACGGTTCGTCGGATGCGAATGCAGTATTTAGCGCGATTAAGCAAGCTGTGAATATGGTGGAAAACAATGTGTCTTCCACTATTCAAAAAGCAATCGAACAAACTGCTAATGAAGAAAAGGAGAGATAAGAAATGGGGAAAATTGCTTTTATCTTTCCAGGCCAAGGGTCACAAACTGTTGGTATGGGAAAAGATTTATATGATGAAACAGAGGAAGCAAAAAAGCTGATTCATACAGCTGACGAAGCTTTAGGGTTCAGTCTTTCAAACATTATTTTTGAAGGGCCTCAAGAAGAATTGACTTTAACTTATCACGCTCAACCTGCTCTTTTAACAACGAGTACAATGCTGCTTGAAGCGTTTAAAACGAGCGGAATTACACCCGATTTTGTTGCGGGTCACAGTCTAGGAGAATACAGTGCGCTTGTGGCTGCTGAGGTTTTATCGTTTAAAGATGCTGTTGTGGCTGTTCACAAAAGAGGTCGCTATATGGACGAAGCTGTACCAGCAGGTCAAGGTACAATGGCAGCAGTGCTTGGCATGTCTGCGGAAGATCTAGAAGCCGTTACCGCTCAAATTTCAAACGAAGGCGACGCTGTTCAGCTTGCAAATATTAACTGTCCGGGTCAAATTGTTATTTCAGGTACGGTAAATGGCGTAGAAAAAGCAGGAGCTCTTGCCAAAGAAAAAGGTGCAAAACGCGTGATTCCTCTAGTGGTAAGCGGTCCGTTTCACTCTAGTTTAATGAAGCCAGCTGCTGAAAAATTACGTGATACGCTAGAAACAGTGGGCTTTAGCGATGCGAAAGTTCCAGTCGTAGCAAACGTAACAGCAAAGCCGGTTACTGACAGTCAAGATATTCAAAACAAGCTAGTGGAACAACTGTATTCTCCAGTGAGATGGGAAGAAACAGTTGAGACACTTCTTGCAGAAGGTGTAGATACATTTGTTGAAATTGGACCAGGAAAAGTATTATCAGGTCTTGTGAAAAAAGTAAATCGCCGTGCGGCTGTTTACGCTGTTAATGATCTTACATCATTAAAATCAACGATTGACGCACTAAAAGGGGGAGAATAAAATGTTACAAGGGAAAGTTGCAGTTGTAACAGGCGCTTCTCGCGGAATTGGTCGTGCCGTTGCAATTGAGCTGGGAAAGCTTGGTGCTAAAGTAGTTGTAAACTATTCTGGAAGCGAAGCGAAAGCTCTTGAAGTTGTGGATGAAATTAAAGGACTAGGAACGGATGCAATTGCTGTACAAGCAAATGTGGCAGAAAGTGATTCTGTACAAGCAATGATAAAAGAAGCGATTTCTACATTTGGTTCAGTAGATATTTTAGTAAACAATGCGGGCATCACACGTGATAATCTTCTTATGCGTATGAAAGAAGACGAATGGGATGATGTTATTAATACAAACTTAAAAGGCGTGTTTTTGTGTACAAAAGCGGTTACTCGTCAAATGATGAAGCAGCGCGCAGGACGCATCATTAACATTTCATCAATTGTCGGCGTCAGCGGTAATGCTGGACAAGCAAATTATGTAGCAGCAAAATCAGGCGTGATTGGTTTAACAAAAACAACTGCCAAAGAATTAGCAAGCCGCAATATTACAGTGAATGCAGTTGCTCCAGGTTTCATTGCAACAGACATGACGGATAAATTGAATGAAGAAGTTCAGGCGGAAATGTTAAAGCAAATTCCTCTTGCAAGCTTTGGCCAGCCTGAGGATGTTGCGAACGCAGTTGCGTTTTTAGCATCAGATGCAAGCCGTTATATTACGGGTCAAACGATTCACGTTGACGGCGGAATGGTGATGTAAAAAAGGCACTTTACGAAAAGTGCAATTTGGTGATAAAGTACAAAGGGACGTTTACTAGGCGACCGATAAACTTTATTATTCAACCATAGTATTTTAGATGGAAATCATCTATAATGACTTGAGGGGAGGTGAAGAACAATGGCAGAGGTACTAGAACGCGTAACAACAATCATTGTTGATCGTCTTGGTGTAGACAAAAGTGAAGTGAAACTAGAATCTAGTTTCAAAGAAGACTTAGGTGCTGACTCTCTAGACGTAGTTGAATTTGTAATGGAGCTTGAAGAGGAATTCGATATTGAAATTTCTGACGAAGAAGCTGAAAAAATTTCAACTGTAGGAGATGCAGTTAATTACATACAGAGCCAAATTTAATCTGTAGTATATGTATGAAAAGCCCCGTTAAACAGCGGGGCTTTCTCTTCTTTTTAAGAATTTCAAAAAAAGACCTCTTTTTTTTGAAAAGGTAGTGTATCTTTTAGGATACCTCGTTTTATAATGAGAGATGGTAGGGAAAAACTACGAAACAATTGAAGCAGGTAAGCGGAGGTATTTTATGCCTAAACAATATTCAAATCGAGATCGAAAGATGAACGTGAAATTCAAGCAAAATTTTGCCGAGTTTCAAAAGGAAATTGGTATTCAGTTTACAAATGAAGCGCTTCTTTTTCAAGCATTTACACATTCATCCTATGTGAATGAGCATCGCAGAAGACCGTATGAAGACAACGAGCGTCTTGAGTTTTTAGGAGATGCCGTATTAGAGCTAACCGTATCACAATTTTTATTTAAAAAGTATCCAACGATGAGTGAAGGTGAGTTAACGAAGCTTCGTGCAGCAGTTGTGTGTGAACCGTCGCTTGTTACTTTTGCAAATGAAATGGATTTTGGTAAACTAGTGTTACTTGGAAAAGGTGAAGAGATGACGGGCGGCCGATCTAGACCGGCTTTACTGGCCGATGTGTTTGAAGCATTTATCGGAGCTCTTTATTTAGACCAAGGGCTTGATACGGTAGTAACAATTCTAAAAAAAGTTGTCTTTCCAAAAATTAATGAAGGTGCTTTTTCTCATGTGATGGATTTCAAAAGCCAGCTTCAAGAAGTGATTCAACGTGATGGAGTTGGACAATTAGAATACAAAGTTTTGCAAGAAAAAGGTCCAGCGCATAATCGCGAATTCTTATCTCGCGTATCGTTAAATGGTGAAGAGCTCGGCGTTGGTGTAGGCCGTTCGAAAAAAGAAGCAGAGCAAAAAGCAGCTCAAGTAGCTATTACGAAAATTAGAGCAAGTCAAACGAAATAAAATGATCCCCCTCTTAACGCATTCGTTATAAAGGGGGATTTGCTATGAAAAGATTACATGTGTGAGGGGGGATTTCTATGTTCCTCAAACGATTAGATATTGCAGGGTTCAAATCGTTTGCAGAAAAAGTATCGATAGATTTTGTGCCAGGTGTAACGGCGGTAGTAGGACCGAATGGGAGCGGAAAAAGCAACATTACGGATGCTATACGCTGGGTGCTTGGAGAACAGTCAGCCAAATCGCTTCGTGGAGGGAAAATGGAGGACATTATTTTTGCAGGAAGCGAATCACGCCGTGCGGTAAACGTGGCTGACGTAACGCTGACTTTGGAAAATGATGACCAGTTTCTCCCGCTTGATTATCATGAAGTTAGTATCACAAGGCGCGTGTACCGCTCAGGAGACAGTGAATTTTTTATTAACAACCAGCCGTGCCGTTTAAAAGATATTGTCGATTTATTTATGGACTCAGGACTTGGAAGAGAAGCTTTTTCGATTATCAGTCAAGGAAAAGTAGAAGAAGTACTAAGCAGTAAATCTGACGAGCGCCGTAAAATTTTTGAAGAAGCAGCAGGTGTATTAAAATACAAAACGCGTAAACGAAAAGCGGAGCTTCGGCTTCTCGAAACGCAAGAAAATTTAAATCGAGTAGTAGATATTCTTCATGAAATTGAAGGTCAGTTAGAGCCTTTACAGATTCAATCGTCTATTGCAAAAGATTATTTGCAGAAAAAAGAAGAATTAGAGCACATTGATGTGGCTGTTACGGTATTTGAAGTTGAAGATCTTCATCAGAAATGGGAAAAATTAAAAGCTGAAATGGCTCAGCACGAGCAGCTTGAAGAATCTCTCGCGACGAATATTCGCACGCGTGAAGGAGAAATCCAGACCCTTCGTTCGCATATTCAGCAAATTGATGAACAGCTAGACTCTTTACATAAAAAACTACTATATGTAAGTGAAGAAGTAGAAAAGCTAGAAGGCAAAAAAGAAGTATTAAAAGAGCGTAAGAAAAATGCTTTTCAAAATAAAGAGCAGCTGGAACGTTTAGTAAAAGAGTATACTCATAAGCATCAAGAGTTAAGTAAAGCAAAAGACAGCGAAGGAAAAGATCTTGAGCAATCTCAAAAAGAAGTGCAAGAGATACGTCTGAAGCTTACTGAGCAGGAACAGTTGTTCAGGCAGTACAGTGAGAATCTAGAAGAAAAACTTGAACAGATGAAAAGCGAATATTTTGAATTAGCGAACGCTCAAACATCCGCTCGAAATGAAATTTCATTTTTAGAGCAGCAAAAAATGCAAACGTTTGAAAAAGAGCAGCGCTTAACAAAATCCAACGAGCAATACGTCCAACAGCGCCGTGAATTAACGCAGCGAAAAGAAGCGGCGATCAAAAGGCTCGCTCAGTTTCGTCAAGAGCTTCAGCAGGCTGTACAAGTGTATAAGCAGCAAGGAGAGAAGCTTGAGTCATTAAGGCAAGCCTATCGTAAACAAGAGTCTACGCTTTATCAAGCTTATCAGTACGTGCAACAGACAAAATCACGAAAAGAAATGCTTGAAGAGATGCAAGAAGACTATGAAGGTTATTTTCACGGTGTAAAAGAAGTATTAAAAGCGCGTGATGGGAAGCTTGCAGGTATTAAAGGTGCCATTGCTGAGCTAATTAATGTCCCAAAAGAGTATGAAACAGCGCTTGAAATTGCGCTTGGAGGAGCAGCTCAGCACATTGTCGTTCAAGACGAACAAAGTGCCCGTCAGGCAATTGGCTTTTTGAAACAAAACGGTTACGGAAGAGCTACATTTTTACCACTGACGTCTGTAAAAGACCGTTATGTTCCGGCTCAAACTATTTCTATGCTAGAGAGTCACGAAGCGTATGTAGGAATCGCTTCATCTCTTGTTAAATACGAAGCTACTTACGACCGAGTTATTAAAAATTTGCTTGGAACCGTTATTGTTGTCAATGATTTAAAAGGCGCGAATGAACTTGCCCGTCTTGTGCAGCATCGCTATCGTTTTGTGACCGTTAAAGGGGATGTGGTCAACCCCGGTGGTTCGATGACAGGCGGTTCAATGAAGCAAAAGTCCAACTCTTTGTTAGGCCGTCAGCGTGAAGTGGAAGCCATTACGGCAAAAATAGAAGAGATGGAACAAAAGACGCTTGTGCTCGAGCAAGATGTGAAAGATAAAAAGTCACAGATTGA
This sequence comes from Priestia sp. JSM ZJ58, assembly GCF_044383985.1. NCBI lineage: Bacteria > Bacillati > Bacillota > Bacilli > Caryophanales > Bacillaceae > Priestia > Priestia sp. JSM ZJ58. Next base: position 670,064 of record NZ_JBISEM010000001.1, read on the forward strand.
AGAGCTTCAACAGGAAATTAATAAACAGCAGGCATTTGTGGAACGCTTGAAAGACAAAGAGCAGGAATCTGACCGAGAAGTAAAGCAAATTGACATCGAAGAAAAAGCAGTGAATGACCGCTTAACCATGTATGATCATGATATTGCTAGCTTTAGACAAGATCAAACAAGCTTGTCCGCTCGAATTGATGAGCTGCATACGAGTTTGCAGGGAAATCAGCAGCAGGCAAATGTATTAGAGAAAAACATTGAAGAGTTAGCTGCACGCAAGCATACACAGCAAACGTCTAAAGAAACGGTTCAACATGAGCTTACAGAAGTAAAAGTGCTTCTTGCGAAAAAAGAACAGTTCCTCACAAATCAGCAAGAAAAATACGAAAGAGTGTGCTTTGAGCTTGATCAAACCATTCAGCGTTTGTCTGAAGCTACAGATGATCTTTCTCTTTTAACGAGTGAAATCACGAGCAACGACTCGGGTGAACTTCAGCTCGAAGAAGCGGCGCATGAGCGAATAAAAGAAAAGACAGAAACGTTACAATTAATGGATGACTGCAGATCAGAGCGGTTGAAAGCCCAGAATAAGCTTGAAGACGAAGAAAGGGTTGTAAAAGAGCTCCAGCGTCAGTACAAACAAATTACGGATGCTTTAAAAGATGAAGAAGTCAAAATCAATCGAATTGACGTAGAGCTAGACAGCCGTCTCCAGCAGCTGACAGAAGAGTACGAAATTAGCTTTGAAGCAGCAAAAGAAAAGTATCCTTTAACATTAGATATTCAAGAAGCAAGGAAAAAAATCAAGCTCATTAAGCTGGCAATTGATGAATTAGGAACCGTAAACTTAGGTTCTATCGAACAATACGAACGCGTTTCAGAACGCTATGAATTTTTAAATACGCAGCGAGCTGACCTCGACGAAGCGAAAAATACCCTGTATCAAGTGATTGAAGAAATGGACGAGGAAATGAAGAAACGTTTTTCTGATACGTTCTCTCGTATCCGCAATGAATTTGGTACAGTGTTCTCTTCACTATTCGGAGGAGGAAAAGCGGATTTGAAATTAACGGATCCGAAAGATCTATTAAATACAGGGGTGGAAATTGTTGCCCAGCCTCCTGGGAAAAAACTGCAGAATCTAGGGTTGCTGTCAGGCGGCGAGCGTTCGTTAACAGCCATTGCCCTCCTGTTTTCTATTTTGAAAGTACGTCCGGTGCCGTTTTGTGTGCTAGATGAAGTGGAAGCGGCGCTTGATGAAGCGAACGTTCATCGCTTCGCTACGTATTTACGCAAATTTAGTAATCAAACACAGTTCATTGTTATTACTCACCGAAAAGGTACAATGGAAGAAGCTGACGTACTGTACGGTGTGACAATGCAAGAATCTGGCGTATCGAAATTAGTCTCTGTTCGTTTAGAAGAATCAAAGCAATATGTTTAACTCATAGAATGAAAGGGTGGTACGAATGAGCTTTTTTAAGAAATTAAAAGAAAAAATTACAATGCAAACGGATTCTGTTACACAAAAATTTAAAGATGGACTATCAAAAACACGCAATTCTTTTTCGGAACGTGTGAATGATCTAGTGTCTCGCTATCGTCAAGTAGACGAAGAGTTTTTTGAAGAATTAGAGGAAATTTTAATTAGCGCTGATGTCGGCGTGGCTACCGTGTTGGATTTAATTGATGACTTAAAATCGGAAGTGAAACGCCGTAATATTAAGGACCCTCAAGATGTACAGGCTGTCATCTCTGAGAAATTAATTGATATTTATGAATCTGGTGAAGAGCAGATTGGTGAATTAAATATGCAGCAAAATGATTTAACGGTTATTTTGTTTGTAGGGGTAAACGGCGTTGGGAAGACAACAACAATTGGGAAAATTGCGCATAAATTCAAACAAGAAGGCAAAAAAGTCGTAATGGCGGCAGGAGATACGTTCCGTGCCGGTGCGATTGAGCAGTTAGAAGTATGGGGAGAACGCGTTGGTGTTGATGTTATTAAGCAATCTGCAGGCTCTGACCCTGCCGCTGTCATGTATGACGCTGTTCAGTCAGCCAAGGCTCGAAAAGCAGATGTTTTATTATGTGATACAGCAGGTCGCCTTCAAAACAAAGTGAATTTAATGAAAGAATTAGAGAAAGTAAAGCGTGTTATTGAGCGAGAAATTCCTGGTGCTCCGCATGAAGTGCTTCTCGTACTTGATGCGACGACCGGTCAAAACGCTTTAAGTCAGGCTAAAACATTCTCAGAAGCAACGAACGTGACTGGAATTGTGTTAACAAAACTAGATGGTACGGCTAAAGGCGGAATTGTTCTTGCCATTCGAAACGAACTGAAGCTTCCTGTTAAATTCGTTGGACTTGGAGAAAAAGTAGACGACCTTCAGCCGTTTGACACGGAGCAATATATCTATGGGTTATTTGCCAATGCTGTAGAAGAAGAAACAGAAAAAGAGGCGTAATCTAAAAAGAGGCTGGGATAAAAGTATCTTAGTTGAAGGAAGATCCGAACGATTAATCGTTCGGATCTTTTTATTAGTAGGGTGGACGCAGGTTTCATATTTAGTCGTCTTTAAATTGAAGTAATTTAGTTATGTTTCCATCTCTTTTAAGTGGAAAAATGTGAGGTGTTAAGGAAAAAACTTGACATTCAAACCTCGCCTAGTTAAACTAATAACATGTAAAGGCTTTTCACTTAACAAGGGGGCGGTCAGATGGTTGAAAAGAGCGTGCATATGCTCGAGAAAACAACAAGAATGAATTACTTATTTGACTTCTATCAGGCGCTGTTGACGCCCAAACAAAGAAGTTATATGTCACTTTATTACTTGGATGATTATTCCCTCGGTGAAATAGCGGAAGAATTTGATGTGAGTCGTCAAGCAGTTTATGATAATATAAAACGTACAGAGCAAATGCTTGAACAATATGAGGAAAAGCTATTGTTATTTCAACGGTTTCAAGAGCGTCAATCAATTGTTCAACAACTGAAAGACGAACTTGCAGCCGACTTACACAAGAACAGTAAGCTTTCTTCTCTTCTTGATTCGCTCGAGAAATTAGATTAGGGGGCGGCGTATATGGCATTTGAAGGATTAGCCGACCGTTTGCAAAGCACACTGCAAAAGTTAAAAGGAAAAGGAAAAGTTAACGAAGCTGATGTTAAAGAAATGATGCGTGAAGTTAGACTTGCCCTTTTAGAAGCCGATGTAAACTTTAAAGTAGTAAAAGACTTTGTTAAGCGCGTAAGCGAACGTGCTGTAGGTCAAGACGTTCTTAAGAGCTTAACGCCTGGACAGCAAGTTATTAAGGTTGTACAAGAAGAATTAACTGCACTTATGGGCGGAGAGCAAAGCAAGATTGCAGTAGCTCCAAAAGCTCCAACTGTAATTATGATGGTTGGACTTCAAGGTGCAGGTAAAACAACAACAACTGGTAAACTTGCCAATTTATTACGTAAAAAATATAACCGTAATCCATTGCTTGTAGCAGCAGATATTTATCGTCCGGCAGCTATTAAACAGCTTGAAACACTAGGGAAACAGCTTAGCATGTCTGTTTTTTCATTAGGTGATCAAGTAAGTCCTGTGGAGATTGCGAAACAAGCTATTGCTCATGCGAAAGAAGAGCATCACGATTATGTATTAATTGATACAGCGGGACGTTTGCATGTTGATGAAAATCTAATGGAGGAGTTAGAACAGATCAAAGAGCTTTCTAACCCAGACGAAATTTTCCTTGTTGTCGATGCGATGACGGGTCAAGATGCAGTAAACGTTGCGGATAGCTTTAATAAGCAATTAGGATTAACTGGCGTTGTATTAACGAAACTAGACGGCGATACGCGCGGTGGTGCAGCGCTTTCTATTCGTGCAGTAACTGATACACCAATTAAGTTTGTCGGTCTTGGAGAAAAGATGGATGCTATTGAAGCATTCCACCCAGAGCGTATGGCTTCCCGTATCTTAGGTATGGGTGATGTGCTGACGCTTATCGAAAAGGCTCAGGCAAATGTAGATGCTGAAAAGGCAAAAGAGCTTGAAGCTAAGCTGCGCACGCAGTCATTTACATTCGATGACTTTTTAGATCAACTTGCTCAGGTGCGTCAAATGGGACCGCTTGATGAGCTAATTGGTATGCTTCCGGGCGCCAATAAAGTAAAGGGGCTCAAAAACCTGCAGGTTGATGAAAAGCAAATTAATCATGTAGAAGCAATTATTCGTTCGATGACGAAAGCGGAAAAAACAAACCCTGAAATCATTAATTCAAGTCGAAGAAAGCGTATTGCAAAAGGAAGCGGACGTTCTGTACAAGAAGTCAACCGTTTGCTTAAACAATTTGAAGACATGAAAAAAATGATGAAACAAATGACAAATATGTCAAAAGGCAAGAAAAAGGGTATGAAACTTCCATTCTTTTCATGATAAAATGCTTGATTTGAACTGAAAAAACCAAAGAAAATAAAATATTTTTCTAGTGTTAAGAAAAAAACCTTTACAAACATTTTACCTATTTGATATTATATTATCTTGTTGAAACATATTCGGAGGTGCTTTATAAAATGGCAGTAAAAATTCGTTTAAAACGTATGGGAGCTAAAAAATCTCCTTTCTATCGTATCGTAGCAGCAGACTCTCGTTCACCACGTGATGGACGTTACATCGAAGTAGTTGGAACTTACAATCCTGTAGTTCAACCAGCTGAAGTTAAAATCGATGAAGAGCTAGCTCTTAAATGGTTACAAAATGGTGCTAAACCATCTGATACAGTTCGTAACCTTTTCTCTAACGAAGGCATCATGGAAAAATTCCATAATGCTAAATTAGGAAAATAATTTCACTCGAGATGACATCACTAATCGAAACAATTGTAAAGCCGCTTGTTGATTATCCAGCTGATGTTAAAGTGGAGGAACAAGAAGATGAACGTCAAGTGACTTACATCCTTACTGTTCACCAAGAAGATGTCGGCAAAGTAATCGGCAAACAAGGCCGCGTTGCAAAAGCGATTCGAACTGTTGTGAATGCAGCAGCATCACAGCAAGGTAAAAAAGTGTATGTGAAAATTCAAGAGTAATCAAAAAGGGAGAGGGATAACCTCGCCCTTTTTTTATGTTATGATAAGATGAACGTTTTGATCACAGTAAGTCTTTTGCGAGCAAGAAGCAGCTATTTCAATATGCATGTAAAAAGCACAAGGTCACTATCTTGAGGGCGGAGGGAACGTTTTGAACATTATTCAAAAAGTGGTTGTGAAACAAGTGTTAACTGAAGCAAGCAAACAAGATCTTGAAAATCGTTTTATAAACCGCAAGCAGGCGCTTGAAAAGGAAATGGAACAGCTGAAATTTCAGTTAAAGCACATGGAAAAAGCCAATAAAGGTTCTTCTTTATTACATAGTCAATTTGAAAAAGAAAAATCCGCTCGCCTTGAAAAAATTGAAGTGTTGAACTTTCAGCTGACGCAATTAGAAAAGCTTCCTTTAGGGAGCGAACTCGTTGAAACGGAACTGGATGCCTTAATAGAGGTAAAAATCGGCGATGATTGGGAAAAGATAAAAGAAAGTAAAACAATTATTATAAAAGATAGCAAAGTTGTTGAGATTAGATAGAGGTGAAGAAGCATGAAATGGTTTAAGGTTGGAAAAATTGTGAATACCCATGGTGTAAAAGGAGAAATTCGTATTGTATCAACTACGGATTTTGCTGATGAGCGCTATGAAAAAGGAAATAAACTTTATATCTTCAAAGAAAAGCAAAGCGAGCCGGTAGAAGTAACGGTAGCAAGCCATCGCAGGCATAAAAATTTTGATCTGCTTACATTCGAAGGCTATCACAACGTAAATGATGTTGAGCAGTACAAAAACTGCGAAGTGAAAATTCCTGAGGAGCAGCTAACGGATTTAGAAGACGGTGAATTTTATTTCCACGAAATTATTGGCTGTACAGTAAAAACAGAAGACGGAGTAGAGGTAGGAACGGTCAAAGAAATTTTAACGCCGGGAGCTAATGATGTGTGGGTCGTTAAAAAAGGCGGAAAAGAAGTTCTTATTCCTTACATCGACGACGTTGTACAATCTATTGATATAGAGGAAAAAGAGATTGTTATTACAGTAATGGAAGGGTTATTGGACTAATGAAAATTGATGTACTATCGCTATTTCCTTCTATGTTTGACGGTGTTTTTGGTGAATCAATTTTGAAAAAAGCACAGGAAAAAAATGCGGTTGAACTGAATGTAGTTAATTTCCGAGAATATTCTACGAACAAACATCAAAATGTGGACGATTATCCTTACGGCGGAGGTGCTGGAATGGTATTGACACCTCAGCCTATTTTTGACGCTGTAGAAAAGCTGACTGAATCAGCTAAGAAGCCCCGGGTAGTTTTGCTTTGTCCGCAGGGCGAACGCTATACACAGGCAAAAGCAGAAGAACTAGCAGCAGAAGAGCATTTAATTTTTATTTGCGGTCATTACGAAGGATATGATGAACGAATTCGTGAGCAGCTGGTAACTGATGAAATTTCAATTGGTGACTATGTATTAACTGGAGGAGAGCTTGGTGCAATGGTTGTGATCGATAGCGTTGTTCGCCTGCTTCCTGATGTCCTTGGCAATAATCATTCAGCTGTGCAAGACTCACACAGTACAGGTTTACTAGAGCACCCCCACTATACGCGTCCTGCTGATTTTAGAGGCTTAACAGTTCCTGAAGTACTTATGTCAGGAAATCATAAAAAAATTGAACAGTGGCGCCAAAAAGAGTCTTTAAAGCGCACGTTGCTTCGAAGACCGGATATGCTTGAAAAGATGGAGCTAACGGAAGAGCAAAAGAAACTAGTAGCTCAATTAAAAGAGGAAAACAACCTTTCATAAATCCATAAAATTTATGCATAAACTCTGTTGCATACGGTATAAGAGTGTGCTAAGATAGATTTTGTGGCTTGGGCAGATGTCTGGTCACCTATAACGATGTTCCGCTGCAATGATTGAAAAGCATTGGTATGAGCGTCTGTTGGAAGGAGTTGAAACACGCGATGCAAAAATTAATCGAAGAGATTACAAAAGAACAATTAAAAACAGATCTTCCTACGTTCCGTCCTGGTGATACTGTACGTGTACACGTAAATATCGTTGAGGGTACTCGTGAACGTGTTCAGGTATTTGAAGGTGTTGTTATTAAGCGTCGTGGCGGTGGTATCAGCGAAACATTTACAGTACGTAAGATTTCTTACGGTGTAGGTGTAGAGCGTACATTCCCACTTCATACGCCAAAAATTGCAAAAATCGAAGTAATGCGCCGCGGTAAAGTACGCCGTGCGAAACTTTATTACCTACGTGAATTACGTGGTAAAGCTGCGCGTATTAAAGAAATTCGATAATAGTAAAGGGGAGCTTGTTTATACAAGCTCCTTTTTTCAAATGTTTTTTTAGAACGATTCGTTCTCTGACAGTGAAAAATAGACGTACAAGTCATCATTTTTTTATTCTATTTATTTATTAGGCGTTTCAAACATTATCGTTTAAAATAAAGGTATGACATAAGAGTTGGAGGACTGAAGATGGCTCGAAAGAAAAATGAACTGTGGGAATGGATAAAAGCAATCGCCATTGCCGTACTGTTAGCTGTTGTAATTCGCTATTTTTTGTTTGCACCGATTGTAGTAGATGGACTTTCTATGATGCCTACGCTGCATGACCAAAATCGAATGATTGTAAATAAGTTCTCCTATAAGATTGGTGATCCTGATCGCTTTGATATTATTGTTTTTCATGCTACAGCGGAAAAAGATTACATAAAACGTATTATCGGACTGCCGGGTGATCATATTGAGTATCGAAATGATACGCTATATGTAAATGGAAAAGCTTATAAAGAGCCCTATTTAGATCAGTATAAAAAAGAAGTGATTGACGGTAATTTAACCGAAGATTTTAAACTAGAAGACGTAACGGGTAAAAAGACCGTGCCAGAAGGCTATTTGTTCGTGATGGGAGACAATCGACGCTACAGTAAAGACAGCCGTCAGATTGGCTTTGTGAGCATGGACAAGGTGCTTGGTAAAACGAGTGCCGTATACTGGCCGATTAAAGAAGCGCGTTTTGCAAAGTAAAATATAAAAGGTGAGTAAAATATGACAATTCAATGGTTTCCTGGCCATATGGCCAAGGCCAGAAGACAAGTAACTGAAAAGCTAAAATTGATTGATATTGTATACGAACTGGTTGATGCACGCATTCCGCAATCATCGCGAAATCCAATGATTGATGAGATTATTGTGAACAAGCCCAGAATCGTGTTGTTGAATAAAGTGGACAAAGCGGATCCGCGCGTCACTCAGCAGTGGTTAGATTATTACAAAGAACAAGGTATTTATGCCTTAGCTATTGACGCACAAGCAGGTAAAGGAATGAAACAAATTGTTTCGTCTTCTAAAGAACTTCTTCAAGAGAAGTTTGACCGCATGCGCGCAAAAGGAGTTAAAAAACCCCGCGCTATCCGTGCGATGATTGTAGGGATTCCTAACGTCGGTAAATCAACGCTAATTAATCGCCTTGCCAGCAAAAAAATCGCCAAGACGGGAGATCGTCCAGGTGTGACGCAGGCACAGCAGTGGATTAAGGTAGGAAACGAGCTAGAGCTGCTTGATACGCCAGGTATTTTGTGGCCTAAGTTTGAAGATGAAACAGTTGGATATAAGCTTGCGACAACGGGTGCTATCAAAGATACCATTTTAAATATGCAAGATGTCGCTGTTTATGCGCTGCGCTTCTTAACTAGCCATTACCCAGAACAATTAAAGCAGCGTTATGATTTAAATGAAATCCCTGAAGACATTGTAGAGCTTTTTGATGCAATTGGGTCGCGCCGCGGCTGTTTAATGGGTGGCGGCATGGTGGATTACGATAAAACAGCTGAGCTTGTTCTTCGAGAAATTCGAACGGATAAAATTGGCACCTTTACATTTGATGATCCAAGTGAAGCTGAACAACAGCTGTAAGCAACACATTGCGAACTGAAGCAAAAAACGCCTCTGCCTTTTCAGCATGAGGCGTTTTTTATGTGAAAGTGCCGCGTGAAAATGTTGATATAAAGAAGGTGGAGCTAATGAAAAAGAGTATTAAGGAAATAAAAGAGGAAATAAAGCAAGTGAGAAGCCCGGAAGATGCTTTATTTAAGGCATATGCGCAAGATGAGCGTAAAGGTGTGCAGCAGGTTATTATTCAAAAACAAAGGCAATTTGAAGCGGCTGAGCGCTTGAAGCAACAGTTTGATGAAATGATGGCATATGAAAATGAATTATATAGACAAGGAGCAACTTATATTGCCGGAGTAGACGAAGTAGGAAGAGGACCGTTAGCAGGACCGGTAGTAGCGGCTGCTGTTATTTTGCCTCCCGATTTTTTTCTCCCTGGTCTGACGGATTCAAAGAAGTTATCAGAAGCAAAGCGAGAAGCGTTTTATGAAGAAATTTGTAAAAAAGCTGTCGCTATCGGTATAGGGATTATAGACGCAGAGGTCATTGATTCTATTAATATTTACGAAGCAACAAAAAAGGCAATGACTGAAGCCATTGAACTGCTGGCAGTTCAGCCTGATGAACTGCTCATTGATGCGATGAAGCTGCCGGTGCCTATTTCACAGCAGTCAATCATTAAAGGCGATGCTACAAGCATTTCAATTGCTGCAAGTTCTGTTATTGCAAAAGTGACGCGAGATCGAATGATGAAAGAACTTGGTGAACGCTATCCTGCATACGGATTCGAAAAACATATGGGATATGGAACAAAACAACATTTAGAAGCAATCGAACAATATGGAATTTTGCCAGAACACCGCCGATCTTTTGCACCGATAAAAAACCAAGTAAACTAGAACATGATACCCGAGCATATCTCTGCTTTTTAGCGCATTTTTCAATGCGGGATTCTAGGCTTAAAAAGAATATAGCCTATGTAAGCGGAGATATGGCAGCGGGAAAAATTCGTAAATTATTTTCCTCTCAGTCTGCTTTAGTTATGAAGGTTGATTTACATGATCAACCACACGTTTAACGTCCGCAGAGCCTCATCTACTTCATAAGGTATGGTTAAGTACTATCTCCATAAAAATATCAATTTTCTTATTATTTCAATATTTTTCACTAGAATAGTAGACAATTAGACAATTATTTTTATACAATGAAAGCGCAGTCTATTTTGTGCAGTATAGTTTTGTGGTTGATTATGTTAGGAGGATGGGAAATGAATATCCATGAGTATCAAGGAAAAGAACTACTCAGAAAATATGGGGTTGCAGTACCAAACGGTCGAGTAGCTTTTACTGTTGAAGAAGCAGTTGAAGCAGCAAAGGAATTAGGTTCACAAGTATCAGTGGTGAAAGCACAAATCCATGCTGGTGGACGCGGTAAAGCGGGCGGTGTCAAAGTAGCAAAAAACTTAGATGAAGTTCGTACATATGCACAAGATATTTTAGGAAAGACCCTCGTAACGCACCAAACAGGCCCTGAAGGAAAAGAAGTTAAGCGCTTGTTAGTTGAAGAGGGATGCGATATTAAGAAAGAATACTACATCGGTTTAGTTCTTGATCGTGCAACGTCTCAAGTTGTATTGATGGGTTCTGAAGAAGGTGGAACTGAAATTGAAGAAGTGGCGGAAAAAACGCCTGAAAAAATCTTTAAAGAATATGTAGATCCTGCGATTGGTTTACAAGCATTCCAAGCTCGCAGACTTGCATTTAATATTAATATTCCAAAAGAATTAGTTGGAAAAGCAGTTAAATTCATGACAGGTTTATATACAGTATTTGTTGAAAAAGACTGCTCAATTGCAGAGATTAACCCTCTAGTTGTAACAGGTGACGGAGACGTTATGGCATTGGATGCGAAGTTAAACTTTGATTCAAATGCGCTGTATCGCCAAAAAGATATTCTTGAATATCGTGACCTTGAAGAGGAAGATGCTAAAGAAATTGAAGCATCTAAATACGACTTAAGCTACATTTCACTAGACGGTAATATCGGTTGTATGGTAAACGGTGCAGGTTTAGCGATGGCAACGATGGATATTATTAAGCATTACGGAGGCGACCCTGCTAACTTCCTGGATGTTGGGGGCGGCGCAACTGCTGAAAAAGTAACAGAAGCATTTAAAATTATTTTATCTGACCAAAATGTAAAAGGTATTTTCGTTAATATTTTCGGCGGAATTATGAAATGTGATGTTATTGCAACAGGTGTTGTTGAAGCAACAAAACAAGTTGGATTAAGCCTTCCATTAGTTGTTCGCTTAGAAGGAACAAACGTTGAACTTGGAAAAGAAATTTTACAAAAATCAGGCTTAAATATCACAGCTGCTGAATCTATGGCAGACGGCGCACAAAAAATCGTTTCACTAGTGAAATAGAAAGGCTGGGGGATAGGAATGAGCGTATTTATTAATCAAGATACAAAAGTAATTGTACAAGGAATTACAGGCGGAGTTGGCCTTTTTCACACACAGCAAATGTTAGAATATGGAACAAAAATTGTTGGTGGCGTAACGCCGGGTAAAGGCGGCTTAGAAGTAGAAGGTGTTCCGGTATTTAATACGGTTGCCGAGGCGAAAGAAAAAACAGGCGCAACGGCTTCTGTTGTATATGTTCCACCAGCATTCGCAGCTGACTCCATTATTGAAGCAGTTGACGCAGATTTAGATTTAGTTATTTGTATTACAGAAGGTATTCCAGTATTAGATATGGTAAAAGTAAAGCGTTATATGGAAGGAAAACGTACGCGTCTTGTAGGGCCTAACTGCCCAGGTGTTATTACACCGGAAGAATGTAAAATTGGCATTATGCCAGGGTACATTCACAAAAAAGGTCATGTAGGTGTAGTTTCGCGTTCTGGTACATTAACATATGAAGCTGTTCACCAACTTTCTGAAGCTGGAATTGGCCAATCAACAGCTGTTGGTATCGGCGGTGACCCGGTGAATGGCACGAACTTTATCGATGTATTAAAATCGTTTAATGAAGATGAAGATACGTATGCAGTAATTATGATTGGGGAAATCGGCGGTACAGCAGAAGAAGAAGCGGCAGAATGGGTAAAAGCAAATATGACAAAACCTGTTGTCGGCTTCATTGGCGGTCAAACAGCCCCTCCAGGAAAACGTATGGGCCATGCTGGTGCGATTATTTCAGGTGGTAAAGGGACAGCGTCTGAAAAAATTAAAACAATGAATGAGTGCGGTATCCAAGTAGCTGAAACACCATCTGTTATGGGAGAAACACTTATTAAAGTGTTAAAAGAACAAGGCATTTACGAGCAGTGTAAGACTCATTAATAGAAGACATATAGCCTCCTTTGACCGGGGGCTATTTTGTCCATTTAAAAAGGAGATTGTAGAATGTCTGGTTTACGGGAAAAATTAATTCATTTAGCACATTGTCCATCTGTTAATTGGAAACAAATTTTTACGCTACTTCAACAGAATTCTTCATTACAAAATCTCTACGAGTACTCTCCATCACAGCTTCAAAAACTATTGACTCTCTCGATTGAACGTGCTAATCAAATAAAAAAAGATTTGCAAACTATTCCAATACGAGATATTCTAGATAAATATGACGCTGAGAATATTCAATGTGTCACCATCTTAGATGATGAATATCCTGAACTTTTGCGCCATATTTATGATCCGCCTTGGGTATTATTTGCAAGGGGGAACTTGTCTCTTCTACACGCTCCGGCAAGCTTAAGCGTTGTAGGAACAAGAAATCCTACTTCATATGGAACTGCAGCTTTAACTCGTATTGTTAAGCCGATGCTGCATGAAGAATTTGTCGTTGTGAGTGGGCTAGCCTTAGGAATTGACCAGGCTGCTCATGAACTGGCTATCGCTGAAAAAGCTAAAACGATTGCAGTTTTAGGCGGAGGGTTTTATAATATTTACCCAAGAGGAAACCAAAATTTAGCAAGAGAAATTGCGCAGCATCATTTGCTGCTTTCTGAATATGCCCCGTTTATGAAGCCGACGAAATGGTTTTTCCCTCGCAGAAACAGAATCATTAGCGGATTAACAGGAGGCACGTTGGTGGTGCAAGCAAAAGAAAGAAGTGGATCTTTTATTACCGCCGACCAGGCGCTTCAGCAAGGAAGAGAAGTATTTGCCATACCGGGTTCTATTTTTGAAGAAACATCATGTGGAACGAATAAGTTAATCCAATTAGGGGCAAAACTTGTGCAAAGCGCTGCTGATATTACAGATGAAATGATGTATATAAGATGAATGTTTCAAAGTAGTCATATTCTTGCATGGTATGAAATACTAGTGAGATACGTAGGAAAATCGTATGACTTATCTTTTTGACATTTGACAAACAAGAACCAAATATTTAATAATAATGAAGATTTTATTCTACCTCTTGAGGAGGAACAAATAGATGTCTGACTACCTAGTAATTGTAGAATCGCCTGCAAAGGCTAAAACAATTGAACGTTATTTAGGAAAGAAATATAAAGTAAAAGCATCGATGGGACATGTTCGCGATTTACCTAAAAGTCAAATGGGAATTGATATTGAACAAGATTACAACCCGAAATATATTACAATTCGCGGGAAAGGCCCGGTTTTAAAAGAACTAAAAACAGCGGCTAAAAAAGCAAAAAAGATTTACCTAGCAGCCGATCCAGACCGTGAAGGAGAAGCGATTGCATGGCATTTGGCGCACAGTTTGGATGTAGACATTGCATCGGACTGCCGCGTAGTATTTAACGAGATTACAAAAGAAGCGATTAAAGAATCTTTTAAACATCCACGAGCAATTAATATGGATTTAGTAGATGCTCAACAAGCACGACGTATTCTTGACAGGCTGGTTGGCTACAATATCAGTCCATTGCTGTGGAAAAAAGTGAAAAAAGGATTAAGTGCCGGAAGGGTTCAATCAATTGCAGTGCGGTTAATTATTGATCGTGAAAAAGAAATTGCAAAGTTTATCCCAGAAGAATACTGGACGGTAAAAGCAACTTTTCAAAAAGGGAACGACCAGTTTGAAGGCCAGTTAATCGAATATCAAGGGAAAAAAGTAGAGCTATCGAATGAAGATGATGTAACCAACATTGTTAAACAATTAGATGGAAACGAATTTTCAATTTCTAAAGTAACAAAACGTGAGCGAAAGCGTAATGCGGCTCCTTCTTTTACCACGTCTTCATTACAGCAAGAGGCAGCGCGGAAACTGAACTTCCGAGCGAAAAAAACGATGATGATTGCGCAGCAATTATATGAAGGAATTGATTTAGGAAAAGAAGGTACAGTAGGTCTTATCACGTATATGCGTACCGATTCAACTCGTATTTCAGAAACAGCTCAAACAGAAGCTAGAGATTACATTACGAACGCGTACGGAAATCAGTTTGTGGCAACGGAAAAGCGTAAAGAAAAGAAGAATTCAAATGCGCAAGATGCCCACGAAGCGATTCGTCCAACTTCAGCTCTTCGTAAACCAGGAGAGGTAAAAGAGTTCTTATCGCGTGATCAGTATCGACTGTATAAGTTAGTATGGGAGCGCTTCGTTGCTAGTCAAATGGCACCTGCCATTATGGATACAATGGCTGTAGATTTGAAAAATGGAGACGTAACATTTAGAGCGAACGGCTCAAAAGTTAAATTTCCAGGCTTTATGAAAGTGTATGTTGAAGGCAATGATGATCAAGTGGAGGAAAAAGAAAATCTTCTTCCAGACTTAGAAGAAGGAGAAGTAGCTTATTCTAAGGACATCGATGAAAAGCAGCACTTCACACAGCCGCCGCCAAGATATACAGAAGCTCGTTTAGTTAAGACATTAGAAGAGCTAGGCATTGGCCGACCGTCTACATATGCTCCAACACTTGATACGATTCAAAAGCGCGGATACGTAGCGCTCGATAACAAGCGTTTTGTTCCAACAGAACTTGGAGAAATTGTACTAGAGCTTGTATTGGAGTTTTTCCCGGAAATTTTAGATGTAGAGTTTACAGCTAAAATGGAAAACGATTTGGATGAAGTGGAAGATGGTAATGTTCAATGGGTGCGTGTTATTGACGAATTTTACAGTGATTTTGAAAAACGCTTAGAACATGCTGAAAAAGAAATGCGCGAAGTGGAGATTAAAGATGAACCTGCCGGAGAAGACTGTGAAGAATGCGGTTCACCTATGGTATACAAAATGGGGCGCTACGGAAAATTTATGGCATGCTCTAATTTCCCTGACTGTCGCAACACGAAGCCAATTGTAAAAGAGATTGGCGTAAAGTGTCCGAAATGTGAAGAAGGAAATATCGTTGAGCGAAAATCGAAGAAAAAGCGTACATTTTATGGCTGTGATCGATTCCCGGGCTGTGACTTCGTATCTTGGGATAAACCGATTGCAAGAAAATGTCCGAAATGTGAAAATCTGCTTGTAGAGAAGAAACAGAAAAAAGGAACTCAAGTCGTCTGTACAAGTTGTGATTATAAAGAGGAAGCTCAGCAGTAAAAGAGAATGGGATGAATTCCCACACTTTAAATTTAAAAATAGCAGTTATATAAGATGCGGCGACATTGCTTCATGTGCTAAAATGGAAACGTTATTAGCGACATTGAGTAATGTCGCATTTTCTTTGTCACGTTAAAAAAGGAAAAGACAAGTGAATGAATAAGCAAAATGATAGAAAAGATAGAAATGAAGTTGGAGGATTTACAATGAATGAACAAGTAATTAATGTTATTGGAGCAGGTCTTGCTGGAAGTGAAGCAGCTTGGCAAATCGCAAAGCGCGGTTTGAAAGTCCGTCTTTATGAGATGAGACCAGTAAAGCAAACACCTGCTCATCATACGGACAAATTTGCTGAATTAGTATGTAGTAATTCACTGCGTGCGAATACATTAACAAATGCAGTGGGTGTGCTAAAAGAAGAAATGCGATTATTAGACTCTGTCATTATTCGTTCAGCAGACGAGTGTGCGGTTCCAGCAGGTGGAGCACTGGCTGTTGATCGTCACGAATTTGCCTCTCGTGTGACGGAAAGCGTTAAAAACCATCCGAACGTAACGGTTGTTAATGAAGAAATTACGGAAATTCCACAGGGACCAACTGTTATTGCAACAGGTCCGCTAACGTCAAAAGATTTATCGGAACAGCTGCGCGCGTTAACAAGTGAAGATTATTTATATTTTTACGATGCGGCTGCACCTATTATTGAAAAAGACAGCATTGATATGGATAAAGTATATCTTAAATCTCGCTATGACAAAGGGGAAGCTGCCTATTTAAACTGTCCGATGACAAAAGAAGAATTCCAGCGCTTTCATGAAGCATTAATCAATGCAGAGACGGTTCCTTTAAAAGAATTTGAGAAAGAAATTTATTTTGAAGGATGTATGCCGATTGAAGTAATGGCTTCACGCGGAGAAAAAACAATGCTCTTTGGACCAATGAAACCAGTTGGGTTAGAAGATCCGAAAACAGGAAAGCGACCTTATGCAGTTGTTCAGCTTCGTCAAGATGATGCAGCAGGTACACTATATAATATTGTAGGTTTCCAAACACATTTAAAATGGGGAGCACAAAAAGAAGTATTAAGCTTAATCCCAGGTTTAGAAAATGCAGAAGTAGTACGCTACGGAGTTATGCATAGAAATACGTTTATTAATTCTCCTAAATTGTTAAAGCCTACGTATCAATATCGCGAGCGTGATGACTTATTCTTTGCTGGACAAATGACGGGAGTAGAAGGATATGTAGAATCAGCTGCGAGCGGATTAATGGCAGGAATGAACGCGGCTCGACTCGTGCTTGGTGAAGAATTGGTTGTATTGCCGCAGGAAACAGCGATTGGCAGTATGGCTCACTATATCACACATACAAACGCCAAAAACTTCCAGCCGATGAATGCCAACTTTGGCTTATTCAAAGAATTGGAAGTGCGAATCAAAAACAAACAAGAACGAAATGAAACGCTGGCTAAACGAGCATTGGAAACTATTCAGAATTTTACAACAAAATAATCAAAATTGTTTGCAAGGGCTACTTAATTGTGATAATATTTAGTAGCCCTTGTGAGGTGATAACATTGGAATTTGTTAAAGATGTATTAAATTCCTTTCTAGAATATTTACAAATTGAGAAAAATTATTCAAAATATACAGTTGACTGCTATGAAAAAGACATAGGTATCTTCATGTCTTTTATGCAGGAAGAGCAAATACAAAACCTACAAAGTGTTACATATGCTGATGCAAGGCTGTTTTTAACACGCCTATATGAAAAGCAGTATTCAAAAAGATCGATGTCACGCAAAATTTCTTGTTTGAGAACGTTTTATCGTTACTTAAATAGAGAAGAATTAGTAGAAGATAATCCATTTGCGCTCGTTACCCTTCCTAAAAAGGAAGAGAGAAATCCTCGCTTCCTGTATGAAGAGGAGATTGTGAAATTATTTCAAATGAATGACTTAACAACTCCGTTAGGGCAGCGTAATCAGTCTCTCTTAGAATTGCTGTATGCCACCGGAATACGAGTGAGTGAATGTGCATCTATTAAGCTTAGCGATATAGATTTTTCACTTCAAACTTTGCTCGTATATGGCAAAGGGAAAAAACAACGGTACGTGCCATTTGGCTGTTATGCCAAGGACGCTCTTAGAGTATATATAGATAATGGAAGAAAGCTTCTTTTAAAAAAGGCTCCTTCTGATACTCATTCGCTCTTTTTAAATTATAAGGGGACACCGTTGACAGACCGAGGCATACGCTTAGTCATTGATCAGTTAGTAAAGAAAACCGCTGAGAATATACATATTAGTCCACACGTTTTGCGGCATACTTTTGCGACTCATATGTTAAATGAAGGGGCAGATTTACGTACAGTTCAAGAAATGCTAGGTCATGAACATTTATCAACCACTCAAATATACACACATGTGACGAAGGATCGTTTAAAGGCAGTTTATATGAATCACCATCCTCGCGCATAAAAGGAGGAGTTAATTTGTCTACTTTCCATGCTACTACGATTTTTGCAGTTCAGCATAACGGTCAATGTGCCATGTCTGGGGACGGACAAGTAACGTTTGGAAATGCTGTTGTGATGAAACATACTGCTCGAAAAGTAAGACGTCTATTTCAAGGGCAAGTTCTTGCCGGCTTTGCAGGTTCAGTAGCTGATGCATTCACTCTTTTTGAATTATTTGAAACGAAGCTTGAAGAGTATAACGGAAATCTTCAGCGTGCAGCCGTGGAGCTTGCTAAACAATGGAGAAGTGACAAAGTATTGCGAAAGTTAGAAGCAATGCTTATTGTTATGAACAAAGATAACTTACTGTTAGTATCAGGAACGGGTGAAGTTATTGAACCGGACGACGGCATTTTAGCAATTGGATCAGGCGGAAATTATGCTTTATCAGCGGGACGTGCATTAAAACAACATGCAGGCGAACATTTAACAGCTAAAGAAATTGCAAAAGCAGCTTTAGATGTAGCAAGTGAGATATGTGTTTATACAAATGATCATATTATTGTAGAAGAACTGTAGGAAAGGGGATTTTTTTATGAATTCTCATTTAACACCTCGACAAATTGTAGAAAAGCTCGATCAGTATATTATTGGTCAAACGAAGGCAAAGAAAGCGGTCGCTGTTGCGCTGAGAAATCGCTATCGCCGCGGTCTGCTAGACGAATCTTTACGTGATGAAGTTGTGCCGAAAAACATTTTAATGATTGGTCCTACAGGTGTGGGTAAAACCGAGATTGCACGCCGCTTAGCTAAGCTTGTCGGTGCACCTTTTATTAAGGTTGAGGCAACAAAATTTACGGAAGTTGGATATGTAGGACGCGATGTGGAATCAATGGTTCGTGATTTAGTGGAAACGTCAGTTCGACTTGTGAAAGAAGAAAAAATGAACGGCGTGCGTGATCGTGCAGAAGAAAATGCAAACAAGCGGATAGTGGAGCTTCTTGTTCCAAGCAAAAAGAAGCAGCAATCGTTTAAAAATCCGTTTGAAATGATTTTTTCAAACGGTACACAGTCAAGCGATGCAGATCCTGATCAAGATGAGGAAACGAATATTGCAACGAAGCGCAAGCAGATTGCTCATCAGCTTGCTCTAGGAGAGCTTGAAAATCATTATGTCACAATTGAAGTAGAAGAGCAACAGCCTTCTATGTTTGATATGTTACAAGGTTCGGGTATGGAACAAATGGGCATGAACATGCAGGATGCCTTAAGCAATTTTATGCCTAAAAAACAAAAAAAGCGCAAACTTACTGTTAAAGATGCACGAAAAGTATTAACAAATGAAGAAGCGCAAAAATTGATTGATATGGATGAAGTGACGCAAGAAGCTGTGAATCGTGCAGAACAATACGGAATTATTTTCATTGACGAAATTGATAAAATTGCTCAAAAAAGTGGTAATTCATCTTCCGCTGATGTTTCACGTGAAGGCGTGCAGCGAGATATTTTACCAATTGTAGAAGGATCAACGATTGTTACCAAATATGGTGCAGTCAAAACTGATCATGTTTTATTCGTAGCAGCTGGTGCTTTCCATGTATCAAAACCGTCGGATTTAATTCCAGAATTGCAAGGTCGATTCCCAATTCGCGTTGAATTAACGAAGCTAACCGTTGAAGATTTTATAAACATTTTAGTAGAGCCAGATAATGCGTTATTAAAGCAATATGCGGCATTATTGGAAACTGAAGGTATACAAATTGAATTTTCTGACGATGCTATACGTAAGATTGCAGAAATTGCATATCAGGTAAATCAAGATACAGACAATATTGGTGCAAGAAGGCTTCATACGATTTTAGAACGTTTGCTAGAGGATTTATCGTTTGAAGCACCAGAAGTAACATTAGAGAAAATTGTGATTACTCCGCAGTATGTGGAAGAAAAATTAGAAAAAATCGCTAAAAACAAAGATTTGAGTCAATTTATTTTATAGAACTGAAATCGCAGGAGGAAGAGTACTAATGGATTTATTAGGGAAAACTAGAAAGATTAATGCAATGCTACAAAAAGCAGCTGGTAAACCAGTAAACTTTAAAGAAATGGCTGAAACACTTTGCGAAGTGATCGAATCAAACGTATTCGTAGTAAGTCGTCGCGGTAAATTATTAGGAATCGCTGTTAAACAGCAAATTGAGAATGCGCGCATGAAAGATATGTTAGAAGCACGCCAGTTCCCAGAAGAATATACTCAAAGCCTATTTAACATTCAAGAAACATCTTCTAATTTAAACATTGAAAGTCAATATACAGCTTTCCCAGTTGAAAATAAAGACTTATTTGATGCAGGACTAACAACAATCGTTCCAATTATCGGAGGCGGAGAGCGTCTAGGTACGCTTGTACTATCTCGTTTAGACCGTCAGTTCGAAGACGATGATTTAATCCTTGCTGAATACGGTGCAACGGTAGTAGGTATGGAAATTCTTCGTGAAAAAGCAGAAGAGATTGAAGAAGAAGCGCGTAGCAAAGCTGTTGTACAAATGGCAATTAGCTCATTATCATACAGTGAGTTAGAAGCTATTGAGCACATCTTTGAAGAGTTAAATGGAAATGAAGGACTATTAGTCGCAAGTAAAATTGCTGACCGCGTTGGAATTACACGTTCAGTAATCGTAAATGCGCTACGTAAATTAGAAAGTGCTGGCGTTATCGAATCACGTTCGCTAGGAATGAAAGGAACTTACATTAAAGTTCTTAACAACAAATTCTTAGTAGAGCTTGAAAAATTAAAATCTAACTAAGTTTATGAACCAAAAAGCACACGGGCAAAGCCCGTGTGCTTTTTTTATATGCTCTCAGTATGAAAAGGTTCGCTCTGGGTTAAGACGATTCGTTCACTATTTTTATAAATCTTTAACAAACTTCATATAAAAATCTAAAAATTATATTATAGAATCTTTAAATAGTAAAAAGATACTAGTTGATTACAAATCGTTACTTTTATTACATATTGTTCAGGACTTATGGTATGCATTTTGATTTTAAATTAAAAAAATAGAGCTAAAGTACAGCATTGATGTTAAAATATGCTTGGAAATCGAATGAAAATTTTGGTTTATAGTCCAAAAGTTCTTAAAAAAGGATAGACATTGCATGAAGTTTTTCTTACAATAAGTTCTATGGTACTAAAGTCGAAATTTGTCTCATTTTTGAGAAAAATAGAATAGGTAAGCAGGTGTAAGAATTGAGTTTGTTTTCAACTACTTTTCAAACAATTGAAAATGGAATTAGCTACGCGTCACAAAAGCAGCAGACGATTGCACAAAATATCGCAAACGTTGATACTCCAAATTATAAATCGAAAACAGTATCGCGTACGAGTGAATTTCGAGATTTATTACATAACGAGTTAGAAGCATATCAGACTGATTCAAAACATATCCCATTTTCCGATTCATCCCAGCGAGTGATTACCCAGCAAGGAAACACTTCCTATCAAGCAAATGGAAACAATGTGGATATGGATAAAGAGATGGCGGATATGGCTGAAAATCAAATTTACTATGAGGCGCTAGTAGATCGTTTAAACGGAAAATTTAATTCTCTTCAAACAGTCATTAGAGGGGGGAGATAAGTTTGACTATTTTTCAAAATATGAATATTACATCTTCAGCTTTAACTGCCAATCGTTTAAGGATGGACGTTGTTTCATCTAACATGGCGAATGCTGAAACGACAAGAGGGACGTACGTTAATGGTGAGTGGCAGCCTTACAAAAGAAAAATGGTTGTCATGCAGTCTGATCGTTCGCCTTCTTTTTCGTCTCTCTTACACTCTGAAATCAATAAAAGTCAAAACAATGGTGTAAAAGTCACAGATATCGTAGAAGATAATACTCCTTTTAATTTAGTATATAATCCGACGCATCCAGATGCTAATGACCAAGGGTACGTGCAGATGCCGAACGTAGATCCCTTAAAGGAAATGACGGATTTAATTAGTGCTACTCGATCCTATGAAGCAAACGTGACGGTCATTAATACAAACAAAAGTATATTAACAAAGGCGTTAGAAATTGGAAAATAAAGGAGCGATAAAATGATTAATGGTATCAGCAATCAAATGGCAATAGCAAAAACAGCCGCTTCGACTGGCACTGGACAAACAACTCAACAGTTTTCAACGTTTTTAAAAGACTCAATCAATGAGTTAAACAATGCTCAACGCGCTTCGGATATAGCGACTGAAAAGCTTGCTAAAGGAGAAAATGTCGAACTCCAAGATGTAATGATTACTGCTCAAAAAGCAAGTATTACGATGCAAACGGCTCTTGAAATACGCAATAAAGCTGTTGAAGCCTATCAGGAAATGATGAGAATGCAAATGTAATTGAGCGGTTATTAAAGAAAATGAAAATAGTAATAACCGGAGGAATACCATGAATGAAAGAATAGCTCTTTATCGAGATAAGATGAAAGTCTTTTGGAATAACCGCAAAAAAGGACAGAAAATAGCCCTTATCGCTGCTCCTCTTGCGGCTATTCTAGTCATTAGTTTAGCATCTGTTTTCTTAAACAAAGATAAATTTGTCCCTCTTTATAGCAATCTATCGGCTCAAGAAACAGGACAAATCAAAGCAGAGCTTGATGCTAGAAGCGTTCCTTCAGAAATCTCTGATAATGGAACAACCATTTCGGTGCCTGAACAAAGCGTTGACTCGCTAAAAGTTGATTTAGCTGCACAAGGAATTCCTGATAGCGGAAGTATCGACTATTCGTTTTTTGGGAAAAATGCGAGCTTTGGTATGACAGACAATGAATTTGATGTGTTAAAACTCGATGCGATGCAAACTGAATTGGCTAACTTAATGAAAAACATTCAAGGAGTCAACGATGCAAAAGTGATGATTACCCTTCCCAATGAAAGTGTATGGGCGAATGAAAAGCAGGGAGAAGCCTCTGCATCGATTGTGCTTAATACAAAGGCTGGTTATAAATTTGATGATCAGCAAATTAAATCTCTTTATCATTTAGTATCCAAAAGTGTGCCAAACCTTCCTACAGATAATATCGTCATTATGAACCAATATTTTGAGTACTTTGATTTAAAAGGAAATGAAACGGATTCAGCTTCTAGCTCATTTGCTTCGCAGAACGAAGCGAAAAAAGAAGTTGAGCGGGATATTCAGCGTCAAGTACAGCAAATGCTAGGAAGACTGGTCGGTCAAGACAAAGTAATGGTCTCTGTTACAGCAGATCTTGATTTTACACAGGAAAATCGCGAAGAAAAGCTAGTAGAGCCTGTTGATAAAGATAATATGCAAGGAATTGCCGTTAGCGCTGAAAAAATCAATGAAACATTTTCTGGTAAAAATGCTCAAGATGGAGGCGTTGCTGGAACAGGAGAAGAAGATACAACAAATTACTCATCTAGCACAGCAAGTGGAGACGGAGACTACGAAAAAAACGAAGAACGTATTAATTATGAAGTGAATCGAATTCATAAAGAAATCGTTGAAAGTCCATACAAAATTCAAGACCTTGGCATTCAAGTAATGATAGATCCCTCCAATGCAAAAGGGAAATCACAAGTGTCCGATACACTTGAGTCAGACGTTCAAAAAATGTTAGGTACAATTGTCCGTACTTCTATTTCAAAAGATGCAAATACGAAAGCTCTCTCGGATAACGCGGTCAGCGATAAGATTACCGTTTCCGTTCAGCCGTTTAATGGACAAGAAACAGCTGACAGCACAGCAAGTTCGATTCCATTGTGGATGTATATAATCGGAGGAGCACTGCTGCTTATTA
Source organism: Priestia sp. JSM ZJ58 (assembly GCF_044383985.1). Classification (NCBI taxonomy): domain Bacteria; kingdom Bacillati; phylum Bacillota; class Bacilli; order Caryophanales; family Bacillaceae; genus Priestia; species Priestia sp. JSM ZJ58. Next base: position 693,833 of record NZ_JBISEM010000001.1, read on the forward strand.
TTGTTGTTCTTATTGTGCTGTTGGTTAGGAAAAGGCGTCAAGACTTAGATGAAGACGAATATGATGAAGAGTATGATGAAACTTTTGAAGCATATGAAGCGGCACAAAAAGCCCCTGTTTTAAGTGCTGAACAGCAAACAAAAAGCAATCTTGAAACGTTAGCGAAGCAAGACCCAGAAGAGTTTGCAAAGCTGCTACGAACATGGATTAGTGAGGATTAGGAGGAAAGCTAATGGTAAAGGCTATGCAAAAAAATGAGTTAACTGGAAAGCAAAAAGCAGCAATTTTGTTGATTTCTCTCGGTCCGGATGTATCAGCTTCTATCTATAAACATCTCAGTGAAGATGAAATTGAGCAACTAACGCTTGAAATTTCTTCAGTGAGAAAGGTAGAGCCGTCCCTAAAAGAAGCTGTGCTTCATGAGTTTGAACAAATAACGCTTGCTCAAAACTACCTTGAAAAAGGAGGAGTAAGCTATGCGAAACAGGTGTTAGAAAAAGCACTTGGACCAGAGCAGGCTATGATGATTATCAATCGATTAACTTCTTCTTTGCAAGTTCGTCCGTTTGACTTTGCCAGAAAAGCTGATCCTATGCAGCTGTTAAATTTTATTCAGCATGAGCATCCTCAGACGATTGCCCTTATTTTATCTTACTTAGAACCGCCGCAGGCAGGACAAATCTTATCATCACTGCCTCAGGAAAGGCAAGCGGATATTGCAAGGCGGATTGCAACGATGGGAAGTACGTCTCCGGAAGTCATTAATGAAGTGGAGCAAATTTTAGAGAGAAAGCTTTCAGCTACCGTTACCCAAGATTATACCCAAACAGGTGGTTTAGAAGCAGTAGTTGAAGTATTAAATGGAGTGGACCGAGCGACTGAAAAAATTATTATTGATACGCTTGAAATTCAAGATCCGGCATTAGCAGAAGAAATCAAACAGCGAATGTTTGTATTTGAGGATATCGTAACGCTCGATAACCGTTCTATTCAGCGTGTGATACGAGATGTAGAAAATGATGATTTATTGTTGAGCTTAAAAGTAGCAAGTGAAGAAGTGAAATCTATTATTTTTAAAAATATGTCTAGCCGTATGGTGGAAACGTTTAAAGAAGAAATGGAATTTATGGGCCCTGTGCGTTTGAAAGATGTAGAGGAAGCCCAGTCACGTATCGTTGCTGCAATTAGACGTTTAGAAGATGCTGGTGAAATTGTACTAGCTCGAGGTGGAGGAGACGATATTATTGTCTAATATCATTAAATCAACTTATACGAACAAACTTTCAGACGAAAATGCTAAGCACATTCAAGTCATTCCATTTGGTTTTCCGATACAAGATGAGCCGACAGAAGAACATCTTCAGCAAGAAAATGCACAGCACGTTATTGAACAAGCGCATAGTGAAGCTGAAATGATAAAGGCCGAGGCAGACGCTTACCGCAAACAAGCTCAAAACGAAGTTGAACATTTGAAAAAGCAGTGGGAAGAAGAGAAGGTGCTGCTGTTTCAACAAGAAAAAAAACGCGGCTATGAAGAAGGGTACGAAGAAGGGCTGCTTCAAGGGAAACAAGAGTACGAACATGTATTAGCCATGTCGCGAAACATTGTTGACGAAACAAAGAATCAGTACTACGAATATATAAATCAATCTGAAGAAGTCATTTTTGAATTAGGTTTCACCCTAGCAGAAACGCTTTTAAATGAGCAGCTTCAAAGAGATGAATCATTTTTATCACTTGTTGCAAGGTCTTTAAAAGAAGTTAGAGAACATAAAGAAATCCAGCTTTTTGTTTCTCCCAAAAAATATGCATATGTATGTGAACATAAACGAGAACTGTTCGATTTATTAAACGGAGAAACCGGGCTGTTTATTTATGCAGATGAAAATCTTCAGGAAATGGATTGTGTCATCGATTCCTCTTATGGGCGTCTTGTTGCTTCTTTTGATAGTCAGTTAATGGAAATGAAGAAAAAATTAAAAGAACGTTTGTTAGAGGGGAGTAAACATGAAAGTCGCACAACTCATTCATGAAATCCCGCGCACATCTTCTTTTAAACGGTACGGGAAAGTCAGCCGAGTAGTAGGAATGATGATTGAATCTAAAGGACCTAGAACGTCAATAGGAGATGTTTGTTTTATTCATCTCAGTGAACGAGGAGATAAAATTCGTGCAGAAGTTGTTGGTTTTAACGGTGAGCACGTCGTTTTAATGCCTTATACGTCTGTTCGATATATCGGACCTGGCTGCCTAGTGGAAACAACAGAAAAACCTCTGCAGGTAAGCGTGGGGAAAGAGTTAATAGGTCAAGTGCTTGATTCGTTAGGCAACCCTTTAGATGGGTCTGAACTTTCTCATTATTTGCCTTTTGTTTTAACCGATCAAGACCCCCCTAATCCTTTAGAGCGCCCGCCTATTGAACAGCCTATTGAAGTAGGTGTACGGACGATTGATAGTTTGTTAACCGTAGGCCGAGGGCAGCGCATAGGTATTTTTGCAGGAAGCGGTGTTGGGAAAAGTACGCTGCTCGGGATGATTGCTCGTAATACAAAAGCAGATATCAATGTCATTGCCCTTGTAGGCGAGCGAGGAAGAGAAGTTAGAGAATTTATTGAACGAGATCTTGGAGAGGAAGGGTTAAAGCGCTCCGTTGTAGTAGTTGCTACCTCGGATCAGCCTGCTCTACTTCGAATGAAAGCAGCATATACAGCTACTTCTATTGCTGAATACTTTCGAGATGAGGGGCTGAGCGTCATGATGATGATGGATTCTGTTACCCGTGTAGCAATGGCTCAGAGAGAAATTGGATTAGCCGTAGGTGAACCTCCGACTACCAAAGGTTATACACCATCTGTTTTTGCTAGCTTGCCAAGGCTGCTTGAACGTACAGGGACTAATCCACATGGATCTATTACCGCTTTTTACACTGTATTAGTAGACGGTGATGATATGAACGAACCTATTTCGGATACGGTGCGAGGCATTATAGACGGACATATTGTACTAGACAGGGAGCTTGCCAATAAAGGTCAATATCCGGCCATCAATGTCTTAAAAAGCGTTAGTCGCGTGATGAACCATATCGTAAGTGAACGGCATAAAGAAGCAGCTGAAAAACTGCGTTCATTAATGGCTACCTACGCTAATTCTGAAGACTTAATTAACATAGGTGCCTACAAAAGAGGATCTTCTGCTTACATTGATGAGGCAATCCACTATCATCCTGTCATTGAGGCGTTTTTAAAGCAAAAAACGAACGAACATCCATCGTTTGAAACAAGTGTAACAAAGCTCTGTGAACTGTTTGTGAAAGGTGAGTAAATATGGCATATGAATTTAGGTTATCTAAAATAATGGCAATTAAGTCAAATGAAAAAGATGAACTGCTATCTCAATATAATCAGTCCTTACAGCAGTTTGAAACAGCGGGTGAAAAGCTTTATAAAAAGTTAAAAGAAAAAGAAACGCTGATTGAACAGCATACGGGCAAAATGAAGCAGGGGCTTTCTATTTTAGAAATTACATCATTTCAGCAGTTTTTAACAAGTGCCGAACGAGTGATTGAAAGGCTGCAACAAGAGGTCATGTTTGCCAGACAGCAAATGAACTTAAAGAAACTGAAGCTAGAAGAAAAGAATATAGAAGTAAAGAAGTATGAAAAATTAAAAAAGAAAGACTACGATTCTTATATAACAGCGGAAAAACAATTAGAAGCGAAGCAAATGGATGAGCTGTCTTTACAGCAGTACATGCTGCATAGAAATTAGGTGAAAAACATGGCTAAACGAAAAGAATTAAGAGAAGAGTACGAAGAAGAAAACTATGAAGATGGGAAATCTTACAGTAAAAGCCAGGTGTTTTTATTTTTAATCTTTATTCCAGCGGTGTTCCTCATCTTGGCAGCTTACATTGTCCTGACACTTTTAGGCGTCAATATAAATGATAAGGTTTCTGCTGTTACACACGCCATTCCATTTGTATCAAGTGAGCAGTCACAAAAAAATGAAAATATTCAAGAAAGCAATGAAGAAATACAAAAGCAGGTTGAGAGCCTTCAAAAGAAGCTGAGCACGAAAGAAAAGCAAATTTCAGCCTATGAGAAAACGATCAGTACAAAAGATCGTCAAATGGATGAACTAAAAATTGAAATGCGTGATATGGAAGAAAAAGCCGATGACGAAGCGAAAAAACAAAAGAACAATCAGCTGGCGAAAAAAGATGTCATTGCTACCTATGAAAACATGTCTCCTAAAAATGCAGCGCTCATTTTTGCCGAATTAAAAGAAGACAAAGCGGTCGCGATGCTTAAGCAGTTCAAAGCAAGTACAAGAACGGCAATCTTAGAAAAAATGGATCCGAAAGTAGCTGCACGCTATACGACATTGTTAACAGATCAGATTGATGAATAAAAGCAGAGGTGAAAACAGTGGAAATTTCACTACGTCCAGCAGCTGCATCAAAGGTAAACTGCGATGAAAAAGCGGCTGTTATTCAGACTCAGGGTTTTTTTGAAGAAATCGTTCAACAGCTTCAGCAGCTAAATGCGCAACCTTTAGCGAGCCGGGAGAAATCATTGAATGAACAAGCGATAAATCAAGACGTCTTTAACGCGGTCGGGTTAATTGCGATTCAGTTAAGCGAAGCAGAATATGAAGGAGATGAACCGTCTGTCTTATACGAACATCTAGCCGAAATGATCAGTAGTATTCCAAGTAGTCTAGATTTGGAACAGCCGCTTCTAAAGCTGCAGCACGTGTTAACAGAAATGCAGCACGAACCTGTTTCATCTAAAACAGACAGTCAAGAACAATATTTGTCTTCTATTTCTAGCTTGTTGACTATATGCAAAAACACGTCGTCTGCGTTTCAAACAGAGTTTGCTCAGCTGATGGAAAAACTACAAAAACCGCAGCTACAGTCAGTGAAGCTTTCAGATTCGCAGCTTCAAGGCTTGCGGAAAGCTGCTGTTGAAAAAATAGAGAAAATTCATAAACAACCACGTGTATTAACCGATACCTTACATGAAAAGCGCTCAGCTGGTTTTTTCGCCGTTGTTCATTCAACTTCAAAAAATTCTCTAAAAGATATGAGCGCTGTTCGTAAAGAAGAAAAAGGGCCGCTATTTAATCAGCTTCCATGGAAAAAAGATGTGGTTTTAGGTAACCCAAGTATAGATAGTGAAAGTTCTTTCACTGCTAAAACAGCCGGGTTGACGTTAAAAAATAACCCATCAGCTTTTGGAGCTGGAGAAATGCTTAAGATCCAAGAGTTTTCTATTGATCTAGGGCAAGCAAACTCTGATCATCAACAGTCTGACGATCTGGTAAATGAGCTGCAAAAAATATGGAGTAAAGCTTCGATCAGTACTGAAGAAGGAGCATCCAAGCTTTCCATTAAATTGTTTCCAGAGCAGCTAGGGACGATTTCAATTGAAGTGCTTCAACAAGACAATGAAACAATTGCGCAGGTTGTGGTAACGTCAGCGAAAACAAAAGAGCTGTTAGATGCCAACCTTTTCAGTTTACGACAAGCTCTTGCGTCTCAACGCGTAGCGGTTGATCAAGTGGATGCGGCGGGCGTTCAAGCAGCTCCAGAAAGTTCTGTAACAGAGATGAATGCTTTTGGTAAAGAAGAAAAAGAGCCGCAGTTTTCTATTGATTTAAGCCAAGTAAAATCAGACTATCAGCAGTCTAGGGATTTGGTGAATAATCTGGAAAAAATATGGAGTGAAGCTTCCATCAGTATTGAAGAAGGAGCATCCAAGCTTTCCATTCAGTTATTTCCAAAGCAGCTAGGGCCGATTTCAATTGAAGTGTTTCAACAAGACAATGAAACGGTTGCACAAGTAGCTGTATCGTCAGCGAAAACAAAAGAGCTGTTAAATGCCAACCTTTTCAGTTTACGACAAGCTCTCACGTCTCAGCATGTATCCGTTGATGAAGTGGATGTGGCTACTGTTCAAGCAGCTCCAAAAAGTTCAGTAACAGATATGACTGCTTTTGGTAAAGAAGAAAAAAGGCCGCAGTTTTCTATTGATTTAGGGAAAGCGAAATCAGATTATGAACAGTCTAGCGATCTGGTAAACGAGCTGCAAAAAATATGGAGTAAAGCTTCAGTTGGATCTGAAGAGGGGGCGTCCAAGCTTTCCATTCAGCTATTTCCAAATCAGCTAGGGACAATATCAATTGAAGTACTTCAACAAGACGATGAAACGATTGCGCAGGTTGTGGTAACGTCGGCAAAAACAAAAGAGCTGTTAAATGCCAACCTTTTCAGTTTACGGCAGGCTCTCGGGTCTCAGCATGTATTGGTTGATCAAGTGGATATGGACGCTGTTCATACAGCTTCAGAAAGTTCTGTGAAAAATATGACTGCTTTTCCTAAAGAAGAAAAAGTACCGTTTTTTAATCAGCTTCCATGGAAAAAAGATGTGGTTGTACCCAGCGGAAGTATAGATACCAATAGCTTTTTGGAAAATAGCGAAAGTCCGGCAGGTACACACACAACCGGGGCGCCAGTAGAGAATCAGGCATCATCCTTTGGAAGTGGAGAAATGCCTAAGCTTCAGCAGTTCTCTATTTATCTAGGGCAAGCAAAATCAGACTATCAGCAGTCTAGCAATTTGGTAAACGAGCTGCAAAAAATATGGAGTAAAGCTTCGTTTAGTACTGAAGACGGAACATCCAAGCTTCTCATTAAGTTATTTCCCAAACAGCTAGGTGCGATTTCAATTGAAATGCTTCAGAAAGACAGCGAAACGGTTGCGCGAATTGTCGTATCGTCAGTAAAAACAAAAGAGTTATTGGACTCCAATCTTTCAACTTTGCGGCATGGTCTCGCGTCTCAGCATGTATCAATTGATAAAATCGATGTGCTACTGTCAGAACAAGCGATGTCGTATAACAATGAAAACGACCAGCAAAAAGAAAGACAGGAAAAAGAAGCGTTTAAAAAAGAAGAAGAAGATCAAGATTCACAACAATTGGAAGAATCGGCTTCCTTTCTATCTTCTTTTGAATCAGCGCTCATTAACTACAACGTATAGGTGATAACAATGACAAATGAAATTACGTCTGACTTGTATTTAAGCAATAGGGACACACAAGTGAAGCAAACGGGAAACAGCTCGCTTGGCAAAGATGACTTTTTGAAGCTTTTGATTGCTCAGCTTCAAAATCAAGATCCAATGAATCCAATGGAAGACAAAGACTTTATTGCTCAAATGGCTCAGTTTTCTTCCCTTGAACAAATGACAAATATGAGCACATCGCTCAATACGTTTGTAACGCAGTCTCAGGCTTCTCCTATTTTAAAAGGAAGCGAATTAATTGGTAAAACCGCTGCATGGTTAGATGAAGAAGGAAATAAAAAGCAAGGAGTCATTTCAACAGCATCCGTCAAAAACAATGAGATATCGTTTACGATCAACGATGAAAATCATACGGTACTTTCGCTAAACGATATCCTAGAAGTAAGCAGTTAACCAACCAAATTTAAGGAGTGATTTTATGTTACGTTCGATGTATTCAGGAATCAGCGGCATGAAAAATTTTCAAACTAAATTAGATGTCCTAGGAAATAACATTGCCAATGTTAATACATACGGCTATAAAAAAGGACGTACAACGTTTCAAGATTTAGTAAGTCAGCAGGTAGCAGGAGCGACGGCACCGGCGGGGAACCGTGGAGGTGTTAATGCTAAACAAGTTGGATTAGGTTCACAGATTGGCACGATTGATACAGTTCAAACGGCAGGAAGCATTCAGTCAACGGGACGTCCGCTGGATTTAGCTATTTCTGGTGACGGCTATTTTGTTGTAAATGATGGAACATCAGACTATTACACAAGAGCGGGGAATTTCTATTTAGATAAAGATGGTTATCTAGTGACAGGTGATGGGTTGTTTGTGAAATCTACTAGTACTAATGACAATGGAAGAATTAAAATTGATCCAACTACAGCTAAAAGCTACAGCATTGGGTCAAACGGAACCGTTAATATTGTTGGGCTAAATGGAAACATGCTTCCGAATCCCCAAACTATCAAACTTGCAAAGTTCGCTAACAATGAAGGACTTCAAAAAGCAGGAGGGAATTTGTTCACTAATACTCCAAATGCAGGATTGGTTACAACTCCTGCAAACATTACTCCTGGAAACAGCGGTACGGGAACTTTAATTTCAAGCGCCCTTGAAATGTCCAACGTTGATTTATCCGAGGAATTCACGGACATGATTGTTGCACAGCGCGGATTTCAAGCGAATACAAGAATTATCACAACATCCGATGAAATACTGCAAGAATTAGTGAATCTAAAACGATAGGCGGGAGGAAGGAGTAGGTATTACTCCGGTTGATTATGATCACTTTAACGAGGCTAAACGGCAAAACATTTACGTTAAATGCTCTTTACATCGAGCAGGTTGAGGCATTTCCAGATACAACTATTACGCTAACAAATAACAAAAAGCTAGTGGTAAAGGATTCAGTTGAAGAAGTGAATGAGAAAGTGACGAGTTATTATCAGCGAATTAACGTATTAGGGTTGCAGCAAACGACGGAGGAATAAAGTGTGTTCAAAAATAAGCTAATTAGTAAGATGATTATTATCCTGCTTTCTCTTACTTTAATAGGAAGCATTGCGGTTATTGTGACGTTAAAGTATACGGAGCAGGCAAGTACCGAAAAAGGTCCATCTATCGACGATGTGATTAAAGCTTCTGTGGATGTAACGGATATCAAAACCAATTTAAAAAGCAATAACTACATCAGCATCTCCTTTAAAATTCAAATGGATAGTAAAAAAGCGGCAGCAGAGCTTCAAAAAAGAGACTTTCAAGTAAGAGACATTATTATCAAACGGCTCTCCGATATGAGTGCTCAAGATTTTGAAGGAACGCAAGGGCTCAGTACGTTAGAAACAGATATTGCAAAGCAAATTGATCAATTAATGGAAAACGGACATGTTGTTAAAATTTATACAACGTCTAAAGTGTTGCAGTAAAGAAAAAGGGAGGGAAGCTAGTGGCTGGGGATGTATTATCACAAAATGAAATTGATGCCCTATTATCCGCGTTATCAACCGGAGAGATGGATGCGGATGAGCTAAAAAAGGAAAATAAAAAACAGCGCATTCGTACATATGATTTTAAACGCGCGCTGCGTTTTTCAAAAGATCAGATTCGCAGTTTGACGCGAATTCATGAAAATTATGCGCGCATGCTCATCAACGTCTTTTCGGCACAGCTTCGTAACGTTGTACAAGTGTCCGTTGTATCAGTGGATCAAATTCCGTATGAGGAGTTCATTCGCTCTGTTCCGAAAGTAACCATCTTAAATGTGATAGCTGTCCCTCCTTTAGAAGGGCATATCATTATGGAAGTCAATCCGAACATTGCCTATGCGATGCTTGACCGCTTGCTCGGGGGACAAGGCGAGAGCGGTGGGAAAATTAGTAACTTAACGGAGATTGAAACGAGCTTGGTTCGAAACTTGTTAGAGAAAACGTTAGACAGTATGAGAGAAGCTTGGAGTTCTATTGCGGAAATTGAACCTGAAACATCAGAGTTTGAAGTGAATCCTCAGTTTTTGCAGGTAATTTCACCAAATGAAATTGTCATCGTCATTTCATTAAACGTACAAATTGGAGATGAAACGGGCATGATCAATCTATGTATTCCGCACGTGACGCTTGAGCCGATTGTGTCCAAACTGTCCGTTCATTACTGGATGCAATCTTCGAAAAAAGAACCTAACGTACAAGAGGTTGAGCAGCTAAAGGAACAAATTAATGATGCGGAATTGCAGGTTGTAGCCGAGCTAGGAAAAGCGGATATTTCCATTGGAGATTTCCTAGCATTAGATGCGGGAGATGTTATTCGACTGCAAACAAGCGTTCATAATCCGTTAACTATTTACGTCGGAGAACAACCTAAATTTATTGCACAGCCTGGAAAAGTCAGTCGGAAAGTCGCTGTGCAAATTCTAGATGATGTTAAGAGGAGGAACGAAAGGAATGAACGATGACATGCTTTCGCAAGATGAAATTGATGCGTTGTTAAAAGGAACTTCTTCACTTGACCAGTTTTCAGAGCCGAATAAGTCAAGTCAAGTAGACGATTACTTTACGGAAATGGAAAAAGACGCGCTTGGCGAAATTGGAAATATTTCGTTTGGCAGTTCAGCAACAGCGTTATCGGCTTTATTGAATCAAAAAGTCGATATTACCACACCGTTTGTATCGCTCGTGTATAAAGAAGAGCTGACGGATGAATTTCCAAATCCTCATGTCGCTGTGCAAGTTCAGTACACAGAAGGCTTTTCTGGTACGAATTTGTTAGTTATTAAACATGAAGATGCAGCTGTTATTTCAGATTTGATGCTTGGTGGAACGGGAGAGAATCCGACGGAAATCATGGATGAAATTAAGCTGAGTGCAGTGCAGGAAGCGATGAATCAAATGATGGGTTCTGCAGCGACGTCTATGTCTACGGTATTTCAAAAGAAAATTGATATCTCTCCGCCGAGCTTAGATATTTTAAATATTCAAAAAGGGGAAGGCACAGAGCTGATTCCCCAAGATGACGTCTTTGTAAAAGTCTCTTTTAATTTGAAGGTAGGCACATTAATCGATTCGAATATTATGCAGCTGTTATCGATATCTTTTGCCAAAAGTTTGGTGGAAGAGCTCTTAGTTCCAAGCGCAGAAGGTACCGCAGCTTCTATTGAAAAAGAATCAGACCTTAACGAAAAGCAAACAGAACCGCCGACAGCTGAATACATACAGCATGAAGAAACACAGCAGGCAGAACCTGTTCATGTACCAGTTGATGTTCAGCCCGCATCGTTTTCAGAGTTCGAGCACGTGTCTTCTCCTCAAGGGGATTCGCGAAATTTAGACATGCTGCTTGATATCCCGCTTCAAGTTACCGTGGAGCTTGGAAGGACTAAGCGAACGGTTCAAGAGATTTTAGCATTATCTTCTGGTGCAATCATTGAACTTGATAAACTAGCAGGCGAACCGGTAGATATCTTGATTAATAGCAAATTAATTGCAAAAGGTGAAGTGGTCGTCATTGACGAGAATTTTGGCGTTCGCGTAACTGATATTATTAGTCAAAGAGACCGTATTAACAAACTAAAGTAATGATTTTTAGGAGGAGTAGAGATGGGAAACCGAATTTTAATTGTAGATGATGCTGCATTCATGCGCATGATGATTAAAGATATTTTAACGAAAAATGGATATGAAGTAGTAGCGGAAGCGGCAGATGGCCAGCAGGCTGTGGAGTTATTTAGAGAGCATGCACCAGATCTTGTCACAATGGATATTACGATGCCTGAAATGGATGGAATTACGGCCTTAAAAGAAATTAAAAACATAAAAAGTGATGCCAAGGTGATCATGTGTTCAGCGATGGGACAGCAGGCAATGGTGATTGATGCCATTCAAGCAGGGGCAAAAGATTTTATCGTTAAGCCGTTTCAAGCAGATCGTGTAGTAGAGGCAATTTCAAAAGCAATTGGATAAACAACAGATTGGCGGGACTTTCCCGCTAATCTTACACTATGTTGAAGTAAGAGGTGGCAGACATTGCTGCGAAAGTTCGTAATTGTTGCGCTGTTAATAAGCGTATTAGCAGGATCAAATAAAATCGTCTATGCAGAAAGTGGATCTGCATCGGTAAAAGAATGTTTGGAGAAAACGGAGAAGTGTTCAGAGAGTGAGAGTACTGATTCAAAAGAAAAAACTGAACTCCAGGCGACGCCTGCGCTTTCAGCTGGAGATATCGTGAAGATGATATTCGCGTTTTTACTTGTAATTGGGCTGCTTTTTGCGCTCTTAAAATTTGTAAATAAAAAAGGAAGGCTGCTACAAAAAAATAAAGTCGTACAAAACTTGGGTGGTACAAATGTTGGAAGCAGCAAGTCTGTACAAGTAGTCAAAGTTGGAAATCAGCTTTTTGTTATTGGAGTCGGTGAAAATGTGCAGCTTCTTTCAGAAATTACAGGGCAAGAGAAACAGCAGCTGCTTACGCAGTATGAGGAACAACAGAAAAACGAGGGCGAATATAAAGTCGTACTACCGTCTTTTTTAGAAAAATTCACTTCTAAAAAAGAAGAGAAATCTAGTCATTCTTTTCAGCAGCTTTTTCAGCGAGAAATGAATGAAATGAAAATAAAAAGACAAAACGCACTGAAAGAGTTAGAAAGGAACAAAAAGAACGATGAATGAAGTGATGAATCTCTTTAACTCGAGCAGTCCTACAAATATTTCAACTTCTGTCCAGCTTTTGTTGCTGCTGACGGTGTTTTCAGTAGCTCCTGGAATTTTAATCATGATGACCTGCTTTACACGAATTGTCATTGTGCTTTCATTTGTACGTACGTCGCTTGGGACACAGCAAATGCCTCCTAATCAAGTATTAGTTGGTTTATCGCTGTTTTTAACATTTTTTATTATGGCACCAACTTTTTCTCAGGTAAATGAACAGGCGCTTCAGCCGCTTTTAAAAGAAAAAATCACGTTGAATCAAGCCTATAAAAAAGCAGCTGAACCAATGAAAGAATTTATGAGTGCTCATACAAGACAAAAAGATTTAGCTCTTTTTTTAGAATATGCGGATATAGATAAACCATCCTCTGTTCAAGATATTCCCTTAACTGCACTCGTTCCAGCTTATGCGATCAGTGAGCTAAAGACGGCATTTCAAATTGGATTTATGATTTTTATTCCTTTTCTCATTATCGATATGATTATAGCAAGCGTGCTGATGTCTATGGGAATGATGATGCTTCCTCCCGTTATGATTTCGCTCCCATTTAAAATTTTACTATTTGTACTGGTTGACGGCTGGAATTTAGTTGTTAAATCATTATTAATAAGTTTTCAATAGGTGATAGACAATGAATGGAGAATTTGTCATTTCGTTAGCAGAAAAAGGCGTGTATACAATTTTAATTGTATCTGGTCCTCTATTACTGCTGGCCCTTGTAGTTGGGCTCATTATTAGTATTTTTCAAGCAACTACCCAAATTCAAGAGCAAACTCTTGCTTTTGTTCCTAAGATTGTAGCGGTCTTAGTAGGGATTGTATTTTTTGGTCCGTGGATGTTATCAAAAATGATTTCATTTACATATGAAATTTTTTCAAATCTGTATCGGTACGTAGGATAGCTATGAGTCAGTTGATCTTATCCTATCCCGCGTTTTTACTAGTACTAGTGCGGGTAACGTCTTTTTTTATCACTGTTCCGCTATTTTCATACAAAACGATTCCCGCAGTTCATAAGGTAGGTTTATCTGCCTCGCTATCCGTCATTATTGCGACAACGATTGATTTACCCGTCGTTTCGTTAGATGCACAGTTTGTACTTTTAGTAGTAAAAGAATGTGCTGTTGGGTTGTTTATTGGTTTGACTGCGTATGTATTTATTATGGCTATTCAAATCGCCGGAGGTCTCATCGATTTTCAAATTGGGTTTGCCATTGCCAATGTAATAGACCCGCAGACAGGGGCGCAAAGTCCGATACTAGGTCAATATTTATATGTATTTGCTCTTCTATTTTTATTATCGACCAATGGGCATCATTTATTAATAGATGGCATTTATAATAGTTATTTAATTATTCCGTTAGACAAAGTAGCTTTCCCTGTGGGAAGCCAAGCATTTGCTACACACATCATAACTGTTTTTTCATCGATGTTTTTAGTAGCCGTTCAAATGTCTTTGCCTTTGGTTGGTTCATTATTTTTAGTCGATATCGCGCTTGGCATCGTCGCGAGAACGGTTCCGCAGTTAAATATTTTTGTAGTTGGATTTCCGGTGAAAATCATCGTTGCTTTTATTTTACTAATTGTAGTGATGGGGAGCATGTTTTATATGATGCAAATCATATTTGAACAAATGATAGAAGCGATGCGCGCGATGATCCGCATATTAGGAGGGGTGTAGCTTTGTTTTTAGTAAAAGTTGATTTGCAATTTTTTGCAGGAGAAAAAACGGAAAAAGCTACACCTAAAAAAAAGCAGGACTCTCGAAAAAAAGGACAGGTAGCTAAAAGTCAAGACGTTACCACTGCGCTCATTCTTTTAATGGTTTTTCTTTATTTTTTGTTTGGAGCCAAACAATTTTTACAGCAAATGATGAAGCTGTTAAGAGAAGCTTTTCAAACGTATATGCTTGAGGAAGTGACGGCAGAGCGCGTATTTGCGATGTTTAAGCATCTTCTTCCTTCAATTGCTCTTGCAGCGGGTCCTGTCATGCTCGCAGCTTTTGTTGCTGCGCTCGGAGCGAATTATATGCAGGTTGGCATTCTTTTTTCCACGGAGTCCCTTCAGCCTAAGTTAGAAAAGATTAACCCTATTAGCGGAGCCAAACGAATTTTTGCCATGAGAGCGCTGGTAGAACTAATCAAGTCAACGCTGAAAATTATGTGTATCGGAGCCGTCACGTTTTTTATCTTATGGATTCACATAGAAGATGTATTAAATTTATCTCAAAAAAGTATAGGGGACTCGCTGGTTGTTCTGTCTAAGCTTGTTTTTCAAATGGGACTTGCAGCTTCGCTTATGCTTTTATTTTTATCGCTGCTTGATTATTTGTACCAAAAGTTTGATTTCGAGAAAAATATTCGAATGTCAAAGCAAGATATCAAAGATGAGCATAAAAACATTGAAGGAGATCCTCTAATCAAATCAAAAATAAAGCAAAAGCAGCGTGAAATGGCAATGTCTCGCATGATGCAAGAAGTTCCAAAAGCAGATGTCGTCATTACAAACCCTACTCATTATGCCATTGCTTTAAAATATGATGAAGAAAAAATGGATGCTCCCTATGTTGTAGCCAGCGGCGTAGATTTTATTGCTCAAAAGATCAAAGGAATTGCCAAAAGTCATGAAATTATCATGGTAGAGAACCGCCCGCTGGCAAGAGCGCTTTTTGATCAAACCAAAGTAGGGGATGCGGTTCCAGAAGAGTTTTTTAAAGCGGTGGCTGAAATATTAGCTTACGTATACCGCATTCAAAATAAAATGTAACGTTACGCTATTGTAAGGAGAGAAAAATTAATGTCTGCAAGAGAACTGCCAGTTGTTATAGGTGTTGTACTCATTATCGTTATGCTTGTTATTCCGTTGCCTTCATGGTTATTAAGTATTTTAATCATGATTAACATTTCTCTTGCGCTGCTTGTACTGCTCGTTTCCATGAATATGAAAGAACCTTTAGAGCTATCGGTGTTTCCGTCTTTGCTGCTGGTTCTTACGCTGTTTCGATTAGGTTTGAACGTATCGACAACCCGTTCAATTTTAGGAACAGGAGAAGCAGGCGGAGTAGTGGAAACATTTGGCCACTTCGTGATTGGTGGAAATCCGTTAGTGGGGTTTGTTGTCTTTATTATTTTAATTATCATTCAGTTTCTCGTTATTACAAAAGGAGCGGAGCGTGTTTCTGAAGTAGCCGCACGTTTTACCTTGGATGCGATGCCAGGGAAACAAATGAGCATTGATGCAGATTTAAATGCAGGTATGATTTCAGAAAAACAAGCAATTGACCGCCGTGAAAAAATTCAGCGCGAAGCAGATTTTTATGGAGCAATGGATGGAGCTAGTAAATTTGTCAAAGGTGATGCCATTGCAGGGATTGTCATTACCCTTATTAACATCTTGTTTGGAATTATTATCGGCATGCTGCAAATGGGAATGTCCATCACTGAAGCATCCCAAACGTTTACTTTGTTAACAGTAGGCGATGGATTAGTGAGTCAAATTCCAGCCCTCATGATTTCAACAGCGACGGGAATTATCGTCACGAGAGCTGCTTCAACAGGCAATTTGAGCGAAGATATTACACGGCAGCTGTTTGCTTTTCCCGTTATGCTTTATGTAACTGGAGGAACAATTGCCGCTCTTGGTTTAATCACGCCAATTAATGATGTCATTACAATGCCTATTGCTATTTTATTAGGTGTGGGAGGCTATTATTTGTCTCAGGCTAAAAATCAGGCGGTTCGTGAAGAAATGGCCCCTACTGAAGAAGAGCTAGAAGACAATGAAATGAAAAGTCCAGAGAGTGTTGTCAATCTATTAAGCGTTGATCCGATTGAATTTGAATTTGGGTATGCATTAATTCCGCTTGCTGATACGAATCAAGGAGGCGATTTACTCGATCGAATTGTTATGATTAGGCGCCAGCTGGCACTTGAGCTAGGATTAGTCATTCCAGTTGTTCGTATCAGAGATAACATTCAGCTTCAGCCCAACGAATACTGTCTTAAAATAAAGGGCAATGAAGTGGCGAAAGGGGAGCTGCTGCTCGATCACTACTTAGCAATCAGTCCCGGAATGGATGATGAGTTGATTGAAGGAATTGATACGTTAGAACCAGCTTTTAAAATGCCTGCGAAATGGATTAGCGAGTCGGTGAAGGAGCAGGCTGAGATGTTTGGGTATACCGTTGTGGACCCACCGTCGGTTGTGTCTACGCACATAACAGAAGTTATAAAATCGTATGCGCATGAGCTGATTGGAAGGCAGGAGACAAAGCAACTAATTGATCACACAAAAGAAACGTATCCTATTTTAATTGAGGAAGTAACGCCTAATCCGCTTTCCGTTGGAGACATTCAAAGGGTACTGGCAAAACTTTTAAAAGAGAGCGTCTCAATTCGAAATTTACCCATTATTTTTGAGGTGCTGGCCGACTACGGAAAAATGACGTCAGACACCGATTTGTTAACTGAATATGTCAGGCAAGGACTTGCAAGGCAAATTACCAGTCAATATACGGTCCAAGAAGGTCTGCTTCGAGTTCTTACCCTTTCAGGAAAAGTTGAAAAAACGATGGCGGAAGCTGTTCAACAAACGGAGCATGGGAACTATTTATCACTAGACCCTAACGTTTCACAAGCTATTGTGGAAAGTATAGCTAAGCAAATAGAAACACTTTCTTTTCAAGAACAGTCTCCAATTGTGTTATGTTCTCCTGCAGTGAGGATGTACGTGCGTCAAATCACTGAGCGGTATTTTCCTCATATGGCGGTTTTATCATATAACGAGTTAGAAGCAAATGTTGAAGTTCAAAGTGTTGGAGTGGTGGATATCTGATGAAAGTAAAAAAATATGTAGTAGAATCTATGCCGCAAGCTATGAAAGCCATTCGTTCAGATTTAGGTGAGGAAGCGGTTATTTTACATTCGAAACAAATTCGAACAGGAGGTTTTCTTGGCTTATTTACTAAGGCGAAAATAGAAGTATTGGCAGCTGTCGATCCCGTAGAAAAGCTGAGCGTAAAGAAGAACTCAGCGCCGCCAGAACCCAGTATGGAAGATAATCAATCTTTTATGAAGCAGCAGCTCAGTGAGTTAAATACTCTTGTCTCACAAATGAGTCAAATGCCAAAGGTTTCTTCAGGTTCATATCCAAAAGTAGTGGAAGATGTGCTTGCTTATTTGCGTTTGCAAGAAATAGACGAAGCTATTTTAGAAAACTTGGAGGCTCCTATGCTAGAGTACTACTACTTACATCGCCCTAACTCAAACCAACTCATGAAGTGGACGAAAAACTGGTTTACCAATCAGTTTAAAGCAAGTGAATGGAGCGGTCCTTTCAAAAAATATGTAAGTGTAGTAGGGCCAACAGGTGTCGGTAAAACAACCACTCTTGCTAAATTGGCTGCAAAGTGTGTCCTAGAACAAAATCAAAAAATAGCATTTATCACAACGGACACCTATAGAATTTCAGCGATTGAGCAGCTCAAGACGTACGCTTCGATCTTAAATGCGCCTTTAACGATTTGCTATAACGGAGAAGATTTTAAAAAAGCTTTGCTGGAAACAAAAGCATACGATGTGATTTTTATTGACACAGCAGGCCGTAACTTTTTAGAACCGCAATATGTAAATGATTTAAAGAAAATTATTACGTTTCAAGAAGATTTGCAAACGTTTCTTGTTCTAGCACTAACGTCAAAAGCATCAGATATGAAAGCTATATATGAACGTTTTGCTAGTCTCCCTGTTGATCAACTGATTTTTACGAAGCGAGATGAAACAACTCACAAAGGTTCGCTTTTAAATATGTTGTATCGTTACGGCCAACGAGCTGCTTTCACAACAAACGGGCAGGATGTACCAGAAGATGTTTCGTCATTTAAAATAGAAGAGTTTATCGACGATGTGTTTGGAGATTGGAAAGATGAATGATCAAGCAGCAGTTTTAAGAGAAAAAGTGTTAAAGAAACATCAAAACTCTTTAAGGAATTGTAAAACGATAGCCGTGTTAAGCGGAAAAGGAGGAGTTGGAAAGTCGAATCTATCATTAAACTTATCTCTTGCGCTAACGAAGCAAAAGCAAAGAGTTCTTCTTTTTGACATGGATATAGGGATGGGGAATATTGATATTTTGATTGGACAAACTGCTTCCTATACGATGGTTGATTTGCTAGAAAAAAAGCTTTCCATCCAGCAAATTATTAAAAAAGGTCCTGAAGATTTAGCTTATGTGGCTGGTGGAACGGGAATTTCCTCTGTATTTGAATGGTCTCCATCGGACCTTGCTCATTTAATACAAGAATTGAGTTCTTTGACAAATCAATACGATTACATGATTTTTGATATGGGAGCGGGCATGTCAGAGAGTGTGCTTAAGTTTTTAAAAGCTGTAGATGAAATGATCGTGGTCACAACACCCGAACCTACATCTATCACAGATGCTTACGCTGCTATTAAGCTAGCAGCTTCCTATTCTGTATCAGCACCGGTTCGTCTTATTATTAACAAAACGCTTTCTGACAAAGAAGGAAATGAGACGTATGAACGATTTAACCGAGCTGTTCAGCAGTTTTTGAACATATCTATTTCTCTATTAGGTATTGTGCCAAACGATCAAGCTGTCCAGAAAGCGGTCAATCGCCAAATGCCTTTTTTGCTTCAAAACCCAACATCTAAAGCAAGTGTATCACTAATAGAAATGGTGAATATTCTTATTCCTCAAGACAATAGGATAACGGCTAAAAACGAGGGAATGTTTATTCGGCGCCTCAAACGATTTTTTCTTGAAAGGTAGGAAATGAGAGTGAATGAAATAAAGGTGCTTATTGTAGATGATTCTGCATTTATGCGAAAGCTAATCGGCGATTTTTTAGCATGTGACAGTCGTTTTCACGTTGTGGGTACCGCACGTAACGGTGAAGAAGGGTTGAAAAAAGCGCTCGAGCTGTCGCCAGACATTGTGACACTTGATATCGAAATGCCTAAAATGAATGGCTTAGATATGTTAAAGCAGCTTATGCGTGTGAAGCCCCTTCCTGTTGTCATGTTATCGAGTACAACAATAGAAGGTGCTGAAAATACGCTGACCGCTATGCAGTACGGCGCAGTTGATTTTGTTGCTAAACCTTCGGGAGCTATTTCGCTGGACTTACATAAAGTGAAAGATGAGCTTATCTCTAAACTATTGCTTGCTAGTAAAGCCAACATATCTTCAAGCAGTCATCAGCACGTGCAAAACAGAAGTGTATATAACCTCCCGATGGGGACGAAAGTGAACAAAATGATTTGTATTGGCACTTCTACTGGAGGACCGCGTGCGCTGCAAGAAGTATTATCAACTGTTTCAAAAGACATACACGCACCTATTTTTATTGTGCAGCATATGCCTCCAAATTTCACAAAATCATTAGCGGTTAGACTAGATCAGCTAGCTGATATTGAAGTGAAAGAAGCACAAGACAATGAAATCGTGCGCTCAGGATGTGCGTACATTGCGCCTGGAGGTTTTCATATGACGGTTGTAGAGAAAGAAGGACAGCTCAGCATTTGTTTAGACACTTCTTCACCTGTAAAGGGACATCGCCCCTCAGTGGATCGTTTGTTTCAGTCGATTAGTAAAATTTCAGGTTATCAAAAACTTGCTATTGTGTTGACGGGAATGGGGGCGGATGGAACGGAAGGCATTATTGATTTAAAGAAAAATAAAGACGCGCTTATATTGGCTGAATCTAAAGAAACAGCTGTCATTTATGGGATGCCCAAATCAGCTGTTTCTACAAAGCTTGTTGATTATATTGAACCGCTGCGAAACGTTGGAAGCTTTATTTCTCGCTACGCACAGAAATAGGAGGGAAAGTTACGATGGATATGAATCAATATCTAGAAGTGTTTATTGAAGAAAGCAAGGAACATCTTCAAAACGTTAACGACCAGCTAATGCGTTTTGAAAAAAATACCGATGATCTTGGTTATGTAAATGAAATTTTTCGGTCTGCTCATACGTTAAAAGGTATGTCTGCAACAATGGGATTTGATGATTTAGCACAATTAACTCACAAAATGGAAAACGTGCTAGATGCCGTTCGAAATCATCAAATCGACGCTCACACGGAAGTTCTTGATGCTTTGTTTGAATCAGTCGATGCGCTAGAAATAATGGTTCAATCTATTTCTGAAGGGGGCGATGGTCAGCTTGATGTCAAATTGCTTGTTCAAAAGCTGCAGCGTATTGTAGCAGAGGAACCCGCAGCAGAGCATGCGGCTTCTTCTATTGAGTATGATGAGTTCGTACAAACGCTGCTCAGTCAAACAGCAGGGCAAGGATTTAATGCGTTTGAAATAACCGTACAGCTCGAACGCACCTGTCTGTTAAAAGCTGCGCGTGCATATATGGTATTTGATGTGTTAGAGCAAGCGGGAGACGTCATTAAGTCAGCGCCAACTGTTCAAGATATCGAACAAGAAAAATTTGAATCATCTTTTATCGTTATATTAGTAACAAGCGAATCGCAAGAAAAGCTGAAGGCGAGCATTATGGAGGTCTCTGAAGTAGAAAGCGTGAAAATTGCTGCGGTCCCCATAAAAAAGGAGACAGAAATGCAGGAGCTTGTTTCACAAGAAGAAGCAGCAGCTATACAGGAAGTTACTGTGTCAGCACCTTCTAAATCGCCTGTTGAAGAGAAAAGACAGCTCTCAAATAACAAGACGATTCGAGTCAATATTGACCGTTTGGACAGTCTCATGAACTTGTTTGAAGAACTAGTTATTGATAGAGGCAGGTTAGAACAAATATCAAAAGAATTGAATAATAGCGAATTAGACGAAACGGTAGAGCGGATGTCCCGTATTTCTGGAGATTTGCAAACGATTATTTTAAATATGCGTATGGTGCCTGTAGAAACCGTTTTTAATCGGTTTCCCCGTATGGTGAGACAGCTTTCAAAAGATTTAGGGAAACAAATTGAACTTCAAATTGTCGGAGCTGATACAGAGTTGGACCGGACCGTCATTGATGAAATTGGAGATCCGCTTGTTCACTTATTAAGAAATGCCGTTGACCACGGAATTGAAATGCCTCAAGCACGCTTAAAGAACGGAAAGAATGAAAAGGGAACGATTCGCCTTAAAGCTTATCATAGCGGAAATCATGTCTTTATTGATTTAGAAGATGACGGGGCGGGCATCAATCGTGAAAAGGTACTGCAAAAAGCGTTAGATCGAGGAATTATCGATGGGAAAACTGCTGAAACGCTGACGGATAAACAAGTGTACGAGCTCATTTTCGCTTCGGGCTTTTCGACGGCTGAACAAATTTCAGATGTTTCCGGACGAGGAGTAGGTCTAGATGTCGTGAAAAACACGATTGAATCGCTAGGGGGTTCTGTAACGATCGATTCTAACGAAGGATACGGTTCGCGTTTTTCTATTCAACTGCCGCTCACTCTGTCTATCATTTCTGCTTTACTCGTGCAAATGAGTGAAGAGCGCTATGCCTTACCGCTTTCTTCGATTATTGAAACAGCTATTGTTCAGCCGAAAGAGGTCATGCATGTACATGGTCAAAAGGTTATTGACTTTCGAGGAGCCATTATTCCTCTTATTGATTTAAAAGAACTATTTACTGTGCCTAACTCGGTACAAAGAGATCATTATTCCGTCGTTATTGTGAAAAAAGGAGAAAAGACCGCCGGGCTAATTGTTGATTCTTTTATCGGTCAGCAGGAAATCGTTTTAAAATCTTTAGGTCATTATCTGCCGGGTGTATTTGCTATTTCAGGAGCCACGATTTTAGGCGATGGACAAGTAGCACTTATCATTGATTGCAACGCTTTGATCAAATAACAAATGCTGTAAAAAGAAAGGGAGAAAGGCATGAAAATTATTGTGTTTCAATTGGGGGACGAGGAGTACGGAATTTCAGTAGAAGAAGTGCAATCGATTGAAAAGATTCAGCACATAACACGCGTTCCTGGAGTAAAAGAATATGTAAAAGGTGTTATTAATCTTCGCGGTGTTATTACACCGATTATTGATTTGCGCACTCGTTTTAACTTACAAGAACAGCTTAACCATGAGCTGACACGTATTATTATGGTTCGTCTTAATGATGTAGAAGCAGGTTTGATTGTGGATGCGGCAAATGATGTAGTAGACATTGATGAAAAAACGATTGCTTCAGTGCCTGAAACAGTTGAAGGAACAGCTGTAGAATACTTGAACGGAGTTGTTAAAGTAGATAGCCGTTTAATTGTTCTTCTAAATTTACCTAAAGTTCTCTCTTTAGAAGACCACCTCCAGTGAGCCAAGCGAATAATGGATATCACGCTGAAGTTTCTAGGAGTTGAAGAATCGTGAGAGATGATAAACAAGTGATTAAGGTAGGAATTGCCGAGATGAATGTTACACATGCACCCGCAGTGCTTCGAACAGCGGGATTAGGGTCATGTGTAGGAGTTGTCGTTTACGACTCTGTTCACTCAGTAGCTGGGCTCGCTCATGTAATGCTTCCCGATTCAAGCGGGGCTAAATGTCCTTTTAATAGAGCTAAATATGCAGATACAGCCATTTTTGATTTGATAAATATGTTGATTAAACAAGGTGCACATAGAAGATTATTAAAAGCAAAAATAGCAGGGGGCGCACAGATGTTTCAATTTGAACCAAGAAATGATGTGATGCGAATTGGCCTTCGAAATGTTCAAGCAGTGGAGAGAGAACTGCATAGAAACAGTGTAGAAATTGCAGCAAAAGCTACAGGAGGACACAACGGACGCACAATTGAATTTGATCCTCAAACGGCTATTTTAAAGGTTCGTACGATTAATGAAGGGATAAAAACGATATAAAGCGCGCTCTGACCGTTGACCGTTTAATAGCGCTATAAAAAGGAGTTGAAAGACCCTTGAAAAGTATACAAGAAGTTGAAGAACATAAAATTTGGCAGGAATGGATAGAGACGAGAGACTCCCATGCGGGAAACATGCTTGTTAAAAAGTATATGCCGCTTGTTAACTATCACGTTCAGCGGATTAGTGTAGGGCTGCCGAAGAATATTCATAAAGAAGAGCTTCGTAGTTTAGGATTAATCGGCCTTTACGATGCTTTGGAAAAGTTTGATTACGGTAGAGACTTAAAGTTTGATACATATGCGTCTTTTCGAATTCGAGGGGCGATAATAGACGGGCTTCGTAAAGAAGATTGGTTATCAAGAAGCGCAAGGGAAAAGACGAAAAGAATTGAGCAAGCAACAGAAGCACTTGAACAAAGATACTTGCGCAGAGTTGCACCAAGTGAGGTTGCAAAAGAAGTAGGCATGACAGAAGCAGATGTTGTTCATACAATGAATGAAGGCTTCTTAGCTAACGTTTTGTCAATGGAAGAACAGCCAAAAGAGTATGAAGATGGAGAGCAAAAATACACGATTAAAGATGAAAAAACGCTCTCTCCTGAAGAGGAGCTAATTAACGACGAACGATATCAAGAGCTCGCTGAAGTTATCGAGCAGCTAAATGAAAAAGAGCAGCTTGTTGTTTCATTATTTTATAAAGAGGAGTTGACTTTCACAGAGATCGCGCAGCTGTTAGGGCTATCCACTTCACGCATTTCTCAAATTCATTCGAAAGCGCTGTTTAAAATGCGTACGAGTTTAAGCAAAATAATTTAACAAAGAGGTAAAGTGATGGGGTTTTTACTCACAGTTAGTTTTTTAATTCATGGTCTATCACTGTTTTGCATTATTCTTTTATATATGCAAGTGACCAAAGTGAAAAGGATTGAACGCTTGCACCAGCAAAATATAAATAAAATGGAAGCTGCAATGAGTTCATATCTCGCTGAATTTCAGGAACAAAACGAGCAGTTTTTACGGCAGCTTCGTAAGCGTTCAACTTCGCTTTCTTCCGAAATGGAAGAAAGCAGCGCCAAATCACCTTTGGTAGATGAAGAAGACGTGCCTGTTCAAAGGGTGGATCTAAAAAGTGAGCCTTCCCAGTCGCTGCATGAACTTCTCTCTATAGAAGAAAATCAGAAACATATAAGCACATCTTTTGATGAATTAACTACAGACCAAATTCAAGATTTGTCAGGTGAAGAGATAAAAGAATTTTCCGTTTATTTAAAGGGAAAAGGTTTAACAATTGAAGAAATTGCAAAACATTTACACAGAGGGAAAACTGAAATTGAATTATTATTGAAATTTCATCAATAAACTTAATGAAACGCTTGCTTGTGAAAAAGGAGTATGCTATATTAGTTTTTGGTGTTATTACACACGCTTGTTGATTCGGTTGATGGTGCTACTTTTTGTAGTTTCGGCTGAAGATGATATAAGCGGAGGAGACTTAAAACCATTAGGAGGAAAAACACATGTCAGTAATTTCAATGAAACAATTACTAGAAGCTGGTGTACATTTCGGTCACCAAACTCGCCGTTGGAACCCAAAAATGAAGAAATATATCTTCACTGAGCGTAACGGCATCTACATTATCGATCTTCAAAAAACAGTTAAGAAAGTAGAAGAAGCGTACAAATTCGTTAAAGAATTAGCTGCAGACGGCGGTACTGTTTTATTCGTAGGTACGAAAAAACAAGCTCAAGATTCTGTTAAAGAAGAAGCAGCTCGCGCTGGTATGTACTTTGTTAACCAACGTTGGTTAGGTGGTACATTAACTAACTTCTCAACTATCCAAAAACGTATCAAACGTTTAAAAGATATCGAAAAAATGCAAGAAGACGGTACTTTCGAAGTACTACCTAAGAAAGAAGTAGTTCAACTTAAAAAAGAGTTAGAGCGTCTTGAAAAATTCTTAGGCGGCATTAAAGATATGAAACAACTTCCAGATGCATTATTCATCATTGACCCTCGTAAAGAGCGTATTGCAGTAGCGGAAGCTAAAAAATTACACATTCCAATCGTTGGTATCGTAGACACTAACTGTGATCCAGACGAAATTGATTATGTAATCCCTGCAAACGATGATGCAATTCGTGCTGTTAAACTTTTAACTTCTAAAGTTGCTGATGCTATTCTAGAAGCTAAACAAGGTGAAGAAACAGCAGTTGAAACTGAAACAACTACTGCTTAATTCCGTGAAAGGTGATAAGAGGGAATAGCCTTTTATCACCTTTTTTTGAAAAGATTTAACCCATTTATATACATTAATTACATACCCAAACAAGGAGGCTACACATTATGGCAATTACTGCTCAAATGGTAAAAGAACTACGTGAAAAAACAGGCGCTGGTATGATGGATTGTAAAAAAGCGTTAACTGAAACTAACGGTGATATGGAGCAAGCAATCGATTTCTTACGTGAAAAAGGTATTGCAAAAGCTGCTAAAAAATCAGACCGTATTGCTGCTGAAGGTCTAACTTACATCGAAACTCAAGGTAACGAAGCTGTTATCTTAGAAGTTAACTCTGAAACTGATTTCGTTGCGAAAAATGAAGGTTTCCAAAAATTAACAAAAGAATTAGCTGCTCACATCTTAGCTAACAAACCAGCTGACGCTGCTGAAGCTGCTACTCAAAAAATGGAAAACGGTGCAACTGTTGAAGAACACATCAACTCTGCAATCGCTACAATCGGAGAAAAATTATCTCTACGTCGTTTCGCTGTAGCAACAAAAACTGATGCTGATGCATTCGGTGCTTACCTACATGCTGGCGGACGTATCGGTGTGTTAACAGTATTATCTGGTACAACTGAAGAAGCTGTTGCAAAAGACGTTGCTATGCACATCGCTGCAATCAACCCTAAATACATCTCTCGTGACCAAGTTTCTGCTGAAGAAACTGAGCGTGAGCGCGAAGTATTGACTCAACAAGCATTAAACGAAGGCAAACCAGAAAAAATCGTTGCAAAAATGGTTGAAGGTCGCCTTGGCAAATTCTTCGAAGATATTTGCTTACTAGATCAAACATTTGTTAAAAATCCTGATCAAAAAGTACGTCAGTTCGTTGAGAGCAAAGGCGCTACTGTTGAAAGCTTCGTTCGTTTTGAAGTAGGAGAAGGTATTGAGAAACGTCAAGACAACTTCGCTGAAGAAGTAATGAACCAAGTTAAAAAGTAAGGGTTTGACCGTATAGGGAACACTGTGTGTTCCCTTTTTTACAAAAGAGATCTCACCGTTAACGATGGAGGTAAGCATGAGTCAAGCAAAATATAATCGTATCGTATTAAAGTTAAGTGGAGAAGCATTAGCTGGTGAAGATGGTTTTGGTATTAACCCATCCATCATCAAATCTGTTGCTGAACAAGTAAAAGCCGTTTATGAATTAGGTGTGGAAATTGCTGTAGTCGTTGGTGGTGGAAACATTTGGCGTGGTAAAATTGGTAGTGAAATGGGTATGGATCGTGCAGCTGCTGATTATATGGGAATGCTAGCAACAGTAATGAACTCGCTGGCTCTTCAAGATAGCTTAGAGAACATTGGTGTGCAAACACGAGTTCAGACTTCTATCGAGATGAGACAAGTAGCAGAGCCTTATATTAGAAGAAAAGCTGTTCGACATCTTGAGAAAAAACGCGTTGTTATTTTCGCTGCGGGTACAGGAAACCCTTATTTCTCTACAGATACAACAGCAGCTTTGCGTGCAGCTGAAATCGAAGCTGACGTTATCTTAATGGCTAAAAACAACGTAGATGGCGTTTATAATGCAGATCCTAAGCTTGTACCTGATGCTGTAAAATATGAAACATTAACATATATTGATGTTTTAAAAGATGGACTAGCTGTTATGGATTCTACAGCTTCTTCATTATGTATGGACAACGATATTCCGCTAATTGTTTTCTCAATTACGGAAGAAGGCAATATTAAACGTGCCGTTACAGGCGAAAACATTGGAACAATTGTAAAGGGGAAATAAACATGCCAAAACAAGTGTTGCAAAACGCAAAAGAAAGAATGGAAAAAGCAATTCAATCATTTAGCCGCGAACTAGCATCAATTCGCGCTGGACGTGCAAGCGCGTCACTTCTTGACCGCGTAACGGTAGAATACTACGGTGCACCAACACCTATTAACCAATTGGCGCAAGTAAGCGTACCGGAAGCTCGTATGCTTGTTATTCAGCCTTATGACAAATCACAAATTGGTGAAGTTGAAAAAGCTATTTTAAAATCTGATTTAGGATTAACACCTACAAGCGATGGAACTATTATCCGTTTATCGATTCCTGCTTTAACGGAAGAGCGTCGTCGTGAGTTAGTGAAAATGGTTAAAAAATATGCTGAAGAAGCAAAAGTTGCGGTTCGTAACGTACGCCGTGATGCAAACGATGATTTCAAAAAGTTAGAGAAAAAAGGTGAAATTACTGAAGACGATCTACGTGGCTACAGTGATGACATTCAAAAACTAACAGATGACCATATCGTAAAAGTGGATAAAGTGGCAAAAGATAAAGAAGAAGAAATTATGGCAGTTTAAGTCATTTCAAGGTAAAATATATTGTAAAAGACCCTCTATTGTTTACAGGGGGTTTTTTTGTTAATAATGTGTAGTAAGAAAAAACTCACATAAGCTACACGTTTATGTGAGAGCGTACAACGGGGGACCTTTGCATGTTAAGAAAATTTCAAGCATGGAAGAAAAGTCAAGATTTAAATACACTGTCTTTGTCAGAACGAAAAGATCAAGTGAAACAGCACCCTGTTCCTGAACATATTGCAATTATTATGGATGGGAACGGTCGTTGGGCGCAAAAACGAGCTCTTC
This sequence comes from Priestia sp. JSM ZJ58, assembly GCF_044383985.1. NCBI lineage: Bacteria > Bacillati > Bacillota > Bacilli > Caryophanales > Bacillaceae > Priestia > Priestia sp. JSM ZJ58. The sequence goes on from NZ_JBISEM010000001.1 coordinate 721,825, forward strand.
CTCGCATGATGGGCCATCATGAAGGAATGAAAGTAGTACGTCATGTGACCAGACTGGCCAATGAATTAGGTGTTAAAGTATTAACTTTATATGCATTTTCCACTGAAAATTGGAAGCGCCCCAAAACTGAAGTTGAGTTTTTAATGAAACTGCCAGAGGAATTTTTAACAACCTTTTTGCCTGAGCTAATTGAAAAAAATGTGCAAGTTCGTATTATGGGAGATAAAAGTGAGCTCCCTGCCCATACGATTCGAGCCGTGGATAAGGCAATTGAAAAAACAAAGCATAACACGGGGATGATTTTAAACTTCGCGCTTAATTACGGTAGCCGTCACGAAATTGTGGGCGCTATTCGGTCATTGGCAGAAGATGTAGAACAGGGAAAAGTGGCTTCCTCTTCTATTTCAGAAAATTTATTTTCTTCCTATTTAATGAGCAAAAGCCTTCCAGATCCGGATTTGCTTATTCGCACAAGTGGTGAGCTTCGCTTAAGTAACTTTATGCTTTGGCAGCTAGCGTACACAGAGTTTTGGTTTACAAAAGTATTATGGCCAGATTTTAAAGAAAATCATTTAATCGAAGCAGTCGAGGCGTTTCAAAAGCGCGGTCGCCGCTTTGGTGGTGTATAAGAAGGTGTGGAAAACAAGATGAAACAGCGCATTATCACCGCGATTGTAGCACTTGCGGTATTTGTGCCGATTGTTTTAATTGGAGGGTTACCTTTTACCCTTATCATGTATGTGATCGGAACAGTTGGTGTAATTGAGCTTTTAAAGATGAAACATTTGAAAGCAATGTCTTTTCCAAGTATCATTAGTTTATTACTAACTTGGGTGTTTTTACTACCAAACGGAAGAGATGTTGCATTTCAATTCTTAAGTGAACATAAGATAGAAGTAGCGCTTGCTGCTGTCCTTCTTTTATTAATGTACACGGTTGTAGTTAAAAATAAATTTACCTTCGATGACGTTGGGTTTATTTTATTAACAACAGTATATGTTGGCTTTGGCTTTCATTATTTTATCGAGGTTCGTCAAGAGTTCGGGTTAGCTTATTTGTTCTTTGCTTTCCTTATTATTTGGGCGACGGATTCCGGAGCTTATTTTATTGGACGAGCAATGGGGAAACGAAAGCTATGGCCGGAAATCAGTCCCAATAAAACAATTGAAGGTTTTGTTGGTGGCGTCGTATGCGCTATTATAGTAGCCGTTGTATTTAAGCTGTTAGCAAATATTGATCAAACTATGATCGAGCTACTTGTAATTGGTATTATCGTATCGTTATTTGGACAGATGGGTGATCTTGTACAATCAGCGTTCAAACGTCACTATGGCGTAAAAGATTCAGGGAAAATTTTACCGGGTCATGGTGGGATTTTAGACCGTTTTGACAGTTTAATGTTCATCATGCCAATTTTAGCTTTTTTATTATCTCTATAAAAAAGATGTCTTTGTTTTAATAGGAGTGAATATACTTGAAGAAAATTTCCTTGTTAGGAGCTACAGGTTCAATCGGTACTCAAACCGTTGATATTGTTCGAGCGCATCCTGAGCATTTTGAGCTCTCAGCAATCTCTGTAGGTCGAAATATTAACGAAGCAAGAAAGATTATTCAGCAGTGTAAGCCAGCCCTTGTTTCTGTAATGAAGAAAGAAGATTGTCTGTCACTGCAAGCAGAATTCCCTTCTATTCGATTTGTTTATGGAGAAGAAGGACTTGTGGAAGTAGCAACTGATCCTTCTACAGAAGTGTTGGTAAACGCTGTTCTTGGAAGTGTAGGGTTGACTCCTACGCTAGAAGCAATCAAAATGAGAAAAACAATTGCTATTGCAAATAAGGAGACACTTGTTACCGCTGGTCACCTTGTCATGGAAGCAGCCAAGGAATATGGCGCTGATATTTTACCGGTAGACAGTGAGCATTCAGCTATTTTTCAAAGTTTGCAAGGGCAAGATCAAAAAGCAATAGACCGTTTAATTTTAACGGCTTCTGGAGGGAGCTTTCGAGATAAGACGAGAGCAGAACTACAGGGAGTAACGGTTGAAGATGCGTTAAATCATCCAAACTGGTCAATGGGAGCTAAAATTACAATTGATTCGGCAACGATGATGAATAAGGGACTAGAAGTGATTGAAGCACATTGGCTTTTTGATCTTCCCTATGAGAAAATTGATGTATTGTTACATAAGGAAAGCATCATTCATTCTATGGTAGAGTATTCTGATACAAGCGTTATTGCTCAGCTTGGAACGCCCGATATGCGCGTGCCAATTCAATACGCGTTAACGTATCCAAGACGCATGTCTTTGCCTGACACCAAGCGTTTAAGTTTGGCGGATATTGGTCAGCTTCACTTCGCTAAAATGGATGAAGAGCGTTTTCGCTGTTTAGCTTTTGCATTTGAGGCTGGCAAAGCGGGTGGAACACTTCCGACTGTTTTAAATGCAGCTAATGAAGAAGCTGTTCAAGCCTTTCTAGATGGTCACATTACATTTTTACAAATTGAAGATGTGATTGAAAAAGCAATGAATGAACATACTGTAATACAGAAACCTTGTTTATCTACTATTAAAGAAGTAGATTTAGAAGCAAGAGAGTTTGTTAGATCCGCCATCTCTCGATAATGTGCGTGCGAGAGAAGCCACTCCCTTATTTTTGGTGGGTGGAGGTTTGACTCTATTACATGAAGGGGGTAATACCCATTGAACACAGTCATTGCGTTTGTCGTCATTTTTGGAGCTCTTGTATTCTTTCATGAGCTTGGTCATTTAGTTTTTGCAAAGCGTGCAGGCATCTTATGCCGTGAGTTTGCCATTGGGTTTGGTCCCAAAATCTTTTCATTTAAACGAGATGAAACAGTTTATACCATTCGCTTACTGCCTCTAGGTGGATTTGTTCGAATGGCTGGAGAAGATCCGGAAATGATTGAAGTTAAGCCTGGTCAAATGGTGGGCCTCATGTTTGATAAGGAAGGCAAAGTAAATAAAGTCATTATTAATAACAAGGAACAGCATCCAAATGCAAAAGTTATTGAGGTAGAGCAAGCAGACTTAGAGCATAATCTATTTATTTCAGGTTATGAAGAAGGTGAAGATGAACATCTGCAAAAATTCGAGGTAGCAGAAGAATCTTACTTTGTTATGGACGGAGAAGACATTCAAATTGCACCTTACAGCCGTCAGTTTGCTTCCAAAACTCTTGGTCAGCGTGCGCTAGCCATTTTCGCTGGTCCACTAATGAACTTTATATTAGCCTTTGTTATTTTTATAGTTCTTGGGATTTCTCAAGGATATGTTGTTGACAAACCTGTGATGGGCAAATTAACATCAGATGGAGTAGCCGTTGATGCGGGACTTAAACAAGGAGATAAAGTTCAAGCAATTGATGGACAAAGTGTTTCAACGTGGGATGATGTCGTAAAAGTAATTCAAAAACATCCTGAACAGCAAATTACATTCACGGTTCAGCGCGGCGGCAAAACCCTAGATATTCCAATTACACCTGAAAGCCGCAAGGTTGGGGAACAGACAATTGGATTAATTGGCGTATATGCACCGGTTGAAAAGTCATTCATTGGTTCGATCACGCACGGAGCTACTGAAACATATACGTGGATGAAAGAAATCTTAACGGGCCTTGGGAAGCTTGTGACAGGACAGTTCAAACTGGATATGCTTTCTGGTCCTGTAGGTATTTACGCAGCAACCGATCAAGTAGCACAGTCAGGCATTTATTACCTAATGAAATGGGCAGCCGTTTTAAGTATTAACTTAGGGATTGTCAATTTGCTTCCACTTCCTGCTTTAGATGGAGGACGACTATTATTCTTCGCTGTAGAAGGAATTCGCGGTAAGCCAATTGATCGTCAAAAAGAAGGGATTGTTCATTTTATCGGTTTTGCTTTATTAATGCTGCTGATGCTCGTTGTAACGTGGAACGATATTCAAAAGTTCTTTTTATAAGACATACGCTCAGCGAGGGATATTCCCTCGCTGATTATATGAAAATTGCGGCATGGTCCGCCTTAAAAAATAAGATAGAGAAGTAAGCAAAGAGGTGCGAGGTTATGAGACAAAGTTCTACATTGATTCCTACATTAAGAGAAGTGCCAGCTGATGCGGATATAAAAAGCCATCAGCTTCTATTGCGCGCAGGTTATATGCGCCAAAATGCAAGCGGCGTGTACAGCTTTTTACCGCTTGGTAAGCGTGTATTGCAAAAAGTTGAACAAATTGTTCGTGAAGAGATGGACCGTGCAGGTTCTGTCGAATTATTGATGCCTGCTTTACAACAAGCTGAATTGTGGCAAGAGTCTGGCCGCTGGTATTCATATGGGCCTGAGTTAATGCGTATGAAAGATCGTCACGGCCGTGAATTTGCTTTGGGAGCGACACACGAAGAAGTTATCACAAGCTTGCTTCGTGACGAAGTGAAGTCATACAAACGTTTACCGCTAAATTTATATCAAATTCAAACGAAGTTCCGCGATGAAAAACGTCCACGCTTTGGCTTATTACGCGGTCGTGAATTTATTATGAAAGATGCATATTCGTTTCATGCTTCTCAAGAAAGTTTAGATGAAGTGTATGATAAAATGTTTGCTGCCTACAGCCGCATCTTTGAGCGCTGCGGATTAAATTTCCGTGCGGTTATCGCTGATTCAGGTGCAATGGGCGGAAAAGATACGCATGAATTTATGGTTCTTTCTGAAATCGGGGAAGACACAATTGCTTATTCAGATACATCTTCTTATGCAGCAAATGTTGAAATGGCACCGGTTGTAAATACGTATGAAAAATCAGATGAAGCTGAAAAAGAATTAACAAAAGTGGAAACACCAAATCAGCATAGCATTGAAGACGTAGCTGCTTTCTTAAATGTTGAAGCGACTTCTTGTATCAAGTCCCTTTTATTTAAAGTAGATGATCGTTTTGTGCTTGTACTTGTTCGCGGGGATCACGAAGTAAACGATATTAAAGTGAAAAACTATTTTGAAGCTTCCGTCGTTGAACTGGCAACTCCAGAAGAAACAAAAGAAGCATTAAAATGCGCAGTTGGTTCAGTAGGACCGATTGGTGTAAGTGATTCAGTAGAAGTGGTAGCTGATCATGCGGTAAAAGCAATCGTTAACGGTGTATGCGGAGCAAATGAAGAAGGTTATCACTATACAAATGTGAATGAACGTAACTTTAATGCAACTTACGAAGATTTCCGCTTCATCCAAGAAGGAGATCAGTCACCGGATGGACAAGGTGTTATTAAGTTCGCTAAAGGTATTGAAGTCGGACATGTCTTTAAGCTAGGAACTCGCTACAGTGAAGCGATGGGAGCAACGTATCTAGATGAGAACGGACGCAGCCAGCCAATGATTATGGGTTGCTATGGTATCGGTGTTTCTCGTACAGTAGCTGCGATTGCAGAACAATTCAATGATGAAAACGGTCTTCTATGGCCAGAGGCTGTTACGCCTTATCAAGTGCACGTTATTCCAGTTAACGTGAAAAATGATGAACAGCGTGAACTAGGTGAGAAATTATATAATGAGTTATTAGATAATCGCTTTGAAGTGCTGTTAGATGACCGCCAAGAGCGTGCAGGAGTAAAATTTGCAGATTCAGATCTAATTGGTCTTCCTGTTCGAGTAACAGTTGGTAAACGTGCATCTGAAGGAATTGTAGAAGTAAAAGTACGGAAAACTGGGGAGTCACTAGAAGTGTCAGTTGACAATCTTGTTTCAACAGTGAAAGAACTGCTAGCGAAGTAATGAAGCAGCGGGGATTTGTATCCCTGCTGTTTTTATGTTTATAAACAGAACATATGACAGAATAGAAGTCATTTATGTTAAAATAGATTGCACTCATTTATAAAAGGAGGCAGAAAACTTGGAAGCACAAACGCTAGGAAAAAAAGAGCGTTTTAAGTTGCTGCTGCAGCAGTTAGAGCTGACGAGTGATCAAATTGTTCCTTATTTTGAAAACGCAGCGATTGAAAAGCTCGTCATTCAGAAAGAACAAAAAAAATGGCATTTTCATTTTTCTTTAGAAGGGTTATTACCTTTTGAGATCTATGAGTTATTCCATGCTCGCATGTCTTCAGCTTTTTCTCATATTGCGAGTGTTTCTTTTTCTATTCAAACCGTTAATAAAGAATGTACGGAAGAGCATGTACAGTCATATTGGAAGCATTGTATTGGAGAAATGCAGGGAATATCCCCGCTTTTACAGTCGCTTTTACAAGATCAAATGCCGAGATTGAACGGTGCCAAATTGATTGTGAACGCACGACATGATGCAGAAGGAACGGCTTTACGTAAAAAGTACAGTCAGTTAATTGCTGATCAGTATGCGTCCTATGGCTTTCCGAACCTTCAGCTAATGACGGAAGTTGTACATTCAGAAGAAGCATTTCAGCAGTTTGTAGAGCAACGAAAACAAGAAGATACAGAAAAAGTATTACAAGCCATCACAGAAATGCAAAATAAAGAAAATGAAAAAAGTGATGGACCAGACCTACCAAAAGGTCCGCTTACAATTGGATATACGATTAAAGACGAGACGGTTCGCCTAGACTCCATTGTGGATGAAGAAAAGCGAATTGCCGTTGAAGGATACGTATTTGATGCAGAAACTAGAGAATTACGAAGCGGACGTACGCTTCTTATTTTTAAAGTGACAGATTATACAAACTCTATTATGGTTAAAATGTTTTCACGTGACAAAGAAGATATTCCTTTACTTCAAGCGATTAAAAAAGGAATGTGGGTAAAGGTTCGCGGAAGTGTACAAAATGATACATTTGTCCGTGATTTAGTTATGATTGGAAATGATGTCAACGAGATTACCGGTCCTGCTAGACAAGATACAGCGCCTGAAGATGAAAAGCGTGTGGAGCTTCACTTGCATACGCCAATGAGTCAAATGGATGCCGTTTCATCTGTTGGAGCTTTAGTCGGACAAGCTAAAAAATGGGGACATCCGGCTGTAGCGATAACTGATCATGCGGTTGCACAGTCGTTTCCTGAAGCATATGGAGCCGGGAAAAAGAACGGCATTAAAATACTGTACGGAGTGGAAGTTAATTTAGTAGACGACGGCGTGCCGATTGCCTATAATCCGAAGCATGTGGATTTGACAGAAGCAACTTACGTAGTATTTGACGTCGAAACAACCGGTTTGTCAGCCGTATACGATACCATTATTGAACTTGCTGCCGTGAAGATGAAAGAAGGAGAAATCATTGATCGATTTGAACGGTTTGCAAATCCTCATCATCCTCTGTCTGCAACAACAATTGAGCTGACGGGTATTACAGATGATATGGTCCAAAATGCGCCTGAAATCTCAGAAGTACTTCGTGATTTTCACGAGTGGATGGGTGACAGTATTTTAGTCGCTCATAATGCAAGCTTTGATATGGGATTTTTAAATATGGGACTGCAAAAAATCGGTTTAGAAAAAGCAGCTAACGGCGTTATTGATACGCTTGAACTCGGAAGATTTTTGTATCCGCATATGAAAAACCATCGTTTGAATACACTTGCTAAAAAGTTTGATATTGAACTTGTGCAGCATCACCGCGCGATTTATGATGCGGAAACAACTGGCTATTTGTTAAATAAAATGCTGAAAGATGCATTTGAACGGGAAATTACAATGCATGATCGCTTAAATGATTATATGGGAGAAGGGAATGCCTATCAGCGGGCCCGTCCTTATCATGCGACTCTTTTAGCACAAACCGACGTAGGATTAAAAAATCTATTTAAACTTGTTTCGATTTCTCATTTAAATTACTTTTATCGAGTTCCGCGAATTCCAAGATCTCAGCTTGACAAATATCGAGAAGGCATCTTGATTGGAACCGCATGTGACCGAGGCGAAGTATTCGAAGGCATGATGCAAAAAGGAATTGATGAAGTAGAAGGAGTAGCTGAATTTTATGATTACATCGAAGTACAGCCTCCTGACAACTACAAGCACTTAATTGAACTAGATTTAGTGCGAGATGAGAAAGCCTTAAAAGATATTATTAGCAATATTGTGAAGCTTGGTGAAAAGATTGGAAAGCCGGTTGTAGCAACAGGAAATGTTCACTATCTCAATCCGGAAGACAAAATTTACCGAAAAATTTTAATTGGTTCACAAGGCGGGGCTAATCCTTTAAACCGTCATCAGCTGCCGGATGTTCACTTTAGATCAACGGATGAGATGCTGAATTGTTTTTCATTTTTAGATGGGGACAAAGCGAAAGAAATTGTTGTTCATAATACGCAAAAAATAGCCGATATGATCGATGATATTAAACCAATTAAAGATGATTTATATACGCCGAAAATTGAAGGTGCGGACGAAGAAATGCGTGAAATGAGCTATGCGATGGCACGCAGCATCTACGGTGAAGAGCTGCCTGAAGTAGTAGAAGCTCGTCTAGAGAAAGAGTTGAAAAGTATTATCGGCCACGGGTTTGCCGTTATTTACTTGATCTCGCATAAACTCGTTAAAAAATCATTAAATGATGGTTACTTAGTTGGTTCACGTGGTTCCGTAGGGTCTTCATTTGTTGCGACGATGACGGAAATTACAGAAGTAAACCCACTGCCGCCGCATTATGTGTGTCCAAAATGTAAGAAATCCGAGTTTTTTAATGACGGTTCCGTAGGTTCTGGATTCGATCTGCCGGACAAAAGCTGCGACGATTGTGGCGTACCGTTTATTAAAGATGGACACGATATTCCGTTTGAAACGTTCTTAGGATTCAAGGGAGACAAGGTTCCCGATATCGATTTGAACTTCTCCGGAGAGTATCAGCCACGAGCTCATAACTATACAAAAGTACTGTTTGGAGAAGATAATGTATACCGTGCGGGAACAATCGGTACAGTTGCCGAAAAAACAGCTTATGGCTATGTAAAAGGCTATGCTGGTGACCGCGATTTACATTTACGAAACGCAGAAGTGGATCGTTTAGTAGCAGGATGTACGGGCGTAAAACGTACAACTGGTCAGCATCCAGGAGGAATTATTGTTGTACCGGACTATATGGATATTTTCGATTTTTCACCCATCCAGTTTCCAGCTGACGACCGTAATTCCGAATGGAGAACAACTCATTTTGACTTCCATTCGATTCATGATAATTTATTAAAACTTGATATACTCGGACACGATGATCCGACCGTGATTCGCATGCTTCAAGATTTAAGTGGAATTGATCCAAAAACAATTCCGACGGATGATCCTGAAGTGATGAAAATTTTTAGTGGAACGGAATCACTTGGCGTAACAGAAGAACAAATTATGTGTAAAACAGGAACGCTTGGCATACCTGAATTTGGAACGCGCTTTGTGCGTCAAATGTTAGAAGATACGAAGCCAACGACGTTTTCAGAACTTGTTCAAATCTCGGGACTGTCGCACGGGACGGACGTATGGCTTGGTAATGCGCAGGAGCTAATTCGCAATGATATTTGCAACTTAAGTGAAGTAATCGGCTGTCGTGATGACATCATGGTTTATCTAATTTATCAAGGTCTTGAACCTTCACTTGCTTTTAAAATTATGGAGTCTGTGCGTAAAGGGAAAGGGCTAACACCTGAATTTGAAGAAGAAATGATCAAAAATGGTGTTCCGGACTGGTATATTGATTCTTGTAAAAAGATTAAGTACATGTTCCCTAAAGCCCATGCGGCTGCTTATGTATTGATGGCCGTGCGTATTGCTTATTTCAAAGTGCACCACGCGCTTCTTTATTACGCAGCATACTTTACGGTTCGTGCAGATGACTTTGATATTGATACGATGATTAAAGGATCAACTGCCATTCGAGCGAAGATGGAAGAAATCAATGCCAAAGGTTTAGATGCATCTCCTAAAGAGAAAAACTTATTAACGGTGCTTGAGCTTTCTTTGGAAATGTGCGAACGAGGCTATTCATTTAAAAAAGTAGATTTATATGAATCGAGCGCAGACGAATTTTTAATTGACGGCACATCTTTAATTCCACCGTTTAATGCCATTCCTGGTCTTGGCACAAATGCAGCGCTGAACATTGTAAAAGCTCGTGAAACGGGAGAGTTTTTATCGAAAGAAGACTTGCAGCAGCGAGGCAAAGTATCGAAGACGATTTTAGAGTATCTAGACAACCATGGATGCCTTGAATCATTACCTGATCAGAACCAGCTTTCTCTTTTCTAACATTTGCATAAAATAAGCGGTTATGATATAGTAATTGTGGAAATGCTAAGGATACGGACGAGAAAGAGTGGGGAAACCCGCTCTTTCTTATTGATATGAACTTACTGTCATAGTAAGTAGTATGGAGAACGAATCGGCTTCTAGCATGATTCGTTTTTTCTGTAGATTTTCAATCACCATGATTGATTTATTATGTGACGTTTAAAATCCTGCAACACAAATGACAACATTTCCACTCTAGTAGGTTAGACCTCTTATAGAGTGCAAAATAAAAATAGCAAATAAACCACTCTTTTTTGATATAAGAGACATAAAAAACGCGTAACCTAAACATACCATGCAATGTCTCGAAGGGAGGATTAGAATGAGTAAAAATGTAAAACAAACAGTGGAAGAAATGGTTTCCCCTATCTTAGAGGAAATGAATTTAGAGCTTGTTGAAATTGAATACGTAAAAGAAGGAAAAGATTGGTTTTTACGTGTGTTTATCGACTCTGATACCGGCGTGGATATCGAAGACTGCGGAGCAGTAAGTGAAAAATTGAGTGAGAAAATGGATGCAGTAGATCCAATCCCTCATAACTATTTTTTAGAAGTATCATCGCCTGGTGCGGAACGCCCATTAAAAAAAGATAAAGATTTTGAACGTGCAATTGGTAAGCATGTATACATAAAAACATATGAACCAATTGAAGGTGCAAAAGAATTTGAAGGCGAATTACAATCATTTGACGGAGAAACTGTCACATTATCTATTCGTATCAAAACACGCACAAAAACGGTGATTTTACCATATGACAAAGTCGCTTTTGCTCGATTAGCGATTGTATTTTAATGTGTAGGGGCCAATATTAAAGGGGGATTATCCAACGATGAGCAGTGAGTTATTTGATGCCTTAGTCATTCTTGAAAAAGAGAAAGGCATTAGCAAAGATGTAATTATTGAAGCAATTGAAGCAGCGCTAATTTCTGCTTACAAACGCAACTTTAACCAAGCGCAAAACGTACGCGTTGATTTAAATTTAGAAAGAGGTTCAATGCGCGTGTTTGCTCGCAAAGATGTGGTTGATGAAGTATATGATCCACGTCTAGAAATTTCGGTTGAAGAAGCACAAACAATCAACCCTAACTTCCAGCTAGACGATGTGGTTGAAATCGAAGTAACGCCAAAAGACTTTGGACGCATCGCGGCTCAAACAGCAAAACAAGTTGTTACACAGCGTGTTCGTGAGGCGGAGCGCGGCGTTATCTACTCAGAGTTCAGCGATCGTGAAGAAGATATTATGACAGGTATTGTTCAGCGTCAAGATTCTCGCTTCATTTACGTGAGCCTTGGCAAAATTGAAGCATTGCTTCCTCAAAGCGAGCAAATGCCAAATGAGCAGTATAAACCTCATGATCGTATTAAAGTGTATATTACGAAAGTAGAAAAAACAACAAAAGGACCACAAATCTATGTTTCACGTACGCATCCAGGTCTTTTAAAACGTCTTTTCGAAAAAGAAGTTCCGGAAATCTATGACGGTACAGTTGAATTAAAATCAGTAGCTCGCGAAGCTGGAGACCGTTCAAAAATCTCTGTTCATTCTGAGTATGCTGAAGTAGATCCGGTCGGCTCTTGTGTTGGTCCAAAAGGTCAGCGCGTACAGGCTGTTGTGAATGAACTAAAAGGTGAAAAAATTGACATCGTTCGCTGGTCAAATGACCCAGTTGAATTTGTTGCCAATGCCCTAAGTCCATCTAAGGTAGTAGATGTGATTGTAGATGAAAATGAAAAAGCAACAACTGTTATCGTTCCTGACTATCAGCTGTCACTTGCAATTGGTAAGCGTGGACAAAATGCACGTCTAGCCGCTAAGCTGACAGGCTGGAAAATTGATATTAAAAGTCAATCAGAAGCTGAGCAAGAAGGTATGGTTGTAAAAAGCAGCGATGATATGCTAGTAAGTCAACATGCATTTGATTCAGATGAAGATATGGAATAAGAGGTGAGCCAAGGTGAACAATCGTAAAAAAGTCCCGATGCGAAAATGTGTGGCCACTGGAGAAATGAAGCCTAAAAAAGAGCTAGTACGCGTTGTACGTTCAAAAGAAGGCGACGTTTCAGTTGATGTAACGGGTAAAAAGTCCGGGCGCGGAGCTTATGTAAGCAAGGATAAAGAAGCAATTTTATTGGCAAAAAAGAAAAATGTGCTTTCGACACATTTAGGCGCGTCAATAGATGAAGCGGTTTATGAAGAGTTGCTAGCGCTTGTAGAAAAGGAGAAACAGTCACGCTAATGAATGAACAGTGGATCTCTTTTTTAGGGCTTGCAAACCGTGCACGCAAATTGATTTCTGGAGAAGAACTTGTGGTTAGAGAAGTTCGGAAACAAAAAGCAAAGTTAGTACTTTTAGCAAGCGATGCGTCTGAAAACACAAAGAAAAAAGTAACGGATAAATGTTCTTACTACAACGTTTCGGTTAGAATGGTTCCCGATCGCTACACGCTAGGTCAAGCGATTGGTAAAGATGCTCGAGTTGTGGTAGCCGTTATGGACGAGGGATTTGCTAAAAAGCTAGCAACGATGCTCGGTTAATTTTATGGGGGTGAAAGTATTGAATAAAAATACAAAATCAACAGCTAACAAAGGAAACAATAAAGGTAACAAAAAGCCACAGGCACAAAAGTCACAGGCACCAAAAGGTAGACCAGCTCCAGCAGCTGCAAAAGAGTTACCGGAAAAAGTAACGTTTGTCGGAAGCTTAACGGTTTCTGAGTTAGCAAAAGAATTAGGCAAAGAGCCTTCTGAAATTATTAAAAAATTATTTATGCTTGGTGTAATGGCAACAATTAACCAAGAGTTAGATAAAGATTCTATCGAACTAATTGCCGGAGAATACGGTGTAGAAGTTGAAGAAGAAGTAGTAGTAGATGACACTGCTTTTGAATCATTAGAAATTATTGACGACGAAAAAGACCTTCAAGTGCGTCCTCCAGTTGTTACAATCATGGGTCACGTTGACCACGGTAAAACGACGCTTCTTGACTCTATCCGTAACACAAAAGTAACGGCTGCAGAAGCAGGCGGTATCACGCAGCATATCGGTGCTTATCAAGTTGTGGTTGATGAAAAGAAAATTACATTCCTTGATACACCAGGGCATGCTGCATTTACAACAATGCGTGCTCGCGGTGCGCAAGTAACGGATATTACAATCCTTGTTGTTGCAGCAGACGATGGTGTAATGCCTCAAACAATTGAAGCGATTAACCATGCAAAAGCGGCAGAAGTGCCAATTATTGTTGCGGTTAACAAAATGGATAAAGAAGCAGCAAATCCAGATCGCGTTATGCAAGAACTAATGGAGCACGGCCTTGTAGCTGAAGAGTGGGGCGGAGAAACAATCTTCTGTAAGCTTTCAGCCATTTCAGGTGAAGGGATCGATCAATTACTTGAAATGATTTTACTTGTAAGTGAAGTAGAGGAGTTAAAAGCAAATCCTAACCGTCGTGCAGCAGGTACAGTTGTAGAAGCACAGCTAGATAAAGGCCGTGGGTCTGTAGCAACGCTTCTTGTTCAAACTGGTACACTACGCGTAGGTGATCCAATCGTAGTCGGAAATACGTTTGGCCGCGTTCGTGCAATGGTAAATGATATCGGCCGCCGTGTGAAGGAAGTAGGACCATCTACTCCGGTTGAGATTACTGGCTTAAACGAAGTTCCATTAGCTGGAGATCGTTTCTTAGTATTTGAAGATGAGAAAACAGCTCGTCAAATCGGAGAAGCTCGTGCTCAAAAGCAGCTTGAACAACAGCGCGGTGAAAAATCTCGCGTAAGCTTAGATGATTTATTTGAAAAAATTAAACAAGGTGAAATGAAAGACTTAAACCTTATCGTAAAAGCAGACGTACAAGGTTCTGTAGAAGCATTGGCTGCTGCTCTTCAAAAGATTGATGTAGAGGGTGTAAATGTTCGTATTATCCATACGGGTGTAGGCGCAATTACAGAATCTGATATCATTCTTGCAACTGCTTCTAACGCAATCGTTATCGGCTTTAACGTGCGTCCAGATGCTGGAGCAAAACGTACAGCTGACGTAGAAAACGTAGATATTCGTCTTCACCGCATTATTTATAAAGTAATTGAAGAAATTGAATCTGCGATGAAAGGAATGCTTGACCCTGAGTTTGCTGAAAAAATCATCGGTCAAGTGGAAGTACGTCAAACATTCAAAGTATCAAAAGTTGGTACAATCGCAGGAAGTTACGTAACAGACGGTAAAATTACGCGTAACAGTGGAATTCGTTTAATCCGTGACGGAATTGTTATCTTTGAAGGTGAAGTAGATGTGCTAAAACGCTTTAAAGACGATGCAAAAGAAGTCGCTCAAGGATATGAGTGTGGTATTACAATTAAAAACTTCAATGATATTAAAGAAGGAGATATTATTGAAGCATATGTAATGGAGCAAATTGATCCTAAATGATTGGACTAGTGGAGTGTGAATGCTTAATTTACGATGCTGCTTCTCTTAAAGAAAAACGTGCCGTGCTTCAGCGCATCTTGATGCGCTTGAAGCAGCGGTTTAACGTATCGGTTTCAGAAACTGATTTTCAAGATGTGTGGCAACGAACAAAAATTAGCATTGTCGCAGTCTCATCTAGCCGTGTCACAACGGAACAAGAACTGCAAAAAGCGCTAAGCTTGATTGATTCTTTTCCAGAGATTGAACGTACCATTACAACTTTTGATTGGTTATAAAAGGGGTGACACAGATGAACATAAGAGCAACTAGAGTCGGAGAACAAATGAAAAAAGAGATGGGCGAGATTTTAAATCGTAAAATCAAGGATCCGCGCATCGGTTTTGTGACTGTAACAGATGTTCAAGTATCAGGCGATTTACAGCAAGCGAAAGTTTATATCTCTGTTTTAGGAGATGCTGAACAGCGTGAGAATACGTTAAAAGGCCTTGCGAAAGCAAAGGGATTTATCCGCTCAGAAATCGGTCAGCGCATTCGCTTACGTAAAACACCTGAAATTACGTTTGAGTTTGATGAATCAATTGATTATGGTAATCGAATTGAATCATTGCTTCATGAAATAAAAAAAGAAAGCGATGACCATCAAGAGAACGAATAAGATCAGTGAATGTAGAAACAAAAAAGGGTGTCTCAAAAGTGGTTTTTGCTTCTGAGACACCCTTTTTTAAATGAAAAGGAGATGAAGAATGAGTGGACGGTGTTTTAGTTTTACATAAACCAGCTGGCCTGACTTCGCACGACTGTGTGTTTAAAGTCCGAAAGCTGCTTCGCACTAAAAAGGTAGGGCATACAGGCACATTAGACCCAGACGTTACAGGGGTATTGCCTATTTGTATCGGTAGAGCTACCAAGATTGTAGAATATCTAACAGGAGCTACTAAAACCTATGAAGGGGAAGTTACACTCGGGTTTTCTACAACAACAGAAGATTCTTCCGGAGAGGTTGTAGAAGAAAAGAAAGTAGCGGATTCTTTTTCACGTGCTCAAATCGAAGAAGTGCTGTCTTCGATGACAGGAGAACTTCAGCAAGTCCCTCCAATGTATTCAGCGGTAAAGGTCAAAGGTAAAAAACTATATGAATATGCAAGGCAAGGAATCGAAGTAGAGCGCCCAGTTAGAACCATTCATATCTATAACTTTGAACTGCTGGATGATCGCGCTACATTTGAGGGAGAACAAATTTCCTTCAAATTCCGCGTAACGTGCAGCAAAGGTACATATGTGCGAACGCTTGCTGTGATGATTGGAGAAGCTCTTGGCTATCCATCTCATATGTCGTATTTGCAGCGAACGGGTTCCGGGCAGTTTTCACTCAAAGATTGTGTGACATTTGAAGATATTGAACGGGCGGTAGAAGAAGAAACGATCAATGAGAAACTACATTCGATCGAAGAAGCTCTTAATCATTTGCCGAAACTTCAAATTAGTGATACATTAGCAGAGAAAGTGAAAAATGGCGCGGTATTGCCGTGTACGGAAGATGAAGAGTTAAAAAAAGAACCCTTCTTTTTAATGATAAATTCTGCAGGCAAGTGCTTAGCAATTTATGCTCAGCACCCAACAAAAAAACATTTAATGAAGCCGGTTAAAGTGTTGGCAATCGACTAGACCGGTTAGGGAAAAGGTGAACTGTGTTTTGGAAACGATTGAAATTCGACATCCACACCACTTTCAACGAGAAGCTGTTCAACAATCAGTGTTAGCGCTTGGTTATTTTGATGGTGTGCATTTAGGGCATCAGCAAGTGATAAATTCAGCAAAACAGTTAGCCGATGAAAAAGGCATAGCTAGTGCTGTGATGACGTTTACTCCTCACCCTTCTGTGGTGCTCGGGCGCAATGTGCAGCACATTGATATGATCACACCGCTTCAAGAAAAAAAGAAACTCATTGAGGAAATGGGAATTGACTTTTTATATATCGTTCATTTTGATAAACAGTTTGCAGCACTATTGCCTCAAGAGTTTGTTGATCAGTATATTATTGGACTGAATGTACAGCATGTGGTAGCTGGATTTGACTATACGTATGGAAAGTTAGGTAAAGGAACAATGGAAATACTACCATTTCATTCTCGATCAAAATTCACGCAAACAACAATTGATAAGTTAACAAATGGCGAAGAAAAAATTAGTTCAACGCTTATTCGCGAAAGTTTAGCAAATGGAGATATACATCGAGTAAAAGAGCTGCTTGGCCGCTATTATGAAGTGTCAGGTACAGTGACTCATGGAGAAAAGCGAGGCAGGCAAATAGGTTTTCCTACTGCTAACATCGCTTTAGACGATGAGTATTTACTTCCACGCATCGGCGTGTATGCTGTTGAGCTTCAGCTTCACGGTAAGTGGTATGCAGGAGTGTGCAACGTGGGCTACAAGCCGACTTTTCACGATAATTTAGAAAAGCCAACAATCGAAGTCCACTTATTATCATTTGACGAGCAAATCTACGATCAGCACGTAACGGTGAAATGGCACCGAATGATTCGCTCAGAAAAAAAGTTCAGCGGCATCGAAGAGCTTGTCGGTCAGATCTCAAAGGACAAGGAAGAAGCCCTTGCTTATTTTGAAGGAATTCAAAAAAACAAGAAATAAAAAAATATATATAAATAGCTGCTACGACTTGCTTTTTGTTCTAATAAGTAGTAACATAACACTTGTATGTAAAACAACCATTGCTTGGCATTACGATTCACCAACGTTTTGCTCGGTAACTGGGGTTTAATAATAAGGAGGTGAATAGGATGGCTATCACACAAGAGCGTAAAAATGAAATCATTAGTGAGTACAAAACTCATGCGAACGACACTGGTTCTCCAGAAGTTCAAATCGCTGTCCTAACAGAGCAAATTAACAATCTAAACGGTCACTTACGTACTCATAAAAAGGATCACCATTCACGTCGTGGTCTTTTAAAAATGGTAGGTCGACGTCGTAACTTACTTAACTACCTACGTAACAAAGACGTTACTCGTTATCGTGAGTTAATCAACAAACTTGGTTTACGTCGATAATAAGAAGAAAGCGGGAGCATTCCCGCTTTTTTAGTATGTACATTTAAGAAACATTAAAGATGCTACATAATGTGAAAAAAGCTATTGTTTTTGGATATTTCGTTTATAATAAAACTATCACATTTGATTACATACATATTTTATATGTAGAGAGGGGTACTCGTCGATATGGAACAAGAAAAACGAGTGTTCTCTGTAGATCTAGCTGGACGAAAGCTAGAAGTTGAAGTTGGCCAGTTGGCAAAACAAGCAAATGGCGCAGCATTAATCCGCTATGGAGACACAGTTGTATTAAGTACAGCAACGGCTTCAAAAGAGCCTAAAAATGTAGATTTCTTCCCGTTAACAGTAAACTATGAAGAGCGTTTATATGCAGTCGGTAAAATCCCAGGTGGATTCATTAAGCGTGAAGGCAGACCAAGTGAAAAAGCAATCTTGGCTAGCCGTTTAATCGACCGTCCGATTCGTCCTTTATTCGCAGATGGTTTCCGAAACGAAGTTCAAGTTGTCAGCGTTGTAATGAGCGTAGACCAAAACTGTTCTTCAGAAATCGCAGCAATGTTTGGTTCTTCATTAGCATTATCAGTATCTGATATTCCATTTGAAGGTCCTATTGCAGGCGTAATCGTAGGCCGTGTAGACAATGAATTTGTTGTAAACCCAACGGTAGATGAGCTTGAAAAAAGCGATATTCATCTGACGGTTGCTGGTACAAAAGACGCGATCAACATGGTTGAAGCAGGCGCTGATGAAGTGCCGGAAGAAGTAATGTTAGAAGCAATTATGTTTGGACACGAGCAAATTAAAAAATTAATTGCGTTCCAAGAAGAAATTGTAGCAGCAGTAGGCAAAGAAAAAGTTGAAGTTGAGCTTTATACTGTTGATGCTGACCTTGAGCGTCAAGTTCGCGAAATTGCAGAAGGTGACATGAATCGTGCTGTTCAAGTTCAAGAAAAGCATGCGCGCGAAAATGCGATTAAAGAAGTGAAAAGCGCTGTAGCTGCAAAATTTGAAGAGCAAGATGTAGAAGAAGAAGTACTAAATCAAGTGAATGAAATTTTGTCGAAGCTTGTTAAAAGTGAAGTGCGTCGCTTGATCACAGAAGAAAAAGTACGTCCTGATGGCCGTAGTATTGACGAAATTCGTCCACTTTCTTCTGAAACAAACTTGCTTCCACGTACACACGGATCTGGATTATTTACGCGTGGACAAACTCAAGCGCTTAGCATCTGTACATTAGGTGCACTTGGCGATGTGCAAATTTTAGATGGTTTAAGTGTAGAAGAATCTAAACGCTTCATGCATCACTATAACTTCCCTTCATTTAGTGTTGGTGAAACTAGACCGATGCGCGGACCGGGTCGTCGTGAAATTGGACATGGTGCGCTAGGTGAACGTGCACTTGAACCGGTTATTCCAAATGAAAAAGATTTCCCTTATACAATTCGTCTTGTATCTGAAGTATTAGAGTCAAACGGTTCTACTTCACAAGCAAGTATTTGTGCAAGCACGCTTGCAATGATGGATGCTGGGGTTCCAATTAAAGCACCTGTAGCAGGGATTGCAATGGGTCTGATCAAATCAGGTGAACACTACTCGATTCTAACGGACATTCAAGGAATGGAAGATCACCTAGGAGACATGGACTTTAAAGTAGCAGGTACCGAAAATGGCGTAACTGCGCTTCAAATGGATATTAAAATTGACGGGTTATCTCGTGAAATTTTAGACGAAGCCCTTCAACAAGCGAAAAAAGGCCGTATGCAAATCTTAAATCATATGATGTCAACGATTGCTACGCCTCGTCAAGAGCTTTCTCAATATGCGCCTAAGATCCTTACAATGGCGATTAACCCTGATAAAATTCGTGATGTTATTGGACCAAGCGGCAAGCAAATCAATAAAATCATCGAAGAAACAGGCGTTAAAATTGATATCGAACAAGATGGTACAATCTTCATTTCTTCTATTGATCAGCCGATGAATGAAAAAGCGAAGAAAATCATTGAAGATCTTGTACGCGAAGTTGAAGTCGGCCAAATGTACTTAGGAAAAGTAAAACGAATTGAAAAATTCGGTGCATTTGTAGAAATCTTCAGCGGAAAAGATGGGCTTGTTCATATTTCAGAGCTTGCAGAAGAGCGTATTGGAAAAGTAGAAGACGTTGTAGCGATTGGTGACGAGCTTTTAGTTAAAGTCATGGAAATTGATAAACAAGGTCGCGTTAACTTATCTCGTAAAGCAATTTTAAAAGAACAAAAAGAAAAAGAAGAAAAAGCAAAAGAAACAAAATAATCTTCTTTTACTACTATATAGATATTGTGAAATCGTCCATACATGAAGAAAATCCATGTGTAGGGCGATTTTATCGTTTGTAGATGTTTGTTCTACCTTGTCCTCTTTATACATATTTTAAATGGTAAAGGGGGAAGGATAAGTGAAGAGAACCATTGTGCAATTTACAGCATTTCTATTTTTACTGGCAATTACATATAAATCTATTTATAATCCTTTTGCTGAAGCATATATAGAAGCACTTAAATCCGATGTACAACTTGTATCAGCTCAGCATAATGCGTTATATCAAAAGATTGAAGAAAAAGCAAAAGATTATGAAAAGCCAGCGGCGAATGCACGAATCGATCCTGTTTGGAAACGGGTTCCTGGCTATAACGGCATAAAAGTTGATCTTGCTGCTTCTTATAAAAATATGAAACCTGCGGGTAAATTTGATGAAAAAAAATTAGTGTACAAACAGGTTAGACCAAAGGTTCACTTGAAGGATTTACCACAGGAACCTATCTACCGTGGACACGATGAAAAGCCTATGGTATCGTTTACAGTGAACGTAGCATGGGGGAACGAGTATTTGCCTAAAATGTTAGAAGTGCTGAAAAAGCACCATGCTAAAGCAACCTTCTTTTTAGAAGGAAAATGGGTTAAAAATAATCCAGATATGGCAAAAATGATTGTAGACGCAGGGCATGAAGTGGGAAACCACTCTTATTCTCATCCTGATATGGCCACTTTATCGGCTAGTCAAATCAATCAGCAGCTTAAAAAAACGAATGATATTATTACATCTACTACGGGACAAAAAGTAAAATGGTTTGCTCCGCCAAGCGGCAGTTTTCGCCCCGAAGTAGTAACGCTTGCTTCTCAGTTAAAAATGAGTACAATCATGTGGACAGTTGATACAATCGATTGGCAAAAGCCAAGTTCAGAAGTGTTAATTAATCGAGTAATGAAAAAGATTCATCCAGGGGCTATTGTACTGATGCACCCGACTGAATCAACGGCTGAATCGCTTGACCAATTGTTAACCGATATTGAACGCAAAGGCCTGAAAGTTAGCGATGTGTCAACAATGCTAGATGAAGAAAGAATGATGAAAATACCTTCTTCTACTAAGAAGTAAGTGAGATAAGCAAAAGGGAGGCACTAGCTTGATAAAACGATATACGTGCAAAAATGGTGTAAGAATTGTATTGGAAAATATCCCAACTGTTCGATCTGTGGCCATTGGGGTATGGATCGGAACGGGTTCTCGAAGTGAACACCCTGAAATTAATGGTGTATCACATTTTCTTGAACATATGTTTTTTAAAGGAACAAAAACAAGATCTGCTCGTGAAATTGCAGAAAGCTTCGACCGCATTGGGGGACAAGTAAATGCATTCACTTCTAAAGAATACACGTGCTACTATGCAAAAGTATTAGACGAACACGCAGATCAAGCGCTAGATGTGCTGGCGGATATGTTCTTTAATTCTTCATTTGATGAAGAGGAATTAGCTCGTGAAAAAAATGTTGTATATGAAGAAATTAAAATGTATGAAGATACACCTGATGATATTGTACACGATCTATTAGGAAAAGCCGTATATGGCAATCATCCATTAGGCTATCCAATTTTAGGGACGGAAGATACGTTAAAAACATTTAACGGTGATTCGCTTCGTCAGTATATGGAGCAAATGTATATTCCTGAAAACATCGTTATTTCAGTAGCTGGAAACATTGATGAGAGTTTTATTCAACAGGTGGAAAACTATTTTGGTACATATACGTCAAGTCATTCCGCTCATCAATATGTTCAGCCAGAGTTCCATACAAATCATATTGCGCGCAAAAAAGAGACAGAACAAGCTCATCTTTGCCTTGGCTTTAAAGGTTTGCCAATCGGCGGAGAAGATGTATATAGCTTAATTGTATTAAACAACGTGCTTGGTGGAAGTATGAGCAGTCGTTTGTTCCAAGAAGTCCGTGAACAGCGCGGCTTGGCTTACTCTGTTTTCTCTTATCATTCTTCTTATCGAGACAGCGGTCTTGTAACGATTTATGGGGGAACTGGAAGCCATCAGCTCGACGTATTATATGATACGGTTCAAGAAACGCTTTATGATTTGAAAGACAAAGGTATTACGGATAAAGAACTTGCTAACAGCAAAGAGCAGCTGAAAGGAAACTTAATGCTGAGTCTTGAAAGTACAAATAGCCGTATGAGCAGAAACGGAAAAAATGAGTTAATGCTGGGCTATCACCGTTCATTAGATGAGATTTTAGACCTTGTTAATGCCGTGACTAAAGATAGTGTAAATGGTCTTGCACGAGATATTTTCAAAGACGAATTTGCGCTTTCATTAATAAGCCCGAGTGGAGATTTACCTAAGGGTTTTAAAGGAAATTAAACCATAAAAGTAAGGTTGGCTAAAATAATTGAGCCAGCCTTATTTTTATGTCATTTTTTGTATGGTTGTTCAATAAATTAGATGAAAGGAGGGATTTCATGAGATTAAGTGAGCTGAGTGGAAAAGAAATTGTAGATGTTAAGCGAGCAGAGCGTTTGGGTATTTTAGGGCAAACAGATCTTGAAATTAATGAACATACGGGACAAATTAATGCGCTTATTATTCCATCTGTGAAGTGGTTTGGATTTCGAAAACAAGGAGATGAAGTGCGAGTGCCGTGGGGGAATATCGAAAAAATTGGTACGGATATGGTGATTGTAAATGTTCATCAGCTAGAAGACATAAATAATGAGTCAACAAAATAACAAACGAGATGCTTCCTGCATCTCGTTTCTTTTATTTTCAGGGATAAAGATTCACCGATTCCTGTGTGTTTACATAGTATGTTGAAGAAAAGCAATAGGCATTCTAGGGCGTAATGATAGCACTTTACATCTCGATGGTTTAAGCGAAGGATACATCTATTTAATGTTAAAGAAGGTGAAAATGAAACATGTTAACGGATTTGCACATAGCTGTAATTGGCGGTGATGCTAGGCAGCTTGAAGTCATTCGAAAATTAATTCAATTAGATGCAAAAACCTCTCTTATTGGTTTTGATCAGCTAGATCATGGTTTTACAGGTGCGACGAAATATCAGATAGAGGAGCTGGATTTTTCAGATGTTGACGCCATCATCCTTCCAGTGCCTGGAACAAATCACGAAGGGCAAGTAGATACTATTTTTTCAAATGAAAAAGTAGTATTGACTGAAGAAATACTTAAAAAAACGCCTGAGCACTGCATTATTTATTCTGGTATTAGCAATGGGTATTTAAACGAATTAGTCAAAACGACAAACCGTAAACTCGTTCAGCTATTTGAGCGTGATGATGTAGCAATTTATAACTCTATTCCTACTGTTGAAGGTACCATCATGCTTGTTATTCAACATACGGATTTTACCATTCACGGTTCAAATATTTCTGTCCTAGGTTTAGGAAGAGTAGGGATGAGCGTGGCGAGGTCCTTTGCTGCACTTGGTGCCAATGTAAAAGTAGGAGCTAGAAAATCTGAACATTTAGCACGTATTGCTGAAATGGGTTTACAGCCTTTCTATCTTTCTGAACTCGATAAAGAAATTGCTGATAGTGATATATGTATTAACACCATTCCATACCCCATCTTAACGGCTAAGACATTATCTAATGTCCCGACCCACGCGCTCATTATTGATTTAGCTTCAAAGCCTGGAGGAACCGATTTCCGCTATGCAGAAAAACGAGGAATTAAAGCTATTTTAGCACCTGGTCTTCCAGGGATTGTGGCTCCAAAAACAGCAGGTCAGATTGTCGCTAATGTATTAGTGAATTTATTAAAAGACGCTGCGGATGCGAGAGAGGAGAAAAAATAATGTCATTAAAAGGTAAAAGAATAGGATTCGGCTTGACCGGATCTCACTGTACGTATGATGCGGTTATGCCAGAAATTGAAAAGCTTGTTAATTTGGGAGCAGAAGTGTTACCGGTTGTTTCTTACACTGTACAATCCACAAATACTCGTTTTGGAGATGGAGAAGACTGGGTGAAGAAAATTGAGGAATTAACAGGTCACGCCGTCATCAATACAATTGTAAAAGCAGAGCCTCTAGGACCAAAGATTCCGCTTGATTGTATGGTAGTTGCCCCAATCACTGGGAATACGATGAGTAAGTTTGCGAATGCAATGACTGAATCTCCGGTACTCATGGCAGCTAAAGCAACGCTTCGTAATAATAAGCCAGTGGTACTGGGAATTTCGACTAATGACGCACTAGGGCTAAATGGTGTAAACTTAATGAGGCTAATGGCGACTAAAAATATTTATTTTATTCCATTTGGTCAAGATGACCCGGTGCTTAAACCAAATTCAATGGTAGCGCGTATGACGATGTTATCAGACACGGTGTACGCAGCGCTTGAAGATAAACAGATTCAGCCTGTTATTGTCGAAAGGTTCCGCGACGGTCAAGAGTCATAGGACATATATGCCTCTTGCTGTTGTATGAATCTGTTCAATACTGCGGCTGTAAGAGAACTCTCAATCTCAAAGAAGAGAAGATTTTAAAAATCTTCTCTTCTTTGACGCAATGAAGCATAATAATATGTTAAAATAGTCAGTATATGCAGATAAATGTTGAGTAGTTGAAAATTGTTGGAGGCGGTATTAAAATGACAAGAGAATTACATGTAGCAGTAGTAGGAGCAACAGGTGCAGTAGGACAACAAATGATTAAAACCCTACAGGAGCGTAATTTTCCAGTTGGTAAATTAACGTTATTATCTTCAGCTCGTTCAGCTGGTAAAAAAGTGTTGTTTAACGGAGAAGAAGTTGTTGTGCAAGAAGCAACTCCTGATAGCTTTGAAGGCGTGGACATTGCTTTATTCAGTGCAGGCGGCAGCATTTCAAAAGCACTTGCACCAGAGGCAGTAAAACGCGGAGCAATCGTTGTAGACAACACAAGCGCTTATCGAATGGATGAAAATGTCCCGTTAGTTGTGCCGGAAGTGAATGAAGATGCATTACACGCACATAACGGAATCATTGCTAATCCAAACTGCTCTACAATTCAAATGGTAGCAGCATTACAGCCATTACGCGAAACATACGGCTTATCTAAAGTGCTAGTATCAACGTATCAAGCCGTTTCTGGAGCAGGTGCTGCTGCAATTAATGAATTAAAAGAACAAGCTAAAGCTATTTTAGAAGAAAAAGAGTTTACACCGGAAATTTTACCGGTTGGTGGAGATAAAAAACATTATCAAATTGCTTTTAATGCCATTCCGCAAATTGATAAATTTCAAGATAACGGTTTTACATTTGAAGAAATGAAAATGATTAATGAAACGAAAAAAATTATGAGCATGCCTGAATTGCCAGTAGCTGCTACTTGTGTTCGTCTACCGGTTGTAACAGGTCATTCAGAGTCAGTTTACATTGAAATTGAAAAAGACGGTGTAACGGTAGCTGATGTGAAAAATTTATTGGCTGATGCACCTGGTATCGTATTGCAAGATGATCCAGAAAATCAAGTATATCCAATGCCAGCAGACTGTGTAGGTAAACGAGATGTGTTTGTCGGCCGTATTCGTAAAGATTTAGATCGCGATAACGGTTTCCATATGTGGATCGTTTCTGATAACTTGTTAAAAGGTGCAGCTTGGAATTCTGTACAAATTGCAGAATCACTTATTAAGCTTAGCTTAGTAAAATAAGCGCAACCAGAGTGTCTCGGAACATGATGAGGTGTAAGTATGAAAATAATCGTCCAAAAATTTGGAGGAACTTCCGTTCGTAACGAAGAAGGAAGAGCAAGAGCAATCTATCATTTAAATAATGCATTAAGTGAGGGTTACAAAGTAGTCGTTGTTGTATCGGCAATGGGACGAAAAGGTGAACCGTATGCAACGGATACATTGCTTTCACTTGTTGATGGAAATAAAGCGTCTCTTAACAAACGTGAGCTTGATATGCTTATGGCATGCGGAGAATTAATTTCATCGGTTGTGTTTACAAATTTATTAAACGAAAATGGGATTAAAGCTACAGCATTAAACGGTGCACAGGCAGGGTTTGTGACGAATGATGATTTCACCAATGCCAAGATACTAGAAATGAAATGCGACCGTTTGTTAAAAGAATTAGAAGAATATGATGTCGTTGTCGTAACAGGCTTTCAAGGGGCAACTGCTGAAGGTGATACAACAACGCTTGGACGCGGAGGTAGCGATACATCTGCTTCAGCGTTAGGTGCAGCCCTTATGGCTGATTACATTGACATTTTCACGGATGTAGAAGGTGTGATGACAGCGGACCCGCGTATTGTAGAAGATGCAAGACCGCTATCCGTTGTCACATATAACGAAATATGCAACATGGCTTATCAAGGTGCAAAAGTAGTTCACCCACGTGCTGTAGAGATTGCCATGCAAGCAAAAGTACCGATGCGCGTCCGTTCCACGTATGCTGATTCAGAAGGTACGCTCGTTACATCTCAAGGTGAAGCACAGCAGCGTGGAAGCGATGTGCAAGAACGCCTTGTAACAGGCATCGCCCACGTATCCAACGTGACTCAAATTAAAGTTTTTAGTAAAGAAGGCCATTATGATACGCAAGCAGAAGTATTCAAAGCAATGGCACAAGAAAAAATCAGCGTAGATTTTATCAATATTTCACCGAAGGGTGTTGTATATACGGTAACAGATGAAGCAACTGACAAAGCAATTGATGTGCTTCATGCGCTAGGGTATGAGCCGGCTGTTATTCGCAACTGTGCCAAAGTATCAACGGTTGGAGCAGGAATTGCAGGAGTGCCTGGTGTTACATCTAAAATTGTTACAGCTCTTTCTAGCGAAGGTATTCAGATTTTACAATCTGCTGACAGCCATACGACGATTTGGGTGCTTGTAAAAGAAGAGGATTTAAAGAAAGCCGTTAATGCTCTTCATGGTGCCTTTGACTTGTCAAAAGCACCGCAAAAGAGATAAACTACATGTTCCGTTAGCTATAAGCTAACGGTTCATTATATGAATAGGGATAATGCAATTTCAAGGAGTGAAAACATGATTGATTTTGGGAAAGTCGCAACAGCGATGGTAACGCCTTTTGATCATAAAGGAAATATTGATTTTGAAAAAACAACGCAGCTTATTAACTATTTAATCAGCAACGGTTCAGATGCGTTGGTTATTGCAGGAACAACGGGTGAATCTCCTACGCTTTCAACAGAAGAAAAGCTGGCGCTGTTCCGCCACTCAGTAAAGGTAGTAGATGGCCGTGTACCTGTTGTTGCAGGTACAGGAAGCAATAATACGTATGCATCAATTGAATTAACGAAAAAGGCAGAAGAAATCGGCGTAGATGCGATTATGATTGTAGCACCTTATTATAACAAGCCGAATCAGGAAGGCTTATATCAGCACTTTAAAACAATTGCTGAAAGTACAGAGCTGCCTGTCATGTTATACAATATTCCGGGGCGATCCGTGATCAATATGTCTGTGGATACAATTGTACGCCTAGCTGAACTGCCAAATGTTGTAGCGTTAAAAGATGCAAGCGGCGACCTTGACGCAATGACAGCTATTATCGCACAAACAAGCGATGATTTTGCTTTATACAGCGGTGATGATGGCTTAACACTGCCGGTATTAGCAATTGGAGGAACTGGGATTATTTCTGTTGCCTCTCACGTTATTGGAAATGAAATGCAAGAGATGGTTAAGTTGTATGAGTCAGGAAATCCGAAAGAAGCAGCAAAAATTCATCAGCGTATTGTACCTGTGATGAAATCTCTTTTTGCGGCTCCAAGTCCAACGCCTGTTAAAACAGCTTTACAGCTAAAAGGGTTAGACGTAGGATCGGTACGATTACCTTTAGTTCCGTTAACGGAAGAAGAACGCCAAACGTTAGTCAGCACATTAAATACGCTATAAGCTATAAGTATGTTTTTTAAACGTCTCTTCATTGACCGTATATACGAGTTGATGAAGAGACGTTTTTTTCTTATAAGATAATAGAAGAGCAGATGACGGAAATAGACGAATGAAATTTCTTGTATTCCAATTCTTACTTCAGTTATAATGTAAGCAAATGAAATTGTACGGGTGAAAGTAAGTAGGAGGAACTTATGGTACTAGAAAAGACAGAAAATATTAAAATTTCAGCCTTGGGTGGAGTCGGAGAACTTGGAAAAAACATGTATGTGGTGGAAATCAATGAAAACATATATGTGTTAGATGCAGGGTCAAAGTTTCCGGGAGGGGAAATGTTAGGAATTGATATTGTCATTCCTGACATTACATATTTAGTAGAAAATCAGCAGAACGTAAAAGGCATTTTTG
The DNA here is from genome assembly GCF_044383985.1 of Priestia sp. JSM ZJ58. Lineage (NCBI taxonomy): Bacteria > Bacillati > Bacillota > Bacilli > Caryophanales > Bacillaceae > Priestia > Priestia sp. JSM ZJ58. Next base: position 750,168 of record NZ_JBISEM010000001.1, read on the forward strand.
TTACTCATGGACACGAAGAGCAAATTGGGGCTATTCCCTTTATACTTCAAAAATTGGACGTGCCGGTATATGGTACAGAATTAACGCTAGCACTTATCAAAGAAAAGTTAAAAGAGTATGGAATTAAAAAATATGAAGCTTTACATCCTATCACTTCGTCAACGGTTTTATCGTTTGAAGGAGTGGATATTTCATTTTTTAGAACGCAGCACAGTATACAAGATTCAGTCGGCATTTGTTTACAAACCAATCAAGGTGCGATTGTATATACAGGTGATTTTAAATTTGATCAAAACTCAGTCAGCATTCAAAGCGCTGATATTGGAAAAATGGCTGCCATTGGGGAAAAAGGCGTCCTGTGTTTGCTTTCAGACAGTACAAATGCGGATAAGCCAGGCTATACAGTTTCCGAGGCCGTCATCGGACAAAATATTACCGACGCTTTTTATAAAAGCAAAGGTCGAATCATTGTTGCTGCATACAGTTCCAATCTGCACCGTATTCAGCAAATTATTCATGCCGCATATCAGCATGGCCGTAACCTGATCATTATGGAAAAGAGTATGCTGAAAATCATTGATATTGCAGCAAAACTTGGACATTTGCAGCTGCCTGAGGATTTAATTGTTCCTGTGCAAAAGCTAAAGGATCTTTCAGAACATGAAACGGTTATTTTAACAACAGGTCATCACGGAGAGCCGATTTCAGGTCTTACTCGAATGGCTAAACAGTCCCATAAATTTATTCAAATCAAACAAGATGACACGGTGCTGCTGGCTGCTACACCCGTGGCGGGGCACGAAACGACCTTTTCAAAAACAATTGACGTCATCTTTCGTTTAGGAGCAAGCGTAGTGTTTGCTCAGAAGAAAGTGCAGGCTTCCGGACACGGCAGTCAAGAAGAATTAAAATTTATGATTAACTTAACAAAGCCGAAATATGTCATGCCTGTGAATGGAGAGTACCGAAAACAAAAAGCTTATGCAAAGCTAGCCGGTCAATTAGGAATATCAGAAGATCATATTTGTTTGCTTGAAAAAGGTGAGCGAGTTGAGTTTAAAGATGCTCGCATGTACCCTAGCGGTTCTATTCAAGCGGGAAATACGCTCATTGATGGACTAGGCGTCGGCGATATTGGGAATATCGTTCTGAGGGATCGCAGGCTGCTGTCACAGGACGGAATCTTAACGGTAGTAGTTACGATTAATAAACGTCAAAAAACAGTAGTAGCGGGGCCAGAAATCATCTCCCGCGGATTCGTCTATGTAAGAGAATCAGAAAAGCTTTTAGAAGAAGCAACGAAGATTGTTCAGCAAATTTTAGAAAAGTGTATGGAAGACAAAGTGATCGAGTGGTCTTCATTAAAATTAAAAATGAGAGAAAGTTTAAATCAATTTTTATATGAAAAAACCCGTCGTAAACCGATGATTTTACCGATTATCATGGAAATCTAATGTGAAGCCTTCCCGCTGGGAAGGCTTTTTATTTGCAGCTGATGCGGATGTAATAACTATGAGAAGTTCATACTACTATTATCAATAAGTGAAAGGAGCTAGAATATGTTTGAAAATAACGAAAGATTACATTCTGATGAAGCGCCTCAGCAGCCTAATAAAAATGAAGAAAGCAAGGGCGGAATATTAGATAAAATTCAACAATTGGGACAGACCAACGTGGCTCAGCTTCCTCAGGATTCTAATATTCACTGTTTAACGATTGTAGGACAAATCGAAGGGCACATGCAGCTGCCTCCTCAAAATAAAACGACAAAATATGAGCATGTCATCCCGCAAATTGTGGCGATTGAACAAAATCCAAAAATTGAAGGATTGCTTATTATTTTGAATACAGTAGGTGGAGATGTAGAAGCAGGTCTTGCCATTGCGGAAATGATCGCTTCGTTATCCAAGCCTTCTGTGTCCATTGTGCTAGGAGGCGGACATTCAATCGGTGTTCCAATTGCGGTTTCAACTGATTATTCGTATATTGCCGGTACAGCGACCATGACCATTCATCCCATTCGCTTAACGGGTCTTGTTATTGGTGTACCGCAAACATTCGAATACTTAGATAAAATGCAAGAGCGCGTGATTAACTTTGTGAGAGAACACTCTCATATTTCAGAAGAAAAGTTTAAAGAACTTATGTTTTCAAAAGGGAACTTAACGCGTGATATCGGGACAAATGTAGTTGGCGGAGATGCTGTTTCATACGGGTTAATTAACGAAGTAGGCGGAGTTGCTCAAGCAATCAAAAAATTGAATGAACTGATTGAGCAAGGACGTCAGAATGAGGAGCAGCTGCTGCAATGATTTTATATACAATGATGCCACAAGAACTGATTTTTCAGCAGTCTTATCATCAAGAACAATCTCAGCCAAAGCTTATTAATCATAATGGAATCCCGGTTATCGTTGAAGAAAATGAACAAAAACAACAGCAAATTGTGAGGGTTTTAAGCACGAATCCTCAAGATTATTTGAATGAAAATTATTATCCTGGTCAAATTTTGTCGTAAGGATTTCAGTATAATTATGGTGAATATGGTATAATGAATATGACGAAGAAGGCAGCCGCTGTATTGGCTGCTTTTTTATTCAACTGATAAAAGAAACAAAATCAACATAGGGTGTTGGACGTTGATTGGAGTGGAAAAATGGCAAAGAAAAAACGAAGAGGTCAAATAAAAAAGGATGAATGGAAACGCATATTGCGCTTTGAGCTTATTGGATTATTTTTATTAGCGTTAACGTTAATTGCCATGGCAGGACTCGGTGCTGTAGGACAGGCTCTTGTACTCGTGGTCCGCTTATTTATTGGCGAATGGTATATGCTGTGTTTAATCGGAATGGTTATTCTATCTGTTTATATTATTTGGAAAAGAGAAATGCCTCCTTTAGTGACGCGGCAGCTTATCGGTACATACCTCATTATTTTATCTATTTTACTGTTTAGTCACGTGACGTTATTTGAAAATTTATCGAAAAACGGAACGTTTACAGATCCATCTGTCATTATGAATACGTGGGATTTGTATATGCTCGAAGCAACGGGACAATCGAATCACAGTGATTTAGGGGGAGGGATGATAGGAGCTATTATGTTTGCCATGTTCTACTATCTGTTTGATAGCTTAGGAACAGAACTTATCGCTGCCTTGCTTATTGTGATTGGGGTACTGCTCATTACCGGACGTTCGCTTCACGAAACGGTATTAAAACTTCTGTCACCTCTAGTTAATTTTTTAACAATGGAGTTAAAAGAAGGCTGGCAAGATATTCAGACGTGGAAACATAAGAAGAAAAAAGCCCCTAAAACAACAAAAAAGAGACGCCAAGAAAAAGCTGTTCAAGAACCTGAAGAAAGCGTGGAAATAGAAGTGGAAGCACCTTCGCCTCCAATTATTGAACACTTTGATTATGGAGAGGAAGAGTCTAGTCAATCTCCTGCTGCTCCTATAGCTCCGGTGCCTCCGGTTATGGAATCGAAGCCTGTAGCTGCTGCACCTCAACAGCCAAGGCCGCAAAAGGAACAGGAAGAAGAAAAAGCTCCTATGATTACCTTTACTGAAACGGAAAATAAAGAGTATGAGCTTCCTCCTATCAAGCTATTGACGATGCCAAAGAAAAGTAACCAGGCAAAAGAGCATAAAAACATTTATAAAAATGCCGAAAAGCTTGAAAAAACGTTTCAAAGTTTCGGCGTAAAAGCAAAAGTGGCAAAAGTTCACCTTGGACCAGCTGTTACAAAATATGAAGTATATCCTGATGTAGGAGTAAAAGTAAGTAAGATTGTTAATTTAAGTGATGATTTAGCACTTGCATTAGCTGCCAAAGATATTCGGATTGAAGCTCCAATTCCCGGGAAATCAGCGGTAGGAATTGAAGTGCCGAACGAAGAAGTAGCGATGGTTTCACTTAGAGAAGTACTTGAAGCGACTGAAAATAACCGACCTGATAAAAAGCTATTAGTTGGTTTAGGAAGAGATATTTCAGGCGAAGCTGTGCTAGCAGAGCTTAATAAAATGCCTCATATGCTTGTAGCAGGGGCAACAGGAAGCGGAAAAAGTGTGTGTATCAACGGTATTATTATTAGTATTTTAATGAGAACAAAGCCTCATGAAGTAAAATTAATGATGATTGACCCTAAAATGGTTGAGTTGAATATGTACAATGGTATTCCGCATTTATTGGCTCCTGTCGTAACAGATCCGAAAAAAGCTTCTCAAGCATTAAAGAAAGTTGTAAGTGAGATGGAGCGACGTTATGAGTTGTTCTCACACAGCGGAACGAGAAACATTGAAGGGTATAACGATTTAGTAAAACGTATGAATGATGATGGAGACGCCGATGCAAAACAGCCGACTCTTCCTTATATTGTGGTGATTGTTGATGAGTTGGCTGACTTGATGATGGTTGCTTCATCTGACGTCGAAGATTCGATCACACGTCTTGCTCAAATGGCTCGTGCTGCCGGCATTCATTTGATTATTGCTACACAGCGACCATCAGTAGATGTTATTACTGGAGTTATTAAAGCAAACATTCCTTCCCGAATCGCTTTTAGTGTATCTTCACAAACTGACTCTCGTACGATCCTAGATATGGGAGGAGCTGAGAAGCTTCTAGGAAGAGGAGATATGCTGTTCATGCCTGTTGGAGCTTCAAAACCTGTGCGTGTGCAAGGTGCCTTTTTATCAGATGAAGAAGTAGAAGAGATTGTTGATTTTGTAATTGCACAGCAAAAAGCACAGTATCAAGAAGAAATGATTCCAACAGATGCCCCTGAACAAGTCGATGATTTTGCAGATGAGCTGTATGACGAAGCGGTTCAGCTTGTGGCAGAAATGCAAACAGCTTCTGTTTCTATGCTGCAGCGACGCTTTCGAATTGGCTATAACCGGGCTGCACGCTTAATCGATGCGATGGAAGATCGTGGAGTGGTTGGGCCTTACGAAGGAAGTAAGCCGCGTTCGGTGTTGATTTCTCAGCAAAATGAAGATGTTGGATCTTAATAAGGTTATTAGAAAAGATGGAGCTGGGACAAAAGTATTTTAGCCTAAGTGAAAAACGAATCACTAATCAACATGTCTGATTAGCGGTTCGTTTTTTTTGTTAGGGTGAATATAGGTTTCATCCGTTTCGTTCCTTCTAGCAGTTGACTGAAAGACAAGGTGAAGACTCCTGCGGGAAAAGCGTAAGCGACGAGGAGGCCCATCGCCCGCCCGTGGAAACCGAAGTCTTGCACGGAAATCAACTGCGGTGTCGCAAGCGTTTCAGCTCATGTATCTTATTTGTTTGTCTTTAGATTGGATTCATTTAGTTATGTCTCAACCTCATTTTTTTATGGAAGAAGAGACGGTAAGAATAGTATTATACAAAAATATGTCATGCTAAATAAATAAAATAAAAACGAATATTAAAAAATTTAATGACTAAAATGTTTGGGTTTTATCTAATATTAGAAGAAAAGTAGGTTGTTAGGTATGCTGACATTAAAAAATAACAAAAATTCATTTTTTTAAAAAAATATTAAAAATTTTAACAAAAAATTAATATAACCTATTTATTTATCTGTCGAAAAATGATATATTATTTTCGATTAAGTAGTCGAACATCAGAGGTCTGATGACTTTTTAATATGGAGGAAGAGTGATGTCTATACGTGCGGATAATCGGCACTTGTATTTACAAGTGATTGATAAAATTAAACAAAATATAGAAAAAGGAATTTTTAAAGAAAAGGAAAGACTCCCTTCAGAGTTTGATTTATCAAAGCAGCTAGGGGTTAGCCGCGCAACGCTACGTGAGGCACTTCGCATATTAGAAGAAGAGAATATTATTGTTCGCAGACACGGCGTGGGAACATTTGTCAACACGAAGCCTACTTTTTTGTCAGGGATTGAGCAATTAAATAGTATAACACATATGATTGAACAAGCTGGTATGAAGGCCGGAACAATCTTCTTATCTTCTCAAATACAAGAGTTGTCTGAAAATGATTTAACACGTTTTGCTTGCGGGGAAGACGAACAGATTTTATTTGTTGAACGGGTGAGAACGGCAAACGGAGAGCCTGTTGTATATTGCATGGACAAGGTTCCTCAAAAAATATTGCCTGAAAATTTCGAATATAAACAGGAATCTTTGTTAGAAATTCTTGAAAAACAAGCAGGAAAGCACATTTCATACGCCGTGGCAAATATTGAGCCTCTAGGCTATCATGAAAAAGTTTCTCCTATTTTACAATGCGAGCCAGAAACCGCTTTGCTTGTGCTGAAACAAATGCATTATGACCAGTATGATGAACCCATTTTATATTCCATCAATTATTTTAAAGCAGATCAATTTAGTTTCCAAGTACTGCGTAAACGCGTCTAGTTTTTTTATGGTTAAATGTCAGAAAATTTACAACTATTTAATATTGTCCTTTTAAGGAGGTGTCAAATGTAGGTCACAGGGACGAAATAGAAAATTGGCTTTATACTTTTAAAACTATTCAGGGGGTTAAAACATGTTAAAACGTAAAACGGGACTTGCATTATCACTAGTATTAGCGGCAGGAACACTTTTAAGCGCGTGTGGCTCAAACGACGCAGATAAGAGCAGCGGAGATAAAAAAGCAGCGGATTTTAAAGTGGGAATGGTAACAGATACGGGCGGGGTAGATGATAAATCGTTTAACCAATCTGCTTGGGAAGGTCTAACAAAGTTTGGGAAAGACAACGGACTTGATGAAGGGACTGGATACAAATATTTGCAGTCTACAAAAGCATCTGAATACGAGAGCAACCTTTCTAAATTTGCTGAGAGTGGCTACAACTTGACGTATGGAATTGGCTTTTTGTTAAAAGAAGACATTAAAAAAGCAGCAAAGCAGTATCCAGATGCTAACTTTGCATTAGTAGACGATACGTTAAAGTCAGAAAATTTAGATAACGTGGCGAGCATTCTATTTAAAGAAGAGCAGGGCTCTTTCTTAGTAGGTGTAGTGGCAGCGAAACAAACGAAAACGAACAAAATCGGCTTTATCGGAGGCGTTGAATCTCCATTAATCAAGAAGTTTGAAAACGGATTTAAAGCAGGTGTTAAATCTGTAAACCCAGACGCTGAAGTTATTTCTCAATACGCGGAAAGTTTTAACTCTCCAGAAAAAGGCTCAGCTATCGCTTCTACCATTTACAGCAAAGGCGCTGATATTATTTATCAAGCGGCTGGCGGTACTGGAAACGGCGTATTTACAGAAGCTAAAAACCGTTCAAAAGGCGGTAAAGACAAAAAGGTTTGGGTAATTGGAGTTGACCGCGATCAGCATGAAGAAGGTATGCCTGAAAACGTAACGTTAACTTCGATGGTAAAACGCGTTGACCTTGCTGTAGAAGATGTTGCAAAACAAGCAATGGACGACAAATTCCCAGGCGGTAAAGAGGTTGTGTTTGGCTTAAAAGAAGACGGAGTGGGAATTGCTCCATCACAAGATAATGTAAGCAAAGATGCGTTAAAAGCAGTTGATGAGTATAAGCAAAAAATTCTAGACGGTGACATTACAGTGCCTCAAACGGATAAAGAATTTAAAGAGTTTGAAAAAACGCTTAAAAAATAAGCTGATATCTGTTAAGCAATGATTATATGAGTTTAAAAGGCTAGTGAAAACTAGCCTTTTTCATAGCCAAAAAACGGAAGACAGAATCCTGTAGCAGGCAGGAATAGGGAGTGAAAGTAGTGGAATATGTTATTGAAATGCTAGATATTCGCAAAGAGTTTCCCGGTATTGTCGCTAATGACAATATTACACTCCAAGTGAAAAAGGGAGAAATTCATGCTTTGTTAGGAGAAAATGGTGCAGGTAAGTCAACGCTGATGAACGTTTTATTTGGGCTTTATCAGCCTGAAAAAGGGCAGATTCGTGTAAACGGCCAAGAAGTCAAAATCACGGACCCTAACGTAGCGAATGACTTAGGAATTGGAATGGTTCATCAGCATTTTATGCTTGTTCAAAACTTTACAGTCACAGAAAATATTATTCTTGGGAACGAACCGACGCGAACGGGGAAAATCAATATTAAAAAAGCAGCTCAAGATATTCAAGAGCTTTCAAATCAATATGGATTATCGGTAGATCCATATGCGAAGATTCAAGATATCTCAGTTGGCATGCAGCAGCGAGTGGAAATTTTAAAGACGCTTTACAGAGGAGCCGACATTCTTATTTTTGATGAACCTACTGCCGCCTTAACACCTCAGGAAATTACGGAATTAATTCAAATTATGAAAAAATTAATTCAAGAAGGAAAGTCGATTATTTTAATTACGCATAAATTAAAAGAAATTATGTCAGTGTGTGACCGCTGTACAATTATTCGAAAAGGTGTCGGGGTTGGTACGGTAAATGTGCAAGAGACCAACCCTGATGAACTTGCTGCTTTAATGGTAGGAAGAGAAGTACATTTTAAAACTGAAAAGAAAACAGCGACTCCAAAAGAAGCTGTGTTAACAATAAAAGAATTAGTAGTAGAAGACAGCCGAGGAGTAGAGGCTGTAAGTTCACTTGATCTAAGCGTTCGAGCAGGCGAAATTGTAGGCATCGCGGGTGTGGATGGAAATGGCCAAACAGAGCTGATTGAGGCAATTACGGGTCTAAGAAAAATAAAGTCGGGCTCGGTCACGTTAAAAAATCAAGAGTTGTCTACGTTATCCACGCGTAAAATTACGGAGTCAGGAGTAGGACATATTCCGCAGGATCGCCATAAGCACGGGCTTGTATTAGATTATACAATTGGTGAAAATATCGGTCTTCAAACGTATTATCAAAAGCCGATGTCTAAATCAGGTATTTTGAATTATAAAGAGCTGTATAAAAAAGCAAAAGAGTTAATTGCAGAATATGATGTGCGAACCCCTAGTGAATATACGCAAGCGCGATCGCTATCGGGCGGAAATCAGCAAAAAGCCATTATTGCCCGTGAAGTAGACCGCAGTCCGGAACTATTAATTGCAGCTCAGCCAACGAGGGGGCTGGATGTAGGAGCCATTGAATTTATTCATAAAAAGCTGATTGAAGAACGAGATAAAGGACGGGCAGTGCTGCTCGTTTCGCTAGAACTAGATGAAGTAATGAATCTAAGCGATCGCATTGCGGTTATTTATGAAGGGAAAATAGTTGACATTGTAGATCCAAAAGAAACGAATGAACAAGAGTTAGGTCTATTAATGGCAGGCGGTACGCGTGAGAAAGCGGGTGGAACAGCATGAATAAACTTGTGAAAAATGAACGTGTAATGATGATTTTGATCCCTATTGTATCGGCCATATTAGGACTCATTGCCGGAGCGGTTATTATGTTACTAGGCGGCTATGATCCAATGCTTGGCTATCAATCTCTTTTTGACGGGATGTTTGGAACGCCAAAAGCCATTGGAGAAACGATTCGTGCCATGACTCCTCTTGCTCTGGCCGGTATTGCGGTTGCGTTTGCTTATAAAACCGGTCTCTTTAACATTGGAGTAGAAGGACAGCTTTTAGTTGGCTGGTTGGCTTCAGTATGGGTTGGGTATGCGTTTGATTTACCAGCAGTCATTCATATTCCTTTAGCTGTATTAGCAGCAGCTGCAGCTGGAGCAGTTTGGGCGTTTATTCCAGGATTTTTAAAAGCAAAATTTCATGTTCATGAAGTAATTGTTTCCATCATGATGAACTATATTGCCCTTTACACCACGAGCAGCTTAATCCGTACGTATTTATACGCGGGTAATGAAAAATCGTATGATATTAAAGAATCGGCATCTTTAGCATCAAGCTTTTTAGCACAGTTAACCAATAACTCCCGCCTTCATTACGGCATTCTTATTACCATCGCTGCAGCCGTCGTAATGTGGTTTATTTTGAATAAAACAGCTAAGGGCTTCGAGCTAAGAGCCGTTGGTTTTAATCAGCATGCTTCACAGTATGCAGGAATGAATGTAGGCCGAAACATTGTGTTATCCATGGCGATTTCAGGCGCTTTTGCCGGGCTTGCTGGGGCTATGGAAGGGCTTGGAACATTTCAGTATATGGGCACATTCACTGCGTTTACAGGTACGGGGTTTGACGGTATCGCCGTAGCCCTTTTAGGAGTTAACAGCGCAATTGGAATTTTATTAGCATCATTCTTTTTCGGAGGACTGCAAACTGCGGCTCCTCAAATGAACTTTATGACAGGCGTACCGTCTGAATTAATTCAAATTGTCATTGCGCTTATTATCTTTTTTGTTGCATCTAGTTATTTAATTCGCTGGGTGCTTGGCCGTGCAGGCAAGGGGGGAGCAAAATGAACTTCTTAGAGGTGTTAGCCATTATTATTCCAGCGGCGCTTTATTCAGCTGCACCGCTTATCTTTACCGCGCTCGGAGGGATATTTAGTGAACGTTCCGGGGTCGTGAACATCGGATTAGAAGGGCTGATGATGTTTGGCGCGTTCACAGGTATTGTTTCAACCCTTTTACTTCAGGATTCATTAGGTGCTTGGGCCCCGTGGGTAGCAATAGTAATTGCGGCTGTTGTTTGCGCTGTGTTCTCGCTGATTCATGCTGTTGCAAGCATTACATTAAAAGCAGATCAAACTGTAAGTGGTGTAGCCCTGAATTTTCTAGCTGCGGGTCTTTCAATCTTTTTAATTAAAAAGATTTTTGGGAAAGGACAAACAGATTTTATTCAATTCCGTATCGATAAAGTAAGTATTCCAGGTTTATCAGACATTCCAGTAATCGGTAAAATTCTGTTTTCGAACGTTCCTATTACGTCTTATATTGCGATTGCGCTAGCTTTTGCTGTATGGTACATCATTTATAAAACGCCGTTTGGTCTCCGTCTTCGTTCAGTTGGTGAACACCCAATGGCAGCAGACACGATGGGGATCAAAGTTGTGAGAATGCGTTACGTTGGCGTTATGATTTCCGGCATGTTCGCTGGAATCGGCGGAGCGGTGTATGCCACGTCTATCGCTACAAACTTTGCAGCGGGAACGATTGCTGGACAAGGGTTCCTTGCTATTGCGGCCATGATTTTCGGGAAGTGGCATCCTATTGGTGCTTTAGGTGCAGCCATGTTTTTCGGATTAGCACAGTCTTTGAGTATCACGGGAGCTCAGATTCCGGTTATTCAAGATATCCCATCCGTCCTTTTAACCATTGCACCGTACGTATTAACAATCTTAGCGCTTACTGGTTTTGTAGGACGTGCTGAGGCTCCTAAAGCGCTGGGCGTTCCTTATGAAAAAGGCCGCCGCTAATAAATCCTCTATACGAGGTCTAACAATGACTAAAGTTGGATAAATATAGAAGGTGGAGACAAAGAAATCATATTCTTTTCTCCGCCTTTTTTTCATTGAGAGAAAGAATATGAAAAGAAATGAGGAAGCGCGCGGCAAGTTACTTGAAAATGTTTCCTTGAATTCGATATAGTGGTTATAAGACTAAAATTAGCGTTAAAGATTCAAAATAGAAGTATTGTCTAGTTAATACATCAAAATTTAAAAGGAGGTTTATATATGAAATTATTGACTGAACAAAAACATGAACTAGAAGGATTGACTGTTCATACCATTCAAACAGCTAAGTACAAAACAAACACGTTCATTTTAAAACTAAATGCCCCTTTAGATAAGAAAACGGTGACAATGCGTGCCCTTTTACCTTATGTGCTTCAAAGCGCTACCGAGTCGCTGCCGTCTACGACAAAGCTTCGTACATATTTAGATGAGCTTTATGGTGCTACTTTACAAGTAGACTTAACAAAAAAAGGTGATAACCACGATATTACGATTCGCATTGATATAGCGAATGAAAAATATTTGAAAGATTCAACTCCGCTTTTACAAAAAGCGTTAGCTCTTCTTGGCGATATTTTATTAAAGCCAGCAGTTGAAGGGGACTCTTTTTTAACGGATATTATGACAAAAGAAAAGCGTTCGCTTCGTCAGCGAATTCAAGCCGTATTTGATGATAAAATGCGCTATGCTAATTTAAGACTAGTTGAAGAAATGTGTAAGGAAGAACCTTACTCTTTACATGTAAACGGTCAAATTGACGATGTGGAAGAAATTACAGGTGAAAGTTTGTACGCCTATTATCAGCAGGTGTTAAAAGAAGATGCCATTCACCTTTATGCTATTGGAGATTTGCAAGTCGAAGAGGTTTTACAAACAGTAAAAGAAACATTTACTTTACCAAAGCGCGAGCAAAAAGACATTGAAGATTCTATCACGTCTAAAGAGATCTCGAACGTAAATGAAGTGGTGGAAAAACAAGAAGTCAAACAAGGGAAATTAAATATTGGCTATCGTACAAACGTTGTATACGGAGATAGACAGTATTTTGCTCTTCAAGTATTCAATGGGATATTCGGAGGGTTCTCACATTCCAAGCTATTTATTAACGTTCGTGAAAAAGCGAGCTTAGCTTACTATGCTGCTTCGAGAGTAGAGAGTCATAAAGGATTACTAATGGTCATGTCGGGTATTGATGCTAAAAATTACGACCAAGCTGTTACGATTATTAAAGAACAAATGCAGGAAATGAAACAAGGATCGTTTACAGACGGCGAAATCGCTCAAACGAAAGCCGTTATTCACAACCAGCTGCTTGAAACGGTGGATACTCCACGAGGACTAGTAGAGGTTATGTATCATAATGAATTAACGGGTAAAGATATTTCAATTGATGAATACTTAAAGCATATTGATGCGGTATCTAAGCAGGAAATTATTAAAGTGGCTGAGAAAATTGAAATGGATACAATTTATTTCTTAACAGGAACGGGCGGTGAAGAAAATGGAGAAAATTGAATTTTCGCAGCTTCAAGAACAGCTGTATCATGAAAAAATGGATAACGGGCTGCAGGTATACATTTTGCCAAAACCGGAGTTTAACAAAACGTTTGCCACTTTTACAACAAACTACGGATCGATTGACAATCAATTTGTACCGCTAAATGAAAATGAAATGACAAAAGTTCCGGATGGAATTGCCCACTTTTTAGAGCATAAATTATTTGAAAAAGAAGACGGAGATGTCTTTCAGCAGTTTAGTAAACAAGGTGCTTCGGCCAACGCATTTACTTCTTTTACCCGCACAGCTTACTTATTCAGCTGTACATCTAACTTTGAAGAAAATCTTGAAACATTAGTGGACTTTGTACAAGAGCCGTACTTCTCAGAAAAAACGGTAGAAAAAGAAAAAGGCATTATCGGTCAAGAAATTACAATGTATGACGACAATCCGGACTGGCGCTTGTATTTTGGTACCATTCAAAATATGTACAAAAACCATCCTGTTAAAATTGATATTGCTGGCACGATCGAATCGATTTCACATATTAATAAAGATTTACTGTACACATGCTATGAAACGTTCTATCATCCGAGCAACATGCTGTTGTTCATTGTAGGTCCTGTTGATGCGGAAAAAGTAATGAAGCAAGTTCGAGACAATCAGCAGAAAAAAGATTATAAAGAAATCTCTGACATACAGCGTCATTTTGACGAAGAGCCTGAAACGGTGGATCAAGAAAAACAAGTATTAAAAATGCCGGTGCAGTCTTCGAAATGTATGGTGGGTCTAAAAGCGAAAAATCCGCAGCGTTCAGGCGGAGAAATGCTTAAATACGAGTTAGCAATGAATATCATTTTAGATTATGCATTTGGAAAAAGCTCTTCGTACTATGAGGAGTTGTATGCAGACGGACTCATTGATGAAACGTTTGCGTATGATTATACGGAGGAAAGAGGATTTGGTTTTGCTCTTATCGGAGGAGATACGGATCAACCCGAACAGCTGTATGATCGAGTTAAACAAATTTTACTTGAAATGAAAACAAAATCACTAACAGAAGAGGAACTTGAACGTATTCGTAAAAAGAAAATCGGCGGATTTTTACGTTCATTAAACTCACCTGAGTTTATCGCTAATCAGTTTACACGCTATGCGTTTAATGATATGAATTTATTTGATATTGTTGAAACGCTAGAAAAACTGAAGGTAAACGAAATAAAAGATGTGCTAAACGAGATTATTGATGAAAAGAACTTTACGGTTTGTGAAGTAGTACCTAAATAAAGATGATTGTTGCCAAAAAAGCTGATGTTCATCAGCTTTTTTGCATGTAAAGGAGAGAAGGCTATGGAGAAATTTGCCCTTGTGACAGGTGCAAGCGGAGGAATTGGCACAGCGATTGCTAAGCAATTGGCTGAAGATGGATACTCGCTTATTTTGCACTATCATCAACGAAAAGACAAAATAGAGGCGCTTGCACATGAGCTAGCTGAAAAGGTGAAAACCGTGTTTACAGTACAAGCGGATTTATCATGTAAAGAGGGAGTGGAGAAGTTTTTAAAGGAGATTATTGTTCCGGTAGAAGTTATTATTCATAACAGCGGACGAAGCGTTAGCGGGTTAATGACAGATGCTTCGGCAAATGAAACCGAAGAAATGATCTATCTTCACATCACGGCTCCCTTTGTTATTACAAAAGCTTTGCTGCCTAAAATGATCAGTGCTAAAAGCGGACAAATTATCATGATTTCTTCCATTTGGGGACTTACAGGAGCTTCGTTTGAAGTTCTTTATTCAATGGTAAAAGGCGCCCAAAATACGTTTGTAAAAGCTTTGGCAAAAGAGGTTGCATTAAGTGGAATTCGCGTCAATGGAGTTGCGCCCGGAGCGATTGAAACGGATATGATGGCCAGCTATTCAAAAGAAGAGGTTAAAGAGCTGGCTGAAGAGATCCCTTTAGGAAGAATAGGATATCCAAAAGAAGTGGCAGATACGGTTTCATATTTAATATCTTCACGTGCTTCGTATATAACTGGACAAATATTATCGGTTAATGGCGGTTGGTACATATAAAGTGTGCATAAAATTAAAAACAAGGTACAAACTATGATATGAATAAACCTTAAGGAGGGCTACTCATGTCAGTATTAGAAAACTGGGATAGCTGGAAAGATTTTTTAGGCGACCGTTTACATCATGCACAAAACGAAGGAATGCAAGAAGAAGTTATTCATGATCTTGCTTATCAAATTGGTGGATATTTAGCAAACCAAGTTGATGCAAAAAATGATCAAGAGCGAATTTTAGCAGACCTTTGGAGCGTTGCTTCTAAAGAAGAGCAGCATGCGATTGCGAGCAGCATGGTGAAATTAGTTCAAAATAACGGATCAGTAAAATAAGTTATCGTTTCTAAAAAGGAGCTAATTCACCGCGTGTGAAAGCTCCTTTTTTCTTAGAATTAAATAGTACAAATAAATAAGCGCTTACATACATAACAAATGTAGAACTACTTGCCTTTAGGGTTTATAATATAATGGAAATCATTTATAGTTAAACTAGGTGAAAAAAAGGGGGCACCTCTCGAAGGCCAGCCAAGAAATGGGAGGGGTTTGATGGAGAAAATTGAGTGGTATTTAGAATATCAAATACAAAAAAATCGTCCGGGTCTTTTAGGTGATATTTCATCGCTTCTTGGAATGTTGTCAATTAATATTGTCACAATTAATGGAGTGGATGATATTCGCCGTGGATTATTGCTGCGCTGTGATTCACATGAGCAAATAGACAGGCTTGAATCTATTTTGAAAACAATGGATAATATCATTGTGACAAAAATGAGACCGCCTAAATTGCGTGATAAGTTAGCAGTGCGTCACGGTCGCTATATTCAGCGTGACGCAGATGATAAAAAGACATTCCGTTTCGTAAGAGATGAATTAGGTTTGCTCGTAGATTTTATGGCGGAACTGTTTAAACAAGACGGTCATAAGCTTATCGGTATTCGAGGTATGCCACGAGTAGGCAAAACCGAATCGATTGTAGCAGCTAGCGTATGTGCGAACAAAAGGTGGCTTTTTGTGTCTTCTACACTCTTAAAACAAACGATTCGCAGTCAGCTTATTGCTGACGAATACAACGCTGATAATATTTTTATCATTGACGGGATTGTATCGACAAAACGAGCGAATGAAAAGCACTGGCAGCTTGTTCGAGAAGTAATGAATGTACCCGCGACAAAAATCGTGGAGCATCCGGATGTATTTGTACAAAATACCGAGTATTCGTTAGATGATTTTGCCTACATTATTGAAATAAGAAATGACCCCAATGAGAAGATTACATATGAAATAATGGAAGGTCCTCAAATGTTTCAAGACGGTGGATTATCGATGTTTGATTTTTAGCATAATTGGTAGGTGTTAGCATTGACAGAGTTAGGACAAAGGTTAAGACAAGAACGAGAAAGCAAAGGATTGTCGTTAGAGGATTTACAAAAACTAACGAAAATTCAAAAACGCTATTTACTTGGCATTGAAGAAGGCAATTATGAGGTTATGCCAGGGAAATTTTACGTACGAGCGTTTATTAAGCAATACTGCGAAGCAATTGGGTTGGACACAGATGCTATTTTTGAAGAATACAAATCAGACATTCCTTCAACTCAAACAGAAGACATGCCGCAGCAGCTTTCGCGCGTTCGCAGCCGCAAAGAAATTCCTCAGCATACAAAAGGAGTTTCAAAAGCATATGACTACCTTCCAACTGTTCTAGTGGTGGCGGGAGTTGTAGTTGTTGGGATTATTATTTGGGTAATCGCTCAAAATATCGTCTCGGATAAAAACAAGGAGCAGGCTAACCAAGAAGCTCCAAACAGCGAAGTTCAGCAGTCTAACACGCAGGAAGAAACGAATGAAACTACTGCAAAAAATGACAATAGCAAGTCAGAAGATGAACAAAGTGCTGCTGATAAGAAAGAACAAGAAAAAGAAAAAGCTGAAAAAGAAAAAGCCGCAAAAGAAAAAGCTGAGAAAGAAAAAGCTGAAAAAGAAAAGAAAGACAGCGGTAAACAAGAATACAAGGAAGTTCAAAAAACAGGCAGAAGTGCTACGTATGCTCTTTCCGGTACAGATGCATTTAACCTAGAAGTAACATCCACTCAAGCAGATACTTGGTTAGATGTGAAAAATGGAAAAGGAAATGCTTTCTTTAGCTCCATTCTAAAAAAAGGGGAAACAAAAGAATTTGATTTGACGAAAGAAACGGAAGCTCGTGTCAACATCGGTTATTCACCTGGAGTAGAGTTAAAAGTAAATGGAAAAGCGGTTGACTTGCCGTTTGATTCATCCAAGCAAGTTCGACAAGTTGTAACGATTCAATATCAGCCGGCAGAAGCACAGTAAACAGCCTGTTTTAAAAAGTGGTCAGGGTGTAAATAAAGATAATATGTGAATTAAACACTCATTCACGCTATAATAAAACCAAAGCCGTGCAAACAACTTCGTTTGCACGCTTTCAGTTTGTAACAGTAATTGGAGGCAGAAGAAGTGAATTTACCAAACAAGATTACCATTTCGCGAATTTTTCTAATTCCCGTATTCCTCATTTTTATGATGGTGCCGCTACCATTTGGCACAGTAGAGGCAGCAGGAAAAGAGATTCCGATCGCTCATCTATTAGGGGCGGCATTATTTATTATTGCATCTACAACAGACTGGATCGACGGATACTATGCAAGAAAGTACGATTTAGTCACGAACTTGGGCAAGTTTTTAGATCCACTAGCAGACAAGCTGTTGGTTTCAGCTGCGCTTGTAGCTATTGTTGACTTAGATTTAATTGCAGGTGCAGGATGGGCTGCTATCATCATTATTAGCCGTGAATTTGCTATCACAGGTTTAAGACTTGTACTAGCAGGGGAAGGAGAAGTTGTAGCAGCCAATATGTTAGGTAAAATTAAAACATGGACTCAAATTTTAGCTATTTCAGCTATTCTGTTGTACAACTTGCCTTTTGAATGGATTTCCATTCCGTTTGCTAGCGTAATGCTTTGGATCTCAGTGATTTTTACGGTTATTTCAGGCTGGGACTACTTTGCTAAAAACAAACAGGCTTTTGTTAATTCAAAATAAGTAAGATGGAGATGATATGATGAACGCTGAAATTATTGGAGTCGGCTCTGAGCTGCTGCTTGGGCAAATTGCCAATACAAACGCTCAGTATTTATCGAAAAAATTAGCCGAACTTGGAATTAATGTTTACTATCATACAGTAGTAGGAGATAATGCACAGCGCTTGAAAGAAGTGATTGCTACAGCTCAAACACGTGCAGAGTTAATTATTTTCACAGGCGGGCTTGGTCCTACAAAAGATGATTTAACAAAAGAAACAATTGCGAGTGTGCTAGGAGTAGAGTTGACAACAAATGCGGAAGCACTTGAAAGCATTGAAGCCTATTTCAAACAGTCAAATCGTATCATGACACCTAACAATAAAAAACAGGCAATTGTACTTGAAGGTTCGACAGTGCTCCCTAATGATTACGGAATGGCTCCAGGTATGGGGCTTACAGTAGAGGGAAAACACTATATGCTATTCCCAGGGCCGCCAAAAGAGCTCTATCCAATGTATGAAGCATATGGTCAAGAATTTTTAGCTCAAAAGCTTGAATTAAAAGAAAGTATTGAATCACGCGTTCTTCGTTTTTTCGGAATAGGAGAATCACAGCTTGAGACGGAAATTGAAGATTTGCTTGATGCGCAAACAAACCCGACGATTGCACCGCTTGCAGGAGATGGAGAAGTGACGCTTCGCTTAACTGCTAAGCACGCTGATGCTGCTGAAGCACAGCGCATGTTAGACGAAGTGGAAAAAACCATTTCAGAGCGCGTAGGCGAGTATTTATATGGATACGAAGCAACTTCTTTACATAATGAATTGGTAAAAGAATTAACGGCACAAGGCTTGACGATTGCTTCAGCCGAAAGTTTAACCGGCGGGTTATTCAGCGAACGTTTAACAACTGTTTCAGGTGCTGGAGAAGTTGTTAAAGGCAGCCTGGTAGCCTATCATTATGAAATCAAGCAAAATATTCTCGGAGTGAGCGAACACACGCTGAATCAGTACGGAGCCGTTAGCGAGCAGTGCGCGGCTGAAATGGCTCAGCGTATTCAACAGTTATACAAAACGGATATTGGCATCGGTTTTACGGGTGTAGCTGGACCCTCTAAACAAGAAGGACACCCTGTAGGAACAGTGCATATAGGGGTCGCTTATAAGGATCAAACTCCTCAAGTTTACAGTTTGCAGCTATCTGGAAGCCGCCAAGGAATTCGTTCACGAACGGTTAATTACGGCTGTCATTACGTATTGAAGACGATAAAAAAATAAAGAAAAAAGGCTGCTTAGTTTTACCAAAGCAGCCTTTTTTTAATTTTATAAAAAACGAACATTTATTCGCTTTTTGCTTGTCAAACGACCCAAAAACTAGTATAGTAAGTTATAGAAAGTTGTTAATTCGACATTGCTACTACATCGTAGTAAGTTTGCAGTTTATAGATGATTTCAAAGAGATAGAGGAGGAAATTGAGTGAACGATCGTCAAGCAGCCCTTGATATGGCTTTAAAGCAAATTGAAAAGCAATTTGGTAAAGGTTCAATTATGAAATTAGGTGAACAAACGGAAAAAAGAATTTCTACAATTCCAAGTGGTTCATTAGCATTAGATATAGCTTTAGGCGTAGGTGGATATCCACGTGGACGTGTGGTGGAAGTATATGGCCCAGAAAGCTCAGGTAAAACAACAGTTGCTCTTCACGCGATTGCAGAAGTTCAACAGCAGGGCGGACAGGCTGCATTTATCGATGCGGAGCACGCGTTAGATCCTGTATATGCTCAAAAATTAGGTGTTAATATTGATGAGCTGTTATTATCTCAGCCTGATACAGGAGAACAAGCTTTAGAAATCGCTGAAGCTTTAGTTCGAAGCGGCGCAGTAGATATTATTGTTGTTGACTCAGTAGCAGCGTTAGTGCCAAAAGCGGAAATTGAAGGAGAAATGGGAGACTCTCACGTGGGTCTACAAGCTCGTTTAATGTCTCAAGCATTGCGTAAACTATCTGGAGCTATTAACAAGTCTAAAACAATCGCTATCTTTATTAACCAAATTCGTGAAAAAGTCGGCGTAATGTTTGGTAACCCTGAAACAACTCCTGGTGGACGTGCGCTTAAATTCTACTCTTCAGTGCGTCTAGAAGTGCGTCGTGCAGAGCAGTTAAAGCAAGGAAATGATATCGTAGGTAACAAAACAAGAATTAAAGTTGTGAAAAATAAAGTAGCTCCGCCTTTCCGTGCTGCCGAAGTAGATATTATGTACGGAGAAGGTATTTCAAAAGAGGGTGAAATTTTGGATATCGCTTCTGAACTAGATATTGTCCAAAAAAGTGGATCTTGGTATTCATATAATGACGAGCGTCTAGGTCAAGGCCGTGAAAATGCAAAGCAATTCTTAAAAGAAAATACTGATATTCGTCAGGAAATTGCGGGACAAGTGCGTGAACATCATGGTTTAGACCAAGATGGAGAGCCAGCTCCTGAGGATGACGATCAAGGCGATTTAAATATTTAATTTGCTGCGAGATAAAAAAAGACTCCTCTATTTCAAAGAAGGGGTCTTTTTTTTGTAAAAATTGTTAATGCTAGAAAAGTAACATGCGAAATTTCAATATATACTGTAGAGGCAGGCTTGACAATAAAAATGCACAGATTTACAATTAAGATGTATATTTTCCCTTTTTAAAACATTTTAGCGTTTAAAAGCCTTTGTGTGTATATTGAAAGGTGAATACGATGTACATGCCGACATGAAATTTAAAACTTACAAGTTTATAGCAAGGGGAGGTGAAATGATGGATACTAATACAATCATCTTCGCTTTGCTTGGCCTAATCGTCGGTGCAGTTGTTGGCTTTTTTGTTTGTAAATCGATTGCTGAAGCTAAAATTGCGGGAGCAAAGTCTAGTGCAGAACAAATTATTGATGAAGGAACCCGCGAGGCGGAAGCTTTGAAAAAAGAAGCTTTACTAGAAGCGAAGGATGAAATCCATCAGCTTCGTACAGAGGCAGAACAAGATATTCGTGATCGTCGAGCAGAACTTCAAAAACAAGAAAATCGATTAATGCAAAAAGAGGAAAATCTTGATCGTAAAGACGAATCACTTGATAAACGTGAAGCGTTACTTGAAAAGAAAGATGATTCTCTTACTGTTAAACAACAGCATATTGAAGAGATGGAAAGCAAAGTTGAAGAAGTAGTACGTGCACAGCAAACAGAGCTAGAGCGCATTTCAAGCTTAACAAGAGAAGATGCAAGAGCGATTATTTTAGATCGTGTTGAAAATGAACTTTCCCACGACATTGCAATAATGGTAAAAGAAACAGAAAACCGTGCAAAAGAAGACGCCGATAAAAAGGCGAAAGAAATTCTTTCACTTGCTATTCAGCGTTGCGCAGCAGATCATGTTGCTGAAACGACTGTCTCAGTTGTTAACTTGCCAAATGACGAAATGAAAGGCCGAATTATCGGTCGAGAAGGTCGAAACATCCGTACGCTTGAAACTTTGACAGGAATTGATCTTATTATTGATGATACGCCAGAAGCAGTTATTTTATCAGGATTTGACCCAATTCGTCGTGAGACAGCAAGAATTGCACTTGATAAACTCGTTCAAGATGGTCGTATCCATCCCGCACGTATTGAAGAAATGGTTGAAAAATCTCGCCGCGAAGTGGACGAATATATTCGTGAAGTCGGTGAACAAACGACGTTTGAAGTCGGTGTTCATGGGTTGCACCCAGACTTGATGAAAATTCTTGGGCGCTTAAAATTTAGAACAAGCTATGGTCAAAATGTGCTGAAACATTCAATGGAAGTAGCGCATTTATCAGGACTTATGGCTGCTGAATTAGGTGAAGATGAAACGTTAGCCAAACGAGCAGGATTGTTACATGATATTGGTAAAGCAATTGACCATGAGGTAGAAGGAAGCCACGTAGAAATCGGTGTTGAATTAGCTACAAAGTATAAAGAACATCCGGTTGTTATTAACGCGATTGCTTCTCACCATGGAGATACAGAACCAACATCAATCATTGCTGTACTAGTTGCAGCAGCGGATGCATTATCTGCTGCAAGACCAGGTGCTCGCAGTGAGACGTTAGAAAACTACATTCGTCGTCTTGAAAAGTTAGAAGAAATTTCAGAGTCTTATGAAGGCGTTGAAAAATCATTTGCAATTCAAGCAGGGCGTGAAGTTCGTATTATGGTGAAACCAGATACGATTGGTGATCTAGAAGCGCATCGACTTGCTCGAGATATCCGAAAACGAATTGAAGATGAGCTGGATTATCCTGGCCACATCAAAGTAACGGTTATTCGCGAAACAAGAGCAGTAGAGTATGCAAAATAAAAATGAAGTGGCGTTTCGCCACTTTATTTTTTTTCGTAGAGATGAAGATGCAGATTAAGAATGAAGTATAGGAGCTTTTACATGAGAATTTTATTTATTGGAGACGTAGTTGGTTCTCCAGGCCGTGAAATGGTTGAAGAATATTTACCGAGATTAAAAAGAAAATACTCTCCGGGACTTACAATTGTGAATGGAGAAAATGCAGCTTCAGGAAAAGGAATTACCGAAAAGATTTATCGTCAGTTCTTACAAGCAGGGGCTAACATTATTACTCTTGGTAACCATGCGTGGGACAAACGTGAAATTTTTGATTTTATTGACGATGCAAAAAATCTTGTTCGTCCAGCTAATTTTCCTGAAGGTACACCGGGCAAGGGAATTACGTATTTTACGTACAATCAGCTTGAGGTAGCCGTGATTAATTTACAAGGGCGCACGTTTATGGCTCCGCTTGATTGTCCATTTCAAAAAGCAGATGAACTGATTGAAGAAGCACGTCAGCGCACTCCGCTTATTTTTATTGATTTTCATGCTGAAACAACAAGTGAAAAGCAAGCGATTAGCTGGTATGTGGACGGTCGTGTCAGCGCTGTTGTCGGCACTCATACGCACGTTCAAACAGCTGACAATCGTATATTGCCAAAAGGAACAGCCTACATCTCTGACGTAGGAATGACGGGACCTTATGACGGCATTTTAGGGATGGAGCGCGAAGCAGTTATTAAGCGTTTTTTAACGTCTCTTCCTGTTCGATTTGAAGTGCCAAAAGAAGGAAGAACGCAGCTTAGTGGAATCGTTATTGATATTGATCAAAAGACGGGGAAAGCAACAAAAACAGAGCGAATTTTAATTAACGAAGATCATCCGTTTTTTGAATAAAGGGAAAAAGTCAATGTGTCGAAAGACGATACGTTGGCTTTTTTATTTTGTCAAAAACGTAAAAAGAAAAAAGAAAGGTGTAGAAATATAAGTTTTTGAATATTTAGGAAAAACAAGCAGGAATACGTTTGACATATCGTGAATATAGTAACATTGAAATCAATTAAGTCATTGGTCTAATGATCTCTCATCATACATTGTAAAGAATAAGGAGGAGCTAGATATGGAAATATTAAAAGTTTCAGCAAAGTCTAATCCAAATTCAGTTGCTGGTGCCTTAGCAGGCGTGCTGCGCGAACGCGGCGCAGCAGAAATTCAAGCCATTGGGGCCGGGGCGCTTAATCAAGCAGTAAAAGCTGTAGCAATCGCAAGAGGGTTCGTTGCACCAAGTGGGGTTGATTTAATCTGCATCCCAGCTTTTACAGATATTCAAATTGATGGAGAAGAGCGAACAGCCATTAAATTAATTGTAGAGCCGCGATAATTATAAAAACCACGGACCTGTAAAGCGTAGAAGCCAAACAGGTCCTTTTTGTATAGAGCTAAAGGGGTGTGGGTTGTGATATTTGATGCTCATTGTGATGTATTGATGAAGCTCTGGTTAAATAAACGTTTATCTTTTACATATGATTTAGCGCTGCATGTGACGTTAGAAGGAATAAAAAAAGCAAAAGGGAAAGTTCAGCTATTCGCTATTTATATTCCAGAAGCGGTTCCGGCAGCTCAACGCTTTGATGTTGCGTTAGAAATGATCCAGCTGTTTCAGAGTCATATTTTATCGCTTCCCGGTGTGAAATGGGTTCGTTCAAAGCACGATATAGATAGCTTAAAAAAAGGTGAAATAGGAGCAATGCTGACGCTTGAAGGGTGCGATGCCATTGATACCAGTTTAGTTCGTTTAAAGACACTTTTTTCACTGGGTGTACGTTCAGTAGGTTTGACATGGAATTACAGCAATGCTGTGTGTGACGGTATTTTAGAACCTCGAGGCGCGGGGTTATCTTCTTTTGGAAGAGAAGTTGTTGAATTGAATAATGAACATAAAGTGTGGACGGATGTCTCTCATTTATCGGTAAGAGGTTTTTGGGATGTGATTGAGCTAGCGCAATATGTAGTGGCTACTCATTCCAATTCACACGTATTGTGTTCTCATCCCCGGAATTTAAGAGACGATCAAATTCATGCTTTAATAAAGCGAAACGGCGTGATTGGCATCACGTTTGTCCCTGAATTTTTAACGAGCTCTGCCAAAGCGCAAATAGCGGATGTGATCCGTCACCTTGATTACATGTGTGAAAGAGGAGGCGAATACTCCGTTGGTTTTGGCTCTGACTTTGACGGCATTGACAAAACGGTTCATCGTCTCGGAAGATATGAACAGTATACGAATTTAATCGAAGAACTCCTTAAGCATTACACTGAGGAGCAGGTAAAACGTTTTCTGTTTCAAAACTTTGCTGATCGTGTATGCAGCTAATAAAAAAAGAGCTTTTTCTTCTTGGAAAAGCTCTTTTTTTATAGAAGATATTTATATACTAATGCCTCATGTGAAGACAGAAAAGATCATTAAAAAACTTCATCTTATTCATTAAATATAAATATAATTAAAACGATTGAGAATTCAATGGAAAGGGTTGCATTTTTCTGGCAATCGGAATAAAATTGAAAACGGATTATGGAGCTGTTCACGCAGAAACGTATCCTGCACAGCGACAAGGTGCTGTGGGAGTTTTGCGGATGATTTTTGTTCGTGAAATGCAGAAGCAAATGAAATCGTTTGCTAATTTACTTTTTTCAGTTTTTATCAATAAAATAGATTTCTATATTAAGAGCAATTAAAGGAGTGGCGTTGATTTATGGTACAGCAACTTTCATGGAAAGTTGGCGGACAGCAGGGTGAGGGAATCGAAAGTACGGGAGAAATCTTTTCAACCGCTTTAAATCGATTAGGTTATTACTTATACGGCTATCGTCATTTTTCTTCTCGTATCAAAGGTGGACATACAAATAATAAGATCCGAGTGAGTACAACTCAGGTTCGATCTGTGTCAGATGATTTGGATATTTTAGTTGCGTTCGATCAGGAAACCATCGATGTAAACGTCCATGAGCTGCGCGTAGGAGGCGTTGTAATTGCAGATGCGAAATTCAACCCAAGTCTGCCCGAAACATGTACAACTGCTACGCTATACGCTGTTCCGTTTACAGAAATTGCAACGGAACTAGGAACGTCGCTAATGAAGAACATGGTTGCTGTAGGCGCTTCAAGTGCTGTGCTTCATATTGACACAGAAGTATTTGAAGAAGTAGTGCTTGAAATCTTCGGTAAAAAGGGCCAAAAAGTTGTACAAAAAAACATGGAAGCTATTAAAAAAGGTGCAGATTACATTCGTGAACAGCTAGGCGAACAATTAGAAACAATGAAACTAGATCCAGCGGATGGTAAAAAACGTATGTTTATGATTGGAAACGATGCGATTGCACTAGGTGCTTTAGCCGGTGGGGCTCGTTTTATGCCAGCATATCCAATTACCCCTGCTTCAGAAATCATGGAATACTTAATTAAAAAGCTTCCTCAATTCGGTGGAACTGTTATTCAAACAGAAGATGAAATCGCAGCATGTACGATGGCTATCGGAGCTAACTATGCAGGCGTACGTGCGCTGACAGCATCAGCTGGACCTGGTCTATCATTAATGATGGAGTCGATTGGATTAGCGGGCATCACTGAGCAGCCTGTTGTGATTATTGATACGCAGCGCGGCGGTCCAAGTACAGGGCTTCCAACTAAGCAAGAACAGTCTGACTTAATGGCTATGATTTACGGTACGCACGGTGAAATTCCGAAGATCGTCATGGCGCCAAGTACGGTTGAAGAAGCATTCTACGATACGATTGAAGCGTTTAACTTAGCAGAAGAATATCAGTGTCCAGTTATTATGCTAACGGATTTACAGCTTTCACTTGGGAAACAGTCGGTAGAACCGCTTGACTATAACCGCGTTGAAATCCGCCGCGGCAAGCTTCAGCAAGGAGAGCTAGAAGAGTTGGAAGAAAAACAATACTACAAGCGCTACCGCGTAACAGAAGACGGCGTATCACCACGCGTCATTCCAGGAATGAAGCATGGCATTCATCACGTAACGGGAGTAGAACATGATGAGACAGGAAAGCCATCTGAATCTCCGGTGAACCGCGATGATCAAATGAATAAGCGTCTTCGTAAAACAAAAGGAATTCGTTTTAATACGCCAATTCATGTTCACTCTCATGAAAAAGAGTCTGATATTTTATTTGTTGGATTTAATTCGACGCGTGGAGTTATTGAAGAGGCAATGGAACGTTTGGAACAGGACGGTATAAAAGTAAATCACGCTCACATTCGTTTAATTCATCCTTTCCCAGCTGACGAACTGCTTCCTTACGTGCAAGGAGCTAAAAAAGTAGTTGTCGTTGAAAACAATGCTACTGGACAGCTTGCTAATATTTTAAAAATGAATATCGCAAGTCATGATAAAATTCAAAGCGTATTGAAGTACGATGGAAATCCATTTCTTCCGCAAGAAGTATACGCAAAAAGTAAGGAGATGTTTGTGTTAAATGGCAACGTTTAAAGATTTTCGTAACAGTGTAAAACCTAACTGGTGTCCGGGGTGTGGAGATTTCTCCGTACAAGCAGCCATTCAACGCGCATCTGCTAACGTAGGTTTAGAACCTCATGAGCTTGCTGTTATTTCAGGTATTGGATGCTCTGGACGTATCTCTGGTTATATTAATTCATATGGTTTTCACGGTATTCACGGACGTGCGCTTCCAATCGCTCAAGGTGTAAAAATGGCTAATCGTGATTTAACCGTTATCGCATCTGGCGGTGATGGAGATGGGTTTGCTATCGGTATGGGACACACGGTACATGCGATTCGCCGAAACATCGATGTAACGTATATCGTAATGGATAACCAAATCTATGGTTTAACAAAAGGACAAACATCTCCTCGCAGTGAAGTAGGATTCAAGACAAAAAGTACGCCTGAAGGATCAATTGAGTCGTCTTTATCTGTCATGGAGCTGGCGTTAACTTCCGGGGCAACGTTTGTAGCGCAAAGCTTTTCAACGAATTTAAAAGAGTTAACAAGCTTAATTGAACAAGGCATTCAGCATAAAGGTTTTTCTTTAATTAACGTATTTAGCCCGTGCGTAACGTATAACAAAGTGAACACGTATGATTGGTTTAAAGAAAACCTAACTAGTCTTAGCACAATTGAAGGTTATGATGCAAACAATCGTATGCAAGCTATGCAGACGTTAATGGAGCATAATGGCTTAGTAACAGGGCTTATTTATCAAAATGCGCATCAGCCGTCGTATCAGCAGCTTGTTCACGGCTATAGTGAAGAGCCGCTGTCAAAAGCAGACTTAGGTATGACTGAGGAAAAATTTGATGAGCTAGTGGCTGAATTTATGTAAAAGAGGCTGCAATAAAAGCAGTTTAGTAGAGGGAAAATCCGAACGGTAAATTGAGATTCTTAATGGAGAATCCAGCTCGTTCGGATTTTTTCATAGTGATAGGTATAGAAAATAGGTATATGATTGTGTTCGCTACTTGAAAGTTATATACTATGTTAATGTGATGAGTTTTATGCATAAGCATAAGGCTGTCACATTTTTTTGCGATTTACAGGTGCAACGTGACAATTGTCATGGCGAAAGGAGATTTTTTTATGAACGAAAAACAACGTTTAGAAAGCAACCAAGTTAATCCAGCGGACAAAAAATCCGAAAAGGATTACAGCAAATATTTTCAAACAGTATACATGCCACCTTCTTTAAAAGATGCGAAAAAACGAGGAAAAGAAGAAGTTTCCTATCACAACGATTTTGCAATCGATGAACAGTTTCATGGAATGGGACAGGGACGTAAGTTTTATATCCGTACGTACGGCTGTCAAATGAATGAGCACGATACAGAAGTAATGGCTGGTATTTTTCTAGGCCTTGGCTACGAGCCGACTGACTCTGTTGAAGATGCTCATGTTATTTTATTGAATACGTGTGCGATCCGTGAAAATGCGGAAAATAAAGTGTTTGGTGAATTAGGACACTTGAAGGCCTTAAAGCGCGAGCGTCCTGAGCTATTAATCGGCGTCTGCGGATGTATGTCTCAAGAAGAGTCAGTTGTAAATAAAATTTTACAAAAACATCAGCACGTGGATATGATTTTTGGTACACATAACATTCACCGTTTGCCTCACATTTTGAACGAAGCATACTTAGCAAAAGAAATGGTGATTGAAGTATGGTCTAAAGAAGGGGACGTTATTGAAAACCTTCCAAGAGCACGTAAAGGCAGCGTCAAAGCATGGGTTAACATCATGTACGGCTGTGACAAGTTCTGTACGTACTGTATCGTTCCGTATACGCGAGGAAAAGAACGAAGCCGCCGTCCAGAAGATATTATCCAAGAAGTACGTCATTTAGCTGCTCAAGGCTACAAAGAAATTACGCTTCTAGGCCAAAACGTTAATGCATACGGAAAAGATTTTGAAGACATGACGTACGGCTTAGGCGACTTAATGGACGAAATCCGTAAAATTGACGTTGCTCGTATCCGTTTTACAACAAGTCATCCTCGTGACTTTGATGACCGTTTAATTGAAGTTCTTGCTAAAGGTGGAAATCTTGTCGATCACATTCACTTGCCTGTTCAATCAGGAAGCAGTGATATCTTAAAAATTATGGCACGAAAATATTCTCGTGAACATTATTTAGAGCTTGTTCGTAAAATTAAAGAAGCCATTCCAACGGCATCATTAACAACTGATATTATTGTTGGTTTCCCAAATGAAACGGATGAGCAGTTTGAAGAAACAATGTCGCTATATCGTGAGGTTGAATTTGATAGTGCTTATACGTTTATTTATTCACCTCGTGAAGGTACGCCGGCTGCTAAGATGCAAGACAACGTACCAATGGAAGTGAAAAAAGAGCGTCTTCAGCGTTTAAATGCTCTTGTAAATGAAATTTCTGCAAAGAAATTGAAGGAATATGAAGGTAAAGTTGTCGAAGTATTAGTAGAAGGTGAAAGTAAAAATAATCCGGAAGTATTAGCAGGCTACACGGAAAAAAGTAAGCTTGTAAACTTCAAAGCACCTAAGTCAGTGATTGGGCAACTTGTAAAAGTAAAAGTTACAAAAGCCAAAACATGGACATTAAACGGGGAAATGGTAGAAGAAACAGCAGAGGTGAAGTAATATGGCGCAGTATAACAAGAGTGACGTAATTAAACGTGCTCAAGAGCTGGCAAAAATGATCGCTGAAACGGAAGAAGTAGATTTCTTCAAGCGTGCCGAAGCTCAGCTTAACGAAAATCAAAAAGTGCGTGAAACCATTGCAAGCATTAAAAGTTTGCAAAAACAAGCTGTTAATTTCCAACATTATGGTAAGACAGAAGCGTTAAAACAAGTGGAGGCAAAAATCGATCGTTTACAGGAAGAGCTGGATGAACTGCCGATTATTCAGCAGTTTCAAGAGTCTCAAATAAACGTGAATGATTTGCTTCAACTTGTCGCTAACACTATTTCAAACACAGTAACAGATGAAATTATTGTGTCAACAGATGGTGATTTATTGCGCGGTGAAACAGGTTCACAGGTGCGAAACAGCCCTGGATCTAGCTGCTCATAAAGAAAAAATGCCTTAGCAAATTGCTGAGGCATTTTTTTGTGCATCACGTTGCACGAAAATTGGGCAGATTTTCTCTCTAATAATTGTCACGTTTTTCTATATCCTTGCATACAATGGAACATAGGTTTTTTATGCCTTAAACCTAGTTTCTTAAAAATAATGTGCAAACAAGTGAATGAGCCTGCATAGGATGAAATGAAGATAGTTTGAGGAGGGTATGCTCACATGTCACAACACTATAGAGAAATTATTACAAAAGCAGTCGTAGGTAAAGGTCGCAAGTTTACACAATCGTCTCATACGCTTGCACCGAAAAATCGACCAACAAGCATCTTAGGATGCTGGGTGATTAACCATGAGTACAAAGCAAAGAAAAGCGGCAGCAATGTAGAAGTTGACGGCAGATATGATATTAACATCTGGTATTCGTACAATAATAATACAAAAACCGAAGTTTGGACGGAAACCGTATCATACAAAGATAATATTAAGCTGCGCTATAAAGACGAAGATTCGATTGGAGACGATTACGAAGTAATTGTTCGCGTACTGCAGCAGCCAAATTGCCTAGAGTGCACAATTTCACCAAATGGCAATAAAACGATTGTTCAAGTAGAGAGAGAATTGTTGGCGGAAGTGATTGGCGAAACCAAGGTTTGTGTTGCAGTAAATCCGAAAGGCTGCGATGATGAAGACGAGTTTGATTTAGACGTAGATGACGATGAATTTGAAGATTTAGATCCTGATTTTATATTAGGAGACGATGAGTAACTAGGAAGAAGTTCTTCCTAGTTTTTTTATTTTTACTATTTTAAGAAAATTCTTATAAAAATAAAAAAATATATTGCTTTTTGTCGAATGCGCAGTGTATAGTAAATCTAAAGAAAATAATGCATTAATTTTCAGAAAATTTAGTTATATCAGATAAGTATTTTTGGGGGTTTACTATGAGCTTATTTCGTAAAAAATCAATTCAAACGTTAATTAGTGAAACCAACTCTAAAGGTGTTAAATTAAAAAAGGATTTAGGCGCTTTCGATTTAACGATGTTAGGAATTGGAGCCATTATCGGAACCGGAATTTTTGTATTAACGGGCGTAGCCGCCGCTGAACATGCCGGTCCAGCTTTAGTTATATCTTTCATTATGTCAGGACTTGCGTGTGTGTTTGCAGCTCTTTGTTATGCGGAGTTTGCCTCAACAGTTCCCGTTTCAGGAAGTGCATACACTTACAGTTATGCAACATTTGGTGAATTAATTGCTTGGATTTTAGGGTGGGATCTTATCTTGGAATACGGTCTTGCTTCTTCTGCTGTAGCGAGCGGATGGTCGGGGTATTTCCAAGGATTGTTAGCAGGGTTTGGCATACATTTTCCAAAAGCTTTAACAAGTGCATACAATCCTGCAAACGGCACGTACATTGATATTCCAGCAATTATAATTGTTTTCTTAATTACCTTGCTTTTAACACAAGGAGTAAAAAAATCTTCACGTTTTAATGCTATCATGGTTATTATTAAACTGGCTGTTGTACTTCTGTTTATCGGGGTAGGAGTTAGCTATGTTAAGCCAGAAAACTGGACGCCGTTTATGCCGTTTGGTTTCTCGGGAGTAGCGACAGGAGCAGCAACTGTATTCTTCGCCTACATTGGATTTGATGCTGTAGCAACAGCGGCCGAGGAAGTACGTAAGCCTCAGCGAGATATGCCAATTGGAATCATCGCATCTCTTGCGATTTGTACAGTCCTTTATATCGTCGTATCGCTTATCTTAACAGGAATCGTCCCTTATACTGAATTAAATGTTAAAAACCCTGTAGCATTTGCTTTAAGCTACATTAATCAAGACTGGGTAGCAGGATTTATTTCATTAGGTGCAATTGTTGGTATTACAACGGTATTACTCGTTATGATGTATGGACAAACTCGTTTATTTTATGCGATCAGTCGAGATGGTCTATTGCCGAAGCCTTTTTCAAAAATCAGTGAGAAAAAACAAACGCCAGTAGTAAATACGTGGATTACATGTTTACTAGTATCTATCTTCTCTGGTTTAGTACCATTAGGAAGATTAGCAGAGTTAACAAATATCGGTACTCTTTTTGCTTTCATGACTGTATCAATTGGAATTTTATATTTACGTAAATCAAAACAAACTTCAGAATCGACTGGTTTCCGCGTACCGTTCGTGCCGGTGATTCCAATTTTAGCTTTTGTGTTCTGTTTATACTTAGCACTTCAGCTTCCAAAGTTAACATGGATTAGTTTCGTAATTTGGCTTGTACTAGGGCTAGTGGTTTACTTCTTATACGGACGTAAGCATAGTCATTTGAACAGCAGTAAATAATGAAAAGCTTCGGACAAGCTTCTTCCTTCGTCCGAAGCTTTTTTATTTGTTTGATGAAAAGAAATTGAAGATTGTTCTATTTGAATAAATTAAGTTTAAGAAAGACTTATGTTATAATACGTGTAGCAAAAACGCACAACTAGATGTGGTATGGAGGAATAGTATGGCAGCGTATACGCCAATGATACAGCAATATTTGAGAATTAAGGCAGAGTATCAAGATGCCTTTTTATTTTTTAGATTAGGTGATTTTTATGAAATGTTCTTTGAAGATGCTACGACAGCTTCTCAAGAACTTGAAATAACATTAACAAGTCGAGACGGAGGAGGACAAGAGCGAATTCCGATGTGCGGGGTTCCGTATCACTCTGCTCCTACGTATATCGAGCGTTTAATTGAAAAGGGATTTAAAGTAGCTATTTGTGAGCAGGTAGAAGACCCTAAGCATGCAAAAGGTGTTGTAAAGCGAGAAGTGGTGCAGGTGATTTCACCCGGAACACTGATGAATGAACGCGGACTGCATGAAAAGGAAAATAACTATATTTGTTCTGTTACTGCGTTCGAGGATCAAACGTTTGGTCTTGCTCTTTCTGATTTGTCTACAGGAGAAAACAGCGTAACGCTTGTTAGTTCATTTCACGATATCGTCTCAGAGATTTATGCAAAAGAAGCAAAAGAAGTCGTTGTAAGCTCTGAGTTTCCTGCTGACTTATTACAAACACTAAAAGAGCGCATGACGATTACCATTTCTTATGAGAATAGTACAGATCAAGTAGAAGGACTAGATTATTTAGTAGAGTCGCTTCAGCAGCAAAAGCTTATTACAACGTTTGCGCGTATTCTTCAGTATTTAACTCGCACGCAGAAGCGTTCGCTTGAGCACTTACAGCCCGTGCAGTTTTATCAAATCAATGAATATATGAAAATTGATTTGTTCTCTAAGCGAAACCTAGAGTTAACCGAAACGATTCGTTCAAAAGGAAAGAAAGGCTCGCTTCTATGGCTATTAGACCAGACCGTTACGGCAATGGGCGGCCGTTTATTAAAAAATTGGATTGACCGTCCGCTTTTAAAACAAGCGGATATTGATAATCGTTTGAATATGGTAGATGTCTTAATGAAACAGTTTTTTGAACGAGAAGAACTGCGTGAGTTGTTAAAAGACGTATATGATTTAGAACGCTTAGCTGGTCGAGTAGCTTTTGGGAATGTAAATGCTCGTGATTTAATTCAATTAAAAAAATCATTGCAAAATGTGCCTCATATTCAAGAGGTTGTGAATCGTTTGAATCATCCTTATGCCACAAAGCTTGTTGAAGACATTGATCCTTGTGAGCGATTAGCTAATCTTCTTGAAAGAGGATTAAAAGAGCACCCTCCTTTGTCAATTAAAGAAGGAGACATTATTAATGACGGCTATCATGAACAGCTTGATCAATACCGAGATGCAAGCCGAAACGGAAAAACGTGGATTGCGTCACTTGAACAGCAAGAGCGTGAGAAAACAGGGATTCGCTCACTGAAAATTGGTTATAATCGCGTGTTCGGCTATTATATAGAAGTAACGCGGGCAAATCTGCATCTTTTGCCTGAAGGAATGTATGAACGAAAACAGACGTTAACCAATGCAGAACGTTTTATTACGCCTGAGCTGAAAGAAAAAGAAGCGCTGATTTTAGAAGCGGAAGAGAAAATTGTAGAGCTGGAATATGAATTGTTTTTACAAATTCGTGAAGAAGTAAAAGCATATATTCCAAGGCTGCAAGAACTTGCTAAAAAAGTAAGTGAGCTTGACGTACTGCAGTGCTTTGCAAAAATCAGTGAAGAACGTCATTACACTAAGCCTATTTTTTCAAGTGAAGACATTTCGATTCAAAATGGACGCCATCCAGTAGTAGAAAAAGTAATGAATTCGCAGGAATATGTGCCAAACGACTGTCAAATGACAGATGATAGTTCAATTTTACTGATTACAGGACCAAATATGTCTGGTAAAAGTACGTACATGCGTCAGGTCGCTTTAACGGCGATATTAGCTCAAATTGGCTGTTTTGTGCCAGCTGACGAAGCGGTTCTGCCGATTTTTGATCAAGTGTTTACACGTATCGGAGCAGCTGATGACTTAATTTCAGGTCAAAGTACGTTTATGGTCGAGATGCTAGAAACGAAGAATGCAGTGACAAATGCCACTCAGTCGAGTCTGATCCTGTTAGATGAAATTGGACGGGGCACGTCTACGTATGACGGAATGGCTCTTGCTCAAGCAATTATTGAATACGTTCATGAACATATTGGCTGTAAGACACTATTTTCTACTCATTATCATGAATTAACCGTACTCGATGAGTCGCTTCCTGCGCTTAAAAATGTTCATGTAAGCGCGGTTGAAAAAAATGGGAAAGTCGTCTTTTTACACAAAATCAAAGATGGTGCCGCAGATAAAAGCTATGGTATTCACGTAGCGGAACTAGCAGAACTTCCAGATCCGCTTCTGGAGAGAGCTCGCGTCATCTTACACGATTTAGAACAATTTTCTGAGCGTGAACCTGTACGTCAGGCTCCAAAAAGAGAAGAGATAACACAACAAGTTCCACAAGAAGGTGCTTCTTTGGTTCAAGAAGAACGTGCAGATCGTAAAAAAGCAGATGAAGCCAATCAGCTTTCGTTCTTTGAAATAGAAGAGAAAAAAGAAAAGCCTGCGCTTTCAAAACGTGAAAAAGCAATTATCGATCGTTTAAAAGAGCTCGATATTTTAGAAATGACGCCTTTAGACGCAATGAATGCGATGTATGAACTGCAAAAATCATTAAAAAAGAAATAGATTGAGAGGAGTGAGTCTGTGGGTAAAATTGTGCAGCTTTCAGACGAACTTTCAAATAAAATTGCTGCCGGAGAGGTTGTTGAACGACCTGCTTCGGTGGTGAAAGAACTAGTCGAAAATGCTATTGATGCAAACAGTACAGTTATTGAAATTGAACTAGAAGAAGCTGGGCTTTCAAAAATTCGTATATTGGATAATGGAGACGGCATTGCTTCTGAAGACTGCTTGACCGCTTTTAAAAGACATGCGACAAGTAAAATCAAAACAGAACAAGATTTATTTCGAATTCGAACGTTAGGATTTCGCGGTGAAGCTTTGCCAAGTATTGCTTCGGTTTCAATGCTTGAACTCAAAACGAGTACGGGAGAAGAAGCCGGCACTCACCTTAAACTTAGAGGCGGAGAAATCGTTCATCACGAATTAACGTCAAGCCGAAAAGGTACCGAACTTGTTATTGAAAACCTATTTTTTAACACACCTGCACGTTTAAAATATATGAAGACGGTAAACACGGAGCTTGGTAACGTAACGGATGTCGTCAATCGCCTTGCGATGTCTCATCCTGAAGTTTCAATTCGGCTGATGCATCAAGGAAGACAGCTTCTGTATACGAACGGAAGCGGAGATGTGCGCCAAGTGCTTGCAGCTATTTATGGAATGGCAGTCGCCAAAAAAATGATTCCGATTAACGTTCAGTCTCTTGATTATGAAGTGAATGGTTACGTTGCCCTTCCTGAAATTACACGAGCTTCTCGCAACTATATGTCCACCATTATTAACGGTCGTTTTGTTAAAAACTACGGGTTGTTAAAAGCGGTACAGCAGGGCTATCATACCCTTTTACCTATCGGCCGTTTTCCAATCGTGTTTTTAACCATTACAATGGACCCTTTGTTAGTGGACGTGAATGTTCATCCAGCGAAACTAGAAGTGCGTTTAAGTAAAGAAGCGGAGCTGTTTGAGCTTATTGAACAAGGAGTAAAAGCTGCTTTTAAAAAGCAGCAGTTAATTCCGGATGCTGTAGTACCAACCAAGTCAAAATCAGCTGTGCAGCCAACTGAGCAGCAGACCTTTACATTTGATCATCAGTCTAAACCGTCTGGCTATCAGCCGTCTGATACGGTTCGCGAGCCTAGCTTTAAGGAGACTACCGCTCGTGTAGACGAGATCATGCCGCCTGTTAAAACAGAGGTCATACGTCAAGATGAAGAACTTGAGCCAACGTTTCGAGAAATAGAACACTATGAAGAATCGGTGGAAGAAAACGCACCTATTCCAGAACCAAACCGTTCAGCCAAAGAACAGCCAGAACCGCGTGTTCCTGCGATGTACCCAATTGGACAAATGCACGGAACGTATATTTTGGCACAAAATGAAAAAGGATTATTTATTATTGATCAGCACGCGGCGCAGGAGAGAATTAAGTACGAATATTTTAAGCGAAAGCTTGGAGAAGTAGATTCAGAAGTTCAAGAACTGCTTATGCCGCTTACGCTAGAGTTCTCGGGAAATGAAGCCTTGATTTTAGAAGAATACAAAGACATGCTTGCTGAAGTAGGAGTCTTTTTAGAACCGTTTGGACAAAACTCCTATATCGTTCGTTCACATCCGCAGTGGTTTCCAAAAGGAGAGGAACAGGAAACCATTGAAGAAATGATTCAGCAAATCTTTACGATGAAACGAGTCAATATCGAGAAGTTACGAGAAGAAGCGGCTATTATGATGAGCTGTAAAGGATCGATTAAAGCGAATCATCATTTGCGAAACGATGAGATTTTTGCTTTACTTGAAACGTTAAGAAAAACAACGGATCCATTTACGTGTCCGCACGGACGACCAATTATTATTCATCATTCGACGTATGAAATGGAAAAAATGTTTAAGCGAGTGATGTAAGCAATGCGGCTAGCTGCAGCTAGCCGTTTTGTTGAATAAATCATGACCATTTGGATAAAATGGAATGATGTGAATGCCTATAGATGAAAGTAGTGTTGTTATGACGGGAGAGAAACCAAAACTTATTGTCATTATTGGACCAACTGCGGTTGGTAAAACAAAATTAAGCATTGAACTTGCCAAACAGTTAGACGGAGAAATTATTTCAGGTGATTCGATGCAAATTTATAAAGGGATGGATATCGGAACAGCAAAGGTGTCAGAAGAAGAGATGCAGGGTGTTCCCCATTACCTGATCGATATTAAGGAGCCGGATGAATCGTTTTCTGTGGCAGAATTTCAAGAGATTGTAAGAAAACAAATCGATGATATTCATGCTAAAGGAAAAATGCCGATGATTGTTGGAGGGACGGGTCTTTATATTCAATCCGTTATTTATGATTATCAGTTCACAGAAACGCCTAGTGATGAAAAAGTTCGTGAACGAATGGAAGTATTTATTAAAGCTCATGGCATTGATCCCCTGTATGAGAAGCTCAAAGAAATTGACCCAGACAGTGCGGCTGCTATTCATAAAAATAACCATCGCCGTGTAATTCGAGCGCTTGAAGTTTATGAAGTAACCGGCAAAAAATTCAGTGACTATACAAAAGAACAGTCGCAAGAGTTATTATACGATGTAACCATTATTGGACTTACAATGGATCGAGACGTATTATATGAGAGAATTAATCACCGAGTCGATATGATGATGCAGGCTGGACTGCTTGAGGAAGTCAAATCATTGTACGAAAGTGGTCTGCATGATGTACAATCAATTCAAGCTATCGGCTACAAAGAGCTTTATGCTTATTTTGAGGGACGCTGTACGCTCGAAGAAGCCGTTGAACAGTTGAAACAAAATTCACGCAGATATGCAAAGCGTCAGTTAACATGGTTTCGAAATAAAATGCCTGTAAAATGGATAGAGATGGAAGTTGACAAATTTCCCGAAAAGTTTGCTGAAATTTTTACATATATTGCAGGAAAGCTGAAGAAAGAAGCGAATTAAGTAAACAGATAGAGAAACGAGGAGGCCGAATAATGAAACAATCAGTTAATATTCAAGATCAATTTTTAAATCAATTACGTAAAGAAAATATCTATGTGACGGTATTTCTTTTAAATGGTTTTCAATTAAGAGGACTAATTAAAGGATTTGATAATTTTACTGTGCTAATTGAATCTGAAGGAAAACAGCAGCTGATTTATAAACATGCGATTTCGACATTTGTACCAAATAAAAATATTACAGTAGAACTTGAATAGAGATTAAAGAGAAGCATCCGCATATTCGGATGCTTTTTTTATGTAAATAAAGGCTTAGAAAAGTTTCTTAACATTGTTTTTACTCATTGAACATAAACCTTATAATAGACGATTATTTCTTCGGTAATAAGAGATCATTGTCTTCGTATCGTTCATCGCATGCAGCTATGCGATACAGAGAAGTGGGATGAAACGAGAGGTGAACATGGTGGAACAGCCGATAACTCTTAAAAATAATGGGCAAATTAATATCATTTTAAATAATGAAACAAAAAAGGAAAAATCGTATACGACATCAATTCCGCGTCCTGCCAAAAAAGCTGTGATAAATCATGAGCCGCTTCGGGAAATTGAACGAGAAATGAGCGGACTGGTTGGAATGGAAGAATTGAAAAAAATGATAAAAGAAATATATGCGTGGCTATATATTAACAAAAAAAGAGAGGAACAGGGCTTAAAAGCGGGAAAGCAGGCGCTGCATATGATGTTTAAAGGAAATCCAGGAACAGGGAAAACGACGGTAGCCCGCCTGCTGGGTAAATTATTTTTGAATATGAACATCTTGTCTAAAGGACATTTAATTGAAGCAGAGCGTGCAGATTTAGTTGGAGAATACATTGGTCATACCGCTCAGAAAACGAGAGATCTTGTAAAAAAAGCGCTTGGAGGTATTTTATTTATCGATGAGGCTTATTCTCTTGCAAGAGGGGGAGAAAAAGATTTTGGAAAAGAAGCGATTGATACATTGGTCAAACATATGGAAGATTCAAATGATAAGTTTGTATTGATTTTAGCTGGTTATCCAAGAGAAATGGAAAATTTCTTAAGTCTTAATCCAGGACTGCGCTCTAGGTTTCCGTTTATTTTTGATTTTCCGGATTATGATGTTAATGAACTGATGGACATTGCGGGTCACATGATGAATGACAGGCAGTATCAGTTTAGTACAGAGGCCTATAAAAAGCTAAAAGATCATTTTATGGACGTGAAGTACAATCAGACGCCTAGGGATTTTAGTAACGGTCGATATGTGCGAAACATTATTGAACGTTCCATACGTACTCAATCCATGAGGCTTTTAGAAGAAGAAAGCTTTGAACGTAACGAGCTTTTAACTTTAACGTCAAGCGATATTCAGCTGTGAAAAAAAGCCTTTCGTCATGAAAGGCTTTTTTCTACATATTTGGTTGTCGAATCGTTTTAATCGGCAGGCGCCATTTGTAAATGTATGAACACATCCGAAGGCCTACAAGCAAGATAAATAACGTATAAAGTTCTACAGGCGTGTTTGTAATATGGAGCCCTACGCTAAATCCTGCGATAATCGCCCATACGGCATAAATTTCATCTTTAAGAACAGTAGGCTTTCGGCGTGCTAATAAATCTCGGATAATCCCCCCGCCGCTTCCTGTTAAGACCGCAGCTACAATAACCGCGCTAAGCGGATGGTTCATATGAGTGGCATAAAGCGCTCCTTGAATCGCGAATGCTGCAAGGCCAATGGCGTCCGAAAAATTTCCCCATCGCTTCCAATGTTTTAAGATATTGTTTGGAAATAAAAAAGTGGCAGTGATAGATAATAAAGCAATTTGAAAAAAGAGTCCTTGTTCCCAAAGGGCAGACACCGGTACACCGATAAGCAGGTTTCGAATGGCTCCTCCGCCAAAAGCCGTTACGATTCCGAGTATGTAAACGCCTAAAATATCATATTCCTCTTCCATCGCAATGAAAGCTCCGCTGATTGCAAAAGCAATCGTTCCAATAATGCTAAGTACGTCCCAAGTCATGATGCTATCCCCTTTATTCTGTTTTCACCAAGTAGCGACTATTATTTTAAAATCAGGCAGCCTGATTCAAATTTCGATAAGTAAACCAATTCAAATTGTATACAGAATTTCGTGATATTTCAATGTTTTTTTAATCATCGTTTTATAGATTTTAAAAAGGGTGTTAAACTAGTAAAAGACAATGTATTCTGTCTCTTTTGCAAAGATGGAGAAATGGAGATTTTTTTGATATGATATGAATGATTTGTCAATTTAATAGTAAGGGAAGGAAAAATCTTTGACAGCAGAAATGAATACTGAACTTGAACGCGTAATTTTAGTCGGATGTCAGCTTCATGACGATGACGAACGTTTTGAATATTCAATGGATGAGCTAGCATCTTTAACTGAGACTGCAAAAGGCGAAGTGCTGGTAAGGTTAACGCAAAAGCGCGATCGCATTCATCCAGCTACTTATATTGGAAAAGGGAAAGTAGAAGAACTTGTGGCTCTTGAAGAAGAGTTAGAGCCTGATTTAATTGTATTTAATGATGAATTGTCACCCAGTCAAATCCGCAATTTGTCAGCAGGGTTATCTGCGCGTGTTATTGACCGCACGCAGCTGATTTTGGATATCTTCGCACAGCGTGCTCAAACGCGAGAAGGAAAAATGCAGGTGGAACTTGCTCAATTAAATTATCTGCTGCCTAGGTTAGTAGGACAAGGTACCGCTTTGTCGCGTCTTGGAGGCGGAATTGGAACAAGAGGTCCTGGTGAAACGAAACTTGAAAGTGACCGCAGACATATTCGCCGTAAAATTGATGAAATTAAGCGTCAGTTAAAGACAGTGGTAAGTCACCGCGAACGTTATCGAGAAAGACGTAAGCGTAATCATGTCTATCAAATTGCAATTGTGGGCTATACGAACGCTGGTAAATCGACGATCTTTAACCGCTTAACAGAAGCTGGTATTTTTGAAGAAAATCAGCTGTTTGCAACTCTTGATCCAACGACAAGACAGTATACGCTTCCGTCAGGATTAACGGCGCTGTTAACGGATACGGTTGGATTTATTCAAGATCTTCCAACAACGTTAGTAGCCGCGTTCCGTTCAACACTTGAAGAAGTAACCGAAGCTGACCTTGTTCTGCACGTGGTAGATTCATCTAATCCAGATTACAACAACCA
Source organism: Priestia sp. JSM ZJ58 (assembly GCF_044383985.1). Lineage (NCBI taxonomy): Bacteria > Bacillati > Bacillota > Bacilli > Caryophanales > Bacillaceae > Priestia > Priestia sp. JSM ZJ58. The sequence continues at coordinate 791,324 of NZ_JBISEM010000001.1, forward strand.
CGAAAAAACAGTGCATCGCTTACTAGAAGAGCTGAACGTAACGGACATTCCGATGCTAACAGTTTACAATAAAGAAGATATGCAGCATGAACTATTTGTCCCATCCGCTTCAACATCGTTATCAATGAGCGCTTTTAAAGCTACGGATTTAGTGAAGCTTGGGGAAAGAATTCAAGAAGAAATGAAAAAAGAAATGGCGTTTTTTCATGTGCTGCTGCCGGCTTATGAAGGAAAAATGCTCGCTGAACTAAAAACGGTCTCTATTCTTGAGTCGTTAAAGTTCAATGAAGAAACTGAGAAGTATCAGTGCAAAGGGTATATTGCAAAAGAGCATCCCCTTTACAAAAAGCTACAAACGCTTGAAGAAAGTTGAGGAACAAAGAAATGATGTTTGATCAGTTAAAAAACGGGGCACGCATTCGGGAACTTGCTGCAAAAGTAGAAAAGCAGATTAAGCCCGTACATGAGAAAATTGACGAGCGTATTGAAGCAAATCAATTTCGAGTGCTGCAAAGCTTTCAGCAAAACCGAGTGAGTGATTCACATTTTAATCCGACAACGGGGTATGGCTACGACGATCTAGGCCGCGATACGTTGGAGAAAGTATATGCGGACGTTTTTGGAACAGAAGCATGTCTAGTGCGTCCGCAAATTATTTCAGGCACGCATGCAATCGGCATTTCGCTGTTTGGTGTACTGCGTCCTGGAGATGAACTATTATATATAACCGGAAAGCCTTATGACACGCTTGAAGAAATCGTTGGCATACGAGGAAGCGGTGTAGGTTCTTTAAAAGAATATAACATTAGCTATAAATCAGTAGATTTAACTGAGGAAGGTCAAGTGGATTTTGAAGAAGTGAAAGCGTCTATTCATGAGCATACAAAGATGATAGGCATTCAGCGTTCAAAAGGGTACGGCATTCGTCCTTCTTTTACAGTCGCTCAAATAAAAGAAATGATTTCGTTTGTAAAGAGCATTAAGCCTGACGTTGTTGTATTTGTTGACAACTGCTACGGTGAATTTGTAGAAACAATCGAGCCAACGCATGTAGGAGCAGATTTGATGGCGGGGTCGCTTATTAAGAACCCTGGTGGAGGTCTCGCTAAAATCGGTGGCTATATTGCAGGACGAAAAGACCTAGTGGAAGCTTGTTCATACCGAATGACAACTCCTGGAATCGGTGCAGAAGCTGGAGCGACGCTGTATAGCTTGCAAGAAATGTATCAAGGGTTCTTCTTGGCGCCGCACGTAGTAGGTCAAGCCTTAAAAGGAGCGGTTTTCTCATCCGCTATGTTTGAAGAGCTTGGTATGCAAAGTGAACCGAAGTGGGACAGTGAACGAACAGATTTAATTCAATCCGTTCAGTTTGATGACCCCGATAAAATGGTGGCTTTTTGTCAGGCAATTCAATTCGCTTCGCCAATTAATTCACACGTAACGGCGTATCCTGCTTATATGCCAGGGTATGAAGATGATGTGATTATGGCAGCAGGAACGTTTATACAAGGAGCGAGCCTCGAGCTTACGGCAGATGGTCCTATCAGGCCGCCTTATGTCGCTTACGTGCAGGGCGGATTAACGTATGCTCATGTAAAAGTAGCAATATGCATGGCGGTAGATCAATTACTGACAAAAGAACTTTTATAAGATAGAAAGATTATTTCTCCCCGTTAAGAAGGAAAAAGATAAGCTATAAAAATAAACGAAGTGCTATTTATTTGTATAGAAAAAATGTTCAGAAAAATTTATGTTAGAATTACTAACATTCGGTTGACAGGTGAACTAACATAGCATACAATGTAAATAGTTAATCCAAAGGAGGAACTGAAATGAGTGACAACATTCGAAGAAATACGCCACTTTTCCCGATTGGAATTGTGATGCAGTTAACTGAGTTGTCTGCTCGCCAAATTCGCTACTATGAAGAACATGAATTAGTTGCACCGGTAAGAACAGAGGGAAATCGACGACTATTCTCATTTAACGATGTTGATAAGCTGCTTGAAATCCGCGATCTAATCGAACAAGGTGTAAACTTAGCAGGTGTAAAACAGCTGTTTCATCTTCAAAAGGAGCAAAAAGGGCATAAGCAAGAAGAAAAAGTTGTGGCAGAAACAGCAAAGCCAGAATTAACGGACGATGAGTTGCGAAAAATGCTTCGTGCAGAACTTATGCAAGCAGGCCGTTTTAATCGAGCAACTTTAAATCAAGGAGATATGTCCAGGTTCTTTCATTAATAAAGTTATCAATATTTATGCCGTTCGTATATGAGGGGTATAGATTATAAATATTATATAGAGATTTAGGGGAGGATCACACGATGGCAAAGTACACAAAAGAAGATATTTTCCGCAAAGTTCAAGAAGAGAATGTAAAGTATATTCGTCTTCAGTTCACTGACATTTTAGGAACAATTAAAAACGTTGAAATTCCAGTAAGTCAATTAGAAAAAGCGTTAGACAACAAAATGATGTTTGACGGTTCTTCTATTGAAGGGTTTGTACGTATTGAAGAATCAGATATGTACCTATTCCCGGATATTGATACATTTGTTATTTTCCCTTGGACATCTGAAAAAGGTAAAGTAGCACGTTTTATTTGTGACATCTACAATGCAGATAGAACTCCGTTTGATGGCGATCCACGTAATAACTTAAAACGTGTGTTAAAAGAGATGGAAGAGTTAGGATTTACTGATTTTAACCTTGGACCTGAGCCAGAGTTCTTCTTATTCAAATTAGACGAAAAAGGCGAACCTACATTAGAATTAAATGATAAAGGTGGCTACTTCGACTTAGCGCCAACTGACCTTGGTGAAAACTGCCGTCGTGACATCGTATTAGAGCTTGAAGAAATGGGCTTTGAAATTGAAGCATCTCACCATGAGGTAGCTCCTGGACAACACGAGATCGACTTCAAATATGCTGCTGCATTAAAAGCTTGTGATGATATCCAAACGTTCAAACTTGTTGTAAAAACAATTGCACGTAAACATGGCTTACATGCTACATTTATGCCAAAACCATTATTTGGTGTGAACGGTTCAGGTATGCACTGTAACGTTTCGTTATTCAAAGATGGCCAAAACGCATTTTATGATGAGAACGGTAATCTAGAGCTAAGTGATACTGCTCGTCAATTTATCGCAGGTATCATCAAGCACGCACACAGCTTTACAGCAGTAACAAATCCTACTGTAAACTCTTATAAGCGTCTAGTACCTGGATATGAGGCTCCTTGTTATGTTGCATGGTCTGCTCGCAACCGTAGCCCATTAATCCGTATCCCAGCTTCTCGCGGCGTAGGAACTCGTGTTGAAGTACGTAGCGTAGACCCAGCTGCTAACCCATATTTAGCAATGGCTGTTCTATTAAAAGCTGGTTTAGATGGAATCAAGAACAATCTTGAAGCTCCAAAACCTATTGATCGTAATATCTATGTAATGACAAAAGAAGAGCGTGTTGAAGAAGGTATCGTAGATTTACCTGCAACATTAGCTCAAGCTTTAGATAGCTTCCAATCAAACGAAGTGATGGTTTCTGCATTAGGTGAACACTTAGCAGAGCACTTCGTTGAAGCGAAAGAAATCGAGTGGGATATGTTCCGTACACAAGTTCATCCTTGGGAACGTGACCAATACATGAGCCAATATTAATTTTTAAAAGTCGGAGAGATCGTTTGTACGTTCTCTCCGACTTTTTTGTTTTTCACAATGAATAAATAACATTCTACATACGTAAATTGAATAATATAGCTTGTTTATAAAAAAGCTGCCTGTCGTATAATTTACAGGGAGCTTTTTTATTGTTTTGTTACATACAAGAAAGAATTTGTTTACATGAATCAAAAAGGATGAGCTTTTTGTCTCATTGAATCTATAAGTAAAAGTAGTGTATAACAGATAGTGAGATTGTTTATGTGTTCACTCTGCACTGTATTTCAGTATAACTTCAGAGAGTTTTCAGCCAATCATAGTATCGTTAGAAAATACTGTTGGAGAGGAATGTAATAAAAATGAAAGAAGGAAATTTCTTTAAAGGTTTAGTGATAGGGATATTGATAAGCATTCCAATTTGGATTATTCTCATTGTTGTAGGCGTTCTGCTTTTTAAATAGGTCCTAACGTTATAAATAATAGACCCTCCTGATCTATTTAATCAACCAGAATAGAATCTGGACCAAAAGTATGTTAGGAGGAGGGAACCGCACGATGAATTGTGCGGATTTTTTTATTGGTAGGATGAACGTAGATTTCATCTATTTAGTTGCTTCTAGAAGTTGATTGGAGGGCAGGCGAAGACTCCTGGGGGAAAAGCGGAATAGGTGAGACTCCGCAGTAGCGCACGCGACGAGGAGGCTCACCAGCCCCCCCGCGGAAAGCGAAGCCTTGCACGGAATTCAACAGCGATGTAACAAGCCATCCATACTAGCGCATTTATCCCATTTGTTCGTTTTGAGTTTGAAGTGATTTCGTTATGTCTCAATCTCCTTTTTTAGTAATTTTTCACTAAGTAGGCTAGTATACGTAGCACTTTTTTCCCTCATGCATATGTTAACAATAAGGAGGGACAAGTAATATGAAAAAAATTTATCTTGATGCAGGACATGGTGGGGCAGATGCAGGAGCAGTTGGAGCGAATGGACTGTATGAAAAAAACTTAGTGTTAAAAATTCAACAATATTTAATAAGCTATTTAAATAGCACTTACAGTGACTTTACGATTAAAACCACCCGTACCACAGATACTTTTTTATCGTTATCTCAGCGCGCTTCTCAAGCTAATTCGTGGGGGGCAGATGCATTTATGTCTATTCACGTAAATGCCGGTGGAGGAACAGGATACGAAGATTATGTTTATAGAAGCGCTAGCAATGCTAGTAAAACGTTTCAATCGATTGTGCACGGGCAAGTACAGCCAACGCTGCTGTCGTATAATCATCCGAATCGTGGACGAAAATCGGCCAATTATGCGGTGCTTCGCTTAACAAATATGCCTGCAGTACTAACTGAAATAGCTTTTATTGATAGGAGCGCCGATGCAGCACTTCTTCAAAATGAAGCTTTTTTAAAAAGCATGGGTGAATCGTATGCAAAAGGAATTGCCGTATATTTAAATTTACCTCGTCGTGCAGTTCCAAATCCATCGCCATCTCCAACACCGACACCAAATCCATCACCTTCTGAACCAGGTGAAAAAACGTATACAATTAAGCAAGGAGATACGCTGTACAGTATTGCACAGAAGTACGGCATAACAGTACAGGAGCTTCAAGAAGCGAATACAGGGCTTTCTGATCCTTTAACACTACAGGTTGGAAAAACAATTGTTATTCCTTCAGGAACTTCACCAACACCTACTCCAACACCACCTTCTGAACAATATCCACTTCCCAATGGAATTTTAAAACAAGGCGATTCTGGAGAAGCAGTGAAACAGCTTCAAAGAGCATTAAACGCGGTTAGTTTTAAAGTAGGGTCAGTAGACGGAATATATGGAGTACAAACGAAAGATGCAGTCAGACGTTTTCAGCTTGTGTATCTTCCTTATGATGTAGATGGCATTTATGGTCCTCAAACGAAAAACAAGCTAGCAGCCGTTTTAAAAGCAAAAAGTTAAAGAAAGCAGGTCTTCTGTAAGCAGGCAGAAGGCCTTTTGTTTTCCCCTTAAAAGCGCCTTAAGTACTATTTTATCGTTTACGTAAAATAATGCTTTACAAACCATTTGTACGGGAGTATATTATCTAAGAACAAAGGATAGTTATGAAAGAAACATGTTATCGATCATACTCTTTAACCGAAAATTATATTGACCTGTTATCGCTTAATTCGTCAGAAGTGGGGGACCCAAATTTGTGCATTGTCACTTGGGGTGAATCCTTTTTTTTAAAAGGTAGGGCTACTCTCATAGCCCGAATCCGACAGCTAACCCCATAAGCGTTTTGGAGAGGAGGTTTAAGCTGTGTAAAAACGCTGAGAACCCTTAGTGTTTTTTTTGTGCGCTTTTTTAACATAAAAAGGTATTTTTTAGGGATAATATCACTTATTCATGAACTTGTAACGGAGCTTAGCAACGAACAGTGAATAGTAGCTAAGCAATCATCGGAGGGAAATTACGTGAACTATTCAGTTCTCAAGAGATTATTGATTGGAAAGCCGCTCAAAACAAAAGAGTTAGGCGATCAAAAGCTTAGTAAGCTTAAAGCGCTGGCTATTTTATCATCAGATGCCTTATCTTCAGTGGCTTATGGAACAGAACAGATTTTGATTGTCCTTGCAACAGTGGGCGTGCTTGCCTATTGGTATTCGATTCCAATTGCGATTGGGGTATTGGTGCTGCTGACGGCTTTAATTCTTTCATATCGTCAAATTATTTATGCGTATCCGCAAGGCGGAGGAGCTTATATTGTTTCGAAAACCAATTTAGGAGAAAATCCTGGACTTATCGCTGGGGGATCACTGTTAGTAGATTATATTTTAACAGTTGCCGTGAGTGTTTCAGCAGGAACCGATGCTTTAACTTCGGCTTTTCCAACGCTGCATCACTATAACGTAGTAATTGCGTGTTTGCTGGTGATTTTTATTACGGTTTTAAATTTACGAGGTGTAACAGAATCCGCTTCTGTCTTAGCTTATCCGGTTTATTTATTTGTTATTGCTCTTATTTTGTTAATAGCGGTGGGCTTCTTCAAAATAGTGACAGGTCAAGTTTCACCTGAGCTTCATACATCTCTCGGTACCGTGGTGCCAGGTATTAGTTTGTTTTTATTATTAAAAGCTTTTTCATCAGGCTGTTCGGCATTGACTGGTGTAGAAGCTATTTCAAATGCAGTGCCTAACTTTAAAGATCCAGGTGCAAAAAATGCTGTTCATACATTAATGCTGATGGGCGGTATTTTAGCCGTTTTATTTTCTGGCATCACGTTTTTAGCTTATTGGCTTGGCATTTCTCCAAAAGCAGATGAAACGGTTGTATCACAAATTGCATCGAGTGTATTTGGACGAAATGGATTTTATTATTTTATTCAAGGTACCACAGCTCTGATTTTAGTGCTAGCGGCGAATACAGGTTTTTCAGCTTTCCCTTTGCTTGCCGTAAACTTATCGTCTGATAAATACATGCCAAGAATGTTTCAAATTCGCGGCGATCGACTAGGCTATTCAAATGGAATTGTGACCCTTGGAATTGCTTCTATTGTCTTACTTGTCGCCTTTAAAGGAGCGACGGAACAATTAATTCCTCTTTATGCAGTTGGAGTGTTCATTCCATTTACGCTTTCTCAAACAGGCATGATTGTCAAATGGCTTAGAGAAAAGCCGGCCGGCTGGCAAGGAAAGCTAACCATTAACTTAATTGGTGCCCTCATTACCTTAACGGTGCTAATCATTTTGTTTACAACGAAGTTTTCACAAGTATGGTCCGTGCTCGTTTTCTTACCGGTTATCGTTTATATTTTTCATCGCATTCATACGCATTATGAAGCGGTAGGAGAGCAGCTTCGTATTAAGCAAGGAGAAAAGATTGGAAAGCTTGAAGGAAGTGTGGTCATTGTTCCTGTAGCAGGAATGACAAAGGTAGTGGAAAATTCATTGAACTATGCAAGAACGATTGGTGATACCGTTATTGCGGTGCACGTTGCTTTTGACCGAGAAAGCGAAAAGAGAATGGAAGAGAAGTGGGAAAAGTGGCAGCCTGATATTCGTATTGTTACGTTTCATTCTCAATACCGCAGTCTTGTGCGTCCGCTGTTTCGATTCATCGATATGGCTGAAGAAAAAGCCCGTGAAAATAATATGGCTATTACGGTTGTTATTCCGCAGTTCATCACGAAAAAAAGCTGGCAAAACATCCTTCATAATCAGTCCAGTCTGCTGTTAAAAGCACATTTGCTTTACCGTAAAAACGTAATCGTTACAACGGTACCTTATCGTTTTAAAAAATAATGAAACATGACTAAAAACCTCCAACTTATATGTTGGAGGTTTTTAATTTTTAAATTCACATACACTAACCATAATTGAATCTCATCAAAGGCACAAACGGAGGGATTGCATGAGTGAATTAATTAAGTTATTGCGAAAAGGAAATAAATCGGCCATGATGGCCGCTATAGTTAATACCATTATATCCATTATTAAAGGGATTGCTTTTGCTTTAACGGGAAATGTAGCGATGTTTGCTGAAACGATGCACAGCTTAGGGGACGCAGCAAATCAGTTCTTTGTTTTTATAGGTTCAGCATTAAGCAAAAAAGCTCCGACCAAACGATTTCCAAACGGATTTGGACGATTGGTTAATCTCGTTTTATTAGGGGCGGTTCTTGTAGTAGGAATTATGGCATTTGAAACGATTAAAGAAGGGTATCATCATATTCTTCATCCGACGAAGTCTTCAGGCTTTATTTTAAATATTGCAGTACTTGGCATCTCGGTATTACTTGAGATGTTTGTCCTCTTTAAGGCAATGAAAGAAATTTTGCACGATGTCGGAATGAATACTGCAGAGGTCAATGTTTTTACGCAAAGCTTTGTTCATCTAAAGAAAGCAAAGCCAGCAACTAAGCTTGTTTTTATGGAAGATCTGGTAGCTACTGGAGGAGGCGTATTGGCTTTAATCGCCGTTTTTATTTCGCGGTTTACGCCTTTTCATCAAGCTGAAGGAATTGCTTCTATGCTAATTGGTCTTATGATGTTTTTTGTAGTAGGACGAGTATTTTTAGATAACGCTGCCGGAGCGCTTGGTGAAGCAGATAAAGAAATGGAAATGAAAATTGGCGCCATTGTTATGCAAGATGTACAAGTGCGTGATATTCAAACGTTAATGGTGATGAAAGAAGGAGAAGAGCTTCACGTTGAATTAAAAGTAGAAATTGATCCTTCTTTAACAGTAGCAGAAGCGGATGATATTAAAGATCGTCTCGAAAATCGTATTTTACAGGAAAAAGGAATAACGGATGTCATTATTGAATTTGATGAAGATGATGGAATTCCTGACTGGGTGACAAGCGATTTACAGCTTCAAAAAGAATAAAAAACAAGGAAGAAAACAGTTGTTTTCTTCCTTGTTTTTTTAGCTATATACTTTTTCACGCACGTTTTGAGAATCTGTTGAAGCCGCAGAAAAGTTAATAGTTTCACGTACAACGTAAATAGGTCTATTTTTACTTTCATCGTAAATTCTTGCGATGTATTGTCCCACTAGACCTAAACCAAGTAGCTGAATACCGCTAAAGAAAGTGATAGCTACCATAATCGAAGTCCAGCCAGGCTGAATATTTTCACCTATCAGCCAAACAACAATCGAATAACTTAAAACGAGAAGTGATACAAAAACTGATAACAAGCCAATAACCATTACTAAACGTAAAGGTTTCGTTGAAAACCCAATAATTCCATCTGAAGCAAACTTGATCATCTTTTTTAAAGGATATTTTGTTTCACCAGCAAAACGCTCATCGCGCTCATATTCTACATATGTTTGCCTGAAGCCGATCCAAGACATCATTCCTCTTACGAAACGATTGCGTTCAGTCATTTTTTTGAATACGTCCGCAACTTTTCGGTCGATAATACGAAAATCTCCCGTGTCTTTTGGGATTTCAATATCGGACATATAATTTAAAAAGCGATAAAAATACTTAGCCGTTGTCAATTTAAAAAAGGTCTCTCCGCTTCGCTTCTTGCGCTTTGCGTATACAATTTCATAGCCTTGCTGCCATTTAGCAATTAATTCAGGAATCATTTCAGGCGGATCCTGTAAGTCAGCATCAATAATTACGATAGCATCACCTTGAGCATAGTCAATACCTGCTGTGACGGCAGTTTGGTGCCCGAAATTACGGGCAAAATCAATAATTTTTACGTTAGAATCCATAGCTGCTACGTCCTTTAAGATTTCAATTGTTCGGTCTGTACTGCCGTCATTGACGAAAATGAATTCATAGTTAATGTGATTTTCATGCATGACGGAAAGCAAGCGATTATAGCATTCATTAGCTACTTCTTCTTCAAAATACATAGGTACCACGATTGAAATTAGTTCTTTCATGCTTTACTACCTCCTATCGAGTGATTGTTTGTGTGCTTAAACGTCCATATTTTATTAAGAAAAAAATTAAAAAACATTCCTATACAAGTAGACAACAGTTGTCCAATTATCGGATTAGCAGGTGTATAGTGTACAAGAAGGAATAAGCAAGATGTATTAATTGCTAAAGTAATAAGGTTTACGATGAAAAATTGAGCTAACATCCATTTATGTACAGTTGCTTGAAACACCCACGATTTGTTCCAATAGTAGCTGTTTATGACGCCAATGAAATAGGATAGTACGTTAGCCAATATATAATTCATATCAAAATGAATCAGTGCTAAGTAACTGATAATAGTGAGCAGGGTATTCATTATACCTACAAATCCGAATTTCAGGAATTTTATCACGGTTGCATAATCCCTTCCATTTAATTTATCTCTTCACATTTTGCCTGGGTCTTATTTTTAGTAAACCGTACTAGTAAATAAGATAGAATCACTGAAATACCAAACCCTTCGAGCAGCATAAAGCTTGGGAAAATAAAGAATCGATAGCGAGTTTGAATTTCAATAAGCAAGTGAATAAGAACGTATCCTATGATTAGTAATAAAAACAGTGTATACGGATATTTATCCTGCTTCTTCAGGAATAAACATATAAGTCCAATAATGGAAAGAATAGTAGTTGAAACGTAAATGATTCTTTCATAACTTTGAGCAGCACTAATTAATTTCTCTTTATTAAAAGGTACATCTTCTTGAGGAGTTAATGAAATACTCCAAAATGTAGATGCATCCGTTCCTCCCCACATATTCAGGAATTTAATGTGAAAGAGATCTAAAAGTTGCTCTTTATCTGCTACTCGCTCTTTAATTACTTCTTTTTCTGCTTCAGCTCGTTTTTCTCCAATTGGCATACCCATAAAACGACTAGCATCCTCTGAAGAATAAGAACCGCTTGTTTCATAATTAAAGCCAATAACGAATTTCCATAAAGGATCTCTGTTACTTAAAGGATATTTAGAAATACCGCTCGCTACAAAAGAGTAGTTGATCAGCGCATTTGCAATAAAAAAAGTAGCCAGTACGCCTACGAGGTTTTTTCCTATTTTCTTTCGACGAGTTTTTAACTCAGCAGCATCCTTCGCTTTAATGTAAGGTTGAAGAATTTGCAAGATGAAATAAATGAAAACAGCAACGATAATAATGGGTCCCAGAGGGCGCATTAAATTTCCTAACGACAATAGAAGACCAATATAAAGCCAGCTAAACTTGTTATGAGCAAATCTTTTTATAATAAGGTAAAAAGCTGCATAAAATAAAAAAGTAGCTAAATGCTGATTGGTTAACACTGAGCTGTAGAGAATGTTCGGAATGTAGAACGCATATAGGAAAGCTGCCATTCTCCCAGCAAGTTCGTTAAATACTTTAGCGCCAATTAGATAAATAAAAATAACGGTTCCAGTAGAATAAAAAATATTTAACAATTTTAATGTAAAAATGCTATCTCCAAAACAGCGAATAACAATAGATTCATAGAATGAAAAGCCTAGCTGATATACCCATGTAGTGAAATAAACGCTTTGGTTAAATTCATAATTTCCTTTTGCGATATTACGTGCGGCATCTAACATGACAAGAAAGTCAGATTTTACAGGTGTTTGAACAGAAAGCATCCATGCTAATCGAACACCTAAGGTCAAAACAATCAGTGAAATAAAAAAAACAGTTTTGTTCATGTATCTACTTGCAATAGCTATTAGAAAAATGACAAGGAAAGTGATACATATTCCTTCAATAATAAATGAATTACTTAAAGCCAAGCCTTTTAAGTCCAATGAATTTGTCATCGCACTATAACTGCCCCATAGAGACCATGTAAGAATCATGACACATAAAAGAATCAGGCTTTTGGATAAAAATGAGTTAAGCATATTACCTCCTGCAAATTATTTCAAAGATAAGGTACAAAATTCCTACCCTATGATACCATATTTTATTATTTTGTATATATTTTTCTTATAGAGTATAATGTTAGATTGTTCTGAAATTACAACAGCGGCACAACGTGTAATAAAAGGTTCAGTGGAGTAGGCAGTGATTTAGTAATAGATAAAAGAGGTTGGGAAAAAAGGATTTTAGTCGAAGCGAAAAACGAACCATTAATCATCATGTTTGATTAGTGGTTCGTTTTTTATGGTGCACGTAGGTTTCATTTGTTTAGTTCTTTCCAGCAGTTGATTGGAGGGCAAGACGAAGACTCCTGCGGGAAAAGCGGAAGGGGTGAGACCCCGCAGGAGCGCAAGCGACGAGGAGGCTCACCGGCCGCCCGCGGAAAGCGAAGTCTTGCACGGAAATCAACTGCGATGTCACAAGCAATCCCTGCTAGCTTATTTATTTCATTTGTTTCCCTTTAGACTTGCTTGGTTTAGTTATGTCTCAATCTCTTCTTTTTTATAATGTATTTTCTGATGCGAACAGCTTTTATGTTTTAAATCGATCTTTTAATAAATTCCATAGGGAACTCACTCCGAGACTAATGCTGATCAGAATTCCTGATAAAGCTACTATTAAAGCGATATATTCAAAGATAGAAAACTGCTTCATACTATCCCAATTGATGTTTCCCTTTAGCTTGCTAATAACTAAATTCATTCCGTAAATACCGGAAAGAACGGTATAAATCGTTAAAATTAATAATAAGTAATTGTGACGCTTGGCCGCGATTTTCTCTTGATTTTGATACAAAGTACCAAGGGTTTCTTTGACTTCTTGATAAAGAGAATTGATGTGGAAGATTTTTTTAAAGAGCTCAGAAAACTCTTGACCTTCCGTGCGAGAGCTAATTTCTAAAAATAAATATTTACCTGAAAATACAGTAATAGAGCGAATTAGTCGCTCGATGCCCTCTGAATTTTTATGAAACGTGAGCTGAGAATACTCATAGGATAGTTTTAGCAACACGATTTTATAGAAAAAATGCAAAAATAAATTATAGTAATGTTGGCCAAATAGATGATTCATCAAAAGCTGATCCGTTTTAGAGTCTGTCGATTTAGAAATACACGAAAACACATGGTCTGTTATAACGTAATAGGTTTCAGGAGCCCATCTGGAATACACGTGTTTGGTATTATACGTTTTAATATACTCATGGTTGTGTGCAGAGATAAACGGTTTCCCGTCAGGCGTATAGCTATTTAGCTGCCCAGTACGAAATAAAGTTGTGGAGTTAATCTCTTGCTCTTGATTTACCGTTACATAACTTAATACAAACATCCGTTCATCGATAAAATAAGGAAGACTCCCGACGTGCTGTTCACGCGTCGCTTCTTTTTTGATGTGTTCGTTCAAAAATGGCGCGAGCTGTGAAAAAATATAATCCTGTACTTTGCTATAGCGATGATGTTCATAGGTAATGGTGGATCCATGCTCTTCAGCAAGCTTCGGTTCTAATACACGAAAATGATTCATGAATTCTAAAATGTCATCATAGGTGTAATGATTATGACTCATCTCAGTGCGAATGGTCATGACGCCAATTTCAAAAGGACATAAAAAAACATCCACAGACAGCACGTTGCTAGACACGGTGGTGGAGGAAGTTTGTAGCGTAACGGTATGGTCTATTTTTTTTGAAAATCGAAGCAAGCCTTCTTTTTCGCACGAATCAGGAAATAGAATACATTCAATGTAAGGAAGAAAATATTGATCCAAGCTATCATGAGATACGTAATACTGTTCTCCGTAGTATTCTTTTTCTACATGTTTGTTTTGAATGGAAAAAAACTCAAACATATTTGCTTCTAGTGCATGAACAAGCTGCTCTTTATTTTTTCGATCAAAGGAAAAAGGAAAAAGAAACATGTTCATTGCTTTGGTAGGCATAATAGTTTGAAATGGTTCTGTTTTCCTTGGTGTATTGGTCATAAACTACATCCTTCTTATAGTCGGTTGTATTTTTTTTGAGAGTCGAAAAAATGCAGACAGAAAGTAAAAGGTAAAACAGGCTTTATAAAAACCGCTCTACCTGCCTGTAATGATTCGACGTATCATTTATAATATGCCAATTTTTTTAGAAAACAAACGTAAAAAACCAACTAACATCATGATTAGTTGGTTTTACATACAGTGTGTGATTAGTGAATCGTGCGATATACACCAGTGACTTTTCCTAAAATCGTTACGTGGCGAAGAATAATAGGCGCCATCGTTGAATTTTCAGGCTGTAAACGAACGAAATTTTCTTCTTTAAAGAAACGTTTTACCGTTGCTTCGTTGTCCTCGGTCATAGCGACCACAATATCTCCGTTATTAGCAGTTTGCTGCTGACGTACGATTACCATATCGCCATCTAGAATACCTGCTTCAATCATACTTTCTCCCATAATTTCAAGCATAAATACATGATCATCTGGAGAAACGAATTTATCTGGAAGAGGGAAATATTCTTCCACATTTTCAACGGCTGTTATAGGAAGACCCGCTGTTACTTTACCGATAACAGGAACATTAATGACATTGCTTTTAGGGATGTTTACTTCGTCTAGTTGAAGAACTTCGATTGCTCTTGGTTTTGTTGGATCTCTGCGAATTAACCCTTTACTTTCTAAACGAGCTAAATGCCCGTGTACAGTGGAGCTAGAGGCTAATCCCACCGCTTCCCCAATCTCACGAACAGAAGGCGGATAACCTTTTAATTTTACTTCGTGCTTAATAAAATCTAGTATGTCTTGTTGACGTTTTGATAGCTTCATATTTTTCACCTCGATTTTAGCTATTCTTTAGGTGAATTATACCACGTGATGTGTCAATATACAAACATAAGTTCGAAGAATTCCATTGACAGAAACAAATGTTCTCAATAAAATAAGAACATATATTCTGATAGGGGGATCATAATATGCACCAATTCTTACATTCTATGAAACATTACGCTATTTTTTTTGCAGTTATCGCTGCACTTACATATGTATTGACGCTGGTTTTAGGAGCGGATAAAGTAGATTTAGACAAATATTCAACGGTTACTATTACAAAAGGAGATACGCTTTGGGACTTGTCCAACAAGTATCATAATCACCATCATTTGACCACCAATGAATTTGTCAAATGGGTTGAAGACGTCAATGATCTAAACTCAGACACTGCCCAGTCTTTATCTCCTGGAGATAAATTATATATTCCTGTTTTAAAAAAAGAGTTACATAATCAAGTGGCAATTGAACAGTAGTGTGTAACGGCCGTTCCTGAATATTGTTAGAAGCCGAAAAGGTCGTGATAAAAGTGGACGCCATTATTTATTGCCGTGTAAGTACGGATAAAAAAACCCAAGAAACATCTTTACAGCGCCAGCAAGAAGAATTAAAAAAGCTTGCTGATCTTCACCATCTAAACGTAAAAAAAGTCGTAATGGAAAAAGCAAGCGGATATGACGTAGACAGAGAGGGTATATTGGATGTTCTTCATACAATGAAAGAAGAAAAAATATCTGTGCTGCTCATTCAAGACGAAACGCGATTAGGCAGAGGAAATGCCCGAATTGCGCTTCTTCATGCTTTTCATAAAGAAAATGCTACGATCTATACGATTAGTCATCAAGGTCAGCTTCAGCTTTCAGAATCTGATTCGATGGTGTTAGATATTATTAGCTTAGTGGAAGAGCATCAGCGGAAATTACATAACGCTAAAATTAAAAGAGGAATGAAAAGAGCCGTAGAAAACGGTTATCGTCCGCAGCAAAATTTAAAAAATCAAGGAGTTAACTCAGGAAGAGAAAAAAAAGAAGCGCCGATTGAAGAAATTGTCCGCCTTCGTCATAACGGCTTAACCTTTGCTGAAATTTCAGTTACGCTAAAAGGTTTTGGTTATAATATTTCAAAAGCAACGGTACATCGTCGCTATCAAGAGTATCAAGAGAGTGCTCAATCTCTTGATAAAACGAAAGAGATTTAGTAAGATGACTACATGTTGCCGGAACGGTTCGGTAATTTTAATTATTGATTATAAGGAGATAGGTTTTATATGCTATCAAAAGATAAACTTGCTCGTATTAATGCTCTTTCAAAAAAGGCAAAGGCTGAAGGTCTGACAGAATCTGAAGCGAAAGAACAGCAAGAGCTACGTCAGGAATATTTAAAAGTTTTCCGACAATCTATGACAAACCACCTTCATACGATTAAAGTTGTGGACGAGGAAGGTAAAGATGTTACGCCTAAGAAGTTAAAAGAGAGCAAAAAGAAGCGTCTTCACTAAGACGTTCTAGTAAAACTAGAGGGAGAGTTCCCTCTAGTTTTTTGTATATTTTTAATAAGGCACACAAAAACTGTAAAAGTGGAAATTTTTTTGGTTCAAGTATTGTACAAATAAGCAAATCATTAGTATGATAACATATGTACATAGTTTTGAAAGGAATGAAGAGTATGACACAACGTATTGAAGATCTTTCGATTGCAACAATTCGTACTTTATCAATCGATGCGATTGAGAAAGCAAATTCAGGTCACCCAGGTATGCCAATGGGAGCTGCTCCAATGGCATATACATTGTGGACAAAATTTATGAACATCAATCCAAAGAATCCAAACTGGTTCAACCGTGACCGCTTTGTATTATCAGCAGGACACGGATCGGCACTATTATACAGCTTGCTTCATTTAGCTGGATATGACTTATCAATTGAAGACCTTAAAAACTTCCGTCAATGGGGAAGCAAAACACCAGGTCATCCAGAGTTCGGTCATACAGCAGGTGTTGATGCAACAACTGGTCCACTAGGACAAGGTATTGCAATGGCTGTTGGTAAAGCAATGGCAGAACGTCATTTAGCTGAAACATACAACAAAGAAGGTTTAGAAATTGTAGACCACTTTACGTATGGTATTTGTGGTGACGGAGACTTAATGGAAGGTGTATCTGCTGAAGCAGCTTCATTAGCGGCACACTTAAAATTAGGACGCTTAGTTGTTTTATACGATTCAAATGATATTTCTTTAGACGGAGATTTAGATCGCTCGTTCTCTGAGAACGTAGAAGATCGTTTCAAGGCTTACGGATGGCAAGTAATTCGCGTTGAAGACGGCAATGACTTGACAGCGATTGCAAACGCAATTGAAGAAGCAAAAGGCGATTTAACACGCCCAACGCTAATTGAAGTAAAAACAACAATCGGATTTGGTTCTCCAAACCACGCGGGTACTTCTGGCGTGCACGGTTCTCCATTAGGTTCCGATGAAACAAAATTAACAAAAGAAGCTTATGCATGGACATTTGAAGAAGATTTCTATGTGCCAGAAGAAGTGTATGCTCACTTCAAAGCTACAATTGCTGAAGATGGCCAAAAGAAAGAAAACGAATGGAACGATGTATTTGCACAGTATAAAGAAAAATATCCTGAACTAGGTCGTCAATTTGAACTAGCAGTAGAAGGAAAGTTACCGGAAGGCTGGGAAGAAACGCTTCCAGCATACGAAACGGGTTCAAGCTTAGCTAGCCGTGCTTCTTCTGGAGAAGTATTAAACGCAGTAGCACAAGCTGTACCTCAATTCTTCGGCGGTTCAGCTGACTTAGCTGGGTCAAATAAAACAATGATTAAAGGTTCAGAAGACTTCACTGCAGCTGATTACAGCGGACGTAATATTTGGTTCGGTGTACGTGAATTTGCAATGGGAGCTGCATTAAACGGTATGGCTCTACACGGCGGTGTAAAAGTATTCGGAGGAACATTCTTTGTATTCTCTGATTATCTTCGCCCAGCAATTCGCTTAGCAGCTTTAATGAAGCTTCCTGTAACATATGTATTCACACATGACAGTATCGCAGTTGGAGAAGACGGCCCAACACATGAGCCAATTGAACAATTGCCATCACTTCGTGCAATGCCAGGTCTTTCAGTGGTTCGTCCTGCAGATGCAAATGAAACAGCTGCTGCATGGCGCTTAGCATTAGAATCAACTGACCGCCCAACGGCGCTTGTATTGACTCGTCAAAACTTGCCAACGCTTGAAGGTACAAAAGAAAATGCATACGAAGGCGTGTCTAAAGGCGCGTACGTTGTATCTAAAGCTGGTAAAGACCAAGCGGATGCATTAATACTTGCAACAGGCTCTGAAGTAAGCCTAGCAGTAGAAGCACAAAAAGCATTAGCTGCAGAAGGCATTGATGTATCTGTAGTAAGTATGCCTGCATGGGATCGTTTCGAAGAGCAATCTGCTGAGTACAAAGAAAGTGTTATCCCTAAATCAGTGAAAAAACGTTTAGGTATTGAAATGGCTTCTACACTTGGCTGGGAACGCTATGTTGGAGACGAGGGACAAGTTCTTGGTATTAATCACTTCGGTGCATCTGCTCCTGGTGAAACAATCATGAAAGAATTTGGTTTTACAGTTGAAAATGTAGTAGCAAAAGTGAAAAGCTTGCTTAATGCATAATTCTTTTTCACAAGAAAGAGCAGACTCCTATGGTCTGCTCTTTTTTTTCGACAAAAAAACAAAGAAATTTTTTCATCGATAGACAAGCATTGCGTACACCATTCGGTATAATGGTACAAAAAAGAACGAGCCGAAAGGGAGGATGAATCGTGAGAACGTATGAAGTATATTTAATGGAGGAAGAAGTTGCATCATCCTATTTTCGAAGAGAAAAGCTCATTTATCAGCTGCTGATTGAATATAAAATGAAACGTCACTTGCAGGAAACGCATTTACAAAAACAAGTTCATTACATTACTCGCCAACTGCCCAATTCATTTATTCAACGAGAATTACTTCAGGCGTTTTCTCATTATCCTCATTTTTTTACTCATCAAGAGACGTTTGTGCTGGAATATCCTCATAAAAAAAGTCGAGCATCTATAAAATTAACGAATCGCTGTATAACAATTGAAGGAGATGGCAATGTTGATGCTGAGACAGCTTTTTTTGAAGTATTACGCAAGCTAGATCCTTGTTTTTTAGCAGTGAATTATGGAACGGATGAATACGGCTGGCTGAGGCCTGTGAAAACAAGAAAATTTGTGTAATTATTTAAGGAAATTGGAACGGAAATATTGTATAATAGCGTATGGTCTAGTACACTGTAAGTTAGACAACATGAAGGAGGAAGTAATACCATGGGAATGTATATTCTAGTTGGTGTTCTAGCATTAATTGTTGGGATAGCGCTAGGATTTTTCATTGCTCGTAAGTATATGATGAGCTATCTGAAGAAAAATCCACCAATTAATGAACAAATGTTAAAAATGATGATGATGCAAATGGGCATGAAACCATCGCAGAAAAAAATTAACCAAATGATGAAAGCAATGAACGGCCAAATTAAATAATGGTTAATTGGACAGACACTCTCTATTCAGAAGGGTGTCTTTTGTTTTATGATAGAGATAAGAAAATGGTTGTGGGGCTAGGGGGATACGATGAAAATTTTTCGAGAGTTATGGTGGTTTTTCAAACAGGAAAAAAAGTCTTACATAACGGGGATAGCGCTGCTCATTATTGTGGCAGCATTAGAACTTCTCCCGCCTAAAATTATTGGTTTAACGGTAGATGGCATTAAAGAAGGGACGCTGAATGGAAAGCGCTTAATGCAGATGGTTGGCATTTTGCTAGGAGCTGCTGTTGTGGCCTATTTCACAAGATACATATGGCGTATTATGATATTTGGTTCATCTGTTAAACTAGCCAAGCAGCTGAGAAATACCCTCTACACTCATTTTACCAGGATGAATCAGGCCTTTTATCAGCGGCGGCGAATTGGGGATATGATGGCCCATGCAACGAATGATATTCAAGCTATTCAACAAACTGCAGGTTCGGGCGTTTTGACGCTCGTGGATTCCATTGTCACAGGAGGGCTTGTTCTATGCACAATGGCCCTAACAATCAGCTGGAAATTAACGCTTATTTGCCTTATTCCTATGCCGCTTATGGCCGTTTTAACAAGTTACTATGGTACATTGCTTCATGCGCGGTTTCATCACGCACAAGCAGCATTTTCTACTTTAAATGATAAGGTTCAAGAAAGCATTAGCGGAATTAAAGTCATTAAGACGTTTGGGGAAGAAGCAGCTGATGTCGAAGAATTTCGTATGAAGTCTGCAGATGTTGTTCAAAAGAACATGAAGGTAGCACGAGTAGATGCATTGTTTGATCCGACCATTTCGATTATTGTAGCACTTTCTTTTTTACTTGCTCTTATTTTTGGCAGCAAGATGGTGATTAGTGAAGAGTTAACACTGGGACAGCTTGTTACCTTTACAACTTATTTGGGCCTTCTTATTTGGCCGATGCTCGCGTTTGGCTGGCTATTTAACATTGTGGAACGAGGAAGAGCATCATATGACAGGGTATTTTCTTTATTAAAAGAAGAAAATTCGATTGAAGAAGCAGCGCATCCTAGTGTTGAACTGCCAACAGGAAATATTGAAGCTGTTATTCATAGGTTTTCGTATGGTAAAGAAGACGAATACACGTTAAACGAAATTTACTTTACACTTTCTCGCGGTCAAACGTTAGGGATTGTCGGAAAGACGGGTGCTGGGAAAACCACGCTTTTAAAGCTGTTGCTTCGTGAATTTGATGTAAGCGACGGAGCTGTTTTATGGGGAGGAAAAGACATTAAAGATTATGCTTTTGATTCACTGTACAAAAGCATTGGATATGTTCCTCAAGATCACTTTTTGTTTTCAACAACAGTCGCTGCTAATATCGCGTTCGGAAAAGAAGACGCAAGCAATCAAGAAATTCAAGAAGCGGCTAAAGTTGCAAATGTACATAAAGACATCCTCGATTTTACAGATGGCTATCAAACAATAGTAGGTGAAAAAGGCGTTTCGTTATCTGGTGGACAAAAACAGCGTATCTCGATTGCAAGAGCTCTTCTATTAGATCCTGAGCTTTTAATTTTAGATGACTCGCTATCAGCGGTAGATGGAAAAACGGAAGCGGGTATTTTACAAGCGTTGAGGCAAAAACGTCAAAATCGAACAACGATTATTACAGCGCATCGGCTGAGCTCGGTTACTCATGCAGACCTGATTCTTGTCCTTGATAAAGGGAAAATTATTCAGCGAGGAACTCATGAGGAACTGCTTAGCGTGAGCGGCTGGTATCAGGATATGTACGATAGACAGCAGCTTGAACGTGCGGTAGAAGAAGGAGAGACGAAAAATGAAAATTGAGCATTCTTCGGTACATAAACGTCTGTTTCACTATACAATTCCGCATAAAAAATCATTTTTTTTAGCGTTCACTCTATTATTAATTGCTACGGCTGCTGATTTATTAGGGCCCATTTTGATTAAAATTTTCATTGACGATTATTTAACTCCTAAGTATTTGCCTCTTCAGCCTCTGGTGTGGCTTGCAAGCAGTTATTTGCTTTTACAGCTTTTAAAAATTGTCGTTCAATACTTTCAGCTTCTGCAGTTTCAGAATATTGCGCTTCAAATTATTCAGCAGATTCGAATTGACGTTTTTTCTCATGTTCATCGTCTGGCGCTTCGCTTTTTTGACAACACGCCAACGGGAAGCCTTGTTTCTCGAATTACAAATGACACGGAAGCTATGAAAGAAATGTTTGTAGAAGTCATCGCGGTTTTTATTCAAAATGGGGTATTTTTGATTGGTATTTTTATAGCGATGTTTATGCTAGATGTGAAGCTGGCTTTTTACTGTTTAGTTCTTCTCCCGTTTATTTGGGGACTTATGAAGCTTTATCAGCATTACAGCGCTATTTACTACGGACAGCTCCGAGAAAAGCTAAGTCAGTTAAATGCCAAGCTTCATGAGTCTTTGCAAGGCATGTCCATTATTCAATTATTTCGTCAAGAAAAGCGGCTTCGCTCGGAATTTGAAGAAATTAATGATGAGCACTACAAAGCGGGCATGCGCAATATTAAGTTAGATGGTTTGCTATTGAGGCCTGCTGTCGAAATTCTTTATATTTTAGCCGTTATTCTTGTGCTCAGTTATTTTGGCATTTCCGTAGCTGACAGTCCTGTTAAAATTGGTGTTCTTTACGCGTTTATCAACTATTTGGATCGTTTTTTTGAGCCCGTTAATGAAATGATGCAGCGTCTTTCTATGTATCAGCAAGCGATGGTATCAGCCTCCCGGGTATTTGATTTGATGGATGAGGAAGAAAAAAATCCAGTGATGACAGGAGAACAAAAGCAGGGGGTACAAAAAGGAACGGTAGAATTCAAAAACGTCACGTTTTCCTATGACGGTGTTCGAGATGTGCTTTCTGATATATCATTTACGGTAAACGAAGGAGAAACAGTGGCTTTAGTAGGCCATACTGGAAGCGGGAAAAGCTCCATCATTAATTTATTAATGCGTTTTTATGAGCAGCAAAAAGGAGACATTTTGATCGATAATAAACCACTGTCGTCCTTTTCAAATAAACAGCTTCGAGATCAGGTAGGGCTGGTGCTGCAAGATGCCTTTTTATTTGCCGATACCGTAAAGCGAAATATTACGCTGCATGAAGACCATTTTTCTGATGAGCAAGTAAAAGCAGCGGCGAAATTTGTGCAAGCTCACGCATTTATCGAAGCTCTTCCTAATAAGTATAATGAAGTGCTAGTGGAAAGAGGTTCAACTTTATCAAGCGGTCAGCGTCAGCTCTTAGCATTTGCAAGAACGGTGATTCGAAACCCTAAAATCCTTATTCTTGATGAAGCAACAGCCCATATCGATACAGAAACGGAAGAAGCGATTCAAGAAGTGTTAAGAGATATGGGAAAAGGCCGCACAACGATTGCGATTGCCCATCGTTTATCAACTATTCAACACGCCGATTGTATTTTAGTATTGCATAAAGGGAAAATCGTCGAAAAAGGAACGCATGCTGAACTGCTAGATAAAGGCGGTTTGTACTATAATATGTATCAGCTTCAGCACAGTGAAAAAGAGGAAAATTTCAATAAAGAAACAGGAGTAAAAGAGATTTATAAAGAATTGATAGAGTGAAGGTGAAAAAAAGAAACAACCTTCATGAAGAGGTTGTTTCTGTTGTTTGAGCAGGGAATTCATTGTAAACGTTTAATAAATGATCTAATTCTTGACTATGTTTAATAGCAGGTGGAGAGTTTAATCCACTTACTCGGACTATGCGGATGAGTTCTTCTCGTTTCTTTTCAATCGCTAATAGAATATCTTTTTTGGCCAATGCTATGTATCCCTTCTAACAAGTCGTTTACCTAATTATACAAGATAATGGTACTATTTGAAAGAAGTGAGATAAGACAATTTGGTTACAAAATGGTAACGAAAAAGAACAAAAAGAACAAAAAAGGGAAGTGGGAAATGTGGGAGATTTAAATTTATTTTTGGCATTTGGCGCAGGCTTTTTATCGTTTATTTCACCCTGCTGTTTGCCTTTGTATCCAGCTTTTTTATCGTACATAACGGGAGTATCAGTCAGCGAGCTAAAGGAAGGCGCTAGGTCACATCAGCGCAAAGCTTTTATTCACACAGCTTTTTTCCTGCTGGGATTTTCTGTTATCTTTATTATGATTGGTTTTGCGACATCCTTTATTGGTCAGTGGTTTTTTAACTATAAGGATTTAATTCGGCAGATTGGCGCTATTCTTATTATTTTCTTTGGTCTAGTTGTACTAGGGATTTTTAAGCCTCGAATTCTTATGCAGGAACATAAAGTTCAATTCGCCAATAAGCCGGCTGGACTCTTAGGTTCTTCTTTTATTGGTATGGCTTTTGCTGCCGGCTGGACTCCTTGCACGGGACCTATTTTAGTATCGGTTATGGCGCTTGCAGCGACAAACCCAGGATCCGGTCTTTTGTACATGATAACGTATTCACTTGGGTTTTCTATTCCGTTCTTTATCATGACATTCTTTATTGGAAAAATGAATTGGTTAAAAAAACATATGAATTCCATGATGAAAGTTGGCGGATACGCAATGATTGGCATGGGGTTTATTTTATATTTTGACTGGATGACAAAAATTATTATTTATACAACGAGCGTATTTGGAGGGTTTACGGGCTTTTAAAAAGGGAAAATGATACAAAAAAGAATCTGGAAGTTGGCAGGTTCTTTTTTGTTTTTTAAAGACCAAACGTTCATTTTAGCTCTTAGGAAATAAGCAAGAATATGACTCGAAAAAATATATAGAAAAATTTATTTTTACTATATCTTCTATAAATACGGAGTGATACAATGAAATCGTCATATTTTTAATTGTTAAAAAGAGGTGTATAAATTGAAAGATATTTTGTTAATCTTGCTTTTGCAACTGATCTATGTACCGATCTTGACGCTGCGCACAATTTTTTTAGTCAAAGGTATGAGTATGTATGCCTCAGTTTTTGGATTTGTTGAAGCGTTAATTTATGTATTTGGCTTATCCCTAGTATTTTCAGGAGATCAAAGCACGCTTGCTATGGTTGTATACGCAGTTGGATTTGGAGTGGGAATTATACTTGGAAGTTATATCGAATCTAGGCTTGCTATCGGATATACAACATTCTTAGTTAACCTTATGACCAAAAATGAAGAGTTAATTAACCGCCTTCGACAGGAAGGTTTTGGTGTTACTGTGTACCAAGGTGAAGGAAGAGACAGTGCACGCTATAGATTAGACATTTTAACAAAAAGAAGTAGAGAAGAAGAGCTATTAGCATTCATTGAAGAATATGAGCCTCGTGCTTTCATTATTTCATACGAGCCTCGTAAATTTAAAGGCGGGTTCTTACTAAAAGCAATGAAAAAGCAAAAACAAAAGCAAAAAGCAAAAGCAGATATTACCTCTACTAAATAAAAACAGAAGAGATCCTCTTCTGTTTTTTTTGTTGCACTTTTACTTCTGATGTTTTTTGGATTATAATATAAGTACACACTAAACTATAGTAAAGGAAGGATTTCATTGGTTATTGCTTCAACACTTGTCGCAATTTTTATGGCTTCTTTCATATTAGTTGTTCGAATGAAAGCTGCTGATAAACCAACGAATGCAAAAAAAATTATACTTCCGCCTTTTTTTATGAGTACGGGAGCGTTAATGTTTATCTTTCCAATGTTTCGAGTAACGGGTGCAGAACTGCTTGAGGCGTTAATAGCAGGCATGATCTTCTCAATCCTGTTAATTAAAACGTCTAAATTTGAAATTCGTGACGATCATATTTACTTGAAGCGTTCAAAAGCTTTTGCATTCATTATTATTGGTTTGCTTATTATTCGAATTGCAATGAAAATATATTTAAGTTCTTCAATTGATGTTGGCCAGCTTGGCGGTATGTTCTGGATTTTAGCATTTGGTATGATTGTACCTTGGCGCATTGCGATGTACACATCGTACAAAAAGCTCGAACGAAAGCTGCACAATGATCGTCTTGGAAATACAACGATATTAAATTAAAAAAGGTGGCTACGCAGCCACCTTTTTTGATTTAAAATAAATGCTGATAAGGGACGGCATCTATTTTTTGCTTTTTTAATGTTTTTAATAAAAATTTATGATCACGTTTAGGCGTAGCTAAGATGTATCCACGTACGATTAAGTCTTCTGTTATAGAGGCGGCTTGTTCCTCAAGTGCGAGTTCCCCAATTTTCCCTGCAATTTTTTGTTTGGCCACATCGCGAAATAGTTCAGGTACTGGTTCAACAAGAACGTTTAATAGCTGCTTTTGATCCGCTGACCAAAGGTGAATGGTTTTGGAAAGATAGTGATCTTGCCAATCAAGTTCAGACATGCCGTCTTCTTTTGGTAAGCGCTTTAAAAATTTTCTGAACATAAAAAATCCGCCGATAGCAAACATGCTCATTAAAAAGACAACCCAAAATAAAATAACCCATAAAAACCAGCCCTCTAGCATATTTTTCACTCCTTTATAAAGAGATTAATCATAACATTACTATATTTATACATTTATTATAAAAGCCTTGTTCCTTTTATGGCAATATAAAATTCCTGCACTTTATGTGAAAAGAGAGTCATTTTTGACTTATTGATAAGTTTATATTGACTTATCGATAAGTGAATTATCGTTAGAATTATCTAAAAATGCTTATTTTTCAGCCTTTTAAAAGTTGGCACGTTTTTTGCATATAAACTAATTGAAGAATTATTTAATATGAGAGGAAGATAAAAAATGAGTCAAACTTTTAGCAAAGTAGCAACAAATTTACCGGGAGAAAATGCAAAGCAATTATTAGATAGAAGACACCGTGCCATTCCGAAAGGTGTAAGTTATGGCATTCCGACATTTGCTGATACGGCTGAAGGGGCGATCGTTAAAGATGTCGATGGCAATACGTTTATTGATTTCGTAGGGGCAATTGGCACAATCAATGTAGGTCATAGTCATCCAAAAGTGAAAGAAGCGCTTCACAAGCAAGTAGACCGTTTTATTCACACAGGATTTAATGTCATGATGTATGAGTCATATGTAGAGCTTGCAGAAAGACTAGCAGCAATTGCTCCTGGTGAATTTGACAAGAAAGTATTACTTTTAAATAGCGGAGCAGAAGCTGTAGAAAATGCAGTGAAAATTGCTCGTAAATATACAAAGCGTCAAGGAATTATTTCATTTAACCGCGGTTTCCATGGCCGTACATTAATGACAATGACAATGACAAGTAAAGTAAAGCCATATAAATATGAATTTGGACCGTTTGCTCCTGAAGTATACAAAGCTCCATATCCTTATGAGTATCGCCGCCCACAAGGATTATCAGTTGAAGCATACGAAGAGTTTATGATCACTGAATTCAAAAACTTCTTAAATACAGAAGTAGCACCAGAAACGATTGCAGCTGTTGTAATGGAGCCAATTCAAGGCGAAGGTGGTTTCATTGTTCCAGGTAAACGTTTTGTGCAAGAAGTGTATCAATTATGTAAAGAGCACGGAATTTTATTTGTATCAGATGAAATTCAAGCTGGTTTTGCACGTACGGGCCGCTACTTCGGTATTGAACACTTTGACGTTGCACCAGATTTAATTACAGTATCTAAATCACTAGGAGCTGGTGTACCGATTAGTGGTGTCATCGGCCGCGCTGAAATCATGGATGAATCTAATCCTGGTGAGCTTGGCGGAACGTACTGCGGAAGCCCTCTTGGATGTGAAGCGGCTTTAGCTGTACTTGATATCATTGAAGAAGAAAAGCTAAATGAACGCGGTGAGTACCTTGGAAAAGTGGTAACATCACGATTTGAAAAATTAGCAGAAAAATATGACTGTATCGGTGATATCCGCGGATTAGGAGCTATGTCTGCTATCGAGCTTGTGAAAGACCGCGAAACAAAAGAAGCGGATAAAGAGCTTACACAGCGCATCGTAAAAGAAGCAAACAAACGTGGATTATTACTGCTTAGCGCGGGAGTATTCGGAAACGTTCTTCGTATCTTAATGCCGATTGTTATTACAGATGAGCAGCTAGAAGAAGGCTTAGCTATTTTTGAAGCAGCACTAGAAGCAAGCGTGCAGCAAACGGTTGAAGTATAAGAGAAATTGAGGCATGAGTGAAGAGAGAACTCTTCACTCATTCTTCATGAATCACAAAGAATGGATATGTTTGGACACTCTATTTATAGATTTTTCATTTTCTGATAAAATAAAATAATAATTATTTTTTGACGAAAAGGTGATTCAAATGACCATTCATAAAAAGCAGATTCAGCAAATTAACGACGAACTTTACGATATATTTGAGTCATCATTTGATGAAATCTTTGTAACTGATGCAAATGGGTATGTATTAGTTGTAAATTCAGAGTGTGAAAAAAATTATGCTTTGAAAGTGGAAGATTTTATTGGAAAGCACGTAAAAGAACTTCAGGAAATGGGCATCTTTTATCCTTCGGCCACGTTAAAGGTGATTGAATCTAATCAAGCAATTGAATTGGTTCAAAAAACAAACTCAGGCCGATATCTTCATGTGCGGACTAGGCCAGTATTTACTAATGACGGGCAATTGAAAAGTGTTATTAGCTATTCTCGAGATCTCACAGACTTAATGGAATTAAAACGAAAAGTAGAAGAGATGGAAGAACAGCTTGAAAACTATAAAAAAGAGTTAAACGAATCCGTAGATTTAGAAGGAATCGTAACAAAAAGCGAAGCGATGAAAAAAGTTTTTTCAACCATTCAACGAGTTGCTTCTGTAAATACAACCGTTCTCTTACTTGGAGAAACAGGGGTAGGAAAAAGCAGAGTAGCAAAACTGCTTCATCAGCTTAGTACAAGAAAACAGCAGCCGTATCATGAGCTTAATTGTGCAGCGCTTCCTGAACAGCTTATTGAGTCAGAGCTATTTGGCTATGAAGGCGGTACGTTCACTGGAGCATTTCGCGAAGGGAAAAAAGGGATCATTGAGCTTTCGAACGAAGGCACGCTTTTTCTAGATGAGATTGGTGAACTTTCTCTTTCAGCACAAAGTAAGTTGCTCCATGTACTGCAAGACCGTACAATTCGTCCCGTGGGCTCAACAAGAGCAGTATCAATAGACGTACGAATTATTGCTGCTACGAATCAAAATCTGGAGCAAATGGTCGAAGAAGGAAAGTTTAGACGTGATTTGTACTATCGACTTAACGTGGTGCCAATTACGATCCCACCTTTACGAGAGCGAAAAGAAGATATTCTGCCTCTTGTCTATCAGTTTCTTCATCATTTTAATACGGTATACGAACGTAATGTACGCTTATCACCAAAGGCATTAGATGCATTTTTAGGGCAGGAATGGAAAGGAAACGTTCGTGAAGTGGAAAATATCATTGAGCGTCTGGTTGTTACAGGAGAAGAAATGATTACGCTTAAAGACTTGCCATTTGCAAAAGAGTTTGCTATCGATCCACCTGTGCATACGCTTCCTGAAATGATTGAACATGTGGAAAAAGAAATGGTCATCAAGGCGTTTGAACAGCATAGGTCATCTTACAAAGTAGCCGAACAGCTTGGTATTAGTCAATCACAAGCGAGCCGTAAAATTCGAAAATATGTGTCGGACAGTACCGAACAGTGAGTAGATAAATTTAAGCAGGGAGTGAAGAAATATGAAGCAAGCAAACTTATATATTAACGGAGAATTTGTTTCAGCAAATGATACATACGAAGTGGTAAATCCAGCAACAAATGAAGTAGTAGCTACCGTTGCAAAAGGCGGAGAAAAAGAAGCAAAGCTAGCAGCAGATGCTGCCTATGAAGCGTTTCAAACATGGTCTAAAAAAACAGCAGAAGAGCGCGGTAAATTATTATTTAAATGGCATCAGCTGATCGAAGAACACACCGATGAACTTGCTGAAATCATGACAGTCGAGCAAGGTAAGCCTCTTAAAGAAGCAAAAGGTGAAATTGGCTATGCCAACGGATTCGTTTCATGGTACGCAGAAGAAGGAAAACGCATTTACGGAGAAACAATTCCAGCTTCTTCTCCTAATAAACGATTATTTGCTCATAAGCAGCCTGTGGGAGTTATGGCAGCTATTACACCTTGGAACTTCCCAGCAGCTATGATTACGCGTAAAGTAGCGCCAGCTTTAGCAGCTGGATGTACAGCGGTTATTAAACCGGCAGAACAAACGCCACTAACGGCTCTTCGTCTAGCAGAGCTGGCGCAGGAAGCAGGTATTCCAAAAGGGGTAATGAATGTAGTTACAGGAGATGCAAAAGCAATTGGAGAAGCGTGGCTGCAAGATGGACGCGTACGCAAACTATCGTTTACGGGCTCTACAGAAGTAGGTAAACTATTAATGCGCGGAGCAGCTGATACGGTTAAAAAAGTGTCTTTAGAATTAGGAGGACACGCTCCGTTTATCGTAACAGCAAATGCTGATTTAGATAAAGCAGTAACAAATGCAATTGCTTCTAAATTCCGTAACGCTGGTCAAACATGCGTATGTACAAACCGCATCTACGTGCACGAGTCTATTGCTAAACCGTTCGCAGAGCAGTTTGCAGCAGCTGTTAGTCAGCTGAAAGTCGGAAACGGCTTAGAAGAAGGTACGGATATCGGACCTTTAATCGATGAAAAAGCGTTAGAAAAAGTAAAGCGCCACTTAGATGATGTTGTAGCAAAGGGTGGAAACGTCTTGACTGGAGGGGCTGTACGCGAAGAGGGAAGCGGACTTTTTGTTGAGCCTACGGTTGTAGATGGTGCAACGGATGACATGCTTTGTATGTACGAAGAAACATTCGGACCAATTGCTCCAATTGCAACGTATCAAACAGAAGAAGAAGTTATTCGCCGTGCAAATAACTCGCCTTACGGATTAGCAGCTTATGTGTTCACTGAAAATATTTCAGAAGCTATTCGTATTGCTGAAGCTTTAGAATATGGTATTGTAGGGCTAAATGATGGACTACCTTCTACACCACAAGCGCCGTTTGGCGGCTTTAAAGAAAGTGGACTTGGACGTGAAGGCGGACATTACGGAATTGAAGAATATTTAGAAGTAAAATATATTTCTTTAGGCTTTTAATAAAAAGTGATTTCGCTTTCCTGCGAAATCACTTTTTTAGTAATAGTACACGTGGGGAATTTGTGCATGGATTGATTGGAAATTCATGAATAAAAAACAAAACTCCTCAAGAGTACAGCATGCAAGGTCTTCGCAATCGTGAGAATTAAAAAAATCTTCTAGTATAGTTGGTTCGGCGTCTTTAAATAACCAGTGGTGTTCAACATCTTCAAATTTGCCTCGATAAACCTCGCTCAGTCCATAAAAGTCAAATATATCTTCCAACTGCTTTTGGTGCATAGCCATCCCTCCTCTTCTTAGTATAAGAAAAAGAAAGAGATATTAAACAAGCCGTCATACTACTTTGTTTTTTTTGAAAAAATCTCGTATAGTTAATAGTAATGACAAGCAAAGGAGTTTCGGCATGTTTACATATATCACGTTATTTGGTTTTCTTGGATTCGCTGTGTATTCGAGTACGTGGATTTATTCCATTGTCAAAAAAGATGGAAGAGCAAAGAAAAATGGAAAGGGTACTCTTATTAGTTTTCTTGTGATGCTTATCGGGTTAGTCGGTATGCAGTTTACATAACTATAGATTATTTTGACATTTTTACCACCTTCACTTATAGTTAACGTTGGGCGAACATATGTATGATTTTGGTTACGGTGCTTGCCTTAAGTTGAAAAAGAAAGAAGGTGGCATATTTGAGATATCACACACATATTGCAACATCGATTGCTGCCGGTGCCGGTGTGGCTATAACAGGAGAAGCTTCGTTTACATTTCCTTATGTTGTAGGCATTGCGATTGGAGCGCTGCTTCCTGATATAGATGAACCAAATTCATATATTGGTAGAAGATCTCTTGGTCTCGCAAAAGTCATTAAATCTATTTTTGGACACCGAGGTATCACGCATTCTATTCTTGCAAGTGGACTTATTTTTTATTTACATACGATGTATAACAACGATTTTACATTAGGGATAGCCTATGGGTACGCTTTTCATATTCTTGGAGATTTCTTTTCTAAAAGAGGGGTACCTTTTTTCTCTCCTCTTAGCAAGAAGAAGTTTAAGCCTCCTTTAACATATGAAACAGGTGGTGGAGCAGAGACTCTCATCTTTTACCTGGCAGTGATAGGAAGTTTCTATATGCTTTATAAGTATCAGCTGTACACCCAGCTGTTTTAAAGAAAGAAGCCATCTGAGTAAATTAGATGGCTTCTTTTACACTTCTACCACATAAAGTTCAGGCGTTTTCATAGGCAGGGTAATGGTAATGCTTGTGCCGTCATTTTCTTCACTTGATACGTGGAAAAAGCCATTATGCTCGTTAATAATTTTGTTGCAAATGGTTAGTCCCAGGCCTATTCCTCGTTCTTTTGTTGTATAAAAAGGCTCTCCTATATGAGGGATACGCTTTGAGTCAATTCCACATCCGCTATCTTTTATCACAATGCATAGCGTTTCTCTAGCTGATTTTTCAATCGATACAGCCAGCTTGCCGCCGCTTTCCATAGAATCAATGGCATTTTGTATAATATGAATAAATACTTGGGTTAGCTGTGTTTTTTGCCCACTAATGAGCAGGGGATATTCTTTTGGATAATGGCGAATGATGTGGATGTCTTTGACTTCGGTAACCGATTCAAATTGCTTTAATACCTCATCTAGCAAGTCTGTCATAATAAGGCTTTCTGTATATGCGTACTCTCGTTTAGCTAAACTCATAAATTCTGCGATAATATGTTCAATTTGTGAGAGCTCGTGCTGAATGAGATCTCGATAAATCATTGTTTTTTTCGGCTGCTGTGTCTCACTGAACAGTTGTATAAACCCTTTAATGGTTGTCAAAGGATTTCTAACCTCGTGTGCGATACTTGCAGCAAGGTGACCAATGACAGAGAGTTTTTCTGAATTCTGGATCTTTTTCTCTGCTTGTCTTTTCTCTGTTACGTCTCGTGAGATAAATACAAACCCTTCGATTTCTCCAGTAGCTGTGATAATTGGAGCGCCTTTACATTCTAATAAAACGATGGTGCCATTCACGTGAAACTTCCGGTATTCAAATGTGGAGGCATCTTTTGTTTTGCTCATGTTAGCTAAAATAGTCGAGATTAGGTGCTTGTCTTCAGGATACGCATTGATAAGCACATGTTGTCCAATAAGTTCATCAGGATAAACCCCTAATGTTTTAGCGTAAGAAGGAGAAGCGTATTCATAAATGCCATCTTCAGTAATAGCACATACTAAATCATGCGTATGAGATAAAATAGCTTGATGCTTTGGTTCATTGTCATCCGCAATGATTCGATCTTTTAATGGATAAAAAAGCTGATCTTCTTGGTTAGTGAAGGTGTGCCGAACTTGAGTGCCGCACATTCTGCAAAAATTATAATCTTCCTTATAGTTACAAGAAGGACAAACGGGCATCGAATCACTCCAATCAGATCTATGCAGTGAGAGAGTTCTCAAGCACATATAATCATTATTATATATTCAAATTATAGGAAAAAATATGAAAAATCAAATGTGCTATAGAGAGGGGAATTGGGCTTGAAAACCCTATAAAGGGATTTCAAATACATGTTTTTAGTTGCAAATAGATAAAAAATGGGAATTTTTACACATTTAAAAAATTAAGACATCAAATAAGAGGTGAATAATACCTCTTATTTGATGTCTTGATAATGCTCTAGCGCACGCTCTCTAGCTGCTTTATGATCGACAATTGGAGTGGGATATGTTTTATCAAGCGTAACGTTTGCTTTTTCTAATACGTCTGCTGGAGCCTCCCAAGGTTTATGAATGTAGGGGGAAGGCAGATCTCTAAGCTCTGGAAGCCACTTTTTAATATATTCTCCTTCTTTATCAAATTTTTCTGATTGAGCAGTTGGATTAAAGATACGAAAATATGGCGCGGCGTCTGCTCCCGAGCCTGCAACCCACTGCCAGCCCATTGTGTTGTTAGCTAAATCTGCGTCTACTAAGGTATCAAAAAACCAATTTGCTCCGTGTTTCCAATGAATTAAAAGGTGTTTTACTAAAAAGGAAGCAGCTACCATTCGAACTCGATTGTGCATAAACCCTGTTTCCCACAGCTCCCGCATTCCGGCATCGACAAGGGGATAGCCGGTTTTTCCATTTTTCCAAGCTTGAAGCTCTTCATTGCCGTCCGCCCACTGAAATTGCTTGAATTTTTCATTCAGCGGTTCACTTGTAGTGTGTGGGAAATGATAAAGCAGCTGATAAGCAAAATCTCTCCATACAAGTTGGCGAATAAACATTTCAGCTTGATGTTCAAAAGCATTAGAGCTTACTTTTTCTGCTTTATTTCTTAAATAATGATAAAGAACGCGAGCTGAGAGCTGTCCTGAAGCGAAATAAGGAGAAAGGAATGAATTGAATGCTTCAGCAGGAAAATCTCGTCCTTTTTCATAATGCAGCAGCTTATTCTTTAAAAACGTTTTGAAGCTATTAATAGCGCCTTGTTCCGTAGCGTCCCACGTAGACTTAATCGTTTCATCCCACGGTATGCTTGGAAGCAAATCCAGATCTGAGACTGAAAGAGATTCAATCGATGAAGAAAAGGCGTGGATGTAAGTAACTTTTTTTACAGTAGAAGATACGGCATGTTTTTGAGAAGCTTTATAGTAAGCTGTAAATACTTTATAAGGATCTCCATTTTCTTTTTTGATTTTCCAAGGTTCATGAAGGAGAAATCCCTCAAATGTGCGAATATTTATTTGTTGCTCTGAAAAAAAAGCTTGAAGCTCTTTATCTCTTTTTAGCGCATGTGGTTCATAGCGTCTGTTCCAATAAATATCTTGCGCATTCGTTTCATGGATTAACTTTTGCAACACATCTTTAGGGTTTCCTTTTTTTATAATCAGCGTTCCTTCTATTTTTTCGATCGAAGTTTTGAAGTCATTTAGCGCATGGTGAAGCCACCATTTACTTGCACTTCCCATTGAGCTTTCTTCATCGTCATCATGAATATAAACAGGTACAACCATTCCTTCTTTCGCTGCGTGAAATAGAGCTGGGTTATCTACTAACCGAAAATCTTTTCGAATCCATACGATAATGGTTTTCTTCATCATGTGCCACCTTTCTATTTGCAATTTGCCTCGATTATAGCTTTTTTCTTATACGTTCTACAATTTTGAATGTGTAGAAAGCCTATTTTCGTATGGACGAATTTCAGATTGATTGTAAAAAGAATAACGTAAACAGAGTAAGAGAATGGGAAGGAGCCCTTAAAAATGAGAAATTCGTATGGAATGAAACAAACCGGACAACCGATATCCAATCCATATATGCAAGCAGCACCTAAACCTGCTAAAATGCCGCCAATGCCTTCTGCAAAGGAAATGCAGGCAATGCCGATACAAGAAGGCACAAGTCAAATGCCGATGCACGGAGAAATGCCGCCGATGAAAGACGGAATGCCGCCGATGCATGGCGGAATGAGTCAAATGCCAACTATGCAAAAAGACATGAATCAAATGCCAATGTACGGAGAACTACCGCCAATGCATGGAGGGATGGATCAAATGCCGATGAAAGACGGAATGCCGCCAATGCATGGAGGGATGGGTCAAATGCCGATGCAGGGTGGAATGCCGCCAATGCACGGAGGGATGGGTCAAATGCCGATGCAGGGTGGAATGCCGCCAATGCACGAAGGAATGTGCCAAATGTCGATGCAAGGTGGAATGCCGCCAATGCACGGAGGAATGTGCCAAATGCCGATGCAAGGTGGAATGCCGCCAATGTACGGAGGAATGGGTCAAATGCCGATGCATGGAGGAATGCCGCCAATGCACGGAGGAATGGGTCAAATGTCGATGCAAGGTGGAATGCCGCCAATGCACGGAGGGATGGGTCAAATGCCGATGCATGATTGCGGATGCCGCGATTTCTCAGCACCCGTTGGTCATCAGCAGCCTCATTCTTTAAATGAGTGGATGTTCATGCAACAAACAAATCCACGCTCTTTTTAATAAATCCTTTACCCTAGATAAAAGGGATGTATTTTTGGATCTTTAGTATAAATATAGAATTTTATTAATTGAAACGTCATGAGAAAAAGAATAGTTCTTACTCTTTTTCCATGACATTCAATTTTTTGCAAATATTAATCACATCTTTTGGGTGTTTTCTTACATAAGAGAGTTTGGTAGAGTTTTTTAAGTATAAATACAGGGAAAAGAAGGCAAAAGCTCTATATTAAAGGGGAAAGGGTGTTTTTAGAATGATATTAGAAGTCACAGCTGCAACCTTACATGATGCTAAAGTTGCCCAGGAACATGGTGCCGATCGTATAAGTCTTGTAACTGGAATCGGTGAAGGCGGCTTAACCCCAAGCTACGGTTTGATGAAAAAAGTGAAAGAAACGATACATATCCCAATATTTGTGATGATCCGTCCACATAATCAATCTTTTCAATATGATGAAGATGATTTGCAAACAATGATTGAAGATATTCACTATGCAAGAGAAATTGGCATTGATGGAATTGAAATTGGCTGTTTAACAGAAGACAAAATTATCGATGAGCAAGCTTTAAAGCGACTGCTGGATGCGGCAGGAGAAATGAACGTAACGTTTCATTTAGCGTTTGATGAAATCAGTGATCAAGAAAAGGCGCTTGAAACGCTTTTAAGCTATAAGCAAATTCAGCGTGTTATGACTTCGGGAGCGGATAAAAGTGCGCTAAACGGTATTCCTCATATTAAAAAGCTGTTAAGAAGAATGAAAGATAAAGATATTATTTTAATCGGGACAAAAGGGCTGAAGCCTGAAAATCTTCAAGCGTTCTTATCCGTTACTCCCGTGAAAGAAATTCGTATTGGTTCAGGGGTTCGAGTAAATTGTCAGTATACGAAACCGCTTGACCCAAGGAGTGTAAAAGCTGCAAAAGAGACGATGAATAAACAAAAGTAACAGAAGTGCTACAAGAAATTGTAGCACTTTTTTATTTGGAAATAGAAAGGGACTTATTACATAGTTTTCCCTAATTGGAAAACAACATAAAACTCTTTTAACCCTTGATACATAAGAGAAATACTGCGTTTTTCCGACTGTAGAGTGAAATAGGAATAATTTCATATTTTCAGAATAATTATTGACAGTGATAATCATTATCATTTATTGTTGTAATTGTTAATGAAAATCATTATCAATCGAACAAACAGGAGGATATGATATGTCAACGTCAACGAAACAACTTACATCAAACGAAATGCTGCTTGCTATGCAAAATGAACGAGAATCCAATGCAAGATCTTATCCTAGACGCCTTCCTATTGCGATTAAACAGGCAAAAGGCGCCGTGATCACGGATATGGATGGAAAAGAGTATATTGATTGTTTAGCCGGAGCCGGCACACTTGCTCTTGGTCATAACCATCACGTAGTTCATGAAGCAATTCAAGACGTTTTAGCAAAATCTATTCCTTTACATACATTAGATTTAACAACGCCTGTAAAAGAAGCTTTTATCGATGAAGTGTTCGCTAGTTTGCCGGAAAATTTCGCAAACAAAGCGAAAATTCAGTTTTGCGGTCCCACTGGAGGAGACGCAATTGAAGCGGCTTTGAAACTTGTGAAAACAGCAACAGGCAACCGAACGATTTTATCTTTTCAAGGGGGATATCACGGCTCCACACACGGAACATTAAGCATCAGCGGTACAACGAGTCCAAAAAAGCACATTCATGCGCTAGTGCCAGATACACATTTTTTACCCTACCCATATGAATATCGCTGCCCTTTTGGCGTAGGTGCTGAAGGACACACGTATATTAGTACATATATTGAAAATATGCTGGATGATCCTGAAAGCGGAATTGTGACTCCAGCGGGTGTTGTAGTAGAAATTGTACAAGGAGAAGGAGGTTCTGTTCCAGCACCGATTCCGTGGTTAAAAGAGCTTCGCCGAATTACAAAAGAACGAGATATTCCGCTTATTGTGGATGAAGTTCAAACTGGAATTGGACGAACAGGAAAACTGTATGCATTTGAGCACGCTGATATCGAACCGGATGTATTAGTACTGTCTAAAGCAATTGGAGGAAGCCTTCCATTATCCGTTGTTCTGTATGATAAAAGGCTTGATCAATGGGAAGCAGGTGCACATATCGGCACCTTTAGAGGAAATCAGCTTGCAATGGCTACAGGACGGGCTACTCTGCAATTTATAAAACAAGAAAACTTACCTGCGCATGCTCACGAGTTGGGAGCCTACATTCAAAGCCAGCTAAGACATATTCAAAAGCAAGTATTGTCGATTGGGGATGTACGCGGAAGAGGTTTGATGCTGGGTGTTGAAATCATCGACGCGACAAAGCCGGCTAATAAAATCGGCAGTCATCCTGCAAACGGTGAGTTAGCTAAGCTGATTCAAAAAGAATGTTTTGACAGAGGCGTCATTTTAGAAGTCGGTGGAAGGCATGGTGCTGTTATTCGTTTGCTTCCTCCATTAATTTTAACAAAACAACAAACGGATGAAATATTAACGAAATTTGAAGAAGCGGTAAAAGCAGCAGAAGAGAAGTGGGTGAATAAATAGAATGGCACCGTTTGAAAAGTGGTTTTTATCATCAACAAAGGAAAGCCTCGAGAATTATGAAGCGATGATAGGCGGAATGACTGAGATGATCAAACGTCACTACTATGAATTAAAGTCCGCTTATACTCACATCGACGTTGAAGAGCTGTCAAACTTAGTCAATCGTTCTGTCTATTTTAGCAAGCACGAACAGCCGCTAGAAGATTTATTTGATAACGTACAAGCAGTAGTGATGAATCATTCGCTTCATATTTCGCATCCCGGAGCAATGGCGCACTTGCATTGCCCTCCGATTATACCGGCTCTTGCTGCGGAAGTGATGATTTCTGCTTTGAATCAATCTATGGACTCGTGGGATCAAAGTCCGGCAGCTACGTATATAGAAGATAAAGTGATTGATGAGTTAACACAACAAATTGGTTATCCAAGCTCATCTTCAGGCATTTTTACAAGCGGAGGGACGCAGTCAAATTATATGGGACTCCTGCTTGCTCGTAATGAATATTGCCATTCTGCCTTTTCAATGGATGTTAGTAAAGAAGGCTTACCGTTCCAAGCTAAAAAACTGCGGATTTTCTGCTCGGAAAAAGCGCACTTTACGGTGCAACAATCTGCAGCTCAGCTTGGGCTGGGCATGCGTGCAGTGGTGAGTGTAAAGTGCAATGAGCAGCATGAAATGGATATAAAAAGCTTAGAAGAAGCAATACAGGAAGTGAAAGCTCAGGGCAACCTTCCCTTTGCTATTGTAGCAACGGCAGGTACAACAGATTTTGGGAGCGTAGATCCTCTTTTTGAAATAAGTGAGCTTGCTAAAAAAGAAGGGCTCTGGCTCCATGCTGACGCCGCTTATGGAGGAGCGCTGCTATTTTCGCATAAATATCGTGAACGCTTAAAAGCTCTTGAACGAGCAGATTCTATTACGATGGATTTTCATAAATGGTTTTATCAGCCTGTAAGCTGCGGAGCATTTTTGCTGAAAAATTCAGCTATGTTTAAACACATTCAGCTTCATGCAGATTATTTAAATCCTGAAGAAGATGAGCATGTGCACTTAGTAGACCGCAGCATTCAAACGACAAAGCGGTTTGACGCCTTGAAGCTCTGGCTTACTTTCGGTGCAGTAGGTGCAAATGAATACGGAGAAATGGTTGACCACACGATTGAAACTGCTAAGCAAACAGCTGACTACTTACAAAAACAAAGGAATGTAGAAGTGTTAAATGACCCTTATATGAACGCGGTTGTCTTTCGCTATGTACCAGATATTTTATATAGTGATTGTCAAAAGCAGCAGCATTATGAAAATAGGTTGAATCAGCTTATTCAGCAGCACTTATACGAAAAAGGCACGTTTATCATGGCAAAAACAAAGCATAAAGAACGAGTCTATTTAAAACTAACGATGTTAAATCCTATGATTACATTTGATTCTGTTGTCACTCATTTAGAGGAAGTTGTTGCTTTAGGCAAACAGTTGGAGAAAAAGGAGGAGCGATTACGTGAACGCTCAGTTATCGGCTAATTTTATTACGATGCAAAACATTATTAATTGCTATATTCGAGAGACAGGTAAGGGAGTATGGCAGT
Organism: Priestia sp. JSM ZJ58; assembly: GCF_044383985.1. NCBI lineage: Bacteria > Bacillati > Bacillota > Bacilli > Caryophanales > Bacillaceae > Priestia > Priestia sp. JSM ZJ58. The sequence goes on from NZ_JBISEM010000001.1 coordinate 830,949, forward strand.
CCGTTTCAGAAATAAAAAGTGAGGAAACGCTCGTTCTTAGACTAGAAAAACAGCCGGTAACTCTTTACTTTCCAGTAAAGTACCGCTCAGCCACCGGACGTCACTTGTTCTTTTCAAACTTTTCTTATCGTATTCAGCAAGAGGAGATTAAGGAGTTAGATATCGTCACTCTTTTGGCCTTTCTTTTAAAAGAAGTAACGGATCATTTAGTACAAGTAAATGAGCTAATTATACGTGTTCTATTAAGCTATGAAAATATGAAATTATTCATTGAAAAAAGGCAGAAAGAGTTAGAAACGTGCTATAAATGGGACAAAACGTTCTTAGAATCTGAACAGTCCCTGCTTATTGGGCACCAGCTGCATCCAACACCTAAAAGCCGCCAAGGGATATTACCTGAAGAAGAAGAGGTATTTGGACCTGAAGTGAACGGGGAATTTCAGCTTCATTATTTTAAAGCGCATGCATCTCTCGTTGCAGAACAGTCCGCTGGAAATCAAACCGCTTCACAGCTTATTAAAGAGCAGCTGAAAAAAGATAAGACGGTTTCTGAAGAATTCATACAGTCTTATTGCCAAGCGGACGATTATTCACTTATACCTATGCATCCGCTACAAGCTCGTTATCTTTTAGGAAAAGAAGAAGTGTGCCAATGGATTCAAAAAGGCAGGCTTGCTTATCTAGGGCCACACGGTCAGCCGTTTTATCCGACTTCGTCTGTTCGAACCGTATACAGTAACAATGCAGATGTGATGTACAAATTTTCCATTCCGGTAAAAATCACTAATTCACTGAGAGTGAACAAACGCAAAGAATTAAGCAGAGGGGTAGAAGTTAGCCGTTTATTGCAAAAGGGATTACAGGCGGAGCTTCACGAAAATCATCCGGCTTTTCAAGTAATTGAAGACCCTGCTTACATCACGCTTGGAGAAAAGGAGCTTGGATTTGAAGTTATGATTCGAAGCAATCCTTTTCAAGGTAAGCAAGGGGATCGTACAACACTTCTAGCCAGTTTGTGTCAAGATCATGTGTTTGGAGAAGCTTCTCAAATTGAAAATATTATTCATCACATTGCTGCAAGTGAAAATAGCACGACTGAAGATGTAAGCAAGCGCTGGTTTAAACGCTATTTAGACGTATCTTTTCATCCTATGATGTGGCTTTACACTCAAAAAGGAATTGCGCTGGAAGCTCATCAGCAAAACTCCGTTATTAAACTTGATGAAAACGGATATCCATCGGTGTTTTACTACCGCGATAACCAAGGCTATTACTTTATGAAATCAAAGGAACAAGAGCTTCGCAAGCTGCTTCCTTCCTTAAACGGAGAAAGCGATACGGTCTGTGATGACGCTGTAGCAGAAGAAAGATTTCGTTATTACGTATTTTTTAATCATATTTTAGGATTAGTTAACGCTTTTGGTGCAGCTGGCCTCGCTCAAGAATCAGATCTGCTATTGATTTTGCGACAAGAGATCGAGATGTACAAAGAAAATGATCATACAGGGCTTGTTTCATCAATGTTAGAAGAGAAAGTGCTTCCTTGCAAAGCCAACTTCTTAACGCGCGTTCATGATATGGATGAGCTGGTAGGATCTCTTGAAACACAGTCTGTTTATGTAAATGTCGAGAATCCATTGTTCGAATCTGCAGGTGTACGTGTATGAAATCAGCCTTGCAAACGCAGTATCCATTTATGATTCAGCAAAAGGAGCAGAGCATTACCTTTCGCTCTGTTTCTTTTGCAAAAGATTTCGAACGGCTGTACAAGTGGATGCATGAACCGCATGTTATTCCGTATTGGAATTTAAATATTTCAAAACAGGCGTACGAGCAGCATTTAAAAACATTTCTAGCTGATTCTCATCAAAAGCTGCTAATCGGAGAAATTGATGGTGTACCTATGAGCTATTGGGAATCTTATATGGTTGAAGGTGACATAATCAGTAACTATTATCCTTATGAAAAAGGAGATCAAGGAATTCATTTATTGATTGGAGAACCTGCTTTTTTAGGAAAAGGCTATATTTATCCGCTCCTTCTTAGTTTGCTAAAGCATAAGTTTAACGTAGCAGACACTGCTAAAGTAATAGCGGAGCCAGATAGACGAAATGAAAAAATGATTGCAGTATTTAAAAAATGCGGGTTTCAATTCATGAAAGAAGTGTCGCTGCCTGATAAAACGGGTGTACTGATGAAATGTGAAAGAGAAGTATTTGAAAGAAGGTGGAGCGAATGGAACAACGGGACATTTTAGACGTAATTGGAGTAGGAGTTGGTCCATTTAATTTAGGATTAGCCGCTTTAATTGATAAAAAAGATTGTACATATAAATGTTTTGAACAAAAGGATGAGTTTAATTGGCATCCAGGAATGCTTTTAGAAGGGACAACACTTCAAGTGCCGTTTATGGCAGATGTGGTCACGATGGTGGATCCGAAGAGTCCATACACGTTCTTAAATTATTTGCATGAGCATGAGCGCTTGTATCAGTTTTATTTCTTTGAAAAGTTTCATATTCCGAGAAATGAATACAATCACTATTGCCGCTGGGTAGCGAGCCAGCTGAGTGGGCTTGAATTTAACAGCACAGTAAAAGAAGTAAAAATGCATGAAGACGCTAAGCCTTACTACGAAGTAACAGTTGAAAAAGAAGGAAAGCTTTATACCTATTACAGCTATCATCTTGTTACTGGAGTAGGTACGCAGCCCGTAGTGCCAAGAGACTTTCAAACAGTGGCAAGCGATACGTTTTATCACTCCGCTCATTACAAAATGAAGCGTCAGCAAACGCTGCAGGCTAAAAGCATAACCGTAATTGGCTCTGGTCAAAGTGCAGCTGAAATTGTCTATGATTTACTTCAACAGCAGCCTGAGTTTGAGTATAAGCTGAATTGGTATACGCGCTCAAAAGGTTTTTATCCAATGGAATATTCAAAGCTTGGCCTTGAACATTTTTCACCGGATTATACCCGCTATTTTTACAGATTGCCCGAAGAGAAAAAAGAGAGCGTTTTACGAAATCAAGCTCTCCTCTATAAAGGAATAAGCTTTGAAACAATCGGGAATATTTATGATTTGATTTACGAACGAACAATTGGAGGAAAAGAAGTGCCTCTAACGATGCGCGCGCTTACGGAACTTGCAGGCGTTGAAAAGATAAACGATACACATCTTCTGACTCTTCACCAATACGAGCAGGACTCATTTGAAAAAGAAGAAAGTGAAATTGTCATTATGGCTACTGGCTATCATGCAAAAGAGCCTGCTTTTATGGAAGGTTTAAAAGAACATGTACTATTCGATGAAAAAGGCCAGCTGAAAATTAACGAACGCTATCAAGTTGAGATGAAGAAGAAAGGAGCCCCGCTATTTGTGCAAAACGGAGAGCTTCATACACACGGAGTTGGAGCACCGGACTTAGGTTTAGGCGCTAATCGCAATGCTGTTTTGATTAACCAAATTGCAGGCAAAAGCGTGTACAAAATATATAAAAATACTGTTTTCCAAAAGTTCGGATTTTAAGAAATGATTTCTCCGCGCTTTGTTTTTATCTGCTTGTTTATGACCATGACGTCAGAAGTATTATTATCACCATTTTATCCACAGTATTTTACACATGCATTTCATGTAGATGGAGTGGCGATGACGTCTTTTTTCATTATTTGCTGCCGGATTGTGGTCATTGTTATGACACCTTTATGGGGAATGCTGTTTAAGAAATGGAACGTAAAATATGTAGTTGTAACGTCACTTTTAATGACGGCCTTAATTAAAGTCATTTTGAGCGAAGTTTCTACTTTTTATGGATTTTTAGCTACTTCCTTAGTGCTGCTCCTATTTCAAAGCAGTTTATATCTTTTGTACCCCTATTTAGTAGGCGGCATGAAAAAAGGACAGAAAAAGGCAAGTGCTGCAACAACGTATGTATTTATTGTTCATACGGCGATTATTGTCGCTAGCTTGTTTGGAAGTACGGTTATTGCATGGGAAATGCCGCTTAACGTATATCAATACTTTGCTTTAATTGATATGGTACTGGCCGTATGGCTCTTAACAAGAAAAGCATTACCTTTAAAAGCAGAAAAAACACCGGCATCCATTCAAAGCATAAACGAGCCCATCTTTTTTTATTTGCTGGCGATTTTCTTTTTTTACCTTGGGCACAATGTCATTCGCCCTTATTTTACATTGTTTACACATGAAACATATGGCATGAGCAGTCAAGGCAGCGCTTTGCTGTATGCGATGCCGAGTATTATGGCGATTGTCTTAAAGCTTACGGTACCTACCAAACTATTGAACGGCAACGTTATACCGCTTTTTTATGGCATAACGGGTGCTAGTGTTTTGGTGCTGTGTTTGCAGGCATATGCTGATCATCTCAGCGTGTTTATTATCAGCCGAATTTTATATGGAGCCGGGTTTTATCTCAGCATGGTTATACTGGATATCTATTTATTTCGAAAAAGTAAAGAAGCGGCTGCTTACTATTACAGCTGGCTTATTGCTGTTCAAAATATCGCTCTGCTGATTGCACCGATTGTAGCATTAGAAATCAGCAAAGTGGATTTGGCATTTCCTTTAGTAGCGGGAGCAGCTGCTTTGCTAGCTGCTAGCGCTGTAATGCCGCTGCGTAATAAAACAATCCCTATTCTAAGACAAGTAAAGGAGAATGAAGGATGAAAATCAAAGAAACGAATCTTTCCGTATTTAATAAGCAATCATGGGAAAAAGCAAATCGACAGCTTTTAGCTAAAATGCTGCAGGAATTTATGTATGAAAATATTATTGAGCCAAAACAGCTGCAAAAGCAGGGTGCGCTTGCCACGTATCGATGGGAAGATCACCGGGGCGTTACGTATACATATCAAGCGAAACAACGATTTTTTGACAGTTTTTCTGTACTACCAGAAAGTATTAAGTTGACATCTAAAACGTCAACCCCTACATTTTCGGAGGCCTTGCAGCTGTTAATTAGCCTATCTGAAGACAAAGGAATGTCTAGCTCAACCGCAGGTCACTTAGCAAAAGAATATTTTCATACATTAATAGCAGATTTGCATTTACAAAATCGAAAATCAGCTGATGAATTAGCAGATATGGATTACGCAGAGCTAGAAGGTGAAATGACGGGACATCCTTGGATTACGTATAATAAAGGGCGCATTGGGTTTGGTTATGATGACTATCTTCGGTTTGCGCCTGAGCAAAAACAAGAAATTCAGCTTTCATGGATTGCTGTAGAGAAGCAAATTGCTTCATTTCATTCGTTGGATACCCTTGGTTTTGATGATGTCATGAAGCAGGAGTTAAGCGCTGAGACGCTAGCTGAATTTGAAAAAGAGTTAACAAGCCAAAGTCTTTTACCGGAGGACTATTATTATATTCCCGTCCATGAATGGCAGTGGCTGAACGTAATTGTTCCTTTATTCGCTGAATACATTGCAAATAATTTAATTGTTCCTTTAGGAGAAGGGCAGGATCAATACTTGCCTCAGCAGTCGATTCGTACGTTTGTGAATACAACAAATCGAGATAAGTATCACGTAAAGCTTCCAATGAGTATATTAAATACGCTTGTGTACAGAGGCCTTCCAAGTGAGAGGACGGTCATTGCTCCTCAAGTCACTCAGCATATAAAAGGCATAAGAGATCGTGATACGTTTTTAAAAGATACGTGCAAAGTAGGACTTTTAGGAGAAGTGGCTACGTTAAACGTCACTCAGCCGACGTTCGCTTCTATTAAAAATGCGCCTTATCAGTATCTAGAGATGCTTGGAGTCGTTTGGCGTGAAAGCATTTATCAAGAGCTAGAAGAAGGAGAGCATGCGATTACGCTAGCTGCGCTATTACATGTTGACGGTCAAGGGAAGGCTTTAGTTTCGTCATATATTGAAAAGTCAGGCTTAACTCCTAACGAGTGGATTAATGCGCTAACCAGCGCTGTGTTGCCGCCACTACTTCATTACTTGTATCAATACGGCACTGTATTTTCCCCGCACGGTCAAAATACGGTACTGGTTCTTAAAAACAACAAGCCGGTTCGAATTATTATGAAAGATTTTGTAGACGACGTGAATATTAGCGATCAGCCATTTGAAGAATTGCAGCAGCTATCTTTTGAATTAAAAGAAGTGCTGCGCAGCGAAGAGCCAGAAGGATTGACACAGTTTATTTTAACAGGGTTATTTGTTTGTCACTTCCGCTATTTAGCAAGCATCTTAGAAGAGCATGAAGGTGTAGAAGAAGAGGACTTTTGGAAAAGTGTACGAGCAGAAATCTTGCATTATCAAGCATCATTTCCACATTTGAAAAAACGATTTGAATTATTTGATTTGTTGCGTCCAACGATTACGAAGTTAACGTTAAATCGAAATCGAATGTTTGACTACGGATACGAAGATGACGGAGATCGTCCTCACGCAAGCGAATATGGTACGGTGAGAAATGCCTTGCATGAAGTGAGTGAAAAAGCCGTGCAATAATAAGGAAAAGCCGCTGGTGTTGTGCTAGCGGCTTTTTTATGGTTAATTCTAAAGCAGGCAGCGAAGGGGATGAGCTGCAGCACTTTAGGAAACACTCATTTTATGTATGTGTAGAACGTAAAGATCAGTGAATGAACGATTTGATGGAGTAGATGGTAGAACAACAAATACGCAAGCCGAAGCAAACGTTTCGGCTTTCTTTTGTCAAAGCCTTATTTCAATGTCGCATCGCTACAAGGATAATGGTACAATTGTCTGTATATTTAAAAAAAGAGAGGGAATTACATGAAATCGCATATTCAAAAACATTTAACTTCATATAAAGAGAAATATAAAAACCGAGGTCGGCTGCTAATTAGCTGTCCGGACAAACCGGGTATTGTAGCCGCTGTGTCTACGTTTTTACATGAGCACGGTGCAAATATTGTAGAATCAAGTCAACATTCAACAAACCATGAAGGCGGCATGTTTTTTATCCGTTTCGAATTTGAATGTGAGGATTTATTAGCTAAAGAAGTAAAGCTAGAAGAAAGCTTCAAAAAGATTGCCGATACATTTTCGATGAACTGGCAGTTTACATATGCTCATAATTTGAAAAAAACAGCTATTTTTGTGTCAAAAGAGCCTCACTGTCTGCTAGAGCTGCTGTGGGCGTGGGAAAGCGGAGACTTGATGACAGACATCGCTGTCGTTGTAAGCAATCACGAAGATGCGCGCGAAGTAGTTGAATCGTTTGGCATTCCATTTAAGCATATACCAGCGACAAAAGACATTCGTCAAGAAGCAGAAGCAAAACAGCTTCAAGTATTAAAAGATTATGATATTGATGTAATTATTTTAGCGCGTTATATGCAAATTTTAACGCCGACCTTTGTGGCTGAAAATCCGTATCGCATTATTAATATTCACCATTCATTCTTACCGGCATTCATTGGAGCACGTCCATATGAACGTGCATATCAACGAGGCGTAAAATTAATTGGTGCTACGTCTCACTATGTAACGGACGACTTGGATGAAGGACCAATTATTGAACAAGATATTGAACGCGTGAATCACCGTGATGATGCGGATGACTTAAAGAAAAAAGGCCGCTTAATTGAACGTACGGTGCTTGCACGCGCTGTGAAATGGCACTTAGAAGACCGCATTTTAGTGCATGAAAACCGCACAATTGTATTTAATTAACAAAGACTAAGCTGTTAAAAAGTAGTTTAGCCGAAGGAAGATCCGAACGATGAATCGAGATTCTTGAGAGAGAATGAAATTCGTTCGGATTTTTTTATGGTCATGGTAAACGTAGGTTTCATTAGGTCTCATTCTCGTTTTTTTTCGGGGAAATCGCGTACCTACATGATAAAGAACTTTTCTATATGAGCTGAGATTTAGTTGTTTACTTAGCCCGTGAACACTTATACAATAGAAAAGGACTTTTTAATAAAGGAAGTGTCGGAAGTGAAACAATATCTTGAACTTTGCGAGCATGTGTTAGCAAATGGAACAAAAAAAGAAGATCGGACAGGAACAGGTACAATTAGCACATTTGGCTATCAAATGCGTTTTAATTTACAAGAAGGTTTCCCGGTATTAACGACAAAAAAACTTCATTTGAAATCAATTATTCATGAACTGCTTTGGTTTTTACAAGGAGATACAAACGTTAAGTATTTACAAGATAACGGCGTGCGCATTTGGAATGAATGGGCGGATGAAAACGGCGAGCTTGGCCCTGTATATGGTCATCAGTGGCGTTCATGGCCAACGCCGGACGGCGAAAAAATTGATCAAATTACAAATGTTATTAATCAAATCAAAAACAATCCTGATTCGCGCCGCTTAATGGTAAGCGCCTGGAATGTATCTGATGTAGACAATATGGCTTTGCCGCCTTGTCACTGCTTATTTCAGTTTTATGTAGCGGACGGCAAATTGTCTTGTCAATTGTATCAGCGCTCAGCTGATATTTTCCTAGGCGTACCGTTTAATATAGCTTCATATGCGCTGCTTACAATGATGGTGGCACAAGTGTGTGATTTAGAGCCAGGTGATTTTGTTCATACGTTTGGTGATGCGCATATCTACAGCAATCACATCGAACAAGTAAACCTGCAGTTGACGCGCGAGCCTCATGCATTACCAAAAATGAAAATCAATCCAGACGTAAAATCAATTTTTGACTTTAAATTTGAAGACTTTGAATTAGTAGATTATAATGCGCATCCTCACATTAAAGGAGCTGTGAGCGTATGATTTCCCTCATTGTCGCAATGGATCAAAATAGGCTGATCGGTAAAGAGAATGATTTGCCATGGCGTCTTCCGGAAGATTTAAAGTATTTCAAGCGCATCACAACGAGTCATACGATTGTAATGGGAAGAAAAACATTTGAATCAATTGGACGACCGCTCCCTAATCGCGAAAATGTGGTTCTTACGCGTCAAAAAGATTATCAGCAAGAAGGAGCAACCGTTATTCATTCAGTTGAGGAACTAGAAGCATTAGATGCTGAAAAAGAAGACGAGCTCTTTGTGATTGGTGGAGCTACTCTGTATGAGCAAACATTAGACGTTGCAAACCGACTTTATATTACGCATATTGAAGAATCTTTTGACGGCGATACACATTTTCCTGCGATTGATTTGAGCGAATGGAAAGTTATTTCGAAGCAGCAAGGAATTAAAGATGAAAAAAATCCCTACACGTATTATTTTACCGTATACGAGCGAAGCTGATTTCCCTTATTAAAAAAATGCGAGTCTGGGACAAAAGTATGGTAGTTGAAGAAAGATCCGAACGATTCATCGTTCGGATCTTTCTTTGTGATGGTGAACGTAGGTTTCATGTCTGTAGGTGCTTTTAGCAGTTGATTGGAGGGCAAGGCGAAGACTCAGGCGGGAGCGGAAGCAATGAGGAGGCTCACCGCCCGCGGAAAGCGAAGTCTTGCACGGAAATCAACTGCGGTGTAAAAACCGATTCATATTAGACGTCTTTAGGTGGGGTCTATTTCGTTATGTCTCAATCTCTTTTTATATTGATTTTAATTGCTTCATCATTTCGTGAAAAGCGGCTGTGCTAACAAACTGTTCAGCGCTCCAGTTTGCTTCAATCCATTGAATCAGCTCGCTTGGTGTATTAAAAACTTCTCCGCTTGTATCTGCTTTGCGAAGCATATATCTACCGTTTTCTTCATCTGCAACTACTTCGCACGGAATGGCACTTTCATAACTTTGAAGTGAAAACTCCATTTATTCCACAACCTTTCTTAATTTATACCTGTTATAGCATCAGCTGCATGTAGAAAGTATGGGCAATTTTGTAAGTCTATTTAGCGTTTGCTAAACATATGTAAAGTATGTGGACAGTAAAATAGTTGGAAAAGTTTTTTTAGTCATTATTAATGAAAAATAATGATTTTTCTAAATTTTATGTGATATAATGTACAAATTAATAATGGTAGAAGAGGAAGGAAGTTGGTTATGAAACAACAAGTAGATAATCGAACAAAACACGTACATTTAGAGGACATCATGATTGCAAATCAATTGATTAAAGATGTTGTTGTGCATACACCACTACAGCGTAATGACGTTTTGTCTGAACGATATGAATGTAATATCTATTTAAAACGTGAGGATTTACAGGTGGTGCGCTCATTTAAAATCCGCGGTGCGTACAATCGAATCAAAAAGTTATCCCCAGAAGAATTAGAAAATGGAATTGCCTGTGCAAGTGCAGGAAACCACGCACAAGGTGTAGCATATGCGTGCCGTCATTTAAATATCGATGGTAAAATCTTTATGCCGAGCACAACGCCACGCCAAAAAATTAATCAAGTGAAATTTCTAGGCAAAGATAACGTAAAGGTCGTACTAATCGGAGATACGTTTGATGATTCTTATGAACAAGCTATTGCATGCAGTGAAGAGGAGCATCGAACATTTATTCATCCATTTAATGATGTAGACGTTATTGCAGGACAGGGTACAGTAGCCGTTGAAATGTTCAATGACTGTGAAGATGAAATTGACTACGTATTTGCGGGTATCGGCGGGGGCGGATTAATTTCCGGTGTCGGCACATACGTAAAAAGCATCTCGCCTCAAACAGCTGTGATTGGGGTAGAACCAGCAGGCGCGCCTGGTATGCAGACATCTTTAGCAAATGGAAATGTAGTGACGCTACCGGCAATCGATCCATTTGTAGACGGAGCAGCTGTTAAAACAGTTGGAACGCTTCCGTATGACATCAGTAAAGAGCTTGTGGACGATATTGTAGTTGTTCCTGAAGGCAAGGTTTGCACAACCATTTTATCTCTATACAATGAAAATGCGATTGTAGCAGAACCAGCAGGAGCTCTTTCGATTGCTGCTCTTGACTCATACCGTGAGCAAATTAAAGGAAAAACGGTTGTTTGCGTCATCAGCGGAGGCAACAATGACATTGGACGTATGCAAGAAATCAAAGAACGTTCGATGATTTATGAAGGATTACAGCATTATTTTATCGTTAACTTCCCTCAGCGCGCAGGAGCTCTTCGTGAATTTTTAGACGAAGTGCTTGGACCGACAGACGATATTTCGCGCTTTGAGTATACGAAAAAGAATAACAAAGACAGCGGGCCTGCACTTGTGGGAATCGAGCTTAAGCATAAAGAAGATTATTATCCACTAATTAATCGTATGGATAAAAAAGGATTTCCTTACACAGAAATTAATAAAGAAAGCAACTTGTTTCACTTATTTATTTAAATAGAAGGTCGTTTTAAAAAGGAATGCTTCATCAACTGTCGAATAAGTTGATGAAGCATTTTTATTTTAAAAAATATTTGTGTTTTCTTTTTATTTTATCAAGACAGAAAGTACCTCAAGCATTATAATAAAATAAACGGGTAAAAAGAGGGTTGATCGCCTTGCTATTAAAAAGCCTTGAATTTAAACATGTCAGTGGTCAAAAAGTAAAAATTACTGAAATTCCAGTTTTAGAGGAAAATAGCACGTTTCGGTTCATGTTATCTGCAAAACTTGATTTATTTATTAGACAAATCACGAACGAATCAGTTCCGAAGCAAACCTACTCGTTTCAAGAATATTTAAAACGCGTGCTGAAATGGAAAGATTACGAACAGCTCTTTAAGTCTCATGTATTAAAGCATAATGCATAAACGTAAAAGTTGACTTTTCTGAATATTTCAGCAGAGTCAACTTTTTTTGTTGATCTAAAAGGTTGAACATGCATTTTACGAATTAGCAAAACTTGCATTCTATTATAACTATATTGTTGTAAGCGTTCATGTTATACTAGTCTGCAATGCATCTTATAGGGGTGAACACATGTCGAAAATTAAAGTGGTAACGGATTCAACAATTGATTTAACGTTGGAAGAAGCTGAAAAATACGGTATTGAGATGATACCTTTATGTATTAATATTGATAATGAAACATATTTGGATCGCGTGGAATTAACGCCGACAGATTTTATTGAAAAAATGAAAAATTCAAAAGAATTACCAAAAAGCTCTCAGCCGGCTATTGGTTCTTTTGTTGAAGTATATGAACGATTAGTGAGTGAAGGGTATGACGTCATTTCCATTCATATGACTGGAGGAATGAGCGGAACCGTTCGAGCAGCTGAAAGCGCGGCTCAAATGGTAGAAGGAAATATCACCGTTGTCGATTCTATGTACATTACAAAAGCTCTTTCGTTTCAAGTCTTTGAAGCGGTGAAAATGATTGAAGAGGGGCATACGGTAGAAGAAATTGTCGCGCGCTTGGAAGAGGTGCGTCAAAATACGAATCTTTTTGTCGTAGTCGATACGCTTGAAAATTTGGTTAAAGGTGGACGTATTGGACGTGGAAAAGGGCTAATCGGTTCTCTTTTAAATATTAAGCCAATTGCTTCCCTAGCTGACGGAGTATATACTCCTGTTGCTAAAGTGCGCAGTCATTCTCAAATTGTTAAGTTTTTAACGAAGCAGTTCGAAGAGCATACAGAAGGAAAAAGTATTAAAGGAGTAGGGCTTGTACATGCAGATGGACTTGGGCTCGCTTCTAAGCTAAAAGAATCAATCGTGAAGGCAAGAGGCTATACGCAATTTTCGATTGAAGATACGACGCCTATTATCTCGACGCATACGGGTATTGGTGCAATTGGTTTTATGTATTTTGCTGAATAAAGTGAGTTGCTTTTTGCAAGTCACTTTTTTGGCTTTCTCTTTTTTGGAAAAAGGAGAAAGAGAAGTGGACGAACGTGTGATATAATAGAATCAACTTTCTACCAGCGAATGCTGTGCTGGTTACTATTCTTTTGAATCCGGAGTATACCGATGAAAAAATATATTCGAAATTTGAGTGTGTTTAACAAAACGGTTTTATTTTCTACTTTAATTGTAGTTGCCCTTGGAGTCATTTCTTTAGCCATTAGCTATCAAGTTCAAAAAAAAATGGCGAAAGAGACGTTAACGCAGCATGTGTTAATTATGGCCGATTTATGGAGGGAGTCTTTATCTAAACAAGACGTAATAGCAGCAGTGGATTCAAGGAACGGGCCGATTCCTGAAAAAGACGAGCTAGAAAAGCAGTTCAGAAAGATTTATGAATTGCATCCGTCGTACTTGCAGGGATATATTATGACGACCGAAAAATTCAAATCGCATGGAAATAAGATTATCGTAACAGCGAATAAGAAAATTAAGCAATCGCTAGAGCCGTCCATGATTTATTATGGGGGAGAAGAATTTTACAAATCATTTAAGGAAGCAGAACGAAAAAAGAAAAATATCGTAACATCTACATACAAAGACGAATTCGGGACGTGGATAACCGTTTTATCGCCTATTACAAACAGCTCTGGAAAAGTTGTGGCTATTCTTGGTGTAGATGTAGATGCAAGCGCTATCTATATCTATCAAAAACGTTTAATTGTGTCTTTGGTCGTTGCGTTTACGCTTCTGTTTACCTTCATTATTGTGATTCAAGACTGGGGACTAAGGCGATTAATGTCGCCCCTTGGGGAATTAATAGAAGGAATTCAAGCGGTGAGTCAAGGGAAATTTGATGTGAAGCTGACACACGAAGATGATTCTGAGTTAGGGAATGTACACACAAGATTTAATGAAATGACCGAGCGGCTGCAGCAGCTTTTTCATCAAGTGTCAGTAACAAAAGAACACCTGAATGTAGAAACAGATCTCAGTCATACAAAAGACGGAATTACCAAAGCGATTGATGAATTGGAAGTTATTATGGAAAAAACGAGGATGCAAAAGGAATTGCAGCGAGCGGAGAAAATGAATGCAATTGGCCAATTAGCTGCTTCTGTAGCGCATGAAATTCGAAATCCTATGACGGTGGTAAAAGGGTTTTTGCAGCTGTTTCAAGATAACACAAAGCTTTCAAACACTGAATTAAGTTACATTCATCTTATGATTAATGAAATGGACAGAGCAGAAGCGATTATTCATGACTATTTATCGTTAGCCAAGCCGGATGTTCACCAGCATCGTTTTATTAACTGCTTGGAGTGTATTACAAGCTTAGTAGATTTATTATCTTCTTATGCTTTATTAACAAACAATATACTCATAGAATTAGACGCAAAAGAAGAGATGTATGTTTGCGGCAGCCGAAACGAATTGAATCAAGTTCTGCTTAATATTATGAAAAATGGAATTGAAGCCATGAGAGCTGGGGGAACGCTTCGAGTGGGGCTTTACAAGCGAGAAGGGCATGTACATATTCAAATTGAAGATACTGGTATAGGCATGACCAGTGAACAAGTGAACCGGCTAGGAACAGCGTTTTATTCTTTAAAAGAAAAAGGAACAGGGATTGGTCTGATGGTTTCTTATCAACTGGTGGAACAAATGAATGGAAGAATTGAAGTGGAAAGCATACCAGGAAAAGGTTCAACGTTTATCTTGATTTTCCCTAGCTATGACTAAACTTTAACCGTGCAGGAGGAACATATGAAAAGCTGGTCTTATAAATTGTTTTTTTTACTGCTTATTAGTTACATGATGTTAACAGCCTGTGGTTCCAAAATAGAAAATCCGCTTAATTGGAAGATGGACTCTTTTTCTTATGTTAACCAAGATCAAAAGAAAGTAGGGCTAAGTCAGCTGAAAGGGAACGTTTGGGTAGCTAACTTTATCTTCACAAGCTGCGAAACCGTATGTCCCCCAATGACGGCTCATATGGCTAAATTACAAAAAATGGCTAAGGATGAAGGCCTGGACGTTCGCTTTGTTTCATTTAGCGTAGACCCTGAAGTGGACACTCCTCAGAAAATGAAGGACTATGCGACTAAATTTGGCGCTGATTTTTCGAATTGGGATTTCTTAACGGGCTATAAACAAGCGGAAATTGAAAAGTTTGCGCTGGATCAATTTAAGATGATTGTGAAAAAGCCGCAAGAAGATCCGCAGGTTATTCACGGTACGTATTTTTTTCTAATTGACAAAGATGGAGTGGTTCAAAAATCTTATCAGGGAGTGACTGATCCTCCTTATGATGATATGATAAAAGATATTAAAACCCTTCAGTAAGAGCTATAAAATCGTCAAATCTATCCGCCAAACACAGCTATCTTTACAGCGATGTGTGAGCGGATATTTTTATGAAAGAAACATGCTTATCCTTTTTTTTACATATACTATATATAAGAAACGTAGTAAAATATCAACTTGACATAGTATGATAAGATATAAAGATATAGTTATTCAGAGCGGTAAGCAGTATTGCTTGTGACAGCGAGAATACAGCATAGTTAGTAGGTGTTATGATGAGAAAATGGAAAAGTATAGTGATAAGCAGTATGAGTGCGGTGGTGTTAGCGAGCTGTTCGACGACGACTTTTTTGCCAACGGACAATAAAGAAGAAGCCGTTCAGAAAGAAGTGGATTTAACACCTAAAAAGCATATTCCGAAAGGCTTTTTTCCTGTAGATTTAGATATTGTAGCCATTGGCGACTCATTAACTGAAGGAGTAGGAGATGAGTCTAAAAAAGGCGGTTATGTACCATACTTAACTAAATACCTTTCTAAACAAAATGAAGTGCAAAATGTACGAACAGAGAATCTAGGCAAAAGAGGAAACCGGACGGATCAGCTATTAGCAAGGTTAAATCAGCCGGGAGTAGCAGCTGAAGTATCAAGAGCAGACATCGTTTTCTTGACAATTGGCGGCAATGACGTGATGAAAGTGGTAAGGGATTACTTTTACAATATCTCAATTAAGACGTTTGAATCACAGCAGTCAAAATATGAAAAACGTCTAAATGACGTGTTTTCACGCATACGTAAGCTTAATCCTAATGCCCATATTTATTTAATCGGTTTTTATAATCCATTCTTTAAATCGTTAAGTGATGTGAAAGAAATTAATGTCGTTATTAATGAATGGAATGCGGCAAGCGAGAAAATTGCTTCTCAATATGATAATGTAAGTTATGTAAAAATTGATGATATTTTTTATGATTCTGACGTAAATTTATTAGGGAAAGACGAGTTTCACCCTAATAAAAAAGGGTACAAACTAATGGCTGAGCGCATTAGTAAATCAATGGAGGAAGAAGATCCTCTCGTTGGAGACCAGAAAAAGGAAACAGCAGAAGAAGTTACATCTGATGAAAAAGAGAAAAACACGAAAGAGAGTGGGAACGAGTAAGGAGATTGTTATATGAAGAAGTGGAAAACCCTATTTATCGCGTTATTAGGGATTAATGTTCTAGGGGCTATCCTTATTATTGCGTTTATTTTTCAACCGGTTGACAAGGTCAATCCAACTCCCTCTGAAAAAGTAGAAGGAGACGCAGAACTAACTATTTTGGCTAAAAAAGCGGACTTAAATGTACTGATTGATAAATATTTAAAAAAAGAATTTAAGAATCAGCCGCTTAACTACAAAATTACTCTTACCGATGTAGTAAGAGTAGACGGAACGATTCAAGTATTCGGCGATGATATTAATATTCGAATGACATTTGATCCGATCGTACAAAAAAATGGAGATATTGTGCTTGAACAGCAGTCACTTTCTGTTGGAAAGCTGCAGCTGCCTGTCCGCACAGTGCTTCGATACGTAAATAATAATTTTGCGCTACCAGAATGGGTAACAATCGATCCAAAGAATGAATCAGTATACGTAGCGTTACAGCAGATGAAGTTAGAGAGTGATTTTGCTGTAAAAGTACAAAAGTTTGATTTAAAAAATGATGATATTCGCGTACGTTTAATTTCGCGCAGTGAATAAAAAAACCTTCCAATTTGGAAGGTTTTTTTTGTTAACGGTCTTGGGAAATCAGCGCTTCTAATGCAGGACGGTTTTTAGCAAATCCGACGGCATATACCGTATATGTTCGATTCGGGCGAAGGTTCAGTGCTGGGATTTCGAGTACTACATTTTTGGTTCCTGCTATGCGCACACTAAGTTGAACATGCATGGGGGATAAAGGCAAATATTTTGTGACTTCTTTAAACTGCACGCCAGAAAAAATGACGTCTCCACCTCTAGCCGCAATATCCACAGCAGGAGCATCAGGAGAAAGGTGCACAAACCGAAGCTTCGTTTCTCCACTTGGTACATCCGTATTGTCATAGATAAATAATAAATCAAGCTTGTTTAGCTCATCTACCGCCGCTACCGTGTAATTTTGGTTTCCTTCAAATGTAAATGATTCCGTTAAAACAGGTCTTCCCGTTTCTCCAGCGGGATAAATAGAAATTGTGTATCTTCCAGGTTCTTGTAATTCAATATAATCTGTTTCTTGTTTATAAGTTAAGTTGCGAATCACTCGTTTGTTGTTAATATAAATATCTACAGATGGAGAATCTGGAGAAGCGTGAAGTATACGAATTTGCGGCGGATTTACGCGTAAATTCGTATTTTCAGAAGAAGTTAAGATGGCCTGCTGGATATAGTACAAATGCTTTTGATAATAATGAATATGCTTAGATGGATCACTATACTTATAGTAGTTAGCTAGAAAATCGTATTTCATTGCTTTTTTAATATATTGATCAAAGGAATAATTAGCCATATGTTCAGCTCCCTTATTGTCGGAGTATAAAAACATTTCCATACGTAACCAAACATATGCTAAAACTCATAATTTATGCCGATCACTGATCACTCCCGAGACCTCCAAGAAGAAACAATGAGCCAAACGCCCTCTATGTGCATATACTGAATCAAATTATTGACTGAAGGCTTATTGTACGACCGAATTTAGTATAGAAAAAAGGAGTGAGAGCATGCGTGATTTTTATGCTCGGATGCTACGGTTAATCATGTTAAGTTTTTTACTGCTGCTACTTTTAATTCAATTTACAGAGCGCTCTACTTCATTTAATCACATTACCCCCGCGCTAAATAAAGTAACCGAGCGAATTGAGCTGATTACCTATGATCAATAAATGTATTTTTTCTGCGTTTCGATATGTACTTGTTCTTTATGCAATTTGCTTTACATTTTTATTTGTTAGTACAGTTCCAAGCCTATTTGGTTTCACCGTGACCGTTCAAGAAACGGATTATCACCACCTGCATCGCGGAGATATAGTTGTCTTTAGAGACGAATCATCTTCTTCAAAGAATGAACTTGTACTGGCCCATAATCAAGACCCTGATGTACTGGTTACAGCTCAAAGAAATTCTTTGCCTGCTTCTTTTAAAGTGATTGGAAGCTACGCATACCATCTCCCGTATATAGGGGTCATTATTGAGTTTATGAAAGATTTTACTACGCTACTGGTGATGGGCAGTATTTTACTTTTGTTGTTTTCGTATACGCTGCAGCCCAAAAGGCGAATATGGCGTAAGAGAAAGTAAAAAATGGGCGAATGCACATACAGGACAATCAACTAACGCATATAAAGTACAGTGTACGAAATGAAAAAAACAAGAGGAGAGATTGCTATGTATAACTACGATTGTTACGACCCATGCCATCACGGAGGCTATCACCACCTATATGATACTTGCCACTATCCAATTGGCGGTTATCATCATTGCGGAACGGGCCAGTCATTTGCATTAATTGTTGTACTATTTATTTTATTAATCATCATTGGCTGCACTTGTTTTTGCTGATTAGGTCTCATTTGCTCGCATGTGCGAGCTTTTTATAAAAGATGGAAAAGGACAAACTTACATATAAATTGTTTAAATAATAAAAAAATTTTGCCAAATCAACATTTACCATATTATACTATAGCTAGTAACTCAATAAGCGAAGGTGAATATATGGAAAAGGAAAAAGTATTTCAACAGCTATTTTCAATGTCATTTACACCAATGCTCGTAATGAATATGGATGGCGATATTCAAATTTTAAATGAAGCTTGCTGCCACCTTTTTAAAACGACGGAGGAACGGCTTCTTTCCTGTAATGTATTTGAAGAGCCAAATCGCTTTTTTATTGAAAAGCATGAAGTGGAACCGTTAAGAAAGCAAGAGGAAGAAGTTGTTTTACTTAAGAAAAAAGTAGATCAGCAGTTTCCGATGCATATCCATATTCAGCGCACGGAAGAAGATATTCCGCTCTTAGTTGTTCAGTGGAAAGAGTTTTCCTCAAGTATTGAAAAGCAAGAGGAAGTCATTCGGAAAATGAAGCAATATAAGCAGTTTGTCCAGCAAAGTCAAGATGCATTTATTGTAACGAGAGAAGGCAGAATCCAATATTTGAATCCCGCTGGTGTTAAACTTCTTGGCGGCGAGAAAAAAGAAGAGTATATCGGGCGTCCTTGGCTTCACTTTATTCATCCCGAA
The DNA here is from genome assembly GCF_044383985.1 of Priestia sp. JSM ZJ58. Lineage (NCBI taxonomy): Bacteria > Bacillati > Bacillota > Bacilli > Caryophanales > Bacillaceae > Priestia > Priestia sp. JSM ZJ58. The sequence continues at coordinate 850,203 of NZ_JBISEM010000001.1, forward strand.
CATTTAGAAATTGTAAAAGAACGAATGGTTCAGCTGATGAATGGAATGTCCGTGAGGCCACGTGTTGATGTGAAACTATTGACTAAAAAAGGGGTCGTCATTATTGAATCTTCGGCAACCAAAATTAAGTTTGAAGGACAGGATGCCATTCAGTATATTATTCGCGACGTAACGGATCGAAAAAAATATGATGAAATGGCAAGCAAATCTGAAAAGCTTACAATGGTGAGCAAGCTAGCGGCAGGAGTAGCACATGAAATCCGTAATCCAATGACGGCGATTAAAGGGTTTATTCAGCTGCTAAAAGCATCGAAACAGTATAATGAAGAATACAATGATATTATGCTTGAAGAATTGAATCGCGTCGAATCCATTATTCAAGAATTTTTAACGCTGGCCAAGCCTAAAATTGAAAATTCATACCACCCCAAAAGTCTCAATCAAATCATACGTCACGTGACATTACTATTAGATACACACGCCAATTATAAAAATTGTCGTATTATTAATGAGATTAGTGATGAGATTACAATCTTTTGTGAAGAAAATGCGCTTAAACAAGTTTTTATTAATTTAATTCAAAATGCGCTTGAGTCAATGAGCAAAGGTACAGTTAAAGTTACCGTTGAGAAAAGAAATGAATACGGCATGGTCATTATCGAGGATGAAGGATGTGGAATTGATGAGCAATCTTTAGCTCGGCTAGGTGAACCATTTTATTCCACCAAACAAACAGGAACTGGGCTAGGATTAATGATTAGCTACCGAATAATCGAACAGCATCAAGGGCATATTTCATTTGCGAGTAAAGTAGGAGTAGGAACAAAAGTAGAAATTGCTCTTCCGTATATTAAAGAACCAGTGAACATTTCGTAGCGCTTGCTATTCGTTCGCTGGTTTTTATTTGGTTGAAATAAAAACGAATGTTTTTTATTTTTTTTATTTTAATGTTCGTGTATATTGTTGACTAAAGGGTTTGTTTTTGATATATTATCAAATGGCTAGAAAATAACCGAATGATAATAAAAAAGAAAATTCGGTCAATAACTTTTATCTTTTACCCAAAGAAAAAAGATGATGGGAGAATGTACAATGAACTCAAATTATGATGTTATTGTGGTAGGGGCAGGACCCGCTGGAATTTTTACTTGCTATGAGCTAACGTTAAAATTACCGGAAGCAACTATTTTATTAATCGATAAAGGACACGATATCTATCGACGTAATTGTCCGATTCTTCAGAAAAAAATTGAAAAATGTCCGCCTGCAGTTGGCAGAAAAGAGTTTGCTGGCTGTTTGCCTGCTTGTTCTATCACAAATGGTTTCGGTGGAGCCGGCGCATATTCAGATGGAAAGTTTAATATCACCAGTGAATTTGGAGGCTGGATGACGGATTATCTGTCTGAATCACAGGTGGTAGATTTAATTAAATACGTGGATGAAATTAATTTAAAACACGGAGCAACCGATACGATTACGGATCCGTTAACTGATAAAGTTCGTGAAATTGAAAAACGCGGATACGCAGCAGGATTAAAGCTATTGCGTGCCCAAGTGCGTCATTTAGGAACAGAGCAAAATTTAGAAATTTTAAAAAGCATTTATGAATACTTAAAAGAAAAAATTGATATGCAGTATAAAACGGAAGTAGCCGATTTAATAACAGAAAAAGAAGATGGTCAGCATATCGTACGCGGTATTGAATTGAAGAATGGTGACAGAATTACGGCTGATAAAGTCGTGGTTTCACCAGGTCGAGACGGCTCGAAGTGGATGAGCGACTTACTAAAAAAACGCCGTTTGAAAATGATTAACAATCAAGTAGACATCGGTGTTCGAGTAGAAACATCTAACGTTGTTATGGAAGAAATCAACAAGCACTTGTACGAAGGGAAATTTATTTACAATACGTCTGTAGGTACAAGAGTCAGAACGTTCTGCAGCAATCCTTCAGGGCATGTGGTAGTAGAGAATCATTCAGGGATTATGTTAGCAAATGGACACGCATACAAAGATCCGAAGCTTGGAAGTCAAAATACGAACTTTGCGCTGCTTGTTTCTCATAAATTTTCGGATCCATTTGATCAGCCGAACGAATATGCGCACGAAGTATCAAGATTAGCTAATATGCTGTCAAACGGAGGCTTAGTTGTTCAAAAGTATGGAGATATTTTAAAGGGGCGCCGTTCAACAGCGAATCGAATTAAAGAAGGCTTTTTAGAACCAACGTTAAAAGAAGCTGTCCCTGGTGATTTGGGTTTAGTGCTTCCATACAATACAATGAAAAGCTTAATTGAAATGACAGAAGCACTGGATCATGTAACGCCTGGGTTAGCATCTGAACATACGCTGTTTTACGGTGTGGAAGCGAAATTTTACTCCGCCCGTCCGAAGTTAAACGATAAGTTTGAAACTGAAATTTCCGGTTTATACGTGGGAGGAGACGGAGCTGGTATTACGCGAGGACTCGCGCAGGCAAGTGCGTGTGGTGTGTGGGTAGCGCGTGACATTGTTGAAAAATTAAAGAATCGTAAAGCAAGTTCTGAACCTGTTACTGTATAAAAAAAGAGGCCGTCACGGCCTCTTTTTTTTATGGGTTAAATAACGAGAGGGAATAAGTAAAAAGTAAAGAACTTGTACCGCTCCAACTCCGATAGTTTTATATGATAATTACCCGCTCCTTTTTAAAAGATAGTAGGAAATCTATACTTCTATCTTGAGCAGAATTAAGTAGAATAAGGGGAATTGATAATGTCGATTTCTTCGCATCAATAAAGTCAGTGAAATTTTAGGGAGTGTATATCAAGCAGTACAAGGATAAAATCAACAGTTGGAAAGAGTTATTTTTTTTGATAAGTAAAATATTTATGGAAGCAGTAAAGTACATGGATATTAGAATAATTATACATATTTATGAATGATATTAATGAGAAGAAAGTTCACTTTATAAACTATTTTTTGAATTAATTTTTTATTCATTAGATTGTAAGTCTTGTTAAATAGGTGTTTTTGGTTTATTGAAATATGATGTAAATATTTTGAAATATAACAATTCTCAACTTTTTACGATAAAATCATGCATTATTTTTGAATAAAAACTTGACAGGAATACATAAAATGAATTTTAATTAAAGTAACAATTATTATCATGCAAAAATATTAAAGAAAATTATTTGCTTAATCTCTTTTGTTTTATAAGAGAACGGAGGACCCATATTTGTGCGTAATGTACTTGGGGTGAATCTTGAATGAATCAAGTAGGGTAACTCACGTACCCGAATCCGACAGCTAACTCCGTAAGCATTCAGTGAGGGAATAACAGGTCTATGAAACCATGATATTCTCATGGTTTTTTGTATAGCTAAAAATATTCCTAAACTATTAATCTGAAAATTTTTAATATATTGTATATTTTGAGTGTTATCACCCTCAATGCATGGTAAAATAAGTATAGTAGTTAGAATCATTCTAATATAATTTATTTATGGGAGGTAAATCTATGAAGCTATCGACAAAGATCATTATCGCGCTAATTGCTGGTGCTGTTGTAGGAGTGTTGATTAATGCTTTTGCTCCAAGTGCTTTTGCTCCGCTGGACAAGTACTTGTTTACGCCGCTTGGGCAAATTTTCTTAAGCTTAATTAAAATGCTTGTTGTACCAATTGTGTTTTTCTCTATCACGTTAGGCGTAGCAGGTTTAGGAGATCCTAAAAAACTGGGAAGAATCGGGGCAAAAACAGTTTCGTACTTCCTAGTGACAACAACCGTTGCTATTGTAATTGGTTTATTATTAGCGTTTGTTATTAAACCAGGAACATTTGGATCTTTTGATACAAAAAACGCTTCTTTTGAAGCTGAAAAAGCACCGCCGGTTGGAGAGACATTCTTAAATATGATTCCAGTCAATCCAATCCAAGCGATGGCTGAAGGGAATATGCTTCAACTTATCGTTTTCTCTATCTTTATCGGTTTTGGTATTACGATGCTTGGAAGTAAAACCAAAGGGCTTTATAATTTACTCGAGCAAGGCAATGAATTGATGATGTACCTTGTAAATCTAGTGATGAAGTTTGCTCCTTACGGAACATTTGGGCTTCTTGCAACAGCGGTTGGAAGTCAAGGCTGGCAGGCAATTAAAGCGATGGGGCTTTACATGATTGTAGTCGTGCTCGCACTGTTCATCCATTCGATTGTAACATATGGGGGGTCAGTCGCTCTTATGGCCAGACGTAACCCTATTGAATTTTTTAAAGGTTTTGCTCCTGCGATGACAGTTGGATTCAGTACATCAAGCAGTAGTGCAACGCTTCCGATTTCAATGAATGTGGCTCAAAAAAATCTTCGTGTCCCGGAGTCCATCAGCAGTTTTGTTCAGCCGTTAGGTGCTACCATTAACATGGATGGAACAGCAATTATGCAAGGTGTCGCGACTATTTTTATTGCGCAAGTATACGGCGTTGACCTGTCGCTGGGTGCTCTTGTGACGGTTGTATTAACAGCGGTGCTTGCTAGTATTGGTACAGCAGGCGTGCCGGGAGTTGGTCTCATTATGCTAGCGATGGTATTGAGTTCGGTTGGCCTGCCTGTAGCAGGTATCGGATTGATTATCGGGATTGATCGCTTGCTTGATATGCTTCGTACATCTGTAAATATTACGGGAGACGCTGCGTGTGCCGTTATTGTGGCTGAGTCAGAAGCAAAGCGTATCGATAAATCTGTAACGCAATCGGCTTAATAAATGTAAAAGCTCTAGCTATATGCTAGGGCTTTTTTTATTGGCAAGAAACTCTTCTTTTCAGCATACAGTTTAATAAGAGTATGTGTTTGAAAGGAGAGTGCGGAAATGAATAAGACCCATGTGATAAAGCCGCTGCTCGACGACGACTACCCAGTTATTTCATATGGAAAAGGAATTTATTTGTACGACCAAGATGGAAAAAAGTACATAGATGCTTCGTCAGGGGCAGTTACAGCAAGTATCGGACACGGCGTAAAAGAAATTATTGATGCGATGACGGATCAGGCACAGAAAGTTGCGTTTGTATATCGGTCGCAGTTTACAAGCGATCCGACGGAAGCCTTAGCTAAGAAACTATGTGAATTAAGCAGCAATCATTTCCAGTGGAGCTTTTTTGTTAACAGCGGGACAGAAGCGACTGAAACGGCTATGAAAACAGCCATTCAGCATTTTCAAGAGCAAGGAAAGCCAACCAAAACAAAGGTTTTGTCACGCTGGATGAGCTATCACGGTATTACAATAGGAGCGCTGTCTATGTCAGGGCACGTTGGAAGACGAAAACGTTTCTCGTCTTTGCTTGAAGATTATCCTTCGGTTTCACCTCCTTATTGCTATCGATGTCCGTTTCATCAAACCTATCCATCCTGTAATCTTGCTTGTGCACACGAATTGGAAACAGTTATCAAACGAACCGGCCCTGAACATATTGCTGCTTTTATTACAGAGCCCATTGTAGGAGCTGCCGGAGCAGCTCTTACACCTCCACCCGGTTATTATGAAGTGATAAGAGAAATTTGTGATAAATATGATGTGTTATGGATAGCCGATGAAGTCATGACTGGAGTTGGGCGTACAGGCGTGATGTTTGCATATGAGCACTGGGGAGCTAAACCAGACATCATGACGCTTGGAAAAGGAGTGGGAGCAGGATATACACCGATAGCCGTTACGTTAGCTAGCAGCAAAACGATTGAACCTATCATGAACGGATCCAAATTAATTATGAGCGGCCATACGCTAAGCGCTAATCCGCTGTCAGCGGCTGTAGGGCTAGCTGTCTTAGCCTATATTGAAAAGAACGATCTTGTTCAACAAGTAGCGCTGAAAGGAGCCTATTTAGTAAAAAAATTGAAGGAGCTTCAACTTCTTTACCCTATCATTGGTGATATTCGTGGCAAAGGCTTACTAGTTGGTCTTGAGCTTGTACAAAATCCAAAAACGAAGGAGCCTTTTTCATCCTCCGAAAATATGACGGCGCGCGTAATAAGTAAAGCCCATAAAAATGGTCTTCTCCTTTATCCTTCACAAGCAGGAACAGATGGAGTAGAAGGAGACGGTATTATTATTGCGCCGCCATTTACGATTACTCATCGCCAACTTGATGAAGCGGTCGTGTTGCTTTCGAAAACATTGTATGAAGTACAAAATGAAAAACAGGGAAATGAGGTGAAATAAGTGACAAAGGTCGAAAACTCATTTCAAAAGATTACAACTGTGGAACAAGCAATTGAATACGTGGATCATGCTGCTACGCTGATGATAGGAGGGTTTGGAGGCGTAGGCAGTCCGCCTTCTCTCATTGACGGCCTTATTGAAAGCGAAAAATCAAATTTCACACTGATATGTAATGATTCAGGCTTTCCTCATATTGGTGCGGGAAAATTAGTAAGTCAAGGAAGAATTCAAAAACTGATCGCTTCTCACATTGGATCGAATCCCGTGGCTGGAACGCTGATGACAGAAGAAAAGCTGAAAGTTGAGTTTTCTCCTCAAGGAACGCTTGCTGAACGGATTCGAGCGGGGGGAGTTGGACTTGGAGGAGTACTGATTGATGTAGGAATAGAAAATGACATTATTCAATTTGGAAAAGAAAAAGTGGAAGTAGACGGCAAGACATTTTTAGTTGAAAAACCGCTCACAGCCGACGTGGCTTTTGTATATGCAAAAAAAGCAGATCCATTCGGCAACTTGCTCTATGATAAAAGCGCTCGAAACACTAATCCATTAATGGCTATGGCAGGTCGTATAACTATTGCTGAAGTGGAGGAAATCGTTCCTCTTGGCGACATTGACCCAGAGAATGTGATGACGTCAGGCGTATTTGTGGATTATATTGTGCCTTCAAAAGGAGTGAATTGGAAATGGGTTTGGGAATAGATATTCGTCATCGTATTGCAAGACGTGCTGCGGCTGAAATCAAAAACGGCATGATTGTTAACTTAGGGATTGGCATTCCTTCTCTTATTCCTAATTATGTACCAAGCGCTGTTCATGTGATGTTTCATGCTGAAAACGGAATTTTAGGGTTAGGATCTTCGCCTCCTTTAGGTGAAGAAGATGAGAATGTCTGCAATGCAGCAGGCTATCCAACAACTACTGTTCAAGGGGCTTCATACTGTGATAGTGCTACAGCCTTCGCGATGATTCGAAAAGGATACGTCGATATGACCATTCTTGGTGCGTTAGAAGTGAGTGAAAAAGGGGATTTAGCTAATTGGATTGTGCCAGGTAAGCGAGTTCCTGGGATGGGAGGAGCGATGGAATTAGCTCAAAAAGCGAAAAAAGTCATTGTGCTAATGAATCATACGAGCAAGACAGGAGAACCAAAACTGGTCAAGACATGCTCTTTACCTCTTACTGCTTCGGGCTGCGTGGGATTAGTTATTACGGATCGGGCGGTTTTTAAAGTAGAAAAAGATGCGCTTCTTCTAACCGAGTTAATGTCTCCTTATACCGTAGAGGATATTTTGAGTTCAACAGAAGCGACAGTTCGCCTGAGTGATCAATTGATTACGATACGATAAGGAGGACCATTACATGAACATACAGCAATCTATTCATAACTGGATGACAGAGCATCGTCAAAGTGCAGTGCGTTTACTCAAGCGTTTCGTAGAAGAAGCAAGCGTACAGGGTTCTGAAAAGCATGCGCAGGCAATTGTCATTGAACGCCTTCGACAGCTGCAGTTAGATATTGATATATGGGAACCAGACGAAAAAACACTTCGTACCCATGAAGCTTTTGCCTCCAACCGTTCTAGTTTCCGAGATAGCCCGAATGTGGTAGGCGTGTTAAAAGGAAAAGGTGGGGGAAAATCCATCATTTTAAACGGACATATTGATGTTGTGCCTCCCGGCGATCTTTCACAGTGGAAGGAAGACCCTTATACGGCCGTTGTAAAAGATGGAAACTTATATGGGCGCGGTGCAACGGATATGAAAGGAGGAAATGTGTCGTTACTTTTAGCGATTCAAGCATTAAAAGAGCTAGGTATTTCATTAAAAGGAGATGTTATTTTTCAAAGCGTAGTAGAAGAGGAAAGCGGAGGGGCAGGAACACTTTCCTGCGTGCTTAGAGGGTATAAAGCAGATGGTGCCATTATTCCAGAACCAACCAACATGAAGATCTTTCCTAAACAACAAGGCTCGATGTGGTTTCGCGTGACCGTACATGGAGTAGCAGCACATGGAGGGACTCGGTATGAAGGCGTGAGTGCCATTGAAAAAGCAGCTGTTGTGCTTAAACATATTGAGGGTCTTGAAAAAGAGAGAAACAGCCGAATTACAGACCCGCTCTATAATAAAATTCCCATTCCCGTGCCCATTAATATCGGAAATATACAAGGAGGAACGTGGCCTTCTTCAGTTGCTGATCAAGTAGTATTAGAAGGCAGGATAGGAGTTGCTCCGCATGAAAAAATGAAAAATGTCAGAGCGGAAATGAAATCGTGGCTTGAACTTTTGCCTCAGTGTGATGAGTGGTTTGCTGAGCATCCTGTCGACTTGGAATGGTTTGGGGCCCACTGGCTTCCTGGTGAAATTGAATTAGAGCATCCGCTTATGACCTCTCTTTCGTCCTCTTTTTATCATGTGAAACAGAAACAGCCGATCATTGAAGCATCTCCTTGGGGAACGGACGGAGGGATATTGTCACAAGTTGGAGATATTCCAACAGTTGTGTTTGGACCAGGAGTAACAGAAGTAGCCCACTTTCCAAATGAGTATATTTGTATTCAAACGATGCTTGATGCAGCAGAAATTATTGCGCTCACCGTAGCAGACTGGTGCAGTATTGCGGACTAAGCTAAAAAGGGAGAGGATACAAACAAATGGCGAAACAAGAAACTATTTGTCAACCAACCTTTGCTATGACTCTTTTTTTAGATGAATGTAACAAGCGTCTGAGAATGGATGATTACCGGGGAAATGTGAACGATATTTACAGCTATATATATAAAGAAATGGATAAGGCAACGTACGAAAAGTGGATTATAAAAGCACGTGCCGAACATCTGTTGGACTGGATGAGCTTGGGATTTTCTTTAGAAGCAACTGTTCCCTACTATTTTAACGGAAGCGACGCGTATCTTTTATGCTACTATACGTCTCAATCCCGCCGAGACAGCGGGGAGACGTTAAAAGAAACAGAGCTGCTTCAAGATGTTTTGAATTTGCCGACATCTGATTATTCTCCTTTATCGAATCAACTGATCATGCGCCGAGCCATTTCATCTGACGCCAAACAACTTTCTCAGCTCTACCGTCAAATCTTCACAGTGTATCCGACTCCCCTCTATGAAGAAGAGTATCTCTTTAGTTTGCTTCAAGAAGATAATTTGTTTTATATCATCGTTGACAAGAACGATATCGTTAGCGCTGCTTCTGCTGAAATTGACTATGTCTATCACAATGCTGAACTAACGGATTGTGCGACTCTCCCTGCTTACCGAAAGTATGGATTCATGAAGCATTTATTAAGCGCACTAGAGGCGGAGCTAAAACAGAGGCATATTTTTTGTGCATACACAATAGCGAGAGCGCTTTCATTTGGGATGAATGCCGCTTTTCATCAGCTTGGGTATACCTATACGGGACGGTTAACGAATAATTGTTACATTTATAAATCGTTAGAAGATATGAACGTATGGGTGAAGGATCTATCAAAAAGTAAAGGATGAGAAATAATTAACCAATTTATGGGCTGTAACATATAACAATAGTAAATCTTCATAAAGGAGCGATTGTATGTTATATGATTTATATAAGCCGTCCCGACATTGGAAAGATATCGAATTATGGAAAGATGTGCCCGAGGAAAAGTGGAACGATTGGATTTGGCAATTAACAAACACAATTCGAACGCTAGATGATTTAAAAAAAGTCATTAATTTAACTCCTGAAGAAGAAGAAGGAGTGCGCATTTCAACCAAAACCATTCCGCTTAATATTACGCCTTACTATGCATCTTTAATGAATCCAGATGATCCTCGCTGCCCCGTCCGTATGCAGTCTGTTCCGGTTGGCCAAGAACTTCATAAAACAAAATACGATCTAGAAGATCCGCTAGATGAAGACGAAGATTCTCCAGTGCCAGGATTGACTCATCGCTATCCGGATCGCGTTTTGTTCTTAGTTACCAATCAATGCTCCATGTACTGCAGATACTGCACTCGAAGAAGGTTTTCAGGACAAATTGGAATGGGCGTTCCAAAAAAACAGTTAGATGCTGCGATTGCTTATATCGCCAAAACACCTGAAGTGCGAGATGTACTCATTTCAGGCGGTGATGGCTTGCTGATTAATGACAACATTTTAGAATATATTTTGAAAAATTTAAGAGCTATTCCCCACGTGGAAATTATTCGAATTGGCACCAGAGCACCCGTTGTGTTTCCCCAGCGAATAACGGAAAATTTATGTGCCATTTTAAGAAAATATCATCCAGTGTGGTTAAATACTCACTTTAATACATCCATTGAAATTACGGAAGAGACAAAAAAAGCATGTGAAATGCTTGTCGATGCAGGCGTTCCAGTTGGCAATCAAGCGGTTATTTTAGCTGGGATTAATGACAGCGTAGCTATCATGAAAAAGCTTATGCACGATTTAGTAAAAATACGCGTTCGTCCTTACTATATTTATCAATGTGATTTATCAGAAGGAATTGGGCATTTCCGCGCACCTGTTTCCAAAGGGCTTGAAATTATGGAAGGGCTGCGAGGTCATACGTCTGGCTATGCTGTTCCAACGTTTGTTATTGATGCGCCAGGAGGTGGAGGAAAGATTGCCGTTCAACCAAACTATATTATTAGTCAAAGCGCAAGTAAAGTTGTTCTGCGAAACTTTGAAGGCGTGATTACGACGTATCCGGAGCCAGAAAGCTATGTGCCTGGGCGTGCAGATGATTATTTTCGAGCTGTTTATCCAGAATCGGATGCTAAAGATTCTTCCATCGGCATCTCGGGTCTTATGAATGATGCTCAATTCAACCTTGTACCGGAAGGGTTAGGGAGAGTAAAAAGACGTAAAACATATGAAAGTGACAGTGCTCACGAAAGCCTAAAAGACAAACGTGAAAAAAGAGATGAATTAAAAGATAAAAAGTTTAAAGCTCAATTGAAAAAAGACGGTAAAAGCGACGATGCTCCATCATCTTAAGGAGGTCCTGTAATATGACTGTTCAATGCGCATGGTGCGAAGAAGAAAAAGCGGTAGAAACAACCAATACCGCATACTGGGAATTGCCAGATGGAACGAGAAGTATCGAAATTACTCATATGCCATGTATCAGCTGTTCAGGTTGCGGGATGTCATATCAAGAAGAAGAGATCATAGAAGAAGTGGAAACACAGCTGCTTCTTGTCGATACAAAAAAACTTGATGAATCCATTCGGTATGATGAGCTATTAAAAGTGCCAAGATTATTAAAGCGCAACTACTTTAAATTCTAAAAATCCGCCCCTTATTTTGTAAGGGGCGGATTTTCTTATTGATAAGCCTTTGTTCCAGCAGTACGTAGGCTGTATGCGTGCTTTAAAGCTACTGTAACAGGACGAACAGTTGGAAGTTCGACTTCGTCTATTTTCGAAACGGGCAAAAGACCAACGGACGTGCTCGTAATAAAAACTTCATCAGCGTCTTTTAAAAAGGAAGGAGTCATATTTTGTTCTCGGATTTGAATGGCTTGTTCCTGCGCACATTCCAGTACGTTAGCGCGCGTAATACCGGATAGAATTTTTCTTGTGGCAGGAGTCGTGAACAAGACGTTGTCTTTTATCGCAAATACATTGCTGCTCGACCCTTCGGTTATGTATCCGTCTTTTACTAAAATAGCTTCTTTGCACCCTTTAGAAGCCGCAGCTTGTTTGGCCAGAAGGTTAGGAAGTAGGTTCAATGATTTGATATAGCAATTAGCCCATCGTTCGTCTTCCAATAGAAGAGTGGAAATGCCTTTTTCATAGGCTTCTTCAGGTGTTTGGCGAGGATGGCGTATTGTGAGTGCTAATTGTGCAGGTACATCAGGAAATAAATGATTTCGAGGAGCAATCCCGCGCGTAACTTGAATATAAATATCAGCGTCTTTTAACGTTGATTTTTCCATTCCTTGACGAATGATGTCCTTTAGTTCCTGTCTTGAAACCGGCAGTTCAATAAAGATTGCCTTTGCACTTCTTTCTAAGCGGTCTAAGTGACGTTCAATCGAAAACGGAACTCCTTTGTATACACGAATAAATTCATAAACACCGTCTCCAAACTGGTGACCGCGTTCATCAATTGGAATAACAGCCTCGTTAATATCTCTAAACTCTCCAGCATAATATGCTAATTCCATCTTGAAAAACTCCCTTCCTTTAGATATTAAAACGTTAACATAAAATTCAGCAAAATGAAATTATTTACTTGGTTTCTCTAAAGAAAATGAAAAAAGTCATACTCCTAAAGGAGTATGACTTTTATGAAAACGTACGTTTGAATGCTAATGAAAATTTCTGAATGGCTTTTTTAGGTGTAACAAACTGAACGATGAGCTTGGTACCGGTGATGAACCAATCGACAATACGGCTACCAAGAAGCATCGTTACTAAAATAGACAGTGCGATTAAGACGATAATACCCCATGATGTTGGCTCTAGACTTTTTGAGAAGTCAGTTGTAAAGAACCATTTTAAAATGAAGCCGTGCAATAAATACACGTATAGTGATCGCTGTCCAATGCTTGTTAAAGCAAAACCGCGCGTTGGAATTAAAGCCATAAAGGCAAAAGATACAAGAAAAGCAATTCCATAGTGAGAAACGCGCATTAAAAATTCGGCCACATTGTCGTACGTGTTCGTTCCATACAGCATATCTGTGTAAGCCGTGTCGTCTAAGAAAGAATAGCTTCCAATTAATGTAACTAGTAATACGATGGATGCAATGATTCGATTTCGCGCTGTCAAAAGATTTGTAAAAGGCTCTTGTCGCTGTGACAAATAGTAGCCTAAAAGGAAAAACGGGAAGAAGACAAACATTCTGCTAATGCTTAGAATTTTATCAAATCCGTCAATATCAATGAAGCCCATTGCAAGTCCAAGCGAAATAGAGACAGTTAAGCTAATCCACATTGGGAATTTTGCAAAGAAAGGAAGCATTAATTTCCAAAAAATTAAGCTCAGTAGAAACCACATTGCCCATCTAGGAACCAAATATTGAAGCGTGTACGTTTCATCTGTATAAAGCACACTATAATAAAGAGTATAGATCGTTTGGAAAGCTAAGTAAGGAAGAGCCACCTTTGTAAATATTTTTTTGTAATATCCTTTTTTATGGAAATTTTTCGAGAAATAACCTGCTAGTAAAATAAAGACAGGCATATGGAAAATAAAGATAAAGTGATAAATGGACAGCATTCCGCTGCTATCTGTTCGGTACGGAGAAATCATGTGCCCAAATACAACTAAAAAAATTAATACGAATTTAGCATTATCAAAGTAAGCATTTCGAGTATTCATAGTATTATTTTTCCTCAACATATGCTGATGTAAACCTCCCACCAACAAGATTTATTTAAATGGCGATTATTGTTAGAATAACCTTTCACTACGGAATTAAAACATGAATTCTTCTTTTTTGCAATTACATAAAGGCTTGAGAAACCTGTCGAATCAACGCTTTTGTTATAAAAACGATGTGTTTTTGTTACAAATGTCTTTTTGAAAAAAGAAAAATATTGATATAACAATATTTATTCGTTACGCTAATAGTGAAATTTGTTTTGCAACTGTAACATGAATTTAATATTTTTTGTCCAGTAAAACACTCATATTGCAGTGTTCGACATCTACATATCACAGAAGAAAGTTGTAGATTTCTTGAAAAAATGATAGAAAAGATAAACATACCGCTGGAGGGGGAGTACGATGAAATCCTTTTATCACTATATAATGAAATTCCGATCAAATAAAAAACATGATCGAATGGGAGAGTTTGCGCGAAGTGCTTATGATGATCACAGCTTCCCGAAATCTTCAACAGACTATGACGAACTGAGTTCTTATTTAGAGCTCAACGGACATTATTTATCAAGTATGACCGTATTTGATGAAGCATGGGAGCTTTATCAAAATAATGCGTGAGAAAATAAAAAGATCCGAACGATTCATCGTTCGGATCTTTTTATTTTCCTTAGCCTGTACAATAAGCAGAAAAAAATGATAGAGGGCAATAGATAATAAAGGCTTGGTTCTAAAGATGTTATACTTCCCCTTTTTTAGTTACTGCATATAATATTGTAACTTTTCAGTAGGTGTATGTTTACTAAGGAGGTGCGACGATGGCAGGGAAGAAAAAACCTAAATACGGAATTGGTGAAACAGTCGTTGTAACAATATACGGGACCGTTGGCACTATTACCGATATAAAAGTGATGGATGGGATTTTTGTATACGAAATCAACCATAGTGAAGGTCTTTTTTTAGAAGATACAATTGAACTTCTAGAAGAATATGAAGGTCAAATATTAGTACAGGAAAGAGTAGAGCTTGAATATAAATTTTTCTTCGGCGATATCGTCCAGGTTTTTAATTATGGAAAAGAGTTATTTAAAATCATTGGTATTCGAACAGAAATATGGCGTTATAAAGAGGATTCATGGGAAGATATTGTCTATGAATTGTCACGTGTAACAGATGGAGAATGGCTTGAGGCTAGTGAAGAAGAACTCATTCTCGTAACTCCTCATGAGGAAACAGAAAATTACGCTCAAAGTGTTGATATGTTGTATTTAGGTAAAGAAATTAAAAAGACGGAGTTGCTACCAAAGATGAAAAAACAAAACGGTTCTGAAAAAGAAGAAGTGAGGTTAACTAAAGAAAAGCATGAGATTATAAACGGTCTTTTAGATGTGTACAATGATTATAAATTTTTGTATGAGCTTTTTGAAGATGAAGAATACGCTGAAGTCATGAACTTAGTGCTGAAACATTTAAAAAAGATAGCAAAATCCGAACAAGGAAAATAGCAGGTAGATGCCTAATAAATAAAAGATAGCCGAGATAGATCATCACATCTCTCTTAGCTATCTTTTATTGTGTATACGGCGATGGTAATGAAAAAAGAATGGGTATAATTACCTTTCTATTTAAACTGCTGAAATTTTAGACATACTATTGCCAAATTGTTCATAAATGTGTATAAGGTAAAACTTCAAGCAGAAGATGGAGTGAACCTATCTTTAAGAAAAATAAGGTACGCTAATCCGTTCAAACGGGATAAGGAGTGATATTGTGAAAGAAATCGAAGTGGTCATTGATACGGAAGAAATTGCGGAGTTCTTTTACAATGAACTAGTCAAGCGAGGCTATGTTCCCGCTGAAGAAGAGCTAGGCGAATTAGCGGATATAACTTTTGATTATCTCATTGATAAATGTATTATTGATGAGCAAGATGAAGAATAAAAAGATAGATACATCTGTAACGACGGGGAAACTCGTCGTTTTGTTTATGAGACAGCGGTTATGAAAAAGGATTAGCAGCTTTTATAGCGGATTGCACTTTTATATGATGCTGAAGGGGGATTTTTTTAACTGAAGAAGCGGGAATAGAGTCAAGAAGAGAAAATATGCTTTCGTCTTCAAACCATTCTTCTTTTCTTAAAAAAAGATGTACGCGGTCTCCCCAGCTCATAGTTAAAGTCGGGCTATAGAGCTTTTTGGAATGAGTTCTGTCATTTGTAAATATATCTGAATTATAATCGCTTCGAGACCCTGTATGAGGGTGTTTAAGGCTAAAGGTATAAATAGCATCATGCAAGTTTGAATAAAAAAGAAGAACGTATAGGGTTTTTCCCACTTCAATCCGTCTTATCACAGACTCAAAATGGTACACTTTCGTTCCACATAAATCAATTTTATTACCTGAATAATAGGGAAAGACGATTTGAGTCATACCGAGAAAATTTTGAGTGTGAAACTGCCAAGAGTGAAGAACATTACGCTGAAACTCTTTTTTAAAGAGAACATTTTTTTCGATATGATACTGTTCGTTCACAATCAGGGCTATTGATAAGAGCGTTTTGTTTCTATGCTGCCAAAAGTCATTCCAAACAGCTTTCATAAAAGAAGATATGTGAAAGGCGGGGAGTAAATGAAACAGATTGCTGTTTTGCTCTTTGCTTTTTTCATAGAGTAACAGCTGAGCGTAAGCATCATGAAATATCGCTGAGTTGGAATGTTCTAAAAACAAGAAGTATGCGTGCTGTTTCTCTGATGAAAGCAGGGATTTTATTAAGGTAGTGGAGAGATCTGTCATATAATAGCCGCCGTTTCGTGAAACTAAGTGTGCTAAAAGAGCCCAGTGAATTTCAGGGTGTTTTTGATAATAGTCCAAATAAGCTTGTGTACGTGTAACATTGTTTTGATTAGCTTTTTTCACTTTTCTTCGAATTTCTTTAATCCATTTTACATCTTCTCCAATAAAAGAGAGCGGGAGAATAGCAGGAGGTTTGTGCTGCATCATCTGCTGCAGACGAAGAACATCCTCCAATCTAATGAGGGGATTTGTGTCAGTAGAAGTCATGTTAAGCCTCCTTTGAAACGTTTAACTATTTTAAAAAAGGGTAAGGGACTTTTTGAAACCTTTATAACATTTCGTACGTATAAAGGGTAACAAATGTTAAGAAAAGAGGTTTTCTTTATGTTCAGAAAAATATTTGAATCATTAACTGGATCTAAACATCGCCGCTACAGCAGCAGTGATCGACACTACCGACGTCCACGCCACTACAGCAGCAGTGATCATCATCACAGACGTCCGCGTCACCATAGCAGCAGTAGCGATTATAAACGAAGCAAATATTATGACAGCCACAGTCATTCAAAATATGGTCATCACCATTACAAGCGTAAACGCAAAAGCGGAAGCTTCTTCTCAAGCTTTTTCTCAAGTTGATTTGGAATGAAAAATCGAATGTTCAAACACTTTCATCGCTGGCTAGTTGACCGTCCTTTTAAAAAAGGAACAGTCATTTGTGAGCGCTATGAAATCATAAATGTACTGGGAATGGGGAGCTATGGTATAACATATGTTGCTAGTGACATTGTGCAACAAAAAGAGGTAGTAATAAAGCAACTCCGCAAAACGAAGCAGCGCACGCCTCAGGGGCTGAAGTCTTTTCATTATGAAGCAAAACTGCTGTCTCAACTAGATCATCCTCAAATTCCTTCGCTGTATGAAGCTGTTGAAATAGATGAAGGGTGTTTTCTAGTGATGGAGTTGATTCAAGGAAAAACGTTTGAAGATTTAATTTTTGAAGAGAAGCGCGTATATACAGAAGAAAAAGCGCTTGACATTTTACTTGATATTCTAAAAGTAGTTTCCGTTATTCATGAGCAAGGAATCGTTCACCGTGATCTTCGTATTCCAAACATTATTGATGTTAACGGGACCATTTATGTTATTGACTTTGGTCTTGCAAGATTTTTGGGAGCTCATGAAGAAACAAGCAGCCTTATAGAAGAACAGCAGTTTATGAGACAAACATCGGTTGCAAGCGATATCTATGCGCTTGGTCATTTTCTTTTATTTTTATTGTATTCTGGTTATGAGCCGACGGATAAACAAGAAAAAAGCTGGGAACAAGAGCTAAGCTTGTCGGCGCCCATTAAAACCATCATTCAAAAAATGCTGAGAGCAGATGAAGCGTATGAAAGTATTAAAAGTTTACAAAAAGACATTTATGACTATATAAATAGTAAGAACTCGGGGAGGGAAAAGCATGGCGCTATTTAATAAAGCGTTAGCCCGCATTGGAATTGGTGCAGCGCGAGTGGATGCTAAGCTTGTCAATGATGAATTTCGTGCTGGTGAAACGATTGAAGGGATTGTTGAAGTGTACGGCGGAAATGTTGAGCAGAAAATTGACAGCATCTATCTGCGTCTATTCACAACCTATGTAAAAGAAAGAGACGATAAAAAATACAAGCAGGACATTGAACTTAATACGTTTAAGATTAACGACCCGTTTACGATCCAACCATCTGAAACCAAGTCTATTCCTTTTACCTTTCAGCTACCTGATGATACGCCTGTTACATTAGGGAGAACCCGAGTGTGGGTGGCGACGAGCCTCGATATTAAAGATGCGGTTGATCCGTCGGATATTGATCATGTAAAAGTGCTCCCTAACCTTATGGTAACAAGCACAATTGAAGCGATGGAACAGCTTGGCTTTCGCTTGCGCCAAGTCGAGTGCGAAGAAGCTCCTCGCAGGATGAGAAAAAGACTTCCTTTTGTTCAAGAATTTGAATTTGTTCCAAGCGGTGGAGTGTACGCTGGGAAAGTAGATGAAATTGAAATCATCGTGCAGCCGAGCGGCTTACATGACTACGATTTATTTATAGAAGTAGATCGACGGGCCAGAGGATTTGGCGGGTTTTTATCTGAAATGCTGGATGCAGATGAGTCGCTCGTTCATGTTCATGTTTCTGAAAAAGAAATTCCTCAGTTAAAAAATAGATTAACCAATATTATTTCACGCTATAGCTAACGTGCATAGCTCTCCTTTATTTTTCGTATATTAAAGACAGTAAAAAGAAAGGAGAGAGGTATATGCCGCAATCAAAACAAACGAAAAAAATAAATGCAAAAGAGGAATTTTCGGCTGAATTTGTCGTTCATCAAGCTCCCAAGCCGGAAGACTATATTCAGCCAAAACGTGTGAATAAGTAAAGCATGTAGCACGCTACATGCTTTTTCTTTTAATAGGTTGGAGGAAATAAAAAATGGTAAATCGCACTACAAAATATTCTCTATTTATTGTATCGCTTTTAGCTTTCTTTTTACTCATTTTATTTACGTTTAATACACCTTGGGTGAAACAGCTTGACTTTAATGTACTTCATACCATTGAAGGATGGAGGACGGATACGTTAACACCCATCATCATATTTATAACAACTGTAGGATCTTGGTATGTCACTGCGCCAATATGGTTTGCCATTATAGTATTTCTTCTTTATAAACGAAAAGGATTGCTCGCTTTATATATCACGCTTGTTTTTTGGGGAGTTCGCGCTTTAAATTGGGGATTGAAGGAGATTTTTGCAAGACCAAGACCTGATTGGAGTCAAGTCGTTCCCGCCTCTCACTATAGTTTTCCGAGCGGACATGCCATGAACTCAATGGCGTTTTACAGCGGAGTGCTTTTGTTAATATGGATGTATACAAGAAGCAGGGCTATTAAAACGGCAGCTGCATGCGTAATTGCTATTATTATTTTATTAATTGGATTTAGCCGTTTGTATTTAGGCGTACACTTTTTAACGGATATACTAGCAGGATATTGTGTAGGACTTGCTTGGTCATTAGGAGTCTACCTCCTTTCTAAGCGCCTATATAACCAAAAATAGGAGCAATGGTTACATTTTTTTCGTTAATATTTCATTTTGTTTAAGTAGGTCTATTGATTCATCCATTCAAAAACAACTAATGATAAAATGGGAAACAAATATTTTATGTACATGTTTAATAAGGAGAAACTAGTAATTTCGACAAAAAACGTTTTGATTCGATAAAGGATTTTCGGATTTTATCACTAATTATATAAGAATACATAACGTAAAAGAGTAAATACTTGCTTTTGGGTGGAGGGAAGAATGTTGAGTGTGTGGACCACAATAAAAAAACAATTTAATATTAGCACAGAATATGATGTAACCATTATGCAAACAGAAGAAAAAGGCGAAAAGCGCGGATATAAGCCTGTCCATCGTCTAACGATTACAGCATTCGATCATCAAGACGCTGCAACACAAGTATTTCAGATGTTTAATATTGCTGATAATTTGCCAAAAGATTGTGATGCGAGATTTATTAGCACAGGCGATATTTTGTTAATTGATGAAGGTACTCGAGGGAAGTATTACTACAAGCTATGGACAGACGGATGGCAAAAAGTGAATCGCCTGCATGTACGTTAAACATAAGGTAAAAGCGACCTATCTGGCCGCTTTTTATTTATATGTTGACTCTTAGTAATCACGAGTATGATGACCAGGGCCATTTTTTCGGTTTGTTGCTGAATATTCATCTCCATGGGCTTCATGTTCTGCTATAATTGCTTCTTTTGGAATGTGATTATTCTTTTTAGGCGAATTAATTCGGTTGCGATGTTTTTTCCCCATACATATCACCTCAGCTAAAGTTAGTAAATCCCTTGCGCTATTAGCGTACCCTTATATAAAAAGACATACTACGCCATTTTTTGGGCAGTATGTCTTTTTATTTTTGACGCATAATGTTAGAAGTAAATAGACATGCAAGGGATACAATATGGTATAGTGAAAGCGTAAGATTTTTTACATATAGGAGGTACGAAATGAGCGTACATATTGGGGCAAAACAAGGTGATATTGCAGAAACAATTTTACTTCCAGGTGATCCACTTCGTGCAAAATACATTGCAGAAACGTTTTTAGAAGATGTAACTTGCTATAACGAAGTGCGCGGTATGCTTGGATTTACAGGAACATATAAAGGAAAGCGCGTTTCTGTTCAAGGAACGGGAATGGGTGTACCATCGATTGCTATTTATGTAAATGAACTAATGAATGAATATGGTGTTCAAAACCTAATTCGCGTGGGTACATGCGGAGCAATCCAAAAAGATGTAAAAGTACGTGACGTTATTTTAGCCATGTCTTCGTCAAGTGATTCACAAATGAACCGCGTTAAATTTGGTCCTATTGACTATGCACCGACAGCTAACTTTGATTTATTAAAGCGCGCTTACGATGCAGGTGTTGAAAAAGGCCTTCAGTTAAAAGTAGGAAGTGTATTTACATCTGATCAATTTTACAATGAAGACGGCCAGCTAGAAAAATTAGCAGCTCACGGCGTATTGGCAGTTGAAATGGAAACGACGGCTCTGTATACGCTAGCCGCTAAATACGGCCGTAATGCTTTGTCGGTTTTAACAGTAAGTGATCACATCTTCACTGGTGAAGAAACAACGTCAGAAGAACGTCAAACGACGTTCAACGATATGATTGTTGTTGCGCTTGAAGCAGCAATTAATGAATGAACATAATTTCATTTATTTGCTGAATGGAAGCGAAATGCTGCCGCGTAACAAATAAAAAGACGAGAAGCAATCAAGCTTCTCGTCTTTTTATTTGCGAAAATTAATTGTTTCCAAATAGGAAATTGTATGGTACGATTTGATACGTTAAAAACGGCCTTGATTTTCGTGAAAGTCGAAAATCGTATAAAAAATTCATAAGAGGTGATAAACCATCATGATGGCAAGTATTAAACAGCAGTGGTTTTCAAATGTTCGAGCAGACATTTTGTCAGGGATGACAGTTGCTCTTGCGCTTATTCCAGAAGCCCTTGCTTTTTCCATTATCGCCGGTGTCGATCCTATGGTTGGTCTGTATGCATCTTTTTGTATGGCAATTGTGATTGCTTTTACAGGTGGAAGACCAGCTATGATTTCAGCTGCAACAGGAGCAATGTCTTTATTGATGATTAACTTAGTCAAAGATCATGGCATTGAGTATTTATTTGCAGCTACTGTTTTAACCGGAATTATTCAAATTTTACTTGGTGTTTTGAAAGTAGGAAGGTTTTTATCGTTTCTTCCTCAAACAGTGATGATTGGCTTTGTAAATGCGCTCGGTATTTTGATTTTTACCGCACAGCTTCCGCATTTTGAAGGAGCAAATTGGATGATGTACGCAATGGTAGCCGGAACGCTGCTCATCGTCTACTTATTTCCGCTCATGACCAAGGCAATACCATCTCCGCTTGTTGCGATTGTCTTGATGACGATTGTAGCGATTGTCTTTCATTTAGATTTAAAAACGGTAGGAGATATGGGGAATATTACGCGTTCATTGCCGGTTCTTCACTTTCCAAAGGTTGATTTATCAGTGGAGACACTGCTCATCATTTTACCTTATTCGCTTCCTTTGGCGATTGTAGGCCTACTTGAATCTATGCTAACGGCAACGGTACTGGACGAAATTACAGATACGCCTTCGAATAAAAATAAAGAAGCGCGCGGTCAAGGCATTGCTAATATTGTAACAGGTTTCTTTGGAGGAATGGCTGGCTGTGCCATGATTGGACAATCTATGATTAATGTAAAATCAGGGGGACGTGGAAGGTTATCTACCTTAGTCGCCGGAGTCTTTTTATTGTTCTTAATTATGGTGCTTGGCGATGTTGTTAAACAAATTCCAATGGCTGCTCTTGTAGGCGTTATGTTTATGGTAGCTGCCGGTACATTTGATTGGCAGTCCCTTAAAGACTTAACGAAATATCCGCTATCGGATGCCATTGTAATGGTTGTTACGGTGGTTATCGTATTGTTTACACATAACTTAGCATTAGGAGTAATGGTAGGTATTGTTTTAAGTACGATTGTATTTGGCTGGAAGATGGCTAAAATCAAAACAACTTCACAAAAAGAAGGCAATATGAAGCAATACAGGGTTTCAGGGCAATTATTTTTTGCTACCATCAGTTTCTTTATGGATGAATTTCAGTATGAAACAGACCCAGATACCATCATTATTGATTTTAGTTCTTCTCATATATGGGATCAATCGGCCGTGATCGGCATCTCAAAAATTATCGATAAGTATGAGCGATTGAATAAAAAGGTTATTGTAAAAGGATTAAATGAAGACAGTAAAAAAATCGTTAGGCAGATTGGCTTAACGTCGCTGTCGAACAAGTAAAAAAGGTGTGCAGTAGCACACCTTTTTTACTTGTTTCGTTTTAGTAGCTGTATGAGCCAGGTGGAAAAAGAAGTTGTAGATGAAGGTGCGGATGTCTGTTTTAACAAAATAGCATAGGCTTTGCGACGATATTGGTAATCAAGCATGCATATCTACTCCTTTTAAAACAGATTTTGAAAGCGCTTTCTTTATTGTAGCATGCTTAATAGGGAGATAAAAGAAAAAAGAGAGACCATTGTCTCTCTTTAATCATTTCCAAACATATAGCGTTTGTGATGCCATGAGATTCCAAACATCAGACCCATTGCAAACATGTTCCCCATCAGTGAACTACCTCCATATGAAATAAAAGGAAGTGGAATTCCGGTAATAGGTAAGACTTGAATGGTCATACCGATATTTTGAAATACGTGGAACGTAAGCATTGAAATAACGCCTACACATAAGTAAGAATTGAATTCATTTTTTGTTTCAAGCCCTAGCTTGATCAAGTAATAAACGAGTACGAAGAAAAGACTAATAACAATGCTGGCGCCTATAAAGCCAAACTCTTCTCCAATAACCGCAAAAATAAAGTCGGTCTGTCCTTCTGGCAAATAGACAACTCCATTTCCGATCCCTTTACCGTTTACCATTCCTGACCCAATCGCATCTAACGATTTCTTTAAATGATAGCCCTCTCCCGAACTATACGACTCAGGATCAAGCCAAGAATAAATACGTCCAAATTGGTATTGCTTAACCCCTAAATACTTTTCTAATAAGTTAGGTGCATAAACAACAAGTCCCAAAATAACAGAACCAACCGCTGTAATACCTAAAAATGCAGGCGCGATGATTTTCCAGCTTACGCCTGAAACAAATACAAGTCCAACTGTGATTGCTAAGAACACAAGAGCGGTACCTAAGTCAGGCTGCTGCATGATTAACAATAAAGGTAAAGCAAGTACAGCGCCTAGTTTACCAAGCAGTAAAAAGTCTTCTCTTACTGTTCGGATACGATATTTTTCATTGTGTTTAACAATGACCGTACTCAGTGTGATAATCAAAAACACTTTCATAAACTCTGATGGCTGCAACGAGAAGCCGGGAAGTGTGAACCAACTTTTTGCCCCGTTAATTTCTCTGGCAATACTTGAAGGAGCCACTAGTAAAAGAAGCAATAAAAAGTTCCCAAATCCATAAAAAACCCACGTTAGCTTTTGAAGCTGATCGGAGTCAAAACGCATGACAAATCCTATAATCACCATTCCAATAATATAAAAAACAACTTGTTGCGCTACGAAGTTCTTATCATACTGCCCAATTTTTTCAGCACTATGGATTGCCACAACGCTTACGCAAAACAATAGGAAGATTAGGAAAGCCAAGTTCCAGTCAAATCTACTAACATTTCTTTGATTTTCACCCATATTATTCACCTGTCACTATTAAATCTCATTCTTTCTTTATGATAAAAGAAAAATGCTGGTTTTTAATGCAAAGTCGATTAATGAAGAGTCGCACTAACCCCGCTTTGCAGTTTTTGCTTTGAATATAGACTTGCTAAAAGTAAGAAAAGATATGTCGCAAGCTGCGTTACCATACAGCCTTTTATTATACATGAATTATTCTATAACATAAATAGGAGAAATGATAACAATTTCTTTTTTCTAAAAACTCTATTTGTAAGGATTGATTCAATTCATCTTCTTTATCTCCTTAAAGGTTAATATGAAAACATACTATAGGAATTTATCTTTTTTTGCACGTGAAAAGATAAAGAAACGTGTATATATATAACGAAAGAAAGGGGCAAATAGTTTCATATGAACGACTGAAAAATTCTAAACTGCGAGGACTAAATCTAGCAAGCTATACATATGAATAATAGTAAAGGTAAGAGAAAGTGTTCTACACTATCTTTTTCTACATGCAGACATTCAACTTCTTAGCTCCCTACAAGTAAACAGTCATAGTCTACTTTCTTACTGATGAACGTATGGAAGGCATGGGGTAGATTACCGAATAAGAGACACAGGATATTAGGAAAATAATAGATAGAGATTAATAGAATCATAACGTAGAGAGGTGTGTTTATGATTATAGGGGCAAGTTTGACAGCATTTTTATTATTATGGTGGACAATTTTTTATAGCGGGCGCTACCATCATTATGTTTCAGAGCCTGTTGGCAAAAGAATTTCCCTTCACGTAGGAATACATGTTACCTTAGTGGTTGGAGTGAATGCATGTCTCTGGCTTGAGCAGCCGCTGCTTTTTTCTAGCATTTTAGCAGGGTGTGCAGGACTAGGAGCCGGATGGTTTGTGGGGATTCCTTTTTCGGTAAAAAGTATTTTAAGCGGAATAATGGGGGGCATAGGAACGAGTGTTAGTTTTTATATCTCTATGAGTATGTGGATAGATCAATTTAACTCGCTGTCTTTTTTATTGATAGGAACGAGCGTTATTTTTAGCGGAAGCTCGTTATTTCAAGTGTTAAAATCGATTCCGTCATTTGAAAAGGTACTGGTGAAAATGTGGGTTCAACATCCTTTTCTGATAGCGCCTATTTTGATTACCGTATTTTGGCTGTATAATTTTATTGAAAAGTATTTTCCGCAAGCAGATCCAACACGCAAGTAGTTTCCGTGTTGGATTTATTACTTTCTCCCATAAGGCTCCTCTTTAAGCTTACCAAGTTTGACATCGTTCAATTAGTCTATAGAAGGTAAAAGTAGACATTCACCTATCTTCATTATGATGCATATTGTAACGTAGCAAGCATTATAAAGGGGGAGTGCGTATGTATCCATATCAATACGATCCACGTTTTCAAAATTTGTTTCCACCTGGAGGAGGCCAAGGGTTTCCGTCGTTTCCACCTGGAGGAGGAGGTCAGGGCTTTCCGCCGCCGCCACCTGGAGGAGGAGGTCAAGGCTTTCCACCATCGCCACCTGGAGGAGGGGGCCAAGGGTTTCCGCCGCAGGGAGGAGCGCAGCCGCCTTCAAGTCCGCCGCCAGGTTTTACACCTGCACCAAAGCTAGGTTCAGGAGGTCCATCACTTTATGCTGTTGATCCAGGCGCTATTTCAGGATGCCTATACCGATACACCTATATATGGCCGAGAAATGGTCGACCTTACTGGTTTTACCCAACCTTTGTAGGCAGACGCTCAGTTGCAGGATATCGCTGGACAGGATCTTTCTGGGTGTATGCTGGGGTAGATGTGAATCAAATTCGAGAATTTCAATGTGTATAAAACTCCGCTTGCGGAGTTTTTTTGTGCGAAAAGGTTGACGCATAAAAAATGACGTTATATAATAAATCTCGAATTAAAGATAATTTGTTTAGTAATATCTCGAATTGATAATAATATACACTTTTTAGGAGATGACATTTATGGCAAATGTATTATATGTAAAAGTAAATCCACAGGTTGATGAAGCATCATTTTCAACTCGTTTAGCACAGGTTTTCTTAGATGAGTATAAAACAGCAAACCCGACTGATACAGTGACAACGCTTGATCTGTATAAAGAAACAGTTCCATTCATCGATGGAGATGTTTTAGCAGCATGGGGAAAAGCTGGAGCTGGTGAAGAATTATCAGCTGTTGAGTTAGAAAAAGTAACGCGTATGGGTGAATTAGTAGAGCAGTTTTTACAAGCTGACAAAGTTATTTTCTCAGCTCCAATGTGGAACTTAAGTTTCCCTCCACTAATGAAAGCATATATTGATAACATTTTAATTGCAGGAAAAACGTTTAAATATACTGAAAATGGTCCAGTAGGATTAGCTTCAGATAAAAAGGTAGTATTACTAGAAGCTCGTGGAGGCGTGTATTCAGAAGGCCCTGCGGCAGAGCTAGAATTTACTCAAAGCTATTTACGTACAGTAATGGGATTCATTGGTGTTCAAGATTTCCAACTGGTTGTTGCAGAAGGCATGGCTTACACGCCAGCAGAAGCAGACAATATTCTAGCAAAAGCATCTGAAAAAGCAAAAGAAGTTGCGTCAACGTTCTAATCTCAAGAGGCTGGGACAAAAGGATTTTAGACGAAGTGAAAAACGAACCACTGATCAAGATGTTTGATTAGTGGTTCGTTTTTTTTGTTACGGTGAACGTAGGTTTCATGTTTGTAAGTCTTTCTAGCAGTTGATTGGAGGGCAAGCCGAAGACTCCTGCGGGAAAAGCGGAATAGGTGAGACCCCACAGGAGCGTATGCGACGAGGAGGCTCAGCATCCGCCCGCGGAAAGCGAAGTCGTGCACGGAAATCAACTGCGGTGTCAAAAGCGGTTCGGCTCATGTATACGAGTTATTCGTCTTTAGATTGGATTCATTTGTTTATGTCTTAACCTCTTTTTTAGGGTTGAAATTCAATATCCACCCTTCAGAAGATGTAGAAAGGGTTACATAAAGTGCAGCATAGGGAACGTGCTTCTTATAAAAGCGCTTATACATTTTTATTTACAAGATAAAAAAAGCATGGTTAAATAATGACCATGTTAATGTACCATCAGGATAGGGGAAGTTTTTCTGCAGAATCATTGGGGTATGCTACAAGTACAATCTAAAAAAGGGTGATTGAGATGTTTAAAAAATTATTTGGTAATAAGACAAAATCAAAAGAAACAACCGTTCTAGCTCCGCTTTCAGGTAATATCCTGCCAATCAGCGAAGTGCCAGATCCAGTGTTCGCACAGAAGATGATGGGAGACGGTTTTGCAATCGAACCTTCAGAAGGACAAGTTGTTTCACCCGTTGCTGGGGAAGTCGTTCAGCTTTTTCATACAAAACATGCGGTAGGCTTAAAAACAGAAGCCGGTACAGAAGTATTAATACATATCGGCCTTGAAACAGTGGCAATGGAAGGCGAAGGATTCGAAGCTCACGTAACACAAGGTGACAAAGTAAGTGTAGGAACACCTCTTATTACATTTGATTTAGCGCTTATTCAAGAAAAAGCGAAAAGCATTATCACACCAATTGTTATTACAAATAGTGATGCAAGTGAAAGTTTCGAAATTTTGGCTCAAGGGACGGTTCAAAAAGGCGAAACTGCTTGTGCAAAAGTAACGATGAAGTAATAAGCAAGGCCTTTTCCTTTAAGAAAGGAGAGCGCATTTGAAGATATTAAAAGTGTTAAATAACAACGCCGTTGTCTTTAAGGAAGGCGGAGTTGAAAAGATTGCGATGGGTCCCGGCATCGCTTTTCAAAAAGGTAAAAATGATCTTATTAATGCTACAAAAGTGGAGAAAGTCTTTGTCATGAAAGAAGAACAGGAAAAGTTTCAAGAACTATTAAAAAATCTTCCTGAAGAGCATATTCAAGTGGCGGAAGAAATCATTTCGTATGCTGAGCAGCAGCTTTCTGCTACGCTAAGTCATCATGTGCATATTGCTTTGAGCGATCATTTATCCTTTGCTGTCGAAAGGATAGCCCGCGGAATTTCCATCCAAAATAAATTGCTTAATGAAATTAAATCACTCTATCAGCCTGAGTATGCAATAGGAGTGTGGGCTCTTCAGCATATCAAAAAGAGGTTAGACATCACGATGCCGATTGATGAAGCGGGATATATTGCGCTTCATATTCATACGGCGAAACTGAATTCACCGGGAATGCAGCAGCTCATGATGAATACAACGATTATTAATGAAATGGTTACGATTATAAAAAAAGAGCTGAATATGGAGATTGATGAAAACAGCATGTCCTATCAGCGTCTGCTGACTCACTTGCGCTTTGCGTTAAATCGTTTAGCGCAAAATGAACCTTTTCATGAGATGGATGAAGAGATGCTCGACGTATTAAAAGTCAAATATAAAAAATCGTATCAGTGTGCTGAAACGATAAAGCAATTTGTCAAAGAGGAGTACGATATTAATTTTCCAGAAGCGGAGTTAGGCTACATCACGCTTCACATTTGCCGAATAGAGCAAAGAATATAGAAAAAAGCATTGACGAATATTGTTGTATTGAGTACAATGAAAGCGTATTAATTGAATAATCGGGATTGTGACTGGTAAAGCAGGCAAGACCTAGAATGCGCATAAAGGACAAGTGTGTCTTTTATAAGCGTGTTTTAGGTCTTGCTTTTTTTATGACATACAACAAGGAGGAAGTAAGATGGACGTAAAAGAAATTGCTAAAAAGCTTGTTCCGCTTTTGGGTGGAAAAGAAAATATTGCTAGTGCCCAGCACTGTGCTACGCGTTTGCGCCTCGTTATTCGAGATGAAAGCAAAATCGATCAAAAAGGTTTGGATGAAATAGAGGATGTAAAAGGGGCTTTTTCAAATTCAGGACAGTTTCAAATCATTTTTGGAACCGGTCTCGTTAATAAAATCCACGCTGCTTTTGTTAAAGAATTAGGCGCTGAAGAGGCTGCTGCCCCAGTAGATCACCAAGAAGAAATGAAGAAGAAGATGAACCCATTTGCCCGTTTTGCTCGCATGCTTTCCAATATTTTTGTTCCGATTATTCCAGCCATTGTAGCAAGCGGTTTATTAATGGGATTGCTCGGTATGATGAAAGCGTTCCACTGGGTCTCAGAAGATAGTGCGTTATTTGTTTTATTGGACATGTTCTCAGGCGCAGCATTTATCATTTTACCGATTTTAATCGGGTTTTCAGCTGCAAAAGAATTTGGTTCAAACCCTTATCTTGGAGCGGTTATCGGAGGGATTTTGACGCATCCGATGTTATTAAATCCATGGACATTAGCAGATGCTAAGCCAGAATATATGGATTTGTTTGGCTTAAGTATTCCGCTGATTGGCTATCAAGGTACGGTCGTTCCAATTTTATTAGCTATTTACGTGATGAGTAAAATTGAAAAGGGCCTGCGGAAAATTGTGCCGAATTCGGTTGATTTACTTGTTACGCCTTTTTTAACTGTTATTATCACGGGCTTTGTGTCACTTGTGTTTATTGGTCCTTTCGGCCGTTATATTGGAGATTTAATTTCCATTAGCCTTCAGTCTCTATACGATGTAGCCGGAGTGTTTGCAGGAATTTTGTTTGGTGGCTTATATTCAACCATTGTATTAACAGGCTTGCAGCATAGTTTTCATGCTATTGAAGCAGGGCTGCTTGCTAACCCGAAGATTGGTGTTAACTTCTTACTTCCTATTTGGGCCTGCGCGAATGTAGCGCAAGGAGGAGCAGGGCTGGCTGTTTACTTTAAGACGAAAAATGCCAAAACGAAGAAAATTGCGATTCCGGCGGCTATTTCTTCTTTCTTAGGAATTACAGAACCGATTATTTTTGGCGTCAACTTACGGCTTCGCAAGCCATTTATTGCTGCGGCTATAGGCGGGGCAGCCGGGGGAGGCTACGTTGTACTTATGCACGTAGTAGCCAATGCATACGGACTCACAGGTATTCCAATGATGGCAATCGCCGCACCGCTTGGTATGAGCAATTTAATTCACTATATCATCGGTATGATTATTTCTGTGGGTGTAGCATTCGGCGTTACGTGGTTCATGAAACTAAAAGAAGACTGAGAACCAGCGCTAAGCATACGAGAATAGGATTAGATTTGCTCATCATATTTTATGATGAGCAAATTTTGTGTCGTAAATATGAAACTTTTTAAAAAGTAATACGTAGAACAGTCAAAGAGATAAGTTGATGTTGTGTAACAGGAACGTAAATGCTACACTACATATATTGGATTGTACTATTATAGTCAGAAAGAGAGCTGGCACATGGAATTTTATCACGATCTTTTTCTATATGCGCCGTATTTATCTGCTTTCGTTTTATACATCCTTTGTTATTATATGCTTCGTGAAGCTAGGTTTACGGCTTTTCATGCGGAACCTGTCACTGACCATGTGAATGCAGGGATCGATCCTTCAGTATTAACGATATGGAAAAGACGAAATGTATTTATACATGTGTATAGAAAAACACCAGTTAAAGAGAAGAATAATGATGAAGAAGATCCTTTCCTTCTGAAAAACACTTCATACATTTAGTCATTATTAGGAGGAAAGAATATGAAAAGAAATAAAAAATTATTATTGCTTGGTTTAATGGGAGCGCTTCTTTTAGCTCTAGCCGGCTGTAGCAGTACAAAAACACCGGTTACGGCTACAAGTGGCGGATTCTGGGATCATTATTTTGTTTACCCTTTATCTATGGCATTAACGAAAATTGCTGAGTGGGCAGGCGGAAGCTATGGTCTGTCTATTATTATTGCAACGGTTATCATTCGTTTAGTTCTATTGCCACTTATTTTAAAACAGCAAAAGAGCACGATGGCTATGCAAGCACTTCGTCCAGAGATGGAAAAGATTCAAAAGAAATATGCTGGTAAAAAAGATCCGGAAACACAGCAAAAGCAGCAAAAAGAAATGATGCAGCTTTACCAAACGCATAAAATTAATCCGGTTGGCGGATGTTTGCCAATCTTTATTCAAATGCCTATTATTATCGCATTTTATAATGCCATTGCACGAACGCATGAAATTGCGCAGCATTCATTCTTATGGGTAAGTTTAGGAAAGCCAGATCCTTACTTCATTTTACCGGTAGTTGCAGCGATTACGACATTCTTACAAATTCGTGTAAGTATGACGGATGAAATTCAACCTCCAATGAAAATGATGATGAACATTATGCCAATCTTCATCTTAGTAGCGGGAATTTCACTTCCATCTGCTCTTGCACTATATTGGGTAATTGGTAACTTATTCGGAATTGGACAAGGTTACTACTTGAAAAAACGTATGAGTTTATTAAAAGAAAA
The DNA here is from genome assembly GCF_044383985.1 of Priestia sp. JSM ZJ58. Classification (NCBI taxonomy): domain Bacteria; kingdom Bacillati; phylum Bacillota; class Bacilli; order Caryophanales; family Bacillaceae; genus Priestia; species Priestia sp. JSM ZJ58. The sequence continues at coordinate 881,686 of NZ_JBISEM010000001.1, forward strand.
AGATGCGGCTAATAATGCAGCACAAGCTAAAACAAAGCCATCACCAAAATCTAAGTCAAAATCATAATATACAAAAAGCGCAGCTATCCGCTGCGCTTTTTTATTTTTTCAAAAATGTGATGAGATGAGGAGATTTGTGTAACGCTATAAAAAAAGACAGGAGTGAACATGGTGAAAAAAATAGCGTTATGTCTGCTTTTTCTTATGTTGTTCCCTATGCAAATAAATGCTGCCAATACAGTGAAGGTCAGTTTTATACGGCAAGGAAACCTATGGGTATATGATAACGGTACCGAAAGGCAGTTATCCTATGCCCGTCATGCCTCTATACCTCAATGGTCATCACATGGAGATATAGTTGCGTATGCAGAAAATGATTCTTTAATGATTGCACCGTTAAAAGGAAAACCGCTGCTTGTTGAACATGATGTGACTCATTATCAATGGTCACCGGTTGCCGAGGAGCTTGCGTATATTTCGAATGGAATCTTAGTATATTACAACGTTAAAACGCATGAAAAGAAGCGTGTAGCCATAGGAGTTGATCAGTTTTCATGGTTTCCGGAAGGAGATCGATTTTTAATTACGTCAGCTGCTGCGCTGGCGCCCACGGGATGGGGACCGGTAAAGCTATATACAGTGAGCAAATATGCAGGGTTAGATGTGAAAAAAGTAGAGGCTTTTACGACGCTGCCAGCAGAAAATGATTCATTTTTTGCGTATACAACAAGCAGCTTTAAATGGTCTCCTAACGGTCAATGGATTAGTTTTATCGCTATTCCAACGGCTTCGATGTCTGCAGATGCAAATAAGCTGTGCATCATTACAAAAGAAGGAAAAGCTTTTCAAGTGGTGGGAGATATGCTTAATGTACCCAATTGGTTTAAGTGGAGTAATGAAGAGCAAGTACTGGCATTTATTAATGGAGAAGGAAGATTTGCCACCGAAAATAAAAAGTTCACTTTAAAAGAGATGCCCGTTTTTAAAGAACATGTTTTTACGCCAAAAGGCTTCGCAGATTGGGATTTCACTTGGACAGAAAAAGATAACATCATCATTTCACGTGTGCCCGAAGCAGGGTGGTCGAATGATGAAAAAAAGAGGCCGCTGCCTTTTTTATATAGCATGAATGTAAAGACCAATAAGCAAAGTCAGTTCACATTTCCGCAAAAAGGCTTAGGCGATTACGCGCCTGTTTATCATAAAGCAACGAATCAAACGATGTGGATTCGTACAAATCGAAAACAAGCAAATCTTTTAACGCGCGTAAAAGATACGAAAAATGATAAGGTACTCATTTCAGATTTAGACCTGCCGGGAAATTATTATGAGCTGTATCGGTGGAATGAAGTATTTAGCGTGTACAGTCCTTAATAGCTAATTAAAACATAAGAAACTAAGGTGAAAAGATGAATATACGATTGTTGGCAAAAGAAGACGCTGACGTGTACTTTGAACTCCGTCTTCGTGCTTTAAAAGATCATCCCGAAAGTTTTATTTTAAGTTATGAAGAAGAATATGAAAAAGAAATTGCTGATATCAGAAATTATTTTCCAAGCAGCCAATCAGAATTTGTAGTAGGAGCTTTTATGGAAAGCCAGCTTGTAGGGATTGTAGGGTTTCAGCAGCAAAAGCCTTTAAAAGTTCAGCATAAAGGAGATATTTGGGGCATGTACGTAGCCCCTGAAGCAAGGGGGAAAGGTCTTGGGAAGAAGCTGTTAAAAGCCGCTGTTGAACAAGCTTTTTCCAAAACGAATGTTTTGCAAATCTACCTAGCTGTCGCTGCTAAAAATGAAGGGGCAAAAGCCCTATACAAAAGCCTCGGTTTTACTTCTTATGCGTATGAAAAAAGAGCTCTTCAAGTAGATGGTGAATTTATTGATGAAGAGCATATGGTATTGTCTATAAAAAGCCTTTGATCATATCAAAGGCTTTTTTGTACGGGAAAAATTTAGCTGAAACGTATAGAGATGGAAGCACATTCCCCATAAATATGCTATGATTTAACATATAGGATTATGGAGAGGCGAGGCAGCGGATGGAAAAACTGATTGAATTAAAAAATGTTGCAAAAGTATACAAAAAACATACCGTATTAGAAAACATTCATACGACCCTTTATAAAGGAGAGACTGTTGCGATTGTTGGAAAAAACGGGGCGGGAAAAAGTACGTTTTTAAAGCTAATTGGCGGATTATCTAAACCGACTAAAGGAACAATTCACCTTGATAAAGAAACCGGTACGCCTGGATTTGTGGTAGAGCAATTTCCTCAGGAGCTGCGTTTTACCCTAGTAGGTTATTTGCAGCACATGGGACGAATTCAAGGATTGTCTAAGAAAAAGCGCAGCTCTAGAATTGAAGAGCTGCTCGAAACTTTCGAAATGGTAGAGTTTAGACATGAAGAAATCGTTTCTTTTTCAAAAGGAATGAAGCAAAAAGTCAACATGATGCAAGCACTGCTGAGTTCTTCTAAGCTGCTATTGCTTGATGAACCTCTATCAGGATTAGATGCGCGTGCTCAGCTAGAAGTAGAACGAATTTTTACAAAGCTAAAAGAACGAGGGATGACCATTGTATTTACGTGTCATGAAGAAAGGCTCATACATGCTGTAGCAGATCGTGTTATCACTATTGGGTCACAGCGCATTTTAAAAAATGAGCGCGTTCAACTCATTGAGCATTTAACGGTTATTGAGGCAAATGTGATTCTTAATAAGCCACTTCGTTTATTAAAAGAAAAGTGCACGAAAATTGAACAGCACGGAAACTACTGGATTTTTTATATAGATAAAAAATATGTAAACGAGTTTCTTGCAGAATTACTTGCTGTTCAAGGTGAAGTTGTAAAGCTATATCATATGGAAAGGGAAGAAATTTAAGATGGGTGCATTGATTCGCTATCATTTTATTACATATATTAAATCGTATCGATATATTCCGCCGCTTGCACTTTATATTATTTCGCTGTGTATGAACTATACATATAGACCGAACCCGGTGCTTGATAGCTTTTTTAATACGGCGCTTTTCCTCTTTTTTCTAACCACTTGGTTTACAATGTCGCTGTTTCACGCGGAAGATTCCAGTCAAGAAGTTATTACAAAACTTCACGTAGGGAAAAAGAATAAGTACTTTACGAGCAAACTTATTAGCTGTGTTCTGCTGTTTACATTTTTATCAGCGGTTTCAATTGCCTATCCCGTGCTGCTTGATATGTTTGAAGTGGATATATCCACTAAGCAAATGGTGTTTGGGTTTATTATTCACTGGACGTTTAGTTTGCTTGGTATGAGCATAGGTCTTGTTTTTACAAGAGATGTTGTAAGAGAAGGCAGCTTATCGTGGTTTGGACCTCTATTTATTTTAATCATTACGCTTGCAGCGGCAGGTGTTTCATTTCCGTATCAAGGAGGCGGACTGCTGCTGTATGTATTGCCACCCGTATCTGCAATCATTCAATTTATTAACGAAGGATTAAATAAATTTTTGGTGTTTGGCTGGGCTTTGCTTTATGCCATAGCATTAATTAGCCTGTACTTGTGGAGAGCTAATAGAAGAGATGTATAAAGAATAAACACTTGCCGCGGCAAGTGTTTATTTATTATGAAGCACGTTATAAAGACGATCCGGGTAATTAGTAAACATGCCGGTTACGCCCCACTCAATAAGCATTCTCATTTGCTTTTCATCATTTACTGTATAAGGATGAACGTCTAAATCATATGAGCGAGCTTTTTGTACATATGACTTTGTCAGCGTGTTTGCATTAGGACCGATGCCGTTTGCGTACTTTTTGATTTGTCTGAACTGCTGATCTGTTAACATATTGGTTTGCTTAGAACGAATCAGTTGAATTAGTTTCATAGTAGGTCGGTATCGATGGATGGTTTTTAAGCTTTCAGGACTAAATGATTGTACAATGACGTGATCGGTATGAATGTTGTACTTAGCCATCAACGTCAACAACTCCTTTTCCATACCTGGATATTCATGAGGAGATTTTGTTTCAATATAATAGTTTGTTCGATTGCCAAACGTACGGAATATTTCTTCTAAAGTTGGAATGACGGCTTTTTTAGGGCCTTTTCCTGCGTTCAAACGCTGAAGCTGCTTCACTGTATACTGTTTTACATAGCCTGTTCCATTTGTCGTGCGGTCAACTTTGTAGTCATGAATGGCTACAAGCTGCTGATCTTTAGACATGTGAAGATCAAGTTCAATGTAATCCGCTTTTTGCTGGACGGCCGTGAGATAAGATTGCATCGTATGCTCTGGCTCATATCCTGATGCGCCTCGATGAGCAATAATGGCTACTTTTTCTGCTTGAGTAGAAGCTGCCTGCGTATGTATAAACATAAAAATACCGCATAAACAAAAAGTGAGTGAGCTTACAAACCACCATTTTAGTCTCATATCAAAACTCCTTTTTATTGAGGGGTCGTGCATTAGTTTACCAGCGAGATGTTGTGTTCATATTAAGGCTGTGTAAATATTTAAATAAAACGAACCAGTGTGTAATTAAAAGTAATAAAGGCCGATGTTTAGTGAGAAACATCGGCTGTTTTTTCCGGGCGGAGGCTTGTATAAATAACGAGTCTGCGCTCATGAGTTTTCTGTTTATGATCAAATGTTCCCGTACAGGTGATTAAATTAAGCTGGTGTTGAAAAGTTGGACCGAAAATCTCTCTGATAGGAGCAGACTCTCGGGGGTAAGAAGCTTTATTGGTAACAACAAAGGCCAGCTGCTGACCTTGCTGATCGGTTACAAAAATTTCATCTCCTTTTGTGAGCTTGTCGAGATGATAGAAGATAGCGGGTCCTTTTTGGTCATCAACATGTCCTGCAATGACCGCATTTCCTTCCTCTCCGGGTCTTGCTCCAAGCTTAAACCATGCTACATCATGACCATTATCAGGAACGCTCATTTCACCTTGATTAGTAAGGCCCATTCCTTTTATAAAAGCCTTGATATGAAGCTTCGGAATAATAAGCTGAGATGGAAGAGGTGTAGAAGCGGTCCCTGAAGATTTCAAGGATTGAGCCGATTTTGTTTCAGCCATCTTCACAACAAAATCCGTCGAGCTGTTTGCAAATGCTGATTGGGCAAACCAGCTGCTCATGAATAGTATAAAAGAAAAGGTGAAAACCCCTCCTATCCATTTCATTCGCTTTCGTATCCTCTGTGACGACGAACAACAAATATAGCGACCGCTCCAATTCCCAATAAAGTAAGAACCGGCACAATTGAATTATAATTATCCTCTGAAGCACCGCCCATACCGGTTTTTGGCATTTCGGAAGGCATAGCGGTATTATCTTTTAATAACAGCGTTTCAAGGCTGTCGGCTTTGTTAATAGCGAGCACCGTGTAGACCGTGTTGGCTTCTAAATTAAGGTTTGGAATTTCCAGTATTTTTTTATTGTCTTGACTAGTTGCGATGGTTAAATCATAAGTTCCGGCATCTACTTCAGAATAATTTGTCATTTGTTTAAAAGCAGTGTCTTTAAACAAAGCAGGGCCGTGATTAATACCTACATTAACAGCGGGAGCATCTGGAGAAAAGTGAGCAATTCGGATTTTACTCTTTCCTTTAGCTACGTTCATATCATCTTGAGCTACTTTTAATTCTAAGTGTGCAACTTGGTTAATAGCAGCAAGGGTATAGGCTTTGTTTGCTTCGACGGTTACATTAGTTGAAATGACAGGTTTTTCTTTTCCTTTTGTACCTATAGCATATACCTCTACTTTATGAGACCCCGCAGGTACCTTAAGGTAATCTGTCACATCTTTAAACGATGCGCCGACTACGATGCTTTGATTGTCCACATATATATCTACTTCAGGTGCATCAGGTGATGCATGCACAACTCGTATCATTGCCTCCTGCACAGCTGCAGAAGTGAAATTATCTGAAAAAGCTAGCAATAAAACTGCGAGTAAAGAAGCAGCAATAATCTTTACACGGTTCATAACGTTTTACTCTCCTTTTAATCTAAGTTTGTCCTGTTAATCCCGTATGAAAAGTGGTCGGGGTGCATTCACTTTTGAACGTACTCGGGCATTTATTCACTTGTTATCATCTACAATTTTATCCAATATATGCATAATTTATTTCGTTAGATGAAATTTTTGTAAAAGAGCAGATAAATAGTTTGAATTTTGTGATAATATTAAAATAGAGCGTTTAGTTAGTAATTGATGTCTCTATCACAAAAAGGAGGGGAAGTTATGTGCTGCAAACGAATCATGAAATAAAAAAGGTTGTTCATCGTTCGCTATCAGCTAAAATGATTGTAAAGCGTATGCTATTTATTTTAGTGGGGGCTCTTTTAATGGCCGTCGGGCTAGAATTTTTTCTTGTCCCTAATGAGGTTATTGACGGTGGAATTGTAGGTATATCTATTATTTTATCCCACTTAACGGATGTTCAAATCGGCTTTTATATCTTCGTATTAAATCTTCCATTCTTTTTTATTGGATACAAGCAAATTGGAAAAACATTTGCGCTATCTACGCTATTAGGTGTTATCATTCTATCCATTGCTACCTCTATTTTTCACGACTTGCCGGTCTTAACAGGCGACCCTCTTTTAGCAACTGTGTTTGGCGGAATTGTTCTCGGTGTGGGAGTAGGAATTGTTATTCGATACGGAGGTTCTTTAGACGGCACCGAGATATTAGCTATTTTATTTAATAAGCGTACGCCGTTCTCCGTAGGTGAGACGATTATGTTTTTTAATTTATTTATTTTGGGAAGTGCCGGTTTTGTATTTGGCTGGGACCGCGCTATGTATTCTTTAATGGCTTACTTCATTGCTTTTAAAACGATTGACATTGTGATTCAAGGTTTAGATGAGTCCAAGTCAGCTTGGATTATTAGCGAACAATATGAACAAATTGGTGAAGCAATCCTTGCTCGTTTAGGGAGAGGCGTCACGTATTTAAACGGGGAAGGTGCGTATACGGGAGATGATAAAAAAGTGATTTTTTGTGTTATTACCAGGCTTGAAGAAGCAAAGTTAAAAGCGATTATCGATGAGATAGATCCATCTGCTTTTTTTGCTGTAGCAGCTATTGCTGAAGTCAGGGGAGGAAGGTTTAAGAAACGAGATATTCATTAATGAAGGTTGTCTGCTAATGAGACTGCCCCTTATTATAGCTTACAGCCGAATTTTTAGCTTTCTCTGCTTGATTGTTTGTAATGGTTTACGTTACTTTTGCTGCTTCATGCATATTGAGCCCCTCTTTTTTCTTGTATGTCTTTGAAACAAACATGTAAAATGTCTAAAAGATATAAAAAGAGTACATAGTAAAAAAACAGAAAGAGGGAGTGACATGAAAAAAACGTTAAAAATACTAGGAGTCAGTCTTGCCGTTCTTGTTGCAGTAACCGCGGCTTTTTTTGTTATATGGTCGGGTTTTGATTATGAACCTTCAAAACAGCTTCACTCACTGGTAGATGAGAAAAAAGTAGTGAAAAAAGACGATTATTACGTATTTAAGCCTCAAACGAACAAAGAGATAAAGGCCGGCTATATTATTTATCAAGGTGCTAAAGTAGAGCCGTTAGCATATGGCTATTATGCTCAGCAAATTGCAAATGAAGGATATCTTGTTGCTGTTGTAGATTCTCCGTTTAATATGAGCTTCTTTAGTCAAAATAAAGCGACGGATATTGTGAAGAGCTACCCGAAGATTGCCGCATGGTTTATCGGAGGGCATTCCCTTGGAGGAGTGAGTGCAGCGTCTTATGCGTATGATCATCAAAACTCAATAAAAGGCTTAGTTCTTTTAGCATCGTATCCGATGAATAAAAATGATTTTTCAACCTCCACTTACCCTATTTTGTCTTTAACCGGTGAGAAAGATGGTTTGTCGACGCCTGAAAAAATTAAAGAAACCAAGCATTTACTTTCAAAAAATACGGAGCTGGTCCAAGTAAAAGGAGCTAATCACGCACAGTTTGGAATGTACGGGAAACAAAAAGGCGACAACAAAGCCAGTATTTCTCCTAAAGAGCAGCAGGATGAGCTAGTAAAAAGAACGGTAAAGTGGTTCAACAGTCAAATGAAAAAGTCCGTCAGTAACTAACTGACGGACTTTTTTTCTTTTTTTGGAAATAACACTTGAAAAAATAACCAGTTAGTTATATAGTTAGTTACATGAGTAATGAACCACTTAAGTGAGGTAGTCAAAATGAAACAATCATTAGATCATCAGCGACCAATTTTTCAACAAATCAAAGAAACCATCGAAGAGAATATTTTAAATGATGCTTTTCCAGAAGAAGAAAGAGTACCGTCTACGAATGAATTTGCCAAAATGTATCGCATTAACCCTGCAACGGCAGCTAAAGGAATTAATCAGCTAGTTGACCACGGAATATTGTATAAAAAGAGAGGGATCGGGATGTTTGTATGTGCGGGTGCCAAAGAAGTGTTGCTTACACAAAGAAAAGAAGAATTTTATAACCGTTTTATCGTTCCGCTGAAAAAAGAAGCACAGCATTTAGGAATTACGGTAACCGAGTTAAAAGAGCTGTTAGACAAGGGGGAAATAGAATGAATATAGAAGCGCAGCTGTTAAATAAATGCTACGGATCTAAGCAAGTGTTAAAGGATATTTCACTTACGCTAGCACAAAATAAAATATACGGACTGCTAGGTAGAAACGGAGCAGGTAAAACGACTCTGATGCAAATTGTAGCCGGACATATTCCAGTTACAACAGGAGAGGTAAAAGTGGGAAATCAATCTCCGTTTGAAAACCGCTCTGTTCTACAAAACATCTGCTTAATTAACGAAAGCGGAAATTTCAAAAAAACATTAAAAGTCAAAGACGTGCTAAAAATTGCCTCCTTTTTTTATCCTTATTGGAGCCAGGAAGCTGCTGAGAGGCTTATGGAAGAGTTCGATTTAGATTGTAATAGGAAAGTGAAGGCATTGTCTAAAGGTATGGAATCAGCGTTAGGAATTATTGTTGGGTTATCTTCTCGCACAAGCATCACAATTTTTGATGAACCTTATATTGGACTTGATGCTGCGATGCGAGCGCGCTTTTATGAGCTTTTATTGGATGAATATGAAGAATATCCACGCACGTTCATTATTTCAACGCACTTAATTGATGAAGTAAGTAATTTGTTTGAAGAAGTACTTATTATGCAAAAAGGAAAGCTGATTCTTCAGGATACAGCAGAAAATTTGCAGCAGCGCTGTGTAAGTGTGAAAGGACCTAAAAGTCAAATTGAAGAGTATGAAAAAGGAAAGCAAGTCATCCATGAACAAGTATTCGGGGGAGAGAAAAAAATAGTGCTGTTTAATGAAGATATTTATGCTGAAGAACTTGTCGACAGTTCGTTTCATGTAGAAGCCGTTCACATACAGGATATTATGATTTATCTTACAGCCAATCGTGGAGGTGTAGCGTAATGAAAGGACAGTTTGCAGCCATTAGTTATTCGCTCTACGTTGAACTAAAGTATTTAATGATTCGCTTTTGGACGATTCTGCTAGCTTTTGTTGCAGTAGATATTTTAGTGTTCAGTCAGGTGAATGAGCATCTTCTGTTAGTAACAAGTATGCCGCAGTATATCTTTTCAGGTATTGTAAGTTTTATTATCATTCGAAAAAGTTTTTCCTTTTGCTTAAAGTTAGGAGCTACTCGTAAAGCATATCTTTCAACGATGACCTGTGTTTTTGCTCTATTTGCAATTGTAATGTCTTTTATCAATGTTGTCATCATGAGCATTTCAATGAAGGTGATTAATAGTTTGAATTTAATGAATGTTCAGCTTTATTATGCAAGTGATTTTATCTTCCATGATCCTACTCTCGCTGTTCACTTTTTAACGGACGCTGTCTTTATCTTTTTTATTACAGCAGCCGCGTGTTTGCTTGGCAGCATTGTTTACAAATTCGGGCAAACAGGAGGGATGATCAGCGGTGCTGTTCTGGTGTTACTGTTCACAATTCCAGTAACAAAAGAACCGATTATTCATTTTATAAAAAGCTTTTCGAGCGGGTCGTTATTGCTTACATTCGGAACAATGGTTATCGTAAGCTTCCTACTCTTTCTTATCAACTGGCTGTTTTTAAAAAAAGCGTCTCCTGTCCATCAAGCCTAATAAAAAAGCAATCATTCCTTTACTGAATGATTGCTTTTTTACTGTACTTTTTTTGAACAAGCTGCATCAATATCTAGAATCCAGTCGTGAAACTTTTGCTGAAGCAGTTGAAGAGAAGACTGATTGTTTGATACGATGTCCAGGCCGCGCTCGTCGTATAGGTGGAAGATGGTTTCTTTATTCAAATTCACAATGTAACACTCTTCTTCAATAGCCGGATGAATATGAAGATCACGGTTGGCAATTGATTGCAAAAGAAGCTTTTCTTTCACATCATTTGTTTTACAGGCAATAATATACTCAGCGTTATTTAATAATGCTACGGATTGAACTTCTTGTTTCTTCAGGCGAGAGCGGATGAATTTTTTAATAGCTGTTTCTTTTTTCTTTTTTAAAAGTAAATCATCCTGTGCAGCATTCGCTTTGAAAACAAGCAGCAGCTCATCATTTTTTTCATGGAGTGTTTCAAAAATTTCGTAAGCGCGTGCGTACACATTTTTCATGTATTCTCGTTCCCATACGCCTTTTTGATTGGTAAGCGTAAAGCGAATACCCGCAGGCGCGTTATAAAAAAGAGGTCTTTTCATTTGAACATTTGGAAACATTGTTGTTAAGTATGATTGAAGCCGCATTGTGGTCATACGCAACACCTCATTTAGTTTAGTCCTGACTTAATATGTTGAATTTAGTCTATCACGTGATTAGCTAAATTTGTAAAGAAGTAATGTTATTTAATCAAAAGGTAACCAAACTGTTATATTTTGTTGATTTTGCATTATTTCTTTACACAACCTTTGCGGATGAACAGGTTTTTTCATACGCCTGTCGTATTACTTAACGTAGTAACGACGTGAAGAAAGGGTGATAGACGGTGAAAAAACAGCTTGTTCTTATTTCAATTGTTACAGCTGCTTTCTTTGTGCTTATTTTTCACAAAACGATCTTTCAAGAAGGTAATCCTCTTCCCATTGCATGGAGTATTGTAAAATTAAAGTCTTCAGGTGAAGATGTTGTTCAAATATCTGATAAGCCTAAGAGGTACCTCATTCATTCAAATGACTATTTAACGTTTATTAAACAAATGAAAAAGAAAAAAGTGAATTTTCAATATCAGGACGATAAAAAGTTTTATTTTAATAACGATGATGAACGCCAGCTGTTCATCAGCAAAAACTATACCGATAAGTTCACGATTATGGAACTAAAGAAAAAAGAGCTGACTGAAGCTGGCGTTGAGTAATAAGACTAATCTCTGCCCTGTGTACCAAAATCTTTAATTTGAACATCGACATGATAGTCGATGGTCGACTGGCTAAATATTTCATCCCATTCATGCTGATGTTTTTTCCAAAAATGAGGATGATGAATTCGTACGTAATTATGCAGGTCAAGCACATCAGCTTTGTAATTATTTTGTAATAAGCGAAGTGTTTTTTCTGCGTCTTTTCGAATAATTTTTTCTATTTTTTTCTCGGTGTTCTTTACATTAGAGGCGGCAAGAGCCTGTTTTGAAGTCTCCCAATCTTCTGATAGCCTGCCGCTTGTTTGAACGTTGATGTCAAAATGAAGGGAGTGATTTGAATCAATGCGGGCCTTCACATCTTGCTGAACATCTCCAATTTCATAGGAAAAGGGGTATGGACCGTGTTTGCCGTAAATAATTCCGCCTTTAATATTCCCCGTTAACCACGTTAAAGCCTCCACTTGGTGCTGAGTTAAGGTGAATTTTGCTTTTTTATCTTTTATGATTGCCGCGCCGTCTATTTCCACGCTGTTTTTTATTTTAGAAAGCCGCTGTATTAAAAAGCTTTGATCTGTTTTTAACTTAGCCGATAGCTCTCCCATGGTTAAGGGATTTAGAATTTTATTCGTTTTGAATTTATTGTAAACAAGCTCGTAAATTAAGTTGACTGGAGGCACAGACATTCCTTGAATCGTTAAAACGTTTTTAGCGTCTCCTTTTGTAACAAACGCAAGGCTGCTGCGCCGTATTTCATTATCACGTACAAACTGATTGATAAGCGCATCAAGAGGGATTGTCTTGCTCGCTTTTTCTCCTATTAAAAGTGCTCGCTGATGCTGGCTGTATATAGGGTCAGATTTCAGCGAAATATTTCGTGTGATTTCATGAATGGTAGGGCCGGCTGTTGTAATGTTTTTGTATGGAATGGAAGAAGACATATTTCCGGATTCCGTTTCGGTTAACGTTTGATGAGTCAGCACAAGCTGATTTTTTCCTGTTTTTGGTTCGATTTTTGGTGTAATATCCATTGCCACTCCTATAACAAGAGCAAGTTGTTCAATATTCCGATGGCTCATACAGCCGCATAATAAAAAAACGGTCATCATGACAGGAAGACATTTTTTCGTCATTTGAACACAACCTTTTTTATTTTCATTAACGTGCTGAAAAAAAGAGGGATAACTAAAAATGTCACTAAAAATGCCCAGCCTAATACCGTTGAAAAATGGGACACGTCGCTTGCTGTTTTGGGGGCTAACGAGCTCATAAATAAAATGGGCACAAGAAAGATAATATTGGTAGTTGACCGGTTTTTGAAAATCTTTTTAAATCCTGAAACAGCCAAAAAGAAATACATTACAAAAGTTAAAAAAAACTGAAGAAGCCAGACAATAAGTAAAAATAATTCAAGCCTCTCAAAGAAAATTCCTTTTACTTCATGCGTCTGAACAAATTCAATCGTAGGCCAAACGGTTGTTTTTACCTCCGGAACGGATAAAGCGCCTACAACTAATACGTAAGTGATAATATACAAAAGTAAAGGAATAGAAAATCCGATGATCGAAACTTTTCGTAAGTGATTTTTATTTTTCATATGCTTCGGAAGAAAGACAATGGTTTCAATCCCTAAAAAAGAAACAGAGACGGTTGTAAAGGCAGCAAGAAGCGGGCTGAATCCGTCAGCTAATACAGGCTGCAAGTTTTTTAAATCCACCATACCGATGCTAAGAGCGTATAAGGTAAGAAGAATGATGACCGTTACAGGAAAACATAGTGCCATTACTTTTCCAATAGAATCAATACCTCCCGTGATTAAATAAACGCCTGTCAAAATAAACGAAAGAATAATTAATTCAATGGGCATCGTTTCCAGTAAATAAAAATGAATCATTTCTGCCATAGCTCTTACTTCAAAGCTTGCTACAGATGTAAAATAAACGACCATAGTAAAGTTGAAGATATTTCCAATTATCTTGCCGGTTACTTCCTGTGTAAAATCAAACATACAGCTAATTGTAAAATACTTAACCATCCAGACTAAAAAAAGAACAATTCCAATAAACAAAAGACCGTCCATAATCAGTACAATCCATCCGTCTGCATTATTTGTCTGGTTTGTAATACTGCTTGGCAGTGTTAATAAACCGACGCCAAGCATAGTTGAAGAAATAATTGAAATGGCGTAAAAATCTGAAAGAAGCTTGCTTGATTGTGATTGTTGCATATGGTCCTCCTTTTGTTAGTTTTGTTTTGATTTATTTTTAGACTGTTTTAGGCTTTTGTTTGGAAGACGAACATAAGAGTCTTTCCACGCTTTTTTATTTAACGCAAAAAACGGTTTAAAGTAGGCTATACCAAAACTTTCGAGCTTAGTTAGATGAATGACAAGAACAAGGAAAAACATGGTCACTCCGTATAATCCAAAGATTGCTGCAATCATCATAGATACGAAACGCAAAATTCGAAACGAAAGGCCAATTCCATACTGAGGAACGGTAAAGGACGCAATTGCCGATACGGATACAACAATAATCATAACGGAGCTAACGATATGGGCTTCCACCGCTGCTTGACCAATCACAACCCCTCCTACAAGTCCAACTGTTTGTCCGACAGGAGTAGGGAGACGCAGCCCGGCTTCGCGCAATAATTCAAGCGTCACTTCCATGACCACTGCTTCGATAAAAGGAGAAAAAGGAACGTTTTCTCGTGTAGCCGCAATAGTGATAGCTAGCTCCGTCGGAAGCAGACCTTGGTTAAACGAAACGAGTGAAATATAAATAGCTGAAAAGAATAGGGTAATAAAAATAGACAAGTACCTTAGTAATCTCAGCAATGAACCCGCTATCCATCTTTCGTAATAATCATCGGGTGATTTCATAATCATATCGAAAGTTGTAGGTACTAAAAGAGCAAAAGGAGAGCCATCTACTAAAATGGCTACTCGCCCTTCATTCACCGCAGCGAGAACGCGATCCGGTCTTTCTGTATTTTGCACTTGAGGGAACGGTGAGTAGGGTGCTTCTTCTAAAAATTCTTCAATCATTCCTGAGTCTTGAATGTTATCTAAAGGAATGTCTAATAATTTCTCTCGGACTTGATTCACGATGTGAGTTTGACAGTGTTTATTATGAAAAACGATACTTGTTCGATGTTCCTTTGTATTTCCAATGTAAATGTCTTCAATAACCATTTCTTCTTCGGTAGAACGCTGCCTTAAAAGACCAAGGTTTTCATCTAAGTTTTCGATAAGCGCAATTTTAGGGCCACGCACTACTTTTTCTGTTGTAGGTTCACTTAAAGAGCGCTGTTTGGTCATAGACATATTCAGCGAATATGCCGTGGTGCTTTCGCTAATGAACAGCAAGGGCTGACCTTTAAAAAAACACGAGATCGCTTGCTTGTATGTATAAACTTCTTTGTCTTTAATGACAGAAATAAACGAATCGATGTCATCGAGTGTTTGCGTTTCACTTTTTGCTTTGGTCTCAACAATATGCTGAGTGAGATTATCAAGTTTTTCTCCGTCGACTAATCCTTGGAGATAAATAATGCATATATATTTTGTGGGGGACAGCCATAATTTTTTGGAACCAACATCTGTATTTTGACCCACCAAATCTAGAAACGTTTGAACGGTGTAGTCTGCATTGGGCTGAAATTTTGAATCAAGCATAAATAAACTCACCGCCTGTTGTATTAATGAGCTTAGTGTTTACGATGTAAAAACGAGTTATGCGAAAAATGTGGAAGAATAGAAAAGATATGTTATGGTAAAGAAAAGAGGTGATGGTATGCTACATTCATTTACGTTAAAAACGAATAAGCGTGACGAAATGATCGACGTTACGAGTCATGTACAAGCAGTAATAAGAACAGAAGGATTAAAAGAAGGGGCTGTAGTTGTTTACTGTCCTCATACAACCGCTGGTATAACAATTAATGAAAATGCGGATCCCGATGTAAAAACGGATATGATCCGACGCTTCGATGAAGTATATCCTTGGGAACATAAGTTAGATCTTCATATGGAAGGAAATACGGCGGCACATCTCAAAGCGAGCACGGTCGGCCCCTCTCAGCATATAATCATTCACGATGGGCAGCTGCTGCTAGGAACGTGGCAAGGAATTTATTTTTGTGAGTTTGATGGACCGAGGAACCGTACGTATTATGTGAAAATTTTATCCCTGCAATAACTTTTTTTCATACTCATTGTCCAACTTTCTTTTTAAAGTTGTTATAAAACAAAGTTTAGTTAATATAAATGTTATATAACAGTTAAAGGGAGAGATTGAATAATGGAAAAGATCGGTGCAGAACAAGAAACAGTAAAAAAAGAAAACGAAAAAACAAACTTTACATGGGTGGAAGAATACCCAACTATTTTAGACATTGTTAATGAGTATTACAGTACGTGTCGATAATGTGAAGAATCTGGGGCAAAATTATTTTAGTTGAAGGAAGATCCGAACGCGTTTGATTCTTGCTGGAGAATCCAACGCATTCGGATTTTTTCATTGATATAGTGAACGTAGATTTTATGTATGTAGACGAGGAGGCTCATCAGCCGCCTGGGGAAAGCGAAGTCTTACAAGGAAATCAACAGCAACGTAACAAGCAGTTGAGATTATTTATCTCGTTTGTTCGTCTTTGGATTGGAATAATTTAGTTAGGTCTTAATATCTTTTTTATAAAAAAGATATTATAGTAGCAATTTTTCTAAAAGGTTTAATATAATAAATATTAGGGTACTGAATTGTATGAAGTAAAGATAAAACGCATCGTTTCATACTATTTCCTTTTTTACCGCTAGTATAGCCTTGAAGAAAAAGTTTCATTTGATATACTAACTATACGCTTAGTCTTTAAGAGAAAGATGAAGATTCATTGTCATTGTTACACGCAGTGAATGAGCTGCCTTTGCTTGGCGAAAACGTCGTACAAACAAAGACAGATAGCGAATTGTTTTGGGTGCGTTCATTTAGTTCAAAACAGGGAGGCGATTAGTCTATGTTACTTGTACGTATGGCCATGATTGGTTTCTTTTCATTAACAGCCATATCATTGTTTTCTTTTCAGTCCGTTGAAATTATCCATGCCATTATGGACTTTTTTTCATCAGCTGATAAGTACTAAAAAACGATATCTTTTTTAAATAAAAAGCGGATAACCCTTAGGGGGCTATCCGTCAAAAACCGCCCAAAAGGCGGTTTTTTTATGCTTATAGCTGTGCTCACAAACGCACTGCATTCATTCTCTGATGACAAAGTCTACGTGTTTTTTTGATTAACATTCGTTGAAATAAGTATTTACGTACTGTTCAAACTGAAGCCAATCGTCCACGCGAGGGACATTTACTTCTTCGTTGTATGGGTAGCTCATGGCAACAGCATGGCGACCTGTAGCTTGAAAAGCCTTCAAATTATGCGGTGCATCATCAAATAGCAAGTCTCCGTATATTTTATCTTTTTGGTGTGTAAACACGATATTGTACTTTCCGATAAACGGAAGGTGTTTTTCAACCCACTGCTCTTTTTCTGTATAAGCATAGGTACGGCTGCTTGTGACAATTAAAATGGAAAACCTTTCATAAAGTCGTTTAAGAACCTCAACAGCATGAGGCAGAGGTTGTAAATGTAAAAAAAGCCCCGGCTGATCGAGGTAGTCATAAATCTTTGTGCCGCATTCCGGCTTTACATACTTTTCTGATTCCCAGCATTTTAACTTTTCAACCGATAAGCTGTCGCAATAATCTTTGTTATATTGGTTATGCCAATCCGTCATAAGATCACAAATGACAGAATCCATGTCAATTAAAAGGGTGTGCATTTATTCAACTTCCTTTACAGTATTCATCTACACGCTTGGTTTTGTAATGCGCTGCTTCTACTATACCAAATCTTTTACATGCAGAAAAAGAGCAAGCCGCATCAAAATCGCACAGCTTGCCCTTTTTATCGAAACTACATTCTTTTAGCACCTAAATAGCGTTTGCTCCAATAGCTCTCTTTTAGAGAAGAGATGCTCACACCTTTAGATGAAGAACAGTGAAGAAACTGGTTGTTTCCTAAATAAATTCCTGCATGGGAAGGCCCTTTTGTATAGGTTTGGAAGAACACAATATCTCCAGCTTTTGGACTTGAGACGCGCGTTCCTTTTTGGTAAATTTGAGCTACTGTTCGAGGAAGCTGAACCCCGCCGCCATGTTTGAACGCATAGCCAATAAAACCGCTGCAGTCAAAGCCGCTTGGCGTTGTTCCGCCCCAGCGATAGCGAACGCCCATGTACTGTTTTCCTTTGTTAATCACTGCGTTAGGGTTATAGCGCGCTGAGCTAGAAGACGATTTGCCCTTTGCTGAAACGCCTAGTTTAGCGTACGTTCCTTTTCCGACAATACCATCTGCTGCTAGTCCATTTTTGCGCTGAAATGATTTTACAGCAGAAGTTGTAACAGTCCCAAAGTATGTAGTCGTATTCCCTTTAAAATAACCTTTATTTTTCAACGTTTGTTGTAGTTGTTTAACATCTTGGTGATTCATGCCTTGGCGAAGCGTTTGGTCGCCTAGAGCCGCTTGGCTGACAATCGGGCTAGTAGAAACAATAACGCCAGCAAGCGTAAGAGCTGCTATTACTTTTTTCATAAAACTAGTACCCCCTGAAAATTTTTCCTGATTTGAGTAAATTCATCATATCATCTTTCGACAGTGTTCTACGTTACAATTTCATTACATATATGAAAAAAATGAAATATAAAGGTGAATATAGTCTTATAAAAGCTGTAATTAAAAGGGTTCTTTAGATGTGTAATATTGCTAGAAAAACTTTGAATATTTGACGGTAAATAACTAAAAGATATGAAAAAGTATGTACATTTAAAATTTAACAAAGAAATATGTTGTGAATTACTACACAAAAAGTTCGAACTCGGGTAAAATGTAGAACTATAATATAGTAGTCATATATGTGACTTTGATGAGGTGAAAGTAATGAAAAGAATAGGTGTATTAACAAGCGGCGGAGATTCTCCAGGTATGAATCCTGCGGTTCGTGCTGTTGTGCGTAAAGCAATTCATGAAGGTATGGAAGTTTATGGTATCTTCCAAGGATATCAAGGATTAATAGAAGGAAATATTAAAAAGCTAGAAGTTGGAGATGTTGGTGACATCATTCAACGCGGCGGAACGATGCTTTATTCTGCAAGA
This sequence comes from Priestia sp. JSM ZJ58, assembly GCF_044383985.1. Classification (NCBI taxonomy): domain Bacteria; kingdom Bacillati; phylum Bacillota; class Bacilli; order Caryophanales; family Bacillaceae; genus Priestia; species Priestia sp. JSM ZJ58. The sequence goes on from NZ_JBISEM010000001.1 coordinate 900,263, forward strand.
TGTCCAGAATTCAAAACAGAAGAAGGGCGTTTAAAAGGTATTGAAAACCTTAAGAAGCACGGTATTGAAGGCTTAGTAGTTATCGGTGGAGACGGATCATATATGGGAGCTGTAAAACTAACAGAGCTTGGTTTCCCTTGTATCGGTATTCCAGGAACAATTGATAACGACATTCCAGGAACAGATTTTACACTAGGATTTGATACGGCTCTTCATACGGTTATCGATGCAATTGATAAAATCCGTGATACGGCGACTTCTCATGAGCGTACGTTTATTATTGAAGTTATGGGTCGTAATGCAGGAGACATTGCTCTTTGGTCAGGTCTTGCTGGCGGTGCGGAAACAATCCTTATCCCAGAAGCAAAAGATGAGTTCCAAGAAATGGTTGATCGTTTGAGAAAAGGACAAGAGCGCGGTAAAAAGCACAGCATTATCGTGGTAGCTGAAGGTGTAGCCAATGGTAATGAAGTAGCGAAACAGCTTCATGAAGCTGCAGGTATTGAAACGCGTGTAACAGTATTAGGACACATTCAGCGCGGTGGTTCCCCAACTGCTCAAGATCGTGTGCTAGGAAGCCGTTTCGGCGGTCGTGCAGTCGAACTTTTACTAGAAGGTAAAGGCGGCCGTGCAATCGGTATCCGTAAAAATGAAATTGTAGATTATGATATTATGGAAATTTTAGGTGAACCTCACCATATCAATGCTGATATGTACCGTTTATCTAAAGAACTTTCAATCTAATCACAGTGTTGCTGAGGCGAAACTTCTTATATTGAAGGAGTTTCGTCTTTTTTTGACTGCATCCCTGTCCCTTCACAGTGTTTGCATGTTTTCATGTAACCGATACCAGGAATAACAGCTAGCTTTCCGAGCCCTTTGCAAAAAGTGCAAATTAATTCAAAACCAAACATTGGTTCATCCCCTCTGTACACGTTTTCTTTCAGTTTATCATAAAAGTAGACAAATAATTTTAAAAATTATAGAAATAATCAAAAAAATGATTACATTTGAACAGCGAGTGATATAGTAAAGAGAGAAGACCATTTTATAAAAGAGGAGAGGAAGCGTGATGTTTAAACGAATTTTACTTGCCTCAGATGGCTCAGAGCATGCAGCTAAAGCAACAGAAAAAGCCGTTCAGCTGGCTCAGCTTACGGAAAACAGTTTTATTCAAGTTATTTATGCAGTAGAAGGTGATTCAAGATTAAAATCACTTAGCCGCGACGAGGAACGGGAAAGTCGGATACATACAACGGATGAAATTTTAAAGCAAGGAAACGTGGAGTATGAGATCACCTTTATGCACGGAGACGCGGCTAAAACAGTGATTCAATTTGCTAATCAAAATTCATTTGACCTTGTAGTAATAGGGAGCAGAGGGTTAAATCCTGTAAAAGGCATGCTGCTTGGAAGCGTTAGTTCTAAGATAGCACAGCAAGTAACAATTCCTGTGCTAATTGTTAAATAGGAGAGAAATGCAATGTCAAACCAGTACAAAGAATTAAAACAGCTCATTGATGATGCTAAACACATTTGTTTTTTTACGGGAGCAGGAATGAGCACAGAGTCGGGCATACCTGACTTTCGCTCTCAAAATGGCTTATATCGCCAAAACAAAAGCTTTGTGGACATAGTAGCTGCTGACTTCTATGAACAGTATCCTCATGAATTTTGGCCGCTGTTTAAAGAAATTTTTCATATTAAAATGCTGCATCATTATAAAGCAAATACGGGCCATCGCTTTATTGCTGAACTAGAAGACGCCAAAACCGTGCATGTGATTACGCAAAATATCGATGGGCTGCACCAAGATGCAGGAAGCACGAACGTTTTTGAAATTCATGGGTCCATTAAGAGAGCTCATTGTCCGAGGTGTAAAAAAGAGTATGACTTAGCGTATTTAAATCAGTCAGCTCTCCCACAATGTACAGCGTGTGAGCGCCTTTTAAAGCCAAATGTTGTTCTCTTTGGAGATGCCATTCATCAGTTCGATGAAGCAGTTACAGCAGCGCTGTCATCTGATTTATTCATCGTGCTTGGTTCATCGCTTGAAGTAGCACCGATTAATCAGATTCCGCTGCTTGTGAGCCGGTACAATCGTACAAATATGGTGATCATTAATAAAGAACCTACGCATTACGATTATTTGTTTGATTTGGTTATCTATGATTCCATTGGACAAGTGGTTGCAAATTTATAAGCGTCTATGCATGGACATAGCGCTTTTTTAGCATTTAGTGATAAAGTGTAGGGATGTATCATATGGTGTAGTACATCATCCATTCGCTAATGGATAGAAGGGATGTTTTTGCATATGAGTGGAGGCCTGAGAGTTTGTCTTTTCATTGTTGGTATTGCACTCAAAGTGACAGCTGTTTTGACTTTGATTTTTGAAATGAATCTTGTCCCTATTCACGGAAGGAGTCTCACTTATTATGCTGAAGCGATAGGTATGAAACTCCCCATTATCTGTTTTGTCCTTGGTTTTTTTTGTGTAGCAGCAAGCTTTTATTTGCCTGCTAAAAATCGCCGCACCAGTAAATAGCAAGGGCAGGAGACTAACTAAAACGTTTGACTGCAAAGTTTTTAACATTTAAAATAAAGTCAATAAGTTTAAAAAGAAATAGGATAATTATTCCTAAATCTTTTTAGATATACGGAAATAGAGGTGATTGGATGGGGCAGTGTACCACGTTGGCGAAGTAGCATTATATGCACCAGTGTCAAAGCGTACAATACAGTATTATACAAACCTACATTTGCTTCACGCATATCGCTCTTTATCACATAATCGCTCTTTTAAGGCGTTAACAGACTTTAACTTTATAAAGATTGTAAACTACTAAATTTTTTATAAATGAATTGGGAGAGAGAATCAGCGCTGAAGCAACATCATGAAATGAAGCGATGTGAGCCATTGCTTCACATCTAGAACAGCTGAATAAAGAATGACCTGCTAGATTAACGAGTGAAACGTGAGATAAGGAAGAAAGGCTGGCAGTTTTGCTCCATATAAAAATGTTTATACATTTATCATGTGATTCCTCCTTATATGCACTTTTCCAAGTGATCAGTACAGGGATAGAGTTCTTTATCCAAATTTTTTATTTTTTAGGAGGTGAGTCCTTACTCGTTTTTAAACGAGCTAAGGAACTTGATTGGACATATTTAACTTGATTTTACTAGCGGTACTGATTGCATTAACTGCTTTTTTCGTTGCTACCGAGTTTGCGATTATTCGCGTGAGGAGTTCCAAAGTGGATCAGCTTATAGCAGAAGGGAGCAGCAATGCAAAAGCTGCGAAGCAAGTTATTTCAAATTTAGATGAATACTTATCTGCGTGCCAGCTTGGTATTACGATTACTGCGCTGGGAATTGGTTGGTTAGGAGAGCCTACACTTTCGCATCTCCTGTCACCATTACTTGATCAACTAGGGATAAGCGGAGCGTTAACAAAAGTACTATCTGTTGCGATTTCTTTTGCGGTTGTTACATTTATAAATGTTGTGGTCGGAGAGCTTGCTCCGAAAACATTTGCAATTCAAAAAGCAGAGAAAGTCACTTTATTATTTGTTCGTCCGCTTATACTCTTTTATAAAGTAACCTATCCTTTCATTTGGCTATTAAACAGTTCTTCTCGTTTAATAACAGGGTTATTTGGTCTAAAGCCTGCTTCAGAAAATGAGCTTGCACACAGTGAAGAAGAGCTTCGCATCTTGTTATCAGAAAGCTATAAAAGCGGTGAAATCAATCAATCGGAGTTTAAATATGTAAGTAAAATTTTTGACTTTGATGATCGCGTTGCCAAGGAGATTATGGTGCCGCGTACGGAAGTCGTTTCAATTGACCAGGAAGATACGGTCGAATACATCCTTGAGATGGTCCAAGAAGAACGGTTTACCCGCTATCCGGTCATCGATGGAGATAAAGACCATATTATTGGAATGGTCAATATGAAAGAAATTTTAACCGAGATTGTCATGAACAACAGCAAGGAAAAAATAGATTTAAAACAGTATATCCGTCCTGTTATTGAAGTAATTGAATCGATTCCTATTCATGATTTATTGCTTAAGATGCAGCGTGAACGCATCCATATGGCTATTTTAATTGATGAATACGGTGGAACAGCAGGGATTGTAACAGTAGAGGATATTTTAGAAGAAATTGTCGGTGAAATTCGTGATGAATTTGATGCGGATGAACTTCCATTAATTCAGAAAGTCAAACCCGATCATTATATTGTAGATGGAAAATTATTAGTAAGTGAGCTTAACGAGCTGCTTGGCACGACAATTGATGATACGGATGTTGATACAATTGGAGGCTGGGTCTTAACGGAAAAATATGACGTCAAACAAGGAGAAAGCCTTAGCTTTGATCAGTATGATTTTACCGTTACGAAAATGGAAGGCCATCACATTCAATATATTGATGTGATTAAAAAACGTCAGGTACATCAAAGTACGGATGAAGCGGTTAATGTGTCGGACATGAACCAGTCACAGGCTTTATCTTCATAATAAGAAGGCGCATTGCGAAAGAGCAGTGCGTCTTTTTTATAAAGAAAGTGTGGAGGGAAGATGACAAAGTCATATGATGGAACTATGGGATAATATTACCGCTATGAATCTTGAAATCAATTTGCTTTAATAAAAGTATGAAAACTCTATCAAAACTTTTATTAGTAACATTGTTGTCTGTCACTCTAGCTTTTGGTCTTAATAACACTGCGCAAGCAGCAACCGTACATACCGTTCAATCGGGAGATACGATGTGGAAAATAGCAGTAAAATATCAGGTGGGTGTTTCCGAGCTGATTGAAGCGAATTCTGCTATTAAAAATCCTAATTCGATCTATCCGGGACAAAAAATTACCATACCAACAGATAAAGCGGGAAGTTCATACGAAGAGCAAGTGGTTCAGCTAGTGAATCAAGAACGTGCTAAAGTAGGGCTTAAGCCTTTAAAGTCTAATTGGGAAGTAGCTCGCGTGGCTCGCTATAAATCGCAGGATATGATTGATAAAAATTATTTCAGTCATACATCGCCTACGTATGGAAGTCCGTTCGACATGATGAAAAAATTTGGCATTACATACAGTACAGCAGGTGAAAATATCGCTGCTGGACAAGCAACTCCAAAAGAAGTGGTTAACGCATGGATGAATAGCGAAGGTCACCGTAAAAACATACTATCAAGTCAATTTACCGAAATCGGAGTAGGTTACGCTAAAGGCGGAAGCTACGGTCATCACTGGACTCAAATGTTCATTTCAAACTAAAGAAGAAAGGAAAAAAAGCTGACTACTAAGTCAGCTTTTTTTAGCTTCGAGCACTTTCTAGAAATTCTTTTGGATTGCCAGAAAGCTTTCCGTCCTGCTCAACGATGAGTGTGCGTGTAGGGAAAGCAAATTCTACGCCTTCTTCTTCAAGAATGTCCATAATTTCGAAGTTTATATTTTCTTTTACATCTAAGTAATCAGCAAAAACGGTTGTATTTGTAAAGAAATACAGATAGATATTTAAACTAGATTCATAGAAACCGTCAAAATTTACAAGAATCGTTTCATTGTGAATTTCTTCGTGCTCAGTCAGCATCTTTTTAATTCTTGCCACTACGGTTTCTAACTTTTCTTTTGGTGTATTATAATTCAAGTTTAAATGAAAGGCAATTTGACGTTTCCCCATTTTAGCCCAGTTAATAATAGGTTCATTAGAAAGAGTAGCATTTGGAACCGTTACGACTGCTTGAGCGAACGTTCGAACTTTGGTGCTTCGAAACGTAATATCTTCTACAACGCCTTCAACACTTGGTGTTTTAATCCAATCTCCAATGGTAAAAGGCTTTTCAGTAATAATTACGATTCCGCCGAATAAATTACTAACGGTGTCTTTTGCGGCTAGGGCAAAAGCAAGACCACCTAAGCCAAGACCTGCTACAAAGCCGTTTACGTTAAAACCCCATTCTTCTGCGATGATGGAGATAGAAAGCATAACAACAACGATGCGGATAAACTTTTCAATAAAAGGAATAATGATTCGATCCACTTGGATATCAAAATTTTTGGCAAACGTTGCAAAAAATAAATTGGTAGAAGCAGCTAAATTATACAAGCCCCATCCTGCAAGGCCAACAGAAGCTGAACGAACTAAATGTCTTTCCGTATCGGCTGTTAAAACATCAAAGGGAAGATAGGGAAGAGCAAGCTTGAAACCAATAATCACAAAAATCCAGCGCAGCGGCTTTTCAAAAGCTTCTAAAACGCTCGTAATTAAATTGATTTTTTTATTTTTGACAAAACCAATAATAAACTTAAACAAATAAGTCGTGAAAAGCTTGCGAAGAATTAAAAAGATCAAAAAGATCCCAATCGCAATCACGATTTTTTTCCAATCATCTAACGATGATAGAGACTTCAAAAAATCCATACAATCCTCCTAGTTACCAAAACTGTGCTACAGTCCATTTATATCCGTCAATTGAAAGCATTCCTATGTAGAGTGTTCTTTACCCTAAATTCATGCTTTTTAAAAGCTTCTTCCCTATTAAAATAGCACAAAAATACCTGTAAATCTATTTAAGTGATAATTATGAATATATCTCTTTTTAGTAAAAGAGACAGACAATAGTCTGAAAATAAGTTGTATAATAAATAGGTGATATTATAAACGTTAATTTATCTTATTATTTATTTAAAACGTTCGTTGGAGGGAGAAAGCTTTGTTAAGTCAATTAAATAGAATGCTAGAAAAATTGATGCCGTTTATTACGCCGGTCAGCTTGCTCATAGGAGTTCTTATCGGTTCATCATTAAGTCAGTATACCTTCTTAATTCCATGGCTTTTTGCATTAATGACGTTTGCCGGAAGTTTGAATTCAAACTTTCACCAATTAAATGCCACGATACATCGTCCATTTCCAATCATTATGGCTCTGTTTGTTTTACATATTTTTATGCCAGCATGGGCTTGGAGCGTTGGCCAAGTGATTTTTCCACATGATGTATTTACAAGCACGGGTCTTTTGCTAGCAGCAATTATTCCAACGGGAGTGACTAGTTTTATATGGGTCTCGATTTACAAAGGAAGCATTCCTCTTGCACTATCCATTATTTTAATTGATACTCTTTTAGCACCGCTTATCGTTCCTTATACGCTTTTATTGGTGGTTGGAGACACCGTACATTTGGAAGCGCTAAAGTTAGTCAAAGATTTATGTTTTATGATTGTCCTTCCATCTTTGTTAGGCATGTGCTTAAATCAATATACAAAAGGAACAATTAAGCAGACCTTAGGACCAAAGCTGGCACCTGTTTCGAAAATAGGGTTAAGTGTGATGGTTATGGTAAACGGGGGAGTGATTGCACCTTATTTAAAACATATTGATAAAAAACTGCTGTTTATTATCGTGATCGTCTTTTTAATGAGTTCAGCTGGTTATTTCTTCAGCTGGATGATTGGCAAATGGCTAAGATGGGACCGAGCAAAAGTTGTGACGCTTACGTTTTGCGGAGGCATGAGAAATATTAGCGCCGGAGCCGTATTAGCCGTATCTTATTTTCCAGCTCCCGTTGCTGTACCGGTCGTATTAGGGATGTTATTTCAGCAGGTATTAGCTGCTTTATCAGGGCGTTTAGTTCAAAACTATTACCAGAAAAAAGACGCTGAATTTGCTTCATTAAAATAAATTAAAAAAGCAAGGGACGAACCACAGTAATCATAAAGTAAGCACTCTGGTTTAACGATCAGAGATAAGATACTTTTACACTTGCTGCGTTCAAGATAATGAGATGATTAGAAAAAGCTGCGGTGTGGCATACTAGAAAGAAAAAGGTCGGATATTCTTGCTTATCAATATAGCGCTGGCGTTTGTTTTACCTTGGATTTTTGGCACCCTCTATTTACATCCTAGAAATCGTCGTTTACTGCCTTTAGTAGGAACTGCTTTTTGCATTTTAGCAATCGTTATCAATGAATTAGGGAGCTATTATGGCTTTTGGAAACTCCGGACTTCTTTAGAAAATGAAGCATTAGAAGCGCTGCCTTTTAATTTAGGTGTTTATCCTGTATTGGCCAGCTATATGATTTTTTTAATCCAGCGAATCGGAAAGCCTCATTTTTTTATTTTTCTTATAGCGCTGTTTACAACATTTTTAGAAGGAACGTATATGTATATGGAAAGAGTTATATACGGAAACGGATGGAATCTCGGCTGGACATTTTTTTCCTACTGGATTCCGTACAGCGTAATTTATTTATACTATAGGTATTTGGTTAGTCTTAGACTGCTTCACTAGAAGAAAAAAAGAAGTAAATTTGCACAATAAAAAAAGCCGTGAGTATTCACGGCTTTTTTTATTAGATCGCTTCTTTAGAGCTAGATTTATCTTTTGAATGATCCCATGCATCAATATTATCAAGTCCAGAAATGCTGTCTTGATAGAAGACAGGGTCTTTTCCAGCTTTCTTTTGGGCAAGATAATCTTTGAGTGCGGCAAAGGCCACTTTCGAGAGCAGGAGAATTGCGATTAAGTTGACTACTACCATAAAGCCCATAAACAGGTCTGCTAAGTCCCATACAAGCTGAATTTGAGAAATAGAACCGAACACGATCATTGCAAGCACAGCAACACGATAAGTCATCAGCCAAGCTTTATTTGTGTTCAAGAACTCAATATTTGTTTCTCCGTAGTAGTAGTTACCAATTAATGTACTAAACGCAAATAGGAAAATCATAATTGCAAGAGCACCTGTTGCCCAAGAACCAATATGAGTGCTTAAAGCAGCTTGTGTTAATTCAATACCGCTTAAATTTTTATTTGTATAAGCACCTGAAAGTAAAATGATAAAGGCAGTACTACTACAAATAATAAGCGTATCCGTTAATACACCAAAGGCTTGAATTAATCCTTGTTTTACCGGGTGGCTTGTTGTTGCAGCTGCGGCTGCGTTTGGCGCACTACCCATACCCGCTTCGTTTGAGAATAATCCGCGTTTAATTCCTTGCATAAGAGCTGCTCCAAGAGAACCGCCAGCAATTTGCTCGAAACCAAATGCATTTTTAACGATTAACGCAATAAGAGAAGGCATTTCTTGAATGTTCATAATAATAATGAAGAGTGCTACTGCAATGTAGGCAACAGCTAGTACCACAACAATGTATTCTGACATTTTTGCAATACGCTTAACTCCGCCAAAAATAATGGCAGCGAAAGCCACTGTCATAATAATTCCTAACACTAGACGATTCGTTCCGAACGCATTTTCAAACGCAAGGGTAATCGTGTTTGATTGTACAGCATTAAAAATTAAGCCGAAGGATAAAGTGATTAAGACAGCAAACAGTCCGCCCATCCAGCGCTTTTTTAACCCTTTTTCCATATAGTAAGCCGGTCCGCCTCGGAAGCCGCCGTCTTTGTCTTTTACTTTGTATATTTGTGCTAACGTACTTTCGACAAATGCTGAAGCTGAACCAATAACGGCAAGTACCCACATCCAAAATACAGCACCAGGTCCCCCTAAAGCGATCGCAATCGCAATACCTGTAATATTCCCCGTACCAACGCGGGCTGCCATACTGATACAAAACGCTTGGAATGGCGAAATTCCGTCTTTAGAAGAGCTGTCCGCACCTTCTTTTAATACACGAATCATTTCTCTTAATAACCGAATTTGTAAAAACTTTGACCTGAATGTAAAAAACAAACCAAATGCAATCAGCATCGCAATCAGTAAGTAGGACCAAAGAAATTCGTTGATTGAACTAACAAAACCTTGAACTACTTCTTGCATAGTTTCACCTCTTCATGAATTATAGTAGAATAATAATAAAAAACGTGAATTTATAGAATTTTCCCTCTATTTAGATAGATCTCCCTATTTCCCCGCTGTTTTTCTTCATTATCCTTGTCGAATCTTGTTGCTAAATCTGAACCTTATATATATATAAAATAATAATTTTGGTCTTTTGTCAACTAACCTCACATGGAAAAATAGGGTGATATGACAAATGAAGCGGGTATGAAAAGGTGATAACAGCAGGGATGAAAGAAATTTCATTTTGTTTTACTTAATTGTTGCTAGAAAATAAAAGTTTTAGGCCAAGTACCCCAAAAACGGTTCCTTTTACATATTTTAATGTGTGCTGAAAGATACGGCTTTTTTTGACTTTTTTCCCAAGGCCAGAAGCAAATAGCGCAATAAGTGAAAAGATGATGAGCGTTTCGGCGATAAAGATGATCCCAAACAAAATCATCTGCAAACTTACATGTCCAAGAGATGAATTAACAAACTGCGGTAAGAACGTAATGAAGAAAATAGCTACTTTTGGATTGGTTAAGTTGCTAACAAATCCTTTTCTAAAGTGATGGTGGTGCTGAACGTTTTCTGTTAATTCCAACGGACCGCTTTTTTCGCGAAACGATTGGTAGGCTAAAAACAGCAGGTACAGAACACCTACAACCTTTAGAATCGTAAAGGCAATAATTGATTTTTGAAAGATAATAGATAGCCCCACTGCGGCTAAAAGAGTATGTACAAATGTTCCCGTAATAGATCCCAGTACGGTTTTGATGCCTGCTTTGACGCCTGAAGCAATACTTTGTGTCATTACAAAAATCATGTCTTGTCCTGGTATTAAGACAATGATAAGTGACACGGCTATGTAAGGTATAAGCCAAGAAAATGTCATGATAATTCCCTCCCAACAGAATTTTAACCATTTCGACAAAAAGTTCTCAAGAGTGTGTGCTAATGAATTAATGGTTTAATGGAGTAAAGCTAAGAAGGTATAAGAGCGTAAAAAGAGGTTATTCTCCTTAATAAAAATCAATAAAAGGTGTAGGAAAAAAATAGGTGGTGTTGTATAATAATTCGATATACTTAATTTTTATAGAAAGAAGGTAAAATTTATGAACTACTGTTTAGCACAGCCGGAGGACGCTGCTACAGTTCACGATCTTATGCTGCAAGCCTTCTCCGTCTATCGCGATTCTGTCCCACCTTCCAGTGCTCTTGATGAAACAACGGAATCTATTATGCAATCGTTAAAGCATGGAAAAGAAGCTGTCATTTTATACGTCGAAAATAAGCCCGTAGCGATGGCGCGCTTTACGCTAGAAGAAACGAGCTTATATTTTTACCGTCTGTCTGTTATTCCTGCTTTTCAAGGAAAAGGACTGGCTAAACGGCTTATTCAATGGTTAGAAACATACGCCAAAGAGTGTGGTAAGGAAAGTTTATCATGCAAGGTGAGAATGAGTGTTTCTCGTAATATAGCTTTATATGAATCAATCGGCCTTTACATAGAGGAAAAAGAAATCGTACATAGAGGGGGAGTGAATATTCCCGTAGTAAATATGAAAAAAGAGATTTTAAAAGGAGCAATGGCATGAATAAATCAACTCTTCCTTTACCGCCTCCTGTCTTTCTTTTAATCGGTGTATTAGCCGTTTCCTTTTCTTCTATTTTAATTAAATGGTCGGATGCGCCTGCTTCTATTTTAGGAATGTATAGACTGCTGTTTACCGTCCTTTTATTTTTACCGTTTTTACCATGGAGAAAAATGAAAATTCTTTTTAAAAACAGCACGGTAAAAGAATGGCTAATGCTAGCTGTATCAGGCGTGTTTTTAGGGCTTCACTTTCTGTTTTGGATGGAATCTTTTTCACATACAACAGTTGCTAGCGCTATGATTTTGACTGCGCTCGAGCCGGTCTTCGTAGTGATTGGAGCTTATTTTTTATTTAAAGAAAAAACAAGCAAAGTAGGAGTCATCAGTATTTTAATGGCTGTTAGCGGCTCGGTGATTATCGCATCGGGCGATATCGGAGTATCTAAAACGGCTCTTTACGGAGACTTACTTTCTGTTTTAGGTACAGTGGCCGTTTCTGTTCATATGCTGGCGGGGCAAGATCTATGCAGGAAAATGCCTCCAATCATCTATAGCTTCGCCGTTTTTTTAATCGGTGGACTGGTTCTATTTGTTTACAATATTTGTACAAACGTATCGCTGACTCAGTATGACACAAAGGATTGGTGGATCTTTTTGCTTTTAGCGCTTATTCCTAATATTTTTGGTCACGCCTTATTTAACTGGCTGTTAAAGTATGTAGGTGCTACAACGATTTCGATGGCTATTTTAGGCGAGCCAATTGGTGCCATCATTCTCGCCTATTTCTTGCTTGGAGAAATGACAACCATTTCTCAGCTAGCGGGAGGAATGATTGTGATGATTAGTGTGATGATCTTCTTAAAGTACAAAGCAGCAGAGCCCGAAAAAGTTATAGCTTTTCAAGAAAAGTCGAATATCAGCTAATGGGATAGGCAAGCAGCACCGAGTATGATACAGTTTATTTATCATTATTTACCATTTAGTAAAGAGGTTTTTATTAAACTACATAAAGCAGGTGTAAATATGCTGAAAAAACTAACGGATCACGTTTATTACTTTCCTCATTCTGAAGAAACGGATCGGCCGGTGCTCGGGCTTATATGCGGGGAGAAGTATAGTTTCCTCGTAGATGCTGGGAATTCTCCTGCGCATGCATCATCATTTTTAGAAGAAGTGGAAAAAATGGGAGCCCCTCCAATCAAAGGAGTAGCTATTACGCATTGGCACTGGGATCATACATTTGGCATTCATGCAATGAACAAATATACAATCAGCCATCATTTGACGAAGAAAAAGCTGGCCTATTTAAAGACACTGCGCTGGGACGATGATTCCTTGGATAAACGCGTCCAGGAAGGGGAGGAAATCGAATTTTGCCGGGATATGATAAAGAAAGAAATGCCGTGTCGAGAGACGTTAATTTTACGGGAGCCAGACGTAACATTTCATCATCATATGGAAGTTGACCTAGGTGGAATCACTTGTTGCATTCAGCATATTGGAGGGGTACACGCGCAGGACTCGTCCGTTGTCTACGTCCCCAAAGAAAAAGTACTGTTTTTAGGTGATTGTCTATGTCCAGATTTTTATAGCGGTGACGGGAGTTATGATAAAGAAGACCTTGAGCGGATTCAGAGAGAACTTAAAAAATATGATGCGCAGTATTATCTTTCATCTCATTTTGACCCTGAAACTTCTGAGGAACTTTGGAGAGATTTAAACCAATTGAGTGCGATTGGAGAAATTGTAGGAAATGAAGTCGATTTAGAAAAAGCATGTTTTCAGTTTGAATGTGAAACGTATAAGAAGCCAACAAATGAGCAAAAAGAGAGAATACAGTATTTTGTTAATGGAAATGTCAAACGTAAAAGCAGAGAACTGTTTTAATAGTTTATGCATAGCCTAATGGTAAATAAGCCCGCCTGTTCATACTATATTATGAGCAGGCGGGCTTATTTAATTGGTTATGCTGTGATATGAGTTTTAAGTTATGATAGTAAAATAAATAACTTGACGAAACAAAGTTATAAAAATATAATGAGTTACATAAAGTAAGTTAATTAAAAAATGATCTATTTAAAAGGAGAAATAATCATGAACTTTCACCGTGCACCCCATGTATTTGTTGGGAAAGTAAATTTAAAAGTAGAAAATTTAGAGCGTTCACTTGCTTTTTATCAGCAAATAATCGGGTTTAAACTTTTAGGGAGAAAAGAGAACAAAGCCTTGTTAACAGCTGATGGACGCACGGCGCTTTTATCCATTGAACAGCCGGAAAACGTTACAGCAAAACAGCCTCGTACAACAGGCTTATATCATTTTGCTCTATTGTTGCCGACTCGTTCTGATTTAGGAAGTATTCTGCAGCATTTGTTAAATAGCGGTTATCCGCTTCAAGGGGCGTCTGATCATCTAGTGAGCGAAGCGCTGTACTTGGCAGATCCAGATGGAAACGGCATAGAGATTTATCGAGATCGTCCGTCAAGTACATGGGAATGGAATGACAGTGAAGTAGTAATGGCTACAAAACCTTTAGATGCAGAAGCAATATTAGCTGAAGGGAACGGTAAACCATGGACAGGATTACCTTCAGCTACCTTAATGGGACATATTCACCTTCACGTTTCTGAATTAAAGCAAACGGAAACCTTTTATCGAAATGGATTAGGTTTTGAGGTTGTGAGCAATTACCATAATCAAGCCTTGTTTATTTCAACTGGGCGCTATCATCATCACATCGGACTAAACGTTTGGAATGGAATTGGAGCGCCTAGTCCTCTTGAAAACAGCGTTGGTTTGGACTCATTTACACTTGTTTTTCCAGCTGAAGAAGCAAGGGAACAGGCAATAAATAAGCTTCGTGAAATCGGAGCAGCTGTGTCTAAAGAAAACCAAGATTTCATCACAAAAGATCCATCAGGAAATATAATTAGATTAGTCCTTTAACATAAAAGCTGCCGCAGTTGGCAGCTTTTATTTATCGCAATGTTCGTCAAAATAGGCAAGAAATGTACACTTTTTTCTCAAATAGTAAGATGATAATGGCGAAAATAGTGTTATTTTCAGGGAAATAAACGAAGAGTCTTATGCTTAAAAAAGTTTGTAAACAAGCGTGCGTGGGAATAAAATACATATCAAGCATCATTTCTTATCATTATTGAATCTTTATATAAAGTCTTTCCATATAAAACCTTGAAGGAAGGGAGCGGAAACCTGTGAGATATAAAGTGAAACATTGGCTTAGATTAACTTCAGACGAGCGCTATCTTGTATTGTTTGCTACTGCTGCTTTGCAAAAAGAAAAGCGATAAAAGAGTTGTTAATAGTAAGGAAAGTAGCTTTATATGCTAACGAAAAGGTAATAAAAGGCCTGAAAATAATATATTTATTTTCAGGCCTTTTATTGTTTTCAAACCTTGTTTAAGTCAACTGTTGAGAGATAGCTTCGGCCGTTTGTTTGCCGTTTGTTATACACGCTGCAATCCCCACTCCATAGTAAGAACAGCCGGCTAATGTAATAGCGGGGTGCTTGTCATGCAATTTTTGAGTCAAGCTGCGTACGAGTTCACCGTGTTTAAGGTGATAGGTAGGCATCAATTTATCCCAATTTGTTACGTCGCTTTCAATGGGCTGCTCTTTGATCCCTAAGCTGTTTTTAATGTCCTTTTGTGCCACTGCTAGCAGCTCTTCTTTTGACATCGTCCGCAGGCTGTCAAAGTGGTGACTCGTGCTTTTATAAAACAGGCGAACTAACAAATTCCCTCGCTTAGAGGTGTGAGCCCATTTTTTGCTCGTCCACGTGCAGGCATTGGCGATTAAGTTGCTTGATTGAGAAGCAATAAACCCGGTGCCTTCAGCGGGAAGGTATTCGTCTGGAACGTCATAGCCGATGTACACGCTAATGAGAGAAGAATCTTTTAACTGCTCAAAGTCTTCGTTTAGTTCGGGATCGTTCAACAGATGCTGAGCAGCCGTGTGCGGTGTAGCTAACACCACGTAATCCGCTGAATAGGCTTGCCCCGGCGTAGTGATTTGATAGCGCTCATCGTACTGTTTTATGCTGGTGGTTGGCGTATCTTTTAAAATCGTTACATCAGAAAGCTCTTCTTCTAAGCGGTGAATAATCGTTGATAAACCTTGTTTAAACGAAATGAATTTTTTATTTCCTGCCGTTTTAAATTTTTTTTCATTGGCGCCCATTCCTTTGATGATGCTGCCGTACGTGTTTTTGTAGTCGAGCAGATACGGGAGAGTCGAAGAAATCGTGAGCTTGTCTAAATCGCCAGAGTAGACGCCCGATAAAATAGGTGCAATTTGCTTTTCTACTAGCTCTTCTCCTAAAAAATGTTTTAAAAAGAGTCCAATCGAGCTGTCTTTCGTAAACGTTGTATTTTTAGTAATTAAGTCTTTTAAAGCTGTAATTTTAGCTTTTGAAGAAATCAGCTCGCTTTTAAAAAGAGATTCCACGCTTGTTGGAATACCGAACATGGTATCTTCAGGAATTGGAAGCAGCTCATTAGCAGAGTAAATAAATGATTTGCCCGTTTCGTTATAGACTAAATCGTTTGTTAAGTACAGCTCTTCTAGCAGAGGCATAACGTTTTCTTTTCGAGCCACAATAGAATCCGCCCCTGTTTCCATAATAAATTCCCCAGCTTCACGCGTATTGATTTTCCCTCCTAGATGGGGATGTTTCTCTAGTAATAATAATTTAAGCGGAAGATTACGTTCTCGTTTTAGTTTCTGCAAATAGTACAGAGTGGTTAAGCCCGTAATTCCTCCTCCAATAACAGCGACCGTTTTCAAAATATTCACTCCTACATTTTCAACAATTAGTCTGTAATATACGAAAATCATACCACTATGACTAGGAAAAGTGTAATGAATTGATTGTGAACATAGTGTATGCAAACACGAAAAGAAATATTGAAACTATACGATTATATATTTTGAAATTACATAAAATAAAAGCTCATACACGTAGAGAAAATGACTGAGACGCAGCAGTGAAGGAAGGAGGAAGCATCATGCTCGGCGGTTTTATGGAAACGCTGAAAAAAGACTGGCTCGCTTTAGTATTAATAAGTGTTCTTATATGCGGGATTACCTTAAATGTACGAGCTGAAGAGAAGAGCGGACGAAGCGGATACATCGAACCAAAGCTAGTTTTTCCTGTGATCAGTGATGTTCACATTAAGGAAACAGGAACGCTTGATTTGCGTACTTTTCAACATGCATTAACGCAATTAAATGAACAGGCACCGAAACAAGATGCATTCGTAGTCGTAGGAGATTTGGCCGACACAGGCGCGTTAAAAGAATACGATCGCTTTTTTTCTATTTATAATCAAAATAAACAGTCGCAGGCCGTGTCTCTTTTTACAATTGGCAACCATGAATACCGGGACAGTGTAACCAATCAGCAAGCGCAGCAGCGTTTTTTATCTAAAACCAAAATGAAGTCTCTTTACTTTCATCAAGTGATAAAAGGATATCATTTTATCATGCTTGGAACAGAAAGCCGTCTGACCGCCGGTGATTATTCAATCAAACAAATTAACTGGCTTGCTGAACAGTTGAAGATAGCAAAGCGAGACGATCCTAAAAAACCGATTTTTGTCTTTATTCATCAGCCTATTAACAATACATTGTACGGGAAAAACAGATGGGGGATAGAAGTGAATGAACAGCTTCTTTACAATACGTTAAAACCTTATCCGCAGGTCATTACGTTTTCTGGTCATACCCACCATCCGTTGGACGACCCTCGTACTATTTTTCAAAGAGATTTCACCTCTCTTGCAACGTCTTCTGTTCGGTATATATGGCCTGGTGCTGGATATTTACAAGGTGAACTTCCTCCTGGCTACCGAGATGTGAGTCAAGGTCTTCTTGTAGAGGTTTATAATCGAAAAGTAGTCGTTAAAAGGCGGGATTTTCACGCCAATAAGTGGACGGGAGAAGCGTGGGAAATTGACACACCTGCAGATACAAAAAAATTTCACTACACGAATGAGCGAGATTTAGTAAAACCGATTTTTCTTCCAAGCTCTACTATTTCTGTTATACAAGAAAAAGCTTCAGCAAATCAGCTTTATATCCAGTTTACGCAAGCGGTGGATAATCTGATGGTTCATTCTTATCGCATTACCGTCAAAAATAAAGAAACTGGAAAAGTGGTCAAAACATATAATGCATTTTCTCAATATTACAGCGATCCTGTTCCGGATGTTTTAAGTCTTCCGTTATCCGGTTTGCAGCCTCATACTGCGTATCAAATAGAAGTAGCGGCAGTGGATGCGTTTGATAATCAAAGCGATCAAAAATTAATGATTGAAGGCTCTACTAAATAGCTGAAAGAATCCTGATTTTTATTGATTCTTTTAGCTTTTTTTCATCTGTTTTTAATGTTATTTTCATTAGATTTTTAAGTGGAGTTGCTACACTGAAACTGTATTTAAAGTCATAATATGTAATTTTTATGAAAGTATCAAAATCAAAAGGAGTTTATATGAAAGGATCTTTTGTACGTTTTTTAGTAGTGGGACTGGTCAATACAGCAGTAGGTCTCTCCATTATGTATGTGTTGCTTCATATCTTTCATCATTACTGGATAGCGACGTTCGTTGGCAATGCAGCGGGGGCAGTCGTCAGCTACGTGTTAAATCGAATATTTACGTTTAAAAGCGGAGTTCATTTATCAAAAAGCATACTGCGTTTTATTTTAGTTATTGGCATTTGCTACGGCTTGTCTTACTATATTGGACTGCAGTTCTCCAGCTGGTTATTGCATCAACTTCCTGTTGCGGTGCGTCCGTTCAAAAAAGACGTCGGTATATTAATTGGAACAGGTCTGTATACGCTTTTAAATTATACGGGTCAAAAATACTTTGTATTTAATACAAAAAAAGAAGCAGTCGTCCACGATTAGCTTTTAGTCATTATGAAATGGAAATAGGTGTTAACAGATGAAGAAAGAAACAGCTATGAATAAAGAAAAAACATTGCTTATTATCGCTTTCCTTTTGCTGCTTGCGTATGTATCTCCTATGTTTTTGCTTGGGGAAAATTCACATATACGCGTGCATGATAATTTAGACTCAAATATTACGTGGTATAAAGTTCTGCATCGAAGCGGAGAGCTGTTTGGCTCCAGTCATGCCGTATTACCTCAAATTATTAACGGATTGCCGAGGAATACGTTTGGAACAGAATTTAGCGGTATCCAGTGGCTATATGGTTTATTCCCGACCATGCTTGCATACAGCCTGAGTCAAACGATCACGCGCGTATTTGCTTTAATTGGAATGTATTTGTTATTAAAAAAGCATTTTATTAAAAGCAAGGATGCGTATGCGATTCGAGTGCTTGTATCGCTTGCTTTTGCACTTACGCCATTTTGGCCTTCGGGCATGCTGAGTACATTAGGACAGCCGCTGGCGCTGTGGGCGTTTTTAACCATTCGAAACCGCGAAGGAACGTGGAAGGAATGGCTTACACTTTTACTGCTCCCGTTTTACGCGAGCTTTGTGCTCGGGTTTTTCTTCTTTTTAGCAGCGATGGGGCTGCTATGGCTAAGAGACGTAGTAAAAAAACGAGCGTGGAATATTCCTTTTTTAAGCAGTATTGCAGCGATGACTGCTGTCTTTCTGCTCATTGAATACCGACTTGTTGATTCGCTTTTATTTCCGGAGGCCCCGACGAGTCGAAATGAATTTTTAAGCTCTACTCTAAGCTTTGGACATTCCGTTCGCCTTGCTTTGAAGAACTATACGCTCGGGCATACGCATGTAATGACGCTTCATACTTTTGTCATTTTACCGCTTTCTTTTGTCGTATTGTGGTTTGTTGCTCGAAATCGCAAGGAAAAGCTTGAAAAAACGTTTTTGCAGTTATTTATTCTTAATCTACTACTGTCGATTTGGTATGCGTTTTGGTTTTATAAAGGTTGGGAGCCGCTAAAAGAAAAATATCAGCTTTTTAATACGTTCAACTTTGCTAGATTTCACTTTTTACGCCCGCTCATTATTTATTTGATGTTTGCCGTTGGCGGCTATGTTTTGTGGAAAAGGAGCAAGGCGTGGAAAAAGTTTGTGTGGGTATGTTTGATTTTACAGCTGCTTTTGTTATTTATAGCAAATCCTGAACTTTACTATCGCTACAATCACGAGCCTTCAGTCAAAGAATTTTATGCTGTGCATCAATTTGATGAAATAAGCAGATATATTGGAAAACCTAAATCATCTTATCGCGTAGCGAGCATAGGGCTTCATCCATCAATTGCTCAGTATAACGGCTTTTATACGCTAGATACGTATAACAACTTCTATCCGTTAACATATAAACATGAGTTTCGCAAAATTATTGCCAAAGAGCTTGATAAAAATAAAAAACTAGAAAGCTACTATGATCATTGGGGCAATCGCTGCTATGTGTTTGTTAGTGAGCTAGGGAAAAAATATGATTACCGAAAAGACTCAACGAAAAAAATCCGTCATTTGCAGCTTAATATCAGCCAATTTAAGAAAATGGGCGGTCGCTATATTTTTTCAGCTGTGCCAATTGAAAATGCTGAAAGCGACGGTTTGCACTTTTTAAAAGCATTTAACGATAAACAGTCCGCTTGGAAAGTGTATGTATATGAAGCAAAGTAAGGGGGCAATAACATGAACAGACCTATTTTAACGATCGTGGTTCCATGCTACAACGAAGAAGAAGTATTCACAGAGACGTCTTTTCAATTAACTACTGTAGTAAAAGAACTAATTAATGAACGACTTGTATCCAGTGAAAGCACCATTTTATTTGTAGACGATGGAAGTAAAGACAGCACGTGGTCGCTTATTGAAAAAGAAAGCTGCAGCAATTTGTTTGTAAAAGGGTTAAAGTTAGCGCGAAATGTAGGACATCAAAATGCTTTGCTTGCAGGACTAGAAGTAGCTCATAAGCAATCTGACTGCGTCATTTCCATTGACGCGGATTTGCAAGATGATATCAGCGTCATTCGTACTTTTGTAGAGAAATATTGGCTCGGGTATGAAGTTGTATATGGCGTTCGAGACAGCAGAGAAACCGATACATTTTTCAAACGAACCACGGCAGTAGGGTTTTATCGTTTTATGAACAAGCTAGGAATTCAGCTCGTTCAAAATCACGCTGATTTTCGCCTTATGAGCAAACGTGCTCTTGGTGAACTCATGAAATATAAAGAAGGAAACGTCTTTTTGCGGGGCCTTGTACCATTAGTAGGATTTCGCTCCACGGAAGTCACATATGACCGCAAAGAACGGACGGCGGGTGAGTCAAAATATCCGCTAAAGAAAATGCTCGCTTTTGCATTTGACGGGATTACGTCTTTTAGCGTAGCACCTATACGCTTACTGACGCTGCTTGGAGGAGCTTCGTTTCTCTTTAGTATTTTGTTTGGCATTTATGCGCTGATTCAAAAATATTTAGATCATACGCAAATTGGCTGGACGTCTCTTATTTTATCAATTTGGCTTGTAGGCGGCCTGCAGCTAATGGGAATAGGTCTTGTCGGAGAATACATTGGCAAGATTTTCAACGAAGTGAAACAGCGTCCTAAATATGCGATTGAAAGAGATTTATATACAAAACACTCGTTAGACAAACAAAAAGATTTGCTGATGCATTAATTAAGAAGCTTCTCCTGAATGGAGAGGCTTTTTTGTTAAAGTGTTTATCATAATTTTTAAGGTAATAGGAGATGCTACTACTAAAATTTCTAAGGAGATCAAAATCTATGAAAAGACTACTTTATACAGTCAGCACTTTTTGTTTTGTTTGGCTTGCTTTTGCAACCATTCATGTCAGCGCTCTTTCGATTGAGAAACTTCCAATGAAGAAATCATCTGAACAATGGTCGGTCGAACTGACAAAAGCGAGCATGACGGGAGATAATCAGCTAAAGTGGAAAAATAACGTCTATCATACATATGGATTAACCGTTGAAAACATTGGAAAAGACGTAGAGCGTGTGCAGGTCCAAGCTTTTAGGCACGAAGGAAAAAATAAGGCGAAATACAGCTTGTTTTCTCCTATTGAAAGGTCTAACTTAAGCAAAAGCGGTCAGCGTTTTCGCTATGCCAATTTTGCTGTTCCTGGAAAAGCGGCAGGCTTAGACATCATGATTAACTGGACGGATGAACAAGGCAACCATCAAGAACATTTTGAATTTAAATAAAAGTCTTCGCTTAGGCGAAGACTTTTTTTTGCAGGAATTTATCTCTGTATGTGGAAAACGAACACGAAAGGAGAGATTGTGATGATTGCAAAAGCTACTGAAGAAGAAATACAGGAAATTCGGACGAAATCTGCTGATGCGCTGTTTGAAGGAACAACGCATCAGTTTCAACCGTCAACTGAACGCGTAAATGAACTAATTGATAATGCCCTTGAAAAAGGGTGTTATTATTTAGTATCTAGACAAGAAAATAAACTTGCAGGCTGGGTTTTTGTCGGTCCATCTGCCGACTTCTTTTCAAAAGCAGAAATTGGCTTTATCTACGAGTTATATGTTTTACCAGAATACCGCGGGCAAGGTCTAGCCAAGCCGTTAATGCAAAAAGCAATTGATGAATTGTCTATCAAAGGATACCCTGAAATCAGACTCAGCGTTCATGCTGGGAATTTTGCACAGCATGTGTACCGTGAACTTGGATTTGTAGATAAACAAATATCAATGAGCCTACAGGTGGCAAAACGTCCGTAATGTTGGTGAATGTCAGCGAGTCCATAAAACATAAGATGTTATACATGCGATGAGGTTCGGTAATGAAAGTAAAAGCAAATAAGTAGCCCAAACGGTGCTTTTATCCAGTGATTCAACAGCTCCGGCACCTGTATTACCTGAGGAGGGGGGATCTTCAAGCGCGTTCATAACTAAAGCCGCCGCTGCTAAAATAATCCCTCCAATGCTTCCGGTTGTTTTGACAATTGCAACGTGGAAAGTAGATGAAAAAGCAATGCTGAGAAGCAGCAGCAAGCTTCCCAAAAAAGCAGATAACATATATCGTTTCATGTGCTCACCATCCTTTATAAAATCATACCATATTTTACTTCTTTTTTCTTTTTATTGAAAAGCTATTGACGTAACCTATAAAACATATTAGAATAGTCAGAAATAATTTAAAAGCGAAATATTCTTATCTAGAGAGGTGGAGGGACTGGCCCTTTGAAGCCTCAGCAACCACAATCATTGAATGGTGCTAATTCCAGCATAGCCTAGCTCTGACAGATAAGAAGAGGAATCTTTTTCTATGATGAAATCCTCTTCTTAGGAAGAAACATTTCGTATAGAAAAGGTGATGACATTGAAAAATACACAACAGGCGCTAAGCGTTGATGATTATTTAGATCTATACTTGTTAGCAAAAGAACTAAAAGACGAAACGTGGCAGCAGGAAATTTTAGCCGCGCTAAAAACGAAGCAAAATCGTTCATTTGAAGACAAACAATCCGCACTCGTTCAAGAAATATGGGAAGATTTTAAACAGTTAAATGAAGATATTTCTTTTACGTATCGCTTAATTCAAGAAGAGCCAACTAATGAACAGTTTCAAGTTAAATTAAGGAACTTGAGAGAACGGCGGATCACGCTGAGTCGTGAATTATATTTAGCTAAAAAACAGTATGTTGAACACACGCAGTAAAAGGATCCGCTTGATAAACAAGCGGTTTTTTTGCATGTAAATGTTAGAAGCGTTCTATTTCGGGTAGTAAATAGATAAGACAAAAAAAGGAGGGATAACAGTGGCCCAAGGTGTATTATGTGAAGTGAATGAGTGCATGTATTGGAAATCGGGAAATAAATGCAGTGCAGAGTCCATTTACGTTGTGAGTCCTGAAAGTAGTCACCATGTTTCTGAAACGGAAGAACCTGGCTGTAAAACTTTTGAACCCGCGAGATAAATGCTAGTTTTATAAAAAAGCATAAAATGAACGATGCGCTGACGGAGTTGAGTCGGCGTTTTTCTATTTTTAAAAAAATACTATTACTTAGGTGCGATAATAAATACATAGTAAAAAAGCAGTGTCTACGTCTAATTGTGCGTTTAAACAAAATGATACGATAATTTTTTTGTTTTTCGACAAAAGAAAAACGAGAGAAAGGTGATAGAATACAAATATACAGCCTAGCTGACTTTTAGCATAAATTTATATGAAAGCGCTAACAAAAAAGCTGTATTCATCTCGTTTTGACAGATTGGAAAAAGGGGAGACGTTTATGCAGGGGAAAACTCAGGGGAAAGAATTGAAACGCGGGTTAGAAGAAAGACATGTGACGCTGATGTCCTTAGGAGCAGCCATAGGGGTAGGGCTGTTTCTTGGATCTGCATCTGCTATTAAATTAGCAGGGCCGGGAATATTATTGGCGTATGGATTTAGCGGAATGATTATGTTTTTTATTATGAGAGCACTTGGAGAAATGGCGATTCAAAAACCTGTTGCAGGTTCATTCAGCAAGTACGCGCGCGACTATTTAGGGCCCCTTGCTGGTTATCTAACAGGTTGGAACTACTGGTTTTTATGGGTTGTAACATGTATGGCTGAAATTACAGCCGTTGGTATTTATATGGGATATTGGTATCCGGATGTACCAAACTGGATTTGGGCGTTATCGGCGCTTGTCATCATGACAACAGTTAACTTCTTAGCTGTTAAGGCATATGGTGAACTGGAATTTTGGTTTGCACTTATTAAAATTTTAGCGATTGTGTTAATGATTGCCGTTGGATTATTAATGATTGTGTTTGGAATCGGGAACGGCGGCGTTGCGACGGGTATTAAAAACTTATGGGACAACGGCGGGCTGTTCCCGAACGGATTCAAAGGTATTTTACTGTCGCTGCAAATGGTTATGTTTGCATATTTAGGAATTGAAATGATCGGCGTTACCGCGGGAGAAGTGAAAAATCCAGAAAAATCTCTAGCAAGAGCGATTGATTCGGTCTTTTGGCGTATTCTTATTTTCTACGTTGGTGCATTATTTGTCATTATGTCGATTTATCCTTGGCAAGAAATTGGTTCACAGGGAAGCCCGTTTGTATTAACATTTGAAAAAATCGGGATTCCAGCAGCGGCAGGCATTATTAACTTTGTGGTGCTAACAGCAGCTCTTTCTTCTTGTAACAGCGGTATTTTTAGTACAGGCCGTATGCTGTTTAACTTAGCAGAGCACGGAGAAGCTCCAAAAGGATACGGTCAGCTGACAAAAGGCGGCGTACCTGGAAAAGCTGTTTTAGCATCAGCGGGTGCGTTATTAGTCGGAGTAGCGTTAAACTACATTGTGCCTGCCAAAGTATTTACGTGGGTAACAAGCATTGCAACATTCGGTGCGATTTGGACTTGGGGAATTATTTTGCTTTCTCAAATTAAGTATCGCAAAACGCTAAAAAAAGGTGAAGAGGCAAAGTTAAAATACAAAATGCCTTTATTTCCGTTAACGTCTTATGTGTCACTTGCGTTCCTAGCGCTGGTGGTTGTTCTTATGGCGTACAATCCAGATACAAGAATTGCAGTTGTTATCGGACCACTATGGTTTATCGGTCTTATTATTGCGTACTACGCAAAAGGATTTCATAAACGAAGTCAAGGTTCAGCTGGGACTGAGCAAAAGCTAGTGAAGTAAACGAAAAGACCTCTTTCTTGGAAAGAGGTCTTTTCGTTTATTTGTTCTTACTTTCCTATAAATAATTAGTTTAGATAGGTTTCAATAATTGTTTCAATATCATAAGGAGTAACACCTTCATCAAGCGAATAAATAGTGTCAGCTTTTTGTTTGTCATGGACAAGTGTTCCTCTAGCTTGTGCGTGAAATGAAAAAAGATCATAAAGCGTTGGCTTTAACAGCTTTGTCATGGCTTTTCCCATAAGAGAGACCGAACCATTGTTTTGTTCAAGATTATTTTCAAATTCAACATGGTGATGCAGCGAAATATCCGTCCAGATTAATTTTCGCTCTTGTAAATCAAAAATTAAAGGGATGGAGATGGTGGAATCACTAGCAAGATCTACTTTATTTTGTACGGTAGAAGGTTCGAATATCTCGCCGGACTCTATGTGCTGTCTCATCATCCATCCTCCAAAACATTCGGGAAGCATAACAAAAGGCTGGACAGAAAATGAATAAACGTTCATCAATATATAACGGCCGCCTTTTTTTAGAATCGTAGGGATATGCAAGTCAATAAATTCACATGCCCCGTTAGGAGCAGATGTAATATCTCCGCTGTGAAAAGCTTTGAAGCTTTTTGAAGATAAGTTTGTATAAGAAATATGCTCTTTATACTGCCAGTTTTCATCGTAAATTCCGGCAGATAAATCAATATCTACACTACCGGTATGTTCACCATTTGCAAAGCCTTCTTTCCACCAAATGAAAAAACGAAGCGTATCGCCTTCAGGAATTGTTAATTTACTTCCCCTGCTAATCGTTTTTAATGTTTTGCTGCTTGAACGCTGTGAAAACGGTATAGTTTGTTCACGCAAACGTTCATCAAGCCATACATTTCCAAGAGGTGGCAACTTAGCAAAACGGTCATGTAAAGCATCTTTGCATGCATCTATTACACCATCACAAAGATTTTTACGAAGAGAGGGTAAGGGATTATCAAGCGCCATTACTTTGGACACATTCCCTTTTGGAAACACTACGCGCATATCTTGTCTATGATGTCGATGTTTCATATGTGAATAGAGCTGAAGCAGTACTGGCGTAGAGACGTGATGAGCGACCGCTGCAAATGCTGTAATAATAGAAGCAGCTTCTTGTTCCCCAGTAGATAAGCGCAGCAAATGGTCAATTCGTCTAGCAAAGTCACCTGGACGTTTTTCTAAAAGTGAAACTGCTTTTGAGACGTCTTGTTGCTCGAGTGCTTTCTCTAATTTACTATAGAACGTCAATGGTCTTTTATGATTCCGAACAGTATCGAATCCTTTAGCAGCATGAGGAAATCGATGTTTGTATTCTCCAGGATGTAAAATTTCACCTAAACGAATCCACTTTACTTTATAACGAAACATATCTTCTTCTACGTTTGGAGTGCTTTCTAGCAGCTGCAACAAGCTTCGGCGTTCAAAACGACTAAACTTCTTAAATAAAGTGGGTGATGAAAGGCTAATATCGCCATCAGATAAAGCGGTTGCCAAACGTAAGACATCTGTTGCTGTTTTAAAATAAGAAGACAAGACATCAATAGGTAGTTTTTTTGTCTTAATTAACACTGAGCTAACAAATGCAGCATTTTCTTTTTGAGGAATGACTGCTGGAAGTAGATCTAATGCCGGTAAATTGATAAGAGACCATTCGATGTCTGCTCGATCCGTTTGCGATAATGAGGTATTGGCACCAATTAATTGGCATATCATAAGGTCAAATTCTTCATCTGTTCCGAGGTCAATAATCCGTAAATCTGTAGTATCTAACAGTGGAAAAACATCTTGTTTTTCACTGTTTGGTAAAACCCCAGTCAGATAGTGAAGTACGGCATTTATGTATAGTTCTGCTTCGGAAGCTTGCATGACTTCGTTTGGAAAGTTAGGATACATCGGTTTATATTTGACATGAGCGCCAACAAGTCTTTTTAAAGATAAGAGAAGCTGCTCATAAAAAGACATAAATTCGTAGAACGGAAGAGTGAGTAACCGATCAATTAAAGAAGTTGAAGCTGTAAATCCTAATGCCTCAATGTTTTTTAACATGGAAGCTACATAAGCAGGGGGTAATATATCTGATCCTTGCTTCACAATTACTTTAGACTGTCTTCTTAAAAAAATATCGTTTTTCATTCAAACACCACCATGTATGATTTGCACAGAAAAAGCCAGGCGCTGTGCTTCCTGACTTTGAATATATGTATAGTTAAGTTAATAGATTAAGGAAAGCGATACCTCTAAATTCTAAGAGTTGGATGAGAAGGAAGAAGTATCATAGCCTTAATCTTTGAATATTGTAACATCATATCAAAAAGATGTAAAATAATAATAGTTTAGTAATAAAAGGAATTTTTTATCTTTTTTATCTATCGAATTCTCCCAATTTTAAACCCATTATCAATCTGATGAAAGCCGACTTTTGGATAGTAGTTCATAGCAGAAGGAGCGGAAAGTAAAATGAGCGCGGCTTCTTCACCGATTTCTGATTGAACGTGCTTGATGAGCTGTGTGCCGATTCCTTGATTTTGATAGTCTTTTACGACAGCTAAATCCGATAAATAGCAGCAGTAGCTAAAATCTGTTAACGCTCTGGCTATGCCAATGAGTTCGCTGTCTTTCCAAGCGGTAACAGTAAGGGAAGCATGATCAAGCATTCTTTGAATCCGATCAAGATCTTGTGCCGGACGTTTAATACCTGAATGTACAAACACTTCAGCAGCTTGTTCGGCACGGATTGAGACGTTGGTTTTGTAAGTAATGGTCATTGTGTCATCTCCTTGATTTATAAGATATAGTCCAGTATATGAAGAATCTGAACTGAGAATAAGTGTCAGAAACAGTAAATTTAATAGGGTCAGTTAGAAAGGAAAGAACATCATGTTAGAGTTAATGCCTTTGCTCGATAAAAGAAAAGCAGATCCCTTATACATGCAGCTTTATACTTACATAAAAAAACAAATTCAAAAAGGCACCATTCCGCCTCATGAAAAACTGCCTTCTAAACGAAAGTTAGCTCTTCATTTAAGCATTAGCCAAAATACGGTTGAAGCGGCTTATGTACAGTTAGAAGCTGAAGGCTATATCGAGATACTAGCCAGGAAAGGAGCATTTGTAAAAGAGATAAAAAATGAAGTCGTGCTTCAAAAACAGCCTCCCGCCTATGTCTCTTTACCGGAAGAAGAAGGGAAATCAACTGTCATTGACTTTAGCCATGGAAAGGTAGACGTAGAAAAATTTCCGTATAACACGTGGAAAAAGCTAACGGTTCAAACTATTTATCATGATGAAAGCCAGCTTTTTTATAGCGGACATCCACAGGGCGAACTGCTTCTTCGTCAAGAAATTGCAGCGTATCTTTATCATTCAAGAGGAGTGCGCTGCACAGCGGAGCAAATTGTGATAGGTGCAGGTACACAGTACCTCATGTGGCTGCTTTCTGTCATTCTAGGAAAAGAAAAGATAATTGGGTTCGAAAACCCAGGCTTTCACCGAACGAGGCACGTTTTTCAAGAACAAGGCATGTCGGTCGTCCCTATTTCTCTTGATAGTTCTGGCTTGAAAGTGAAGGAACTGAAAGAAGGCGGAGCGGATGCGGTGTACATTACGCCGTCTCATCAATTTCCTGTTGGGATGGTCATGCCGATAGCAAGAAGACTTGAACTATTAGAGTGGGCGGCAGAAACGAATGGCTATATCATAGAGGATGACTATGACGGAGAATTTCGCTATAAAGGAAAACCGATTCCGGCCCTTCAAGGATTAGATCAAGACGATCGCGTTATTTATACGGGTACGTTTTCAAAATCGTTGATGCCTTCTCTTCGAATAAGTTATGCCGTGCTGCCACACCGGCTTCTTACAAGTTATATGAAACACTGTGGACTTTTTAAACAGCCTGTTTCAAGGCTTCATCAGCATACGCTTTTTCTGTTTATGAAAGAAGGGCACTGGGAACGTCACTTGAATAAAATGAGAACAGCATACCGTAAAAAACAAGCGCTGCTGCTAGATTGTTTGACTACTATTATGGGAGAACGTGTAGATGTTATTGGAGAACATTCTGGCTTGCATATTCTTCTTAGGGTAAAAAAAGGAATGAGTGAACAGAAACTAATTGAAGCAGCTGCCAAACAAGGGGTAACGATTTATCCAACATCTATTTATTATCATAGTGCGGGTGAAAACAACACGCCCTATGTATTGCTTGGATTTGCAGGATTGTCTGATGGAGAAATAAAAACAGGTGTAAACCTGCTGTTTAAAGCTTGGTTTGAACAGAAGGATTGAGAGGTACGCTGGGGGGATTTCTATGAAAGTAAAGCGGAAATTGTTTGGTTTATGGACAGGAGAGCTTACGGCAGCTTTACTGTTTGCTGCGCTGTGGATAGGGTACTTAAATGAGTTTTCTCATCTGGCTTTTTATTTAACAACGTTTTCAAGTGTGTATGCTTTTATTATACTTGAGTTTATCCTGTTTCAAGGAAGCTTGTACTGGTTTATGAAATGGAGGCGGGTGAGCCGAAAAGAAGATTCTCATTTGCCCTCCAGCTACATTCAGTTGTTTCTGCTTTTTAAAAAAATGAATAAAATTCTTCTTACGTTAGGTTTAGGTGTACTCATTTACCACTATATGCAGTTAGGGGTTAAGGGACTTGCTTTTTTTCTAGGCCTTTACGCGTTTGCTTGGATTGAATATATTAACTACTATGTGATTAGACTTGCTTATCAAAGTCCAAGTGAAATCAAAGAATTTTTTGAGCAAAAAGGCTTTAAACGATCTATTTTAGCGAGAGAAATAGATAAAAACCAGCGCGTTTGATTACACAGACTGCGCTGGTTTTTTTGTCTGGAAATCGAGAATTTTTGAAAATTAGTGGATCTGTAGGTAAAGGAAAGTTTGATAGGAAGAGGATGCTTCTTGTAAGGAAGTAACAAATGTATAAAAAAGCGGTGTTACATTCATGCGGTTGTTTCTCGACCAGTCATGGTTTGCGAAAAATGATTTTCTTAGTTCGGCTGTGAGTTCAAGCTGCACTCCGGCTTTTAGCAGATTATCGTTCACAATGTTTTGTTCGCTTGTTCCCGCTATGTTAGAAGGAGCGTCACGGACGGTAAAGCCGTTTTTGCGCAGTGATTGCTTCATCAGCTCTTTATAAAGCTGATTTTTTCCACCTATATACACGATAGGCTGACTGCCGCTGTAGCCGTGAATCGTCAAAACGGACATGCTTTGCTGAGCCATTCCTCTAGCAATCGGTTCGTCAAAATTTTCTGAGGTTATGTGCAGAACTCCGTTGTTAGTGGACTTGATGCCTTCAAATAAATAATAAGAAGCAGAAAAACGATCGGCGAGTTCTTTGGCAACTTCTGATGTACCTGGTTCAATTCCGCCGCCGTGAATGGCCATAATGGATAAATAGCTAAAGCGATGTTCGTAGCGAATATCGTAGTCTTGATGGAGAATTTCGTGCTGCTGCAGTTCTGCATAGGAAGAGTAATAGTCACCGCTTGCATAAGAGGGAAGGGAAATCAAAAAGCAGTACATAAAACATAGCAAAATGCTTGTACTCCATTTGAATAAACGGTTCATTAATAATCACCTCTATTTATTCTATGATAAATAGAGGTGATTATTAATTTTTTCGCCCGATATAAAGTAAGTGAGAAGACAGTCCAAGGTGATAAGGGTTCGATGCTTGTTGAATAAGGAGCTGAACGATGTTGTTCATTTCTTCAGAAGAAGTTTCCTGCCAGTACGTCCACTCTTTTGAATTAACTGACGAGGCAACGTTAGAGGCAATCAGCTCGATGCATCGAAATCCATGCTTCTTTAAAAACGGAATAATATCCTCAATTTTAGTGTAATAAGCGTGAGTAAATCGCCTTTCTTCTGCATGATTAAAGCAGCCTGATTCATAAAAATCATGAAGCGCTTTTGCCGTGTTGTTTGGTTTTAAACGCTCCGGCGATGTTAAAGAAGAAATGACGTGCTGAACGCGCGGCATAAATGAAATAAAAACAGTTCCGCCTGGCTTTGTTACCCGATACAGCTCTCGAACGGCTTGAATACGGTCTTGTTTCTTCTGTAAATGATACATTGGTCCAAGCATTAATGCGGCATGAAATTGTTCATCTGAACAATAGTGAAGGTTTCGTGCATCTGCCACGTGAAAATTACGAAATACATTATATACTTGCTGTTCTAAAGCTTTTTCTTTGGCTTTTTCAACCAACTGCGGTGTCAAATCAGTTAAAGTTACTTCATAGCCGTTTTCTGCTAGTTTCAAGGCATATCTTCCCGGTCCGGCACCGTTATCTAAAATATGGCCTCTAGGAGGAAGGTGTTTTTTTATGAAATGCCAGTTTACTTGAAACTCAATAGGTTCTCGTTCTAACCGTCCCCACTCATCAAATCTGCTGTAATAATCGATAACTTTATCCACTTTGATTAGCCTCCACTTTAAAAAATAGTTATAGTAAATTATAACAAAAATAGAAATAGTTAATAGGTACATTTGTGAAAAAGTGAAGAGAAAGGAGGAGAAAGAATGACCGCAGCTTTTATTAGTCGTCTAGCCCTATCAGGTTTGTTAGGAGCTTTGGTTGGTTTAGAAAGAGAGTTTAGAGCTAAAGAAGCAGGGTTTCGCACTCATTTTTTAGTTGCTGTCGGTAGCACGCTGATTATGCTAATTTCGAAATATGGCTTTTCAGATGTGCTTCATCAAGATCATATGGCTCTTGATCCGAGCCGGGTGGCCGCACAAGTAGTAAGCGGTATTGGTTTTTTAGGAGCAGGTATGATTATTATTCAAAAGCAGCATATTAGAGGGCTCACAACAGCCGCAGGCGTATGGGCAACGTCGGGAATTGGTTTAACCATTGGGGCCGGTATGTATACAGTCGGCATTAGCGCAACTATATTAGTGCTGATTGGCTTAGAAATATTGAACGTAATGTTTACATCTCTTTCTACTCATTCCATTTTAATTAAGTTTCGTGCAGCAAATCAAGAGGATATTTATGAGCTGCTTGATAAGATTGAAAAAGAAAATATTATGATTTCGTCTTACGAAATTCACCAAGATCATCATCAAGGTGAGCTGCTCTATTTTGTTGAAATAAAAGGAAAGGCAAAAAAGAAAGGGAATAAAGTAGAATTGATTAAATCGATTCACTCTATGGCTCACGTGTTATTTATTGAAATTGAATAAGCACTTATTTATTTTTTCAAAAGAGACTGGAAGAAATGTATTTTAGTTGAAGGAAGAGCAGGGCCGAACGATGAATGGAGGACGTAGAATTCGTGTATGTAGGTGCTTCTAGCGGTTAATTGGAGGGTAAGGCGAAGACTCCTGCGGGAAAAGCGGAACAGGTGAGACCCCACAGGAGCATAAGCGACGAGGAGGCTCAGCAGCCGCCTGCGGAAAGCGAAGCCTTGCACGGAAATCAACCGCGGTGTTAAAAGTAATCCATACTAACTCATTTATCCAATTTGTTCTCTCTATCTTGCTTAAACCGTTTTGCTGTGTTTTATCATAGCAAAAAAAGGCTATTACCTAAATATAGAGAATTTTACTGGAGGTTATAAAATGAAAATTGGAGTTGTAGGTGCTACAGGAAAAGCAGGAAGTTTTATCGTGAAAGAAGCCTTAAATCGCGGGCATGACGTGACGGCAATTGTACGTGATGCGGGCAAAGTAGAAGAAAAGGATGTTCGTACACTGGAAAAGGACATCTTCGATATTACGGCAAACGATATTGAAGGTTTCGATGCGGTAGTGAATGCGTTTGGAGCTCCTGAAGGAAAGGAACATCTGCATGTAGAAGCGGGGCAATCGTTAATTCATGTATTTAAACAAGCTCCGGACGTTCGTCTTCTTGTTGTAGGAGGAGCAGGAAGTTTGTTTGTAGATGAAGAGAAAACGACGCGTCTAGCAGATACGCCTGATTTTCCAAAAGAGTACAAAGCGACAGCTGACAACCAAGCCCAAAATTTAAAAGACTTAGAAAGTACAAGCGATATTAATTGGACGTTCATTAGCCCAGCAGCATTTTTTAATCCTTCAGGAAAACGAACGGATGCTTATAAAACAGGGAAAGATCATGTTATTTTAAACTCAGAAGGAAACAGCCATGTCAGCTATGCGGATTACGCCATTGCAGTTATTGATGAAATTGAGCGAGGAGAGCATGTAAACGAACGCTTTACCGTTGTATCCGACGCTAGATAAAGGAAAAGCCGCTTTATGCGGCTTTTTTTGTGCATGTTATACTATGGAAAAAGAAAAGGAGTCCAGCAGAAAATGGAGAATAAAGAAAACGTAGCCTTAACGTTTTATAGTGAAGCCTACGAGTCATCTATACATAGCTATACGCTGCCTGAAGAGCAGCTCATTTACACGGCACTTCCCGCTGAAGCTATAGCTAAGTGTAAGCAGGAAAGAGATAAAACGCCCGTTTTGATTTTGGCAGAAAACAAACTAGCCGGCTTTTTCGTGCTCGACGCAGGGGAAGCCGTTAAAGAATATACCGAGGGATCCGGCGCGCTTTTAATACGGTCTTATTCCATTCATCCTGATTATCAAGGAAAGGGAGTTGGCAAAAAGTCATTGAAACTTCTTCCTTCTTTTATCAACCATCACTTTCGCACTAAAAATAAAGTGGTGCTAGGCGTGAACCATAAAAACACGGCGGCGCAGCACCTATACAAACGATGCGGCTTTGTCGATACAGACCGGCATGTTTTTGGAAGCCAAGGAAAGCAGTTTGTTTATCAGATGAACATAAAAAAAGCTTGAACAAGAGTTCAAGCTTTTTTCTTATATAACAAGGAGAAAGCTAGAGCAAATAGGCAGCGCTACAAGGGACGTTTTTAATACGGGAGCAGGTACACGATTTGTAAATTTTGCTCCAATATATGAACCGACCATTGTGCCGACAACTACTTGAATCAACAGCGGGATATCTAAAAAGCCCTGCTGATAATAGCCCATTCCTCCGCCAATTGCAATCGGAATAATAACGAGCATCGTCGTTCCGGCGGACTGGCGAATAGACAAGCCTAACACCATCATAAGGCCAAGCTGGATAAATGGAGTTGAGCCAATTCCAAACATTCCGGACAGAGCGCCCGTAATTAAGCCGATTAGTAAAGAGTAGACGACAAATTTAGCTCCTGTTGGAACAGTACGTTCTTTTTGCTGACGGGAAAATAAAAACATTCGCAGCCAAAGTAAAACACCAGATAATAAAAGCATGCCGGCTGTGAGCCATTTTAGCTCGCCTTCTGGGATAAAGGATGAAAGGTTAGACCCAATCCAAGCGCCTAATGCACCGAGGATACCAACAGAGATACCAGATTTTAAAGATACGTTACCTTCGCGGTAATGACTGACGGCACCAGATAAAGAAGAGAAAATCATTGCGGTAAGAGCCGTTGCGAGTGCAACGTGTACAGATACGCCGTACAGCAGCGTTAAAATTGAAATAATAAAACCTGATCCGCCTGCTCCGACAAATCCTAAGATCAGTCCGACGGCTAACATTGTTAAAATAATTGAAACATCCATAAACGAATTCCTTCTTTCAACACTTATTCTATGCAGACACATAACATTTTCGGCAAGTGCTACGTTCTTCATTTAAACATGAATTTTTTATGACGTCCAATGTATAATTTATATGAAATCGATAGTATTATGTAATAAGTAAAGGATGTGAAAAAAATGGAATGGCAGCAGCTCGAATATTTTAATGTTGTAGCTCAAACGGAACATTTCACAAATGCAGCGGAACAATTATCAATTGCGCAGCCTACGCTCAGCCGCTCAATTTCTAAATTAGAATCAGAGCTTGGCGTACCGCTATTTGAACGAAAAGGAAGGCAAGTTATTTTAAATCGATACGGAAGGCTTTTTTATGAACGAACGGCTAAAGTATTAAACGAAATGGAAGAAGCGAAACGTGAGCTTTCAGATTTGATTCATCCTCATCGCGGCAGCATTTCGTTTGCTTTTTTAAAATCATTAGGCGCTTCGTCCGTTCCGAAACTAGTTCATGCTTTTTTACAAGAGTATCCGAACGTTCAATTTCAAATTTTTGAGAACGCGACGAACATCATGCTCGATCAGCTTCAAACGGGAGAAATTGATTTTTGTATGTCTTCCGTAACGGAATCTAGGGCAGGAATTCAGTGGGAATATTTATGGAAAGACGAGCTGTACGCGTATGTCCCTGATACGCATTCTTTTGCCTCAAGACAAGTGCTTTCGATTTCAGAGTTGGCTCATGAATCGTTTATCGCGTTAAAAAAAGGATACGGAAGCCGAACAATTTTTGATCAGCTGTTCGAAGAAGCTGAAATTGTCCCAAATATTACGTTTGAAGGAGAAGAATTTTTGACGGTGATTGGTTTTGTAGCGGCTCATTTAGGGGTTGCCTTGCTTCCTGAAATAAAGGGAGTGGACTTGCGAGGCATTAAAAAAATAAAGCTCAAAGAAGACACAGCTTCAAGGGTAATCGGGATTGCGTGGAACAAGGATAAATACTTAACTCCTGTTGCGAAAAAGTTCCAGGAATTTTTAATTCAGTATTTCAAAGACCATCATACAGGAGGAAAACGATGAAGAAAATTGCTTGCCTGCACGCTCATCATTCGAACATCTCTTATATAGAAAAAGCGCTGCCGTTTGCGAGCTGTATGCATTTCGTAGACCCTGGACTTGTACATCGGGTAAAAACCGATCCTAAATTTGCAGCGGAGTCAGCAGGTGCAAAAGTAGAGAAGCAGTTAAAGTGGATGGAAGAATGTTCAGCGGATGCCATTTTACTTACGTGTACGAATTACATTGCTCTTTTACCAGAAGCATTTACAAGTGATGTTCCAATTATTAAAATCGATGAGCCTTATTTTCGCCGAATATGTGAAATAGAAGAACCGCAGCTTATCGTGTTTACAAATCCGGAGACCGTAGAAGGAACGATGAAGCGTCTAGACGAATTTGCATTTTATCAAAATGTAAAGATAAAAGTTCACCCTGTTGTGATAGAAGGTGCTTTTGAACTAGTAATGACTGGAAACCTAGAGAAGTATAAACAGAAGGTGAAACATGTCTTAGATGAGCTAATAAAAGAGCATAACACTGTTGTTTCAGTGGCGCAGCTCTCGATGGTAGAAGCGGCGGAGGAGGTAAGCGACCGTATTATTACGCCTCTTCAACCGTTAGCGGAAGAAGTAAGAAAAACAATTATTAGGTCATAAGAAATGAAAATAAGGAAAAATAAATGGTAAAATATTCACTTTATTTTGACAAAAATTTCATTTACTTATATGATAAGTAGTGTTATAGAAACCACTTATTATATAGGGGAGGCATCGTTTTGTGAAGAAAGCAAATGCACGCGATAAGATTTTAGAAACAGCATCGCGGCTTTTTCAGCTGCAAGGCTATCATGCAACGGGATTAAATCAAATTATTAAAGAGAGCGGGTCGCCAAAAGGGTCTCTTTATTATTATTTTCCAAAAGGGAAAGAAGAACTGGCGATTCACGCTGTTCAATATACGAATAAATACGTCCAAGTTCAAATTAAAGAAAGTTTAAATAAATCTTCTGACGCGGCACAGGCTATTCAGTATTTTATTGAAGAATTGTCCAAGCAGTTTGAACACGAAGAAAGTATTGCTGGTATGCCTGTTGGACTGATGGCTGGAGAAACGGCGCTTATTAATGAACCGCTGCGCGAAGTCTGCTATGTGGCTTTTCAAGATTGGGAAAAACTTTTTAGAGAAAAAATGATAGAGAGCGGATTTCAAGAGAAGCAAGCAGGAGAGCTTGCAGTTGTAATCAACTGTCTGATAGAAGGCGGTATTTTGCGTTCGTTAACAGAAAAAACGAGCGCTCCTTTGCAGCAGATTCAGCAGCAGATTCCGGTTCTGATTCGCAAATAAAAAAAAGCTTTCCACTTTTAGAGTGGAAAGCTTTTTTTTATGGATTGACGGAATTTGGCATATATTGATAAAATTTAAAGGTATATTTTCTGAAAATTATATTTCTTTAAAAAGAAAGAAAGGAGTAGCTCGTGATTTTTACTATTATTCAAGCTGATGATACGTGGGCACTATGGGGAATTCTAGCGATTTGGGCTTCTGTTAGTATTTTTCTCGAACAAAAGTATAAGTGGGCTTCTTTTCTGTCAGGAGCTATTATTGCGCTAGCAGGAGCGCTTATCCTATCAAATTTAAAAATTATTCCAACAGAGTCTCCAGTCTATGATGCGGTTTGGGCGTATCTAGTACCGCTTGCCATTCCATTATTGTTATTTCAAGTCAATATGAAAGAATTATTTCAAGAAAGCCGGAAACTGCTTTTTATTTTCTTAATCTGTGCAGTAGGAACGGTCATAGGGAGCACAGCAGGCTTCTTGTTGTTAAAAGATTATATTCCTGAACTAGCAAAAATTGCAGCTGCTATTGGCGCTTCTTATGTAGGTGGAGGGGTTAACTTTGCTACCGTTACGGCCAAATTTGAACCATCAAGTCAAATGGTTTCCGCGACGGTGGTTGCTGATAATATGGTCATGGCTTTACTGTTTGCCGTGTATATGTTTGTTCCTTCTATGAAGTTTTTTAGGAAACATTTTAAGACACCTCATATTCAAGAAGTAGAGGCCAGGCAATATGGAGAAAATGATCGTCATACGCTTGCAGAAAAATATTGGGCAAAAAAAGAAATTTCGTTAAAAGACGTGGCGGCTTCCATTGGTACATCATTTTTTCTAGTGGTTGTATCTTTTAAATTAGCCGAATGGTTTGGAACAATCATTCCAGCCGGTCCAAATGCTTCCGTAGTTCAAACGTTATTACATACTATTTTGAGCGAAAAATACTTATTGCTTTCCACACTTACGTTTCTTGTCATTTATCTGTTTCCTTCTTATTTTAAAAACATTAGCGGAAGCCAAGAAATCGGCACATACTTCATTTATATTTTCTTTGTTGTCATTGGAGTGCCGGCGTCCATTCCATTAATTGTTGAAAAAGCACCTCTTTTGATTCTATTTGTGCTCATTGTGGGGATGAGTAATTTAATAGTGGGGCTGCTTTTAGGAAAAGTATTTAAAATTGAGTTAGAACATATTTTACTGGCGAGCAATGCAACGGTAGGGGGACCTACGACAGCAAGCGCGATGGCGATTGCTAAAGGATGGGGAAGTTTGGTTGGTCCTATCTTGGTAGTAGGAACGCTTGGCTATATTATTGGTAACTATATCGGCTTTGCACTTGGCTATTGGTACTTAACATTTTAAATAAAAAAACGCCTCCTCTGATGACTCAAAGGAGGCGTTTTTTTATTTAGCGTGCTTGACTGCTGAAGATTGATAAAAACGACCTTTAAAGATATACGTAGCTGTAATAAATAAATAGATAGCTAATGTAATAGTCGTAATAACAACGGATGTTGTGCAGATAACACCAATTAAAATAGCGCTTAGTGCAATAAGGGCAGCCCACGTTGTATAAGGAAACCATTTAACAGAGTAGCTGCTCGATGCTTCTGGCTGAACTTTGCGGGACTTTAAGTGTGCAATCGCAATAATCAACCAAATAAACAATACCGTATACCCTAAAGATCCCATCAAATAATCAAATGTCTTACTTCCTGCAAATAAGGAAATCAACACGCCCACATAAAGGGATGATGTACACATTAAGATTGCATAGACAGGAACTTTGTTAACAGAAAGTTTCGAAAATATCTTCGGCACTCGACCGTCTACTGCTTGCGTATACAAAATACGTGATGAACCGTAAAGTCCTGAGTTCATAGAAGAAATAACGGCTAACAAGATCACGGCATTCATAATATGATCTGCTCCGGGAATGCCAATCATTTTAAATACCATTACAAAAGGACTTTGAGAAACGCCGTTCACTTCATTCCAAGGAATCAAGCTCACGATGATAAAAAACGGGAACAGATAAAAAGCAATGATACGCGTTAATGTACTGCGCACAGCCTTAGGTACTACTTTTTCAGGGTTTTTTGTTTCAGCTAGCGTTACTCCGATGATTTCAGTTCCACCGTATGAGTAGATGACAACTAACATCGCCGTAATTAGCCCGGTTGGTCCCTTTGGGAAAAAACCGCCGTGATCGCTTAAATTTGAAAAACCCGCTGCGGTATGATGACCGAATGATACAAACAATAATAAAAGTCCAGCGATAATAAAGATCACAATGACCGTGATTTTAATTAAAGCTAACCAGTATTCCGTTTCAGCAAATGCTTTAACTGAAAGCAAGTTAATGGCTGTAACAATAACGGATACGCCTAAAGCAAGCATCCAAATTGGGTAATCAGGAAGCCAGTACTGAATAAAAATAGCGGCTACAACGGCTTCAGCTGCAATGTTTAACACCCACATTTTCCAGTAAATCCAGTCCAAAAAGTAAGCGGGATAGCTTCCTAAAATCGACTGAACTAAATCACGAAACGTTCGTGCTTCACTATTTCGAACCGCCATTTCAGCAAGACCTTGCATGATGAATAGTAAAATAATTCCGCCAATTAAATAGGCAATAATAACTGATGGTCCTGCCATATCAATAGCCGAGCTGCTTCCTTTAAATAAACCAGCGCCAATTGCTCCACCTAGCGCCATCATCATAATGTGACGTGAAGTCATTGTTCGCTGCAAACCTTGGTTGTCCTTCTTCATGACTTTTCCCTCCACTTTTTTATAAAATAAAAAAAGCTTATCGTCTCCTACCTCATTATCAAATGAGAGAAGAGACGATAAGCTTTAGCTAACCGCGGTACCACTCTTGTTGGCTCTTAAAGAACCCTGCTTAAAACCTGATAACGAAGGTTAGACGTTAAAACTTAGAGAACACTTCTGCATTCTTTCTGAATTACCACTCCTGGGCGAGTTCAAAGTATTATTGGACTACGTCACACCAACCCGTAGCTCTCTTGACCGAATAATAAGCTTTTACTACTCCCAATCGCTGTGTTTTTGATTAAAATCTGAAAGTTCTTGATGAATAACCATTACTATACGTGCTTCTTTTTTCTTTGTCAACAGCTATTTTCGAAAAAGCAAAAATGATTCCATTCTACTTTTATAGAACTCAGGACTGGTTATTTTGGTAAAAAAATCAGTCGTTTCACCTAATTTTCACCAACTCTGCTTACATTAAGAAATATAAAAAAGGAGTTGTTTTGACAAATACATAGGTGAGGAGAATGAATAGAGTGAAAAAGATGATGTACGTCCGGTTTGGACTGGATCTTTTAATGGCCGTTACGTTTGTTTTGTTTTTTAACAAGCAAGTATTGGGAGGGTTAACATTTCATGAAATTGCGGGGTTGGCGATTGCCGTCGCCTTTTTTACCCACGTGCTGCTAAACTGGCAGTGGGTAAAGAAAGTTACGGTTAAATTATTTGACCGCAGGCTTCCGCGCAGAACAAAGTTCGGTTACTTTTTAAATATCATGCTGTTGATTACGATGTCATTTATTATGATTAGCGGTATTTTTATTTCAAGAGTAGTATTTCCAAATATTAATGTTGGGAACGAACAGTGGTTTAAGGTTTCGCATATTTCCGTATCATTTTTAGTGTTAATTTTAGTAGCCGCTCACATAGGTCTTCATTGGCAATGGGTTATAAATGTATGTAAAAATATGACGAAATTCAAAAAGTCAAAGAAAAGCTTGAGCATAGCAGCTAAGCTCACAACCGCTGCGCTGTTAGTCATTGGCATATACGAAATAAATGAAACGGGTTTTCTTGGAAAACTTGGAGGAGTAGCGAGAGTACTGAATGTAAGTTCCTCAGATATGCCGCAAAAAGGCGGTGGGAAGCCGAATTTTGATCGCCATTCATTTAGCGAGAACAAATCTTCTGCGACGGCATCTGCTGGTCACGAACGTCCAAACTTTGATCACGATGGCGGAGGTCCGGAAAGAGGAATGAAAGGAAAAGAAAGCGGCTTTGAAAGTCCAAATCCTTTTGTTGTAATCGGTACTTATTTTGCTATTATGTCAGTTTTTATTATTGTTATTTATTATATTGAAAAAATATTAGCAGGTGTGAAGAGACGTAAAAAAATAACGGGTCCTGCTGCGGAAATTTAAAATGAAAAAGCTTTCTATTTCACCGTTTTTTCATCGTATAGAAGTAAAATCATTTATGTAAAAGCGAATGCTTTGCAAAATTAAAATGAGAGAACCTTAGGTGGTGGAAATCGTGAAACAACATACACAGCCTGAAACGGAACATAAGAAAAATTGGTTTATTAATGCGCTATTGAATTTTGGTATTTATAAAAAAGGAAATCGGCATCTATACGAACTGACACTTCAAGAGTTAGAAGCTCAATATGTAAAAGTAAAATCATTTATGTATAATCAGGAACCTCTTTCGCAATGATAAAAAAGCACTCAGTATATGAGTGCTTTTTTGTGTTAGAAAGTCTTATTCTTTGACAGGCAAAACTGTACAGATTAAAATCACAGTATATTTTAAAGTTACAGTTTTAAATGACACATATTATAGGAAAGAAAACAGTCTCTACCTATAATATGCCACTATTTTTGACCGTATCATTTTTGGAGGGAAATAAAATGACAAATAAAAAGTATGAGCCGCTTTTACAGCCATTTACTTTTTCAAATGGCATCAAATTAGATAACCGCGTTATTCTTGCTCCTATGACAAATTTTTCATCAAATGAAGATGGGACAGTATCAAATGCAGAAGTAGACTACTACGTACGACGTTCAAAAGGTGTTAGCATGGTCATTACAGCATGTACATACGGAACGGCGAACGGAAAAGGATTTCACGGAGAGTTTGCTGCAGACAGCGATGAAATGATTCCTAGCCTGCGTCGATTAGCAACAGCCATTAAAGATCAAGGAGCAAAAGCAGTTCTTCAAATTTTTCACGGAGGCCGCATGTGTCCGCCTGAGCTTGTTCCAAATGGAGAGGTTGTTAGCGCAAGTGCTGTTGCTGCAGAACAAGAAGGAGCTCCGGTACCTCGAGAGTTAACAAATGAAGAAATTGAAGGCATTATTCACGATTTTGGTGAAATGACGCGCCGTGCCATTGAAGCAGGATTTGACGGAGTTGAAATTCACGGAGCAAATAACTATTTAATTCAGCAGTTCTTTTCTCCGCATTCTAATCGCCGCGAAGATAAATGGGGCGGCAGCGTAGAAAAACGCTTAACATTCCCGCTTGCAATCGTAGACAAAGTAAAGCAAGCCGTTTCTAAGCATGCAAAAGAATCATTTTTAGTAGGCTATCGCTTCTCGCCAGAAGAGCCTGAAACGCCAGGAATTACAATGGCTGATACGTTGAAGTTAGTCGATGCACTAGCAGAAAAAGACCTTGATTACCTTCACGTATCGCTAATGGAATTCTGGTCAAAACCGCGCCGAGGCGTGGAAGATACTCGTTCACGTATTGAAATTATTCAAGAGCGAGTAGGAAGCCGTGTACCTGTAATGGGCGTAGGTTCTATTCATACAGCAGCCGAAGCAGCAGCCGCTCTTGAAACGGGCATTCCACTGCTTGCGATTGGCCGCGAATTAATTATGGATCCAGACTGGGTTCAAAAAGTAAAAGAAGGCCGTGAAAATGAAATTGTAACAACATTAAGCAAAAAAGATCAGGAAAAGCTTGTGATTCCTGACCCGCTGTGGCAAGCCGTTATTAACACACCAGGCTGGTTCCCGGTTGAAGATTAAAAGAAAGACAGAAAAGCGCAAAGACGATGGGACTGATCCCGTGTCTTTGCGCTTTTTGCTTTTTCATGGAATAGCGCTTTTGAACCATTAATTTACAAATGGGCTTCTTTATGTTTGAATAGTAATAGTTTTCTGAAAGTGAGGTGAGAGAATGAAAGCAGAGCCAATGGTGAAAATGATGATTTCAATGAGTATTTTTGGTTCAATTGGCTTTTTCTCCACACAAACTGGACTGCCTTCTTTTGACTTAGTATTTGTTCGCTGTATTTGTGCAACACTTTTTCTCGGAATGTGCTGGTTCGTAACGGGTGAATATAAAAGGGAAAAATGGAATGCTAAAGAAATAAAGCAGATTTTACTGTGTGGGATATTTCTTGTGTTTAACTGGGTGTTTCTATTTAAAGCATTTGAAATGATGTCCGTTACGGTTGCTATTTCTATTTATCATCTTGCACCCGTTTTAGTATTGCTTCTGGGGAGCTTTATGTTTAAGGAGAAATTAACGGTTCTTGGCGTGATGTCTATCTTCATTTGTTTTGGAGGAACACTTCTAATTATTGGAGTGGAGCAACTTACGATTGACGGCTTCATGTCTTCAGGAATACTCTGGGCGCTTTTAGCCGCTTTGTTTTATGCATGCACGACGCTGCTTGGTAAAGGCATTATTCATACGAGTGCTTATGCTGTTACATTTCTTCAGACTTTTTTAGGAATTTTTCTATTATTGCCGTTTGTTCATTTTACTGATTTTCATTTCCTAACAACGGCCAACTGGACATCTATTTTAGTAACAGGCTTTGTACATACTGGTTTAGTGTATTATTTGTTTTTCGACAGCCTGCGCTATTTAAAAACTCAGGTGATTTCGGTTCTGGTGTTTTTAGATCCAGCCGTTGCCATTTTATTAGATACAGCATTCACGGGATTTCGCCCTACGCTTTTGCAGCTTGCAGGCATTGTTTTGATCTTTTTAGGAATGCTTTTTACTTTGAAGCCAAAACCTTCATCTGAAAAAAATATTTCCAATAGCAGGATAAAAAAGATCACATAGAATTTCTATTTCATCTGCAGGTGTTCATTTATTAGAAAAAGGGGAGCTAGTCATGAAAGTTAGTAAGCAAAACGCAGAACACTACGTGTGGGGAGGAAAATGCGATGGGTGGCACCTAGTGAAAAATAAAGACGTAAGTATTATTCATGAGCGCATGCCCCCTTATACGGAAGAGGTAAGGCATTATCACTTGAAAGCACATCAATTTTTCTTTGTACTAAAAGGAACAGCTGCTCTAGAAATAGACGGAGTTATTTACGATGTAAAAGCACACGAAGGAGTAGAAGTATTTCCTTCGATTCTTCATCAAATGATGAATCGTTCGAGTGAGGAGATTGAGTTTCTTGTGATTTCACAGCCTTTTGCACAAGGAGACCGCATAGCTGTTGATGAAGATAAAGACTAAGCATAGATAAGTCTATTTTTACTAGTCCTAACAGTAAGCGAAGAATACCGTCCAGTACAATAGT
The DNA here is from genome assembly GCF_044383985.1 of Priestia sp. JSM ZJ58. Lineage (NCBI taxonomy): Bacteria > Bacillati > Bacillota > Bacilli > Caryophanales > Bacillaceae > Priestia > Priestia sp. JSM ZJ58. Next base: position 944,615 of record NZ_JBISEM010000001.1, read on the forward strand.
ACCTTTTCATTCAGCAAGTGAAATATTATGCCTAATAAAATAAAAATACTTTTATTGCAGAGCAGAAATGTGGTAAATTAATATGTATGCAATATAGGGAGAACAAAATTTACAAATTAACAATTGTGTAATATTAACATCACGATAAAAAATAAGAGATTACAAGTTAAAATGTAAATTTTGTAGATGACTAAAAAAAGAGATGAAGATGATATTGTTTGACAAATTGAATCATTTTCAGGTAATCTTTTGCAGGACTTAACCGTTACGATTTAATGTAGGGGACTTTCCTGAGGTTAGCTGAACATGAAATCTCTACTTTTTAGTGAAAGGAATTTGAAAATGAAAAAACTATTTTCAAAGCCGTTGTTTTACTTTTTTATAGCGGTTTTATTCATGTGGATCAAGTCTTACATGTCTTACAAAGTGGAGTTCAACTTAGATATAAGTGACTCAATGCAAAAAACGTTATTGTTTATTAATCCAATTAGTTCAACTTTGATCTTTTTAGGGTTAGCATTGTTTGCAAAAGGAAAAAGAGCCATCGTTTGGACGCTTATCCTTAGTACAATCATGACGGTCATTTTGTACAGCAATATTTTATATTATCGATTCTTCAATGACTTTGTGACATTGCCTACTTTAACGCAAACAAGCAATGTGGGTCATTTAGGAGGCAGTATCGCTGATTTAGTAAAAGCTCACGATATTTTTTACTTTGTAGATATCATTTTACTGATTGCGCTATTGTTTGTTAGAAAAATCGAATGGCCAAAAGCACGTCTTAAATTCCGCTATACGTTCATGGTGTTAGCGGCAGGAGCTGTCGCATTTGCAATTAACTTGCACTATGCTGAAAAAGATCGCCCTGAATTATTAACAAGAACATTTGATCGCAACTACCTAGTGAAATATTTAGGAGCATACAACTACACGGTGTATGATGCAGTTCAAACGTTTCAAAACTCAAAGCAACGAGCATTCGCAAGCAGTGATGACTTAACAACAGTGAAAAACTTCAGTACAAGTCACTATGCAGCTCCGAATATTGAGTATGCGGGTAAAGCAAAAGGAAAAAATATTATTAAAATTCATCTAGAATCATTTCAGTCATTCCTAATTAATTACAAGTTAAATGGACAAGAAGTAACGCCGTTTTTAAATTCATTAGCAAATGGAAATGAATTTATGTATTTTGATAACTTCTTCCATCAAACAGGACAAGGTAAAACAGCTGATGCAGAGCTTATGATGGATACGTCATTATATGGCTTGCCTCAAGGATCAGCATTTAGCTTAAAAGGCCGCAACACGTACCAAGCAGCACCAGCGATCTTAGATCAAGAGGGCGGCTATACAAGTGCTGTGTTACACGGAGATTATAAAACGTTCTGGAACCGTAATGAAATTTACAAACAGTTCGGTGTGGATAAATTCTTTGATGCAAGTTATTACAATATGACTGGTGATAACAAAGTAAACTATGGATTAAAAGATAAGCCATTCTTCAAAGAATCTATGCCAATGCTACAGTCATTGAAGCAGCCGTTCTATGCGCATATGATTACATTAACAAACCATTTCCCATTCGTTCTTGATAAAGGTGATGCTAGCATTGAACCGGCGAACACAGGAGATGGAACGGTAGACCGTTATTTCCAAACGGCTCGTTATTTGGATGAATCACTGCAAGAATTCTTTACAGAGCTAAAAGCTTCAGGTTTATATGACAACTCAGTTATTATGATTTACGGTGACCACTACGGTATTTCTGAAAATCATAACAAAGCAATGGAAAAAGTTCTTGGCGAGAAAATCACGCCATATAAAAACGCTCAGCTTCAACGCGTACCGTTCTTCCTTCACGTACCAGGTGTAAAAGGTGGAGTAAACCATACGTACGGCGGTGAAATTGACGTAGTGCCTACGCTTCTTCACCTAGTGGGAATTGATAGTAAAGAGTATGTTCAATTCGGTACAGATTTATTATCAAAAGACCATGATCAGGTAGTAGCATTTAGAAACGGTGATTATGTTTCTCCGAAATACACGTCAATTGACGGCAAGTATTACGATACAAACACAGGAGAAAGAATCACAGCAACAGACGAAGCGAAAGCTTATAAAAAGAAAGTTGGAAGAGAGCTAGAACTTTCTGATAAAGTGTTATACGGTGATTTATTACGATTTAATAAATTAGATGACTTTAAACCGGTCGATCCATCAAAATACATGTATGGAAAAGACCAAGAAACAGAAAAATAATGTAAGCTTTCACACCATACAATCCAAACAAGCAAGTAGAGGAGCTTTTTAAAAGCTTAGCTACTTGCTTGTTTTATGAGAACTTCATTGAAAAAGAAAGCTGGTGACAGAAACGTGGAGCGAACAAGACGCAAAAGAAGAAGAAGAGTTCGATGGGGCAGAGTGTTCTTTGCTTTGTTGTTCCTTTTTATTATCGTTGGGGGCATATACAGCTATTTCCAATATAAGCAAGGGCTATCGATAGCAAGCGATGGTAAATTTGCGGATGACGGCACGACATTTGAACAGTTTCAAGGCAGTCTCCCGAATAACGGAGAAGTAAATATGCTGCTGTTAGGAAGTGACTCGCGCGGGGAAAAGCATTCTCGTACAGACTCTATTTTAATTGCTCACTACGATTCTAAAAGCAAACACCCGAAAATTGTTTCTCTTATGAGGGATATGTACGTGGATATTCCAGGACACGGCAAGCAAAAGCTGAATGCTGCTTACGCGTTCGGAGGTCCTGAGCTGCTGCGTCAAACGATCAAACAAAATTTTGATATTGATATTAACTATTATGCAGTTGTGGACTTCGAAGGATTTTCAAAAATTGTAGATACGATTGCGCCTGATGGCATTGAAGTAACCGTGCCTCACGATATGTCTTCGGGAATTGGTATGACGCTTCACAAAGGTACCCAAGTTTTACACGGTGAACAGTTGCTTGGCTACGTACGTTTTCGCCATGATAACATGAGTGATTTTGGACGCGTTCAGCGCCAGCAAGAAGTCGTTTTAAAGCTCAAAGATGAAGTAGCAAGCCTAAACAGCGTGTTTAAAATACCGAAGCTTCTCGGCGTAATGGATCCTTACATCGATACAAATTTAGATACAAAAAGCATGATGCTTCTAGCTAAAGATGTGGTAACAGGAAACATGAAAGACGTTCAAAGCCTACGACTGCCTTTAGACGGATCATTTGAAAACAAAACGTATAGCGGCGTTGGTATGGTGCTTGATATTGATTTAGATAAAAATAAAGAAGCGCTGCAAGAATTCTTAAATGACAAATAAAGAAAAGCCTCGAGACGCATGTCTCGAGGCTTTTTCCTTATACATAGACGATGATGCGTTTGAATGACGTAATTAAACTGGTCACTATACCAGAGCATACAACAATGAATAATGAATAAATAGCTGTATCGTTTTGAAGCAGTAAAATACCTGAAATAATAATAGATGCGTCAATCACTAAAATGATGATGCCAGGGTTTAAAGATAACCATTTTGCAAGTATCAGAGAAAATAAGTCGACCCCGCCTTGACTTGCGTGCTGCCGGAGCATGATGCCAGTTCCAATTCCGTTAAAAACGCCTCCAAGGCAAGCGCTTAAGATAATGGGAAGGTGAAAAATTCCGTGAAGCGGAAACAGCAAATCAATCATAACGGCTGAGAGAACCATGCCATAGATAGCATTTAAAAAATAAGAGCGGTTAAAACCTAGAGCGAGAAGGTAAATCGGCAAGTTTAAGCAAAAAATCATCACGCCTACTTTATAGCCAAGTAAATAATTAATGATTAAGCTAATTCCCGTAATGCCTCCTGTTACAAGCTGAAGCGGAAGAATAAAAACGTTAATTCCAATACTAACAAACACACTGCCAATTCCAATTGCAATTAATTTTTTGTACATGCTGTCTCATCCTTGTCTATGAATCTCTTTATATGTATATGAAGACAAGCAGAGTTTCAGCACAAAGACTGCTTTAGAAACCATAATGCACGGATTAAATATATGCAAAGGAAGCTGTTTCGCAATGCAAATGTGTTGCATAAACATTCTTCACCATAGACAATAAGAATTAACGAAGAAGGTAAATGGAGGAGAAAAAATTGATCGTTCGAAAAGCTAGAGAAGAAGAAACATCATCTATTGAAACAGTAACGCTTGCTGCTTATGAGCAATATGCAGCTGTAAAATCGGAAGCACACTGGAAAAGATATCGAAAGGGAATTTTACATACCCTGAGTGAAGAAAAAAAATTTGAATGCATGGTAGCTGAAATCGATGGAGAAATGGCAGGAAGCGTTTTGTTTTATCCGCCGAATACGGATGTATATGGAGGGTTATTAAAACCATTTCCATGGGCTGAAATTCGTCTGCTGGCAGTTGCTCCATCTCATCGCCGAAAAGGAGTCGCCAATGCGCTTCTTGAAGCGTGTGAAAAAAAATCTCGGGAGCTAGGATGTTCTTATTTAGGTTTACATACAGATCATTCAATGGAACATGCCATTAAGCTGTACACTAAAAGAGGTTACGTCCGCTTTCCTGATAACGATTTTTATCCGGTAAAAGATTTGCATGTCATGGCATTTAGAAAATCAGTTTAATAAAAAAGCCTTTGAAATCATTGATTTCAAAGGCTTTTTTGAGATTCTGAATTTAAAATGACAAAAGCGAGAAAAAGAATAGCAGAAGCTAGCCAAATTGCTTTTGTTCCGAGGGTGAAAGTAGAAATAGAGCCTAACAACGCACCACTTAAAAAAGAGAGGATAATGGCCGTAAAACGAAGGCACTGATAAGCAGCATTTTCGTCGCGTTTGAATATAGCATAGTATGCTGCTTGAGAAGCAGTACGAAGGTTTCCAGTTGTCATTGTTGTATTATATGACCATTTTATCAAAGTTCTAAATGAAGAAACTTGAAGAGCAGCAACAAATGAAATTGTTACTGTAACCAACATATTAGGAACACTAGGTGGTAAAAACCCAACAATAATGAGTACGACAATTTCTAAAAGCAATACAATACGAGAAGTATCAGGGAGTACAGATACAAATCGCGGCTGCTTAAATGTTTCGGTTACAGCAACGCCTAGGATAAAGGCTAAAATAGGCGGAATATGAAGAAAAGCTTCTGTCCATTGACCTTGTGCTGCCTTTACACCTAATAAAACGATATTTCCACTTTGTGCATTTGCAAATACTCCGTTTCTGCTTATATACGTATAAGCATCAAGAAAACCTCCCACAATAGCTAACAAAATTCCAAGGATAACTGAATTTGCCGTTGCAGCTTTTTTGAATCGTTTCGTTAATTGTAAAAAGTAAGATGATTTGTTTGTGAGCATGTCTTCCTTTTGCCTCCTGAAAATCTAAGGTGCATTATCTAGTATAAGCAAAAAATCGGCTTTTCTTCAATTGCTGTGACTCCATGTAAAAAAGATAGGGAAGATCCCTATCTTTTTTGTCATTTATATAACGTGACGATTCCAGTGGCGGTGAGCTGAAACAGCTTCAACAAATTCATCTGTAAAACGTGTAGAATCTCCAGTTACGACACCGGGACTACTATCTAAGCCAGCAGCTTTTAGCCACTTAACACCTTCATCTGTGGCGCCAATTGGTTTAAAATGCTCGAATGCTTCTTGAGCAAACGTCAGTGCTTCTTTACGAAACTTCTCATCAGCTGACGAACTTCCGACAACATAAACCGCATCGAATAAGACAGAATCACTTGTTAAGAACGTGTGCTGTACTTCAAGTTCTGACCCGTCTGTTCCTTTTACGTTTTGGAGGGTTGTGCTTACAATTTCAGGCTGAATGCCCTGTTGTTTTAAACTGTTTAACACTTGTGGTAGGTCACCGCTAAAGTCATTAGCTACAATGACAGCTACTTTACGCGTATTCGGCTTTTTAATCGTCTGTTCCTGACTAAGAGCCGGAGACGACTTGGTCACTGGCGCGTCTTCTCCTGATGGAGGCGTTGCACCAATCGCTTGTGCCACTTGTTTAGCTAGCACTGTACTGACGTTGGCAAACATATCAACAACCTGTTGCTGAACAGACTTGCTTTTCACTTTTCCAAGCTCAAAGCTGAAAGCACTGATAATATGCTCTTTTTCAGGGTCGCTCATGCTATTCCAAAATAGCGTTGCCTGTGAAAAGTGGTCTTTAAAACTTTCGCTTCGGCTTCGAACTTTTCTTCCTTCCACTTTTTCCTGATAGTGAGAATAACCGCCCTCTGACTCTGGTACAGGAGCCGGCGTATTGGCTGCAAGAGAGTTTCTGTGATAGCTGACAGGCCCTTTGTTAATCGTTTGACGTCCGTAACCGTCGCGTTGATTGTTATGAAACGGGCACACTGGACGGTTGATTGGAAGTTCGTGAAAATTCGGGCCGCCAAGACGAATAAGCTGGGTATCCGTGTATGAAAACAATCTTCCTTGTAAGAGAGGATCATTGGAAAAATCAATTCCCGGTACTACATGCCCCGGATGGAATGCGACTTGTTCCGTTTCGGCAAATACGTTGTCTACATTTCGATTTAAGGTCATTTTTCCAACCAATTTGACGGGAATGTCTTCTTCTGGCCAAAGCTTAGTTGGATCGAGAATGTCAAAGTCGAATTTAAATTCATCTTCCTCAGCTATGATTTGAAGCCCTAGCTCATATTCAGGATAGTCTCCGTTTTCAATTGACTCCCATAAATCGCGGCGATGAAAATCAGGGTCTTTCCCAGAAATGGTTTGAGCTTCGTCCCAAACAAGGGAATGCGTGCCGAGCACAGGCTTCCAGTGGAATTTGACAAAATGAGCTTTTCCTTCCGCATTAACTAAGCGAAAAGTATGTACGCCGAAGCCTTCCATCATACGCAAGCTGCGAGGAATTGCACGGTCTGACATTGTCCACATGACCATGTGGGCAGACTCTTGGTTATTAGCGACAAAATCCCAAAACGTATCATGTGCTGAAGCCGCCTGAGGCATTTCGTTGTGTGGCTCAGGCTTAACAGCGTGAATTAAATCCGGGAATTTAATCGCATCTTGGATAAAGAACACGGGAATGTTATTTCCAACTAAGTCATAGTTTCCTTCTTCTGTATAAAATTTTGTTGCAAAACCACGTGCGTCGCGAACCGTTTCAGCTGAACCTTTAGAACCTGCTACAGTAGAAAAACGGACAAATACAGGTGTTTTTACAGACGGATTCTGTAAAAATTTAGCTTTTGTATATTCACTGAGCGAGTCATACAGCTCAAATTCTCCGTGAGCAGCGAAGCCTCGTGCATGAACGATGCGTTCAGGAATGCGCTCGTGGTCAAAATGCGTCATTTTTTCACGGAAATGAAAGTCTTCCATAAGGGTTGGACCACGTTCGCCTGCTTTTAAAGAAAATTCATCTTCGGAAAGCTTTAACCCTTGATTGGTTGTGAGCGCTTGGTTTCGATCGTCTGTTTTAAACTGCTCGAGTTGTTCTTGCTTGCTTTTTTCATTTACAGGGTGCTTTTTTGTCATGCTTGTCTTCCTCCTTGATCTTCAGTTAATAATCATTACAAAATGTGTACCCTATCAAAAGTTGAAGCAAACAGAAATGTTGGAATTTTTTCGTAGGAAATCCGTTATTTTCTTGTTATGATTATGAATAAGTATTCATAAATACAAAAATAAAAGGAGAGGGGATACATAGATGAAAACACGGGTAACAGATTTATTAGGAATTCAATATCCAATTGTACAAGGAGGTCTTGCGTATCTAGCGTACGCAGAACTTGCGGCTGCTGTCTCAAATGCAGGCGGGCTTGGACAAATTACAGCTATGACGCTCCGAACACCTGAGAAACTTCGAGCTGAAATTAAGAAAGTACGTTCTTTAACTGAGCGTCCTTTTGGCGTTAATTTTGCTGTTGGAGGTCAAACAGAAGGTTCTTATAAAGAACTTCTCGACGCAGCAGTAGAAGAAGGTGTTCCGGTTATTTCCATAACAGGAGCAAATCCCACACCTATTTTTGAAAGATTAAAAGGAACGGGAATTAAAACGCTCGTGCTGGTAGCCAACGTACGTCAAGCTCAAAAAGCTGAGAAGCTAGGAGCAGATGCTGTCATGGCAGTAGGGCAAGAAGCCGGAGGACATATCGGACGTGAGGATCTAGGCACAATGGTATTAATTCCTCGAGTAGCTGCGGCTGTGTCAATTCCGGTCTTGGCAAGCGGAGGGATTGGAAACGGACAAGGATTATTGGCAGCGTTATCATTAGGCGCTGAAGGGATAGAAATGGGAACACGTTTTATCGCGACAAAAGAATGTGTAGATGCCCATGATGCGTATAAACAAGCTATTGTGGAAGCGAAAGAAACCGATACTGTGGTTATTAAACGTTCGTTCGGGGCACCTGGACGCGTATTGAAGTCCCACTACACTCTTGACATTATTGAGCGTGAACAGCAAGGAGAGAGATACGAAGAGTTAAAAGACGTCATTAGCGGAGGGGCAAACTGCCGGTATATTTATGAAAATAAAATCGATGAAGGCTATGGATGGGCAGGCCAAGTCGTTGGACTGATTGATAGTATTCCAACGGTGCAAGAGCTGTTTAACAGTATGATAGAAGAAGTGCACGCCGGTTCTAAACGACTGTTAAGTATAGTAGAAAAGAAGTAGAGATACAAGCCGTCATACTGTAGCAATTGTTCGCATATTTATAATCTATATCTCTAAATGAGGTGAGAGAATGAAAAGAATGCGAGCATTTGCTATCATGACGTTTTTAATAGTAGGTTCAGGATATGCAGTTTTTATTAAAAAAGAAGAAGTTTCCAAGACTCAGCAAGCACAAGTGTACGAAGAAGCACAGCCTGTTATTAAACAAATGGACAAACTGGATATTTGGCATAAAATCAGCAGCGGTTTAACTGAAGCGGGCTATGAATCAAGGGGTGTGAATTCTTCCCTTTATTCAAAAGACAGAGTAGAGCTGGATGTGTATATGGAGCCTTCCGTTTCAGCTGATGCCAAAACGCAAGAAACGATTAAACAAATGGTATATAAAATACTGGAAGAAAATAAATTTCAGCAAAAGGCCTTTCATGTAACAATTAAATTCCTGCCCGAAAAACAAGCAAAATAGACTTGTCTCGGCCAGGAATTTTTTTTATTAAAATGCTTTTTCATTGGCTGCTGGAATACTCTCAGGGAGAGAAATTTCAGCATTTTTGGGCTGATACGTAATTTTTCCGTCCAGCACATCATTGGCTTTTTGTAGGTCTAATAAATTTTCCCATCGTGCGATAATAAAAGCGGCTACCGCATAACCAATAATATTAACTGTGGTTCGGTAATTACCCATAAAGCGATCAGGAGCAAGCATCAGAGCAACGGCAGCTACCGGAATGGATCCGGTTGCTGCTGCGATAGCAGAAAGAGCAACAAAAGCTGATCCTGGAATGCCAGCCATTCCTTTAGACGTAAGAAGAAGAACACCAAGCATTAAAAGCTGATCAGTGAGGCTCAAGTCCACGCCCGTCGCTTGTGCTAAAAAGACGAGAGCAAGAGACAGGTAGATAGAAGCACCGTCTAGGTTAAACGAATAGCCCGTAGGCACAACAAGGCCAACGACTGCTTTGTTGCATCCTGCTTGTTCAAATTTATCCATGAGCTGCGGCATAACGGCTTCAGTAGAACCCGTAGCAAATGCCAGCATAATTTCTTCTCGTATATATAGAATAACTTTCCACAAGCTTAATTTTAAATAGGTTCGTAAAATAACAGCTAAAACAAGAACAAATGCTAGACAAGCAATTGTCATAGCGATAAATAGCTTTCCAAATGCAGCAAGTGTTCCAAGACCGTACTGACTAACCGCAAATGCCATGGCGCTAAACGTGGCAAGAGCCGTTAACTTCATGATGTATCCCATAATTTTAAATAACACATCATTTACTTTTTCTAATACGTGTAGAAGGGTCTCCGCTGTTTTTCCACCTATATGGACAAGAGCGATTCCGAACAAACACGAAATTAAAAGCACTTGAAGCATGGAGTTGTTTGAAAAAGCACCAACTGCACTGTCTGGAATCATATTAAGAAAAAAATCACCTTCGCTCGGAAGTTCGGAGCCGTTTGTCTTCGCGTCCACTTCAGTTGTGCTTAAGCTTGAAGGATCAACATTCATACCGGCGCCGGGGTTCATTACGTTTGCTACTAATAGACCGATAAGTAGAGCGAATGTTGTGACAATTTCGAAGTAAAGAATGGTTTTTCCACCAATACGCCCAACTGTTTTAATGTTTCCAACCTTGGCAATTCCGACAACGACTACCCCAAAGATAAGAGGAGCAATCAGCATTTTGATGAGCTTAATAAAACCGTCTCCAATCGGTTTCACAGCATTTCCAAAGCTTGGCCATAGATATCCTACGGCTACGCCAAGTACAATTGCCATCATAATTTGAAAGAAAAGACCTTTATAAAAAGGTTTTTGCTTACTTTTTGCCGCTGTTTGTGTCATGTGTTCTCCCTTCGTCGTACAATTTTTTTGATGTTACAATAGATGTTATGTTTTTTTACATTTTAACGTAAGGTTATTTGAGGTGTCATTGGTCTCTTTGACTAAAATTCAATAAAAATATTAGTTGAAGTGTATAAGAAGGGAAGAGAGTGGTTTAAAACATTATTATTTTTAATGTAGATCTTTAAAAAAACTAATAAAAAGCACATGCAAAGGCATGTGCTTTTTATTTATTAAATTAGTTTAATTCCGCTAATTAAAATGATGGTCGCCATAATGGCTTGAAGCGGTCTTGAAGGCACTTTCGTTGATAAACGGCTTCCGAGTAACACACCCGGAATAGATCCAGTTAATAGGTTAGCAGTCAACATATAATCAACGCTTCCAAAGCTTGCATTTAAAATACCAGCCACCGTAACGAGAAGAAACGCATGTGCAATATCAGTACCAACCAGCTCAGATGTTTTTAACTTAAATAAGTACAGCATTGCAATGGCAAATAATGAGCCAGAACCAATCGATGTTAGTCCGACAATGAACCCAAAGACTACGCCAATTCCGATTGTTAATCCTTTTTTCTGATTTAAGTCCATTTCCTGAAACCGATTTGGGCGAATTAATTTATCAAAAAAGACGCGAAAGATAATTGAGATGGCAACCAGCGTCATGACGTACCCGAGAGCGTGCTTAATAATCGTTTCTTGATGCTCGTGAAAAGATGGGAATGCATGAAGTGTGACAATAGCCAGCACAGCGCTCGGAATACTTCCGAAAGCTAAATATTTTGCTAATTTAAAGTTAATGGTTCGCTGTTTGTAGTGCTGAGCGACTCCGAATAATTTTGTGATAGAATTGTAGACAAGATCTGTTCCTACGGCAATGGAAGGGCTAATGCCGAGTACAATCAGTAAAGGTGTTAATAAAGCGGCACCTCCAACCCCCGTTAAGCCTACAAGGGTTCCAACGAATAATCCCATTAAGGTAATTGATAGTTCCATATTTTGTCCTCCTACTCTCAAAACCAAGTACATTGATCTGATTATAGAGCATTGTAACCCGTATGTAAATAAAATTCTGAATATTTTTAGTGAAGTTGAAAAGGTTTTCTTAGTCTTCACTATTTTAGGGAACGGACGATAAAGTCATAGGAAGTTATAAAAAAGTAAATAGAATACGTTTATTTATCTATGATTACGCTCTAATTTGTGTTACAAATGTAAATGCAATAAAAGAGTTTATTTTTATCTCATTTGAAAGACCGGTGAATGCATGAGTTTTGTTACGAAAGATTTGTTAATTAATTTTTTATTTATTTTATTGGCGCTGTTTTTAGTGCAGATGTTTTATTTGATCAAGTATGCTAAAAAAGTTCATTGGTGGAAAGATCACTATATCGCGGTATTTCCGATTTTAGCTATTACCTTTTGCCTTTTGTTTCCGGTTAACGGAGCTTATGTCCCGGATGACTATCGAATGGATTTACGAAGAATTCCTTATATTTTAGGAACGTTATATGGAGGCTGGCCGCTAGGAAGCTTGCTTTTTGTCTTTATTTTACTGCTGCGCTTGCTAATTGGCGGGTACGATGTAGGATTTTTATCAACATTAATTGCTCTTCCGATTTTATCCATTCCTTTATTTTTCATAACAAAATACTTTTTACATTTCTCATTAAAAAATAGAATTATCGTGAGCACCTGTCTTAGTGTAATTGGTTCTTTATTAGCTATGCTTGTATCTATTTTCGTCTTACACGTAACAAGCATTCCTATTAGCGTGTGGGTTCAGTTCGCTGTTTTAGATGTGGCAGGCATGTTTGTGATTACCATACTGTGGGAAGCGATACGGGCAAATTTATTAGTGCTGCAGCGCCTGATGAAAGCAGAAAAGCTAGAAATTGTCAGTCATTTAGCCGCCAGCATCTCTCATGAGGTGCGAAATCCTCTAACTGCAAGCAGAGGATTTATGCAAATGCTGCAAGAAGATGAAAAAGAACCTGCTAAAAAACGCTACATTTCGATTGCGATTAATGAACTAGACCGCGCAAAAGAAATCATTGATGATTACTTGCTATTTGCCAATTCCGCTCCAGAACGAAATGAAAAAATGAATATGTCAGAAGAAATTCATCACGTCACCCATATTATGACGCCTCTTGCCAATATGAACGGAGTCGCGATTGATTTTACATTCGATGAAGAAGTGAAGTTCTTCGTAATGGGAGAAAGAAGAAAGCTTCAGCAGTGTCTAATCAACTTATTTAAAAATAGTATTGAAGCCATGCAAAACGGAGGCACGTTAACTATTAAAGTAGGAAAAGAAGGCGGAGTTGTGATCGTTGATATTATGGATACAGGCTGCGGTATGACGCAAGAACAAGTCAACCGGTTAGGCGAACCGTATTTTACAACAAAAGAAAAAGGTACGGGGCTTGGAACGATGGTATCTTTCAGTATTATTCATTATATGAAGGGAAAAGTAAGTGTGTCTAGCGTAAAAGGAAAAGAAACGTGCTTTTCACTTCAATTTCCTCTTTGTGAGTAAAGAGCAGCTTTAGGGCTGCTTTTTTTATATGCAAAAATTTTAAAAATAGATAAAAGTAAACTGATTATTAAAAAAGTATTGAATTTAAGAAATGAAAGCGTTACAATCTATTTAAAGTTATCCGAAACGTTTTGGAGGAATTTTGATTGACAACGATTAAAGATATAGCGCGAGTTGCCGGCGTATCTGTAACAACGGTGTCTCGGGCTTTAAATGGTTATTCAGATGTAAATGAAAAAACAAGGCAAAAGATTGCAGCCGTAGCAAGAGAGCTGGACTATAGCCCCAATACGTTAGCTCGAGGATTGGTTATGCAAAAGTCAAAGACAATTGGACTACTAGTTTCAGGCATCAGCAGAGAGAGCGTAAAAGATAATTTCACGTTTGAAGTATTGTGCGGTGTAAATGAGCGTGCATCTACTTTGGGGTATGACTTGATTTTATTTAATACAAACACGATGATGCAGCGAGAAAAAACATATACTCAGCTTTGTCGAGAGCGAAGAGTGGACGGGGCAATTATTCAGGGCATCAAAAAAGAAGATCCTTATTTAAAAGAAGTAGTAGAAAGCGATATTCCTTGTGTTTTAGTTGATATTCCCGTCCATTCTAGTTCAGTAGGCTATGTCACCACCGATAATGCCTTGGGAGCTAAAAAAGCGGTTGAACATTTAGCGAGTCTTGGCCATCAGCATATTGGGATGATTAACGGACATGAAGACGCATTTGTCAGCCAAGAACGTCTCAACGGATACAGACAAGCCCTCAAAGAATGCGGTTTGTCGTTTCGGTCTGAATGGGTTGTAAGCGGAAAGTTTGAAGAAAAGAAAGCAGAGAAAGCTGCCAGTGAGCTTTTAAATAAGTATGAAGAGCTCACCGCTATTTTTTGTGCAAGTGATTTAATGGCACTGGGAGCATTAAAAGCATGCAAAGAACTTGGCCTTGATGTACCAAAAGACGTTTCGATTGTCGGATATGATAATATTGTTCTTGCTTCTTACTCGTCTCCAAATTTGACGACTGTAGGGCAGGAAGTATATCAGATTGGCTATGAAGCTGCAGATTTACTAATTGAGATGCTAGAAGGAAAAGAAACAAATATGAAGCGTTATCTTGATACACAGCTGATTATTCGAGAATCAACAGCTAAAAACCACGGCTAGTGGTTTTTATATAATGTAAAAACCGAAACGTTTCGGTTTTGTGTTTCGTTTTTCCAAAACGTTTCGGTGAAATTTAGGGGGATGGAAATGGATTACCGTGTGATTAAAGAAAATGACTTATTTTTACTAACAGATCAAGCAGGAAATATCACTGAAAACCATCAGTATGGTTTAGGGCTATATATGAAAGATACGCGTTTTTTGAGCAAATTTCATTTGAAAATTAACGGTACAGATCCTGTGTTATTGTCCTCAAGTGCCGACGAAAACCTGTTAGCCACAATTCTTCTTACTAATCCGCATATGGAAAAAGAAGGAGAACTATCGCTGTGGCGAGAGTCTGTAGAAATAGAAAGAAAGCGCTTTATATATGAGGGTATTTTCTATGAAAAAATAAAATTGAAAAGTTATTTTCCTAAAAAAATTGCTTTTACATTAAGTATCCAAGCAGATGTCGATTTTAACGATATGTTTATCGTAAGAGGTTTTCAAACTGGAAATGTCGGAAAACGAACAGGGCAAATAAAAGGGGAAAGCAGTTTAATATATACATACGAAGGATCAGATGATATCAAGCGTTCGACACGGATTTCTTGGGATAAAAAAGCCTCACACGTGTATGAACAAGGAGAGGTTATGTTTTCTTTCGAACTGAACCATCAGGAAGAAGAAGAAATTACATTAATGGTTCAGCCGCAAATAGGCGAAGACATCAATGAAAATATTTTATCAGCTGGTGAAGCATTTAGTTTACTAACGCAGTCATATAAAAAGTGGGAAAAATCTTCTACAAAAGTGACAACCGATCATCCGACAATGCAGCGCCTTATTACAAGAGGACTTAACGACCTGCGCGTACTGCTAACGGATGTAGGATTCGGTGCTTTTCCTGTAGCTGGATTGCCTTGGTTTGGTGTGCCATTTGGAAGGGATAGTCTAATTGCAGCGCTTCAAATGCTGGCTTTTAATCCGGAAGTAGCAAAAGGAACGCTACGTACTATGGCAGCATATCAAGGAACGGCAAATGATCCATGGCGTGATGAACAGCCGGGTAAAATTATGCATGAAATACGTTACGGAGAACTAGCCAACACAAATCAAATACCTTTTACTCCATATTACGGAACAGTTGACGCGACACCATTATTTTTAATTTTGTTAACGGAATATGTGAAGTGGACGGGAGACTTCGAGTTTGTAAAAGAAATGCAAATGACTGTCGATGGAGCTTTGACATGGATCAATGAATATGGAGATCGAGACGGTGATTTATTTCTTGAATACCATCAAGAATCAAGTAAAGGAATTGCTAACCAAGGATGGAAAGACTCAGGGGATTCTGTTGTCCATCGCAGCGGTGAATATGCAAAAACTCCTATTGCTTTAGTGGAAGTACAAGGCTACGTATATCAAGCGAAAATGGGTATTGCTTCTTTATATGATCAGTTAAACAAAACAAATGAAGCAAATAGTTTACGTGAAGAAGCTGAGCTGCTGCGTAAAAAGTTCAATGAAGCCTTTTGGATGGAAGACGTGTCATTCTATGCCATTGCACTTGATGAACATAAACATCAAGTAGGAACGATTACGTCAAATCCAGGTCATGTACTTTTAGCCGAGATGATGGATGAGGAGAAGCTGAACAAAGTAGCGGAAAGGCTAGTATCAGAATCTATGTTTTCGGGATATGGAATTCGTACAATGGCAGAAGGAGAAGCGGGTTATAATCCAATGAGTTATCATGACGGGAGCATTTGGCCGCACGATAATAGTTTAATTGTTCTCGGTTTGAGTAAAGCGAACAAGCAAACAGAAGTCAATAAAGTGATAAAAGGGCTGGTTGATGCAGCTGAGCATTTTGAATACGACCGTCTTCCAGAGCTATTCTGCGGCTATTCAAGTAACCTTGGCAAGCCTGTCAAATATCCCGTTGCCTGCTCACCTCAAGCTTGGGCAGCCGGCACGCCTTTAGCTTTCGTACAGGCGATGCTGAGACTGTTTCCTGATAGTACAGCAGGTACTATACAGATAAATCCTTTGCTCATAGACGATATGAATGAAATCTCTGTAGAAAACCTTGTGATTGGCAGTGGGAAACTTTCATTAACGGTTAAAAAAGAAGAAAGCGAAACTATTATTTACGTGAAAGAAAATACGACAAAATACGAGCTTCTATCTCAATGTAAGGTAAGAAATTATGTAGGTTAATGTTACTTCGACCGCGGTTTATTAAGCGTCAATTAATAAGCCGCAGGTCAATGAAATGAAAGGAGACAGCTAATGAAGAAGTGGATACTCGCTTTAAGTTTGGTTCTGGCAGTGGCTGGAGCAGCTTTAACTGGATGTTCAAATGTACAAGAAGTTTCCGGGGAAAATGGTCAAGTCGAAATTGTATTAGCCGGCTGGGGAGGCAACCCAACAGAGACGAAGCTGCTTAATCAAACTATTCAAGACTTTGAAAAACTCCATCCATCAATTCATGTGAAGCATGAAGTAATCACTGATCAATACATGGATATTTTAAAAACGCGTTTAATAGGTGGAAATGGTCCAGATGTTTTTTATCTTGATGCACTTGAAGCGCCGGGTCTTATTAATACAGGGGTTTTAGAACCTTTAAATTCTTATGTAAAATCTGATTTTGATGTTCAGGATTTTGAGAAACCATTATTGAAAGCGTTTCAAAAAAATGGAGAGACTTATGGTTTTCCGAAAGATTACTCCACATTAGGCTTATTTTACAACAAAAAGCTATTTAAAGAAGCAGGAGTAGAAGTACCAAAAACATGGGATGAGTTTAAAGAAGTTTCAAAAGTATTTAAAAAGAAAGGGATTCAAGCGTTTGGTGTCACGCCGGAATTAGCGCGTATCTTCTACATGGCGCAGGCAAACGGAGGAGACGTTGTAAAGAACAATAAGGCAAACTTTGCTACGAAAGAAGTCGTGGATTCTCTTCAGCCGCTCATCGATCAGCATTTAAAAGATAAAACGTCTGTACAGCCCTCTGATGTAGGCGCAAACTCAGGTACGGACATGTTTGCACAACAAAAAGTAGCTATGGTGATTGAAGGGAATTGGATGATTCCATTTTTACAGGAGTCCTTCCCAAAACTTGATTACGGTACAGCGGAAGTTCCGACAATAAACGGTCACAAAAATACGATGGCATTTACGGTCGCGTATGTAATGAATGCTGACTCAAAAAAGAAAAAAGCATCTTGGGAGCTCATTCAGTACTTAACCGGGAAAGAAGGAATGGAAACTTGGACAAGCAAGGGTTATGCATTGCCAACAAGAAAATCCGTAGCGGATAAGCTTGGTTTTGCTGAAGACGAAAAACGAGGTCCATTAGTAAAAGGAGCTGCTTATGCAACTGTCTGGCAAGATGGTCCGTATTTGCCTATTATCATGAATAACTTTAATAACCAGTTTTTAAGCGCCTTTTTGGGACAAAGTGATTTAGAAACAGCTTTGAAAAAAGCACAAAAGCAGGCAAATCAAGAGATTAGTATTTATGAATAAGGCTTGGCGGGGGAGTGGAGGAAATGAAAGACGGAAAAATACGAACGTACAAACCTCGTGATGTAGGGCAAGGATATGCTTTTATGACACCTACACTGTTTGTACTATTGCTGTTTGTTATTGCACCTATTTTTTATGCCATCTTTTTGTCTTTACATAAAGTTCAATTGCTGGGAGGAACTGAGTTTCATTTTCGAGGGCTTGAGAACTACATGAAGGTTCTTGAAGATGACAAAGCTAAAATTGCTCTTTGGAATACGGTGAAGTATGTAGTAATTGTTGTACCGGTACAAACCGCATTGGCACTTATACTGGCGGCCACATTAAATGCAGGGCTAAAAGCAGAAAAAGTTTTTCGCATTATTTATTTTTTACCTACACTTACATCATCGGCTGTATTAACGCTTATTTTTATGTGGATGTACAATCAAAATGGAATTGTGAACGAGTTTTTAAAGTTTGTTGGTCTTCCAACTTACAATTGGCTTGGAGATCCTCAGGTCGCTTTGATTGCCATTATGATTATGAACATCTGGGCAACAGCTCCATTTTTTATGGTTATTTATTTGGCAGCTTTGCAAGACGTACCAGATTCGCTTTATGAAGCAGCTCAGTTAGATGGGGCTAATGTGTTTCAACGGTTTTGGCATATTACAGTTCCGAATCTGCGACCGGTTACATCATTCGTAGTGATCATGGGACTGATTGGTACGTTTCAGTTATTTGATCAATCGTTTATTTTCTCAGGAGGTTCAGGAGGTCCTAATAACTCGACTCTGACTGTTGTTCTGCTTATTTATCAATATGCATTTAAAAATTTAGGTACTATGGGGTATGCTGCAGCACTAGCCTTTATGCTGGCGCTCGTGATTTTGGTGGCAACCGTTATTCAGAGAAAGTTTTCAAAAGAAGAAAGTATGTACTAAGGGGGGGGAAGAAAAAGATGAAGAAAAAAACAGGAGTCCTCATTTTATATACGATTTTAAGCATATACGCGCTGATTACTCTGATTCCATTTATTTGGGCGCTGTCCGCTTCTTTTAAAACGCTAGAAGAAATTGTGTCAGGTACGGTGAACTTTATTCCGAAACACTTTACGCTAGACAATTATAAACAAATTTTTGTGGAACAAAAGCTGTTCCCTCGCTGGATGTTTAATAGCTTATTCATTGCCGTAGTAGGAACAGCTCTGAATTTGCTATTTAACTCAATGGCTGGTTATGCCCTTGCACGCCTCAGTTTCCCGGGAAAGAAAAGTTTATTTATTATTATTTTAGCGGTGCTTATGATTCCTGGACAAGTAACGATGATTCCTAATTTTTTAATTTTAAAAGAGTTAGGCTGGTTAAATACCTATCAGGGAATGATTGTACCGGGAATGGTAAATGCGACTTTTATATTTATGATGCGTCAATTTTTTATTAATTTCCCAAAAGAGCTTGAAGAAGCAGCGGAGTTGGATGGGTTATCGAAGTTTGGAACATTCTTCAAAATAGTCCTTCCACTTGCAAAACCTGCCTTAGCAGCACAAACGATTTTTGTATTTATGGGGTTTTGGAATGATTTTATGAAGCCTTTAATTGTGATGTCTGATGAAAATATGTTCACGTTGACTTTAGGCCTTAACACATTTAAAGGTCAGTATATCAGTTATTGGAACTATATTATGGCAGCTTCCATGGTTTTTACACTTCCAATTTTGCTCATTTATGCGTTTTTTAACAAATATTTCATTAAAGGAATTTCGTTTACTGGAGGAAAATAAAAAAGAGGCTGGGATAAAAGTATTTTAGTTGGAATTACAAACGAACGATTAATTAAAAAATCATAATCGTTCGTTTTTTGTTGTTATGGTGAGCGTGAATTTCATATGTTTAGTTGCTTCTAGCTGTTGATTGAAGTTCACTCACATACTGATCAATCATCGTTTGCAGTTCCTCTAGGTTCGTTTTACGGTTGTTAACAGGCAGCTGCTTTAATGAATGAAGGGCACTATCCACAACAAACTTGCGTGGATTCGATTGTTTAAACATCTCTTCTTCAATAAAACTAATAAGCTCTGTGCATTTTTGACGTTCGAATTCATCCGTAAATTGTTTGTGAGCTTGCTTTTTTAAATCGATAAGTGCTGCGGAAATGTCCTGTTCTATTTGATTTTTAGTATTTGGGCAAGATGGAAGCCATTCTTTGATCGTTTGCGGATCGAGCAAAATGTCTCCTGAACTTGCTACTTCGTCTACAAGAGGAAGCAGACGCTTAACGCTGTAAGTTATAATCTCATGGGGATCAGTATTTGTACCGTTGACCATAAAATTATAGTGAAAGTTGCGGTGAAGCATGCCAAGAAACATAATTGCACAATCTAGCAGATAAGGTTTCTTTTCTTGTCCAAATAAATCAATAAACCGTTTGTAGAACCAGTTTACTTCAATGAACTGGGTTTTTTTTATGTATGCTTTTAAATCAGGATCATTAGAAACAAATACTTCTTCAAGTAACGTAAAAAATTTATGTTTGTGATGGTTTTTCATCTGCGCATCGATCTGTTTAATAAATACATCTACATCGGTCAGACTTTTACCAACCAGCAGCTGATTGCGCTCTTGTTCAATGGTCGTATGAAGCCATGTAAAAACAGCGATTAATAATTCATTTTTTGAAGAAAAATAGTTGTAGAATGTTCCTTTTGAAATGCCGCTATAATCAATGATGTCTTGAATAGAAGTAGCTTGAAATCCTTTTTCAACGAAGAGATGGTGTGCATTTTTTACAACTTGCTGTTTTCGATTATTCATTATTATCACCTAAATGTAAAATTAGACTCATGGTCCAACTTTATGATACATGATTTAAAGCGTTTACACAAATGTTCTTTTCAGAAAACTGAACGATATCACGACAATATATTGGTATAAAAGGATTATAGGACTAAAAAAGTTGAGAAAATAAAGAACGTGAACGTAAGATTTTTCACTTGCATAAATTGAACTCACAGTATAATATACTCTATGTAGAACACGTGTCTAAAAAAATGAACCTAAAGTATAAGGAGGTACAATAATGAGTCGATCGATAAATCAAATGGAAAAGCCGCCTTATGGCATAATTGCTATTTTGTTAATTGGCGCTTTTATCTCATTATTGAATGAAACGTTATTAAATGTGGCGCTGCCGTCTATTATGAAAGACTTAGATGTGACAACGTCAACTGTCCAGTGGCTTTCTACTGGTTATATGTTAGTGAATGGTATTATGATTCCAACTACCGCTTTTTTAATTCAGCGCTATTCTGTCAGAGGCTTATTTTTAACGGCGATGACTTTATTTACAGCAGGAACAATACTTGCAGGTGCTTCGCCAGTATTTTCTGTGTTGTTAACCGCTCGTATTATTCAAGCGTCAGGCGCAGCTATTATGATGCCGCTTTTAATGAACGTATTGCTCACAAGTTTTCCATTAGAAAAACGCGGAGCTGCGATGGGGATTTTCGGTTTAGTTATGATTTTTGCTCCGGCAATTGGTCCTACATTATCAGGATGGCTAATTGAACACTATGAGTGGAGAATGCTGTTCCACCTTGTTACGCCAATCGCAGCCATTGTATTAATAGGCGCTTTCTTCCTATTAAAAGACAAAAAAGAAAAAGTGGAAATCAATTTGGATTTTTTATCCCTTTTGCTATCTACAATTGGATTTGGCGGACTTCTATACGGGTTTAGCTCAGCAGGGGATAAAGGCTGGGATTCTGTGGAAGTATACGGTACCATTATCGTAGGAGCTGTGGCTCTGATTTTATTTATTACGCGTCAGTTCAAGCTTAAAACACCGATGCTTGAATTCCGCATTTTTAAATATCCAATGTTTGCTTTATCATCAACGATTTCGATGGTAATTACAATGGCATTATTCTCAGCCATGCTGCTAATGCCAATTTATGTTCAAACGGTACGAGGCATCTCTCCGCTTCATTCAGGATTACTAATGCTTCCAGGTGCGCTGCTAATGGGTGTGATGTCACCGATTACCGGAAAATTATTTGATAAATTCGGAGCGCGTGCATTGGCTGTAACGGGTCTAACGATTACAGCCGTTACGACGTATTTCTTCAGTAACTTAGAGCTTGATACGACCTATACAACGCTCATTACGCTTTACACGCTTCGTATGTTCGGAATGTCTATGGTGATGATGCCGGTTATGACAAACGGATTAAATCAGCTTCCGCAGCGTTTTAATCCGCATGGTACTGCGATGAACAATACGCTTCAACAAGTATCGGGAGCTATTGGTTCGGCTCTTTTAGTAACGGTGATGTCAAACCGTACAGCTACTCATGCAAAAGAGCTCGCTCAAGATGCAATGAGCGGAGCAGGAGCAGGAGCAGCTAATGCAACCGCAGCCGGGGCAGCTCAAATGAAAGAACAGATTGGGATGCAGGCAATGGTACAAGGGATTAACGATGCGTTTGCTGTCTCAGTAGTCCTAGTGGTGGTTGCCTTAATTCTTTCATTCTTCATGAAACGCGCAACGCCGGCAAGTGAAGATGAAGTGATAAAGGAAAAAGCAGCACGCGAGCAGTTTGCTAAATAAAAAAAATCCCCGCTGAGACAGCGGGGATTTTTTTAGCTTGTATATCTAAAGCTTAAGCCCATTTTCTTTAATAATTTCCGGTAACCGATGGACGTTTGATCAGCCATAATATGCGCTTCCATCTGCAGGTCTAAAGGCAAGTCTTCAGGTTTTTGGTTTTCCACCATTTCACGGTCTTCGTCAAAGACGCGAAGGTTAAAGTCATACACACCTTCAACGGGAGAATCTTTGTCAAAGTTTCGAGCGATTGGCGCGAATAAACGTGTTTCGCGGGCTGAAATAGGAGAGACTGCATTCATAATCCACAGCTCTGCGCCTTCTGGGAAGTATACTTTTAGCGTAGCTGTAAACGGGGGATAAACATCAAAGACGCGAAGCCATTTAAAATCAGTTGGATTTAAATGCTGCTGTTCTTTGGAATAATTGCTCACGGTGCTCGTATATTCTACATGAAGCCCATAGTCTGTATCGCTTACTTTATATTTAGGCACAAAGGCGTTGTTTCGATCACCAAATGTGTCTGTGTGAACCCAAGCAAAATGAGCTACGTCTAAAAAGCCTTCCATTTGACGACCGGCTGAACCCATGATATCAAAGCTCGGACAAACAATTTGCTGAAAATCAGGGTCCTCCCACGCATCGAAATAAGGCAGGTTATCTTGTTCTCCTGTCAGGGACGTCCACACTAATCCATATCGTTCAATAACTGGATAGACGGCCATACAGAGACGGGGAGAAATGTTGGCGTCAGGGTGAGCTGGAATTGACGTGCATGCGCCGTCCGTTGCGTAGCGGAAGCCGTGGTAAGGACAGACAATTTCATCATCTTCCACCCAGCCCATGCTAAGCGGGGTGCCTCGGTGAACGCATAAATCACGTGCCGCTACAACTTTGTGTGTGGTGCGGTATAAAACTAGATTTACATCTAGTAATTTTACGGACGTTGGTTTTTCTGTTACATCACTGCAGCGTGCGACGGGGTACCAATACTTAGCAAGCGTCGTCCAATCTTCCAGGCTGAACGTGCAGTCTCTTGGGTAGGGAGTTGCCGTTTTTGATTTTGTCATGGTTGGTTGTTGTTCCATCTATTTTCTTCCCTTCTTTTGTAAGCTCTTTTACTAAGGGTAATATAAAAAAAGAAAATTCACACAATTTATGTAAGAAGTTCTAACATGAAATATGGAACTTTGTAGAAAGTGCGAATTTCAGAAGACGCAAATTAGAGAATATACCAATAAAAAAATTTAAAAAAGCGCTTCCTAAATAAATTTAAACGTGATATAATTTTCCAAGACGCTGGTGTAGCTCAGTAGGTAGAGCACTTGCATGGTAAGCAAGAGGTCGCAGGTTCGATCCCTGTCGCTAGCATACTCAAAAACCTTCTTTCTTGTTGAAAGAAGGTTTTTTTATTTGGATTGGCTTTAAATTTATTCTCCGAATTATTCTTCCCCGCCTTGTGAAAACTTTAACAGTTTGATAGCCTTATTAGGAGGCTGTTAGAAAACATGTGTATCTTTTCCACTATGTCTTATGAATCATATTTAGAAATATTCTTAAAAGAATGTTTATTGCCTCTAAGTATTGGGTACACGAAACTAGGGGTTAAATTTCAACAGGGAGTGTGAACGATAATTTGATTACGTTTAAGAATGTGTCAAAGCAATATCCAGACGGTACGACCGCCGTGAAAAATATTAATCTAGAAATAAAAGAAGGAGAGTTTTTCGTTTTAATTGGTCCGAGTGGATGTGGGAAAACAACCACCTTAAAAATGATTAACCGTCTTCATGATATTACCGAAGGAGAACTATACATAAAAGATAAGCTCGTATCGGACCACAACATACATGAGCTACGCTGGAACATTGGTTATGTGCTACAGCAGATTGCTCTTTTTCCTCATATGACCATTGCTGAGAATATAGCCATTGTACCGGAGATGAAGCATTGGAAGAAAAACAAAATCAAAACGCGTATTGATGAACTGCTTACCTTGGTAGGACTAGACCCAAAGCAATATCGAAACCGAAAGCCGTCTGAGCTCTCAGGTGGCCAGCAGCAACGTGTAGGTGTAGCACGTGCCCTCGCAGCTGATCCCCCCGTTATTTTAATGGACGAACCCTTTAGTGCCCTCGATCCGTTAAGCCGCGAACAGCTTCAACAAGATGTTATTAGCTTAAAAGAAAAAATCAAAAAAACATTTGTGTTTGTTACGCATGATATGAGCGAAGCCATGACGCTTGGAGATCGTATCTGCCTGATGAAAGATGGGGAAATTGTTCAAGTTGGCACCCCGGAGGAATTCATTCAAAAGCCTAAAAATGAGTTTGTAAAAACATTTATTGGAAATCAAGGAAATGCTTTATTTGAGACATTGGATATGTTTGTCAAAGAAAGTGAACAGCCAGACGTAGAACCTACTGAAGAGCTAGCTTCAACCGCCACTGTTCAGCAGGCAATGGACGCCCTTTACGACCATGAAGCAATAGCTGTGAAAAAAGGGAGCAAACGCATTGGCGTTGTAACGCGCAAAACTCTATTAGCGTTTCTTTCTGATAAAACGAAAGAAGGAGGAACGCTGTAATGAATGCACTAAGCGCATTATTAGATCAACGAGGAGATGCCCTGTTTCAAGCTCTTCTTGAACACATTCAAATTTCAGTACTGGCTCTTGTGATCGCCGTATTAATTTCAGTGCCGCTTGGACTGTACTTAACGAGGCATGACCGCATTGCTGAACCGATCATTGGCGTAACAGCCGTACTGCAAACCATTCCTTCACTCGCTTTATTAGGATTACTGATTCCTCTTGTCGGAATTGGAACCTTTCCCGCGGTTATTGCACTGTTTTTATATTCGCTTCTTCCTATTGTACGAAATACATATACCGGAATCAAAGAAGTGGACCCATCTTTAATTGAAGCATCCAAAGCCATGGGGATGAACTCGTGGAGACGATTAATCAAAGTAGAACTTCCTCTAGCGCTTCCTGTCATTATGGCCGGAATTCGCACAGCGATGGTACTCATTATTGGTACAGCGACAATCGTGGCTCTTATCGGAGCAGGCGGACTCGGAAGCTTAATTTTGCTTGGTATTGACCGAAGCGATAATAGTTTGATTTTATTAGGAGCCGTTCCAGCAGCATTATTAGCGCTTATTTTTGATGGAATTCTGCGAACGATTGAACACTCTGCTAAAAAAGGGTCCAAAAAACGCTCGTTCATCATGATCATCGTATTAGTACTTATTCTTGTTTCTCCGTTTGCAGCGATGAGCGCAACAAAACCAGACCTTGTTATCGGAGGGAAAATTGGCGCAGAACAAGATATTTTAATCAATATGTACAAAGAATTAATTGAAGATCAAACCGATATGAAAGTAAACCTTCGTTCGTCGCTTGGGAAAACGGTATTTGTATTTGAGGCTCTGCGTAACAAGGAAATTGATTTGTACCCTGAATATACGGGGACAGCCATTGTGACGCATCTAAAGGAACAGCCGGACAACAAAGATGAAACACAGGTGTACAAGCAGGCAAAAGAAGGATTTAAAAAGAAATTCGGGCTTGTCTATTTAGATCCAATGAAGTTTAATAATACGTACACATTGACCGTGACAAAAGAATTTGCCAAAGAAAATAATCTAACGACCATTTCAGATTTGGCAAATGCAACAGATAAAGTAAAAGCAGGATTTACGCTTGAGTTTAAAGATCGTGAAGACGGCTACGTAGGCATTCAAAAAGAATATGGCCTTACTTTCCCGAATATTAAAACGATGGAGCCGAAGCTTCGCTATCGCGCTGTTGAAAAAGGCGATATTAACATGCTTGATGCTTACGCAACGGATCCTGAAATCAAACAGTTTGGTTTAAAAGTCTTAAAAGACGACCAGCAGTTCTTCCCTCCGTATCAAGGATCGCCTGTGCTTCGTGAAGATACACTAAAAGAGCACCCTGAACTGAAAAAGATCTTAAATCAACTGGGTGGCAAAATCAGTGACGACGAAATGCGTGAAATGAACTATCAAGTAAATGCAAAAGGAAAAACGGCTGAAGAAGTCGCTCATCAATTCTTACTGAAAAAAGGATTAATTAAAAAATAAAAATGAAGACAAAAAGATTAGTACAAAATTATTTTAGTTAAAAGAAGATCCGAACGATAAATCGTTCGGATCTTTTTATTAGCATGGTGGACGTAGCTTTCATTATGTTTCAATCTCTTTTTAATGTGAGAGAAGCGTTAATGAAAATGAGGTCTTATGAACAAGCTAAAGGTACCAAATTTGTTTTTTGATGGAGAGGAGGCGCCGTTATGAATTCATTTTTTACATGTCATCCTGTACAGCATTCTTTTCAGCTTTTTTCAGTTGAACATCTTGTAACTTTAGCCATTATCGTAATCATAGGAGCATTTATTTTTTTATGTCGAAAGCAGCTGCGAAAAAAGAGGTTTGTATTCGTTTTGCTTTCATTCATTCTAATGGTTTCAGAAACGGCCTACCAGGCTTGGGAAATCGGATGTCATCAGTGGTCCGTTGAAACTTCCTTGCCTCTTCAGCTCAGTGATATAGTCGTGCTGCTTGCTGCTGTTATGCTGATAACCAAAAGCAGATTTCTTTTTTATTTTGTGTACTTCGCAGGAATCAGCAGCTCTGTTCAAGCGATGATTACCCCAGACCTTGGCGGCTATGCGTATGCCCAGTTTCGCTATGTGCAGTTCTATGTATCGCATGGCGGTGTGGTACTTGCTTGCTGTATGCTAATTGCTGCCTGCAGATATGAGCCGACGTTTCGTTCTTTATGGGTAAGCGTAGTATTTGTTAATCTGTACGGAGGTTTTATCTATGTCATGAATCGTTTACTGGGTGCGAATTATTTATACATGATGAAAAAGCCAGAGCACGCTTCCTTGCTGGATGTTCTTGGACCTCATCCTTGGTATTTAGTATGGATTGAAGGAATCATGATTCTTAGTTTTCTTGTCCTTTATCTTCCGTTTTGGGTACATAAAAAAATTAAAGGTGATAAAAGCAAAGTCAATTTTATTGAAGCAGAATGATAATACTGGTAATTTATAAGTGTAAACGAACTCGGATTTCCTGAAGGAAAAGGAAAGAATGAGTGAACAAGCCGTGAGAGGCAAGCGTAAAAAATAGAAAAGAAAAAAGCAAGCACAGACATCAGAAGGAGAGTATCAAAATGAAAACACTGGTTATTTTAGCGCATCCAAATCTAGCATCTTCTCGTATTAATAAAGCGTGGGCAGAGCGAGTAAAAAAAGAGGAGGATGTGTACGTTCATGATTTATACGCAAACTATCCCGATTTCAAAATTGATGTAGAAAAAGAGCAGGAGTTAGCTGTTCAATTCGATCGTATTGTTTTTCAATTTCCATTTTACTGGTACAGCTCACCAGCACTCTTAAAAGAGTGGCAAGATGTTGTTTTAACATACGGATGGGCTTATGGAAGCAAAGGTACTAAACTTCAGGGAAAAGAGTTTGTCGTAGCTACTTCGACAGGAGGCCCTGCAGAAGCTTATCAAGAAGGGGGATACAACCGTTACCCAATGAATCATCTGCTTCTTCCTTTCCAAGCTATGGCAAATTTAACAGGTATGAAGTTCCAAACTCCATTTTTATTTCAAGGAGCAGGCGGTGACCTGAGTGACAAAGTTATTCAAGATAGCGCAGAAAACTACGCTCAATTACTAAGATAATAAAAAAAGCCGCGTCAAAGCGGCTTTTTAATTTGCGTTTGTTCGTGAGAAAGAAGTAAGCAGCTTTTGAGGAGCAATATCTAATCCTTCAATCAGTAGTCCTGTCATAGCCGTTAGACTCCCGACTTCAAAAGATTCCCCAGCTCTCCAAAATGCTGATTCACCTTGTTTGATATAAATTTTCAGTCCGTTATCGCCAGCTACCCAGCCTTCCCCGTGAACGACTAAAAGAAGCTGTGGAATCGTAGCTTCTTGACGGGGGGTATAATCATTTTCTTGAAAAGATAAAAAGCTGATTTTGACATCTCCAGTATGAGAAAGTAATGGGTTTACTTTATAGGTAGAATGAAGAAAGGAACGCTCTTCTTCAGATTGAAAACCATATAATTTCATCATTTCATCTCCTTGACTAAAAAATATAAAAAAGAAGTCCTTCTCTTTTCATATACGCATACAGGAGAAAAAATAGAACTCCAAAGAAACAGCTGTTTTCTAGAAAACAACTCCATTTTATCTCCATTTTTTGTCGAAGCTGAAAATTTTTTGAAGGATAGGGAGGAAAAACAGAAGTTTTTTTGAATAGTATAAAAAAAGGTGTCCTCTAATGGACACCTTTTCCTAATTTAAAAATGACTGTAACGCTTGTTTGTTTTCTTCAAGGTCGATGCTTAAAACAGCACCAATACCGGATATTCGTTCATTTGAATAGGAACCTTCAACCGGTAAACGAAGAGATTTTAAATCTGGCTGATTTCCAACTAAAAAATCTTTTCCTATCACAATAAATGTTTTTGGCGGAATATTTGTATCCACATATGGATCAATGACACCCCATAGCTTAGGAGCTTTCGCCAGTGTCTTTACTTGAAGAGCTTCATCCATTAATTTACCAATCACTTCTTGTTGACGCTTCACGCGCCCGAAATCACTTTGGCTATCATGGCGGAATCGCACGTATCCTAGTAATTTATCTCCGTGAAGAGTTTGTTTTCCAGGTTTTAGCGTCATGCCAATTCCTGACGACATTTCATGTGGCACGGTAACCGTAATTCCCTCAGGGGCAATCGTATCGGCAACTTTAGAAAAACCTTTAAAATCAACAACAGCATAATAGTTTACATCTACGCCGAAATTTTCTTTAATTGTCTTACGCATTAATTCGGGCCCGCCAAATGCATAGGCTGAATTTAATTTGTTTTTGCCATGTCCAGGAATATCCACATATGAATCACGCATCAAAGAAACAATTTTAGGCTGATTGCTGTCTTTGTCATAATGAGCAATCATGATTGTATCGGCACGCGAATGTTCTTCACCGCGAGAGTCAATTCCGAGAAGCAGCACATTCATGCTATCTAAATTGGCACTTGCACCATTAAAATCAAACTGTCCATCTTTCCCAAAAGCTCCGTCTGCTTCTGCTAATCCTTGTTGGTATTGATAATACACATATGCACCAGCGGCGATTACAAGAATGAGAAAGAAAAGAAGTAGCTTTCTAAAGCGTTTCTTTTTTCTTTGCTTTTTTCTTTTATGTTGTTTACGTTCTGTACGTTCTTCCAAATGTCTCACCATCGCATTCAAAAATATTAATACTTTTTTGTTTAAAACCAATTATGCAAAAAATTATAAAACGACATAATAAAATTAACACTAAGGAATTAGATTAGCAAGTACGTTCACTAGTAAATCTGCGAAGACAGCTAAAATAAGAGAAGTGTACAAATAGAAGAAAGAGGAAATAAAGGTTATTTTTTTCGAAGATATTTGTTATAATCTATCATAGTTAGGGAAAAAGTTCTGTCTTTTAAGAAGGGAATAAGAGAAAAGTCTCTGTTTGTTGAGAATTAAATATAGGTCTAAGTGTAGAAAAAAGGAGTGAAGCGAATGAGTATATATGTGTCATCTTCGAACCTTGTGCTGATTCCAGAAGCGGCGTTAAGTCATTGGAAACCTTATGGCGCGGGGGAATTGACCGGAGCTATTATTTCAGGTAAGGATAGTGCTGAAATAATTAGAGAGCTTAATCAATCGTCTATTCTGCCTTTTACAAGTTTTTTCTATCGAAAGCATTTTGTTATTCTATTTGATAAAGAACAAGTGAAAAATCATTTTGAACAGCTGCTTTTATTATATAAATCTCAGGGCTATATTTTTTATTCTTCTACTTTATACGATGATCATTGGTCCCAGGTCCTTGAAGGAACCAAGCAGCTGCTAACGGTAAATGGACAGGTGGTACCGGTGCTTGAGCTTGAACAAAACGGTGAATTTGACGTTGTGCGTGATGAAGGTGGTCTTCACATTGTGATAGATGATGACGAAGACGAAGAGAAGCAGCTAGAAAAAAAAGTTCATGAGCTCCCGCTTGAAGAAGGTAACTATTTTATTGGCGATCCGGGATTTGTTGAAAACCGAGACATGCTGGTAAAAGAATATTTTCCTAAAGGTACGTACGAATTTATTTATAGATACGGAGAAAATGGCTGGCTGATGAAAGTAAGTATTCAGCGAAAAGCGATTAAAGAGCAGCTTACTACTCTTCACGCGGCTTTGTCTTAACCTCTATTCATTGTACAATATTGCTAAATAACTATGTTATAATAGTAATATTGCACAATGAAAGGGGTTTTTTTAATGGAAGCACGTTTGCAAAAAGTCGTATCATGGCTCAAGGAAAAGAATGTAGAAATGGCCTTTATTTCGTCAACTGAAAACGTATTTTATTTAACTGGATTTCACACGGATCCGCATGAGCGTCTGCTTGGTTTATTTTTATTTAATGAAGCGGAGCCGATGCTTGTTTGTCCATCAATGGAAGTGGGTCAAGCAAAAGAAGCCGGCTGGAAATTTGACGTGATCGGATATGAAGACCATCAAAATCCTTGGGAACTTATTAAAGAAGCTTTACATAAACGAAACGTAATGGATGTGAAAAAAGTTGCTGTAGAGAAAGAGCAGCTGCTGTATGCGAGAGCTGAAGAACTGCTTAATTTATATCCAAATGCTGAGCTAGTCGGAGCAGAAGAGAAATTAAATCAGCTGCGTTTAATTAAAGATGAGCGTGAAGTTGAGATTCTGCAAAAGGCAGCTGCATTAGCTGATTTTGGCGTAGAAGTAGGCGTAGCTGCCTTAAAAGAAGGCGTTACGGAAATGGATGTTCTGGCTAAAATTGAATACGAGCTAAAGCGAAAAGGAATTCGTGAGATGTCGTTTTCAACGATGGTGTTATTTGGTGAAAAAACGGGAGAAGCGCACGGGAACCCAGGTCTTCGCACGTTAAAGCCAGGAGATATGGTTCTCTTCGATTTAGGTGTAGTGCTAGATGGATACTGTTCAGATATTACGCGTACAGTCGCGTACAAGTCGATTAATGATAAGCAAAAAGAAATCTATGAAACGGTACAGCGCGCCGAGCAGGCAGCTCTTGAAGCTTCCAAGCCTGGCACTCGCATTGGCGACTTGGACATGGTAGCACGCAATATTATTACAGAAGCAGGGTATGGAGAGTATTTCTTGCATCGTCTTGGTCATGGCCTTGGTATCAGCGTGCATGAGTTTCCTTCAATGAGCCGCAACAATGATGATGTGCTTCAAGAAGGCATGGTGTATACGATTGAACCGGGTATCTATATTCCAGGACTCGGAGGCGTGCGTATTGAAGATGATGTAATCATCACAAAAGATGGATACGAAACGTTAACGAAGTACCCAAAAGAATTACAAATTATTTCATAATAATGTCACAAAAAATAGGGGCTGCCATGGTGCAGGCTCTATTTTTTTATGGGAAAAGAAAAAATTGGTTAAGGTTTCTTGTTTGCTTCTTGAGACAATTTCATAGTATGTTACGAAACGATAACATTTCTATCACATTTTCTAAAAACTATATCGTAAGCGAGTGCGGTAGTATATGCTGTACAGTAGGGGACTTTTTAAGGTCGCAAGCAAGGAGGTTTTTTATGAGTAATTTTACAAAAGATGAAGAATTAATTATACATAAAGCAATAGATGTATTTGGTCAAAAGGACCGAATTGAAGATTATTCAGATGAACGAAAAAAGCATGGTATTCACGTTGTGGCATGTGAAAATCATCCGCGTCAAGACGTAACCGCGTATGCAACGCTCGGTGGACATCAATGTCCGACAGGTTATACAGTTGGAGGGATCCCGCTTCGAATTGAAATTGTTGGGGCATGTCATGAGGAGTTCGGTATTTATTCTGCTATTTTAGCAAACTGTATTTTCCATATGATGAAATCTCATGTCTCCATTTTCCCAGGAGCTATTTATAAAGACGTTATTGCAGTCCTTGATGACAGCTTTCATATGCAGCACATTTTGCTGATTCCGCCGTTTTTATGGGATAATTTTTCAACGATTGAACTATCTGATAAAAAAGTAACGTTCCTGCAGGCCGTTCCGATTTCAGAAAATGAACGTGCTTTTGCACTTGAGTACGGAGTAGATTCGTTGCTAAGCCGCTTTGATGCTGAGCAGGTTAATGTCTTCAATTTAGAAAGAAGATCTGTTGTATAAACAAAAAGAGCGCCGACTGAGACGCTCTTTTTTGTTATTGATTAGTAGGTCAATTCTTTTTGAGGTATAGCTTTTTTATGACTCGTTTGGTAGCTGTGAAGCACCATGCCTGCTACGATAACTCCCATTCCAACCCAAGAAAGAATCGATGGCAAAGGACTTGATAGAAGGAAGACCTCTCCTAGCAGGGCAAATAAAACTTCCATCGATTGTGTAGCTTCAACTGCACCTAACTTGTGAGAATCTTTTTTCACAAGGTCAGTTGCCGCAAAAAATAAAATCGTTGCACACACTCCTGAAAGTAAAGCAACTAAACTGCTTTGATACATCTGAGTTGGTTTTGGTAGTCCATCGGTCAAGTAGGCATAGACAGAAAGAATAATCCAAAACGGCAGGCTTGAAAGCGTCATTCCAAGCACGCGCTGAAACGTATTAAGCGACGACAGCTCCATCATCTTACGGTTGCCAAGCGGATACGCAAAAGACGCAATTAAAATGGGAATCGTACAAAGCAAGGCAGTAGCCGCCGACAGTTCAGTCGCATGCTCAAGCTGCATGAGCACAACTCCTATTAAAATAATAAGCGAAAAACCTAGCTGCTTGAAAGGAATGGCTCCTCGCTTTTTTCCTTCCTTGTAAAACAAAGGAGCTAGGAGAGACCCCGATAAAATCGTGATTTGCCAAGTTCCTGCAATAAGCCAGCCGGGACCGTAGGCGGAAGCAAAACAAAGAGGAGCGTAAAATAAGCCAAATCCGACCGTGCTCCATAGCAGCCATTTTTGCGGCTGGGCTTTTATTTCTGCCACCACAGGTTTGATGCCACCCCAAAAATAAACAAGCATAAGCAAAAGAGGTACCATAAAAAAATAGCGTAGAGATGCGCTCCACGCCCAGCTGCCTCCAGATAAATCCATCGCTCGATTTAAAACGAATGTAAAAGCAAAAAAGAATGATGCAGCAACGCCTAATAAAAGAGGCTTCACTTTGCTTCCTCCTCACTTGTCAGCGCTTCACCTAGTGTCAGCCAGTTTGTTTCGACAAGCTGTGATGTCAGTGCGGAATCTTTTTGACGGCAAGCATTTATGATTTCTTTGTGCTGATCAACGGAAGCAAGGCTAGCAAGAGAAGAAAAGCGAGCGATTTCCAGACGTTGAATTTTGGCGCTTGTTTGTTTTACAACACGTTCTAGCTCTAAATTATTCGCCCGGTTTAAAAAAACGGAATGAAATGCTTCATCCGCTTCGATCGCTTTCAGTACATTTCTTGTTTTGATTGCATGTTCTAGAGATTGATTATGTTTGATTAGTTCGCCCATATCTTCTTCTTGTAACGAAGTACAAGCCAGCTTAGCAGCAAGTGCATGAAGAGCTGCGACGACAATAAAGGATTGTTTTGCCTCCTCAAGGTTTAATGGAGCCACTTTTGTAGAAGAACCAGGTGTCGTTTGTACAAGGCCTTCATCTTCGAGCCTTTTTAATGCTTCTCGAACAGGAGTGCGGCTAACTCCAAATTGCTCAGCCAGTTCTTTATCCTGAAGCTTTTGTTCCGGCTGAAATTCAAGCATAACGATATTGTGTTTAAGTGTTTGATAGACTTCCTCCCGTAGGGAAAGTCGTTTGAGAGGTTGAATGTTATTTTTCATAAAACCAATATATCGCATATCACATTAAATAACAATGTGAAAATTAAAAAACTTCGTCTAAAAAGCAGACAGCTGCTTTTTAGATGAAGAGCTTAATTACTGCTGCGCAAAGATTTAGATAAGATGCGCGCAATTGCTTTGCTGTGCTCAACCTGCGTTTTTTTGGACTCTTTTCGTTCAAGAGCTACTTTTTGAAGGCTTTTTTCTTCTTCAGTTTGAGCAATAACTTGAGGAACGGGAGCAGGCTTCCCATTTTCTAATGCGACGAAGGTAAGAAAAGAAGTAGCAGCAATACGTTTAATGCCCGTTAACAAATTTTCGGCAATGACTTTAACAAAAATAATCATGGAACTTTTTCCTGTGACAACAACGAATGCCTCATATGAAATAAAATCTTCTTCTGTGACGGGCTCGATAAAGTCAACATGATCAATGGAAGCTGTAACACACGACTTTCTGGAATGTTTAGCTGCTGAAAGAGAAGCCGTCATGTCCATGTCAGCGACAATTTTGCCGCCAAAAAGGGTGTGGTGATTGTTTAGGTCATTTGGAAAAATGTGCTGTGATTTGACTACTCGTGAGACGCTGCAAAGTACTGCTTTTTCACTCATTGAAAACACTCCTTCAAACTGTTTATATGGTTTAATGTATGTTGACTACTTGTTCTTATGTATACAAGTTATAGAAAGCCCTTTCGTAAAAAGCTCTTCAAAAGCTTCTATATGGTAAAATAGAACAAATATGAAAGAGAGGATGAGAGCATGAACTTAACGCAATTTTTTAGAAGAAAATATACGGATTCCCCTACACCTTTAGAAAAGCTATCGGTTTTATCTCAGCAGTTAAACGGACCTTCAATTTATATGAAGCGCGATGATATGCTTGGACTGACAGGGGGCGGAAATAAGACGCGTAAGCTTGAATATCTAGTAGCTGATGCAAAAGCACAAGGGGCAGACGTGCTTGTAACGTGCGGTGCGATACAATCCAATCACTGTCGTTTGACGCTTGCTGCTGCCGTAAAAGAGCAAATGAAATGCGTGCTCGTATTAGAAGAAGGGGAAAATAAAGCAAGTGATCAGCCGACGGGAAACTATTTTCTTTATCATTTATTAGGGGCTCATGACATGCGGTTTGTCGCTGAAGGTTCGGATTTGACAGCGGAAATGGAAAAAGTAGCGCGCGAGCTAAGTGAAAAAGGTCATAAGCCGTACCTAATCCCCGTAGGAGGTTCAAATGTTATCGGTGCAACAGGCTACGCTGCCTGCGCACAGGAGCTGCTTATGCAAAGCTATGAGCAACAAATAAAGCTTAGCCACGTAGTTTGCACAAGCGGAAGCGGAGGCATGCACGCAGGGCTAGTGGCAGGCTTTCAAGGCCTTCAAAGCGGGGTGTCTGTTATTGGAATGAATGTGAGTCGTGCTAAAGAAGAGCAAGAAATGAAAGTTGCCAAGCTGACGAGTGAACTTTATGATCATTTACATAGCAAAACGCCTTTTAAAAAAGAAGATATTGTTTGTATGGATGAATATGTCGGTCCAGGCTATGCTGTTCCAACAGAAGAGATGGTGGAAGCAGTCAAACTTGTGGCCGGTACGGAAGGAATTTTATTGGATCCTGTGTATACGGGAAAAGCGATGGCCGGCCTGATTGATTTAATTCGAAAAGGTTATTTTAAAAAAGATGAGAATGTGGTGTTCATTCACTCTGGGGGTTCACCAGCTCTTTATGCATATACATCGGTTTTTTCATAAAAAAGCAAGGGAGTCGACTCCCTTGCCTTTTTAGTTTATATAGGAATAGTAAGTGAAAACGTCACTCCGGCGTCTGTGTTTTCAGCCGTAATGGCTGCATCGTGCATCGTAACAATACGCTTTACGATACTTAGGCCAATACCGAATTCACCGTTTGCTCCTTTTTTAAACGGTTCAAACAAGTGTTGAAGCACGCTTTGATCAATCGGCGGACCATCGTTGCTGATGGTACATTGAACGTTCGTTTGGTGTTTAGTAAGTGAAAGTGAAACCTTCGTATCAGCATAGCGCAGCTGATTGTCGAGTACATTTTCAAGGACTTTTGTCCACAGCTCTTTGTCTCCTTTAATCGTTGCATTTACGTCGTCAAATTCCCACTGTATTTCAGGGCGCCTCCACCGCAAGCGATCCACTACTTCATGAAGAAGTGCAGTAAAATCAAAGTCGTCTTGTGCAAGCTGGTGAGTGGACATATAGTCAAGCTTGGTTAAGTAAAGCAAATCGCGGATTTTTTTCTCAAGATTTTTGGATTCATCTTCAATGACTTTTACCGTTTGGGATAAATCACCTTTTGGATAAATGCCGTCTTGAATCGACTGAGCGTAGCTTTGAATAACCATTACCGGTGTTTTTAAATCATGTGAAATATTTTGAAGCAGCGTTTGCTGTGCTTCATCTTTAGATACGAGCCTTTTGCGCATTTGCTCGATGGACGCGCCTAGCTTGCCGATTTCATCGGAACGGTTGACTGTAACAGGTTCATGCCAATTTTGTTCGGCGATTTTTTTTACATCTTTTTCAAGCGATACAAGCGGCTTGCTTAAGTATCTTGATAGCCAAATAGATGGAAGCCAGCTGAATAGAAATACAATTGAAATGACAAGAAGCAGCTGTTTAAAAAGAGTAGAAGTGAGCGCGTTGCGATACGTATCCCACGAAAATGAAAGTAAAAAAGCAGGCTGTCCGTTTACGCTTACTTTTCGAATCACATAAAAAAGCGTCCGGTTGCCGAGATCTTTTTCATAGCGAGCGACGATTTTCCGCTGACTGATTGCATCTTCCTGTGCTTTTCTCAAAAAGTCTTGAGGCAACACCCGTGATGAAAAATAAGAGATATCCGCATGTTCAGGCAATAAAATATGATCCACGGTTCGATTGCCAAGCGTTGGTTCACTGTCTTCATTGCTAAAGTAGTATTCACCTGAGCGGCTTGGCAGGCCGTATTCTTTTAAAATATGCTGTTCATTTTCAATAGTGGTATAAATTTCATTCGTGAAGAACTGCCTGAGCGTCGTTGGGAATAAAATAGCGAGCAAAATTGAAATGAGCAGTAAAATACCCGAGATGACGAGCCAAATTTGAAATGCAAGCGACTTGTTTTTCATGCTTTCATCATCCGGTATCCGTATCCGTAAATCGTTTCAATTCGTGCTTGCGGCATTTTTTTACGCACGCGCCTCACTAAATCATCCACCACTCGGTCTGTGCCGAAATAATCTTCTCCCCAAATGAGATTCAACAGCTGCTCCCTTGAAAAAGCCTGTCCAAGGTCTTTTGAGATAGTGACAAGAAAATCAAATTCTTTAGACGTCAAATCAATCGGCTTTCCATTTTCACTGACTGTACGCGTATGTAAATCGATTTCATAAGGAGTCAGCGTAATGGTATCGGTTTTCTTTTGATTGGAACCATATACGAGGTTTAGCAGTTTGTTTGCTCGAATAACTAGTTCACGAGGCAAAAAAGGCTTTGATAAATAGTCGTCGCTGCCCATTTCAAGTCCAAGAACCCGGTCAATATCGGCATCGCGTGCTGAAATGAAAATAACAGGCACATGTGGCGTTTGCTGCTTGATTTCGCGAATGAGCTGATACCCGTCAATATCAGGCAGCATAATATCTAAAATCCACAGGTGCGGAGGAGTTGCAATCATTTCTTTTGCGTCCGTGCCGTTAAAAAATGAGCGAACGTCCCAGCCTTCTTTTTGAAGGTAAAGGGTTAAAACTTCGTTTAAATTTTGTTCATCCTCTACTAAATATAGTGTAAAGCTCAAATTTGACACCTTCCTCTGAATATATGAAAATTAAGGTAAATAAAGCATATTACGCCATCTATGCGCGTTTCTTTAAAGGTTTATGTACCCGCTATTATACTACGTGTTTGCTGTTATAAAGAAATTTTTCACAATTTCACATATTGTTTTGATACTTATCCCAAACTTTTATTTTATAGTATAGATAACATAAAATTTGCTACGTTAAAAGGAGTGATTTTCATGGATCCACGTGATTATGAAAGAGAGGAAGAACGAAAAGAAGAATATGAAAACCGCCAGCGGCGCTATGATCAGTATCAGCCTGCGTCATCATCACAGCCTCCAAAAAGACGCTTATTTCCAGTGATCGCATCTTCCATCGCGGGAGCAGTGCTAGGGGGAGGAATTGTGCTATACGGCGCTCCGCAGCTAGGGTTAATGGATTCAGCGGATACGCATACAGTGAATCAAACAACGCAGACTCAAACCGCAACAACAACGAGCACAACGCCTCGAACAGTAAGCACCACCGTGAATCAGTCAGATCTTGTTTCAGTTGTAAATAAAGTATCAGCCGCTGTTGTAGGCGTGAACAACATCCAGCAGCAAACAAATCCATTTTCTGGAGATACCCAAACGCAAGAAGCAGGA
The DNA here is from genome assembly GCF_044383985.1 of Priestia sp. JSM ZJ58. Lineage (NCBI taxonomy): Bacteria > Bacillati > Bacillota > Bacilli > Caryophanales > Bacillaceae > Priestia > Priestia sp. JSM ZJ58. Next base: position 983,313 of record NZ_JBISEM010000001.1, read on the forward strand.
ACGGGTTCCGGTGTTATTTTCAAAAAAGAAAATGGAAAAGCATACGTTGTAACAAATAACCACGTTATCGATGGCGCAAGCGAAGTAGAAGTGTCACTTTCAAACGGGCAAAAAGAAAAAGCTAAAATTGTGGGAGCTGATGCGCTAACGGATTTAGCGGTGCTTGAAATGTCCGACAAAAATGTTGAACAAGTGGCGAAGTTCGGAAAATCATCAGATTTAGTGGCGGGTGAAACGGTTCTTGCAATCGGAAACCCTCTTGGTGAACAATTTTCTCGTACGGTCACACAAGGTATCGTGAGCGCAGCAAAACGCTCTGTCCCTATTTCAGAGAATTGGAACGTAGATGCAATTCAAACGGATGCGGCGATTAATCCAGGAAACAGCGGCGGTGCCTTGATCAATTCTTCCGGTGAAGTAGTTGGTATCAACAGTATGAAAATTTCAGAAGACAATGTAGAAGGAATCGGCTTTGCTCTTCCAAGTGATGAAGTGCAGCCAACGATTGAACAGCTGATGAAAAACGGAAAAATAACGCGTCCATATATGGGGGTAGGTCTTCAAGATGTAGGTCAGCTTTCAGCTGCAACAAAACAAGATCAGCTAGGCCTAACAAGCGATACGTCTGAAGGAGTTGTCGTAACGACGGTTGAACCGTTCTCTTCTGCTTCTGATGCTGGTTTACAATCAAAAGACGTGATTGTTGCCATCGATGGAAATGAAGTCAAAACATCCAGTGATTTACGTCAATATCTATACACAAAACGCAAAGTAGGAGACACGGTAAAATTAGACGTGTACCGAAATGGAAAAAAACAAACTATTTCTCTGAAGCTTTCAGAGCAGCAGGATAACAATGGATGAGTTCAGCACCGTTAAAGCTGCTGCTAGCAGTATTAACAGCGTTCGGATTTTTAACAGGCTGCGGAGGGAAGCATTCAAACACGATGTTTCCTTCTGTAGAAATTAGTCAGCTATCTTCTGCCAAAGAAGTGGCAGCGTATGAAGGAGGAAAGGTGACAGGAGCTGAATTCAATCGTTTTTTAGCAGTTGAAGGGTTCTTAAATCCCGATGCGCCGCTAAATGATACAAGCTACCGCAAAGAGTTGTTGCGGCAGCTTGTCATGCAAAAAATCTTAATTTCGCATCTAAAGACAAGTGACAGGGTACAGAAAAAAGTCGAGGATATGTGGAAACAAATCAAACGTTCATATGACGAAGATACAAGAAAACAAGGCTATGAAGTCTTGCACATTCGTTCTAGCGATGTAACTAAACAGCTAATAAATCAGTTTAAATTAGAAGAATATTTCCGTAAACAAATTACGTCTGATGAACTAGACGCTTACTATACACGTATTGAGAACGATGTAACGCGCGTATCTTTTTCGCAGCTAACTTTTACAACTTTACATGATGCCGAGACCGTTGCGGCTGAGCTGCAAAAAGGAACATCGCTTCAAGACGTTCAAAAAAAATATGCTGATGTCCAGACCATCAGCAAAATAGAGAATGATGATAATCTAAAGCTTTCGAATCTATCTCCCTCTTTTATAGATGTTTTAAAAAAACAGCACATCGGAGAGTGTAGTAAGCCCATTAAAATGGGTAAAGTCTATTATATTCTTATTTTAAAACAAAAAGATAAAAAAACGGAATCAGAAGTCAAAGAAGAAATGATGAAAGAACTTGTTTTGAATCATATCAACCGGTATATCCAGGATCAACTGCCAAGGTTTCACGTGACTTTCAGCCTTAGGTAGTTCCCTTTTATATAGATTGATTGTTTTCAAAAAACAAGCAGGTAAAAGAGCTTTCTATTAATAGAGAGCTCTTTTACATTTTTAAGTAGACAGAAATGTCGGTACCTGATAGAATGAAGTTGTAAAACTTTCATTATTCGGAAAATTTATACCCTCCAGCTTTGGAGGGTTATTTTTTATGCTTTTGGACGAATAAAAGAGGCTAGGACAGAAGTAGTTTAGTGGAAAGAAGATCCGAACGATGAATCGTTCGGATCTTTTCGTTAGTACGGTGAACGTATGTTTCAATCACTTTTCATCTTTTAAATGACTCAATAATGCAGAAGACATCTCCACGTGAGAAAGGGCGATGTGTGAAATCGTTTTGGCATAAGGTGTAATTTCGTTAATAAATTGCTCGAGTACGTGCAGGTGAGGAAGCTGAAGCTTTGTAATGAAGCAAGCCTGTCCGGCGATGCGTTCACAGAATAAAGCATAGGGATACTGAGAAATAAATCGTTTAAAACGCTCGTGCTCTCCGTTTTTCATGGTTACTTCAATAAAACACGAGACGGGCAACTGCAGCTTTTCATAATCAATATCGATTGTATATCCTTTTATAATACCAAAGCTCTCTAGCTGTCTTACTCGCTCTGCCACTGAAGGAGGAGACAGGTTAATTTGTTTTCCTAGCTCTCTTAAGGAAAGACGGCTGTTTTGCTGCAGTGCCTGCAAAATCGATAAATCAATTTCATCAATTTTCAATTGAAAACCTTCTTTCATATTAATGTTTCATTTGATTAGTAACAGCAGATAATATGTTTTATTTGTTATCTGAAATCTCCATTTTTCTTACTATAATAATTAAAAAGGAGTGAGTAAAAAATGGCAAGAGTTTTGTTAACAAACGAAGAGGGAACAAATTTTGAAAAAGCACTGAATTTAATTCCAGATGTAAAAAGGTTGTATGATGAGCTATACGACAAGCTTTGGAACAGTGATATAATAAAAAGAGAGACTAAGGAAAAAATCAGGCTTTATCTAGCAGGTGTTAACGGCTGTGAGACGTGTATGAGCATGTCATATGTAGGCGATAAGACGCTTAATCAAAAAGTGTTAAGAGAAAAAGAGCTGGAAGAAAAAGATCGACTGCTGTTTCGATTTATAGATGTATACCGAGTGCGTCCAAGGGATTTGACGGATGCTGATATGGATCAATTAAAGAAATTTTACAGTGATACGCAGCTATTAGAGCTTTTGGCTGTTATTAATTTGTTTGATCAATTTCACAAACTGATTGTCAGTTTAGATTTATATGATTTTTGCAGTTTGCAGCGCAAGTGATGTCTTCCCTAAAAATATCTTGACAGACAAAATCCACAGGAGTAAGATAGCTTTCGTGAAGTGAAACGTATCATGAATCGAATCGATTATTCTAAAAAATAGATCATAGACATTTGAATAAAAATCGCTTAATCCATTACGGAGCGGAGGACCCATTATTTACGCACATATTGTGCTCCGGGGTGAATCCTTAAAAAGGTAGGGTTACTCTTAAAACCCGAACCCGACAGCTAACTTCGCAAGCGTTTTGAGGGGGAAGAGTGTGAAAAAACACAGGAGCCTTCCTGTGTTTTTTTGCGCTTTTTTTAAGAAAAACATGTAATTTTTTAGAAAAAGTATAAGCTAAGAGAACACACAGCAGTTGAAGAAAGGAATAAATACATTATGAAAAAACAGTTTGCTGTATTGGGATTAGGTCGTTTTGGAGGCAGTTTGGTTGAAGAGTTTGCTAATTTGGATGTGGATGTGCTCGCTATTGACCGCAATCAGGAGGTAGTAAAGAAATATAGCAACTCAGCTACATATGTCGTGCAAGCGAACGCAATTGATGAAGCTAGCTTAAAAGGGCTAGGCATTCGTAACGTTGATCATGCTCTTATTTCGTTTGGAGACGATATCGAAGCAAGCGTGCTTGCAACGATGCTTTTAAAAGATATGGGCGTTAAGCAAGTATGGGTAAAAGCGGTGAATATGTATCATCAAAAAGTGCTGGAGAAAATAGGAGCGGACAAAGTCATTCATCCTGAGCGCGATATTGCGAAGCGGATTGCTCATCACGTGGTGTCAGAAAAAATTATTGACTATATTGAACTGTCTAAAGACTATAGTATTGTTGAAATTGTCGCTTCTAAGAAACTTCATAATAAAACGCTGTTTGATTTAAATATTCGTGCAAAGTACGGCTGTAATATTATCGGTTTTCAGCGAAAAGACGGGGAAATGGTGATTTCGCCTACGGCGCATGAAACAATTGAACAAGGAGATATGCTGATTGTTATCGGACATAATCGCGATTTAAACCGTTTTGAAGAAGAAGGAGTTTAACTTATGAAAAAAAAAATTGTTAGGCTTACGCCGCCGCAGCTGCTTGTCTCCATTTTTGGCGGAGGAATTATTATTGGTGCTCTTTTATTAATGATGCCTTTTTCTACTACTGAGCCAATCCGGTGGGTAGACGCCCTTTTTACATCTACTTCCGCTATGACAGTGACCGGCTTAGCCGTCGTAGATACAGGTACGCGTTTTACCGTCATCGGTCAAACGATTATTATGCTGTTAATTCAAATAGGCGGTCTTGGCATTATGTCATTTGCCGTGCTGATTTTTATGATGCTAGGTAAAAAAATTGGATTTAAAGAGCGTATGCTCGTTCAGCAGGCATTAAATCAAACGAGCGTCGGCGGAGTTGTCCTGCTAGTTAAAAGGCTGTTTATCTTTTCATTTTTAATTGAGTTTGTTGCACTTATCTTTTTAGCGATACGCTGGGTTCCGGAATTCGGATGGTCTAAGGGGCTATTCTTTAGCTTGTTTCATTCAATTTCAGCTTTTAATAACGCAGGGTTCGGACTATTATCTGACAGCTTAGTTCAGTATGTAGGAGATCCCGTTATTAACATAACGATTTCCTTTTTGTTTATTATTGGTGGGTTAGGATTTACCGTTCTTGCTGATATGTGGGTAAAAAAATCGTATAAAAAACTAACGCTGCATTCAAAAATTATGATTATCAGCACGTTTGCCATTAACGTGATTGCCATGCTTTTTATTTTTTTCTTAGAGTACGGCAATTCACATACACTTGGAAGTTTGTCATTAGGAGACAAAGTGTGGGCGTCTTATTTTCAAGCGGTAACAACACGCACAGCAGGTTTTAATAGTATCGATATAGGAAGTCTACATGATTCCACCATATTTTTAATGGTTATGTTAATGTTCATAGGTGCAGGGAGTGCGTCAACAGGAGGAGGTATTAAACTAACAACGTTTGTGGTGATTGTCTTTTCTGTATGGGCATTTTTACGAAGCAGGGAAGATATTGTGCTGTTAAAGAGACGGCTTCTTCCTCTTCATGTGTTTAAGGCACTAGCCATTACGATGATTTCGATTATGTTTGTGTTTGGGGCCATTTTTCTATTAAATATCTCAGAAAACCTGCCGTTTATAAAAATTATGTTTGAAGTGGTTTCTGCGTTTGGAACAGTGGGGTTATCGATGGGAGCAACTCCTGAGCTTTCATACTTTGGACGCGTGATTATTATCTTTATCATGTTTTTAGGAAAAGTGGGGCCATTAACCCTTGCGTTTTCATTATCTAAGCAAAAGCGTGAAGCCGTTCGCTATCCAAACGAAGATATAATGCTAGGATAGAAAAATCGCCTTCGATGAGGCGATTTTTTTATATTATTTATACGTTCAAGACATATAAGAGGTTACGCACAAAACAGTTGCGATGAATAAAAAGAAGGCAAAAACAAGAACAATGGGCAATTTGGAATGTCGGCGCATTAAAGCCCCTCCTTTTTTATAGTAAAAAAATCTCTTACTATATATAACGAAAGAAACAAAAATATGATTCACTTTTTTTGGCGAAATTTGAAGGTTTTTCTCATTGGAAAAATCCGCACCCCTGTCCTAAACATTTTGCCAAGCTGTTGCATACACTAAAAGCAGATAACAGGAAGTGAGGGATGGTACGTGGGAAAACAAAATTTTGCGTTAATCGTTGTGTTATTTGTTTTACTTGTTATTGTAGGTGCGTCTGGCTTTCGCTTTTAAACGTTAACTTTATTTGCGCATAGTCCCCTTCAAAAAAGGCATACTAGGCGGAAGTAAAAACCAAAAATTTCTTCAATATTGCCGAACAATGAGTTCCTCTACTCATTCATCTAATCGGTATGTAGCCATGCGAAAGCATGGTTTTTTTGAAATAGGAGAGGATGAATGATGTTCATCCTCTCTAGAAATTAGTAGTAGCAAGAACACCCTACGATTACTAATAGGATAAATAAAACAACGATAAATGAAAAACCAAAACCGCCTTTTGCGCCCATATGTGTAACCTCCTTTAATAAAAGTCTCTATATCCTATGTACTAATTGGGTTAAGTGATTGAGAAATTTGCCTATTTTTTAATGGTAACGTTTTTTGTGAAGAATGAAGAACACTTACTTTTTTCATTTGCGCAGAAATCCTTTATGATAAAGAGGAAAAGGAGGGCAAACAGGTGGGAATACATGCACAATACGTCATGAATCAGCTAGAAGAGGGAAAGTGGAAAGAGATCAAGCGCGAAATTCAACAAGAAATGAAGAAAAAACCTCAAGCATCTGATTTGTACTGTTACTTAGCCGTTTGTTTAGCAAAGCAAATTGAAGAATCAATTATCTTTGAAAAAATGGTATTGAACTTAGAAATGGACCGGGCTCTTCATCAGGCATTAACATTAAATCCATCTTCAAGCTTGGCGCACTTCGTTCGAGGAATAAAATATCGGGAAACTCCGCTTATGTTTGGAGGGAATTACGAAAAATCGCTGTTTTATTTGCAGAAGGCGCAAGATCTTGGTTTTGAAGGGATTATGCTGCCGCTCGAACTCGCCAAAACCTATATTCAATTAAAAGAAATGGAAAAAGCGAAAGAACAAATCGCCTATGCTCGGGAAATCAATCCTACGCACGCGGACATTAAAAAAGTCGAAAACATGCTCCAAACAGGACGATGAATCTAAAGTCCTGTTTTATTTTTGATTTTCAGAAAACGTATGCTGATTTTCATAAAGGATTGCTTTTTATATAACAATAAGAATATTTATAAAAAATTTAAGAAGTGCATGTAAGTCGAACGACTTCTTAACTGCTAGATTTTCTACATTATTAGAGCGTTCAGTCTACATAGTTCCAAAAATAGTAAGAAACTATCAGCCTATGGATAAATTGTTAGAAAATATAGATAATTGTAAATGAATAGAGAGAAAAGTTAAACATGCGATTAACTAAAAAAGCAAAGGTATGATTTACTTTGCTTTTTATTTATACGCATATGTAAAAAATATCATAATAAACCAATTTATTCTTCGTGAAATCCATCGTCTCAGGCGATGTGAAATAATGTATTTGAAGGAGGAGACCCAGATGAAGGTTATGAAGATGTTGGCTATTACGTTATTTAGTTTATGTTTAGTTGTCACACCAGCTGCTGCTGAAGTTCCGGGTGTCGACCATTCAATGAAACGGGGTGCTACACAAGGAATTGTAGCGGCATCTCACCCGCTGGCTGCTGAAGCGGGGAGGAAAGTGTTAGCTGAAGGCGGAAACGCTGTAGATGCGGCAGCGGCCATTCAACTATCTCTAAACGTTGTGGAACCGATGATGTCTGGTATCGGCGGCGGCGGTTTTATGATGATTTATGAAAAAAAGAAAGATAAAATTACGATGCTAGACAGCCGTGAAATGGCACCGGCTGATGTCACGCCTAAGCTGTTTTTAGATTCAAAAGGAAAAGTCATTCCTTTCAGTAAGCGTCACATAACAGGAAAAGCAGTTGGAGTTCCTGGTACGTTAAAAGGAGTAGAAACAGCCCTTGAAGATTATGGAACCATGGACTTATCAGATGTTATTAAACCTGCTATTACTCAAGCGGAACAAGGAATTAAAGTGAATTGGTCGATGGCTCAGTATATCGATGAAAATGCGGACAAGCTTGAAAGATACCAAACGGCCGGTAATGTATTTGTACCGAATGGCAAGCCGTTAAAAGAAGGAGATAAGCTTGTTCAGCCTGATCTTGCGAAAACATTAAAGCTTATTCAAAAAGAAGGGTCAGACGCTCTTTATAAAGGAGAAATTGGAAAAGCGCTTGTTAAAGAAGTTCAAAAACGCGATGGAAGCATGACCATGGATGATTTAAAAAATTATGTTGTAAAAGAACGCGAGCCGGTCAAAACAACTTATCGAGGCTACGATGTGGTTAGTGCGGCTCCTCCTAGCTCCGGCGGATTAACCGTGCAGCAAATTTTAAAGCTAATGGAAGGTTATGATGTAGAAAAAATGGGTTCCAATACGCCACAGTATTTGCAGCATTTAACGGAAGCGATGCACTTAGCTTTTGCGGACCGCGCGGCGTATATGGCAGATGAAGACTTTTACGAAGTGCCGAAAAAAGGCCTGTTAGATGAAGATTATATTAAAGAACGTCGTAAATTAATTAATCCAAATAAAGCAACGCCTAATGTTAAAGAAGGAGACCCTTGGAAATATGAAGGAAAAGAAAATCCAAATAAAGCAACGGTAACGGAAGAAAATCCAATCGGCCAAACGACTCATTTCTCTGTTGTAGACAAATGGGGAAACATGGTTTCTTACACGACTACCATTGAACAAGTTTTTGGTTCAGGAATTATGGTTCCTGACTACGGATTTATGCTCAACAATGAAATGACGGATTTTGATGCCACTCCGGGAGGCGTGAACCAGGTTGAGCCTAAAAAACGCCCTCGAAGCAGCATGTCTCCAACGATGCTGTTAAAAGACGGAAATCCGTTCATGGCAATTGGTTCACCGGGAGGCCCAACCATTATTGCGTCTGTAGCAGAAACGATTATGAATGTTATTGACCATAAGATGCCGATTCAAAAAGCGATTTTAACGCCTCGTATTTATTCAAGCGGCTATCCAACCGTAAGATGGGAACCTGGTTTTAGCCAAGATACACTCCTTGAAATGATGGCTAAAGGACATGCGTTTGAAGAAAAGCCAGAGCATATTGGAAATGTCCAAGCGGTTATCTATGACTATGAAACGGGGAAAATGTACGGAGGTGCTGATAATACGCGCCAAGGCACGGTATTAGGAGTAGACGCAATTAAATATGTATCCAAACAGCCAAAACCAATTAAAGAAGAGAAAAAAGGAGAGTTTACGGTCGAAGTCAACCGTGCCGTGTATCCATTTACTGATAAGCAAGTAAAACTGATTGATGGAAAGCCTTACGTTCAGTCCGACCGCCTGCTGCTAGGATTAGGCGTCATTGATTCGAGTGATTTAAAGCTGTATAAGCCAAATCACCACTCCTATTTATCGGTTATCAAAGTAGCCAAATCACTTGGCTACAAAGTGAAATGGGATGAAGAAAAGAAAGTAGTCTCATTAGAAAAAGATCCTGGTGAAAACGATACCGGCGATGATGAAGACGGAGACGTTATTACAAATTAAATGGGATAAAAGTAGCTTAGTTGAAGGAAGATCCGAACGCGTTTGATTCTTGATAGAGAATCTAAAGCGTTCGGATTTTTTATTGCGATGGTAAACGTAGGTTTCATTTATATATTGGCTCACTCCTTTTTAAGAAAGCAAATAAAATTGGCGATTTTAAACCAAACGACAAAAAAATTTGCGTAGTTTGCCAAAAAGTTGTAGAAATCGACAGTTTTTTTGGCATGTGTAAGAAAAACTGTGATAAAAAGACTGATAGAATGCTACAAACAAAGTTGGCATCATTTTTGCATAAGAAATAGATGAGGGGCTGTATCAATGAAAAAATACATAGTTAAATAAACGCCTATGTTTACTTCACACAGACTAACATGCAACGGAGGTATAGAAAATGAAAAAAGAAATTTCAATTATCGGTGTACCAATGGATTACGGGCAAACAAGAAGGGGCGTAGACATGGGGCCGAGCGCAATCCGCTATGCGGGCATGAATACACGCTTAGAAGCTCTTGGCTATACCGTACATGATGAAGGCGATATTAAAGTAGAGATTAAAGAACGGGCAGACGTGGATAAAAATACGAATTTGAAAAACTTAGCGGCTGTAGCCAGCGGAAATGAACAGCTTGCTGCAAGAGTTGAAGAAGTGAAAGAGCAAGACCGCTTTCCGTTAATATTAGGCGGAGATCACAGTATTGCAATTGGAACGCTTGCAGGAGTGGCGAAAGGTTCAGAAAATTTAGGCGTTATTTGGTATGATGCTCATGGTGATTTAAATACCGCTGAAACATCTCCATCGGGCAACATTCACGGCATGCCGTTAGCGGTGAGCCTGGGTATAGGACATCCTGTACTTTTAAATATTGGAGGGTATACACCAAAAATTAAACCTGAAAATCTAGTTATTATCGGTGCACGCTCACTAGATGATGGTGAAAAAGAGTTAATTAAAGAAAAAGGAATTAAAGTGTATACGATGCATGAAATTGATCGTTTAGGTATGACGCAAGTGATGAAAGAAACGATTGATTATTTAAGCGGTACAGACGGTGTGCACCTGTCGCTGGACTTAGACGGCTTAGATCCAGATGATGCACCAGGCGTAGGTACACCTGTAAAAGGCGGCATCAGCTACCGAGAAAGTCATTTAGCAATGGAAATGCTAGCGGAAGCAGACATGGTGACATCTGCTGAATTTGTAGAAGTGAACCCCATTTTAGATCAGCATAACAAAACTGCAGAAGTAGCGGTTGCGTTAATGAGTTCATTGTTTGGCGATAAGCTTTTATAGGAAAAAGCTACTTACAGGTATCGTGTGGAGAAAATCTGTTGTGATCCAAGAAACGGTCATGCAGGACTAAGCGGCTGCCATCTTCGTTACGGGGGTGGCGCCATTTGAAAATCATCCGGCACCAATTGACTTCAGTCAGGAAGAGCTGCCTAATAAGCGGCTATAAAAACAAAATAAACCTAAAAAAATGAAAGCGATTTCATTTTTGTGCAGCAAAGGGAGGAAATGGGATGAATATTCCACAGGGACAGCCAGGAGAATTAAAAAGAACGATGAAAACAAGGCATCTTTTTATGATATCACTAGGAGGATGTATTGGTACCGGTTTTTTTCTTGGTTCAGGTTATACCATCAATGAAGCAGGTCCGATGGGAGCAATGATTTCCTACTTAGTAGGAGGGATCATTATGTATCTAACGATGCTGTGTCTTGGAGAATTATCCGTTGCTATGCCAGTTGCAGGATCGTTTCAAACGTACTCCACTAAATTTATCGGCCCTGCAACAGGTTTTGCGATTGGATGGCTGTACTGGCTAGGATGGGCAGTAACGGTGGCACTTGAGTTTTTAGCTGCCGGACAATTAATGCAAAGATGGTTCCCAGGCTCGCCCGTTTGGTTATGGTGCGCCATTTTTGGAGCGTTAATTTTTTCACTAAATGCACTTTCAGCCAAAGCATTTGGTGAAACAGAATTTTGGTTTTCAAGCGTTAAAATTTTCGCCATCATTATGTTTATTGTGGTAGGCGGAGCGGCAATGTTTGGACTTATTGATATGAAAAGCGGACAGGAAGCACCGCTTCTATCAAACTTCTTTGCCGAAGGGCTGTTTCCAAACGGTGTAACGGCTTTACTGATTACAATGATTACGGTGAACTTTTCGTTTCAAGGAACAGAATTGATTGGAATTGCGGCGGGAGAAAGTGAAAATCCGGAAAAAACAATTCCAAAAGCGATCAAGCAAACGGTTTGGCGTACGCTTTTCTTTTTCGTCTTATCCGTGTTTGTCTTAGCAAGCATGATTCCTCGTGAAAAAGCAGGCGTTGTAGAAAGCCCGTTTGTTGTTGTGTTAGATAGTGTAGGTGTACCTTACGCGGCGGATATTATGAACTTTATCATTTTAACAGCTCTTCTTTCAGTCGCAAACTCTGGGTTTTACGCGGCTACACGTATGCTTTATTCTCTTTCAAGAGAAGGAATGGCAAGTCCTGCGCTTGGAAAAGTCAACAAAAGAGGTGTACCGTTTAATGCACTATTAATTACGCTTGTGATTTCATGCTTTTCGCTGCTTTCAAGCGTAGTGGCAGCTAAAACCGTTTTCGTATGGCTGATTTCACTCGCTGGACTTGGCGCTCAAATTGGCTGGATTGCGATTACAGCTTCACTGCTTGCATTCCGTCGTGCTTACGTGGCTAAAGGTGGAAAAGTAGAAGATCTGAAATTTAGAACACCTCTTTATCCGGTTCTGCCTATCGTAGCGCTTATTACGAACTGTATTGTTATGATCAGTCTTGCGTTTGATCCTGAGCAGCGAATGGCGTTATACTGCGGAGGTATCTTCTTTATAGGCTGTTATGTTTATTATTATTTGAAAATTCGAAAACAAAATCAGTCAAAACAGGAGCAAGAAGTTCAGCTTGCGGAAAATAAACGAATGATTATTTAACATAAAAACCCGAAAAATCATGATTTTTCGGGTTTTTTATGTACTTGTCTTTAGCTATCTAGTGTTGTATCTTCATTTTTACGGCGGCGAAGTCTCCATAGCGTGATAAGGGCAAGCAGTGTAAGAACGATACCGCTGCCGAGCAGGATATGACTCACTGTTTTATCCTGCTTTTTTTGGCCTTGTTCAAAATATTTCTTGTACATCGCCACCGCAGCTTTATTTTGCTTGTATTTTTTCGGAACGCTCATTTCTTTTCCTAGTTTCCAGCCGTCTTTATAAGCTTTTTGCTGTAAAGATTTCACATCTTTATTCGAATAAAAACCTGCTTTGTACCATTTTTCTAGTTGAGGCTTGTCCTGAAGACTTTTAGGCGCTCTATAGGTCTGATAAGTGAAAGCTGAGTCGTATCCATCTGCTTTTACGTCTTTTTGTTTTTGTTTCTGTCCTTTTTCATATCCTTGTTCAAAGGCTGTTTGCAATTCGCCCTCTGCTTCTGCAGGTACTTCGAGTGGAAGGTCGTGATAGCCTTGTACGTAGCCTTGCTTTTCAAACTGCTTTTTTTGCTGATTCAGTACTTCGGCTTGAGCGGTTTCAAAGCCTTCTGTAAAAGCCTGACGTGTGACATCCTCATCATCATACATGCTGGGAACACTCATCGAATCATTTTCAAGACCTTGTTCATAGCCTTCTTTTTTTGCTTTAACAGATAGGTCCATTAAAGAAATAGCTTTTTTGTAGCCTTGAACATAACCTTTATTCCAGTCGGATGACTTAGAAGGGAAAGGGTCGATTTCCGATTGAATAGTAGCATGTTTGTAATCAAGGACGCCTTGCTGATAGCCTTCCTCTTCGCCGGCAGCCATTTCATTTTCTTGTTCAGTCTTGAGTTCTTCCTCTTTTTGCTGCTGTCCTTTTTTATATCCTACCGTATACCCCATCATAAACCACGTGAATTCTTCAGAAGATTTGTCCAGTCCTGTTGTTTGATCGAACTGCTCGAATTTTTTCTGTGCGTATCCATCTTCTTCTCCGAGCGAATAGCCTTCTTGATAGAGAGAGTCAAAAATAGCTTTTACATCTTCAGTTGTATCCACGTCCGTTGACTGGTCCAAAACATCGGAAGAGGAATCCGGGGAATCAGGAGTAGCATAAGAAGAGATGGGGTCACTTGCAAGAATAAGTAAGCAAGCTGTACTAATAACGGCTAATTTTTTTTTCATCATTTCTTCACCTTTTAGTTCAAAGTTAATATTTATTTTGTAGTTTAAGCGTACAGCTTTCCATGAAGAAAGGCGTGTAAAAGTTTCTCCAATTATGAAAATTATAACATTTAAATGGAAAGGAGAATAGGTGGTAAAAAGGAGAAATATGTGTTTTTTACGGAGTTTTATTTTTGCTGCTGTTTTGCTTTTTTTACTTTAAATGAGCGGTAAAATACTTCAACTACAAAACAGAACAAAAGGAAAAAAAGGACAAATAATTCAGCAAACTCCATAACACGAAACGGACTGTAGGCATTTTGCAAGGCCATGGAAAAACTAAATCCTTGCATCATATCCACACCGATAGAAAATCCCATTAAGCATCCTAACAGCAAAGCTGATATCCAAACGATTTTCATATGTCTCACTCTCCGTTTTTATTTTTTTCTTAAAAACATTCTACTGATAGTTTTTGTTATTTTTTTGGTCTTACGCTTTGATTGTTCTATTAAAAATTGCATACAAAGCATTTATTTGGAAAAAGCTAAAAAAAAGAAAAGAAAGGTGTTTTTAATCGTGCCTTCTTTATTTAAAAATAAAAAAAGCAAAGACAATAAAAAGGAAACAGAAGGTTCGCTACCAGAGGAACAAGAACTGCTGATGCAGTCGCTTGAAGGTAATATAGCTAACATAAAAAAGCGAACGGGGAACAGCTCGGATATGGTGATCCGCTATATAAAAATTGGGGAAAGGGCAGTCATTCAAGCCGCTGTTATCTATATAGACGGAATTGTAGACAATCAGTCTATCCAAGAGCTTTTAGTAGACACCATGATGAAAGATGACGTGTTTTCTGAACCAATAACACCTCAAAATGCTTTTACGTTATTAAAAGAAGATGTAGTAGGAATTGGAGACATTGCGATTTTACATACGTGGAGTGAAGTGTTTCCCGCCTTGATGTCAGGAGACACGCTTATCTTGATAGATGGAAACAACCATGCGATGAGTGCAGGTACGAAAGGCGGGGAGTGGCGTTCCATTCAAGAACCGACTACACAGCTTGTCGTTCGGGGTTCTAAGGAAGGGTTCACGGAATCGATTGCTAAAAACATGCCCATGGTCAGGCGAATTATCAAATCGCCTGACTTATGGGTAGAAACGATGAAGATTGGGAAAGTAACGCAGACAGACGTTTCAATGATGTACATTAATGGGATTGCCAATGACAAAATCGTAAAAGAAGTAAAGAAGCGTCTTAACCAAATTAATATCGATAGCATTTTAGAATCAGGCTATGTAGAGCAGCTTATTGAAGACCAAACGTACACTACTTTTCCTACAATGTATCACACGGAGCGTCCCGATATCGTTGCAGGAAATCTCTTAGAAGGGCGTATTGCGATTTTTGTAGACGGAACGCCATTCGTGCTGATTGCACCTGCTGTCTTCATTCAGTTTTTTCAGTCTCCTGAAGATTATTATTCACGCTTTGATATTGCCACGTCGATTCGTTTTTTACGCATTCTTATTTTTTTTATTTCACTGATTGCACCGGCTACGTATGTAGCGATCACAACTTTTCATCAAGAAATGGTTCCGACGAAGCTGCTCATCGCCATTGCTGCACAGCGGGAAGATGTTCCGTTTCCTTCCTTGGTTGAAGCGCTCATTATGGAAGTCACATTTGAAATTTTGCGAGAAGCTGGTATTCGACTTCCAAGGGCGATCGGTTCTGCAGTTTCAATTGTAGGAGCGCTCGTGATTGGGCAAGCATCGGTTCAAGCAGGGATTGTATCTCCAGCGATGGTTATTGTTGTAGCGATGACGGCGATTGCAAGCTTTGCGACGCCTTCATTTGCCATTGCGATTTCTGCTCGGCTCATTCGCTTTGTTTTTATGATTGCAGCGGCTACTTTCGGGTTTTATGGCATTATCCTGTGCTTTTTAATGATGATTGTTCATCTCTGCAGTCTTCGTTCATTCGGTGTTCCATACATGACGCCTCTTGCTCCATTTATTCCGAGCAATTCAGGTGATACCATTGTTCGCATGCCGTGGTGGACGCTTAGACAAAGACCAAGGCTCATCAGTAGTGGAAATATGGTGAGAGAAGGAGACAACCAGCGCCCAATGCCTCCTAAAAGCCGGGGAATGGCAAACACTACGGTGAAAGAAGGCGATCAAAGTGATGCGTAAAGGGCTTTTATGTACAGTTATGGCATTTTCGATTTGCATCCTTTCAAGCTGCTGGAGCAGTAAGGAATTAACCGATTTAGCGATTGTCGCAGCGATGGGAATTGATAAAACAAAAGATGGTCAGTATCAAATCACGCTACAAATTATTAATCCAGGTAACGTAGCCGGCGGTCTTCAAGGCGGCGGGGGTGGTACCCAAAGTCCGTCTGTTTCCGTATACGGAGCAAAAGGCGCAAACTTAGTAGAAGCAAGCAGAAGAGCATCGAGCACGGTATCAAGAAGACTGTACTACGCTCATACAAACTTAATTGTGATCGGAGAAAGCCTAGCGAGAACGGAGGGCATTGATGTTATTATTGATGGCATTGACCGAGATCCGGAATTTCGAATTACATCTGATATGGTCATTGCAAACGGCGTAAAAGCTTCCAGTTTTGTAAAATCTCTTACGCCAATTGATAAAATTCCAGCTAATAAAGTCCTTAAAACGCTGGAACTCACCGAACAAAAGTGGGGAGAACATATGAAAGTATCGGCTCAAGAAGTTATGAAAAACCTTGAATCCCCGGGAAGTCAAGCGCTGATGTCAGGGTTTGGAATAAGAGGTAGCGCTCAAAAAGCCCAAACGCTGCAAAATCTTCAGCAAACTGCTCCTGAATCGACTCTTCGTGCAGAAGGACTCGGCATGTTTAAAGATGGGAAGTTGATTACATTTTTATATGGAAAAAAAGCGCGAGGCGTGATGTGGCTGCGGGATAAAGTGCAGGGAACAGATGTGAATATTTCATGGAAAGATAAAAAGAAAGCCATTGCTTATCAAGTCGTCCGTCAGCGAACAAATGTGAGTGCAAATATGGTAAACGGCAAACCAAAGATGATTGTACGAACTAGAGTAGAAGGAGATATTGGTGAAATGGAAGTACCTATAGATATTAAAAATCCATTTGTGATTCTTGATATTGAAAAAAAAATAGAAGCAGCGATTGAAAACGAAATAAAAGAAGCGTTTGCTTTTGCTCAAAAAAAACAGACGGATGTTGTGGGATTTGGAGACGTCGTGCACGAAAATTATCCGAGGCAGTGGAAAAGGCTTCAGCATGAGTGGAGCGATGTGTATTTTCCTGAAGTGGAGATGGATGTGAAAGTAGAAGCGTATGTAAGACGAGCAGGTTTGCGAAACAAGTCGTTTATGTCTGATGCGGTAAAACAACGCCAGTAAACAGGAGGGAGCAATGAGTGGAAAAAGTGAAAATTAGCTCTGTGCAGTTTTTTATTTTAATCGTCCTTTTTGAACATGGAAGCGCATTGCTCATTCCGCTTGCAATGGATGCAAAACAAGACGCCTGGCTTGCTATTTTACTCGGTATGTTTGGGAGCTTATTGCTTTACCTCATTTACTACCGGCTGTATAGGTACTATCCTAACATGCTGCCGACAGAATACATGCAAAAGCTGCTAGGGAAAGTCTTGGGATCTGCACTTGCTTTTTTATATTTGCTTCATTTTTCATATGCTGCCGCTCGCGTACTTCGTGATTTTGGAGAAATGCTGCTGACATTTGGCTACCCCGACAGCCCTTTGTTTGTCGTGAACGCGATGCTGATGCTGTTGATTATTTATACTGTGCACAAAGGACTTGAAGTAGTGGCTCGGGCAGGAGAGCTCATGTTTATTTTGATGTATATCTTGGCTGTAGCAGGATTTGTGCTTATTTTTGTTTCAGGATTAATTGATTTTACTTCTTTAAAACCGATACTTGGAGATGGGATTTGGCCGGTTTTAAAAACAGTCGCCACTCAGACTCTGTATATTCCGTATGGAGAAGCTGTTGTGTTTACGATGATTTTTCCATATGTAAAAGATCCTAAAAAAGTAAAGCTTGTAGGCCTTTGCGGCATTGTGTTAAGCGGCATTAATTTAGCAATTACAATGGCGATCAACGTGAGTGTATTAGGGATAGGGTTGACTAACAGGTCGGTCTTTCCGCTTTTAAGTACGGTAGAGAGCATTAGAGTAGCTGATTTTTTAGAGCGGCTAGACGTGTTTTTTATGATTGCGTTAGTCATTGGAGGGTTTGTTAAAATCAGCGTCTTTTTTTACGCGGTAATTGTGGGGCTTTCCACGCTGTTTAAGGTAAAACGACCTTCTGCGCTGACATATCCTGTTGGCACGGTGATTTTATTTTTTTCTCTGACGATTGCAAGTAATTTTCAAGAGCATTTAAAAGAAGGCTTAACGATTATGCCGGTGCTACTTTTTATCCCTTTTCACGTAGTGATTCCGCTTACGCTGCTCTGTATAGCCTTTATTAAACATCGCATAAAAAAAACAAAAGCGCTGCAGCCATCCTAATGGCTGCAGCGCATTCGTCTGCGATCCTCTACTGCAAGTGCAGCTGTTCCCGCTCTTTTTTTACTTGTTCTAGCTGTGAAATCGTAACAAGCTGATATCCTTGTGCGTGAAGCTGCTTCATAATTTCAACCGCTGCTTCGGCACTTGTTTGATAAATATCATGCATTAAAATAACTTTTCCGTCTCCGACTTGGCTCATAACTGCTTGAACGGAGTGAGGAACGTTTCGATATTTCCAGTCTTCAGGATCGATATCCCATAGAGTCACGCCAACATTTCCGACATAACGTCTTACATTTGCATTCACAGCTCCATAAGGAGGACGTACATGCAGTGGTTCATAGCCGCTCACTTGTTTAATAAGGGCTTGGGTATCGCCTATTTGGTGTTTGACCTGCGCTTCATTTAAACGTGTGAGCTGAGGGTGGTCCCAAGAGTGATTTCCGACTTCGTTGCCTTCCTTCACCATACGTTCGATTGTTTCAGGATAATATTGAACGCGGCTTCCTAACACAAAAAAGGTAGCGTGTCCGTTCACTTCTTTTAATCCATCTAAAATCACATTGGTAGATGCAGGGTTAGGTCCATCATCAAAGGTCATCGCAACGACTTTTTTAGTTGGATCAATAGGCGCTCCTTGCTGCGGCATTTCGTTAACGATATGTTTTGGAGGCGTTTCTTTGACTTTATTTTTATTTGCTGCTTCGTCTTTGTAAGCATCGCTCAGCATGTCTTTAAATAAATCTTTTTGGATAGCGATCGTTTTGGTTTTCGTTTGTTCAGCACCTAGCTGATAAGGCTTAAAGTAGATCACAATACTGTTTTCAAGCAGCGCAAACTGACTGAAATTTTGATTGGCTGCCTGAGTTCCTTTTTGAAGGCCCGGGTCAAAATCAGCTTTTTTCATTTGTTTTTTTAATTCAGCATATGAAATAGCCGAAAGGCGATCTAAATAGTTTGCATTCTCGTTAAATAAATCTTTTAACGTCATTTGTTTTTGAGCAGGCAGGTCAAATGTAAAGGTTTTGAGAGAAGACGTTCCTTTCTCTCCATTTACAGATTCATATTCATCAAAGACAACGCTTAGCGTTTGCTTGCTGTAATGGACGATTTTATATGTAATCGTTAATTCAGATTTTTTCTTTTTTGACTGCTTCTTCAGCTTTTTTTCATAGTGTGCCACTTGATCTATTACGTAAGCTTGAATGGATTGATCAATTTCTTTTTTACCAAAGGAAGGGTAGCTAATGGCATAGCCTCCGTCGGTAAGGTCCTTAACTAGCGTTTGAATTTCAACGTCTGGATAGGTTTGATCTGTTTGAATACTTGCCGTTTTTTTCTCTGTACTGTTTGCTTTGACGATATACCCTGCTGTACCAAGAAACAAAATACAGCATCCAAGCAGTGTCAAAATACGTTTGTAGCCCATGGTTTTCATGTAGTAATATTCCCCTTTTTGTATATATCTACCTAATAGACGCATGAGACCATCATTTAGTTTTACTTTTTTTTAAAAAAAACCAAACTATTTTTCTACTCATTCCGTCTACCTTATAGATGTACTTCAGCAAGAGAAAATAGAAGGGGTATGAAAGACAATGAAAAAACACGATGCACATCAGATGCTCGTAGCATGCATAACCGAGCATAAAGCAGATTTTTACCGGCTTGCTTTTAGCTATGTAAAAAATCAAGAAGATGCGCTTGATATTGTGCAAGAATCGATTAAAAAAGCACTCATTTCAATAGACAGTATCAAAGATATTCAATCGATTAACAGCTGGCTTTATAAAATTGTTGTACGAACAGCAATCGATTTCCTGCGTAAGCATAAACGTTTAACGCTTATGGGCGATGAAGAGCTTGAGTATCTGAGCAGCGGACGTGAAGATCAGTATGAAGATATTGATTTAAAGCAAGCAATGGATCAGCTGCCGATTAAATATAAGACCATTATTATTCTGCGGTTTTTCGAAGATTTAAAAATGGACGAAATTGCGGAAATCATTGAGGAAAATGTAAATACAGTAAAGACAAGGCTATACAGAGCGTTGAACCTGTTGCGGATTACGATGACGGAGGAGGACTTAGAACAATGAATGAAAAAATAGAAAAGTTAAAGAAGCAGTATCATGACATTCCTATTCCAGACGAATTAGATGGTGTTGTTGCACAGGCACTTTTTTCACACCCTCGTAAAAAGAAATTCTATATTTGGCCGAGCTCGATTGCGGCAGCAGCGATGATTTTTATCACAACGGTGAATGTAAGTCCAGATGCGGCAAATGCAATGGCAAAAATTCCTGTACTGGGAAAAGTAGTAGAAGTAATTACATTTGAGGAACTAAAACAAGAAGAAAAGCATTCTCGTATTGACGTGAAAACACCATCGATTTCAGGCTTGGAAAACAAAGGTCTTCAAACAAACTTAAATGAAAAGTATATAAAAGAAAATGAACAGCTGTATGAACAGTTTAAAAAAGAGATGAAAACATTACGAAAAGAAGAGAAAGGAAACGTGGCTGTCAGCAGCGGCTATGATATTATGACGGATACTGATGATTTGCTTGTGGTTCATCGATATGTGGAAGAATCGAGAGCTTCAACGTCGAGCGTTAATCAGTACGACACGATTGATAAAAAACACGAAGTGCTCGTTACGCTTCCAAGTTTGTTCAAAGATAAAAGCTATATAAAGGTCATTAGTGAAAATATTAAACAGCAAATGAAAGATCAAATGAAGCATGAAGAAGGCAAAATCTATTGGCTGACTGAAGAAGATATGGATCCTTTTAAAGAGATTGCTGAAAATCAAAGCTTCTACATTACAAAAGATCACAAGCTTAGAATTGTATTTGATAAATACAAAGTCGCTCCAGGATATATGGGAAACATTGAGTTTGAAATTCCAACGGACGTTATTTCAAACCTTCTAGTTGGTAAACGGTATATTCATTAAAAACCAGGCGTGAACACTGAACGTTCACGCCTGGTTTTTACATAAAGAAACGTTTAAATTTATTTTTATGCAAAATAAGTTGAAATATATAAGCAATCATGTATAATATTCTGTATATATTTTCATTCTTTTTATTTATAAAGTCTTAGGGACAAATGATGTGAACGGTTGCATTTCTAGAGAGGAAGTGAAGAGGTGAAACGCACGTTAAATCAAGATACGATTAAAGATGCCATGCTGTTTAATCAGCTTGTGATGCAAGTAAGCAAAGCTCTTTGGAAGTCTACTGAAAAGGATTGGGAACAGTGGGTTAAGCCGTACGATCTGAGCATTAATGAGCATCACATTTTAGGGATTGCTTATCAGCTGGAAATTGCGTCGATGACCGACATTTCAAAGCTAGGCGTCATGCATTTATCCACAGCTTTTAACTTTGCAAAAAAATTGCACCTGCGGGGCTATCTTACCCTTTCTAAAAATGAGAAAGATAAGCGGAATACATACGTGCAGCTCACAGAAGAAGGAAAAAAGATGTTTTTAAAAACGATCGAGGATTATAACCCTCTTGAAAATCCTTTGTTTCAAGGAGCGATGCCGCTGCGAGATGTTTATGGAGAGCTGCCTGACTTTGTTGAGCTGACGGCTCTGATTCGAAGCATATACGGAGATGATTTTGTCCAGTTCATCGAACGTTCTTCTCAAGAGCCCGCTAGCTTGAAAAAATAAAAAAGCCTTCTTGTGCAAGCTGAGAAGGCTTTTTTGCATATCAACTTTTTTCAGTTAACCGTTCAAGTTCTTCTGAGGAATGGGCCATCTTCTCAATCCGCAGAGATAGCTGCTTCATTGCGTCAGCGATTTTATCAAGCTCTTTTTTTTGTTAGAACGGTTTGCTGTTTGTTCTCGGTTGTTATGCTAAGGACGTTCGTGAAAAAAGAAGTAATGTTGTTCATATTGTCAGCTGTATCTTTTGTTAATGTAGCGACTTCTCCACCTAACGCCGAAACGCTTTCGATTTGTTTTTGAATGTCTCCGATAAAAGTAGAAATATTAGAAATCGATTTCTTCGTTTCTTCTGCAAGCTTCCGTACTTCCTGTGCCACCACTGCAAATCCTTTTCCATGCTCACCTGCTCGAGCAGACTCAATCGAAGCGTTTAATGCCAATAAATTCGTTTGCTCCGCAATAGAAGTAACAATGGAAACAATTTGATGAATTTGCTGTGATGTATGTTCGAGCGTTTTCATTTTGTTTTGAATGAGCGACGTATTTTTTTGTATGCTTCCAAGCATGTTTTGTTCTTCTTTTAATTTTGCTTGACTCGTAACGGATTCCTTCTCAATGACTTCTGCTAGTTCAGAGCTTTTGTTTGCATAAGAAACGACGTCAGAAGACTGACTGTGCATTTGATTCATAAATTTCTTCGTTTCTTCAGATAACGAAGAAAGGATAGATGATGTACGAGAGATTTCTAGCTGAATTTTCTCTTTTTGAGTCTGAAGTCCAGCGCGCTGCTCGTCATATTCAAGCTCATAGGCTTTTAACACAATTTGCTGTTCTAGACTAATAAGTTTTGTCATACTTGCGATAAAAGCTAGACATTCTTCTTTTGATTCCATCGTACGTTCACATACTGAAAGAAGCGACGTAAATAAATTTTGGAATGCGCACAAATACCAGTTTGGCTCAAGTCCAATTTTAACGTGCATCTTGGAAATTTTTTGACGTTTTACCACAAAAGCGTCGTCTATTTGTCCATCAAACATTTCTAAGATGTGCTGTTTTAACGTTTGTTTTAATGCATGGACGCTGCTGTGCTTTTCGATAATCGCAACCAAATGAGCCTGTTCGCCAATAGCTTTATAAAAATCATTCACGATTTCTTCGATGGCGTTCAGCGCGTGAACTTGAAATCTGGCAATTCGTTCGAGATCCTCTGCTGTTAAGGAAATCATGTTAATCTGCTTTTTTATCATCGGATCCGATACATGAAGCTTTACAGTGATGGATTCGACAGCCGCGGCTTCGGCGTGCACGTTGTTTCGTTTAAACCAATTCATGTTTATCACCTTTATTTGCTAGAATAGTTGTTTTTCTCTTCTTCTTATATTTCGGCGTTTTACGTCCAAGAGTTGAGGCTGTTTAAAAAGATTGTTATCAAATTGTTATCTTCTATTAATTGAATTGTTATCCGCAGATGGTATGGTTGTACGGTGCTTAAAACATGATTCGGGGAGGAAACGAAATGAAAAAAATGCTATCGGCGCTTCTTGTAGGAGGAGCTTTATTTGCAAGTCCGGCAATGGGACATGCTGCGTTTGGCGACATGGTTTTAAAACAAGGGATGACAAATGATGATGTTGAACAAGTTAAAACGGTGTTAAAAGATAAAGGATTTTTAAAAGGCGAAGTATCGCGTTATTTTAATTATGAAACAAAAAAAGCGGTTATGGCTTTTCAAGAGAAACATAACCTAGAAGCAGATGGAATTGTTGGAGAGAATACATACAATGCATTAGGTAAAGGCGGCGTTGTAGAAGGCGAATCAGAAGTGAATACGGATAAAGTAATCAGCAAAGCAAAATCCTTAATGGGCACGCCGTACAAATGGGGCGGCACTACACCTTCAGGATTTGACTGCAGCGGATATCTTCAGTATGTATATAAAGAAAGCGTAGGCGTTGATATTCCAAGAACGGTTGAAGATATCTATAAAGCAGGTGAAAATGTAAGTGAACCGCAGGTAGGAGATCTTGTGTTCTTTGAAACGTACAAAGAAGGTCCTTCTCATGCAGGTATTTATCTTGGAGACGGAAAGTTTATTAACGCATCGTCTTCTAAAGGCGTTACAATTAGCGATAAAAATTCAAGCTATTGGAAAGAGCGCTATATAGGAGCAAAGCGTATTGCAGCCAACTGATTCTTCATTTAATAGATAAGAAAAGACAAAGCTTAGGAGCTTTGTCTTTTTTTGTTTGGGTTTCAATAGGTAGGAGGAAGTAGGGAATAATCCTATGCAAAACGGGCTGGTCATGTGCGTATTTGTATAACAATGTGATAAAAGTTCTGTCACCTTTATGATAAAGCTTGTATATATTGGTAAAGTAATCTCTTAAGTTACGTCAATGGTTGTAGGTAATTTGAAGGGAGAACCGTATAAAAAGGAGGAACAAAATTTATGTTTTTTTGTTGTTACCGTCGCTATGTAGAAAAGATAAAACACCTGTTGTTTTCAAATCGATTTGCTGAATTTATTCAGGAAAACACAAAGAAAGCGGTAGAAGAAGTCGTTTATTCTGACACGTTCAAAGAATACGTAATAAATATTATTAAAGAATCTCAAGAATCACCTTTTAAAGAAATTGCCGAGCAGTATATTGGAAAAGAAGTTGTGATTGAAACAACGGCTGGTCCACTAGAAGGTGTTGTGATATTTGTAGGAGATGATTATTTAGAATTAGTAGAGTCTCCAACATCAACAGTATTACTTCCATTTACAAGCATTGTTACTATTCAAAGCGCTTAAACGAAAGGAGAGAAAAGTATGTTTCAAGATGCATTAAGAGAAAATGTGGGTTCATTTGTGCAAATCATCACAGCTATCGACGTTATTAATGGAACACTGCTTGCTGTTACGGACGCAGCGGCTGTTGTGCGTACATCAAGCTCATATGGTGAGCCCACGGACGTAACCATCCCACTAGTAGCCATCACGTATGTTCGAATTTTCAGCGGAGTTGAGTGAGATTGAAAGTATCAGTCATTATTCCAGTCTGTAACGAAGAAGATTCATTATTACCTGTGCTTAAAGAAGCTCAAAAAATAAAGCCGTTAGAAATTATTGTCGTAGTAAATGGATCTAGTGATGCAACTAAGGCAATAGCCGAGGGTGCAGGGTGCCGCGTCATTTACTATGAAGAAGCTCTAGGTATTAATATTGGAAGAGCCATTGGGGCTAAAAAAGCAAAAGGAGATATTTTGCTTTTTTTGGACGGAGATATAGCGGTTTCTCATGAGGAGCTGATGAAATATACTCAAGCTATAGAAACCGGTCATGATATCGCTTTAAATAATCTAACATGGATTATGAAACGAAAGGTGCGTCCTCATCCTGTTTCTGTTGCCAAATATATGCTGAACTTGTGCTTACAGCGTGAAGATTTATCTGTTCAAGCCTTAACAGCTATTCCTCATGCCATCAAAAAAACATCAGCAGCTAAAATCGGATACGAAAACTTAGCTCATCCACCCCTCGCTCATACGATTGCTCTTTTAAAAGGAATGTCAATTGTTGCACCGTGTTCTTCAGACGTTATTTATACAAACAAGATTCGAAACACTCATAAAACCATTCCTACCAATTCCCCTTTTCCTATTTCCACTAACTATATCATTGGAGATCACATTAAAGCGTTAGCTCATCTTATTGAAGAAAAAGGAATAAGAGGCGGACTAACAGACGGCAATCGAAACCGAGAAGTTGTTTCCGCTTATACACCAAGCGTGAAGCGGAAAGCAGGCGTTAAGTACAGTGCCGTTATTCCAGTAGGTGAAGAAAAAGAAACGATTGCAAGCGTGATCCAAGAAGTGAAAAAAGCAGGAGTGGAAGAAATCATCGTGGTTGCTAACGGAGCCGATGAAGTGACGGTTAAGCGAGCAATTGAAGCGGGTGCTACTGTTCTTCATTACAAGCAGCGGCTTGGACATAATGTACCTCGAGCAATCGGTGCCATGTACAGCAGCGGTGAAGTTTGCTTGTTCGTAGATGGGGATATCGTCATTTCTGCAGAAAATTTACGTCCGTATCTAGAAGCAGCTGATCAAGGAATTGATGTAGCGCTTAATAATTTAGAGTGTCTGCTGGATGAAGTGCATCCTATTCACTCTGTAAGTGCGGCGAAATATTTTCTTAATATCATTTGCAAACGTCCCGATTTGACAATCAATACAACGACGGCGATTCCGCATGCAATTAAACGGGATGTAATGGAGAAAGTTGGCTACGAATCTCTTATTATTCCACCTTTATTTCAATTAAAAAGTATTATGTACGGCTTTATGGTTCAGCCCGTTCATTTTGTTGATGTGGCGCGAACGAACCGGATTCGAAAGGAGCACATGAAAGTCAAAGGTTTGGCGGCATCAACGCAGCGCATTCTAGGAGATTATGTTGAGGCCCTTGCATACTATATTAGCCAAACAAGTGAAAGAGGCGAGTTTCTTCCGGACATACGAAGACATGATATCTTGTTTGAGGTGTTGAAGAATGAATAAAAAAGTTGCTGTTATTGGTCTTGGCTATGTTGGATTGCCGCTTGCTCTTTTATTTGCAAAGAAAAACTATAGCGTCGTTGGTCTTGATATTGACGCACGAAAAATTGAGGCGCTAAAACAAGGGAAAAGCTATATTCCAGATGTGCATAGTGATGTGATTCAAAGCGAGAAAAATTTTGAAGCATATGAGTTACAAAAAGGTATCTCTGCATTTCAAGCATGCGATTATGTAGTTGTGACCGTGCCAACTCCTATTACAGAAAATCATAACCCCGATCTAGGACCAGTCATTAGCGCATCTGCATTCTTAAAAGAACAGATGGTAAAAGGGCAAACCGTTATTTATGAAAGCTCTACTTACCCAGGCACGCTTGAAGAAGTCGTGTTGCCTATTTTGAAAGATTCCAACTTACAGGCAGGTAAAGATTTTTATCTAGCTTATTCTCCAGAACGAGTTGATCCGGCAAACAAATCATACGATATTGAGCATATTCCAAAAGTAATTAGCGGCTACAGCAAAGACTGCCTTCATCACGTGCAGACGTTTTATGAAAGTATTTTTCAACAGGTGGTGCCTGTTTCTTCTCCAAAAGTAGCAGAAATGTGCAAACTGTTTGAAAACATTCAGCGCCTGGTCAATATTTCGTTGGTGAACGAAACAAACGAGCTGTGTGAGGAATTAGGAATAGACTTTTATGAGGTCTTACAAGCTGCATCTACTAAGCCATTTGGATTCACTCCTTATTATCCAGGTCCTGGAATTGGAGGACACTGCATACCCGTTGATCCGCTTTATTTCCTATGGAAACTAAAGCAAAATGGCTTAACGAGCGAACTTATTGAAGCCGCTCATCATATTAATGAAGAAATGCCAAATAAAGTGATTAGACGTGTTGAAAAGCAGCTGGCAGCAAATGAGAAACGAGTGTTTGTTGTAGGCATGGCGTATAAAAAAGATGTAAATGATATGCGTGAATCGCCGGCGCTGACGGTATGTGAAGGTCTTTTAGCAAAAGGATATGAGCTGACGTATCATGACCCTTATATTGACTCCGCTATATTAAATAAGCAAACGTATTTTTCTGTACCGCTGACAAAAGAAGAAGTTGAAAAAAGCGATATTGTACTTGTATTAACCGATCACAGTCAAATCGATTGGTCAATTGTAAAATACGCAAAAAAAGTTGTGGATACAAGAGGTATTTTAAATGAATGAAACCGCTGAATTGTTCAGTGGTTCTTTTTTTAGGGGGGATATCAATGAAAACTCTTTCTGTCGTTCTGCCCGTTTACAATGAAGAAGAAATGTTAAAAAACGTGCTTAAACAAATTAAAAAAGTGAACGTGCTTGAGATTATCGTAGTTGCAAACGGCTGTACCGATGCTTCAGTTAAAATAGCGAAAGAAGAGGGATGTACGGTAAAAGTAGTAGAAAAACGCCTTTTTCCACATGAAGCGAGAATGGAAGGGGCAAAGGCTGCTAAAGGAGATGCCGTCTTATTTGTAGACGGCGATATTATTCTTTCGGCTTCCGAGCTTGAGCGTTTTGTTCAGCCGCTGTTATTTGAACATAGCGATGTGGTGCTAAACAAGTGGGAAAAAACAAAGATGAATGCTTTTAACCGCAGCGAGCTGACGTGGAGTACGGTTCTGCATCATGCACTTGGAAAGCCTCATCGTGCCAACGCTTGTTTAAAAGCGCCTTACGGTGTGCTAGTAAGCGTATTAAAGAACCACTGGGAGTTGCCGCCTCTTTCTTTATTTGTGACGTTCTTAACACAGTATCGTGTAAGCTCGCATATTACGATCGAAACGCAGGGAAAGGGAAGCTTTCGTCCGTTTGATCGGCCGCTGCGTAGCAGAGAACGAATTCAATCCTACCAGCAGCTTCTTCAAACATATTATACGCTTGCGTCAAATCGTAAAAGGCGAGTGGATATGCTCGCACAGCCTCTTCCAGTTGTGGAGCACGGCTGGGGGAAATTATCTTCTTTTTATGGAGGCAAACAGCTGTCTGTTATTGTTCCGGTTTGCAACGAAGAAGGAACAATCAAACAAGTGATTGCAGAAGCAAGAAAACTTGAACCGTTAGAAATTATTGTTGTGATTAACGGCTCTACGGATCAGTCGGAGAAGTATGCCAAAGAACAGGGTGTTAAAACTATTGTTTACGATGAGCGGTTAGGGCATGATTGCGGAAGAGCTGCAGGAGCACTTGCAGCAACGGGAGATATTCTTCTCTTCATAGACGGGGACTTTGTTCTTTCAGCTCAGGAGTTGTATCCGTTTGCTGCAGCGGTAGCGAGCGGTGTCGATGTAGCTTTAAACATATGTGAAGATGAAGAAAAGCTCACGCATGTGGTCCAGGGGTGGAAGTACGTGTTGAACGAGACAATAGGAAGAAAAGATTTATTAATGAGCTCCATGACAGCTGTTCCTCATGCCATAAGCAGAGAGTGCCTCGAGAAAATTGAGCCCGAATCTCTTGCTGTACCGCCTTTTGCCCAAGTAAAAGCCATAGTAGGGGGTTTCCATGTGCAGGCCGTTCACCATGTTGATGTAAATAAATTTAACAGATTTCGATATTCTGAACACTTATCATTAAAGAGCCATTCTGCTACGGCAGAACTCATTATTCAGGATCATATTTTTGCATTTCTATCGTATCTTCAGCGTGACTGAGCAGGAAGCATGGTCTTATTTTCAAAAAAAATGTTTAAAATGAGGTAAAGAAATTTGCTGATATCTTGTTTTTCTGTTCTAACCTCTTGAATTTGTTCACAGTTGTAACTAAAATTGTTACATGTGCAGACAAAAGTAAAAAAGGAGGAAAAGAAATGAAAAGCTATCAGCTTGGAACGTTTTTACTTCGTCTTATGTTAGGACTAACGTTTTTTATTCATGGACTTGGCAAATTTCAAAGCGGTATTGATAATACGGTCGGTTTTTTCCACAGCATGGGGATTCCCGCGTTTTTCGCTTACGCAGTTGCTGTTATTGAATTCGTAGGAGGAGCTGCTATGATTCTTGGGTTTCAAACGCGCTTAATAGGTGTTCTGTTTGCGATCGTGATGATTGGCGCTATTTTTACAGCGAAAAGCGGTGCTGGTTTTACAGGCGGCTATGAGCTTGAGATTGCCCTTTTTGCTGTTTCGCTTCATGTGATTCTAGCAGGAAGCGGCGCGTACGCGTTAGACAACCGATTACAAAAGCCAGAAGAACATTATTCTTAAAAAGGGTAGGCGCTATGCGCCTACCCTTTTTTGTAAAATATATCCTTCTATCGATTCATTTTTACTAAAATATACAGCTATCATTTTTAAGGAAATTCGTATATATGGTACTATTTGGTCATAGATGACTACATAGTCAGTCTATTTGAACGATACGGGGAGGTTTTAACATGAAAACCGAAAGAGAAAACGGAATTGTCCGTCAAGTGAATACGATTCAATCAAAAGAAGAGCGCTTTAATCCTTTTTCATGGTATGAAGAGATGAGAAACAGCGCGCCTGTGCAATGGGACGAAGAAAGGCAGGTATGGGATGTTTTTCACTATGCTGGAGTCAAAGAAGTGCTAGAACAAAAGAATATTTTTTCTTCTGATCGAAGACCTCCACAAAACCAAAGACAAACTGCTCTAGGAACGAGCCTAATTAATATTGATCCGCCTAAGCATGCTGAAATGAGAGCGCTTGTTAATAAAGCTTTTACGCCTAAAGCAATGAAAGCATGGGAGCCTAAAATTGCGCGTATTACACACGAATTATTACAAGAAGTTGAGCATCTTGAAGATATTGATATAGTCGAGCATCTTTCCTATCCGCTTCCGGTTATGGTAATTGCCGATATTTTAGGCGTGCCGATAGAAGATCAGCGTCAGTTTAAAGATTGGTCGGATATTATCGTAGCGGGTCCGTCGAATAATGAACGCGAAACGCTCGAAAAATTGCAGCAAGATAAAATGAAAGCAAATGATGAGCTCGAAACTTATTTTTATAAAATCATTGAAGAAAAACGCACGCATCCAGGGGATGATATTATCTCCGTGCTTCTTCAGGCAAAAGAAGAAGGGAAGCAGCTAACGGATGAAGAAATCGTCGGGTTTTCCATTTTGCTGCTGATTGCAGGCAACGAAACAACCACGAACTTAATTTCAAATACGATTTATTGTTTAATGGAAGATAAAGCTTCTTTTGAACGACTCAAACGAGAAAAAGAACTTTTACCTTCTGCGATTGAAGAAGTTCTTCGCTATCGTTCACCCGTTCAGGCTCTTCACCGAATCGTAAAAAAAGATGTGGTTCTTGCAGGGAAGAAATTAAAAGCGGGCGAACACGTCGTTCCATGGATGGGATCCGCGCACCGAGATGCGCAGTATTTTGAAGACCCGGATGTATTTCAAATCGATCGAAAGCCAAATATCCATATGGCATTTGGAAGAGGGATTCATTTTTGCTTAGGAGCACCGCTTGCTCGAATAGAAGCAAAAGTTATGCTGGCTGAACTGATTGACCGCTATCCGCATATGGACTGGAGCCCGGCATTTGAGTTAAAGCCGATTGAAAGCACGTTTGTGTACGGGTTAGAAGAATTATTGATTCGTAAACATGTATAAAAAAAGCACGCTTTGCGTGCTTTTTACTCTTTCTCTGCCTGAATTCTCGCTTCAGCAATTTTATCCGTATGATCATATCCCCATTTAAACATCAGCTCGATAATAGGAATGAGAGTTTCTCCAAAAGGCGTTAAATAATATTCTACTTTAGGCGGAACTTGTTTGTAGACTTCGCGGTGGATAATTCCGTCGCGCTCAAGTTCGCGAAGCTGCAGCGTGAGCATTCGCTGCGTCACGCCTGGAATGAGTCTGCGCAGTTCATTAAAGCGCCGGCGTTCCTTCGATAATTGATATAAAATGACGCTTTTCCATTTGCCTCCGACTACATCAACGGCTGCTTCCACAGGGCAAGAATAGCCGTGAGGCTCCCATTTTGTTAAGTCGTATTTCATAGTGATTACTCCTTTTATCCGTGAGTCCAGCTGAATTTGTGCTGTCTATACTATAGCACGTCTTATTTGATAAAAACATGGAAATGATTCATGGAATTATTGACGGAAAATTAAAAAAGTAATGGAAATAATTATGAGTTTGTTGTATGATGAAACTATGAAAATAACTTTTCTATTAAAAAGCGAAATATTTTGAAAGCGCTTTATTTATAAAGGACGACAGGGGAAAGGGCGGAGGAACGATGAAAAGATTTATCAAAGTAGAAAAAAGAAATCACGTGGCGGTTGTACGAATGAATCAGTCGATGCTTAATCGTTTGAACAGTGAAGTTATGTATGAGCTGCAAGAAACGATGAATGAGCTGCAGCACGATGCGTCGGTTGGATCTATTGTATTTATGGGAGAGTACTATAAAATGAACGGCGATCATAGAACAACTTCTTTCCTGCGTGAAGAAACAGGAAGGCTTTATCAGCCGATTCATGCAGTAACAGCTCGAGCGATTTTTCAGCGCATTTCATGCAGCTCCAAACAAACGATTGCGCTTCTTACAAACTTTACGTTTGGCGGAGGGTATGAGTTAGCTTTAGCATGCGACGTACGAATTGCAGAAGAACCTGTGCAGCTGAAGTTAACAAACGGTATGACCGTTAGTGCGCAAGAAGCATGCAACATGGGTAAAGTGCAGCATATTGTGCAAAAAGGGAAAGGATTAGAATATTCACTTGCGCTCAATGCATTAGAAAAGGAAGCTTAAAAAGCGCTTTCACTTTATTTCCTATAAAGTGAAAGCGTTTTTATTTTATTTCATTGGCAAAATGGTATTGAAAATTCTGAAAAAAGGAGTAGAATGATAACAAATCTACTTATTTTAAATAAGCAAAGGAGCTGGTATCAATGCCATTCATTTTTAAAGAAGCGGTAGTCGGATTGTTTACAGCGGCAGCAGCAGGTTTACTGGCGTTTCAAGGAGTAGAAGTGGTGACAGCCATCATTCATATGCTAACTTTTTGGAAACAGTAATAGCTAATAAGTAGAGGAACAACTTATAAAGATAAGGGGCTTGAGACTTTCTCAGCCCTTTTTGTTGTGGAGCTCATTATTTTTCAGTATACTAACGGTGGAAATTAAGACATAATATGGTTACATAGCAGGGATTTACGAACTTAGTAGGGAAGTATGTAGACTCTGAAAAAATAAACAATGATCGCTTTTACCCGGTAACAAGTTTTGTTATCGGGTAACGTGTGTAAGGGGTGTGGATAAGTGAAAGATAAAAATTTAACAGAAGAACAGCAGCGAGTTGATTGGGTAGTCGAAGAAATCAGCCAAAAAGCTGAAAAAATAGGCAAAAGCGTAGGAAGCGTAAAAGGCGAAATTGTCGATTTGCGAAGCACGTTTTGGGACGATGTCACGGTTAATATGGATGAGCCGGATGACGTGATTGAGACATTTACGAGCATTAAGCAGCAGGCAGAACTTTTAGCTGAACGTGAAATTACCCATAGACAAGCGTATGATCAATTAAAAACATTAAAAAAGCTAACGCAATCCCCTTATTTTGGACGTTTTGATTTTATAGAGAATGGTGAAAAAGAAGCGGAAGCTATTTATGTGGGCGTGGGCTCTTTAATGGATCAAAAAGATGAAGAGTTTTTAATTTATGATTGGCGTGCGCCTATTTCGAGTCTTTATTATGATTATTCACCGGGAAAAGCGCAGTACGAAACGCCAGGTGAAGCGATAAAAGGCGAGATGAAGCTAAAGCGTCAGTTTATTATCGAAAATAGCGTAATTAAAAGCATGTTTGATACAGGAATTACCATTCGAGACGAGCTGCTTCAAGAAGTGCTCGGACACAACGCAAGCAGTCAAATGAAAAGTATTGTAGCGACCATTCAAAAAGAACAAAACCAAATTATTCGAAATGAAAAAAATAAAGTGCTGATCGTCCAAGGAGTAGCAGGGAGCGGTAAAACGTCTGCAGCTCTTCAGCGGGTGGCTTATCTTCTCTATCATCACCGAAAGCAGCTGACTGCAGAAAACATGATGCTGTTTTCGCCAAATCCGCTTTTTAACAGCTACGTCTCAACTGTTCTTCCGGAGCTTGGAGAAGACAATATGAAACAAACAACGTTTCAGCAATATGCCGACGGACGGTTAGGAAACGAGTTTGACGTGGAGGATTTGTTCGTTCAAATTGAATATTTATTAACGGAAAAAGATGCTGCGGTAAAAAAACAAAAAATGCAGGAAATCCGCTACAAAGCAAGCCGTGAATTTAAAAAGCAGGTAGATGCGTATATCGAAGAGCTGTCTACTAAAGACATCATTTTTAAAAATATTAAGTTTCGCGGCGAAATCGTGTTATCTGCTCGGCGTTTGTTATCTTATTTCTATTCGCTTGATACGGGAATTTCCATTCCTAACAGAATGCAGCTCGTAGCCGAGTGGGCGCTTAAGCTCATCAACCAGCTTGAAAAACTTGAACGTAAAAAAGATTGGGTTCAAGAAGAAATTCAGCTTTTAGAAAAAGAAGATTATGTCGAGGCCTATCAGCATCTGCAGAAAAAGGAAGGCTATACGGAAAGTTCATTTGATGACTTTGACCGTGAACAAGCGTATTTAGCTAAAGCCGTTGTAGCTAAGAAAATGAAATTTATTAAGCAGGCCATCAAACAGCTTAAATTTATCGATATTCGCCGTATCTATATGCAGCTGTTTGAAAGACATCACCTTTTTTCCCACGTAGAAGGGTGGGACGAAACAGCTAAAAACACGGTGGAAAGAGTTATGAACATGAAGCTGTCTTATGAAGATGTAACGCCTTACTTGTATATAAAAGATCAAATTGAAGGGCGAAAAGCCAATCCTGTCATTCGCTATTTGTTTATTGATGAAGCACAAGATTATTCACCGTTTCAGCTAGCGTTTTTAAAAGAGCTGTTTCCGCATGCTAGAATGACGCTGCTTGGAGACTTGAATCAAGCGATTTATGCGCACGCCTTGAACGCACCGACCATTCTTTCAAGCGAACTGTACGAAGAGAAAGAAGCAGAAACGCTGACTCTTACAAGAAGCTATCGATCAACGCGTCAAATTGTCGAGTTTTCAAGGGATATGGTGGCAAACGGCCATTTAATCGATCCGTTTAATCGAGACGGAGCGAAGCCGACCGTGACGGCTGCAGGTAACGTCAAAGATCTGCATGAGGCAATTATACACAAAATTAATGAATTGAAGCAGCAAAACTATAAAACAATTGCTGTTATTGCCAAAACTGCTGAAGAAAGCCGAGAAGCATTCCAAGCACTGCCTGATTCGATGTCTGCAAGGCTACTGACAAAAGAAACAAGTTCATTTGAAAAAGGCATGCTTGTCCTGCCAGCCTACTTAGCAAAAGGAATTGAGTTTGATGCAGTCATCATTTACAATGCCTCGAGTGAATGTTATCAGGATGAATATGAGAGAAATTTATTTTATACAGCATGCACAAGAGCGATGCATGAGCTCCACCTGTTCTCACTTGGTGAAATTAGCCCGTTTATATCAAATAAAGAAACTTATGAATACCACGGTAAATAAACAGAGAACGGTCAGTGTCTTGAGTGTCTGAAATAGTAGTACGAAAAATCGAGGGTGAAATCGCAAAGGTTTTACCCTCGATTTTTTATTTTTATGGATGGATTCAGTTTATTTACATTGCTTGAATAAAATTTCTTTGGTTAAAGTCCAACTACCATAAAGCGAATCAGAAGGACAGTGAAAGGAGGAGTTTTATATCCAATATTTACGAATAAATGTATTACTCATCTTTATAATAAGTTTATTTTTCTCGGGTATTATTCTTTTTTCTTATAAGTTATTTGCTGCGGGACTGTTGCCTATCATAGGCTTGCTTTTTATCTATGCTTTAACCTTTAAATATCGTTCAACGGTTTCTCTGTTTCTATTCTTTTTAGTAGGGACATGTATGTTTCAAGTAGGAAGCAATTATTTCATTGAATGGGATCTATCTAAAGAGATGAAAATCATTGTAAACAGAGTTTTACTTTTGTTTATCATAGGTGGACTATTGCTTTCAATTTTATTGTCCAAGCAAAAGGTATTTCTTTTTGCATCATTACCAGACTGGCAGAAACGTATAGTGATGCCACATCATTCAATTAAACTAACGTATTTTTTACTGTTTGGTCTAATTGGTTCGGCTACAATTTTTGTACCTTTACTATTCGCTGAAGATATAAGTTATACAAAATCATTCGTCATATACGGTATAGTATTCTCAATCATAAACGCTATTTTAGAAGAGGTGCTTTGGAGAGGGATCATGTTATCTCAATTAAAAAGTAATCTATCGACTTTTTACGCTGTTTTTATTACGAGTATTGGATTTGGTCTCTTGCACATATCAATAGGAATTCCTGTGGTAACAAGTTTACTTTTTTCTTTTGGTGGACTTTTCTATGCATTTGTCGTTTTAAAGACGAAAAGCATATACCCAGCCGTAGTTTTTCATTTTATTATTAATTTAGGCATGGTCTTTAACGGATGGATATTTTAGTATCTTGCACCAAAAAGCTCAGAGCTATATATCGCTCTGAGCTTTTTATGAGTTATTAGTGTTGTATATTACCTGAACTGTCTACAGTAGGTCGTCTTTTTTTATTGACTTTCAAAATGCAGCAAATACTTCACTAAATAAAGGCCTGAGTTTGTTTTTTCTTGAAGAGGAATGGTCAGGCACGTAACGTAATAATATCCTTTTGGAATATCATAGCTTAAAGTTTCAGATAGGACGCTTTTGATTTCAATCCCATCGCTTTCGACGTGAAAAGGAAGGCGAGTGGTCTTTTCAGCCTTTGATGCGTCTGGAGTTTCGTTTACCCACACTTCGACAATGGCTTTTGTGTTCGACACGGCTTCAAATGAAATAGCTTTATCGTCTGCGACATATCCTTTTTGAATATCTTCATCACTCCAGTCGTGATGGGGCTTTGGCTGTCCTTTTTGAAACAGCGTAAACTGATGATATGACATTGTTAGCTCTTGTTCTTTCCATTTTGTTTTCATGATTTCACCTCTTCAAAGTAAAGCTTGTTCAGCTATTATTGCACGATAAATTGTACGCGTGTACCATCTGGGTACTGTTCTAACTGATTTCCAACCCATGAGCCGGCTCCGCGGTTATCAGAAGGTGAAATATAGCGAATATCAGCTCCTGCTCCGCCTTCTTCGCACATAGCCATTGGCCATTCATCACGGTCATATCCTGTTTTTGTTGGGTATCCTTTCAGCGATTCTTCTCGGTTTGCTTCAGCACCATCGCGATCAATTGTGCAAACGGAAGAGTGACCAGCAGTAATTGCGTCGCGAATATGATCGCCGGTTTCAGGATATCGGTCCAGTGGAAAATAAAGCGTTGCATCATAGTTTGCTTCGGCTTCCGTTTTTTCAGGAGCTAAAAACGCCGCATGTCCTATAAACCCTAAAACGCATGCAATGATAATGAATAGACTTGCCATTAATTTTTTCCCGTATGTACTCATCTCAAACCTCCAGTGTAGTCGTTTTTACAGCTTAACTATACTCTCAGATTGCTAAGTTTAGATTACAGGACAATAAATACGGTGTAAACAAGTATTAACAATTATGTAAAAATGATCATTTTGTCTTATCTGTAAGATTCAAAAGGCCTCAGAATATTCTAGGAGTTATACTTTACGGTGTGTACCTTACTTACGATTCAGTTTAAATGGAGTGTGAAGTGTCTAATTGTATGTCTATGGGTCCTAGGTGAAAAAAAAGAGTCAACTTCCTTTACTTGACATCATACCCTAATAGGTATAAAGTTGTGTGTACATTTACTTCTTGTGTAAGCTTAAAAGCAACAAACGCAATCATGCATGAGCGGAGGTAGTAGTATGATGGAATATGATAAGCAAGTTAAAAATCGGTTGAAACGTATTGAAGGTCAGTTAAAAGGCGTCTTAAATATGATGGAACAAGGAAAAGACTGCCGTGACATTGTGACACAGCTCTCAGCAGCCAGAAGCGCAATTGATCGCACGATGGGTGTTATTGTCAGCACAAACCTTGAACAATGCGTAAGAGAAAGCATTGAAAAAGGCGAGAACACGGAAAACTTAGTAAAAGAAGCAGTAGAGTTGTTAGTAAAAAGCAGATGAGACATTCGTTTCATCTGCTTTTTGTTTTTTCTGTACGCTGCTTAAAAGGATAAAAAGCGCTGTTCCTAAACACAATACGGATAGGAACAGCGGTTTTTTAGGTTTATCTCGTTTTAAGAACAGGAAAGATATATGAAGAGAAAGGAGGAGGGCAAGGTGAATGATGACAAAAAGTCACCAACATATAACCATACGGAAATTCATCATAAAATTGAAGCTTCTCCAAAAGCGCCGGGAATCAAAGCTGCTTTTCGCTTTAACCACGCTTCTTCTCCGTGGGTAAGAGGAATCAGCTCGGGCTTGTCTTCAAGTTTGCCGATTTTAATAGGCATTTTGTTTGGTCATTTGCAGTACGGACTCATTGCAAGTATTGGCGGCTTTACATATTTGTATACAAAAGATGAACCTTACGCGCAGCGTGCCGTTAAGTTATTTTTAGCTTTGCTTGGCGTTACGCTGTGCTTTACACTCGGCTCTTTATTTGCTGACGTGGAGTGGATGAAAACTATTTTATTTGGTGTGATTGGAGCCGTATCGGTTTATATCTTCGGAGCTTTAAAAATTCCGGGACCTTCCGCGATGTTTTTTGTCCTTTCATTTGCAGTGAGTACAAGCATTCCAGCTCCGAATTTACAGGCAGTTTTTTTGCATGCAGGCCTCGTTTTTTTAGGAGGAGCACTATCTTGGTGTATTAGCATGAGTGGCTGGCTTATTAATCCGCGAGGGCCTGAAACGGCCGCTGTGGCGAAAGCTTATAGGCAGCTAGCTTCATTTGTTGGATCACTTGGCACGGAATCGTTTCACGCTGAGCAGCACAAAACGGTTGTAGAGCTTCGGGCAGCGGAAACAGCGATGAAGCAAGCGAAAATTAATCGAAAAAAATCATCGTTTTCTCACCGGCTGTTTTTATTAAACCAAAAAGCTGAAGGGCTGTTTATTTTTGTGATGGCCGCTGCGAATGATTTTAATCCGGCTGTTTCGAAAAAAGCACAAGCGGTAATTGAAACGTTCGCATCCGAAATGGCCACGTTAAAAAAACATAAAAAAATTCGAGACGTGCGAGAAGAAATTGAAGAGCTGTCCATCAAAGAAGAGCTGCGCACATTATTACTAGATGTAAACGACGTTCTTCAAATGAAGGAATTAAAAGAAACGGAGTATATTCAATTTTCACAAGGCAGCGTAAAAGCACGGTTAAAAGCTGCTTTTCACAAACGTTCGTATGTACTTAAAAACGCTTTGCGCTACGGAATTATTATGATTATCGCCGCAGCTGTTGCCTACACGACAGACATTCCAAGGTCTTACTGGATTCCTCTCACGTGTGCAGGAGTGATGCTTGGGGCAACCGTTCGTGCAACGGTTCAGCGAGGTATTCAACGCTCTGTCGGAACCATTTTAGGTATTTTAATTGGAACCGGGATTCTCATGCTTGAACCAACGGGAATTGTCATTGCGCTCATTGTCTTTGTGCTTCAGTCAACGATTGAAATTGTGATTGTTAAAAACTACGCGCTCGGTACGCTTTTTATCACACCGAATGCTCTTTTAATTGCTGAAAGCGGTCATCCGGACAAAGCGATTAGCTATTTTACGTCCGCTCGGGTGATTGATATTGTTATTGGTTCTGTTATTGGAGTGGTCGGTACGGTATTAGTTTTTAAACGAGCTTCTTCGCTTCGTCTGCCGTATTTACTTGGAGATGTCATTCGAAAAGAAGGACAATTTTTAGAAATGCTAAGCACTGAACAAGATGAAGAAAGAATTAAACAAGAAAGAAATAAGCTTCAAGGGGAACTAGTTAATCTTCGGGCGCTTTATGATAATGTGATTGGAGAATATTCTAAAACGGCCGTCAAGCTTGAAGGACTGTGGCCGGCAGTTGTCGCTACGCAGCAGTTAGGTTATATGCTTCTTGCGTCGTATGAAGGATATGAGCTGTCAGAAACGGAAAAGCGAGAGCTTCAAGAAACGTTTGCTCAGCTAGCCGCAGCAGCAGAGCAAAAGCGAGCGCCAAAGCTTTCAAGTGTTCCGACCCTGAAACGCTACCCCATTATTCAAGGGGAAATCACTGCTTTATATGAAAGTCTGCAGGTAGAAATATAAAAAGCACGGAACCAATGGGCTCCGTGCTTTTGCTTTTACATATCCACAACTTCACTTACCGTTTTATTTACATCGTCACGCGTCATTTTTTCTTTTCCTTTCATTAAGGCGTTTAACGTTCCATCGGCAAGCGCTAACGGAATTTTACAGAAATGAAGAATCGGAAGCGATTTGACATCTTCTAAATATTTCTTTCCTAGTGACAGATTGCGGCGAGCATAGGCAAACATATCTTCTCTGCTCCAGTTGTTAGGGAAGAAGCTGACTCCACGCTCTGAATCTTCCGAGGTATTGCGCAGAATATTTACAGACTGCAAGCCGCGTCCAAATGCAATGGCTAATTCTTTGTCTGTATCCGTGCCGTCATACCATTTCCAAATGTCGTTAAGCATCACGCCTACTAGACCAGCTACATAGAACGTATAGTCATCTAAATCCGCTTCATTTTGAATATGCCAGTCTTTTTCTACCCAATCGGCCATTCCTTTGGCCATAATAGAAGTTGCATCTAATACTTGATCTGCAACTCCAGTCGGACAAAGCGCAATCCAGTTGCCGAGCTGAAGCGTTACGTCAGGTAAATCAGCTTGATAAGGACCTACTAATGCCATGTAGTCGTCTTCGTTAAAAGACTTTTTTAACAGGTCACTAATGGCGTAAAGCAAGCGGCTTTTTACACCGGCTTCTAGCTCAGGGTGATCTTCAATTTCATCAATTGCCCTCATACATAAGTAAGCAGATCCTACTGCATCTTGCAATTCTGCCGGCAAGTGGCTAATTGGAATAAAAAATGTTCGGCTTGTCTCTTTTAACATCACCATTGCGTTGTCGCGTAATTTGTTGGGTACACTCATTGATAACTAGCTCCTTTTTACATATCCACATGTCAAATTAGTTTAAGTTTTCATCTTATATACTATAGTAACAAAAAATGAGCATTTAATGGAGTTTAAAGATTACTTATTAACGATATTGTCAT
This sequence comes from Priestia sp. JSM ZJ58, assembly GCF_044383985.1. NCBI lineage: Bacteria > Bacillati > Bacillota > Bacilli > Caryophanales > Bacillaceae > Priestia > Priestia sp. JSM ZJ58. The sequence goes on from NZ_JBISEM010000001.1 coordinate 1,023,833, forward strand.
TATTTTGTAGTATTTAAACAGAGATACTTGTATCATGCACAAGTTTACACTACGATAATACTCGTTCATTCTTCATTTTACAGACATAAAAAGTTTATTTTTAAGAAAATTGCCGTCATGCTAATGGGTTAGATGAACTTTTAAGAAAACCCTCAACAGTCGGGTATACATAATACATAGGAGAATACAGAGGTGAAGGTATGAAAATTTTAATTGTAGAAGACGATAGCAAAATATATGAATTAGTGAAAGAAAAATTCGAACAGTGGTCATTTGAAGTGGCTGGAGTAGAAGATTTTCAAAAGGTAATGGAAGTATTTATTGCAGAAAGCCCAGAATTGGTCATTTTAGACGTGAATTTACCTGTATATGACGGGTTTTACTGGTGTCAGCAAATACGTACAGTTTCAAAAACTCCTATCGTATTTCTGTCGTCTCGTGAACATCCAATGGACATTGTTATGGCAATGAATGTTGGGGCGGATGACTATATCCAAAAGCCGTTTAACTTGGATGTTCTTATTGCTAAAGTGCAGGCACTTCTGCGCAGAACGTATTCGTATGGAGACACGATTTCAGACGTTATCGAGTGGAACGGCGCGGTGCTAGACTTAAAAAAAGGAAGTTTGCATTATAACGATCGAGAAGTTCATTTAACGAAAAATGAATTTTTTATTTTACGGCTTCTTTTGGAAGAGCGAGGCAAGATTGTATCGCGAGAAGAGCTTATGCGAAGATTATGGGAAGATGAGAAATTTGTAAGTGACAATACGCTTTCAGTCAACATCACACGCATTCGTACCAAGCTGGAAGAAATCGGGCTGAATGATCAAATCGTGACCAAAAAAGGTCAAGGATATCTGGTGAATTAAAATGTGGAAAAGTTTTTTAAGAGAAAGGCTAAGCTGGATTCTATTCGTTCTTCTATGGCTGAGTGTAATCGATGCTCTGCTGCTTCTCGAGTATGATATTAAGGTATCGTCTACTTCGTTTTGGTACTTGAATCTTTTAACGCTGTGTATGCTAATTCTGTTTCTTTTATGGAGAGGAGTAAAAGAAAGAAGATTTATAAAAAGATTAAGTTTAATGCTGCAGAATGACGCGTACGATTTACAAGAAATGCATTCATACGTGCGAACGAAAGCAGATGAAGACATGCTGAGTCTGCTGCAGCGTATAGATCGTGTCTATCGCAGACAAACTCACGCTCTTCACGTACAGCAGCGAGAACAGCAGGAATATATAACGACGTGGGTTCATGAAATCAAAACGCCGCTTACTGCTATGAAGCTGCTTATTAACGCTCGTCGTACAGAGCTTTATAAATGGCCTTGGCTTAAGGATATTGAAGATGAATGGATGAAAATTGATGGGTTAGTAGATCAGAATTTATATGCCGCACGTCTGCGTCACTTAGAAAAAGATTACCAGGTGCAGGCAGTGTCGCTAAGCGAACTTGTTTTTCCAAACGTTGCGTATTTCTCGAAATGGTGTATTGAGAAAAGACTGCATATTGATGAAAAGAATCTAGATACGTTAGTGCACACTGACCCAAAGTGGATGCAGTTTGTTGTGAAGCAAGTGTTATCCAATGCAATTAAATATAGCCCTCTAGAAGGAAAGCTTTCTTTTTTTAGTGAAGAAACGCCGAAGTATGTGAAGTTATTTATCGTTGACCAAGGGGAGGGCATTCCACCACAAGACCTTCCGCGCATATTTGAAAAAGGATTTACAGGAAATGTCGGAAGAAAATCGAAAGGAGCTACGGGGCTAGGGCTGTATTTTTCAAAAAAAATTACAGATGCTCTTGGCCATCGAATAGAGGTACATTCACTTTTACACGAAGGAACCACGGTAATTTTGACCTTCTACAAACCGAATTCTTTTGATAACCTTTCAAAAATGTAAGGTTGAAAGCCGAGATTGTCATCTGCTTCAAACGAATCTTTCCTTGTTACGAAGTAAGATAGAGCTATACACAAGGAGGGAACGTACATGAAGCGAAAGTGGATTAGCCTTTTAGCCCTGATTTTTATTGTGGGAGCATGTATAGGAGGAGTAAAGATTTATCAAAACGCCGCAACGGAGCATCAATACGGGATCATCCCAAAAGAAGCAAAAAAAGTGGACGACTATGGACGAGTTCAATATACCATTTCAGTAATAAACGAAAAAGGACAAACAACTTTTCAAACGTTTACGACGATTAAACAGTTAAAAGAAGGAACGGTTATTGACCTTTTTGTTCGAGGTAACGAAGTTCGGAAATATGACATTATAACAAAAAATGAGCTGCCGCAGCGGGTGAAAAGCGTGTGGCCTACAAAAGAACGAAAGGAGGAAGGGAAATGAGTATTGTCCTTGAAGGGAAAAATGTAACCAAAACGTTTGGATCAAGAGGAAACGTATACGAAGCGCTACAAGGAATTGATTTTACAATCGAAGAAGGAGAGTTTGTCGGTATTATGGGACCATCTGGAGCGGGAAAAACGACGCTGATGAACATTCTTTCAACGATTGACCGTCCCACAGATGGCGAGGTATGGATTCAAGGAGAAAACGTAGCGCTCATGAAAGATAAGAAGCTGTCTGCTTTCAGACGCAATCATCTAGGATTTATTTTTCAAGATTATAATTTACTGGATACGTTAACAGTAAAAGAAAATATTCTTCTGCCGCTTACGGTTACAAAAATGTCTAAGAAAGAAATGGAAGCGAAGCTGAAAGACACCGCAACGCGACTAGGCATCTATGAGCTGGCGGGTAAGTACCCGTATGAGATTTCTGGTGGACAAAAACAGCGCGTTGCAGCAGCGAGAGCAATTATTACGAATCCAGCCGTTATTTTCGCCGATGAACCTACCGGAGCTCTTGATTCCAAGGCCGCTTCAAGCCTGCTTGAAAAGATGTCCCAGTTAAATCAAGAAGACCGTGCCACCATTATTATGGTGACGCATGATCCGCTGGCTTCAAGCTACTGCAGCCGCGTGCTGTTTATTAAAGACGGACAAATTTACACGGAGCTGTTTAAAGGCGAACAAACGAGACAAGAATTTTTCAAACGAATTATGAACATTCAAGGCGCATTAGGCGGTGAAGGCTATGACCGTATTTGATCTTGTTAAAAAGAATATGCGCAAAAATATTAGTCGGTACAGCCTTTATTTCTTTTCAATGATTTTTAGTATTGTTGTGTACTATGTGTTTGCTACGCTTCAGTACGACCAATCGATTTCAAAAGTGATTGGAGAAGAGATGAGGCTGCAGGGCATTTTTAATGCTTCAAATTACGTTTTGCTTACTTTTATTGTTGTCTTTATTTGGTACACAAACTCATTTTTTATCAGACAGCGTAAGAGAGAGCTCGGACTGTATCATTTAGTCGGTATTGAAAAACGTACGATTGGGAAAATGATTTTCTACGAGAATATGCTGCTGGGGATTTTTTCTTTGGTGGTCGGTATTTTACTAGGTACCGTGTTTTCAAGGCTGTTTGTGCTGTTTTTACTAAAGCTTATGGGACTGTCGTTTTCTATTACGCTCACATTTTCTCTTCAAGCGGTTTTGAAAACAGCCGTAGTGTTTTTGATTGTTACCATTTTTATCTCGTTTCAAGGCTATTTTATTATGTACCGCTATACGCTATTAGATTTGTTTCAAGCAGAAAGCAAAAGTGAACGCGTAAATAAAATGAATTCGAAACGCTCAATTGCAGTGGGAGGACTGGGTATCTTACTCGTTGGCTATGGGTACTACCTTTCATCGGGAAACATTGTGACGCCTAATTTTTTTCTAATTGTAGCCGTTGTACTGTTCTCGGTCATTTTCGGTACATTTTTACTTTTTAAAGCCACAATTGAGTGGCTGATGGGACTTTACCGAGAGCATGCAAGCCGATATTATTCGTTTGCAAATATGCTAAGCGTTTCTACGATGATGTATCGCATTAAAGCAAATGCACGAGTGTTAACCCTAATTACGATTTTGTCGGCTACTACACTTGTAGCAGTTGGTGTGACGTATTCCTCGTACTATAACACAAAAGCCGATGCCAGAAGCATGCAGCCTTATGACTATACGCTGCACAGTAAAAACGCAGCGCAAGGCTTTATGGATGTACTGCGTGAGTTAGATATCCAATCAAATCAGTATGTCTATCATATCGTGAAGCATTCCGCTGATTTATCGGATTTTCGATTTATTACATCGGGCTACTATAAAGATAGGGAACAAATCAGCTTTTTAGATGAAGAAGAAGTGCGGAAAAATGGCGTTTCGGTTCCTGCGCTAAGCGCAAATGAAACCGTTATTTTTGATTCAATGGCAAAAGGAAAAGTGTTTAAGCCTAGTACAGGTAAAACCGCAGCTGTGCAGCTGAAGGAATCAGAACAGCTTGCTTTAAAAGTCGTTAAATCCGAGCCTTTGCTCATTCTTGATTCTGACAGTGCCGGCTATCAGTTTGTAGTCAATCACGACACGTTTATCAAACTTTCAAAGGCTGGAAAAAAGCAAGCGGTGTACGTATTTAATACCGATGATGGAAACAAACAAAACGAACTTACTAAGAACTATCATCAAATCGCAAAAGAAGCTGGAGAAAGCCGTACTTCATACTATGATGTGTTTCAGGCAGGCTTAATGAGTAAAGGATTGTTTATTTTTATTGGAGGATTTTTAGGGCTCGTCTTTTTGATGGCAACGGGCAGTATTATTTATTTTAAGCAAATCTCCGAAGCCGAACAAGAGAGCAAAAGATTTGAAGTACTGCGCAAGCTTGGGTTTTCAGTGTCTCAAATGATGAGCGCCGTTCGAAAGCAGCAGCTGTTTACGTTTGGTTTGCCTTTAGTAATTGGCATCTTGCACAGTCTATTTGCGCTGAAGGTCATTACGAATCTAACCGGTGAAAGTCTGATCGTTCCTGTTTTAATAGCGGATGCAGTATACGGGGTTATTTATTTCATTTTCTACTGGCTGACAATGAATTACTATCGAATGGTAATAAAGCGACTGTAAAGAAAAGACTGTTTCGATCAAAGAAACAGTCTTTTTTTGTTAAAAAAATAAAAGGTATGGAGTAGCGAAAACCTGAATATAAAAAAGGGTATATAAAAACTAGAGAGTTGTATAGGAGGGGAAAGATGTGAAAGCAGATGCTGTGTTTGAAGGGGGAGGAGTTCGAGGAATCGCATTCACCGGTGCGATTGAAGCGATGGAAGAAAGCAATGTAGAATGGCAGCGTCTAGCAGGTACGTCAGCCGGAGCGTTGATTGCGGCACTTTTGGCGAGCGGCTATAAAAGCGGGGAAATTCGCAAGGAGCTTCAAAACATGGACTATGCCAAGTTTCGCGGAAAAACGATCATTAACCGAATTCCTCTCATTGGCAACTTGATTGAACTGATGGTTCATTTAGGTTTTTATAAAAATGATTATTTGGAAAAATGGGTGTACGGTCTGCTGCGTGAAAAAGGAATCGAAACGTTTGCAGATTTGCCTGCAGATAAGCTGAAAATTATTGCCTCAGATATTTCGAACGGACAGATGCTTGTGCTCCCTGACGATTTGCCCCGATACGGAATGCAGCCAAGCGATATGAAGATTTCACAAGCCGTGATGATGAGTGCGTCCATTCCTTTTTTCTTTCGTCCCGTCATTTGGAAATCCAAAGGGTTCAAGAGGTCATACATTGTCGATGGAGCGCTTTTAAGCAATTTTCCGATTTGGCTGTTTGATACGGAGCATCCGCGTTTCCCGACGTTTGGTTTTCGATTTGTAAAAGAAGAAATTGATACAGCTGCTATTATTCCAACACCTGTCCATTTATTTAAAAGCATGTTTACAACGATGCTGCAAGCTCACGATTTGCGGTATTTGAACGCGGAGACAAAAGAACGAACCGTACAAATTCCAACGGGTGTGATTACGGCAACGGATTTTGCATTAAAAGAAGAAGAAATCGAGTTTTTATATGAATCTGGTTATATATCAGCAAAGCGCTTTTTAGAAAAGTGGGATTTTGAACAGCATAAAATGAATCGGACCGAACGTCCGCTGACGCGAAGGAAGCTCCTGTAACAGGAGCTTTTCTACGGCTGTTTTAAAATGTTGACTTCCACAGCCTCGCCTTTTGCGGGAACAGAATACTGAACGCTTTTGTCTTTTTTGAGCCATGCTTTAACGAGCTGTCCTTTTTTGTATGTTTGATCATCTGCAACTTTTACATAAATAGGCTGTACATCGCTAGAACCAAGTATTTCTTTGGTTGTATAGTCAAGCGCGGTATCTCGCGGAATGACGTTTGCAATGAGAATTTCATTCTGTTTCACTTGTAAAATTCGCCCTTGAACTAAATAGCCGGCCGGCTTTTTTGACTGCTCGGCGTTATCCGAACAGCCGCTTAAACAAATAAAAAAGAGAAGAAAAAGTGCAGCTGATTGAACGGTAAACTTCATAAAATCTCCTTTCCGTTTTAACATGACTACCATTATAGCGCGTTTGACCATTTCTTTTCCAGTTTTCGGAGAAAGCAAGAGGTAATCATTGACGTTATTTCAGCGCGCGTGATATGTTTTAACTCATAAACGCTATATTACTAGAAGCTATGCTTAGTACGGGAGGTCCTTGTATGGATGTTACCTTTTTAACCAATGTTATTCGACATATATTAGAACGAGATAATTTTGTCATAGACTTTGAAGAATCAGACGAACAGAATATTCATTTTTGGCATCGAGACGAGCCGTTTCGCCTTTTTATTTCAGAGCAAACGGAGGATTATTTAGTATGGACCGTGTTTGAAAATGAAAAAGAACAGTGGAGCGGCAAGACATTTCTTCAAGAAGTGACGAATACGTGTAAAGACTGCAGTGAGCCAATCACACACTGGATTTATAAAGATGGAGGCAAAGCAGGTTATTGCGATCGTTGTCTTCAAACGTTTGGAAATGCGTATTTTACCAATGCTGATGATATCAAGCAAAACCTTCATTTAATTGACGGTTCTATTTGTTTTATTACCGATGAAACCGGAAGCGACTGGTGGATTGCATATGAAGGATTCAAACGAGTAATTGCAAGATTAGAAGAAAATCCCAATCAGAAAGTCGAAATGTACAAGCCTGAATATCCCGTCTTTAAATGGGAAATACATTTTCTAGAGGAAAACAATTCTGCTAGCTTTAAGTTCAAAGATGACTTTGCATCTGGAATTGTACCGAAGGGAAGAATACTCTAACATCCTTGTTATAAGGGTGTTTTTTCTTATAATGGGAAGTTTTTTTGAAAAAAATAATTAATTTAGGTTAAAAAGAAGGAATTAAAGGGTAAAGAGTAGAAGATATATCACTATAGGAAGAATGGGGGAAATAATTATGACAACTACAACAAATTTAACACTGGGGTACAAAATGTACACGATTGATTTTAGCCGTCCAACGCAGTCTAACGAGGCACTGCTTGATTTCTTTAAAGATGTGCAGCACAGACAGGGAAATAATGCAGAAAGCTTTTCTAAAACATTAATGGAAATTGAAGAAATCAAAACAAAATATGTAGATCATGAAATTGTCCTGCTGGCTAAATCGCTTGAACAGCAAATAAGCCGCTCAAATGCAGAAAAACTTGAGGTCTGATAATCACCAGAAATGGTCGATTTATCAGACCTTTTTTATTTTTATCGATGTAGCTCTGTCTCCGTGGCTGCTCTTTAGCCACGGAGACAGAGCTAGACCTAAGCGGAAGTTGTCCTCCCTTGCGGGCTGCCAACTTCCGCATAGGTGGACCTTTTTGGGGGAATTCAAGGGGTCAGGGAATCTGGTAGCGTAGGTTTTTGGTCGACGTTAAAATGCTGTACATTTCTCAGGACGTTTGATTTCATCAAAAGTTGTAGATGAATAGACTATTAAGTCGTTGGAGGCGTTATATGGTTGGAATTTGCAGCTGGAAGTGTGCAGTGAGTGGAATAAGTATTGCGAGTGTCTACAGTAAGCAGCCGTCGTGGCAGCGGGAGTGTTATTTGGTGACACCTGGTAAAGTTTATTATGAGTCGTGCTATCAAGGGTACGGAGAGTTTGCGGGAATGGATATTTTTTGTTTGATGAGAGAAAGCGGAGCGGAGCAAGAAGACAGTGAAGGGATAGCGGTTTTGAAGCCTAAGATTGTGCTGGCGAAGTATTACAGCGGACAGCGTTATGAAGAACTGCCGGAATCAGAGCCGTGTCCGCACGGAGGCTATTTTTTTGAAGGGTGGAAGGAAGGATAGCGAATATACATAAAAGCTGTAGAGATATCTCTACAGCTTGTTATTAACGTCTTGTTTCATCGACAGATTGTTCTAAGTCACTTACTTCTTGCGTAATTGTATTTAATTCTTCTTGCACCGCTTCAGCTTCAAGAACAGGATCTTGAACGATTTCTGTCGTTTCAAGCTCTTCTGCTGCAGCCGTTTCTGCAAGCGGCTGTTCTTTAGCAGTGCGCAGAGACTTCACTTTGTTGACAACTTGCGAAGATTGTTCGGAGACTTTTTGTGAAAGACGAGCCGTGCGCTGTTTGAGGTCTTGGCCTTTTGCATATACCGTTTCTTTCACTTGACCTGTTTTAGCAAGTGCTTGATTCGCTCCGTCTTGAATAGAAGCACGCAGCTCTTTTCCTGACTTTGGCGCTACTAGTAAAGCTGTTGTTACACCCACTACGCTGCCTACTAAAGTGCCGACTAATAACTCTTTGCTTCCACCTTTTGTTTCTTTACCCACTGTTTCTTTTACGTTTTCTTTTGTCATGACATTTCCTCCTTTTATAATATGTAATATGAAGGGTTTACCATTTTGTTGAATACTTCCTGTAAAACGCAAATGATTCGCTAAAAAAATCTGCAAGTGCCGTCGGACGCTCGTACAGGCTGGTGAAATTTGATTGTATATAGTATTCAACCACCTGACAGAAAAACCTTCTTTTCTGCTATAAAAACAGAAAAAAACTTATCTATAAAATCCGACACAAGAAAACGACAACATTCGTTCTTTGGTAGCATTTTCACTTGAAATTTTATATCATAGAGGGCAAGGGGAATACGTTCTCTTTTTTTAAATGCTGGAGGGATTGAAGAAATGGCTGAATCGAAGTACAGAACGATTTTAGAAGCAAAATCTGGAGAGTTAGAAGCATTAAAAGACAAAGCAATCAAAGACAGCTGGCAGCCGATTTATCATATTCATCCACAGTACGGGCTGATGAATGATCCAAACGGATTGATTCAATTAAACGGTGAATATCACGTGTTTTATCAGTGGTATCCGTACGGTGCGATGCATGGAATGAAGCACTGGGCTCATGTGAAATCTACGGATTTAGTAACGTGGGAACGCCTTCCGGTTGCGTTAACGCCAACGGAAGAATATGAATCGCACGGCGCATACTCAGGCGGCGCGATTGAAAAAGATGGTCAAGGGCTGCTGTTTTATACGGGGAATGTAAAATACGAAGACGGCTCACGTTCTGCTAATCAGTGTATCGCGATGCTAAACAGGGATGGAAGTGTAGAAAAATACACGCATAATCCAGCGGTACGAGGCGTTCCTGATGGGTATACAGGACATGTGCGCGATCCGAAAGTATGGAAAGAAAATGATACATATTATATGCTGCTAGGCGCTCAGCGTGAAAACGAAACGGGCGCATTAATTGTGTATGAATCAAGCGATGCGCTTCAGTGGTCATTTAAAGGCGAAGTTAAAACATCGCTTCCTGACTTTGGCTATATGTGGGAGTGCCCGGATTACTTTAAACTGGACGGAAAAGATGTGTTTGTCTTTTCACCGCAAGGAATCAAAGCGGAGGGCCACGATTTTCATAATATTTATAATGTGATTTACGCGGTGGGAACATTTGATGTGGAAAGTTTAACGTTTGAAATGGAGTATTACCGTGAAATTGATAAAGGGTTTGACTTTTATGCACCGCAAACGTTCCAAGATGAAAGCGGACGTCGCTTGCTGTTTGCATGGATTGGAAACCCGGACGTTGACTATCCATCAGACGAATACGGATGGGCCCATGCGTTAACGCTTCCTCGTGAGCTTTCCCTTGAAGGTAATGAACTTGTTCAAAAGCCTGTAGAAGAGTTAAATAAGCTTCGAGATCAAGCGGTTCATTTTAGAGGAACGCTAAAAAATGAAGAAGTGATTATTGATGAAGCAACAAACAATGCCTATGAAATCAATATGACGTTCCGCGAGATAGGGGCCAAACAGTTTGGTTTAGAGCTGTTTAATAGTAAAGAAGAAGAGCTTCGCCTTGTGTTTGATACAGAAAAGCAAGAAGTGAGACTCGACCGCTCTTCATTCCACCATCAATATGCAACGGAATACGGTGTCGTTCGCTCTGAAAAATGGACGGCGTCAAATGAAGTCGATGTTCGCGTATTTGTCGACAAAAGCATTGTCGAAATTTATATAAACGGCGGTAAAATTGTCTTCACTTCCCGCGTATTCCCGAAAAAAGATTCTAAATCAGCTGTAAATGTATTTGCAGAGGGATCTGTGGACTACCGTATTGATTATTACGGTATGTCGCGCGGTATTTAATATAATAAATAAGAAAAGCCAATGAAGATCATTCATTGGCTTTTTGGTTTCTATAAAAATAAGATACAAATACAAGAAGCAACTAAATGAGGAACAGCTGCAATAATAAAACGTTTCATCCATTCTGTATCCTCTCGCTGCCGGACCGGGGTAAAGTAAGGTCCTCTCGTTTCAAATCGAAATGTATCCAGTAAGGTTACGAGTGCAATTGCCGTAAGTAATATGCCAAGAGGGCCTGAAATATAGTAAATATACTGCCAGTTGCCTGCTGTAATAGAAATGATAATCACAATAATTAAAGATATAATGCCAGATATTAATCCTGTTTTCAAACTCAAAATCTCCTTACATCCAGTTTTTGCTTATCTATTTTACCATAACCGAATGAAGGTTTGTATATACGGCTCGGGGCGGATATTTACTTCTTAATTAACCTTCTATGTAAGTATCTTCTCGTATAAAATGAGTTTCCTAGCAAAAGCAGTGTCCCTAGAATCCAGCCGGCTGCAGGGGAATAAGGAAAGATATTTTTTATGCGTCAATCTGAGCGTTTCTTTCCTGTTTATCACGCAGTTGCATCACCATACTCACAAATCCAACGCTTACGATGATGATTGCCGCCGTTAAAAAAGTCGTCTGAGCACCTGCAAGCTTTACGACCATGCCTCCAAGAAGAGGAGCAGTAAGTAAAACGGCACTCGTTAAGGTGTTAATGAATCCGTACACTTTTCCGAGGTGTTCCTTGTCGCTATATGCTTGAACGATATAGTTAAACAGCAGTAAATTAAGCCCAACTCCGGCCCCTCCAATAGGTGCAGCAATCAAAATAAAATAGCGTGACATAACGGCTGGGTTAAAGCAGCTAATGAAAAATAAAGCCCCTCCAAATAGAAGCAGTCCAAGTGATAAAAGCCTAAATGGATGATGAACGTGTTTTTTTCGATTAAGATACACTCCTGTTGCTAGCGCTCCTATCCCGATTCCAGAAAGCAGCCAGCCGAGCATTTCCGGGTTATGAGGGAGCACATCTCGAAGAAAGATGCTAATTTGAGCGTCAACAAGCATGACGACAAAGTATGAAACGTGAAACAAAACAACGACACGTAAAAGAATTGGGTGCTGAAAAACGAGTTTCCAGCCGTTTGAGTACGTTTCTTTCGGTTGATGGGAAGAACGAGCAGCTTGCCCTTGAATATTTTTACCTGCTTTTTTAAGTGAAAACAGTACGCCGATAGAAATCATACAAGCTGCGGCGTTAACTAAAATACATGCTTTAGGTGTTGTAAACGTCAGCGCGGCGGCTCCGAGAAACGGTCCCACAACTTTGGCAATTTGAAACATAATGTTTTGTAAAGTAGAGGCCTGCAGCAGCTGGTCTTCTTTGACCACTTCTCGAACGCAAGCGAGCTGTGCGGGCACTTTCATAACAGAACTCATAGAGCGCAGCGTCAGCACCCCTAGTGCCAAAAGCGGTTCATTTGTGAAAAATAACAGACATGTAAACAGAAGACGGACTAGTTCAGACAGAAACATCAGCTGTACTTTATTGTAGCGGTCTGCTAAATTTCCAGCTGCTTGACTTAGCAGGATGCTAGGCAAAGCGTACGCGACAGGAATAAGCGTAATCCAGAGGGAATTTGCGTGCCACACGTATGTAAAAAGCGTCATCACCGCAAACATATCAAATAAATCTCCGAAGCTTGCCGCAGTACTTGAAATAAATAATTTTTTATAAGAAGAATTAGCAAACAGCTTTTCTTTTTTCAATACTTTCATTCCTTTATGTGTTGTTCGTAAAAAATAATCGCATCTTCAATAAATTGAAGGACTTCGCTGTCAATAGGATAGAGATTAAGTGAACTGGATGCCTCAGGAGATTTGCGAATATCCCAAAAGGCTTTCTCTAAATCGGTATGAGGGCCAAATAGCTCACTTGATAAAAGCAGTATATCCGCCGCAATCAGCTGGCCATCTTCAGACTGTGGTGCACGCTGATGCTTTAAACACAGCTGAATTCGTTTAATGATGCTGATCCATTTATCAGCACTCTCATTCTCCAGTTTAGGCATATCACGCTGCAGAATCTCACTTTCTTCTATTGAAAGCAGATCAGTCCAGCTGCTTTGTGTAGTAGGCTGATTGTGAACTAAAGGAAGGAGCTGCTTCCAGTTTAGTTCACCTTCTATTTTTATACTGTTGCGAAGAGTGTGGGTGTGTTCTAAAGCTCGCTGAATTTCTGAAGCTTTTTGCTGAAGTTTTTGCTGATGAATCGCTAAAAGTTCATCAATACTTACTTGATGAAGAATAAGTTCAATATCTCGCAAAGGAACGGCTAAGTTTTTTAACAGGGTAATTTTCTCTAGTGTGACTAAGTCCGTTTCTGAGTAGGAGCGTTTTCCATTTTCGGCTTTTGACGATGGATGAAGCAATCCGATTTGATCGTAGTAACGAAGCGTACGCACCGTGAGTCCTAATTTTTTAGCGGCTTGCCCCGTAGAAAAATAAATCATGTTTAATCCCTCCAAAAAAATGCTTGCAGGTAACGTTACGTCACCTTTTACACTGAATATAGGTAAAAGGGAGGCGAAGTAAATTGAAACAACAAAATCAAGGATTATGGACAATAAAATCATTTGTAATTATGCTAGTCGTTACGTTTATTGGTGTTCCTGTTTTCATTGAAGGAGCATTGCAGCACGTTTTCCAGTCGCTATTTAAAAGTGAGCTCTATGCTGGAACAGCTACTGGATTTGTTATGGCAACTGTGTTTTTATCAGCTCTGTATTGGCTGATGGTGCAGGATGGTGATAGAAAAATTGGTTTTCAATCGTTTTCAAAACGTCACTGGCCGCTCATTCTTTTTTGGCTTTTTGTGCTGATCTTAGGAAGTGTGGCAATTGTTGTACTCATGGAATGGTTTGGTATGACGTATGAAAATAAAAAAACAGCCAGTTTACAGCATGACCTGTCGCTGTTTTCATTTATACTTGCTTTTGTTTCAGCCGCTGTGATCTCACCTTTTTATGAAGAGATTATTTACCGAGGTTTTTTTTATACGTGGCTGAAACGTAAAGGAGGGATTGTATTTGGAATGGCGGGAAGTTCGTTTATCTTTATGCTGGTGCATATTCCAACGTACAATACCTTGCCCGTTAACTTTTTTTCAGGTCTCGTATTCGCTTGGGTGTACGAAAAAACAAAGTCGTTGCTTCCTAGTATGATCATCCACGCTTGTTTTAATGGAATTGCCGTGATTTTAACGGCGGCAGCTTAATGTAGTTTCGATAATGGGTAAGCTATGATTTATCTTACCATATTATGTCTACTGAAGAAGCTAATTACAAAAAATAAGCAGAAATGAACAAAAAAACTGCTAGAAGCACTGCCTGTTCCTAACAGTTTTTTGTATATGCACGCACGCTCAAGGCTTGTCTTAAAGTGCACATTAAGGTGTATGATAATAGTGACTATAAACAGAAATAAAAAGGAGAGGGTATCGATGCAATATCGAAAGCTTGGAACAACAGGTCTGGAAGTATCAAATTTATGTCTAGGTACTATGGCGTTTGGACGATGGATTGACGAAAAAGCGTCGGCAGCTATTTTACATAGCGCCATTGACAACGGAATTAACTTCATTGACACAGCCAACTATTACGGAAAAGGGCAGGATGAAGAGTTTAGATATGGCACAGGGGAATCTGAAGAAATAATTGGACGTGCGTTAAAAGGAAAAAGAGATGATGTGGTGCTTGCGACAAAAGTCGGAATTGCCGTAGGAAAAGGCAAAAACGATAAAGGTCTTTCGCGCAGTCATATTATGAGAGAAGTGGATAATCAGCTGCGACGACTACAGACGGACTATATTGATCTTTATCAAGTTCATCTTTTTGATCCGAATACACCTATGGAAGAAACGCTTCGCACGCTAGATGATTTAGTTCGGCAAGGAAAGGTCCGTTATATTGGCTGTTCCAATTATGCCGCATGGCAAATTGCAAAGTCTCATCATATTAGTGACAACATGAACCTTGAAAAATTTATTTCTGTTCAGCCTCAGTACAATCTTCTCTCTCGTGAAATTGAACAAGAGCTCCTGCCGTTTAGTCAATCTGAAGGTGTAGGCGTCATGGTATACAGTCCGTTAGCGCGCGGCATGCTTTCAGGAAAATATAAAACACCAAATGACGTGCCGCCAGAAAGCCGCGCTGCGCATGGTGAAAAGCTGTTGCGAAACTACTTTACCGACCGAAACTTTCAGCTGGTGGAGCAGTATCGCAAGTTAGCAGAACAAAATGAAGTAAGCTTGTCTCAGTTTGCTCTTGCGTGGGTGCTAAATCAGCCCGCTGTAACATCAAGCATTATCGGAGCTAGTAAATTGCATCACGTAGCGGTTGAAATCAGCGATTGGACCTGGTCAGAAGAGCTGTTGAATACCGTAAATTCACTGTATTAATAAAAAATCCGCAGGTGCACCTGCGGATTTTTGTGTTTAAATTTTAATTTCTTTTTGCATTATTTTTGCTTCCAGCGAGTCGTACAAAGCGAGCTTATAGTTAATTTGTTCAAGGTATTTAAACGTTTTGGCCATTTCTTCTTCTACCGCCTCTTTATGATGAAGCATCATGTTTTTTCGTTCTTTAATCGTACTTTCGCCTTGTTTATAGAGCTCTACATAGCGCTTGATTTCAGCAAGCGGCATGCCCGTTGAGCGAAGAGCTAAGATAAAACGGATCCATTCAACATTTGTATCATTATAGAGGCGCTTTCCGTTTTCATCACGTTCTATAAAAGGGAGGATTCCTTCTTTTTCATAGTAGCGTAAAGTTGGTGCGGAAAGCCCGGTTTTTTTATTCATTTCTTTCATGCTATAAGACAAGATTGTTCACTCCCACTTGTGAATCGTAAAGCTTACTTTAAGATATATGATAATCGATAGTTGAACGTTTTATCAAATTCTTTTTCAGTTATTTTTTAAAAAAATGGAACTTTTATACATTTTGTCCGTAATAACAAGTAGACAATAAGAAACTTACTGTAAAAGGTTAAGTAAAGGGGATAGAGTAATGAAAAAAATAAAATGGATTAGTTTTATCCTGCTGCTAATTTCAAGCGGAGTGTTTTTTATCAATCATCAGTACGCCATTTTACTAGCGGCTTGGACCGTTTACGGAATGGCTTTATCAATCCTGGTTTATTTCTTTTCATACGGCATGAGTGATTCAAATCAGGAATAAAAACCGTATAGGCGTTTCTTATTGTCTTCAAAATAAAAGCAGAAAATGAAAGGATGGAAGAAATGGGAGAACTTTTTTGGATGATTTTGTTCGGAGCGTGTATTTGGGTACCACTAATTTGGAATAAAATTGCGATTGGCAAGCGCATCGCACATGAAGAAAAGAAAGCCGGACGTGATTTAACAGGGGAAATCAATCCGTTTACTGGAGGAAGAATGTAAATAGAGATTAAGACATCTCTAAATTACTCCCATTGAAAGACGAACAAATAGGATAAATGAGCTCATATGAATTGTTTGTGACACCGCTGTTAATTTCCGTGCAAGGCTTCGCTTTCCGCGGGCGGCCGGTGAGCCTCCTCGTCGCTTACGCTTCTGCGGGGTCTCACCTGTTCCGCTTTTCCCGCAGGAGTCTTCGCCTTGCCCTCCAATCAACAGCTAGAAGCAGCTACCTACATAAAACTTACATTCAGCCTATCCATAAAAAATCCGAACGAATTTAATTCTCTACCAAGAATCTCAATGCATCGTTCAAATTTCCCTACCACTAATAAAATACGTTTGTCTCAGCCTCTTCATTAGTAAAGAAAACAATAGTTTAATTTTGTTATTAATAGTATAATTAACCATATTTATTTTGGATAGAAAGGCTGATGAAAAGGTGTTAATATTCTTTTTGGCCGGCATGGTACTTGTGCTGGTGATGATTATTTTTTCGCGTACGCTCTGGGTGCCCAGCGGAATGGTAGAGCGTCTCGGCAAGAAAAAGTGGTTTCAAAACCACTGGCTGAGCGGAGGCTATTTGTTTGGCATTAATGCTTTATATTTTGGTACTACGATATTTTTACTCTATCTTCTTATGTTTACAGATATCCCTTATTTACATCTTGTTCTTATGTTTTTAGCGACGATTGTAAGTATTTTCACGTGGAGCGCTTTTAGTACAGCATGGACAGGGTCATTTAAAAACCGTCTTAAAATGGCTTTAACAGGAAGCAGCTTTTATTTAATATTGGCATTGATTATGGTGATCCAGTGGCTAAGCGTTAAGCCTCTGTATCCCAATGAAGATACGTTTATGCGAGCTTTAGGATGGATGCTTGGCTTTTTCGTTTCAGCCGTTGCTTTTAGTATATGTTTTATCTTCACTGCGTTTCTTGGAAAACGTTCAGCACGTGTGTAAGGATATCATCCGTTTATTAACGTTCTTTTCTAGTTAACTACTATTGACGAAAGCAGGGGTAAACGTGATTCGAGAAATTTTAGCTTCCGATGCAGCCGCTTTTTTAGCGTTAAATAAAGAGCTTGATCGAGAAACAGCGTGTATGCTGTACGAGGAAAATGAGCGTGCGACCACGCTTGAACAGCAGAAAAAAATGATTACAACTTTTTTAAAGATGCCGAACTCAACCATTTTAGTGGCGGAACAAGACGGACAGCTCGTTGGTCATTTATCTGTGATTGGCGGAAGCGTTAACCGAAAAAAACACAGTGCATACTTAGCTGTTGGGGTGCTTCAATCTTACGGAAACCGAGGCATCGGCACTTCGTTGTTTAAAGAAATGGAGAAATGGGCAGCACAGAGCGGCATTAAACGAGTAGAGCTAACGGTGATGACCCACAATGAACCGGCCATTTCGCTGTATAAAAAGATGGGTTTTGAAATAGAAGGGAAAAAAGTATGTTCACTCGTTGTAGATGAAAAATCAGTCGATGAATATTATATGGGGAAGGTTTTTGAAAAAACGTGCTTAAAGGAGAAATGAACATGGAAACGACGATTGTTCAGTTAAACGAATGGGTGGTAAAGCTTCCTAAAAAGCTTGAAGTACTCTCTGAAGCAGAGGCGTCAAACCGTCCTGCTCCTAAGAAATGGTCACCAAAAGAAATTGTCGGCCACTTATGCGACTCAGCCATTCACAATTTACAGCGCTTTATCAACGTGCAGCATGAAAAAAATCCTTGTGTACTGACGCCTTACAAACAAGATGAATGGGTAGAACTGCAGCACTATCAAGATACGTCCATGAAAGAAGTAGTTGCCCTATGGAGCAGCTTAAATAAGCAAATTGCTTCCGTTCTTTTGCATATACCAATAGAAAAGCATACGTATCAATTCGAACTAGGAGATGGAAAGTTCGTTTCGCTTGAATGGTTGGCTAAAGATTATATCGCTCATTTGGAGCATCATATCAAGCAAATCGACGCTCAAATGCCGCTAGGAGGCAAAGAGGATGAAAAAAGAACATAAAAAAGAAGAATCTCAGGTGAAAGTCGATTTGAGAGCAGGCCGCGCCTATGGTGACCACGAATACATAGGAGCTTCGAAAAAGGGCGTGCTTCTTGCTTTGTTACCCGTTCTGATCATTGCTGGAGGTATATTTTTTTTGATGGTAAAATGATAAAAGCCGCATTATAGCGGCTTTTTTTCATAAAGGTGCTGGGTTTTGCTTCCTTCGGGATTGTTGAGGCTTTCTAGGGTGGAAAAGCCTGCGTGTTCTGCGACTATTTTAGCTGCAGAAGGAAGCGTTTCGACTCTTTCCCAAGATTCTGGGTTCCACAGTTTTGATCGCTTGAACGCTTTGCTGCAGTGGAGAAAGCACTCTTGTACTTCGACGCCGATAGCGAGCAGCGGAGGTTTATTTTGAACCGCCATTGTTTCAAGCAGCGCTTTTTCTTTTACAATGCAAGCTTTGCCGTTAATACGCAGCGTTTCTTCTATGCCTGGAATTAAAAAAAGTAGCCCTATTTGAGGATTAGATAAAATATTTTCCAATGAATCTACTTTTTGATTGCCGCGCCTCTCTGGAATCAACAGCCTTTTCTCATCGACGACTTGTACAAAACCAGGGTGATCACCCCGCGGAGAGCTGTCGCAAATTCCTTTATAATCAGCTGTAGCAATGATAACAAAAGGGGAATGTTTAATAAATTCCCGGCAGTGTCGATCTAAATAAGGAATTATTTTTTGATGCGCCAATTTGTTAGGCGTGCCGACTATACGGCGAAGCTCTTCTTTCGTTTTTACTTGTTCTTTAAAGTGACTGTTTTTCATTCCTCTTTTCACTCCTACTGTATGCGTATACTGAAAATACCATTTTTATATATGAAATACTATATTTTTATATTAAAAAAACAGAAAAATCAGTATATTTAAATGAAGTAGAAGTGTTATAACGCTAGCTTCGGTCTTTTTTTAAATTTTTGATTGCGTTATCAAATATGTCATTAACCGTTCTCATATGTTCGCTGACAAGATGATTCGAGTCTTTTTCTCGCTGGCGCATGTCTTTTAACAAATCATCCATATCATCTAGCAAACTTTGAAAATACTCATCTTTTTGTTCTTCTTTCATTGTGGAATCGTCCATTTCATCGAGCTTATCGAGCTTATCTTCAATTTTTTTGAAGTATTCATCTCTCAAGAGTCTCACCTCATTTATAAAGTAGCTTTCTGCTTATTGTATGCAAAATGTTTGTTTGCATGAGTAAGAAGTAGAAAGAGTATAAAGAAAAAAGAGTCTAAAAAGCTCATTTGCATCTTAGTAGGTTACTTTTTAGTTCCCATATTACTTTAAAGTGCGTACTTTTTTTTCGTGTTTCCATGCTTCATAATAAATTTTGTCAGGGAATAATAAGACATTTAATAAATTGATTATACGAATCAAATTCTAAAATAGAGGTATAAAAATTTCAGGAGGTTTTATTCATATGAGAGAGATACTGCAAGGAAAACTAGGTTTTGGAACAGCACCACTAGGCAATATGTATCGCAATATTCCAGAAGAAGAGGCCATCGCAACGGTTGATGCTGCTTGGGAAAGCGGCATCCGCTACTTTGACGCAGCCCCTCTTTACGGAGCTGGCTTAGCAGAAATGCGCCTTGGTGAAGCACTATCAAAAAGAAACCGCGATGAGTATGTGCTAAGTACAAAGGTAGGTCGCGTCATTTCAGATGAATTGGAAGATACATCTTCACGTGATATGGGAGAAAAAGGCGGGCTTTTTGAATTCGGCCGTAAAAATAAAATTATTAATGACTATAGCGCTGATGCAACTCTTCGTTCAATTGAACAAAGCTTAAACCGTTTAAAAACAGATCGCTTAGACTTTGTGTATATTCATGATGTTGCGCAAGATTTTTATGGAGATGAGTGGGTAGGACAATTTGAATCTGCTCGAACGGGCGCATTTCGTGTGCTTACACGTTTGCGCGAAGAAGGAGTTATAAAAGGATGGGGACTTGGAGTAAACCGAGTGGAACCAATCGAAATTATGCTGGAGCTAGAAGAAGCAAAGCCTGATGTATCGCTGCTCGCTGGCCGATACACGCTGTTAGATCATGAACGTGCGCTGCAGCGAGTGATGCCCGAAGCTGTAAAGCATAATATGGACATCGTTGTCGGCGGACCATACAGCTCAGGCGTTCTTGCTGGAGGTACACACTTTGAATATCAAAAAGCGTCTTCAGACATTATGGCAAAAGTAGAAAAAATCAAAGCCATTGCAGATCGTCATCAGATCAGCATTAAGGCTGCTGCTGTACAGTTCTCGCTTGCTAATCCAGCGGTTGCTGCCGTTATTCCTGGCGCCAGTCGTCCAGAGCGTATTGCAGAAGACAAAGCGGCATTAAACACTGTAATTCCGGCAGCCTTCTGGGAAGAAATGCGTGAACAGCAGCTTGTAGCGTCTCATGCACCGCTGCCAATAAACGTTAAATGAAGGTAGAACGGTAAATAGTAAGTAGAAAAAGAGGCTGGAACAAAAGTATTTTAGACGAAGTGAAAAACGAACCATTGATCAAAATTTTTGATTAGTGGTTCGTTTTTTTATTAGGGTGAACGTAGGTTTCACCTGTTTAGATCTTTCTAGCAGGTGATTGGAGGGCAAGACGAAGACTCCTGCGGGAAAAGCGTAACAGGTGAGACCCCGCAGGAACGCAAGTGACGAGGATTCTCATCGACCGCCCGCGGAAAGCGAAGTCTTGCACGGAAATAAACTGCGGTGTCACAAGCGGTTCAGCTCATGTATGCCATTTGTGCGTCTTTAAATTGGATTCATCTCGTTATGTCTCAGCCTCTTTTTTTGTTTTGAGATAGGGGTTTGTCATATATTTAGTAAGAAATGGTTAAATGCGAACGATTTATATGAATAATATTAAAATATTCGCTTTTTATATTGAATAACCATTTTGTATTTGATACATTTAGAAAGTGAAAAATATTGCTCGTATATGCTTGGAAATATGGTCTAAGTGTCTCTACCTGGTTCCCATTCAAAGAACTGGACTACGAGTTAAAGTATAAAAATGTTCGGTTTACCCAGACAGAAGCTGTATTCCGTACTTAATTTCTTATACTTTGACTCTAAAAAACGTAGACCATGAAACATGCTCTAGGTTTTTTTCTTTTGTCCAATCATCGAGTGTATGAAACAGCAAAACGAAATGGAGTGAAAGTAACGATCTATGAAAAACAAGATGTTAAAAACAGGTGCTTTATTTACTATTGGTATGGTTTTACTGCTATCTATACTTGCCGGGTGTAATTCAGCTTCAAAAAAAGAAGCCGGAGATAAACAGAAGCAGAAGCCTATTATTGTGCAAGGGCCGATGCCGATAGAAGCGCAGAAATTCGCTAAAAAATTAGAAAATGTAAAAGAAGAAAAGTCAGGGAATTTTGTTTTTTACAAAGGAACTGTCGACAATTATCCGGTCATTGTGGTTAAAACGGGAAAAGGAATGGAAAACACGGCAGCTGCTACAGCGATAGCTATAGAAAAATACCATCCTAAAGCAATTATCAACCAAGGAACATCAGGCGGGCATGATGAAAACCTGAACATGTTTGATATTGTATTAGGAAAGCGAACAACGAATATAGGCTCTTTAAAAACAGAAGATAAAAAAGAAGGCGAAGGAATGGATCCTACTGCGTGGAAGCCGATGGATTTAATGGCTTCTGAAGGAAGCGCTGGAGAAGATCCTGATGCTGAAAAAGCTCGTTATTATGAAGGAGATAAGAAGTTACTTGCGGCTGCAAATGCAGTAAAAGATACATATAAAAAAGGAAAAGTGGTTGAAGGAACGATAGGATCAGCAGACACGTGGAATAACGAAGTGGATCGAATTAAGTGGTTCCATACTAAGTACGGGACGTCTGTAGAAGAAATGGAAGGCGCAGCGGCAGCACAAATTGCAGGAAGCTACGACGTTCCATTCTTGGGTATCAGAGTGTTATCTAACAACAAAGTAAACGGTGGAAAATATAATCCAAATACAGCAGCCGCTTGCCAAGACTATGTTTATGAAGTAATTAAACATTATATCAGCACAAACGCTAAGTAAATCTTTATTTAAAAAAGCATCAAAGCTTTTGTTTCTCTAACAAAAGGCTTTGATGCTTTTTTCGTCATGTCTATAGGGGTTTACTGTATTTACGCTATCAAAATTTTATAAAATAAATGGATTGGTAAATTTAAAGTTTATACAACTCTTCATACTTTTTCGTCAAATAATTAATTAACGGCTGAGCATCAATTCTATCTATAGAAAGACCAGTTAATATCTCTTTTGGCGTCTTTAGTTTTCCATACTGGTGAATATGCTGTTTTTGCCAGTCTGCTATAAGCGATAGATTTTGACTCGAAATGATTTCATCAAAGTCAGGGTGGTCTTTGATCACGGCTTCTCTTAGCTGAGCTGCATAAATGAAGCCTATATTGTAGGAAGGAAAGTAGCCAAACGCTCCTCCGTACCAGTGGCCATCCTGCAATACTCCGTCAATGTCCGTTTCTGGTTTGATTCCTAAGTACGCTTCATATTTTGTATTCCATGCGGAAGGAAGATCCGAGACGCGAAGCTTGTCAGCGAATAAATCTCTTTCTAGCTCGTAGCGAATGATAATATGCAGCAGATACGTAAGGTCATCTGCTTGCAAACGAATAAGAGAAGGTGTGACTTCATTTAAGGCAAAGTAAAGAGTTTCAAATGAAATATTACCGTAGATCGCAGGTTCTAACTCTTTGAATAAGTGAGCGTGATTTCTCCAAAACCCTTCATGTTTTCCGATGATGCGTTCCCAAAAAAGAGATTGAGATTCATGCAGTCCCATAGACGTGTATGCGCCTAACCCTGTGTCAAGCAACTCAGAGCTAATTTGCTGATTATAAATAGAATGTCCGCCTTCATGTAAAAACATAAAAGCTGCCAGTTTTACATTGTGTTCGTCGTATCTTACTGCAAGCCTTGCATCGTGAGGGTGAATGCCTGCACTAAACGGGTGGCTAGTGGTGCCTATTTGTCCCGACTTAAAGTTATAGCCAATCGCAGTTAGCAGGTGTTTTCCGAGCTTTTGCTGATTTTCGACCGAAAACGATTCGTGGAGAAACGATGTATCATGTGTAACCGAGGAGCGTTTGATTTTTGTCAGCAAAGGAAGAATAGCATATTTAATTTGTTGAAAAAGCGACTCGATGGTTTCACTAGAAATTTCAGGCTCATATTCTTCTAAAAGCTGTTCGTAAGGAGCGAGGTGAGGATTACGGTACTCCGCAAATCTTTTATGCATATGAATCAGCTGCTGCAGGTTGTCTTCAACGAGCTTAAAGTTATTTTGCTCTCTAGCCTGTGACCAAAGAGCATGAGTAGAAGCTTTTAAAACAGAAAATTGATGATAGTCTTCCAGTGGTACAGCGGAAAGTTTTTGATAGATATTCCAATAGTGCTGTACTTGTTTTTGCTGTATTTGACTTAGATTTTGTTCTTGAAGATGCTGCAATTCTTTTGCAAAGGCTGGATCTGTTTGCAACAAATAAAACTCTTTGGAAAGCGTGCCTTGAATGGTTGCATGCTGCTTTTGACTGTTAAGAGGAGCGGATGTTTTTGCGTCCCATGATAGAAGAGATAAAGCTTGTTTGTAGTGTTCAATCGTTGCAATATGTTCTTTAGTATGAAGACGGATGGCAGAGTTCATAATATCCTCCTTTAGATAAAATACTTTACTTATAAACATACTAAGAATTGAGAATTGAAACAAGACAAATTGAATCAGTAATTGCAAAGAAACAGTTTAATTTTGCTAATTTCACAAACAAATGGAAAGGTGGTAGGATGGTTTATATTCCTACTAACCTTACAAAAATAGTGGGTTTTAAAAAGTGATTTTAATTATTGGGAGAATGACGTTGAAACAGGTTAAGGTGAAATGGTTATTATTTATTGTGATTGCTTTATTTGTTGCCGGGTGCAGCAATAATCAAGCAAGCTCAGGCGATAAAAGCACCAGTGCCGCTCAAAAAGACGGAGGTACGCTAAACATTGCGTTTCAAAGCGAGCCAACAACTTTAGATTCTCAGATTACTGGAAATTCTTCAGTTAAAGATGCGGCGCGAAATATTTACGAAGGACTTGTTATTTTTGATAGTAAAGGCAATGTAGAGCCTGATTTAGCAGAAAAAATTGATATAAGCGATGATAAAAAAGTCTACACGTTTCAGCTGCGAAAAGGCGTAAAGTTTCATAACGGAAAGGAAATGACAGCGGACGATGTAGAAGCTTCGATTAACCGCTGGATTAAGCTGTCTTCACTTGGCAAAACAAACTTTGTTGGTGCACAAGTTAAAAGAACAGGAGACTATACGGTTGAGCTTCATTTGAAAACACCGAACGTGAATACGCTGGCACTGCTAGCAGATCCAATTCCGGCAGCCGCTATTTTTCCAAAAGAAATTATCGAAAAAGCACCTGCTGAAGGAGCTACTGAGTTCGTTGGCACAGGGCCATTTAAATTGAAGGAATGGAAAAAGAATCAATATATCACGCTAGAGAGATTTAAAGATTATTCTTCAAAAGGACGAAAAATTAAAAAGACTCCTCACGTAGATGAAATTAAAATTAGTTTTTTAAGCGATGAATCTACTAGAATTTCAGGCATTACAGCTGGACAGTTTGATATTGCCTTAGGTGTTTCAAGCGACAATGCGGCACAAATTGAAAGTACGCAAAACGTTAAGAACAAGCTGGCTCCAGGAGGATTTATTGGTTTATTTTATAACACGCAAGAAGGGTTCTTTAGCGATTTAAATGCTAGAAAAGCTGTAAATGCCACGATTAATGCAAAAGATATTTTATCAAGTTCATACGGCGATTCCGATTATTATGAACTGACTTCATCGATTGTGAATAAAAAATTTCCTAACTATTACAGTGAAGCAGGAAAAGAAGAGTACAATCAGCATGATGAAAAGAAAGCAAAAAGCTATTTGAAAAGAGCTGGATACAGCGGGCAGGAACTGCGTCTTTTAACTTCACGCGATTATCAAGATCAGTACAATACGGCTGTTATCGTCCAGCAAGAGCTTGAAAAAATCGGTGTAAAAGTAAAGCTAGAAGTGTATGACTGGGCAACGTTTACAGATAAAGTAAATGATCCTAAAGCATGGGATATTTACCCGGTAGACTGGGCGGCGCGTTCAACCATTTTCCAAGGATTTTGGACGTCAGGGGGCGCTCCTGTTGAGAAATCAACAAAGTACTTAGATAAAATTAAAGCGGCTGCTTCTGTAAAAGATGCGAGACCAGCCATTGATGCTACGCAGAAATACGTATGGGATGAGCTTCCGTTTACGTTAATTGGTCATAAAGTCAATATTAACGCCGTGTCTACACATGTAAAAGGCTATGATTTTAATTTAGGCCCTGTATTTTATAACGTGAGCGTGAATAAATAACATATATTAAAGAAAGTTACGAAGACCCTTTGCCGGAAAGCAAAGGGTCTTTCGTTTATCTATTTTTCACACCGCTCATTAGTAAAAACAAAGGAATACGCATTCGACGCTCGTAAGTTTCAGCGCTGTCGAAATGTTCTTTTTGAGGACATGCTTCTGTTAAATTTGTAACGGTGAATCCGCTTTGCTGCATCAAAGAAAAGTACTCTTCAAGGGTGCGATGATACTTTTGAACGTATCCACCCATCCAGTGTTGCTGACGGAATCCCGTGAAGAAGTAGTTATCCACCGTCCAGTTTGTGCGTAGAGCGGAAGGCTGAAGAGTAGAAGTAATGACTGGATGTTCAACGGAAAAAACAAATCTTCCTTCAGGTTTGAGTGCTTGATTCACTTTAATGAAAATGGAAGCTAAGTCTTCGATATAGTGAAGAGACAGTCTTGCGGTAACTAAATCGTATTTGTCACGGGGTGGAGTATAGTGCTCCATCGGTTCATGAATCACTCCTGCATTTGGATAGGTTGAAAGCTGTTGCTGAGCTGCGTTTATCATATTGATCGAGCCGTCTACTCCGGTATAAGAGAAACATCCCTGTTCAAGAAGCTCCACGCCAAACCCAGCGTTTCCACACCCTAAGTCTAAAATGTTTGCATCTGTAACATCACCTAGAAGCTGTAGAATAGCTGGTTTTTCAATCGTATCATTCGCATTTTCTTTTTGCTGCCGGCGTTTTGTATAGGCCAAAAACGTCTCGTCATTATCGTAAAATTCAGCTCCTGTTGAGATCTTCAACTAAATCAGCCTCCTTTATGCAAAGTACCTTATTATAATCATATATTCAAATTATTTACAATGATTTTGATGGATATGGAAATAGCGTTTTATTTTGGAGAAGTGCTATCATGTGGAGTAACAAACTTGTACACGTCTATGGAAGATAAGTCTAAAAGCTAAGAGTTGAGTATAGAAAGGGTCAGTCTATGCATAACTCTTAGCTTTTGCTTTGAAGTCGTAAGGAACCATTTGTTTTTGGCGTCGGTCTTATTTCGGTAACTTTTCAACAATTGCTGCGTCTATTTGCTGAGATAATGCGCTGCTAATCTCTTTTTCATGCTCTACTTTTTCTAAAATGAGCTGCTTATTACCTGTCTTGATTTTTAACATCGTACCTGAGTGGATGGAGAAATCATCTCGCAGCTTTTTAGGAATGGTAAGTCGAAAACGTTCATCAATTTTTCGAGATTGAGCCGTAAATATTAAAGTCGTTTTTTCACCGAAATTCATTTCGTATTTTTGAATCACAATGTTATTTTCTTTGTTAATAAAAAATTGAACCTCCATGTTTGCATCCAATTCGACTGACGTTAAAAGTTCAGAAGTGAGCTGAATCTGCCGTCCGGTTAATGTTGCATAATAAGGAGGAGGCGCCCCAGGTTTTTTTGAAAGCGCTATCGTTTTTTCGTCTCTTTTTTTCATAACAATTTGCTGTTCTACTACGTATAGTTCTACATAATCAAAGGGCTTAAGTTCATAGTCATCTCGCAGGGATCTTGGAATGACTATTCTACCCATATGGTCAATTGTTCGAATGAAGATATGAGAAGGAACGGGGACATTTTCATCATGATGATCAATAATAATCCAATCATCACAGCTCCGTAAAAGAACTTTGTCGTTCGTCTCGAGTTTCGTTAGTTGCATAAACAAAGAAGGAAGGGATACTCTTCCCATTTCGTCAATTATACACTCTTCTTTTTTTGTACGCATCTTGCTACTTAATCCTTTCTAAAAACAGTTTAGATGGGGTATGTTACTTAAATTACACAGCATTTATTTCTTTGTCAAATGAAGCAAATGAGTATTTATTCATCGTACAGATTGCGAAATACAGGAAGTTTAACCGGGTTCAGTAGATGTACATGTGTCTCGTGTAAAGAATAATAATCTGAAGAAAACAGCTAATCTATTAATTAAAAAAAACATAGAAATAGAAGTGTTTTTCTTTCTTTTGGTTTTATTGTAGGAAAAAAAACCTTAAAAAGAGGTAGTATCTTTTTTAAAAAGAGTAGATAGAGGTTTTTAAACAAAAAAATACAGCGGAATTCAGTCTGAATAATGAATAGATTTATGCATATTAAGCCAAGAAAAAAATTTCACGCAATGCTTTTTTTACACCTTTTGGGCTCAAGTCATAGTTAAAGGATAAAGAAAAAAGCTCAATGTAATGAGCTTTGAGCTAATTTTATCGTTTTTCAACCAGCAGTAAGATGAAGGTAGCAAGCGGTCCTAAAGCAAGAGATAATAAGAACCAGTTCAGACCGGTTCGATTTTTACCTTGCGCTAATCCGGCATTAATTAGAGCCAGCGTTCCCCATCCTACAACGTATTGATTATCCATATGACACCCCGCTAATATTATTTCTTTATATGATTAACAAATTTTATATTAGCATAAATATCCATATTTTTGATTGGAATTCCTGAATTAGGTGGAAAAGCGGTGAATTTCTTCATGAAACAAAATTCCTGTTTTCCTCCACTCAGTGAAGGTAGTAGTGAATAAGAGAAGGGTGCACGTAGTACACGTGAACGTACTGAGGACGATGATAGTGAAGCTGATGCATATATTGATTCATAAGTCTTTGAATGGCGTCATACACATTGGGCGGGTAGCCATAATAGCCGTGATGAATCCCAACTCGAAACAAGGAAACGGGAGGCGTGGTATTGTTTTTGTACATTGTTCGGTGCTCTTCTGCGCGTTTAACCTTGCGCAGCTGCTCCGCCCGCCGCCGGCGCAGCTTTTCGCTGTCCTAGTTCTTGATCGAGTATAAAAATAGCTGCAGGGTTATTTTGAGCAATTTTTAAGCGGTCTACAATTGTCTGAGCCTGAGCTTCTTCATCGACTTGTTCTCTCAAAAAGTCCTGCACGATGACTAGGGTTTGAGGATCGTTCGCTTGGCTGATAAATTGAAACGCTTGACGATAAGAATTTGTGACGAACTTTTCATGCTCCAATACTTTTTGAAACGTTTCTAACGGTGTCCCAAACTCACTTGGCTGAGCAGGTAAAGAACTTAATTCAACCGTTCCGCCGCGGTCAACTAAGTAGTCAATAAGTTTTAGCATATGAGTGCGTTCTTCTTCAGACTGCAGGCGTAGCCAGCTGCCCATTCCTTTATAGTTTAATCGATTCATATAGTTAGACATAGCTAGGTACAAAGTTGAAGAGACGTGTTCAAGTTGAATTAAGTTATTGAGCAGTTTTTGAATTTGTTCGTTCATATTTGTTATTCCTCCTTAGGGAAAGAATTTCTTTCATATACTAGCTGCAACCCTCACGTTTTTTATGGTGAAAGAAATCTATAGTGATACTATATGTCACTTCTTTAAGTAGGTAACTTGCCCATCCTTTATTGGTGCTTCTTACTTACATAAAGGGGTTGTATAATATAGGAATAAACGTAGTTTAAAAGACTCTTTTTTTAGATGGTTAAAATTACTATGTTCTATTTAACCAATTTAATGATAAAATTGTCACTCTGTGCAATTTTAATTGGTATGAAGGAGTCAGAAAAATGAATATGCAACACGTATTAATACCTGGATTTGAAAAGCTCGCGAGCTTTGTTTTCTGGTATCCATTTATTATGTCTTTATTTTGGATTGCGGGCACGCTTATTTACATACGCTATCGCGACCGAGATCCTAAAGTTGATTTTTCAACAGTTGATTGGCCGTTAGTGAGCTTTTTAGTGCCTTGCTATAATGAAGAAGAAACGATTGAAGAAACGCTTAAGCACCTTTTGGCGTTAGATTATCCGTCTAAAGAAATCATCCTTATTAACGATGGAAGCACCGATGGAACAGCTGATATTTTAAAGGAAATCAGCAGGAATCACCCTGAAGTTCGTGTGATTCAGCTTTATGAAAATAAAGGAAAAGCCAACGCGTTGCATTTAGGTGCGCACGCATCTAAAGCTGAGTTTTTAATCTGCTTAGATTCAGACGCTATTTTAGATCAAGACGCTCCGTATTATCTAATCCATCATTTTCTTCATAAAGGGGAACGGCTGGGAGCCGTTACCGGAAATCCGCGCATTCGAAACCGTAATACGCTGCTGAGTCGCATTCAGCTAGTTGAGTATTCTTCTATTATCGGTTCTATTAAACGAACACAGCGAATTTTAGGAAAAGTAATGACGGTCTCAGGCGTAGTAGTGGCTTTTCGAAAGAAAGCACTTGTGGACGTCGGGCTGTGGGATCGTGACATGATTACGGAAGATATCGCCGTAAGCTGGAAGCTGCAGCAGCGCTTTTGGGATATCCGCTATGAACCGCGGGCATTGTGCTGGATGCTTGTGCCCGAAACCTTAAAAGGAATTTGGAAGCAGCGAGTACGTTGGGCTCAAGGTGGGCAAGAGGTAATGCTTCGCCACTGGAAAGTGTTATTAAAATGGAAGCAGCGCAGAATTTGGATTGTATACCTAGAGCAGTGGATCAGTACTCTTTGGTCATTCGCATGGCTGTTTGTGACGATCATGCTGCTTGTTACCGCGAACAGTCCTCAAGACATACTGTTTTGGTTTACGTTTACGTCATTTTCCCTTGTATTTATGAGCTTAATTCAGCTGTTTATTGCGCTGAAAATTGATTCGAAATACGACAACGTGAAGCGGTATTACGTCTGGGCTGCATGGTACCCAGCGCTTTACTGGATTGTCAATACGATTGTGGTAGTGGGCGCATTTCCTCGTGCTATCAGATCTAGAGTGAAAGGAGGCTATGCCACATGGAGCAGTCCAGACCGCGGCTTAACGAAGAGCAAATCATGATTCAAGCTAAGCAGCCTCTTGCTCGATTCGTGATAAGCATCATTGTTTCATCTGTTTTTTGGATGTATTGTGCCATTGTTCTTTGGTTTTTCCTTTCAGCTGTTATCGGCGTAAATGACCGTTACAGCGGGGTATTAAAAATTGCGTTCAAAACGACGAACGGCGAAATTCGAACGTTTTTAGTAATTGGACTCGCTATTTTTTGCTTCTTTTTCCTGGCTCTGTTTTTATGGAGATTCTACAACAAAAAGAGATTTGGAAGCTTAAACCGACGAAAAGAGCCGGCGTATACGAGTATTAAAGATTTAGAGCGTCTTGAGCTTTTATCGAAGGATCAAATTCAAGAGCTTCAGCGTGCACAGTACATCGAGTTTGATGTTAATCCGTTAAAACATACTGAGGAGAGGAAGCACGCATGAAGAAATATGTATTCTTTCTTTTAATTGCGGCAGCGGTAGTTGGCTTTATTTTCTTTAAAGTAGTGAACTGGGAAGATAAGGCGAAAGCAACAACGACCGTGGAGCCAGCGCTTGAGACGAACGGATGCTTAGGCTTAAATTATCATCGCGTGCGCAAGCATAATTGGTTTAATCGAATTGTCAGCTCAGTTACAAAGTCTGACGAACTGACAGAGTACAGCGTCTACAGCAATGATTTTGAACAACAGTTAAAAAAGCTGAAGGAACTTGACGCTACGTTTGTTACGCCAAAAGATATTGAAACGTATCAGCAAAAAGGCACGTTTCCAAAACGCTGCGTATGGATTTCATTTGACGATATTGACCGTACCGTGTATCAAAACGCTTTTCCAATTTTGAAAAAGGAAAACATTCCGTTTACGCTATATGTAATCGCAGGACAAGTGGGAGCAGAGGACTTTCAAAATTTAAATATGGCTTCATGGAGTCAGCTAAAAGAAATGAAAGACAGCGGCCTTGCGACAATCGGTTCGCATACATATGATATGCACCGTTTAGAAGAAGACAAGCCTTTATTTCTGACGCCTGCTAAATACAGCGCGTTTGCTCGTGATTTACGAAAAAGCAAAGAAACGATTAAGAACCATTTAGGAATAGACCCCGTTTACTTTGCCTATCCATACGGCAATACGAATGATGACGTAGCTAAGATTGTGAAAGATGCTGGTTTTCACCAAGCAGCTATTTTAGCTCCTCATGTTATTACAAAAGACAACGATCCGTATTATCTTAACCGGATTGTTGTGTACAACAAAACCTTTCAATATCTTATTCTTCCGTGGCTGACGCGTACGAGCTCATGAGAAGAAAGTGAAAAAAGCCTCTGTCTAAAGCAGAGGCTTTTTTCTGTTTACCATCAAAAGGTATGTCAATTACGTGAAGAAAGTACACTTTCATTTCTATAAAAATCATTTTAATGTTACCATAGAAAAGTTGTGATAACAGATATGGATAAACGAAACTATCTATCAATCCTTTTACAAACTGCGTGTAAGAAGTTTGTAAAGGTGTAAAGAGGAAAAGCGGCAATTGTACGCTTACTATTTTACGAATGTAAGGCAATCGGACAAACTAATTCGCTGTCCATTGCTAATTAAATTGTATTCATTATTCACGATTCCTCTCTATCATTTCGTCATGGGTTTTGTTTTATCGTTAAAATTTTGATAAAGGTGTATAGGATATGGAAAACAGGCATTTTGAATATAAATTTAAAGAAGCGCTGAAAAAACTAAATGATATTGAACTTGCGTTAAATGAATCATCGATTGTAGCGATTACAGATAGTCGCGGATTCATCAATCACGTGAACGATAAATTCTGTGAAATTTCTAAATATGAAAGACATGAGCTTCTCGGTCAAGATCATCGTATTATTAATTCGAAACATCACTCAAAACGGTTTTTTAAAGAGTTATGGAGTACAATCAGCTCAGGTAAGGTCTGGCACGGAGAAATAAAAAACAAGGCAAAAGACGGTTCGTATTACTGGGTGGATACAACCATTGTTCCATTTTTAGATGAACGAGGAAAACCGTATCAGTACGTATCAATTCGCAATGATATTACAAAGCGAAAAGCATATGAAGAAAAAATTAAGCAAATGGCTTATTATGATCCGTTAACTAATTTACCTAACCGCTACTGGTTAAACAAACAGCTAAAAAAACTGTTTTTAGATGAAGAATCTCCAGAACTGCTGGCTATTTTATTTTTAGATTTAGACCGCTTCAAATCAATAAATGATACGCTTGGCCATCATCACGGCGATGTGCTGCTGAGGCGCGTAGCAGAAAGATTAAAAAAATGTATTCCGTCCTCTGATTTTATCTCGCGGCACGGGGGCGATGAGTTTATTTTAGTGCTTCATACACTAAAAACTGTTGAGGAAATTGAAGAAATGACCGAGCAGATTGTAAAAGAAATGTCGCTTCCTTTTTATATAGACGGAGATAAAGTGCTAACCTCTACAAGCGTTGGCATCAGCCTATTTTCAAAGGAATGTCAGCAGCATATTATTCCAAAAGACGCAGATGAACTAATTGACAGGTTAATTAAGCAAGCAGATATTGCGATGTATGTAGCAAAACGAAATGGGCGAAACACATATGAAATGAGTTCTTCTTCATCAAATGAAAAAATCATTAAAACGATTAGCATGGAGAATGAGTTAAAGTATGCGTTAGAAAGAAATGAGTTTCAGCTCGTTTATCAGCCGTTAATCGATTTGAAAACGTCTGATGTCATAGGGGCAGAAGCGCTTATCCGCTGGAATAGCGCAAAATTTGGTACTGTCTATCCAAATGAATTTTTGCCCATTTTAGAAGAAGTTGGTTTGATTGTACCGGTTGGCAAATGGGTATTAGAAGAAGCATGTCAGCAAATGAAAGCATGGACGGAGATAAATTTAAAAGCGAGTAAAATAGGGGTGAACGTGTCACCTATTCAGCTGAAGTCCTCACGATTTGTAACGGACATGGAACAAATTTTGAAGAAAACGGGCCTTGATCCGCACTTTCTAGAACTTGAAATCACCGAAAGCGTTATTCAAAACAGTCAAGAATCGAAAAAAGTGCTAAACCGCCTGCGGAGTCTAGGGATAAAAGTGGCGATGGATGATTTCGGAACGTGCTACTCTTCTCTCAGCTATCTTAAACACTTGCCAATCAATACGTTAAAAATTGATAAATCATTTATTGATGACTTAGATGAAGTTGGAAAAGTGCTGGTGGAAACGATTATTCAAATGGGGAAAAAACTTAATTTTGCCCTAACCGCAGAAGGAATCGAAAACGAAGAACAGCTGCAGTTTGTGACGGAACAAGGCTGTCATATCGGTCAAGGCTATCTATTTGATAAGCCGCTTTCTCCTGAGGAAATGAGCCGTTTGTTGAAATGAAGGAAAATCCTATGTACGGAAAGAAGCTCTTTAATAGAGCTTTTTTTATGGTTTTTAATCGTATGTAAGGAGTGAGAAAGTCGTGAAAGAGTACGTTGGAATCTGCACGATATGTCAAAAGAACGTGTACTGTTTAGAGGGATTTTTGAACGGTGTGGTTGTTGAAGGGAAGCTTGTCTGCTTTGCGTGTGAAGAAAAGGAGAAGCGTGACTCTCATAAAAACAAAAACTAGCTACCTGGGGTAGCTAGTTTTTGTTTACTGCGCATTCACTTTTTCAGCTTGCCAGTAATACTCGCTGAACACATCAGAAAAGGCTTTGACGGTATTTGTGAGTTCTTCCATATTGTTATCGACGCCGCCTACTTCAATTAAAATGGAGCGGTCGGATAAGTCTTGATTATACAGGCCGTTATTGCCGCTTGTTTTCTTTTTGCTTAATACTCCGCGGCTAAGGCCTGGATATTTTTCCTCTAGCTTTTCATGAATCGCTTTAGCCATTTTTACATTTTCATCAAATTTCGGATTCGCTTCACCTAATACAATCATTATTTTAGCGTACGATTTGCCGTTGATAGTAGCCGTTGTTTTTTCTTGACGTAGTGAATCACGATGAATATCAATTAAATAATCGACGTCTTGGTTTTGCTGAAGAGCTGTTTCCACCACGCTTCGAGACATCGCATAGGCTCGTCCTGTACCCCAGCCTTTTTCATTCAGCTTTTGCGTCATGTTGGTTGTATCTACTTCCGATCCGATTCCGTCTGCTTTTAATTCCATTCCTAGCATTTGACCAACGAGCGTGATGTTGGTTTTGTTATCTACTGCTTTATTTTCGTTCGCTTCACCTGGCATACCAAGTAAAGGGAAATAAGATTCCCAGCTGTGCGTGTGGTAGATGTACACAACTTTTCTGTCTCCCGTGCTTTGCTTAGCTTGTGTTTGAGACTGTTTTTTGCTTTCTTCGTACGTTTTGCTTTCAGCAGGATCCAAATCACGCTCTCCAGAAATGCTTTCGAGAGGAGGAGCCGATTCATGAGGAATCGTGGTATAATCCGTTCCTTCACCGGCTAACAGAATATGAGAATCAAAAATAGAAAAGCCGGGCAGTTCTGATCCAAATAGACTTCTTGTATCCGCCACGCGAATATTCGTCGCAAGCTGAAGGGCGACAGAAGAAAGAGGAGGCGGGGAGAAGTCTTCTTCAAAGGCATGAGAGAAATGATGGTTTTCCGTATGCATGAAGTAGAACAAGCTTTGAGCTTTATAATTTGATAGCGCTTGATAGACAACGTTCGAGCGCAGCGTATGCTGAAGAGTTGAATACGTGACGGTAAAAATAGCGGCAGATGTTAACAGAACAAATAGTATAGCGATAATTAATGATTTATAAGAAAGAATCCAAAAAAGCTTTTTAGGCTTTTCAGTGAACTTTTTTTTCATAGAGTAAACCTCCTCTAATAAAATTTTGAAATCAGCGAATAAGAACTCTAAGAGGAGAATGTTATGTATCTACTATTTACTCTATTAAAAAGAAAAAGAAATATGATAGAAACCATGATATTTAACACAATATAAAAAAGTTTATATTAGGGCATACTGTAAAAAAACGGTGCGTATTGGAGCTGGTTAGATGAACGACTCATGGGTTTATCATCATTTTATTAATACACTTTTATTTCCTTTAGCAATGTTTGGCGTGGCATTTTGTTTGCTGGGGCTGTTGCTATACATGCTGTGGAAAGAAAAGCAAAAAGAAGGACCAAAAGAAAACAAGAGCTCTTAAATAAGAGCTCTTGTTTTGTCGAACATTCAGTTAGAAAAAGGGAGATTCACTTTCTCTAAAAACTCTATTCGGTTGTCAAAAGGATCAGCCACGTAAATTCTTTCGACGCCGGGAATGTTTTGGTCTTCTATAAAAGAAATACCGAAGCTAGTCAGATGATCTTTGAACGCAGGTAGATTTTTAACGTGAAAGCCTGGATGCGCTTTTTTTGCAGGTGAAAAGGCAGTTTCCACACCAATATGCAGCTGATAAGAACCAAATTCAAACCAAACGCCGCCGCGCTTTTTTAGACTTTCCGGCTTTTTGACTTCTGTTAATCCAAGAACAGTTCCGAAAAAGTGTCGTGCTTCGCTTTCTGAGTTCGGTGGTGCTGCTAGCTGAATATGATCAATATGCGTCAGTGTAAAAGTCATAAACATTCCTCCTTAAATAGTAAAGTACTAGTTAAGTTTACGTGATGTATATGTGTAAATAAATGATAAAAAGTTGATGTGTTTCATAAGAAAAACTCATTATTTTATATACATATAAAACCAAATGAGGTATATTTTATTTTGTTGTTATTTAAGAGAATTGGAGATTAATATGGAATATCACTATACGTTAACCAAAGATGATTACGTAGCTTTTAACATGCATCACGCTCAACATTCGGAAAGAGTACAAAAAGTGCTGAAAGTTCAGCGATGGATGTCGCTTATTTTTCTTTTTATTCCTTTGCTTGTTTCGTGGATTAAAGGAGAGTTTTTACTTGGCATGTTCGCAGCGTTTGCGCTGCTTGCGGTGCTTTGGTTTTTATTTTATCCGAAGTATTTTTACGGCAGTATTAAAAAGAACATTATAAAGGTGATGAATGAAGAAGGTAACAGCAGTCTGACGGGTGAGCATACTATAATGGTTACGGAAGATGGCTTGGTAGAGAAAAGCTCAAAAGGAGAAGTGAAGACTCCTTGGTCAAGCATCACTCAAATTAGAGAAACCGATGAACATATCTTTATTCTTGTTAGCGCAATGAGCGGATATGTTATTCCTACAAACACATTTTCAGATGTGAAAGCGCTACAGCAGTTTAAAGAAACGCTGAATGCTGCAAGAAAAACAGGCTGAGTAGTAAAAGTAATGTAAAAAACGCTCTCTTAGAAAAGTATCTAAGAGGGCGTTTTTTTAACAGCAGTCCCAGTTATACAAAACATCTTTAAAGTTACGGTTGCGAAGGTCTTTTTCTTTAATAAAGAAATTGGCCACTCCTGCATCGCCAAACATAATTTCCGCTTCGTCGTCCATGGCAAATTGAAGAAGCAAAACATTGTATGCTCGCAGCGCTTCATCGTAGTCCCTTGGATCAGTTTGAGTGAAAAAAGCGTATCCGCCCATTTTATGATACTCGCCCGTCACTTCATCCCAGTAGATTTCTTCCGTTTCTTCATCGTCAAAAAAACCTGGTTCTACAGCGTTATAGCGATAGTCAGTAGGGGAAACGGGTTCGCTTCTTATTTCAAACTGTAAGCCCACTTCTTGAGGAATAGGAAACATATCTCGGTCAATGTCTTCAAGATACGAAAAATCGGTTGTTAACTTTTTTTCGTCAGTTATTACGTCTTCATAAAAAACGACGCGAAAGTCTTTTTGAGATGTAGGATGGTCAAATTCAAGTCCGTACACATCGCCGGCGTTTTCATTATCAGCTCCACAAATAAAAAATTGAAGCATGCCTTGAGAGGGCATATTTTCATAGGAAGGCACGTCAGAAAAATTGATTTGTGCCATCAGGAGCATCGGCTTGCCCTGAGAATCAAGAGGATGATTTGCTTCTAGAGGAAGGTAAGGGTTGCCGCCAAACTTGCTTTCATATAATTTTGGACTGTTCATAACCGTATGGATGTGGATGTAAGGCTTACATGTTTTTTCGATTTCTGTTCGGTAAGGTTCTAGCTTAGGAGGCAGTTCTAATTTTGATAGAGGATTCATGTGTATTCTCCTTTTTGTTTGGAATTAAAAAGAACGTTTGTTCGTATTTTGATTTTACCTTAATACATACTGAAAGGGAAGAGAAATCGTATAAAAAAATCCCTTTGCAGATGCTTCTGCAAAGGGTACAAAGAAATGATAGCGTTTTCATTATGATACTTACTGAATAGATTGCTTATTTAGAAAAGAATCCTTTTAAAGCAAATGCGACGTTTTGCGGTCTTTCGGCTAAGCGGCGCATAAAGTAGCCAAACCAGTCGTTGCCAAATGGAACGTATACGCGCATTGTATAGCCTTCTTTTGCAAGGCTAAGCTGCATATCTGTTCGGAATCCGTACAGCATTTGAAACTCAAACTGCGTGCGCGGGATGTTGTTTTTGTGAGCGAACTCTTTTACTTTTGCAATAATATTGTGGTCGTGAGATGCAATAGCCGTGTATGTTCCGCTAAGCAGATGCTCTTCAATAATTCGCATATAGTTCTCATCAATTTGGGCTTTGTCTTGAAACGCCACGGTTGGTGATTCTTGATACGCGCCTTTTACCAATCGAAGAGGAACTCCTTTTAGCTCTTTTACGTCTTGTTCAGCGCGGAACAGGTAAGCTTGAATAACTGTTCCGACATTATCATAGGTCTCGCGAAGCTCTCGTAAAATATCTAGCGTCATTTGACA
Source organism: Priestia sp. JSM ZJ58 (assembly GCF_044383985.1). Taxonomy (NCBI): domain Bacteria; kingdom Bacillati; phylum Bacillota; class Bacilli; order Caryophanales; family Bacillaceae; genus Priestia; species Priestia sp. JSM ZJ58. The sequence continues at coordinate 1,062,012 of NZ_JBISEM010000001.1, forward strand.
GTGAGCGTAGTCTTCCATGTCGATTCGGACAAAGTTATCGTATTTTTTCGCCGTTTCAACAATACGGCGCATGTTCTCAACGCAAAAACTGCGGTCAATATCTAAACCAAGCTGCGTCATTTTTACGGATAAGTTACATGTTACACCGGCTTGGCCCATAGCTTCCAGCGTTCTGACGTTATATTGAGTTGCTTCGATAGCTTCTTCTCTGCTTGAAACAAATTCCCCTAAATGATCAAGCGTACAGACAAGTCCTTTTTCATTCAGTTCTTGCACTTTTTTAATCGCATGTTCAATTGTGTCGCCAGCTACCACTTGAGCTGCACCAAAGCGAAGACCCCATTTTTTCGCCGCTTTGTTTAGCGCTTTATTTTGGGAAGCGTGAAGAAACACATTTTTAGATACCTCTGCTAACATAAATATCTCCCCCTATAGAAAAAATCCCTTGTTGTTTTAAGATAGAGCAGCCTAGGGCTGCTCTACTGAGTATTAAAGCGTTGTGCTTGTTGTTTTTGCTTGCAGGTGCAGAATCAAGTAATCAGGACCGCCAGCTTTTGAATCTGTTCCTGACATATTAAATCCGCCAAACGGCTGGTACCCAACGATGGCACCTGTACAACCGCGGTTGAAATAAAGGTTTCCAACGTGGAACTCTTCTTTCGCACGCTCAATGTGTTCAGGCGTATTTGAAAGAAGGGCACCTGTTAAACCGTAGTCAGTGTTGTTCGCAATTTCCATCATATGATCGAAGTCGCGCGCTTTGCAGAATGCTACGACTGGGCCGAAGATTTCTTCTTGCATTAAACGTGCTTTTTCATCTACATCTGCAATGATCGTAGGCTGGATGAAGTAGCCTTTTGAATCATCTGCTTCTCCGCCCGTCATTAAACGGCCTTCTTCTTTACCGATTTCAATGTACTTTGTAATTTTGTTGAAAGAAGCCTGATCAATAACAGGTCCCATATACGTATTTACATCTTCAGGGCTGCCCATTGTTAATGTTTTTGTGAGCGCAACTGCTTTTTCAAGAACGATATCGTATACGTCTTGGTGAACAACCGCACGAGAACCTGCTGAACACTTTTGTCCAGAGAAGCCAAATGCTGAATACACAATAGAAGAAGCAGCTAAATCTAAATCAGCATCTTTATCTACAACGACCGTGTCTTTACCACCCATTTCAGCAATAACGCGCTTTAGCCAAATTTGACCAGGCTGTACTTTTGCTGCGCGTTCATAGATGCGGCAGCCTACTTCACGCGAGCCTGTAAATGAAACAAAGCGTGTTTTTGGATGATCTACTAAATAGTCGCCAATTTCGCTTCCGCTTCCCGGCACGTAGTTCAGTACGCCGTCTGGAAGGCCGGCTTCTTTCATTACTTCTACAAATTTTGCTGCGATAACCGGCGTGTTGTTTGCTGGTTTTAATAGAACTGTATTTCCTGCTACGATCGCTGCAGCAGCTGTTCCAGCCATGATCGCTAGCGGGAAGTTAAACGGTGAAATAATAACGCCGACACCAAGCGGAATGTAATTAAATTTATTTTCTTCACCTTCGCGGCTCTCAACAGGCGCGCCGTCTTTTAGCTGCACCATTTGGCGAGCGTAGTATTCAAGGAAGTCAATTGCTTCTGCTGTATCAGCATCTGCTTCATTCCACGGCTTTCCTGCTTCTTTTACAAGGTAAGCTGAAAATTCATGTTTGCGGCGGCGAATGATGTCCGCTGCGCGGAAAAGAATGTCAGCGCGAGCTTCCGGCGCTTCTTTTTTCCATGTATTAAATGTAGAAAGTGCTGCTTGCATTGCTTTTTCAGCCAGGTCTTGATCTGCTTTTGACACGCGTCCGATAACTTCTGCTTTATTTGCTGGGTTAATGGACTGAATTTGATCTTCTGTTGTAATGAATTCTCCGCCAATTACAAGAGGATAGTCCTTTCCAAGCTCTGATTGTACAAGTTCTAATGCAGATTCAAACGCATCTTTGTTTTCAGCAACCGTAAAGTCCGTGAAAGGCTCGTGTTTGTATTGTTTGATTTCGTTAATATTCATTGTGTTCATTTTCATTACCCCTTTTTTAGAAAATTTACAACATAATTAATATTCCAACACCCTATACCTGTATTATAATCACCTTATTCTCGTTTTGTACATAGTTTTTTAACAAAAATGTTCAAAAATTTTTAAAATAAACACTTTTGTTTAAAAAGCCAATAAAACGATGTTTTTTATAGTGATTTTGAACAAAAAGAAAAGAAAGGGATATGAGTAAGTAGATGAAAAGATGTTTTGAAGTGAAGAATTACGATAAAAGAAAGAGTTTATCGATAGTAAGGTAAAATACTTTTTCGATCAAAAAACAATAGACAAAGTTGTTCAAAATAAATTATCATATAATTCGAAAAGTGATTTTGTCGAATGAAGCTGACTTTTGCGTTAAGTGAAAGCTTCATTTGCATGCACAGATAGAAGGAGGGTAGGAAAACGGCAGTTATTTGTCCATGATTTTGTAAGGGCTTACATATTTAACGCGCGATGCGAAGAACGTGTAATTCTTTAAATGACGGTTTCTATGAGGAGGATTTTAATATGAGTCATCAACCGCCTGAGTTAAAAAAAGAATTAAAAATTCGACACATAACCATGATTTCTTTAGGAGGAATCATTGGTGCCGGTTTGTTCATTGGAAGCGGATCGCTTATTAACGCAGCAGGTCCTGGTTCCATTTTTTCGTACGCGTTTGCCGGTTTGCTGGTGATTTTAGTGATGCGAATGCTGGGGGAAATGTCTACGGCTAATCCTTCAAGCGGTTCGTTCGCGACATATGCCAGAGAAGCGCTTGGACCGTGGGCTGGCTACACAATCGGCTGGCTATACTGGTTTTTCTGGGTAATTGTTATTGCTGTTGAAGCGATTGCTGGTTCAACGATTATTCAATACTGGTTTCCATCTCTACCGTCTTGGGGTGTGAGTCTGCTCCTGACATTTTTATTAACGTTAACGAACTTATACTCTGTTAAATCATTTGGTGAATTTGAATACTGGTTTTCGCTTATTAAAGTAGTTAGTTTAGTGCTGTTTTTACTTTTAGGGGGAGCGATCATCCTCGGTTTAATGCCGGGAGTAGAGTCTCCGGGAGCGTCGAACCTTCTTCATAGAGGAGGATTTCTTCCAAATGGAATCAGCTCCGTCTTTTTAGGAGTGGCGATTGTGATGTTTTCTTTTATGGGAACAGAAATTGTCGCAACAGCGGCTGGAGAATCGGCTCAGCCTGAGCGAGCGATCACCATCGCAACAAATACCGTTATTTATCGTATTTTAATTTTTTATCTTGGGTCCATTTTAATCTTAGTAACAATCCTTCCGTGGGATTCTTCAAGCTTGATGAAAAGTCCGTTTGTTTCGATATTAGAGCTGGTAAACGTTCCGGCAGCTGCTCAAATTATGAACTTTATCGTACTGACTGCTGTTCTTTCTTGCTTAAATTCAGGTCTATATACGAGTTCTCGTATGCTTTACTCAATGGCGCAAAAAGGAGACGCGCCGCGCATGTTTTTGAAAGTGAATAAAAAAGGCATTCCGTTTAATGCCATTGTAGGATGTACCGTGATTTCTTACATCAGCGTTGGTTTTAACTATCTTTCACCTGATAAAATCTTTTTATTTTTAGTAAATGCATCTGGAGGCGTAGCGCTTCTTGTGTACCTTGTTATTGCTTTTTCACAGCTTCGCATGAGAAAGAAATACGAAAAAGAAAAGCCAGAAGCTTTAAAAATCAGAATGTGGCTGTTTCCTTATTTAACGTATGGAACGATTGCGGCAATCACAAGTATCTTTATTGCGATGGCATTTATTGATTCACTTCGCACTCAGTTTTATCTCACGCTGCTGATTGCTGTATTTGTGGTATGTTCGTACTTCTTTATGAAAAAGAAAAAAGATGATCATTCCCTATCAGGACAGGGGAATAAAAGAATCTCTTAAATAGAAGAGAAAATCATCACGAGGGGCTAGGAGGAAGTAAATTGGCAAACAAAGAGTTAAAAAGAGGGCTTGAATCTCGTCATATTCAAATGATTGCTCTTGGAGGAACGATCGGGGTAGGGTTATTTATGGGTTCAGCAAGCACCATTAAATGGACGGGGCCATCCGTCCTGCTTGCGTATGCTATTTGCGGCGTCTTTATTTTCTTTATTATGCGTGCAATGGGTGAAATGCTTTACTTAGAGCCAAGTACGGGTTCATTTGCGACATTTGGTCATAAATATATTCACCCGTTAGCTGGCTACATTACGGCTTGGAGCAACTGGTTTCAGTGGGTCATTGTCGGCATGGCAGAAATTATTGCCGTCGGAGCTTATATGCAGTACTGGTTCCCGCATTTGCCGGCGTGGGTTCCGGGAATTATCGCCATGATCATTCTCGGTGCGGCAAATTTAATCTCAGTAAAATCGTTTGGAGAGTTTGAATTTTGGTTTGCAATGATTAAAATCGTGACGATTGTTCTCATGATTATTGCCGGTCTTGGCCTTGTTTTCTTCGGTCTTGGAAACGGGGGAGAAGCGCTTGGACTATCGAATTTGTGGGCAAACGGCGGTTTCTTTACAGGCGGATGGTCCGGCTTTTTCTTTGCGCTGTCGCTTGTGATTGCTGCCTATCAAGGAGTAGAGCTTATTGGAATTACAGCAGGAGAAGCCAAAGATCCTAAAAAAACGTTAACAAGCGCGATTCAAAGCTTGATTTGGCGTATATTAATCTTTTATATCGGTGCCATCTTTATCATTGTAACGGTATATCCGTGGAACGAGCTGGACTCACTCGGCAGTCCGTTTGTTTCTACATTTGCGAAAGTAGGGATTACGGCAGCTGCGGGAATCATTAACTTTGTGGTCATTACAGCGGCAATGTCTGGATGTAACAGCGGAATTTTCAGCGCAGGACGCATGCTTTATACGTTAGGCGTAAACGGACAGGCTCCAGCGTTTTTTACAAAGGTTTCTCGAAACGGTGTACCTATTTATAGTACCGTTGCGGTAATGATTGGGTTAGCTGCGGGCGTTGTCTTAAATTATATTGCTCCGCCAAATGTTTTTGTGTACGTGTACAGCGCGAGCGTGCTTCCAGGTATGATTCCATGGTTTGTCATTCTTATTAGTCAAATTCGTTTTCGAAAAGCAAAAGGAGCGGCGATGGATCAGCATCCATTTAAAATGCCTTTTGCTCCTGTGACGAACTACGTAACCATCGCGTTTTTACTTATGGTGCTTGTAGGCATGTGGTTTAATGATGAAACGCGCATATCGCTGATTGTCGGGCTTATCTTTTTAGCTATTGTCGTGCTGAGCTACTATGTACTAGGTATCGGAAAGCGCACGGAAGTACGGTCTTCTGAAAGACGTAAGCTAGTGAAATAAATGATTTTGTAAGAGGGGCTGAAAAGCATTTTCTTTTTTTACTAATGAGGTGCATGGCAAGAAGGAAAAAGAAAAAAGAAAAAACCAGAGTCAAATCGGCGTGTTCAGGCATAAGATAATCCAACTCAAGCGAAATGCAAGCGGCGTTTTTCTTGAGGAAAGAGTAACTAAAGAAAAGGAAGTGTTCGTATGTCTGGAAACGCTGGATGTGGATATGGATCTGGTTTTGCTTTATTAGTTGTATTATTTATTTTATTAGTAATCATCGGCTGCAGCTGCTACGGCGGAGGCCTTGGCTGGTAATTCACTCATTTAAAAAGCCCTATAAGGGCTTTTTTCAATGCTTATAAATAACGCTTTTTCCCGTTTTGATAAATGTTTACGTGAAAGCCGTTCATTTCTCCGATATAGAGTTTAGAGGGTAAATCAGCTACTTTGACAGATGAAGTAATTTCTACAGTTTGATACCCCTTTGATTCTAACGTAATGGTATGAAGTTTAGGCTTATTCATCATTTGTAAAAAAGGCTGTTCATCTTCAAAAAAAGCGCGCTTATCAATTGCCACTTCAAACGTAACAGGCTTTGAACGGTGATTTTCAAAGGAAAGCTTGCAGTTTCCCGTTAATATGGTTTCTCTTTTATTAGTCTCGAATGTGCAACTGCTGTTTTCAGCATCGTAAGAAACGGCATACATTCCTGTTAACACGGTCTTTTGCATGACTTCAATCATAAACCCAGGGCCGGAAGTAACGATGAATGCAGCTAAAATCGTTAGTTTTAAACGATGACGGTTTAAACTTTTATAAAGTAAAAAAAGACTTGTTAAAAGTATGATTGCCCAAGCATTGTTAGCATAATAGAATCCCGTCATTGTTTCTTCATTTCCATAAATGGGAAGGCCTAAAAAAGAAAAGACAGAATTAATAAGCGGCGCTGAGTTAGGGAAAGGGATATTTAAGATAAAAACAGCTAGTAAAAAGATGAGTCCTTTTATCAAAAGTGATCGTTCACGAATCATGTTGTTCCTCCTTAGCTATAAATCACGTATCATTATATACTATTATTATCTTTTTTTGTAATTAATGGTTATTTTATTGCATGGGAGAAGAGAGAGTGGGAAATAAATTGATAAAAAATGTGTATGTCCATTTATAAGCGTCGTAGTTTCTTAGAAAACAGGATATGAAATATTTATTTTTGTGCAAATGATACATATTGCAGAATGAAAAAACTTTATGGCGCATCACAATCCAGAAATGTCGGTAGCCTCAAAGCTTACACAGAGGGTTTTAACAGATACATAATTAGGATAAAGCCTGTCTTAGAACAGAAACTTGCTATTTCTAAATTGATATGTTACACTAAGGTTAATTATTTTTGTTCGGTATGAAATTGAAAGAAGAGAAATATTCTTCAATAGAAATTTTTATCTGGAAATAGTACGATTGAGCAAGGGTAGTAATATATGTGTGGAGTAATTCCACCACTGGAGGAAATAGTATGACTGAAGGTACAGTAAAATGGTTTAATGCAGAAAAAGGTTTCGGTTTCATCGAAATTGAAGGCGGAGAAGATGTATTCGTACATTTCAGCGCAATTCAAGGCGACGGATTCAAATCTTTAGACGAAGGTCAAAAAGTGACTTTCGACATCGAGCAAGGTCAACGCGGTGCACAAGCTGCTAACGTTGTAAAAGCATAATTTTATGCAATCCAAAAAAGACTCCGACTTTGGACGGGGTCTTTTTTTATTGTAGCAAACACGCAGGTAACGGAGGAATACGTATGAGTAAAGCAAAAGGTAAAGGTGGCACGGGGCGAGGCACCGGCAAAAAAGGGTGGAACCGCTGGCAGGCGAGTGCAAAAAAGAAGAAAAATGCAAAGCCTTATAAAAGCAAGGGAACAAAAAATGCTGATAAGCCGGAAGGCAACTAATCCTATATGCGCAGTATCATCTGCAACTTCGACTTACTCTGCTTGAGTAAGTTTATTTCATATGGAATTATTTTTTTATTGCTTTTTTGACAGATTGCTGTCACTATATGAAATAATAAAGTGATTTGTGTGAATTTTCTATAAAAATTGATTTTTTTTGCAAACACTTTCATATTTCGACAACCTTTTTGATTTTTATCGGTTATACTTCTTTATAATAGATTATAGAAAGATGCAGGGGAGCATAAAGTGAGAGAGGAAAGCGACAGTTTACTCTGTACGCTTTTTACGTTTCTGGACCGTATTGCAGTAGCGTCGTAGTAAGTAGATCATGCATCAGTTTAGAACACATCAAAACTCAACTAAGTGTAACGGGGGGATATGAGTGAGCGCAGGCATCGTAATTGAAAAAGTTCAAAATTATGCTATGTTAGAAGATCATGTTTTGGTTGAAATGGTTCACAGCGGAGACGAAAAATCATTGGAGTATTTAATCAATAAGTATCAAAATCTTGTAAGGGGAAAAGCAAGAAAATACTTTTTGATTGGTGCTGAAAAAGAAGACATCGTCCAAGAAGGAATGATTGGACTGTACAAAGCAATTCGCGACTTTAACGAAGACAAGCTAACATCTTTTAAAGGGTTTGCGGAGTTATGTATCACAAGACAAATTATTACGGCGATTAAAACGGCTACTCGTCAAAAGCACGGTCCGTTAAATTCGTACATTTCATTGGACAAGCCTCTGTATGATGAAGAATCAAACTATACGCTGATGGATATGATTCCTGGCGATCAAATTGCTAATCCGGAAGCGGTGCTGATTCATCAAGAAAAAGTGGAAGACCGCGAGTTAAAAATTGCGGAAACACTTAGTGAATTGGAAAGAAAAGCATTGACGCTGTATATGGACGGCCATTCATACGCTGAAATTTCGAAAGAATTAAACACGCACGTCAAGTCAATTGACAACGCGCTGCAGCGTATCAAAAGAAAGTTAGGTCGAGACGTAGAAAGCAGACAAGCTATTTCATAATAGGTAAAGAGGACCTTATTGGATAATAAGGTTCTTTTTTTATTGAATAGGTGTCTATTCTGCACTGAAATATTTAGCAAATTTAGGTTTTTACCATAATTTCCTTTATGTGTTAAACTAATAGCACGTTAATTTCGAAGGAGGATTTTATGTTTTTCTTTCTAGACAAGCATTATGACAAGCTAACGTGGATGATTGTAGGAATCGGACTTATTCCTTTTTTCGTAATGCGAGATATGCTTACATTTGTATTGACCCTCTACATATGCTTACAGGGAATTCAACATCGCAGGCTTATTAAAAAGAAAATAAAAGCTACCTCTTGGGGTAAGCGTATTTTATACGTACTGTGTTTTTTACTATTAATTGTTGTATTGGCTTATTCTACGACTAATATGCTTGCTTGGGCACATACGCATCATGTGTTCATTGTTTTTCAATTCATTATGATTTACCTGCTGATTCTTTTAGGTAGGTTTTTACTGTCTCACGTCATTCCAAAAGTGATGAATAAGCTACATGAATAGAAAAGGGCCGGACCTCAAAGGGGTTTCGGCTCTTTTTCACGATCTTTTAAAATGTCTTGAATAATTTCAATATGAACAGAAGCCCACGATTGTTCACGGAAATGAAGAAACACGCTTGGAATGAGAATAAAAACATACAGCACGACAAAAATAATCCAAAGCCAGCTGCCGTCTTTAAATAAAAATTGCTGCAGCCGCTGCGAAAATAAAAAAAAGAGCCAGGGCAAGGCAGAAACAAGGATAGGGATGACGCCGGAGCCGTTTTTTTCTTTGGTCATTCGGTAATACACTTTTCGTAAAATAGCGCTGTCGAGCGTAAGGTAAAGCTGCCGAATTTCTTCCATTTCCGCTAATTCATCAATATCTTCTGCGTTTTGGTTTTGATGAGCCGCTTTTTTCAGTTTAAGGTAGACTTTATGAGCATCGCCGCGCAGTGAAAACATATACCAGCCTCCCGCATATTGTTTCGTCTTCTTTAACAGAGTTTGCAGGTGCATGTAAATCTATACAAAAAGTTTCGTGATACGAAAGAATAAGAAAACAGAAGTGTAAGCGTAAATCATTAGTAGAAAATGAGAGAAAACAGCTGATTTTTACTCTTTTTGGCCGCCTTTACACATCAACTAGCAGCACATATACTAATAAAAGAGCAATTAGTTACCTAGGTAAATAAAATGAAAAGGTGAGGTGGGAAAAGTGAATAACTTGGTGTTTCATGAACTTCATCAAAAGTCGAGATTGTCTATTAAAGAAGTAAATGAAGTGTTAAAGGCGTACGGGCTATACAGCTCACAGTATTCAATTTTATTTTGTTTAAAGCGATTCGGCTCGATGACGCAAACGGAGATTTGGCAGTATTTAAATGTCGAAGCGCCAACGGTTACCCGCACGTTAACAAGGCTTGAAAAAAGCGGATGGATCGTTCGAAAAGCAGGCAGTGATAAACGAGAGCGCATCGTTTATTTGTCTCCTCAAGCGAAGAAAAAGCTTCCAGAAATTCAGCAAGAAATTGAACGTTTAGAAGAAAATTTGCTGATTGCTTTATCCGACAGCGAACAGGATCAGCTTATTTCGTTATTAAAGAAAATTTGTAAATCTACAGAAAAGGGTGAAATGAATGACGAACCAGCAGGAGCCAATCTGGACTAAAAGCTTTATCAGCATTGCGATTACCAACTTTTTTATTTTTGTCGTGTTTTATGCATTGCTGACGCTGCTGCCGATTTATGTATTAGACGCCTTGGACGGCACGAGTACGCAGGCAGGGCTTGTTGTTACCATCTTTTTATTATCTGCGATTATTGTTAGACCGTTTTCAGGGAAAGTCATTGAAAACATTGGAAAGAAAAAAACGCTTGTATTTAGTACCCTCATTTTTGCGCTTTCTTCCTTCTTATATATGTTTATCCACCATTTTAACGTGCTTTTATTACTGCGCTTCTTTCAAGGAATTTCATTCAGCTTAGCGACAACCGTCACCGGAGCGATTGCAGCGGATTTAGTTCCCGCTAAACGACGAGGAGAAGGGCTTGGCTACTTCGGAATGTCAATGAACTTAGCTGTAGTTGCAGGGCCGTTTTTAGCATTAACGCTTCATCAATACATGGCATACAACATTATTTTCCTTGTATTTGGCGTGATTATGCTCGTTGGCTGGCTGTGTGGAATGATGGTCAAAAATCTTCAAGAAAACGCTGCTTCGCCAGTGAAGAAATCATTTTCACTGAGCGACTTGTTTGAAAAGAAATCCATGCCGATTTCATCTGTAGGTATTCTCGTTTCTTTTTCGTATGCAAGTATTATTTCGTTTATTTCTGTGTACGCACAGTCGCTTGGATTAATTAAAACAGCAAGCTTTTTCTTTGTCGTATTCGCAGCTGCGATGCTGATTTCACGACCGTTTACAGGAAGATTATTTGATAAATCTGGCCCAAACATTGTGATTATTCCATCGTGTATTGTCTTTGCGATTGGTCTATTTAGCTTAAGCTTTACACATTCTTCTTGGATGCTGCTGTTTTCAGGTGCGTTAGTAGGACTAGGGTATGGAACGCTGCTTCCTAGCTTCCAAACGCTTGCGATTCAAGCGGCGCCTGCTCACCGAAGCGCATATGCAACTGCTACATTCTTTACGTTTTATGATAGCGGGATTGCAGTTGGTTCGTTTGTATTAGGAATTGCAGCAGGCGCTTTAGGCTATTCGAAACTGTACTTTGCGCTAGGAATTTTTGTTCTGTTAATTACGCTTTACTATAAGTGGATTGCAAATTTACGTCAAAAACAAAAAGCAGCAAATATCCAGGTGGGCATGAAATAAAAAAGCTCGGCGTAATATGCGCCGAGTTTTTTTATGGATTTTTTACAGGACTTTGGAAGGGAAGCATATTTAAGTCAAAAGGTACTAGCCAATTCCTATCCATCTGCACCATACTTTAACAGGGGAACCATTTACATATAAAACTTCTTGGATGAAATAAAAAACAAAGGAGAACAAACATGAAAGTAATGAAACCTCTTATGGTCACAGCGTTAGGGCTTAGTCTTGCCACTTTTTATGAAGGCGCTTTTCCTGCAGAAAAAGCTGTGCAAGTACAGGCTGCTACAGATGAAAACGTGATTGCTGGTAAAGCAAAAACGTATGAAGGAGCCGATTATACATCTGGAGGAGAGACGCTAAGCGAAGGGTTTGACAGCTCTGGCTTCGTTCAATATGTGTTTAAGCAAGCGCTGGATACAACGCTGCCTCGTTCCGTGAAAGAACAGTCAGAGCTTGGGACAGACGTTGATAAAAACGAGCTGCAAGCGGGTGATGTATTGTTTTTTGACACTAATGAAAACGGTGAAGTGAACGTAGCCGCTATTTATATCGGAGACGATGAGATGATTTATGCATCTTCTTCAGACGGAAAAGTCGTGGTGAAAAACATTTCAAGCAGTGATTATTGGTCATCACATTTCGCCAAAGCAAAGCGCATTACAGGAGCACCGGAAATTGCAAAAGATAATGAAGTCATTGCAGAAGCATTAAAACATCTCGGCACGCCATATGTATTTGGAGGCGAGTCGCCAACAGACGGTTTTGACTGTTCCGCATTTGTTGCCTATATATTTCAACATGCATCGGACGTCTACCTTCCGCGATCAACCGATCAGCAGTGGCAAGTTGGAGAAGAAGTTGCACGGGCAGATTTAAAGCCAGGAGACGTTATCTTTTTTAAAGACACGTATCGTGAAGGGATTTCACACGTAGGCATTTACGCAGGCGGCAATCAGTTTATTCACGCCAAGCGCAGCGAAAATGTGACGGTTGATTACCTAACAAGCAGCTACTGGACGTCTAAGTACGCCGGAGCAAGGCGCTACGATGACTTATCGCTGTCAAAAGACAATCCATTTGTGACGGAATCTCTTAAATATGTAGGAGAAGTACCTTACGCACAAGGTGGGACAAGTCCTTCTACAGGCTTTGATACAGCAGGTTTTGTTCAATACATTTATAAAGAAGCAGCTGGAAAAGACATTCCGCGCTATGCAAGTCAGCAGTGGGAAGCAGGAGAAACCATTTCACAATCTGACTTGAAGCCGGGAGATCTCGTCTTTTTTGAAGGAAGTTCACTTATTCCATCTATCTATATTGGAAATGACTATGTCGTTCACGTATCCACATCTGAGGGCGTGAAAATTACAAACTATAAAGTAGACAGCTACTGGGCGCCTAAATACTACGGAGCAAAGCGCATGCCATAAAGGTAAAAAACTAAGACAGTCTGGGGCTGTCTTGGTTTTTTAATAGGTAGCCAATTGTTTTTGTATATCTTTGATTCGCTCTAGAGTTATCCCTTCCCGCTGCTCGATGGCTAAAGGATGATCGGTTGGTTCTAATTCAATGAGAGGTCTCGTTCCAACAGGTCTTGTATGCACATTTGTTTTTAAATTTAACGTTTCAGGATAGCCTGGAATTGAAACTGAAAACCAGCCGAAATAAGGCGGTTCATGTTCTCTTTCGTCACTTTCCCATAAATTTATCATTCGATGAAAATTTTCTTCGCTTAAAGAAACCCAAATGTTCCAAATGAAAGGGTCTTCTTCATTAAGAACGGGAATTTCAACGCAGCCTCTGACGAAAAAATGTTCTTGATTCATGATACAAATCTCTGAATATAGTTCAAAGTCGTTTTGTTTTTCGTCTTCTGACGCCTCATAATAGTAAAAAGGAGCTTCACTTGTATAACTCATAGGCAAAGCGGGCAGAGGGTGTTCACAAGTTAAGTCTTTATAGTGAAGTTTGTTCGTTTTCTTTTTGCCGTATAATCGTCTTCTTCGCATATCATTTTAGACTCCTTAGATAAAAGTATCTTCATTATAATACAAAAAAATGGCTGCTTAAGCGTATAATGTATAAAAAAGTTTGATTCCCCGTATCTTTTGAATTTCCTTTAATCGTTTAGTAAATAGAGAGTGCAAAAGGAGTGAAAACCATGTCACATTCAAAAAAAATTGAAAAACAAACAGAAAGCTTTGATGAGGCTTGCTGGAACGAGCATTACCCAAAACTGCAGCAGTACTGCCGCTTTTTAGCACAAAATGTGTGGGACGGAGATGATATCGCGCAAGAAACGTTTTTAAAAGCTCAGCGATATAAAGGCGAAGAGCACAATTTGTCTTCTGCGCTGTTAAATAAAATTGCGTACCACCACTGGATTGACCTGCTGCGAAAACGAAAGCGTGAAGGAATAGTCGAAGAAAAAGCTTTGGAACAACAAGCCGATAAGCATGCGTTTGATAGTAAGGGACACTCGGTCGAACTGCTGCTTAGTCAATTTACGCCGAAGCAAGCGGTTATCTTTTTCTTAAAAGAAGGCTTTCGCTATCAGCTGAAAGAGATCGCTTCGATTTTACAAACGTCAGAAACAGCGGTGAAAAGCAATTTACATCGTGCTAAGCAGCGATTAGAAAAAGACAGTGAGCCGTTTTCTACAGATTCTTTTTGGGATGAAAGAGAGCGTAAAAAGCTGTCAGAACTGTTTTATAAAACGTTAGAAGCGCAGGACCCAGCACTTTTGATTCGGGAGTTGCCTTCCTTAAAAAGCGTCATTCAAAAACCAACGTATACTCCGACATGCACTCTCTGCATGGCTGCATAGCCATATTACGCGTGACAAGGAGGATATATATGAGTACCATTCCATATGTAATTGAACAAAGCAACCGCGGTGAACGTTCGTATGATATTTATTCGAGGCTGTTAAAAGACCGGATTATTTTAATTGGTGATGAAATCAATGATCATATTGCTAACAGCGTGGTCGCGCAGCTCTTATTTCTTGCGGCAGATGATCCTAAAAAAGATATTTCACTGTATATTAACAGCCCCGGAGGTTCGACTTCCGCAGGGTTTGCGATTTATGATACGATGCAGTACATTGAGCCGGACGTTCAAACAATTTGCACGGGCATGGCCGCTTCTTTTGGCGCACTGCTTCTCCTAGCAGGAGCAAAAGGAAAGCGCTATGCACTTCCAAATAGTGAAGTTATGATTCATCAGCCGCTAGGAGGAGCTAGAGGGCAGGCGACTGAAATTGAAATTAGCGCTCGGCGGATTTTAAAATTGAAGCAGCATATTAATGAAATCATATCAACACGAACGGGACAGCCGGTTGAAAAAGTGGCAAACGATACGGAACGAGATTATTTCATGAGTGCTGAAGAAGCAAGGGAGTACGGAATTATCGATGGTATTCTGTTGCCGAAATAAAGAGGTGACAAGAAAGCATAGACGGCAGCGTCTATGCTTTCTTGTCTATAGAAATAAGAAAAAAGACCTTAGTATTATCTTTATTTTTCTTGAAAAGGTAGGTATTATATAAAATATAACAGATTTTAGAAAGAAGGTTTTACACATGCAAGAAGTGATTGGAGTAGAGCAGCGGTCTCTGTTTCAAAAAGTATTAGTCACATTTATTTTTTCGTTATTTATTTCAACAGTTGGCTTATACGTAGGTCAATATGTGCCGCCGGCTTATTTCCTTCCGTTAGCGATTGCTGAAATTGTGATGCTGGTTGCCGCATTTATGTTACGAAAGAAAAAAAGCGTAGGATATGGCTTTACATATGCTTTTTCATTTATATCAGGCATCACGCTGTTTCCGATTGTCAGCTACTATGCATCAGTAGCGGGAGCGCAAGTCGTTCTTTATGCGTTTGGAAGCACGTTCGTTATTTTTACGGTGATGGGTGTAATTGGCGCAAAAACAAAAAAAGATTTAGGGTTTTTAGGCAGCTTTTTATTAGTGGCGCTGTTAGCATTAGTGTGCATCAGCATTTTCTCGCTGTTTAGTCCATTAACAACGCCTGGACTTATGGCATTCTCAGTGATTGGTACCATCGTTTTCTCACTTTACGTACTATATGATTTTAACAAAATGAAGCATGGTGAAATTACAGAAGAGCTTGTTCCACTGCTGGCACTATCTCTTTATTTAGACTTTATTAATCTATTCATCAACTTGCTTCGCTTTTTTGGTATTTTAGGCAGCGATGATTAATAAGAAATAGGCTGGGACAAAAGTGTTCTAACTGAAGGGCGATCCGAACGATGAAGATTCTTGATGGAGAATCAACTTCGTTCGGATTTTTTATTGGTAGGATGAGCGTAGGTGTCATCCATTTAGATGCTTCTAGCTGTTGATTGGAGGGCAAGGCGGAGACTCCTGCGGGAGAAGCGGAATAGGTGAGACCCCGCAGGAGCGGAAGCGACGAGGAGGCTCAGCGGCCGCCCGCGGAAAGCGAAGCCTTGCACGGAAATCAACAGCGGTATAATAAGCAGTCCACCTCATGTATCCAATCTGTTGATCTTTAGATGGGATTGATGTAGTTATATCACAATCTCTTTTTTTTGTTTTAGTTATTCTCCGCCATCCCCATCTTCATCCTCGCTAACGTCATCCTCTGTTTTTTCATAGTTTGGTCCGGTAGCGTAAGGTTCTTTCAAAAACTTTTCAAGCCACGTAAAGCCTGTAGCGACCGCGCCGTTTTTAGCATGAATAAATTCACTGATTGTATATATTTCAACGACTTGCTTTCGATATTTACGAAATAAAAATGCGCTGGCAGCAACGCCAATACTGATGATTATATACGTATTCATGGAATCCTCCTTATAAAAGGGTTAGTGTTACGTATGCCGCATAGTAAAAGAATATGCATAAGGGGTTGTAACCAAACAGATTGATGTAAATCATAATTGTGACGATTTTTCATGGTTTCTCTTATGGATATTTTTGGTATTATATATTTGTGATGAAAAATAAGATGAGGAGAAGAGCGAGTCTTAAGAGGAGGGAAAGTATGAATAAAGTAGTTCTTACATCGTTATTCTTTTTCTTACTAGTTGGTTGCAACCAAGAAAAGGTCAATGTATCTACACCTAATGATGAACAAGTTCCAGTGTCAGGAAGCATTGTGGTTAATGACAAAGAGTATGAAATGCGAGTAGGAGAATATGAATGGAACGGTGACGATGGTGCGCACATAACCAAAATGGATTCTTACTCACCAAAAGAGGTTGCTAAAGAATTTGATGACCTCACGCTAGAGAAAGATACCAAAGTTACAATTCTACTAAAAAACAATCCAAAACTTACAATTTATCAACTAAACAAAAATAATCAAAAAGAAAAAATTAAAATAACGGATAATCATATTGAAGTGTCTTCAAAGAGCGGTTACTATCTTTACGAAGTATCGGGTAAATGGCCTCATGGAAAGGCAACTTATTTATTTGATGTGAATGTGAAATAGCGAACTGATCGGATATTTGGGAGTTATAGTGAACTGCTATACATGCATGAATTTAAAAGAAGTTCGTTTAGTGGTGCGAGCCTTTGAAAAAATGGTAGTATAGAGCAGGTACATAGAGAACGCAAATTTTTTGGAAGGATGCATGCTAGTGGTGAATTTTAACGAGTTTTTTACCATTTCTTCGTATGAAGTAATGGAGCATTCGAGTCGAAAAGAAAACGGAAAGAATATAGATGAATATGAAGTGATGTTGTATAACGAAAACGTTAGTCAAACAGAAAATGTGATGATCAAATTTAAAAAGGTGAGCGATGAAATAGCAGTGGAAAAGGTACAAACTCTCTCTTACTTTGATCAACAGCGTCCTAAACACCCCTGTAAGATTTGCGGCAGTGAAGTGATGGTAAAAGAGAACAGCACTGAAGAACTGAATGTTTACGCACATAATTGTTCATTTAACGACGAAGAAATAGAGGATTGTTTAAGAGCACTAGTACAAAATGAACTTTTGCAGGATGGGTTTACTCAAGAAGAATTTGAACGGAACTATGGAGTTAACTACCGTGATGACAGTAATAAAGAATATGGCTTTTACGACGCGCAGCAACGAAATACTTTTTATACCATCTTTAACGATAGTGTTTATCACACCTCATACGCAGGACCACAAGAGCTCCGCTGCAAGTTTTGCGGGATGGACGAAGAGCTGCTTGTTGTAGACGGAGCCTTCTATCAAAAATGTACAGCATTAACTCCACATACTAATCGAATTATTCATATGATTGAAGCAAGGAAACAAAACGAACCAGACGTAACAAAACGTTGATGAGAGAAAAGGGCCGGAGCTTGAGAAGAACATAAAAAAGAAGCTTCCTTTTGAGCGAAAGGAAGCTTATCAAATTTGTACCTATAGGGTTGAGTGGTGCATAATTAAATAGCTATCGGAATAACCGATGAATCATTAAAGTAAGCAACTTCTGAAAGAATACTGCAGCCTTTCAGCTTTTTGAGCTGAGAAAGCGCTTCTTCTTTACTATCAAACTCGTACATTTTCATTTCACCTTTTCTGACATAACACGTAATCACATACATTTTAGAAGTACCTCCACCTATCATGTAGAATTTATTAATAAAAAGCTATAGCAGCTTTTATTCCCTATTAAAATAGCGTAAGTGCGCCTGTGACAATAGCAAGGACAATGAGAACAAGAGACGTTAAAACGGCCCATTTAAATGCAAAGCGCTGATGTTCACCAAGATCAACACCTACCATACCTACAAGTAAGAAAGTAGAGGCAACGAGTGGACTTAATAGATGAACAGGTTGTCCGAGTACTGAAGCTCGCGCAATTTCCATTGGATCAATTCCGTAAGAAGCAGCAGTTTCAGCGAAGATTGGTAAAACACCAAAGTAATAGGCGTCGTTACTCATCACAAATGTAAACGGCATGCTTGTTAAAGCAACGATTGTTGGTAAAAACGAACCGAGTGAATCAGGAACTAAATGAATTAACAGGCTTGCCATTTCGTCCACCATTTTAGTGCCGGAGAGTATTCCTGTAAAAATACCAGCTGCAAAGACAAGGGCTGCAACGGTTAACGCGTTGCCTGCATGAGCCATTAAACGTTCTTTTTGATCCTCAAGTTTTGGATAGTTAATCATAAGAGCAAGCGCAAAACCAATCATAAATAAAACAGAAACGGACCAAATACCAGAAACTAATACGACCATAAGTGCAATGGTTAAGGCTAAGTTAATCCAGATTTTTTTAGGCTGCGTAATATCTTCTTGAGAAGTTAAAGACGCGTCTTCAGCAAAAGCAAGCGAGCTTTTTAATTCAAACTGCTCGATGTCAATAGCACCAAGTCGTCTGCGCTCTTTTTTTCCAAGAATATAGCCTGTAAAAATCACCCACAAAGCTCCGCCAATTAACGTTGGAAGAAGTGGAATAAAGAACTCTGATGCATCGAGGTTAAGAGCAACAATCGCGCGAGTAGCCGGGCCTCCCCAAGGCGTCATGCTGCTCATAATACTAAGAGAAAGCATCGCAACCGTCGTTAACACTAACGGGCTCATATTCAAACGTTTATACAGTGGAAGAAGAGCAGAAACCGTAATCATATAAGTAGTTGTACCGTCTCCGTCTAGTGCAACTAAAAGCGATAGAAGAGCGGTTCCAATCACGATTTTGAGCGGATCGCCTTTTACGATTTTTAACAGCTGCTTAATTAATGGATCAAACAGGCCGGCATCAATCATAACGCCGAAGTATAAAATGGCAAACAGCAGCATCGCAGCTGACGGAGCTACTTGTTTTAACCCTTCTAGCATCATGTCTCCGACGCCTTTGCCAAACCCTCCAATCACCGCAAAAAGAAGTGGAATCACCATTAAAGCTACGATAGGAGACATCCTTTTTGACATAATGAGATACGTAAAGACAATAATCATTGTAAAACCTAGTAGTGCTAGCATTCAAACAACCTCCTTTATTTTCCCTCGTTTCTCTGAAAGCGTTTTCTTTTAGAGTAAAAAAACGTGACTAACATCTTTCATCCCCATGTATGAGTCGTAGTTTGATTATTAAGAATTTTTAAATCCGCTCTTTACCCCCGCTGATGTTTCTTGTTTTCATGTTAGTACATTTTTAAAAATAAAGGAAATATAGGTTTTTTTAGAAAGTTCATAAAAAAAATTTATAATGGTAGTCTAGAAAAAAGCTTGGTCCAAAAGAGAGATTCTCCAAAGACCCAAACTTTTTAGCTTTTGCTTCATTTTTCACTTAGCTTTAAAAAGTCAATAAATGCTTTCACGACCGATAGATTCAAGTAAGAAGGATCGTACATGAGCCACGTGTTTCGAAGCAAAGGTGATTCATCTCGGTATGAAAGTCCGTATGTATATAAATTGTCGCTGGAGTGAAGGCAAATTTCTGGTAAAATCGCAAAGCCTAAATCATTTTTAACCATT
Source organism: Priestia sp. JSM ZJ58 (assembly GCF_044383985.1). Classification (NCBI taxonomy): domain Bacteria; kingdom Bacillati; phylum Bacillota; class Bacilli; order Caryophanales; family Bacillaceae; genus Priestia; species Priestia sp. JSM ZJ58. Next base: position 1,081,692 of record NZ_JBISEM010000001.1, read on the forward strand.
TCTTTGGCCGTTTCTTGCCGGTCAACTTCCATCGCTACAAACGGAGGCTCTGAAAACTTGTCATGCCACCAGTCTTGAATGAGATCTTTTAGCGACGTATCCGTTTTATAATTAATATAAGGCAGGCTTGGCAAGTCATCAATCGCAATTTCTTTTTTTGAAATTAAGCAAAGCCGCTCTTTCGTCAGCAGTGATTTTTCTCCGTTCCACGGGTAATTGCCTCGCAAAATACCAACGTGCACACGCGAAGAGTCTAATAGATTCATAACTTGCGTACTCCAGCCTGTATTGACACTGAACTGTACGTTTGGATAGTGAAGAGAAAACTGTTTTAAAATCTTTGGAAGCTTATGCTGTGCGAAGTTACTCGATACCCCTAAGCGAAGCGTGCCTGTAACGGTTTCGCTCATATTACGCATGCTGTCTTTTGTTTCTTGCAGCTGCTTCCACATGTTTTCTGCATAGCGAACAAGATGCTCACCTTCAGATGTAAACTCAATTCCTTTTTTCGTTTTAAAAAACAGCGTCACGCCAAATTCTTCTTCAAGATTTTTAAGCCGGTAGCTTAAAGAAGGCTGCGATACGTAGAGCCTTTCAGCCGTTCGCGTAATGTTCTTTTCTTCGTGAAGCGTTTTAATTAATATCCAATCTTTTTGATCCATCCCAATTCCCCCTTGTATTTAGATTATAAAATTTTTTTTAAAAAGACAATAAATTTTATGTATTTTACTTATGACCACCTCTATTATACGATAAATGGCAAATGAACCGGTTCTAAATAGTAAAAAAATAAAATGGTTTGATGAACGCCTGGGCGTTTGTTAGTAGGGGAGAAAGGTGATTAAGATGACGCGTATTCCTGTAACGGTTATGAGAGGTGGAACGAGTAAAGGGGTCTTTATCAATCATGAAGAAATGCCTGTGAACAAATCGGATTGGGAACCGTTTTTGCTAGATATAATGGGAAGTCCGGATCAACGTCAAATTGACGGGTTGGGCGGAGCTAATTCGCTGACAAGTAAAATTGCGATTATTAAAAAATCAGATTTAGAGAAAGCTGACGTAGATTACACGTTTGCGCAGGTCAGCATCAGCGAATCTCTCGTTGATTTTAAAGGAAACTGCGGCAATATCTCCTCAGCAGTGGGGCCTTACGCAATTGAACAAGGACTTGTACAAGCTGTGGAACCGGTGACCAAAGTGCGGATTTATAATACGAATACTAAAAAAGTAATCGTAGCGGAAGTAGAAGTAGAAAACGGGAAAGTGAAAACAGAAGGGGAATGTATGATTCCTGGAGTGCCAGGTACGGGTTCACCTATTTATCTTTCGTTTGAAAACGGAGAAGGAGCCGTTACCGGAAAACTGCTTCCGACCGGGAACGCTATTGATCTTCTGCAAACATCCATCGGAACAGTAAAAGCATCAATTGTTGATGTAGGAAATCCGCTTGTATTTGTTAAAGCAGCGGATATTGGCCTAAAAGGAACAGAACTTCCGCATGAATACACGGACAAACAGCTGAAGCTATTTGAAGAAATTCGCTCCATTGCAGCGGAAAAAGCGGGGCTCGCACCTCAAGGCAAAGCAACTAAACTATCACCAGCGGTTCCAAAAATGACGATTATTGCTCCTCCGATGGACCACCGCGACGGGACTGGCAGAGAAAAAGCTGCTTCTCAAATGGACGTATTAATTCGCATGATGTCGATGCAAAAACCGCATCAAACGCTTGCGATTACAGGAGCAATTTGTACAACGGCGGCTATCTATACAAAAGGCACGCTTCTGTCAGAAATGGTTCAACTAAAAGGCGATACGGTTCGACTTGCTCATCCAATGGGAATTATGGAAACCAGTGTAGATCTAAAAGAAGGACAGGTTAATGGAATCAAAGTAGTGCGTACGGCCCGTCTTATTTTTGAAGGATTTGTTTATACAAAGCACGCGTACGATGTATGTTTATCAAGTTGATAACGTTCTCAAAAAAACTCTTTCTAGGAAACTAGGAAGAGCTTTTTTATGTTAGACTATTTTTACTGAATATTGAAAAAAGTAGGTGGTAGTATGAAAAAAAGAACGTATATTGATTTAAGCCACGTCATTGAAGACGGAGTTATCACGCATAAAGGCTTGCCGGCACCGATTATTTGCGACTATTTAAGCCGAGAAGAGTCTAAAAAGCTGTATGAACCAGGGACTGAATTTCAAATCGGTAAAATTGAAATGGTCACGAATACCGGTACGTATATTGACGTGCCGTTTCACAGATATAAAAACGGAGCGGATTTAGCTCAAACGGCTATTGATAAAACAGCCGGACTGGAAGGAATAGTAGTTTCAATCGACCCGACTTTAACGGCTATTGATGAATCTCATTTTCACCATATAGACGTAAAAGGCAAAGCGGTATTAATTCACACGGGATGGGATCGCTACTGGAATACAGACGATTATTTAGAAAACCATCCATACTTAACAGAAAGCGCGGCAGCTTATTTAGTGTCTCAACAGCCCGCTCTTGTAGGAATTGATTCGATGAATATTGACGACACAAAAGGAAAAGCAAGACCAGCTCATACGCTGCTGTTAGGAGCGGACATTGTAATTGCTGAACACTTATGTCACTTAAATCAACTAACGCAGTCCTTTTTATTTTACGCCGTGCCTCCTAAAATAAAAGGAGCCGGAACGTTTCCCGTAAGAGCATTTGCGGAGGTAGAAAGAAAATGATCCAGTTACATAGATATAGAGAAGTGCAGGAATTTAAAAACCAAGTAGAACCGCTTTTATCGAAGAATGAAGTTCTTCATAACTTAGCGCTTGGCATTTTACACAGCTTAAATGAAAGCAGCAAACCAAATTTCATGGGTGTTATTTTAAAAGACAGTCGTGCTGCGCTTGTGTTACTGCAAACGCATCCTAAGCAAATCATCCTGTCTCAAATACAGAAGCTAACGGAGGGTGAACTAAGCGAAGCGGCAGAGCTATTACAAGAAATCGACGTACCGGGCTTAGTTGGAGAAAGGCAAACGGCTTTATATCTTTCTCAAAAACTAGCAGCGCTAAAAAATCAAGAAGCTTCTTTGAAAATGGATCAGCGCATTTATCAGTTAGACAAAGTAAAAAAAGCTGTGGACGCGAACGGAGTGCTGGTAAAAGCAAGGTTGGAGCACCTTCCGCTCGTGACAGAATGGATTTGGGAGTTTATGGGGACTATTGGAGAGCCTGTGTCAAAAGAACAAGCTGTCAAAACAGGCGAAGCTTTTATTAAAGCAGAACGGTTATTTTTATGGGAAGTGAACGGGAAGTATGTGTCGATTGCCAATGCTACGCGTCCAACGACTCATAACATTACAATTAACTTTGTATACACGCCGCGGGAAGAACGTAAAAAAGGCTATGCCTCAAGCTGTGTGTCCACGCTTTCTCAGCTTATGCTAGACAGCGGTTTTCAAACAACAAGTCTATACACGGACATGACAAACCCTACGCCTAACAAGATTTATATGGAGATTGGGTATGAACACGTAGCTGATTCAGCACTAGTTTTATTTCATGAAAAAAAGTAGCAGGCTGTCTGCTACTTTTTCTATTACTTAAGGTTTTTTAACTAAATTAACGTGATTTAACGTTTTGCTATCATCAAAAATAAATTCAAGATCATAGGCGCCGGCGTGATACGTGTATCTCGTTTGAGTCGTACCATCACCTTTTACTTTACCTGTAAAGTTTGGCTGACCTAATTCTTTCTTTAAGTTAGCTTGCGTGATGGACCCTAAATTTGTTTGACGCTCTACATTCGTACCAAAATAGCGAATTTCATTGATGACGTTATTTTGGTCATAGCCGAATGCATACCCAGGATGGCCCATTTCCGCGTGGTAGTAGTCAAAGCTATTTGATGAACCTTCAGGCGGCGGACCGAACTGATCGCGAACGTCTTGACGCAGGGTTTTGCCAATTTTAAAGTCTGCTGTTAATCGTGGTACTTCACCTTTTACTGCGGCGTTATAAATTTCGTTAATGTTCTTTACAGCTGTTTGACTTTGACTGCTTGTTTCTTGAGATGTAGCTGCATGTGCTGGTGTATCAAGCTGAGCGACAGGAGCAAATCCAAACGCAGCAATTCCTGTAATCGTCGCAGCAGCAGCCGCTTTTGATAGTCGTTGTTTCATTTTCATGATTTTTTCCTCCTATATATAACGATTTAGCAACCTCAGTCTACCTAAAAGAGAAGGTAGGCCAGAATAGTCAAGGAGTCTTAGTTGAGTTGGTAACTGATATATATATAATGTAACACGTCTTTTAGAATGTAAACGTCAGGTAAAGCAAAAAGCAAAAAACGATTCATTTATCATAGGTGAAAAGAGTGGTTTATATTCCTTTATTAGGTAAAAAAACGCAATATGAAGAAGGTTCTAATGCTTTATAAAAAACTGGATAATAATTGTAATTATGATACAATAAATCAAGTATTTGTTAAAAATATAATATTTATTGCTGGAGTTTTGATGTATGGAAAAAAATTTGATGAGAGGTACGCTTTTATTAACAGCGTCTTCTTTGTTAACAAAGATTTTAGGCTTTATTTATATTATTCCTTTCACAGCCTTAGTGGGAACGTCAGGTTATGCACTTTATAAGTATGCATACGGTCCATATACATTGATGCTAAGCTTTTCGACAATGGGTCTTCCGCTTGCTGTTTCTAAGTATGTATCGAAATATAACGGTCTTGGAAACTACCGTGCGGGACAAGATCTGTTAAAAGCAGGACTTCTATTAATGACGATAACGGGCATAATAGGTTTCTTAGTCCTCTATACGATGGCACCGTGGCTCGCTGAACTAGTTATTAACGGAAAAGATTCCTCAGGAAATAGTCAAAAAGACGTAGTGTACGTCATCCGAATGGTAAGCTTTGCTTTAATTATTATCCCGCCTATGAGTCTATTACGAGGCTACTTTCAAGGTAACCAGTCTATGGGACCGTCCGCGCTAAGTACAATTATTGAACAAATAGTGCGAGTGTTGTTCATTTTAGTAGGAGCATACGCTGTTATTCACCTTTTTCATAGCACAATGACAAAAGCTGTTGGAATCGGTACGTTTGGAGCGTTTATTGGAGGCGTAGGGGGAATTGGGATTCTTGGAGCGGTTTATTTGAAGCGCAAGCGGTTGATTATAAAAGAAGTGAACAGCGGAAAGAATAATAAATCCGTTCCGTTCTCTTTAATGTTCAAAGAGCTTGTGACGTACGCTGTTCCGTTTGTATTAGTTGGTTTAGCTATTCCTATCTATCAAAATATTGATACGTTTACGATTAACATGCTTTTTCAATCAATAGGATATGGACAAGCTAAGGCTGAAACGATTAACTCCGTCATTGGATTAGCGCAAATTTTGGTGATGGTGCCGGTATCGTTAGCGACTGCCTTCAGCATGTCGCTAATTCCGGGCATTACATCTTCTTTTGTGCAAAGAAATTTACGAGAAGTAAAAGGAAAGATTACAAAAACGCTGCAGCTGCTGTTGTTTTTTACTCTTCCTGCTGCGGTAGGGCTTTGTTTATTGGGTAAGCCGGTATATATGATGATTTTTGGAGCGAAAAACAGTCCTGAAATCGGTGGAGTTGTTTTACAATGGTATGCGCCTGCTGCGATTCTTTTTGCTCTTTTTACCGTAACAGCCGCAATTCTCCAAGGAATTAATCAACAAAAGAAGCTAATTTTAGGCTTGGGCTTAGGAATTGTTGTGAAGATAGTATTAAACGTACTGTTGGTTTCAAGCTTAAAAGAAATTGGACCGGTTGTCGCGACTTACGGAGGGTATGGTGTATCGGTTATATATAACTTCTATTTAATTGAAAAATCTATTTCTTACCGAGTTCAATCACTGGGACAAGCTGCGTTGACACCTGTTTTATTAGTAAGTGTGATGTCAGCCGCTGTGATTATCGGCAATTATACTTCTCACTATTTTTTAGAAAATAAGCTGTCTGCATCTTCACTTGCGATTAGCACATCTTGTATTTCAATTGCTTTAGGTGCTGCTGTGTATCTAGGGCTTGGCGTAAAAACAAGTTTAGGGCAATCTGTTGTATTAAATAGAAGAAAAAGAATGTAAATGTAAAGGAGAGAAAGGTGTGTCAAAACGATTTTTACTAACCGTAGCGGCTGGAGGATGTATCATAATTTTCGGCGCGCTGCTGCTATTAAATTGGGAAAGAGTGTTTGGAGACTACCGTCCCATTCAAACGGCAAAAGCTGTTTTCAAATTAGAAGTGGGAAGTCAAGGTGTAGCAGAGACTACGGATTCAGATGATGCTCTTTACTATATGGTGAAAAAAGGACATTTAGATGAATATATTCAACTGATGAATGAAAAAGGCTATGTGTTAAAAGAGAAAGATATTGATCATAACCGACTTGTTTTTAACGATGGGCAAGAGGATGAGCAAATTTACTACAAGCGCTTTGCAAGGAAGTATACGATGATTGATGGAGAAGGGTAAAGGCCTTCACTTAGAATTACTACATACTAAAATCATTAAAAGAAAACACCACCTTGCGAATAAAAGGTGGTGTTTTTTTGTTAGATTATCTCATCTTAGTTTTGCTCTTGCTACCCCTGTTACGACCATACTCGTAATAAAAATAACTACGATTCCAATGTTGGTCGGGGTATCAAAAAATATTTTTGAAACGGCTAAAGCGATAATAAGCCCAATGGCTATGCCAGATAATTCTTTCATTAATTTCAACATTAACACCTCTTAACAATATCGCTAAGGAAAAGTCTAACATTATTGGTAAAGTGGTTTCAATTAATAACACATTAACCGAAGAAGCATAATAGAATTTATTTGCTACCACTAAATCCTTTCGACAGTCAACAAATTCAGTATAAGCGCTTTGTGAAGAAGTATAGAATGATTCAAGAAATGAGGTAAAGGCTTTAACTTCTATTTTAGTAGACTAAAACCATATAATCCTATCTGTTTTTAAAGTTTTTTTGTATGAAAAAGAAAAATAATATTGACAATTATTAAAAAACTATTAATATTGACTATATTACATAAAACAAATAGCTATTGTTTTCCTTATCAAGAGAGGTGGAGGGACTGGCCCTGTGAAACCCGGCAACCGCTGTCTATGACAGAATGGTGCCAAATCCTTAAGAACAGTATGTTCTTGAAGATGAGGAAGAGACGTTTGGTTAACGAGCTCTTCCTTTATATAAAGGAAGAGCTTTTTTTATATTATAGGGGGAGTAAGTTAAATGAAGAGATTTCTTATTTTAGCAGTTGCGCTTGTACTACTCGTAACTGGCTGTCAGTCAAAAAGCACAAAAAGCAGTGGAAGTGAAGAGAAAGGAAAGAAGCGAATTGCTCTTGTTTTGCCTGAAAAGATTGGAGTTAACCCGTTTTTTCAGCAAATGGATGAGGGAGCAAAACGCGCTGGGAAGAAGTATAACATTGATGTAAAGACAATTGAATCTACAGATCAAGCAGCCATTGAAAGTAATTTGCGTGCTGCCGTAGCAGAAAATTATGACTTGATTATTACATCTTCTTTTGAATCCGAAGATGCGTTGAAAAAAGTAGCTCAAGAAAATCCGCAGCGTCAATTTGCGATTATTGATACAGTGGTTGATTTACCAAATGTAAGAAGCGTTGTATTCCGTGAACAAGAAGCTTCATATTTATTAGGAGCAGCCGCAGGATTGATTACGAAAACGAATAAAGTAGGAATGGTTGCAGCTGATGATATTCCATTATTAAAAAAATGGACGGTAAGCTTTAAAGAAGGATTACAATCAACAAATCCCAAAGCAGAGTTTCTAGTAAATTATGTGGGAAGTTTCTCTGATCCAGCTAAAGCAAAAGAACTTGCTATTTTACAAGCTTCAAAAGGTGCTGATTTTATCGCTGGAGCATCAGCTGTAGGCGACTTGGGTGTATTTGAAGCAGCAAAAGAAAAAGGTTTTTATACGGCAGGACAAGATATTGACCGTACGGAAGTAGATCCTGAGCATATCATTTTATCGCAGTTAAAAGGATCTGATGCGGCTGCTTATGAAACGGTAGAAGCACTCGCAAATGACAAATTTAAATCGGGCGTAGTGACATACGGCTTAAAAGAAAAAGGTGTTGGGTTAACGTATGTGACTCAAGACAGCAAGACACCTCTTAATGACTTTGTAGGACAAGATGTAATTGATCAATTAAAAGAAATTAAAGATTCGATTATTGATGGAAAAACAGTGGTAAAAGATCCGTTAGCAAAGTGAGTTGAGAAGAGAAGTCGAGTAAGGCTGGCTTCTCTTTCTTATTTTTGAAAAAAACCTAAAGGGAAAGGAGCAATGAATGGAATGAGTGAGCTGTTGCAGTTAACGAATTTGACGAAGAAATACGGTTCATTTTTAGCAAACGATAACGTGTCTTTTACGCTGAAAAAAGGGGAGGTTCACGCGCTGGTCGGAGAAAACGGTGCTGGTAAAACAACGTTGATGAGGATGCTTTACGGAATGGAAAAGCCGAGTTCAGGAAGTGTTCAGCTGCACGGGAAACCTGTTTCGTTTTCATCTCCTGCGGATGCGATTAAAAACGGAATAGGCATGGTGCATCAGCATTTTATGGTTTTTCCTCATTTTTCAGTGGCTGAAAATATTGTCTTGGGGCATGAGCCAAAGAAAGGTCTCTTTTTCAACAGAAAGCAGGCGAAAGCAGATGTACAGCAATTAACCCAAACTTATCAAATTTCAGTGGATGTTCATAAAAAAGTAAAGCATTGCTCAATTGGGGAACAGCAAAAGATTGAAATTTTAAAAGTGCTGTATCAAGGAGCAGAAATTATTATTTTAGACGAGCCTACCGCAGTTCTTACTCCTTATGAAGTAAAGGAACTATTAAAAACAATCCGGTTTTTGGCTTCTCAAGGAAAAAGCATCATTATTATTACACATAAGCTGCAAGAAGTGATGGAAGTAGCGGACCGAATTACAGTTCTTCGAAATGGTAAAGTAGCCGGCGTCACAAGTAAAGAAGATACCAATGCTCACCATTTAGCGAGACTAATGGTAGGGAGAGAATTAAAAGAGCGTCCTGCAAGAGTGCCATCACAAAGCACTTCTCATTTAAGCGTACAAAATCTCTTTTTAAAAGGAAAAGGACAAAAAAACGTGTTGCAAAATGTGTCTCTTCACGTTTCTGCAGGCGAAATTGTCGGTATTGCAGGGGTTTCAGGAAATGGGCAGTCAGAGCTGCTTCAAGCAATTGCTGGATTAGTAGAAACAGACACCGGAAGTATCAAACTTGGAGATGAAGATCTTACAGGGCGATCTGTGCGTGAAAGAAGAGAGGCAGGAATTGCTCATATTCCAGAAGACCGCTATATGTGGGGAGCCTCTAAAGACGATACGATCGAGGAAAATGCGCTGATGGGCTATCAGTATAAAGCTTCTTACTCGAAGATGGGCTGGCTGAAAAGAAAGATATTCAAGTCGAGCGTGGAGGAATGGATAAATGAATTTTCGATTAAAGCCACTTCATCTAAGCAAAAAGCAGGAGAACTGTCTGGGGGAAATCTGCAAAAATTAATTGTTGCAAGAGAGCTTGGCCAAAACACCTCTTTTCTACTTGCTGCCGAACCAACGCGAGGAGTGGATATTGGGGCAATGGAACGTATTCATGATGCCTTGATTCAAAAAAGGAATAATGGCTCTGCTATTTTACTTGTATCGTCTGAGCTGTCGGAGATTATCTCACTATCAGATCGAATTTTAGTGATGTACGAAGGCAGTATTGTCGGAGAGCTTACAAGAGAAGAAGCGACGGAAGAGAAACTAAGCATATTAATGGCAGGAGGAACGGTAGAAGGTGATACAGTTGCAGAAACTTCTTAAATCATTAATCCAACCGATTATTGCGGTCATTTTTGGCTTAGCGATAGGAGGCATTATTATCTTCTTAACAGGTGGTTCGGTTTTCCAAACATATACAGAGCTCTGGAATGGAGCGTTTGGTAATTTTTATTTCTTCACCACTACACTGGCTCGCGCTACGCCTATTCTGTTAATTGCGTTAGGTGTGGGATTTGCTTTTAGAGCAGGTGTGTTTAATTTAGGGGGAGAAGGACAAATGGTCGTTGGAGCGATTAGTGCAGCGATTGTTGCTTATTACCTGCCGGCTCCAGGGATAGTCAAGCTGATAGCAGCCATTGCCGCTGCTGTTGTGGCAGGAGGTTTGCTTTCCGTTTTAGCAGGATGGATGGAAGCCGCGTTTAAAATTCAGCTTGTCATTTCGACCCTTTTATTAAATTATATCGCTGTTTTATTTGCAAGTTATTTAGCAGGTCACCCTTTTCAAGATAAAACAGGCTCAGCTGCTCTCGCTCAGACGCCTATGATTGAGCAATCAGCATGGCTTGGAAAAGTGTTTCAAGGAATGCCTCTTCATGTCGGATTTATCATTGCTCTAGTGGGTGCGCTGCTGCTATGGACGGTGCTTCGCTACTCTGTGTTTGGCTATGAAGTAAACGCATCCGGGAAAAATCCGTTGTTCGGAGCGTATGGAGGCATTCATCAGGTAAAAGTCATGCTGTTTAGCATGTTTATTAGCGGAAGCTTGGCTGGATTAGCAGGAGGATTTGAAGTGCTTGGTTCACAGTACCGATTTGTAGACGGTGCGCTCACCGTTCCTGGATATGCATGGACTGGAGTGATGGCTGCTCTGTTAGCAAATTCAAATCCAATCGGCATTGTTTTTACGTCTCTTTTACTTGCCGCTTTGCAAACAGGAGCGATGGGGCTAGAGCGTAATATAGAAATTCCGTTAGAAATTGCGAGTATTATGCAAGCTGTTCTTATTCTATTTATCTCAGCGAAATTTACAAAGCAGTGGTGGAAAGCCAAAAAGAAAGGAGCTGATATTCGTGGAGCTGCTTGATTGGTCACTGTTAAATGCAACGCTGCGAATGGTTGCACCGATTTTATTAGCGGCGCTGGGCGGAATGCTTTGTGCGCGCGTAGGCATATTTAATGTAGGGTTAGAAGGTCTGATATTGATTGGGGCTTTTAGTGGAATTGCCGGTAACTATTATACTCACAATGTCTTTTTTGCGATCGTGATTGCTGCTGGAGCAAGCTTACTTTTTGCTTTGCTTTTTGGAATGATGGTCGTGGTGTTTAAAGCGAATGAAATTGTCGTTGGGGTGTCTATTAATTTTTTAGCACTGGGCTTAACGACATTTTTACTCCGGACTATTTTTCATACAAAAGGTGCCTATTACGATAAAAACATGCACGGGATAGGTACATGGGATATTCCTTTAATTAAAGACATACCTATAATCGGCGACATTGTTTCCGGGCAGTCACCGCTTGTCTATTTTGCTTTTTTAGCAGCTATTGCTTTTTATATCTTCTTTTATCGAACGATTTTTGGTTTTCGTCTTCTAGCAGTAGGCTACAATAAAGTAGCAGCAAGTACGCTTGGGTTGAAAGCAATAAGATATCAGCTGTTTGCGATTGCAGCATGCGGAATCCTGTGCGGGATCGCGGGAGCACAGCTTTCGTTAGGGCAAGTCACGATGTTCTCAGAAGGTATGACTTCAGGGCGTGGATTTATCGCACTTGTTGCGATGATGCTCGGTCAGTCTCATCCGCTCGGTATTTTAGCGTCAAGTATCCTTTTCGGCTTAATGGATGCCGTGAGCACACGACTGCAAGGTTTTTCAATACCGACTGAGTTTACGATGATGGTCCCTTACGTACTTACATTAGCCGCGATGTTTTTCTTACGAGATAAAGGTGTCGAAACGAATCAAACAAGTCAGCAAAGTGCACGCTGATAAAAAAATAAAGAGGTGGTACCTATGAACAAAGCAGACCGTATTAAACGAATGAAAACACCAGAAATTGATCCAAAGTATGAAGGACGAGTGCCTCCGGGGCAAGTAGTGACAGAGCGCTTTCCTATTTTACATGAAGGGGACGTGCCGGAGTATAACTTAGAGGAGTGGACGCTTCGTGTGTTTGGATTGGTAGACAAGGAAGTGACCCTTTCCTATCAAGACATATTGGATATGCCGCAAACGACGGTGAAATGTGATATTCACTGCGTAACGAGATGGACAAGGCTTGATAATGAATTTACGGGCGTATTGTTTACAGACTTTTTAAAAGCAGTTGGCGTGGAGTTAAAAAGTAAATATATCATGCTGCACGGAGACAATGACTATACGTCAAACATTGAAGTAGAAGATTTGCTGAGAGACGATATTCTTCTTGCTCATTCCTTTAACGGAGAGCCGCTTACACCTAAGCATGGATATCCGCTGCGATTGGTTGTTCCGCACTTGTACTTTTGGAAAAGTGTTAAATGGCTTCGAGGCTTTGAAGTCATTGATGAAAATCATCCTGGCTTTTGGGAGCAAAACGGCTTTCATCTTAGAGGAGATCCATTTAAAGAAGAGCGTTTTTCTGGAGAAGATTTAGGTATTCCAGAAGATGAGTGGGTACATAAAGACTATGATTAATAAAAATGCCTATGCTTGTGCATAGGCATTTTGTTAGCGCTGGCGGTTTAACTCCCACACAACGTGGCGAAGTTCAGGCAAAATCAGCTTGGTCATGGCTAGACGAACCGCACCGCTTGATCCTGGTGTAGAAAAAACGGCTTTTTCGTTAACCGTCCCGGCAATTGCCCGGCTCATAATCGCTGCGCTGCCAATGTCTTCCGTGTAGCTCAGCATGCGAAACAGCTCGCCAAACCCGACGATTTCTTTATGAATCAGCGCTTGAACAGCTTCAATCGTGACGTCTCGTTTTGTAATGCCGGTTCCGCCGTTTGTAAGGACAACGTCAATGTCATCATCACTGCAGCCGGCAAGTATCGCTTGTTGAATCGACGTTTGGTCGTCTTTTACAATTTCATATGCTGCGACTTGCATATCATGTTCTTTTAGAAGTTGGATCATCAGCGCGCCGCTTTTATCGGTTTCTTTTGTACGTGTATCGGATACGGTAATGACTTTGCAGCGAACGGGCTGCGTTGCTTTGGATTTATGTTCGTGTACGCTCATTATGTACCTCCTTTACGCTTCTGTACGTTTGTAGTCACCGTTTTTGCCGCCTGATTTTTCAAGCAGATATGTTTCGCCAATAATCATCCCTTTATCAATGGCTTTGCACATATCATAAACGGTTAATGCGCAGGCAGAAGCGGCGGTTAAAGCTTCCATTTCAACACCGGTTAATCCTTCCGTTTTAACCGTTGCTTCTATTAATAAACGATACTGGTCATTGCTTGTATCCCATTCAAATGAAAGGTTCACGCCTTTTAATAAAAGAGGGTGACACATCGGAATAATGTCAGACGTGCGTTTTGCTGCCATGATCCCTGCTACTTGTGCAACAGCAAGCACATCGCCTTTTCCGATCTTATGTTCTACAATGGCTTCGTGAATTTCTTTGTTAACAAGTATGCTTGAACGAGCTGTTGCAACGCGGCGAGTGATAGATTTTTCGCTAATATCGACCATATTGGCCCGGCCTTGATCATTAAAATGAGTAAAAGAAGACATCGGTGTTTTCATCCTTTTTCAGTAAATTTTGTTGTATGATAGAAATAGTGAGATATGCTATGATTTTACACCATAGCGCAAAAAGTGAACAGACATAAAGGAAGTGAAGAATGTATGTTAGAAAGCAGAACACCTATTTCAATTCCTGAAGCAATTGAAAAAGTTATGACATATAAAAGAAAAGGCAGCATCGAACGTGTATCGATCACCGAAAGCTACGGACGCTATTTAGGAGAAGATATTATCGCCGACCAAAACGTGCCTCATTTTAATAAATCGCTTTATGACGGCTTTGCGGTTCGAGCACAAGACTGCGTAGAAGTATCAAATGAACATTCTGTCGAGTTCGAAGTTGTAGGTGAAATCGGCGCTGGCTCTGTCTTTGAAGAAGAACTAAAGCCGTTTCAAGCTGTGCGCATTATGACAGGAGCACAAGTGCCTCATTCATGTGATGCGGTTGTGATGCTTGAAGTAACGAAGTCGTATGAAAAAGAAGGCAAAACGTATATGGCGTTAAGCAGGCGGGCTTCAAAGTGGGAACACATTGCGTTAAAAGGAGAAGAAACAAAAAAAGGAGACGTGCTCGTTTCAAAAGGAACGCGCATCAATCCGGGCGTCACCGCTTTTTTAGCTACGTTTGGCTATGCGGATGTAGCCGTGGTGAAGCAGCCGATTGTTGGCGTGTTAACAACAGGAAGCGAACTGCTTGATGTGAACGAGCCGCTAGAACCAGGGAAAATCCGCAACAGCAACTCCTATATGGCACTTGCACAAATCGTAAGAAGCGGGGGAATTCCGAAATATTTAGGGAAGCTTGAAGATGATTTTGACCGCTGCTATGAAGCGGTAGAAAAAGCGCTTGAAGAAGTGGATATTTTACTGACAACCGGCGGCGTATCCGTTGGGGACTATGATTATTTACCGGCTATTTATAAAAAGCTTGGCGCGAACGTGCTGTTTAACAAAATTGCGATGCGACCGGGAAGCGTCACAACAGTCGCAGAACGAAACGGACAGCTGTTGTTTGGATTATCAGGAAACCCATCTGCTTGCTATGTCGGGTTTGAACTGTTTGTACGTCCGATTGTTCGCAGCTTTTTACATTCACCGGCGCCTCATTTACATAAAACAAAAGCGGTGTTAAACGGCCGTTTTAAAGAGCCTAACGCATTCACAAGAATGGTGCGAGGAAAAATTACAGACGAAGGGGGAAGGCTCTTAGTAACGCCTGTTGGCATGGACAAGTCGGGTGCTATTTCATCTTTAGCTGCGGCGAACGGCTTGATTGTTCTTCCGGGTGGAGAGCATGGATACGATAGGGGAATAGAAGTGGATGTGCTGCATCTTGAAAAAGAAGGTACAAGTTCGCTTTGGGTATAAAAGCAGAAGTCTGCTTATTGCTTGTCCTTTTTTTCAATAAGAATTTGAAGCAGTTCTGTAATTCGATCTAATTTGCTTTCAATGCGCACGAGTAAGTAAAAAGATAGCGCAACTGGAAAGCCTAATTCTTTAATATAACTAACCAAGTTTTCTATAATTGCATACCTCCTTCAATTAGAAGATACACTATAATATGTGATTTCTAAGTATTTGTTCACAGGACATACATCCATTTTTAAGACAAAAGTCCTTAAGAAATAAGAAAAAGCAGCCTCGGCATTGGCAAGCGAGGCTGCTTTTTATAAGGGTTCATTCACACGTATTCAAGTATGAACGATTATTGGAATTAAACTATAACATATTTTAAAATATAAATAATACTTTTGATGTGTTCTAACATATGAATAAGAGGTGCACTTTTAATTCATCGATTTAATTGGTCCTCCTAATGAAAAACCAACTAAATGAAGGATGTATAAAAAGCTGCATATTCTATAAAAGTGACTTTTTCAGAACTCTTACTTCCCTAAGGGTTCTCTTTTTTGCTGTGTGCCTAAGAGAATGGTTGTGTACACAGTTTATATTTTAATCCTGAGATAAATAAATCCAGTTGATTTCATCAAATTCTTCAATACTATAATTTGAACCTATATTCTTTAACATTTTATTGAAGAATTTTAGATTAACTTCATGATCATACAAATCTTCTTGAATGTATTCCTTAATAATAAAGTTTGTTAAATTTGTATTATTAACAAAGTCTGAAAAGAACGATGTTATAAGGTCTGAATCTTCTTCGTTTAATTTTTCATCATTAATGATCGAAATCCTAAAAACGTTTAAAATCGCGTCAATATCTTCTGCATCCATATAACATAATGGATCTAGTTTTTTATCTTCTTCTGTAAATGGATTTCGAGTGTCTTCAATAACTACATAAGAAATAATTCTTCCATTTCTTGATACATGGAAGATTTCTAAATCACGCAATTTTAAAATTCTATGAAGCGATATCATAAGTTCCTCCTGCTAACATGTTGATGTACGATATTTTTATAAATTAGATATTGTTAAATCTGTAGTATTCAGTTTACAGTAAAATAGTCTTGTGTGGTATTAATTAACACATATATAAACATATACTTTGTTAAGGAGGAGTAGATAAAATGTATTATTTAGAACCAAAAGATTATGATAAGATACATAACATTTTAAAAGCATCATTTAAGACTCCTACATTTGCTTTTTCTGTCGTTAATCATGTTATTGAAGGATCTGTGTATGTAAATGATCGTATGAGGCCAACGTCAGGATTTCTTAGAATACCTGCAGGTGACTATTATGTATTTGGTAAAGGAAATGATGGGGTGTTTAATAAATCTCTCTATCGTTACTTCGTTGAGAATGTTTATGGTAAGGAAAAACGTTTTACTGTTTTTACTCCATCGACCGACTGGGAGGCTTTTTTTGACGAGACTTTCGAACCGTACGTAAAGAAAATGATGCGTTCTAAGTATAGATTTGTTGCTTCAAAAGTTCCTTCTAAGTATAATCTTCCCGATCTTTATGAGTTAAAAGATTTTAACTCCGACGCTTTAAGAAAAAGTAAGAATTTGAATGAATCATATATAGTGGATTACTGGGAATCAGAAAGTCATTTTCTGAAAAATGGATTAGGCGTTTGTGTTATCCATAAAGAAAATATTGTCGCTGAATGTGTGTCGATCTTTCATAGTGGAACAATAGCTGAAATCGATATTGTGACTAATCCTAGCTATAGAGGACGGGGACTGGGAAAGATAGTAGGTCAAGAGTTTATAAAAAAGTGTTTAGAAAAGAACGTTATGCCTGCTTGGGATTGCGATAATAATAATGAAGCGTCAAAAGTATTAGCTAGTAAACTTGGATTTTCTAATGAAGAGAGTTACGCTCTATATGTATTAAAATGAAAAGCCCTAGAAATATGGTTTTTTTCTTTGTACCAACAACATATTTTAAGTTAACTAAGTCTAATTATGATAGGTATCTTACAATGTAATTATAAGGAAGAAGAGGTGGATATAGGGATGTTGACGGCAGTAGTTGTAACTGTTTCAATTTTATCTTTAGCTTGGATTGTAGGGAAAAAAGAGCAGCCGAGGAAACAATGATTAGAAGAAAAAGCATCTGAGGTGGTATATATGCAAAGACAGCAAGGCATTACTGTCCTTTTATTAATGTTAGGAATGGCAGCTATTTCTTTAGGGATGGCTTTGAAAAATGTATTTGAGTACTCTCCTACGGTGGGATGGCTTTTAGGAACCGCAATATTAATAGGTAATTCTATTTATACAGGTGTACAAATTAAAAAGAAAAGTCATACATAATTAATTTCAAAAGTGCTTGGATAAACATTATCCAAGCACTTTTTTAGCTTATTACATTACAGTAACTACTCGTGTATAGGCTATATCTAAAGTACACGAATCTATTAATAAATATAATTTATATTTAAATTTCTTCTTTTTTCATTGCTCTCGCATTAATAATTCTGTTCTTATGCGTTTCTCCCCAGTCTTTCATAAGTAAAATGATTGGTTCGAGAGATCTTCCGAATTCGGTTAGGGAGTACTCTACTTTTGGGGGGATTTCTTTATAGATTTCACGGTGAACAATCCCGTCTTTTTCTAACTCTTTTAATTGAAGGTTTTGAGAGGACATAAGTGAATATAGAAGAAACGTTGGAGCTTCTCTTTTAAGTTTAATTCCATAATTACTTCTTGTTAGGTTTTAATCGTATTTGAAAAGGGTATAGTATCCTTTAGTCAAGCTGCTAGAATAATTGTCGCAAACGTTTGCAATCAATATAGATACACTGTTCTAAAAACAGCTGTCCACCCCAAAACAAAGGGAAGAACATCCAATTTTGACATGCAGGAACGCAAAGCGTAGAATCTTTCTAACAGATAAACAAATTACTATTTCAAGAGGCTTAAAATTTAGGTTGATTTTATATAAGGGAGCGTACATATTTGAAAAATCAGTTTGCTCAATTAATACAGAATAATGAAAGCGTTCATATTTACTACAACATTGACGATATGAAAAGTTACTTAGACAATCTTGTGTCTTATATTGTTTCGGGTATTGAACAGAAGAGACATACTTTAGTTATAGAAAGTGAAAGATTAATTCCATTAATTTTTGAAAAATTAGAGGGAATTCTAACTAAAGATCAATTAACCTATATACATACTATTAATAATTTTGATTATTACTGTTCAAGTGGAAGTTTTCAGCCTGCCATAATCTTTGAACACCTTTCTAGACACTTAGATCCTTTCTATAAAAACAATACATCTTTTCAAATATGGGCTCATGTAGAATGGGGACAGCAAGAAGGAATTATACCTATTCTAGAAGAGTTTGAAAATGAAGCCGATAAATTAGTAAATAAAGGCGGATTGTATTTAGTATGCGCTTATGATGAAGAGAGAGTACCAGAAGTTCTTAAGCTCGCTTTAATGAAATGCCATCCATACGTAATTTTAGAAAATAAAATTGCGCCATCCCATTTATATGTAATGACAGATGCAGTGTAATTGCTATTTTGGTTGGGATTTGCTCATAAAAACACAGGTGAATAGAGAACCAATAAAGAGCCTTATACTTTAAGGCTCTTTATTGGTTGTTTTCGAAAGTTATTATGTTAACTAAAATTGCATTTTGAATAGCTTGTTTAAGTTTGTGAAAACTTATGAACAGAAGAAAAAAGCCTGCATAACTGTGCATGAAATGTCGGATAGGTCTATTCAAATCCTGCTATTCTGATAATAAGGGAGGTCATATAAATGGATTTGCTTAGAAATATGAATAGAGCTTTAGACTATATTGAGGAGAATTTAACCAATGATATCGATTTTAGAGAAGTAGCAAGACTGGCTCTTTGCTCTGAGTATCACTTTAAAAGAATGTTTTCTTTTCTTGCAGGTATTACTTTATCAGAATATATTCGCCGAAGACGACTTACACTTGCAGCATTTGAACTTAAAGATAGTAACATCAAAGTCATTGATGTTGCGATCAAGTACAATTACAGCTCACCCGATTCGTTTACAAGGGCTTTTCAAAATCTACACGGTATAACTCCTTCGGAAGCTAAAAAAAATGGGAGTTCACTTAAAGCATTTCCAAAAATGACCTTTCAGTTATCAATTAAAGGAGGAAATGAAATGAATTATCGAATTGAGGAAAAAGAGGCCTTTCATATAGTCGGTATTAAAGAAAGAGTTCCAATAATCTTTCATGGAGTCAATCCAAAGATTGCTGCTATGTGGGAAAGCTTGAACGATGAAACAATACGTGAATTAAAAGAACTTTCTAATGTTACACCATTAGGTTTGCTTAGTGCATCTGTGAACTTTTCTGAAGGGAGAATGGAGGAAAAAGGGCAGCTGGACCATTATATCGGTGTAGCCACAACTAAGGATTGTCCCGATCATTTAGTACAACTTGAAGTGCCAGCTGGAACATGGGCTGTATTCGAAGCAGTCGGACCATTTCCTGACACATTACAAGATGTATGGGGACGAATTTATTCAGAATGGTTTCCGGCCTCAACTTATGAACAAGTAGAAGGACCGGAAATCTTATGGAATGAACATAAAAATGTAACGTCGCCAACCTTTAAAAGTGAAATATGGATACCCGTGTTAAAAAAGTAATGATGACTCCGTAATGGAGAGCAAAGGTAGATCGCAAATGTGATCTACCTTTGCTACTTTATAGCTTTCTATCAACTACATTACGTTGACTAAATAAATATGTACCGTCCTTACATAAAAAGCAGAAAAAGCTCCCTATTTCCGTAGGGAGCTTTTCTGCTAGGAGAATTATTTCTCACATAGTCGATACGTTGCGGTATCTTGAGTAGTTTAAGCAAACACTGGAATATTATTCGCTTTTTAACTTACAGCTTTTAATTTTAATCTTGCTTTAGAGTTCAAGCTCCATAAACTAAGTAATACGGTCATTAACCCAAGTATGACACTCTGTATGATGTCATACTTAAACTATATGTTTGGAAGTAACGTGTGTTGAGTATTCATCAACGCCTGTTGAGATTTTTTCAACTTTTCATGTAGGAACAAGCACTTCTGTTGATGAGTTCTCATAAGATGTTTCAAAATCAAGTATAAGAAAGAGAGTGAAAACAAATGTACTATTGTGTTAATTGCTGCAGATTGCAAAATGAACATCTTATTAAGAGTAAGTTATTTGAAAATGGAGTCTATATAGATCCATTTGTAGGAGAGAAAATCCCTTTAGGTATGTGTGCACATAGATGCAACCATGAGTCATGCGAGCCATGTAAAAAAGAAAAAATTATTAAAAAGATTGTGCCAAAGGAATTATCTAAATTAAAGAAGGCAATAGAGTATTTACCTGCTCATCGTCATGGTTCAGAAAAAGTTCCATTTTCACAATAAATAGCGGAATGCCGCGTTCAGTTCCCTTAATAAAACTCAGTTTTTATTCCGTAAGTTGATTCATCACTAGTTGTACAGCTATTGCATCGTCTAAATAACCGATTGGAAAGACGTAGTCTGGAATAATATCGGTAGGCAAAATAAAATACAATAGCGCACTTCCCAATATAGAGCGCTTGGCGGCTGAGGTTTCTTCGCTACAATATTCAAGATACATTTGCTTTAATTGGTCGATGAAAGTACCAACGCTTCCTACTTGCTCTATTTTGGATTGAAAGTTATTTATGATCATGCTGTGTCCTTCGTCTGTCTGTGCATATTGCTTATATTTTGTTAGTTCTTGTTTTACACGTTCAATCGTAAAGTTGGTATCTGCTATATTAAAAGATTTAAGTATTTCTTGAATTTTATCGATGGAGTAATGAATGCCTGTTTCTAGTTCATTTTCTGTATGGTTTGAAGCAGCTTCAGCAGGATCAATCAATGCTTCAAGAGGCGTATTTAAATAGTGTGCAAATTGCTTTAAATGATGTAGATTTGCTTGCTGCTTTCCATTTATAATCCGTGAAATAGTTGCCGTATCAATCCCCGTAAGTGAGCTTAGTTTCCGCATAGATAAAGCATTTTCCTTTAATAAAGACCGTAATAACAGACCAAGGCTTTGTTCATTTTGGATGTTAGACATTGCGATTCACCTCTTTATATTTTTCAACGCGCAGTAATCATTTTATTGAAGGTTTATCAACAATATATGCAACAAGTAAGCAAATTTCCTCAATATTATCATCAAAAGGAGAATACAAAATGGAATGGTTATTCATTTTAGGTTTTGCCCTATCATCAAGTATAGATAACTTTGGTGTAGGAATATCTTATGGAGTACGAAAAATCAGGATCAAATGGCTTTCGAATTTACTAATAGCAGCTATTTGTTTCCTCTTTAGCATGGTGGGAATTATGTTTGGCAGGTGGATTTCAACAATCTTACCGGGAGTGTTCCATGTTATTGTAGCCGTCGTATTATTAACGCTAATTGGAATTCGAATTATTTTATTAGTTGGTTCCCAAAAAAATAATGGAATTGATGAACTAGATAGTAGTGGTCAAGAAAACGTACGATATATTGGCTGGGTTGAAAGCAGTGTGCTAGGTGTTGCACTTTCAGCCAATGCACTTACAAACGGTCTAGGAGCGGGTTTATTTGGTTTATCACCTTTAGCTATTTCGCTTACATCAGCATTTGGTAGTTTTATAACGGTATGGCTAGGAGTAATGGTGGGGCAAAAAGCAGCAAATGTTCAAATCGGCAGCTTTACATTAGGTCAATGCGGAACGTTGATAAGCGGGATTACGATTTTAATTGTAGCTTTTACTCAAATATTTTAAAAGAAGACACGCCATTTAAAGCAAGTGGCGTCTCTTCCTTATGTTTTAAGTTAGTACATTATGTTGATCAAGTTCGTATATCGTATACATCTTGTCTTTATATTTAATATGAATTTTTAATTAAAATCTCTATTCCTTAAAATGAAGTTTTTACGTATCAGGTCTGTTTCATCCTCTGTAACTTCCGGATAGTACCTAGATAAGACATTAGCTAGACTTTCTTTTTTAGGTACGTGTAAAAAACGTGAATATACTTCCGTACCATTTGGTAACTCCTCTTCTTCACATAAGAGGAAGGCATCTAAACTCTCAATAAATTGGAACTTTACAGTCTGATCATAAACGTTGGTATAGCTGTCTTCACATTCTTTTGCTTTTTTTTCTGCAATTTCATAGGCTTGATCAAATGATGGAGCGTTAATTAATAAAATGCTTTCTTCAAATATCTGATGTTCTTCGTAGTTTTCATCAATGTTTTCTGGATTAGGTTTATCCACCATGAAGTACTGATAAAGAACCTTTACTCCATACCAGTGGCTATCTAATTTTCCGGTTTTATTCGTTTTCATACCAACTCTCCATTCTTAACTAAAGGAACCATAATTATTAATTTTATCATCGTATTCCTTATTGTCCTTCTTGCTTATATAACTGAGTTTGTATATCGTGTTCATCCACTAAACTATGATAAAATGGAAATATAATCAAGGTATTTCTATATATTAGGGGGATGTAAAGTGGAATATATTGATCAAATAACAAATGCTGCAGTGAATGGGAAAAGCGAAGAGATAAGAGTTTTATTAAATAAAGAGCCATCTTTACTTAACGCTTTTAATTCAGATGGATGGACGCCTTTACATTTAGCTTGTTATTTTGGACAAGTGGATAGCACTAAGTTATTGTTGTCGCTAGGGGCGGATATTCATATTAAGGCTAAAAATTCGAATGAAAACCTGCCTCTTCATGCAGCAGTAGCAAATCAGCAAATTCAAGCTGTAGACTTGTTGCTTACAAAAGGCGCAGATGTAAATGCAAAACAAAGCGGTGGATGGACTAGCCTTCATGAGGCCTCGTTGCTAGGAGATGAAAATATGATTAAACTTCTCATCGAAAAAGGTGCAGATATCGATATACAAAAAGATGATGGTAAAACACCTTTAGAGGTTGCAGTAGAGAAAAAACAAGACGGCGCAGTTCATTTACTTACTCAGTATTTAAATCATAAAGCTTAATATAGAGTAGGAGATTTTATGTTAATGAAATTAGCGGAAGTTTACATGAAGGAGAGGGAACGCCTATTATCATTTGGTTTCGTCACTTGCCACAAATAAGCATGGACTTTTCTGAATGGACACCTTTTATCCAGAATACGTGGTATCGAAAACACTATATGAAGTTTGTATATTTGCTTCAGATTATTATTCTATCAATACCTTATTTCTTTGGAGCAGGCTTTACTCACATCAATCTCTTTTATCTTATTATAATGGGTATGATTGTCTTTGCTATTCATGAATGTCTGCACGTTTTAGTCGTATATAAAAAAGGTGATGTGAGCTTGACATTTAGCGGAATATTTTTCTGGCTCAATACAAATGCAACTCTATCTAAAACGAGATATTGGATCTTTATGAGCTTGCCTTTTCTTGTATTATCGATAGTTCCTGCTATTACGTCGTTCTATGTATCAGGAAACATTAGATCCATCCTATTATTTGTATGTTGGATAAATACATTCATTTCTGGCTCAGATATCTATAACTCATTTTTAATTGCTATTAAACCGAAGAACTCGTTTTTTTGCAGAGGTTATTACCAAGTAAAGTAGTAGGACAGGGGTCTAGTTGTACTAATACCTAAAAAAGGAGCACTTATAGTAATTAGATGCTCTTTTTGTGCTGGTAATCCGTTTTATACTAGTCAGTTTCGGATAATCTCCGTTCCAACAGTATTCTAAAACTATGTTAAAATGTAATTATAAGGAATAAGAGGTGGATATAGTTATGGTGACTGCACTAGTAGTAACGATTTCTATATTAGCGTTAGCTTGGAGTGCTGGACAAAGAGAACAGAGGGAGTAACTATATGTATTATTTGTATATAGAATCGAGATGATTGGGTAAATGAGCAAAAGAAATGTTTTAGTCAAGTTGATGTTCTTTTTAGGATCATTTTCTATTATAATCTTTGGGTTTATTTTAAAACAGGGATTAACAGGGGTGCTTTTATCTGCTGCCTGTATTATATCCGCAGGGTTTTTAATGAAAACTGGAGTTACAAAAAGAAGGGGAAACTAACATAGCTTAGCTTCTCCTTCTTTTTGATAAGTGAAATAATTATAATTATGTTAAAATATAACTATATTTATTTTTTTGGTGGTGAAATAGATGGATAATCGAAGCTTGGGATTATTTTTAGTTGGTATAGGAACAGTCTTTTTGATTTTAGCTTTAACATTACATATAGCTGGATTATTATATGGTGTTATTTTAGGAAGCAGCATATTATTAAATGTTTCAGGGGCAGGTATACTTATGAAGTTTATAGCTGATGAAAAACTGGCTAATTTGTAGAGATCTTATAAAGTAAGATCTCTTTGTTATGAATCTTACGCTAGAATGTATTTATTAGAAATGTTTGGGGGGTATCCTGTTTTGGAAATGAACTTTTTTTGGTTAGCGTTAGGATTAGCTGCCCTTGGTTATTTTATAGGCGATGGTTTAAAAAATTTTAGTAAACCTCAAAGGAAATCAAAATATCCTTATTTGATTAAAGAAAAAGATCTACACTATCACTTTCATTTGAGTAAGGGTGAAATTGAAGAACTGTTAACTAAATATCCTGGAGCTCCAAAAATAGAGCTGAAAGGGACTACATATTATCCGTATCATCAATTCGTTGACTGGCTGTCGTCTAATGAAATCTATAAGGTGTAAAGGAGGAGAAGCATTTAGTCTTTAAAGACTAGATGCTTCTTTTTTTGAGGATTGGATTTTAATGCCATCGTCACTAGAAATAAACGTATGTCATCGTTAGCTAGGTTATCTTTGTCTGGAATCGTTGTGGTATATTACATAAACTTTCAATTTTAGGTAATAATATTTACGAAAATACAGTTTGAGGAGACAATTCATGCGTAAGTATAAAAGAAAATTGATCATTTCTTTAAGCGTGCTAATCTTTCCATGGTTAACTGCGCCTTTTATAGGAACAAAATCATTTGTCCGCTTTTTGCCTGTAGCTACTTTCGCTAACTTATTCATCATTGTGTTTACCGTCATTGCTAATCAGAAAAAATGGTTTAGAAACAACAATCCTTTATTTCCTAAAGCACCTATAGATTTTACTTATATTTTAGGTCCGCACTTAATAGGAACGCTTTGGATATTTAAGCTAACGTACGGCTCTTTTCTAAAATACATACTTGCCAATACGGTGTTAGACTGGTTTAATATTTTCCCTTTTGGCGGTGCTTTGAAAAAAGTGGGCATCTTTAAAATGAAAAAGATGTCGCCAAGCATGTACTGGGGGATGACTACGGTTTTAGCCGTTGTTTTATATGGATATCAGTACATTGTGGAAAAAGTAATTAGGCAAACCAATGATTCTCAGTCAAGATTACAAGTGCTTAAAGCAACTATCCAAAAAGGATCTTCCAATAGCTGAAGATCTTTTTTTATTTATTTTTAACACTTTATCCGTCTGTTGTTTATTCTGAATATTCAAGTTTATTTTCATATAGAGTGCTATACTAGATATTAACAAAATTAGAAAGGGAGGAAGAAGTATGTTTAATCAATATCCTATTGGAAAATTTACCGTGAAGGAAAATATTCAGAAAGAAGATATTCAAGGTTGGATTCATGACATTGGAGATGCACCAAAGCAATTAGCTTATGCTGTAGAAGGGCTGACAAACGAGCAGTTAGCTACGCCTTATCGAGAAGGCGGTTGGAAATTAAGTCAAGTTGTCCATCATTTAGCTGACTCACATATGAATGCTTATACTCGTTTTAAATTAGGCTTAACAGAGCAAGCACCTACTATTAAGGCCTATGATGAA
Organism: Priestia sp. JSM ZJ58; assembly: GCF_044383985.1. Lineage (NCBI taxonomy): Bacteria > Bacillati > Bacillota > Bacilli > Caryophanales > Bacillaceae > Priestia > Priestia sp. JSM ZJ58. The sequence continues at coordinate 1,107,581 of NZ_JBISEM010000001.1, forward strand.
GTAGCTTGGTCCACTCTGCCTGATAATGATTTACCGATAGAAGTTTCTCTTCAACTTTTTTCAGCTTTACATAAGCGTCTTCATAAAGTTTTAAACTCACTTGATGAAAAAGATTTGAAGAAAATGATCCACCATCCTGAAAATGGGGAAGTGACGATTGAGCAATTAATAGCCACTTACGCTTGGCATGGAAAGCATCATATTGCTCATATTACCACATTAAGAAATCAAAGAGGATGGTAGAATGGCATTTAACATATGTTAGAACCAAAAAAGCTCTTTTTAAGAGCTTTTTTGGTTCTAATAAATGAAATTATGCTAATTGAAGAGTATACAGCTTAAAAACAGGAAAACTCCCTCAATCCCTCAAACCGTTAAGGAAGTTATCTCTAATCCTGAATAGTGATTCATTCATCCTGCATCTCGCTATTGTATTGTACGATGGTGACTTATTTTTATAAGCCATCAGATCTAACTTTTGAAACACCTAAGGCAAGGTTTTTCCACAAAGTTTGTTCAACCATTTCGGCATCCACCGTACGACAATCCACAATGAGTATGACTTCTGAATGTTTGCCACGCAGAAGTCGTTGATTTTTCCTGATTACTTTAAATATAAATAGTTTAATTCCCAATCCTAAGCTAAATCCGATAAAAGCACTAATAATTCCCCAATAAATAGGGCCCCAGCTTAGTTTAAAGCCAATGCTTGCACCAATGACGGAAAAGGCTGTGGCTAAAGCCATTCCTAAATCAATAAGAGAAACTCCATCTGCTCGATGAAGGCTATCAAAAATCCGGCGATTTTCTGTTCGATTATTAAGAGGAACAATAAATATATCCCTTTTCTTTATCCCTTTTCTCTCTAGCTCCGAAACAGCTAACTCTATGTAACTGGAGTATTCAAATGTAGAAAAGATCTGCATGTTTTCACTCCACCTTTTTTCCTTTCACAATACAAAAGCTTGGATGTTGATACGTTTTCTCGAAGAAGTTTTTTTGCTCTCTTTCCACAAGTTTATTGTTCTCAACAGTATTCATGTAGGAATCAAAAGTAGCAAAACCATATAGGGAAGGGAAAAATAACAGCCATTCTTTATTTAAAGCGGAAGTAGCCTGTTTTATTTCTCCTAAAAATAGCAGAGAAATCCCTTCAAGTAGATGGGAATAATAAAAGAAAATGACTGCCCAAATGATAACAAAGAAAGCACCAATGATCCGATGAATATAAAGTTGTCCTAGACCTGGCATCAAAAAGGACCAGGCAACGGACAAGATGGGATTCCGTTTATCTAAATAGTTTATTTCCATGGCTCCTATACTAAAGGAGTTGAACCGATGATTTTCTCTTTCAGCTAACACATATATTTTATTTAAATCAACGGTTGTTCGGTAACTATCCCATATAGCAAAAATATAAACGGGAATATAAATAAGAAGCCATCTTGTATTAAGCACGTCTTTGGCCATATCAATGTTTCCTTGAAAAGAATAAATCATTGCTAAATTTACATGAGATTTAAGGTTTATGACGACCTCCCATATAAATAACACAAAGCCGCGAAGGTATTTAGACAGTAGCAAGTGTCCAAACCCAGGAAAAGCTGCTGACCACCAAGCAACAATATAGGGGTTTCTTAAATGAATTTGAGTCGTTCCAAATATACTGACATGAGCAATATAGCGTCTTGCAGTATTGTCATTTTTATAATTATTCATATACGATCTCCTATGATTGGAAGAAAATACACTTTTATACCTATCATTCATATTTAATATGGTCTTGTTTACTTATTTTATGCAATATCCATTGATATACACTTAATCTTTGTCAAAATGGAGAACTCGTTGATAAGAAAAAGCTCTTTATTTTTCGATAGAGAGCTTTTTTACATGTTGTTTCTAACAATTGGTATCATGTTAATAAAGAGATGGTTAGATGCTTCACGGCGTCTTGATTCGTTTGTTCAAGATATAGAAATATATTCAACTTTATGGCATTGGACATATTGGGTTGCTTTCAAATAGTCAGGTTAACGCGTACATAAAAGAAGGGCTGAATGGCGAGGGACAAAATACAAACTAATTATTTTTCAGGTGGACAAGGCAGGCTCGCCTTTTATATATTGGGGATTAGACCGTTTGCCTTTGTGTTTCACCAGTATGGACCTGATGAAACACACCCGAAGTCACAGTATCTCCCCCGTCGAAATAGAGTAGACTGCTAAAAGTACCTCGGTTAATTGAGGTACTTTTATAGGTTCTTATACAAAGAGTCCGTGATTAAAAACTGCTTAAAGTGTTTTTTTAATCGCGCATTGCGCCTGCTTCTCGAGAAGTCATTGCACCTTGCCCTTCATTTATGTCTCTTTGGATTTCTTGTTTTACTTTTTGAGCATTTGTTGCAGAAGCTGCTGATTTTTCAGTAAAGCCCGCATTTTCTTTAGCCGGTTGATTTTGCTGCATATAATCTCTCCTTCTTTTTTTATTCGTACAAAAAGGAAGAATGGAGATCCATTCTTCCTTCAGCCATCAGTTATAAAGTTGTCTTAGAAGCGTCCGCCGCCAAGTTGTTGCTGAGCTAATTGCACAAGACGTTTTGTGATTTCGCCGCCTACTGATCCGTTTGCACGTGCAGTTGTATCAGCACCAAGGTTTACACCAAATTCGCTAGCGATTTCATATTTCATTTGATCGATTGCTTGTTCAGCACCGTATACTAATAATTCGTTGTTGTTGCTGCTTTTGTTGTTTGCCATGTTGTGTCACCTCCTTGTTTTCCTTAAGTTTCCTAGAGGCCAAGAAGTATATACATGGTAATTTGTGGATGTTTAGACCTTATCATTTAATGATACTAAAGAGTAGAAACAAGTTACGCTGTGAAAAATGGAATTACATGTTTCATTTCCTTGTGAAGAAAACTATACGCTTGCCATGTGTAGGAGAAAGAATGACAGTTCATTTGTCATTCTTTTTTCATGTTCATGAGTATACTAATTGAATGACAAAGGACTAACTCTTTAAAGAATTAGTCTTTGGATTAATAAAAATGATTGCTTTTTATAGCTATTTTAAGAAGTGTGTTTAGTTATTCTTCCTCTGTAAATTCAGTTATGACGTTTTAGTTTCCCCATTTCGTAAAACAATTAAGCATGTTGTACATATCTCTTAGCAACAAGTATCTAATTAATTCTGGGGAAATAAAAATATAACTTAACCTTCCACTTATTTTATCTTCAAATTTTCAAACAATAGGGCTAGGAGGTGTTTTTATGCCAAAGAAAGACTTTAAAGACGTTGATAATTCAGGAATTGCAGAAAGAGTTGATTATAACAACTATAAAAATAAAGATAGCAATAATGACCCTACGCTTAACCGTATTGTCGAAGAAGACGGACGTGCTCTTGACCCAAGGGAATCCTTAGAAAATTTCTTTACTGACCTTGAAGGCGAAGAGCCACAAGAAATTACAACGTAATAAAAAAAGTAGAAAACGGCGGATCTTTTTTTAGCGAAAAGACCTATGAAACGTAGCTATTTTTATTAGAGGATCTGCTGTAAACGAGTTAACATGATTTAAAAAAATGAGGGCTATTAATAGAGGTGAAGTTAATGTCGCATACGGAAACTGAACGAACAACGTATATGTATGATCCTTTCACTATACAAGGTCTTGAAATGAATATACCTAAAGAAAACGAAGGCAGCCAACCGCTAATAAATCGTTCAGGACTGAGTACCTCTACGTTCAAAACAAATATGAATAGAGAACATTTTGAACGTTATATTTATTAGCAGGAATATTCTGCAGCGTTTTATTTTATAAAAAAGATCCTTCTATTTTATATGTTAGAAGGATCTTTCCACTAAATATTCTCATTTCAGTATAGTAATCAATTGCTCGTGCCTAAGGTATTGAAAAATTCACCTTGGTTTTAGGTGTGGATAGGTAATAAAAGCGGTTAGTGTTTTTTTATATATACTGTCTGTACATCCATTGTAGAAAGGATTTCACGAAATGCAGAAGCAAACCTTACTTTTTAATTTAGACGATACGCTTGTTCACTGTAATAAATATTTTAGAGACACAATAAATGCTTTTGTGGCTCAATTGCAGGAATGGTTTGAGAAGCTGACTAAGGAAGAAATAAAACAAAAGCAGTTAGAGATAGATTTAAAAAGTATCGAAAAGTATGGCCTTCACTCTTCCCGTTTTCCAGAATCATTAGTAGCTACTTATTTATTTTTTAGTGAACAAAATCATCAAGATATTCATGAAGATAGAGTCGAAAGAGTCAAAAAAATTGGCCAAAGTGTATTTGAAGTACCGATAGAGCCTCTGCCAAATATGTATGAAGTATTAGATAAGCTTAAAGAACAAGGACATAATCTCTACTTACACACAGGTGGAGACGAGGAAAACCAAGGTAGAAAAATTGTTCAGCTAGAGCTAGCTAAATACTTTGAAAAAAGGGTATTTATTTCTGAACAAAAAGATACACCTGCATTAAAAGAAATACTAAACCAAATTAAGTACAATCCAAAAAAAACTTGGATGATTGGCAATTCATTAAAAACCGATATAAGACCGGCAGTAGAGGTTGGAATACATGCGATTCACGTACCTTCTGAACTGGAGTGGAGCTATAACCAAGTTGAAATTGATATTGCGCCAAAAGGTAAATTAATAACCGTTCATTCACTGCTGGAAGTTCCAGAAATCATCCAAAAGCACGCTCAAGAAATGGTTGTGTCCACCTAAGGTCATATGTAAACACAATATACAGAAACAGCTAACCGTTGATTAAACCTTACTCAACAGTGGGCAGATAAAGTTATTATGTTTTTTCTAATCAACTCACATACTATACAGAGGAGGTGACTGATATGGGAGGTCAATCCAAAGAATCAGAAAAAATGATATGTGAAGATCATAATTCTCCAGTTGATGAAAGAAGCTACGATTTATACGAAGCGACGCGTAATTCACTTTTACGTAATGAATTAGACGATAAAAACAAAACCATTTTAAATAATATTGATAACGGAGCGATGGATGTTAATCTTGAGGAATAATGGGCATTAAAAAACCTTTTATTTCTTAGTATCATAGCTATGTTACTAAGGATACACATTTTTTCTCTTAGTAAAAAAGACCCTAACTATTTAGGGTCTTTTTTAGGTATTTGTCCAAACATTCTATGGTTGTTTCACATACAGTAATAGGAGTCTACTAACAGAAAGGAGAAGATTTTTAATATGAGAAACAACTATCCTTATCAGCACTCTAATTACGGTGGTTATCACGGCGCTATGTATCCTCAGCAAGGTAACTGTGGTTATCCTCAAGCTAAACCTTGTGGTCAATTGCCTCCTCAAACCATGCCTGCTCAGTATGACCCAGTTAAACAAAATACATCTTTTACTGGTCAAGATGTGTTTGTGCCAGTGGTGCATCCGAGTCATACTACAAATGTTTATCAAAAAAATTATAAATATATGCACTCATTCCCGCATACAGAATCCGTTGTATGTCAGGAAACGCACCAACATTTTTGTGCTCCAAGCTGTCCTCCTAGACCTCGTCTTTGGTGCTGATAGCCAAAAAAGCTCCTTCATTTTAACAATGAAGGGTTTTTACTATGTGAAACTTAGGATGTTATTTAGCTATCGTTAAACAAAATAGCCCATTTTAGACCAAAATCCAATCGATATGAGCTATGTCTACATATAATACCTTAACCCATGTAAGTTTAAAGTTTTTTCCTTTAGTTAAATATCACGAAAGGAAGTGTTTGTATGTCTAGTTATGGTGGAGCTGGTTCTGGTTTTGCTTTATTAGTTGTTCTGTTTATTCTTCTTGTCATTATTGGATGCAGCTGTTACGGCCGCGGATTTGGCTGTTAATAACAATAAAAAAGTCTTTCTCTAATTTGAGAAAGACTTTTTTATTCGAGGTTGTGAGGGAGTGCTTTTATACGCAATAGAACTGATTGGGCGGAATTCAAACACTCTATTGCAGAGGGCGTAAAACTCGTATATGGGATCTGAGGATGCTTCATTGTATGTAAAAGAAACTAAAAGGTTATTGTTTTTTTATAGTGATATAAAACGTAGTTTATCCACTTCGTGGAGCACATTTCGTTTTTTATCATATGCTAAATGTATGAAGAAGAAGGAGGTGAAGTTTATGTTCTTTGGCGGTTATGGCGGAGGTTGTGGCTATGGTTATGGCGGCGGCTGCGGTTACGGCGGTGGCAGTGGTTTTGCTTTAATTATCGTGCTGTTTATCTTATTAATCATTATTGGCTGTGCTTGTTGGGGAGGATTTGGCGGTTGCTAATTATTAGCCTGCCTTTATCTCTAACTTAAAAAAGTTAGCTTTATGCTAGCTTTTTTTCTGTGTTGAATTTGTACATGTCAAGTGATTACGCTTTATATTTGCCGCGTTAACCAATGGTTTACAGCTTGTTACTAAGCGTTTATGGAATTTTTTACATATTTATTGTAAGCTAAGCCTTAGAGGTGATGAGAGTGAATTTAGGGGAACAGCTGCAGAAGTTAAGGGAAGAAAAAAAGATGTCCAGGGAAGACTTAGCTGGGGAAATGAATGTATCTAGACAAGCCGTCTATAAGTGGGAAAATAATAAAGGGTATCCGGATATTGAGAACCTTATTAAGTTAAGTGAGGTTTATAATGTGACGCTGGATGAATTAATTAAGGGAGATCAATCATTTCAAAGCAAAATAGCAATTGATCGAAAAAAAAGTGAGGATTTTTCAGATCCTGGTTTTGTGGTTGGAATCATTCTTGTATTCGTAGGATTATTTTTAGATTTAGGTAAATTTTCAGCGGGGGTTACCATACTAGGTTTTCTAACGATGTTTTTTTATGAGGATTTAATGAAAACGTTTTGGAATATAAAAAAAGATTTTAAGGAAGAAAGGTAAGTGGACAGGCTTTAAGGAACCTTAAAGCCTGTTTTTGTACTTGTAGTCATAAAAACATTAACATTGGTTATTATTTTCTTTTAGAGGGTTTATTAAAAATGTTAGTAGTAAGGAAATGAACGGTTTTCCACAAAATTTCTTAGCCTAATTCACAGTTTCGTCTGTAAACGAATGGTTTACGGGCGATTACCATACGTTTTCAATTCTATGATTTTTTGTAGGATTTAGGTTTTTATGTTAAGTTATGGGTATCCTTCAATTGTTTTAGAAAGGAGTGAATTTATATCTTAAAAACAGCAGTTGCTTCAATCAGTGCGGGTGTTTTATTTAGCTTATGTGCAAAAATAATGATGCATACAAGATGGTCAAAGTATTTTCTAAAAGCAAATGAAGCTACTCATAGGCCAATAAACTTTGTCCTTCAGGGAGCTTTGTTTGCGATTATCATGTTTATTATGCTTTTAATTGTAAAACCTTTTACATAAGAAAATAGTGTTATAGCTAAAGGGATCAATTCTTAAACATTCCTATTGGTTACCAAAATATTTGCCCGGGAAATGGAGCGATGTTGTTTTCTCTACTGAACCAGCTATATACGGATATTAACAGTTTTTAGAAAGGAGTATTGGATGTTAGTTAAAGCACTAATTACAGCAATCATTGGAGGCATTCTGTTTCCATTGTTCTTCAAGCTATTTACCCGAAAATCCTTAGATAAAAAGACTATTAGACCTGTCAGTCAAGGATTTTTCTTCGCGGTTATCTTCTTTATAATCCTTATGGTTACAAAAACCTTCAGTTAAAGTTATATTACAGATAATCTCTGTTCTATTATGGATTGCTCCAGAAGGAAATTAAGTGAATTAAAGGAACTCAAACCCAAGGAATACGTATATTCTTTGGGTTTTTTATAAGATTTCAAGAGTAAAGCCTCCTTTTACTTAGAAATATTAAAGCGATGATAATGAGTATGTAAGCAAAGTGTCACGAGATTCGAAGGTCTTTAAATATTTAAAAAATAATTTGTGCAAACGATTGCATTAAATTATTAGTTTAGTATATAATGTTCAAATAAAAGTATTCTAATGTTTTTAATAATTAGATTTTATGAAACTTTCAAGAAGGTATAAGCGATAGTCAGCAGCTTACGGATGAGCAGATAGTGAAAATTCTTACATACTCAAACAGCATTTTTAGACAGGACTATTAGTTATGCCGTATTCCTGAGGTAATCTAGCAAAATAGAAAACAGCCAGCCAAAGACACTAGCATTTACAGTATTCATCGTTGTTTTGAAAACGTTCACAACACATGTTGTAGCACTTTACATCAGAACATCTATCTTTTGCGGCTGTTAATTGAATCATAGGAGGCAGTTATGTTAGAAGAAAGAATCGTTGAAACCAGTGAAAAAAGCGTTCAGCCAAACTTACCTTATCTACCGATCAGTACCATATGGTTAATTAGTTTTGGATTTTTAGGTGTACAAATGGCATTCTCATTACAGAGTTCAAATATGGGACGTATATTTCAAACAATCGGTGCTGATCCAACTACATTAGGCTTTTTCTTTATTTTACCGCCGTTGGCCGGTTTAGTGGTTCAGCCCTTAGTTGGTTATTTTTCAGATCGTACCTGGATGCCAAGGCTTGGCCGTCGTATACCCTATCTACTGATTGGCGCAATTGTAGCCGTAATTGTTATGTGTTTGCTGCCAAACGCCGGCAGTTTTGGTTTTAGTGCGGTGGCTGCTATGACTTTTGGCGCCATCACTATTTTGTTTATGGACGTATCATCAAATGTAGCCATGCAGCCATTTAAGATGATGGTTGGAGACATGGTCAATGAAGAGCAAAAAGGTTTTGCCTATTCTATTCAAAGTTTTCTATCAAACAGCGGTGCTGTGCTAGCCTGTATTTTCCCTTTTGTTTTAACGGTATTAGGCGTATCAAATAGTGCACCAAAAGGAGTAGTACCACAATCAGTTGTTATTTCATTTTATGTTGGAGCCGTTGTGTTAATTATTTGTAGTTTATTTACAATACTTAAAGTAAAAGAATATTCACCTGCAGAATTTGCAGCATACCATGGTATTCCAGATGAAGCTACAAAAGAAAATGTAAACGTTTTTAAACTGCTTCGCAACGCTCCAAAGGTTTTTTGGACGGTCACACTTGTTCAATTTTTCTGCTGGATGGGCTTTCAATATTTATGGACATACGGTACAGGTGCAGTCGCTGAAAACGTTTGGTATACGAATCAGCCGTCTAGCTCCGGCTATCAAGCAGCTGGCAACTGGTTCGGCATTTTATCAGCTGTACAGTCGATTGCCGCAGTCATTTGGTCACTAGTTTTGTCACGCGTAGCCAACAACAAACGTAAGCCAGCGTATGCTTTTAGTTTACTGCTAGGCGGTATTGGTTTTGGATCTGTCTTTTTTATTCACAATCAATGGATGCTGATTGCTTCATTTATTTTAATTGGCATCGCTTGGGCTGCTATGATGACGTTTCCGTTCACGATGCTTACCAACGCCCTGTCAGGAAAGAATATGGGAACATATCTAGGGTTATTTAATGGAAGTATTTGTTTGCCGCAAATTATAGCTTCTTGCTTGAGTTTTGCTTTGTTCCCAATAATCGGATCTTCTATGCCGGGCATGATTTTAATCTCAGGTATTTTACTTGCTACGGGAGCAGCGTCTGTTTCGATTATTAAGGAAACATATACAAAGTAATTAGTAGCTGTCCATGGTACAAAAGCAGCGTGGTTTCTTAGTTTTTTTGTGTTCGAGCTATTGACCGGAATCTATAAACATCTTATTTTTGTATTGACTATCATGATAAAATGTAAACGAATTCAATCTAGTGGGAAATTTGATAACAAGAATGGAGAATGAATCAATGAAAACTGAAAAAGAAAAAATGGTGGATGGCGAGCTGTATTTTCCAGCAGACCAAGAATTAGTAAAGGACCGGGAAGATGCAAGAAGGCTTGTTCGTTCGTTTAACGGTACAGATGAGACGAATTATGAAAAGCGTACCGAGTTACTAAAGGAACTATTTGGTTCAACAGGAGAACGCATTTACCTTGAATCTAACTTTCGATGCGACTACGGATACAATATCCACGTAGGAGAAAATTTTTATGCGAACTTTGACTGCACACTTTTAGATGGGGGACGAATTACAATAGGTAAGAACTGCATGATGGCACCGGGCGTACATATTTATACGAATACTCATCCTGTGAATGCAGAACAGCGAATTACAGAAGTTGAATATACCAAGCCCGTCACGATTGGAGATAATGTATGGATTGGGGGACGAGCTGTCATCAATCCAGGCGTTACAATTGGACATAATGCTGTAATCGCTTCCGGAGCTGTTGTGATAAAAGATGTTCCAGATCATGTAGTAGTGGGAGGGAACCCCGCAAAAATTATAAAAAAGTTGGATTAATTTTTACTAGCTAAACATTGTTTATAAATTAACTAAAAAATAAAGAGTTATTCCCGATAGAAATGAATCTTTCTGTAAAAATCAATATCTGTTTTTAAAAAAACAAAATGTTCGAGCAGCACTAAACCTATGGATACTCAGCAGGTTTAGTGCTGTTCTTTTATGTTGAGATGATCTCTTTATCTGACTGCAAGTCATATCATCTCTAACTCAGCTTATTAACATAATCTTCTAATAAGAAAGTTTCTGCCACTTTTACACTTTGGGGGAATTTTCATTTATGTGTACGTGTAAAACGGATGAAATTATTCCAAATTCCGATCTAACAATATGCCGGTTTGCTCGGCTATTACATCGGTTGGAACGTGCATCCCGTTTTTAAACCACCATTCTACTGTCCCTACAACGGCCGAGGCAAAGAACTGAATAACAACCTCTTTACGCAACCCTTTGTTTTCTCCTTCAGTTGTATCAACTTCAGGACCATACTCTTGGATGACTAACTCGAGAAAACGGCTGCGGAAATAATGAGCGCCTTTACTTTCTAACATGGTTGAAAAGAAGAGATGGTGACGCTCAAAATATTCAAACCAAACATAATTTCCTTCTTGGAACGTCATATCAGCAGCCGAATGACATAGTTCTTCGAGGTTGTTCATATGTTCTTCAATCATCTTATCTAATAAATCATATTTATCCATATAGTGAAGATAAATCGTGCCTCGGTTAACGTTTGCTTTGTCAGCAATATCCTGAATGGTAATGTCATCAAATCGTTTTTGGGTCATTAATTCAGTCACTGCGTTTTTTATAGCCTCTTGGCTCTTTAGTATTCTTCTATCCACTTTCGCCATTTTAAAAACCTCACTTTTTTTAAAAGATATTCAACAATACCTCTTCATTTGTTGAGTAATCAACGAATCGCCTTCAATTAACGATTGAAAGGATTTTATTTGCTTTTATAATTATAGACAGATGTTGATTAATCAATCAATATTGATTATTTTTTCAACAGAAAGATAGAGAGTTTTAAAAGTATAAAAAAATGAAATTCAAGAGGAGGGATGTGTATGAACCGTATTGATAAGAGTGCAGAAAAATATAAACAGCTGTTTGGCGATGGTGTTCCGGCTACACATGTTACCGATCCGGATTTTCAAGACATTCTGAGCCATTTCATTTTTGGAGAAGTTTTTTATCAAGGTGACCTAGACGATAAGCAACGTGAACTAATTACACTGGTCGTTCTGGTTACTAACCAGACGTTATCTCAGTTAAAAGCACATGTTAGCGCAGCGCTGAATGTTGGGCTAACGCCTGTAGAAATTAAAGAGGCTGTTTATCAGTGTGCGCCATATATTGGCTTTCCAAAAACGTTAAATGCCGTCAATGAAGTGAATGAGGTTTTTAAAGCAAACCATATCGCGTTACCGCTTGAAAGCCAAAAGGCGATAGATGAACAGAATCGTTTGCAAAAAGGGCTGGCTACTCAAGTAGAGATTTTCGGAGATGTTATTAAAAAAATGCAGAAGAATGCTCCATTGAATCAAACGCATATACAGGAATATCTTTCTGCTTTTTGCTTCGGAGATTTCTACACCCGCAGCGGACTTGATTTGAAAACAAGAGAGCTATTAACTCTCTGTATTGTAAGTGCGTTAGGCGGTGCTGAAGGTCAAGTGAAGGCACATGTACAAGGTAACCTGAATGTTGGAAATGACAAGGGACGATTGATTGATGCAATTACTCACTGTCTTCCATATATGGGGTTTCCAAGAACACTAAATGCATTAGCTTGTATTAATGAAATTAGCCCTGAAAACTAAGAGAAGAGAGTGAAAAATTTCTGTTTTATGTGAAGAACTTCCTGATAAGAAATGGGAAACCAAAGCATATAAGACAAGCTACTACAAAAAATAAACAATTCAAAGGAGATAAAAAACATGTTTAACGAAACGTATAAATTATCAAACGGTGTAGAAATTCCGCTATTAGGCCTGGGTACTTGGCTGCTTGATGATGAACAGGCAGCGCAGGCAGTGCGTGATGCGGTATCTAGCGAGTATCGTCATATTGATACGGCACAAGCTTATATGAATGAAGCTGGTATAGGCGAAGGAATCCGTTCATGCGGTGTTGCAAGAGAAGAACTTTTTATTACAACAAAGGTTGCAGCAGAAGCAAAAACTTATGAGGAAGTTACGAATTCCATTGATGAGTCTTTAACAAAGTTGGGGCTGGATTACATTGATCTTCTAATTACCCACAGTCCACAGCCTTGGACGGAGTTTAGAGAAGAGAAACGTTACTTCGAAGAAAACAAAGAGGCATGGAAAGCAATGGAGGATGCTTATAAGGCAGGGAAGGTAAAGGCAATCGGCCTTTCTAACTTCCTTCAGGATGATATAGAGAATATTCTTTCTAGCTGTGAAATCAAGCCTATGGTCAATCAAATATTGGCACATGTGAGCAATACGCCTTTGGAGTTAATTGAGTTCTGCCAGAAGAATGGTATCTTGGTAGAAGCATATTCACCAATTGCGCACGGTGCGGTTCTTGATAATAAAGAAGTGAAGGTAATAGCTGATAAATACGGAGTGTCTGTTGCTCAGCTTTGCCTGCGCTATGATATTCAGCTTGGTCTTGCAGTCATTCCTAAGACGGCAAACCCAGATCATATGAGAATCAATGCAAAGCTTGACTTTGTGATCAGCGATGCAGATATGGAGACTTTGAAAAATGTAGAACCTATTCAAGATTATGGTGAGCATAGCTACTTCCCGGTATTTGGCGGGAAATTAAAATAAACGGCTAACGAATGAGGACTTTTTATAGCAATGAATGATAGTATTGGAGGAATCAAAATGGCAAAACATGAAGAAGTAAAAAATGGCGTTATTTTTCCAGTAGGTGAAAAGAATGAAGCGTATGCACAATTTTTTGTTGGACAAAGTTATCTCCAAACCTTAATCGCAGATCCTAAAGTGAACGTTGGAGTTGGAAATGTAACCTTTGAACCTGGATGCCGCAATAACTGGCATATTCATCGTGATGGATTTCAGCTTCTATTAGTAACAGGGGGCGAAGGTTGGTACCAAGAAGAAGAAAAACCTGCACAATTCTTAAAAGCTGGAGATGTTATTGTGACGCATGATGGTGTCAAACATTGGCATGGTGCTGCAAAAGACAGCTGGTTTGAACACATTGCCATCACTGCCGGTACGCCGGAGTGGTTAGAACCAGTAACGGATGAGGAATATAATAGCATAAAATAATAGATCGTATGTATCTTAGAAGCAAAAACCCTACGGATTATTACTAATAATTCGTAGGGTTTTTATTATAAATTCAAGATGTCATAGGAAATAGCCTTAACGCTATAAAAGTTCACCAATCGATTTGTTTTCCGTCTTTAAAAAAGAATCCGGAAGGTCCTTCGGGTCCAATCGTTGCTAACCAAAGAATAGAACGAGCAGCTTGCTGCGGCGTTCTTGGAGCTGATGGTCCACCCATATCTGAGCTTACCCATCCTGGATCGACCGCGTTAATTTTGATATCTTTGGTGCTTTCCACAGCTATTAATTGCGTTAAGCCATTTAGAATAAGCTTGGATAACTTATAAGCGCCCACTCCTGAAGAAGACATTTCACTCATTGCTCCATATTCGGAGGAAACATTAATAATTCTTCCGTAGGCTTGCTGTTCCATAAGAGGCATAAAGGAACGGATTACGTGGTAGGCACCGAAGAAATTCGTTTCTAGCGTTTTTTCTAGAACAGAAGGGTCCAAGTTCACTAATTTTTGATTTTTATCTAAATATATGCCCGCGTTATTAATTAACACATCTAATCTTCCATATTGCTCACTTACTTTAGCCGCAGCTTGACCGATACTTGTTTGATTGTTTATATCCATTGTCAAAAATGAAACATCAAGATGAGAGTCTTTCAGTTTTTGCACGGCTTTATGTCCGGTTTCTGAATTTCGGCTCGTCAAAATGACCTTAAAACCTTTCATCGCCAATTGTCTCACTAGTTCATAGCCAATACCGCGATTTCCTCCGGTGACGAGTGCAACTTTAGTATGTTTTTCCATTTCAAGTCCTCCATTTTTTATATATGAATGCTGTAAGCATTGATTAGAACAGATTTCAGCTTTTCATAGATGTAATAAAAGAAAACAAAGGGATCCTACTAGGGATCCCGAAAGAAAGTTGCGTTGATGTCTTATTTTGAAAGTTGACTTACAGGACGTTTCATATAACTTCTTGGTAAAATAAATAGTGCGCTTAATACTAATGACAAGATGCCTACTAGTACAACGTATTGTATACCCATTCCTGATATAAATAGTCCACCTACGGCTGTACCAATGGTTGTTCCTAAGTTAACGGATGCTAAAAATAATCCATTCGCGAAATCAGGAGCTTCTGGAGCTGCTGATGAAATCCAGTATTGGTTAATATTCGTTCCTATACCAGCAAATATTCCCCAAACTAAAGTCATGATAGCCATCGGCCAAGTAAACTGTCCGATAAAGAATAAAATGATGTAAACGACTCCCAATGCGAAAGGAAAAACGACTACAGTTTTAATGGCATTTTTCGTAAGTAATTTCCCTGCGATAATGTTTCCGATAATATTTGCCACACCGTACAGCACCAGCATGAAACTAATTAATTGTCCAGAAAGGTTCGTAACGCTTTTAAGATACTCAGCAAGATAGCTATATACCCCAAATACTGCTGAATTGAGTAAAAGGACAGCAATGATCGAAAGCCAAGTAACGGGTTTTTTTAATACGCTGAGCTGTGCTCCGTATGAAAGTCTTTCTTTAACAGGCATTGAAGGGAAGAATGCCCACGTAGCAATAAATACTATCGCGTTAATAACAGCAAAAAACGTCATTGATAGTTGAAACGAGACTGTACTTGCAAGAAAACTTGCGATCGGCACACCAAGTACCATACCTGCAGATACGCCAATAAAGACTTTGGAAACAGCTTTTGGAGCCTCTTCCTTGCTAACTGAGTTCGCTGCCATTGTAAAAGCTGCTGAAAAATAAATTGGATGAAAAATAGCTGGAATCACACGCGCAATGATGGCAATAGCAAAATTAGAAGTAAAGATAGAGATAATGTTACCGAAAATGAAAATACCAAGTACAAGCAGCATTGCCTTCTTGCGATTGACTCCCGAAAATAATAACGGCATCGTTGGACCGGATATTGACACAGTAAGCGCAAAGAGACTCACCAGCCATCCTGCCTTTGATACACTGATATGAAAGTGATCCGCAATGTAGGATAATATCCCTATAACGCCCATTTCGGTATTGATAATACCGAAAGCTCCTAAAGTTAAGACAAATATAAGTAGCTTAGTTTGTTTAGACATAAAATAAAGATCCTTCTTTCTGAAAAATGTTGTGTTCTAGTTGCTGTAAAGCGGGTTGTTTAAAGGTGTATTGTCATGTTTTTACTTAGTCACTTTTTCAATTCTACCTGTAAAATCACCATCAACATTTTCAAAATTTTCCTTTCCTGATTCAATTTGACCTAGTATGATAAGGTCGTTTGTAGCATCCTCAAAATCTTTGTAAAAAATAGCTACATTTCCCCAAGGAGCGTAATAAGCAAAGTCTCCTTTTTTGGATAGGTCTCCGGCTTGTACATCATCTATAGATAATCTTTTTTGTAAAATACTAACTTTCTCTTTACCTATATAATCTTCAAACGTTACGGTTAAAGGCAGTTGAGCTAGAAAATCCTTACTTGCTGGATTATCGTACATCCTAACAAACACTTCTTTGTTGTTGAACGTTAACTTTATTCTTGTATTTGAAATACTAACTTCTTCTGTTTGTTCTGGTACTCGGTTTAAATGCTTACTGGCATTATGGTCGGTTGCAGATGAATTATTGTTGCCACAAGCGGCAAGGACAACGCTTGTTACTAAGATAGAAGCTAGGCACAACAGCTTTTTCATCTTAAGCTCCTTTCCACATTGAATTATTAAAGATGTTGATGGTGTGATATAAACTTCTGTGTTGTTTATTCTAACGGCTTCTTCCAAATATAAAAAATACTTATATCTTATATCATGATATGTTTGATAAGCATTTCTGGAGTGTATATACTAAAGCTTATGAAAGGAGGAGAGGGATATAGAAATTCGAGTTTTGCGGTATTTTCTTACGGTTGCAAGAGAAGGAAACATCACGAAGGCCGCTGATGTTTTGCATGTGACTCAGCCAACACTGTCTAGACAATTAAAAGATCTTGAACAAGAGTTGGGCAAAAAATTATTTATTCGCAGCAGTCACAGTATCATTTTGACAGATGAAGGAATGCTTCTGCGAAACAGGGCAGAGGAAATTGTTAATATGGTCGATAAATTGGAGGCGGAGTTTAGTTCCATGGAAGAAACAATAGGTGGTGATATTTATATAGGGGGCGGGGAGACAGAAGCAATGAAACATATTGCACGAGTCGCAAAAGATGTGCAGGTACGTTATCCCAATATACGATATCACCTCTACAGCGGAAACGAAGAAGATATAACGGAACGGCTTGACAAGGGGCTGCTTGACTTTGGCATTTTAATTCAACCGGCTGATATTTCAAAATACAATTATCTTAATATCCCTGCCAAAGATGTTTGGGGCGTTGTGATGAGAAAAGACAGCCCTCTTGCCCTCAAAGAAAGCATTCAAGCTGCAGATTTATTAAACGTTCCACTGATTTGTTCACGACAGGCCATGAAACAGACGTTTTCAAAAAATGAATTTGCGGATTGGTTTGGCGAAGATTTTCATAAATTAAACATCGTCACTACATACAATCTTGCATATAATGCGGCCATTATGGTTGAAGAAGGCGTTGGATATGCCATAACACTTGATAAAATAGTCAATACGTCTACTAATAGCAACCTTTGTTTCAGGCCGTTACAGCCAAGACTTGAATCAGGTTTAAATATTGTGTGGAAAAAGCATCATGTTCTTTCAGCTGCAGCTGATGCGTTTTTAAAAGAACTGCAGGGGGAATTTTCACAAACTCTAAACTGACAGCGCATCGGTCTAGTTCAAACAAATGGATTAAAAAGACTTATCTATACGGTATGGTAGATAAGTCTTTTTACTGCGGGTATGGAGGTGATGTTAAGAGCCTTAGGATGTTTTATTATGATGTATTAACTCCCATTCGCCAGGGTTAGTGTCATCTGGCGATAAACCGTTAATAATATCAAGATAATGATTAGCTTTTTCGTCCATATATTTTACAGTTCTTTTAGCTTCCTTTACAGAGAGCGATTGAAGATAAAAGAGACGTACCTAAAAATAGCAGGCTTGAACGAGTAAGCGCTGATTAGAGACCGGTTAACTTTCATAGATCTTAATGGAATATAGATGTATAAAAGCGTAGCCTGTCACGAGTTCACGCTTTTATAGTGAGAGCTTAAAACGTAGACTTCATTTTGCAAAGAAGAAATTTTTAAAAAGATAAGTGAGACGAACATTTCACCAATTTTTCACTATTAGATGCTAGTATAAATATCAGTAATGCAATACAACATTTTCTATAGAACTCCCCTATTTAGGCTGACCTTTTAAGGTGAGCTTTTTTTGTGTCTGTAATTAATATGCTCCATAGAACATGGAAAAAAGTAAATATAGGCACTCCAATAAAAGCGATAAAAGCTGAAGCAATAAGAGAAGCAATCCAATAAATCTTCCATGTGCTAAAGAATTGGTAAACTAATGTAAGTATAACCGGGATAACTGCAAAATCAACGGAATTAAAACGATGAGTAAAGACCAATAATTGATGAGGGTAGCTCCATACGCCAAAGAACTTTCCGAGTTCATCCACAGTACCAACTAAAACAAAACTAATGAAAAATACTAAGAGAATAAATATTATTCGTTGTCGGTCAATGAGGAGATAAAAAACGAATAGAAAAGCGCACTTAAAATGATAATTAGCCACCATTGAGCACTAAATAAATCATGATGAAGCCAGTAATCGTATTGTTTATCATTAACACGCTGGGTAAGAACTTCTAACTGATTAACCATAAACACCACCTCCTTACGAGTATGTGCGAAAAAGAGGTGGTTCATGCAATTAGTCACTTCGTTAGATTTTTTCTTTTTATGGGTTTTGTAATGTATTAAATAAAAAAGGAAATCTACAGCGCTTGTTCTGAGCTTACTTTATTTTGTTTAAATGTCGTATGAATCATAAAGACAATAAGAATGGAGGCTAGGACTAGAGAAGAGCCTGCCGTACCTAAGTCTAAACCACCTTTTTCATGTGGCTTTGTCAAAAGATCTCCAAATGTTGCTCCGAAAGGGCGAGTCAAAACGAATGCTACCCAAAATAAAAACACACGAGAAATCTTTGTATAGAAGGTACATATAACAATGAATGCTAGTAAGCTGCCAATTAAAATAGCTCCACCTATATATCCAAGGCCAGACGTATCAGACAAAAAATCTCCTAAAGCTGTACCTAATGTGTTTGAGAAAAGGATGGCAATCCAATAAAGTATTTCAGCCTTGCGGTTTCTAATATAGTTGATATTTAATGAACGCTCGCTAAAATACCAGTATGCAAATATCGACAACAATATAGTGATTAATATCATCGAGCCTTTTGCGTAACCTAATGCCAGTGTACGATCCATAAAATCAGACATAGTTGTGCCAGCTACGCTAGTTGACAGAATAACAGTCCAATAAAGGGCCGGAATATACCTCTTAGAGCTTAGTTGAGCTACAAGTGTAATTAAAAATATGCTAAAAAAGATCAGCGTACTAACTGCATATCCAACTCCTAATGTTTGTGCTAACAAGTCACCTGCGGTTTCACCCAGTGTCGTAGCAGAAATCTTCATAATCCAAAAAACAAGGGTAATTTGTGCAATTTTATTCATTGGCGAAGATGCTTGCATTTTTAATTTTTCTCTCCTTCTTGTGCTAACTGTTTATTCTCTTAAATAAACGGCACACTTGCCTAACGTTTTTCTTAAAGAAATTTTTTAAAAGCTTCATCGCTGCAATTCAAACTGTACAGTCTTTTTCTAAAATTAAAATGAAAAATAAATAAGAATTTAATGAGATTTTTATAAAAAACTTTTTATTAATGTTTTAATTAAATGTTTTATCAACTCTGTTGCACCATGATGTTTTTATAAAAATAAAATATTTATTTTTTATCGAATTCTCATTTTAATTTCATTTAAATTTCATTACACAGTATTAAATTTAAATTATGTGAGCCAAGTTTTTTAAACATAACGTTATGCCTTCAGCTTTTGAAACTAGAAAATAAGTACAATTCATTAAAAGAAGGAGAACGTTGAACAGTTGTTAAGAGGTCAAAGATGATGATACTTAAGAAATTTTTAAGAAACAGCTAGTAAGATTATAAATAGCATGACTATTGGTAGGAAGGTGCCATTTTGATACGTTTTCAAAGAAAGAAGAAAAGACATACATATATTTTGATAGGAGGGATTCTTACTGTAGGAGGACTTATTTTTGTTGGAACCTTGTACAAAGGTAGCTTACTTTCTTTAGACAAGCTTTCTTGGAGTGAACCTCAACAAGTGAGTCAATTATTTTCCACTTACAAAGAAAACTCTATCTTAAAGAATAAGCTAGCCACTGAAAATCAGGAGGAAGCAAATGCTTATAAGTTGGAATATGAAAATAAAGTCTTAAAAAAAATTTTAAAAGCAGAAGATCAGGTGAAAACCTATAATCCTGTAACAGCTACCGTAATTGGCCGCTCAACGAACAACTGGAACAATGAATTAACAATTGATAAAGGAAAGAAGCAGGGGTTAAAAATAGATATGAATGTGCTAGGTACAAATGGAGTCGTTGGGAAGGTATCCAAAGTTTTTTCGTCAACCTCTATCGTAGAACTAATTAGCTCAAACCTTAGGACAAATCGTATGGCGGTAATGTTAAAGGATAGGAAAAGCGTGAATGGAACATTAGAAGGCTACGATGATAAAAAAGGTAATTTAATTATTAGAAAAATCCCTAGTGAGGCTGAGGTTAATGTAGGAGATAAAGTTCAAACCTCTCCTATCAGTTCAATCTTTCAAAGGAAGTTAGCCTTAGGAAAAGTCATCAAAGTAAAGCCTGATGAATATGGATTAACGCAATTGGCCGTTGTAAAACCCTCATCCAACTTTAATGATATTAGTGAAGTAATTGTTATTAAAGCAAAGAACAATGGGTAGGGAATTTAATATCACATTCTAATAGAAGTCTTTTATCTTATGTTTTTATGTTCAGCACTTAAAATTTCTTATTGTCTACTGAGATGTTGGTTTGTGATAGCTATACACTTCTCTTTATTATTGGAAAGAGCGATCGATATGCAAAGCAAAAATATAGAGATTGAAAAGAGGGGTTAGTTAGATGAAAGAAAGTATTTTAATTGTGGAAGATGAAGTAGAAATAGGCAATATATTAAAAATGGAACTTGAACATGAAGGTTACCAAGTGAAAATTAAAAACAATGGAAGAGATGGTCTCGAAATGGCCTTATCAAATATGTTTGATTTAATTTTACTTGACATTATGCTACCGGAAATGAGTGGTATAGAGGTCTTGCGTAAAGTAAGAAAGAGAGAAAATTACGTGCCTATTATTCTTTTGACAGCTCGCAACTCAACTCTAGACAAAATACTGGGGTTAGATCATGGCGCAAACGACTATATAACTAAGCCATTTAAAACTGAAGAATTGCTGGCTCGGATACGTTCTTTACTACGTTATAAGCACCTTGTTATTAGGAATAAGGTAGAAAAAGACTCGTTATTATTAATTGAAGATATGGTTATAAATACTGAATCAAGAGAAGTAACTAGAGCTGGGCAAAAAATCAGCTTAACCCCTAAAGAGTATGATTTATTAATTTACTTAGTCATCCATAAAAATAAGACGGTTACTCGTGAAGGAATCTTACTAAATGTATGGGGATATGAATACGAAGGAGATACAAATATACTTGATGTTTATATAAGTTATTTGAGAAAGAAAATTGAAGAAGGATTTAGTCCCTCACTCATTGAGACTGTTCGAGGTATAGGATACACCATTAAAGAAAGTTAAAGAAACAAGGAAAGCAACTTTATATGATTCATTAAAGAAGATTAAGAAATAAATTCATTTATTCTTAATCTCTTTTTTATTCAAATCTAATTTTTATTTGATAAATTGAAGAAAAGCCTATAAAGAAGAAAGTCATAGAAAACTTATTTCATATTTCTTCTTATTATCTTTCAAAATGGAGGGATATAGTACTAGTACTCATATTCATTTGTAGAAGCAGTTTTTACGTTTTTAATTTTTAGACAAAGGAGAGTACTTTATATGCAAAAGGTACTAATTGTAGAGGATGAAGAAGGATTAGTAGAATTTTTAGAATTAGAACTAAAATATGAAGGATATTTAGTTGACGTAGCTTACGATGGTCGTACTGGTTTAGATAAAGCAACCAAGCAGAAGTACGATATTATATTATTGGATTTAATGATGCCTGGATTAAATGGAATTGAGGTATGCAGAAGACTAAGAACAACTAAGGATACTCCTGTTATTATGCTCACAGCTAAGGATAGTGTCATGGATAGGGTAATGGGGCTTGATAATGGAGCTGACGATTATTTGTCCAAACCATTTGCAATTGAAGAATTATTTGCAAGAATGCGAGTCATTTTTAGACGTCAAGAAAACAACAAGATGCTGGATCAGAAGCTACTATTAACATTTAAAGATATTGAACTTGATTTGGAATCAAGAACAGTGATAAAAGAAAAAAAACTAATTGAACTCACGAATAAAGAATTTGAACTCCTAGCCATTTTTATGCGTAACATTAACAAAGTATTAACGAGAGACATACTTTTAGAGCAAGTGTGGGGGTACGATTCAGTTGTTGAAACGAATGTTGTCGATGTATATGTTAGATATTTAAGAAATAAATTAAGTGCGCAGGACAAAGAGTTATATATTCAAACCATCAGAGGGGTTGGGTACGTGATGCGTGATGTTTAAATGAGAAAGTGGATAAAGTGTATAAAAGATTTGCCTATAAGATGGAAGATAACGTTATGGTCTTCCATGTTTTTATTTTTTCTTTTTCTCTCTTATAACCTCTTTCAATACATTGTGATTGATAACGGTATTTTAAATTATGAGAAGCAAAATGGTATTCATCAATTAAACGAGGTTCTCGCTTTTATTCAATCTGATGATGAACCTTTATCCTTAAAACAAATTGAAAGCAGTGAAGGATACTTATCGAAAATTAATGAAAAGAATCAGTTGATTCGTGTTCTTGATAGGAAAGGGAACATTATAACCAGTACCTCAAACAATGTTTCACCAAATTGGCAGCAACCGAAGGCGGTGAAGCACCAAGAGTATAAAGTGATTCGAAACCACGATGAACGTCTACTCGTTCTTCGTTCTCCAATTGTCACCGACAACTTCACTGGAACGGTTGAAATTGTTAGAAATATGGAGATGTCTGATGCTTTTATGGACAAGATTTTTTTATTAATGCTTGCTGCAGGGATAGGCTCACTAATCTTTAGTATTCTAGGTGGAACCATTCTAGCAAAGAAAATACTATCTAACGTTCAAGCGTTAACATTGACGATGAAAAAAATAAAAACAAATGGCCTTGAAGAACGTGTTCCAGTTAATGAAAAAAACGATGAATTTGCTCAATTAGGCAGTTTATTTAATGAGTTGATGGATAGCCTCGAAGACTCTTTTTTACAGCAAAAACAGTTTGTAGAGGATGCTTCACATGAATTAAGAACTCCGTTAGCCATTATCCAAGGACATTTGACATTGTTAAATCGCTGGGGGAAAAATGAAGCAGCAGTATTAGATAAATCCTTGAAATCCAGTCTGAAAGAAGTAGAGCGTTTAACGAATCTTGTGCAAGAATTATTGGAGCTATCCCGAGCTGAAAATAGTCTGATAAATCCTGTAGATGTTGAACCTATTAACGTATTGGCCACTGTTCAACATGTTGTAAGGAATTTTGAAGTACTGTATAACAACTATGAGTTTAAAATAAGACACTCACATGAAAATCTGTACGTGAATATTTCTTCTCGCCATCTAGAACAAATATTAATCATTTTGTTAGATAATGCAGTCAAATATTCTAAGAAGGAAGAGAAAGAGGTAGTTATAGACTGTTCTCTCATCAATGAAAAGGTATCCCTTAAAATAATGGATAAAGGAATTGGAATTCCAGAAGAGGATATACCTTATATTTTAAATAGATTTTACCGAGTGGATAAGGCAAGGAGCAGAAAACAAGGAGGACTTGGCTTAGGACTGGCTATAGCCAAACGATGGATTGAAAAGTACCACGGTACGATTAACATCGAGAGTAAAGAGGGCGAAGGAACAAATGTAACGGCTGTATGGCCTCTGTTTACTAACTCTCTATAAATGTGCATATAAAACAAGCTCTTTATTTTTAATACTCCTAACTTCAAAAGCAAAGAAGCATCAAAATCTAAAAGGAAAAAGACCTTATCACATTTCATCAAAAGTAGCTTGATAAAGCACAGAAAGTAGAGGTGTCTAGTATGAAGTTGAAGTTTCAATTTACACTTGCTTTTATATTAAGCTTGTTGTCCCTTATTTGTTTTAGTGGGATGGCTCTTTTAATTAATGGATCAAAAATTGTCGCATTTGATCGGTCTATTATATCGCTAATTCAAGGGTTCGAAACTCCTGGGCTAACGACTATTATGAAATGCTTTACTTTTATTGGCTCTACGCCATCTGTTGCAGTGATTTCTCTCTTTAGTTTGTTTTTTCTCTATAAGGTATTAAAACATCGAACGGAGCTTATTTTATTTATCGCGATTATTGTAGGTTCTCCAATCCTCAATGAGCTGCTAAAACTACTTTTTCATCGTGCACGTCCTGATTTCCATCGATTAATCGAAATCAATGGTTATAGCTTTCCAAGTGGGCATGCTATGAGTGCTTTTGCTGTTTACGGCGTCCTTTCATTTTTGCTCTGGCGTCATATTTCTACTCGCTGGGGACGTACACTTTTAATCGTTATTACCACTACAATGATTCTAGCAATAGGTATTAGTCGTATTTACTTAGGCGTGCATTATCCTAGCGACGTTATTGGAGGCTATTTTGCTAGCGGCTGCTGGCTAGCTATTGCTATTTGGTTCTATCAACGCTATCAGGAGAAGAAGGTTGAGCAAAGAAGATTTACTCAAAGTAAAGAATGAATACGATGATATATCAACACGGAAATAATCATATAGGCTAAGGATGCAAGTGACTGGCTTCATAATTAAGTGTGGATTATCAAAAGTACTGATATGAACAGCCAGCATTGATTTATGGACGTTTTTTCAGTAGGGGGAATAAAAAACGAATCTATAAGAACTGCATTTTTTATAAAGATGATACACCACCTAGGAAATGAAATTTTTGATAGCATTCTACTTAAAACAGTCATAAAATTGACTGTTTTTATTATTAGAAAATGTAAAATAACGGTTACTTTTTTCTTGAACTTATTACAAAAAAATCAAATGAAATTGATCTATTTCTATCGATTGTGGCAGAAACTGTTAAATTTTATCTTAAAAAGTGATATTCTTACAGTAATTCAATCAATATACTTTCAAAGCTATTTGTGGATTGAATTTTTACAGTATAAAAAATATTGAGAGTCATGATTACTGTATTACTCTGAGACTAAGGATGAGCAATGTATGAACAAACTTATAATACCAGCCATACTCGTTATATTCGCTTTGTGGATCTTATTACAATTAGCTTTAGACGGGAATATCTTTAAAAACCCGCTCAATTATTTTATCTTAATTACGGTTTTTTTTTTATTTATCAAGCAAGCAAAAGAAAAATAGCCTAGAATGTTCGCTGCTGAGTAGTCTATAGTTATAGGCTGCTTTTTCTTTTGGTGCATTAAAAATAATTCTATCTATAAGCTAATTAGAAAAAGAAGGTTGAACCTTGCTTTATAAAAAATACCTTACGAACGTAAAATGATTAAAATTTTAAAAAATATTAAACAGTACCTTGCAATAAACAATAGCTGGTGATATATTGTAATTATTAGGAAGTTATTATAAATCAGTACTATACAATAAACAGTAGTGGACTGTGAAAAGAAAAGGGTGAAGAACAGTGAACGTGCAATTTAAAAAAGGAGTTTTAGAGCTTTGTGTCCTTGTATTACTGGATAAGAAAGACCGCTATGGATATGAATTAGTTCAAAAAATCTCCGATCAAATTGAAATATCAGAAGGGTCGGTATATCCTCTTCTGCGCCGATTAACAAAAGAAGAATATTTTACAACGTATTTAAAGGAATCTACAGAAGGTCCTTCAAGGAAATATTATCAGCTTACCGATAAAGGCAGGGAGTATTTATACGAACTTATCGATGAATGGAATGAGTTTTCAAGAGGTGTTAATCAATTAATTAAAGAAGGTGTGAACAATGTCGAAGGGTAAATTTTTACAGCAATTAAATGAATCATTAAAACCATTATCCTCAAAAGAACGAGCAGATATTTTACAAGATTATGAAGAACATTTTTCCATTGGCTTAGAAGAAGGAAAAACAGAAGAAGAAATTGTAACGTCACTAGGCTCTCCAAATCAAATAGCCAAAGAATTGCTGGCAGATTATCATGTTGAGCAAGCAACAGCTAAGGCAACAACTCAAAATATTTTGAGAGCTACTTGGGCCGTAATTGGTTTAGCTTTTTTTAATGTAGTGATTGTGCTTGGGCCTGCCGTTGCATTAGCTGGCTTTATTTTATCAGCTTGGGCCATAGGTCTATGTTTCTTGCTATCTCCTATTCTAGTTCTCGGTGAAGCTATTGTACATTTGAGCGGCTTTTTTCTCTTTAATTTATTTATGTCGTTAGCATTTTGCGGAATTGGATATTTTATTATGCTAGGTATGTTCGTTGTAACGAAGCTAGCTATAAAAGGCTTTGTACGTTATCTGAAATACAATGTATCACTGGTGAAAGGCGGTTTAAAACGTGTTGAATAAAAAGAAACTCTCCGTTCTTGCAGGCATTCTCATTCTTATTGGGGTTATAGGAAGTCTCCTTACTTATCGTGCTATTGATCCTGAACCTATTTCAAAAGAAAAAGTTATTAACAGTAATCAAGTATCAAAGGTAAACATTAATACGGATAATACTCGTGTTCATGTGTATCCTATCAAAGGCGATAATATCAAAGTAACCTTAAAAGGCGAAACATCTCCTAACATAAAAAGAGACTTCACTACTGACGTTAAAAATTCAACCCTTTTTATCTCTTATAATGAACAGCAGCGCAGCTGGGTCAATTTTGATATTGTTAGTGTATTAAAACCGCTATCCATCAACGTTTATCTGCCTGAAAAACAGTATAATTCATTGGGGATTTCCAGTAACAACGGATATGTGTCTGTTAAAAAATTACGCGCAGCAGATGTTTCTGTTCGTGCAAACAATGGACGTGTAGAATTAGAGGACATTGATTCACAAAACCTGAACACTAGCGTACACAATGGACTTACGAGCATAAAAAATGCTGCAGCCAAAACAGTTCAAGCAAAAGGAAATAACGGAAAAATAACGCTGAGTAACGTGCAAGGTAGTTTAAAAGGCGAAACGCATAACGGAAGTATCGCTCTCGAAACAGAAGAACTTGATCGAGATATTGACTTTAAAACGAACAATGGAAAGATTAAAATTACAACGGAAAAACAACCAAGTAACGTTCAATTTAACGTTTCTGTCGACAATGGAAAAGTCGATATTCTGAATAAATATGATAGGGACGCTGTTATTGGAAATGGAAAGAATATCATTAAACTAGGTACTCACAATGGCAATATTTCAGTAATAAAGTAACCTATTAGCTATAACTAAATTAAAAAGGTTTTACTCATTGAACGTTAATGAGTGGAACCTTTTTTCTATGCAAGATTAATAAGCTAAAAGCTTGTTACTACACAAAAAATAGATAGTAATATTATATTGTTTTGAATTTTTATTCATTTTAATTTATAATTTGGTAAGTGAATGCAGAATAAGGTTCTAATAGAACAATTATTCCAAAACTTGCGTGCTAGAAAAATAAGCTGTATTCATTTTAATCTGAATATTATTAATAGTTTGATTAACTTTGATATCACGCAGGAATGAGAGGGAGAAGCATTCAAAAAAAAACGACTTTAGGGGGAACAACATGATATTTGGTGTATTGAAAGATAATAAAGTGGGAGAGTATCGAGTAATTATGACGCCTGTGGAGGCTGCTGCTATTAAAGATGACGGCCATACGGTTCTTGTTCAAAAAGATGCGGGCGCATTAGCGGGATTTACGAATGAACAGTATGAAGAAGAAGGGGCGGAAATAGTAGAAACAACAGAAGAGATGTATGAAAGATGTGACTTTATCGCAAAAGTTAAAGAGATTGAAGAAAGTGAATATAAGCTGCTTAAGGAAAACCAAATTATCTATACGTGTATACATCCAGCTGCACATAAAGAGCAGGTACAGGCTATACTCGATAGCAAATGTATTGCGTTCACAGCAGAGGATTCTCATAGATTTGGTTCAGTTAACTGTGAAGCAGCGGGAAAACAAGGTGCATTAATGGGTCTGCAGGCAATGCTAACGATTAACGGAGGGAAAGGAAAATTTGTTAGTGGCTTAGCCGGAGCCCCTGGTATGAAGGTGCTTATCCTTGGAGGAGGACTAGTAGGAAGGTCGGCGCTGCAGGTGCTACATTCTTTAGGCGCGTGGTGTACTGTAATGGATATCAATTACGGAACATTAAGAGATATTGGCAAAACGTATAATGAAAAAGTAAATACGCAGCTATCAACTAAGCAAAATATTAAAAAATTGCTTCCTGAAATTGATATGGTGATTAACTGTGTTAAATGGCCAAAGGAACGCGAAGATTATTTAATAGATCGTGATATGCTCAATTTAATGGAAAAAGGATCAGTTATTGTAGATATTAGCAATGATACTGACGGTGCGATTGAGTCCTTCCGTGAAACAACTCATGAAAATCCTACATATATCGAAAATGGTGTCGTTCATTATTGTGTCAGCAATATTCCTGGAGCTATTGCTAATTCTACTTCTGTAGCTTATGCGGCATCTGTATTGCCACATATCCAATCTATCCTAAATTCAGGTGTAAAATCAGCCTGTATGAAAGACGGATTTTTAAGACGAAGCTTAACCGCTTATAAAGGATACCTTACACATGAAGAAACAAGTGCTATCCAAAATAGACCTTGGATCAAACCAGAAGACGTATTACATATAAAAGAAGAAAAACTAGACCCAGCACCACCGGCTACATCAACAAGATCAACTAATTTTTTAAGCATGTAACGTTACGAAAGGAGGATATGAATGACTGTATATACGATACTAGTAGATTTTGCTTGTGCCAGCGTCCTGATTCTAATAGGCATGCTGCTTCGCGCAAAATTTAAATTTATTCAAAGAAGTTTTATTCCGGCAAGCTTATTGGCAGGTTTTTTAGGTTTAGCACTAGGACCTAGCTTTCTAAATGTTCTACCTTTTTCTGAAGATATTAGCTCATATGCAGGAATCATCACCATCTTTGTATTTGCGGCAGTTGGGATAAACGGGTTTTCTTTTTCACCAGGCAATATGAAAAAGGATATTAATCGAATGGGCGCATATGCCACTTATAAAATTCTTTGTATAGGTCTTCAAATGTCTATTCCAATTGTTTTTTCGATTTTAGTGATTTCAAAGTTTGCCCCGGAGATTAATAACGGATTTGGTTTGCTTTTAGCAGCCGGATTTTATGGAGGTCATGGAACGGCGGCAGCGGTAGGTACAACCTTTGAAAATTTAGGATGGGAAAATGCAACTGACTTAGGAATGACAGCTGCTACCGGCGGTATTTTAGCAGGTATTTTTGGTGGACTTATCTTTATAAAATGGGCAACGCGAAAAGGTTATACTCACTATGTAAAAGATTTTTCGGAAATTTCGGAGGATCTAAAAACAGGATTAGTTCAGCCTAAAAATAGAACGGCAATGGGGAATGACACGATTTCACCAATTGCCATGGATCCATTAGCTTTTCATTTAGCATTATTAGTTGTGCCGTCAGGTTTGGGCTATCTATTAAATAACTATATTGCTACTGCTTGGGGACTGGAATTCCCAACGTTTACAATAGCATTTTTAATAGCGTTGCTTATGTACATATTGCTAGGCAAAGGAGAAAAAGGCGTTTACAAATACGTTGATAGTAAGGTAGTCGATCGTTTAGGCAGTGCAGCAACCGATTTTCTTGTGTTTTTCGGTGTAGCGTCAATTAAATTACCGATTGTTGTTGAATATGCACTTCCGCTTGGTTTATTAATGCTTTCAGGCATAGTAGTAGTGGTGGTGATGCTAGTCGTAATTGGACCTGCTATGAACTATGAAAGCTGGTTTGAACGTTCTATATTTGTGTATGGCTACTCAACAGGTGTATTCGCTATCGGACTTACATTACTAAGAATTATTGATCCTAACAATAAATCAAAAACACTTACAGACACAGCGGTAGTTGGACCGCTTAATACGCCGTTAGAATTATTTGCATGGTCAGCGGGCCCTGTTATGCTGCTAAGCGGACAGCACTGGACGTTTGTTGGGATTTTTGCAGGCATATCAATTCTATGTTTCGTCATCGCTCGAATCTTCAAATGGTGGCACTGGAAGGTTCCTTTAGGCGAGCGTCCTCCTGTTCCACTAGATAGAAATGAAGGCTTTATTCCTATATCGGGAGAACATATTGAAAAATAACGTAGGTTAAATAAAATATGTATACTTGACTACTTATATTTATATCTTATGAACGAGAAACAAGAGCCCGTAAACATACGTTTACGGGCTCTTACAATCCGATGAGAAGTTTGTGATAGAGAAGGATAAATTCGTCCGTTTTCTACCATGATTTATCTCTTGTTTTTCTTAATTAATGGATTGTTAGTGCTTGACCTATATTAAGCCGATTGTCTAGATATTTATAGTCTCCGTAGGTAGAAATCTTTAAAAATATACCTTCTTTTACTCGGAAACCGGAATATTTTTCAGAGTTGTACGATACTATTTTCTGATACAACCTATTCTTACAACAGGTATTTTCTTTGTTTTACCTATAAAACCCTATTGAAAGGAGCAAAAGTAAATGAAACGAAATGTTGTGTATGGCTTATTACTAACAGTGTCTTTAATATTTGCGCTTTTTTTAATTGTTGATTGGCGTCAGTACGAAAATGGGTTAGAACACGCTATTAAACCTGCTGATAAAAACTATGAAAACAGCGAAAACTATATTTCTGATAAACGTATGATAGATGTAATTGTAAAGCTAACGGAAGAAAGTCCTGCAACATTTGGAACGAGATTAAAAAGTGCGCTAAGAATAGATGAGAACCGTGTCCATGTGAATACCAATAAGTTAGAAGGTATTATTGAGTTAAAAGATATAGAAGGTAAGACCTTGGTATGGCGTGTCCTAGATAACACATCCAATCATTTAATTATAGAAAGCAAGAACTGGGGAAATGAATAAGGGACCTGCTGATGCTTTTTCTTATGAAAACAGGCCGAGACAAAAGTATGCTAGTGGTGTCTCGGCCTGTTTATACTTTTGTTACCGATTGTTCTTAAAGCACCAAAATAGAGGAGGAAAGATATTTTTGATTAATACTCATTAAAATATTCTTGAATCTTTTTAGGGTCCTTTGTTTTCGTTAAAGCAAGCATTAAAAGAATACGGGCTTTTTGTGGATTTAATGAATCAGATGTAACAAACGTATCTTTATCATCTGATTCTTCATGTGTCACAACCCCGCTTCCTACGCGGCTAGATCTAACAATAACTATGCCTTTTTTTACCGCATCTCTAGCACCTGTTAGGGCAACATCGGATAGCAGCCCATTTCCTGCTCCTGCGACGACTATTCCTTTAGCTCCAGCTTTTACGGCCGTGTCATAAAAGTTCCTAGAGTCGTTTTGATACCCATATATGATGTCTACTCGAGGAAGCTTATCTAATTTTGATACATCGAATATTGATTGCGTTGTATGCTTACGAGTTGCTTTATTATAAAATAATACCTGATCTCCAGCTATTTCTCCTACATATCCCTGTTCAGGAGATTTAAACGTATCCACTGCCGTTGTATGTGTTTTCGTTATATAACGAGCTGCGCCAATTCGATCATTAAGCGCTACTAAAACACCGGTATTTCGTGCTTCTTTTTTAGAAGCAATTTTCACCGCATTATACAAGTTTAGCGGTCCATCTGCACTTATAGCGGTAGCGGGTCTCATTGAACCAACCACAACTACAGGTTTTTCACTTTTTACTACTAAGTTTAGAAAATAAGCTGTTTCCTCCATCGTATCAGATCCGTGTGTCACGACAATCCCGTCAACATCCTTAGACGCTAATAGCGTATTAATTCGTTTGGCTAACTTTAACAAAATGCTGTTATCTATATTTTGACTTCCGATATTTACAACTTGTTCTCCGCTTACATTCGCTAGTTTTTTTAACTCAGGAACAGCTTTAATGATGGTTTTAATATCAAGGGCTCCTGATTCATATCCAGTTGTGTCTGTGCTGCTCTCAGAAGAACCTGCAATCGTACCTCCAGTGGCCAAAATCTTTATATTGGGCAATTTTTCTTTCACTGAATTTTTCACAGTCATTTTAGAATCATTTACTGATGCATTGACCAATGATAAAGGTCCCGAAAATAAGATAACGCTTGATAAAAAGGTGATAATTACTATTCTTTTCAGTTTCATCGTTACTTAGCTCCTTTTACGCAAAAGACATATAACGGTATTATTGGTAAGCTGAATTTAAAATATCCAATCATTTGTCCGCACGAAGAATAAAAAGATAAACGCATTATTTTTATGAGATCCTTTTTGCTTTTTCTCTTAACAATTTTCTCATCTTCTCACATAAGTGAACTTGAGAATCTAAAAGCTTTATTTCTTTTATATCTTCTATTTGTTTAGACATGAGTTCGGCTCCTTTATAACCTTTTAAGGAACTAGTCTATTTTAAAAGATGGAAATCCTTTCGCTTTTTTACCCATTTAACATAATGTAGTCTCTATATAGGGATGAAAATAATGATTTTAATAGGAACGTTTATAAAAAAAATCCTTACTGCAGCAGGGAAGGAGTCATTATTGATATAAGACATGCTTGATATTTATACGGTGAGAGTTGTCTTATTTACTAAAATTCAGGCATATGATGTTTGTTCAAAGTCACATATTACTATAGCTTTTGAAATTAAATTTTAACATTTTAAAATAATTGTTGAAATTTAATTTCAAAGGCGTTATTCTGTACTTGAGAACGATTTCAAACAAAAACAAAGATAGGATGATAAGTAATGCTTGAACATTTAACTACTGAGACTCGTAATGAAAAAACAATGAATCTGGATGAAATGTCCATTTTTGATTTTCTTACAACCATGAATGAAGAAGATGAAAAAGTTGCGAGTGCGATAAAAAAAGAACTTCCTTCTATTGCAAAAGCTGTAGAAGCTATTATAGAAGCTAAGAAACAAGGGGGGCGCCTTATTTATATAGGTGCAGGAACTAGTGGCCGCATCGGCTTGCTTGATGCTGTTGAGTGTCCGCCTACATTTGGTACAAACCCAGATGAAGTAATAGGCTTAATTGCCGGCGGAGAAAAAGCTTTTATCAAAGCAGTAGAAGGAGCAGAAGATAGTAAAGAGTTGGGCATGGAAGACTTACAAAACATTCGACTTACTAAGGTAGACATTGTTGTGGGGATTGCAGCAAGCGGTCGTACACCTTATGTCATTGGAGCATTAGAATATGCTAACTCAATTGAGGCTCAAACAATAGCAGTTAGCTGTAATAAGGGCTCTGATATTGGAAAAGTAGCAAACATTGCAATTGAAGTAGTAAATGGTCCTGAAGT
The DNA here is from genome assembly GCF_044383985.1 of Priestia sp. JSM ZJ58. Lineage (NCBI taxonomy): Bacteria > Bacillati > Bacillota > Bacilli > Caryophanales > Bacillaceae > Priestia > Priestia sp. JSM ZJ58. Next base: position 1,141,088 of record NZ_JBISEM010000001.1, read on the forward strand.
ATTAACAGGTTCTACTCGCTTGAAAGCCGGAACAGCACAAAAATTGGTTTGTAACATGCTTTCGACAGCTTCTATGGTAGGTATCGGAAAAGTGTATGGAAATCTAATGGTAGACGTTCAGCTGACGAATGAAAAGCTCGTAGAACGCGCAAAACGAATTGTGATGGAAGCAACTTCATGCACGTATGATACGGCAGAAGAGTACTTAGCAAAAGCAAATTGTAATTCTAAGCTTGCTATAGTCATGATTTTAACAGGACTTTCATATGAGGAATCTTTACATCGTTTAGAACAAACACAAGGATTTATCCGTCAAGCAATCGTGAATTAAGTAGCGAAACTATAAGGGAGATGGGAACAACTATGAGTAAACATCATCAAACAGCTAAAGAACTGCTTCAAGCTCTTGGAGGCAGTTCTAATATAGCGAATTATACACACTGTATGACAAGACTCCGTGTCACCCCAGTGAATCATAATAGAATCGATGAAGCGAGTATAAAACAAGTGAAAGGAGTGGTAGGGGTTGTCGATGATGATACGTATCAAATTATTCTAGGACCAGGAGTAGTTACGAAAGTTGCTGAACAATTTGGTATTATACTTCAAGAAGATTCAACAGCTCCTTCACAAGAAAAAGCTTCATCTGAAGATTTGACTTCAAAAGGTGCAGATATGAAATCTGAGCTGAAAAAGAAAAACAATACGCCATTTAAGAATTTTTTACGAAAAGTTGGAAGCATTTTTATCCCTCTCATTCCAGCATTCGTAGGCGCAGGTTTGATAGCTGGTATTGCTTCTATTTTAGCCAACAGCATAACCGCGGGAGACCTTGATAAAGATAATTGGCAACAATACGTTACGATTCTTAATGTGATTAAAAATGCAATCTTCAGCTATTTAGTTATTTATGTAGGGATTAACGCAGCAAAAGAGTTTGGCGCTACTCCGGCCCTAGGTGGAGTTATCGGAGGTATTACCCTTTTAACGGGAGTTACAGAAGAGTTTCCTATTATGAATATCTTTACTGATCAGCCTCTAACTCCTGGGCAAGGCGGGATTATCGGGGTTTTGATTGCTGTATGGTTACTCTCATTTTTAGAAAAATTCTTACGTAGATTTATTCCTGATGCAATCGATATTATTGTAACACCTACAGTTGTTCTTCTGATTGTTGGATTACTAACGATTTTCTTTATTATGCCTTTTGCAGGTCTAATTTCTAGTAATTTAATTGGTGGAATAGATTGGACACTTGAACGTGGAGGGGTTTTTGCAGGTTTTGTACTAGGAGTGGCATTTTTACCATTGGTGATGCTAGGTCTGCATCAAGTATTAATCCCTATTCATATTGAAATGATTAACACAGCTGGTATGACCATCTTGCTTCCGATTCTTGCCATGTCTGGTGCTGGACAAGTAGGTGCAACTTTAGCACTTTGGATTCGTTGTCGTAAAAATAAATCACTTGTTACCATTATTAAAGGGGCTCTTCCTGTCGGAATATTAGGTATTGGAGAACCACTTATTTACGGAGTTATTCTTCCATTAGGACGCCCGTTCATTACGGCTTGTATCGGTGGAGGAATTGGAGGAGCCGTAATTGGAATGTTCGGAAACGTTGGTTCCATCGCTATCGGTCCATCTGGTCTAGCTTTAATTCCATTAATTGCTCATGGCTTATGGCTAAAATATATCATTGGCTTACTTGCAGGATATGCTGGAGGGTTCATCTGCACATATTTATTTGGCATACCAAAAGAGGCTATTACAGAAGGATCTAATAATAAAGAAGTATCTGAAACAAAAGCAAAAGCTGAAGTTGCTGCAACAGGTGAGAAAAAAGAAATGAACGATACAACTTTAGAAAGCGCATTCAAACTTCCGTTTGATGGATATATTGTGCCTCTAGAAGGAGTCCCTGATGCCGTTTTTTCTTCAAAGATGATGGGAGACGGTTTTGCCATCGAACCAACTAATAATACTCTTGTTTCTCCTATCAACGGGGAGGTTGTTAGCATCTTTCCTACAAAACATGCCATAGGTCTAAAAACAGATCAAGGTCTAGAGTTATTAATTCACGTAGGGTTAGAAACAGTGAACTTGAATGGGAAAGGGTTTACATGTCTAATTAAAGAGGGAGAAAAGGTTACACAAGGAACCCCGCTTTTAAAAATAGACCTAAACTACATTAAAGAAAATGCTAAATCACTTGTTACACCAATCATTTTTACAAATTTATCTGAACATAATCAAATACAGTTATTAAAAACAGGGTACAATGAGCAAGGTATAACAAATATTATTGAGCTAGTTTCTAAAAAACAGTAAGTTAATTAAATCTAATTGATTATTTAAGGGTACTTTTCTAAATAGAAGAGTACCCTTTTTTACTGGCGGCAAGTCATCACTTCTAGAGAGTAGCCAGGGCTGGATTGGCTATTAGTTCGTTTTTGTAATATTAAACATTAAGCAATGATAGGTTACTTTTACGCCATTTTCGTCACGATGATTATTTTCGTATAGGTTGATTAATTCACGAAAAAAGGAAGGGCGCTGACAGTAGCTTTCCTCGTTACTGTTACTTGCTCCAATCTTTTTTATTGATGTAAAAAATGCCTTAACCGTCGGAAAGTATTGAACCTCTAGCTCCGCCGTTTTTGATAGTTTAAATGGATGCTCTCTCAATGGAACTAATGCTTGTTCACAAATTTGAGACAACTCTTCAAGAGAAAAAAACGATTGGCCAGGTGAACTGTTACTGAAAAGACCAAGCTTTTGTTTCACATGGCTGTAGCATGAATGAAGCTCTTGAAACGTACGGTTACCAAAGGTTGAAAATAGCAGGCTGCCTGTAGGCTTAAGTTGTTTATACAATTTTTTAATTGTCGTATGAAGACTATTAAACCACTGAAATGTTGCATTAGAAATAATAAGGTCATAATGTCTTTCTATACTTAGTTCCTCGATATCTCCGCATATGAAAGAAATTCGATCTTCCCTTACTTTTTCCTTTGCTAACTCAATCATTCCTGATGACAAATCAACTGCTGTAATAGCAGCCTTAGGAAATTTTTCGCATAATAACTGTGTTAAATAACCCGTGCCGCAGCCAATTTCAAGAATAGCTATTTCCTGGTTAAAGAAATTGGTGGAAAGCTGATCTATTAATTGGTTTGCCATGCTTTTTTGTACATCGGCATAAGCATCATAAGTTTTAGCATGATTATTAAATCTTTTCTTTAAAAGTTGCTTATTAATCATAAATGAGCTCCTTTTCGAGAAATTTTTCTATAAGTTGCGTACAGTGCTGAGGCTTTGTAAAAAAAGGAATATGGCCAGCTTTTTCTAAAATACACAGCTGCGCTTTTCCACCAATTCTTTCAGCTATGAAAGAAGAAGACTCAGGCAAACATATTTGATCATCTCTTCCATGGATCAACAAACAAGGAGTTTGAATTTGATTGAGTTGCATTCTAACATCTTTTTGGAGTAAATAATCTAGCCCTGTAAGGAGGGAGTACGTACTGTCTCCTTGATAATCACGCTGAACAACTTCAATAAATTGATGATGAAATTCTTCTTCTTTTTCAGATTTAGTGAACATAGCGTTATAAAATGAAGTAAGGGTTTTTTCTTTATTACGCTGTAGTTGTTTTTTCATACGTTCAACGATGCGTTGCTCCCATCCAAATGTATTATGCATGTCGTTTGTAAAGCGACTAGTTCCGCCAATTAATATGAGTCCTTCTATCTTGTTAGGGTATAAACTTGCAAGTTCAAGCGTTACAAGGGAACCTAATGACCAACCCATTAAATAAACAGTACCTTGAGTAGAAGTAAGCAATTGGATTGCTCGTTCTCTAAAGTCACTTAGTTCTTTTACACCTCTCCAGTCTGTACACAAAACGTTACATATAGTAGACAATGGTTTTATGATCGGATGAAACGCTGCTTTTTCCATTCCCCATCCGGGAAATATTATAATAGTGGCTTGTTTCATTGAATCACACTCATTTCTTTTCCAATTAGAGAAATTCTCTTTATGGCCCAATTTAAATCTTCTCGCGTATGATCGGCTGTTACAGTAAAACGAATTCTTGCTTTATTTTCAGGAACAGTAGGAGGCCTAACTGCAATAGCAGCAATTCCTTCTTTCTGTAAACGCTCTGCAAACTGCATTGTTCTTTTGTTTTCTCCCGTCAAAATTGGAATGATTTGAGATTGACTTTTGCATGTGTTAAATCCTTCGTATGTAAGGGCCTTCCTGAAAAATAGTGCATGTTGTTGAAGAAGTGCGCGACGCTCTGTGTCTTGTTGCACCTTTTCAATTGCAGCCGTTATTGCACCGAGTATAGCAGGGGGAAGAGCAGTTGAATAAATGAGTCCTCGCATTCTATTTTTCAAATAATCTATGAGCCACTGTTTTCCCGTAACATAAGCTCCAAATGATCCTAGCGCTTTACTAAACGTTCCCATTTGAATATCAATTTTATCTTGCAGATTAAGAAAATGTGCGTATCCTTCACCATTTTTTCCGTATACACCGCTTGCATGAGCCTCATCAACCATTAGTAGGGCGTTATATTGCTCTTTTAATTTAACAAGCTCCTTAAGCTTGGCGAAATCACCATCCATGCTGAAAACAGTATCTGTTACAACTAACTTCCGTGACTCTAAGGGAACTTTTTTTAATAAATTTTCTAGGTGGTTCATATCGTTATGGCGATAGCGTTGAAGTTTTGCACGGCTCAGTAGGGCCCCATCAATGATACTTGCATGATTTAACTTATCGCTGAAGATGAAGCCATTACGCGGAACCAAGGCTGAGATGATTCCTAGGTTTGCATTATAACCACTATTGATAATAAGTCCTGCCTCAGCTGTCTTCCAATTAACAAGGGCTCTTTCTGTTTTCTCGTAAAGGAAATGATTTCCTACTATTAAGCGTGAAGCTGTTGCTCCTACTCCATACGTCATCACAGCATCACTCATTGTTTTCTTCAGTCCACTATCTCCTGCATAGCCTAAATAGTTATTAGAGGCAAGGTTTAACATTTTACGTCCATTGACTGTAAGCCATGGTTGTTCAGCAAATTCTGTAGTAACAAGGTGCCGTTTTTGAAAAATCTCATCTAAATAGGCAAGTTCTCTCTTAATATCTTCTTCCCAATACAATACACTCTCACCACCGACAATGAAATTAGTTAACTTTAATTTTTAAATAGTTAACATATATATCTAATCACTCCTTTAGAAGAGTGTCAAGATGAGAGAGGTTATAAAAACTCTTGAATAAAAGAAGCAAACTCCTAACGGTAGGGAGTTTGCTTTTTTTGTTCTTTAAATATTCCTGTTTAATAACAAACATCTTTTCCAACATGTTTTGGATTTATTTACACACATCATATTAATCTAGCAATTTTATTTGCTTTACTTAAACACTTCATATTGATTATCCTCATTTTCTTAGTTATAATGTAATTGTTACATTTGTAATAATAATGTAATATAATTGTAACTTATATGCATTTTTGCGGTGTTAGATAGAATGGTAGCTAATTTTAAAAAATGAAAATCTGTTTATGGGTAAGCCCTTAGCGATTGTGGAAGCAGCCGCGAGGGGGAAACTTTAGATAAAAAGGTGAGGACGATGTTGAAAAAAATATTTATTTTAGTTGTTCTAGGATATATATTCTTGAGTAGCAAGTATTTTCTTCAAAATTATGTGTATGCGGGCACGTATGAGCAGGATATAAAGGTTAACGATGACTTAGTGTCGAGTCTTCTTTTAGAAGAAGCTGTTTTTTGACGGCTTTTAAGGCGCTAAATTTTATATAAAGAGGTAATGGGTAGAGTTGTAATTTCTTAATGTTGTCAGTCTCTTCCCTTATCTTCAAAGGTAAAAAGCAGGCGGTAGTTAACATAATTGCAGGACTTCGGGTCCTAATAGATCTTTACATTGCCTAGACAACAACGAAGTAGAGAAGAACGATGTAGTTGAGAAGAGAAGGCTGAGGGAATAAGAATAAAATGAAAAACTATTTAAATGTGGAAGAAGGAAAAAATAGCTGGAAGCGTTATGTAAGTACAACAGTCCTTGCTTCTGTGTTTATGCTGTTAGGATCCATTATTTATATTATTGCTGAAATGATAATGGTTGCGGCTGATGAAAGTGGAAAATCATATGTTGATTTTGATAGCGGGTTAGCTGTAGGAATCAATGCTAATCTTGATTTTCTGTTGTCTCATATTATGTACATATGCTGGATTTTTGGTTTATGGATCGGGATTCGTTTTATTCACAAACGAAAAATGAAATCACTAATCACTGCTAACAAACGTGTGAACTGGAAGAAAGTAATATGGTCTTTTGGAGCTTTTAGTCTGTTACTAATCGTTTCACAATTAATTGATGTCGTGTTTAACCACTCGGATTATTCATGGAATCATGTAAGTTTAAAAGAGTATGCCCTGTTAGTACTGATCACGCTTTTATTAGTACCTATTCAAACAACAACCGAGGAGCTGTTTTTTAGAGGTCTTCTTCTTCAATGGGTGGGTAAGAAAGTGAAGCGTCCAATTTTACTTGCGATTATTGTGGGACTAATGTTTTCAATAGGTCATTTTGCTAATCCTGAAATGAATAAATCGATTATATTGGTGGGACTAGATTATATTGTAGCTGGTTTTGCTCTTACATATATCGCCGTTAAAACAAAAAGCTTAGAAATTACCATTGGAGCACACGCAGCCAATAACATATTTCTCGCTCTGTTCCTTACAACGGATGATTCTGTTTTCGGGTCTATACCGAGTTTGTTTAAGGTAGCTAACACTGAGCCAGGAGCTAACCTTATTTGGTCGATTGTTATGTTCAGTGTTTTCTATATCGTATGTAGAGGGAAGATAAAAAAGGAAGAAGCAGCTGAAAAAGATCAGCTTATTGCTTAAATTAGTAGAACCAATACCTAAACAGGATAGGAGATGTAACAGAGTGAGTGGAAATCACGATGAAAATAAACCATTGACTCGTGCAGAAATGAAGCGGGGCCACTTAGCTACTCAACATCGCATTTTGAATGTACTTATCGTTCTTGCATCGATTGCTGCAGTGTATCTAGTAATAAAAACCATACTTTAAAAGAGCAGCCTTTATGGCTGCTCTTTTTATTTTGTCCCAACACCTCGCAACTACCAGTTGAAAAAAGCTTTTAACGAAATCATTGTAGCGGCGTAGACAAGAGATGAGATTAAAAAGGTAGGCAAATGCGCATGTTTTTCAAAAGGGAGCTCTTTACTGATTACGTTAAATAACATTGCACCTGAACTAAAAGCAATCATAGACTCAATAAGCAGTCCTGATGAGGGTCCGAAAACGCCCAGAATTGACCCAAGAAAAGTTGCTCCGGCCAGCATATAGCGACCTCTAGTTTTGTGTAAGCGCGGATGTTTTTTTCCTAGATGGTAAGACCACCCGATAAAATGAAGGCTGATAGCCAGTCCGTAGAATACTGATTCAACTCGCTTAACATCGGTTGAAAACACGACATAAGAAATGATAAAAGAATAAATCATAAAAAAACTAGCCTGTACCATATAAACGGTCAGTTCCGTTAGGTGAGTGGCTGCTTTTGTCTGAGCAAATGAATACACTGAAAAATAGACGAGTAAGCCGAGAAGACCAAGAAAATATAGTTCAGTATCAAGGGCTAGCGATCCTCCAAACTCTTCTTGTTTCTTATGAAGCGTCGGTAAGATATAAATAAATACATAAGCAATAGCTACACCACCTGATAATGAGAGCAGCTTTTGCTCCCCGATTGGAGAACGTTCGACAATCGTTAATGCGTATAATTGAATGAGGATAAAAACAATACCTATGATAATTGATTCAATTGTAACCATGGTGGTCTCCTTTTAAGGTTCACTTTTAGGGTTTAATTCCCTTTAATAGAAGAAGAGAAACCATGATTTAGATGGAAACATTGCTGAATTATAGGTAGATGTTCGTAAACGTCAGACTTTTAAGAATGGTGTTAGTTTATAGTATATACATATTTTACTTACTTATTATTAGCTAGAGAAAGGGTATTTATTATAAAGGAAAGCTGTTGAGTTCGTGGGTGAAGGCATATTCATTCTGTATTTTGGTATAGCTAGAACGTTTAAATGGCCGCCCTGAAGGTTTCCTTTAAGAGAACACTTTCCTATTCCTTTTATTTATTATGTTAACTAAGAAACAACATTATGATATAAAATATAGAAAAAATGTTATTATATAGATATTGTTCTGAAAATAAAATGATGTATGGGGGATATCAGCTAATATGTTTTTTGTCATTATAGGATTTATAGCCGTCTTTATCACTTTATGTTCGTTAGAAGCTAAGCTAAGAACGATAGTGAAACAAAATGATAGATTAATTAAATTACTTGAAAAAAAGAACAGATACTAACAAAAAATCACCTAATAGGATAGTTGGGTGCTTTTTTATCGTGTAGGAGGATTTAAATTGAAAAGGAAGTTTTTGTTTTTAGGACTTATATCTATTTTTTTATTAGTATTGGGTAGCTGTGGCAGCAAAGAAGAAAGTGTGCGTTTCGAAGGTGAAGGAGATCATTGGAAAGCTTTATATCTTTTAAATAAAGGAGAGAATACTGAAAATGGGCAAGGCAGTATCATCTATAAAGGAAAAGACAAGGAGAAAGTAGGAAAAGTTTCTTATGTTGTTGAAGGGGAAACAAGCAAATTATCAGGTACGGATGACGAGACAGAAGGGAAAATTAATTTAAATGGAAGCTGCAGCGGGTGTTCGACTCAAAGCAGCAACGCTCCTTATCACGTGACAATAAAATGGAATGGGAAAGAAGATAAATTTGATTTAACATCAAAGTAGAACGATAAAACGTTGTATGTATATGAAACTAAAAATCTGGCCACGTTAATAACATATTTTTCCTATTTTAATCAAGTTAAAAATCCTTTACCTACATCAGGGAAGGATTTTTTTAAAAAATTTTGCATTTATTGGTTGTTAATCTGAATAAAGGGGAATTACATCTAGTAAGAGCATACAAAGGGGATAAATAGTAGTGACAAATTATAGGTACTATACGGGATCCCTGTTCGTCAGGGAATTAGAACGTTTAAAAGAAGAATATATTCAACTTGATCTCGATGATATGAAAAGAATGGTTGAAGAAGATATTTTACTGTTGGAAAAAGCGGTTAATATGCTGTCTACGAATACCATTTCTTAAGTTAAGCAACTTACTCAAGAAGCAATAAAGCATTATTTAATGACTACTGTTCATTCAATTTTTAAAAAAAGCTACCTCTTTTGACTGGGAAGAGGTGGTCTTTTTCAATTTCTAGACTGGATAGGGCATATGAAACAAAAAAAGCGTTTGAAAGAAGTTTTATAACATTTCCTAGTTTCTAACAAATGTTGCCCAAACAAAAAAAGGACATTTCTTCTATGCCCTGTTCCCTCATATCAGCCCCGCCTACGCTAAATACTATGACAGCCACTCATGCCATCCAACCTATACTTAGTATAAACGAAAACGTTTACAAAGTAAAGATATTAATGAAATATTCTGTCTATTTTTATATTAAACGTATCTATTTCGAATAATATCAAATATAATAGATGAAATTTTTAATGTCTAGAGATTAGCTCACTCATTAATCTGTTTAAAGCAATGTGTAATATATCATGTTCTGTATACTCTTGTTCAAAGGCTAGACTTCTTTTTTCTTTTTTCCTCAACAGCTTTCTAATTTCCTCCCATAAGTAAAGTTGAGAATCCAAAAGCTTTATTTCTTTTCTATCTTTTGTTTGTTTAGACATGAAATCAACTCCTTTATGATTCTTTAAGGAACTATTCTACCTTAAAAAGTAAAAATCCTTCTTCTATTACATCGGATTAACGTAATGGGTTTTATTAGAAGAACCAACCTCAGATTAGAGAAAATTGATTTAATAGCTCAAACCGATGAATTAACCCTAATTAAAGACAAAGATTAACTATACGTAAAATGTAAGAGAGGTTTTTTTTATTGATTCCAGAATTATATACAAAAGTGTTCTATTTAAACAGATTAATGGCTTAATTCAATTATGCACCTACTTATTTTAATTTGGCTGTTGTATATCGTAAGTAGAAATACACATTTACCTTTGTCAGCGATATTTATGGAATCAAGTATGGAATGAATTGTAATTTGTGATTGCATTTCTTTAGAAGGAGAAGATAAATCAATGAGTACAAAAAGAATACATCTTACGCCATTTGAAACTACTCACATTCAATACTTACATAAATGGTTAAATGATGAACGGGCAATACGAATGATAGGCAGAACACCTTTAACTTATGAAGAGGTGGTACAAGAAGTAGAAAACAAAAGAATGAACAACGATTTAATTTTAGGAATTGAAAGCGATGAAAAAGAATTAGTCGGATGGGTATTTCTGAAGGATATAGACTATGCACATGGAAGAGCTAGTATAGGAATTCTCCTATCTTCAGAATCTAGAGGTCACGGATATGGTCGAATGGCTATGGAGCAAATGATTGATCTAGGGTTTAAACAGCTTCGTCTAAATAAAATCTATTTAACCACAAGGGGAATAAACGAACAGGCCATTGCACTATATGAAAAGATTGGTTTTGTTACCGAAGGAAAATTAAGAAACCATGCCTATGTGGATGGGAAATACGTAGATACATATTTTATGGGTATATTAGCTTCAGAGTGGAATAAGTAAGCTTACCGGCCATGATGAAATTTTAAAAACTAGTACTTCTTAAGATATGTATTTGATTTTAGACAACGGGAGGGGTATAAATGAAATCTTATAACTATTTTTGTTCTACTCAAATTGAGGTAGGAATGGGGAAAGCTAGAGAATTACCAGAAATGCTGACATCTTTAAATATTAGTTCATCAATTTTAGTCGTGAGTGACCCTGGTGTAGTTCGTGCAGGATTAGTTTCACCAATTGTAACTTCCCTGGAGAATTCTGGTTACCGGGTGCTGGTATTTGATTCAATTGAACAAAACCCTCGAGATACGAACTGCTTGGAAGGTGCTAAGTTATTTCATGACTTTAGTGCGGATGCAGTTGTTGCCATTGGTGGTGGAAGTGCGATGGATACTGGAAAAGCTATTGCACTGTGCGGTCCAAACGGCGGGGAACCATCTGACTATGCAGACGGCCGACTCCTGTATTCAAACATTGCACCAGTTATTTGTATTCCAACTACTTCAGGTACGGGATCAGAAGTTACTCGTTCTGCTGTTATTACGGAAGCATCTACACACCGAAAGATGACACTCAAACATAGTTTGTTAAGACCTGCCTTGGCGATTCTTGATCCTGAACTAACATTCAGTCTTCCGCCTTCTGTTACTGCCGCTACTGGCATTGATGCACTCGTTCATGCGATTGAAGGTTATACATGTAAAGTAACAAATTCTATTTCACAAGCGCTCGGAGCTCAAGCAATGAGAACCATTGTTTCGGCATTGCCTATCGTTTTCCGCGATGGTAAAAATGAAGCGGCTCGTCAAGATATGCTGGAAGGAAGTCTCTTAGCAGGCCTTTGTTTTGGATCTGCAGATGTTGCCTCAGTACACTGCTTAGCAGAAGCGCTTGGAGGACTTTATGATACCCCGCATGGAGTTGCCAACGCAGTGTTTTTACCATATGTATTAAGGTTCAATTCTATGGAGAATAAGCAATTACATGCTACATTAGCAAGGTATATGAGCTTTGCCAAGGATTCAGATTCAGATGAAATAGCTGTTGAAAAATTAATTCAAGGAATTATAGAATTAACAGAATCATTAAACATTCCTAAATTGAAAGATTTAGAGGGTGTAAAGAAAGAAGACTTTCCGAGCATTGTAAGGTTGGCCATGCAAAATAACTCAACATCAAGTAACGTCCGTTTAATTACCGAGGGCGATTATATGCAAATTCTTGAACAAGCTTACTTTGACCGTGTAGATAAAAAACGGCATTCTGAAGTAGAGAGCTTGAAGTAAAGAATGAAAATTAAAAACTAGCCCTAATTGTCAGACAGTGTCTAACGATTTGGGGCTAGTTTTTAAGTAGTATCTATTTTTAATAAGAAGATACATAATACCAGTTCTTATGTACTTTTTCTATCTGTTTAAAATCTCCGTCAAAATCGCTTTTTGAAGGTTTATGATCATTTGGGTCATAAACAAATCCTGAGAAATTGTCTAGCATCCCGCGGTACGTAAAGAAAAGAATTGATGTCGACTTTCCTTTTGTCTCTACTTCAATGTCGCCTCCGCCTTTAGACAATTGAGTATACTCTTTTGGCAATTGAATAAGTGATGGACTATCGGGTACGTTAGGTTTAATCATGCCATTTTCTATTTTAGCCGCAGCTTCTTCTCTCTTCTCTTGATGGATTTTAAAGTTCAAATCCAAGTTGACTTGAGTAAAGGGAAAGAAGAACCATAATATAATAGTAATGAGCTGAATAACAAGCGGCTGCCACTTTCTATTTTTAAAAAGATGAATCAATGCCCATACAGTTATGATGATAAAGAAGGCATATACAAATAACCAAACAGGCAACATTAAAAATTCCGTTATCATATCAACCAGATCCCACTGGAACAACGATACTGAAATAATTAACAAACTACTCATTAACGATAAAAGCAACAAACGACTACGTTTCACACATTTTCCTCTTCCTGAAATCATTCTTTTTTAGTGTTCATTATATATCAAAATCCTTATAAAGACGTATGTATTATAATGTAATTTGTCGATAGAAACAAAAGCAGATCTTTAATTAAAGATCTGCTTCTTTTCTTTGGCAAAAACTAAATATGTTCCCACTATAAGCATAATGCCCAAGCCAATAAAACCTAACCAATATACCCAAGGGTAACTATACGAAACTGTCACTGCTCCCGTATTGTTATTCACTGTTGTAGTTGTATAAGGAGTATAAATCATATTAATAGTTAAGTACGTTAATAAAGCTTGAGCAATAAGAAATATTCCTATTGCACGTTTCATTACCTTGCCTCCAGACTCATCGATATTTCTATGTACAGTTTAACATAGGACTAGTGAATATTTTTACTATAACAATTCTTTACGAAATAAAAATCAGAGAGACTCCAACAACAGAAATGCTCATCGTTGCTACAGGTTCTTTCATTAAATTTTCTGCTTATTAAAAACCTTATTTATAAGTAGCAAAACATGATAAAAAGTATTAGATGCAAAAATACCCAGGGCAAAAAAATAAAATAACAATTGATAATCTAACTGAATTCCTTCAAACAGAAAGTAAAATGCTAAACCAGGAACTATTCCTGCTAACGAGTACATTAAGAGTTTAGACAAGTACATTTTTCTTGTCTGCCTGTTATGTGCTAGCATATCAATTAGATAGGAACAAATAATTCCAACAACTATATAAACGGGTAAAGTATACATAAATGTAAATACGAATGTATCTGTAAAGCTGAAGTAATAAATATTAGGTTCTTTTTCACTTTCAGGTGTTAAGCTGATTATCCCGTAGACAGCACCAAAAATAGCAGTAGATAAAAGGGATGTAACAACTAGTTTTATAAAGCGACTCAAGGCAGTTCTCCTTTAATAGTATATTCAGTTGAGTTTTTTATTTTTCGGGTCTTCTTGTTTCCTTAAATTGAACTATGTTATCAGCGACTAATCTTTTGGGTAAACCCATGTCTCTAAAAAGGATTATATGATCGTTCTAATGGAAAGGTTTCTTTATGAGTCCCTTTAGAATCCTTCCATTAAAGTGTCTTTAGAAATGAAAGATAAAGGCAGATACAATTAAGTAAGCTAATGAGAATAAACTCAACAGAAAAACAAAAGATGCAAAAAGTAAAACCTTTGACTTTTTATTGATGGTTGTACCGTTTTTTAATAAGGTAGAGAACCCTAATAACAAACCTCCTAAAATCGATACTAACCCAAAAAATTGGTGAACCGTACTTGCCGTCCACATCCCTACAACAAGGACTATTAAAGCAAAAAGTGGATTAAAAATCATATTTACAGCCATATGAATCTATCCCTTTCCAATAAGCTTTTTTTATCTTTTACAACTCAAATAACTCCTCTGGATTATTTCACAATAAAAACGATCCGAAAGTAAATTGCTAATGTTAAATAAATCGGTGGATTAGCTTTACCCACCCCAAGTAAGAGATTCCTAAAATAAAAGCCCAAAGAAATGCTACACGAATATTTCTAGGTATAGAAATCCACAGCTTTAACATGTTCCAAAGTAAATGATCTTTATTCGATTTTTTCATTGTTCGTAGATCCTTCCTCAGTTAAGTAGTTCTAAACCATTCTTGCTTACTTAATAGACTAAGTTTCTTTTTAGCAGCAATTGTTTTCTTGGAAGGCAAAAACGGTAGTGTTCCTCCAAATAAATCTTCTATCAACAAAATCACCTATTATACAATTAAAGGTAATTATATCATTAGTTCCCATAAGTAGAGTTCTTTTTTAATTAACTATCATATGAATTCCTTAAAATGTAGTATGTACAGCAACGACATAATAAAATTCTTGTTTTTTCACACAATGTTTACGTATATACCTTACTAGAAGGGGATTCTTTCTATCTAAAATTGTATGACAACCTTTCAATTAATATGCTATAATTATTTATAGACCTAATCTTTCTTAAACTTTTGCAATGCTTAAAATTCGAAAAAGCCATCTCACTTTTTAATATCAAAAGAATGAGGTGGCTTTTTATTTTATTTTATGATGTAGTTTATTCCTCTTCAGGAATCTTAATTAAAATAGTGATAGCAACTGTTGTCAGAAATATAACCCCTAAAATGATCAATAGATTTGTACTCATATGTCCCATCTGCCCTTCTGCTATAATCCCTATAATCCCTATAATTTCATTCTAACAAAGGAAATGAGTTAATAGAATAAAAAAATGAAAGCGTTTTATTTTTTGTTTTTATCCATGAACTCTTTTGAAAAGATATATACTTTAGTTCCATATATTATTAATAGAAGAAACTCATCAAAAAGAAGCCCTTGCTAAAATTAGCAAGGGCTTTCAAAATTATGAGAATCACAGTTAATAAATATTTTTCCTTGTTCTAAGCAGTAAGCTTTGAATCATTATTATCTTTAGATGCTTGATTGTTGTTTCTTAAAAGAAATGCACCAAATAGAGTAAAGACAGTCACGATAACCCCCATGATTAAGTATGTGTGACGAAAGCCAATGGAATCGTATAGGTTTCCTACAATAGGGGAGAGTATAACCGCTCCTAGTTGCATTGCGAATTGGTATCCAACTAAATATAAGATGGAAGAGAATTTCGTATCAAAATGTGTAGCCAGATATTTAAATACAGAAACGATGATAATGGCAAACTCTGGTGCGTTAAGAAGCTTGATAAAGGAAATGCTGTATGGATCGGATACTAGCCCTGAACCTACTACGCGTAAAATCATAATGATTCCCGCTAAAATTAAACCGCCTTTAGGACCTACTTTGCGCACAATGAATGGAGCAACTAATAACATCCCGGATTCTAAAAAGACTTGACCTGCATTCAAGTAACCAAAGATTTGATTTCCTAATTGTTCTGTTGGGAACAGGGAGGCATAATATACAGGAAATTGCTGGTCAAAAACATTATAAATGCAGCCAGTCCCGAGCATAAAAATCATAAAAATCCAGAAGTCTTTTCGTTTAAATAAGCTACCTAAATCTTGAATAGAAAGGGACTTTGCTTTCTTTTCTTCAATAGTGGATACTTCTACTTTTGTAAGGAAAATAACAAGTAATAAGATAACGCCTGATCCCGATGCAATCCAAAAGTTGATATCAGGGTTAATATTAAGCATTCGTCCTCCAATAGCAGCAGCAACGGCAGCTCCTATTGATCCCCAAAGTCTTGCACGACCGAATTCAAACGCATACTTTCTGCCAACTTTTTCGATATATGACTCGATGACTGAGATTCCAGCTAAAAAGGTGATGGCAAGATAAGCTCCGCCTGTCAGAGCTCCTACCCAAAAATTCCAGTTTAAAAGAGGTTGATAGATGAAAATTAGAAACGGTCCAGATAAAATAACTAAAATTGAAATGAAGTATAATAAATTCTTTCGTAACCCCAATTTATCAGAGATATATCCATAAAGAGGTTGAAAAAGCATAGTAAAGACAGCGTTTACAGAAAAAACAATACCTGTTTGTGCTCCGGAAAGGTTAAGGCTTTGTCCCAACCAGATAGCAAAAAAAGTAAAAATAGAGGCAATAGATAAGAAGAATAAGAAAAAGAAACTGCTTAGTTTCCAATAAAGTTTATTGTTTTCCATATTTAAATCCCCTTTGCTGTTTATGTATCTAAATATTATTTAGAAAGCGTTTTCGATTGATTGTATTATATATGGTACCGATTTCATATGTCAACAAGAAAATAATTAACAAAAATACCTTCCAGAAAAGGTTTGTTTAAGTGTAATGTGTTTTTTTAATATGGTACTGATTTCTTACATATAAAATAAACAATTTGATATGTACTGATTTATTAATCATGAAACATTTTATATAAAAAGGGCTGTTTCAAAGACCTATAGGGATTCTACTGTATTCTTATTGAACAGATGGTATAGAGTTGCAAACGAATTCATTCATTGCATTTTGCCTCTTTTTTAACGTAAAATAAGTATGAAACTGATTTCAGTTAGTGATGGAGTGATAAACACATGCCTACAATATACGACGTAGCCAAATTATCGGGGTTATCAAAAACAACGGTTTCCCGTGTTATAAACAATCATTCGTATGTTTCAGAAGAGAAAAAAAATCGTGTGCTAAAAGCAATGAAAGAGCTTAATTATACGCCAAATCCTTCGGCAAGAAAGTTAAGAGGACAGGTAACGACTACAATTGGTGTTATTGTACCAAGGATTATAAATCCATTTTTCTCTTATTTAGTCGATTCAATTGAACAAGTTGCTTATAAAAAGGGCTATCATGTATTAATCTTTCAAAGTAATGAAGATAAAGAGAAAGAATTAGCATTTTTAAATTTACTGAAAACAAAGCAAGTTGACGGAATTATTATGACGTCCATTGAAAATGACTGGAGTCTCATAGAGCCTTTTACTGAGTATGGTCCTATTTTGTTGTGCAACGAATATGTAAACAACGCAAATGTTCCAATCGTTCGATTAAATCAATATAAGGGTGCGTATATAGGCGTAAAGCATTTACTTGAAAAGGGACACCGGAAAATCGGGTACTGTACAGGTGGATTGTTCGCTGAGGAAGGTAAGGACAAGGACCGTAACCAAGGTTATCAAAAAGCACTTCAAGAGGCAGGAATTCAGCCGGATCCAAAATGGATTTTTGTTAATCAACATAGTATTGAAGACGGAAAACAAGTAGTTAAAAAAATCCTGTCAATGGAGGATCGCCCAACGGCTATATTTACAGGAAGTGATGAAATTGCTGGAGGAATGATGATCGAAGCCAAAGAGTCTGGTCTAAGTATACCTAATGATTTGGCGATTATTGGATTTGATGACCAACCTCTTGCACAAATGTTAGATCCAAAGCTAACAACTATACGACAACCGATTGATCAAATGGGGATTAAAGCAATGGAAATCCTGATCGATATGCTGAATGATTCTGAATCGACAGTAGAAACGTTTGAACTCCCAATCGAGCTAGTTGTTCGAAGCTCAACGTGATAGGAGATAATAGATGAAGGTGAGAGCTAAATCTATTAGTTCTCACCTTTTTTGAAAAATTTTCAGAAAAGTAATTGAAACCGTTCCCATAATATAATACAATAAATTTACCTTAAAGCAGAAGACAGTTCCTCTACATTCAGCTATTTATCGCATACTAGAACAAAGAGTTTGAGGTAAGTATAGAAGCGTGAGGTATAAAGGGTTATATCAGATTTTTTAATAACATAAATTTTTTTAATTACATATGGTATCGATACCATAAAAGCAGAAGAATATATACATCATTTTAATATAAATACATAGGAGCTGATAAGCAATGGTTCAACTAAGCGAAAGAAAGAATCCAGAAAGCGCTATAACGATGAATAAACAGTGGTGGAAAGAAGCAGTTGTATATCAAATTTATCCGAAAAGTTTTTACGATTCGAATGGTGATGGAATTGGCGACTTAAAAGGAGTTATTCAAAAATTAGATTACTTAAAAGAGTTAGGTATCGACGTTATTTGGCTAAGTCCAGTTTATCAATCTCCAATGGATGATAACGGATATGACATCTCTGATTATCAAGCCATTGCAGAAGAATTTGGCTCTATGGAAGATATGGATCTACTGATTGATGAAGCCAAAAAAAGAAATATAAAGATTATTATGGACCTAGTCGTTAACCATACTTCGGATGAACATGAGTGGTTCCTAGAATCAAAAAGTGATGTAAATCATCCGAAAAGAGATTGGTATATTTGGAAAGATGGAAAAGAAGATAGAAGCCCTCCTAATAATTGGGAATCTATTTTTGGCGGTTCATGCTGGGAGTATGATGAACAAACAGAACAGTATTATCTTCATGCATTTTCTAAAAAGCAGCCTGATCTTAATTGGGAAAACCCTGATCTTCGAAATGCTGTCTATAACATGGTCACATGGTGGTTAGAAAAAGGAATTAGCGGCTTTCGAGTAGATGCCATTACATTTATAAAAAAACGACAGGACTTTGCTAATTCGGATGGTGAAATGAATGTAATTGAAACAAATCAAGAAGGCATTCATGAATTTTTAAGTGAACTAAGTAAAGAAGCTTTTGCTTCACATGATATCTTAACTGTGGCGGAAGCTCCTGGAGTATCACACAAAGAACTGCCTATTTACGCGGGAGAAGAAGGACATTTTAGTATGCTTTTTGAATTCGATCATGTCGATTTAGACGTAGGAAAAAAAGGAAAATGGTATGAACCGCATAAGTGGAATCTGCTTGATTTCAAAAGAGCCATCTCTGATAGTCAAACGTTCTATAACAATACAGGGTGGGGAGCGCTTTATTTAGAAAACCATGACCAGCCTCGTTCTTTAAATAAATTTATTAAACCAGAAGATATAGGACCTACGTCAGCAAAAATGTTAGCTACGGTCTATTTTTTACTAAAAGGCACACCATTCATCTATCAAGGACAAGAAATCGGAATGACAAATGTAGAGTATCCGTCGATTGAGCATTACAATGACTTAGCTTCAATTGATCAATATCACTCTGCGCTGAAAGAAGGATTTTCAAAAGAAGAAGCATTAGCAGCAATTTGGAGACGCAGCCGTGATAATTCCCGAACACCTATGCAGTGGAATCATTCTCAATATGCAGGGTTTAGCCAAGGCACACCGTGGCTAGAGATAAATGCTAATTACTCTTCTATTAACGTTGAGAATGCTTTAAAAGATGATAATTCTTTATTTTATTTCTATAAAAATTTAATTAAATTAAGAAAAAGCAGTCCATATTCAGAGGTTATCGCTTTTGGTAAATACGAAGATTTGTTTGAAGATAGTCTACAAATCATGGCTTACGCAAGGGAGTTTAATAATAAAAAAATAGCGGTAATCGCTAACTTTGATCATAAAGAAGTAGCTTTAAACTTAGATTTTACTATGAAAGAAGTTATTTTATCGAACTACGATCATTTGGAATTACACCCAAATCAACTAAAATTGCGACCTTACGAATCCATTGTTTGTGAGATTGATTCATCGTTTTAATCTCTTTTTATCACACGTAACTCATTCACGTAGAGAAAGGCAGGGAGAAATCGGTTGAAAACATTAAAAAATCAACATCAAGAAAAAATCTCAAAGGCAATGAAGAGTGTGTTAAACGAGCAGGAGGCTGTTAATCAGAATTATTGGCGATTACAATACCATGTGTCTACACCGGCATATTGGATGAATGACCCGAACGGATTTTGCTTTTACAAAGGTGAGTATCATTTATTCTATCAGCATCATCCATATTCTCCCGAGTGGGGGCCAATGTTTTGGGGGCATATAAAAAGTAGAGATCTCACTCATTGGGAACATCTCCCTATTGCTCTTGCTCCGAGTGAAGAATATGACCAAGATGGATGCTTTTCAGGAAGTGCAGTTGAAAAAGATGGAAAGCTTTATGCCATGTATACAGGGAATGTGTGGACGGGAGCTAACTATGATACGGACTTACGACAAGTTCAGTGTCTTGCTGTAAGCGAAGACGGCGTTCATTTTAATAAAGCAGTTCAAAACCCAGTTATTGATTCAGTGCCTGAAGGGAATATTCACCCTGATCATTTTAGAGATCCAAAAGTATGGAAGAAAGATGACTATTATTATTGTGTTCTTGGATCACGCACGAAGGATCATGAGGGCCAAGTTCTTTTGTATCGTTCAAGAGATCTAATGGATTGGGAGTTTATAAATATAATGGCCAAAAGCCAAGGGAATCTTGGTTTTATGTGGGAATGTCCAGATCTTTTTAGTCTCGACGGACAGGACGTGCTTGTCATGTCGCCTCAAGGAGTAAAACCAGAAGGAGATCTCTATCATAACTTACATCAAGCTGGATATATAAAAGGAAAATTAGACTATAAAACGGGGCTGCTTCAACATGAAGATTTTCAACTTTTAGACTACGGGTTTGACTTTTATGCTCCTCAAACAACAGAAGATGAACATGGCAGACGAATTATGATAGCGTGGATGGCTATGTGGGAAAGCTGCATGCCTGAACAAAAATACAATTGGGCAGGAGCAATGACTATTCCGCGTGAGCTTTCTATTAAACAAGGGAACATAATTAGTAAACCAATTCCAGAGCTTAAGCAGCTTCGTCAACATCACGTGCAGTATAAAAATATTATCGTTAGTGGAGAACAAGAACTTGCAGGTATTTCAGGTGATTGTTACGAACTTGAAGTGAAAATTAACGCAAAAGCCGCTTCAAAATTCGGAGTGAAATTGCGAACAGATAACGAAACTCACCAAGAAACGCTTTTAACCTATGATAGATTAGAAAGTTTGTTTATCTTTAATCGCGATAACTCAGGTGAAGGTGATGGAGGAGTAAGAAAAGCACCTGTTGGATTAAATGATAACCACCTGCATCTTCATCTCTTTGTCGATAAATCGTCCATTGAAGTTTTTATTAATGAAGGCGAGAAAGTGATGACGAGCAGAATCTATCCTGTAGAAAATGCAAAAGGTATTTGTTTCTTTGCTGATCAAGAAATTGAATTGATTACCTTAAGCAAATGGAACTTAAGTAAGGGCGTTTCCCCGCTGATGTTTAAAGGATAATTAGATTCACTTGAAGAACAGGCTTCCTAGAGAGGTGCTGTTCTTTTTTATAGAGTCAAAACTCCCATTCGTTTTCAGAGTTTATTAAATGTTTATACTCATTAAGAACAGGTAAATCAGTAGTAAAAGACGTTTTCAAGGAGGAATACTATATGCCTTACAATTCATTAAAAGAATTGCCTGATGGAGTAAAAGATAACCTTCCTCATCATGCTCAGGAAATTTATAAAGAAGCATTTAACTCAGCGAGTGACGAATACAAAGAAGAAGCTACGGCGCATAAAGTTGCGTGGAATGCAGTGAAAACAAAGTACAAAAAAAATAGTAATGATAACTGGGTGAAAAAATAGCGAGAAAAGAGCTTAAAAGTAGTTTAGTGGAAGGAAGATCCGAACGATAAACTGTTCGGATTTTTTTATTATGAGGGTGAATGTAGGTGCTTGTAGCCGTTAATTGGATAGCAAGGCGAAAGACTCCTGCAGACTCACTTGCCGCCTGCGAAAAGCGAAGCCTTGCATGGAAATTAACAGCGGTGTAACAAGCCATTCATACTCGATCATTTATCCCTTTTATATCATTACTTATTCTTTTTCAGCTACGGTAAAGTATTGAACGCTGCTTTTAACGAGTACCAAGTCATTTGCTAAGTCCAATACTTTACTTTTATCTTCAAATCTATATTGTATGTAGTTCTTTGCACGAATAAGTGATTTAGTTTCAACTATATGACTGATTTCACCATTGATTAAATGAAACGTTACTTCAAACTTTTTCATAAGAAAACACCTCCATAATATCAATTTTTACTATTCCTTCATTTCTAATACCATTTCTTTTGAACGTTTTTACAAAAGATTACACTCTTGAGTTCACTCAATCCATGTCTAACGAATGTTTTAACGCTACCCAATTTTTGATATTGACAGATTGGCAATACTTTGTGAGACTTAATATACATGATGTTCATTAGTTTACATTATGTATAAAATGTATGTTGACGATACAGGATAGTTTAAATAGTCTATCGTATGTCTTAATAAAAGTGATACAAGGAGATCAACTATGACTAAAAAAAAAGTAGATCCTAGGATAAAAAGAACAAATAAATACTTAAGAGACGCTTTAGTCGAACTTCTTAAGGAGAAAGATGTCACGTCCATTACGATTCAA
This sequence comes from Priestia sp. JSM ZJ58, assembly GCF_044383985.1. Classification (NCBI taxonomy): domain Bacteria; kingdom Bacillati; phylum Bacillota; class Bacilli; order Caryophanales; family Bacillaceae; genus Priestia; species Priestia sp. JSM ZJ58. The sequence continues at coordinate 1,163,644 of NZ_JBISEM010000001.1, forward strand.
GAAATTACGGAAAAAGCGGAATTAACGCGAGGAACATTTTATTTACATTATCAAGATAAGCAAGACTTTCTTGTTCAGATTATGAATGAAGTTCTAGAAGAGCTAATAGAGCAAGTAAAGCCTAAACAAAATAACGAGGTTTCCTCAGAAGTGGAAGAAAAAGATGAGTCTGTTTCTTTTTTAAAGCTTTTTGAATTCATCTACGAACACGCGGATTATTTTAAAGTCATGCTAAGTGACCGAGGATTGCCTCAATTCAGAAGTCATATGACGGAAATTGTAAAGAAAAGAGTGTACGGAGAGCTAATCTCTTCGATTGGAGAAGAAGAGGATGGACTGGATATTCCTAAAGATATCCTGATTAGCTATATTACATCAGCTCATATAGGTGTCATTTGTTCTTGGTTAGAAAGCGATATGAAATTTAGCCCTGCATTTATGGCTGATAAATTAACCCGTTTAACTCTTCTAGGGCCAATTCGAGTGGCAGGTTTAGAAAATAAAATAAAGCTTCCTTACTGAAGCTTTATTTTTTAGTTTGTTCAAATAAAGATATTTTACAATCATGAAAGGCAGAAAGGAATTGTGGTATGAAAATAGAAAAACACTGGGGGATTTCCTTACTGGCAGTTTTAGCTATTGGTCCTGGTTTAATGTTAAACACGTCATTAAATTCTATACGTGACATTCTCCAACAAACGTTTCACAATCAATCTTATATTTCGATAACACCGGTTTTAATAGGGGTTATAAGCTTTGCATTTTGTATTCCGTTTGGACCTATCCTTCGACACAAGTTAGGGGAGAGAAGGAATTATGTTCTTTCGATGTGTTTGTTTCTTATAGGAGCTATCGTAAGTATTGCTTCTAACAGCTTCTTAGGAATGGGAATTGGTCGTTTTTTACAAGGGATAGGAACGGGTTTAGCACTTATGATGATGATTCCAATGCTGGTTCTTTCTTTTCCGATTCAGAAACGGAACTTGGCATTACTGATTCTTATTGGCGGATTTTATGGCTCTAGCGTTGTGGGTATTTTTCTCGGAATGTTAGTGAAAAGCTACGGACACTGGAGATGGTTATTTTATATAGCGGCCGTACTTTCCTTACTGGGAATAGGTTTTAGCTACAAATTTTTAACAAATGATCATGCCAAGCAACAGCAAAAACATCATGAACCATTTGACATCATCGGTGCAGCGTTAATGTTTATGGTTACTGCATTTATTACGTTTACATTACTTAATCTCCAAAAATCAGGATGGGCATCTACTTATGTATGGATAGGCATAGTAGGAAGCATCATTTTTTTATGTTTTTTATTTATAGCAGAATGGCATATTAAAAATCCTTTAATTCCCTTTCGATTAGTGGCTTCTCGAAAACCAGCTCTCGCTATCTTAATCGCTGTTATAGGAAATATTAGTATGAGTCTCACTCTTTTATCCCTACAAGGATTGCTTAAAAGTGAATCTGGTTTTGATAAAGGAGAGATGTCACTGATCTATATCGGGCTTTTTGCCGGGATAGTAATTGCAGCCATATTAAGTGCCGTATTATATGATAAAGTCGGGCCGGGCGTATTAGGTATTATAGGAGCCGTCATTATTATGGGAGTAAACATACAGTGGATGTATGTGGACGGTCATGCTTCAGCTTTTCTCTTTATTATCAGCTTTGCCGCTTTAATCGCAGGAGTAGGATTCACAGTCGCTGCAGGTCTGATGGGTGCTGCTTTAGGCGGACCACTACCAAGCTTAGTCCCTCGGATGGTCACGGTTCAATTTATACGAGTGACAGTATCTGCGGTCATTCCTGTAATCAGCAGTATTGTTTTTGCAAAGGTGTATAAAGATCACCTTGCAACGGTAAGTGCAGAGAGCCAGGTGGCTAGTAAAGAAAATTTCACGCAATCTCTACATGTAAAATCTGAAATCATTACGTATCATACCTTTTCTACGTTTTCGTGTGTATTGAGCATTGTGGTATTCATTCTCTCGTTTTTGATGTTTTTAACAGGTAAGGGACACAAGCTGGCTCATAAGTCGCATGATAAAGAAAAAAATAAAGAAAAGCCGAGTACCGAAAAGGTTCACAGTAAAAAAGCTACTCCCGTTTTTGAGCGTTCGCCTAAAGAGATTGTTTCGAATGGAGTCATTGGTGACAGCGAGTATAGAGAAGCTTTGAAAAAGTTTGGCCAGCCTAAACCTTCTCCTGATAAAATGCTGCATATGAGAGATCAAGAATATAGAAAAGCTCTTAAAAGGATGAAGGATATAGGACAATAAGTTAAACTTAAGAAATTTGAATGAAGAAGAGAAAGAGCAAACTCACGTGTAAGAGAGTTTGCTCTTTTAATTCTTGCATATACTTCTTTTCTACTACCACAGATATGTTATAATGGTAAAATTTAATAGGTTGAAAGGGAGGGAGTTTATTGCTGTATCATCCAAAATGGAGCAAAGCAAAGAAACGTTTACTGAGTTTTGTATGCGAATCTTTGCATTCAAGAGTAGATTTTCAAGTGATTAATTATCGAAAAGCACATGACCAGTTAGGTAGGGCTGTCATAACTGTTGATAAAGTAGAAATGTTAAATATGTGTACGATTACTGCTGAAAAAGAAGAATATTATAGAGAAAGAGATATTCGTATTCAGTTAGACGATTTTACTTATGATAATGTTTTTAATAATCGAGCAATCCAAGAACAAGCTCAAGAACAATTAAAAACGGAAGGCATTTATGCACAATATGATTTCTTTTCTGCTTTGGAGGAATATTTTAATTCACCAATTGAATTATCTTTAAAGTCGAATGATATGTTAATAAAAATATTGTGTATGCTTGACCGTCGTGTAGGAAAAAGAACTTTACGTAAAATGAAAGAATCCATTTTAGAAGAAAACACATTCGTTCAGGATTTTTATAAATTACGTTATGAAGCAGAGAATATACATAGTAGCCAATGAACATAAACAGAACTTCTATTACATTCAAAAATGACTATATACGTCATTGCTAATGAAATAACAGAAACAAATTTTAATTGTCACAGGGCACTAAGTTAGGTATATAGATATCATTATTTAGTATATTTTAGATAGAAACAGTACTTATAGATGTGTTACAATATTCCTGGTATACAAAGTGGAAATTCATTTTTCCTTTGTGCAGGGGAATGGTATAAATATGTGCCTTTCCTCTTTTCATTTTTTAGTTCTATCTTGCTTATTGAAAAAGCATATACATAAATGGGAAACAGTTTACATACGTAATTTAGAAATGAAATGGAGAGAGAGGTATCTGTGGAAAGAAACGAATTTAGAAGACAAAAAGCAATCCGGTCAAAAGAGAAGAGAAGGAAAAAGCTTAATCAGCACAATGTCTTAAACTTATTACTAATCTTTATATCGGTATGTATCGTTTGTCTGCTAATCAACTTATCATTGAGATAGAAAAAAATTTATCAAAAAGAGTACGTAAAAGAGAGGAAGACAATTTAATATGAGTAATCAACAAACAGCAGCCGAAGGCTCTAACATCAAAGTGCTGCCGATTATTACGTCGTTTCTTATTGCCGGGTTTATCGGCTTATTTAGTGAAACAGCGCTAAATATGGCGTTAAAAGAGCTAATTTCAGGCTTTGGTATTCACGAAACAACGGCACAATGGCTAACAACAGGATATCTATTAACGTTAGGAATTCTGGTACCTATTTCAGGTTTTATTCTTCAGCGGTTTACGACGAGACAGCTTTTTATAGCATCGCTAATCTGCTCGATTATCGGAACATTTATTGCCGCTATCGCACCAACGTTTGGGGTACTAATGATTGCCCGTGTCGTGCAAGCCGTGGGAACAGCTTTGCTTTTACCGCTTATGTTCAACACGATTCTTGTTATTATTCCACCGCATAAGCGTGGAAAGTCAATGGGGATCATTGGCCTTGTTATTATGTTTGCTCCAGCTGTTGGACCAACTGTATCAGGCTTAATCTTAAAAACATTAACGTGGCACTGGATTTTCTGGATTTCACTTCCATTATTAGTGGTTGCCTTGGTGTTTGGAGCTTTCTTTATGCAGAACGTTACCACACCAACAAAGCCAAAAATCGATATGATTTCTGTTGTTCTTTCAACAATAGGTTTTGGAGGAATTGTATTTGGATTTAGCAGCGCTGGAGAAGGCGGGGGCTGGGGAAGTCTACAGGTTATTCTAACTCTTGTGATTGGAACTGTTGCACTAGTTGCATTCTCTATTCGTCAAACGAAGATGAAAGAGCCAATGTTAGACCTTAAAGCCTTTAAGTATCCAATGTTTACAATTGGTCTTTTATTAATTCTAGTCTGCATGATGGTACTACTGTCTGCCATGATGATTTTACCCCTGTACTTACAAACATCATTAGCTTTATCAACCTTTGCCGCTGGCCTAATGCTTCTTCCAGGAGGAGTGATTAACGGAATTCTTTCACCGGTTATGGGCGGATTATTTGACCGTTTTGGTCCCAAATGGCTAGTTATTCCTGGTCTTTTGATTGTAGTCGGCACCATGTATGGTTTTTCAACCGTAACGCTGGAAACGTCAACAGGGTTTATCATTGGGTTACACATTGCGCTTATGATTGCCATTTCGATGATTATGATGCCAGCTCAAACAAATGGTTTAAACCAGCTTCCACCAGAGCTGTACCCGCATGGAACAGCGATTATGAACACCTTGCAGCAGGTTTCTGGAGCAATCGGAACAGCTGTTGGAATCTCGATTCTGTCATCAGGTTCAAGAAGCTTCCTTGAGACGGTGTCAGATAAAATGGATCCATTAAACCAAGTTCTTGCCTTTACCAACGGTGTTCAACATGCATTCGTCTTTGCGATTATTGTTTCCATTGTTGGATTAGTGATCTCGTTCTTTATCAAGAGAGTTAATGTTGAACAAAAAGCGCATTAATAAAAAACACAGACCATTGTATGGTCTGTGTTTTTTTAGGTTTGGGGAAGGTTTTAAGGTACTCTTTTTTGTATAGCTGTATGTGTCTTTTTAAACCTCAAGCATCTAATTCAGCAAATATTTATTAGTTTTCATTGTGCGTGATTTAAAATATTTTATTGATTTTTTTGAAGTATAAATTATTATATTTAATTTTTTATTTAAAATTATTTAATTTTATTGTTTTTAATATTAAATAATTGTTATATAATCAAATTAACTAAAAGAAGGAGATTTGATTATGGCTTATAAAGTACTTACAAATTGTCCTGTCTGCAGTGAAACGTTAAAAATTACAAAGCTACAGTGCAGCCATTGTCACACGACGATTGAAAATGAGTTTGAATTATCTAAGCTGGCATCTTTATCGAGTGATCAGCTTCATTTTGTAGAAGTGTTTTTAACATGCAGAGGAAATATCAAAGAAGTTGAGAAAGAACTGGGCGTTTCGTACCCAACTGTTCGCGGAAAGCTGACTGACATCATTTCATCTCTTGGATATGTAGAAAAGAAGAAAAACGAAGTAGACGAGAAAAAAGTTGTGTCTATGTTAGAAAATGGTGAAATTACAGCAGAAGAAGCCATCAAGCTCTTAAAAGAAGAATAGGGGGATTGTCTATGAAAGAGGAAATTACAAAAGTGTTAACAATGGTTCAAGAAGGAAAAATTGATGCAGAAAAGGGATCAGAACTGATTCAAGTATTAAAAGAAAAAGAAGAAACAGGCAATAAGCTTTTGAAGAAACCGAATGCGTATTTAGATAAAACGTTGAAAATTCGAGTTGTTTCAACTGAAAATGATAATGTGAAGGTTAATTTGCCAATAAAGCTTGTCAAGCTGGTATTAATGGCTGGACACAGCATCGCAGCAAGTATTCCTCAATCAGAAAAATATGTAAAAGATATAGACATAAACCTGATTGTTGAAGCAATTGAAAACGAGTTAGATGGCCAGATTGTTGATATTAAATCGGCGAACGGAGATACCGTTTCAGTCATCATTGAATAACGGTGCGCTTATGATTCATGTAAAAGTGAAAACCAAAGAAGTTCGGTTTAGTATCCCAATTCCATATGCTCTTTTAAACGTTGCTATTAGCGTTGCTTTTTCGAAATTTATCCAGAAGCATATAGATAAATGGACAAAAGAACATTTTAAAAGAAAAGAGCTGAACTTTACTTTTCCGCTAATAGATAAAAGTGTGCTAAAGCCTATCGTCAAGGAACTAAAGAAACATAAGGGGATGGTGCTAGTAGATGTCAAAGCTACAGATGGTACGGAAGTAAGAGTTAGACTATGATGTAGCTTTGTAAAGTGAAAATCGCTTTAGGTGTCTACCTTCGTGTAAAAATAAAACCTTATTAGTCTATATAAAAGCGAAAAGGCAGAAAAAAGACACTACACAGCGTGCTATCTTGCTGTATAATCTCTTTTTTTTTCTGCTTCTTTACTTTTTCTATTTAATCTATACCCGGAGTATGTGCCCTGAAATGTGGAAACAAACGTAACGATCTAGATTCCTATTCATACCGAAATCGTATTAAAGCCCCCCTTTGCTACATGATTTTATTAAGGATTTCTTTTTATCAAGCAGCTCCTTAATTGATTTTAGCTTTTTCTGTTAAATCTAAAACTCACTATATAAGCTATTACTAACAAAATAACAGAATTGAATTGAATCGTTTCATTTCACCCTAAAGTCTGAAACATTTTACCTCGATGAGTTAACATGTACTACGACTGCCATCGTAGAACAAACTGTCGAAAGCTACATTACTTATTATAACCATATCTGTATTCAAACAAAACTAAACAACCAGTCACCGGTACAATACCGAAAACTGGCTGTTTAAAAGGTGTTTGGATCCTTGTCTCGAAATCAGGGGTCAGTCCCATATAACTAAGTGCTTTTTGGTGAATGAGGAGCAAGTTTCTTTTTCAACGGTAGAACAATCATAAAAACACCTATGATACTCAATATGCTCTCTAAAACGTAGAATTGATGTTCTTTTATATATCCCATAACGCATTGGCTACCAAAGATGAGAAATAAAACAGCTCCCAAATAAAACGAAGGATTTTTAATACACCAACTCATTCTTGATTCCATCTAATTCCTCCTTGTAAGCTTTCTATCGCGTATTTATTGTATGTTGACTAAGAAAGGAGTAAGGGTGTTCCTTATGGATATACGAGTGGGTGTAAGAAAAGTTTCAAACATAACATCAGCTTTCTTTTAGTATAGGCTTTTATTTTACATTCAAAAATGAAACTAATTTTTTTAGTGTTGTTCCTTGAATAAGAAGAGAAAAGACTACATTACTAAATGTCATTGCTAATAACAGATTTTTTCCTTCAAATTCGGGTGTAATGCCTAAAACAAGCGCAATTGAAAGAGATCCCTTTAATCCTCCCCATGAAATAATAGGTTTCCATGAAGTTGGAATGGATTTATCAAAAGCTAAGCTTATATAGACAGCGAGAAAACGTGCTAAAAGAACAATAAGAATACTTCCAACGATAAGCCATCCTTTATCTAAAAAATCAATACGACTCACTTCTAATCCTACTAGTAAGAAAATAAGCGCATTGGAGAGAAAGGCGATTGTTTCCCAAAAGGAATTCACTTTTTCATGTGTTAGATCTGACATGCCTACGTTTCGTCCATAAGTTCCTAAGATTACGCCACCTACTACTACAGATATTACCCCAGAAACGTCAAAGTGTTCAGCAAGCTGAAAAGTACCATAAAATAGAACCATCGATAATCCAGTCTCCACTAAATAATGATCAATCTTAGATGTAATACGAGAAGCTAATAAACCAAACACTCCACCAATCAATATGCCTCCACTTACAACTTTCAGAAATTCAAGCAGCGCATTCAATGTACCTGTTAAGCTCAAGGCAGTAGTTACCACAGCAATTTGAAATAGTACAACAGCAACTCCGTCATTTGCTAAACTTTCTCCTTCGACCACAATGGAGAGGCGCTTGTTTAGGCCCATTGACTTAAAAATGCTTAGAACGGATACAGGGTCAGTAGCTGCCATAAGTGCACCGAAAATTAAGGATTCTTGCAAAGAAAGGTGCAAGAAAAAATAAGTAGAAGCAGCAACTAGTAAGAAGGTAAGAAATGTACCTAAAAAAGCTAATAAAGAAATCGATTTCTTATTACGTTTTAATTCATCAAAGGGAAGTTTAAGTGCTGCATCCCCTAACAAAGCTGATAAGAAGATGAAAATAACGGTCGTTTGAAACACGGTATCATTGGCTGCATAACTTTTTATTTCTCCCAACGCAGGAATGGGTACCAAACCAATAATTAATCCTATTACTACAAGGAAAGTGGGATAAGGTTGTTTCAGTTTTTCCGCGATAAACACTACCCCTACAGCGATAGCTAATAAAATAATCCAATATGTAACCATTTTTATGCTCCTTTGTCTCTTTAAAACTGAAATTATGCTTCATGTGCCAAGTATTGTTAAGAGTACATTCTCTTTATGGATAGGTTTCTGTCACCTTGAGAGATATACGGCTTTTCTTATAACTTTGTTTATTATAGATAATATTTTCCTAAGGTATCATTAGCAATAAATTACTTATATAATGCTAAATAATATAAATTTGAATACAACTTCAATCAAAAAAATAAGTTGGTACTTACAAACATGCAAGAAGAGAAAGGTTGTTTCCTCACTAAAAGGAAACAACCTTTAACAAAGCTTACATACATGATGTTTACTATAAAGTTTCCCTCAAACAAAAGATATAAATATCAGTTTAAAAATAAATCATACACCTTTTAAAGCTGCTTCATATTGAAATAAGTTAAGCAGTTTTTTTATTTTGCTTTTTATCTTCAGAAACTTCTTGTCGGAAGGACTTAATTAATGCATAGGACATGAATAGAAGAACAATCCCTAATGGTAATGCACTGACAATAATAGCTGCTTGCATGCCTTGCAGGCCACCTGTACCTAATAAAATTGCTGAAATAGCAGCTAAAATGATTCCCCAAATAAATGTAACAAAGAAAGGTGGATTTAAATTCCCATTTGTAGTTTGCATCCCCAGAACAAAAGTGGCCGAATCTGCAGAAGTCACAAAGAACGTCAAAATAAGGACTACAGAGATGGTAGAAAGAAACCTTCCAAACGGCATTTGATCATACACAAAGAATAGAGAGGTTTCTAAGCTTTGTTTTGCCACATCTAATCCTTTCACAAAATCAAAATAAATACCGGTACCTCCAAATATGCCAAACCATATTGAGCATACAAGTGTTGGAACGATTAATACAGCCATAATAAATTCACGAACCGTTCTTCCTTTAGATACGCGTGCAATGAAAGTTCCCACAAATGGGGTCCATGATATCCACCAAGCCCAGTAAAAAATGGTCCAATCTTTTACCCACTGGTTATTGTCCGAATTAAAGGGAGCAAATCGCAGCCCCATGCTTGGTAATTGTTGAACGTAGGAACCAAAGGTTGTAGAGAAAAGCTCTATTAAGTATTGTGTAGGTCCAAGAAAAAGAAAAGAAACAAATAGAATGACGGCTAAAACCATGTTAGCGTTGCTCAAATATTTGATACCTCTTGAAACACCGGTTCCTGCAGATGTAATAAATAAAATAGTTGTAATGGCAATAATAACGAGTTGAACTTTATAGCTAATAGGCATGCCAGTTAGGTAATGAAATCCACTATTTATCTGTGAAGCTCCTAATCCTAAAGATGCGGCCACCCCAAATATGGTAGCAAATACAGCTATGATGTCTACTGCGTAGCCAATTGGTCCTTTACTCTTATTTCCAATAAGAGGGGTTAGGGTTGCGCTCATTAGTCCAGGCATGTTTTTTCGGAATTTATAATAGGCTAAGGCAAGTGCTACTACAGCATAAATTGCCCAAGCATGAAATCCCCAGTGTAAATATGTATATTCTAGGCTCAGTTTTGCAGATTCAGTAGTTTGAGGTTTCCCAAAAGGGGGTGTAGCATAGTGGGAGATTGGCTCAGAAATCCCATAAAAAAGTAAACCAATTCCCATCCCAGCGCTAAATAACATAGCGAACCAAGTAGGGGTACTAAACTCAGGTTTTTCATGGGGTTTGCCCAGTTTTATTTTTCCAAATCGACTAAAAGCTAATACTAAGGCAAATATTAAAAAGAATGTGGCAGAAAATTGATAAAACCAACCAAAGCGATTAAGCAAATAACTTTCCGCGGTGGTCATGACGTGAAGTAGATTAGTTGGTTTTAATATACCCCAGCCTACAAATAAAACGCTAATGATTAAAGAGATCCAAAAAATAGGTGTTGTTTTCTTCATCATCTTCCTCCTTCATATTTTTAATTAACATTAATGACTTCCAGAAAGACTTAAATTTACTATTTTGCCATTTTAGCTCCTTTTTCTAAAATTTCTATCTTAATTCCCTTAATACGGAATGAAAAAACGTCTTTTATACCAGCTATTTGGTAAGGAGAGAGCTTTTGCAACCTTTTAATCATTTCAGTAGATTAAGTCCGGAATAGACTTCTTTTAAAATAGAAATGAGTTTTTCTTTTAATGACGATGAAAAGGAGACATGAGAATATAAAGACTCTGATTCAACATTTTATCCAGTATAAGTTGGCTATAGCAATCAAACTGAAAACTATAAATCTTGCAATTTTTAAAGGATGAGTAATTTTATATTCAACAAAGGGATTAATCTGCCTTATTACCTTTGCAAAGAGTAAATTATCTGTGAATGCAAGAACTATCGCAAACCATAAAACATTATCATTTAACTTAACGAAATCAAAAATTAAATAAATAAGAAAAATTCATACATAAGCTAAAATATAGTTGCAGCAAAACAAAAAAGTTAAGTTATTATTTATTATGGGGGTGGAAATTATGAAAGTGACAATTTTAACGTTAGGCAGTAGAGGAGATGTACAGCCTTATATTGCACTTGCTCGAGAAATGATTAAGATTGGACATGAAGTAGTCATTTGTACAGGTGCGACGTTTCAACATTTTATTGAAGAAAATAAGGTTTCCTTTCATCCCGCTGCTACTGATTTGATGGCGATAATGGAGAGCGAGGAAGGAAGAGATATACTTAATGGTAAGAAGTTTTCACCTTTTAAAATAATGAAATTTTCAAAAGAAAAAATTGCTCCATCCTACAGAAGAAGTATGGATGATTTTTATCAGGCTTCCCAAGGAGCCGATCTAATCATTTATCATCCTAAAGCTCTTGGTGCCGTTGATATTGCGCTGTACTATCATATTCCTTGCATTTGCTTACCGCCCGTTCCAATTATGTATCCAATTACAGAGTTCCCAAATTTCTCTTTATCGTCAAAACAAAGCTTTGGTCCTACATTAAATAGATTATCCTACAAGATAGTAAAGTTCAGTGAGTACCCTTTTATGAAAGAAATTAACGATTTTAGAGAAAAAACGTTAAAATTCCCGAAGAGAAAAGCCGGACTTTACACATATGACGTAAACGGTGCACCTATTCCTATAATTTATCCTATTAGTCCTTTTCTTTTCAAAGAAGTAGAGAGTTGGAAAGGTTCTGTATGTCTACCAGGTTTTTTCTTTTTAGAAGTAGAGGAAGAGGTGCTACCCAATGAAATAGAAAACTTTCTAGAAAAAGGAAAGAAGCCTATTGTAGTATCATTTAGTTCTATGCCTTTAAAGAGTCCATCAATTTTTAAACAAAAGTTAATTCAGGCATTAAAGGAGACGGACAATCGCGCAATAGTGCTAACAGGAACAAGCGGTATGAAGTTTAATCAACAAGAGAATATACTCGCCGTTAAAGGTGCATCCCATAGACTTTTATTTAAACGTGCTAAAGGCATTATTCATCATGGAGGTGTTGGAACAATGTCTGAAGCTTTACTGAGTGGCGTACCACAAATTATCATTCCGTTTACAGTGGATCAACCGTTTTGGGCAAATCTTCTCTATAAAAAAGGGTATTCACTAAAGCCGTTACAAGAAAAAAATCTCCAAGTATTCGAATTGGTTCACGCGTTAGAACAAGTAGAAAATAAAGAGTATATTGAAAATGCTCAACAAATAAAAAGCATCATTCAATCGGAAAATGGTGTATACCAAGCGGTGAAGCATATAGAAAGCGTAGTACACAAATTGCGGGATAAATAGATGGATTGAAGGATAGCTAAACAGCTAGTATGTGTTTTAAGAGAAGAGTTTTATCCAATCAACTCTTATATATGAAAACAGCTTTGTTTGTAATAAAGTTACGTTCTCCAGTTAATAGTAAGTAACGACAGGAAGTGACTGTAAGTCGACTTACATACATAGGTGTTTAAATAAAGGAGTTTTTATGGATATAAATAAGGGAAAGCAAAAGCTCGAACTAATAAAAGGATTACTACTTATAGCCAAAATATCTATAGCTTCTGGTGTATCGTGGGAACTGGCAAAAATGTTAGGCTCTAAGCATCCTTATTTGGCGCCTTTAACTGTGATTCTTTCTATTCAAGAAACCATCCAGCATTCTGCTGTGTATGCTTTTTATCGAATTATCGGCACTCTTTTTGGAATTGCTGCTACGATTTTTATCATTAAACATGTAGAAGTGAACGGATGGACGATAGGGTTATTATTAACAATGGGAATGGTGCTTCCTGTTGTATTAAGGCTACATAAGACGATCATTCATCAAATTGCGCTTACTATTTTATTAGTTTTTGTATTTGTTCATAAAACAAATTATTATGTCTCTGATCGAATAAGAGACACGATCATAGGAGCTCTTGTCGCTATTATTGTTCATATCATAATTGTTCCACCAAATTACGTAAAAGAAGCTCGTAGAACTTTAACTCAATTTGGAATAGACCTTGGACAATTATTTGAAAAGGTGGCTTACTGGGTAAATAATAACTGTACATTTGTTGAAGGAGAAAATTTAATAGATGATACAACCAACTTGCTTCAGGAACTTCACCAGGTCGAAAAGGAATTAAGGAAAGCAGAAAAGAGTTTAAGGTTGAACCCATTTGGCAGAAATAAAAAGCAGCAGTTAAAACAAAATGAACAATTCCTTTTATGGGTATACCTATATTTCGAGTGTACTCACTACATTTAACGACTGGTCCAAAACGAATTCTCTACCCACAGTTGATGGACAAAAATGGGCTGTTCAACTACAGGTATTAGGAGAATACATAACAGAACAAGCTAATAAAAACGTAGAAAATTACTCTATAAAGAAATCATCTTTGGATGTACTCGATCTTTCTTCGATACCTTTACAAATCCGTATCCCACCTGAACTAGAGTCCCAGAGATATCAATTAAGTCTATATAATGATACGCTTAAATTAATTGATAAATTAAAAGCAAAATGATACTAATTCAAGTGATCCAGATATCCCTTTTATAAGTGGGGTGATAACTTCAGTATCCAGTTATTGAACTATACATGCACAGTAGAAGAGGGAAAGAAGTTACCAAGGGGTGACTTCTTTTTTTTATTGAATAAATAATACAATTTAGCTTTTATATTTTCCGCTCCAGTGCTCATATCCACATAAAATCTAGAATATGTTTTTAATAAGTCGTTAAGCCTTTTAACTAGCTACAAAAAAATATAAAAATTTATATTGACAGTAGGAGCATATGATTTTATAATTATCCTTAATTAAAGATATTTTAATTCGAGATTTTAAAGTGATGAAAAAATAGGAGGAATAAAAAATGGTGAGCATTGGTTTATTGTTAATACGTTTAGTCATTGGATTATCTTTTATGGCACATGGAACTCAGAAATTATTTGGATGGTTTGGCGGCCACGGCTTAAAAGGAACGGGCGGATGGTTTGAATCTATCGGAATGAAGCCAGGCGTTAGAATGGCGTTAATGGCTGGTTTATCTGAGCTAGTAGGCGGAGCTTTATTTGCTGCAGGACTTCTTACGCCGCTTGGAGCACTTTTGATTGCCGGAACAATGGTTATGGCGATTGTGAAAGTACACGGTCCAAATGGATACTGGGCAACACAAAACGGATATGAATATAATCTTACGCTTTTAGTCGTAGCAATCGGTGTAGCTATTGCAGGACCAGGTTATTATGCACTAGATACTTTTATTTTCTAAAAGAGAAAATGGGTTGGAATAAGCAAGGTGCTTTTATTTTTTGACTAATATCTTGAATTCGAGATATTTACGATAAATAGTTGTAATTTTAAGAGGGATAACGAAACATATGACGAAAAATGTATCGAAGGAGATGGTAGTAATGAGTAAAAAAACAGCGGGTATTCATCATATCACGGCGATTGTAGGTCATCCTCAGGAAAATGTTAATTTCTATGCGGGCGTGTTAGGGTTACGCTTGGTCAAACAAACGGTAAACTTTGATGATCCAGGAACGTATCACCTTTACTTTGGGAATGAAGGCGGAAAACCTGGAACGATTATCACATTCTTTCCGTGGGCAAATGCACGACAAGGAAAAATAGGCGACGGGCAAGTTGGCGTAACTTCCTATGTGGTTCCAAAAGGTGCGATGGGCTTTTGGGAACAGCGATTAGCTAAGTTTGGAGTTCCAGCTACAAAGATGGAGCGATTTGGAGAGCAGTATTTAGAGTTTGACGATCCTCATGGTTTGCATCTAGAGATTGTGGAAAGAGAAGAAGGTGAAAAGAATACGTGGCAAGCTGGTGAAATTAATTCAGATGTTGCTATTAAAGGATTCGGAGGCGCTACGTTATTATCGGTTCGACCTGATGAAACAGCTCAATTATTAGAAAACGTAATGGGGCTAAAAAAAGTAGGTCAAGAAGGAGATTTTATACGGTTTCAATCATCAGCTGACATTGGAAATATCATCGATTTAAAATTAACAACCATTGGACGCGGGCAAATGGGCGTTGGAACGGTTCACCATATTGCATGGCGAGCAAAAGATGATGAAGATCAGTTGGAATGGCAGAAATACGTAGCCGATAGCGGATACGGAGTGACGGCTGTTCGAGATCGAAATTACTTTAATGCGATTTACTTTAAAGAACACGGAGAAATTTTATTTGAAATTGCAACAGACCCTCCAGGTTTTGCACATGATGAGTCACTTGAAACAATGGGAGAAAAGCTCATGCTTCCTGAACAGTACGAAACCCATCGAGATCAAATTGAAAGAGCTTTGATTCCTTTTGAAGTGAGAGAATTAGACTGAATTTTACTGAAATAATTCTTTTAGTAATGGTAAAACGCTAGTTTAACCCTAAATTAGGTACAAAGAAGGAATTAATTTATCTATATATAAAACTAATATCTATATTTGAAACACCGTGGTAATATGAAATTAATTCCAAGTAAGGAGGTGAATAGATGACAAAAACCATTGGTCTTATTTGTGGAAGTTTACGAAAGAATTCGTATAACCGAATGATTGCTGAGTCATTGACTACATTAGATGACTCAGCTCAATATCGCTGGATCGAAATAAGCAGCCTGCCTTTTTTTAATGAAGACTTAGAAGCTGACGGATCACCAGAATCTGTCGCATCCTTTAGAGCTGCGATTCAAGATGTTGATGGTGTTATCATTGTAAGTCCAGAGTACAATTCCGGAATTACAGGAGTATTAAAAAATGCTTTGGACTGGGCATCAAGGCCTCGGACTTCTTCTGTTTTAAACAGAAAACCAGTTGGTCTCATTGGCGCAACTCCAGGAGGCTTCGGTACGGCTTTTGCTCAAAAGCAAACGAGAGAAGTACTAGAAGCTATGCAAGTTCATGTTTTACCATTTCAAAAAATGCTGATTTCGCAAGTTCATGAAAAAGTTGATGCTCAGCAAAAGGTCCTAACTGATGAGTCAACGAAACGCTATCTTCAGCGCTACTTACAGCAGTTCATTCATTGGATTGATCAAGCGCCTGTTCCTGTTCTAGATTAAGAAAGAGAACACACCTCACGAACCTTCACCTCAGAAATAACTTTTCTTTCTATACATGTTTTACTCAACAGATCATAAATGAAATCTAAAAAACCGTTCAAATGATAGACCGCTTGTAAGGAATGAAAAAGGTACGTGTCCTTACTTGCCTTAATTTAAGGAGGATGATAAAATGTCTGATCTTTACTCTCGCCTTTCAAAAGATGATGCTGCCGTGCTTTTAGTTGACCACCAAACGGGTCTTATTTCTGGCCTTGTACGTGATTATGGTGTTGATGAATTTAAAAACAACGTATTGGCTCTTGGTGATACGGCTAAATTCTTTGATTTACCGGTTATTTTAACAACTAGCTTTGAAAATGGACCCAACGGCCCGCTAATGGGGGAACTCGTTGATTTGTTTCCTGACGCGCCAAAAATAGCTCGTCCTGGACAAATTAACGCGTGGGACAACGAAGAGTTTGTTAAAGCCATTAAAGCGACCGGGAAAAAACAGCTGATTATCGCGGGTGTAGTGACAGACGTCTGCGTTGCTTTTCCTGCGCTTTCTGCCATTAAAGCAGGCTACGAAGTGTTTGTTGTGACAGATGCTTCCGGGACGTTCAACAAGCAAGTCGCAGATGCGGCATTAACGCGTATGGCTCACGGCGGCGCGCAGCTTATGAACTGGTTTAGCGTAGCGTGCGAGCTGCAGCGTGACTGGCGCAACGACGTTGAAGGTTTTGGCAATTTAATTTCTAGTCATCTTCCTGGTTATCAAAACTTAATGGGCAGCTATAGAGGAGCTCAGCGCGATTTCAGCAAGCAGAGTGTCTAACGTAGCGGAGCTTAAGTTTGGCATCGGTCGTTCTCTTTACATATAAAACACGAAAGTAGAATGGCATCTATGGATCATTTATGTGACGGAGAAAATGTAACAACATAAAAGTAACTGTTAGATAGGTGAGCCGACTGATGAACCGTTGGCTCACCTATCTTTTACTAAGCTGCCTTTCATGAAGTATGCGTCTCTTATATATAAAATAAAGTACATTCACGACAGCCTGGTAAATGATAGGAAGGGATGCGGAGTAGTGGAAGAAAAAAAAGTTACGTGGCTGGAGCTTTTTTATGATTTGTTATTTGTGGCAGCCGTTGCTACTGCTACGCATGTTTTGCTTCACGTTGAACAAGGGTATATTCATGGAGAGTATTTGTTAAAGTTTGTACTAATCTTTATTCCTATATGGTGGGCGTGGACCGGACAAACGATGTTTATCAATCGGTTTGGACAAGACTTTTTGCATCAGCGCATTTTTATGATTCTTCAAATGCTGTTTGTTCTTATCATGATCTCAAGCTTGTCCGTAGATTTTAATCAATATTACGTCTCTTTTTTGATTGGCTATATTGGGCTAAGAGCGTTAACCTCGATTCAATACCTTATTGTTCAAAAATTTGAACGAGATGAACGAAAAAAAGTTGCTGTGTTTTTAGGCACATGCTTTGGAATTGGGATTTTCATCTCACTTCTTTCGCTTCTTTTTGATTCATGGATTCGCTACGCCGTGTTGTATACAGGAATTGCAGTGGATATGATTTTACCTGTTTTAGGGCATAATAGACTGGCAAAATTACCGACCAACACCGCTCATTTATTAGAGCGTTTTGCTTTGTTAACATTAATCCTGTTTGGAGAATCCGTTGTCAGCATTCTTGCTGTGATACAGCCACAAAAAGGGGACTGGAATACCATTTTATTTTCGGTTATTTCATTTGTCCTAATTATTGCTATGTGGTGGCAGTACTTTGAGAATGTAGAAAAGAAAGTAAACAAGTCTATTCAAAGAGCCGGACAAACGATTATTTACGGACACTTACTTATCCTCATGTCTCTAAGCATGATTGCAGCATCGATTAAGCTCATGTTTTTACATGAAGTTCAGTACACATTCAGCTTATATTTTGTATTCGGATCCGTGCTGCTTTATTTCATGGCAACCACTCTTGTTTTTCACCAATATAGATTTGAACAACATCGTTTGAAAGTGTATCACTTGGGAATGTTTTTAGGAATTTTAGCGGTATTTTTTATTGTTAACTTAATACTTATTGTTCCCAGCACTGTCGTCATAGGAGAATTAGCGATCTTTTTTATGATCTACGCTAGGTTTACGACCACTTAACCAAATAAAGAATGACTATATAATGGAGGTAGCGAAATGGCAAAAATTACGGTAGGAACAGAAAATGAAGCACCTATTGAACTATACTACGAGGATCACGGGACAGGAAAGCCGGTCGTCTTAATCCATGGCTGGCCACTAAGCGGACGGTCTTGGGAATATCAAGTTCCGGCTCTTATTGAGGCTGGACACAGAGTCATCACGTATGACCGCCGAGGATTCGGCAAGTCTTCTCAGCCATGGGACGGATACGATTATGATACATTTGCTGCTGATCTACATCAGCTGCTAGAACATTTGGATTTAAAAAATGTGACACTAGTTGGGTTTTCAATGGGTGGCGGAGAAGTAGCCCGTTATGTAGGAACATACGGCACAGATAGAGTAGAAAAAGCCGTATTTGCAGGAGCCGTACCACCATTTCTTTACAAGTCAGAGGATCATCCTGAAGGAGCATTGGATGATGCAGGAATCCAAGAATTTGAAAACGGCGTAAAAAATGATCGTTTAGCTTTTCTTGAGGATTTTACAAAAACATTTTTTGGAGCTGAAGACGGAAAGGGCTTAGTCAGCGAACCATTTCGACTGTACAACCGGGATATTGCAGCAGCTGCATCACCTAAAGGGACGCTAGACTGTATAGCTGCTTTCAGCAAAACGGATTTCAGAGACGATTTAGCTAAGTTTACAATACCGACTCTTATTATTCACGGTGATGCAGACGAGATCGTTCCATTTGAATATAGCGGAAAGCGAACGCATGAAGCCATTTCTGATTCGAAATTAGCTTTAATAAAAGGCGGTCCTCACGGCTTAAATGCAACGCATGCACATGAATTTAACGAAGCGCTGCTTTCGTTTTTAAGAGACTGAATATAAGTGAATGTTTGATAAGTAAAAACAGCTCGGAAAATAGTTAATGAACAGAAGAAGTGACCAAAGGGTCACTTCTTTTTTGTTTTTTTACGCCGGTAGAAAAGCTTACTATAGTAAGGGAGGCCATTTAAATTGCTTTACTATAGCTTTAAAAGATAAAAATCAAATAATAAACGTTTGCCATTCTGTGGTGCGAGAGCTTATGTTAAACTTTTAAATGGGAAATATAACCTTCAGTCCAACAGCTATTCTAAAATGACAACAAAGATTGGATTGAACAGTTATGTAATCGCTAACACTTCTATTTTATAATAAACATGAGGAGGATAATAAGATGTTTGATCATAAATCATTGCAGCTGCTTGAGCAGATGATTAATTACCCGAAGTTATCAATTCCGGAGTTGAGACTTCAAATAAATTTATCACCTCGACAATTTGCCTATACGCTTGATAAGTTGAACAATGCATTAAGCAATTTAGATTTACCGAAAATTCAAGTGATTGATATAGAATTTAAGGTTGATGAAAGAATTAAAAATTATTGGAAACTAGAAGGAACATCGCTTAACCGTCAGCAGTCAGTTTTTCAAGAGACTGAGCGGATATACTTAATTTATTTATACACGTATATAAGAAAAGAGCCTATAGCAAATATACATTATCAGTCTTTTCTGCAGGTAAGCAGGAATACAGCACTAGCGGATATTAAAAAGCTTCGTTCGTATTGTGAGAAAGAAGGCATTCAGTTATCTTATAACCGGACAGATGGCTTTCATCTAGAGGGAGAAGAGAGGCTTAAGCGTCGATTTGCAACTATTTGTATTGGAACACTTTTGCAATTGCCAATGGGCATTTCAGGGATGAAGCAGGTTCTTAATAGTTGGAATTATGAAAATACGGGTTCAGTAATTAGAGAGAACGTAAATGATTTAGCTAAAAAATATCGGATTGATTTTGTTAGTAACCGGCTAGATCAGCTAGTTTATGAACTCTTATTTCTACAGTGCAGGTCTGGGCATCATAAACTGATTCTACCAATCAAGCAAATTAAATTAATGAAAGAACAGCCCTTACTAAAAATGGGGGAAGAGCTATCAGCTTATTTATTTGATGAAGTGGCTGAAGCAGAGGTTATCTATCTAACGGTTCAATTGTTATCTGCTATGCAGAATATAGACGAGCTCCATATTGATGAAAAGCTTGACCTTGTATCGAGTACTATTATTTCAGAAGTAGAGCGCTTAATATTAGTACCATTTAAGGAAAGGCATATTTTAAAATCGCTCTTATATAAACATTTGGTACCAGCCTATTTTAGAATCATCTGTGAAGTGCCATTATCAAATCCGTTAATTGACACAATTAAAACAGAGCACGGTGTACTCTTTGAATTTGTTAAACAGGCGTTGAAGCCGCTTTCTGAATATACGGGAAAATGTATTTCAGATGAAGAGATAGGGTATTTTACGATTTTATTCGGTGGGCATGTTCGAAAACTGGAGGCTAAACCTAAAGTGTATAAAGCCACAATCGTTTGCCCAAACGGGATTAGTTCCTCTATGATGCTACGAACGCAATTACGACAACTGTTTCCAAAATTGCATTTTACAGAATCATATTCGGCTGCAGAAATCGAAAAACTGTCACCAGACAGTTACGATATGATTTTTTCAACTATTTATTTGGAATCATCCAAGCCTGTTTATTTAACACGTCCACTATTAACAGCGCTAGAGGAAAACTATTTGCAGCAGGCCGTGGCAGCTGATTTCAATTTGCCGGTTCAATCGACTATCCCAATGGATAAGTTAATGGCGACCATACGAAAATATGCAACTATTAAAAATGAAAAAGCGCTTTATGAAGATTTAACGAAACATTTAAGACAAAGCCATACACGTGAAAGGAGTTACGCCCCTATGCTTTCTGAACTTTTAACAGAGGATAAGATTCAATTCTCTGACGATTCTCTAGAGTGGGAAGAAGCAATCCAATTGGCAGCAAAACCTTTGGAGGAACAGCATTATATTACCTCAGCCTATACTCAAGCAATGATTGATAGAGTTTTAGAAATGGGAGCTTTTATTCATATAGGGAAAGGAATTGCTATTCCTCATGCCCGGCCAGAACAAGGTGTACAAGAGCTTGGTATGTCCCTTCTACGAATGAAGAAACCAGTTTTGTTACTGAACCAAGAAGAACATGCAATTGACTTGTTTATCTGTCTAGCAGCCATTGATAACAAATTACATTTAAAAGCACTGTCAGAATTGACCTCATTTTTAGTAAATGAAGACTCATTAAAACGTTTAAAAGAAGCTGAAACTTCAGCTGAAATTATAGCTATGATGCGAAAAAAAGGAGAAGATGAATAATGAAAATTTTAACAGTATGTGGATCAGGATTAGGAACAAGTTTTATGGTGGAAATGAATATTCAACAGTTGTTGAATGAGATGGGAGTAAGCGGCGTAGAAGTAAATCATTCTGATTTAGGTTCTGCAACACCAGAGGATGCAGACGTGTTCTTTCTTGCAAAAGATATTGCAGAAGGCGGGGCAAGCTTAGGAAACGTCGTAATTTTGGATAATATTATTGATTTAGAAGAATTACGCGCTAAATTAACAGGGGTTCTGCAAGAAAAAAATCTACTGTAAAGAAATTGAGAGGTGATAGCGATGAATCAGGTGTTAAATGTATTAGTTAACGTTCTGAGTGAACCCTCAGTTTTAGTAGCCATAATTGCTCTAGTAGGTCTACTTGCACAAAAGAAAAATCTTTCAGATACACTAAAAGGAACAACAAAAACGTTTGTTGGGTTCCTGGTTATTACAGCAGGTGCAGGGATTCTTCAACAAGCCCTTGCTCCATTTGGAGAAATGTTCAAAGCAGCATTTAACGTAAACGGTGTCGTTCCAAATAATGAAGCCATCGTTGCGATTGCACTGAGTAAATATGGTTCTTCGACCGCATTAATTATGTTTTTTGGTATGATTGTAAACCTGCTGATTGCTCGTTTTACACGATTTAAATATATTTTTCTGACAGGACATATCACTTTGTACATGTCATGTATGATTGCCATCATTTTATCCGTAAGTGGTTTTACATCGTTTTCATTAATTCTCTTTGGTGCTTTAACGGTGGGAATTTTCATGACGCTTTCTCCAGCCCTCGTTCAGCCTTTTATCCGTAAACTAACAGGTAATGATAATGTGGCATTAGGACATTCTGGAGCAGTTGGTTTTGCAGTTGGTGGTCTCGTGGGGATGGCTGTAAAGGGAAAGAAAGAGATTGTATCAACAGAAAAAATTAACTTTCCAAAAGGTCTCGGCTTCTTACGAGACAGTACGGTTAGTATTGCATTAACTATGGCGATTTTCTACGTTATTGTCGCTCTTTTTGCGGGGCCTGGTTATGTCGAAGGTAAATTAAGTGACGGAAAAAACTATATTTTATTTGCGGTACTTCAAGCAGGAATGTTTTCTGCCGGCGTTTTCGTCATTTTAGCTGGTGTACGATTGGTATTAGCTGAAATTGTACCAGCATTTAAAGGAATATCTTCTAAAATTGTGCCAAATTCAAAGCCAGCATTAGATGTTCCAATTATATATACTTATGCACCAAATGCTGTATTAATTGGTTTCTTTTCAAGTTTTTTAGGCGGCATTGTTAGTATGTTAATACTAGTTTTATCAGGAGGAATCATTATTTTACCAGGTGTAGTACCTCACTTCTTTACGGGTGCAGCTGCAGGGGTGTTTGGAAATGCAATGGGTGGTGTACGCGGTGCGATTTTAGGCTCATTTGTGAACGGCCTTTTAATCAGTTTCATGCCAATTCTATTAATACCCGTGTTGGGAGATTTGGGTCTATCAAATGCTACATTTTCAGATTCAGACTTCGGTATAGTGGGACTATTCTTGAGTGGGCTAGCTCATTTCGGTGGAAAAACTACCATTATGGTTGGTATTGGTTTAGTGTTACTGATAATGATCTTGGCCAGTATACGCAAGCAAGAAAGTCATGCAGTGCCTTACAAAAAAGTTGAGAAATAAAAAATGATAGACAAGAGCTTGAAGTAGTATCGTCAATCCATTCATTATCAGTTCATGCAATTAACAAAGGCATTCTGACCGCTTCAAGGATTCTTTAGGGTGACGCATCTGATTCGTAAGCATAAGGTTACAAATAAAATCCCTTAGAAGCTCATCAGTTTCTAAGGGATTTTAACTGCTCTTTTCTAGATATAATTGCTTCAAAAGAAAAGGTGGTACAACTGACTAATCTGTTAAAAAGAATGTAATAAAAAATTCAATATAGTGTTTTGCAGGTTTTCATGAAACTCTTTGCGATTAAAGCCTTCCGGATCCTGAGAAGGGAGGAAGGTAGGAGATTTCATAAAGTCCGGAAATGGACTGAGAAATGAAAAATGTCCTCCATTTTCTACAACGATATACTGAACTTTTTCCGCATCAGAAACCCCATTTAACACAAATTCCCCGTGAAAAGAAGGAGTAATCGTATCCTTTTCTCCTGTAATCATTAAAATAGGTATATTCACGTCTTCAAGAGCTCCTCTTTCTCTAAACCATCCGGCGGCTGGCGCTAAAAGAATAAGTGATTGAACCCGCTTATCATGATCAACAGATAAACAATAAGGCTTTTGATCAGGAGATTCAGAAGGAAAAGAAGTGGGAACTCCACCTGCTACGGCAAGAGCCGTATATCCTCCCATTGAATGGCCAATAAGAGAAATGTTATTTGAATGAATGGACGGAGAAAAGGGACTTTCTTTTAAAAACCAATCAATTACAGTACGTATATGAGTAGGTCGATTTTTTAGGTTATCTATTGTTCCAGATAGCGTATTATTTTCTCGATTATTAAATGGATGCTGAGGTACCCCTACAATAAAACCATTACGTGCTAAAAACTGGGCAATGGTTCGATAAGCAAGAGGCGTGCTTCCATCTCCATGAGAAATAATGACCAAAGGAAATAATCCGTCTGAAAGTGGAGCATCTTGCGCAGCGCTTATCGTGTAAGGTCCCATCTTTTCAACTTTTTCTTCTTTATATGTAGGATACATAATAAGTAAAGGAAAGCCGTGTTCATTTCCTTGATCTTCTATATCTACGAATTGACATCCGGCATAAAATGACTGTCTTTCATCTTTTTTTATTTGCACGTATATCCTCCTCCTTGTTTTTAAAGATCCCTATTACAACAGGCTCATATATGAAATTTGATTGATTTAGCTCTCTTGGAAAATCAATTTGGATACTGTTAACTAACAAATATATAAACATGCTTTTTTAAAGTTATCCACTGCTAGTATCTTGAAATAATTTAAGTTCCATATTCGTATGTGATGATAAAACGATGTTTGTTGAAGGTGTACCAAACTCCATAGCTTTATGAATAAATTCTTCTAAAGTATGTACGGACTCTGTACATATTTTTGCTATGTAACTTATTTTTCCTGCCACACGATAACATTCCATTACATCAGGATGAACGCTACAAAACGCGGCATGATCCTTACATTTTGTCGTTTCAAATAAAACAAACGCAGTTATGTTTCTATTCAATTTTTCTGCATCAACAATTGTTTTATAGCCTTTTATAATCCCGTTTTCCTCTAACCTTCTCACTCGTTCAATGGTAGAAGGAGAAGATAAGTAAACTTTTTGAGCTAATTCTTTCATTGAAATCTTAGCATTTGGCTGCAGTTCATGAAGTATTTTTCTATCTATTACGCCCATTTTATCGTCAACCTTTTTTTATTAATTATTATCAAGTAATTACCTAATTTAGTAAAGATATCTTTAGAAATAACCTAATTATTTGTATATAACATTGCATGAATATTTCATAAAATTTACTGAAAGGAGATGATTCTATGAAGAAAATATTATTACTTTTAGCAAATGGATTTGAAGCTGTAGAAGCAAGCGTTTTTACAGATGTGTTTGGATGGAATAAATTTGAGGGAGACGGCACGACTGAACTAATAACAGCGGGCTTACATCCAAAACTAACATGTACATGGAACTTTACTGTAATTCCAGAAATGCTAGTATCAGATATTAATGTAAAAGAATTTGATGCGCTTGCTATACCAGGTGGCTTTGAAGAAGCAAATTTTTACGAAGATGCTTACGATGAGAGATTCTTGCAGGTTATTCGAGAATTTCACTCAGCAGGAAAACCTATAGCCAGTGTCTGTGTTGCCGCTCTTTCACTTGGAAAAAGTGGAATTCTGGAAGGTAAAAAAGCTACTACCTATAATCACCCCACAAGTATAAGAAGAGCACAGTTAAGAGAATTTGGTGTACTTGTTCAAGACGATTATATTGTCGTAGACCACAATATAATTACTTCGTCAAACCCCAGCACCGGGTTTGATGTGGCCTTTTTACTATTAGAGAAATTAACTTCTATAGAAAATGTTCAACAGGTGAAAAACTTAATGGGATTTAACTAATCAACGAATATTGTTTTTAGCGAAGAAACGAAAATGAACCGTTTTTAAACAGTAAAAGGAAATGAGTACTTTATTTTTTGATGTTGAAATAGAAAAAGAGTTAGACTTCTCGCTAAGAGTCTAACTCTTTTTGTTTCCCTAGAATGTATAATAATATTTATCTTTTGTATAAGTTTACTTTACCTTTATCAAAGTTTGTTGTATTATATAGTTGTAGTCAAAAAAAAGGAAGGTGATTACATTGAAAGAAAAAAATGGTGACTACGTTGAAAATAAAGTGTATGAACATCGGGTTTTAAACAGGATGTCTCAAAAAGAACTGGCTGACGCAGTTGGAGTATCTAAACAAACTATATATGTGATGGAGAAGAACAATTATTCGCCTTCTCTTGTTTTAGCTTTTCGAATAGCTGATTTCTTTAACGTAGATGTGAACGATATTTTTAGTTATGTGAAAGGAAGGGATTAAAATGATAACTGACAAAATAGAAAATGCCATTTTTACTCCTTTGAGAACCTGGACAGAACAATCAAATAGTAACTGGAATATGCTTATTTGTATTGGATTTATATCGCTTATAGTAGGAGCAGTTTTAATATATGTTTTTCAAAAGAAAATGGGCATGAGTGTGTCTGACGAAAGAACAAGCCAAATCGGTTTAAAAAGTGCCCTCGTTGTACTGTATGGAGTCATTTTGTGTGACCTGATTTTCCCAAAAGAATATATGTGGCAAATTTTCTTCTTATTTAAATATTCCATTGCATTCATTGCTTCAGGTATATATCTTGCTGTTCGATATAAAAGGGATTTTTTAAACTAGAGAATGACGCAGATTTGCCAGCAGTAAAAAAGCCATAGAAGGCTATACATTTCTTTGGCTTTAGTGTTTTAACTATAATTTTCTTACAACAACCTTATTAACTTCATGACAATCCTACTCTTATTTTTATGGTCGTCTTTAAACGAATAAGATTGATACATTTCTATAGACCAACCATCATTCATTCTCTTTCTTTAGTGCTCAACATTTCAGACATTCAATTATAGTAGACCATCGGTTACGTTTTATAAAATGAAATAGATGATGATCAATAACTAAATCATATTTATCATTAAATTTATAGTTAACTATATTCTCTACCTAGACGAGTGTGTCTCTACAGGAAAATATAGTGTTTACCGGAAAAGTATACTATAATTTATAGTAAAACAGATTCTATATTAAATTTCTCGTGAAAGCTGCCTTATCTGACAAACCGAGGCGGCTTTTACGTTTTTTATTTAAAAGGAGTATGACTATGAACAAGTATGATGAAATAGATTTTGAAAAGATCGCGCTTCACATACAGAAGCAAGTGGAAACAGACTCAAACAACGTACAGCTAAGAAAGGATGGGGTGATGGAAATAAGAGCATAAAAAAAGCTATTTCAATCGTATTGGCATCGGAGTGAAATAGCTTTTTCTATTTTACATTCAAGAGTTTGTTAGTTCATATGAAGATCCTTATATGTGAAGTATATCACAAACTATTTTTGTTGTGAAGGTAGCAAACGAAATTTGTATGAC
Organism: Priestia sp. JSM ZJ58; assembly: GCF_044383985.1. Lineage (NCBI taxonomy): Bacteria > Bacillati > Bacillota > Bacilli > Caryophanales > Bacillaceae > Priestia > Priestia sp. JSM ZJ58. The sequence continues at coordinate 1,190,680 of NZ_JBISEM010000001.1, forward strand.
AAATTTTAAGGTACAAGAAGCAATCTCATTATTTGCGAGAGGCTGCTTCTTTATTGCGTTGATGGGGTTTGAATATTCGGTTTAGCATAACTCGTACGCAGATAGAAAAGAGTGCTTGACTTAGAAGAGAAAGAGCAGCAAGAAATAGATCTTGATAAGGTATATGGATATGCTGAATACATTAGGAAAAACAAATATCTTATATAATATAATGTTTCTATAAGCTGAAGCGTATAGTTTTAGGAAAGAATAGGGGTACAAGGATAGTATGAAATGGACAAAAGTAAAGAAAGATATGGGGAATTTAATCTGTGGTAAATTGAAGCATAGATTGAGTATTCATCTAACTAAATATAACGTTTCTCGTGGAGAGCAGACGCGTATTTGGATTACTTTAGATAAAAAGGAAGTTTTTAATGCTTCTTCAGCAGAATATTTAATGGAACATGATAACCTCTGGGAGGAAGTGAAGAGAAAAACAAGCAAACCTTTTCCCGAGTGTTTATATGAATGTTTCCCAGAATTCATTGGCCAGGTAGATGATATGGACTACACTGCAAGTATTCTAAAACATAGAGGCGTTTTTAACGCTGAACATGTTTATGGCGCTTTTATCCAGTATCCTCAGCTGACCATTCATCGAGCATTAAATTCTGAGAATATTATTCTTCAAGCTCTTGCATTAGTAGATAGAAGGTTAGGCAAGAGGACATTGGAAGCTTTAAGATATGATTCTAATGTCCCCCCCTTAATCATGCAATTTTATGAACTAAGGTGCGAGGTTGATAACATCACGCCGTTCAAACATACGCCCAGTTAATAAAAAAGGAGGCTAAACTGTGAAGCCCACAAATTTCTTCATTAAAGATATCCAAGAATTTCAATCCACTAATAAAAATTTAAAAAGTATCTTTAACACAAATAAGGAATTGCCTGACCAAGTATTTAACCAAAGGTGTGATTATTATTTATTTGAAGAGTTCTATTGGGTGATGTGTGATGATTTTTGGCCTACCGTACAATATTTAACAAAAATCTTTAGTGAAAAGGAAGTTACAGTTGCGGTTTTAGATCCACACCCCACAAACTATTTTTATAAAGAGTTTGGCTATTTTAATTACTTGAAGCTTCCTACTTCTTTATCAAGTGAAGAGTATAGGAATGCCTTAGAAATTGGACCGGAGGATTACCCTGCGGATGCCCCTTACTATAATTCAGAGAAGGTGGTATGGTTTTCTTCTTCTAAGCAGTGGGCGATATGGGGAGAAAGGAGCTTAGATATATGTGTCATAGGTTTTAATGAATCTGTTTTGTTAGACCATTTAATGACATCACCATCTAAATGGTCGTATTTAAATGAAGATGTTGAAGATTTAATTGGCTTAAATTTTAGAAATATGAAGCTTCCTCAAGACTTTAAAGACAGCTTATCAAAAAACTATGCTCATGATAGAGATAGTGGATGAGTATTATATTAATCTGTAAAAGGGACAAAGCTCTCTATAACTGCAAAAAAATTCTTTGCCCTGGAAGCAAAGGATTTTTTTATAGATAAATTCATTACGTTCAATAAGTTTCCTTCTATTACATGTGGGCAGGGGAGAACTATCGAGCAGAAAAAGAAGCTACATCAGTCCATTGCAGAGGGACTTCACACTGACTTAGACCTTTCTACAAACAATATCTTTATTACAGTAAACGAAACAACCCTTGAAAACTGGTCATTTGGGCAAGGAATCGCACAAATGGTTAATCAAAAGGAGGCACAATAAATATGAATAACGGTATTAATTCTAAGCTGCTGAACGACATGAGAGATCTTGCTCCTAACTTTGTGACTTTCTGCTTTAATCAGTATTGGCAACACTGAACAAATGTCTTTTCATCTGCAGCTGGCAAAAAAGAATGGAATGACTGAAAAAGAAATTATTGCACTAATAACTCATATGGCTTTTTACGTGGGGTGGCCAAAAGCAGCTGCAGTACTGAATATAGTAGCGGAGAAATAATAAAGGTAAAGCACATAAATATCGTTATTTTTTAGTTTGTATTTAATAGAAAAAGCTCCCTTTAATAAGGGAGCTTTTAAAGACTTTATTTAATCCATTGAAATTCTTTTAAAGGCCAATAAGCTAATTTTGCTTTTCCTACGATTTTGTCTACGGAGATTGTTCCTACTTGAGGTGATCTGCTATCTAAGCTATACATTCTATTATCTCCCATGACAAACAATTGACCTTCTGGAACTGTTTTGCTGCCTGTAAAATCCTCAAGTTTAAAATCCTCAGTTAACGGGCCTGTTACTATTTCTTTTTTGTATTGATCCAAATAAGGCTCTTCATATTTTTTTCCGTTTATATATAGCGTGTCATTGCGATATTCTATATGATCACCCGGTAAACCAATTACTCTTTTAATATAGTCTTTTTCCTTTGTAGCGTGAAAAACGATAATATCAAATCTTTTTATATTATCTGGGTTATTTTTACCCATTTCATTAAGAATAATATGTTCACTATCTTTTAAAGTAGGCATCATCGATTCGCCGTCTACTACTATAGGCGTAAATATGTACTCTCTCACCACAAAAGCCAGGATACAAGCAATAATGATGGATTTGATCCACGAAAAAATCTCTTTCTGTTTCAATTTAAAACTCCTCTACAACCGTAATACATGTTTAAGAGTATAACACAATATATAGAAATAAACCTTTAATTTAACAATTAAAGGTTTACTTAGATGATTTTTTAACAAGTTCAATAAACTTCATTGCATGATTTTGATCCTGCTTTATTATCTTTACTTTTTGGGGATCTAAAAGAATCTTTTTTATTTTATTATCTTTCCAAATGATAGTGTTATAAGATGGAACCTTATATAAATCTCTAAACCACTCCTCGAAGGAAGAAACACGTACAGCAAAGATGCTCGCAAAGGCTATTAAAGTTGTACTAGAGGAAACAGCTGATTAATACTTAATTAGATAAAAAGAAAGCCTTGTTTTATTTTGCAAAAGGCTTTCTTTTTGCAATACAAAGTCTTTTAATCTGCTAAATGCGTTTGCGCAGCAACAGATACAAAAGGGGACCGAACGAGCCAATTATTAGCGTGACTAGTGCCCATGGCCAAAAAGAACGGTTTGTCTTTTTGGCATCATGCCACATCCATACAAGCACTAGAATTAGTGCTATCAATAAATCAAAGAATATTTGCATAGAAGCATAGTTGTTAAATGCCTGAGAAAAAATACCAAGAAAGCCATAATGATATACGGCCAAACCTGTTAAAACAGAAAAAGATACTAATACTAAAATAAGTAATGCTTTTGGTATTCGATCATTTCTAGAAAGTGTGTTGCTGTCCATTGCTTTGTGGTTTTTACTTATCAATTCAATCATCCCCCTTTCTTAAAATGTAGCACTCATTACATTTTTTATCAACAAAAAAATGAATGGGAATAATGCAAAGCAGCTAAGTTTCCTTCATAATTGTATCTATACGACAGAAAAAGACAGTAAGGAGCTTTATATGAAAAAAGGTGAAAAGAAAAAACAAGAAATTATAGAAAAAACGGCTGACTATATTTTATTAAATGGTCTGCAGGCCTCCAGTTTGCGAAATCTTGCGAAAGCAGCGGAAACCAGCGATAGAATGCTACTTCATTATTTTAATGACAAAGAGGAATTATTTACGGTTGTGCTATCCTTTATTTCTCAAAAGCTTATTTACATGCTTCACAATACAGAAATGGAGAAGCATTCATTTCAGACGCTAGTTCCCCATTTGTATAACATGATGAGAGATCCTGAAGTTCGTCCATACATTAAGCTGTGGCTTGAATTAGTTGCGGTTGCATCAAAAGAAGGGGACCCATTTCATTCTGTAGCAAAGGAAATCTGCGACAGCTTTTATCAGTTCTACCTAGATATCATTAAGGTAGACGAAGGAGAGGATAAAGAACAAGTAGCAGCACTAGCTCTTGTTACAATTGAAGGAATAGCTCTCTTAGATGCAGTAGGTGACGATGCTCGTATTACAAAAGCGATTGCGGCAATTAATAAGGGTTGATCTGCAATAAGCGGAAAATAGAACCCTCTCTATTTTTTGAGTGATAGGTTAGGAACATCAAACTCTAAAAGCAAGGGAGTAAGATAGATGTAACTACTTCTCCTAGAGAACTGTACAGAAGGCCATAGCAGTAGAAATGGTGGGGGTTCTCAAAATAAGAGCATAAAAAAAGCTATTTCAATCGTATTGGCATCGGAGTGAAATAGCTTTTTCTACTTTACATTCAAGAGTTTGTTAGTTCATGTGAACATCCTTACATGTGAAGTATATCACAAACTATTTTTGTTGTGAAGATGAAAAACGAAATTTGTATGACAAATTTTATTGCGTTGAGAGATTTTGAATGGGTTATTTAGCGTGGCCCTTACGCAGAGGCTATTTTAGAACAGCTGAGCATCTTAATAAAAATTGACGTCACCTCTCAATACCTCAAAAAAACCTGCTTCTTTTAAAGGAACCTTTCAACTTCTACAGATAAACAAACACTAGTTTATCAGGTATATTGTTAAGAGAAGTTTTAAGTGGTAAGTTTGTGTTCACTATATTTGGTATAATAAGCATTTTTGGATGGCTACTCATGTACAGGAAATATAGATAACAGTAGCTCTGCCGATAAACAACCTTTTTAAAGAAAGCCATCTTATCGATAAAAATGATAAAAAGGAGGGACTCCAATGAAATTTGACGTACCTGAATTAGTTGAAGCAAAACGTCAAATTGATTCAACTTTACATAAACTCAGACAGACAGTAAAAACGTTTGAAGCTAAAGAAAATGCCGATAGATATAAATCTCAAATAACCTTAGCTAAAAGAAGGATACAAGCATTCGAACTTTCAGTAGCTCTTATTGAAAGGGAGATAAACGAACTTTCTAAAAGCTAGATGCCAGCTTTTAGAATATGAATTACAAAACGTTGGAAAACGTTATATTGCAGTAAAAGCATTTTAATTTATCTTCAATTGTCGCTTAGAGTGGAATATCAGAAAGAAAGAAACCTTAAAAATACTAGGGTTTCTTTTTTTGTAATTAGTACTCTGCGTAAGCCAGTATATCTTTTGGATTTTGGCTAAACCTGTTTCCAAAGCAGGCAGCCTTCGCACTTCTCAAAACGTATCTACGCTCTCTTTATTGCACTAAAAATAATTCATTCATTCATTTAAAAATAAGGGTTGAAGGTGACGCGACGTAATCTAATATAGTTGAACTATGACATATCAAGAAGGAGAGTAACGAAAATAAACAATCCTTTTTAGAAATGTATTCGGAACGTTATTAGAATGAAAGTAAAGGATGGGGGCATGGGAAGTGGAGAATAAAAAACGAATTCGCTCTTTAGATATATTAAGAGGACTAGCGATTCTGGGAACATTAGGAACAAATATTTGGCTGTTTGCCTATCTGGGAGATATAAATTATATATTTACTTTTAACCATAATCAATGGTGGTTATCAGGAGATGACTTTTTAAGAATCCTTTTTCTGTCCTTAATTAACGGAAAATTACTTGGCCTCTTAGCTATTATGTTTGGTGTTGGTTTAGAACTGAAATATCAGCAATCAAAACGATTAAATCAGACTTGGCCGGGAAGGTACATATGGCTGTCTTTACTTTTATTAATGGAAGGGCTTTTGCACTTTATTTTTGTCTTAGAGTACGACATTTTAATGTCTTATGCAGTAACTGCCATTGTCGTATCACTTATCGTAAAAATGCGAAAGAGAATGATACGAATAACAATGATTAGTGCAGCAGCGATTCATCTTTTCTTTATAGTACTTGTGTTCTTAGGTGTGCTAACTAACTCAATAGGAGATGAGCTAGTTGCTGTCCCAAAAGAAGTGGTGAACCTTTATCAACATGGATCATGGATGAATCAAATTCAGTATCGACTTTTTCATTTTTGGGAGCTGCGCACAGAAGCCATTTTCGTCATTCCATTTAATATATGCATGTTTTTACTTGGTGTTTTACTAGTGAGAATAGGGGCTTTTGACAATAATTCCAATGGTATTAATATCAGAAAGAAGATGATGAAAGCGGGCCTTTTAGTTGGGTTACCTCTAAACCTATTATTATTTGTTCCTGGAGGATACTTTGATTTTCCAGTAAGGTATGTGTTTGCCCCTATTTTATCGATTGGATACATGGGAGCCATTAGTTTTCTAATTGAAAAATTTCAGGCCTTTTCATTATGGAGAGTTTTAGAAAAAGTAGGTAAGATGTCTTTAAGTTGCTACGTGTTACAAAATGTTTTAAGCTCAATTTTATTTTATGGATGGGGCCTTGGATTGGGTGGACACCCTCGTTCATTCTTCGTCATTTTTGTTTGGATACTAATCTGTTTGTTTCAAATATTATTTGCTACTTTGTGGCTTCGTTATTTTAAAATGGGTCCTATGGAATCAGCGCGTAAACGCCTAGCCAGTTTAACTATAAAGAAAAATATAAAGAAAGATCTTACAATGTAAGTCAGCTTCTTTTGGATGAATATAAAACATGTTATAAGAAGCAAAACTTTTACATAGAATTTTATGTTAAAGTGATATTAGGTATCGATAATTTTAACCAATTAATAGTCCGTAGAGGAGAATTAAAGAAAATGGCTACCTTTTTCTTAATACTTATCGGCCTCTTTATTATAATTTCAAATGTCGTTGGATTTATCTCCTACAAAAAAAAGAAAAGTCTATACGCTGCTGCTTTCACAATACTAATACTGGCGGCTTTATTTGGGGCAATAGGCGGTATATTAGCACTGTTGATCATTAGAGACGCTTTTGCAATATTTTATGGTTTACAAGTTGGATACTATTTACTTATCAATAGCGCAATTGTTCTGTTAATGGCAGTTATAGTCACAGTTATAAAACAATATAACAATAAATAAAAAATTTGCTTAGGAAGACTTATACTTCATAAATTTGTAGTTACCATAATGTGAGGTCTAGGAAGGGTGCGCAATTCAAAACCCTAATTTTTATGTGTAAGTCTTTTGAATACGTTAAAAAACGGTAATACACTTAATAAAAAGGTGTGATTTTTATAAAGTTTTTACGTATTACCATAATAGCTGCTGTTCTCTCTTTTATTGGTATTGTATTTAGAATAGTTTATGGTCAAGTAATTGGAGATAAAGATGTTCAGGTAGAAAGTCTTATTGGACTTTTCATCGGTTTCTTTATTTCCATTTTTATAATCTACTATTTCAAAGACTATCGTAAAACAAACAAATAACTATACAATATAAAACTTAAAATACTTTGCATATGTTAATCATTTATAGTTAACATAATCGTTATTTCCGGAACACACCACAAAAACGAGTCCTTGATACACAAGGGCTCGTTTACTTTTCGTATTTACCATTTATACATGATTTTATACATCTTTGATACAGAGGCATTCACTCAATGCCTGAGTGGAGGAAAGATGTATAAAAAGTGTATGGTATATATATAGGCTTGTACAGAAAAATATAGTTTATGTGGTGAAAATACGTTATTGTATGCCTGCACATGATTTTTATTTTGGACCTTATAATGAGATTTATATAATTTAGTTTTGTTAAATTTAAAAAAGGAACCATTAAATAAGGCCAGCTAATCATAGCTGGCTTATATTATTACTCAGATAATTCTTTAAGGATATCCCTTTTCGACAAATACAATGCTGGAATTAAGGTTGCAATTAAACCCATTATAGGAGTAATAATTAAGCAAATTAATATCATCTTCCAAGGGAGAGTAACACTATTATTATCAAGGGATAGTAGTAGTTGGTTTAATAGTATGGATCCAAAAAGAACTCCTAGGATTCCACCACCTAATGTAACCATAGCGCCTTCTACTAATGTTAAACGAACTATACTTTTGGTCTTACTTCCTAAAGCACGAATTGTAGCAAACTCTCGTGAACGTTCTTGAAGGCTACTTGCCATACCATTCATTAGCCCTATCATAGCTAACAGACAAATTAACACAACACATGATAATAAAATGGCAACCCTCTGATTAAATTGATTATATAACGTCTCTAATTCAGTTTGACGGTTATATAATATAACTTTAGATGAAGGCTGACTTCCAATTAAAGTTTCAATCTTATTCTCTATATCACTTTGAGATTTTTTATCAAGTATTTTATAATAAACTTCATTTATACTATCTATATTAAAACGTTTTTTCATAAATTCAGGTGAAGTGTAGATACCTATGTCAGGACCTTCTTGCATAGGATAATCCTTTATAATACCAACTACTTTTAGACGGAGTATTTGCTCTTTAGACTTTTCATCTTTATACTCAAGTTTATCTTCTTTAAAATTTAATTCCGTATCATGAATAAATTTAATGTAGTCTCCTAATTTATAGCCTAACACTTTAGAACCATAATCTGTTATGACCACTCCACCTTGGTTTAATTCGTTTGTGTTTATACTTCCTTTAGTTACTTTTAAGGGTAAACTGTTCTTCATCTTATTAAAGTCTACACCTTGTAGAGCTGTCATCACTTCACTTTCTTTATTTACATTGTACAACATAAGCTTTGAATTCTTTTTAACATTAGATTTATCAAAATTTTGAGTGAATACCGTAATATCTTTATAAACTGGGACTGATTTTACCCCAGGAATGCTGTCGACCTGTTTATAAAAAGTTAACGGTAATCCAGGTTCATCATACTCTGAATTAGAGTCAATTACATGACTTAGAGGGTATTTCATTAATATTGATTTCTCCGTTGTATCTCTAACTGTAGTTAAAACACTTATCCCAACAATACTTATGATAACGCCTAGCATGGTTACACCTGCTATTTGTATGCTTCTTCGTAACTGCCTAATCGTATTACGACTTGCTAATAGACTATATTGTTTTAAAAAAGGTTTAATTATAAAGGATAATACTTTAACTGTACATTTTAACAAGAAAGAAATACCAACGAATGTAGATAAAATTAATATGGCAGCTGAAAGTATATAGATCTTAGGATTGTGGATTTTTATATAATTAAAAAAGCTTAAAGCAACAGATAGGAAAACTAAACAAACGCTAATAGTTGGTAAAACAATCCTTGTTTTATGTTCTGTATCAATAGATTGTCTATATGCTTGAATAGGAGATAATTTACTAGCTAAAGTAGCAGGAATTATACTTGCTACTATTGTTATAAGAATACCTAATAAAACGCTATGCATAATGGATTGCCATTCAATATAAATGTTTTCTACTGATATTCCACTCACTTTTGTTATTATACCCTTCAGGATAAAAGAGATTCCTATACCAAAAATGACACCTAGTATAGCAGATAAAGTTGCAATAATTACTGATTCGGAAATAACTAACCATGCTATTTGTGACTTCTTTGCACCTAACAACCTTAGAGTAGCTAGTTCTTTTTTCTTTTCCTGAATTGACATTTGCAACGTGCTAATTAACAAAAGGGCACTCCCGATTAATACTGCTATATTTAATCCTTGAACAACAGGTTTGAGGCCTCCTAATTGCTCGCGCTCTTTATCCATTTTTATCTGTCTATCAATAAAAAAGTTAGGATCAATCTCTTTTAATTGATTTATTACTTGTCCTTTCGCATGCCAGTCGTTTAATTTAATCATTAGTGTTGTAACATGATTATTTTGAGAAGTAGCTTTAGCTAACCAATCATATTGGAATAAAACAACCGAGTGAAGGTATTCACTTTTCTTCATAATTCCTGATACACGTACGGTTTTTTCTTCATTTGGTGGAAATGGAAAAGTTAATTTAGAACCTATTTTTAAATTCTTTGCTTTGGCCCAGCTATATGGAATAACCACTTCAGACTTTCCAGGTAAATGACCTGAAGATAGCTTCGTGAATTCATGCTCCTTTGATAAAGAATCATTTTTTAATCCCACATACATTGGTTGTATTTCAATCTCTTTTTTATAAGGGTTACCTTTACCAATGTATGGATAAAGAAATGGGCTGGTTTGTTGAACATTGTCAAATTCATTAATTTTATCTACATCGCTATTATTTAAAAATAAACTAGATTTTTGATAACCTACTATTAAATCATAATTACCGTATTTCTCCTCAACTATGTTTTCATTTGATTTTTCTAAAGTACTCATTAATATATTGGAAGAAATAAGTAACATAAAGCCGATTGAAATCCCTATAATAGATAATATTGTCCGGCTTTTTTTTGATTTAAGAAAACTGTTTGCTAGAGAAAAAATTAAACTCATAATAAAATACCTTCCACTCTTGCAGTTATACTAGAAACTTTTTCTTTAGCAGATAAATTTTTGGTTTTTAATACTAATTCATCATGAATTGTTCCATCTTGTAAAAAAATCACTCTATGGGCATAGGATGCTACATTCGCATCATGAGTAACCATTACAAGGGAATGATTTAAATTATCACAAAAATGTCTCAATATATTTAAAATCTCTTTTCCTGTTTTAGAATCCAAACTACCAGTTGGCTCATCAGCCAATATAATTTTAGGTTCTGTCACTAATGCCCGTGCTATTGCAACACGTTGCTGCTGCCCACCAGACATTTGGGAAGGATATGAATCTTTTAATAGACTAATTCCTAAAAGTTTTAAAATTTCTATTCCTTTCGTTTCTGCTTTTCTTTTTCCTGCAAGGTCAATGGGTAAAGTAACATTTTCCAAAGCTGTGAGAACGGGTATTAAATTAAAAAATTGAAATATAAACCCTATATTATCCCTTCTTAAAGTTGTTAAAGCAGAATCATTTAAATTGTTAATCTTTTGGTTACCCAGAATCACTTCACCTGTTGTCGGCTTATCTAGACCAGACATCATATTTAACAAAGTAGATTTTCCAGAACCACTAGTCCCCATAATGGCTAGGAATTCGCCTTCTCTGACTGTCACATTTACATTTTTTAGTGCGTAAAATTCATTAGAGCCCTCACCATATACCTTTGTAATATCTTCAAGGCTTAATATAGTTTTCATCATTAATAACCCCCTTATAGGGTTTATATTAAGAAAAATATCTAAAGATATTATTCAATAAATATAAAAAAAGTATCAAAATTAACAAAAATAAATACAAAAAGAATTTATTGTTATAATTAAGTGGAATTTAATTAATGAGGAGAACCTATTATGAATAAAAACATTTTAATTGTAGATGACGAGGAAGAAATAGCTGAATTATTAGAGGATTTTCTAAGTATTGAAGGTTATAAAGTCTATAAAGCTACAAACGGAAAAAAGGCAAAAGCAATTCTTTCTGAAATAGACATTCACTTTATATTGTTGGATATCATGATGCCAGAAGAGTCGGGTTTCACTCTCTGTAAAAGTTTAAGGGAATTGTATAGTATGCCAATCATTTTCCTCAGTGCTTTACAAAACGATACGGATAAAATTAGAGGATTAAACATTGGAGCAGATGATTATATTGTAAAAGATGCTACTCCAGGGGAAATCGTAGCAAGAATTAAGGCAATTGAAAGAAGACTAACTAATTTTAATAATCAATTGAAAAATAAAACAAATGAAGTTATACGCTTTAAAAGTCTAGAATTAAATACACTGACACGATCTTTATTTATACAGGATGAAGAAGTTACCCTAACAGCGAAAGAGTTCGATCTTATCAAGCTTTTCTTGACTAATCCTAATCAAGTTTTTACATATGACCAAATTATTGAGAAAATCTGGGGCTATAACCAGGGGGATTTTCATAGTGTAAGAGTCTATATTGGTAAATTAAGAGATAAAATTGAGGAAAAAACAAATGATTTTAAAATATCTACAGTGTGGGGAGTAGGGTATAAAGCAGAAGGGGTTTCAGGTGACTAATTTTCAATTATCTATAAAGAAATGGGCCTTAATCTTTTTAATTTTATTTTTAGTCATTCCTTTATTTATTACAAGATTAACTGTTCATCTGTATGAAGATTTTTACTCTCCTTACAAGAATGTGGAATTGGATAACTTAGATACATGGATGAAGAAGTATGTTTTAGATGATGTGAAACAATGGAATAATTTATCATGGCAGAGATCAATTAATGAAAAAACTAGTAAATTAGGAATTAAAATAAAGCTAATAGATCGAAAACAAAAGCAAATATTTTCTAACATTAACAATTCTAATAAGTATGAATTAAACTCAGATATTTCCAAAAATAAGGTGGGATTGTCAAGTTTCTTGGAAGAATATAAGATTTATTCTAATGGCAAGCTACTGGGCGTAGTCTATGTACAAGATAATCGTACTTTTGAGACGAAACATACCCCTAACAGATGGATATCCTATGTAATCAATGAATGGGGAGGAGCGTTCATTTGGTTATCTATTTTTGTTTTAATTTTAGTAATTAGTGTAAGGTTTATTAAAAGAAAAATACTTTTTCCACTGAAGGAATTCAGGAAAGCTACTGACTCAGTAAGTAAACAAAATTTTAATTTTAATGTACCCCATACTCCAGTAAAGGAAATAAATCAACTTTCTGAAGCTATAGTATGTATGCAGGAAACATTAAAAGAGTCCCTGGATAAGCAGAATGAAATGGAAAAGGAAAGAAAAATTTTTATATCCTCTATCATACATGATTTACGGACTCCTCTTTTTTCTATTCGCGGGTGCTTGGAAGGAATAAAAAAAGGAATAGCCAATACGCCTGAAAAAATTAATAAATATGTTAATATTAGTTATAAGAAAGCAAATATTTTAAATGAACTGATTAATGATTTACATACTTTTACTACTGTTAATTATATTGAACCTACACCTAAATTTAAAGAAATCAATATAACTGATACAGTTGATATCACGATTAAAGGGTTCTATCCAGCAGCCTTAACGAAAGGGATAAGCTTACAATCTAATTATAATGGTGAAGAGGTTATCATTATAGATGGAGATCAGTATCTCTTATCTAGAGCTTTAGAAAACATAATAGGAAATGCTATAAGGTATACTCCTAATAAAGGAGAAGTATGTGTCACGGTTACAACTATAAACGGAGAATATTGCAAAATAATTATAAAAGATACCGGTATTGGAATTTCACCTAGCGAGATTCCTCATATATTTACACCACTATATCGTGGAGAAAAATCTCGGAATAGAAAAACGGGAGGCAATGGATTAGGGTTGTCTATAGCTAAACAAATTATAGATCAACATAGAGGAGTTATTAAAGTTCATAGCAATAATGGGCAAGGAACTATTTTTGAAATTGTCCTACCTATTAAGACTACATCTTAGCAATGTAGTCTTTTAATTTTATTAATAATTAATGTTAAATGGAATTTTTTTCTCTGAGAACTGACCATACTCCATAATATGTAAAGATACATATCCATAAAAGTATACGTTAATGAATTTAAAAAATTATAAAAATTCAGTTTATACATAATGAAGGTCATCTATTCTTTATATGTGTACAGGCGGCTTTGTTTATATCTAATAGTTTGGGCATGCGGCATTTCTAACAACAATATTTTTAGGTGAATATACTGTTAAAATTGGTACGGAGGGTATCTTATTATATTTGTGGAGGACCTAGTTAAGGTACATTTTGTATACATCGACGTGACTCGTCTTTTTAACAAAAATATACAAAACTATATAAACGAGAAAAAGGAAATAGAGTATATTGCTTTTCAGTAATTTACTTGTAAAAAGTGGTGTTAAGTTGAATAAAGTGAGCAAAAACAAGGGATATGTATTTCTTGTTTTTTTATCTTCTTATTTTTTATAAAACTTTAAGCCAAATGCCAAGTAACTTTGTCTAATAGGTATAAAAGGAAAAAGCAGAGAGGATGAATTTCAATTATTAGGATCGTTAAAAAAGCTCAAAAAGGTAATGATAAAGCCTTTTTGAAGCTTTTTCAGACATATGAACAAGATATTTATCGAATGGCTTATGTATATGTCAAAAATAAGGACGATGCGCTCGATGTAGTACAAGAAGTAGCATACCGTTCTTTTAAAAAGATAGATACATTAAAAAAGCCTGAATACTTTAAGACATGGTTAATCAAGATTACCATTAGGTGCGCAATCGATCATCTAAGAAAAAATAGCAAGGTCGTTCAATTACATCCAGAACATGAGGAAATCATCGGTTCAGACATTGAAGATATTCCCCTTACATTGTCCCTTCACCAACTAGTAGAAGAATTAAATGAAGATGAAAAAAGTGTGGTTATTTTAAGATTTTACGAAGGCTATTCTTTTAGGGAAATAGCTGAGACGTTAACCATTCCTTTGGGCACGGCAAAATCTATTTTATATCGTGCTTTAGCTAAACTTCGTAAACAAGTGAAAGGCGTTGGTATTTATGAAGAATAAACTGAAACAAGAACTTGAACAAATTGAAATTCCAAAAGAATTACATATGAGAGCCAAACTCGGTGTAGAAAAGGCTAAATTGGAGCAACCAAGAAGAACATTTAAAAAAGCAATTGTATTTCCGGCTGCCGCAGCCTTATTCCTTATAGGCTCTGCAGGTGTAAGTGCAGCGGCCTTTCCAAGTTTTAATCACTTACTATCTCTTGTTAGTCCTGACATTGCTTTGTTTCTTCAGCCTATTGAAACCACTAGTGAAGATAAAGGAATAAAAATGAAGGTTATAGGTGCCATGAATGATGATGAAATGGCTGTTATTTATGTTACGATGCAAGATTTAACCGGTAACCGCATAGACAAAACGTTGGACCTTTATGATTACACACTAACTGAAGGGCATATGTTTAATAGCCAAATTGTTGACTACGATAAAGATACAAACACAGCGACGTTACGAGTTCAAGCAAACGGAGGCACAAACTTAAACCATAAAAAAATAAATTTCCAAGTAAGCTCTTTCCTTAGCCACAAGCATAACCATGATGGTATTCATGTAGACACTCACTTAGCAGATTTGAAAAATAAAGAAGTAGCGACAGTTTCTATTAACTCAGATAGTACGTCTGGAGGTGGTGGAGAGATGTTTAATAAACTTGAAAAAGGTGAAAAGATAGAAATCTTGAAACCTAACGAAACCACTCTTTACCTGCCAAAAATAAAGTTTATGCATGTATCGAACATTGGAATTGTGGATGGTCAACTTCACGTTCAAACAAAATGGTCCGATGACGATATCGATAGCCACGGAGATTTTTACTTAGTTGATTCCTTTGGAAAGCAGATAAATGCTTCTTCTAGCGTCCATTATGGAGTAGAAAAATCAGGGAAAACCGTTTATGGAAATAAATATGTAGAATATATTTTTGATGTAAATAATGAAGATCTTAGTAAGTTAAAGCTGATGGGACACCTTGTATCTAACGGTAATTTTACAAAAGGTGATTGGAGCACTACATTTAAACTGCATTCTGTAGAAAATGAAAAAAGCCTGAACTTTAATGAAGACTTTGGCAGTTGGAAAGCAACTAAAATGACCCTTTCATCTCTAGGTGTAACGCTATATGGAAAAGGCCAATTTAAAGATACTGATAACATAAAAGTGAGTGTGAAAATGAAAAATGGAAGCATTCAATCACTCGACTCATTACAAAACTTTAGTGATAATAAAAGCGTTAAAGCTAAATTTCTACCTTCTTCTCCGTTAGATTTATCAAAAATCAAAGCAATCAATGTAAATGGTACAGTTGTTAAAGTATCTAAATAAAAGATAAAGCTAAGTTTCTTACTTATCGCACTAAGAAACTTAGCTTTTTTAGCATTAACGATTTTAATAGCTCGCCTTAACGTTGATTAGTTAAGGTTACAATACATATGGATTGGAAAGATATACGTTTAAAAAAGTATCCGTAATAGTACTTTCTTACCCCACTAAATAAAAACTTTTGGTATAAACGAGGAAATTTATAAGTGATAAAAGAAAAGGTCTTCTTAAGCGATTAATAAGTTTAGGAGGATTTTCTTGTATATAAGAGATTATAAAGAAACAGATGAAACTGAATGGCTTCGGTGTAGAGTATTATCGTTCTTGGACACTGCTTATTTTGATAACGTTCTTAGAGTGAAAGAGAAATATAAAAATTCAGCTGTTGAGCTAGTGGCTGTAGAAAATAAGCAAATTGTGGGACTTATTGATGTTGAATGTGAATCTCAAAAAGGCACGGTTTGTTCCGGTTTAGAGAGCGGGCTTGGAGGTATGATTTGGCATCTTGCTGTTCATCCAGGTTTTCGTCGCAAGGGAATTGCCAATCAACTGCTTTGTGAAGCAGAAAATCAAGTTAGAAAGCTAGGGATTACTTATCTTGAAGCGTGGACTCGGGATGATCACTGGGTAAATAAATGGTATTTAAAAAACAATTTTAAAACCACGGCATCTTATTTACATGTATTCCTTGAAACATCTACGGAAATAAAAAAAGCCCTTAGTAGCTCAGTCCACTATTTACAGCCAGTTCAGGCATTTGCCCATTATACAGGGCCTGAAAAGGAAAAGATTATTCGTGAATACGATAGAGTGCATGAGTGCTATTGCTATCGAAAGGAACTCCTGTAATGATGACTAATTCTTTTGTGTTATCGATCAAACTTATTTTTATTAGGATATTTTTAGGAATACTCTTTTTTAAACAATAAGATTTATACAGTGAATGGATTATTAAAACCTGAATATACCTGGAGGTTTTTATATGGAAGAAGTAATTAAAGCAGGAAAAATGCAAGATATTGGCGGTATTAAACTTTCTTACGAGTTTTTTGAAAAACAACATGAAGACGTAACAATTATATTCGAATCTGGATATGGATGCACTTATGATTACTGGAATCCAATCAAGGAGGAAGTTTCAAAATTTGCTCAGTTTTTTATCTACAACAGATCAGGCCTGGGAGAAAGTGAACAAGATGCTAGAGCAAAAGACAGTAGGCAGTCCGTTGAAAATTTACATATTCTTTTACAAAATGCCAATATTAAAGCACCATACGTACTTGTAGGTCACTCAATTGGAGGGGCAAATGTAAGGTTATATGCTAGTAAATACCCTGAAGAAGTAGCGGGAATTATCCTTTTAGATTCCTGTCATGAAGACCAAAATAAAATTATGCCACCATTATTTACTGAAGAAATGAGGTCTATTTATTTTAGCCAGTTTTCAGTCGAAGGTTCTATAGGTGATATTGAAAAAAGCTTTGAGCAAATAAGTGAAGTTCAATCTTTGGGAGACGTCCCCCTTATAATTGTGAGCGCTGGCCTACAGTCTTATCACACAGCTGAATCTTTTGCAGCTTGGAATCTATTTCAAAGAGACCTTACACGTTTGTCAAAGAAAAGTAAACATATTGTTGTGGAGGGCGCAGGGCACCTTCTTCATGTTGATCAACCTCAGGTCATTATTAATATTATTAAAGCTACTTTGGACGAAGTAAAAAAATAAGTTGGGGCTCATGTAATACCTGTTTCAACAATCAAAACAGCCTTTAGGTTGGCAAATCTAAAGGCTGTTAGTATATCTAGATATTTAATATTCCTTGTATGTAACAGTTACATTCTTATAATCATTAGGGCTTATTGGGTCAAATAGATAGTGGATTTTTAATTGGTTCTGATTCATCCATTCTAATTTGTAGTTATCCTCGTAAAACATTCTGTAACCATCATCACCACGAATATCCACAAGTTTTTTTGATAATAATTTAAATTTCCACAGTTGATAGACCTCACTATGACGCGTTTCTTTAACCACAAAAGCTTCATTCCTGCTAGGGGAATAAAAAGTAGTGTATGCAGTATCACTATCTATAAGCAGCCACCAACAAAAATTACTTACTATGAGAAAGGTCGAACATATAACAGTAAGGGTTTTTAACGTTTTATCTTTTAGTTTATACATAATAATCCTGGTAACGGATAATAGGATTACGGTATTTATAATAAGGTCAATAGTGTCCTCAGAAAAGTTGGTGCCTTGCACGTAAATGCCATTCAAATTTAGAACAAGCATTATAATTTTCAGTAGAATACTTAATACACAAATGAATAACGTTATAACAAAATTTCTTCCCAAATTGATTTAACCTCTTTTAATTTTTAAATTCCTTTTAACCCCATTTTATCATAATTATTCTTTGGAAAGTTCTTTATATCATGTATAAAACTAGTGCACATAACCATTCTTTCCGACACACAACCCAAAAAGAATCCTTATTCCTCCAGGGACATCTATAGATTTATTGTTATTATTATTCAGCCTTTTGTAAATAAAATAAAAAAAACACTTGATAATTTGTATGCGTTTTCATATTATAAATAAAAAGGTAGTAACTTTTTTTTAAACATTGTGATGTTATGAAGGGGGAGGTGATTTTAGTATCAACTTAGAGGAGGTTATAAGTTTGGAAGTCTATCAAAATTGTAATCTTCTGTGTGATGCATGTTTAATGTGAAGTCTTAAAATGTGTTAATCAAAGGGGGAGAACTTATGGAACAGCCATTGGTTCAAAATGTAGAACATTCAATTAATACGCCTAAGAAACTAAGAGTTAAAGAGAAGGTTGCTTATGGATTGGGAGATGTAGGAAATAACTTTATGTTAGACTTGGGTCAAATTTATTTGCTGAAGTTTTATACCGATGCGTTAGGCTTGCCTTCTGCAACAGCAGGTTTAGTATTTTTAATTACGAAAATATGGGATGCGTTCGCTGATATTACAGTAGGTACTTGGATTGATAACCGTAAGAAGATAGGCCCTAAAGGAAAATTTAGACCATTCTTTCTCTATGCTGCAATACCGCTTGCTTTGATAACGATAGTCAGCTTTACTAATCCTGATTTTTCAATAACCGGAAAGATTATATGGGCATATGTAACGTATATGGCATTTGGAACGATTTATAGCATTTCAAATATTCCTTATGGATCAATGGTACCTGCGATGACAAAAGATCCCGTTGAACGAGCAGAAATGGCATCATTTAGACAAGCAGGATCAAATTTAGGCCTTCTTATTACAACTGTAGGGTTTATGCCGATTGTCTTAATGTTTAACAATCAATCTACTGGTTATTTAGTGGCTGTATCTATTTTTGCATTTTTGGGCGTTTTATTACAAGTCTATTGTTATGCCAATGTAAAAGAAAGATATGTGTATGAAAAACCCCAAAACACAAATGTAAAGCTGACTGACAGCTATAAAGGTCTTTTTAAGAATACGCCTTTACTCATTCTTTGTTTAGTTAATTTGTTTACCTTTTCAGCTTTTAACGTCAAGCTTGCTGTACAAGTCTATTTTTGTCAGTACGTTTTAAAAAATGTAGCAATCGTTCCTTATATGGGCTTTTTTAGTATCGGCTGTGTATTTATCGGCGTAGCAATGGTTCCTTTCATGGTTAAAAAAATTGGAAAGAAATCTACGTACATATTAGGGTGCGCGATTTGGGCTGTAGGAGACATTTTAGCTTATGTTTTTGCAGATAACGCAGTGATTTTTATTACATTAGCTTGCTTTGCTTTCTTCGGAAGCTCATTTGTAAACAGTTTGAACTGGGCATTAGTTTCTGATGCTGTAGAGTATGGCGAATGGAAGACTGGAAATCGATCTGAAGGTGTTGTGTATTCTTTCTTTACGTTCTTCCGTAAACTTTCTCAAGCGCTTGCAGGCTTTATTCCTGGCGTTGTGTTAGGAGTTGTGGGTTACGTTCCAAACGCGGTGCAAAGTGCAAATGTACTGGAGGGAATCAGAGGGTTAATGTTTATTTATCCAAGTGCATTAGCCATTGCAACGATTATTGTCATGTTTTTCTTTTATAAACTTTCAGATGAAAAATACAATAAAATCGTAGCGGATCTTGCTAAAAGTAAAAATAGAATACCAATGTAAGATGATAGGTAAAATGGACGAAATACAAAATTAATTTAATAATCTAGCAAAAAGTACTTGAAATATTGGTGGCGTTTTCATATTATAAATACAAAGGTTATTACAAATTATATAAAGGTCATTATCTTTTAGGGGTAATAGTCACTTAACTGGAGGTATAAAGATGAAGTATTTTTTAGATAGTGCAATTTTAGAGGAAATTCGTTACGCGTATGAAAACTGGGCAATTGATGGAGTTACAACAAACCCTCGCCACATTATGAACAGCGGTAAACCATTCTTAACGGTTTTAGATGAATTTGCAAGTGAATTTAAAGGAGTCGAAAACTTCCCAATTTCAGTGGAAATCAATCCTCATTTAGATAATGCTAGAGATATGGTAGAAGAAGGGACAAAGATTGCTAAATTATCGTCAAACTTTGTTATTAAAATTCCATGCACAGAGCCTGGCTTAATTGCAGCAAAGGAATTTGAAAAAGAAGGTATTTCTACTAACGTCACTCTTGTCTTCTCGCCATCACAAGCACTTCAGCCTGCAAGAATTGGAGCTAAATTTGTATCTCCATTTGTCGGCTGGAAAGAAAATAGCGGGGACGATACAACTCAATACATTCAGGATATTGTGAATATCTATAAAAACTACGATTACAACACAGAAATCATTGTTGCTGCTTTACGTAATGGTAAACAAATTGTAGATGCGGCAAAAGCTGGTGCGCATATTGTGACTTGCGGATTTGATGTATATAAAGAAAGCTTCCAGCATGCGTTCACAGACTATGGTTTAAACAAATTTCGCAACGCTTGGGATAATACAGTCACAGAAGCTCCTGTCTTAAAATAAACATATGTATTTTATAAAAGGCGCCTCTTAGAATCTTATTATCTTCTTGGAGGGGCTTTTTACATAGAAAAGGAGAGAAGAAAACGTTGAGCAGCTTTCAATACATGAAAGACTTAAATAAACATGTACCTTTTTATCATATAGAGGACAGCAAATTTAAGCCTTATGGAAAGATAATTAATGAATACGATTTCAGTGAACTAGAAACATATATGGATAGTTTAACTATTCCTCAAGATCAGAATGTATACGTAGCATCCGTCACGGAGATGGAAAATACCATTATTAAAGATCAGCTTCAAGAAGCTTTTTATGGTGAGATGCCTATTCAAATTGGATATTGTAATGGTCCTAATTCAATTTTGAATGGTCTTGAGTATCATAAAAGCAGTGAAATTAACATCGCTATAACGGATATGGTTCTTTTATTAGGTAAGGTACAGGGAGTTGAAAATAACTTTTTTAATTCAAGTGATGTAATCGCTTTCTTTGTACCTGAAGGAACAGCAGTTGAATTGTATGGTACGACATTACATTTTGCTCCTTGTAAGGTCAATAACGAAGGGTTTAAAACAGTCGTCATTTTACCTAAAGGAACAAATGATCCGTTATCAACTAATATTCAAAAAAGAACAAAAGAAGATGAGTTATTGTTTATGAAAAATAAATGGTTAATTGCTCATCCTGAAAGAGCGCAATTAATTAATAAAGGCGCACATCCCGGTATAAAAGGAGAAAATATTAAAGTTTATCAATAGAGCGCATGAATGTTAGACAAAAGACTAAGCTCTATTAATTGATGGGAGAGATAAAAATGTCAGGTACCTTAAACGTAACTAAAGGGGTAAATGTGGAGATCTTACAAGATGGATTTGAAGTTGCTCTTAACGGTGTAGTTCTGCTTCAGCATACAATACAAAAGCCAATGCTGTTTGTTGGTTATGGAGAAGAAACGATTGAAATGTATAGAGGGAACTTTGATATTAAAGATTATGTGACTGAACGTACAGCTCTTCGCTACGCAACTGTTGAAGAAGTAAAAGGGGCATATAAAATAGATTTCTCCAACTATAAAAATGGAGATACTATGCTGTCTCTTATAGTTAAGGAAGAAGAGAACCGCTTAAAAGTAGAATACCAAAAACACGATGCGAACATTAATCGCTTTTGGCTACGAGTAGCTGCAGATGAACAGGAAAAAGTCTATGGATGCGGAGAACAACTTTCTCATTTTAATATGAGAGGAAAAAACTTTCCTTTATGGACATCTGAGCCGGGCGTAGGAAGAAACAAACAGACATATGTAACATGGCAAGCTGATGTAGTTGATAGAGCTGGAGGAGATTACTATAATACCAACTTTCCTCAGCCTACATATGTATCTAGTAAAAAGTACTATTGTCACGTAGAAACAACGGCATACGCGGACTTTGATTTTCGTAATGAGACGTTCCATGAACTGCAGGTTTGGGAAGTACCTGAATATATGCTGTTTGAAACGGCGGATACGTACCTTGAATTAGTTGAAAAAATTACGGGTTTATTCGGAAGACAGCCCGAGCTACCAGACTGGGTATATAACGGCGTGGTTTTAGGTATTCAAGGCGGTACAGATGTTGTTGAACAAAAATTAGAAAAAGTTTTAGCGAAAGGTATGAAGGTATCTGGAGTATGGTGCCAAGATTGGCAGGGCAAACGTATTACTTCTTTCGGCAAACGTTTAATGTGGAATTGGAAATGGAACGAGAGTGAATACCCGGAGTTAGATAAAAAAATTGCAGAGTGGAAAGAAAATGATATTCGTTTTCTAGGTTACATTAATCCATATGTAGCCATTGAAGGTGATTTATATAAGGAAGCTGAAGATAAAGGATACTTAGCATTAAATACGGAAGGAAATACGTATTTAGTGGATTTCGGTGAATTTTATTGCGGAGTTGTGGATTTTACCAACGAAGAGGCTACCCAATGGTATAAACAAGTTATTAAAGAGAACATGATTGATTTTGGATTAGACGGATGGATGGCCGACTTTGGCGAATACTTACCAACGGATGTTGTGCTCAAAAATGGAGTCGACGCTAAGATTATGCATAATGCTTGGCCGACAATGTGGGCAAAAACGAACTATGAAGCGGTATCAGAAGCAGGAAAACTTGGTGAGATTGTATACTTTATGCGCGCCGGATATACGGGCATACAAAAATACTGTACGCTTCTTTGGGGCGGAGATCAAAGCGTAGATTGGTCGCTGGATGATGGTTTAGCTTCCGTTATTCCTGCAGCTTTATCATCAGGAATGAGTGGCTGTGGCTTACACCATAGCGATATTGGCGGGTACACAAGTCTACATGGTAATAAACGTTCAAAAGAGCTGCTGATGAGATGGGCAGAAATGGGAGCCTTCACGCCTATGATGAGAACACACGAAGGAAACCGTCCTGATGATTGTTTTCAGTTTGACGGTGATGAGGAAACACTAGAGCATTTAGCAAGAATGTCTAATGTTTATGTAACGATGGCACCTTATATTAGATCACTTGTAGAAGAAAATGCGCGACGTGGAATTCCTGTTCAGCGACCTTTGTTTATGCACTATGAAGAAGATGAAAAAACATATGATATTCAATATCAATACTTATTTGGTGAAGATGTACTTGTTGCGCCGGTTCATCAAGAAAACCAAACAGAGTGGGAAGTATATTTACCAGAAGATCAGTGGGTCCATGTATGGAGCGGTGAAGAGCACACAGGAGGATCGGTTACTGTTCAAGCGCCATTAGGTTATCCACCTGTATTTTACCGTAAAAAATCTATATGGAGTGAGTTGTTTTCTAAACTACTTCACATCTAATTTAAGAGCTATTTATATAAGAAATGTAGTCAAACGGAAAATAGTGTTGATAAAGGTAATTATGTATTTTAAAATGGTTATAACAAATAGTTTTACGACAAGGGGAACTCTATATGCAAAATACAACAGTTTTATATGTGCCTATAGGTAGAAAAACATTTGATATTGAAGCGGCTGAAATGTATCGTCAAAAAAGTATGGAGTGGCTGAACGGCAACTGCAGTACTCTTATCGCGCCGGAGCAAATTATAACTTCAGTTGAAGAATTACAGGGATTTCTTGATTCAATTAAAGGGGATAAGATTGATACCGTTCTATATCAAAGCGTTACGTTTGCCGACGGTGAATTTATGGTTAAGATATTGGAGTATTTTAAACAGCCTGTAATTGTTTGGTCCGTACGTGAGCCAAGTGTAGGGGGACGTTTACGTTTAAACTCGTTAACAGGCGGAAATAGCACCAGTAATGTACTGCGTAATCATCAGCATCCGTTTGCGTTTGTATTTGGAAATCCAGATGAGAAAGCCTTGCAGGATCGTCTATTAAGACAAATTAACGTTATGCGCGTGTTAAAAGCATTAAATGAATTAAAAATTGGGGTAGTGGGAGATTATCCGCCGGGATTCTTCTTTTCACAAGCCAACGAAGAAGAATTAAAAAGCGCACTTGGCGTAACGCTTCATAAGATGGATTTACAAGAAGCGTTTAAAGAGTGCGTAAAGCTTCCAGAACACGAATGGATAGGTGAAGTTGAGCGGGCAGAAAAGCAGGTGATTGGTCTGAATCGAAACGATGAAACCGTTGCTAAATTTGCTCAATTTTCCACATATATTAAAAAGCACATTCAACGTGAAGAGCTAGATGCACTAGCTATGCGATGTTGGCCCGATTTCTTTAATGATTTAGGAGCTGCTCCGTGCTCAACTCTATCTCAGTTTACGGAAGACGGAATGGTGACATCCTGTGAGTCAGATATTCACGGATCAATCTCCATGTTTATCCTGCGTGAGTTAGCAGGTGGAAATGCGCCTTACCTGGGAGATTTAGTTCACATAGACGAAGAAAAAAACTCAGTTGTTTTTTGGCATTGCGGTGCAGGAGCATATTCGCTCGCGAATCCTTCTACTGGAGCAACAGCAGGGGTTCATCCTAACAGAAAAATTGGTTTTGCGATGGATTTTGGATTAAAAGCAGGAGAAGTAACGATCTTCAGGGTAAGTCATACGCCTGATGGGTATCGCCTTCTAGTGATGAAAGGAGATGCCTTAGATGTAGAGCAGCCTTTTACAGGTACATCTGTAGAAGTGGAACTGGCGACAAATGCATCAGACACACTTTATGAACTTATGCATGCGGGATATGAGCCTCACTTTGCACTAGTGTATGGTGATGTGACAGAACATCTAATTGAACTAGGGCGCATGCTTAATCTAGAAACAAAGGTCTATATCTAAGAAAATCGTACTTCTCTGCTACAGTAAAAGTTAGCCAATACTATATAATAATACCAAACGCTAACTTAAAAGGAGTTTGAGAACATGAAGGATACAATAGGTTCTAATAAAAATATCGCGCTTTATCTTCAAGTAAAAGATGTCTTAATTAAACGTATACAAGAGAAAACTTGGAAGCCCAATACGTTAATTCCAACAGAACAGGAATTAATGCAAGAGTTTGATGTAAGCCGTACTACCTTAAGACAAGCTATTTCTATGTTAGTACAGGACGGGCTGCTGGAAAAAAAACAAGGCAGAGGAACAATTGTAAAACCTCAGCCTCTTATCGGCGGCAGCTTAGGCAAGCTTAAAGGACTAGCAGAAGAAGTAGCAGAAAAAGGATTAACACCAAATTCAAAACTCATTCGTACTGATTTTAAAAAAGATTTATATCATGAAACTTCCATGCTGGAATTGGACGCTGGAGAAGAAGTTTTAGTTATTGAACGAATTCGTTTTGCTGATGAAGTGCCTATTGCCATTGAACGTTCTTGCTGGCCTACGCATATTGGGAAAATACTAGTTGAACAAGATTTAAACCGTGCAAAATTTTATGAAGTACTAGAAGATAATGAAATCTTCTTGAAACGAGCTAAAGAGAAGATATCTGCGATTAATGCAACGATTTATGAAGCCGATCTGTTAGGCATACGAGGCGGAGAAGCTTTACTTGAAATGACACGAGTAAGTTACGGTTTTGATGATAAGCCACTCGAATTTACGGTAACAAAATATCGTAGTGATAAATATCATTACAATATTGAGCTTACAAGATAAAACGCTAATACAATTGGGGATGTGGAGATAATGACAAGTTTAACTCAAGTCAAACAATATGGTTTATATGTAAATGGGGAATGGGAAACAACAGCAGAAAAAATGGAAGTCTTAAATAAATATACGCAGCAGCCTGCAGCTGAAATCTCAGTAGCTACAAAAGATGATGTAAATAAAGCTGTGGCCAGCGCGAAAGAGGCGTTAAAAAACACTTTTTCACCGTACGAACGCTACGAGGTATTAATGAAGGCAGCTGAGCTATTACTAAGCCGTCAAGAAGAATTTGCTGAAATTTTGGCTACTGAAGTTGGAAAGTCTATTCGTGAATCTCGCGGAGAAGTTGAGCGCGCAGCTACAACTTTACAAATTTCAGCGGAAGAGGCAAAACGTATTCATGGAGAAGGTGTGCCTGTTGAATCGGCTCAAGGCTCGGAGAATCGTATGGCTTTTACAGTAAAAGTCCCGGTTGGAGTTGTTGCAGCTATCACACCGTTTAATGTACCTATCAATCTAGTTTGTCATAAACTTGGACCGGCAATCGCAGCTGGGAACAGTGTAGTATTAAAGCCTGCTGAAGTCACTCCAATTTGTGCGCTCAAGCTAGCTGAGTTAATGGAAGAAGCAGGGCTGCCAAAAGGGCGCCTTCAAGTATTGACTGGAGATGGGGCAGCAATTGGTGAATGGTTATTAGAAAACCAAGATGTTAATATGTTTACGTTCACAGGAAGCCCAAGAGTAGGAGAACTTATCCGATCTAAGGCAGGTTTACGTAAAGTTTCACTTGAACTAGGAAATAATTCGGCTACTGTCGTACATAAAGACGCTGATTTAGAAAAAGCTGCATCTTTAATTTCTCAAAAAAGCTTTAATAACGCAGGACAAGTTTGCATTTCCGTTCAACGAATTTATGTTCATACGAATATTTATACTGCTTTTGTTAATAAGCTAAAAGAAAAAACAGAAAAGTTAGTAGTCGGTAATCCAATGGATGAGCAAACCGATATTGGACCTATGATTCGTCTTAAAGAAGCAGAGAGAGTGGAAGAATGGGTAAAAGAAGCGGTGGAAGAAGGGGCAAAAATTGAACTTGGAGGAAAGCGTGACGGTGCTTTTTATCTTCCTACAATTTTGACTAATGTAAATGATGAGATGAAAGTTTGTCGTCAAGAAGTATTCGGGCCAGTAGTAGCTATTGCTCAATATGATGAGATTGATGAAGTGATTTCAAAAGTAAATGATTCTGACTATGGGTTACAGGCAGGCCTTTTTACGAACGACTTACAGTTTGCTATGAAGGCAGCTCGTGAAATCGAAGTAGGCGGATTAATTGTAAATGATGCTTCAGCGTATCGTGTCGATCATATGCCGTATGGCGGTGTGAAAAAGAGCGGTAACGGAAAAGAAGGTCCAAAATATGCAATTGAAGAAATGACGGAAGAACGTATCATTGTTCTAAATTTATAATGTATTAGTTTAAATGAAAGACCTAGATTCTTAATTTTCTAGGTCTTTCATTTGGAAAATAACAAAGAAAAAATGACGAAGGTGAACAAACATGGAGTTCCTAACAATCCTTCTTCCTATTTTCGGGATTTTTGCACTTGGATTTATTGGACAAAAGAAAATAGGATTTGATACCAAAACGATTTCAACAATGGCACTTTATTTGATGTCTCCAGTTCTAGTGTTCAAAACATTTTACACAACCAAATTTACGATTGATTACTTATATCTTACGTTATACACATTTGCACTTTGCTTTGCATTAATTGCTGTCGTCTATATTATTGCTTATTTTCAGCGATATTCTACTTCAGAAACCTGTGGAATGATATTAGCGTCTTCATTTATGAATAATGGAAACTACGGTACACCCGTTGTTTTATTACTTTTTGGCGTGACAGGCTTAGACTCTGCCATTATTTTAATGGTCATACAGCAATTGGTCATGTGTACAGTTGGAGTTTACTATGCAGCTAAAGGAAGTCCACAGGGAAATGGTATAAAATCAGCCATTGACTCAGTTAGACGGATACCAATTGTGTATGGGGGACTTTTAGGAGCTATATTTCAGTTTCTTCATATTCCATTAAGCAACTCTGTAAAAGAAGCGGTTGATTTAGTAGCGGGTGCAGCTATTCCTACCATCATGATCGTACTTGGCATGCAGCTTGCTAAAATATCAATTAGAAATTTAGCCAAAGCCAAAGTTTCATGGTCATTAGCTATCAAGCTTGTAATCTCACCATTTATCGCTTATATACTAACTCTTCTGCTACCTGTGGATGAGATGGTTAAACAAATTATGATTATTATGGCTGCTATGCCCACAGCTGCTAATACAACTATGTATGCGCTGCAATTTAATACAGAGCCGGAGTTTGTATCAAGCGCAACGTTAATTAGTACCTCTCTAAGCCTTGCTACATTGCCTATCATTTTTCTAATTGTTTTGTAAAATAACACAGAAAAATGGTTCAATATAGGTTAAAAAAATAATTTTATTATATGACTTTAAAAGGAGTAGTCAACGTGAATTCTCCTCATAACGCAGTTTTAAAAAGATATTTAAAGTTTATTTTCTATTTTAGTTTTGTGTTCTTCTTATACTTCTACTTCACATACAGTTTTCAACACTATCTGACTAAATATTTGTTTCTTAATTGTTTACTGACGGGGATCTCTTTTTTAATTCGAAATTTAAGAGGTTATACGGAAAAACTGTAAAGGTATCTGTAACGGTATCTGTAACGGAAAAAACTTATTAAAAGAACTTATGGATTCTTTTAATAAGTTTTTTTGGTTCTTAGTATTATCCCTGAATATATCTACATTTGAAAATATTTTAAAAAATAGTTGAAATGCCCGGTACTAAGTATTACAATCTACATATACTAAGTATTACTTAATAGCTTAATTTTAAAAGTTATTAAGTAAAAATTGGCTTGGTACTAAGTAATACAGAATATAAGTCAGACAATATAGAGGAGGTTCTGAAGATCGAAAATTTAACTGAAATGCTGAAGGGTTCGCTGGAAGGCTGTGTGTTAGAAATTATCAGCCGCCATGAAACCTATGGCTATGAGATTACACGCCGTCTGAACGAGCTTGGATTTATCGAGGTCGTGGAAGGAACGGTCTACACTATTCTCGTACGATTAGAAAAGAAAAAACTTGTGAATATAGAAAAAAAACCATCAGATATGGGCCCACCCCGCAAATTTTATTCGCTTAATGAGGCGGGCTACAAGGAGCTTGAGTTGTTTTGGAAAAGGTGGGATTTTGTATCATCAAAAATCAACGTCTTGAAGTCAAACTAGCTTCATAGGATAGACCGTCGGATAGTTTTAAAGCATCTTATGAAGCTTTATAAAAAGGAGGAAAAATGACATGTTGGAAATATTCAAAAAAATGATTGGTGATAAAAAAGAGTATAAAATGATGATGGCACGGGTTGAAGCCTTGCCAGAGGACTATCAGTTTGTATTTAAAAAAATTCAAAACTACATGTGGAATTTCTCATCGGGCAACGGAATGGATATGCTACACATGCAGTATGAATTAATTGATTTATTCGAAGCAGGTGCTGCAGAAGGTAGACAGGTGCTCGAAATTACTGGAGACGATGTGGCTTCCTTTGCTGACGAATTAGTGGCAAATGCTAAAACTTATATGGTTAAGTATCGTGAAGATTTGAACCAGAGTATTAAGGAACGATTAGGAAAAAATAAATTTAATCAATAACATCGACTGAATAGCTAGTTGCTTTTGCTATTCAGTCATTTTTTAAACTAAGTACTAAGTGATACAGAATATCAGTCAGACTGAATAGTAAGGTATCAAAAACCTAGCTCTACGAGACGCTCAGTTTAGTTACATCATGACAGTTCTAGCAAGCAAGCTTGTGGAGCTTTTTAAAAGGAGGAAAAACGTATGAGAAATACAGCGATTTTTGTAAAAGAATTAAAAAAGTCCTTTAAAGACAAAGAAGTTTTAAAAGGGGTGAATGTTGAGGTGCAGCGCGGTGAAATTTTTGCACTGCTGGGCTCAAATGGAGCAGGGAAGACGACGACAGTTAACATTCTTTCAACACTGATGAAGGCTGATAGCGGCGAAGTAAGTATTTGCGGATTTGACGTCCAACGTCAACCGGCTGACGTCCGCCAAAACATCAGCCTAACGGGGCAGTTCGCAGCGTTAGACGGCATGCTTACTGGGAAGGAAAACCTGATAATGATCGCCAAATTGCGAGGGGTATTTAATCCTAATGAAGTAGCTGACAATCTCCTTGCAAGATTCAGCTTGACCGATGCAGCCAATCGCCGGGCGGATCAATATTCCGGTGGAATGAAGCGCCGACTTGATATAGCTATGAGTCTGATTGGGGCGCCAGCTGTTATTTTTCTCGACGAACCGACGACCGGACTTGATCCGGAAGCCCGGATTGAAGTCTGGAACACTATCAAAGAGCTTGCTGGCGGTGGTACGACCATCTTGCTCACGACTCAGTATCTGGAAGAAGCTGAACAACTGGCAGATCGTATAGCCATCCTACATGGCGGAAAAATCATCAAAACCGGTACCCTTACCGAACTTAAAGAGATGTTCCCCCCAGCAAAAGTGGAATACATTGAGAAACAGCCAACATTAGAGGAAATCTTCCTCGCAATCATCGGCAAAAAGGAGGAAATGTAAATGAAAAACAATACAGTTGTATTACTAGGACGTTTGATGCGCACGATTATGCGCAGCCCGGATACGATTATTACGGTGGCGATTACGCCAATTATGATGATGCTACTGTTTGTCTACGTATTTGGTGGCGCTATAAATACAGGAACAGCCAATTACGTCAATTATCTATTACCGGGAATCCTGCTGATGGCTATCGCATCCGGCGTCGCTTACACTTCCGTTCGGCTATTTAATGATGTAAAAAGTGGACTGATGGCCCGTTTCATCACCATGCCCATTAAACGTTCTTCGGTATTATGGGCTCACGTGTTGACATCTTTTGTTTCCAATGCCCTTACTATCGTGATAGTTATCTTCGTCGCGCTCTTGATGGGTTTCCGTTCCAGCGCTGATATCCTAGATTGGTTCGCGGTAGCCGGGATACTCGGGCTGTTTACGCTAGCCCTGACATGGTTGGCCATTATTCCAGGACTGACAGCGAAATCTATGGAAGGAGCCACAGGCTACTCGTACCCACTGATTTTCCTACCTTTTATTAGTTCCGCCTTTGTTCCCACTGAAACGATGCCTAAAGCTGTTCGGGCATTCGCCGAGAACCAGCCCGTGACTTCAATCGTGAATACGATTCGTGCACTCTTGTATGAAGGATCTGTTGGCAACGATATCTGGAGTGCCCTTGCCTGGTGCCTAGGTATCATGGTCATCGCTTACTTGTTCGCTAGTAAAGAATTCAAACGCAAATTAGGGTGAATTTTATAAACTGAGCAAGCTACCAAACGTATATGGAATCATCGGAATTTTAATGTAAAGTATTGATAGCATAAAACAGGGATTACTTCTAGTTGTCGTAATGCCTCTTTCCGGAACTCATGCAAAAAACAAACCCTTGGTACTCAAGGGCTTGTTCACCTTTTGAGTTTATCGTTTATACAGCTAACTGAACAAAATCAAAAATTAAATAAAGGAGAAAGACCCATAGATAAGCTAAAAATACATTAAAAAAAATCGATAATAAAAAATCTCTATTTTTCATAACTAACTTCCATTACAATTTTTTCTAGTTTCTATGATTTCATCATAGAAGCTTTTTTATATTGGTATTTATTAATCATTTTTCAGTTTCTGTCATAAGTATTTTTGTTTTATTTGTAAAAATATTTTGAATTAATGATCTGTCTATGATAATATTTAAATCAGTAAATCATATATAAAATTTAAAATCACATATGTGATTTAGAGAGGGTTTATTCATGTCAGTAAAATCAGCAGAACGTGTATTAAGGGTATTTGAATTGATTGCTCAACATCCCGAGGGGTTAACAGTAAAAGAAGTTAGCGATTTACTTTCGTTTCCGCAAAGCAGTACGTTTAATCTTGTGGGAACACTTCATAATGAAGGGTATTTGAATCAGGACTCATTAAAGAAGTACAAGCTAGGGCCAAAGCTAATTCAAATTGGAACAGCGGCTATGGAATCATTGGATATTTCTTCAGAGGGAAAACCGTATTTAAAGAAGCTGATGGAGGATGTTCAAGAAACTGTGTTTATGGCCTTGCTGTCAGATGGAGAATTGGTCTATGTTGTTAAGATTGATAATAATCGCTCTATTAGAACAACCGCTCAGCCTGGTAACCGAAAGCCGCTTTATTGTACCGGATTAGGAAAAATTTTTTTAGCTTTTCTTCCTAAAGATCAGCGAGAGCAGCTGCTTGAACATACGGAGCTGCTGCCTATTACGGACTATACAATTACAGATAAAAAAGTTCTTAATGACAATCTAGATTCTTTTGTTCAAATGGGCTATGCAATTGATGATGAAGAAAATGAAGAAGGGTTATTTTGCCTTGCTGCACCTGTATTTGGAGCAAAGGGAAGCATTCAAGCTGCTATTAGTGTAGCTGGTCCTAAGGAAAGAATGCTGAAGCATAAAGACTTTATTGTAGAAAGGCTGCTTCAAACAGCGACTAATATATCTTTTATTGCTGGATATGAAGAGGCGAAGAGATAAATGAAAAGAGGGGTAAAATGGATGTGATAAGCATGGGGGAAACAATGATTCTGTTTACCCCACACTCGAATGGAAAGATGCGATATGCTAAAGATTTTTCTTCGAAAATTGCTGGGGCAGAAAGCAACACGTTAATCGCCCTGTCAAAACTAGGTTATCAAACGGGATGGGTTAGCCGATTAGGAAAAGACGAGCTAGGAGAGCGGGTTCTTTCAAGTATTAAAGGAGAAGGAATAGATGTAAGACATGTAATATTTGATGATCATGCTCCTACAGGTCTTTTTTTAAAGCAAAAGACAAATGAAATGAACAGTAAAGTGTTTTATTACAGACAAGGGTCAGCAGCAAGCTTTATGAATCCGCATGATATGAATGAAGAGTATATCTCTTCTGCCAAATATTTATACGTGACAGGAATAACACCTGCGCTGAGCGACTCCTGCCATGAAGCTGTTTTTCAAGCAATGAAAGCAGCTAAAAAAAATGGTGTAAAAATAGTGTTTGATCCAAATTTACGCAAGACGCTTTGGGATGAATCAACTGCGCGTCAAACACTCATTGAAATGGCTACATATGCGGATATTATCTTACCAGGAATGAACGAAGGTCAGTTTTTATTTGAGAAGGATAACCCTGAAGATGTTGCAGCAGCGTTTCATCAATTAGGTGCAGAACTAGTTGTTATTAAGCTAGGTGAGGAAGGAGCTTATTATTCGACTGAAAATGAATCCGCTTACGTGGGAGGTTTTAAAGTTGCTAGAGTGATAGATCCAGTAGGAGCTGGTGACGGTTTTGCCGCTGGGATACTATCGGGATTAATAGATAAATCTTCTTTAAAAGAAACGGTTAGAAGAGGGTGTGCTATAGGAGCTATGGTTGTAACCGTAGAGGGTGATATTGAAGGCTTGCCTGATAAGAAAGAGCTTTACGAATTTATGAATGCGATTACAAAAGAAGACGTTATACGATAAAAGAAAGGGGCTTACCCATGACGGATAGTTTATCACATTTATTAGAGCATAAAATCGTTGCGATTATTAGAGGAGCCAAACCGCAGGGCGTAGTGAAGATTGCCTCTGCGCTTAATGACGGCGGTGTAAAAAATATAGAAATTACTCTAAATTCTCCGGACGCACTTTCAGCCATTAAAGAGGTTTCTACAGAGCTGGGTGATCAAGTGCTAGTAGGAGCAGGTACAGTGCTTGACCCTGAAACAGCACGTTCAGCTATTTTAGCAGGTGCAAAGTTTATCCTTTCTCCAACGGTTAATATTGAAACGATTAAACTAACAAAAAGATACGGTGCGGTGAGTATTCCAGGGGCTTTTTCACCTACTGAAATTCTAACGGCATATGAAAATGGCGGAGATATTATCAAAGTCTTTCCTGCTAGGCTGGGGGCTAGCTATATTAAAGATATTCGAGGGCCGCTTCCTCATATTCCACTTCTTCCAACAGGAGGAGTGAGCTTAGATAATATTCAAGAATTTGAAGAAGCAGGTGCTGTAGGGTTTGGGATTGGAAGTTCTTTAGTAGATACAAATCGTGAAATTACTCATGCATACCTGCAGGAGCTAACACAAAAGGCTAAAGCATACGTAGCCGCAGTGAATGGTATAACGAAAGGGGAAAAAGTACATGAAAATTACTAATTATGAATTGTTTCAAGTGCCGCCACGCTGGTTATTTTTAAAAATAGAAACAGACGAAGGAATTGTTGGGTGGGGAGAACCTGTTATCGAAGGAAGAGCCTCTACCGTTAAAGCTGCAGTAGATGAGCTGATGGAGTATCTTATTGGCAAAGATCCACTAAATATTGAAGATCATTGGAACGTTATGTACCGAGGCGGCTTCTATCGAGGCGGACCTATTTTAATGAGCGCGATATCAGGAATTGATCAAGCATTGTGGGACATAAAAGGAAAATATTACGATGCTCCTGTACATCAACTGTTAGGCGGAAAAGCAAGAGAATCTATTAAAGTATATTCGTGGATTGGAGGAGACCGCCCTTCAGATGTAGGCGAAGCAGCAAGAGAAGTTGTTTCAAAAGGGTTTACAGCAGTAAAAATGAATGGGACAGAAGAGCTTCAATACGTAGATTCATATGAAAAAATTGATCAAGTAGTGGAACGTATCGCTGCTGTCAGAGAAGCAGTGGGGCCTTATGTAGGAATAGGTATTGATTTTCACGGACGAGTACATAAGCCAATGGCAAAAATTTTAGCTAAAGAATTAGAGGTCTATCGTCCAATGTTTATCGAGGAGCCGGTTTTGCCGGAAAACAATGAGGCATTAAGAGAAATCGCCAATCACGTATCCATTCCTATTGCGACAGGGGAAAGAATGTTTTCAAAATGGGAGTTTAAAAAGCTCTTAACGGACGGATACGTGGATATCATTCAGCCGGATTTATCACATGCAGGGGGAATTACAGAATGTAAGAAAATTATTTCAATGGCTGAAGCCTTTGATGTAGCAGCTGCGCCTCATTGCCCGTTAGGACCTATTGCATTAGCCGCTTGTCTTCAAGTAGATGCAACGTGCCACAACGCATTTATTCAAGAACAAAGCTTAGGCATTCACTATAACCAAGGCAGTGATTTACTAGATTATATTGTTGATAACCACGTATTTAAATATGAAGAAGGATTCGTGAAAATTCCTGATGGACCTGGCTTAGGTATTGAAATTAATGAAGACCATGTTAGAAAAATGGCTGATATCGGTCATAACTGGCGTAATCCAGTATGGCGTCATAAAGATGGTTCTGTAGCGGAATGGTAAAGGGGAAATCATTTTAGTACGGGAGATCTGATTGATAAATGACCATCAGTCAGATCTTCTTTTTAAACTAGTCATATACAGGGGGATAAGGGAATGAAGGGGTATAGCGAAAAGCCGACTCGCGTTAGATTTCGTGTTTTAGCATTTATTTTCGTAAGCGTTGTCATCAACTATATGGATCGAAGTAATATTTCTGTAGCCGCCACGGTCATGTCCAAGGATTTAAAGCTATCATCAGTAGAACTGGGCCTTATATTTTCAGCCTTTGGATGGGCTTATGCCGCTTTACAAATACCAGGAGGGGTAATTGCTGACCGTTTTGGTGCTCGTGTTACGTATGCCGTTAGCTTAATCACCTGGTCTATTGTTACATTATTACAAGGATTTACCAAGGGATTTGTGAGTCTTTTTGGTCTGCGTCTAGCGACAGGAGCGTTCGAAGCACCGGCTTTTCCGACCAATAATAAAGTAGTTACCAGCTGGTTTCCAAATCAGGAAAGAGCATCAGCAATTGCTTTTTATACTTCAGGACAGTTTGCAGGGCTAGCATTTTTAACACCTACACTAGTTACCATTCAGCACTTTTTAGGGTGGAGAGGTCTGTTTATTACTACAGGGGTTATTGGTATAGCGTGGGGCATTATATGGTATATCTTTTATCGTGATCCTTCTCAGCATAGTAAAGTAAATAAAGCAGAATTACAGCATATCGAAGAAGGTGGAGGCTTAGTTAAAGCTGCTGATACGAAAGGAGAAAGAGCAAAGTTCGAATGGGGAAATCTTAAAGAAGCCTTTTCTCACAGAAAGCTATGGGGCATCTACTTAGGACAGTTTGCCGTCAACTCTACTTTATGGTTCTTCCTTACCTGGTTTCCAACGTACCTTGTGGAATACAGAGGGTTAGATTTCTTAAAATCAGGATTCTTAGCATCAGCTCCGTTTTTAGCAGCGTTTGTAGGAGTATTACTATCTGGTTTTGTATCGGACGCCTTAGTGAAAAAAGGAGTATCACTAGGTATTGCAAGAAAAACACCAATTATCGTAGGTCTGCTTTTATCAACTTCAATTATCGGAGCCAATTATGTAAATAGCACATCTCTCATTATCATGTTTATGGCTATTGCGTTTTTTGGAAATGGTCTGGCTTCTATTACGTGGGTGTTTGTCTCGACGCTAGCACCTAAACATTTAGTGGGTTTGACAGGGGGAGTTTTTAACTTTATCGGAGGTTTAGCTTCTATCATCGTTCCAATTGTTATTGGTTTCTTAGCTAAAGGAGGCAACTTTGCTCCAGCGCTAGTATTCATAGCGGCATTGGCCCTTTTAGGAGCACTTTCGTATATCTTCCTTGTAGGAAAAGTGGAAAGAATTAAAGTGGTTAAAGATGAAAAATTGAATCGAGATATTGTGTAAGGCTGTTTATAATCTTATAGTTTTTTAGGAATCATACATCTGGAATTATTTGTGGCGGGATTAAAAGAGAATTCGTAAAAGATTTATTAAAGAAGAAGCATAAATTTTGTTGGAGACCAACGGGTTTATGCTTTTTTGTTACCTATAAAGAAGAACTTCAGTCCGTACAAAAATAAGATTATTAGGTTAGGTAGTAGTGATGTTCATGAATACAAAAAACATGATAAAATATACAAAGTTTCTACCTTTTATTAACAATAAATAATAGGTGGAGAATGGTTATTAGAGAGTTGAAGGTGCATGTATGAAAAAGGTTTTAGCAACTTCTGCTGTATTATTGCTAGCATTAGCAGCTTGCAGTAGTAATTAAACTAAGTAAATAAGAGCGGACCTTCATTTACAGGGGCTCTTATTTTTGGGGCTGTCAAAGTCAACAATATAAGTAGGTTTTATTTATAGATGATTGTTATAATACGAATAGTGCAGGGGCGATTACAAGCCTAATACAGAGATAAAATCGGAGGTAGCAAAATGGGGAAAAGTGGAATGTTTAAAGATTTTAATTTTAAATTAGTGGTTATTGAAGCTTTATTAGATCAAGAGCCATTATTTCTAAAAGAATTAACCGATTTAAAAGATAAGTATACGAATAATTTCGAATGGTATTTTGGAGCTGGACCCATTGTTGAAATCAAAGATTATTTAGAAGAGTTAACTCTGGAAAAGAGTGATTTGGAAAAGGTTGAATCCCTTTGCTTTGATGGAGGTAATGAAATTTATCATATTCTAAAGCCAGATTGGGACGGTGAAGACAGTTTATTTGACGTACTATCTGTTGAAGGGTTTCAGAACTTAAAGAATCTAAAAGCAGTGGACTATATTTCCATGTGCGATCTAGAAGTATTAGAACCATTCAAGGAAGCTGGAATTGAGGTTGAGGATTAATGAGAAAGACGTGATTGCGCTAAAAGAAGCAATTCGTCGTAATGAAGAGTCAAGTTTCCTCATTATTTCCATTTAGAAAAAAGCAATAAGCAATTCTCCTATACTCCGTTTACAAAAACAGAAAACCCAACCTTTAGAGCTCATAGGTTGGTTTTTCTATTTTTAGCCTGTATACGCCACATATGTTTAGTAAATATAGTACCTCTTTGCAATACAAACTAAAAAACGTTATTGGCTTTGAATTTGAAGTTGAATTCTTGTAATTGAATTCTCTATTCCATCCGCCATTACCTCATCAATCACGTATTCCTCATATGCATACTCCGCTATTTTTAACCCTTTTTCTCTAACGAATTGAATAATTCGATCGTAAGCATGTTCGGTTTCGGCACCTTTTTGATACCCAACAACATATAGTCCCTGGGGACGTGTATGACAATGAATTTTTTCTATCTCTTCTGGGATTTTGATATACAAATGTTCGTAATTGTAAAACTCTTTTTTTTGGATTTGGTCTCTCGCAAGCATTGCTCCAATTGGATATCCTCGGTCTAATTTATGAAGTTGAGTATAATGAATGAGCTCCGGAATAACTGTAGTATATTTTTGTTCGGCTTCTTCTAAAATATTTTCACTAATCATAAAGGTTTCTTCATCTAAATATTGCAATGAAATAGAAGAAAAATCAGTTTTTAAAGCATGTTCTGCTAACTGTAAACGCGTTTGAATAATTGCTTGTAAATGATTAAGGCTCTTAATTTTTTCTTCAATTTCAAGAGATTTTTCCTTTAAAAGAGTAATCATATTTATTGGTTTTTTATCTTTTAAAAGAACTTTTATCTCTTTTAATGGAACACCGAATTCTTTAAATAAGGCAATCACTTGAAAGACTTCAAATTGTTCATACGAATAGTACCTATATCCATTCTCTCTTTTTATTTGAGGTGAAAGTAACCCTATCTCTTCATAATGAAATAGAGTTTGCTTTTTTACACGACAGAGATTCGCGAATTCACCAGTACTAAAGTACTTTTCCAACTCTTCACTCATAAAATCCTCCTTGACTATACGGTAACCATATACTTTATGATGTTCATTGTACTGGAAAGGGGATATAAACAGCAATGACGAGTCCTTTATTTCATTAAAGTAAGTGAAAAGGCAAATTGATGATGAATTTGAAGATAAAGCAATGAATAGAATTAAAGTTTGTTTAATTAGAGAAAAGAAAGAGTAGATAAGATGCAAATGATAAAAAAGAAAAAATCCTCCGTAGGTCAACTCCTTCAAGGTATATGGTCAAAAAATCGTAAAGGAATTAGCCTTACCTATATGCTCACTCTTGTTGAAAATGTTTGCGATCTTCTTTACGCTGCAACAATTGGTTTTGCAATCGATGGGTTGCTTAAAGGGAATCCGGCTAGCCTTATACCACTTGCTCTACTATGGATCCTTCACCTAGGGGTTGGCTTGTTCAGGCACGTTTACGATACCAAAGTATTCGTTGGAATTTATTCTAATGTTGCTGCAGAAATGGTGGAGCGCCAGCGTGCTGATGGAGTAAAAGGAACTCGAATTGTAGGACGTGTCTCATTGTCTCGAGAGGTAGTAGATTTCTTTCAGATGGAGCTGCCGGCAGTTGTAACAACGGTTATTCGATTTTTGGGCGCTATTATCATGTTATTTCTTTATGACCGGTTTATTGGGTTCTTAAGTTTATTGGCAATAATTCCAATACTAATCATAAATCATTGGTTCGGTCGACGTTCTTATCGTTTGAACCACGCACTTAACAACCGAATTGAAGAAGAGGCAGATATAGTCGTTCATCGTCCACTTACCATTGTTCAAAAACATTTTGCACGGTTACGTTTGTGGCGTGTTGCTATTTCTAACGCTGAGGCTAAAACATGGGGGATGATGGAGATTGTCGTCATTCTCTTAACCCTAGCTACACTACTTAGACTTACAGGTGTTCAGGGTACTACGCCTGGTGCTATTTATGCAGTTCTAGCTTATATTTGGATGTTTCAAGAGGCAGTAGTTGGTCTTCCTGAAATTGTGCAAAATATTTCGCGTGTACTTGATATTGGTGAACGTGTTGCTGAAGACGTTAACAGCTAAAGCCACAAAAGCTTAGCTAACCATTATTGCTATTTTATCCCCTAAATTATTGTTGTTGTCTTTTCAGAGAAATAAGCTCATAACTATAGACTAGGAGGATTTTTAATGAAAAAGATTGAAACTGATCGATTACTATTGAGAAACTTTTCTAAAGCAGACTCTCAAGCTCTTTTGGAATACTTGGCTAATCCAAGGGTAAACTGCTTTCTTGAAGACAAAGTTCACACAATAGAGGAAGCTACTTTAAAAGCTCAAAAAAGAAAAAAAGATGACTCTTTTGTTGCAGTCTGCTTAAAAGGCAGTGATTATCTAATAGGAGAAATATTCTACTTAAAGGAAGATCCAGATACTTATTCCATTGGTTGGCACTTTAATGCTCAATATGAGGGGAAAGGGTACGCAAGCGAGAGTGTGAAGGAGTTCTTTAGGTATCTGTTTACTCAAAAGGGCGCAAGAAGAGTCTATGCATACGTTGAGGAGGATAACTACAAATCACAAAAACTATGTGAAAAATTAGGAATGCGTAAAGAAGGACGTTTTGTTGAGTTTATTTCGTTTACTAAATACGAAGATGGAACACCTAAGTATGAAAATACTCTTCAGTATGCATTATTAAAAAAAGAGTGGATGAAAAATATTTCTTTTAATGAACCTGAGGAAAAAGTATCTCCTTAATTCATCTAGATAAACAGAATTAGTATTAAATCCATTAATATTTAGTAATCTAAGATATAGGCAATTTGTAGAAAAGCTATGTATTTGTCGTTATCTAATGTAAATATTAAAACCTTTATAATAAAAAACCCCAGATATTTTGATTATCTGGGGTTTAAGGAAGGTAGACAAAATCTGTTTTTAATCATTTTTTTTATCTATTTTTACGTACATAAAGGCAAATAATAAAAGTAACACAATACTAATAGGGAAAATAACGTAGGAATCTGTCGCTTCACTCACACTAGATTTTAATGTGTAGTTGTAAACAACAAGTCCAATCGAAACAATTGCTATTAATATTTGATAGGTTCTTTTTTTACTAAACATAAAAAACAATCCCCTTTACCTGAATAAGCTACTCCAAAGGTGTAGTGAAACTTACTTTAGAAAACCATTAATAAACGTATCTATTCCTAGAGGTGCTTATAATGCGTCAAAAGCACCTGGTGTAGCTCTAGCTGTCTTTTTCAACGCTAATTTCATAGCTTTTGTTTTGGAGTATTTAGCAACTCTGCTACCAGGCTTTTTAATTCTTGAATAGTAATCATAAGATTTAGCAAGTTTGTTAGCAAATTTAGTTGCACCACCTGTAACTTTAACAGTTTTTTTAATTTTTAATACTTTAGAAATCGAACAGCATTTGATGTTATGGCAGCAGCTATTTCTTTCTAGTTAACATAAAACTATTTATGAGAAGCAAAGAGAGACAGAAATGTTTAAACATGGGCTTTTTTTAACTTGAATAACAAAATCATTTTAATCTCATACTAGCCTTATAACCATAAGGGGTTGACTATATCTTGAATCCAAAACTCTTTGCATTTCTTACTTTAATTATATCTTGGATAAGTCTAATATTTATTCCTAAAAAGGAAGTGAAAAAATATACTCCTGTATCTATTTTTACTTCTCTTATTGTTTCACTAATATTTGTTATTGCTACTGATTTTGGTTGGTGGAAGTTAAAAAAACCTATTATACCAGGACTTAAATCCATCAACATGTTCTATGTATTTGGTCCTTTTTTTATAGGGACAATCTGGATATTTAAATTGGTCTATAAAATTGGATTCCTTCCGTATCTACTTACGAATGCTCTTATTGATTCATTTTTCACATATGTATTCGTACCTTTTGCAGAGAAAATCGGAGTTGGAAAGAGTCATATTTCAAGAACATCTATTCTAAGTCTAATGCTTTCCACCTCATTAGTTATTTACGGGTTTCAAAAATGGTATGAGAACCCTTCAAAAACAGAAAAACCTGTTTCATAATATTAGTTTTTTCTCTACATACAAATAAAACATAATATTATGAGCAAACTACTCAAGATGAATTGAATCATCAAAAAAATATGATTGCGTTACAGAAAAAAACTATCTAGCCACCTTTCTAACCGGACAACAGATAGTTTTTTCTGTTTTCAAGATGTATAATCTATACATTATTAGTTAACATAATGTCTCTTTCCAGAAGACACGAAAAAAGAGAACCCTTATGGGAGTAAGGGTTCTACAAGGGTCACTTTTATAGAATATTCAGATTTTTATACATCCTTGATATGACGAATTTCTCCTTACAAGTAGTTGAAGAGATGATGCATAAAAAGCGCACCTTTTATTCATATGCATAGACATATTAAAAATATCCTTTAATTACATAAAATGGTAATATTCTTATATTTCAATACTTCGGATACGTATGAACAAACCCTTATAAAAAAGCAACTTCGTTCATTGGCCAATGCCGAGGTTGCTTTTTTATAACGTTATTCAAGTTCTAATCTTCACTCAAAGCTTTCGACCATGTCATTTTCTGATGCTCTTAACCACTTTTAAGGGTGAGTTAGATTTCCTAATACTGTATAACCCTTAGTACCACTTAATTTAATATGTACAAAATTACCTTCTAACGGTATTGCTTCCTATATACCAGTTCTTAATTGATTACCAAGATTTAGAGTATTTTACGATAGGCAAATATTTTTGTCAAAGCTCTCCAATCAAAAACCTTCTCCATGTTCTTTCCCCCATGTATGCATCAGGTCTAAGATGGGCATTAACGTTTTTCCCTTGCTGGTTAAGGAATAGTCCACTTTAGGTGGTACGGTATTGTACTGAGTCCTATTAATTAAGTTATCTTGCTCAAGTTCTTTTAATTGTTTCGTCATTACTTTATGGCTCACACCAGGTAACAAATGACGTAATTCACTATACCTTAATGTCCCGTCTACGCCTAAATGCCATAGGATCACCATTTTCCATTTGTTACCTATTTTTCCTAATGTATATTCAATAGAACATTTTAATTTTCCTGTATCGTCTATCGGAGTGCTCATTTCATTCTTCAGTCCTTTCTTACCTTTAGGTTAGTTTCTTACAAAAAAGTGCGTTCTTCCATAATTTAAAATTGTGAAATACACTATTTATGTGTTCGACAGCAAACACTAAAATCATTAAAAAAATTGGAGGAATATAAATTATGTTCACATATCCTAAAACATTTTCTCATATCGGTCTTTCAGTACCTAACCTAGATGAGGCAATTAAATTCTATACTGATGTGTTCGGTTGGTACGTTATTATGGAACCTTCAGATGTGGAAAATGATGACACACCTATCGGTCAAATGTGTCGAGATGTATTTGGGAATGACTGGGATAAATTCAGAATTGCACATTTAGCTACGGGAGATAAAATTGGCGTAGAAATGTTTGAGTTCCCTGAAAATGAAACACCTGAAAATAACTTTGAGTATTGGAAAACAGGCATTTTCCATTTCTGCATTCAGGATCCAGATATTGAAGGTCTTGTAGAGAAAATTAAGCAACATGGTGG
Source organism: Priestia sp. JSM ZJ58 (assembly GCF_044383985.1). Taxonomy (NCBI): domain Bacteria; kingdom Bacillati; phylum Bacillota; class Bacilli; order Caryophanales; family Bacillaceae; genus Priestia; species Priestia sp. JSM ZJ58. The sequence goes on from NZ_JBISEM010000001.1 coordinate 1,234,080, forward strand.
TAAACAACGTATGCCTATCAGAGAATATTACCCAGGAGAAAAACCATATAAAATGGTTTATGTAGAAGATCCATTTGGAAATATTTTTGAAATTTATACGCATAGCTATGAGTTAACTTATTCACAAGGCGCTTACTAATAAATAATCTCTTTCCACCAGCAAAATCTTTTGCTGGTGTTTTTTATTATATGGTAGCGCCATGTTACAAAACAACAAAAAAGAGAGTTTATTAACATTTCTAAATTTAATGATCCAGTGGTTTTTGACACTGCGAAACAGAAGTAAAAAGAAAAGGCCGTAAAAGTATACTGACTCCAAACTTGATGATAATAGAAAGAAGAGTGCATAATGAAATATGCATGTTTTTTTCTAAACTATAAGCAGCCGTATGAAATATATTAAAAACTATATTCGTAAAAAAGAAGGGGACTGTTCTATGAAAGCTGTACAAGTAACAGGTTATGGAGACGTAAGTAAATTAAGCCTAGTAGAAATTCCTATACCTGAACCCAAAGAAAATGAAGTTCTTATAAAAGTGAAGGCCTGTGCTATTAACAATACAGAAATTTGGATGAGAGAGGGTGCTTACGGTACTGACTCAAAATCTGGATGGCGACCGGAAGGAGTCCAGTTTCCACGTACACCAGGATCTGATATAACGGGAAAAGTAGTAAAAGCAGGAAAGTTAGTAGAGGAGTCTATAGTGGGAAAAGATGTTGTGTTATTCCCTTTTATATCTAGTGGAGAAGAAGGGTACGAACATATTTCTGATGATATGTCCTTTATAGGTTCAGAATACGATGGTGGTTATGCTGAATATGTGGTCTGGCCTGCTGAACTTTGCTTTGACATGCCCCTATCAAGCTATTCAGAAAGTGCTGTTTTTTCGGTAAGTGGGTTAACTGCTTGGCACATGGTCAACCAAATTCAAGCTCAACCAGGTGAGACAGTTATAGTAACTGGAGCAAATGGTGGTGTGGGATCATTAAATGTACAGATTGCCTCTAAAGTCTTTGGTGCTAAAGTTATTGCAATCACGGGGGACTTAGAGAATCAAGAAAGAATTAAGGAATTGGGAGCGACACACGTATTATCATATAAATCTGATACTCTTTCAGAAGACATTTTAGAACTGAACGGAGGCCCGGTCGATTCCGTTCTAGATGTTGTAGGAGATGCTTTGTTTTCCATATCTCTTCAAGTTTTAAAAAACGGAGGGAAATTTTGCATTTCAGGTTCTGCTGGTGGTCAGCATACAAATTTTGATTTTAGAACATTGTATCTAAAACATATTACAATGTATGGATCTGTGTTGGGAACGAGAGCAGAGTTTAAAGATATGCTTAAGGCCATTTCTGAGGGGGAAATTAAACCGGTTATCGATAAAATTTTCCCTTTAGACAAAGCAAAAGAAGCCCAAGTGTATTTTAAAAATAAAGGGAAGTTAGGGAAGATTTTATTACTTCCCGAAGAATAACCTTGTATCACAAAGGGTTCTTTCAACGAGCATGAAAGAACCCTTTTAACATTATTTTTGGTTTTTGTTTGCTTGAGCGTTTTGACGTTTAACGTGTTGTACGTCAGTCTCGCTAGCAAATTCCGTACCGTATTTGCCAGAAGATGCTTGAGCATTCTTTTGCTTCACGTGTTGTACATCTGTTCCTGAAGCTGTCTTGTTAGAGTATTTGTTTTCCATTACTATCACCTCCACAAGAATTAATATATCCAAGTGGACAGACAGTATTCTTCGAAGTACCTGGTAAGAAAAAATTGAAAATTTCAGGAAGTATTGTGCATACAACTATGAGGCAACATGTACAAGAAAACATCGTCAATAGTTTGTTCGAATTTTTACCGATTATATATTATAATCCTTAGGCAGCATGCTCTTAAGATAATTCGTTGTGTAATTTTAGAATAGATGTACACCTTAAAATAGAGAGGTGTATAAAATCATGAAAAAGAATAGACTATTTTTAATACTGTTAGTTATCACTTGTTGGTCCAGCTTTTCATTTATGAAAGGCAAAGATTTTAAACGGTTTCTTCCAGCGTCCATTGCTATTTGTATGGTAACTAAATACCTTAATTCTTATGCTAAGAGAAAGAATTTTTGGTCTTTTAAACAAAGTGTACATCCGAAAATTCCTGGTGAAGATGTGTGGACATGGGGGCCCTTTTTTACTGTATCTATGTGGGTGCTTAAATCCACATACCGTAAATTGCCTCTGTATATAGCTGTAAACTTTATGATTCATACTACATTTACATTTGTAGTTGTACCTAAATTAAAAAAGGGCAGCATCTTTAAGCTTAAGAAAATTAATCCTTTTCAGTACGTAACCATTTTGACTGTTAGACAACTCCTGTTATATGGTTTTCAACATATGAGTGAGTTTATAATGTCGAAGAAACTAGAGGTAAAGCCGGATAATGGGGAGCATTCCTTTATTAGGTTATTGGATGAGTGATAAAAGTATCTGGCTACAAGACACGACAAACACCTTCTAAATAGCTGATTGTTTCTTCAGCTGTCTCTACTTGAAAGTAGAGACAGCTTTTTTAAACCTCTCATCTCTTTTTTCTCGGCTACGTATATGAAAGACGAAGAAGACATTGATTTTGTTCCCAAAGATGTTGAATTTTCAGGTGGAGAAGATTTAAGTGCAGTATTAGTCCACGGATATGCTAATGGTAAAGAGAAGAAAAAAGAGGTGTCTGTCACAGTAGATTACGGTGATGATTACCGAGTAACAGGGTACGGATACAATTAAAGAAAGCCTATGTAGAGAACTCTGTACACCTTAATTGAAGACTTACATGCAAATAAACAAGTATACCTTAGATAGTATGTATAACAAAAACGAGATGCAAACGATTATGCATCCCGTTAGGTGAAGAAGGAAAAATCAGCTTTTAATGCAGCATATGATCTTTAAGGAACACCTCATTTACGTAATTCCATTGCCTAATGAAACAGTAACTTGAAAAAGTATATTCTCTTTAACAAACACCTCATTTAAGCATTGAACTAAAAAAATATACAATGTGAACGAAATCGTTCTTGGTCTGGGACAAACACCTCATTTGTACAGTGATAAATGAATATTATTGTCTACCCATTATATATATTCTTACTACGTTCATGACTACCATCCCCTTATGAATCAAACATACATCGATTTACAATAAGGTTTTCTGAAATAGGCCTGCTGTAGACACCTCATCCCAAATGTAAGAAGCTTTGTAATGATTAGTTGTAATCAATAACTTGTTTTCCTTCTTCCCTAAATAGAATATCCCAATAGCCTCTTTATAATTCAGTAAAGTTAACAGGTGTTTTTTGGATTACATATATCCTTTATTTATAAGAAAGGTTAAATAGTGAATTATCATGAATAGCTATAATAAATGGAGATATATACATATTCGATTTATTCAATATATGCTACATATGCCTATCATAAGTCTTGGTAGGGGAAAGATGAATAGGTAGAACTTGTTGAAGGGGATACTTTTCTTGTTTGCTATCAATCCTACTATGTGTTACACTACAGATAACTTATTTTTGTTCGGTATATTGAGAAAAGAAAAAACCCTAAGTAGAAGTTTTTATCTTGAAATAGTATGTTTGGGCAAGATTAGTAATACATTTGTGGAGTATTCCACAGCAGGAGGCAACATTATGACACAAGGTACAGTAAAATGGTTTAATGCAGACAAAGGTTTCGGTTTCATCGAAGTTGAAGGCGGAGAAGATGTATTCGTTCATTTCAGTGCTATTCAAGGTGAAGGTTTCAAATCATTAGAAGAAGGTCAAAAAGTTACTTTTGATATCGAGCAAGGTCAACGCGGAGCACAAGCTGCTAACGTTCACAAAGCATAATTAAAAGTGATAAAAAAAGACTCCTGTGAAGGGGTCTTTTTTTTATGGTGTCATAATTAGCATACTATTGGTTCAATAGAAAAACCCAGGCTTTAAAAAAACCTGGGTTTTAGACAAGACGATTGGTACAAGGTTAACTAGTTATAACATACAACAGAAATAGAAAGCAAATAGGAACCAAAACTTCTTTATGGATAAATAGTGTTTAATCTTTTAGAAAGCATAGGTTTATATTATTTTTTATGCGGATTACGGGGGATTTTATCAATAAGCCGTTTTTTAGCTTCCATCTGACTTTTACACAAAGGACATTTCTGATGACTATCGTAAGAGAAGTCTTTCCTCATCCAGCCTTTACACTCTTCTACTGTACATTCCCAAATTTCTGTTTCCTCTTGAATCGGAGGTTCTTGATTTCTTTTACTATAATGCATATTAATCACTGCTCCTCTCTTTAGAAGTATACCTTATAAAGAGAGCATAAATACTTTATATCTTTTATTTCGTTCATATTTCACTAGCATCAATCTCATATTTGGAAATAAGAGTGAAGTGAGAAGAAGCAGGGAAAGTTCCCTGCTTCTTTTTTTATATTATGAGTTAAAAATATTCCAATCGTAATATGATGTTGTTAAGAGGGGGAATGAATGTGAGTAATTTAGCACAGGAAGACAGAGAAAAAGAAGAAAAGAAAAGAAAACTGATGCTTATTGTTTTGACATTTGTGCTCATTATTGCAGCATTTGCTTCGATTGGTGCTTATCATAATCACCAAGAACGCGTAGCAGCCGAGCAAAAATATAAAGAAAATTTGGCCTCAGCCTATGACCAAATGGTAGCTGCTGGCTCAATGATGGAAGACATTATTAATGGCTATACAGAAGTTTGGCATGCAGCTATATGGAGTAATGGAGCTACGATCGATGGTCAACACTATACAGATTTTAACATGGCATTAGCTGCTCAAATAGCATCTTATGATACGAATGGAGACTTAGCCACGGTAGAAGCTACCATGACTTCGTTAGACCAGACAATGGATAAATTAAAGAATCCTCCGGCTAAGTTTAAAGATGAATATACCGTCGCTCTTGACGCTTATACGGCTGTTAAAGATATGAATAATTACGTAAATCCTTCCGGTTCTTATCAGACTTATTCTCAAATCACAAATGAAAAAGATAATGAACTGGCAAGTAAGTTAAATAGTTTAGAAGTGCGTATTGATTAAATCAAATAATGGGGGAAAGAAAATGTCGAGACAACAGGAGCAAAAAGGGTTCTTTAAAACGTTATTTAGTAAGTGGTGGGCATGGGCACTAGTACCTGTCGCATGTATTGCTCTTATTTTTACTGCTGCGATTATCAGATTTGGGCTTACGCCGGAATCAGTAAAAGAAGTGACCTCGCAAAAAGTAGAGGTTCAAGAAAAACTCGATAAAAGCGAAGCAAGGCGAGAGAAAGTAGAATCTTCACTTGAACAAACAAAGTCTTCTCTTAAAGATGCTCAAGCTAAGCTAGCGGATAGCAAAACAAAGCTGAAGAAAGCAGAGTCTGCATCAAAAGATAAAAAAGAAGCTGGTAAAAAAGATTCGAAAGCACTCCAAAACAAATTAGCTAAAAGTGAAAGCAGCTTAAAAGAAACGAAAGAGGACTTAAAAGAGACTAAGGATAAATTAGATAGTGCGAATGCTAAGGTAACTGAGTTAACAAAACAATTAAAGGAAGCTAACAATCAAGTCGCGAAAGCCAAAGATGAAGTGAAAACGGCCAATGCGAAAGCGGAAGAGGCAAAAGCAGAAACTGAAAAGGCACTGGCTAAAGCGAAAGAAACACCTGCACCTGCTAAAGAAGAGCCGGTAAAAGAAGAACCTAAAAAAGAAACTGCATCATCAGGTAGTTTTCATAACCCTGTTCTTGATCTTAATTCAAGCAATGTAGCTAGTACAATTAAATCAAATGCAGAACAAAGATGGAAAGATGATTATCAAATGCAAGACTATGAGGTACAGCAGCAAACTTCAGCTTACAATCAGTTGAAGAACGTAGCGGTTGATAGTGAAGTGAAACAAACACAAATGGAAAACGCATTAAGCAGATGGGGCTATGACTTTGAGATGGTTCAGTATGAGTACAGTGAACAGATGAATGCTTATAATAATTAGAGGAGGAAGGTAGGAGGGCATAGCCGAGGCTGCTGTGGGGTCAGTTTCGGTTATGCTATCTTTCTATAAAGAATGTTAACAATTTGTAGAAAAACCTGACTTTATTCTTTTAACATTGGAAAATCAGTATCCGTAAATGTATACGTTTACGGACTTTTCTCTCCGGTAAGAAATCTATCGTTTTTACCGTTTGTTTAAGTTTAAAAATAATTTACGAACGTACTTTAATCTACACACACTTTTACGAACGTTTTTTTGTAAAATAAGATGAAAATTAGTACCACAATTTAAATATATACTTGTGAAACATTCGTTATTCTCATTCGTTAGAGAGTTTTGATTATAATAAAGAACAAAGCTCAAAGGAATGAAAATTAATTATAACTACAATAACAAGGATAGAAGTCAACATCACTTACATGTTTTGTTTAACACTCTATGTAATTACTATATTGTATAAAAGTGTAATATACCTTTAAATATAGTAATAGTGAGACTTTATTTTTCAAAAATCTAATTTATGCATGTACTTTAAGAAATATTTCTTTAGTATTACAATTTACTTAATTAGATTTTTAAAAGTAAAAGATATATGATAATTGATTAAAGGGAATATTTTTCTAGAATATTCTTGAAGAATTAAAATTGATATTTCGATAACAATAAAGTATGGAATAATTCATAGATGGTAGCTCTTCGGAGTTAAGAGAATGGGGAGAATATATAGTGGAAGCTAACGTGCAAGATGAACGTATTAATGAACTTACCCTTGAATTAAAGGTAAATAATGCTGTTTTAATTGTAGGTGCTGGAATATCTATAGATGCAGGTATGCCATTATACAAACAAATGGCTCCAACAATTTGGAAAGTTGTTCAAGAGTTCCCAGATATATTAGAACAAATAGAAGGAGTTGGAACAGCAAAAAATCGAATAGGCACTGACTTTTCACAGATGGTTAAGGCTTTTAGTTTAATAGAAAAAAATCAGAAAGCAGCTTATCAATTTAAAAACCAGTTTAAAGTATTAAATGATAAAACATCTATTTCAAAAACCCATGATTACATTTCCAAACTCCTGCACAGTAATATTATTGAGCTTGTAGTTTCTTTTAATTGGGATACTTTACTGGAAAAATCATGGAGATTTAATTATGGTACAGAAATAAATAGTAATAAAACAAGACTTTTAAAACCTCATGGTGATGTTAATAAAATTCATGATACTTGGATATTCCCTAATAGTCCTGGTCAGATTACACAATCAGAATCTAACTATATAAAAGAATTAGCTTCATCTAACCCTAGAACTTTAATAATTATGGGCTATTCAGAACAAGATGAAACAATAGTAGATAAATTAATAAAACCATACGAAAGCAATTGGAAAGTCTACAGAATAGGACCGAGTGCAACGGGCGAGGGAGCTATACAAATTACAGCAGAAAGATTCTTAGAAAGATTAGTTCCTAAACTTACTTTCGATAATGGTGAAGAAGAATGGGAATATCTAAATTTCTTAAACCAAACCTCAAATTTAGGAAATGCAATAATGGGTTACAGGCTATCTCCTAAGGACGTAAGTATATGTCCAAGACTTCCTCAAGTCAAAACAGTTATTAATGATCTAGAAGTTACAAATACAGCAATATTAAAAGGTAAACCAGGAGCCGGTAAATCTATTGTAATTTACCAGTCAGCTTTCGAATTGTTGAAGCAAGGTTTTGAAGTAAGAAGATTAAATACTAGTTTAGTAAAAGATAGAATGGATTTAGATTTTCCGGAAGTTGCTAATAAAACTTTATTTATTATTGATGATGGACAAATTCTTTCGAAGCCTTTCTTAGAAAAAATGTTAGAGAATTCTTCTCAAGATAGAAAGTTTATTTTAGCAATTACAGACGACTTTTCTTTAGAAGGACCTTCTATTACTATTTCAAATACTCAATCAGTAAAAACTGTATATGAAGCATACTTGCAAAGGAAGAATGAGGTACTTGGACTTGTTTCAAAATTAGATAAAGATGTAAATGAAAATTTCTTAGGAATGCCTATAGAACGCAGGCTTGAAATAGCTTCGAGGGAAAATAATCTATGGAATTTCAACTATGTATTAAGAGGTGGTTGGAACACAATTAAAGACGATTACTATATAGCTAAAGATGGGCTAGAAGCAAATATTGTTCTAACTTTAATAGCATGTAAACAACTTATGCAATTAGACGCAAATGTTGAGGTAGATTGGTTAAAGAGACAAGCAATTCTTTTTAACAAGAATTCTAACTGGATAGATGAATCAATTTCGTATTTGAGAGAAAAAAACTTAATAAGTCAAAGTGAAATAAGATTACATCATATCCAAGCAACTGGAAAAATAATTGGGTTATTTTTTTCAGAAGAGGATAGGGGTACTATTTATAAGCTTGTCTTGACATTACAAAATGAATTCAAAGACAATGCTGTTTCATTGTTAGGAATAGTGTGGTTCTTAGGTAGATTTAGCAGACATACACAAGCATATCAATCTTTACAACAAATTTTCACAGATCAGATAATAGATATACTAGTAAAAAAAGCCCTGAATGCAGATACACCTGAAAATATTAAAAATGCCTTATTTTTCTTAAGAACTATTGATTGGAATTTTAGAGATCAAATTAATTTATTTGACTATCAAGATAATATAAAGTACTGGCTTGAAAATGTTACAAATGAATCGGCTTATGCTATGGGCGATCTTATTAACTCTTTATACAATCTAAATAACGAAAAAGCTATAAAGTTTCTTGAATGTATTGAGTTAAAAAAATTAGCACTTTGTTTTGATAAAATGCAAGGAGAATATATCTATTCTTGGGGACATCTTTTAAATCGAATAAATATATGTTTAAGAGAAGAAAACAAACGGAAGTTTTTTTTCAAACATATTAAATTAGACATAATGGAGAAAGCTATTAAATCAATTAGTCTAGATCGTTTGGCATCGTTTTGTGAAATAATTGTTTCAATTTACTTATTTGACCCTGTTAAAGCCTATGAATTAGCATATAAATATTTTTATATTATAAATGAAAATTTAAATCGTAGTATTGTTCACACTTGGAGGTCGTTAGACTTTAGTTTCCAAAGCTTTATAATGGGCTACAACACCTTAGATTTTGAAGGAAAAGATATTAATGAAAATACAAAAAAATTCTCAAGGAAGTTTGTTGATGTAATTAATCCTGATCAAATGGCTCTTGAGATAGAGAGTGGAGAGCTAAGGGACTGGCATGATTTAGCATATTTAATGTTTTTAATAGATGGAGTGAATCCAGAGAAGCACAGTCAAATTATTGAGAAAGTTAATTTAGATTTACTGAAAGAGTCGTTAAATAATAAAAAAGCATGGATTACTTTTCCGGACGAATTAACCCATTTACTATATATATTAGCATATGAAGAAGAAAGTTATGAACCAGCTAATTCTCTTATTTATTCACAAAGGGAGGAAATAAATAAATTTCCACTTAAGGCAATGTTTCTTTCACCTCCCACTGTAGTTTATCTCTACGAAAAGGGTATTAGTCAAATGTTCATTGAAGATGGACAATCTGATTATATAAATTGGTATGCACTTAATAAATTAACAAAAGGTATATATAAAGAAAATTTGTTAGTTGCACAAAAGATATTTAGGGATAACCTTGTGGACGTATCACACCGAATCTCAAATATACAAGAAATTGACTTTGAAGATAATATTCAAGACTTTATCGACACTATACACTCTCATGACAAACAATATTTTGAGTTACTTATTCAAAATATTGATTTTCACAAGATGAAAGAATCCATTAATAAAATTGGAAACTATTATCAAGACGAGTATAGAGTTAAGTATAAAGATAAAGGCTTACGTCTGCTAAATTCTTTAAAAAGATATATCAAATAAAGAGGTATTAAAAACATTTGAATTCATTTATATCTTTCTTTTACACCAGAACCTAAGTTTATTCGTTCTGGTGTAAAATTAAATATATAAATGCATAGAATTTATTAAATCCCAAATTATAATACAATTGCAAAAGTAAAATAAAAAAACGTATAGTGCACTTTGAATCATTTTAAGGGCTATAAAAGGAGAGAATATACAAATTGGAAAATATCCCTTTTGATAACTTTACAATCAATTTAGATGTTTCAAGAAAAGTGGAGTGGAGTACTGGATTTTTATTCAATATGTTACTGGATAATGTTAGAAATAATATCCATATAATTAATTATACTTCTTTAGATCTTGATAAATTAATAAATAAATATAATTCAGACTTTAACAAAGACGAACCTGATATTCGACAAAAAATTGTTATAGCAAAGGATATTCCTATGAACTTTGTATCTTTAGAGACATATGCTGAAAATTTAAGTGTCGATGATTACTTATTTATTATAGGTGGAGAGAGACTAATATCTTTTTCAAAGACCAGCTCAATAATAAGTACGAAGTTTAATGGTCGAAATGCTAATTTACATTTTATGGATTATGAAAATTGGGGCGTCTTTGTAGATGAGATAGACAAACTATACGGAGATATGCAAAAGAGTTTGCAAGGGATTTTTTTTAATATCTGTGTAGATATAAAAAGTAGAGATTTATTCTTAGAACTATCAGAAGAGTCTGGTAACTTCTCGATAACATGTATTGAGTTATCTAATCAAAATGAAGATTACGAAAAATTACAAAGAGAACTTTTTGAGAAATTTGAAGGCTCTTCACTTTCTGAAATAATTAATCTTTTAGAAAGTAATAAGTCTAAGTTAGAAGACAATACATATAGATACATGAAAGCTTTAGCATATATGCATCAAGGTAATATATCAGAAGCAAAAAAAATTCTTGAATCAAATTACGAGAATTTAAGAAATGAAGAAAAACTCATCTTAGCAGATTTATTAACAACAATAAACGAAAAAGAACGAGCAAAAGAGATTCTTGATGAATTATTCCAATCAGATAAGTACCACAAAGGATTATTACAAGCAATACTTAGGCTAAATGAAGATAGTGATAATCTTACTAAGAAAAAGTGGATAGATATTTCCCTGAAACTAGATCCATTAAATCCAGTAATTAAAGAGTATCATGGTAATTGGTTATCCAATAATGGTGATTATCTGGGAGCAGCCAAAGTTTTTAGAGAAATAAGAGATATTATGGATTTTTCACCTTATTATGAGTTAGTTGCGAGAATAAACGACTTATTAGATGCATCTCCAAAATCAACAGAAGCGCAATCCTACATTTTTAGTATAATCGACGAAAATCCCAAGTTAAAAAATGAGGCAAACTACAGGTTATCTAAATTTCTAATTGATCATAAAAATAGTTATTTCACAGCATACTCAGTTTTAAAGCAATCTGATATGGAAATAGGCGAACCAAGAACCATTGAGATTGCCAAGTTGAAGTTCGAAATTCTAACGGATGTTGTTAAAGGTTCAGAAGCTCTGCGGAAATTAAAGCCTTTTAAAAGGGAGAGAGATGCCAATTTATTGAGGGATGAAAGGGCTGAGACACTGTTAGAGTGTATACCTGTTTTGGCTACAAGCTTTACAGGGTATTTATCCTGGCGTGCTTTTATTTCGGATTCACAGCTGGATGATAATTGGAAGGAAAGTATGTTTATACAATTAAAAGAAAAGATATTAAAAGTACCCATTGATAACTTTGATGATAAATTAGATCATTCATATATAAAAAAAATTGAGGATAGATGGAATAGTTCCAAAGTTTACGAAGGACTAAAGTTGTTAAGAAAAATTAAATCAGGAGAGTTTTTAATAGAAGGGAATTTTAAAGATTTAGATGAGTTTATTAATGTAATTCTTACAGTTAGTGAGTTGTATGGAGACATCCCTTCTCAATTATGGAGTAGATACTACTTATCAGTTATTCTTAGCCAAAAGGGTGAAACTCAATTGGCGAATAACATTGCTCTAAGTATATTTGAATATTATCCCAGAGTAAAAGATAAAAAGATAAAATCCTTAAGTATTTATCTTGGACTGACTGCTTGGGGAAATTCACAATATAGAATAGGAAGAGAAGTTGAAGGAATTGCATGTATAATATCGACCCTTCAATTAGCTCAGCAATTAAATGAATTTGTACCTTTTGTAGAAGAGGGAGTGAATATAGTAGCTCGCTTCCTATCAGATAATAAAAAGATAATTAATAAAGATGATAAATATTTAATAAATAATTTTGTGAATTCATTTAATTCATATAATAACTCAATAGGTCATGTATTACATTTTATCAATGGAACAAGCGATTCAATAATAAATGATTTAGAGAATGATGTTAAATTAGCTAAAACTAAGGATTTAGGTTGGGGTGGTAAAGTTGTAAACCTAGTTTCTGCATACATGGAAAATGAAAGAGCAGATGCGGCAATTAGACTATTGGAAGAGTATGGTGATAAAGCCTTAGAAAAATTATCTGGAAGAATTGATTTGAGATATAAAGTTATTTTAAATTGGGCACAAATTTATTTTTTTCATGTAAGTAATGAGAATGCTATTAAGAAAGCAATTACTTTATTAGAAAAGGGAATGGAGGACATAGAGCACAGACGAAGTGTTCATCACAAAGAAGAAAGAGCTAGTGTCGGAAAGGCATCCGAAGACATCTATAGATTTTATATTCAATTATGTAGTCTATTATTTGGGATTGGTGGCATAAGTAGTAATGATAGGATTCTTATGCAAGAAAAAATAGAGAGCGTACTTCCGAAGATGAACCCTAGGTCAATTATAGAACAAAAAAAATATAATATAACTAAAGAAATCACCTTAGAGATGGAAGAATTAGTTAGAAGAAAAAGCATTCTTACAGAAGAGTACAATAGTCTATTTGAAAAAAACAGGACCAATTTCGAACTAATTAATGATAAGGCTAAGGAAATTGAAATAATCACCAACAAACTAATAGATATGCATCCATATTACAAACCACTTCCTAATCACGAAACAATTAATTTTAAGAATATACAAAGCTTACTAGGAGAAAAAGAGGTGTTTTATCAATATATAGTAACACCAATGACAGTTATTACTTTACTGATTACTAAAGAAAGTATTGAACTTAAAACAAAATTAATTTCTTTAGACAGTGAGGATATAATAGAGTTATCCAAACAATTTAGTTACTTAATTCAAGATGATGATAATCATGATAAAGAGATTGAAAACTTAACTCATAATATCTCTAGAGCTATTGCTGATGAACTAATTAATCATATTAAGCTGAAAGAAATTAGTAGAGTTTATCTTATGCAAGATTTTAAAATGGGACTATTCCCAATATTAATCACTAATATTGATGATTCGTACATAATTGATAGAGTAGAGTCAATCATTAATATAATTGATTATACTTTAATCGGAGATAAGCATAGCTTAGAAAAAGACTTTTTTAGTGTAGCTAATAGAATAATAGGGAAGCCAACTGATATATCATTAAAGACGATTAATGAGTGGTTAATCACTAAAAAAGACAATGATTTTATAGTTTTAGATAATAATTCTGATGATACTAGTAATTTGTCTGAGCTAGCATCTTCTGATTATGTAAATACAGTGATTGTGTATGGTCACGGAGTAACGGACCCTAAAGCGTCTCCAATCGATGGCGCTCAGGGAATTGAAGGTCAAAAAGGTTTAATTCGTTTAGATGAGATTGTAAATAAGTTACAAAATGTAGAGAACCTCATACTAATAAGTTGTAGGGGAGGCTCCCCATACAGTGAAAGTCCTGAGAACTCAACTGGTACTTGGGCAAATATGCTAGAAGGCTTTAACGGAAATATAATATCGTGTAAATGGGATGTTCCAACCAAATCCTCTGTGTTTATTGTAGATGAGATTATTAATCAGATAAAACATAAAAAAGTAAGTATTGATAAAGCTGTAATAAATGCACAAAAAAAGGCTAAGTTAAAATACGATAATCCTATGTATTGGGCTGGTATTGAATTTTGGAAAAATTAATGTCTCAGTATTCAATAAACTGTATAATTTAATCTTTAGTTAAAGCATTGGCTAGCAATATGCTAAGAGAAATAATGTGAAATATCGAGAATTGAAGGTCAAAGTAAAATTCGCTCAGTTAGCAGTTAGATGACTCTAACCTTATTTAATTTTCTCTTTTTATTTGTAAGTTATTTATTGGTGCAATGGCTTCTTTGCATTTATTCGCTTTAGCACCAGAAGAATTATTCCATAAAACCATCCATGAGATTTATTGAGAAACAATGCTTCCAGCTACTGAAGGAATCGACCTAACCTTTCACTGACTAATAACAGTTTAGATTGTGAGGTGAAGAATAGCCCAGCAGGAATTGCTCCGAGGTATCTCCTTTTAGTTGTGATCTGTTCACCTAATGAAGGATTTCTGGTGGATCTCGTCTGCTACGGAAAGACGCTTACACCTTTTAGGCATCCGCACTATGAAATACTTGCTCTTTCTTAGAAGTAGATGTTACAAAAAGAATTCGGATGTATGTGTGAGGAGCTGTACCAATATTCCCGTGCATCCATTTTGTTTCTTCTTCAGATATGTACATTCTTCCTTTTTAAAAAGACAAATTTATAAAATAACATCCTATATAAAGTATAATATTTATATATGAATTTTTTGGGGAGGAAGTTACATGTTACAGATAGTCACTGGGAAATTTTTCACTAAGGAGAGATATGACAGTGAAGCTAGTGGTAAACTATACTCTAACTTCAAATATGGCGGAGAAATAAAACTTTGTCACGGTCAATTGGCAAAAGAACCTTCTGTTAATCATTCTAACATCAATACTTATATTTATAGTTATAAGAGTGGACTAGAAAAAAAAGATGGACCAGGACTTATACAGGTAGGAACAAATGAAGTATTAGAACAGTTGAGTCTCATTTGCTCTTTCACATTAAAGAGTTACTTTAGTAAGGATCAAGAAAAATTAGAAACTCAAACAATAAACAGCAATAATTTTATCCCATCTAGATTCTTAAAAGGTTATTTTGAAAACGAAATTATCGGTACAGGAGAAGATATAAAATTTTTAATTGAAAATGTCTATCAGATATTGAGCCTCCCTCGGGAAACCTATAAAGTGATTATTAAATGTTTAGATCGTTTAGTAGAATCGATTAGAACTGTAAAGTACGATATAAATGCAGCATATTCAATGCTTGTGTATGCATTAGAAACCCTTTCTCAGTCCTTTGATAATTTTACACCTACTTGGGAAGATTATGATCAAAAAGTAAGAAGAAAATT
The DNA here is from genome assembly GCF_044383985.1 of Priestia sp. JSM ZJ58. Classification (NCBI taxonomy): domain Bacteria; kingdom Bacillati; phylum Bacillota; class Bacilli; order Caryophanales; family Bacillaceae; genus Priestia; species Priestia sp. JSM ZJ58. Next base: position 1,249,447 of record NZ_JBISEM010000001.1, read on the forward strand.
GGATAAAGTGTTTAAAGATTTAAAAGTTGAACAATCAACTGCTTTAAAAGATGTATTGTTGGATTCAGCTCATCTAAAACTCCAAAAAAGATTTATAACATTTATTACTCAGCATTTAACACAGGACTTTTTCACTACGAATGCACAAGGTTTAAAGAGGGCCTTAAAAAAATCTGATTTAGTTCAAACATTAAATAATGCGTATTCTATTAGATCAGGTTATGTTCATCAATTAGTACCAATGATGAATCAGTTAACAATACCTTTAGAGTCGGAAACAGTTCAGTGGGGAAATCAGCCTTATTTGACTTATAACGGCTTGTTTAGACTAACTTATAATGTTATTCAAAGTTTTATAAATAATCATGAAAATCTTGGGCATGAAGAGTGGAATTGGGAAGATGATTTACCTGGAATGATGTATGTTAATTTAGCTCCTGAATATTGGGTCCATAAAGCTGATAACTTCATTCCTGAAGTGTGTAAGCAGAGATTAGAAGGGCTACTCTCAATAATCTCGACTGCTTCTTTTTACGGTAAGGAACAAGGAATTCCTTCAGTGGATAATTTATTGTCTAAGATAGAAGAATTACTTCCACAGGCAAAGAAACAAGACAAACTCCCGATGTTTATTATATATATGATTTATAACGACATAATGGAAGACGAAAAAAGATTAAAATATGAGAGAGTTTATAAGACCCATCAAAGTTTATTGACCGAGTGCAATATTATGACATTAACATATAGTTTACTATTTGAGGAGGAAAGCTGGACTTGGAATCTTGAGGAATGTGTGAAAGTATATAGCCAATATGAAAAGCGTCGTTATAATGATAAAGCATTCTTATTGCCTAGTTTTATAGAAATAATGATGGTATTAGAAATAGGTAATTGTTACTTTGATCAAGGTGATTATATCAATTATAGAAAATACTTGGAAAAGGGGATTTTAGATTTAGCAGGAAGTAAGGAACTACAAGACTTCTTGAGTGATAGTCTTCTTTCAAATTCTAAGGTTGATTTAAATGAATTTATAAATCTAAATAGAAAATTATCTAATTTTATTTAAAGACCCGATGTAAAAACCTTGGTTATTGAATTAAGTGTTTTATCCTCTCTTAGAGAGTCTAGATATTTTTCAGTTTCTACTTAATTATAGAACTAAAAAGAAGCCCACATAAAAAATGTGGGCTTCTTTTTAGTACCGTCTCTTATGTAAAGATCCTCATTTGATACATTTGTTACTTCTCCTTAAATAATAAATAGGATTTTTAAATTCGATTTCTCAAATAACCAATAATACCACCAAAGATTCCTATTGCAAGCGAAATGGGAATAGCTGCTATTCCCCCATAAGCAATCGCAAACCCTAATCCGTCTGCAAGTGATGGATCAGTTATGTGATTTCCTTGTATAGTAACCCAAATTAGTAAAGCACCAACCATTACAACAAAAGAAATAATAGTAGTCAGTAAAAATGCGCTGAAAGCTTTAATCATAGATTCCCCTTCATCCTCAATTATGTAGAGTATTTGTTCTTATTATTATAGTAACAATAATCGGGAAAACTTTAGAGTTTGTGTTGAATAAAGAACGTTTGTTCCTATATAGTGTAGAGAACAAACGTTCTTTTATTTAAGGAGTTCTTTCGATGGATTATGGGCAGCTACCAAACACAGTGATTATATGTATCGATATGAAGGTGTTCTTTGCTTCCGTTTCTTCTGTCATACGGGGCTTAGATCCATTGAAAACAAGACTTGCGGTAGTAGGAGATATCAAAAGGTCAGGATCGGTTGTGTTAGCTGCCACACCCTTATTAAAGAAAGAAGGGATCAAAACGGGAAGTCGCCTTTTCGACATTCCTAAAAGGAAAGATATCCATGTGGTGAATCCATCCATGGAGAGATATATCAAGGCTTCGAACTATATTTCGAGTTTGGTGTTATAGTATGTGGCTCCTGAGGATTTTCATGCGTATAGCATTGATGAGTTGTTTATTGATGCGACAACTTCTTTGCATTTATTTGCTGAAACACCAGCATTCAAGAAGAAGCGCAAATGGGCTTATTTGAAGATATCAATCAGCGTTAAAGAACCCATGCATTGACCAAAACGATAGATGAAATTCGGTTGCGTTATGGAAAGAATAGTATGCTACAGACTTCAAGCTATCTGAATCATTCAACATCTTGTTACCAAAATGGCCTTATTGATGGCCACAAATAATAAAGGAGGAAAAGTATATGACAAACAGAGGGATGAAAAAATGGCACCCATTTGTTAAATATACTACAATAAAAAGAAGATACTATGTCTAGTATGAGAATCTAACAGCCTCTTTTATTACATTATAAAATACTTTAATTCTTACTTATATGATGATAAGAAACTCCGAACATGAGTCAGTTCATATAACAGTTTCAAGGATTCTCATTTTGAGAACTATTTGTTTGTTATAAAATAGAAAAAATATATTCTTAAGAAAGGTAAGAATAATAAAAAGAAATTAAGTGCTGATGAATGTAAATTTAATCATAAAAAGTTTCTTTTTTTTTATATTAATTACAATTAATATTTGATGGATGGAGCTATTATGTTTAATTGAAGGAAGAGGAATTTGAATGGAATTATTTAAAATATTTTACGATATGTGTCTTTGGGTAATTACTTATATCTATAAATTATTAGAATTTATAGATATAAATACAAAATCTTTTATTTGGACGGTTTTTCTCCAATATATTTCATTATTTGGTATATTTGTCTTTCTTTTAGGTGGGATTCAATTGACTATAAGTTCATTTAGAGCTAGTGTAGTAAGGTCTCTCTATGAAAAAAACATTAGAAATAAGAGCTTGAAACGGATATGGTTGACGTCAGAACTTTATTATTTGATAGATAAATTTTTGTTCATAATTACTCCTAATGTTTTTAAATTTTCACCTTATACTAATAATTCATTTGATAAAATTAGTACATTTAGTCTTTTACGGTGGTATGAATCATTAAAAAGTTTTATCTTAACAATGTTTAGTTTTTCAGTTGATAATGTAGTAATTTGGGTATTAATTGTTGGCTACTATGATTCAAATATTATACTGAATGTTATTGATTTCTTCTCTTGGAATAATATCTCTTCTTTTCTCAAAAACCTAGATTTTAAAACTATCAATGCCATTACTAGTTTTGCAACTTTCATTCTCTCTTTTGTTATTTTATTCTTGCTCAGAGTTCCATTCTTGAAGGCAAAGGCAAAAAGGAAGATATATGATGAAAAGTATGAAAAATCAATAAATTACCAAATGAAAAATATATTAGAGCTTGCAAAATGTTTAGTATATTCACAAGAAAATATTGATAAGCTACAATATCAGATAGAGAGTATTACAAATAATTTTTTAGCAGAAATTTCTCAACAAAATAAATATGGAATTTATCAGGATAGACTGGTTATTGATAAATCTTATTGGACTTCAAAGCCTGACAATAGTGAAGAGTTATTCAAAGATTACCTCTCCTATAATAAAGAATTAGAGAATATAGAAGAGAACTTGAAATTAATAAAGGATAATCTTGTTGAGGATGCTTACCGGGAATTAAATAAATCCTTATTCTATGAATTTGTAAATTTAAAAGTAAGTTCCAGAGGAAGTTTTATAGGGGATTATCTTCTAAATCGAGAATCTTTAATTGATTTCTATGATGTGAAACTGAAGAACAACAGACTTCTTATTGAAACTTTTTCTTTAGTTAAGCAGGTTGAAGATGGCTTATTAAGTAAAGAAAAATTTCTTCATAAGTATAATCGGTTTTCTTCTTATACTTATGAAGAAATTATTGAGAAAAAAGAGAAAGAATTAGAAAAAAAAATTTTTGAATTTAGGCGGGATTTAAGAAATAGACTGGAAGAATCAATTTATTATTATATAGTTACTCGGGAATATGTAAATAAGTCTTCGTATAAATCTAGATTAAGTATAAGAGATTGGTTTTTTAGTAAATAAAATTAGAAAGATTTTTTTGCTACCGATAACCAATCTTATGTCAACCCAAGAAAAAGCCTATGTACTTATCAAAAGTACATAGGCTTTTAATAATTAAGATCATTAATATATATACTACTATTACCTCAATAACTGCTTCATCTTCTCTTCTGTCTCATTCTCCTCACGAGGCTGATAAACAGTTACCTTTAATTCAGGTGCATCATATACTTGAAGCGTAATATGGTCCATAATCATTTTTCCTGCCACAGGGTGAATAATGGTCTTTTTTCCACACGGTGTACCTAAAACTTCATGATTAGACCACCACTTGTAAAACTGAGGGCTTTTCTCGCTAAGTTCACTAATCATGGTTTTAAACCACTCATCTCCGACGAAGCGTGTGTAAGCTAGACGAAATTGGGCAATTAGTCGTTGGGCATGATCTTCCCAGTTTTGAAAAAGGTTTTGGTATTCTTGGGAAGTGAAGCAGCGCCACACTGCATTGCGGTTTCGCTCGTCCATCTCGTTAAAGTCCCCAAATACCTTTACAGCAGCTTTATTCCAGTCTACGATATTAAGTTTTTCATCTGTCACATAAGCAGGGCAATGGCCTAATTGGCTTAATAGATTTTTGACAACGCGATCTATATTTTCTCTTTCATTCTGCACGGTTGCAGATGGAAGTGGCTGATTGCCTAGTAAGAATAAATGCTCCATTTCTTCTTTGTTTAATTTAAAAATACGGGATATGGCTTCTAATACTTCGGAAGATACTTGTATATCTCGTCCTTGTTCCAGCCATGTATACCAAGTTATGCCGACTCCTGCTAGTTGAGACACTTCTTCTCTGCGTAATCCTTTAGCTCTTCTTCTCGGTCCAATAGGCAAATTAAAATCTTTTGGAGACAATCGTTCTCGTCTTATCTTTAGAAAATCCCCTAATTCTTTTCTTCGTTCTTTATCGCTTACCATGATTTTACTCCTTTGTGTAGGTAGTACTTTTACTACTAGTATAACTAGACTCCTATTACCATTATAATCCTTATTTTATGATCTAGGTAAGGGAGGTGAAACAGATGGTAGTAAAAGATAGCAAAAAGACGTCTGATCTATCAAAAGGATTAGTACTTTTAATGGCTACAGTTTGTGGATTTACAGTAGCTAATGTCTATTTAAATCAAACCCTTTTAGTAAGCATGTCCGCCAGTTTTCACATTTCTGCAGCCAGCATAGGCATTATAGCTACCTTAGCTCAAATTGGATATGCACTAGGAAATCTCCTTTTAGTACCGTTAGGAGACATCTTCGAACGAAAAAAATTGATTTTGTTTTTATTATTCGCTATATGTATCGTTCTCGCTTTAAACGCTTTATCTATTAACAAAACGTGGATGATGGTTACAAGTTTAGCTTTAGGAATCGTAACGGTTGTTCCTCAAATTATTGTTCCGCTGGCTGCGAATATCGCTTCAGATCATAATAGAGGAAAAGTTTTAGGAAATGTCGCCATTGGATTAGTTTGTGGTATTTTAGGCGCTCGGCTTATTAGTGGTTTTATTGATGTACATTTTGGATGGCGAATGGTGTATTGGACGTCTGCTGCGGCTACACTTTTTATGATTTTGTTAGTTTACGTCTATTTTCCCAAAAGTAAAGGAGGAAAGGGGACCAGTTATAAACAATTGCTCATGTCGTTAGGTCCGCTATTTATAAAAGAAAGAGCCTTGCAACAAGCATGTGTAAGTCAGGGAATGATGTTTGCTTCGTTTAGCACATTTTGGACCACGCTTGTCTTTTTATTACATACACATCCCTATTCGTATGGAAGTGACATGGTAGGGGTAATAGGGTTAGTCGGGATAGCGGGAGCATTTGCTACGCCCGTTATCGGACGTTTAATCGATACAAAAGAGGCGAGGGTTGCAAGTCTTTTGTGTATGTCCATATCTTTACTTGCTTTTATAGACCTTATAAGGGGAGGGTACTGGTTGCCTGGGTTAATTTTAGGAGCTCTTCTCATAACGATAGGAACTCAAGCAAACCAAGTTGCCTGTCAGTTTACTATTTTCCAATTAGGAGAAGAAAAAAGAAGTCGATTAAATGGGTTATATATGGTTTCCACATTTTTAGGTGGTTCACTAGGATCTTATGTGGGTTTACTTGCATGGAGTAAATGGGAGTGGCATGGAGTGTGTGCCATAGCCATGCTGATGATAGTCATTAGCTTTTGTTCTTTAATTCCAATAAGCATTCCTAAAAAACAATAGGAAATTTCATGAATAAGAAAGGGAGTAATATGTAATGAGAACACATACAGATAACTTTCAACGAGGATTAGATATATTAGCTAAGATTGATCCAGAGAACTATAAGGACATAATGGCAGGCTTTGAACAGTCAGCCCTGCCTGATTTAGGAACGTTAGCTGTAGAGTTTAATTACGGGGGAATTTTCTCGAGACCAGGCTTAGACTTAAAGTCACGCCTTCTTGCTGCAGTGGCTGGACTAACTGCATTAGGCAATACGAAACAGCTAAAATTTTATCTAAACGGGGCTTTGAATGTTGGGTGGACACAGGAAGAAATTTTAGAAGCAATGTTACAAATGGTCATTTATGCTGGATTCCCTGTAGCTTTAAATACGATTTTAACAGTTGCCAATGAAGTCTTTTACGAAAGAAATGAAAAGGAGAAACAAAATGATTATTGATAGTCATGCACATGTGGTTTTACCTATAGAGAAACATATTAAAATGATGGATGACAGTGGAATAGATAAAACCGTATTGTTTTCTACTCTTGTTCATCCAGAAAAAAGCAGCAATGTTAAAGAATTTACCACGGAAATGAACAAACTAAATCAAATTCTAAATAACGAGGTAAATCCCGTACAAGCACGCTTAAATGCGCTAGAAGAAGTAAGCGGTGCGATTAAGCAGCACCCAAATCGGTTTGTAGGGTTTGGTTCAGTTCCTCTTTCTTATTCTCCGGGTGATGTAACTCTAAATGACTGGATAGAGAAACTTGTCAAAGAGCAAAAGATGAAAGGTCTTGGAGAATTCACTCTTGGCCCAGGTCAAATTCCATTGTTAGAACCTATATTTAAAGCAGCAAGTGACTATACGTCTTTGCCTATCTGGGTACATACTTTTCATCCTTTGAACTTAAAGGATATTCAAGAGTTATTTCTTCTCACTCAAAAATATGAAAATGTGCCGGTGATATACGGGCATATGGGCGGAATTCATTGGCTACAAACGATAGAAATGATAAAAGACACTAAAAATGCTTACTTAGATATATCTGCATTTTATACAACATACGCCTTGTCGTTGGCTATAAAAGAAATACCTGAAAGAACGTTATTTAGTTCAGATTTTCCATATGGAGATCCATATTTAAATCTACAGGCCGTTAAGCGTCATACATCTAGCGGAGAAGTTACAGACAGAGTGTTAGGTGGAAATATCTCGAATTTGCTTCATATATAAATTCAGCGTTTTTGTGTGATGTTGTGTTGTACGGGATAACTAGCACTGAATTTTAAAATTATTTTCTGCGTTGAAATAAAAAAAGGCAGCCCTCTGTTTGGCTGCCTTTTAAACAAGATTGAACAACTAGAATTACGTTTTATCATTACATATGATGAATTTCATTTGAAATATATCATATTCTGTAGTCCTTCAGTTTCTTAATTCCTCTCTCATAGATAACTTTAAAGACTCACATTGTAAAATCTACTTACTTAATTTTGTTTATTGCTAACGAGAGTGACATGCGGAGTTTTACCTTTTGATTTCCTAGATGAAAGATAAACGCCAGCAAAGATAATAAGTAGTCCAACAATGACATTTGGAGTAATTGTCTCTCCCAGTAGTAAATAACCCCAGACCATGGCCGAGGCAGGGATCAGGTAAGTAACCGTCGCTGCTAATTCAGGGCCACCATTTTTATTGATATAAAAATAGATTAACTGACCCAATCCTGAGCCAAAACAGCCGAGACCCACAATTGCCAGAAGCGGAAGTGGATGAATCAACAAATCTGATTTGAATGGTTCAGTAAACAACATTCCAATTAAACCGATGATAGCACCTGTTAGTAAGGTGAAGGTTGTTATAGTTAATACGCTCACGCCAGACAAAAACCGCTTTGTTAACTGCCCAGCAAGCCCATAGCAGATACAAGCAACAAGCATTGTTCCAATTCCGACAAACCCTTTCCCGAAAATCTGACCAAATTGAAAATCCATTAGGACGAGTATCCCGAAAAAACCGATAAGAATACCGATCCACTGACGTCCGGTAAGTCGATAAGAAAAAAGAATAAATCCGATAAGACCTGTCCAGATTGGAGTGGTCGCATTTAGAATAGAGGCAGTTGTACTGTTTATCTCAGTTTCGCTTAAGGAAATTAATCCCCACGCTAAACCACAGTTAAATATACCAACAACAATTAATGCCTTCCAGGGTAGTTTCTCTTTAACTTTTCTACGCTTCCACCATAGAAACGGGAGCAAGATGATTGCACCTGCTAGACAACGAAAAAATACAATTCCCCATATACCAGCTGAGGGAAGCAGCCACTTCATAAATACAAAAGATAAACCCCAAATGAAACTAAGCCCAATTAAGGCTCCATACAATCGAAACATAATACACCTCCTTACTTCACTTATTATGGCAAATTTTGTTGATTATTTCACTCCGAAATTTTGCTTTGTAGAACATTTTCTCATGTTTTTTTCGTTATCTCGATATCTTTCTCTAGGTATATAAAATATTTCTTTTTTTATAAAATAATAAATTTGACGTTATTCATAGGAATAATTCGGGAAAAGTTTAGAGTTTTTATTGAAAAGGGAACGTTTGTTCTTGTATAATATAGAGAACGAATGTTCTTTTTGATAGGTTCTTTGGATTGATTATGAGTAGCTACCAAACAGAGTCATTATATGTATCGACATTAAGGTATTCCGTGCTTTATTTTTTTCTATTAAATGCAAACGTTGAAGAAGAGGAGAAAATGAGATTGTTGGAGGATATTGTAATCAGCGTAAAAGAAGCCCATGCGCTTGCCAAAACGATTGTTTAAATTTGGCTTTCCCTTTAAGAACACCCCACTATACCATCATCTTAAAAGGAGAAGGTAACCAATATATAAATTATATAAAATTAGTTTTCTAAGGAGAAATAACATTGAACTCTACACTCAATAATTCAGAAGATATAAAAAGGGAAGAAGGACAAAAGCAGCTGCTTGAAAAAAGTCTTCAAGCTCATAGAAATAAAAAATGGATAATCAACTTTACTTGTACTATATCTTTTCTTTTAGCAGTATTATGTTTTTGCTTCCAAGTGCCAGAAGCTATAATTATTACTGTTATCTTACTGTTCATCTGTGTAACTTTCCAAACTGCACATAAAATGTTAGATAGAAAAATAGAGCTGCGCTTGAAACGTATAAAACAGGATCATAGAAAGATCATATTCAAGATAAAATAAATCCTAACTTCCTCCCTATAATTCGACTTACATTTGATTGGTACATTGCATACTCTGTTAGAAACGAAAGTTTTACTGTAATAGATGAGTATGAAATGTATAAAGGAAGCGCTTTTGCAGTTTATTCAAAGTCCAGATATCTAGATTTTATCGAAATTGGTACCATAGCTGACGATATACACCCTGGCCCGTTTAAACACTATGGAATACATGCTTTAAACCATATAATTGATGTGGTTTCAACTGAACCTCCAAGTATTTCAGTAATACAAAGAGATCACGAACCAAAGTGAAAAAATGAGGTTAATATGTAGCACATTAACTATATTAAGAGGGTAGCAATGCTTAAGGAATCAAGAGGTGTTATAAGAAGAGAATAGCTTCGCTATAACATTTTGGAATATTTAAGATATTTAGACGCAATTTCGAGGAAAGACATACAAACCACTTACTATTAATTGAAGAAGCCTATAAACATAAGAGGTAAAAACAATGAAATTTTATGAGGCGTTAACCTATGTAAATGAGAATTTTTATAAACCCAATCACTTCGCTATAAAAGCTATTCGAGAAGAAGCTCAAAATTCAGATTATGGCGCTGGTATCTTTCAGTTAAATTCAAAATCTGTACGATTTAGGGTGGCGAAAACTACACCTAATAAGGTAGGACAGTTTGTATCCTTTTGGGAAAAAGATGCGACTCATAAAAACCAGGCCTTTTCGGATGGAAAAGCTACCGATCTATTAGTTATTAATACCTTCACTAGTACAAATAGATTTGGACAGTTCATTTTTCCAAAAGAAATTCTTTTAAAACAAAAAATCCTTAAAACGGCTACCACAAAAGGTAAGATGGCAATTAGAGTGTACCCGATATGGGATACACCAACTAGCAAACAAGCTATGGAAACACAGAAATGGCAATTAGAATATTTTGTTGAGATAAATGATGCGAACAATTTGCCCCGCCAAAAATTATTAAAGCTATACTCCTAGAAGGGTAACGATCGAAGCCCTACATACGAATTAACAAGTGTACCTTACATATTATAAGCAGGATCAATGCGTAACAGAGGCAGGATTCATGCAGTTTATGGATTCCTTAGGGGGTCGATTTATTTTTATCAATGGAGTATTTGAATTGAAAAATAAAATGAGTTTAAGTGAACTTGCTGATGTAAGAATCGTGTAAGGCTAACATACATTTATTGACTCAAGTCCAGTAATAAAAAGGGAGAAGTGCAAATGGAATTGTATCGTAAAAAAATCAGAGAATTAATTGAACAATATAGTCAAGAAGATAATTTCTATAAAGAAAATGAGGAAATAATTCAAGATACCGAAGAAAAGCTGAATGTGAAATTTCCAGAGAGCTATCGCTGGTTTCTAAAAGAGTATGGTAGTGGAGGCGATGGACTTGAAGTTAATGGTTGCAAAGATATTTTGTATTATCATAACCGTTTTAAATCCTCTGACCTCCCTAAAGCATACATTATTATTCAACACTGTGATGAATATTCTTATTGCTTAGATACAGAAAAAATGATTAACAATGAATGTCCTGTTGTAAATTGGAGCGCCTTTGAAAAGGGTGTTTATCTAGTTGCAGACAACTTTTATGAATATTTATTAGAAGAGATTAACAATGCTATTGAAAATGATTGGTGGGAAGAGGGCTAATTTCACCTTTAGAGAAGAGCCAGCAACATGGACTGGATCAGCCGGTATAACCATACTGTGATTAATTAGAGGGTATTGTGTTTAACAAACAAGGTCAATATGTACGATTTAGGGTGGCGAAAACTATCCCTAACAAGGTAGGGCAGTTTGTATCCTTTTGGGAAAAAGATGCGACTCATAAAAACCAAGCCTTTTCGTATGAAAAAGCTACCGATCTATTAGTTATTAATACCTTCACTAGTACAAATAGATTTGGACAATTCATTTTTCCAAAAGAAGTTCTTTTAAAACAAAAAATTCTTAAAACGGCTACCACAAAAGGCAAGATGGCAATTAGAGTGTACCCGATATGGGATACACCAACTAGCAAACAAGCTATGGAAACACAGAAATGGCAATTAGAATATTTTGTTGAGACGAACTATACGAATAATTTGCTCCATCAAAAATTATTAAAGCTATACTTCGAGAGTCGCAATGATTAAAGCCTTACATACAAATAAACAAGTGTACTTTACGTACTATAAGAGAAGTCAATGTATAACAGAGACAGGATTCATTCAGTTTGTTGATGCTCTTAGTAATTTATTTATTTTCATGGATCACATGCAGTTAAGTGAACTAATCGATGTTCGCTTTGTATAATGAGCAAACATACTTAAAATGTTTATAATTTTGATAACTATCAAGTCAATTGAAGAAGGGCATTTCTTGCATTTGAAGAATAGTAACACCATTAAATGAATTGAAGGTTGACTATATCATTGCGAGAGCGACAGATTAAAAAATTGAATAGGAGTGTTCCTTGATGACAAATAGCAAAATGAATCCTAAGGTTGATGAATTTTTAACTAAAGCTAAAAAGTGGAAAGAAGAATATGAGACGTTGAGAAAGATTGTTCTTGATTGTGAGTTGACCGAAGATTTTAAGTGGATGAATCCTTGTTATACGTTTGAGAAAAAAAACATTGTTTTAATACATGGATTTAAAGAATACTGTGCGCTGCTGTTTCCTAAAGGTTCTCTGTTACAAGATTCTCATGGTATTCTAATTCAACAAACGGAGAATGTACAAGGGGCACGACAAATTCGGTTTACCAATGTGCAAGAAATAGCTGAAAAGGAAGCCGTCTTAAAAGCTTATATTCATGAGGCCATCGAGGTGGAAAAAGCCGGATTAAAAGTCAAAGCTAAAAAGCCTGAAGAGCTCATTATTCCTGAAGAGCTACAGCACAAATTTGATGAAATACCTGATTTAAAAGATGCTTTTACTACATTGACTCCAGGACGGCAAAGAGCATATATTCTTCATTTTTCTGCGGCCAAACAATCTAAGACTCGAGCATCAAGGGTTGAAAAATGCATTCCGAACATTCTTAATGGAAAAGGATTAAATGATTAGTACATTTTATTTAAAACATCGCTAATATAAATCGTTAATGTATTTGAGTTAAAAATGAAATAAGGTTAAATGAACGATTGATGTTTGATTTGTATAAAAGTAGAGTAGATTAAAAAAATTTATTTGAGGAGAAGATGCTATGGAAGTTTTTGCAGAATATTTAGCGCGTATAGATAGCCCTGACCACCGTCACCGAACAGAGGAGGTTTTGGCTTGGATTGCTAATACTTTCCCGAATTTGGAACCACAAATTAAATGGAATACTCCAATGTTTACTGATCATGGAACATTTATCATCGGCTTTGCCTCAGCGAAACATCATTTGAGCGTTTCACCTGAAGAAACAGGCATGGCGCACTTTAATCATGACATCACCCAGGCTGGATACAGCGCTACCAAAGGTCTGTTTCGAATTTTATGGACTGAGCCAGTAAACTATGAATTACTTAAGAAAATAATCGAGTTTAATATGTTAGATAAGAAAGACTGTTCAACTTTTTGGCGGAAATAAAGAGTAGATTATGAACGGAGAAGAAGGAGGGTATAGAAAGATGGATTTTGAAATGGTTATGAAAGAACTTGAAGCGCTTGGTACGGAACGAATTAAAAAGACTTACATAAACAATGGTGCACACGATCCACTTTTTGGAGTAGCAACAGGAAAAATGAAGCCGATTGCAAAGAAAATCAAGAAAAATCAGGCTTTGGCCGAGCAGCTTTATGCGTCTGGCAATTATGATGCTATGTATTTTGCTGGTATCATTGCAGACCCAACAGAGATGACTGCGGAGGATTTTGAGCGTTGGATTGATAAAGCGTATTTCTACATGCTATCCGATTATGTAGTTGCAGTAACTTTGTCAGAAACCGATTTTGCGCAAGCTGTTGCTGATAGATGGGTGGCAAGCGGTGAAGAACTTAAAATGTCGGCAGGTTGGAGTTGCTACTGCTGGCTTTTGGGTAATCGTCCTGACGATGAATTTAGCACAAGCAAGATTGCTGATATGCTTAATCAAGTGAAAAATACGATTCACGATTCTCCAGATCGAACGAAATCGGCTATGAATAATTTTATCTATACAGTCGGTGTTTCATATTTGCCACTTCATGAAAAGGCCCTTGAAACTGCAAAGACAGTAGGTCCAGTCGAAGTTAAGAAGGATAAGAAAAAAAGTAGTATTCTTCTTGCTTCCGAAAACATTCAAAAGGATATAGATAGAGGACGGATTGGTTTCAAACGCAAACATGTGAGGTGTTAGCATAATTTGTAATGGAACTGCACTATCTAAAACGAGACTGATAAGTATTTAATGATAATGAGTTTACTATACGTATGATGTTTTGTTCCTTCATAAACCATCCATTGAAGAAGTGGCAGGGGATAAAAGCTAAAAAAATTCTTGAGAAAAGGAGAGGTTAAAAATGAAAACCCAAAAAGGAAATCTAAGAATCTGTCATAAAGGACACAAATATTATAAAAGCAGTAGTTGTCCGACCTGCCCAACTTGTGAGCAAGAACGCAAACCTGAAGATGGATTTCTTTCCATGCTATCAGCACCAGCAAGACGAGCACTGGAAAACAACGGGATAACTTCTTTGCAGCAGCTATCAACATTTAGTGAAAAAGAGATATTACAATTTCACGGTATAGGGCCGGCTTCTTTACCTAAACTTAGAGAAGCTTTGCAGAACAATGGGTTAGTCTTTAAAAATTAAACATTAAGGATAGTTAAAGCAAGAAATAGATCTAGATAAAGTGTACAAATACGCTGGATTTCTGGATATGGAAGGATGTTAAGAGATAAATAGTGGGAAAAAGAAGGGCTGGAGATTTAGATAATGAATAACAAACTAGATAAAGCATTAGCGTTACGAAAGAATGGAAATCACAAAGAATCTAACGAATTGCTAAGTGAATTAGTTAAGGAATTTCCAGACAATGCTTTATATAACTATCAATGTGCTTGGAGCTTTGACGTATTAGGAGAAGAAGAAAAGGCAGTGCCCTTTTACGAAAATGCCATAAAGATAGGATTACCTTCTAAGGATATGGAAGGGGCAATAGTGGGATTGGGCAGCACGTATAGAGCCTTGGGGGAGTATGAAAAATCAAAAAAGACATTTTTAAAAGGAATGGAATTATTCCCAGATAATCACGTAATTAAAGTGTTTTATTCCATGACCTTATACAATTTAAAAGAGCATAGCAAAGCGATGGAACTGCTACTGAAATGCTTACTAAATACAACAAATGACAATGAAATACTAAGTTATAAAAAAGCCTTACATTTCTATTCAGATAAACTTGATCAGACTTGGAAGTAGCTTGTAAAATTCACTGCATATAAGTTCTTTTCCTGAAACGAGGAGAGGACTTTTTTGTAACAATATTGGCAGGCTTCCTTTGATAAAAAGACTTTTAAAATGATAGACTGTGAAGAAATACATTTAAACTATAGGAGGCTTTGTTGAACAAGAAAGCCCTTACATATTATATATGTCTAATATGTAAGGAGCCCTATACGAATTACGTTTGAAATAGGAGATTCCTGATTTGGATCTTGCGCTTCTTTTTTTGTTGAAGCACTTATGTTTGTACAACCCTATCCTTACTAAACTCTTCTTCAATTAGCTTATCCATGAGAAAATGATAAAAAACGTGATAATTTGTTTTAGTTAGTTTGTCCAGTTCCTGGTGAGTGATGATATTATGTTGGATTAGTAAACCTATAGCAGCTGATATACAATTTACTTTTAAATCTTCTTCCCCTAACATATAAATCACCTTCCCTTATTTACTAAGTAACCCATTCTATATAATAGGCATACTTAAGACACGGACTAATATAAGCTCTTTTCTCGAATTATGGATCTCGTGCTGATAGAAAATGATCATAACATTTTCTCAACACTTTTTGATGTATACTGTTATCTTTATATACTGAGCTTTCTTTTCCTGCAAAAAAAACAAAATGATTTCGTTTTTCCCTTATTTTGGAATAATTCATTTATTTTTGACAGTTAGGGGAGCTTCTGAACGTTCAGTATGTATTTAAATGCCAACACTAAAAACTTATGAACGCCATCCAAGGAAAGCGAATAATGGAATTTATTTTAATTGGTTCCTATTATTTCTCTTATGTAAATGCGGTTTTCCTGTAGGTGAAAAAGGGGATTTTAACCATGTTATAAACCTCCCTGTAGGTAATTATTAAATTATATAGGGAAATTTACATTTCAATAAAATACTGTTATTACAAGTTAGTGAGGTAGAAGTATGGAAGAAAACAATAGTGAAAATTTAAAATCGGAAATTATAAAAAAGCACGAGGTATTATTTGCAAAGAGATTGAAGCTTGAGAGTGAAGCAAGCCGTTTGATGTTAGAAATCAATTTATTGGATGCACGGAATACTCTTGATAAAGTAAGTCAGTTAAACCAACAGATAGATGATATAACCTCTGAAATGGATTATTTGAAACAAGCTCTTGAAACCATCAATTAAGCTATATATGAGAGTGTAACTAATTCTATAAGTATAAGCACGAGCAAATTAGAAAAAAGTGATCAACATGGAAGAGAAAGAAGGTATTTCTATGAAATCTATATTATTAATTGGACAATCAAATATGGCAGGCAGAGGATTTATTGAGGATGTACCGCCGATTTATAATGAGCATATACATATGTTGAGAAACGGTAGATGGAAAACAATGGCAGAACCACTTAATTTTGATCGTCACATATCTGGCGTCGGGCCAGCAGCCTCTTTTGCCCAAGCTTGGACAGAGGATCATCCGGGCGAGTCCATTGGGGTAATACCATGTGCCGAAGGAGGAAGCTCAATTGATGAGTGGACAATTGAAGGACTATTAACAAGACACGCGATTTCTGAAGCAAAATTCGCAATGGAAACAAGTGAGTTAGTGGGAATTCTATGGCATCAAGGAGAAAGCGACAGTTACAGAGAACGTTATAAGACGTATGAAGATAAACTGCTTTCATTGTTTAAATATTTGAGAGAAGAATTGAATGCACCAGATATCCCCATTATTATCGGTGAGTTGGGGCATTACCTTGGAGACGTCGGATTTGGAAAAAGCGCCGTAGAATATAAACAAATAAACCAGATATTATCTAAAGTTGCCCATACTGAAAAAAATTGTTATTTTGTAACATCAAAAGGCTTAACAGCAAATCCAGATGGCATTCATATTGATGCCGTTTCCCAAAGAAAGTTTGGATTAAGATACTATGAGGCTTTTTCAAAACAAAAGCATGTGTTAGATGTTTTAGACGTTGAGCATGAATGGATTGAAAAGGAAGCAAAGCGTGAACTAACTAAAAATGAACGTATATTTGTTGAAAGTATGAAGCTTGCCTTGGGACAAGTAAGTTTTGAGGAGTTTTCTCTTAATATCTCTATTATTAATGAAAGTAAGTAAAGCAGAATTAATCCCATTTTGTGAGGAGTGGAGTTCGTATAGATTTGTTAATTATTAAAACTAAAAAAGGAGAATCCTTTAAACAGGAACTCCAAAAAGCCGGTATTCAAGACACGCAAATTTTTCAAGTGCAACTAGTGAAGAAGTTGCAGACAGAGTGTTAGGTGGGAATATTTCAAACCTGTATTTCTCCTCTCGTTTCAGAGAAATGGAAAAACATTCAGGAAAAGTTTATTCAACGAATTTCCCAAGACATTGCCTATGCGCAGCGCAATGGATTAGCACGTAAAAATGTACATAACGAGTTAGTAGCAAGAGGATGGTTTTTCACCAATGAAATGTACCTTTGGGAAATTGTTCGTAATGAATATGAGCACCCTGTAGATCAAATTGCCAAGAATATCGCATCTATTTATATTAAAGGACTCTATTTATAATTTCGAAATTGCATTTGTCTGAAGTAGTATATAATATCTCCTTAATATTCAACATTCTCTACAGAAAAAAAGACCGTTTCCCAATATACTCTCTCAAGGATATAGATAACATAATAAAGCTCACTAAATGTTGAACGTTTAGTGAGCTTTTACTGTATGGAAAAGTATTATTTAATTTGAACTTTACTTCCGTTTATTTCAATGTACCATTTACCTTTTGCATAACTATCTTTTGAAACCTCAAATACGTCAACATCTGTAACTTTGATACCCGGATTTAAATCACTTGCAATCTTAGAGTTATCAATGTTAGTTTCAACTGCATAATTTGATGTTGCATCAATATCAGCGTCATATTTTGTACCTTTTTCATCAACGAGGTTAATTGTTGGGGTTGAAAAAGCACCTAATGGTTTGTCAGAGATGTTTTTAACAGTCCATTGAATAGCAACAAGTGTACCGCCTTCAGAAGCTTTTTTGTTTGCATATTGGTTTCCAACTTGTTCTCTTTCCTCTACTTTTGTTACAGAAACTTTCGCTTTATCATCTACTGTAAAAGTGTCTCCCACTTTATGAGCTTTTTGTTCTTCTGATTTTGAAGAGTTAGAACTAGATCCAGAACCACTATCGTCTCCACCTGATGCTACGACAGCAATTACTACAATAAGTGCAATCAGAATAATAAATCCTAAACAGCCAATCTTAAAAAATTTTTTCATTTTAGTGCATTTCCTCCTGTACCATTAAACATGCATTTATTATGTATTTATAATGCATGTTTAATCTTTACATATAAATAGTTATATTACAATATTAAATTTCCTTATTTTAATAATAGATTAGATCAAACTGCTTAATATACATTAATAAGGACTTATTATCCTGAAATTAAGCCTTGATATGTTTGATGGTTAATTTTTGTATATATAAATTATTTTACCAATATATAAATATTGAAAATAGTGTGTACGTATGTATATCAAAATACTTAGCAGAAACTTATAGCAACAAGAGGGGTGAATTACAAAGGCGAGGCCCAGTAGACGGTTCATCAAAAGAGTTGCACTGTCTTTATCGTTTGGATATGGTTATTTAGGCATTCATTTTTATAGTGCTACAGTAGAGGAAAAAGAGAGGATCTAGAAAAGTAATGAACAAGTATGACTATATTAAAAGACAATTAGCGAAAACGAATAAAAAAAACGATGAAAACTATATCATTACAAGGATCTGGCATTTGCTTGATAATTACGATATAAAAATAAATACTCAACAGTATGTAGTACGATCAAATAAACACCAAAAGGTTGAATACGGATTAATTGATTTGTATTTTCCACAGTTTAATTTGGCCATTGAAATTGATGAAGCCCATCATAAGAATAATATAAATCAAACATTAGACGAAATTAGAAAAAACGATATTGTAAATGCCTTAGATTGTGAATTTATCAGAATAGATGCTACTGAATCTCTTGAAAAGATTCACGAAAAGATTGACCAGATAGTAGAAAAAATTAATTTACTAACAAAGGAGAAAGGGTTTATTCCATGGGATGTGGAGAAGGAATACGATCCAAATACGTATATTGAACAAGGATATATAGATGCCGACGATAATATTTCTTTAAGATTAGTCGCAGACTGTTGCAATGTGTTTGGAGCTGGCTATGCTCACGGAATTCAAAAAAGCGGAGCACCACACAAGTTTGAAGAAGATACAGATATTAAAAGGTTAAAATTTTTCCCTAATGAAACGTGGAACAATCAACTTCTTGAAAATGAAGAACTGTTTATTGAATATAATACAATTCCAGAAGAGAACGAAGCCTACTTTCAGAAAAGAATGTATCAGCTGAATCAGAAGATTGCACTATTTGCATATGCTAAAACTTCTTCTGGACGCTTTGAAGCGATATTTAAAGGGCTTTATGTATTAAATCGTGAAAAAAGCAAAGAGACAGGCATTCTGACTTATAATCGTATATCTACAATAATGCCAACTTACTATCCAAAAGATGTTAAACAACCTCTTAGAATTGCAGAAGCCTATAATAATGAGGAATATAAAGTAGCACATTTTTATACAGAAAATCAGGTTAGGAAATTTGAGGACAAATATAAAGAGAGATATAAGGTAATATCGTATTCATAAAAAGATTGGCTATGGTCAGTTACACTTTTTTATTTTGTTACAATTAATGCTTCAATCGTTTTATTCCAGTAATGAGTTCTGTTATTCTTCTATGAAATGAAATATGCTAGGTTTTGTTTAAATGTTCCTGTTCTATTTTGTACACATTCTTTTAAGAATTACTATGAGAATTTTGTTAAAAGGTGTTCATGAAATGCTAACTCTTAATTTCAGTTTGAGGTATAGACTTTTATATTTTGATTAAGTTAAAAAAAGCATTTGACTTTTCTGAATAATAGGCATTATAGTTATATTATAAAATTGTTTGTAATAATAAAAACAAGTTTTATAATATAAAACAAAAGGGTGGAACTCCATGCCTATTATTCAATCAGTAGATCGCGCCCTTCGTATTCTGGACCTCTTTGATGAACATACAACAGAATTAAAGATAACAGATATAAGTGATCAGATGGGTCTTCATAAAAGTACTGTTCATTCATTATTGAAAACACTTCAACAACGTGGCTATATTAGTCAAAACCTCGAGAATGGAAAGTATGGGCTAGGGATGAAACTTTTCGAAAGAGGAAACTATGTTATTCAGTCTTTAGATATTAGACAATTAGCTAAAAAATATCTGATAGACTTATCAACAAAAACAGGACAAACTACACATTTAGTCATCTTAGATGGTAAAGCAGGAACATATATTGATAAAGTAGAAGGTCCGTTGGCGGTTATTCTTTATTCCCGAATAGGAAAAAGAATTCCACTTCACTGTTCTGCAGTAGGAAAAGCTCTAATAGCTTTTAAAGAAAGAGATGAAATAGAAAAAATTTTAGCTGGATATGAGTACACTAAGCAAACTGAATTCACTATTACAAACGAATTTGAATTTTTGCAGGAACTTAAAAAAGTTCAAAGTCAGGGCTATGCAGTTGATAATCAGGAAAATGAACCTGGTGTTCGTTGTATTGCAGCACCTATTCGAAACCACGACAATCAAGTTATAGCTGCTATAAGCCTTTCTACACTTATAGCAGGAGTAGATGACATCCAGTTAGGTATTTTCGTTCAACAACTGAAACAAGCAGCTTCCGAATTATCCGAGCAGATGGGACATGGGATACCGATTTAATAAAGAGGGTCCCTTCTCTTTTGTCTATATTAAAAAACTAGGTTTTATATTATAAAACAAATGGAGGTTTTTCTATGCGTATTATTCGATATTTGAGTGAAGATTTAAAACCCATTTTGGCAGCCCTTACATCAGAGGGAATAGTTTACCCCCTCGAGCAGGAAGGGTTTATGCAACTAATCCACCAAGCGCACGCACAAAACATTTCTCCCCTTTCTTTTGTTCAAAATATGATTTCTGAGTCAAAGCCTATCCCACAATCTATTGAAGAGCTTTCACTACTTGTACCTATTATTGCCCAAGAAGTATGGGCTTCGGGAGTTACTTACGAACGGAGCCGAGATGCCAGAAACTATGAAGCTACAGATGGAAATTTAGACGCTACCACATTTTACGACAAAGTATATGACGCAGAACGTCCAGAAATTTTCTTTAAATCTACAGCTGCTCGCACAGTTGGACCTAATCAGGAAGTCTATATTCGTAGTGACTCTAAATGGCAAATTCCTGAACCAGAACTCGGTTTGATTATTAGTCAGGAAGGCGAAATCCTTGGTTATACAATTGGAAACGACATGAGCTGCCGTGATATTGAGGGAGAAAATCCGCTTTATCTTCCACAGGCAAAAATGTGGAAGCACTCTTGTTCTATTGGACCAGCTATTCTTCTCGCGGAATCCGTAAAAGATCCATATAACTTTGATATTACATGTCGTATTTATCGCCATGAAAACCTTGTAGTAGAAGGAACAGCTAGTACGCGTCAATTAAAAAGAAAATTTGAAGAATTGGTTTCCTTCTTAGCTCGTGATAATGAAATTTTTGATGGGACCGTACTATTAACGGGCACATGTATTGTACCACCAAATGACTTTACATTATTAGAGGGTGATCAGATTGAAATTGAAATTCCCAGTATTGGTATATTAAAAAATAGTGTAACGTTACCAAATAAAATTTCGGTCTAATTAAATAAATTCAAACTTAATTATTAAACTACTTTTCTATTTTGAAATATCAGAAATTTAAGAATTAAATAACTTTTAATTTAGATATATGGAGGAAAATACGATGAGTATAAAAACGGAAGAAAAAATGTATTTAAATTATGTTGCTGGCGAGTGGGTACCTGGTTCTGTTAAGAGAGTTGATAGCAGCATTAATCCAGCCAACCGGCATGAAGTAGTGGGGTATGTACAGCACTCTGGAAAAGAAGATTTAGATAGGGCTGTCAATTCTGCTAAAAAAGCTCAAATTGCTTGGAGCAAACTATCGGGGGCCGATCGTGGTCAGTATTTATATAAAGTAGCGAATATGCTTGAGCAGCGCTTAGATGAAATAGCAAAGACAATGACCTGCGAGATGGGAAAAACATTCTCAGAAGCAAAAGGTGAAACTGCAAGAGGCGTTGCAATTCTACGCTATTATGCAGGAGAGGGTCTAAGAAAGATAGGAGATGTTTTACCTTCAACAGACTCTGAAGCATTTATGTACACGACTCGAGCTCCCCTTGGGGTAGTGGGTGTTATTACACCTTGGAACTTTCCAGTAGCTATTCCTATTTGGAAGATTGCTCCCGCGCTTATATATGGAAACGCTATCATATTGAAGCCAGCTCGAGAAGCAGCAGTTACTGCTGCAAAAGTTATGGAATGTTTTGCAGAGGCAGGTTTGCCAAGTGGTGTGGTTAATATGGTAACGGGTTCTGGTTCTGTTATTGGACAAGGCATTATTGATCATCCAGATATTAAAGGAATTACATTTACAGGATCCGATGCAGTTGGTAAACAAGTTGGTTTGGGTGCACTAAAACGTGGTGCAAAATATCAATTAGAGATGGGAGGGAAAAATCCAGTTATCGTTGCTAACGATGCTGATATTGAACAAGCAGTAGAGGCAACTATTAGTGGAGGTTTGCGTTCCACTGGCCAAAAATGTACAGCTACGAGTCGGGTAATTATACAAAGTAAAATTTATGAAGAGTTTAAAGAAAAGCTGATTGATAAAGTGAAAGAAATAAAAGTTGGGAACGGCCTCGAAAAAGATGTTTGGATGGGACCTTGTGCAAGTGAAGACCAGCTTAACACAGTACTCGCCTACGTAGAAAAAGGTGTTGAAGAAGGGGCTTCGTTAGCTTATGGTGGTAAGCGTCTAGATGAAGGAGAGCTGGCTGATGGTTTTTATGTGGAGCCTACTATATTTGAAAATGTGACTAGTGGAATGACTATTGCTCAAGAGGAAATTTTCGGTCCAGTACTTGCACTTATGAAGGTTGAAACGTTAGAAGAAGCACTGGATGTTGCAAATGATGTAAAGTTTGGACTGAGTGCTTCCATTTTTACGAAATCAATTGGGCGTATGCTTTCATTCGTAAGTGAGATGGATGCTGGCCTTGTGCGTATCAATGCGGAATCTGCTGGAGTAGAATTGCAAGCACCATTCGGAGGAATGAAACAATCTAGCTCTCATTCTCGTGAGCAAGGGCAAGCTGCAATTGAATTTTTTACTTCTATTAAAACCGTATTTGTAAAACCGTAATTCCATTTTTAATCAATGTATGAAATCAAATAATGATAAGGAGGTGCATAACTATCACTTCCTTTATTTTCATCTATTTTAATTGATTAGGAGATAAACAAATGCAAATTGAAACTAAAGAGCCCGTGCTTTCTGCTGCACCCAAAAAAAATTGGAGATGGACGGTTGTAATCTGGTTAATCATAGGTGGGTTTATCAACTACCTAGATAGGGCAAATCTATCTATTGCTGCTCCGCAAATGATGAAAGAGTTAAATTTAACAAAAACAGATATAGGACTTTTAGGTACAGTTTTTTCATGGTCTTATGCTTTAATGCAGCTTCCTGCTGGTTGGCTAATTGATCGTTTTGGTACAAAAAAGATATATTCAATTGCAGTCTTGTGGTGGAGTGGAGCTACATTTATGATGGGGCTCTTCAGTAAGCTACCTTCATTTATTATTGTAAGGTTACTTCTAGGGGCTGGTGAAGCCCCTTGCTGGCCAACAGGTGCAAAAATAACATCTTACTGGTTTCCAAAAAAAGAAAGAGGATTTGCAACAGGCCTCTGGGATTCGTCATCGAAATGGGGTCCGGCTATTGCTCCTCCTCTTTTAGTCGCAATCATGTTGGCTTTTGGATGGAGGTCATTATTTTATATTACCGGTATTGCAGGAGTGTTATTTAGTATTGCTTTTTGGATTTTTTATAAAAACCCTGAACATAGCAGAAAACTTTCTAAAGAAGAATTTGAATATATTCAATCAGAGGGTGCTGGCTTTGAGGAAAACCTAGTAAATTCAAAGATTAAATGGAGATCGTTATTTAAATACAAAACTGTTTGGGGAATGATTTTAGGATTCTTCTGTACCATTTGGATTTGGAATATCTTCTTAGTCTTTCTTCCTCTGTATCTCGTTGAAGTGCATGGAGTTAGCCTTCAAGAGCTAGGCATTTATGCAAGTATCCCGTGGGTGGGTGGAATATTTGGTGCTATTTTTGGAGGGTATCTTACAAAAAAGCTAGTAGATAAGGGTATAACGTCTCCAGTTAAGGCAAAACGTGCGCTAATTAGCATCTGTGCTATATTAGCTGCTATTGTGGTGATTTTTGTTCCTTTTGTGGATAGTCTTACTATGAAAATAACTTTATTCACACTGGCACTTTGTTTTATTTCCGCAATTACAGGAAGTGCTTGGGCGCTTGCCGGAGATATTGCCCCTCCTTCTATGGTTGCATCTGTAGGCGCTATACAAAACTTTGGAGGTTATTTTGGAGGAGCACTTTCACCCTTTATAGCAGGTTTAATTGTAGATAAGACTGGATCTTACTCTCTTGCCTTCATATCCGGTGGTATTATTGCAGGATGTGCAGCATTTTGTTATTGGTTTTTAGTGAAAAACCCTATTCAAGAGAGAGTAGAATAATAAAATGATTATAAACGATGTGATATTAAGAAGGCTAAGCAAAGATTTATAATAATATTGCTTAGCCAATAATAACTAAATTTTTATTAGGTTAATTAAAGCATTTAAAAAGAAACAATTCTAGCTACTACACGTATCTAAAGAGATCCTTTACTAGAAGAAAGTTATCTCTTAACAAATAGAAGATATAGCAATCTCCTATATCTTTTTGCCAAAATACAACAAAATTATATTTAAATAATTAAGTTGAGTTTTTATATGAGCTTAAAAAATTTGTTTTTATTAAATTTTAAAAGGATGGAAATATAATGAGAAAAATAACAAGGTTTCATGGGGTAATTCCGCCTGTCTCTACAATAGTAGATCAAAATGAATGTTTAGATGAAAAAGGAATGAAAAATTTAATTGATTTTCTAATTGATTCTAAAGTGAATGGGCTGTTTTTTTTAGGATCAGGTGGAGAATTCAGTCAAATGTCAGTTTCTTTAAGGAAAAAAGTAGCGGAATTTGCAGTGGAATATGTAAATGGACGTCTGCCAGTTCTAATTGGCACTGGTACTCCAAGTACAAAAGAGACTATCTCACTAAGTATGCATGCCAAAGAAATAGGGGCGGATGGAATCGTAGTCATTAACCCATATTATTGGCCTTTATCCGAGGATAATCTTTTTCAGCATTTTGCCCAAATTGCTGAAAAAGTAAATATGCCCACCCTTTTATATAATTTTCCAGCATTAACAGGCCAAGATTTATCTCCGGAACTTGTTCTTAAGTTAGTCGAATCTTATCCCAACATTGTAGGTATTAAAGAAACTGTTGATTCAGTTGCTCATACAAGGGAAATGATCTTGACTGTAAAGGCTACCTATCCTGATTTCGCTGTTTTCTCAGGATACGATGATCACTTTTTAAATACGTTATCTCTTGGCGGAGATGGCTCCATTCCTGGTACTGCTAATTTTGCACCAGAGATTTCCATAAATATTTATCAATCTTTTATGGAAAAAGACTATGCCCGCGCAATTGAAGCTCATCGTCTGTTATCAAGTTTATTATCCTTATATCAAATAGATAAGCCTTTTGTAAGTGTGATTAAAGAAGCTCTTTCCTTAAGAGGGATAAAAGTTTCTACAAACATGATAGCTCCAGCTCGTGAACTTAGTGAAAGAAAGAAGGAACAAGTAGAACAAATACTAGGCCAGGCACTAGGGACAGAAAAAAATTTCATAAATTATTAATGAAAGATGTTGTTTTCGAGGAACCTATATTCTCCAATTAATAGAAAATAGTATGAGCAACATAAAAATATGTCTTTTTTTATAAAAAATCTTATTAACGGAGGAATACATATGTCATTGCAATCCATATTTGGCGAAGAGGATGTATCTCTTTATAAAATTCAAACTCATTCGAAGGGAGCAGATGGTTCACTCCCACTTACACCCGAAATGTTGTTAGACTCACCAAGTGGTGACCTTTTTGGATTATCCCAAAATGTTGGTATGGGCTGGGCACCTTCAAATCTACTGGGAAAACAAGTTCTAATTCTCGGTACTCAAGGTGGAATCAGGAATCATGATGGTACTCCAATTGCATTAGGCTATCATACTGGGCACTGGGAAATAGGTTTATTAATGAAGGCATCAGCCCAAGAGATTAGTAGACAAGGTGGCGTGCCCTTTGCAGGTTTCGTAAGTGATCCATGTGATGGTCGCTCCCAAGGAACTACTGGTATGTTTGACTCACTGCCTTTTCGAAATGATGCGGCTATAGTTTATCGAAGATTAATTCGTTCATTGCCTACTCGCAGAGCAATTATCGGAGTAGCTACATGTGATAAAGGTCTTCCAGCAATGATGGTAGCTCTGGCATCAATGCATGACTTGCCAACTATCATTGTTCCTGGAGGTGTTACTCTTCCACCTACAAATGGAGAAGATGCAGGCAAGATTCAAACAATTGGGGCAAGATACGCAAATAACGAAATTACTTTGCAAGAAGCTGCTGATCTTGGATGTCGTGCTTGTGCTACACCGGGAGGAGGATGTCAATTTCTTGGGACAGCTGGTACCTCTCAAGTTGTTGCAGAAGCAATTGGAATGGCTTTACCCCACTCGGCACTAGCACCTTCAGGCCAGTCAGTATGGATGGAGATGGCTAAGCAATCAGCACGTGCGGCTTTAGAAATGGAGAAGAAAAAGATTTCCACCAAAGATATAATTACAGATAAAGCTATAGAGAATGCTATGGTAATTCATGCAGCTTTCGGGGGTTCAACAAATTTATTACTTCATATTCCAGCAATTGCTCATGCAGCTAATTGTAAGATACCTAGCGTTGAAGATTGGACTAGAATCAATAAAAAAGTTCCTCGTTTAGTCGATGTACTACCAAATGGTCCTGTAGGTCATACAACTGTTAAGGTATTCTTAGCAGGTGGAGTACCGGAGGTAATGCTTCATTTGAGAAAATTAGGTGTCTTGCATGAAGATGTGCTAACAGTTACTGGAGAAACTCTTGGTTCAAACCTAGATTGGTGGGAAAAATCAGAAAGACGTGCAATGATGAAAAAACAATCGTTAGAGGCTGATGGAATCAATCCTGATGATATTATTATGGATCCAGCCAAAGCAAAAGAAAAAGGTCTAACTTCCACAGTTACATTCCCGAAAGGAAATATCGCCCCTGAAGGATCAGTAATTAAATCAACTTCTATTGATCCATCTGTGGTAGGAGAAGACGGGGTATATCGACATAGAGGAAAAGCAAAGGTCTTTACTTCAGAAAAAGCAGCCATAAAATCGATTAAAACAGGAGGCATAGAAGCAGGAGATATAATGGTAGTTATGGGCGGTGGTCCTTCAGGAACCGGAATGGAGGAAACATATCAATTAACATCGGCCTTAAAACATTTGTCTTTTGGAAAACATGTTTCCTTAATTACAGACGCGCGTTTCTCTGGTGTTTCTACTGGTGCCTGTATCGGACATATTGGACCTGAGGCATTAGCTGGGGGACCAATTGGAAGATTACGTGATGGAGACATAATTGAAATCATTATTGACCGTAATCAATTAGTGGGTTCAGTTAATTTTGTTGGAACTGAGAATACAAGACTTTCTTTAGAAAAAGCAACTAAAGTCTTGCAAGAACGTGACCTTCATCCAGAGCTAAAACCGGATCCGGGTCTTCCAGATGATACTCGTTTGTGGGCTGCGCTTCAATCAGTCAGTGGAGGAACATGGCGTGGAAATATCTATGACACAGATCGAATTATTGAGGTTCTAAAAGCAGGCGTAGAAGCATTAGACAAAGAAAAAACATTAGTACAGAATTAACCTATTAATATTAATTTTAAAATATTTATGACTTTAATTGAAAGCGTTTACTAAAGGGCGTTTTTTCAAATAGTTGTACTTTATGACTAGTAAACAAAATAGCATAAGCGTCCTAGAGTTACTTACTAATTAAAATATAAAATTAGTGTTTCAATAAGTGGAGCAAGTAAAAATATTTTAATTATTTTTTGGAGGTATATCATGCCATTGTTTATAGTAGCGATTGGGATTATTCTGTTGCTAATTTTGATTACTGGATTTAAATTAAATACATTTGTTTCATTGATAATTGTATCTTTTGTTGTATCTTTAGCACTTGGAATGCCTATGGAAAAGGTTGTCACATCCATTGAAGCTGGATTAGGAGGTACACTTGGTCATATAGCTTTAATATTTGGACTTGGTGCAATGCTTGGTAGATTAATTGCTGACGCAGGGGGAGCTCAGCGTATCGCCATGACTCTAATTAACAAATTTGGAGAAAAAAGAATTCAGTGGGCTGTTGTAGTTGCTTCGTTTATTGTAGGTATAGCTTTATTTTTTGAAGTAGGATTAGTTTTATTAATCCCAATTGTATTTTCGATTGCGAAAGAATTAAGAGCCTCTATCTTGCACTTAGGTATTCCTATGGCTGCAGCTTTATTAGCAACTCATAGTTTCCTTCCCCCACACCCAGGACCAACAGTCATAGCTGGTGAGTATGGTGCTGACATTGGATTAGTTTTACTCTACGGTATTATTGTTGCAATACCAACCGTCATTATAGCAGGTCCTCTATATACTAAGATGGCTAAAAAAATCGTACCTGATGCATTCAAGAAGACGGGTAATATAGCTTCTTTAGGTGAACAAAAAACGTTCAAACTTAACGAAACACCAGGTTTCGGCATAAGCGTATTAACTGCAATGTTTCCTGTTTTATTAATGTCTATATCTACAATTCTTGATATGATTCAAAAATCAGTAGGATTTGAAGATGATACAACGATTGAAATAATTCGTCTTATAGGAAACCCTTCATCTGCAATGTTGATATCTTTAATTCTTGCATTTTATACAATGGGAATAGCAAGAAATACTCCTATAAAAGAAGTTATGAACTCCTGTGCATCATCAATTGCTGCAATTGGTATGATGCTATTAATTATTGGAGGCGGGGGTGCCTTCAAGCAAGTACTAATTGATGGTGGTGTAGGAGATTATGTAGCAGAATTGTTTAAAGGAACTTCAATGTCACCTATCATACTTGCTTGGGTAGTTGCTGCATTATTACGTATCTCTTTAGGATCAGCCACAGTTGCCGCTATATCCACTGCAGGATTAGTTATTCCAATGCTGTCTCAATACGATGCTAATTTAGCCTTAGTAACTCTTGCAACTGGAGCGGGAAGCTCAATATGCTCACATGTTAATGATGCAGGATTTTGGATGATTAAAGAATATTTCGGGTTAAGTATGAAAGAAACATTTTCAACATGGACAATACTTTCAACTATTACTTCCATAGCAGGATTAGGGTTTATTTTATTATTAGATACATCTGTAATTATCTCAATAATATTAATAATTTCCATTAGCACAGTAGCAATGTATCTCAGTATATTTAACAAACCTTTCAAGCAACCTAAGGATAAAAACGACGTTTTAGACGTATAAAGGTGTAAAGCTTTTTAAAAGACAAATAGTGATTTTATATTTTTGAAGATATGGAGTTAAACAAGGCAGCTATATATTTGGTTGCCTTGTTAGTGAAATTGAACAATTTGAATTACATTCCTTGTACGATCATTTGCACTCGAAATATATCTGAGTCCATAATACTTAACTTTTTCAATTTTTCTTTTCGTATCATTACTTACTGTATAATTTACCATGTAATTTATTCATCAGTTCCCCCTCAAACATAATTATCTTTTTTTAAAACCCTCTATGCAAACTATTACCAACGAAATAGTGCCCCAGCTAATACTAGTCTTTATTTTTAAATCCCAAAGACCGTATTCATTAAGGTTTAAACGATACGTAGACTACCAGTGTCTACAGTGACCTTTAGAAAAAAACAGGGTGATTCATAAAAAATAGAAACAAAACTCACCGAAAAATCACATTATTAGCTATTTCAGTTTTTAAAATTATGATGTATGATAAGGTTTGCAAAATGATAAATAGGATAATTAAATTCTAACCTTTATTTACTCTTATGTGTGATAATTTAATAATAGGCAATTAGAAAAGAGTGATTAGCTTGGAAGAGATAAATCTTGATAAAGTGTATTAATCCAATGAATGTCTAGATAAGGGAAGTAGGAAATGCCCCAATCGCAATTCAGCTTACTTCAAAATCTCCGTAAAAGGTGAAAATCTCTTATATGGATATTGAGAATGCAGTCTGTAACCATATAAAGAAGGAGAAAAATAATGAAAAAAGCTCTCATTTTTTGTTCAGTTCTTATACTCCTACTCTTAGGAGGAGGGATTTACATAGATCATTCTAGAGAAAAACAAATGGAGCAAAAACAAAATGATCAAATGTTCCATAAGGCAGAGCAGGCAGCCATTACATACTTTAAAGAAAAAAGACATAAAGACTTAGTGGTGGAAAAAGCAGATTTTGCGGACCGTGGTTTTGAGTATATAGAGGTAACGGGAAAGGTGAAAGAAGGCGAATCGAAGCAATACGTAGTAAACGTCAGCTATAATGATAACTACCGCGTTACTTCTATTGTTGATATGAATTAAAAACAGATAGAAAAGCTAAAAAAGCACTCACCACAAGTGAGTGCTTTTTCATTAAATAAACAATCCAACCATAATACCTGTTAAAATCGATCCCATTGTAGCGACTAACAGCATTTTCAAACCAAACTTTGCAACGCGTGAAGCTTGTTCGCCGTTGATTGCTTGGATCGTACCAAGAACGATACCGATTGAGCTGAAGTTTGCAAATGAGATTAAGTAAGCTGATACGATACCAATCGTTTTTTCAGAAAGGTGAGGCATCATTTTTTGGAAGTCAAGCATGGCAACGAATTCGTTTGCTACTACTTTTGTTCCCATTACGCCGCCGGCTCTCATCAGTTCGTCTGCCGGGATACCCATGATAAAGGCAATTGGGTAGAAGATATAGCCTAAAATGTCTTGAACCGTTAATCCGATGACACCGTTTAATACGTAGTTCACTAATGCTAAAAGACCAACGTATGTAACAAGCATAGCTGCTACGATTAACGCAACGCGTCCGCCGTCTAGGGCTCCGTCACCGATTGCTTCAAACAGCGTGCCTTGTTTAGCAGGCGCTTTGATATCGACTTCATTTTCATCTTCTACTTTTACTGGTGCAACGATAGAAGAAACGATTAAACCAGAGAATACGTTTAGCGGAAGGGCAATTAATACGTATTCAGCCGGGATCATCTGCATGTATGCGCCTAGAATCGAACAAGAAACGGATACTAAAGATGTTGTTGTAACGATAAATAAACGGTTTGGCGTTAAACCTCCGATGTGGTTTTTTACCGCAATTAATGCCGTTGTATCACCAAAAATCATCGCGTTCACGGCTGTGAAGCTTTCAATTTGGGGAAGTCCGGTAATTTTTGAAACAAGTCCTCCGATATATTTGATCCCAAAGGGTAAAATACGAGAGTAGTTTAAAATACTTAATAATGCTGAAACGAATACAATCATAACTAACGTTTGGATAAAGAAAATGCCTTTTCCTGCAAGATCTCCAAACACGAACGAAATTCCGTCGTTACCAAATGATAAGATCTTTGTAAATACACTTGTGATAAAGTCAAGCACCTTGCGACCAATCGATGTATTCATCATAAAAGCAGAGATAGCAAGCTGGATGACAAGCATAACTGCGATGCCTTTATAGTTGATAAGTTTCCTGTCGTTTGACATGAGGAATGCAACTGCTAAGATAATTACAATCCCGATAATTCCCATTAAAATTGACATTTACTTTTCTCCTTACATGTATTCTATATTTATAAAAGAGGGACGTGCATAGAAATGACTATGCAAATCGGCCTCTATTTTATACAAAAACGGAACTTCTACGCCAATTTTGTTAAAAATGGGCAAAATTTTTTAGGCCATTGTAAAAAATGACGTAAGTGTAAAATAATATTTACTATGTGCTAATATGTAAAAAAACATGCAGAACTGACATAATAACTTATATTTCGACAGCCTCTACTATCTTAAATCATTTTGAACAAAAGAAAAAGGGGAAATGAAGATATTTTTAATATAATTGTGAAATATTTTTAAAAATTTATGATACTTCCGGTTCTTGGAATTACAGCATGAGAAGTAAAAAAGAGACAAAACGACCTATAATACGTCGTTTGAGAGAAATATTTCCTTTTTAATGGTAGGATATTCATGAGGAATGACAAAGTAGTTATATAAAGGAGTTAGAAATGAATAGTATTCAAACCTTTTTTTCAAAGCATCCGAAATGGTCGTATACCGGAAATTTTTTGGTAACACTGGCGTGCGTAGCGGTGTTTCCATCTTTATTTATGCCGACCGTTTCAGGAGTGCTGCTTGGATTTGTTGCAGCTACCGCTATTAATTATGCATTAGGACTTAAGTGGAAGCCGCTGAGACAGCTCATAAGTACATCCAGTAAATAAAACGCTCTATAAATGTGGTAAACTAGTAAAAATGATAAAAGAGGTGTAAACATAATGACAACACCCGAGAGAAAGCTGATTCATTTAGCAACCGGCATGCCTGAACAAATGGCATACGGCTCTGACAAAGAAATGCGGACAGGTATATGCAAAAAGCAAGTAGACGAGACCTTTTTAGCAAAAGAAGGGTTTCAAGGCGACGGCGTAGCGAACTTAAAGTATCACGGCGGACCGGATCGTGCGGTGTGCGTGTATCCGTATGAGCACTATAAAAAATGGAACGAAGAATTTGATACGGAGCTGCCGATGTCTGCGTTTGGAGAAAATCTTGTCTTAGCGGGCATGGTTGAAAAAGACGTATGCATTGGAGACGTTTATCAAGTGGGGGACGCTGTTATTCAAGTGACGCAAGGTCGAAATCCATGCGACACGATTACAAAGAGAACGGGCGTTAAAGGTCTTTTAAAACGAATGATTGAGACAAGCTATACCGGCTACCTTTGCCGCGTGCTGAAAGAAGGCACAATTACGAAAGACGCGGAAGTGAAATTAATTCAAGCTCATCCAGATCAAGTATCCGTTTGGTTCACGCTTGATTTATATTTCCATCATTCAAAAGATGTAGAAGGGATGAAGCGGGCGTTAGAAGTTTCTGAACTTGCGGAAGACTGGAAAAATAAATTTCAAACGCGTATTGAAAAGGCTCTTTCTGTCGCGCAGCGATAAAAAGTAAATGCCCTCCAATCGTTAGAACGTATCTAACGATTGGAGGGCATTTTTTTCTTAGAAGCGTCCGTATCCTAAGAAATGATCTTGATAGTAAGAAACATCTAGGTCAGCTACTGCTACACCGTGTGAACCAGCATGAATCATTTGGCCGTTTCCGATGTAGATTCCCATGTGAGATGGGCCGCTTGTGTATGTGTTTTGGAAGAATACTAGATCGCCTGGTTGTGGAGACGAAATTTTTGTCGCCATGTTCCAGTAGTTGGCTACGCTTGTACGTGAAATGCTGTGACCGCTATGGTTGAACACGTATGCGATAAAGCCTGAGCAGTCAAATCCGCTTGGTGTGTTTCCTGCCCATTGGTAAGGTGATCCTACTAAACTACGTGCAACATTTACTGTGCTTCCAGAAGCCGTGCTTGTTGTTGGAGCAGGTGCTGGTGTGCTAGTTTCTTTTGCTGCAGATGTAGATGCAGATGCTGTAGAAGTAGAAGGAGTTGATGTGCTTACACCTTTTACTTGGCTTGCGCTTGGTTTACCTGATGCAATTGTTACGTAGCTTGAGCTTTTTGAAATCCATTTGTTTGGTGCAATTTCAACTAAGCCGTTTGCTTCTTTTAAAATAGCAAACTCTTGGCCTTGTGTTGCCGTTCCAACAACTGGAGATGAAAAGCTAGCTCCTTGACGAATATTTAACGCACTCACGTTTACGATGACTTTTTGATTAGTAGTAGTTGCTTGTTGTTGAGGTACGCTTGGCGTTACCTTTTCTTGTACGGGTGCTGGTGCAGCGCCTCCGTCATTTGCACTTGCTGAAGTTGTGCTAAATGTTAGGGCAGCGGGAACAAGTAATGCTGCTAACCCCATATTCATAACTGTACGATTTGCTTTCTTTAGCATGTTCTTTCTCCCTTTCCATAACTTGTTTTATTCACAACTGTGAGTCTATCAATCCTGACAGGAAAAGTAAACATCTAATTCCAAATTACGACATTTTGTAACATAGTTTTAATATTAAAGGGCGATATAAGTAGAATTGTCACCTTCTCTGTAATAATTCTGACAATTCATCTAGGTAGAAATGTTTAGGAGATTCATAGATTTATTAGAAAATATGTCAGCTAAATGAAAAAGGGGAGCAGAAACCCAGCAGCTGAATGGCTTCAAGGCTTTTAGGATGTATAAAAGCTATAGGTA
This sequence comes from Priestia sp. JSM ZJ58, assembly GCF_044383985.1. Lineage (NCBI taxonomy): Bacteria > Bacillati > Bacillota > Bacilli > Caryophanales > Bacillaceae > Priestia > Priestia sp. JSM ZJ58. The sequence goes on from NZ_JBISEM010000001.1 coordinate 1,284,035, forward strand.
AAAAGTGATATCGCCACTAGCGATACACTTTATTTTTTTCTAAATGAGCACATAGAGAAGAAAGATACGCTGTCATAAAAGAAACTCAGTTACTATAACTGCTATACATAAATTACATCAAAAGCATCCAGTTGAAGCGAGTGAAAAAGAAGCGTAGTATACAAGGAGGAATGAACGCGTGAATCATTTACATTCATATATGTAGGAGTGGTTGTTGTATGAAACAGTCATCATCTTTTATTAATGGGATTCTTTTAGCTGCTCTTGTACTGATTTGGGGATTAACATGGCCGATGTCGAAGCTTGCGCTTGGCTATTCATCGCCTATTTTGTTATCTGGACTGCGGTCATTAAGTGCGGGAATCATCTTATTAGCAGTCGCACTGCCAAGAGCTAAACAGCTTCACTGGAAGCAGAACTGGCGTAAATATATGGTGTCAGGTCTATTTAATTCAATCTTATTCTACGGTCTGCAAACGATTGGACTTATGTTTATGCCAGCAGGGGTCTTCAGCGTGATTGTCTATTTGCAGCCGGTGCTCATCGGCATCATTGCATGGATGTGGATTGGAGAAAGCATGAACGCTGTGAAGATAGGTGGCTTGCTTCTTGGTTTTGTAGGTGTGTAGCTACCATCAGCATGGGAGAATTATCTGCTAATGCTTCAGCCGTTGGAATTATTCTTGCTGTGCTTACGGCACTGAGCTGGGCGATTGGAACTGTCTATATCAAACGTATTAGTGACAGTGTAGATGGCATTTGGCTTATTACCATTCAAAGTCTTGTCGGCGGAGTCGTTATGACAGCGACCGGCAGCGGAGTGGAAGGATGGTCTCATATAGTGTGGAATTCATCATCTATACTGCTGCTTTTATTTTTAGCACTGTTTTCTGTTGCCGTTGCGTGGCTCATTTATTTTTATTTGATCAGTAAAGGAGAGGCCAGCAAAGTGGCGTCCTTTAATTTTCTTGTTCCCATTATTTCAATTGTCATTGGCACGCTCTTTTTAGACGAACCTTTTACATCGTCACTTCTTGTAGGGCTAGTGCTTATTATTATCAGTATTTATTTAGTGAATAAAAAAGCGAAGAATCAAAAGTTAAAGCCCTCTGATGGAGGAGATCAGGCAGCGTAAAGCTATCCATAAAAAAACCGTATTCGCAACTCGAATACGGTTTTTCTTCTATTCAGCAACTTCTGTTTCATTTGCTTTTAGCTTTTCATAAAATACGCCAAGCGAAGTCGTTACATACGGAACGAGCCATAATAACCCGATGCCAAGCGTGATCATACTTAAAATTCCCCAGCCGATAAAGCTTAAAAGGAGTAAAAAGTAGGTCCACTTGTAGCCGTTCATTAACCGTCTGCTTTCAGTAATAGACTGGTTCACCGAATAATCTGGGTTATCGCGGAATACGTAGTAAGCCTGTGAATAGGCAAGACTTTTGATGATGCCAGGAATGATTAATAAAATGCTCCATAGCACGGTATAAATAATCGTTAGCAAGTAAAGTCCGAGTGTTCTAAAGTATAAGCCTGCAGATGAAAACGAATCAAACACACTTTTAACGCAGACGTTTTCTCCTCTTACTAAACGCAGCAGTACCCAGTAGTAAGAAAAAAAGAGCGGTACGAGCAGCAGGGATACAATATTAGCTAAGGTAGACTGTGAGTATTCGGTTTCAGACCCGCTTGGAAATCCGTTAACAAGAAAGTCAATAAGTCCTGGAATACCGGCAGCAATTAGATACGTAACGAACGTAAGCAGTACGGCGAATCCCCAGCGGTTTTTCAGCGCTGTGAGTGCACCTTGCTTCACTTCTTTTATTCTCATAACTTGATGTCCCCCTCTAGGTGAGTTTATACAGAGAATTCAACCTGTACATTAGTCAATATATTAGCGATTTTTAAATATATGAATGCTTGCACTAATAAGTTGGATAAAGTTTTTTAGAGACTTGAAATTTATGGAAAGTCCTTTAAAATGGAAGTATAAGGATATTTTAAGTCGGAAGGAGGGACGGAAATGGCGCTTGTGTATTTGCTGATTCTGGCAGTCGTTTATATCTTTCTGGATCTTGCCATGCGAAAGAAGCTGAATACAAAGATGAAAAAAAGCTATTGGAGAAGCTTTAAGGGAAGGCGTCCGCTGTTTATCACACTTGAAATGGTGATGCTTGCTGCGTTTTTAGTGCTGATCTTTGTTATACCTCCAGCCTATACCTCCGTTTTTATGTTTCTTTTCTTTTTTTTCCTGTACGTAATTCGAGGATTTGAAGAATGGAAGTTTGAAAGAAAACAAAAAGAGCACTATCACTCGTGGTTTGGTGCAACTTTTTTCCTGTTTGGGACGTTTATATTACTGATGACAGATATGTAAAACAAAATTGTGAAACGACGAAATGAACCGCGGTTGATTTCCGTGCAAGACTTCGCTTTCCGCGGGCGGCCGGTGAGCCTCCTCGTCGCGAACGCTCCTGCGGGGTCTCACTTGTTCCGTTTTTCCCGCAGGAGTCTTCGTCCTGCCCTCCAATCAACCATTAGAAGCACCTACATATATGAAACAAACCTACTTGCACCATATCCATAAAAAAATCCGAACGAATTGGATTCTCCATCAGGAATCAAGTTCGTTCGAATTTTTCTTCAATTAAATAAACTACTTATATACAAGCCTCTTTTTTTACGTAAAGTATTGAACAACTGTGCCCTTATCTCTCTCTACGTTAACACTCGCATACGCGCCGTTAATAAGCGTGAGCTGAGGAGGGAGGTGGCCGCAGTCGATGTCATAGACAACGGGAATATGTAAGTCGGAGGCAAGATCATGATACACATCTTCAGCAGTGTAGAAATCAACGGGCTCATTAGCGCTGCTTCTACCGAATAAAATGCCCGAGCAGTTATCAAACCAGCCCGCTAGCTTAAGCTGAAGAAGCGAACGGCGAAGGTCTACAGTCGTCAGTTCACAGTTGTCAAAATACCAAATGACCGGTTCTGAAGGAATATGTTTTTCTCGAAAAGCTTTGACGTCTCCAAAAGAAGTGCCGGCTAAGTGTCTGATTACGTCTATACATCCCCCGAGCAGGCGCCCTTCGATATGAACGTCGCTTGACTCTGTATGTTTCCAAGCCGTTTGTTCCGTTAAATGAAACACGCATGGTGACGGGTTATCGTGCTGCCATTCTGTTTGATAGGAATCAGAAGAAACTTGAGCTACGCTTTCGCCTTCTTTGGTCGTCAGCACCTGTTGCCACATCGCAGTCGTTGGATCCCAGTATTCTCCGCGTAAATCCACAAAGTTGGTTCCATGAGCCGTTGCAATCCCGGTATTAAGTGTAATAGCCAGCAAAAGAACGCTGGTGTCAGAATAGCCAAGCACCCATTTTGTTTTCCATTTTGTAAAGTCAAGATGTTCAAGTATTTCAATGAGCAGCTCGCCTCCCCAAGGCGGAATAATGATATCAACGTTTTCATCAGCAATCATGCCTTGAAGCTCGTTTGCACGTTTTTTAGGAGAAGCAGATTTTGCTTTATGCTGCGTCCAAACGGTTTCACCCGGTATAACAGAAAAGCCTTTTTCTTTCATTCGTTCACACGATAAAGAAAACATGGAATGAAGAGCTTGAGGTACACCAGAAGAAGGTGCGGTTACGCCGATAGTTGGGTTGGATGTCAGAAAAGGATAGGTAATCATAGCGGCCTCCTTCAAAGGTTTTAGCTTATTTTACCAGCGAGAGAAATACTGAACAAGCTTATTTTTAATTTAATGTAGGAAGATTGATAGGTTTTGTAAAAAGAATCCGTATTAATAGATGTAAAAGCAAGCGGAAAGGAGCAATGTCATGGAAGATGACTGGATTGTTGTGTGTATAACACGGAAAAAAGAAAAAGGATTAGAGCTGTTAATCGATCAGTACGGAGGGTTAATTACGGCCATTGTACGTAAGCATCTAGGCACGCTGAAAGGTTATGAAGAAGAGTGTGTAAACGACGTATTGTTAGCGGTGTGGCATCATATTCACCGCTTTGATTCGGAGAAAAATACGTTTAAAAACTGGGTTGCGGCTGTTGCGAAGTATAAAGCCATTGACTATCAGCGCAAATACATAAAAACGCAGCACGAAGCGCTTGGTGAAGCGGAGTTTGGTGAAACACCAGGAGTTCATAACGTTCAAAGGGACGACTTGGAAGAACTTTTAGGTCACTTAAGTGAAGGAGACCGCGAGCTGTTTAAAGCGTATTACTTACAAGAAGTCGAGCTGAAGCAAATTGCGAAAAAACAAGAGACCACCATCAGCAATTTATATAACCGGCTGTCGCGCGGACGAAAAAAGTTAAAAGCGATTTTTAAATAAGAAATAAGGAGGGGCAGATATGAAAAATCAATATGACTTATTAAACGGATCTTCTGTAGACTTTGATGAATATGAAGAAATCGACCTAACGGCAAGCGAGAAAAAACGAATGAAAAAGCGCTTAAAACGTGAAATAAAGCCCGCGCGGAAAAAAGCGCGTCCGCTGATTGCCGCTGCGGTGCTGTTGCTTGCTGTAACACCTGTGATGATGAAAAACGAAACGGTATGGGCATCGGCTATGCGAATTAGTCAGCAGCTTGGTCAGCAAATTGAGCTGCTTATGAACAAGCCTGAAGGCAGTTTGAGCAGCTATAAAAAAGCGGTAAATGAAACGGCAACGGACCAAGGCATTCAAGTAAAAGTAAATGAAATGATGCTTGATGACGGACAGGTGCTGCTTGGGTTAACCATTAGCGCAGATGAATTTAGAAGAACGGCACTAGGTCTTAACCGAAACACCCCAATTCGACCGGGAGAGCTGCGCGTGAAAATTGGTAATATGTCGTTTTTTGATTCTGCTTCAAGTATTAGAGAGGAACCAATCAAAAACAAAGACGGAAGCTGGGACTATCTGTACGCTTTAAAACTAACGCAAGCGGACACGAACGGAGACGGGAAAATCGATGTGGAAGGCTACAGCGTGCTAGATCATATTGATCCAAACAAAAACTATCAAATCAGCGCGCAGTTCACAAGCCTCGAATTTGAAAAGAATCCTGGTCAGACGAAAAGCGGGAACTACCGGGATTCGTACGGAGAAATTAAAGGGAATTGGACCGTACACACCAGCGTAAACGGCTCAAAAATTATTGCTGATACTAAAGTGTATCCGTTAAACAAGGAAATTCCGATTAGCGAAAAGGGAATAGAAGGCGTATTGTCTATTAAAGAAGTTCGCGTATCGCCTGTTTCGATTAAAATGCACTATACGTTTACATCATCAAACGGAAGCATCCGAGGCGGAACGGATGTTGGTGTAGACATAAAAGATCAAAATGGAAGAAATCTTTCTGAAAGCGGCAGTGGAGGAGGAACAGACACAGTGATAGAGATGGACGGAGAGTACCGAAATGATAAGGACGTCACTATGCTTCGATTTATTCCGTATGTAAGTGAACACGAAAAAGACTGGTCAAAAGACTTAACTTCAGACGCCTTTAATTTGAAGGTAAATGACAACTAACACAAATAAAAACCAGAGGCCTGCTTAGCGGGCATCTGGTTTTTTATTAAATATCCATTTTATTTAACAAGCGAAGAAACGTCTGTAATTCTTCATCCGTAAAATGGCTAAGCTTTTCACCGTATTCTTTGGTGAGCACTTTTTCCATTTCTTCTGCAAACGCTTTTCCTTTACCCGTAATCGATAAGTAGACAACGCGGCGGTCTTTTTGACTGCGTACGCGCGTGACAAATTCTCTTTCCATGAGACGGTCGCTGACGCACGTCATGCTGCTGTTTGAGATATGCATATGCTCGGCAATCTCAGAAACGATATGATTGCCTTCTTTATACAGCAGGCGAAGCGCTAAAAATTCATTTAAAGGAATATATGATTTTAAAGTGGGGATAACCGACAGCTGCATTTTTTTCGTTTGGTTTCGCATCGTGGAAACCACATTTTGGATAAGTTGATCTCGTGTATTCATAGAGGTTGTATGCTCCTTTTTCCGTTCAAACAATTCTTTTTCTTTTCTATTGTACCATATTGTACATAAAGAGAAGCGGCAGGTTTTTTAGAGGGAAAAAGAGAAGTAGTAGGTATCTGTTGCGATAGAAAGGGGCTTGAGTGATGGGAAAGGTAATTGAATTTAAAACGACGCTGCTTCCTTTTGATGGAGCAAAAAAGCTTGTGAACGCAAATAATTCGGAAAGTGACTTACTATACAAAGAATATTATGACCTTGGAGACGGCAAGCAGCTGTGCACACTTGTGTTTGAACGCTATTTTTTCCGCACCGGCGGCAGAGGATCACTAACCATTATTCTAGAAAATGTGTCGGGTCCAAACAAAGTTAAGTGTATTCCTTCAGGAAGCGCAGAAGGAGTATTAAATATTGACTGGGGAGCAAGCAAAGATTTTGTACGATGGGTCGAAAACGCACTGTCTGCTTATACCCTAGAAGAACCGCAGAGATAAAGGTAAAGCTGGAGAAGGCAATACGCTTCTTCAGCTTTTTTGTGAAGGAAATGACGATTAGAGAAATGAAAAGATGTAAAAGCTACTGTAGAAATAAGAACTTTATGTGGACAATAAGCAATTTTTCTCTTTTTACCGGATAAATGAGTATAATATGAAATTGCAGGAAGACTTCACATTTACATAACAAAGGAGAACAACATAATGAAAAAACTCAGCATCGTATTATTTGTTTTAATGATAGCTATAGTAGGCTGTTCAAAGGCAAATGATTCACGTTCAAAAGAAGTAAAAGGAACGATTGAAGTACCGGAATCCATTCAAGCAAACGAACAAGTCAAGCTTAAAGTCCTTGTGACGCAAGGAGATAAAAAAGTAGAAAACGCAGATGACGTACAGTTCCAAGTTGAAAAAGAAGGCTACATCAATCAAGAAATGACAAAAGCACCGCACGAAGGAAAAGGTGTATACAGTACGGACTATACGTTTAAAGAAGACGGCGAATATATGATTACCGCTCACGTGACGGTAGATGATGACATGAAAATGTTTACGAAAAAAGTAGAGGTAGGCAAGTCTAAAGAGTAGTACCTTATATAGCCATTTAAAAAGAGAATGCCTTGTGCATTCTCTTTTTTTAATAAGTTCCTTTTTCAACGTCTTTTACCGTTGACACAAAATGGTTTAATTTTTTAATCATTTCGTTTCTTCCTAGACAGTAAACCAAACGTTAGGAAACCTATGTTAAAATTAGGATAATAACAGTAATCTTATTCAACTAACGGGACAGTCAAATTGAACAAACCCTTTTTTCTAAAAAAGAATATTCTCTTTCCTTAGGGAATTAACAATTGGGGATGAAAAGAATGAACCATTTTCTGAATCAAATTGCCAAGGACTTAACTAATACGAACGTAGAAAGGTATTGGCCAAATTTTGAACTTGTTGCCTATGCATTGTACGACCAAAACAGTGTATTCCTGTTCAATCATCCTAGGTATAATGACATTCCTCCTAAATCATATGAAATTTTAAAACGGGACGAGCAGTTTGTGGGAAATACGCTTATTCTATTTGATGGCTATCCTACGGCTATTGCTGATATGGAACTGTACGATGACTATGAAGGATTTTTTTCGATATTGGTTCACGAATTATTCCACGGAAATCAATATGTAAAAGGGGAAAAACGCTTTCCTGATGAAACGCTGGGAATAACCTATCCCTTAACAAAAGAGAATGTAGAAATTCGAAATCGCGAAAGGAAAAGTCTTTATAATGCATTGTTAGAAACTGATATCAGTAAAAAGAAGCAGTATTTGAACGAATTTATCAGCCTAAGGGAAAAAAGGACAGAAGGAATAAAAGAGCATTTAACATATGAAAACTTAATTGAATCTGTTGAAGGACCTGCCTGGTATGTTGAAATAAAGGCTTTTTCAGAAAAATCCCCGCTTGCTAATGATTTGATTTTAAAAAAATATGGGGAAAATCTAATAGACGTAGTTGAATCCACTTCCAATATAAGGCGGAGCTGTTATAGTTCAGGCTTATTTATGTGTTTGCTGCTGGATGAATTGTCACCTGATTGGAAGGAAAGTTTTTTTGATATTAATGTAACACTATTTGATTTAATTAAACGTCTTAATATTGTCCCTCGAAAACAGGCAATTGAAGATGTTCAAATAAGCCATGAAACAGAAGAAGCAGTAAATTTTGCTGTTGAATCAAGGAAGAAAGAACTTGATGAATTCGAAGCACAGATAGGAACCCATCTTTTCATTGAAGGAGAAATCATTGCTTTATCCTTTGATCCGATGAATATTGTTCCTTTGGAAGGCAGGTTATTACATAAAAATTATATAAAAGTAAGGATAATTAACCAAGAATACCTTATTCAACAACCATCCCTTGCCTATTGTGCGGTTGGATTGAAAAATATAAATAAATTACTTATCGTATTACAGGATAAACCATTGGAAACGGGTGATTCACTTTTTATCACTGGTATTGGAGAAATAAAGGGTCAGTATGAAATACAAAAAGATACGATCAATTTGGTTGTTAAATAGATTGTAAGGACGCAGTTTATAAGAAGCGGGGTCCCTTATATAATAAAGAAAACTCGCAAATTTCTACTGCGAGTTTTCTTTTGAGCCTCTATAACATAGCAATAATATTTATGAAAACAGCCTTTTTTAAGAAGGTCGCCTTAATCTACGTAGTTCGACAGCTCAATCAAATTGTAATCAGGATCTCTAATATAAACAGAAACAATAGGCCCTACAGCACCTGTACGTCTGACCGGTCCTTCTTCAATTTCTACATTATGTTTTTGTAAATGATGGATTATGCTTTCGATCTTTTCTTCTGTAATAAAACATAAATCAGCGGAACCCGGAAGAGGGTGATTTGCTTTAGGCTCAAATTCATGCCCTGTTTGATGTAGGTTTATTTTTTGATCACCAAAACGAAGCGCTACTCTTCCTTCTCCGAACGTCTCTTTCTGCATACGTAAAATAACCGTATAAAAGTGAATGGTTCTTTCAACGTCTTTTACTGTTAACACAAAATGGTCTAGTTTTTTAATCATTTCGTTTCCTCCTAACAAGGTACACTTTTTTCTTCTGACGGTAGGGTAAGTACTGGGTGAGATCTGAGAGGTTTTTCTATAAATAAGTATATCATTTGTAAAGTGGAGAATAGCCAGAGATGTAAAGTGGAGAATAGCCAGAGACAGCTTTATGTTCATTTCCAGTTCAAATGAGCGTTTTATAAATAGCTTATTTTCTAAAATGCTGCGGTTTTTACATCACACATTAAAAAATATGGAATTTTATGTTAATATTAAGTAGAGAGTAGCATTTATTTTAGTAACTTATTCCGGAAAGTTTGTTGATTAGATGTGTTGAAAATTTAAATACATATATGAATGGAGATGCTCGTATGCCTATGGGGATACTTTCTTTAATCACTTTTGTTATCTGGTTTGTAGCCATTCAAGAGTTTTTAAAACCTGAAAAGAATCAGAGTAACCGAAAAATAATGATGTTAACATCCGCAGGCTCCTTGCTGACGTTAGCTCTGACCATTTCACTTTTTCAAACACTATAAAAATACCTTGAAAAGCGGTTTTTCGTCTGCTACAAGAAGCGTAATGCATGCGGCCCTGAGTTCTTCCGTGGTTGTATTGGATGATTTGGTTTTCGGAAAATGATGAGGAAGGGGAGAGTAGAGATTGTGAAGAGGAACTACACATTACTGTTTTATTTTCTGTTTGTATTGTCAATGATAGGCGGCCTAGCGTTAAGAGATACGTTTTCCTATTCAATGATGGTTGGAGGCGGAATAGGGCTCACCTTTCTTTTTTGCTCCGCTTATTCTGCAGAAAAAAAGAAAAAGAAGCATGTGAACTGATGGTTCGCATGCTTCTTTTTTTATGTTTTTTTGTACGACTATCTTATTTATAAATGGTGGACGGAATTTTAAACGTATGAATGCCGTTAGAATACGGGCCGTACTCATACTCACCAAATATAATGGCAATGCCGCTACTTGTATAGTAAAACTGATCGTCTTTTAAATTTACAGACGTAAATTCATTAACCCAGAACTGAGCACCTTTTTTATTACGCGCAATCATTTCATTCCGGATATAGTTATTAACCTTGTTTAACTTAGTGTTGGTGTTAATAATATCTTTTAAGCTAATTTGTCGAGCTTTTAACAAATCGTAATTGTAAGTATCAATCCAAGCGTTGCCGTGAACGCCGCCAGCGTACGCATCATTCGTAACAGCAACACTTAAAATATTATCTTGATTGTAAGGTACAGAGTATGTCATATTACGAGAATAAGGACCTGGCGCCCAGCCGTTTTTGCGGTCTTCCTTCTCTTGTTCTTTTAGCTCGTTATGTTCTTTTTGTGCTTCTTTCGCAATATTTAAGAACTTTCGATTATAGCTAGCTTCAAATGGTTTATTGATAAGACCAGATACCTGAGGGTAATTAATGTTGCTTGCTAAAGATTTCTTCGTAACTGTTACCCCTAAGGCTTGAATTTTGTCACTAGGGGCTTTTTCATACTTAATACTTGATGACTTTTGAGCATAGGTACCCTTTGATACCCCATACAGACCACCAAATTTGCTAGATTCAGAATAAACGCGGAATACTTGCCCTTTTGTCACTTTTCTAGCCGCTACTAACTTGTTGTTTTTTATGTTGTAAAGATTCGTGTTCTTTAAAACGGTAACGCGTCCTATTTGCCCTTTAACCAGTTCCTGATTCCCCCACACGACTTTTGCTTCTGCAACTGTTTGCGGAGCAAGCGGTGAAAATAACAAAGCAAAACCTAAAACAACTGCGCTAACCCTTTTGAACCTTTTCATAAAAGCCCCCTAAAGTGATTTTTGTAGGTTTTAAAACTAATACATACTTTATTTTCCAAAAAAGCTCATTCACTAGTATAGCACAACTTTACATTTTTTTACTTTTATTAATTCCTTTTTACGTAATTATTTTTTGACTTACTTTTATTAGAAAAAATAGACCAGCACTTACCACTTTATGCCTTCAGTAAAAAGAAGAAAAAAGTCAGTTATTTACCCTGGACTAAAAAAGTTTCCTGTGGTAAACTTTCGGTATTATTATAAGTGAAAACTAAAATTTTTAAATAATTGATGCAGACAGGTTCACTTTTCTGCTTAAGCAGAATAGCCTATTACAAATCAACGAGTATATTTTTTTACCTTAAAAGTTGGTCTAACGAAAAAAATATAACCTTGTATAAAAAACAAGAAGGGGTGAAAAATAGATGGCTAGTGTAAAAAAATCTCCGCTGTCTACATTTACGACAGGTGAAACGGTGCAGCTAGAGCGAATTGAAATCGAAGGTGCCTTAAAGCGCCGCTTGTTAGATTTAGGGTTTATTCCAGGAGCCATCATCAAAGTGCTTCAAAAAAGCCCGTTAGGAGATCCTGTTGCTTATCAAGTCAGTCATACAACGATTGGTCTCAGAAAAGAAGAAAGCTCAAAAATTTATGTGAAAAAAGTAGGTGACGACGTTGAGTGAGTATCGCATTGCATTAGCAGGAAATCCGAACACGGGAAAAAGTACGTTATTTAACGGGTTAACCGGTCTTAAGCAGCACACGGGAAACTGGACGGGAAAAACTGTAGCCAAAGCAGAAGGGACGTTTGAACATCACGAGCAGCTCTACACAATCGTCGATCTGCCTGGAACGTATTCACTTTATTCAAATTCGGCAGACGAAGAAGTAGCGCGCGATTATATTTTATTTGAAAGACCTGACGTGACGGTTGTTGTGGTGGATGCAACGGCGATGGAACGAAATCTTAATCTAGCCCTGCAGGTAATGGAAATGACGGAAAACGTCGTGATTTGTGTGAACTTAATGGATGAAGCAAAGAAAAAAGGAATTGTGATTAACGAAAAAAAGCTCGCTGAATCGTTAGGGGTACCGGTTGTGCCTATATCAGCACGTAATAAAAAAGGCATTACGAATTTGCTGGATGCGATTGAAGGAGTCGTGCGCGGGGAAGTAAAGCTTACTCCTTACCAGGTGCAGTATACAAAAGAAATTGAAGCGTCACTAAAGGAGCTAGAACCTCAAGTTGCTTCTATTGTGGGAAATCAATTTCCTCTCCGCTGGATTGCTTTACGGGTTCTTGATGGAGACACGTCGTTTTTAGAAACGATTCAGCAGCATCAGCAGCAAGATATCAGCCACACAGAAAGGAGGAACAGCGCATATGGGAAATCCGTTAACTCCTGAAAACTCATTAGCGATGGAACAGCTAACGCGCTATGCGCAACAGGCAAAAGAAAAAGATCATCGTTCAAATATGGTGGCAAGCATTTATCAGTCGTCACAGCAAATATGTAAAAAAGCCGTTGTGTACCAAGACCGCTCAAAGCTTCAGCGCACGGAGAAATTGGATAAAGTCTTCACTTCGCCAATCTGGGGATTTCCGATTATGCTTGGTATTTTATCGATCATCTTTTATATCACTATAGCAGGGGCAAACGTTCCTTCTGGATTAATTGCAGAAGGGTTCGGCTGGGCGGAAGGATATTTAACAGCTTTCTTTCAAGCGATGCATGCACCAGAATGGCTACACGGAATTCTTGTATTAGGACTGTTTCGCGGTACGGGTTGGGTCATTAGCGTCATGCTGCCTCCGATGGCTATCTTTTTTCCGGTGTTTGCGCTTTTAGAAAACTACGGCTATTTGCCTCGCGTGGCGTTTAATATGGATCGTTTGTTCAAACGAGCGGGCGCACACGGCAAGCAGTCCCTGACGATGGCGATGGGGTTTGGATGTAACGCCGCAGCGATTATGTCAACGCGTATTATTGAATCGCCGCGTGAACGTATGATGGCGATTTTAACAAATAACTTTGTTCCATGTAACGGCAGATGGCCTACGCTGATTTTGTTAGCTTCTTTATTTATGGCAACAGGCTTTACAAGGAGTGCTAAAACTTTCGTAACGGCGCTTGTGGTAGTGGGAACCGTGTTATTTGGAATTGTTGTGACGCTGTTTGTATCATGGGCACTGTCTAAAACGGCACTGCGCGGAGTACCAACACACTATACGCTCGAGCTTCCGCCTTACCGTAAGCCAAAATTTGTAGATACAATTGTACGCGCAACGCTGGATAAATCGCTTTTTGTGTTAAAACGCGCGATTATTGTTGCAGCACCCGCAGCGGTGTTAACGTGGGTATTGGCTAATATCTATATTGGCGATACGAGTATTTTAATGCACTTCGTTCAGTTTCTTGATCCGTTTGCCAAGACGCTAGGGCTAGACGGGTATATACTAGCTGCTTTTATTATTGGCTTGCCGGCTAATGAAATTGTTGTACCAGTTTTACTAATGGCGTATTTATCAACAGGATCATTAATTGAAATTGAAGATGCAACAAGACTCAAACAAATTTTCCTTGATCACCACTGGACGTGGCTAACGGCTCTTAATATGATGCTGTTTTCGCTTCTGCATTTTCCGTGCGGAACAACGCTTGTGAATATTTATAAAGAAACTAAAAATGCAAAGTGGACGTTTCTTGCTTTTGCGATTCCAACAGTGATTGCGATTGGCGTTACGTTTACGGTTGCTCAAGTGGTAAAAGCGTTTAACCTTATTTAGATATGAAATAAAAGTGCAGGGCTCTTGAGAGAGTCCTGCACTTTTTTATAAGTCGCTGATTCAATAGATTTTTAGTCTTAGTGAGATTAATTGATATTTTTTAGGATAAATGGTAATTTGTATGATGTGTGTTTCTTTTATGATACGCACACATTTAACTTCTGGGGGAGAACAACTATGGCAAAAAACAAGGTGGCAGAAACCATCTGCTGGCTGGCAATCCTTGCTCTCCTTATTCTCAGTATCGGGAATGTCGTTTATAAAGGTACAAAACAAACGCTGTTATTTACGAGAGATGAGCTGAAGTCTGGAGAAGTAAGCAAAAGCTGGGAATTCTTTCGAAAAGAGCAGCAGCTCTCACAGCATAAAGCAAAAATAGAGGATTTTCGTTTAACGCTAGATAGGGATCAAAACATATCTTCTATGCGGTTTACAGTGATAGACCCTTCTGATTATAACTCCTATACGATGCTACATTACAGCTCATGTTTTTCATGTGAAGATCAAGGAGAGGACTGGTTGACGGTTACAAGTGACAAAGTTGATGGAAAGCCTGCTCAATATGACCGATTAATGACCGCAGATGAGTTTTTTTCGAAGGTAGAAATCCTTAACAACCAACACTTCTTTACAACTAGTCGCTATGCGTACACGCACCTTCATTCTTCCGGTGAGTACGAGAATACGAGTTATGACGGCCCTTACTTTGTTTTAGAGGGAACGGAGTTAAAACAACTACAAATCTCTCATTCTTCGAACAAAGATTATCATGATTACGGCAGCATACAAGTGATTGGCAGCAACAGTTCAGGTGGCTATCAGACAAGCGAGGGTACTACGAAAAGTGTCATCATTAGGTAAAAAGAAACTGCAGGTTGAGCCAAGAGAGATTAGTAGAAAAACTCACCGATAAAATGCTGAAAGGAGGCTGACCGTGAGGGTATTTTTTAATAAAATAGATTCAAAAAAAACGAGTAGGTATCAAACAAAATTATATTTCGGTTTCACCATCGTCATCATACTGAATGTCATTAACAGCTGGTTTCTGGACTGGTTTTGGCTTTATGTGACGACAAGCAGCGCTCTTATGATATTAGTGATCCTGCTGCTAACAACACCTAAACGTGATTCAAAGGAAGAGTGGAAGCAGCTAGAAATAGAGAGGGACGAAGCGTTTGAAAACAAAGTCAATCTGATGCTTATGAATGGCCGAAGCGACGTTCAGGCTATAAAATACATACGAAAAGAAAAAAATCTTGGCTTGCTTCATGCGAAGCAGTATCTTGACCGTATTAAAGAATCCAAGGAATAATAAAAACGACTTCTGGCAAGCAGAGGTCGTTTTTTAATAGGCAGTTTACTTTTTCTCGCCAACCGTCACTTTTTTCGTAAACATTTTCATGTCGCCTTTTATCGTAACGTGAGCAGTAATCGTATATTCACCGTCTGTTTTAAACGTGTAGTCAGTGCTGTATGTGCCATTACCCTGATGTTTGGCAGGGATCATTTTCTGGTTAATATAGCCTTCTTTTTCAACTTGAATTTGTACAGCGTCTGCATTTTTTATCTTTTTGTCTCCTTGTGTAACGAGCACGTTAATAGATGTTTGTTCATTTGCTTTAATGGTTTGAGGGACTTCAATTGTTCCTTTTACTTCCTGTGATTTTTGCTCGTTTCCTTTTGAACAGCCGACTACGGCAATGACTAAAATGAGCAGCAGCATACTAAGCTTTTTCATAAATATCTCCTTTTTATCTTACTTTCTACTAGTAAATAAATTTCTCCATAAAACTTTATCACTTAAGTTATAAAATAAAATCATCCCAATGAGTGATTTTTTATGAGTGTGACGGCAAGAAAATTGAACATTTTGTTACAAAAAATAGGTTACTATCGCAACGCGGCTTTACAGCATTGTGTCTTGACCTTAGGATTAAACATAATAAGCTAGGAAAGGGAGAGAAGGATATGCTTACACTTTATGATGAACTGTACGGAAATTTTGAAGCAGAAGGCGTTCTTTTAGAACTGATTCAAAGTGACCCCGTACAGCGTTTAAAAGGAATTTACCAAGGCGGAGCGAGCCGGTTTGTAAATGAAAAATGGAATACTACTCGATATGATCATTCCGTTGGTGCGATGATGCTTGTACATAGGCTAGGAGGCTCTTTGGAAGAGCAAATAGCGGCTTTATTACATGACGTTTCACATACGGCATTTTCTCATGTGATTGACTATGTTTTGGAACAAAAAGAAGAAAATTATCATGAAATGATTTACGAACAAATTGTGACCGGGTCGTCTATTCCTTCTATTTTAACGAGCGCCGGTTTAAACTGGCGAGATATATATCTTACTTGATGAAAGCCAGTGGACGCTGCTTGAACAGAACGCTCCGCGCTTATGCGCTGACCGCGTGGATTATACGCTGACCGCGTGGATTATACGCTGCGGGATTTGTACGTATGCGGCGAGATTACTTTACAAGAAGTGCATGCGTTTTTGGATCAGCTTGTCGGATTTAATGGACAAATGGCGTGCAGTAATTTATCAGCGGCAGAGTGGTTTGTGGATGCTTACTACAAAGAAGTCATTGGCTTTTTTATGAATCCGCTTAATATGTTTGGAAACTATCAGCTGACGGAAATTATCAAGCTTGCTTTGCAGAAAGATATAGTGTCTATGGAAGATTTTTTAAAGCAGGATGACGATGTGGTTCGGTTGCTGAAAAACGCTGGAGATAGCAGCATTGAAGGGATGCTATCTGCTCTTTTTAACAGCAAAGTAGAAACAGGAACGGCGTCTTGTTATGATGTTTACCAAACGACAAAAATGCGCTGGGTTGATCCTCTTGTTATTGGTTCAGATGGGGCGGCTCCTGTATCTCAGTTATCACTTACCGCTAAAAGAGTAATAGAGCAAGCGAAACAAAGGATAGAAAAAGGAGTATATATCAACGTTCAGGCTCCGTTATAAAATGAATCGTTACATAAAAAAGGGGATGCAATAATGTGCATCCCCTTATCTTATAAGAAGTTTTATAGACCTCTAAGGAAGCCTTCTCTTAACGAACTTCATCACGCTTCGCAGTTAATTCTTTAATCGTTTCTCCTTCAACTAACACAGGCTGATAGTAAGTTTCGTTTGGCAAATCTTTTTTGCCCTGCAGCTTTTTAATGATCCAATCCGCCGCGTCGCGTCCCATTTGTTCTTGCGGATGGGTTAACGTTGTTAAATTAATCGTCGCATTTTTAGCGATGTACGAATTGTCTTGACCAATAATTGACAACTTGTCCGGAATGGAAATGCCAAGCTGTCTGCATACATTTACGACTTCTAACCCTACTTCATCGTTATAGCAGACAAGAGCGGTCATTTCGTCTTGATTTTCAGTAAGAAACTCTTTTAAATTAGCGTACAAATCGAGCTTTGTTTCGGTGTTAAAAGACAAAATATGCTCAGGCTGAAAGCGGAGTTTTGCATCACCGAGCGCTTTTATGTAGCCTTTCATTCGGTATTTTCCTTGCAGGTCATCCATTTTGGCAATAAGTCCAATTTGTGTATGTCCTTTTGAAATTAATTCATTTGTGGCAAGGTAGCTTGACTGAACGTCATCTAAACAAAAAAACGGAACCTCTAATTCTTCGTAGTAGGCGTTAATCATCGTAAACGGAACGTCTTGTTCTTTGAATGATAAATAATAAGAGATGTTTGGATTGTACAAATTACTTTTTGTAGGCTCAACAATTAAGCCGTCTACTCCGTAGGAAAGCATCATTTCCAGCGCTTTTTTTTCTTGTTCCACATCATTATTTGTGCTCGCCAGCAGCAGCGAATAATTATCTTTATTTAATCTGCTTTCAATTCCGCGAATGATCGAAGGGAAAATATAGTCGGAAATATACGTGGTAATAACGCCGATCGTTTTGTTGGCAGAAGTCCCGCTCGCTTTGGATTGATACTGATTGCTTACATAGGTGCCAGACCCTTTTTCGCTTCTTAAAAATCCTTCATTCGACAGCTCTAAAATCGCTTTTCGAACCGTATGTCTGCTGACACCATACGTTTCTTGCATGACCGATTCAGTCGGGATTTGCTCGCCAATGCTGTAATCGCCTGAAAGAATTTTGCTTTTTATATCTTCAATAATCACCTGATATTTTGGCTTCATGTTTTCACTTCTTTCGTAGTTGTATACATTCAACTTTTTTTATGTGTAAAATTTGTATGGACATATTTTATCATGAACGTGAATAAATGAAAAGATTTCCGTAATTTTTAATCAAAAGGAAAATGATTTAAGGGTTGAATACCGATTTTTTAAAAGTTTAAGAAGAGAATAGTAGGGTGTTTTGAGTATTTGTGTGCATATATAATTTTATTATTGACAAATGTACGTACAAATAAATATACTTAAGTTGTTAACAAATTCAAACAGCGTTACATAAAACGGAAAGCGCTTCCTTACTGCTATAGGTATCTTTATAGCTATCAGAAAGGAGATTAAACGTGAAAACAACTCAAGAAAGCATAAAACAAGCAATTGCTAAAGGGAAAACGTCCCTTGGGATTGAACTTGGATCTACTCGTATTAAAGCGGTGCTGATCAATGAAAACTTTGAAACGATCGCATCAGGCAGTTATGAATGGGAAAATCTCTTAGAAGACGGTTTTTGGACGTACAACTTACTCGATATTATTACAGGTCTGCAAAGTGCTTACCGTGAAATGAAGCAAGAAGTGGAACGAAGCTACGGGATCACCATTCGAACAGTTGGCTCCATCGGCGTTTCAGCTATGATGCACGGATATATGGCGTTTGATAAAACGGGTGAGCTGCTTGTTCCGTTTCGAACGTGGCGTAATGCAACAACAAGCGAAGCAGCAAAAGAATTAACTGAACATTTTAACTTTAATATTCCTGAACGATGGAGCATTGCGCATCTGTATCAGGCAATCATCAATCAAGAAAAACATCTGCCACGCATCCATTACATAACAACGCTAGCCGGCTATATTCACTGGCTGCTAACGGGCAGTAAGGCGCTTGGCATTGGAGATGCTTCAGGAATGTTTCCAATTGATGAACGCACGCAAAATTACAGCGAAGCGATGATGAAGCAGTTTGACGAGCTCATTTCTTACAAAGGATATTCGTGGCAACTATCAGATATTCTGCCTGCAGTTCATACTTCAGGCGAGCAAGCAGGCACGTTAACAGCGATAGGAGCTAGTATTTTAGATCAATCAAAAAATTTGCAGCCGGGCATTCCGTTTTGTCCTCCAGAAGGAGATGCAGGAACGGGAATGGTGGCGACAAACAGCGTAAGAAAACGCACGGGAAATGTTTCAGTAGGAACGTCCGTTTTTGCGATGATTGTACTAGATAAAAAGCTCTCAAAAGTCTATCCGGAAATTGATTTGGTTACCACGCCCAACGGCAGTCCAGTTGCCATGGTTCATGCGAATAACTGTTCAAGCGACTTGAACGCTTGGCTCGGATTGTTTCGTGAATTTTCGGAGGCGATGGGGCAAAAAGTAGAGTCGGATAAATTATTCCAAGTGATGTTAAATAAAGCGTTAGAAGCTGATCCTGATGGAGGGGGCTTGCTTAGCTACGGCTATTTCTCAGGTGAAAATATTACCGGAGTAGAAAGTGGACGTCCGCTATTTGTCCGGTCAGCAAAAAGCAATTTTAATCTAGCAAACTTTATGCGAACGCATCTTTTTACAGCTTTTGGCGCTTTAAAAATAGGAATGGATCTTTTAGTCAAAGAAGAAAACGTAAAGATTCACAGCATTTTAGCGCACGGAGGATTATTTAAAACGCCGGTAGTGGGTCAAAAAATGATGGCAGCGGCAATTAATACCCCGGTTTCCGTCATGGACACAGCAGGAGAAGGCGGCGCGTGGGGCATGGCTATTCTTTCTTCTTATATGCTCAATAAAAGTGAGAATGAAAGTTTAGAAGATTTCTTGGATAATAAAGTCTTTAAAGAAGTGACCGCACAGGAAATCTACCCTGACGAACTCGATGTAAAAGGGTTTGAAGCATTTATTAAAAGATATAAAAAAGGGCTAGTAATTGAAAAAGCAGCTGCCGAGCATCACAGCGAAGAACGGGAGGAGTTACTGTGCTAGATAAATTAAAAGAAGAAGTATTTCAAGCAAACCTCGATTTGCCAAAACACGGACTGGTCAAGTACACGTGGGGAAATGTAAGTGCAGTTGATCGAGACAGCGGTTTGTTTGTGATTAAACCAAGCGGGGTGACGTATGAAAAAATGACGGCCAAAGATATGGTAGTCGTAGACCTAGATGGCCGCGTGGTAGAAGGTGAGCTTAATCCGTCCTCTGATACACTGACACACGCCGTACTATATAAACACTATCCCGAAATTGGCGGTATTGCTCATACGCATTCAACGTGGGCGACCATTTGGGCTCAAGCAGGGCTTGATGTGCAGGCAATGGGAACGACTCATGCCGATACCTTTTATGGTTCCGTACCGTGCGCGCGCTTTTTGACAGAAAAAGAAGTGAATGACGGATATGAAGTGGAAACGGGCAAGGTGATTATTGAAACGTTTGAAAAGCGCGGTTTAGATGTGCTAGCGGTTCCTGGTATTTTACTTCAAGGACACGGACCGTTCACATGGGGAAAAGACGCCAAAACGGCGGTAATGAACAGCGTCGTATTAGACGAAGTATCCAAGATGAACTTCTTTACACAAAAATTAAACGGGCTGGCTGAAGAGCTGCCGCAGCGCATATTAGACAAACATTATTTACGAAAACACGGACAAAACGCGTATTACGGGCAAGGGAATTAAAAGACTTACATACAGAAAAGGGGATTATCATGTTAAAAACAGCTCAAAAAGAATTTTGGTTTATTGTTGGTTCACAGCACCTTTACGGAAAAGAAGCGCTAGCAGAAGTAAAAGCACACGCGCAAAGTATGACTGATGCTTTAAATGAAAGCGGTGTCTTACCTTATCCGCTTGTGCTGCAAGATTTAGCTGTGAGTGCTGATACGATTACAAGCATGATGAAAGAAGTGAATTACCGAGATGAAGTTGCCGGTGTAATCACGTGGATGCATACGTTCTCGCCTGCAAAAATGTGGATTCGCGGTACCAAGTTACTGCAAAAACCGCTGCTTCATTTGGCAACACAATTTAACGAAAGTATTCCTTGGGAAACAATTGATATGGATTTTATGAACTTGAATCAGTCCGCTCACGGTGATCGTGAATACGGCTTTATCAACGCGCGTTTGAACAAGCAAAATAAAATTGTAGTAGGCTACTGGGAGCGCCCCGACGTACAGCAGCAAATTGCACAGTGGATGGACGTAGCCGCTGCTTATAACGAAAGCTTCAACATTAAAGTCGCGCGTTTCGGTGACAATATGCGCAACGTGGGGGTAACAGAAGGAGATAAAATCGAAGCGCAAATTCAATTTGGATGGACGGTTGACTACTTTGGAATCGGTGACCTTGTTCAATATGTCAATGCCGTTACGGAAGAAGAAATCAATGATTTATTTGCTGAATATGCAGACGCGTATGAATTTGTCTACGGTGATTATTCTGCAGAAGACTGGGAGTCTAGCGTAAAAGTACAGGCAAGCTATGAAATTGCGATTAAACGTTTTCTAGACGAAGGCGGCTACAGCGCTTTTACGACTAACTTTGAAGATTTGTACGGCATGAAACAGCTTCCTGGTCTAGCGGTACAGCGCTTGATGGCACAGGGATACGGCTTTGCCGGTGAAGGAGACTGGAAAACAGCCGCGCTTGACCGCTTGCTCAAAGTGATGAGCCATAATCAGTCAACGGGCTTTATGGAAGACTACACGTATGAATTGGCTCCCGGACGTGAGTCAGTGCTTCAATCACACATGCTTGAAGTAGACCCGACGCTAGCAGTAAACAAGCCAAAACTAATCGTTTCTCCGCTAGGTATCGGTAACCGCGAAGATCCGGCCCGCTTAGTGTTTGACGGTAAACAAGGAGAAGGCGTAGTCGTTTCTATGGCTGACTTCGGCACGCATTACAAGCTGTTAATTAACGAAGTATCGGCATTTGAGCCGGAAGTTCCAGCCCCAAACCTTCCGGTAGCACGCGTGCTTTGGAACATTAAGCCGAACTTTCAAGACGGCGTTAAAGCGTGGATTGAAAACGGAGGAGGCCATCATACGGTTCTTTCATTAAATTTAACTACGGATCAAATTGTGAGCTATGCAAAGCTTGTTGATCTAGAGTACGTCATTATTAAGTAAGCACCACTACTTCCGAGGGAGCACTGCTTCCTTGGAAGTGAAAATATAGCGTCAGTAAAAGAACGCCGTTTTTAGAAACAAATGAAAGCGTTTTAAATAAGTGTGGCAGGAAGCAAAACTAAGACAATACAAAGGGGATATAATCATGAGTAAAGTATCAAGTAAGTTTATCTTCTTCTTCGGCTCATTTGCCGGTATTTTATTCGGTTATGATATTGGGATTATTGCTGGTGCAGAAAGTCATATCCGTGAAGCGTTTCATTTAAGTCCGCTCTGGCTGGGGATTGTGGTTTCATCGCTAATGGGCGGAGCCATTATCGGTTCTATTTTAAGCGGATTATTAGGTGATAAGTTTGGACGAAGAAAGTTAATTTTAATTTCCTCTATCATTTTTCTGTTAGGCTCCATCGGTTCAGCGATTGCACCGGAGGAAATTACGTTAACGATTGCGCGCGTCTTTTTAGGTACAGCAGTAGGAACGGCTTCTTCTTTAGTTCCTGCTTATATGTCAGAAATCGCACCCGCTCATATTCGCGGGAAGCTTTCAGGTTTGAATCAGCTAATGATTGTAATTGGATTATTATTAAGCTATATCGTAGCCTTTATTTTTGAACCGATTCCAAACAGCTGGCGACTTATGCTTGGCAGTGCCGGTATTTTTGCGATCGTCTTATGCATCGGTATGATCAAGCTTCCAGAGTCACCTCGTTATTTAATTAAAAATGGAATGGCAGATAAAGCGCGTGAAGTGCTGCGCACGCTTCGTTCCTCAGCAGCGGAAGTCGAAGCTGAAGTGTCTGAAATTGAAAGCGTAGCTGTGCATGAACAATCAGGCATTAAACAGCTGTTTCAGAAAAAGTTTCGTTTAGCTTTAATTATCGGTGTCGGAATGGCAACTTTCCAGCAGATTCAAGGCTCAAACTCAATTGTTTATTATGCAACAAGCATTGCTCGTCAAGTTGGTTTAGCGCCGCAGGTAGCTGCTGGTTTTACGGTCATCGTTGGGGTAATCTTCGTTGTGACAACACTTATTTTTCTGCAGTTTGTTGATAAATTCAACCGCCGTACCATTCTTACGGTTGGCGGTGCGGGAATGGCTCTTTCCTTTTTTACACCGGCTATTCTTGGAGCAGTAGGCGTTAATGAATCCGTTGTTAACTGGGTTACGTTAATTGCACTTTGCTGCTTTATCCTGTGCTATGCGTTTTCTTGGGCGCCGCTTACGTGGATCATTGTAGGAGAAATTTTCCCGCTTTCTGTGCGCGGAATCGGTGCTGGTATTTCATCTGCCTTTAACTGGACAGGATCGCTTGCAGTAGGGCTTGTGTTTCCTATATTAGCCGATCAGTTTAGCTTAGGTGTGATCTTTTCAACGTTTGGGATCATTTGTATTCTCGGATTATTCTTCATACGCTTTGTAGTTATCGAAACTAAAGGGCGCAGCCTAGAGCAAATTGAAACAGACATGGCAGCTCGTTCTGAAAGAAATTCGTTAAGTCCAGTTGAGCGTAATAAATATGTTTAATTGTCGTAAATGTTTTAAATGTAAGGTGCTGAGATAAAAATATTTTAGCTGAAGTGAAAAACGAACCACTAATCAAAGTGTTTGATTAGTGGTTCGTTTTTTATGGTGAACGCAGGTTTCAGCTGTTTCATTTCTTCTAGCAGTTGATTGGAGAGCAAGGCGAAGACTCCCGCGGGAAAAGCGGAACAGATGAGACCCCGCAGGCGCACAAGCGACGAGGAGGCTCATCGGCCGCCCGCGGAAAGCGAAGCCTTGCACGGAAATCAACTGCGGGGCAACAAGCGGTTCAGCTCATGTCGGCCTTTGTTCGTCTTTGGATTATGCTCCAGCTCTTATTAATAGATACTGAGATTCTAGCTTTTATGTTGTCTTATCCGTGCTTAACAAAATGAAAGAATAGATAAGCTATGGAAACTCATTTAAATGTGCGTTCTGCTTACAAGAAGATAGTGACCTTCATCAGCAAATTTCCATATAAATAAGTAAGCTTGTTTACTTTTAACCAATTTTATTTAGTAATAGGAGGATTAACTAGTTGATGAATTTGACGCTTCATGAACGTTCTGAAAAGTTATTAAAGCAAAGAATTAAACAATTAAATCCGAGAGATCCATTCAACTTTGTTTTTATGGGCGACAGCAGAGGTGACGGACCAAACGATAATTGTTACACGATGAGCGGTGAATTTGAGCTTGTGTTAAAAAAGGCGGTGGAATTGAATCCGCTGTTTATTATTCATGGGGGAGACACCGTGTATACAGGAGAAAAGAGGTATTTGGAGCACTTTGTTAAAGTTGTCGAAAAAATAGCACCAAACATTCCCGTGTTTGTATGCGTAGGGAATCACGATGAATTAAACCTTGAAGAAAGCAACCTCGAAAACTTCAGAGCCACTATCGGAAAAGTGCACTGGGTCATTGATATTCCTGTCTTTAACTTCCGGTGCATCGCATTAAATAATATCATCAGCCCCAAGAATAAAATATATGGATTTACAGATAGAGAGCTGAATTATTTAGAGCAGCAGCTAGAGGATGCTCCTCGTAATACCGTTGTAGCCATGCATGCGCAGCCAAATATTGGCCGGTGGTCAGACCTGGGAGGTTTTCCTGTAACGACTCCTCAAAGTCAAGAATTTTTTGATTTAATTCAAGAACATCGCGTGAAAAAAGTGTTAGTCAGCCACGTGCATGCGTATGACGAGCAGTTTATTAGAAAAAACAGAAACGGGTCGTTTACGCTTGGAAGAGGTACTGATTTTGTATTATCAGGAGGCGCGGGTGCTCCCCTTGATTTTGAACCGCCTTTAATTTTAAATAATTATAATTTTACGGAGTTTTTTGTTAGCCGGTACGACATTTTAGGACCTCTTCTTTGGAAGGATTTTGGACGACCTCGAAGAAGTTGTTTGTAAAAACAAGAAAGTAGAAAGCTAGGTTCAAAAAAAAGAGGCTGGGACAAAAGGGTTTTAGGCGAAATGAAAAATGAACCACTAATCAAGCATCTTGATTAGTGGTTCATTTTTTTATTAGGGTAAACGTAGATTTCATGTGTATAGGTCTTTCTAGCAGGTGATTGGAGGACAAGACGAAGACTCCTGCGGGAAAAGCGGAACACGTGAGACCCCACAGGAGCGTATGCGACGAGGAGGCTCAGCGACCGCCCGCGGAAAGCGAAGTCTTGTACGGAAATCAACTGCGGTGTCACAAGCGATTCAGCTCATGTATCCCATTTGCCTTTAGATTGGATTCACTTGGTTATGTCTCAACCTCTTTTGGAAAACCGTACGAAACCTTGTAGCAGAAGGCTCAGTCAAACGTTATAATAGATAATGAATGATGATATATTCTCTATATTTGTCATATATTTGTATTACATATGTAATTGAAGAAAAACATTCACTTGATATACTGTTTAATGACTTAACTTTATCTTAACATTCACAGTGAAATGCGTGTTTATAGAGGCTTAAAACATACACAGCAAATGGAGGAGCTATCATGGCAAACGAAAAGATGCAAGAAGGACTCAATCGTTTTATTAAGGAAGATTTAAATGACCTTTTAGGTAGACTGTTCCCCCTAATGGACCGAGAATGTGCGGAAGAAAAGAGAATGCTTATCGAAACGGCGGTAGAGTACATCTATTCTTCAGGGTATCATCAAGGAGCAAAAGACTTGATCGAAACACATCGAAAAGATGATTACAAATTATTAAGGCAAAAATTAGCGTCAACGCCTCCTGAAAACTAATTTTTTTGAAATTTCTTTTGACAACATAAATGTAAGGTGTTAAGATGACTCTACATTCAAAATATTATAAACAATTAAAACTCTTATTGAGAGAGGCGGAGGGACTGGCCCTGTGAAGCCCGGCAACCATTTAACAATCTTGTTAAAAAGGTGCTACATCCTGCAAAGCGTACAGCTTTGAAAAATAAGAGAGGATTTCATAGATACTATGCCTCTCTATTCATGATAGAGAGGCTTTTTATTTTATGTGAATATGTTTTGAATGAACAATTTCATAGAAATGCATCAGGTGCTGTGTAACGAATGTACGCAGCTTAAAAGGGAAGACCGGTGAAAAGCCGGCGCGGTCCCGCCACTGTAATGGGGAGCAACTTATTAACCACTGTTTCATGTTGAAATGGGAAGGGATAGGAAGCGATGAACCTAAGTCAGGAGACCTGCCTGTTGTATGCACTTAAGCTCTACGGGATATAGAGAGGAGTGAGGAATACGTGTTGAGAAAAACAGGCTATCTCAACTTTAGTTAAGTATGCGTATCATCTCTCTTTTCATTTCGAAAAGGGAGATTTTTTAGTTTAGCGATAAAAAAATATATAGGGAGTGGAAAAAATGAGCAGTGTAAAAAGTTCAAATGTAGGTTATCCAAGAATTGGTGAAAAACGAGAATGGAAAAAAGCGCTTGAGCAGTTTTGGGCAGGAAAGATAGAGAAAGATATCTTTCTTCAGGAAATTGAAGCTCTTCGTCTTGGGCATCTGAAAAAACAGCGTGACGCAGGAATTGAATTAATTCCAGTCGGCGATTTTAGCTTATACGATCACGTGTTAGATACAGCCGCTATGTTTGGTTTGGTGCCAAAGCGCTTTGAATATAACGGAGGCCCGGTATCCCTTGAAACGTATTTTGACATCGCCCGAGGAACAAAAGGTGCGGTAGCCTCTACGATGACAAAATGGTTTAACACAAATTATCACTATATCGTACCAGAGCTTGACGAATGTACGCCTGCCCTTGTAGAAAATCGTCCGCTTCAATTTTACAAAGAAGCAAAACAAAAGCTGAATATCAAAGGCAAACCCGTTATTTTAGGTCCAGTAACATTTGTGAAGCTGTCAAAAGGATATAAAAAAAGTGAGTTTAAAAAAGTAGTTGAACAGTTTGTTCCTCTTTATGCAACAATCTTAGCGGAGCTGGAGGCAGAAGGGGTCGAGTGGGTACAAATAGATGAGCCGATTTTAGCTACAACGCTATCAAAAGAAGACCTGGCACTGTATAAAGAAGTCTATGAAGCTTTGAAAAAAGCGGCACCGAATGTAAAAGTCATTTTGCAGACGTACTTTGACAGCGTAGATTACTATAAAGAAGTAGTTGCTCTTCCTGTTCACGGAATTGGATTGGATTTTGTACATGACCGAGGCGAAAATCTCACGGCGCTTAATAAATATGGTTTTCCAACTGATAAAGTGCTGGCAGCAGGAGTGATTGACGGACGAAACATTTGGCGTGAAAACTTGGACGAACAGCTTTTAACAATCAGTGAAATTGAAGAAGCTGTATCAAAAGACCGTTTGATTCTGCAGCCTTCATCAAGTTTATTACATGTTCCTGTCACGGTGAAAAGCGAAAAAACCATTGAGCCAATTCTAAAAAACGCGCTGTCTTTTGCAGATGAAAAGCTGAAGGAAATCACGCTTTTAACAAAAGCGGTGCAGCAAGGAAAAGAAGCAATTGAAAAAGAAATAAGTGTAAGCAAACAAGCGATTCAAGCATTAAATGGATCATCTTTTCGAAACCATCAAGACGTTCAAAAAGAGCTGAAGCAGCTGCACAGCTATAAAGCGGAGCGCCAAGCGCCGTTTGACGTACGTCAACGCGTTCAGCAAGAAGCATTTCAACTGCCGCTTCTTCCAACGACAACAATTGGAAGCTTTCCGCAAACAAAAGAAGTGCGAAAAGAGCGTCTGAAGTGGCGTAAAGGAGAGTTAAGCGATGAAGCATATGAAGCGTACATTAACGCTGAAATCAAAAAATGGATTGAAATTCAAGAAAACATCGGCTTAGATGTCCTTGTGCACGGAGAGTTTGAGCGCACGGACATGGTTGAATACTTCGGTGAAAAATTAGGAGGTTTTCAGTTTACGAAGTTTGGCTGGGTGCAATCATACGGTTCTCGCTGCGTGAAGCCGCCGCTTATTTACGGAGATGTCTCGTACGAGCAGGCGATGACAATCAAAGAAACGGTCTACGCACAGTCTCTAACCAATAAGCCTGTTAAAGGAATGCTGACGGGGCCAATTACAATTTTAAACTGGTCGTTTGTACGTGATGATATCTCACGCTACGACGTGGCCAATCAAATTGCGCTTGCTCTTAGAAAAGAAGTGGAAGCACTTGAAAGTCAGGGCATCTCAATGATTCAAGTAGATGAACCGGCGCTGCGTGAAGGACTGCCGTTAAAACGAGAAAACTGGGAAAGCTACTTGAACGCGGCGGTGTATGCGTTCAAACTAGCCACGGTATCGGTGCAAAACGAGACGCAAATTCACACGCATATGTGCTATTCAGAGTTCGAAGAGATTATTGATGCGATCAAAGCGCTTGATGCCGACGTGATTTCCATTGAAACGTCCAAAAGCCACGGTGAATTAATTTATGCGTTTGAAAAACATACGTATAACCAGGGAATTGGACTTGGCGTATATGATATCCACAGTCCGCGCGTACCGAAGCTTGAAGAGCTGACACGAAACATTGACCGAGCTCTGAAGGTGCTTGACCCTGCACTGTTTTGGATTAATCCCGACTGCGGCCTTAAAACAAGAGGAATCAGCGAGACGGTTGAAGCTGTAAAAGTGATGGTTGAGTCTGCAAAACAAACAAGACAAAATTTATTACAAAACGTTTAATAACAAGAAAGTAAAGACCAAGCACTGTAAACGCTACACTGCTTGGTCTTATAGGTTTTTTAAAGGCCAAAAATATCCATTGACACTTCCCGTAGATTTTTGTATCTTTTTAAAGGTGTTTTTAAAATCAGGGAGGTACAACATGAGTAACAACAGCACGCAGCACGTTAAAATTGTAACAGCGGATCCATCAGCGCTAGGCCTATTCGGACTTGCCATGGTGACACTTGTTGCATCGTTTCAAAAGCTTGGGGTAACCGATGGTGTTTCATTGGTATTGCCATGGGCAATTTTTTTAGGCGGGATAGGACAGCTAATTGCGTCTATGCAAGATTTCAAACATAATAATACCTTCGGCGCAACTGCTTTTGGTGCCTTCGGTTTATTTTGGCTAGGTGTAGCTATGACATGGCTTATTCAGCTTGGCGCATTTGGGGAAGCGCTCGCAAAAGAAGCGGATCCGAAGCAGCTCGCATTTGCTTTTGTCGGCTACTTAATTTTCAGCGTTTTTATGACGATTGGAGCAATGGGCACTCATAAAGTATTATTTATTATTTTTGTATTAATTGATTTCTTATTTATTGGATTATCGCTAAGTACATTTGATGTGGCCTATGAATACACACATTTACTAGCAGCAGTCTCAGAGCTATTAATTGCTCTGTTTTCATTCTATGGATCTGCCGCGGCTGTATTAAATACTCACTATGGTCGAGTTGTGCTTCCAGTGGGCAAGCCATTTGGTGCATTTATTAAATAATCAAGACGTTCATTAAACAGCGAAGTAGGGTTGAATTCTGTATGATGCAGAGGTCAATCCTTTTTTGTTTGTGCGTTTTTATATATAGTAGAAAGAGATAGTTATATCTAATAGAAGCTTTTAGAGAAAAAAGAGAAATACATAATGAAAGGAACCGTTTCAATGATTATAAGACAAGTGGATGAAAAAGATTTAAACCAATTAATTACGTTAGAAAACAAAGGCTTTACACCTGAAGAAGCTGCCTCAAAAGAAGCGTTTATCACGCGAATTAAAACCATTCCTGATACGTTTATCATCGCCGAAGAAAATGAAGAAATAATCGGATATGTGAACGGACCCGTCATTTCAGCTCCGTTTATTACGGATGATTTGTTTGAAAAAACGATTTCCAACCCTGAGACAGGTGGTCATCAAAGTATTTTAGGTATCGTTGTAAACCCCAAGCATCATCATAAAGGAATCGCCAGTATGCTGCTAAAAGAGTTTGAAAAACAGGCACGGAACAAACAGCGCGTAACGGTGACTTTAACATGTAAAGAAGAATTGATTCCTTTTTATGAAAAAAACGGATATGTGAATCAAGGAGTTGCGCAGTCCCAGCATGCAGGCGTGCAGTGGTTTAATATGAGTAAGGAGCTTTAATTTTTACGAAAAATAAAATGATATAAAAAAAGCACAAGTTCTCTTTTAATGAATTTGTGCTTTTTTTACTCTTTATTATGTATAATTATTGTAAATATGTAAAAGTGAGGGTGTTTACATGAATAAGTACGGCGTGCTTTCTTTTATACTAGTAATCATCAGCTTTTCATTTTTTATGGTAAGAAGAGGTCCCGGTGTGAATATGTATGTCGATATTGCAGTGCTGGGGATTCTTTCGCTGGTGGGCATTGTTTTTGCGTCTGTGTCGAAAAAATGGTATTCAATTATTGGCGGAGTTGTTTTAAACTTTTGGATGCTTTCATTAGCAGTGTTTTTGTTCGTTGTAGGCATTATAGAAAAGTAAGAAGTGAGGGGTTTTTAACTAATTTTAACAAATGTATAACAATAAGGGAAAAATGGACAGGACAAAAGTATTTTAGTTGAAGGAAGATCCGAACGATGAATTGAGATTCTTAATGAAGAATTAAATTCGTTCGGTTTTTTTTATTGTGATAATGAACATGTGCTTAATCTATTTCGTTGCTTCTAGCGGTTGGTTGGAGGGCAAGGCGAAGACTCCGCGGAAAGCGAAGTCTTGCACGGAAAGCAACAGCGGGATACATCCTCAATCATTTATCCCGTTTGCTCGTCTTTAGATTGAATTAATTTTGTTATATCTCAATCTCTTTTTTAGGTAGGTAAGAGACATTAATTTGTCAAACATATTTGACAGTAACAAGGAAGATAATATAAGATATGGGTGTAAAAAGTTTTTTACATTTTAGAGATGAGTGATGAATGGTGGAAAATCTAATTAAAGAACTGCGTAAAGTCAAGCGGATGTCTCAAGATGAATTGGCGAAAGTATGCGGTGTATCTAGACAAACGATTAACGCAATTGAAAACAATAAGTATGATCCAAGCTTAGCGCTGGCTTTCCAGCTGGCCCAAGAACTGGGAGCAACAGTAGATGAGCTGTTTTTATTTCATAAATCATAAGTTAGTTAAAAAGGAGAAGATAATGTGAAAGTAAAAAAAGCGGACGAAATGGAAAAGTTTGAAATCAAGCAAGCGGCGCGAAACGGCTTTTTATTTTATACAGTAGCGCTGTTAATTTGGTCTTCCTATGATTTTATTAAAACCGGTGAAAGAGGATGGGAAGCCACAATCTTACTAGTAGGAATATGCGTATATTTTTGGACACTCGTTTATTACAAGCGAAAAGTACATAGCTAATAAGTGAACGGAAATCGAAAATACTTTGATCACTTCATATAAAAGAGATTTACAGAGCAACGGCGGTGAAATGAATGAAAAATCGAGCTGCACGAGTAGCTCTTACAAGTACGGGCATGTTACTGTTGATGATAACGTTAATACTTCCTGTTCCGGGATTAATCTACAGTCTGCTTGTAGGAAGCAGCATTGTACTAAAAGGATGCGGAACAGGAGGAATAAAAAGGTGTATCACCTGAATGCAGCGTGATGCGGAAAAGGAGGTTCCTTTTGAAAAAAAGAACGATTATTATAGCTGCACTTTTATTTATCATCGTATTTTATTTTACATATACCGGGAAAGCCTATCAGTTAAAAGACGTCATAAAAGTAGATGAAGCAAACGTTACGCGTATTGAAATAGATACGGACGAAGGAAAACGTGTAGTAGATGATAAAAAAGAGATAAAGCAAATCGTACATTCTTTGGCAAAAGTAGAAGTGAAAAAAAGCAAGGAACTCGATCCAAAGTTTGACCAGTCTTACTGGGTAAAAATCGTTGAAAACGGAAAAGATGCGTACGGATTAACGATTTACGATAATGACTACATAAAAGCGTTTAACTTTGAAGATAAAAAACAGGCGACGTATACGATTGTTAAAGATCAAAAAGTAGATGTTAAAAAGCTGTTTTCAACTAAATAAAAAACCTACTAAAAAAGACAGCCTGCGCTGTCTTTTTTTATAAAAATAATAGATTGAAAATTTTGACTATTTTAAGTGGAATTAATCCTTGCCTATATAATTAATAAATGATTGAATTAGGTCAATATCAGGGTTAACTAACAGTGCTGGAAGAAGGCCAAATGTTAATAATACAAGGACGTTTGATCCAATAAAGATGCGAAGTGCTTTTTTGATTTTCATGATATTTCCTCCCTTTTTTATATTTTCGTATAAAAAGAGAAAAAAATCAATAGAAATGTGACGAAATTGTGAACTTTTTGTCTGATAGTCCCTGATAGATTATAAAAATTCCCTCTCTATACTAGATAAAGAGGGGATATAGTAAATCATAAAATATGTAGAAATATTAAAAGTACATGCGCAGATTCCCGATAAATCGGTAGAGAAAATAGCATGAAAAGCCAATTAAGATACATCCAGCTGCAATAGAAACCCATTTGATATAAAGCTGATTCAGCACTTTTCTAGTTCCAGAGACAATTGTCATTAAGCCCAGATCATGAATTAAAATTCCCGTTAATATTCCGGCAGCAATCACTAGGAAATGAAACGAGTGAGAGGCTTGAAGCGAATTTGTCAGCACCGTCCCAAACACGCTCAGCCAAAAAATGAGATTGCTCGGAGAAATCGCAACAAAGATTCCGTTCACATAAGAAGAGGCAAACGACTTTTTTATGTGTTCTCCAGGAGCCGTTATATCATGATCCGCGTGTCTAATGCTGTCATAGCCAATATAAAGTAAAAAAAGTGCCCCTACAAGCCACATAACAAGCTGGATAAAAGGAGCAGACAAAAAAGAAGCCAGTCCAGAGTAAAGAAGCACAATTAGCAACAAATCAACCGTCATGCCTCCAAGTCCCACAACCCAGCCGTGAAGAAAACCATTTTTTAAACCTTGCTTCGTCATTTCAATCGTTACCGTACCAACGGGAAGGGCAATCGAAAGACCGAGCAGCACATTTGTTAAAAATAACGTCACCAAAAACAAAACCTCTTTCAATCTCGTATCTACTATCGTTTTCCTTTTAAGTGGTCTTTCATTATATAAAAATATGTAATAAAATTCAATATTATGAATAAAAAAACATACAGTGAAGATAAGAGGAGGAAAAAAGTAAATGAAGTTAATTTGTGAATCGTTACAAAAAGAAGACTATATACAAGAACTTTCTGAAGTGAATTTTACACATCCTTTAATTCAACAAAAGGTACGTGAACTCAAAAGCGGCTCGCCTTATTCTCCAATAGCGTACATAAAAAAAGCGTACGAGTTTGTGAGAGATGAAGTTTCTCATTCATGGGATATTCAAAGCAGAATCATCACGAAAACGGCTTCAGAGGCTTTAAAAGAAAAGGAAGGAATTTGTTAAAGCAAATCTAATCTACTAGCCGCTTTGCTGCGTGCAGAAGGGATTCCGACAGGCTTTTGTTATCAAAGATTAATCCTTGGGGATACGATAGACACAGGCTACTGTATTCATGCGTTAAATGCTGTCTACATCAAAAGTGAAGAGAAATGGATTCGATTAGACGCGAGAGGAAATAAAGAAGGAGTGCAAGCCGACTTTTCGCTAAAAAAAGAAAAACTGGCTTTTCCAGTAAATCCTACACAGGGTGAAGTAGACTATGCGACTATTTATACAAAACCTCGCAAAGAAACAATGGACGTGTTGTCTCAGCACGAAGACTGCTTGGATATGTATTTGCACTACTTGCCTACCGAGCTATAAAAAGCGGCTGGGATAAACGTATTTTAGTTGAAGGAAGATCCGAACGATGAATGGAGAACCTTAATAGAGAATGAAATTCGTTCGGATTTTTTATTGATAGTTTCATGTATGTGGCTGCTTCTAGCTGGTGATTGGAGGGCAAGACGAAGACTCCTGCGGGGAAAGCGGAACAGGTGAGACCCCACAGGAGCGTAAGCTACGAGGAGGCTCACCGGCCGCCCGCGGAAAGCGAAGTCTTGCACGGAAATCAACAGCGGTGTAACAAGCGGTTCAGCTCATCTCTCCATTTTATTCGTCTTTAACTGAAAAATTAGTATGCCATCTCTTCACCATTTTAAACGCTTTCCTGCACGGTGGTTGACGGTCTTTTAAACGCAGCAACTAACCACACAATATTCGTAATCAGTAAGCCTAAGCAAGAAATCATTACACCTATGATGGAAGCTAAGTTTCCTGAGAAATCTTCCAGTCCAAATAAAAACAGAGCCGGCATTAGTAATAGAGTACTAGCAGCGATTAAAAGTCCAATGCTGCAAAAAGCAGCCATCACAAATTTTAAGAAATGCATTCCTAGCAGATAAAATGCTAAAGGCAACAGATATAAAAATAGAATCATGCCAAGAGATAACCACATCCCAACTGAACCGAACGTGTTAACATTTGGACCTGAATCTGCTAGAGGTGAAAGCGAAGCAAGAACCAAGATAAAGCAGAAAAATAGGGCAGAAAGCAAAGTGGTGATCGCTACACTATTTTTTGTTGTCGAATTACGCACTGTTTGTTAACCTCCTTTCTCAATAAAAAAGTATATGGATTAATTTTACAATATAAAAGTCCGGAAATCACCAATTTTTTACAAAAATATTCGATAGGCTGGATAATAATGAAGAGAAGATGGGTTGAGATAATACACGTGAACATATTTTTTGTGTGGGCCTGGATAGTGGGTTTCGTGCCAGTATTGCGTCAGTATTGTTTGAATAGGATGCGAATGAGGGGCCTCTCCGTAATGTCCGTAGTAGATACCGCTGCCTGAATAAGGAGAATACATAAAATCACCTGCCTGCTTAAATGAATGTGTTACACGGTATGTTTTTACGTTGGTTAACGTTCTTCTACAATGCAAAAAGGGCACAATTAGGTCATTGGCTATATGAATGCTCCATTACAGTAAAAAAGACCTCTAAAAGCACGAGGTCATAAGCTAAGCATCTGTATGTTCTTCACTGAGATTTCTTTGAAAATCCAAAAAACGAGTTCCTTGAAACGTCAGTATTCCTTCGTCTCCTTCTGCAAGCTTGCCGTACTGGCTGCCTGAAACAGTAAATTCAGAGCGGTCGGTGCTTTCAAATTGAAAGGTTACGTAGTAAGTTGTAGACGTATGAGAGTGGTGATGTTCGTGAGCATGGCTGTTATGGTGCTGGACGTTTGTCCGTTTGCCCGTAATTTTTGCTTTTACAGATAGACGGGGAGACTGCTCATTTTTGCTCCACGTGCTGATTCCTTTAAAAATAGAAAATAAGAAAATACCAATAACAATAACAAAAAATAGCATAACAAACGTAGGCATTCCGTTAAATAACGCATCGTCTGGAAAAAAAGCGCCTCCGCTTAGGTCAGCATCACCTTCAAAAACAATGTCATCTCCGGACGGGTTATCTTCAAATATCATTTCATCTTCAAACATTCGTATTCCCCCTTACTATAAATACGGTTCCTGAATGGAAAAAGTTTCATCTTTATAGTAGTCTTATGATAGGATAGCTAGTTACTATTCATACATATGAGTGAACAAGGAAAAGGAGAGATCAACATGGGGAAATACAAAGTTGTTATGTCTGGAAAGACGTGGCCAAACGCTTACGAAAAGCTAGCGGAACACTGCGATATTCAAATGTGGGAAGGAGAAGGGAAGATTCCACAAGAAACGCTGCGCGACTGGCTTCGTGATGCTGACGGCTTTTTTAATATCGGCCACATTACAGTAGATGAAGAACTGTTAGAAGCAGCACCGAATCTGCGCGTTATTTCTCAATCGGGTGTCGGGTATGACAGTGTAGATGTCGAAGCGTGTACCAAAAAAGGCGTGCCGTTTAGCAATACGCCGGGCGTGTTAGTAGAAGCGACGGCTGATTTAACGTTTGGTCTCTTATTGTCAGCAGCTCGCCGCATTCATGAAGGCTATGAAAAAGTGAAACAAGGAAACTGGGAAACGGTATTTGGCGTTGATTTATTTGGAAAAAC
Organism: Priestia sp. JSM ZJ58; assembly: GCF_044383985.1. NCBI lineage: Bacteria > Bacillati > Bacillota > Bacilli > Caryophanales > Bacillaceae > Priestia > Priestia sp. JSM ZJ58. The sequence goes on from NZ_JBISEM010000001.1 coordinate 1,320,020, forward strand.
GCTTGGTATTGTTGGAATGGGCGATATCGGAAGCGCCGTTGCCAGACGAGCAAAGGCATCGGGGATGAACATCGTTTACCACAACCGAAGCCGCAAGCATGAAGCCGAAAAAGAGCTTGATGCCGTATACCTCTCATTTGAAGAGCTGCTTCACACAGCTGACTGTATCGTATGCTTAGTGCCGCTTTCAAATGAAAGCAAAGGCATGTTTGGAGAAGCGGAATTTAAAGCTATGAAAAACAGCGCGTATTTTGTGAACGCAGCGCGCGGGGGATTAGTGGATACGGAAGCACTGTACGAAGCGCTGAAACATGAAGAAATTGCGTATGCCGCACTGGACGTAACAGACCCAGAGCCGCTTCCGGCAGATCACAAGCTGCTGCAGCTTTCAAATGTGCTAGTAACGCCGCATATTGGAAGCGCTACGTACGAAACGCGCAATCGCATGGCAGATCTAGCCGTACAGAACCTGCTTTTAGGTCTTGAGAAAAAGCCTTTAGTGACGTGCGTGAATGAAGAAGTGAACTACAAGTAAGAAGAGATTTTTTGTTAAAAGCATTACAGCTTATTTTTTCAATTATTACCGTTGGACTGGCTCTTTATATGATGCTCACTCACAATGACCAGTTCCTTTCGCTTTTAAATATACTCCTAGGCTTAACGATGCTAGTTTTAGGAGCAATTGAGTGGCAAAAAAGAAAGAAAACCAGCGCGTGGCTGCTGTTTTTCGTTGCGCTATTCAGCTGGTTTGCCGGTCTTTATCGCATGACGATTTAAAAACGCTTGGCATTTGCCAAGCGTTTTTTTAATGTGCTTTTAGCTGCGTTTCTAACACGTTTTCAATAACGGAAGCTACTCCGTTTTCATCGTTTGTTAATGTAACGTCATCAGCTAGTGCTTTAATTTCTGCATGCGCATTTGCCATAGCGATTCCTTTTCCAGCTCTTTGCAGCATCGATACGTCGTTAAAGCTGTCTCCAATGGCAATGGTATCGTGAAGAGAAGCGCCAACCTCTTTTACAACGTAGTTTAATGCGTTTCCTTTTGACGCATCTTTGTGTTCGAGTTCAAAGTTATGATCAGCGGAAGAGACAAGGGTCATGTCGTGCTGCTTGCTAAAGTGATCCCAGCCTTTTTTTCGTTTTTCATCATCAAATGAAAAAGCCAATACGTTATAAAGCTCAGCGTTTGTATTTAAAATATCTTCATACGATGCAACAAAGGCAAATCCCGTTTGGCTGTACTGCTTAGCCGCCGCGTGATGAAGTCTTTCTTCGTCCACGTTTTTATTGGCGCTTTTTACTCGGTCAATTTCAATGGCCAGCAGCTCACGGCCTGAGTTTGGCGTATAAATGGCATGTTCAGCAAACACTTCATAATAAAATTCGTTTGCATCCAGCCACTGAAGCGCTTCTTTTACGTGATGGGCATCAATTGGAACAGAATGTCTGAGCTGTCCGTCCGGGTCATGAATAGTCGCTCCGTTTGCGGCAATCACCCAAAGGTTGGAAAGCTCAGCTTTTTTTAAAATTTCCTGCACGTCGAAATAAGCGCGCCCCGTAGCAACCACGACTTCAACTCCGTGTTTTTGCGCTTTTTTAATTGCTTCTGCATTAATTGTGCTAATTTCACTGCTGCTATTTAAAAGAGTTCCATCTAAGTCTGTAAAAATCATCTTCATAAACTATCTCTCCCTTTGACTATTATTACTTGTTTTTGCATGTTTTATCTTGTTTATCCTACAATAAACGAAAAAACACTGATAATCAAGCGTTTTTACATTGTTTTTACAAAAGAAACAAGTATAATAAAGTAAAAAGCAGAAAGAAAACAGGTGAACAAGCAATGTTAAAACAAGAAAGACGCAAACAAATTATGAATTTGCTTGAAAAAGAAGGGCGCATTGTAGCTACGACGCTTAGCCAAACGCTGAACGTTTCAGAAGATACAATCCGCAGAGATCTGCGGGAAATGGACGCGCTTGGTCTGTTGCAGCGCGTACACGGAGGAGCGCTTCCGCGTTCCACGTCTGCGGTTGATTACAAAGAGCGTAAACGTGAATTGATGGATGTTAAGCATTCACTTGCCGTTGCGGCGCTTCCGTTAATTAAAGACGGGCAGGTGCTCTTGATGGACGGAAGTACAACAAATATTCAGCTCGTCAAAGCTTTTCCAAAGAATTTAAACGTTACGGTTATTACAAACAGTCCGTTAATTACCGTTGCACTAGCGGAACATGACTTTGTAGAAGTTGTTTCTCTTGGAGGAACGTTTCGAAAAGAATCGATGGTCACAGTAGGACAAAGCGTGGTTGATACGCTTAAGCAAATTCGAGCGGATCTTTGTTTTTTAGGCGTATACGCAATCGATCCTAAAATCGGTATGAGCATTCCTTTGCTTGAAGAAATGCACATCAAAAGTCAAATGATAAAAAGCGCGAGTGAAGTAGCGGCTATTGTAACAGCTAAAAAACTCAATACGTCTTCAACGTACACGTTCAGCTCAGCCAACTCACTAGATTGGCTCATTACAGAAGAACATGTGAACGAAACCGTGTTAAATGCTTATCGCGAAATCGGCATTGAAGTGATCACAAATAAATAGTAGTTTTGGTAAGGAAGTATATGGTAATGTAGAGTAAAAAAGGAGCTTGAGCGATGAGCGAACAAATAGATGTTACGCAGGAATTAGCGAAGCTTCAGCAAAGAGTCGAACACCTAGAGGAAAGAGTGGAAAAAGCAGAGTCCAGGCAAGGCCCTTTATGGTTTCTATGGGAAGCTATACGATCAATTTTAATTGGACTATTTATTGTAGGACCTGTGGTCGCCATTATTTTTGGCGTGTTAGGGGCACTATCCGGAAAATAAAAGACCCGTTTCTTTATTGAAACGGGTTTTTTATTATTATTTGTTTTCTGAATCAGAACGAAACTTCGTGCTGACAAAAATGATAATAGCTAATAGAATCACAATTGGCAGCCAAATAATTTCAAATTTATAAGCTGGCTCTGCAAGTGCGGCGATAACAGCGCCAAAGCAGTAAAGCACAAGAGACAGCGCGCGAAGAATCGCATCGGTGTTAAACGTTTTGCGGTAGCGAGGGCTGCGAAAACGTGCCGTTACGTCTTCAAAGAAGTTAGCAAGCGTCCCTGTTAATACAGTTGTAGAAATTCCGGCTACGCCAAGCTTTCGAGCGGCCGTTGTTTGAAGACCCATTGCTGAGCTTAATAAGAAAATAAATAAGTAAGTTAAGTGTAAAGAAGGAGAAAACGAAGATAAAAGTGCAAAAACAAGTAAAATCAATCCTTCTATTCCAAGGGCAATCGTTACGGCTTTAGGCCAAAACGTTTTTTCTTTGTTTCCAACTAGGATTGCAGCTCCTACAACTCCTACAATAAAACCTCCTAAAGCTGTGAGGGAATGAAAAACAGTTGTTTCAAGCGAGTTTCCGATTGCTAACCCAAGCAGCACGATGTTTCCCGTCATATTTGCAGTAAAGATATGGCCAAGGCTTAAGTAGCCAATTACATCCACAATACCTGCTGTTACGCAAAGAACGAGCAAAATAATGTTTCGATAAGTAGAATTCGTCACGGTAAGTCATCCTTTCTTTTTATACCAACTAAACAGTTTACCGTGAAGAAAAAAATCTGTCCAGAGAGTTGTCCTACAAATTTTCAAGTGTGTCCCACCCAAAAGCCACTTCAGATAGAGATGTACCATCAATGATAACGTCGGCGCGATCGATTCTTTTTCCGCCAAGCGCTTCATAAAATTGACAGGCGCCGTTTTGTTCAAAAGCCCATGTGAGCATCGTATGTATATCACGGTCTACAAGCTCTTGCGCTATTTTATGCATAAGCGCTTTGCCAATTCCTTTTCGCTGATGCTCTGTGAGTAAATACATGGCATACAGTTCTCCGGTATAGGAAGGATGCTTGTTGGTTCTTTCTTTACCATAAGAAGCAAAGCCTACGATTTGACCGTTTTCTTCTGCAACGAAAACAGAATTTGATTCCAGCTGCTTTTTCCAGATGGCTTTTCGTTTTTCAGCGTTCAACGAATGTAAAAAAGAATCCGGAACAAGTCCTTTATAAGTCGATTTCCAGCTTTCTACATGTACGTGGGCAATGCCCGCTTCATCACCAATTCTCCCTTGACGTATCATCTGCTCACCTCGTTTTTTTTCTATATTTTAACATAAATTTAAAGGTGGTATCCCCGTTTTTCCGTTTTCTTTGTATATATATAGTAGCTATTTTACATAACAAAGGAGATGACGTAATGAGTAAATTATTATTAAAAGATCAGCCGTTACTTGTACTGCCGGCGCTTGCAGTCAAAGTAGGAGTGAACGGAGCGCTGTTTCTTCAGCAGCTTCACTACTGGCTTGAAAAAAGCGTAAACGTGCAGGACGGATATACGTGGGTATACAATACCAATCAGCAGTGGCTGCAGCAGTTTCCGTTTTGGTCGCTTTCAACAATTCAACGCATCATTTCAAAGCTTGAAAAAGAAGGGTTGATTATAAAAGGAAAATACAACCGCTCTAAATTTAACAACACGGTTTGGTACCGAATTGATTATGAGCAATTAGAAAAGCTTATGCCAAGCGATGAATTTGAAGAGCTCGAAGATGTCAATTTGACAGAAAGGGCTAGTCAAATTGAAGCAGCGGAGCCGGTCACAGTGACGGCGTCATTAACAGAGACTACAGCAGAAAATACAAATCAAATAAAAAGAGAAGAAGATGCGGATGACGCTTACGTCCAAAGGTTGGAAGCTGCTTTTATTGCTAGAAGAAACCGAGGGATGTATCCTTCAGCCAGTGATTTAAAGCATATGTACGAAGTCGCAAAAAGCGAAATACCACTAGAAACGGCGCTATCAGGACTGCATGAAGCATTCGATCGCTACGTGCCTAAATACAGTGGTGATACGATTCGAGCGTTTGCTTATATCAAACAGCATCTTTTTCATAAGCATTATGTAACATCACAGCGAGCGCTAGCGAGTCAACAGACTGACAAGCCGATTTCCTACCTCAATAAAAAGCGTGTCGTTCGCAGAGAATTGACGCCGGATTGGCTAAGAGAAAATGAAGAGGCAGCGCCTTTAGCTTCAGCTTTTAAAGACGATGCTCACTTTGAAGAAGAAAAGAAAAAGCTGGAAGAAAGTCTTCGCGAGCTGGAGCAAGAATTAAAAAATAATTGAAAATAACACTGGACTTTTATAAGATAAAAGATAGTAAACCTTTTGAAGACGAAAGGTTTACTTGGTAAATGAAAAGCGGCTTTTAAAGAAGGTGCGCCATAAACGTGATAAAATTTTTGTTTTTGCTGTTCATGCCTACAATCTTTGTTTTTTTCGGTTTGTGGCTTATCCAAAATGTGTTGGTAACATTTGTTTGCTTTTACGGCTGGATGTTTATGATTTTATATGCGAATAATAAAATTAACTTTAAGGTAGCGCTTACAAAGAAATCTCTTTATGTGGGAACTCTCAGCGGAATTCTATGTGCCGCTGCGATAATTGGAAGCAGCCTGCTTTTTTCTGGTAAAATCTTTCATGTGAAAGATATGCAAGCGGTTTTGCAAATATGGGGATTTAGCGGGTGGAAAGTTGCCGTTTTAGCCGTCGTTTTAATTTTTATTAATCCTGTTTTAGAAGAAATGTATTGGCGGGTGTATATACAAAATAAAGTGAAAAAGCATGTTTCTGTACTTGCTTCAAGCGCTGTCACATCAAGCTTTTATACGCTTTATCACGTATTCATTATCCTTCCTGTTTTTGTATTTCCGTTTAATGTGATCTCGGTAATAGGTGTCTTTTCAGCAGGTATGATGTGGGCGTATATAAGAGAGCAATATGGTATCAAAGGGGCCATCATCAGCCATGCGCTAGCGGATGCGGCGATTATGATTGTATACGGATTATATGTAAGATAGTGGTATTATATCAAAAAACCATGAATCGTTATTCATTTATAACTTGTTTTCATGGTATAATAACAATAATAGTAAAATTTTATCAACACATTTGAATTGAAATAATGTATACTTGTAATACAAAGATTGAAGCGTTTACATAAATCGGAATACACATAGTTAATCTGGGTCCGATGAAAACTAAAAAAAGAGAGAGAGATAATTACTTGGAGGAGGAATAGAAGTATGTTTGTACCTATTGAGCGTAAAAAAGTATCTAGTCAAGTGCTTGATCAATTAAAGAAAATGATTAAAGAGAAAACGTTCCCGCCAGAGTCTCGTTTACCGTCGGAACATGAACTGTCAAAAATGTTTGGAGTGAGCCGCGCACCAATTCGTGAAGCGCTAAGCGTTCTTTCTGCCAGTGGATTGATTGAATCAAGACAAGGCGGAGGAAGCTACGTAAAGCGTGTAAACTTAGTGGGCATGCTTGATCCAATGACGTTTGAAATGGTTGAAGCAGATCAGGTTCTTGAATTAATTGAAATGCGTATTATCATCGAGTCGCAGGCAGCAAGCTTAGCCGCGCTGCGCCGCACAGATGAAGAACTGATTGAAATTAAAGAATCGTTAGAAGCATTTAAAAAGACGGTTCATAACAGTGAAGAAATTGGACATGAAGCAGACTATCGTTTTCACCATGATATCGTGAAAGCAGCTCATAATTCATTCCTTCTTCATGCTGTAGAAGATTTAGGTCATTTGTATCGAAAAGCGCTTGCTTATTCGTTAAATAAAAGCCAAAAAGAAAATCGTAAGCAAACGGATGCCGACCATGAGCGTATTTTTGAAGCGATTAAAAATGGAGAGCCAGAAGAAGCAGCAGAAGCGGTTCGTGATCATTTAGAGCACGTTCGCCAAAAAGTAATGGTATCTCAATAATAAAAAAACGACAGCCCTAGTGGCTGTCGTTTTTTATTAATCAGACCATTCATGTGAGGAAATAGCACACGATGAAAACGAAAATTTATGCTTAAGCGGGTGCAAATGTGCCGGCTTTTTTTTGTGTGAAAGGAGAAAATATCTAATTATACTCTTTAATAATCAGAAAATACAGTATTGTTAATAATTTTACGACGTGGTATTTTATTAACAAATGTTACTTTTATTTACATATTTATGTTAGTAAATCTAACATTTATAGAAAGAGGAGGGATAAGATGCTTTCATCAAGCGTCGGATATTTGATTTTACTGATTTTTGGAGGAGGATTTACGGCCGTTACAATTATGATGCAGCGCCGTCAAGGAAAGGAAATGACGGCTGAGCAGTTCAGTACAGCCGGAAGAAATGTAGGCGTTGGGCTGGCGAGTGCATCCATTATCGCCGCGTGGACATGGGCCGCTACGTTAATGATGTCTTCATCCACAGGCTATCAGTACGGAATTAGCGGACCGTATTGGTACGCAGCGGGAGCAAGCATTCAAATTTTGCTGTTTGCCATTGTAGCGATTAACCTGAAGAAAAAAGCACCGAACGCTCATACGTTTTTAGAATTTATTGCACAGCGTTTCGACGTGAAAAATCATCGTTTAATGCTTGGCTTTGCTCTTATGACAAATATTATTGTGACCGCCATGGTTATTTTAGGAGGAGCCATTGCTTTAAACTCTCTTACTGGGATGAATATTTTTGTTGCCGCTTTTTTAATTCCTCTTACGTTTACCATCTACACCATGATTGGCGGTTTAAAAGCCTCATTTGTTGCTGATTATTTTAACACTGTTTTTATTTTCATTATTTTATTTATTTTTGCTGCTGCCGTCTATTATAAGTTCGGCGTAACAAGCGTGTACGAAGGGCTGAAAAATCTGCCTTCGTCACAGCATATGCTTACGATGGCATCGGTGCCGGGCCTTTTGTTTGGGATGATTAATATTATCGGGAACTTCGGTACGGTCTTTGTGGATCAAGCTTACTGGCAGCGTGCCATCGCAAGTAAAAACAGCGCTGCTTCAAAAGCGTATATTTACGGCGGAATTGCCTGGTTTTCGATTCCCTTTGCCGTTGCCACTTTCCTTGGCGTAAGTGCCGCTGGTCTTGGAATTGCGGTTGATTCACCAGATTCCATTGCACCCGTTATGGCGTCACACGTGCTTGGAAATCTAGGTTCTATTTTGTTTTTAACGATGCTGTTTATGGCAGTAATGTCGACAGGAGCGGCTGAATTAACGGCGATCACGAATATTATCGTAACGGACATTTACCTGCGTTCTATCAACCCGAAAGCAAGCAGTAAAAAAATCTTAAGCACGTCGCGAAAAGTGACGCTTGGCTTTGGGCTGGCGATGGGCGTGTTTTCCATTTTACTGTTTTACTTAGGAATTAGCCTTGGGTTTGTGTATATGGCCATGGGTATTTTCGTCAGCGGAGCCGTTATTCCCGTCACGCTTGGACTGATGTGGAAAAAAGCGACGAACACAGGTGCATTTTACGGCGCGCTGTTAGGAATGATCGGAGGCGTTATCGCATGGAACACATCTGCTTACGTGATTAATGGTTACATTAATGTGGATGCCCTTGGCGGACTGTATCCAATGCTTATTGGAAATTCTACCGTTTTTATCATCAGTGGGGTCATATCAATTGGACACGGCTTGCTTGCTAAAAAAGAATTTGACTTTGATGAACTAAAAGACAAATTCAAAAGCTTTGATGAACATGGAGATGAACCATTAAGGGAGGAAGTGGCGTATGGATCCACAACAACAGTTAAATAAAGACGCAAAGCTATGTACGCGCTGGGCGCTGGGACTTACATTCTTATTTGTCCTCTTGTTTCCAGGCGTGATGTTTTTAACGGGCTATCAATATACGCTTTCCTTTTTTAAAGGTTGGACGTATCTGGCGTTTGGCTGGCTGATTATCGCAGGGATTTGTATTATTGTCGGGCCTGTGGTGGAGTTCGTGAGGGAGAAGAAGGATAGTGCTTTAAAATAATAGATTTCATCAAAGAACAGCTTTTCTTTTGCAGAAAAGCTGTTCTTTCATTGATTACTTAAATTGGTCTAGAATTCCTCTCCAACTTACACACCCACCGGTAATACTGCACCACCATCCAAAACAACAGTGGATTTAAGAGGAGCGAATACCACCACGTCCACCATCCGTAATGAAAATAACCCCAAGGAGCAGGGAGAAGAGCCACTACTTCATAAAGTAAAACAGCAACCGACCAAAATAAAATATAGGCGGCTTTTTTTGTGAGTTTCCCGGCAAGGGGATAGTAGGTAAGAAAAAGCATGTTTACAGGCGGAATGAGAACGGTATAAGCAAAAATACCTTGCCAGTCCGTCTCTTGTGTAAAATACCAGTAGCCGTGAAATTTGAAATTAATAAAGACGTCAAAGATGTGCTGAGCAGCAATGGTGAACATCCAAATGTGTACAATTTGATTTGCTGTGAAGCGCTTGTTTGTTTTAAAAGCAAGAACGTTAAATATTAAAATAGAAAGAATTAATCCAATCATATTGGTTCTCCTTTTGGCTTCTTGACTATATTGTATAATTTTAGGAGATTAAATCCAATAGAGAAATGGACATACTATGAATTTTCTGCGGTATTTTTCACAGGGACGGACTGTGTTTTTTTTCGATTTCTTAAAAATGCGATCACGAGTAAAAAAGCAGGAATGACAATTTGAAACGGAAGGTGTAAAGTGAACGGAATGATTTTTAACCCTTCATATACGTGTTCGAAATAGTTTTGAGCAAGGGACAATGAATAAAACAAAACGACTAAGCCAATTGGAAATACAAGCGGTGACGGGTTTTTAAGCTGAAACACGTGGGAAAGGCCCAGCACAGTGGCGTAGAAAAACAGACCTATTTTAAAGAAGCCGCCAGTGATTAAAGCCAGCATAAAAAACACATCAAGCCGTTCTAAAAACCCTGCGAATTGAATGCTTTGAACAGTGCTTAAAAGCGGAAAAGCAGACCTCGATGTTAAGGTAACGCCCAGCACACCTATATTCACAATCATTGTGATCATAAGATTAATACCGTTTAACGTAATTGCGCTGAATACAATCAAAGCGGTCTTTTTCACATTTTTTGTATATGGGAAAATCATGGCAAATACAATGACTTCGCCAAAAGGAAAATACAGCGTCTGGCTGTAGGCAACCCTCAGCACTAAAGAAATACCGTTTTCAAGCATTGGCTTTAGACTTGAAAAATCAAGAAGGCCAGAAACGAAGATAAGAATAAAGCCAGCGACGGCGAGTACATAAATGAAGAAAAACAGCAGTTCCGCCGAACGTGCCATCACTTCAATTCCTTGGCGAACCGTATAGATAATTCCCAGCATCAGTAAAGCGTTCACTATAAACAGCGGCGTGTCAGGATAGACAAAAGTAAGAAGCATCGCGCCGAAATCGCGCAGCACCCGCGCGGCTCCATTCGCAAAATATAATACGTAAAGAAAAGCCAGTATGCGTCCGGGCACTTTTCCAATAATTTTTTCGATATACTCCGTCAGCGCTAAATCGGGATAATAGCGGTGCAAGCGATAATACATAAAAATAAGTGCATAGCTGCTGATCATACCAACTAAAATGGCAATCCAAGCATCTTGCTTAGCGTCCATTGCTAAGCCGACTAAAAAGGCGCTGCCAATCTCAAAGAGCGTAATTAACACAAACAGCTGCCATCCGCTAATTCGAGCTTTTTCCACTGCCTATCCGCCTCCTTTTCTACAGCTAGTATGCGCTTTTTAACGTCAAGCATATGCATCATGTAAGTAAAGAGTTGGAAAGGAAATAGGGATATTTTGTTAAAAACTAAGTGCGCTAGCCGAAGATATAAGAGAGAAGTACGTAAAAGGAGAGAGCGTATTGGATTTATTTGAAGTCCGCTTATTTACATAGTGGGAAGACGCTATAGAAAAACTCCTTCCGTTTCTAAAAAAATATCATACTAACGAAAAAAGCCTTTTCTCTGCAAAAGGCTTTTTTCTATGGCGAACATTTGTGCTATGATAGAGAAGCAAGGAGGATACAGCATGAAAGAAAATCATCAGTTTACCATACACACAGATAAAGAAAAGCTTGATATAGATGTCATCTACTCGTACCTTCATCATGAATCGTACTGGGCAAAAGGAATTCCGCTTCACCTTGTTCAAACGTCTATCGAACATTCCGTTTGTTTTGGCGTATATGATGAGTGTGATAAACAAGTAGGATTTGGGCGAATTATTTCAGATTTTGCGACGTTTGCTTATTTGGCGGATGTGTTTATTCTTCCGCACGCGCGAGGCAACGGCCTTGGAAAAGCGCTGGTACAAGAAATGATTCGCTATCAGCCGATTCAAGACGTACGAAAAATTTTACTAGCGACAAAAGATGCTCACGGTTTGTACAGTCAGTACGGATTTAAAGAAGTTAAAAATAAGCAGCTGTTTATGCAAATTTTTAAAAAAGGCATGTATGAGCGGGCGCTTTATTCAAAAGAAAATAAAATACTGCCTGGAAAAGAGGGATAGATATGGCTGAAGAGTTACGTAAAAGCGTATTTAATGAAGAATTGATTACCCACTTGAGTGACGCTTTTTCACGTGAAATGAGTTCATTTGATCAAAAAGCATTTCATCAGCTGGTTTTTCAACAGGACTGGGAAGGCTTAGCGCTGAAAGAGCGCATGAGAAGAATTACGCTTTCCATGCATGAAGTGCTGCCGGCGGATTATGAAGAAGCACTTCATATTTTATATAAAGCGGCTCCAACGGTAGGAGGACTTCAAGGCACGATTTTTCCAGATTACGTTGAACTATACGGATTAAACGCTTGGGAAGCTTCCATAAAAGCACTCGCGTTTTTTACACCGTTTTCCACATCAGAATTTGGGGTGCGTCCGTTTTTGATTCAAGATACAAATCGAATGCTCCAGCAAATGATTGAATGGGCAGGAGATGAAAACCATCATATTCGCAGATTAGCAAGCGAAGGGAGCCGACCTAGACTTCCGTGGGGACAATCAGTACCTGCGTTAAAGCAGGATCCAAAACAAACGCTCCCGATTTTAGAGCAGTTAAAACGAGATGAATCGCTCTATGTCCGCAAAAGCGTAGCCAATCATTTAAACGATATTTCGTACATAGAAAAAGATTGGATGCTTGACGTGATGAAAAGATGGTACGGAAAAGACGTTAAAACCGATTGGATCGTCAAGCATGCGTGCCGTTCACTGCTGAAAAAAGGAGATCCTGAAGCTCTGTCTCTTTTTGGCTATGGAGATGATCCGGGCGTGAGTGTCACAGGGCTTAGCTTACAGCCGCATGTCATTACGATTGGTGATAGCATTGACTTTTCCTTTGAGTTATCGGTGGAAAAAAACATGCCGCTTCGCATAGAGTATGGAATTCATTACGTAAAAGCAAAAGGAAACCGCACTCAAAAAGTGTTTATGCTAAAAAATGTTCAAGCAAAAGCAGGCCAAGCGCTGACAGTCACAAAAAAGCATGGGTTTAAAGATTTAAGTACACGAAAACATTATAATGGTAAGCATACGCTTTCTGTTATTGTAAACGGAGTGGTAAAAGCAGAAGCGGATTTTGTGATTGAGTAACTCTTTCCTGATGGAGAGAGTTTTTTTATGTTTCTATAGAGCTGATGAGGAAACGTAAGTCAATAGGTTGCTGTCCCTTTACTTATTTACAAAATCGACTGATAAACATTCATTTAAATTCCTTTTATGGTATATTAATCCTTAAGGAGTGGTGAAGTGAAAAAATTTATGGTGGGCACATTGAGTGCTTTTTTGGCAATGTCATTGGTAGCGTGCTCAAACTCTGCTAGCAAAGAAGAGAGCGGCTATAGCATTCAAAAAGTGAAAGTCAAGATAACGGATGATGCTGATTTAATTGGAAAAGTTGGTATACAAGATAGCAAAGGAAAAATGGTCGACGTAAAACCAAAAGCGCTGTATTACGAGTTTAAAATGAAGCAGCAAGGCAAGCGTAAATTCTATCAAAATGATAAAGACGAAATAGAAGCTAAAATTATACCGAATGAAGATTTAAAGAAAGCATCTATCAATACAGTAGGCGTTAATGTATTTGATGAAGGGCATGAGCAGTTCGGTACAGGTATGGGAATTGAAGAGTTTAACTATATGAAAAAAGGAAAGGTCGATGTGCACTACGATCTGGGCGCGACTGTTAAAAACAAAGAAATGCCTCTCGCTCCTTCCGATCAGAAATTAAAAAACCTCCAAAAAGTCGCGAGGCATGGAAAGCTCGTCATTACAAGAAATAACAAAGAAATTGGTCGATATGATTTAGAGACGTTAGAATCTGTAAAGAAATGATCAATAGCTGCATGGAGTATGTGCAGCTAAATTACGGACAGTGCGGGTTCAATGAAGGGCTAAAGTTTATAGCAGTTCATACATAAAAGAGAGGCTGGACCAAATGTATTTTAGCCGAAGGGAAAAATGAACCATTGATCAACATGTTTGATTAGGGGTTCGTTGTTTTGTTAGGTTGAACGTATATTTCATGTGTTTCATTCTTTCTAGCAGTTGATTGGAGGGTAAGGTGAAGACTCCTGCGGGAAAAGCGGAACAGGTGAGACCCCGCAGGAGCGCAAGCGACGAGGAGGCTCATCGGCCGCCCGCGGAAAGCGAAGCCTTGCATGGAAATCAACTGCGGTTGAACAAGAAGTCCGAATTGTTAATCCAGATTATTTGTCTTCAGATTGAATTGATTCTGCTATGTCTCAATCCTTTTTTATATAAATGCACTCATTTGATACATTAAAAATAGTCAAAAAGGTTCAGCTCCCTTATCTTGAAGTTATTTCCTTAAACGGTATAATTATTTATGTAACATTTTAAATATTTAAAAAATTTAAAATGTCTAATCAAGGGGATGGGGAGGAGTAAATGAATGAAAAAAACTGTAAAACGAACGGCCGTGCCGGCGATTTTGTCAATTGGATTATTGCTGTCGCCGCTTGCGGTACAAGCTGAGATGCCTTACTACGGAAAAGACTACAGTCAGCCGGAAAAAATTAAAGCGCTTTATCCGGAAATAAAGGTGGATGAAGCAACGCCGGCATTTCTGAAAGGGCAAGACGCATTTACGACTCAAGAAGAAATGATGAGCTATGTTCAAACGCTTGCTCATAAAAGTCCGTACGTAAAGCTGAAGATTATCGGTAAATCACAGCAAGGGCGAGACATTCCAGCTCTATATTTTTCAAAGGAAAAGAAGTTTGCTGATGGAAAGACATCTAAAAAGCCAACGATTTGGCTTCAAAGTCAAATTCATGGTAATGAACCGGCAAGCGGTGAATCCGTACTCGCCGTTGCAACGCGTTTGACACAAGACTTTGGAAAAGATGTGTTAAATAAAGTCAACATTGTCATTGTGCCGCGCATTAATCCTGACGGATCTTATGCATTTAAACGTCAGCTAGCAAATAATTTAGACGGAAACCGCGACTACATAAAGCTTGAAAGCCCAGAAGTACAGAGCGTACGAGCTGAATTTAACCGTTTTTCACCAGAAGTCGTCATCGACGCTCATGAATATACGCCTTACAGCAGCGGATTTAAAAATATCGGTAAAGAAGGCGTGTGGAAGTATCACGATATTTTACTGCAGTCCGGCCGAAACTTAAATATTCCGCAGAACATTCGCGACGTGTCGGATGAGCTGTTTGTGAACAGTACGCTTACAGCCATTGAAAAGCAGGGATATTCAGGAGAAGTATACTATACGTCTCAAGTGAATAAACAAGGGCAGCTGGAAGTAGAAGAAGGCTCAGTTGAACCGCGAATCGGGCGAAACTCACTAGGCTTGTATCCATCGTTTTCATTTTTAGTCGAAAGCAGAGGAATCGGCATTGGCCGAGAAGATTTTCCGCGGCGAGTGAGTGCGCAAATTGCTACACAAGAAAAGCTGATTACACAAACAGCCAATCACGCCAAACAAATTAAAGCGCTGATTGCCAAAGAAAAAGCGGTGCTTGTCAAAAAAGGAAAAAATGCAAATGATCATGATCCAATTGTGGTGAACAGTGAAAATAAAAAAATACCAAACTCTACGTTAGAAATGGTCGATGTAGAAAGCGCGTCTGTTAAAGAAATTCCTGTGACGTACTACAGTGCAAAGAAAGCAACACCGACGCTTGTCCGCGAACGTCCGACTGCTTACCTTTTAAAACCGGGACATGAAGAGTTAGCAGAAAAACTGCAGGGACAAGGCGTAAAAAGTTTCAAGTTAACGAAAGAAACGGCTCTTTCAGTAGAAGCGTATAATGTCAGCAGCCGCATTGAAAATGAAGTCTACGAAAATAAACCAAATGTGGACGTGCAAACAATCGTCAAGTCAAAAACGGTGACGTTCCCAAAAGGAAGCTACGTCTTTTTAACGTCTCAGCCGCAAAACAATTTATTGTCTCTATCGCTTGAGCCAGAATCTGTGGACAGCTTCACAACGTTTGGTTATTTGCCTTCAGAAGTAGGACAAGAACTTGATGTTTACCGGTTTACGCGTTCCATTGAAAAATCGCCTTTGCAAAAAGAATCCCGTAAATAATGAAAAAGCGTGGAGCTTGGCTTCACGCTTTTTCATTATGATCACGTGACTGCTGTCGGTTTTTTCTTCTTCTAGAAAAGAAATAAATAAAAAAGCCGGCTAATAGAAGAAGTGTAATAAGAAGAATACTAGTAGGAAAGTAAAGAGAGCCTATCTGAATGCCCAAGTAGTTTAACATTATCATAACGTCCTTTCTTGATAAAAAATGGTTTATTTTACTAAATACCCTTATAAGCTAATAGAAAACGTTTCAGCTGTTTTAGTAGGGAATGGATTGACTCTGTGCGCCAACAACCACGACATGACCTTGTCTCATCTCTTCTATATACCGGTTTGCCTCCCTGTTAGATAAGCCGAGTGAAGCCATCTTTGAAAGAAGCTCATCTTCTCTTGAAAGAAGCATATTGACCGCCGTTTCAAAAATACCTTGCTCTGCCATTCTGTACTTTTTTGTATGTGTTGCCTCCGTTAAATGCTGAGCCCATTCTTTATCGTAGGCCAGCAGATAAATCTCTTTGCTTGTAAATCCTCTCTTTAAAAAAGAACGGATGACGCAGACTGCCTCCTCTTGGTTTTCTGCTACTTGAATGTGTTTCATACACGAACCAAACCTCCTGATAAAAGATATTTCCGAAATACATCTTCTACTCAACATGTAGCCTTTGTTTCCAACTTTAAACTTGTTTTCTATGAATTTTCTCAGATAGTAAAAGAGAATAGAAACATCATAAATTTTCAAAAAAGATGTTTGAACTTCAAAACAGAAGGCTAAACCTAGACTATACTAAAAAGTTCCATCAAAAATAGGAGGAGACTAAAATGAATTTACAAGATCAACAAACACAAGGCCAGCCCGAGCAAACGCAAGACCGCCAGCCGGGTATCGAAAGTGAGATGAATCCTCTCCCTATTTATGAGGATGACAATTACATTGGTACAGGAAAATTAAAAGGAAAAGTAGCGCTGGTTACCGGGGGAGACAGCGGAATTGGACGAGCTGTATCCATTGCCTATGCGAAAGAAGGAGCGGACGTAGCCATCGTTTACTTAAACGAACATAGCGACGCCGAGGAAACAAAAGCCCGCATTGAAGAAGAAGGTGTAAGATGCTTGCTGATTGCAGGAGACGTAGGAGACGAATCATTCTGTAACGAAGCGGTAGAAAAAACGGTGAGTGAGCTTGGAAAGCTTGATATCCTTGTGAACAATGCAGGAGAGCAGCATCCAAAAGAAAGCATTAAAGAAATTACGAGTGAACAGCTTGAACGAACGTTCAAAACGAACTTTTATTCATACTTTTATTTTACGAAAAAAGCGCTTGATTATTTAGGAAAAGGCAGTGCCATCATTAATACAACGTCCATTAATCCTTACCGCGGGAATCCTCAGCTGATCGATTATACGGCGACAAAAGGTGCAATTAACGGCTTTACGCGCAGTATGGCGCAAGCGCTTGTCAAAGACGGTATTCGTGTGAACGGCGTAGCGCCGGGACCAATCTGGACACCGCTTATTCCGTCTACTTTCTCAGGGGATAAAGTAGGAGAATTCGGTACAGATACACCGATGGGCAGACCTGGACACCCTGTAGAACACGTGGGCTGCTATGTGCTGCTAGCTTCAAATGATTCATCTTATATGACGGGTCAAACGCTTCATGTCAACGGCGGAGATTTCATGAACACATAATTGCTTCACCTATTATAAAGGAGGAGAAAACGATGGGAGAGCGCCAGAAAAGATCTATTTCAAATACACCAAAAAAACGAGATGAAACGGAGCAGCGTGTAACAGATCAAGACGAAACGTTGTTTGAACGTTTTAAAGAAGAAGAAACGGTGGATCCTATGCCAATGGAAGATATAAGACTTGAACAAAAAGAAGAGAAAAATAAAACAAAAACAAAAGATGAATCGGGTTCTGAAAACATTCATCATCGAAAATAAAAAAACAGCCTTCTCGGGCTGTTTTTTTTTATCTGTGTTTTTATATTAATGAGCATTAGAAGCAATGACAATTTTTGAATCATCTTCTAATGCCTGAGCAAGATTCGATTTAATTCGTATATGGTCAAAACTTAAACCAAGCTGCATCGCAGTAGTGGCTAATTCAGGACGAATGCCCGATAAAATCGATTTAACGCCAATTAAATCAAGCGCATTTATCAGCTGAAACAGCTCGTGCGCGACCATTGTATCGATCATCACCACTCCTGACAAATCAATATACAAATGAGAGATTTGCTTCTCGGCACACTGTTTTAACGTGCTTTCTAGGATCATTCTGGCCCTTGCCGTATCAATATCTCCGACTAACGGTAAAAGAGCCACGTCTTTTTTAATCACAATAACAGGTGAACTTAATTCATGAATCATTTCCTGCTGAGAGCGGAGGCGGTTTGAGGCATATTCCTGCGCTTCTGTGATGAATTTCAAAATAATAATATCAAATACCCGTACTACTTTTTCATTCCACATATCGATATGCTGCTGAGTGATGTCATCATGAAGTTCTGCAAATCGGCGAATATACTCACAGTATTGTTTGCGGACGTTCATAAATTCTTTAATAATACTTTGAATGGGGGTTCTGAGATGCTGTTGGTCTTTGGCAACTTTATTTAGCCACGTGTTAAAAGAGTCAAAAAAGCTTTTTTCATCTTCTATAAAGACGTTGCTAATATATAAATGGAATTCATAGTTTTGCGCTTTTAAGCGTTGAATGACGTCAGGGTCATTAGAGGTATATACGCCTTCAGAAGATGTTTTGTCCAAAGATTCATACCATTCTTCCGTCATAGCTGGTGCACTTTCTAGCAGATAAGAACGTAAAGCGATATCTTTCTTCACTGTTATTCTCCTCTCAAACTGATAAAACATGCGCAGGTGCGCAACGTATTTATTATAGCATCTTTTTTATAAAGATGGATATGAAATGTATGTTTATTTTGCGTGTGAGGTTTTAAGTGATTGTATATAGGGAAAAATTTTAATAAAAGGGGAAAGAGGGAAAGTATGAATACCGTGACGAGCGATCAGTGGAAATGGTATCAGTTTGATTTAGAAGAAGCCGATGGAATAGCTGATATAATCAAAGACTATCAGTATCCAAGAGATGAATGGTTTTGCCAGCAGCTTCAAAAGAAAAATTCTAATCATATTCAAGTAGATGTAATAGGAGAAAGTGAGCTCATTTATGGTTCACTGATTTATCATAAGAAGTCGTTTGATCAAAAAAATTACGATTCGTTTCATTTTTATATTACTGAGGAATTTATTATAACGGCAGGAATCGATTTGAAAATCCTTGAGAACACCAATCACGAACGAATGATTGAACGCATGAAGCAGGCTGCTAACACGGCGGAAAGTTTTTTTATTCTTTTAGGCGAAATTATGAAAAAACACTTAAATGGATTTGATCAGTTTGAAAGTCATTTCAGAGAGCTTCTGTGGGAAGTGCGCCATAATAATAACATCGACGTGTTAGATGAAATTCATAAAGCGCGCTATGACCTGCTTATATGGACAAATTTAATCAGTTCTGTTCGAGAAGTCACAATGGGAATCGAAGAAGCGTTTCATAAAAAAATTAACCAAACGATTCAATATCAGCGAATGTGTAAAAAAATAGAAATTGGCCTCACGCTGATTGAACAATATCAAAAAGAATTTGACGCGTTAATTAAATTAGAAGAAGTTGTGTCGACTCACAGAGGAAATGAGATTATGAAAGCTTTAACGCTTTTAACAGCAATTAGTACGCCTTTAACCGCTTTTGGAGCCCTTTGGGGAATGAACTTTAAAGGGATGCCGGAGCTTGATTGGAAGTTTGGCTATATCTATGCACTCATTTTAATCGTTCTTTCGACCATTGCCATTTATCTCTATTTACGAATGAAAGGGTGGACGGGCGATCTGTTAAAAGGAAGAAAAAAGAACTCATTTTTTAAATAAGCTTTAATAAAAGAGGTTGAGACATAACGAAATGAATCCAATCTAAAGGCGAACAAAGGAGATACATGAGCTGGACTGCTTATGACACCGCAGTTGATTTCCGTGCAAAGCTTCGCTTTCCGCGGGCGGCCGCTGAGCCTCCTCGTCGCTTGCGCTCCTGCGGGGTCCATCTGTTCCGCTTTTCCCGCAGGAGTCTTCGCCTTGCCCTCCAATCAACTGCTAGAAGGAACAAAATAGATTAAACTATATTCACCATCACAAAAAACGAACCACTCATCAAACATGTTGATTAATGGTTCGTTTTTCACTTTGGCTAAACTATTTTTGTTCCAGCCTCTTTGTTGTTTGTTATCCTCGCCTCCACGTCGTCGGCTCACCTGAACGAAGGCATCTTGGAAATAAATCATTTTCTTTTAGCTTTACTTGATTGCCGTTTTCATCGGTATAGCGACCGGTTTGTGGAACCAATTCGCCGGTTGAAAAGGCGTCATCTACGGGCTTCCACGTCGTTGATTCACGTGTGTGGGGGCAAGGTGTAAAAAGATCATCTTTTTGAAAAAGTTTAATTTCACCTTCCGCACAAATGTAAGCGCCCGATTCTGGTACAGCTTCACTCGTTCGATAAATGTTCTGTACAGTCTTCACACGCATCCAACCTTTCTTTTTGATTAGTTGTATTTTAATGTTCCTGTCGTGGCGTCCATGTACGTGCGGTCTTCTATAATATCCGAGTCATCTAGCTTTCTAAAAGGAGCGCAGTAGCAGACAACACCCGTCTCGATTTCAATTTCTTGAAATCCGTATGCACGGCAAAGGTATTCGCCGACCTCGCTTGGAGCTGGATGCGTATCCAGCTCATCTAACGCTTCATTAAACATCTCTAAAAATTCTTTTTTTGAAAATTTTTTCTCATGATGCAGTGTTACTGGGTCTCCAGAATCTGTTCCTTGTGCTAACGCGTAAAAATACATCGTCCTCACTCCTTGCATATATATAGTCGTGCTTTTGCTGAAATGTAGAAACATTGATTGTTAGTTAGTAAATTCCCTTAAATAAACAAAATAAACGCATCTGGAAGAAAACGGTTTCTTTATGGTTATGATCTTAGAGAGAATTCAGCGCTATCAGCGTTTGATAGCAAGCTGCCACAGGGTGATAATCGGCTTTAGGAGCCGGGCTTTTTTTCGA
Organism: Priestia sp. JSM ZJ58; assembly: GCF_044383985.1. Lineage (NCBI taxonomy): Bacteria > Bacillati > Bacillota > Bacilli > Caryophanales > Bacillaceae > Priestia > Priestia sp. JSM ZJ58. The sequence continues at coordinate 1,340,693 of NZ_JBISEM010000001.1, forward strand.
GCTGTAGCGTTCGTTTTGCTGATTTAACAGCTGATACCAGCCTCCATATGTGTGATCGATAAAGTGTTTCTGAGAGTAGGAGAACAGGGCGTCGTATGCTTTCCAATATCCGCTGTCTCCGGTTTTTACCCCGAGCAGTGAAGCCGCAGAAATGGCTTCGGCCATCACCCAGTAGTTTTTATCCGGGTCAATGACCTCTTCTTGAGGAGACAGCGCAAAGTAAAGACCTCCGTACTTAGCATCCCAGCCTCGGTTCCAGCCCTTATCAAACAAATACTTTGCACGTTCTGTCATCCAGTTTTCCGAACGGTGCCGATCAAGCCATAAAAGCAGCTTGCTCCATTCAAACTGATGTCCTGGTATAAAGCCGTACGGACGAAATTCATCTTTTGTGTTGTTTTTATTGTAGTCCCAATCTGGCTGCCAGTCTGTATCATAATGCTCCCAAATCATACCGCCAGATCGTTCAGCAAGCTGCTGAGTAACGCCTTTTGCAAGCGTGTATGCCCGGTCTACGTATTTTTTATCTCTTGTTGCTTCAAAGGCAGAAAGCATCGCTTCACACATATGCATGTTTGCATTTTGGCCCCGATAGAAAGAAGAAGCTGACCACGATGCGTCCCATTCGTCTCGGTAAAAGCCGTGCGCATCTTCCCAAAAGTACTTTTCCATCACGTCATATACCTGTTCAATTGTTTCTTTTGCTTCTTGAATACCGGCTTGATACGCGATGGAAGAAGCTAAAAGAGCAAAAGCGTGGCCATATGCTTGTTTAGAATCATCTTTTACTTCTCCGTCATCGGTTATTTCAAAAAAATACCCGCCGTTCTCTCTATCATAATGGTTGTTTTGTAGAAAACGAATGCCATGCTGAGCTGCTTCTTTGCACCAATCCGGTCCGTCTAAAAGAGCCCCTACACTGAAGATATAAATAAAGCGCGCCGTACTTACTAAGTGCTTTGAATGCGTGTTGTTGACGGTGCCGTCGTCGTAGTGTTCATGGATATACCCGCCGTTTTTTTGGTCAATACAAGCTGGGTAGTAGAAATGAAGCGTATCAAAAATATGCTGTTTTAATGTGTGAGGTTTTCGAAACGCAGTTGAGGAAAAATCCGTTGCCGTGTTCATTTTATCACCATCTCAATCTTTGTTTTTAATTGTTTTTTACCCTAAGCCATTAGGAGTAAACGTAAGGGTTTTTTTGCTTTTTTTGCTCTATTATTCTATTTTTGTTGAAAATGTATCAGTTTGGAAACAAGTTTGAAATATTTTGATATACTTTTGACACGATTATCCGGTATTCTAAAAGTACGTGCTAGCTGGAACGAACAAATGTACAGAGCCTCTAGACGTCAAATGATTTTATTTAGTGTGGCTAGTTTAAGATTGAGCTTAAACATCGGATCCTGTTTTCACTTAATCTATTAAACTGGCAACATGTATTTCTATTATATTTTGCAAATGAGGTATAAAAAATGACAGAAGTGAACAAACAAAGATTTTACAAAAAATTAGCGGTAACAGGTCTTGCTTTTACACTTGTAGGGGCAGGAACTCTAGGTCTTCATTCTTTACATTTTACGGGTGAGCCAACTGTCGCAAGCGCAGCGGCGGAAACATATACAACCACGGCGAATTTAAACATTCGAAGCGGCCCATCGACGTCCAACGCAATTATTGCAACGGTTAAACAAGGCACGCAGCTAACGGTAATTGGACAAGCAGCAAGCGGCTGGCTGAAAGTAAGCTATCAAGGCAAAACGGGCTACGTAAGCAGTGAGTATGTTAAAAAGTCAGCGAGTTCAACGACCAAAACCTATGTAACAACGGCAAATTTAAATATTCGAAGCGGTCCATCTACGTCAAGCGCGATTGTTGTAACGGTCAAACAAGGCACGCAGCTAACGTCGACAGCACAAGCAGCGAACGGCTGGCTAAAAGTAAGCTATCAAGGCAAAACGGGTTACGTGAGCACGCAGTACGTAAAAGAATCAACGGGTTCTTCTGAACCAGCTCCAGCTCCGGAGGCTTCTGTCTATGTGGCAACGGCGAATTTAAATGTTCGAACAACTGCTTCAACTTCTGGTGCGGTTACGGCAACACTGAAAGCCGGCACACAGCTCGACGTAACGGCTAAAGCAGCAAACGGCTGGCTAAAAATTACGTATCAAGGGAAGGTTGGCTATGTAAGCGGTCAATACGTACGAGCATTAGCTGGGATGAAAGTGGTTTCGAACCCTGAAAGTATACAAGTTGTTGTGAATAAACAAAACAAGCTTCCGGAAAACTACGTTCCGAAAGATTTAGTATATACAACGATTCCGTTTACATTCAAAGAACAAACGGAAAAGAAAAAAATGCGCAGTGAAGCAGCCGCTGCTATTGCACAGTTATTTGCAGGTGCGAAAAAACAAGGCGTTACGCTTCTTGGCGTATCAGCTTACCGTTCACATGCAACGCAAAGCGCGCTTTTTAGTTCGTATGTTCAACGAGACGGTTATGATAAAGCGGCAACTTATAGCGCCTTGCCAGGCACGAGTGAACATGAAACGGGTCTTGGAATTGATGTAACAAAAGGAGACGGCACATGTGCTGCTCAAGACTGCTTTGGCGGAACAAAAGAAGCAGCTTGGCTCGATGCCCACGCAGCCGAATATGGATTTATTATTCGTTATCCAAAAGGGAAAGACGCGGTAACCGGCTATAAATATGAGCCGTGGCATTTACGCTATGTAGGCAAACCAGTGGCGCAGGCGATTAAGAGTAAAGGCATTACGCTTGAAGAATATTACGGAATTAAGTAGGTTTAAAAAAGAGGCTGGAATAAAAGTAGCTTAGTTGACGGAAGATCCGAACGCGTTTGATTTAGAATCAAACGCGTTCGGATCTTTTTATTGTTGTGGTAAAGATAGCTTTCATGTATGTAGGTGCTTCTAGTGGTTTGTTATGCCTCAATCTCTTTTATTTTTGTTCATCATGTTTACCTTTCTTGTGAAGGAGGGTAGGTAACGATACAAAAGAACTACTGTTTGTACATTTAAAGTTGAGTTTGTGTGTGAAAAGATCTAGTGTATATTTCATACAGAAGTGTAAAGTACAGGGGGCGTTCATCTGTGAAAAAACGAAGGAGATGCATCCTATCATGTTGAAAGATCATATGTTTGAATTTTATTTTGATCAAATGAATGAGCTGGTTTTTTTGGCGGAAGTAAAGAACCAGCATCTTTATTATAAAAAAATGAATAAAGCGGCTGCTAAGCTTGTACGGTACCAAGGAGAAGCGGGCATGCGGCTAGAAAGCGTACTCCCTGAGCGGGCGTATCACTCCCTTTACCCTTACTATATAAAAGCGATGGAAACAAAAAAGCCAGTTACCTACCATGACATAAATACCTTCTCAGATGCAGCTGAAGCGTTTGAAACAACGCTTACCCCCATTTTTGATGATACCGACAATAGTACGCACTTATTAGTGATGAGTAAAAATATCCAAAAGTTAAAAAAAGATTTAGCCCAAAGTATGGAGCGGTATAAGTCGCTTTTTATGAACCATGAAAACGCCATATGTATGATGGATTTAAGCGGTAAAATTGTTCAAGCAAATCCTGCCTGTGAGCAAATGTTCGGCTACGATACGCAAGAGATCATCAATAGTTCTTACATGCAGCTTCTAAAAGAGCTGAAGATTGATGTCCGTGCTTTGCCTTTGCATCACATCATATACGACCAAAGCTACAGCAAAGAAATCCAAGCGTGGCACAAAGAAAAAGGAATGATTTATTTATATGTTACAAACGTGCCCATCATCGTGGAAAATGAATGGATGGGTATTTACTTGATTGCTCAGGACGTTACGAAAGAAAAGGTAGCTGAAATAAAGCTGGAAAACACGGTGAAAGATTTAGCAAACATGAAGTATGCCCTTGATGAGTCCGCAATCGTAAGCGTCCTGGATCCATATGGAACGATTAGGTATGTCAATGATATGTTCTGTACAATATTTGGCTATGAAAAAGAAGAGCTAATCGGACAATCATACAAGTTATTTGATGTAAGCTATGACCTTCGGGTTCTTGAAAGTATTGGCCAAGGAAAGGTTTGGAGAGGGCAAGTCAAAAGCATAACAAAAGAAGGCGTCATCGTGTGGAGCCATAAGACCATCGTTCCGCTGACCGATATTCATCACCGAATCTCAAGCTACGTGCTGATTCAAACTGATATTACTGCGCAAAAAAACCTAGAAAATCAGCTGAAGTTTAAGGCGTTTCATGACAGTTTGACGGGGGTGCCGAATCGAATGATGCTGCAAAAACAAGTGCAGGCTGCGATTGAGCAAAAGGAAAGATTTGGCCTGCTGTTTTTAGACTGTGATAATTTTAAAGAAGTGAACGATCAATTTGGTCATGATATCGGCGATGCATTTTTAATCCAGTACGCACATCGCTTAACGTCTTGCATTCGCACATGTGACGAAGCTTATCGCCTCGGAGGGGATGAATTTGTTATCTTGCTTCGGTACATTGAAAGGCGCGAGGAAATCCAGCAGATCATGGAACGAATTCACCGAGAGCTTCAAAAAGAATGGAGTATTGAATCCTGCATTTTTACAGCTACATCGACCATTGGAGCCGCTTATTATCCAGAAAACGGAGAGTCGTTTCAAGAACTGCTAAAACAGGCGGATCAAGCGCTGTACGAAGGAAAACGACAGGGGAAAAATAACGTGAATTTCTATAAAAAAAACCAATCTGTAGCCGATTCTATAGATAAAGAAAGTATTGTTTAATATAGAAAGGATAAATATGAATAAACATAAATTAATGGTTGTTTTATCAAGCGGAGCAGTGATACTTTCTCTGCTCATACATATCATTCATCGTATTTGGCCGATGGAGATGTCCGGCATGTCGATGGAACATAATTCAGCGCCAGGCGAAGTGTCATTGATCTTTTTGATGCTTCCTATTGTTTTTCTTGGTGTGCTGCTTGTACTGTATGTTAAAAAGCATGAGCTAGTACCTGCGTTTGTGACGCTAACGCTCACGTTTTCAAGCATCAGCACGGTTATAGGCGGAGGAGGAATGGTTGAGTATCACTTTTCAATTTTTATGGTGATAGCCATTCTTTCCTACTATGAAAATGTAAAGCTATTATTGTTAATGACGGGTATTTTTGTCGTCGAGCATCTAGTGGGATTTTTCGTGCCATTTTTTACACCGATTATTTTCGGAACGTCTTCTTATTCCTTTTCGATGCTTTGCCTTCACGCCGCTTATCTGATTTTTACATCAGGGGCAACCGCTTGGCAAATTACTTCAAAGAAAAAATACACAGAACAGCTTCAGCAGCAAAATAAACAAAAGCAGCACATCATTTATGACATGATGAAAAAGCTGCATGAAACGAATGGTCAGGTAAGACAAACGGTTGCTGACTTAAAGGAAAGCTTAGAAGAATCGCAAGCAGCGAGTCATCATACGACGGCTTCAATGCAAGAACTAGCCGCAGGAGCGGACCAGCAGGTAATAATGGCTCAAAAAAGCAGTGAGTTTCTAGAAGAGATGACGCAAGGCGTAACCAAAATAGCCGAGGCTTCAGCGGCAGTCAGCGAAGCTTCTGATCAAACAGCAAATGAAGCCGTGCAGGGAAAAGAAAAAATTCAAGAAGCCATTCAACAAATTCATACAATCGATTCTTCTGTTCAGCATGCAGCTAGCGTTATTCATCAGTTAAAAGAACGTTCTGCAGAAATCAACGATATTATGAGTGTGATTTCAGGCATTGCTGCACAAACAAATCTACTGGCGCTAAATGCTGCAATTGAAGCAGCGCGCGCAGGCGAACATGGTAAAGGGTTTGCGGTCGTAGCAGCGGAAGTTCGCAAACTTGCAGAACAATCCAATCAGTCAGCCGAACAAGTAGCAAGACTCATTCAGCATATTCAGCAAGAAACGTTTCAAGCCGTAGCATTCATTCAATCAGGAACTGCTGATGTAAAAAACGGTATTTTACTAGCCAACGAAGCGGAAAATGTTTTTAATCGAATCGCCGACGCATCTACGTACGTTCACGAACAAATTCAGCAAACGGCTGCTTCCGCACAGCAAATAGCAGCCGGATCTACGCAGGTGCTCCATGCCGTCAGCGAGATGACCGCTTTTGCGAACCAATCAGCGGCAAGTAGCAGCAGCATTTCTTCTGCTTCCGTGCGTCAGCTGGAATCGCTGCAGACTATCGACCAAACGGCGGAATTTTTAAGTCGGTTAGTTGAAGAGCTTGGCAGCGTAACGGAAAAGTTAGCGAAGCAAGCGTGAGTGAGGTAGAGCAGATGACGTAGACGTACATAATTTTTAGCCTCTTCATTAGAAATACGATTCGCTTATTTTCCAGTTATATGTGATAAAATGGAAGGATAAGTAATTCATCTTTTATATGGGGGAATGGCATATGGATAGAATGGAAGAACTTACACAGGCCGCAATGAGTGGAAATAATGAAGAAATAAAAGTTTTGATTGGTGAAAACCCTGCACTTATTAATGAATTTAATTTAGACGGATGGACACCGCTTCACTTAGCCTCGTATTTTGGGAAAGAAGAAACTGTAAAACTATTGCTATCATTAGGAGCGAACATGAAAGCTCGGGCGAAAAATAGCAATGAAAATATGCCGCTTCACGCAGCTGTTGCCAATAAACAGACAAAAGTGGTAGAGATTTTATTACAGGGCGGTGCAGACAGCAACGCCAAGCAAAGCGGCGGATGGACAAGCCTTCACGAAGCTGCCCTACTCGGCGCAGAAGACATCGTCAAACTTTTAGTTGAAAACGGAGCTCAGATTCAGGTGAAAAAAGATGATGATCAAACGCCGCTTGATGTAGCGATAGAGAATGGACAAGAAAATGTAATAAATCTATTAAAAAATTATGTAAATACCAACGCTTAAAAAATTTTCTGCCTTTAGATCACTGAATTTAGTACAAATCCCCTTTTTTGAGATATGAAGCTATCTGCAAAAGGGGATTCATACTTTTCTCTAAAAGCTAATGTTCCATTTGTTTAGTTGTTTGTTGGAGAAGGAAATCTTGCTGCTTCAAAATGTGAGCCATCTTCGGATGTGACGATTGTACCGGCTATGCTGCTTTGAACAAAAACTTCAACGCGGTCTCCAGCTTCTAAATTATAAATAGTAGAAACGGATATCGCATTAACAAACGGTGTGTTCCCGCCAAAGAAATCGTTATCGATAGCAATAGCGGTTGTCCCATTTACACGTATTTCAATGCGAGTTCTATAATCTAGCATCTGGTCGTTAGGAGAGAATCCAATTGTAGCAATGATGGAATATACGCCATCTTTTTTGGGGCGGAAGGTAGAAGTAATCGGGTTATATTCATTTGCTAAATCAAATTGTTCAGTTGGGAAAACGGCTTTTACAAACGTATTTGCAGGAACATTTTGAGGCATCGTTAAATTGAGCGCTCTAAATGCTGACTCCCGTGTACTTCCTTTTTTGTCTTTATCTTCTTTACATTTAGAAGCCCAATCATGTGACTCCTCATACAAATCCTCTGCGCGTCCATAAGTCCAAACTTGTGATTCTTCAGAGCTATCTTCTTCGTGACCATAAGCCCAGCCGCGTGCCTCCTCAGGAGCATCTTCTTGATGCTGCTCTTTCTTATTGTTAAGGGAAGCTTTCTTCCTGTGAGGATAAGATTTTTCTACATAATATTTATCATCTTTATCATTGTAATGGAAATAATACTTTTTTATAATAATCACCCTTTCTTTGCAGTACTCTATACTGTATTCACTCATAGAGGAAATGTTTGGATACTTGTCCGACAACTTTAGAACTGTGTTTTTTAATAGCCACTAGTAACTAATTTTGAATGTAGAAGTATTTGCATCATAAAAGACACCTCGTTCGAACGAAAGTCGAAGAGGTGTTTTTATTCGAAGAGTATTCGATTCGAGAGTCTACTCATAACCTGTATGTAAATGTCACTCTATTAGTCAACAGGGTGTACTTTTATAGCGCTGGGTCCTTTAGCTCCTTCTTGGATTTCAAACTCTACTTTTTGTCCTTCTGACAGGTTTTTATATTCCTCACGGTCGATCGCATTAGAGTGAACGAACACTTCTTTTGATCCGTCCTCGGGTGTGATAAATCCAGATCCTTTTGGTTCATTGAACGATTTAACGGTTCCTTTATGTTTGCTCATTGATAAATCCCCCTCATAAGTATAGAAATAATTTCTTAATAGGTTTTTACCCAAACGCTGAAATCTCAATCATTTTTATGATCGTTATACCGATTAGAAGAGTCGGGAAAAGCAAATAGGGAGGGCTTAACAATTTTTTCATTTCAGTTATATTTTTATATTGTCTGTGATATAACTATTGTTATAAAATGTAATCGTTAATTCTGCTAACTAAAGGAGATAAAGAAAAAAATGAGGGATGAGTTGTTATATATAGGGAAGAAAATTATCGATAATAAACAGGAATTAGCGATACAATTTTCTGATCTGATGGACTCTGAATATAAGCGGAAGCTTGTTTACCATGAAGAAAGCGAAGTTTTAAAATGGAGAGCAGAACTCATTGAGTATTTAGGCGAGTCGTTATTCGAAGAGCACTCGGTCGTTTTAAAGAAAATCATTCAGTGGGGTACAGATATAGGAAAAGTGGCTGTGGAAAACGGACTTTCGTTGAGTCAAACGTTAAAATCACTCGCGCTGTTTCGAACAGTGATATGGGGCGTTTTTACAGAAGAGCTGCAGCAGAAGCAGTTTGCTCCTATTACGATGCTTGATGTAAGTAAAAAAATTGATCCGATGCTTGATGAGCTTAATCATATATTTGTCGAAATCTATGAAGAACATAATACCGAAACCATAAAACGAGCTTATGCAGCGCTAGAAGAATTATCAGTTCCCATCGTTCCTCTTTCTGAAGGAATCGCTGTGATGCCAATCGTTGGACAAATTGATACGCATCGTTCGCAGCTTATTATGGAAACGGCTTTAGAAAAAAGCGCTCAGCTGCAGCTGAGTTATTTAATATTTGATATTTCAGGTGTTTTGATCGTCGATACGATGGTAGCGGACAATATTTTTCAAATTGTAAAAGCCTTACAGCTTATCGGCACTAAAACGATGATTACTGGAATACGTCCGGAAATCGCGCAAACCGTTGTTGATTTAGGCGTCGATTTTGGAACAATCAAAACAAGAGCAACGCTAGAAAAAGGTCTTGAAGAAATAGGCTTCAGTAAACTGCCAGAAAATCTGCAAAGAAAACCAAACAAATGGCCTTTTCAATAAATAAAAAAAGTGAGAGGCTTAGACAAAGTATGTTAGTTGAAGTCAAACCCGAACCATTAATTTGATTGATGGTTCGGGTTTTTTGTTTTTATGGTGAACGTAGGTTGATTCAGTTATGTTTCCACCTCTTTGTTTTCTCGTGTCTCTAAAAAATAATAGAGAGGCTTATATTGTGAAAAATTTAAGGGGGAAGTCACAGCGTCACATGTTACATTCTTTGTAAAAAGGGGTACTGGTAAAAAGAAGCATTTCAAGCGCTTTTCAATTACATTAGCCGTCTAAAATTAATTAATTGTCAATTTCGAATAACATAAATTATTTAAATACTTAGACAAACAAATGAGGAAAATATATACTTATTAGTGTTGTCACGAAAAGATAAAGGGGAGAAACAAGGATGGATATCAAACGTCAAAACGTTGATTTTGGTAACTCAATTTTTCAAACGCTAGTGGATGGTTATTACTATGAAATTCCTACAAACGTAGTAGAAATCACAAAAGATCAGGCAGAGGGGCATTTTCCTTCAAGTGTAAATGAACCGGAATTACTTCTTCAAAATTTACTGATTTCTACCACAATTGAAGGGGTTGAAAAGTATTATTTAGTAGGAGACGCCGCAGAGAAACACGTGCTAGGCAATATCCATATTAATAAGTTACATAATAAAACTGAATCTGATATTCCTTATGTGATGTTTTTAGCTTCAGTTGCTTATTACAACATACTTAAAGGAAAAGACAAAGAGGATAATCATGTGACGATTAATTTTTTCTCGACTATGCTTCCGATTTGGCTGCTTAAGAAAACAAATAAATTCAGTGAAATGCAGCAGAAGATGGCCGAACGTTTTCAAGGAGAGCATACAGTAACGGTATTGACTCCTGGGTTAGAAAAAACGGTCACTGTGAACATTGAAACGAGCAAATGCCGTATTGAAAGCGAAGTGGCTCGCTGGGCGATCAAAAAAGATTTTGAATTACAAGATAGAGAAGAAGCAAATGCATTCAAACATTTTGAAACATTGATTGTAGATTTGGGCGGAGGTACGGTTGACCTGGCACTGCTTCCTGCAGGACTTCAAGCTCCTAAAAGCAGAAATTCGTTGAAGTGTCTTACGGATATTTCATATTTGAAGCATATTGAAAAGCTAAGAAATGAAAAGCTGCTTGAGTATTTTGATGATGTTCGTTCATTAGAAGAATTTATTATTGCCAATATCCATAAAGCAAAAATGGAGCAAAGAGACGGCAACAGCGGGAAAAAAGTCGATCTCACGGAGCCTATTCACGCTTCGCTTAGAGAATACACGCAAATTTTATTAACAAAAGTTGAAAATCTATTTCCATCGCCAAAAGATAAAGTCTATAAATATATTTATATTGGAGGACTGGCTCCTATCCTTCAACAGTTTATTGCAGAGCAGATTGATAACATGTATGGGGAAGAAATCAGAGAAGAAAACCATCTTTTCTTGCCGGAGACACGAAAGTTAAATTTATACGGTCTTGAAATTTTAAGCAGACATGAAACAAACGCAGCGGTTCACGCTTAAAAAGGGGGAGCCATACATGAGTCATCAACACACTCGCCTTAAGGAAGCACTAGACGATTGGTACGGTCAGCTAAGCTCCCAGGTGGCTGCACCATTTTACTTATTATCAAATGCGTTTCTAACAGCTGGGAATCTATCAGCAGATATGATGGGAGCAAGGGGAAAGACCGTAAGTAATAGAGATGAACATGCAAGTTTTACAATTGAAACTGCTGACATTCCGTCAGAAGTGTCTTCATTTCTAAAAGAAAAACAGCAGGCAAACGAGCTGCAGGACTATATAGTGAGACTCATACAGCAAGACTTGCAAAAAATGAATAAAAAAGATGAAGTCGAGTCGCTCGTTCATTCACTTCGAAAAGAGCTGTTGGGCGAAATTGACTTGCTAAAACAAGAAATGAATTCACGTTTTGCTGCAAATCGTGAGGAATATGAGTCCTCGCAGGCAAATGAACTTCAGGATTATGTAGCGAAGCTTGTGGAACAAAACGGGCAGAAAGACAGCCGCGAAGAAGATTTTCAATCGTTAGTTCATTCATTGAGAAGCGAGCTGTTAGGAGAAATTCACTTGCTTAAAAAAGAGCTTGGCTCTGCGTCAGTTCCTTCTTATAAGCAGCTGAAGCCCGTTACAGATGAGGAAGAAACGTTTAAAGAAGGTCAATTAATTAAAAGTGAAAAAGTGACCGGAACCATTCAAGAAGATATCGATGTAGATTTTTAAACAGAAAGTAGAGGCGTGATATGCCTCTACTTTTATTATTTTTCTATTAAAAATGGAGCTGGGGCAAAAGTATTTTTGCTAAAGGAAGATCCGAACGAGTTTGATTCTTGATTGTGAATCCAACTTGTACGGAAATTAACAGCGGTCCGATGTAAAAGCTTTAGCGTATACATCATAAATCTTTTTGGTTTCTTTTTAGCTTTTTTTGAAAATATAAGCAAATATCAAATGTAACGATGGTACAAATACTGCATTTTATCATAAACCAAAATAGAGCTTCGTTTATGCCAAATCCGCCAATCGAAGCTTTTAGTTCATTTAGCTGCCTGAGAATTAAATTTATGTCGTTTTCATAGGCCACAGTAAAAGATTTAATCACAAGCATGGTCATAATGACTGCTTCTACCGATATATATAGAACTTTTCTTGCTAGTTTAAGGGAAGGATTTACGTTTGATTTAGGAATTTTATAAAATAATTTCATCGCCCGTTTGCCTTTCAGTTATTTTAAGCTGTTTAAAAAGGTTCGTTTATTCTATAATTCTTTCTTTGGCTATAAAATCCTTTATGTATAGCAAGTTAAAAAAAGCTCGCTAGAAAAGGTAGTACACCGATTTTCTAGCGAGCTTATGTTAGTTAATGTTCTTCAGCTAAGGCATTTGCTTTTGTCACATGAACTGTGCCAAACGGATGGTTTGGAGGAGCGTAGATGGAGTAAAGCTTTAGCGGAGTGGTACCCGTATTAGTGAGATCATGCCACGTTCCGGCAGGGATAAATATCGCATCATCATCGTAGACTTTTCGTTTAAAGGTTAGGTTGTTTTTACTTTTGCCCATTTGAACAACGCCTTGCCCTTGTTCAATGCGCAGGAATTGATCAACGTTAGGGTGGATTTCTAAGCCGATATCTTCACCGGGCTTGAGACTCATTAGCGTCACTTGTAAATGTGTTCCCGTCCATAAAGCAGTGCGGTACGTATTGTTTTGCTTTGACGCTTCATTAATGTTAATCACAAATGGCCTTGGTCCGTAGTCCTTTAATTTACCGTTTCTTTGTTGAAACTGTTCGCTGGTGTGATAGTGATTCGGCACATAATAACTATATGGCTGCCAGCCATAGTACACTGGGGTCTGCCACTGATGATAATAAGGTGCATAGTGCATACTCATTCTCCTTTTCTCGTTTCATTTTTCTTTTCATCCTATGCTTTTGTCAAAACGGTTGATACCATTTGCCTTTTTGTCCGCGGTCTTTATCCACTTATTTTTTGCCCAAATCATGTAATTAATGATTTCTCTGAGCTCTTTGATTGTTTTTCGGTGGTTAAAAAATACTTTCATCACTTTAATACGATAATTCAGTAAAAAATATATCGTATGAAAACGTTTTATTTGATATAATTTTAGAAGATGAAAATTATTTTAAAGGGTGACGTTCATTGAAAGAAAAAAAACTTCAAGAATTAACTGAACATCTTAATAATTTATTCAACAATTTAATTCATGGATCTATCACAGAAGGTGAATTTAATGAGCTGTCCGAAGAGCTTTACAGGAAGCAAACGAGGCTGCGCTATGAGATAGAGTGTGAGAAAGGTTCGTATTACCGAGAATATTTTAAAGGCTAAGGCTTTGTATTAGACTGCTTTATAAGAAATAAGAAAAGACCTCCATTTAGGGGGCCTTTTCTTCACTTCTAGTAGTAAGTGGAGTGATACTTTCTATTTCAATAAGTATATTAGTATATTTACTTCATAAAAAATACAGCTGTTGAAGGTCTAAAACTCGCTATTCACCCCCAAAAACCTGTATGATAGGTTTAAGATTGCCGCATATGAGATATATGTATAGTAAAAAGGGGTGATGAGCTGTGAAGTGGTATAAAGGAGTTGTCATGCAAGTCTTAATGACAGAAATCGAAACAGCAAGAGAGCACATGGTTATGTTGGGACTTACAGAAGGTCTTACAAGTCGTAATACAGTTCGAATCAGTCAAACCCTGGATTATTTATTAAATGAACTAAGTAAAGTGATGGCCGCAGATTAATCGTATTTTATATATAAATGAAAAGAGCTGCTGATTTCACGGCAGCTCTTTATAAGTTGCCTTCACGTTTGCTTTAATGTTTATGATACTATTTATACAGTTATCTCATAGCAAAGAAAATAGGGGATTTGATTATATATATCGTATAGTAGAAACCTAGAAGATGAGTTGAAAGCACCCTTGAAAAGGGAAGCTTAGATACATAAAGCAAACGCCGTACTAAGAATGGCGATGGAGGGTATAGTGGAATGGAATATCATATTAAAGAGGCCGCTGCAAAGGTAGGGCTGCCTACGCATACGCTTCGATACTACGAGCAGCAAGGGCTTTTGCCTTTTATAAAAAGAGACGAAAACGGAAATCGTATTTTTAGCGAGTCGGATATCGAGTGGCTGGAATTTATTATTTGCTTACGAAAAACAGACATCTCTCTTTTAGAGTTACGTAAAATTGTTGAATTAACACAAGAAGGTGATGATACAATCGGTTTGCGCAAGCAGATATTTGAAAAGCATAGAGAGAAAATGATGGAAAAACAAAGAGAGCTGGACGCAGCTTTTAGAAAAGTGGAAACGAAAATTGACTACTATGATAAATTAGAGCAAAAGTACCGGGAAGAGCTTTCATCTAAAGCCTAATTTACCGTTTGTTTTTTATTTTATAAAGAAATAAAAAGCGGGCAGCTAATCCAATTAGCTGCCCGCTTTTTTAAAACTTACAGTGTAGAAATGTCAATAACAAATCGATAGCGAACGTCGCTGCGAAGAACGCGCTCATACGCTTCGTCTACTTGATTTGCATCGATAACTTCGATCATAGGAGCAACGCCGTGTTCAGCCGCAAAATCAAGCATTTCTTGTGTTTCACGAATGCCGCCTACAAGTGAACCCGCAATGCTGCGACGTCCCATGATAAGGGAGAATACGCTGTATTGATCTGGGTTAGCAGGTGCGCCCACGTTAACAAGCGTTCCATCTACGCGAAGTAAAGATAAATATTGATCCACGTTTAAGTTAGCAGATACCGTGTTTAAGATAAGATCAAAACGACCAGCTAATTCAGTAAATGTCGCTTCATCACTTGTTGCAAAATAATGATCTGCACCAAAGCTTAGTGCTTCTTCTTTTTTATTGTTAGAACGGCTCAATACCGTCACTTCAGCACCCATTGCATGTGCAAATTGAATCGCTACATGTCCAAGGCCGCCCATTCCCACGATCGCCACTTTTTTGCCAGGGCCAGCATTCCAGTGCTTTAATGGAGAAAATGTTGTAATCCCTGCGCATAGAAGCGGACTTGCTGCATCCATACTTAAGTTATCAGGAATACGAACAACGAATCCTTCTTTTACGACGATTTTTTGGCTGTAGCCGCCGTATGTACGGTTTCCATCGTAATCCAATGAATTGTACGTTTGAACAACGCCTTTTGTACAGTATTGCTCGTCACCGTTCACACAGTACTCGCACTCTCCGCAAGAGTCAACGAAACATCCAACGCCTACGCGATCGCCAACCTTGTATTTTGTTACGTTTTCGCCAACTGCTTCAACTACTCCTGCGATTTCGTGACCAGGAACCATCGGGAACATCCCGCCGCCCCACTCATCAAATGCACTATGAATATCAGAGTGACAGATACCGCTAAACTTAATATCAATTAAAACGTCGTCTGCTCGCAGTTCTCTGCGTTCAATTGTCGTATTTTCAAATTTTGCCTTTGCGTGCGGCGCACTTAAAACACGTGATGTTGTTGTATGTTGATGATTATTACACATAAGTAAAAACACAATCCTTTCGTATTAAACATAACCAGTTGCTACTAAACGTGCATTCACTGACTACGCTTGATGTATTTAAAAACTACAATACTAGCTTAAACGTTAAAGTCGACTTTAAAGCAAGAGTTTTTTGAAAAAAATTTCGTTCTATGACTTTATGAAAAAAGGAAAGGAAGGAATAGCATGGCAGCTTTCTATCTATGTTTAGTTAAAAGAAATTCTTCAAGGGTGCGAGCGGCAGCTTGTTCATCAACTCCATTTGTCAGCAGTGTTATTTCATCTCCTTTCTTAACAGCCAAAGCCATTACCTTCATGATGCTTTTTCCACTTACACATTTTCCATCTTTCGCAAGAAAAATATCACTTTGAAACGAACACGCTTCGCGTACAAACAAAGCTGTATGTCTAGCTAGAAGTCCACCGGAAAGTTGCACCGTTATTCTTTTAATTAGCATAGTGTTTCCCCTTTTTTGTATTTTAAAAACTATAAAACTAGCTTAAACGTTAAAGTTAACTTTAAGGCAAGGGGGAATTTGGATAAAAGAGTCATTTAAATGACGGTAACTAAAAGTAAATACAGTAGACATGTTCAGAAAGGTTAAATAAGAACTTATTGTTAAAGGAATTTCCACGTTCTAACCAGAAAAACAATATATATCATTTTCTGGAGGAATACGATGAAAGAGCTAAAAAGGTTAGAACCGCTGCAAGCAGCTACACAATTTATTTCTAAGCATTATCCTAATTGTCAAGGCGCATTACTCGCCGGAAGCGTAGTAAGAGGAGAGGCTACACACACGTCTGACCTTGATCTTGTTATTTTTGATGATGATTTTCCTTCTTCTTTTAGAGAGTCACTCATTGAATTTAGATGGGCCATTGAAGTTTTTGCTCATAATCCGACTTCATACCAAGTCTTTTTTAAAAGCGACTGTAAGAGGGCTAGACCTTCATTGCCAAGAATGATTTCCGAGGGAATTATTTTAGTGGATAAAGGAGTAATCCAGTCTATAAAAAAAGAAGCGAAACAATTACTAGAAAAAGGACCGGAAAAATGGTCGGAAGAGACGATTGAACTAAAAAGATATTTTGTAAGCGATGCGTTGGATGATTTAATCGGTTCTTCAAATACAGGTGAAGCACTTTTTATTGCCAACACGCTCGCTTATATAACGCATGAATTTGTGTTAAGAACAAACGGTCATTGGATCGGGGATTCTAAATGGATTGTCCGGTCTTTGAATCACTATAATGAACGCTTTAGTAAAGAGTTTGTAGAGGCATTTGATACCTTTTATAAAACAGGGAATAAAGATAAAGTGATTCAACTGGTTGATAAAGTGTTAGAACCATATGGAGGCCGGCTGTTTGAAGGATTTTCACTGGGGAAAGAGAGAGCCAATCAGTAGCATAGTGCTTATTATAACCCCACTACTATTTCTTTCTAGTAGTGGGGTTTATTTTTTGGAATATTTTCATATGCTTAAAGAGTTTGTCCGTTATCAATCGTAAACACTTGGCCCGTCACGGACTCTTGTTTTAACTGAAAAAGAATAGCATCTGCGATATCTTCAGGAGAAGAAATGCGCTGAAGAGGCAGATTTCCTGCAAGCTGATACATTTTATCTTCGTTGCCAGACCACCACCTTGTGTCGACTGCACCAGGAGAGATGCAGTTGACTCGAATATGGGGTGCCAGTGCAATCGCTAACGACTTCGTCATCGTATGAATCGCTGCTTTTGTTGCTGCATAAGGAATAGACGAGCCAATTCCAGTTGTGCCGGCAACACTTCCTACATTAACAATCGCTCCTGACTTTTGTTTTTTCATATGTGGAACGGCTGCTTTTACACAGTGAAACATGCCTTTTACGTTTATATCATATAAAGAGTCCCATACGTCATCCGTTGCAGACTCTAAGTCATGCATCGGGATTTGAGCAGTAATACTAGCGTTATTCACTAATCCATCTAACCGTCCGAATTGTGCAATCGTTTGATGAATCATTTCATTCACTTCATTCTCGTTGGCTACATTCGCTTTAAAAGCAAAAGCCATACTTCCTTTTTCTAAAATTTCTTCCACAGCTTTTTTAGCTTCCTTTTCTGAGTTGCTGTAGTTTATCACAAGTTTTGCGCCTTTATCGGCTAGCTTTAAAGCCGTTGCTTTGCCTACACCAGTGCCTCCGCCTGTGATAATAAATACTTTGTTTTTAAAATCGTTCATTTCTCTTAACCTTCCTTTCTCTCAACATCTTTTATTATATCTTCGATAAAAAAAAGGATATAATAGGTAATACTAAGAGAGGTATCATTTAAAATGATATCAGCGGAGGAATGGAAATTGGAAAGCCAAGACTTACGAATTTTTAAATGTGTGGCAGAAACAAAATCACTATCAAAAGCCGCCGAGGTATTAGGATATGTTCAACCGCATATCAGTCAGCGCATAAAAAAATTAGAGGAAGAGTTAGATACTAAATTACTGACACGCACAAATAGAGGAGTCACGTTAACGGATGAAGGGGAAGCTTTGTTTAACTATGCACAGCGTATTTTACTGTTAATGGAGGAAGCTAAAGCAGAAGTTAATCCGAATAAGTTTAGAACATCTTTAATCATTGGTGCGTCGCAGACGGTTTCTGCTAGTAAAGTTCCAGCTTTATTTTCGTCTTTTTTGAAAGAACATCGGGATATTGAAGTTAAAATCAAAACAGATAGAAAACAAGTCTTGCAAGAAATGCTTTCGTACGGGGAAATTGATGGACTTTTTCTTAGCGGTACCTATAACGGGGCTCAGTTTGAAAGAGTTTATCACTACGCAGAAAAGGTGGTACTCATCTCACCTACGTCTGAAGATATAGAAGAAAAAACCCCACCAATGCTGCTCATCAATAGTGATGTAAACTGCATCTATAGAAACAGACTAGTAGCGTTTTCAAAAGAACATCATACACATAAAGCCAACATGATGGAATTTGATTCATTAGAAGCGATTTTACAAGGTGTCCGCGATGGACTGGGGATGAGTGTAGTCCCGGCTAGCGTAGTAAATTCTCGTGGTGATATGAAAAGAATTGAATACGAAGAGCTTGCAGAAGACGTTCAAATTGATTTTATAGTAAAGAAAGGGAAGCAGCGCTCGCAAAGTCTTAAAAAGTTTATTCGTTTTTTAGAAAGCCTATAGATTCTCTCTTGCCTTATCACTAAAAAGAACCCTTAATGCCTGAAATGCGCTTCAAGGGTTCTAGCTTTCTTATATTCCAAAGATTATGCAGCTAATTTTCTACATTCATCCGCGCATTTCAAGCAAGCCTCTGCACATTTTTGACAGTGGTCATGATCGTGTTTCTTACACTCGTTACCGCATTTTTCGCAAATTTCAGCGCAAACTCCCGCTAGTTCAGCAACGAAAGGCGTTCCTCTTTCTAAAGCTTGTTCCAAATATCCGCACATATCTGCACATTCTCGGTCAAAACGGATACAGTCCACCATCATCCCTACATTTTCTTCCTTTAGGCAAGCATCAAAACATTGGTTGCAGGCACTCATACAGTCATGCAGCGTTTGAATAACAGTTTGATAATTTTCGTTAGACATTGTAAAATTCCTCCTTATTTTTCTTCTCTTTATTACATTAGACTATCGTTTAGTTTATTAAACCTAATAAAAGATAACAGCATTGTAAAAGTTATTAAGTAATGAGCAGTTTCTCTTTTTTACGTTTAGATATAGGGGTAGAGGGTATGTGATTGATACATAAATCTTAAAGGAGTGTAGCACATGAGCTGGCTAGAAATACTTTCTTATATAGCTATTACAATCGGAATTATTCAATTTTTAGTTATTACAATCGACGTGATCAGGCATCCGCAGATGATGTTTGTGATGAATATTGTGTGGCCTATTACGGGCCTATATTTTCCTGTGGCCGGGATATGGTTTTACTTTAAATTAGGCCGTAAAGATCGAAAGAAACACGATCACGCTCATGATTCCTCTGAACATATGCATCATAGCCATGAAGATCATCATGAACACCATCATAGTAAGAAGCCTTTTTGGCAAAGTGTTTTTGTATCTACGACCCACTGCAGCAGCGGGTGCTCGGTCGGAGATTTAATTGGCGCACCAATCGTATTTTTAACGGGATGGACGATTGCCGGAAGCGTACTTTTTGCAGATTACGTAGTGGAATTTATTCTTGCTTATATAGCGGGAATTGCTTTTCAATACTATGGTATGAGTATGAAAGATAACGGCTCAAAAGATGAGCTGAAAAATGCAGTAAAAGCAGATACGTGGTCGCTTATTGCGTTTGAAATAGGGATGTTCGGCTGGATGGCTTTATCACATTATGTCTTTTTTACACAGGCACCCAAACCAGACAGCGCGGTCTTTTGGTTTATGATGCAAATCGCCATGATCATTGGCTTTTGTACAAGCTATCCAGCGAACTGGGTACTTGTTAAAAAAGGGGTAAAACATGCGATGTAGATTTTATTTGGAGCTGCTGCCGTTGATATTCTATAGATTTAAACTTTAAGGATGGGGCAGAATAACATGAACTTCAAGTTTCGTAGAAGAAAGGAATTCATTCTAACTTAACAGGAGGAGATTGGATGTTTGATTACACGGTAAAAACCTCGAAAAGCCTAGAAGAAGCGATTAGTTCTCTAGAAGAAAACTTAAAAAGCGAAGGGTTCGGTGTGTTGTGGAATTTCGATTTAACTGCAAAGCTACAGGAAAAAGGGCAGGACTTTCATACACCGTTTACAGTATTAGAAGTGTGTCATCCGAAAGAAGCTCAGCGTGTTCTTTCGCAAAATCTTTTAGTAGGATATTTTCTCCCTTGTAAAATGGTTGTATATCAAGATGAAAGTGAAACAAAGATTGGCATGCCTAGGCCTACGGCTATGATTAATATGCTTCATAATGAAGAGCTCCAAACACTAGCAGAAGACATTGAAACAAGATTAATACGCTGCATTGATCAATCTGTATAAGTCCTGTGATTCCGAGAAAGAAAATAACAAAACAAAAAGATACCTTTACGTAAGGTATCTTTTTGTTTTCTAACTTTATTAGGGTATGAGGAGTGGAAACGAAATTTTTGATACATGAATAATTTGCTTTCAGATGCCTAATCTAAAAGCAGACTGTAATAAAAAGGATGATATTATGAATTTTATCTGGCAATCTGTAATCTTGATTTTAACGGGAATATTATTGTTGAGAATAGCGGGAAGAAAATCGATTGCTCAAATGACGCTCGCTCAAACGGTCGTTATGATTTCCTTAGGTACCATCATTGTACAACCTATTGTTGAGAAAAGTATGCTAAAAGCCATTGGCGGGGCAGCAATTTTTGTTCTTGCTATTTTAGTTTTAGAGTACTTACAATTAAAGTTTAATGGATTTGAAAAATTTCTGACAGGTAAATCTAAAATCGTTATAAATAACGGTCAATTAGATACTAAGCAGCTTAAAAAATTACGTTTAACCGCCGATCAATTAGAAATGAGATTACGAAATGCAGGTATATCAAACATAAAAGATGTTAAAATCGCCACAATCGAACCAAATGGACAGTTAGGATACGAACTTCGAGAAGATGCAAAACCTTTGACTGTAGGGGACTTTAAACAGTTGATGGAATTATATATGTCATCTTTTTCTCAAACCAGCGTGCCTGCGCAAGATTTACATAACAAAGTGTCGTCTAAACCTTCTTCAAATATATTTGAAGAAATTAATCACCATTCTAAACCGAATCCTAAATACCTTCAGTGATATAGTCACTAAAAAAAGACGGCCTTTTTACCGAATAAAAGGACGTCTTTTTTACATGTGCTTTAGTTATCTAAGTAACGGTACAAAGTCGTCTTGCTTATACCTGTAGCTTCTGTAATTTGAGCAATCGTATAGTTTTTACTCCAGTACATGTCAAGTGCTCGGTGGACGTTATAGTCAGGTTTTTTTGGCCGGCCGCCGCTTTTTCCTTTTGATTTTGCTTCTTGAAGACCGGCTTTTGTGCGTTCACTGATCACGTCATGTTGAAATTCACCAATACGTTTAATGGTACTGAAAAAGGTTTTTCCTTGTTCGGTGGATGTATCAACGTCATCCAAAATCGATACAAAGTGAACATGATTATCTGAAAGATATTCAATTAATTCAATAAGGTGCCGAGTAGAGTCTGCAATGCAGTAAAATTTATATACAACGACTGTATCGCCTGGCTGAAGTGAAGCTACCATCTCATCGAATTCTACTCTTTTTTTTATGGAATTTGTTTTTTCATGATAAATTTTATCGCAATTAAAAGGCTGCAACGCCTGTAACTGTTTGTCCAAGTTTTCATCTTCGCTATATGGACGGGTATAACCAATAATCACTACACCATCTCCTGCATGGATTGTTTATTTATATTTACCTATTGTACCAAATTCCTTCCGCTCATAACATTTCTTTTCAGTATAGAAAGAAGTATAGTTCCAAAAAAGATCGTTTTTGGAACAAAAAGTGATAGACATTTTGGTTTAGGTCTGCTAGAGTTTTAGTTGTTAACAACGTCTCGGCTTCTATGAGAGTTGGAAGCCACTTATATAAAAAAAGCGAGGTGACAATATGGATAAAGACACCATCAAATTGATTCGGAAAAGCTACAATTTGAATCAGCGGAATTTCGCTGAAAGAGTAAACTGCAGTTTTTCACTCATTGCATTAGTGGAAGTTGGGAAGAGGAGGATTACAGAGGACTTAGAAAATAAAGTGAAAGAAGCGTTTGGATTAAATGAGGAAAAAATAAAGAAGCTGACTTCATCGTTTTAATAAACGTGTTTCATGTACGTAAATATAATACTTGAGGAAGATGGGATATGTTGGGCTGTTTTCACTCATTTTTTTATATATTAAAAGTACCATAAACGTTCCATTTAGGTGCTATTTATTTTCTATTTTACTACTTTTATTGTCCAAAATCTAGAAAAGCGTACAGTAAACGTTTATGACTATAGAGAGAAAGGTGTTTTTGGTTATCATGTTCAATAAATTAAAAGTGGAGTGGTTTGGCAACGTGAAAGGAGATATTCTTTCAGGTATTGTCGTAGCGCTTGCGCTCATTCCTGAAGCTATTGCATTTTCTATTATTGCCGGGGTAGATCCGATGGTGGGCTTACACGCATCTTTTTGTATCGCCGTTGTGATGGCCTTTGTAGGAGGGCGTCCTGCGATGATTTCTGCAGCTACCGGCGCGATGGCCCTGCTGATGGTGACACTCGTAAAAGAGCATGGAATGGAGTATTTATGGGCAACGACTATTTTAACGGGTGTGATTCAACTTCTGTTTGGCATCTTTAAAATTGCTCGCTTTATGAAATTCATTCCTCGATCCGTGATGGTAGGATTTGTGAATGCATTAGCGATTTTAATTTTTATGGCACAAGTTCCGCATTTTGTAGGAATCTCAACAATGACGTATGTGTTTGTGGCGTTAACTCTTGTTATTATTTACGTTTTACCGCGCTTTACAAAAGCAGTGCCTTCGCCATTAGTAGCGATTGTCGTCATGACAATTGTAGCTATTTTTGGAGGATTTAATTTGCGTACAGTAGGAGACTTAGGAGAAATTACAAAATCACTGCCGGTGTTTTCTATTCCTAACGTTCCTTGGAATATGGAAACACTGTCTATCATTTTTCCAACAGCGCTAGGATTATCTATTGTCGGATTAACGGAATCGCTGCTAACGGCATCGATTGTGGATGATATGACAGATACGTCTAGTAATAAAAACCAAGAAAGCAGAGGGCAAGGAATTGCGAACATGGTCGTTGGTTTCTTTGGCGGCATGGCTGGCTGTGCGATGATCGGTCAAACCGTTATTAATGTAAAATCAGGCGGACGCGGTCGTTTATCAACGTTTGTAGCGGGGATATTTCTTATGTTTCTCATTTTGGTGCTAGGGGACTGGGTTGTCAAAATTCCAATGGCTGCACTAGCAGGCGTCATGATTATGGTATCGATCGGAACATTTGACTGGTCTTCACTTCGTACGCTCACGAAAGTCCCTTTAACAGATACCGTCGTGATGCTTGTGACGGTAATTACGGTTGTAGCAACACATGATTTATCAAAAGGAGTTATTGCGGGTGTTATTTTAAGCGCAGTTTTCTTTGCTGCAAAAATTTCAAAGCTAGACGTATCAGCAAAGAAATCGGAAAATCGAACGGTCTATAAAGTAAAAGGTCAGCTGTTCTTTGCCTCCGTAGAAGACTTTGTTCATTCTTTTACGTTTACAGAAAAACAAGATCAAATTTTGATTGATTTTTCAGAAGCGCATATTTGGGATGACTCAGCCGTAGCGGCTATCGATAAAATTGTACTGAAGCTAAAAGAACAAACGTCTGCTGAGGTGAAGCTGACAGGTTTAAATGATGTAAGTGAAGAATTACTTCAAAGATTAGCGACTTACAACAAGCCAAATGCAAGAGCATCAGTTCATTAAGAGAGTGATAATTCCTAGGTTCAAATTCTATAGAATTTGAACCTTTTCTTTTGCGGTTAAATATGTCACCTTGTTTTCTTTACCAGTCTATATAGTTTTGGAAGACTAGAAAACCAAGCAGTATAAAGAAGGCAAAAACAAATAAGGCTTCGGCAGAATGTTGTCGTTCCGCTTTTTTTACGTTTATTTTTTCTCTATATTTCGATTGAATGTTTCTTCTTTTCGAATCCAGTTTCATATATAGACTCCTTAAACGATTTTATATAAATGATTTTACCATATTATTGAATATATGGTTTTTTAATCTGAGAAATCAAGATTATTGGAACAATGAATGAAGTTTGTAATTTGTATATTTCAATTTAGTACTATATGGTATTATTTTTTTTAGTTAGGAGGGTATTTGAAATGAGTGTTTCAAAAGAAAATAAGCCAATTGTATTAACAATTATTTTGCTGGCAGCTGCGTTTGTAGTGTTTTTTGCGAATCGGATATTCCCATCAAATTCAATTTTTCCAAGTAGAAGCGGTGATTTGACTATTCCGCTGTGGCTGTTTTTTGCGATAGATGTTGGCTTTATTGTGGCGTTAGTTTTAGGAGTTCGAACAAAGAAGCCAAGCGTCGTGTGGTTTAGCATTATCACAAACAGCATCTTTTTTGTGTTGCTTTCTGCTTTGATGTTTTTATTAGCGATTGCAAATGGAATTTCTGAGCCGTAAGCTGATTATCTCTATTTTAAGTGAATGAAAAGGATTTAGAGAGGTTGATAGATATGATGATAGGCGGTCCTTTACTGATTGCACTGCTGCCAGGTGTACTTATACTCATGTTAACTTGGCTGTTCAGAAAAATGAAATGGAACAAGGTCATTAGAATGCTTCCTTCAATGCTTACCGTTATGGCTGCCGCTGTGTTTTTTTATATTGGCTATGTAGAAGTAAGAGGGTTTGAAGGCGCTGGCTATTTGTTTTTATGCGTATGTTTACTTGTGTTTGCGACTGTTGCATTTATCATTGCCAAAAAACCTGTAGGATAATTTTTATAAACTTTATAAATTCTTTATAAATCCCTCCTATACTACGTGTAGGGGGGATTTAAGATGAAAAATATTATTTTAGAGGTAAAGAGCGTTTCAAAAAAAGTGAGACGTCGTCACTTAGTAAAAGAAGTATCGTTTCAAATTGGGGAAGGAGAAATATGCGGACTGCTAGGGCCAAACGGAGCTGGTAAAACGACGTTAATTCGTTTATTGACGGGGTTGATTAAACCAACCGGTGGAGAAGTTTTTATTACTAATAAACCTATTGTTTCACAAAGAAAAGAAGCACTGCAAAGCGTTGGTGCAATTGTAGAGTCACCCATCTTTTTTCCTTATATGACGGGAAAAGAAAACCTGACAAACTTAGCTCGACTGCATCCATTTTCGACGAAACAAGAAAGGCAGCAAAGAGTGAAAGAAGTGCTTGATATTGTGGGATTAACCGGCAGAGAAAATGATAAAGTTCGAACGTATTCTCTTGGGATGAAGCAAAGACTCGGTATTGCTCAAGCCCTCCTAGGCGACCCGGACTTATTAATACTAGATGAGCCAGCCAACGGCTTAGATCCAATGGGCGTACGTGAACTGCGCGAGCTGCTTTTTACCTTAAAATGTGACTATAACAAAACGATTTTAATCTCTAGTCATTTACTGGATGAATTACAGCGAGTATGTGATCAAATTGTGGTGATGAGAGAAGGAGAGCTAATGTGGGACGGCGCTTTAGATCAGTTAGCATCCGGTAAAAATCTTGAAGATGCGTTTGTAGAGCTGGTGTCGCAATGAAGGAGCTGTTAGTAGCGGAGTGGGAAAGACTTTGGAAACGAAAAGTGGCGTGGCTGACCTTTTTATTAGTTCCTGTTGTGCTGTTAGTTGCTTCTTCTTATCTCCAAAAACAAAATGGAGCACTCACAGTCGATTTACCACAGTATACGTTTGCGGGAAACTTCCCTGTACTGAGCTTAGCCGAAATGTTATTTACCGTTTTTAATGCCATGTTCTTAGTTTTTATTACACTCGTTGTTACTGAAGAGTACCGGTCAGGACAGCTGCGAATGGTCATGATCCGCTCGTATTCGTTTAAAGAAATTATCATCGCAAAGGCCGCAGTGATTTTGCTGTTTAATTTACTGTTTTTTATCACGTATTTTTGTATGAGCTATGTGATAGGGTTTCTGCTGTTTGAACACCCGCAAAGCTACTTTGTATTTTATCACAGCCATGTCTTCAACATAAAAGAAGCGCTAGTATATAATCTTGCATTCTATGGATATGCCTATTTAACGACGATTGCAATATGCTGTGTGCTGTTTTTTATCTCTGTTATTAGTAAAACGACCACTACAGCTGTTGGAATTGGGGTTGCTTTTATACTAATCTCGTTTTCGTATCCGACTTTACTAAGAGGATTTAGGCAGTGGATGAGTGAAGAGTTTTTTGGACAGCTGTTTTTCACTTCCATACCGATGATTCAATGGCAGGGGATCACAGTCATGATGGCAGAGAAACCGCAGTTTGTAGGCTGGAATTTCGGCGTTTTAGGTTTTTATATTTTATTTTTTGGCGGTTTAACATATGTAGCTATTCGAAAAAAAGAATCGTTTCTATAAAAGGAGAGAAGACATGATGACAGGACTTTTTATCAGTGAATTAGAGCGAACGTTTAAACGGAAAAAGACAGCAGTGGTACTAGGTGTGTACATAGGATTACTTGCTTTTATTTGGTTCTTTTTCTTTCAAAGGGGAGGCATTTCATTTTTTGATGCGGCTCATGACGTAAAAATTGATTCTTTAAATTCAGCACCACTACTTCTTCGAGACCTATCGTTTGTGATTACGTTTATTGTTATTCCTATGTTTGTGGCAGATAGTTTTAACGGCGAGTACACGTCCGGAGCGCTACGTATGGTATTAATTCGGCCGCATCATCGTTTGAAGCTGTTTTTTGTAAAGTGGGCAGTTCAATGTTTACTAGTTTTTATTATTCTTTGTATTACGTGGGTAGTGGGGACATGTCTTGGAAGAATGGTTATGCCTCATGTAAATGAAACCACATTTTTAGGCGGACATACGCTAGGGACTTTAGGGGCGTTACTATATTCGTTGAAATTTTACGGCATTTGTTTTTGCATCTTTATAGCGGTTATTAGTATCGGGAGTATCCTGAGTGTTCTTATGCCTAATTCCATTTTATCTTACGTCGCAACCATTGGTGCTTTAATTGGAAGCGTGTATGTGTCAGATAAACTAAGCTTCTTTTTCTCCGTAACCGATTCTGTTTTTCATGAATTAAGCAGGCCAAACTCTGAATTTTTAGTGAACCTATTATTTCCAATTTTGCTTATTAGCCTTATAATAAACCTATTCGTATGGAAAAAGAAGGAATGGGTAGGGTGAGATGGAGATGAAGCAAACAATTTTACTAGTGGACGACGAAAAAGACATTATTTCATTTATGAAAGATGCGCTCCAAGATGAAGGATATGAGGTGGTGTTTGCTTACGAAGGGCAAGAAGCGTTAACAAAGTTAAAAATAAATCCAGACTTAATTGTGCTGGATGTGATGATGCCAGGCATGGACGGCTTTGCACTTTGTGAAATGATCCGAAAAAGCATATCATGCCCCATTATCTTTCTAAGCGCTAAACAAACGGAGCAGGACCGAGTAAAAGGACTATTAGTGGGTGGAGATGATTACTTAGTTAAGCCTTTTAGCATGAAAGAACTAAAAGCCCGCATTTACGCCCATCTGCGCCGAGAGCAGAGAATTAACAGTAACTCCTATAACAGGCTTCACTTTGGAGAGTTAACCATTGATTTAAATGGCTATCAAATTTTACATAACAATGAAGTGATTCCGTTTACTTCAAGAGAATTTGAGATCATTCATTTCCTCGCTCTTCATCCAGGTCAGGTTTTTACACGCGAGCAGCTGTATGAAAAGGTGTGGGGCTATGACGCGGAAGGAGATTCGTCTACGATTACGGAACACGTAAAGAAAATTAGAGCAAAACTATTAAAATATGACGAAACGCCTTACATCTCAACCGTTTGGGGCATTGGCTACAAATGGGTAAAATAAAAAAATGGATGAACCGAGCAACATTAAAAGCGCAGTTTGTGTTATCGTTTCATTTAATCTTACTGTACAGCCTGCTTGCGACGCTTTTAACGTGGGGCATTGTGATTGCAGTAAACTGGTTTCTTATGCCTGGAGCACTGAATCCCGCAAATTACTATGAAAAACAAATTCCTGATATTCTTCAGTTCGTCAAAGAAAAAGAAGATGCGCTCCTTTCAAGAGATGCTAAAAACCAAGTAGAAGCGGTGATTCCGCTAGAAGGAATGGATTATCAAATTATAAATAAAAAAGGGCAAATTGTGTATGGGTCCATGTCCACTTCATACATAAAAAATAAACGGGATTTTTACTCTCAGGTCAATACCAATATCCGCTCAGGTAAATATATTATAAAAGTTTATCCGCTTTTTAATTCAAAAGACGAAGTAAACGGGGCGATTGCGCTAAGATATCAATTAAATATGGCTTCTGCTAATCCGAATATTAAATGGATCGTTGCGCTTGTCACATTTGTATCGCTAGCCAGCCCGTTTCTTTACTTTTATTTGTTTGCTTATTTGTTTGGAAGACGATTTAGCAAAAAAATTGAACGGCCTTTTAATGAGCTGATGACCGCAGCTAAAAATATTCAGCATAATAATTTAGATTTTTCGCTGTCCGTCACTCAAGACGCCAAAGAATTAAGTCAGCTGCTTCATGCCTTTGAAGAAATGCGAAAAGAATTAAAGCAATCGTTAGCTAAACAGTGGCAGCTAGAAGAAGACCGCAAAGATATGACGGCTGCGATTGCGCATGATTTACGAACGCCTCTTACGATTATTCATGGACATACGGAAATTTTAGTAGAAGGAAGCAAAAGAGACCCGGAGAGGCTTAATCGATATTTACATACGATCTACACAAATACACAGCGTTCGATTCAGCTATTAAATCAGCTGCAAGAAGTATCTGTGATCGAAAATCCGGGCTTTACCGTAAAGAGAGAGCCAATCGATATAATCTCATTTGTTCATGAGAAAACAAACGAGTTTCAGCTTTTATGTCAAAAAAAAGAGATTGCCTTTTTACCTTCGGTTAGTGAAACAGAAGCATCAAGTCAATTTTACGGAGATCCTCAGCGCATTTCTCAAGTATTAGATAATATTATTACAAACTGTATTCGCTACACGCCTGAACGAGGGGAAATAGGGTGGAATACCGTCATTCATCACGGCGAAGTTATTTTTGAAATACATGATACGGGTCCCGGCTTTGCGTTATCGAACAAAGAGCAGGTGTTTAAAAAGTTTTACAGAGAAGATGCGTCAAGAACAAGCGGCCACGGAAACTTAGGGTTAGGTCTTTATATTGCTCATTCCATTGTGAAAAACCACGGAGGAAGCATCACGGTCGATAATAAAGAGACGGGAGGGGCATTATTTAAGATTGTTCTTCCGATAAGGAAAGAGTAAATGCGTAAAAAAAGAACCCTCAAAAAAGAGAGTTCCAAAAAGGGTAAGTAAGAAAGAAATGTACATGTTCCTTTGGGGGACTGCATCTGTACAGTAAAATTTATACCCGGTATGCACTTGTTAAAACGTTGAAAAATAAACCAATCATGTAAAAAATAGATGAAATTAGCTTTTAGCATTTAAAAAAAGACTGCAAAACGGCGGTATACCGTATTCTGCAGTCTTTCTCTCGTTTATTTGCTTAAAAACTCTCTCATAAATTCATTCACCTTTTCTGGCTGCTCATGTTGAGGAGCATGTCCTACACCATCTAAGCGGTGAATCGTTACGTTTGGAACGTACTCTTCAATTCCATCTAAATTACTATTTTCAAACGCTTCGTCCGCATTTCCCCATACAATTAAAGTTGGAGATTCGAATACTTTATGCGGCAGTGCTACAGGTTTATGAACGCGCTCTTCAAACGGATAAAGGGAAGACGCACGGTAGTAGTTAAGCATGGATTTCATTGCATTCGGCTGGTTCCACGCCTCTACGTATTTAGCTTCTTCTTCTTTTGTTAAATAGCCTTTTTTGATGCCAGGCTCCGTCAGCATGTTTCTTAATTTTTCACTATGATTCGCGAGTAGCTCATCCTGAGAGTTTGGCTTTTGGAAAAAGCTCATATAGCTGCTTGCTTCTCGTTGAGCAGGATTTTCAGCAAGCTCTCTTATAAATGTGTAAGGGTGCGGTGCATCAAACATCACTAACTTTTTGACATACTGCGGATATGTATAAGCAAATGCCCATGCTACAGCGCCGCCCCAATCATGCGCCACTAGCACACACTCTTTTTCACCAAATGCTTCAATTAGTTGCTTTACATCTTCCATTAGAATGGGCATGCTGTAAGAAGAAATTTCTTCTGGCTTATCTGATAAGTTATAGCCTCGCATATCTACAGCTACCACGCGATAATCTTTCGAAAACTCTTCTAACTGATGGTGCCATGTATACCAAAAGTAAGGGAATCCGTGTAGAAACAGCATAAGCTCGCCTTCACCTTTTGTTACATAATGAAGATTTACATCATTTACTTTTACATAACCGTCTTTAAACATCTTACTCATCCTTTCGCTTTTAACCTTTATTATAGAAAAACTTTACTCTTTATTAGTTGATGTATCAAACAATAAGGTTTCCTGACGCGGTAAATGAGCTATAAAGCTCTCTTAAAACCCTTATTTTGGTTATTATTTGTGAAATATAACCCCAGTTTTATTTTGAATAATCCTAATCTATTAGAAAAACTTGGAATTTAAAAGAGTATGTAATAAGATAGTATATGATAAATATTTCCATATATAGGAGGAGACATATGCAAAAGAAAATTCTACATACGGTGCTTTCACTGGCAGTAGGAGCAGGAATATTTGCTGTTGGCGGAGTTCCTACTCAAGCTAAGAGTAAAGATCAAAAGGTAAGTAACACATACACAATCGCTTTTAAAAATGGATTGCCAGACAACTATCAAGAGATTATTCAAAAAGCTGGTGGCAAAGTGACTAAAGCGCTTCCTGAAGTAGGAGGGATAGAAGCTCAATCTGAACAGGCTTCTTTTCTTAATAATTTAAAAGGGAATTCTTCGATCGAAGCTGCTAACAGGGAAATTCCTCTAAGCTTGGACAAAACATCAGGTAGTCCTTATAACTATCAGTCTAATATTATCAGTTCACAGAATGTAGATAATTATTGGGACTCTCAGTGGGATATTCAACGAGTGACAAATGGCGGAAAATCTTATGATGTAGAAACAGGCGGATATAAAAATAAAGACGGTAGTACAACTCATAAAGCAGTGGTGGGAGTAATTGATACGGGTATTGATGCATCTCATCCTGATTTAAAAAATAATATACTAGGTGGACGTAATCTTGTTCCGGCTGGAATGGACGAATCTGAAACTGGAGATCCCGCAGATATAAAAGATCGCAATGGACACGGTACGCATGTTGCCGGGATCATTGGAGCGAATGGAAAAGTAAAAGGAGTAGGACCAGAACTTGGAATACGTTCTTATCGCGTACTGTATTCAGAGCAAGCTCTTGGAATGCCTGCTTGGATTATAGACGGAATTATTGCCGCAACCAATGATAAAGTCGATGTGATTAATATGTCTCTTCGTTTCTATAATAATAACAAGATGACTATTGAAGGAGAAAGTTATAAATCAATTGCGGAAACACTGCTTTGGAAAAGAGCCATTCAGTATGCCGTGAAAAATGGCGTAACGGTCGTAGCCGGTAGTGGAAACGAAAGTTTAAATTTAGATAATAAAAAGGAAGTAAACGACTTTTTAAATACCTTGTATGAACCATATGGTATAAGTGTCAAAGGGCCAGCAACTGTCGTACCGGCGCAAATGCCAGGAGTAATTAATGTTTCGGCTTCCACAAAATGGTCGACTCAGCAGCTTGCTTTCTACTCTAATTATGGAAACAGCGCCATTGACGTGGCGGCTCCAGGAGGAGATTTCGGAGAGAAATATGCAAAAACTAATGATCCTGCAACAGCTGATCCAAACAATTTAATCCTAAGTACATGGCCGACTTATTTAGGGACTTCCTATGAGTTAAACGCCGGTACTTCCATGGCAACTCCTCAAGTAGCTGGAATTGCAGGAGTTCTTAAAGCAGCTCATCCTGAGTATAAACCCGCTCAAGTAACAGCACGTATTAAGCAAACAGCTGTTGACTATGGAAAAAAAGGACACGACGCTTTATTTGGTTCAGGAGAAGCAAATGCTTATAGAGCGTTAGAAGATATAAAGAATTAGTACTTGTAATGGATACAGTAAAAAGTCTCCCTAAAACATTGCTTTTAGGAAGACTTTTTTGAAAAATTATCATCTTGAGCATTAGTGCTTTCTTAAAAATCACCGGCCTTGGCAATTCCTAAATTAGATTCAAAGTCAGTAATGTACACACAGGCATTTGTATATTTATCATAGGAATTATAGCGAAAGTTTCTGCTTATATTATAATCTCCACTTATAGGTTTATAGGATTGAATCGATTTAATTTGATCGTTAAGAGACAAATCAAAATTATGAGTGGCTTTTTTTAATTGTTCGAGCTGGAGCTTTGTATAACTGTCGCGATGCTTTTGGATTTCGTCTTGCATGAGCTCTATTTTATATTTAGATGCGGTGTTGATATGACTAATCGCAGGCCCCATATCTTTTTTTATTTGTGCTTCGGAAGAATGAAAGTGTTTATCATCAAATGAGTCTAACACGTTACTGCTTTCTTCCGAAGTTTTTGTTGCATCTATAACGTCATGCATATTGTTCATGAGCGTAACTTCATAGATCGTCTTGCTTGAATTGAATTTTTTATAGGATGTTACATACTCTTTTTCTGTTAAAGTATCTACGTCTTTTGCTAAGTGGGCTATGCTTTTTTTTAGCTCGCTATCACTTTGTGTTTCTACTTTTGACGTACTATTAATAGACGCAGACAGCAGGTTAAAATCATTTTTGTAGCTTTGAAACGTTTTATCTTCTATCTTTCCGTCATTATTAATTAAGCGTTCGGACTCGTTTTGCAGAAATTTCAGCTCTATGGCCAGCTCTTTTTTTGCCTCGCTTCCATCTATGCTCTCATTGTTTGAAGTTGTGTGACTGCACCCCATTAATCCAAGCGCCAAAGCGATTGTAATGGTACCTGTTGTTATCTTGCTTATGTTCCTCATGTTGAAACTCCATTTCTATTTGTTTATTACTTACTTATAAAGACTATATCATATAAATGGAATATTTATCTTTATATACTATTAAATGTTACATTTTGTATAGGTAAACTTAAAAAGGTATTATAATGGAATTTATAAAAATAGTGCTAAAAGAAGATAAAGGTAATAAAAAAACTAATTATGTACTTATACTTTTTTACTATTAATATGACGTCTAAAGGAGGAAATCAATATGAGTGGAATTGCTAAAACCCCCGAACCGCCTTATTATGCCGTTATTTTTGCTTCTGAACGAACGGAAGGTGAGAAGGGTTATGGACTAATGGCAGATAAAATGGTGGAGCTTGCATCTAAACAAAAAGGCTTTTTAGGAATAGAAAGTGCCAGAGATCAAGATTTAGGCATTACCGTTTCATACTGGGATTCCTTAGAATCAATCAAAATGTGGAAAGAACATTCAGCTCACCGCGTAGCCCAGCACAAAGGAAAAACAGAATGGTATCAAACGTTTTCGCTTAGAGTGTGTAAAGTGGAAAGACATAGCTTTTTTGAGATGTAGGACGTATATGGCTGATTATTTTGCAACAAGGGAGAAGCCGTTATGTTTTATGGCGTTATAGGATTTATAGCCGTTTTTATCACTTTGTGTTCGATAGAAGCAAAGCTAAGAACGATTGTTAAACAAAATGATCGAGTGATTGAATTACTTGAGAAACAGAATAGAGAGTAAGAAAACGCTAATGAACTCACCGTTTATAATATCATCTCCTGAGTTTAGTTAAGGGAGATGTTTTATTTTAAGAGTGCATAAAAAAAACCTCAGTAGGAGGTCTAGTTATTACTTTTAAAAGCACTTATAACAAGCTCATTTACTGTCGGATGTCATCTAGAGGCTAATTATAAAGTGAGGTTATATTTATCGTTTCACCAGAAAATATGAGCTCAATTTCTTTATTTCTTACTTGTGAGCTTTCATTTAATCACCGTATTTTTTTCTGTAGGTAAGAAACGTTATCAAATATATAACTGAAATCATCGTTAGAAATATTAGCGGCGAAATGCCAATGCCATCATAAGAACTTTTCCCTTGAAAAGTCCGGTAAATGGACTCTATAACTTCTAAAATCAGCATACCTATAACTACCACAAATGCGTATGATTGAGCCTTCGTACTGATAAACTTCTTTCTTTCATCACCTTTTCGAGAAGATGATGAAACAAAAATCAAAATTCCGCAAACTAACAGGATGAATGAATACACAATTTTAACCCAATCCATTCTTACTCCTCCTTACAATAAATGTAAAACTCTTTTTACATTGTAAATTATTTGTATAGAAGAATTGGTAAATAAAAAATGATTTTATAACACAATGTCACGCTACAAAGTGACTTAAATCAACTCCATTGGTAAAATGGAAGTAACAGGAATTTTTGTGTTTCACCAACTAAAAGTGAGGTGGGTTATTTGGTTCTTCATAAAAAAACGGTGTCTCTGGTCGCTCTTTTTTTACTGCTGTTAGTAATAAGTTCAAATTACGTGTTATATCATTCTTCTTTTGGACTTCAGTCGTTGCCTGGTAATTTCAACGGAGTAGTAGTAGGTTCTATTTTAGACTTAAGCCTTGTGGCTCCGCTCTTATTTCTAGCTTGGCAGCGTAAGTTCAGCGTAAAATATTTTATTGTATTAATGGCCACAGGTCTTATTGCTGCGCGTTTTATCATTCCAAGTGAATATTTAGCTTCTTTTCAGTCGGTTATGTGGCTAGGCGTTGGCATAGAAGGGGTACTCATTTTCTTTGAACTTTCGCTGCTGTTTATGCTGGCTAAAAACGTACCGCCTATTTTGAAAAGAGTCAAATCAAGCTCTTTACCGCTTTTATTTTCCTTTTCGCGGGCTATAAACGAAAAGTTTCCCAAACAAACTTTTATACACATACTGTGTTCAGAAATGCTGATGTTTTACTATGCGTTTGGAACGTGGAAGAAGCAGCCGAGTACTGAAGTTAACACCTTTACTCTGTATAAGCGCTCAAGTTTTATTACGTTTCAAATTATGATTATTCACGCGATTGTTATTGAAACATTAGGGCTTCACTGGCTGCTGCACAATACGTCTATGACTCTTTCAATCGTTTTACTGATCCTTAATATTTACAGTATTGTTTTCTTTATAGGAGATATTCAAGCATTAAGGCTTAACCCTTTACGAGTTGAAGACGACCGTATATACGTTTCGTTTGGCTTAGCCAAGCGTATGGAAATCTCTTTTAAAGATATTGAAGAAATAATAGAAGACACTCACATCCTCGAACAAAAGCTACCCAGCACCACGATTGAATTTATCGCACGCGACTTTGAAACCGTGCATCCTGATCTCTTACTAACATTAAAGTTTCCAGTTGAAGCAACACTTTTTATGGGAATCAAAAAGAAATACAAGCAGGTAGCTATTCGCGTAGATGATCCTCATGCGTTTAAGAAAATA
The DNA here is from genome assembly GCF_044383985.1 of Priestia sp. JSM ZJ58. Lineage (NCBI taxonomy): Bacteria > Bacillati > Bacillota > Bacilli > Caryophanales > Bacillaceae > Priestia > Priestia sp. JSM ZJ58. The sequence continues at coordinate 1,376,426 of NZ_JBISEM010000001.1, forward strand.
ATTAAAGAACGTTTGGAGAAAGCTCAGAAGGGCTTAATCTAGGATTCTAGAAAGCTAGGACCTTATAGATATATAAGGTCTTTTTGCTAGTGATCAGCTACTGGACATAAATAGTGAAGTGTTAGCTGTATTTTAGTAAAATGGAAGTAATAGGTAATGCGATAAAGGGGGATAGTGTATGGGAATTTTTTTTAGAGGAAAAGAGAAGTATTTAAACTCTATAGAATGGCTATCTGAAAACTCAATCCATTTAAGCAAACCAACTGAATGTACGCCGCAAGAGTTTGAATTTCTCCGTCATATCGTAAAAGATAAGAGAGTTGTGTGGTTAGGAGAAAACGGTCATAACATAAGAGAACATAATATGATGAAGTCAAAAATAATAGAATTTCTACATAAAGAAATGAATTTTACCGTACTGGCATTTGAAAGCGGCTTGGCGGAATGCCATAGTGCTAATGAGTTAAAGGAAGAGTTTACAGATGAAGACTTTTTAAAAAACGCGATTTATTCTTTATGGGCAACAAAAGAAAATCTGTCTTTGTTTCAGCTGATGAAAAAATCAGATTTAAGTTTAATAGGAATCGATATTAATCCTTCTTCTAATCCTGATCTTTTCGTAAAATTTGTTCAGCAGCTGAGTCCCGTAGTGTCTAAAGACGTGATAGAAAAGATCGAATACATTGAGGCAGGCGTATATAAATGGTACTACCAGCTAGGGCAATATAAAGCGAGAAGAAAAAAAGTCCCAGCAGAAATGCTGCATGAGTTTGAAGAGTTTAAAGAAAAAGCAAGCGCAGTGATAGGAGATTTAGAAGCTTATCTACATGAAGAATACGTTTTGTATCTTGAAAATCAAGAGCTTGTATGTAAGTTTAAAATGATTATTCGATGCCTGCAAAATCGCTTATATTTTATTAACCATATTCACCATAACCACCGAACCTATAAAAAAGTAAGGGAAAAAAGAATGAAAGAAAATCTAGAATGGATTTGTCAGGAGCTGTATCCTGATGAAAAGATCATCATCTGGGCTCATAACCTTCATATTTTTAAGCAATACAAAACGTTTACGGGATTTGAACCTCTAGGAGCAATTGTCTCTAATAAAATAAAAAAACAGTCTTATTACTTAGGCTTATTTATGTATGAAGGTGAAATACATACGGATACAGGGCAGCCATACAAAATAGAGAAGCCGCCTAAAAAAAGTCTAGAAGATTACATGCATCAAGTGCAATCACCGGCGTTATTTACGGATTTCTCACAGCTTGAAAAAAACTCAGACAACAAGTGGATATTCACTAAAACGATCTTTTTAGAAAGCGGTACTATGCCGACTTTATTTGTACCGCGTGATCAGCTAGACGGTGCTTTATTTGTTGAATCTGTTTCTCCGCCCGAGTATCTTAAACGGAGTAAAAATAAATAAAAAATCGTAATGAACAAAGAAGAGGTGTACATTGAAAATCTATAAATTTAGTAAAAAACATGGCAAAAAAGTAGAAAAATATCAGTCGAATTTAGCTACTTACGTAAAAATGATTCAAACAAACGAAGCAGCTACGATCGGTTATATGTATATAGACGGAGAAGGAACGGTAGGATATCACGAAGCGCCTATACCTCAGTTATTTATCGTAGTCGAAGGTGAAGGGTGGGTAACAGGAGAGGATCAAAAACGAATTTCGATTAAACGTGGAGAAGCAGCACTGTGGGAAAAAGGAGAGTGGCATACATCGGGAAGTGAAACCGGTATGGCGGCCATTGTCATTCAATCGGAGGAGCTAAATCCTGAAACATTTATGGAAAGGAAAAAGCACGCTTAGATAAGTTATCTAGGCGTGTGACTTTTCTATAGGACTTTAAATTTTTTAAGGGCAAACTCAATCCCCTCTTCACCCGATTTCTTCGTGACAAAATCAGCAACGCTTTTTAACTTATCAGAGCTGTTACCCATCGCAATTCCAAGGCCGGCTAATTCTATCATATCAATATCATTTTCTCCGTCTCCAAATGCGATGGCCTCAGATTGATGGATGTTAAAATAGTCTAAGACCTTCAGGATAGCTACCGATTTTGTGATTTCTTCTTGAAGCACACTTACGACAAAAGGGTGCCATCTTTTAAATAGTAAATGAGGAAATCGCTGTGCATAGTGCTCGGCGGTTCTGTCATCACCATACAAGCACATTAAATAAATATCTTCATCATAAATACGCTCATTCATTTGAGGATAATCATTGAGCGATAATGTTTCCTTTAGTGCTTTTAAAATGTTGTCATCTTTGATTCCGTTCATGCTGAGCTCTTTTGTGTAAAATGAAAGGCCGTGATTTTGGGAGGCTGCGTATTCAAAGACTTCGCGCGCAACGTCCTTATCCATGGACAGCTTATGAATAACTTTTTCATCGTGTACAGTAAACGCTCCGTTTGCGGTAATGAGCGTATCTATACCTAATTCTCTAATTTCTTCACAGAGAGATAAAGGCCTTCCGGTAGCGGCTACGATTTTTAATCCTTTGTGCTTTAAACTTTTTACAATCTCTCGAGTTTTGGTGGAAATAGTCCCGTTTTCGTGATGAGTAAGAGTTCCATCTACGTCAAAGAATACAATTTTATAGCTCATAGTAATCTCCTTATTTAAACAGCACGCTCTTTTTTTACATTTACAAGCAGTAGCGAACAGGCAAAAATAGCACCTACATATAAAAACGCCGAAACAACCGGTTTATGTAAAAAAGCAGTATGATTGTATGAAGAGTCATACAAATAGAGAGCGGCTAAAAATAGAAAAGGCAGTAGTTTCTTCATGCTGTCACCTCCTGGTTTTATTATACATATTTTCCTTGTATTTGTATGTAATCTTAATAAGAGTGATAGAATAATAGTATTTTACATAAGCAAAGAGAAGTGCGAATATGACTGTACATCACTATATAGGATCTCCTTATGAATTGCCTACAGGAAGTTTTGGCACAAAAGAAACGCTGGTTCCTTTATCCGAAGTTTCTTCCTTTAATCGAAATTCAAAGAAAGAAAAGATAATTACAATCTATGAAAAAGAAGAAGATGCGTACGGTATTAGTGTTAATCGTTTAACCGACGGGTATAGCGACATCAAGCACGTATTCACCTTGCCATATATCTATGAATTATCTTGTGATACACATCCTAAATCGATAAGAGAGTTATTTACTTGTATTGAAGAACACCTTATAGAGGGCTGTTACATTGAATTATACTCTTGCTTAGACGGAGGTGAAGCGGAAGAAAAAGATTCAAGTCTAGATATGAGTATTAACTTGAAAACGCTGTATTTTGGAAAGTATTATAAATTAGACAAAAAGAAGTATATCTATGAATTAGGGGAAATGTTCAAATTTGAAGACAAACAATTTGTAGTGGTGGTGAAATGAGTGGGTTAGCCTGTAACCTTTAGATAAGAGTTATAGGCTAACCAGTTTAGGCAGACTAATATTTATAAAAAAGGCTTAATATACGGAAGACTCAAACCAAAATAAATAACAAACGACATAAGCAAGTAACAGCCAATAACACTTCTTCTAAAGGGTGTAGAAGCTTTCTTCAACCAGCCCCAGTGCTTATCTTCATAGTCAAAAATAAAGTAATCTAAAATGATGGATAGCGTGATAATAACCGCAATTAGTAACAGGCCCATATGTATCCTCGCTTTCGGTTTATGAAATTATTACCATTTATAACAATATACCTTATTATTCCAATCATTACAAAGTAATTTTCTATAAACGGTTTATTGACACTACTAGATTATGGTAAAATTCACAGAGTATAGTAGGATCATTTTTAAAAGAAAGATGGGAAGAAGTTGGATGTCGTAAAAGAAGTGAAGCTATTAAAATATCAAATGAGTCTCATGAAGCACATGATTAACGCAGAGGAACATCCTTTTTTTATGTTTGTGATTGATCATGAATTTGAAGAAAACCAAGTAAAGGCATTTTTAAACATGCTAGGTGTGTTTAGCTGTCGAATCAAAGGTGAAGACATTTCTACCTTTTATCAAAATGATCAGCTGTTCTCTCAATTTAATCTTCCGTTGGATAAATTATATGCGTCAGAACAACCAACTTTAGAGGAATTAAAATCGGTTGTTGCTAAAATCTTTTATCAGGAATTTGAACTAGAATATTTATTGTGCAGTTTAAAGAAGCAGTGTATTCAAATGGAAGTGTGTGACTTTTTATTGCAACGTTTAAAAATAGATTTGAAATAAATAATCTAAGAGTGTGTTTAAACGTGGAAATTTTAAAAGTAGAGGAGGATAGGTGAGATGGCGCGAATTATTAATTTCTGGTCATTTATCTTTACGCTACTGTGCGTTGGTTTCTTTTTCATCGCTTTTTATTATCCAGCGTTATTGAATATCAATCTTTGTTTAGCAATTATTCTATTTTTCACCGGCATCGCAGGGTTCTTTGGAATAAACAATTGGGTATCGGCTGTGAGAAGTATTTTGACAGTAGTAATTAGTGCTGGATTAACTCTAGTGACGGGATTTATTATCTTCATCGGCAATCTTTTTTCATAGCACATACATAAGAGGTACAAGGAAAGGTTCTCGTGTAGAGAATCTTTTTTTATGTACATGCAATTATCTAGAAAATAAAAATGAAAATACAAAAACCTTTTTATAAAACGCTTCGTCTAAGAACAAGAAAGGAGAGGCAGAAGTGAAAGAACTAACCGTAGAATGGATACACGTGCAAGACAAAGAACTAGTGATAGATGAAATTATGGATCGATATGGACAGGAAATCTTGCAGCTGGCTTACTCATATGTAAACAGCGTAGCGGTTGCGGAGGATTTGACGCAGGAGATTTTTATTAAATGCTACAAAAATCTTTACAAGTACAGCGGTAGATCCAAGTTTCGGACGTGGTTATGGCAAATCGCAATTAACCACTGTAAAGACTTTTTAAAAAGCTGGTACAACAAAAACATTATACCGGCGACAGACTATTTTCCAAATCATATAAGTGAAAAAGAAAACATAGAGAAAGCTGTTATTCAACACGAAGAAGACCACGAGCTGATGTCAGCTGTTATGAAGCTGCCTACCAAATATAAAGAAGTGATTTACCTCTTTTACTATGAAGAATTGTTAATTAAAGACATTGCGCTCGTAACCAAAACCGGAATGAATACAGTAAAAACAAGACTGAGGCGTGCAAAATCACTTTTAAAAGAAATGCTGGAGGAATGAGTCATGGATAAACGTCTTAAAAATCTTAGAAAAACAATGAATCGTGAAGTGTTTGCTCAGCTAAAATTTACGGAAAGTCATAAGAAAAGCATTCGAGAAAAAATAAAGCAAGAGACTCATAGCGACGAAGAAATTCTGATTGCTATGATGCAGCTGCTTGTGCAGGAGAAAACGGGCTATGAGTTAGTCAGCTTACTGCAAAGCCGAGGAATTTTAAATTTCAAAGAAAACGAAGGGTCTTTATATGTCATCCTGCATCGACTAGAGCTAAAAGGTGTATTGACGAGCAATTGGCAAGAAGACGGAGCTAAGTTTTATCAATTAAATAAAAAGGGCTGCAGGCTACTTAAAAAAGTGGAAGAGCAGCCATTATCTAACCACATAAGTTTTAAAAAAATACTAGAGGGGTGAATGAGTATATGGGTGAACAAAGAAATTCATTTTTAGAACAAGTGCGATCGCAAATTAAATCAAAAGAAGCCAGGGCATTTGTTTCGGCAGAATTGCATCATCATTTAAACGAAGTGAAAAGCTATTGGCTGCAAAAAGGGATAAGCGAAGACCAAGCAGAAGAAAAGGCCGTTACTCAAATGGGAAATCCCATCAGTATTGGTCAAAACCTTAACCGTATTCATCGACCGAAAGTAGACTGGATGACCTTAATTTTATTTGTAGCTGCTCTTCTTTTAGGGTTTCTGCCACTGCTGTCCCAAGGGTATATGAATCATAATCATTTTTCTATGTATAAGGCTATCTTTGTAGTTTTAGGTGGGGTTTTAGCTCTTGGCATGATGTTTATAGACTATAGAAAGATGGCCAATAAAGGATGGTTGTTCTATTTATTAGGTACTGCACTCTTATTGTTCCTCACAAGGCATTTTAACACCGTCGTAGACGGTCAAGCTGTTTTTAAATTAGGGCCTTTAAAAATGGAAGGTTTAATGGCCATTCCTTTTTTTCTTATGGCATGGGCAGGGTTCTTTCAAAGCGATCGCTTTAAAATATGGAAATTTATTCTTTTGTTTATTCTATCATCGTATTTCTTTCTACAATTCAGCCTTACAATGCTCTTTATATATGTAGCCATGACCTTTACGATGATCTGGTGGAGTAAGCTAAATAAAAAGAAAATAGCCATTGTCCTAGGAACTAGCTTTGCGTTAGTCGCTGCTTGGGGCATAATTGGATGGATGACCGTTGCCTATTATCAGAAGTATAGGGTTCTTTCATTTTTAAATCCCTATAATGCTGAATATTTAACATCCAAATTTGGACTCTTAGAAATACATCATCTATTTGTGGGTGCAGGGTGGTTTGGCAAGCATTCATTTGCGGATCAATTTATCCCTGAGGCTCATACTAACTTCGTCTTCTTAAGTTTTACGTATTATTACGGATGGTTATTTGCAGCAATTCTTATTGTGGTTCTTTGTTTAGTTGCTCTGAGAATTATATTTATTGCCCGAAATCTAAACGATACGTACAGCAAGCTTTTACTAGCAGGAGTTGTAATGGTCTATACTGTACAGCTAGTTGGGAACGTAGGAATGATTGCCGGATTCTTTCCTATGACAAATATGTCTTTACCGTTTATTAGCTACGGATTGATGCCGATCTTGTTAAATGCTTTCTTAATTGGAATTGTGTTGAGTATTTATAGACGTAAGGATTTAATGGTTACAAACACCTTACATGGTAATCAGCAATAGAGTATAGATCGTGAGACTTTAAGATCTGTTGCTTTTATGAGCAAATAATTCACTTCATAAAAACAAGTAAAACAAACGCTGACATCCAATTGTCAGCGTTTGTTTTATATCTAGAGTCGTTATAGGTTCTTTAATTCTTTGAGGTAGTTTCTCGGTTTTCATATATTTTCTCGATAATTTTATACGTAACACCAGTTAAAACAGACAGAATTAGCACCTTTCCTATAAGGTTAAGACCATAGTTATATTTTAGATAGTCTAATAGTACGGCATATACGAATACGCAGATGCCTAATATGACATGTTTCATAAAGAACTCCTTTATTGTTGACTGAATACGTCTATACTTTAACGTATAGAAGAGGGCTAAATCGTTAGCCCTCTTCTAGGTAAGCTTGTTCAGTGACCAGCTGTTTTTTAACTCAGTTATTTACATTCAAAAGAATAGTCATTGGTAATTGGATTATGTATTTCTACTATCGCTTTTCCGCCGTTATCATAACATTTTGAAGTGAACGTTTTTATCTCTGTACTATTAAAATAGCTAGAACAGTTAATCAACACAGAGATGACTACCAGTAAAGTAAGTAGAACAATTATGATTTCTTTTATTCTGGATTCAACGATAGATTTAATTTTGTATTCTCCTTTGCAATTTCGCGTAAGTGTAGTAACGATGATTAAATAAGTAACGTTTACATTTTAGGAGCTTGATTTTCAACTGTTTGAAAATCAAGCTTTTATTGTTTTACATAGAAATGTGAATAATTCTATATAAACTACGTTTTTATTCCATTGTCGTTCCTGCAAATACAAACGTAATAATTCCTAATACGAAGAACAGCTGAGAAATCACGCCTACTATACTGCAGATCAGCCCGGCAATCGCGAGTCCTTTACCGCTTTGATTCGTAGCAGCTATTTGATTAGATGCTTTTTTGTAGAAGATAATTCCAATAATCCCTGTAATAAACCCAATGATTGGAATGAAAATAGATACGATACCTAGAGTTAGAGAAACAATAGAGTTGGTGTTTACTTGAGGTTTTGTATTAGTTTCCAATGAATTCACTCCCTATGAATTATATTTTTTGATTATACCATAAAAAGGAATAATATCCTTTTTACTAATAAAAGTAGAAATTTTTAGAATTATATGTGTCTCTGTATATTTTCTATGCGTCGTTTTATTAAAGGTAAGATGATATGTACAAAAAGAAACTTATTCTTTGACGTTCCTATAAGGAAATCGACTCTGTAGAGTATATTTACTGAGATAGCAGATTCTGCGTTATAAAACATTTAACCTAAATTAAGGAAAATATGATACAATAATCCATAAGGATGTGAATAAATGGAATTGTTTATACCGGATGCTTTTCTGTATGTGTCATTTGCGATTATGACGGCCTTTTTTGTACATGCGGCTATTAAACTAGCTACCTTTCAAACGCTACATAAGCATGTTTGCCTGCAGCAAAAAGACATGTATCTCATACAAAACGTAAATCTGTTACGCGCTCAGAATCTCATATACTGTGTGTATCATAAATTTAAATTTATACATTCTGTTCACAGACAAGAGGCAATAGGTGAACAAGATGATGAAGGTCCGCATTCGCCAGTATTTTTTTCGTTTAACTTAAAAAATACTGGAGGAATATAAATGTTAAAACATAAAAAGAAGCTTTTCTTTATTGCTGTTTCCGTTTTTCTACTTGCCGGCTGTGATTCAGCAAACGTGATTCAAAGTTCGCACACTCACTTTTTGGATCACTATTTTATTTATCCTTTTTCACTGCTCATTTTGTTTATAGGAAATACGTGGCTTCATCAAAGCGTTGGTTTTTCGATTATGCTTGTGACGGTTGGCGTACGTATGCTGTTGGCTCCTTTAAACATTCTTCAATATAAAAATCAGCTGAGCAATAAACGTATACAGCCTCAGCTTCAACAGCTAAAAGAGAAGTACAAAAATAAAGATCCTGAGAGTCAGCAGCAATATCAGCGTGAAATGATGGAACTGCTTAAAGAAAATGGAGCCAATCCTCTTATGGGCTGCCTTCCTTTACTGGTCCAGCTTCCGGTCTTTTCAATTGTGTACTACGCGATTAGACGAATAGATGAAATTAGCGCATCATCTTTTTTGTGGCTTGACTTAGGACATGCGGATCCGCATTTTATCCTTCCAATCGCTGCGGCATTAGCTACGTATTTGCAGACAAGAGTCATGCAAACAGGAGCAGAAGGAATGAATTCATCCCACGCACTGGTAGCTCAAATTCTTTCGCCTGTCATGGTGCTTTCATTTGGGCTATTTTCACCGTCAGGTCTCGTCTTGTATTGGATGACGGGCAGTTTGTTTATGATCTTTCAATCTCTTGTATTAAAAAAGGTTTTTCGAGAAAAGGCAGTGCTTGAAGCAAAATAAAGAAATTAAAAGGTTGCTTTGCTTGGAGCAGCCTTTTAATGAAAGGAGGGGTACAGTGAAGAAATACATCATTTCATTCGGCGTAACAATTGGCACCATAGCACTTTTATTTTTTATCGGAAATACCTTTCATATTTCGTTGCTTTCAGTTCAGTGGATTTATGTAAATGAACCGGAAAATTTTCAAATGGAAGCAAAAGGCGGTTTAATACCGGTAGCCGTTGGACTTATTCTTGGTTTTATAACAGACTACGTATTAAGTGAAAAAGAAAAAAAGCAGGGTCATCAATTATAGTGAAGAAAAAAGGATCTTTTATAGGAGATCCTTTTTTTATTTGCGCTTTTGATAAGTGGATAGGATAAGAATAGTACAGGCAGATGTTGTCATACATATTACGATTATAAAAAACAAACGAAGGAGTAATAAAGCTTTAGGTTGTCATCGACTTTTTGTAGTTTACTAGCTATAATTGGTAGTGAATATTCATTTTTGTAAAAAAAAGGTGATATTACGAATCATCATAGCGATTAGATTACACTAACTACTAATAGAGAAAGTGAAGTGAGCAAATGACAAATCTTTTAGAAGTTAGAAACATGGCAAAATCGTTTGGCCAAAATGAGGTTTTAAAAGATGTTTCATTTCATGTACCTCCTGGATCGATTGTAGGATTTATTGGTGATAACGGAGCAGGGAAATCGACGACGTTTAAGGCGGTACTAGGACTGATTTCAAGAGATAGCGGTACGGTCGAAATATTTGGTGAAGACAATTTAAATAAAGATGCGACGATTAAAGAAGACATTGGAGTCGTGTTTGATGCGATTAATCTGCCGGTTTCTTTAACGATAAAACAGTTAAACAACGTTTTTAAGAAACTATTTAAATCTTGGGAAGAAGCTGATTTTCACCGGTTGATTCATTCTTTTTCATTGCCAGAAGATAAAAAAATACATACGTTTTCACGCGGCATGTCGATGAAATTATCTCTAGCGGTAGCGCTGTCTCACGGTGCTAAACTATTGCTGTTAGATGAAGCGACAGGAGGATTGGATCCTTCGTCTAGAGAGCAGATATTAGATGAATTAAAAGCTTTTGTCAGCGATGGGAACAGCGGAATACTGCTTTCATCTCACATTATGAGCGACGTCGAAAAAATCGCGAGCCATCTTGTTGTGATTAAAAACGGTGAAATTTTATTAAATGAAGAAAAAGAGAAAGTGTTTGAGGAGTACGCAATTGCCGTTATGAAGGAAGAACAGCTGAATGTACTTCCTGAAGATGTAGTAGTGGCAAAAAGAACGTATGATACGTCTGCCCGTGTACTCGTATCAGATAAGCATCAGCTGCCAGAAGGAACTGTAACTGAACCGATGTCGATGGAAGAACTAAGCGTGCTTTTAACAAGGAGTGAACGATAAATGAAAGGTCTATTGTTAACGAACTATTACCTCATTCACCGAAGCTTTTTGACTTACACAGCGCTCGCCATAGTTATTTCTGCAGTCATCTTTTATTTTGCTGATCCTTCATTTTATCGTATTATAGCGATGTTAATTATTTTATTAATGGCAATGCCAGCGCTTGAAGTGATCAAACTAGAAAGCAAAACCGGCTATGACAAATACGTGCTTACCCTTCCAATTAGCCGGAAAAATGTGGTGCAAAGTCACTATATTTTTTACTTTTTAATTGTCGTCAGCGGAACCATCCTATCTTATGGTGTTTTCTCAATGTATTCGCTTATTTCCAAGCGTGCAGTAGAGAATATAGTAAATATCGTTTCGTTTGGTACATTTATCGTACTTTTCGCCGGTGCAATTGCTTATCCGCTTCTTTATGTATTCGGGGCAGAGAAATCTGACGGAATAGTACTTGGAGGTGGAATGGGCGGCCTTTTCGTTGCGATTGCTTTACAAGGAGTTGTTGGGTATATAGTTGAAATATTAGCAGCATCCAGCTTACCGATCGCTTCTTCTTTGCATGTTCCTATCTTATATACTCTTTTGGGGATGGTAATGTATATTGCTTCTTACTTTATTGCGCTGTTTATCTACCGGAAGAGAGAATTTTAGTATGAATTGATTTTGAAGTAAATACTACAAAGCGTTCTTTAAGGTTATTTATCATCAAATAATTCAAACAAAAAAACAGCTAGAACATTTGATAAACTAAGCAAACAAGATCTCAAAAATATAGCTGATATTATTGGTGATCAAGCTTAACTTATTAAGGTTTTCACAAAAGTTAATTGTGTCCTCTAGACACATGTATTATAGTAAAAGATGCAGTTTTAAAATGGGAAAGGAGATTATATGGGGAATTTGTTTAAACGTGCTTCAAACGTATCAAAAAACGCTTTTATTGCTACACTGATTTTGTACATAATTATTGTAGCGTGTTTTATTCCGTCAATTGTATTTGCAGGAGCTTTCTTTGCTATAGTAATTAAAATAGCAGCAGCACTTTTAATCTTAGTAACAATCCTAGGAATGATTTATTCGTGCTTCATTAAAGGCGGCCAAAAATTTCTTTTTTTACTGTTACATGCCGCTTCTTTATTGATTGTTTTGTTTAGTATCTCTGCTTTTATGCTCGCTAAAAGCGCTGAGTTGACATAGTGAAGAGGAATTACATATGCAAAAAGGCAGGAGAAATCCTGCCTTTTTTATTTTTGTATGATTTCAAGAGGACTCGTATGTTCTAGGGAGGCGCCGCTGACTATTTGGCTAAACTTGTTTAACAAGAAGAAAAGAAGGAAAAGGAAGAAAAAGGAGATGTGATAATTTGGAAATGATCATAGCTGTGACAGCGGGTATGGGTTTTCTTTTATCTTTTTACCTTTTTTATTTTTACCCTGTTATGAGTGAAAGAAAGGGGAAACCTTTGAGTGAAAGCCAAACCTATATGATAAGAGGGCTAGCCGTAATCGTTCTTTTAGCCAGCGCTATAGCGGGAAGTCATTTTACCTAAACAGGATTGTGCTATTAATCGGTGCATCTCTTAATTGCTGACAAATAAATCGTATGCTGCGACTATCAAGCTAGGCGGGGTGAAAAAGAGGGGAGGCTAATACAATGAAATGGTACAAGCACGCGCTTATTCCTTTAGCTATAGGCTTTTTAAGCTTTGTGTGTTTTATCATTTATAGTAAGGCAGCGGCAAATCCGAGTCTTCAGCTGAACCAGTCGCTGTTTATTTCGATTGGTATAGGTATTGGAGCAGTTCCAGTATCCTTTTTTGTAGAGTATCAAAAGAACAAAGAAAATAAAAAGTTTCATAGCTGAGTTGTTTGCCGAATGTCTCTTAGATCTTTAGTTTGTTGAAATGGATGTGATAATTTGTTTATTCTTGTGAAGATTGGTTTGTTTGCCTTCGTTATTTTACTTCACATTTCCTTTCGAAAACTGGTTTTGTATGCCCATAAAAAACAAAAGACATCTCCAAAAGAAGGACGAAGGATATTAATAGGGGGAGTTTTGGTTATTTTGATTATCCTGTTATCCATTTTAAACTTTTTAAAGTATTATTATGGTGATTAAGATATAGAAATAAAAGAATTGCCTCCTAGCAAGTAGGAGGCAATTCTTAATCGCTGTCTAGGTAAGGTAGCTCCGGTTTTAGTTTAAGCTCATACTACGATCATTTTACTTTCTTTCTTAGAAAGGTTGAAAGTCTTAATTAATCTTTTATTTCTTTTTTCGAAGGTAAAAACATTTATCTTTAATTACTCTTACTATATAAGCTGAAATGTAGATGGTACTTATTTTAAGTACTTATTTTAAAAGGGAGCTTTCTGTTAGCTCGGAATATACCAAGTTTGGCATTGTAATTTCAAGGAAATGCTTAATTACTAATGCGCATGCACCCAATTCATATGCCTTTTTTCCAGTTGAGGAGAGTAATAATTCACGGTAGTGACTTATAGAGGAAGAAAGGTTACTCTTAATTTTTTGTATAGAATCTGGATATCGAGAAAGTAATTCACTATCGATAATTAAAACTTCAGGATTGTAGATATTAATGACATTATTCAAACCAATTGAAAGGTAATGAATAAAATTCTCCATTTCTTGATGAGTTTCAATATCTTTTCTACTAAGCTCTTCTTCGATTTGCTTAAAAGACATATTAGGTGCTTGTTTCCTTTGGGAAAGGTTCTTTAAAAAGCTTGACTCAGATGCGTATTTCTCCCAGCATCCTTTGTTTCCACAGGCACAAAGCTCTCCATTTGGTTGAACAATCATATGACCAATTTCTCCTGCATAGCCATCATGCCCTTTAGATAATTTGTTGTTTATTAAGATTCCAAGACCTATACCTGAACGAAGCGTTATACATACTAAGTTATCAGATTTATGATGTGTATAAGCTCGTTCAGCAAAAGCTAGCAAATTTGCATTGTTTTCAAGAGAAACATTCACCTTTACTGCTGCTTCTAAGTCCTCTTTTAAAGCAATATTATGCCACTGCAACCTAGGGATGTAGTGAATAATTTCATCAGTGGTAACGAGACCATGTATCGAAATAGCTATACCAATCAGGCCGTATCTAGACATAAGACATTTATCTTTATAGTCATTAATTTTTTTTACTAATATATTAAATATATTTGAGTAATTTGTATCGTGTATTTTGACTTTATCTGAAGAAACTGGATGTCCAAGAAGATTAGAAAGAGTAAATGAGATTTGACCATAATCTAGATCAATTCCTAGTGCATATCCTGCCGTTTCGTTCAAAGATAACATTATAGGCTTTCTTCCAACGTTTGAATAGTCTTGCTGTGTCTCAATAATAATATCTTCTTCAAGTAGATTTGCAACTTGTGCTGAAATAGTAGCTTTTGTTAATGCTGTAACCTTAGACAATTCAGCTCGTGAAATCATTCCTGCCTCTACAATTTTGCTAATAATTAAAGATCGATTTAATTTTTTGATATAAGCTGCATCACCGTTAGGCATAAATATATCCTCCAAATTTTCGTTGACATTGTTTTTTTATTATAGCATCTTCGTGTGGAAAAATATTAATTGTAAAATTTAAAATATTTAATTGACTGAATTTTGTATACATGCTAAATTATTTCTATAATTAATTAGTTTAGTGAACGAACAAATTAATTATAACAGAAAATGAAAGTGTTTACATATCCTTTTAGCCATAAAGTCAATTTTGTTTCCTTAGGAGGAAAATAACATGAAAGAGTTTTTAGCAGACGATTTCTTACTATACACACCTACAGCTGTTGAGTTATATAAATACATTGCTAAAGAAATGCCAATTTTTGATTTTCACTGCCATTTAGACCCAAAAGAGATTTTAGAAAATAAACAATATAAAAATCTTACTCAGCTGTGGTTAGCAGGGGATCATTACAAGTGGCGAACAATGAGAATGAATGGTATAGCTGAGCATTTCATTACGGGAGAAGCTAGTGACTGGGAAAAATTTTTTGCTTGGGCAGAGACGGTTCCCACTTTAATTGGAAATCCGCTGTATCACTGGACTCACATGGAATTAAAGAACTTTTTTGGTATTAATGAAAGGCTTAGCCAAGATACGGCACTTGAAATTTGGAACGAATGCAACGAAAAACTGCAAAGTGCCGAGTTTACACCTCAATCGCTAATTAAGAAATCTAATGTAAGATTTATAGGGACTACGGATGATCCGACCTCTACTCTTAAATATCATCAATTGCTAAAGCAAAATTCTACGTTTGAAACAAAAGTTGTTCCAACCTTTCGTCCTGATGGAGCAATGTTTATTGAACGTCCAACTTTCCAGGAGTGGATCAAGAACCTTGAAGACGTAGCTCAAAAACAAGTAACATCTTTGGCATCTTTAATAAAAGCGCTTAAACAGCGAGTTGATTATTTTCATGATAATGGAGGAAGGGCAGCAGATCATGATATTCCTTACATGAAATACCAAGAGGTAACTCTAGCAGAAGCTGAAAGAATTTTTACGAGACGTATGAATGACGAACTTCTTTCACAAGATGAGTTGATTAAGTACCGATCGTTTCTTTTAAAAGAATTAGGAAAAATGTATGCTCGCAAACAGTGGGTAATGCAACTACATATTGGAGCCATGCGAAACAACAACACAAAAATGAAAAACCTTTTAGGGACGGATGCAGGGTTTGATTCGATTGGAGAAGCAGATATTGCACAAGGCTTATCAAAACTTCTTAATACGCTTGATCAAGAAAATGCGCTGCCGAGAGTCATATTATTTAATTTAAATCCTAAAGACAATTCTGTACTTGCCTCGATGATGGGAAACTTTTATGAAGAGGGTATTCCTGGAAAAATTCAGTTTGGCACAGCTTGGTGGTTTAACGACCATATTGATGGAATGGAGAGACAAATGAAAGATTTTGCTAACGTTGGGTTACTCAGTCATTTTATCGGTATGTTGACAGACTCTCGCAGCTTTCTCTCCTATGAAAGACATGATTATTTTCGTAGAATACTATGCAACTTAATTGGCGAATGGGTAGAGCAAGGAAAGGTTCCCAATGATTCTACAGTTCTGCAAGCGCTGATTGAAAATATTTCTTATTACAATGCAGAGAGATACTTTTTACAACGTTAACATGAATAAAGTTCTTTTTCTTATTACGGATAATTCTAATGTTACAGATTAAAAGAAAGGAGAGAAAAAGATGGGTATTTTGCAAGATTTATTAAAAGATATTCCTATTCCTAAAATGGCTAAGGTACAAGTGGCATTTGATGATACAAGAATTCATGACGTTCAACATGTATTAACGGAAAAATTAAATCAAGAAAACATAAAAAGAAGAATAACACCTGGAATGGAAATTGCCATTGCAGTAGGTAGTAGAGGGCTTGATCAAATAGTCGAAATGACAGCTACCACAGTACAATTCTTAAAAGGACTTGGAGCTAATCCTTTTATTGTTCCAAGCATGGGTAGTCATGGCGGAGCAACTGCTGCAGGCCAGCAAGAAGTTTTACGCCATCTTGGAATAACCGAAGAGAGTGTACAATGTGAGATTCGTTCTTCAATGGAGGTAATGGAAATTGGACGATTGTCCAATGGATTACCTGTTTTTGTAGATAAGCATGCTTCAAAAGCTGATGGAATTATCGTTGTAAATCGAATAAAACCACATACAGCTTTTCGCGGTCCGGTGGAAAGTGGTCTCATGAAAATGATTAGCATTGGTTTAGGAAAACAAAAAGGGGCCGAAGCTTGCCATCAGCTAGGATTTAAATATATGGCTGAAAACGTTCCTGCAATGGCTAAAGTTATTATGCAAGAACTTCCTGTTCTATTTGGCATTGCTAGTATTGAAAACTCATTTGATAAAGTAGCTGTAATAGAAGTATTGCCGTCTGAACAAATTGAGGATAAAGAGACGAATCTACAAATTATAGCTAAACAGCTTTTACCGAAACTGTACTTTGATGAGCTAGACGTGCTGGTTATTGATGAAATTGGTAAAAATATTAGTGGGGATGGAATGGATCCTAATGTCACAGGACGCTACCCAACTCCATATGCTCACGGCGGACCGGCTGTTAATAAGATGGTTGTTTTGGACTTGACTCCTCAAACAGAAGGAAATGCAAATGGAGTCGGAACTGCAGACTTTACAACTCAAAGATTAGTAGATAAAGCAAACCTAGAATTTATGTACGCCAATGGCTTAACTTCAACAGTTGTGGCGCCTACAAAAATACCTACTACGTTACCTAATGATCGCCAAGCCATTCAGGCAGCTATTAAAACGAGTAATATATTAGACTTTACTAAAGTAAAGATGGTGCGAATTAAAAATACGTTAGAGCTAAGTGAAATTGAGGTTTCTGAGGCATTGCTAAATCATATCCATTCTCACCCTCATATGCAACAAAGTTCAGAGCTGTATTCTATATCATTTAATAAAGAAGGAAATTTTTTGAGAGTGGAGGACAGAAATGAAACAATTATTTGATTTAACTAAAAAAACTGCAGTCGTAATTGGTGGAAATAGTGTTTTAGGTTCATCTATAGCGATAGGACTAGCTAATCATGGAGCAACAGTTGCTATTGTAGGACGTAATCTAGAAAAAGCAGAAGATGTAGTAAAGGAAATAGAACGTAATGGAGGAAAAGCAAAAGCTTTTCAAGCTGATGTCAGTGATCGTGGATCTTTAATTGAAGTAGCTAGTGCTATCGAGAAATGGTCAGGAGGGTGGGATATTCTTCTTAACGCTCCTGGTAAAAATAGTGGAACTCCTTTTTTTGAGTTAGATATGGACGAATGGGATGACATTATGGATGTCAATCTAAGAGGGATTGTACTTACGTGTCAAATTTTTGCTAAAAAAATGATTGAACAAAAAAGAAAAGGCAGTATTATTAACATTTCTTCTGTTTCTTCCACTACTCCGTTATCTAAAGTATTTACGTATTCTGTGTCAAAAGCCGGTCTTAATAGCGTAACGCAATTTTTAGCTAGAGAATTAGCTCCGAACGGTATTCGGGTCAACGCAATTATTCCTGGTTTTTTTCCAGCAGAACAAAATAAAAAATTACTAAGTTCAGAGAGGATAGAGTCAATTATGGGACATACACCTATGAAGCGATTTGGTAAGCCAGAAGAATTACAAGGAGCAGCTGTTTGGCTTTCTTCTGAAGAAGCTTCTAGTTTTGTAACAGGAACCCTAATACGGGTGGATGGTGGATTTGGAAGCATGACAATTTAAAAGCATTGTCAAAGACGGGAGGATAAGAACATGTTGGGCAAAAAATACGAGATTTTAACTTCTATTCTTCGAGATATGGAATCAGTTGTTGTAGCTTTCTCCGGAGGAGTAGATAGCACTTTCTTATTAAAAGTGGCTGTTGAAACATTAGGAAATGAAAATGTGATTGCAGTAACTGCAGATTCGGAGACCTATCCATCAAGTGAACTAGAAGAAGCCAAGGTGCTAGCAAGGCAAATTGGGGTAAGGCATCAGATCATTGAGACATCAGAATTAGCTATTCCAGGATATTCGGAAAACAATAAAAATAGATGTTATTTTTGTAAAAGTAGCTTATTTGATCATCTGAAGCCAATTATTGAAGAATATCAATTTAAAACGATTGTATATGGTGCTATAGCAGATGATATGAATGAACACCGACCTGGCATGAAGGCTGCAAAGGAAAAAGGAATACGAGGGCCTTTACTAGAGGCTAATTTGTTTAAAAAAGAAATTAGAGAGTTATCTCAGCAATTGGGGTTACAAACTTGGAATAAGCCTTCATTTGCTTGCTTATCTTCTAGAATTGCTTACGGGGAGTATATTACGAAAGAAAAATTAACCAAAGTAGAAAAAGCAGAAGCCTACTTAAAAGAACTAGGTGTTAGTCAAGTGAGAGTTCGAACCCATAAAGAGATTGCTAGAATTGAAGTGGAACCTCGGGATATGACCTTTATTATGGAAAGGAACAGCATCATTACTATGAAATTGAAGGAGCTAGGCTATAAATATATTACATTAGATTTAACTGGTTATCAAAGTGGTAGTATGAATCAAGTTTTATCAAAAGTGGAGTAGAGGAACTAACTTCATTGAATAAACAATCTAAGGTGTGTGACGAACAATGATAAAAGAAATTTTGAAACAAGTTCAGCAAGGAAAACTAACTGTGGCAGATGCTGAAAAAGAGTTAGCTACATATGAGGATCTAGGGTTTGCTAAGGTAGATTATCATCGAAAAAAACGTCAAGGTTTTTCAGAAGTGGTATTTGGTGAAGGGAAAACAGCGGAACAAATCATTTCTATTGTTAAAGCGCTTCAACTGAAAGATAAGTCGGTGCTTGTGACGCGAATATCAAAAGAAAAAGCAAATCAAGTGCTTGAAGCATGTCCAAGTTTTGCATATAACGAAGTAGCAAAAATTCTCTTTTGGAAGGACTCGGATCAGGATTCTTTTTTTGAAGGATATATTGCCATTGTTTGTGCAGGAACCTCTGACTTGCCTGTGGCAGAAGAAGCTGCAGTAACTGCAGAAATACTCGGGTGTAAAGTTCGCCGTATTTATGATGTAGGAGTAGCTGGTATTCATCGACTCTTAAATAATATTGAAGAGATTCAAAATGCTACTGTGACAGTGGTAGTAGCTGGTATGGAAGGAGCTCTTCCAAGCGTTGTTGGTGGATTGGTTTCCCATCCGGTCATTGCTGTACCTACTAGCATTGGTTATGGAGCAAATTTTAACGGATTATCAGCTTTATTAACTATGCTAAATTCATGTTCTTCCGGAATTAGCGTAGTTAATATTGATAATGGGTTCGGCGCTGCTTACAACGCTGCTTTGATTCACCGATTAATTCAAAAAGGAGCTAAACATGATGAGAACGCTTTATCTTGACTGCTTTTCAGGCATTAGTGGTGATATGTTCATTGGTGCACTTATTGATGCTGGAGGAGATCCAACTCTTTTAGAAGAGGAGCTTCAAAAACTAAATATTTCTGAAGAGTATAAATTGAGCTGGAGAAAAGTTGTGAAAAATGGAATCTCTAGTACGAAGTTTGATGTAGAACTATCGGAAATAGCTGATCACAAGTATGATGATGGACATCAACATAATCATAAACATGAAGATGTCGACCACAATCACGAACATGAGCATAGCGACCATCATCACAAGCATGAGCATAGCGATCATCACGAACACAGCCATCACCATAGTCATCGTGCTTACCAAGATATTGTAAAGCTAATCGACGGAAGTCAATTATCTCAAAAAGTGAAGGAAACTTCGTTAAACATTTTTAGAAAAATTGGGGAAGCTGAAGGTCTTATTCACGGTATTTCGTTAGAAAAAGTACACTTTCACGAAGTCGGAGCTGTAGACTCAATTATAGATATTGTAGGAGCTTCTATTTTAATAAACAAACTAGAAATTCAAAAAATAAAATCATCACCTGTTTGTGTAGGTGCTGGTAAAGTACATATTGATCATGGGATTTATCCAATCCCTGCACCTGCTACTTTAGAAATATTAAAAGGTGTTCCTCTTCAGCAAAGCAATATAAAAAGCGAGTTAACCACGCCTACAGGTGCAGCTATTATATCAGTGCTTTCAGAAGAATTCTGTACAGTCCCTTCCATGACAGTACAATCAGTAGGGTATGGAGCAGGAACAAAAGATTTTGAAAAACATCCTAATGTGCTCCGAGTAATGATTGGTGAGGAAAATTGAAAGTCTGAAGTATCATATCTCAAAGTAAACAAGAACTAAAAGAAAGGAGAGACTATTTTGTCTTCACACATTCCTCCTAACTTGGAGCACATCGATCGTAAAATGATAAAAATGGAAGTGAATCTTGACGATATTTCTGGCGAATTACTGGGATATATTATGGACTTGCTTTTAGAGTCCGGAGCCAACGACGTCTTTTACACGCCTATTTATATGAAAAAAAATAGGCCGGGGGTTTTGCTTCAGCTGCTTTGTGCAGAAGCGTATGTAGATAAAATAAAGGAGATTTTATTTCAGGAAACAACAACTTTGGGAATTCGCTATTATCCATTGTCGGTTCATCGGCTGGAACGAGAATTCCATAAAGTAGAAACCGAATGGGGAAGCGTTACAGTAAAAACCGGACTTATGAAAGGTGAAGTTGTACAAAGGGCACCAGAATTTGAAGATTGTAAGTTCATTGCTGAGACTTACAGCGTTCCTTTAAAAAAAGTATATGAACAAGTATGGCAAGAGTTGAAGAAAAGAGAAAATTGATGCTTTAAGTTTGTGGGCTACTAACTTAAAAAAAGACATCTGAAAGGAGTGTGATAGATTTTAACTATTGAAACATCTATGTCTACTTCTTAATGAAAGGGTTTACAAAAGGGGATTGTAAATGGGAGAAAGAGGGGATAGTTATATGGCATTACCAGTGGTTCCAAGTAAAAGGCCAGTAGTTACGGTTTCTAAAAAGCTAACTTTCAAAGAAAAGATGTCTTATGGTTTTGGTGATATTGGTAACGGACTTATGTTTGATATGGGACAGTTATACCTTCTAAAATTTTATACAGATGTTTTGGGAATCTCTGCTTACTGGGGAGGGCTAGTATTTTTAATTTCTAAAATATTTGACGCGTTTGCGGATACAAGTGTTGGTGCATTTGTAGATTCAAGAACAAATATCTCAAAAAGAGGAAAGTTCCGACCTTTCATTTTATGGGGAACAGTTCCTCTAGCATTAATGACGGTCATCTCGTTTTTGGCTCCAAACTTTTCAGACACCGGAAAGATTGTTTGGGCATTTGCCACCTATATGGGATTTGGGCTAGCCTATTCATTTGTTAATATCCCATATGGTTCTTTGTCTGCAGCGATGACACAAGATCCAATTGATCGTGCATCTTTGGGTTCATTTAGAGCAATTGGTAGTCAGACAGCTCTTCTTATTTCAGGAGTAGTGGTAATTCCTATTGTGCTACAGTTTGCTAATAAAGAAGTGGGGTACATCGTGGCTATATCTGTAATGTCAATATTCGGAATTTTGTTTCATTTAATTTGCTATCGTAATACTAAAGAAAACGTTATTAGAGCCCCAAGAAAAGAAAAGGTGCCTTTATCTAAACTATTCAAAGCATTGTTTTCAAACCGCCCTCTTATTGTATTGTGTTTAGCAGCGTTATTCATGATTGCTTCTTCCAATATTCGCAACGCTGTTCAGTTGTACTATTTGGAGTATAATTTAAAAAGCCCAGAATTAATGTCAATACTTTCCTTTTTAAGTATAGGGCTTGCTGTAGTTGGTTCAATGTTCATCCCGGCAATGGTAAAAAGAATAGGGAAGAAAAATACATTTATGCTTGGGCTTTTAGTTTGCATTGCCTGTGATGTTTTAAATTTTGTATTACCAACGAGTACAGTAACGTTTTTAACTGTTTTTTCATTAGGAAACTTTGCATTAGCATTTGCGCTTGGTCTACCGTGGGTAATGATTGCTGATTCCATCGACTATCATGAGTGGAATTCGGGAGAACGTACAGAAGGCATTGTTTACTCAACATACAGTTTCTTTCGAAAGCTTGCGCAGGCTTTGGCAGGTTTTATTCCAGGAGTTGCACTGAGTTTAATTGGGTACGTTCCAAATATTCAGCAGTCTTCAGATACATTGTTAGGTCTTAAGGGGCTATTATTTCTTGCTCCGGCGGCTCTTAATATTATTGGGTTAATCATTTTATTTTTCTTTTATAACCTTACAGATAATTTATACAGTAAAATTGTTGCCGACTTGAAAGAGAGAAGCAGCTTTAACTAAAAAAATTTGATAAAAAGTATTTTGAATAGGAGCTACTAAAGACAATATTTCTAAACTTTTATTAGGAAGCAGCTTGACATACCATTTTATAATACATGCATAGTAAAGGAGATACCACATGAGTATTAAGGAAAATTATCAATTTACTTTCATAAATGAAACTGATAACATTCTTCAATTTGAACTAACAGAGAATAACATATATGCGAAAATTATGATACTTGAAACAGATATTATCAGGATTTTGTTTACAGACGGTGAGGAATTACAACTAGATAAAACTTGGAGTGTCGCACCCGGGCAGTCAGATGTTCCATTGGAGGGGCGCAAACGTTTGGATACAAGCGGCTTTTCACTACCAAGCTATGAGTTTAGTAATAATAACGGTGAATGCACCGTAGAAACCTCAGCGTTAAAGCTTAATGTTGATTTAAATGGATTTAAGATTAGCTGGTTTTATCGTGAGGATTCTGGGTGGGTGAATTTTGCGAATGACCGAAAAACTCAGGCGTATAATTTTGATGGTTCACTTGGTGAGGGGATTGTTCATTATTTAAAGCGTGATTTAGATGAACAATATTTTGGACTAGGAGAAAAGACAGGATCAGTTGATAAACATGGAAAGCGCTATCGAATGCAAGCAATTGATGCAATGGGGTACGATGCAGAATATAGCGATCCTCTTTATAAACATATTCCTTTTTACATCACAAGGCATAGAGAAACAGGATTCTCATTTGGGGTCTTCTATGATAATTTGTCCAGTTCAATTTTCGAACTAGGTACGGAACTCGATAACTATCATGAGCTATACAGATACTACCAAGCTAAACAAGGTGATTTAGATTACTATATTATTGGAGGTCCAAAAGTTAAAGATGTCACCCGGAAATTTTCATGGTTAACTGGACAAACAATCTTTCCACCGAAGTGGAGCTTGGGGTATTCTGGATCGACAATGAGTTATACCGATGCTCCAGATGCACAAATGCAGCTAAACGAATTCTTAAAGCTGTGTGAAAAACATGATATCTTATGTGATTCATTCCAATTGTCGTCGGGCTATACGTCAATTGAAGATAAGCGTTATGTATTTAATTGGAATCAATCAAAAATTCCTTCGCCAAAAAAGATGGTAACCGACTTTCATGATAAGGGTTTACGTTTATGTGCAAATATTAAGCCCTGTTTATTAAAAGATCATCCCTTATTTAATGAGTTAAAAGAAAAAAAGATGTTTATAACAAATAGTCGTAACGAAGAACCTGAAATGGCACAATTTTGGGATGAAAGAGGTGCTTATTTAGATTTTACCAATAAAGAAACCTACGACTGGTGGAAAGGGCAAGTAAAAGAAAAGCTATTGGATTATGGAATTGATTCCACTTGGAATGATAATAATGAATTTGAAATCTGGAGTAAGGAAGCCATCTGTCACGGCTTTGGGAACAATAAAGAGTTTGAACTGATTCGTGCACTTCATCCACTGCTTATGATGAAGGCTTCCTATGAAGCACAGTTGGAACATAACCCTCAGTTGCGTCCTTATTTAATATCACGATCCGGTTCTGTAGGAATGCATCGTTATGTGCAAACATGGACAGGCGATAATCGCACCAGTTGGAAAACGTTAAAATTTAATATCAAGATGGGGATAGGGCTAAGTTTATCCGGTATTTATAATTTTGGACATGACGTAGGTGGATTTTCTGGCCCTGCTCCTGAACCAGAATTATTCGTGAGATGGATACAAAATGGAATTGTTCATCCAAGATTCACTATCCACTCTTGGAACGATGACGAGACAGTTAATGAACCTTGGATGTATCCTGAAGTTCTAGACTCAATTAGGGAATTAATCAAATTTAGAACAAAAATAATTCCATATATTTATAGTGAGTTGCGAGCAACCTCTAATAGCTATCATCCTATTATAAGGCCTACTTTTTATGATTTTGAACATGATGAAACTACCTTTGAAGAAAATGACGATTTTATGCTAGGCGAGGCTCTGCTGGTTGCTTCCGTTGTTGAAAAAGGAAAGAAAGAACGAGAAGTGTATTTGCCAAATAATCCTGGAGGATGGTACGATTTTCATCTTGGAACATGGTATGAAGGGGGAAAAAAGGTTGAAATTCCAGCACCTTTACACTATACGCCGTTACTAGCTAAGGCGGGAGCAATCATCCCGATTAATGAAGCAGAAGTAACTTTTTCAACGAAGAATATGGATGAAAGAGGATTTTTATTATTCCCTTGTAGAGGAAAAGGGAAGTCTTCTTATAGCTTATATGAAGATGATGGGTTAACAAACGAATATTTGCACACATTTGCGTACATTCATGTTGATATGGAAACTACAGAAAATGAGATTCAAATAAACATTAATAAGGAAGGTTCGTATGAATTACCTTATAACCAGATTACGTTTCACCTTCCGGAAAAAGAGCAGCGCAAGCTAACTATCAATGGATTAGATCAAAATGTTGGAAAAGGAACATTTAACTATAATCTGAGCTGTTAATAAATATAATCATAGACCCTATAGCTACTATAGGGTCTAGTTGTTTTTATCTCTACATTTATAGCGTAGTTGAGTAAAAAAATAGCGATAGGTATCAAAAATTGTACGACTAGAAGCCGCTGTTTCAAGCCTCTACCTAAGGTCTATGTGGACAAAAACTTCACTACTTGTTCAATTTATCGGTCTTAAAGCTTTATATAGAGGCAAGCGTAAAGATAAATATACGTGTTTTACATAATTTTGACTAAAAAATAACTAAAAGAATAAAAAGTAAGGATTTTTAAGAAAATTTTAATAACTGTCTAAGAAACTTCTAATTTCTTCTTTATTTTTTTGTAAGTTGTCTCCTTTAAGATAGAAGTAATCGAGTAGCCCACCTTATTTTGAACGAATGGAAGTGAAATAAGGTTGTATGACCAAAATACGAATGGGTAACCTCACTACTTAAAATGGAGGCTGATGTACACTTATGAATCTAGAGGTTTTTCGAAATTACTCCTTGCAGCATTTGAAGAAAGATATACTATCGGGTATTGTTGTTGGTATTATAGCCATACCTTTGGGATTAGGATTTGCGATAGCTTCTGGAATATCGCCTGTTACAGGACTGTATACAACGATTGTAGCAGGATTGCTAATTGCTATTTTAGGTGGATGTAGGTTTCAAATCGCTGGACCTACGGGTGCGTTTGTTCCTGTTTTATTAGGAATTGTATTGCAATATGGTTATGAAAACTTATTAATTGCCGGCTTTATGTCAGGGATTCTCCTTATTATCTTTGCGCTATGTAAAGTAGGAGCTTTAATCAAGTATTTTCCGTCTTCTATTATTGTAGGATTTCAGTCAGGAATTGCGCTGATTATCTTTAGCGGGCAGATACCAAACTTCCTTGGGCTGCACGCGATTGACAAATTTCAGTTTTTTCATTTGAATATAAAAGAGATTTTTGGTAATTTACACTTCATCAACATCTATAGTATCGCTACAGCAGGATTGTGCTTAGCTACGATTTTAATTGTTCTTTACTTTTCACCCAAGTCGCTTGGGATGTCTTATTTACTCGGAATTATTGTATCAACGGGCTTGGCATCTTTTTTCTTTTCCAATGAGTTTGAAACCATTGGTTCCATTTATGGAGAGATACCTCGTCATTTCCCGGCGCCAGCGTTTCCGGATATAACAGTGGAGAGGGTGGTCACTCTTTTACCTTCTGCGTTTGTGATTGCTATACTTGTAGGGTTACAGTCTTTGCTGACAGCTCGCGTTGCGGATGAAATGACAAAATCAAAGCACAGCAGCAAAAAAGAACTGATCGGTCAAGGAATTGTAAATATGGTAACACCGCTGTTTTCAGGTATTCCCGCAGCAGGAGAGATTGCAAGAACTGTTACCAATATTAAAAACGGCGCTTCATCTCCAATTGCAGGAATGACGCATGCTATCTTTGTGTTAATCGTGCTGTTAGTGCTAGCGCCGTATGCTTCATACGTTGCGCTTGCCAGTCTTGCGCCAGTTTTAATGGTCGTAGCATGGAATATCAGTAAAAAAGAACAGTTTGCAAAGGTGATAAAAGAAAAATCATTTCATTCACTGGTTTTACTTACGACATTTTCGTTAACAGTGTTTACAAACTTGACAATTGGAATAGCCGTCGGGTTGTGCTTATGTGGTATACACTTTATGGTGAAAAAGAGCCGCGAAAAACAAAAGCTATTAAGAAAAACAGGTTAACGTAAGGTAGAATAATACGCGAAAAACCCCCACTGTAAGCTTGCACAGTGGGGGTTTTTATAGTAACAAAAAGAATATCTCAATTATTTTCCTTCAAACCAGCAGCGGGCGTTATCAAAAAGCATATGCTGAATCTGCTGTTCCGTTAAGCCTTTTCTTTTTAACTCAGGCACGACTTCTTCTAATACAAAGCTCATCGACCATTTTGGAAAACGTTCTTCAATCACGCCTTCTGGAAACCAGTCCATTGTACAGCAGTAGTCTTGTGAGAGAAACATGCGGTTTGAATAGCCTTGTTTAGCTAACTGGATGACCGTATTATTTCTGTTTTCAGTTGAACATTCTCTAGTCAAGCCGTAGCGGTCCATACCGATAAAAGCACCTTGCTTTAATATGTTTGAAATATACTCAAGGTTATCTGTATCTCCTGTATGTCCAATCAGAATTTGATTTGGATTAGCACCTTCTTCAAGTAAGATATCAAGCTGTTTTAAGCCTGTGCCGCTTGCCGGATGTGAATGGGTCATAATCGGCACGCCCGTTTTTTTATGAGCTCGTGCGACAGCGCGCATTACTTTTTCTACATCAGCCGTTACGCCAGGTGCATCCGTAGCGCATTTTAGAAAGCCTGCTTTAATCGACGTGTTTTGAATGCCGACTTCGATATCTCGAACAAACAGGTCTGCCATATAGTCAATGCTACGAGTTTGAAAGTGGGTAGGAATGTAGTTATACGTATAAATTCCTGTGGCTGCGATGATTTGAGTGTCTGTTTCACGGGCAATTCGCTCAATAAAACGAATATCGCGTCCTTGTTCCATCACCGTAGGATCACAGATTGTTTTAACTCCAAGCTTCTTTGCACGATTTACTTGTTCGACTGCTTTAGCGATTTCTTGTTTCTCATCATATAACTGAGGAAACTGTGCGTGAACAGATTCAGAACGAACGCGCATATGCTCATGGATTAGTGTTAGCCCTAGTTCTGACGCATCGACTTGGCCTGTTACAGAATTGATAAATGTCATGTGACGATTCCTTTCATTATATACCTGTAAATCAAACAGCTGGTGATTAGGTACAGTTTTCCTATAATCTGTTTTTATAGATAGACTTCTGTTATAAAAAACACATATTGCATTATACAATATATAGGTTGTCTTACACAACACGCGAGACTTTTACTCACTATGACAAAAAATCCTTCTTTCCAAACAGGAAGAAGGATTAGTTATATTGATGATTACCCAGCATTTACACTGTAATTATCACCATTTAATTTACGGAATTTTAAATAGCTGCCAACTCTCCAAATGACAATATATATAAAAGCTAGTGTCATCGTCAAGACCGCGAAGTCTATGGAATCTAAGCCTTTGAAGTACTGGCTCAAAGCCATTCTTATAAAGATAATGGCGATAATTACATATTTAAAATTCTTGTTTGGCTTTGAATAAATAAAGCCATCTTCTCTTACTTCATAGTCTGTTTGGCTAAGCATAATGAGTCCAAATATAATACCTAATACACCAGCAATCATCATTTCCCAGTAGGGTGGTAAGTGAAATGATTGGCCCGGTATGTGCATCATCTGACTTAGACTAAGAGAAAATGCAATGACTATAAAGAAAATAGGTGCTAATATACCAAGTCCATTCTTTTTAATGGGCTTATTTTTCTTTTTCATTTTTCTCCAAATAATGAATCCAATAAGAGCGATAACAAATAGATAAATAAGCAGCATTTCCATCGTCAGTTTGCCTCCTTTTTCAGTTCTACGTTCTTACAATCCACTATTTAGTATAAACAATAAAAGGATGAAGATAAAAGTGCATTCTTTCATTTTTTACACATGAGAATTCTCACTATTTTTTAGGGGTATCGTTTTATGGTTTATACGTCTCATTACTGTTTCTTTCTTTTTTACCACAATATGTTAGAATTGTAGAAAACGAGAAAACGTAGTGCAAACAAATTTTGTTTACAAGCTGCCACAGTTATAGAGGTGAATGAGTTGAGGCTAGGAAATCAATTAAAAAAATTAAGAGAAGAACAAAAAATGTCAGAAGAAGAGGTTGCTGAACAGCTGAGTGTATCGGTACAGCACATACATAAATGGGAAGGTAATCAGAGCTACCCTGATATCCAACAACTTTTAAACTTAAGCGACATCTATGGAGCAACTATTAATGAGTTTATTAAAAATGATGCTGCGTTACAAAACAGAATAAACATTCAGGAAGAAGAAAAAGAAGACGACGATAAGCTGCTTCACCCAGGCTTTTATATCGGAATTGGCCTCATGTTTTTTGGGAATTTTCTGAGTCTCATCATCGGCAATCTTATGATTATGATGGTGACAAACATCGCTGGAATGTTAATTATCTGTTTTTATAAAGAAATCTTAAAGCTTTTGAAAGGTGTCAAAAAAGATTTTTATGAACAGAAATAAAAAGCAATGTTATGTAATAACACAAAAACGATGAGGTGTACAAGGTGAAAGAGTTAAATTTAAATTTTATGACCATCTCTTTTTTATGTTTAATCAGCTATTACTTATTTCGAGTGGGTGCATACGCTTTAGCGAGAAAATATGTAGATAAAACGTCTGAGGGAAGTGTTTTGAATTGGGCTGTAAATGTACTCGTGAGAGGCGATAAAAAAATGGAGTTCAGTGATTACGTCACATGGGCAGGGTTTTGTGCATTTTTGTATCTTGTGTAATCACAGTAAAAAAGGAGGAACGATCTTCTTATTTTAAAAGGAAAAAGCGTTGCCTCACATGGTCTTTGAGCTTGAATGATAAAAAGGTGAAAACATATAAAATCCTTAAAACGAATATAGGTTATCAATGAAGCCTAAAGTAGAAAGGTAGTGTAGTGATGATCAAGTCAAAGCTTTTATGGAAAGTTATTGGCCTAGAAATCTTAGTTATCTTTTGGTTTGTGGTAAACGGTGCATACGTGAGCATGACGCATCCTACTGCACATTATCTTCAGTTTTTAGGAGTTGTCCCTTTAGCAATAGGAATAGCTTTTTATCTAACAAAAACAAAAAAGTGGCAGCATTTTTTCTCCTTTCAACAAAACATGTCCTTTAGAACAAGAATCCTCGTTCTTTCTCCGCTTCTTTTGTATTTGCTTATTATCCTCATCGGGAACAAAGGTGTACACGGAAGTTCTACTGCAGATATTGTTCTTATTTTGCTTACCCAAACTCTAGTCATAGCATTTGTAGAGGAGATGGTATTTAGAGGATTTATGCTGAATTTGCTGTTATCAAAAAGCTATAAAGTGGCGGTTCTTCTATCATCGTTCCTATTTGCCTTTACGCACAGTTTGAATATGCTAAGCGGTCAATCGGTAGCAAATACAATTTTTCAAATTTTATTTGCATTTGTTATTGGGTTGGTCTTGGCTTTACTGATCGTTAACGGTCAATCGATTGGAGTGACGATTGTATTTCATGGCTTAAATAATTTTCTCCAGTTTACAAGCCCTGTCAACGCAAATGATTCTTTATTTGTTAATTACGCGCTGCTTTTATTTTTAGGCGGATATGCCTTTTATTTATGGAATCGAAAATCTACTTTATCTGTTTCTCAACATCAAGTTAGTGGCTAATGCTAATTAAAAGAGGTTGTGACAAAAGTAGTGTAGTTGAAGGTGAATCCGAACAAGGAATGGAGATTCTTGATGGAGAATCAAACTCGTTCGGATTTTTTGTTATTGGGATGAACGTAGATTTCGTTTATGTGGGTACGTGCGTCTAGCAGTTGATTGGAGGGCAAGGCGAAGACTCCTGCGGGAAAAGCGGAATAGGTGAGACCCCGCAGGAGCGTAAGCGACGAGGAGGATCAGCGGCCGCCCGCGGAAAGCGAAGCCTTGCACGGAAATCAACAGCGGTGTAGCGAGTGACCCAAACTAGCTCATGTATCCGATTTGCTCGCCTTTAGATTGAATTGCTTTAGTTGTGTCTCACTCTCTTTTTAGTGTTTCGAAGCAGGTATTAATCTACCCAAAGCTGAATAACTTCTATGGCTAATGTTACTAAATTTAATTTTTTGGGATCTTATTGAACACAAAAGGGGAGAACTATATGTTTGAAGAAAAAGTAGGGATTATTACGGGTGGAACGTCGGGGATTGGCTTAGCAACAGCGGAATTACTCGCAAAAGAGGGCATGCATGTTGTGATTGCTTCTAGAAATAGTGAAAAAGGAGAAGAAGCTCTTTCTGTATTAAGAAAATGGTCTCCTCACTCTCTTTTTATTAAAACGGATGTAACGAATAGTCAAGATGTCAAAAACCTTGTGAGCCACACATACTCTACTTTTGGAAAAATTGATGTGGGCTTTAATAATGCGGCTAACACGGAGGCAGCTTCTAATGCTACCCATGAATTCAAAGAAGAAGACTTTGACCATTTAATAAACGTTACGTTAAAAAGCGTATGGCTTTGTATGAAATATCAGCTGCAGGTCATGACCAAACAAAACAGCGGTGTCATCGTGAATACGTCGTCAATGGACGCTATTTTATGTTCAGCAGGGACAGGCGTATATGCGGCTGGGAAAAGCGGTGTGATTGCTTTAACAAAGTCAGTTGCTCAGGAATATGGCCATCAAAACATAAGAATTAACTCTCTGTGTCCAGGTGCATTTCGGACGTCTATGCTAGAAGAAAAGTTTTTAGCTCTATCTTCAGAGGAAAAAGAAAAGCTCAATGAATCCTATCAAAAATTAAACGCGCTAGGCAGAATTGGTGATCCGCTTGAAGCCGCAAAAGCAGTAAAATGGCTCCTTTCGGATGACGCATCGTTTGTTACGGGTCAAAACATTATTGTAGACGGCGGGATTGGGTTTAGGTTTGAGTCACAATAATGGAATGAAAAGAGATTTGAGGGGATGCGTATGTCTTTCATTCTTACTAATTGTATGGCCATTAGTATCATATTTGTGGTAATCCTTTTTGTAAGTATTGTATTTAACAATAAAATAGCCGCGCTGGTTATTTCCTTCGTTACAGTGTTATTCGGTTTATTTCTACTTTTTTACGCTTTTGCGAAAATAAGAGGGCTTGATGCTCTAGACATTCAAATAAAAGGTTTAATCATTATCGGAGAAGGTTTACTCTTACTTGTTGTTACAAGCGTATTCATTTCCGTACAAGAGGCAAAAAAGAAAACGCTGTAAAGGTGGGGATAAAATGGCAATTGGAGTGGCATTACTTGTTTTAGTAGTAGGTCTGATGTTTGCAAGCGGACTAAGCCAAGGAAAAACAGCTAAAAGAAAATATATAGTGTGGGGAACAACGATTATATTAATCATAGCCCCATTTTTTTCATGGGTCGTTTCGGTTCTGTATGCAATCAGTCAGGAAGAAGGTTTTGCAGGGGTTGCCTTAATGATGCTATTATTTCCTTTTTTCTTTTTAGTAGGACTTGTTACGCTTTTAATAGGAGTCTTTAAGAAAGAGAGTGTGAATAAATCTATTTAAGAAAAAAGAAAGAACAATCAAGAGTTTGATTGATAGTAATATTACTCCAAAATTAAAATCTTTAATTAATAAAAAACGCCAATTCAGGTTAAATTTGGATTGGTGTCTTCAATTTTTAGAACGACTTTTATATAAATAAACCTTAGGTACTCTAATAATCTACATATCAAGAAGAGATAAAAGAGATTCTTCTTTTTAATGGAATAAAAGGTAAAAATTATGTTTTAATAAATATTGAAAGTATCTATTAAAATGAACGGAGATTGTTAGAATGAAGGAAATAAAATTTAATTATTTAACTGAATTATGCTCAAGGTATCAGCAAGACAAATTTTACATTGAAGAAATTCCTGCCTCTATTTTGTCCAAAGCAAATAAAAGATTTGAAATTGGAGAGAATGAGGAAATTATTGCTTTTCTTGACTGTACGATATTAGGATCAGGAAAGGTTGGAGTTTATTTTACTGATAAAGGATTAAGATGGAGAAGTTTAGGTAATGGATTAGGTAATATAGAATGGACTGAATTCCGTAAAGTAAATCGGATTACAATTCAAAATAAAGTTGAAGTTCACTTTGATGAAGTAAAAGCATTTTTAATAGGTGGAGGAAGCAATTACCCATCCCTGTTATTTATAGATCTTTTGACAAACATAAGAGATTTCTTAAAAGAATATTCGTATGAATTACTTTTAAAGCATCAGAACGTATCTTGTTCTGTAACTTATCATGAGCTAAATAGTATAAGTGCGCTATTTGAAAAATATGAGGAAGCATTTGAACCGAATAATGGTCTGTTAGTAGATGAACATATTTCTTTAGACTTAAAAAAGAAAATAATACGGTATTTTAATTTACAAGCTAATAAAAAGATTGTTGCTTTTTTATGTACGTTCCCGTTAAAGAAAACGGACGGAATTATTGTTTGTGAAAATGGAATTTACTTTAGAGAAACCTTTGTTTCTCTCTATTATCCTTGGTATGTGTTCCGAACTTTACCTCTATATGTATTGGAAGACGAGCTGATTATCGGGAAAGATAATATTTTTCATCTTACTCATGCGAAAATGGAAAGTACGGAGATTGTACTTTTTCTAAAAAAACTGCAGGAGTACGCTAATTCTGTGTATGAAAGTGTTCCTAGTATAGTTGATTTCTACCCAGCTAAGCCGCAAAGTTAAAAACGAGCCGTTGAATCCAATCTTTAATGGTAATTCGCTCAGAATGGTCTTTTTTGTCTCCCTAGAATCGAACTAGCAACCTTGCTAAAAAAACGAAATTTGTTTATCATAAAAGTGATATAAACAGGAGATGAGCAGATGAATATACATAATAAACAATCGTTTTCAAAAGTACCGCGTCGAAAGCTAGTGGATGAGGTGCTAGAGCAGCTTCAAACGAAAATTTTTTCAGGTCAATATCAGGTAGGAGATCAGCTTCCAACGGAGCCTCAGCTAATGGAAGAGCTCGGGGTAGGGCGATCTACTTTGCGAGAAGCGGTGAAAATTCTTGTTCATGCAAATGTACTGGAAGTGAAACAAGGAAAAGGAACGAGAATTAAGTCTCTTAGCTTCACACAGGATTCGTTTGAAACAAGACTTCAAACGGCAGATATAAATCATATTTACGAAGCGCGTGAAATGCTTGATTTGCAAGTGGCGATGTTAGCGGCGCAGCGTCGAACGGACGAAGACTTGTTAAAGATGAAAGGGCATTTAGATAAACGGAAAAAAGAACTTGAAAAAGGCAATTATGCTGAATATATAGATGCGGATATTCAGTTTCATCTTTCGATTGCAGAAGCTAGTAAAAATAATGTTTTAATGGATTTATATCAATCGTTTGTGCTTGTACTGCGACATACGCTGAGTCAGCTCATTTTAAAAACGATTGATTATAAAGATAATTCCACCATTCATGAAAACTTATTTACCGCTATTTTGAATGGAGATACAGAGCAAGCAAAAAAATATGCCGGTCAAAATTTGGAGCTTATCTAAGTTCCTTTTTTAAAAAGTTAAACATCAGATGATATACTGAATCAACGAGAGAGGAATAACAACATGAAGTCAAAAGAGAGAATATATGTGTACGTGATTGCTTTATTTTTAGTTTCAATTAATTTACGAATCGGTATTACATCCGTATCGCCTGTGCTTGAAACCATACGTAATCAGCTGGGATTGAGCAATGTTACAGTTAGTTTTTTAACAGCTATTCCTGTGTTATGTATGGGGTTGTTTGCATTGTTTACAGGAAAACTTGAAGGGCTGTGGGAAGCTGAAAAAGTGATT
This sequence comes from Priestia sp. JSM ZJ58, assembly GCF_044383985.1. Classification (NCBI taxonomy): domain Bacteria; kingdom Bacillati; phylum Bacillota; class Bacilli; order Caryophanales; family Bacillaceae; genus Priestia; species Priestia sp. JSM ZJ58. The sequence continues at coordinate 1,411,151 of NZ_JBISEM010000001.1, forward strand.
TCTTTTTGCTTAGTGGTGATTGGAATCGCGACGTGTATGAGAGTGGCCGCACACTCAATATCTGTTCTTTTAAGCAGTGCTTTTCTTTTAGGTGTAGGTATTGCCATCGCTGGACCGCTGTTATCGGGATTTATCAAAAAGAAATTTCCGAATAGAATAGGCCTCATGATCGGAATTTACTCCGTGGGCATGGGAACGGGCGCTTCGTTAAGCGCGGGGCTGACGGTACCTTTGCAGCATGTACTACACGATTCGTGGAATGTAGCTCTTGCTAGCTGGAGCGTGCTGGCCGTGATTGCTCTTATTGTTTGGTATCCGATTGCGCATAAATCTCAGCAAGCGTTTGGCTCCAGAAAAAACAAGCTGCCGTTAAAAAATAAAAAAGCCTGGGTGTTTACGCTTTTCTTTGGGCTGCAGGCCGGCATTTTTTACTCTGTGACCACATGGCTAGCGCCAGCCGCACACGATTTGGGCATGAGCAATCAAGAAGCGGGTACGCTTATTACCGTTTTTACGTTCGTTCAAATGGCGTTTAGCTTTTTAATTCCAACGTTAGCCGATTATTATAAAAACCAAACCTTTTGGCTTGTAAGCAGTACATTATTTGTATCAGCGGGTTTGGTGTTCATTCTCTATCCTGTAACGACGCTTTGGCTTTCTTCGATATTGTTAGGAATAGGGCTCGGAGGACTTTTTCCTTTAGCACTTATGCTGCCGTTAAACGAGACAATTTCGTCTCAAGAAGCAAGCTCGTGGACAGCTATGATGCAATCAGGGGGATATATTGTAGGAGGGTGCGCTCCGGTTTTATCTGGTTTTGTGCGCGATCTCTTTCATACAAATACGCTGTTATTTTTTGTTTTACTTGTTTTAACAATTTGTTTGCTAGTGCTTACTGCATTCATGCACAAGCGCTCAGAGGTGAAAGAATTATCACATGATGAAAAAATCTATTGATTTAAAAAAGGAGAGAGCATATGGCAGATCACTATCAAGTTCAGTCGCTTAACTACGGAAAAATTGAAACACTTACATATGGAAAACGAACGTTTCAATCAGCTATTAGAAAAACAGCAGCAGATGAACCCGTCTTTTTAAGTAAGTTGGGGCTAGAAGGTGACAAACAGGCGTACAAAGATCATGGAGGAGTGGACAAAGCGCTATGTCTGTATCCTTATGATTATTATGAATACTGGAATAACATCATCCAAAACCCTGTTAAAACCGCGTTGTTTGGAGAAAACATCACAACCGTTGGATTAACAGAAAGAAACGCGCACGTCGGGGATATATTTGCATTTGGTGAGGCTATTATTCAAGTATCTGAACCTAGAAATCCTTGTTACAAGCTTGCTGCAAAATACGAAGTGCCGGATATCGTCGTGAAAATGAGAGACACGGGCTATACAGGGTTTTTATTTCGCGTTTTGAAAGAAGGCATCGTCTCCGTGAGAGATGAGTTGATCCTGCTTGAAAAAGATCCGAACAAAGTGTCTATAGCAACAGTTAACGACGTAAAATTCAAAGACCGGTTTAATAAAGAGAAGCTGGATAGAGTTCTGCAAGCAGAGGCCTTGTCTACTAGTTTAAGAGAGGTCTTATTGAAGCAGTTTCGTTCTGAATAATAGTGAAGGTGGAGTTTTATATAAGTGTACATTCTATTATTACGTTTGTTCAGCATCGAAAGTGCACTCACTGCCCTTCGTTACCTCCTTCAAGTCGCTTTTTAACACACTAAAATAATTATTCCTATATTTAAAGTGTGAAGTGCGTTTCTTTTTCGCATTTTTATTTAAATTTACTGAGGTTAATTCTAAAAAAGTAATATAAACAACGTAGGAAAAAGCATAAAATCTTAATTTAATAGGATTTTATGCTTTTTAAAATATTCAATAAAATGATGGGTAAATCATACCTTACAATTCTGATAAAAATAATATAAATTATAATGTATATAGGGTAGTATGTTTACAGAATTTAAAGGAGTGTGTATGATGCCGTTTAGTTATGTTTCTCACTTATATTGTCCTAAATGCAAAAAAGAATATAGTCCAAAAGAAAAACATCAATTATGTGAATGTGGCTCACCGCTATTGGTAGCGTATGATTTAGAGAGATTGAAAGCTAACTTGACTCCAGAAGCTGTTCAAAGCAGAGAACCAAATTTATGGAGATATCATGAGCTGCTTCCAGTAGAAGATCCAAAAAACGTCGTGTCCTTAGGTGAAGGGATGACTCCGCTTATAAAAATGCCTAAGCTAGGGAAAGAAATGAACATTCCAAACTTATATATGAAAGATGAAGGCATTATTCCAACGGGATCATTTAAAGCTAGAGGCGCCGCTGTAGGGGTGTCAAAAGCAAAAGAACTTGGCGTTGAACAGTTAGCGATGCCTACAAATGGCAACGCAGGAGCTGCTTGGTCACTGTATTCGTCACGCGCTGACATAAAAGCAACCGTTGTCATGCCAAAAGATGCGCCTGTTATTACACGAAATGAGTGTGCTGTTGCTGGAGCTGAACTTTACTTAGTCGATGGACTCATCAGCGATGCGGGTAAAATTGTCGGCGAGGCTATTAAAGCATGGGGTCTTTATGACGCTTCTACGCTTAAAGAACCGTACCGAATCGAAGGTAAAAAAACAATGGGCTTAGAAATTGCTGAACAGTTTTCTTGGAATCTTCCTGATGTGATTTTATATCCAACAGGAGGAGGCGTTGGCTTAATTGGAATCTATAAAGCGTTAAATGAATTAAAAGAGCTTGGCTGGATTAAAGGTGATCTTCCTCGTTTAGTTGCGGTACAAGCTGAAAACTGCGCGCCTATTGTAAAAGCATGGAATGAACGAAAACAAGAATCTGAATTTTGGCCGGATTCTTCAACCATTGCCTTTGGTATCAACGTACCAAAAGCAATCGGGGACTTTCTTGTTTTAGAAGCAGTCTACAATACAAATGGATGCGCGATTGCGGTGGACGAAGATAAGATTGTGGAGGAACAAAAAAAGGTTGCGCAGCTTGAAGGTTCGTTCATTTGTCCTGAAGGTGCTGCTACATTCTTAGCTGCACGCCGTTTAAGAGAAGAAGGCTGGATTAAAGAAAACGAAACGGTTGTTGCTTTAAATACAGGGCTTGGAGTTAAATATCCAAACACGGTAGATATTGAAGTACCAATTTTAGAGCGAAATGGCAGCCTTACTAAAAAATAAAGCAAGTGAAAAAATAGATCTCCGCCTAAGTGGAGGTCTATTTTTTATGTCATCGCACACTCACACTTATTTAATGTAAATAATTGTAATAAGTGTGAATCTTTATGTTCAAAACTATATGAGTAAATGTAGGTTTAAAGTTTGTCTTAGAGGGTATCTAAGAGAAGAAAGAGGATATCTTTCAATTTGGAAAAACAGCTTGGTGAGGAGGTTGAGCGAGCATATTACAAAGCTTGAAGAATATGACAAAAGCAGCGCTGTAAACCAGTTTGCTTTTACGGTAGAAAACTTCCATGAAGCCACGAACCACGATAGGGAGAAAGGAGCTGAATTTTTATCCCCCGAACCCAGCCAACTCTTGAAATTTTGTTCTAAGGGCAGAATCATACACTGTTACAATTATTAGAACGAGCTTTATAATTTATTACTAAGTTTACATAATTTTCGTAATGAAAACCGTGTATTCATTGCAAAAATGAAGCTTGTATCTAATGGGTTGTGACAATAATTGTCAGGTGATCTGAGTGGAAATTATGATCCGTGAATTGTACGTTGAAATAAAAAATTATTTTATTTTTAATTAATTTCTTTATCAACGATTATTCTTTAGCATTTTTTTTTGCTCTAACCCCTTTAGCAGCAACCTTTTTTATATTTACCGCCAGATGAATATTTTTTGTTTTTTACTTAAAAATAAGTAGTGTTCCAAGACAGTTACGTGTGAATTACAGTAAGTCAAATTTGACTTTACTACTCAGTCTTGTATAATCGTATACCGCGGAGGTGACGTGATGAAATGAAGTTTAACAAGAAAAAAATTAACGTCGTAGATATTGACAAAGCTAAAAAAAGCGTCTTTGCTACAGGAGTAGGAAACGCGATGGAATGGTTTGACTTTGGCTTGTACTCATATTTAGCCGTTATTATTAGTCAAAACTTTTTTAGTGCAGTTGAAAATGATCAGCTCAAATTAGTGTTCACATTTGCCACATTTGCGATTGCCTTTTTAATGCGTCCATTAGGCGGTGTTATATTCGGTAAAATTGGAGACAAGTTAGGAAGGAAAGTCGTTTTAACCACCACCATTATTTTAATGGCCTTTTCCACATTACTCATTGGGTTGTTACCTACATATGATCAAATCGGTATATGGGCACCCATCCTTTTATTAATTGCACGAATCATTCAAGGTTTTTCAACGGGTGGTGAATATGCTGGTGCGATGGTGTATATTGCAGAATCGTCTCCAGACAATAAGCGAAATGTGCTTGGAAGTGGACTAGAAATCGGTACACTTGTTGGCTATATTCTTGCTTCACTGCTAGCCAGCTTACTGTTTTTTGTTCTCTCGGATAAACAGATGGCCTCATGGGGCTGGAGAATTCCCTTCTTATTAGGATTGCCTTTAGGACTTATTGGTTTTTATTTACGAAGAAGTTTAGGGGAAACACCTATTTTTGAAAATGAACTTTCCAACGAAGACGAAGTTGAAGAAGAAAGCTTCCTCTCTATTTTAAAAAATCACAAAAAAGATGTGTTTGTTTGTTTCGTAGCCGTGGCTTTCTTTAACATTACAAACTATATGCTATTATCGTACATGCCTTCTTATTTGAATGAAATTATTGGTTTATCAAACACAGTTGGTACGGTATTAATTACGGCAGTTATGATTTTAATGGTGCCGCTTGCTCTTATGTTTGGAAAATTGAGCGATAAAATCGGAAACAAGAAAGTTTTCTTAATCGGTTTAGGCGGATTGAGCTTACTGTCAGCCTTTTCGTTCTATTTAATCAACTTAAATGGTTTGGTTTTTATTTCAATCGGTATTCTTATTCTAGGTGTTTTACTTGCTACGTATGAAGGAACAATGCCAGGAACGCTGCCAACGATGTTCTACACAGATATTCGCTACCGAACATTAGCGATTACGTTTAATGTTTCAGTTTCTATCTTTGGTGGAACGACGCCATTAGTTGCGACATGGTTAGTTCACGCAACGGGCAATCACTTAGCTCCAGCGTTCTATTTAACGATTGTGAGCATCATCGGATTTTTCGTAATCTTGTTCCTGTTTGCGAACACGGCAGGAAAATCACTCAAAGGTTCATACCCTACAGTTGCTTCTAAGTCTGAGTACAATGAAGCAGTTGAAAATCCAAAAGATTCATTATGGTGGAACACAGAGCAAACAGAAAAATAAAGTAAGTAATAAGCAGCTGCTACATTCACTGCTGCGTAAAATAGGAACACTCAAAAAGAGCCTTCTCTTTGTATAGAGCTACAAAGAGAAGGCTCTTTTTATCGTTCGATGATTTATTCCATTTCCTGTATTTGCTATCTGCGGTTCCGTATGTTACGATTAAATTAATTATTTTTGTTCGGTATAGGATTGAGAGAAGAGAAATCTCTTCAATAGAATTTTTTATCTTAAGATAGTATGGTTGGACAAGGGTAGTAATACAACCGTGGAGTATTCCACACCAGGAGGCACTATTATGGAACAAGGTACAGTGAAATGGTTTAATGCAGACAAAGGCTTCGGCTTTATCGAAATTGAAGGCGGAGACGATGTATTCGTACATTTCAGCTCTATTCAAGGTGAAGGCTTTAAATCGTTAGAAGAAGGTCAAAAAGTAACGTTTGACATTGAACAAGGTCAACGCGGAGCACAAGCTGCTAACGTTCATAAAGTAGCATAATTAATCCAACGTAAAAAGACTCCACATAGGGGTCTTTTTGCTTTGGATTTTAATAATTAAAAAAGAAATCTTCGCTGGACTAGCCGTTGGAAAAGATTGCCGACTATCAGAATGCTGATAACGTCTCAAATATAAGATGCACATTATATTTCCCGATAAATAAAGTTAAAAATTTGCTTGTTTTTGATATGAGAGAGGATGAAGGATATGAGTATAAGCTTATTTGCTAATGGAGAAACAGTAAGTATAAAAGCATCTAATGAAATAGTGATCATCTTAAAAAGTCATTATGTGAAAAATATGAAAAGATATTCTTATACAGTTGATAAATATCCCAGTACATTTTTCTTTGAAGAAGAGTTAATGAAGCACGAATCATAATTATTCATGAAGAAATATTGATTTATAGTTTGGATTCCGCCAATACTATGCTATACTGAGTTTACCATTTGTATTACCGATTACTATTTTTGTATTAATAAGCCCTATTCCTCAGTGGATAGGGTTTTATTATTACATTTTCAAAGTAATGAAAAAGACAGACTCCATGGAGTCTGTCTTTTTCTATTTATGACGGATTACGCTTTTTGAACGTTAGTAGCTTGAGGGCCGCGTTGACCTTGTTCTACTTCAAATGTAACTGCTTGACCTTCGTCTAAAGATTTGAAGCCTTCGCTTTGGATTGCTGAGAAATGTACAAATACATCGTCTCCGTTTTCGCGTTCGATGAATCCAAAACCTTTTTCTGCGTTAAACCATTTTACTTTACCTTGTTCCATAATTGTTGCCTCCTAGTGTGACACGCACACATTGTGTTACTATCCTTGCTCAAATCTATAGACGAAAGTTATGTAACTTATCAATCTTTACCGAACAAAAATAATTCTCCTTAAACTTAACAGAAATGATGACGTATTGCAAGGATAGAGTCTGTACAGCTAGAAGTTATCCTTTGTCTATTTTGCACTATGTGAGCTAAAAACCGATACGTAAGCCTCCTCAGTTCAAATAAAGAGAATGTTTGTGGTACACTTAAATAGTAAAAAACATTTAAAAGCGAGGAATTATATGAACACAACTAAAAAACACCACAGGCCTAAGCGGCTAAAAATTGCTTTCCGAGCACTAATGGTCATTATCGGAGGGATTATTGCAGCTTACGGCTTAGAAACTGTCTTAATTCCAAACCACGTCTCAGATGGAGGAGTAACAGGCATTAGTATCGTTGCGTCAAACCTATTTGGCTTACCACTAGGAGTTCTCATTGCCGTTATTAATATTCCTTTTGTATGGTTAGGATATCAACAAATCGGGAAAAGTTTTGCTATATTTTCCATCCTCGGAATCGTCTCACTAGCTGTTGGTACAAGCCTCATGCATCATACTCCAGCGATTATTGAAGGAGATACACTACTCGTAACCGTTGTCGGCGGTATTATCCTTGGTTTTGGAATGGGAATTGCACTGCGTAATGGCGGCGCGCTAGATGGCATCGATATGCTAGCTGTACTGCTTTCTCGAAAATTGCCGTTTGGAACAAGTGATCTTATTTTGTTCTTAAATGCGTTTGTCTTTATTTTTGTTTCACTAGTATTTGGTCTGCAAGGCGCGATTCTTTCTGCAATTGCATACTTTATTGCATCCAAAGTTATTCACATCGTAGAAGTAGGTCTAAGCGGATCGAAAACCTTCCAAATTATCACTTCTCAGCCTGCGTTAATGGTAGAGACAATACGTGATCGTTTAGGTCGAAGCGCTACATATAAAGAAGCTTACGGCGGATACTCCCATGAGAAATTCAAGGAAATCACATGTGTAATCAACCGCTTGGAAGAAAGCAAAATGAAAGAAATTATTAATGAAATTGACCCGACGGCTTTTGTTACGGTATATGACGTAGCCGAAGTTAAAGGCGGTAATTTCCGAAAGAATAATATTCACTAACATCATCAATACATTGTAAGAACACTCTACCACATCCTTTTTTACTTAGGCGTGTAGAGATAAGAAAAAGCAGCGTGATGTTTTACATCCGCTGCTTTTTTATATCGTAAAATCCACATGCTGAGCGGAGGGTTTTAAAATCGGATATGCTCAAAAAATGAGACGGTCAGAGTTAAAGTAGATAGGGTACCTGCAGACATTCACGTAATGATTTTTCCTTTGTATTTCTTCTTTGGAAATTTGACAACAGCGTTCCATATTATAATAGAAGCAATTGTTACTCGGAAAAGCCACATGCAACTTCTTCCGCCGTCAAACAGCAGACTCAGATAGCCTACGTGTACCATATGTATTTGTATTCACTTTCCTCTCGTGCTGTACTTAACAAAGCCAACAGAAAAAATCTCTGAACGTAGAAGAACAGAGATTCAACAGAATGATGATTCTTATATCATACAAAGGATGACTTTTCCTGTCTCAGAAAGGTCATCTTTATCGTACCACCACCAAGGACTTGGCGCTGTGCGTTTTCTCACAGCGAGGGAAGAAAAACTCTGCTATTGTATAGAGGTCGGAGTAAACTTTCTTAATTATGTGCGCTTCTTTCATATGTATCGAACCTGCTGACTAAGATCAGCAGGTTTTTTTTGTTACCAGCTAGCTATCATCTTCAAGGGGGCAAGACTGGTTAATCTTTATAGACAAATAGACTTTATACCATTTTACCCATACGTAAAATAGGTTAAAATAAAGGGGTGAGGCGTGGAGAGAAAAGAGAAGAGTTAAATAAAAGGTATTTAACATCATAATCACAAGCTTGATGAGTGATTGTACTAAATGGTGAACGTTGAAAGGGGATACATAGTTTTGAACACAAAATATCTAGATTTACTTGCACAAAAGTATGATACGGAAGAAAAAGTGGTAACCGAAATTATTAACCTTGAAGCTATTCTTCATCTGCCAAAGGGGACTGAACATTTTGTCAGTGATTTACACGGCGAGTATCAAGCTTTTCAGCACGTGCTGCGAAATGGTTCAGGAAATGTAAAAGAGAAAATCAAAGACCTTTTTAAAAATGTATTATCTGACAAAGAAATCAATGAATTTGCGACATTAGTGTATTATCCTGAAGAAAAATTACCGTTGATTAAAGCGCAGTTTCGAAACAAACGAGAACTATATGAGTGGTATAAAGAAATCATCGATCGTATGCTTAATCTCATCTCGTACGCTTCTTCTAAATACACGCGCTCTAAACTGCGTAAAGCATTGCCGGATCAATTTGTGTACATTATTGAAGAGCTGCTATATAAAACCGATGAATTTACAAATAAAGAACAGTACTATACAAAGATTGTTCAGCAGATTATTTCTTTAGGGCAAGCCGATAAGCTTATTATAGGGCTAGCTTATACGACGCAAAGATTGGTTGTGGACCATCTGCACGTAGTAGGGGATATTTATGATCGTGGACCTGAACCGGATAAAATTATGGATACGCTGATTAACTATCACTCCGTTGATATTCAGTGGGGAAACCACGATGTGCTATGGCTAGGCGCTTTTGCGGGCTCGAAAGTGTGTCTTGCCAATATTATTCGGATCTGCGCGAGATACGACAATCTAGATATTATTGAAGACGTATATGGCATTAACCTGAGACCGCTGCTTAACTTGGCGGAGAAATACTATGATGATAATCCTGCTTTTAGACCAAAAGTAAGCTCGAGTGACAAGCTATCCGATCACGAGCGACTACAAATCACGAAAATTCATCAGGCCATTGCGATGATTCAGTTCAAGCTTGAAAGTCCGATTATAAAAAGACGTCCTTTCTTTAATATGTCAGAAAGGCTGCTGCTTGAAAAAATTGATTATGATAAAAATGAAATTACGATATACGGAAACACATATCCGCTAGAAAACCGCTGCTTTGCAACGGTGGATCCGGCGCAGCCTGATCAGCTATTAGAAGAAGAAGAGCAGGTAATGGAAAGACTGCTGCTTTCCGTGCAGCATTCGGAAAAGCTGGCGAGACATATGAAGTTTCTTATGAAAAAAGGCAGCCTTTATTTGAAATACAACGGAAACTTATTAATACACGGCTGCATTCCTTTAGATGAAGAAGGAAACATGGAAAAAATGACGATAGAAGATAAAACGTATGCAGGCCGTAACTTGCTTGATGTGTTTGAACATTATTTACAGGAGGCTTTTGCGCACCCTGAAGAAACGGATGATTTGGCAACAGATATGGTCTGGTACCTATGGACAGGAGAATATTCATCACTCTTTGGGAAACGCGCCATGACGACGTTTGAACGATATTTTATCAGTGATAAAGCAACGCATAAAGAGAAGAAAAATCCATACTACTATTTACGGGAAAATGAGGAAGTCTGCCAAAACATCCTCGCAGAATTTAATCTGAATCCTGATCACGGTCATATTATTAATGGTCATACGCCTGTCAAAGAAATCGAAGGAGAAAACCCGGTCAAAGCAAATGGAAAGATGATTGTTATTGACGGCGGTTTTTCAAAAGCGTATCAATCCACAACAGGTATCGCTGGATATACATTATTATATAATTCTTACGGCATGCAGCTAGTTGCTCACAAACACTTTAATTCAAAAGAAGATATTTTATTAGAAGGAACGGACGTCTTATCCGTAAAGCGATTGGTCGATAAAGAACTAGAAAGAAAAATGGTTTTAGAAACAAATGTCGGAGAAGAATTGTTAAAAGAAATTTCGATTTTAAAAGATTTAAGAAAATATCGCTATAGTTAAAGATAAAAAAAGAGCAGTATGCCCCGGGGCTTCTGCTCTTTTTTATGTAGCCACTACACCGTCATTTCCCAGCTCGACATTTCCAGCCAGTGCTCTTGTTCACGATAATCGGGCATAATTTTCCCGACAAGACGCCAAAAGGACCGATCATGATTCATGTGAACCATGTGGCACATTTCATGAACGACTACGTAATCAATGACGTGCTGCGGTGCCATTGCCAGCCGCCAGTTGAAGGTTAGCTGACGCTTAGAATCACACGTGCCCCACGCTTTTTTGCTATCGGAAATCGAGATGGATCGCGGCTTTGTTTTAAAATGTTTTTGATAGGAGGAGATACTTTTGGTTACGAGCGCTTTACATTGTTGATAGTAAAAACGTTTGAGCGCTTGTTTTATCGCTTCATCGTCGTGCTGATTGACATAAATCTGAAGCGTGTTCGCTTCAAACACTACAGAATCCTTTGGAATGGTCGAATCGTGATGAATTTGTATCGGATAGTTTTTTCCTACATATAAAAAGCTTTCTCCGTGTTCATAGACTTTTTTCTTGGGTCCATGCGTTCTATCTTTCATTTCATTTATTTTTTGCTGAATCAATGCCCAGTTGTTCTCTAATAACATACGTACTTGTTCAGTAGACGTTCCTTTAGGAGCAAGGACTTCGACCGTTCCGTATCCGTCTACTTTAATTGCAAAAGAACTTCGGTTTTTATATCGTATTTCATAATGGATACTCTGATTTGAAAAAGTGTGTATCATGTTATCCTCTATATTGTACGGTTAAGCCTCTTAGGAATTTTCGAGCAAAATTCTCTTTGCACGGTTTGTAATTTTTATGGCCTTTTTTTCGTAATAAAGCACCTAATTCTGCTTTAGATACACGTATTCCACCGTCATCAAATACTTCTAACATCTCTTCACTTGTTAGGGATAAAGCGATTTTCACTTTCTTTAATAAGACGTTATACATATTTTGATTGCTCTGAACCGGCGCTGGAGGTGCTTGCCCTGATTTAGGATCTTGTTTTCCTCTTTTAAAGGTAATAAAACCGTTTAAAAAAGAATCTAACATACTGTTCGTGCACGGTATATGATCGTCCGCATGAACTGCATCCTCGTCTTCTTCATCCGGTGTTCTCGTAAGGATTTTTAATACGTCTTCTTTTGTTACGTCTACTCCGCCAAGAGTAAAGATCTCTACCATTTCTGTATTTTTTAAATCTAAGGCATATCGTAATCTAATTAAAATATCGTTATTATCCATTCTTGCTCCTCCTATAACTTGCTTGCTGTATGTAAAAATTATGACTGCCACAATCTGAACGGACTTGGTCAATATCAGTACAATGATAGTAACAGGTTCCGCTGGAATTCTAAGTTATTCCATTCATTTCTACAAACATATAACTTCTCATATTTATCAGCCTTCGTCAACTCTTGAAAAAGAACGATTTGCTCATATTATGTCCGAACAGACACTTTGCCATAACAAAAATTAGGAGGTGCAGTCTGCTAAAGGAAGGAGAGGCAGCTTTATTTTTTAAGAAGAGATAGGACAATTTTTGAAGTTAGCGGATCTCTGTGTGCTGCTAGAATGATATACCCTACTAAATAAATAGTTTTACATATTTATTTAGTATCCAAATAGGAGTATGATAGTAGTAAAAAAAGAAAGAGGTCAACAGATGAATTCAACATACTCACCAAGAGAATCAACCAAAATCAAAGCTTTATCCATGCATGCGCTTTTTATCGCACTGACGTTTGTAGCGACAATGTTTATCAACATAAAGCTTCCAATCATGGGTAACGGAGGTCTCATCCATTTAGGCAACGTTCCTCTTTTTATAGCGGCCTTTATTTACGGTAAAAAAACAGGAGCCATCGCCGGCGCTTTTGGAATGGGGTTATTCGATCTGATCTCGGGCTGGACAGCATGGGCACCGTTTACGTTTATTATTGTAGGGGCTATGGGCTTTTTAGCAGGTCTTATCTCTGAAAAAGCACCTGGTAAAAGAGCACTTGTCAACACACTGGCAGTTGTTGCTGCGCTGATTGTGAAAATCGTGGGCTACTATTTTGCCGAAGTGATTCTTTACGGTAACTGGATCCTTCCGCTTGGCTCTATACCAGGCAATGTGATGCAAGTTGTTATCGCCGGTATCATTGTCGTTCCGCTTGTAGGGCGCTTAAAGAACAGAGCGGTACAAATTTAATCCGTCAATCGTAAGTCGTTTTACCATTATCCTATCCTTAAGTGATATACTTGATAGATATTCATCAAGTGAAAGGAGCGGAAAACACCATGAAATATCTAAAATCACAGATGAAGCAGCTCATTAAAGACAATCAGGAACTGCAAGGTAAGCTGAATGGACTGATGAAAGAGCACAGCCTTGAAAAAAACTTTGCTCTTAAAGCTCTCTACCATGCAGAAGTGGCTGAAGGCGGGAAATATCAGCTTGCTTATCAAGCATTAGACGCACCGAAAAAGTAATGGCCTTGTTGCTCATTCGTATATTTCTTCATAATAAAAAGGCAGCCGAATCGCGTATTTGGCTGCTTTTTTTAGCAAATAGAATGACGCACAATCATCTTGGTGTTTGTACAACTTCTTTTGAACTGCTTAACTCTAGATAAATAGGGTATGTAAAAATTAAAGATAGCTATCGTTCTAATCATATAAGAAAAGAGGAAAATAGCGATGACCGTATCTGCTTTAGAACAAGCAAAAGTAGAATTACCGAATGGAGAAACAGTAAATTACCGAATGAAAAAAGGCGGAAAAGAGGTGCTTTTGTTAATTCACGGAAACATGAATTCTTCCCTTAACTGGGATGTGTTAATGAACGAACTGCCAGAACATATCACAGCTTATGCCATCGACCTAAGAGGGTTTGGAGACTCCACTTATCATACACCTATCCACACAATCAAAGACTTATCAGATGATGTCAAACTGTTTGCAGATGCTTTAAAGTTGTCTGCTTTTACAATAAGCGGGTGGTCATTAGGAGGAGCAGTTGCTATGCAATATGTGATTGATCATCCGAATGATGCCAAAAATTTAATCCTATTAAGCTCCGTCAACATCAAAGGCTATCCCATTCCAAGAAGAACGTTTCTAGAACTGCCTATTCCTAACAATTTTATACAAACCAAAGAAGAAGTAAAAGAAGCATTTAGAATGGTAGAAAACGCGAAAGAAACAAAAAACACATGGTTTTTAAAAATGATGCTGCGTCAATTTTTATATACAAAAAATAAGCCGTCTGCTGATCAATTTGAAAAGTATTTAGAAGGAACGATCAAGCAGCGCAACTTAATTGATATCAATTACGCACTCATGAGATTTAACATTTCAAACGATTTTAACGGGGTTGTTCAAGGAACAGGAGAGGTGGAAAAAATCACGATTCCTACTATGGTTATTCAAGGAGATGAAGATAAGATGGTTTCAACAAGAGATGCATCTGACATCGCAAAAGGCATAGGGGAAAATGCAACGTTAAAAATCATGAAAGGTGTAGGCCACTGCCCGTTGTTAGATGATTTAAGCAGTTTAATGGACTTATACAACGCTAAGTTAAGCAGGGCTTAGGAAAATTGCCATTCTCCTTAGTAACAGAAGTTTTATTATTGCTAGATGCAGCATGTTCTAAATTAACATTAAGAAAAGAAAGCTGTTTTTTGAGGAAGCTGACAATTAGTAAAGAAAATAAGCAAAAAAACGTAAGGTCTTTTGAAGGTGCTTACGTTTTTTATTGATGCCACTTATCATATTGAATGCTGCTTTTCAAAATAAAGAAACAGATTGGTAATCCATTTTGATAGCACTATCACCCCGAGATAAAATACAAATAAATAACCGTAAGTAGCCCATTCATGCAGCTGGAAAAAGCCGATCCCTGTTAATAATGGTTTGAAAATAAAAGCAAAAAATAAACAAAGAGCCGTTGCATATAAATAATAATTTTTATGATGGTTGATCGTCCATTGGTAGAGAAGCATAAAAGCAACGGGAATAAGCGAAGCATCTAGGCTAAAGCTTACGGGTATGATTGTGTTGATTTGGTAAGGATACGTCCACAGCCCGTTATAAACTCCAGCGGTGTCACTATAGTAAAACCAAACGTGCACGTTAAATCCATAAAACCCTAAGTGAAAGGCTTTTTTTCGATCAATAAAAAAATAGAGAATGACTAAAGGTAAAATAAAAGCGCCCAAGGTCACCCAAAACTGCCAAGAGCCTGGAGTGGAGTAGTGATGCCAATATTCAGCCCACGTTTTGGAGAGATCTTCCTGTATACTATGTATTTTTTCAAGATATTCCTTTTGATTGGTTGTCAACGTGATCCATCCTTTTTAAGTAAGAAAAGTTTTTTATTTTTAAACTGCCCTTTTCTTAAGGTTTGGATACCTTTCCCTGTTGAGTTGTTTGTATTTTTCTGCACGTAAAACGATGTATGTATTCGGTTTTATCTGCATGCTTACGTCGATTTTGCTGCTCGGAGAGGCCGTTTATCAGCTAATTATCTAAAAAGCAGTTAAAGTAACTGCTTTTTTCCATTTTTATGAAACTTTTAGCGCGTTTTTTACGTATAAAAGGTATCAATAAAATAGTAGCAACAAGGAGTGATTTTTTGTCTGAAGAAAAGAAAAAGACAGATTATCTAGGGGTAGGATTAGGTTTAGGTGTTGCAATGGGGGCTTCTCTTGGAATGTTGATGGATAATATCGGGTTTGGTATTGCGATTGGGACATCATTAGGCGTTGTTTTTGGAACGACGATGAATCAAAGAAACAAAAAAGAATAAAGTTCAGAAGAAAGGAGTGCAGAATGAAATATTTTGACGAAGCAAAAGAACTATGGTTAAACTATGTTCCGAGAAATGGGCAGTCGGATATCGTAGAAGGCGAGGTCATCCGAGCCATTGAAAAGCTTCGCTGTGAAGCTCAAGGCAACGGAAATGCCAATTGGGACGGCGGATTTGAGATGCTAGTGCTATATATACTAGACGTATTAAATGACCCGGACGTATTCAGCGCAGCTATGTTAGCCGAAATAAAAGCCGATGTTCACATCTTGTTCACTTCGGCAGAAGATCCGTACTTAGAAGACGACGTATACGATCGTTTAACCGACCGCGTCATTGAGTGGCATATAGCCAAAGGCGGACCTATCAAACGAGAAAGAAATCCTCAATTGTATAGATAAACGTGAGAAATGAGCTGTTTTAAACAAGCTCTTCTTTTTTGAGTTCCGGGAGCTTTATTTAGCCAACAGCTATCTAATTGCATCATGTGCTAAATAAATACATGTAAAAAATCGGCGGTTTACATCGCACCAGTGTAGCATAAACTTCTTAAAAAATCGATTCATAAATGGTTAAATGTTTGCTGACCTCCATAAAAAGTTCATAACTGACGCTGTTGCAAACGCGTATAGTATTATATCTTTTACTAAATAAGAGATAAAGGAGAAGCGCCGATGTATATTCCAAAGTATTTTAAAGTGAATGATGAACAAATCATGTATGATTTTATTGAAGATAATGGATTCGCCACTTTGTTTTCGTATCATAACGAAAAGCCTTATGCTACTCATTTGCCCCTGATGTTAAACCGGAAAGAAAAAGCTTTATACGGACATTTTGCTCGTCCGAATCAGCAGTGGAAAGATGCTGAAAATCAAGATATTTTGATTGTGTTTCAAGGGCCTCACTGCTATATTTCACCGTCTTGGTATGAAACGAATCAAGCTGTACCAACATGGAATTATGAAGCTGTTCACGTGTATGGAACGATGAAAATGATTGAAGAACCAGCAGAACTGCTTGGGCTGCTGAGGAAGATGGTGGAGAAATATGAAAGTCCGAGCAGTACATATACACTAAATGACGTTGATCCTGCTTATATGAATGGTTTAAGTAAAGGAATCGTTGGATTTAAAATCGATATCACTAAAATGGAAGGCAAACAAAAGATAAGTCAAAATCATTCAGCAGAGAGACAGCAGCTAGTTATAGAAAAATTAGAGCAGACGTCGCGTGAAAATGAAAAGAAAATTGCAGCCCTGATGAAACAAAATGTGCAGCGCGCGCTTAAAAAGTAAGGGCTAGTTGAAAGAATGATCTATTCGGTAGCTTAAATCCAAAAAGAAACTAACTATGTGTTTAGTTTCTTTTTTATGTTCACAACATTTTCTTGTTATTGACAAACAGGCTGTATATCCTTTAAAATTATCTTTAATTAAAGATAATTAAATTAAAGATAATTTTAGCGTGAGTTAAAAAATTTATATATTATGAAAAGAGGCGGATCAGATGGAATTGTTAGGGTTGCATCATGTATCTATTCTGACGGGGAAAGCTGAGAAAAACTATCAGTTTTTCACTAAAGTTTTAGGCATGCGATTAGTAAAAAAAACGGTGAATCAAGATAACACTCAGTCTTACCACTTATTTTATGCAGATGGAGAAGGGACCCCAGGAACGGAAGTAACGTTTTTTGATATTCCAGGGCTTGCAAGAACACATGAAGGTGCATCTGACATTTCGACTGTGTCGCTTCGCGTTAAAAGTACGGATTCTCTACACTTTTGGAAAGAACGCTTCGAGCAGCACGGAGTGGAATATGAAGAAATAGCTAAACGAGCTAATCGTGATACATTAGCATTTAAAGATTACGAAGGTACACGTTTGCTTCTTGTCGCGGACAACGGTGAAAAAGGTGTAAGAGCAGGCGTGCCGTGGAAGCGCGAAGACATTCCGTTAGAACATGCGATCATCGGCTTAGGACCGGTCACGCTAACGGTGGGCACGGCAGAACCAACAGTCGGTGTACTAACAAACATTATGGGATTTCGCTATGTAGGTTCTTATCCATCTTTTGCAGAAAATCAAAAGGATATTTTGGTTTATGCAACGGGTGAAGGCGGAAGCGGAGCCGAAGTTCATATTGAAACGAGACCCGATTTGCCGAAAGTTCGCTTAGGGCGCGGTGGCGTTCATCACGTTGCCTTCCGTGTGCCAAATGAAGAAGAATACAATAAGTGGGCAACTCGATTAAATGAAAACAGTCTGCCGAATTCCGGTAAAGTAGAGCGATACTATTTTAAAGCACTTTATTTCAGAGAACCAAACGGCATTTTATTTGAATTATCAACGGACACACCTGGATTTGCGACCGATGAACCGCTTGAAACGATGGGTCAAACACTAGCGCTGCCCCCATTTTTAGAGCCGAAGCGCAAAGAAATTGAAGAGAAGCTGAGACCGCTAGATTTGGACGAAACGCTATAGGGTTTGCAGCGATTAAGACATGAAAAAACTCCAGTATTTATACTGGAGTTTTTTAGGTTAACAATCATCGTGATGGAAACCGAAACCACATGCACCAATAATAATGAGTAAAATAAACAGTACGATGATAATGGCAAAACCATTACCTCTGTGGCAAGGAACGCTATATCCACATTCCATATATCCATAGTCCGGCATTGTATATCCGCAGTGTGGAATCATATGGTCATAAGCAGGAGCAGCATAGCCGTGGTGAGCCATAGCAGGTGAGAACGGCATATTTTCATTAGAACTAAAAGGTGCGTTTACGTTATTATGCATTTTAATATCTTCCCTTCATTTATAAAACTTTTATAAAGCTTTGATAACTTATTCATATGTTCGAAGGTCCTCATATGAAGCTTATTCACAGCCCAATTATGGTTGATTAACTATATTTTATGGTGAATGGAAATGTTGAACTTAGTTTTACAATGCTTGTGGCCTTATAAGTTATGTCAGAAGGGAAGGGGGTTACCTGTTCTAAATTTTATACCGCTGTTTCTAGAACGGGTTATGAGGAACGTTTTGATTTTCTTAATTCTATATCGTATACGTACCCAAGCTTTCGATGGTTGATAACATCTTCAGGGGTTGTATTCCAAGGATACATCGGATCTCTAAAGTTTTGACCAAACGGCCCGTTTTTCATCGGCAGATAGTTTTGATTGCGGTGAACAATTTGCCATACAGCCCAAATACGATCCACATTTGCGTGGTGTAAAAAGAAGACAGGATCATTCGGAGCAGTAGGGACAACGCCCATCTGTCCGCCAACCCAACGGTGTACACGATTGTGAAGCTGCGGCCCGTTAATAAATCCTTCAAGCTGATTACGAAAGCTGTTTTGGCTGGTCATATCCCAAGGCGGCGTATCATATTGAGTTATTTTTAAAGCTTTGAGAACATCATCTCGAGTAGGGAGTGTAGGTGCCTCTTTCGTTGCGCCCAAATTACGTTTTAACCCTCCGGAAGGATTTCCTTGTTCATCGATCGTCGTCCAGCGCCCAGCTGCAAATGGCCCGGTATCGACGATAAAATCCTTTTTGGGATTTCCGTTTCCGCCCATAAAATCTGCGTTCCAAATTGCTGATTGTGATGGATCCTGCAGCTGTGCATCCGTTTCCCATTCCCAATAAGGAAGGGTTACTTCTGGATTGATCGACTGGAGGTCACGTTCGAATCGCAAAAGGTATTCACGATGCCACGGCAAAAAAGCAGAACTCATATGTGCTGCATTTCGATCGCTGCCCGGAGGAGTATGAAATTTACCTGCTGCACCATGCCAGGCTACATAGCGGTCATATATTCCTTTTTCCTTTAGTATTAGCACGGCACGAATAAAATCTCTTTTTTCGGTGTCTGTAAGATGTAATACGTTTTTTCTGACTTTATATTTGTTACTCATTTTTAAACCTCTTTCTTAAAAAAGAAGCAAAGGACTGTTTCTTTTTTATATTTAGAATATGTCCAAGAGGTAAAAGTGCTACTGTCATATCTCCAAAATTTAACAGTCTAAAGTTGGGTTTTTTACATATCAAATAGACTTTAAATCAATTATTAACTTTCTAGAGCTGTAGATAATGAGAAGAGGTATAATGAAAAAAAGCAGGCGTGGGCCTGCTTTTTCATTGTATATATTAGGGTTAATGACCTATTGGATACATGGTCGTTACACTGTAGTCGTAGTCTTTGCCTCTGTAGTCGGTATACACAACTCTAACTTCTTGGTTTAAAGAACTAATATATTTTTCTTTAACGTAATTGCCAGATTTATTATTGGTGCCGTCTTCACCTTCGTTAATGACTTTTTCGGCAATAGACATGGCTTGTTTTTCATTTAAATACTTGCTGAA
Source organism: Priestia sp. JSM ZJ58 (assembly GCF_044383985.1). Classification (NCBI taxonomy): domain Bacteria; kingdom Bacillati; phylum Bacillota; class Bacilli; order Caryophanales; family Bacillaceae; genus Priestia; species Priestia sp. JSM ZJ58. The sequence goes on from NZ_JBISEM010000001.1 coordinate 1,431,000, forward strand.
TTGGCTTTTACCATGGTAATTGTCCGCTCCTGGTTTTTGCATATGCGCGACAATGTGGCAATATCCGTATTTATCATTTCCTTCTTGTAAGACAAGCTCTTTGCCGGTAAATAACCTGTCGCTTTGAGTCTCTGCAGAGCATTCGTTGCTTGATGTAGTGTCCGATGTACTCCCCGATGTACTGCTGGATGTGCTGCTTGAATTTTCATGCTGCTGAATGAGGGAAAAAGGCGAATTGTTGGTAAATACAGCGATGAGAGCAATCACAAGTGCTACAATGGTGTATAGTATTTTGCTGTTTTTTAAAAAATCCATTCCTTTATGCGTCTCCTTTTTGAATCAACGTTAAAATCAAATCAACTTTCTTTTCTAGCTGATCGATTAAGTTTTGTTTTACTTGTTCTGATTGTAATAAAGCGCTTCTTAGTTCGTCCATATCTTTTTGCATATACGCACGGTTTTCTTTTTCTTGCTGCAGCTCTTTTTGAAGAGCGTGTATCGTGGACAGCAATTCTTTATCTTGGCTCATTTCTGCGTTCACCGCCTCTGTATTGATAAAAAGCAACGTATGCCCACTATATAAAATACCACTATCTCTGCTGTAAATCGACTATTTGGATAGGAAATGAGCCCTCCCGGGTGAGGTTTTAGCAGGATATTGCTAGTTGAGAGGAGAATAGTATGGTTTACCGTAGATAGATAAGCTGCGCAGAAAAGAGGGAAGAAAATGTTTCCGGAATTAGAGACAAAACGGCTGATATTAAGAAAAATTGTAGAAAATGATGCGGGCGAGATTTTAGAATGCTTTTCTGATGAAGACGTGCTGCGCTATTACGGGCAAAAATCTTTAGAATCGATTGACCAAGTGAAAGGGATCATTGAGAATTTTTCCAAAGGCTACGAAGAAAAGCAGTTGATTAAATGGGGGATTCAGCTAAAAGGAAACGAAAAGCTGATTGGCACAATAGGGTTTCAAGAGTGGTCTTCAGAGCATAAAAAAGCAAATATAAGCTATGCTCTTTTTCCAGAGCACTGGAACAAAGGATACGCAACGGAAGCCGTTCATGAAGCGATTTCTTATGGCTTCCACGAACTTCAATACAATCGCATAGGAGCGATTGTATTTACGCAAAATAGCGGATCTATCGCTTTGTTAAGCAAAGTAGGATTTAAAAAAGAAGGGACGTTAAGAGAGTACCTATATCAAAACAATATCCCGTTTGATACATATGTTTATTCGCTGCTGCGCGGGGAAGCAAAGATATAATTGTAAGCACAAAAAAAGGAACATGGGGAGATGTTCCTTTTTTTTGTGCTTATATTTGTTATTAGAACGTACGTGCAGCTTCTTTAGCGCGAGCAATACCGTCTTCTTTAATTTCTTGTGCTTTATCTGGCATTGCAGCCTGTCCTTCTACAAATAGGCTTCCGATAGAAGGAACCCCAAAGAAGTTCATCATAATGCGCATATAGCGGTGACCCATTTCTAGTTCACCAGCAGGGCCGCGAGAGTAGATACCGCCGTTTGCTTGAATATGATACGCTTTTTTATCTGTTAATAGACCTACAGAACCTTCTGCTGTATATTTAAATGATTTTCCAGCTACTGCTACAGCATCTAAGTATGCTTTCATCACTGGAGGGAATGAGAAGTTCCACATTGGTGTAACAAATACATATTTGTCCGCTTGAGCAAATTGGTCACTTAACTCGTTTAGGCGAGCAACTTTGCGCTGTTCTTCAGAAGTAAGTGTATCAAATTCTGCGCCGCTTCCAAGTTTGCCCCATCCGCTGAATACATCGCCGTCGATGTGAGGGATATGCTCTTGATATAAGTTAACGTGAACAATCTCATCCGCTGGGTTTACTTCTTTATACTCATTAATAAATGCATCTCCCGCAACCATACTGAATGATTGCGTAGCATCGTTAGGGTTTGCTGTAATATATAATACTTTTGCCATAATTCTTTTCACCTTTCTGTTTTCAATATATAAATGTTGTTTTATGAATTAAAGATAATATGTTCGAAAACATCTACTACGTTATTAATAGTAACTTACGTAACAAATTTAGTCAAAGGTTTTTTATTGGGTTTTATCATGTTCACAAACATTTTTAAGAGTATTACGCTTTTGGATTTTATGGCTGAATCCTTTAAAAATAAGGGTTTTTTCAGGTTGAAGTGTGATTTTAAACGTTATTTATCTAGAGGAACTATCTTTTTTTGAAGGTGGATAATTAAAAAACGAAAAAGAAAAATTATATATTTTTGTTTCATGCGTTATTAATAGTAACAAAAAATAACAGCGTTTAACCGTTTGTTTAACATATATTTTTAGCGCAAAACGAGACAGAAAGAGAGGAATATTTCAAGGGAAATATAATGTAGCGAAGAGGAAAGAAAAGAAAAAGACCCCGGTCAGCTTCGAGGTCTTTTTGATTCTTATTGAATTTAAAACGTTTTGGCCATTGAATGTGCTTTTTGGAGTGCTTTTTCTTTAATTTGCGGAATTTGATCCGGGAATTTTACTTGCCCTTCAATAATAATGCTTTCAAACGCTTCAATACCAAAGAAGTCCATCATGATTTCTAAATAGCGGTGGCCCATTTCTCTTGCCATTTCTGGGCCTTCTGAATACACGTCTCCGCGGGACTGAATGTGAATTGCTTTTTTTCCTTTAAGCAATCCCTGAGCGCCTTCTTTTGTATATGTAAAGGTTTTACCTGACACGGTAATCGCATCGATGTACGTTTTCATGATCGCAGGAACGGAAAAATTCCACATTGGCGTGACAAAAATATATTTGTCAGCGAGTACGAACTGTCCGCCTAGTTCGGCTAACCGTCCCACTTTTAATCGTTCATCCGTTGATAAATCCTGGATGGAGGAGTGAGAACGAAGCTTTTTCCATCCGTTAAATACGTCTGCATCTAAGTATGGAATATCTGCTTGATATAAATCTAAATGAACCACATCATCTTCTGGATGTGTTTGCTTATACACGTCAATAAATTCTTTCCCTACAGCCATGCTAAGCGATTCGTCTTCAGCTAAAGGGTGTGCAGTAATATAGAGAACATTTGCCATGATGCTCATCCTTTCTATGGAGTAGTTTTATTAATCTTGGACCCAGCTTTCTGCCCACTGGCTAATCGGTCCTAGTATTTTACCTAACTCTGTTCCTTTTTGAGTCAGCGAATATTCAGAACGAATAGGGCGGTCGGGAATGACATTTCGGACAACGATTCCGTGGTCTTCAAGCTCTTTAATCCGTTCTGTCAACAGCCTTCTGCTTAAAGCTGGTATACTTTCATTTAATTCACTAAAGCGTTTAGGACCGCTCATAAGCACATAGATGATTAATCCTGTCCACTTCTTGCCAATCAGTTCGAAACTTTTTTCTACTTTAGGTTGAATATCTTTTGGTTCGTCCATATTACGTATCCTCCTTCAAACAATATGGATGAAAAATAACTTATGCATTTATTGTAACAGAAAAAGCATAAAAACATGTGGAAACTTTGGGTGAAGCAGGGTGAAATGAATAAATTCACTAATGTTTGTACCTTGCCTTTTGTTTTATAAAAACTTTTCACACATAGGCTTGTCACAACATACGATGTACGAATTCATTTTAAGAAAAGGTGGTATGGTCATGGCAGGAGTTATTAACATCTGTAACACGAGAATTAATGGTATGGCAAGAAATGGATCGATGAATTTTGGAGAAGTTCTTCACAACGGACACACAGCGGATGTTAAATCTGTTGGAATCAACTCAACCTATGGAGACATTTCAGCTGCTTGTGCGCGAATGAAAAATACAAATATGGATGCAGATATATTTGATCAAACGGCTGTTGCAAATATTGATGGGGTATATGGAAATCAGCTATAAAAGGAAGCTGCTTATAACACATGAAGTTGTAAGCAGCTTTTTTATACTGAGAAGTAGAACACTTATTTATGATAAGAGAATATGTTTCTAATTCAATAGAACGATCTACTAAAGTTCCCGAATCTATTATATACGCCTTTTCCAAAAAAAATTATATATTGTACAAGCACCCGGTCATTTATTGAATAGTATATAGAGGAAAAACAAAGAAAGGATGATTAAAATAGAATTATATGATTCCTATTACAACCGTTCCGATGGAAAATACTATATTAAAAAGAAAAAAAAGAGTCCAAATCCCTTAAAAGAGACCAAAAATAAAATAAATAAAGCAGACCATTCATTATATAGTATGAGTATAAAAAATAATCACAAACATCCTATTAAAGTTAGTATCATTATGCCTACGTATAATAAATATCATCAAACCTCTCTCTCGCTTTATAGTTTATCAAAACAAACGTTTCCTCAAGCTGAGTATGAAGTCATTTTAGTGGATGATGCTTCTTCTGATGATACGCCCAATATTTTTAAAGAAGCTGATGTCCCGTTCAAATTTAAGTATATCCGCATGAAACAAAATAAAGGACGCTCCTCTGTTCGCAATATAGGAATTAATCATGCTGAAGGGAATCTTTTAATCTTTTTAGATGGAGAAATGCTAGCGCCGCCTTCTTTTATTAAAAATCATTATAAACATCATATGCACGAATCAAATCTCGTGGTTACCGGTGCCATGCATTATGAAGGAGTCTACACATTTATTATGCCAGACTATAATGAAGATCAAATGGCCCACTTAAAAGAACTAGTCGGTAGGGATCCTGAGTATAGAAGATCGTATGAAAACTATGAACAGACGAAGTGGCATTCAAACGTTCCTTATCCTCTTGTAACAAAAGAAGACATTGATACAAACCGTTTTCAACGTTTATCATTTCCTAATCGCTATTTCCTTAACAGCGGGCTAAAACATTTCGGTGAGCGACTTGAAGGGTTTACACTACCTTATATTGCATTTTTAAGTGGAAATGTATCAGTAAGAAAAGAGAACTTAAAAAAATCCGGTCTTTTTGATGAAACGTTTGTTGGCTATGGGGCAGAAGACTGGGAGCTTGGATATCGTTTGTATAAAAATGGTGCACAATTTGTTTTAGATCCCTCAACAGTTGCTTATCATCAGGAACATGGGATATCGAAGCGAAAAGTGAAAGAACAGTGGGGAAATCACTATCGCTTCGTTAAAAAACATCCCAATATAGACGTTCTTATCCTCTCTCTTGAATGGAAAGAGCTTCCGTTTATGCATATGCATAGAACATTAGTTGAATATAAAGCGCTGGAGCAGCGTTTTCCTGATGAATATAAGGAATTTAAACATGCTTTTCGCGTCATGCTGTATAGAATCATTGAATATTTAAATAGTGGACAGCCCGTGACGAAACTTTACGATCTCCCAGGAGGATCAGATGAAAGAATAAAAATTATTCAGCAGTTCGAAACACTGCGCCCTCGCGGATTTGACTACTTGGCGAGTTCTTTTGAACAAATCTATTACCTATAGCGCTATTACATGCAGAAAAAGATATAACATCATCTTTTAAAAATTGTCTCGCCGTAAAAGCCCCTCAGCTTACACCCACAAATTGAGGGGTTTATTTCTATATCTATTTTATATAAGGGGAGAAAACATGAATCAAAATTCACCAAAGTACGTTGCGTTAACGTTTGATGATGGCCCCTCAGCTTACACGGCTGCAGTTTTAAAAGTTCTAAAAAGATATCATGTACGTGCGACCTTTTTTGTCGTTGGTTCGGAAGTAGAAAGATTTCCAAAGCTGATCCAACGTATTCATAGAGAAAAGCACGTAATTGGAAATCACACGTGGAGTCATCCTGATATTACAACTCTTTCTAAGCATGAGTTGTGGAAAGAAATCATTTCTACAAATGCTCAAATAGAGAAAATCATCGGTTATTCTCCCAAGCTGTTTCGTCCACCTTACAGTTCGATAAATGATACAGCTCTTGCTGCCATTAAGGAATTGGGAATGACGTCTGTTCTATGGAATATAGATAGCCAGGATTGGCGTGAAGAAGATCCACTGGCCATATACAAACATACGATTAAAAATCTACAAGAAAAGAATCTTATTGTCATGCACGATGGGGATCGATACGGCAGCGGAGCGCGAGACCAAATTGTTACTTCATTGCCGAAACTCATTAAGTATTTAATAAAGAACGACTATCAATTTGTAACGGTTCCTGAATTTCACCGAGTCGCATACAAGATTGAAGGTTGGTCTTAAGTAGAAAAAGGAATGGTTCTTAGCCATTCCTTTTTTAGATGTATGAAATAAGATAAAATGGATAAGGATTACATGTACTAAATTATAGAAAGACTAGATAGAGAATCGTGTTTGAGAAATGAGGAGTTTGCGATGAGAGTAGTATAAAAGTATTTCAACTTATAGAGAGAGTGATCGTTAAAACATGTGGTCATCATAAATAAAATTGGCAAAAAATGAATCTTTTTAGGGTATGATTCGTACTAGTAAATAGATACATAATTTTGATGAAGAAAAGAGGTAATACATTGAGAAACAAAGGTTTGATCGCTACGATTGTTGTGTTAGTGCTTATTGTAATTTACGGAATAAGCTCTTACAATGGCCTCGTTAGCGCAGAGGAAGATGTAGATAATAAATTTTCCCAAGTGGATAACCAACTAAAAAGACGATCTGATTTAATTCCTAACTTAGTGGAAACGGTAAAAGGCTACGCTAAGCATGAACAGGAAGCAATTGATTCAGTCACTCAGGCAAGAGCGCAGCTAGCGGGAGCGAAAACGCCTGAAGATAAAGCTGATGCAGATCAGCAATTAAGCGGCGCGTTAAATCGCCTGCTTGTAGTGGTTGAAAAGTACCCAGACTTAAAAGCGAACGAAAACTTCAGAAGCTTAATGGACAGCTTAGAAGGGACAGAAAACCGACTCGCTGTAGCCCGTAAAGACTATAACGATGAAGTTGCGAAATACAATAAATCCGTTAAGAGATTTCCTAAAAGCATGTTAGCGGGTACGTTCGGCTTTGAAAAAAAGTCATATTTTGAAGTAACAAATGAAGAAAAAGAAGCGCCGAAAGTTGATTTTGGGAGCGATAAGTGATGAAATTTCTTGCTTCGTTTGCTTTATTATTATCTCTTTTATGTAATACCGCAAGCGTTGCTTTTGCTGCACCTGATATCCCAAATCCGGTAGGCGATATTTACGTTCAAGATTTTGCTCATCTGTTAAATGACCAGGAAAAAGCGGATTTCAATCAAATGGGCAGAAAGTTAGATGATGAAACGAAAGCTCAAGTAGCGATTCTGACCGTGAATTCATTAGGTGATTCGGATGTAGAAGAGTACGCAAATGAAGCGTTTCGAAAGTACAAACTCGGTGATAAAAAGCTGAACAATGGCGTTCTTATTTTGCTCGCTAAAAAAGAACAAAAAATCCGAATCGAAGTAGGGTATGGGTTAGAAGGAGCTATCACCGATATCAAATCTGGAGAAATCATTGACTCTTATGCTATTCCTAACTTAAAAAACGGCAAATACGATACGGCGCTAGAAAGCACATACAAAGCTGTTTATAACCAAGTCGTAAAAGAGTATGATTTAGGAACAGATTTTGAACAAAAAGTGCCAAAAGCAGCTCCTCCTTCTGATAGCGGTGTTCATTTCACACCCCTTCAAACGCTGCTGATTGCAGCTGTTATTGTGGGCTTGCTTATCCTTGACTTTGTCTTTTTTAAAGGAGCCATCACTCAATTTCTGCTAAACTTCCTTGTCATGTTTGGAGGAAGAGGCGGCGGAGGTGGCGGCAGTGGAAGCGGTCCTCGCGGAGGTGGAGGCGGCAGCTCCGGAGGCGGCGGAGCGAGCCGAGGCTGGTAAAAAGATAAGAGTTAAAAGAAGCTGAGATAAAATTAGGTTAGTTGAAAGAAAATCCGAACGTGATGGATTCTTGATTGAGAATCCAACGCGTTTGGATTTTTTGTTTGGATGGTGAACATAGCTTTCATATCTTCATTCAGTTCCTTCTAGCAGTTGATTGGAGGGCGAGGCGAAGACTCCTGCGGGGAAAGGCTCACCGGCCGCGTCATGAGCGGTTCAGCTCATGTATTCTATTTGTACTCATTTAGATGAAATAATTAGGGGTATCTCAACCTCTTTTTTGCGTTGTGTGCCTATATCTTAAAAAATAGATTTTTTCCATTGTACAAGCATAATTAGAAAAATTAAGGGAACTAAGAAAAAAGTTAGAGATTTACAAATAAAAAGGAAGGTTTTATATGAATACATTTAGATGGATAGCTGCAAGGAAACAGCTTTCTCCTCGCGCTTTTAAAGATGAGTTAACTAGTCAAATCTGGTTTAGTCCCTTAATTTATGCTTTCTTTTCTGTTCTTTTAGCTGCACTGACGCTGTTTCTTGACTATTATTGCAAAGTAGGAGAGAAGGTCCCTTCATTTTTTTCAATCAACATGGATTTAACGAATACGTTAGTGAGTACGATTATGCCCGGGATTTTATCGATTACCACATTTACCTTTAATTTAATGCTCGTTGTGTTTACATCATTTGCAGCTCAGTTTTCTCCTCGCGTGTTAAAAAACTTTGCTTCTTCTAAGTCTACTCAGCGAATTTTAGGTATTTTTATAGGGAGTTTTTTGTATACACTTTTTGTCTTTCTTTTTTTAAACAGTTCACAAGTAGACGGATATTTTGCAATTCCATTTGTGACGACGGCGCTATCGGTTTTTAGTGCGGGTACGTTTGTCTACTTCATTAATCACTCTGTGAAGTGGCTGCAAGTAAATCATATGACTCAATCAATGAAAACAGCGTCCATAAAAGCGATTAAGACAACGATTCGCGAGGAACTGGAGATTCATCGAACGCAGTCTAGTCATAGCGAACAATTTTCCTTTCCAGAAGGAGAGAAAAAGCCGGTATGTATTCAAACATCTGGCTATATTCAAACGTTGAACTACAGCCAATTGATTCACTGTGCCAAAGAGCATAATTTAGTGATAAAAATGGAGCGTGAAGTAGGGGATTATGTGCTCAGCGGAACCGTATTGTTTTATTATTGGCATAGAGATTCGACAGAGCACGATGAAATGGATTGCACCGTCTTTCACCAATATATCCATGTAGGGAAATCCCAGACTGATATTCAAGACACGACGTATATTATTACCAAGTTTGTGGAGATGGCGATTAAATCACTAGGAAATGATGACTTCAAAACGGCAGTTAACTCCATTCACCAAATTAGCGATATTCTTCGGGAAATTTGTGCCGCGAGTCAATTTTCTTCTTACTTAGTTGATGATAAAGGCGTGATACGAATGGTGATCCCTGACAAAAAGTTTGAGGACTTTTTATATGATGGATTTGCGAATATCCGGCACTATGCGAGACGGAATATTATCATTACGATGGAGCTGCTCAAAACGCTTGGAAATCTCGCTGAGGCCATTGGGCCAGCTTATTATGACGACATCTGGGAGTTCGCCGTCTACATTTCCAAAGGCTTTGAAGAAGAGTATTTATTTGTTCAAGATAAAAAATATTTTTTACATATTCTTTGCGATTTAGCGGTTTCCACAAAAAAAGAAGAGCAGTATGAACAAATCGCCAAACAAATGAAAGAATAAAAAAAGCCGAAGTCAGACGCTGACTTCGGCTTTTTCTTTATTTATTTGAACGTTTTAAGATGCTTTTAGCATGTGAAAATGTATCAAAGCTTGCTTTTCCGTGATACGCACCCATTCCGCTGTCACCAACGCCGCCAAATGGAAGGTAGTGAGATGTCATATGGTTAATTGTATCGTTAATAGAACCGCCGCCAAATGACACGCTGTTTAAAATGTGATCTTGAACAGCTTCATCTTCAGAGAAAAGATAAAGTGCTAATGGTTTTGGACGTTTGACGATTACTTGGATTACTTCTGAGATTTCATCGTATACGATGACTGGAAGAATTGGTCCAAAGATTTCATCTTGCATCACATCATCTTCCCATGAGATGTTGTCAAGAACAGTTGGTTCAATAAACAGACGAGAACGATCCGTTTTGCCTCCAAAAACGATATCTCCGTTTGTTAAGAAGCTGCTAAGACGATCAAAATGCTTTTCGCTCACTACGTGAGGGAAGTCTAGGTTTTGTGAAACATCTTCACCGTATGTGTTTGTTACGACTGCTTTTAGGTTAGCTAGCAGCTCGTCTTTTACATTTCGCTGAACAAGAATGTAGTCTGGCGCTACGCAAGTTTGACCAGCATTTGCAAATTTACCACGCGCAATGCGTTTAGCTGCTTCTTCAATATTAGCATCTTCGTGTACAATTGTAGGACTTTTTCCGCCTAGTTCTAGCGTAACAGGCGTTAAATGTTTAGCTGCAGCTTCTGCTACAATTTTGCCGACCATTGTACTTCCTGTAAAGAAGATGTAATCAAAGTTTTCTTTTAGTAAAGCCGTGCTTGTTTCCACTTCACCTTCGACTACAGTCAAGTATTCTTCAGGAAAGTTTTCATTAAACATCTTAGCAAGAAGGCTTGACGTATGAGGTGTTAATTCAGAAGGTTTTAACACCACGCAGTTACCTGCAGCAATCGCGCCTACTACCGGTGAGACAGCAAGTTGGAACGGATAGTTCCAAGGTGCAATCACTAGAGCTAAACCGTATGGATCTTGATAAATGTAGCTTTTTGCTCCAGCGTGAGTAGATGGTGTTTCTACTTCTTTTGGCGATGCCCATTCTGCAAGATTCTCAACTGCAAAGTCGATTTCGCTTAGCACAAGACCAACTTCTGCACGTTTTGCTTCCATTTCTGGTTTGTTAAGGTCAGCTTTTACTGCTTTTAAAATGTCCTCTTCATGACGCACCACAAGTTCTCTTAATTTTTTTAGCGTTTCGATACGGAACGCAACGTCTTTTGTTTTACCGCTGTTGAAGAATGAAAGCTGTTTTTTTGTAAGTTCTTGATAGTTATTCATCAGAAAGTCTCCTTTTACTTCACATTTTTAGCTCTTTACTTATTGAATAGAACTAGCTGCTTATTTCCAAGTCGTAACCGTATTGACCGGTAAACGGTAAGAAGCATGGCCTTCGCTTGCTGCTTTTCCGATTGAGATAAGCATAATTGGAAGATAACGTTCTTTATCTAGACCGAATGCTTCTGCAATTAAGTGTTTTTCGTATCCGCCAATTGGATTTGTATCATACCCGTGAGCACGAGCAACAAGCATAAGCTGCATAGATACAAGACCTGAATCGATCAGCACGATGTCTTTCATATCTGCTTTTGGCATGTTTTCGTAAATCGGCTTAAAGAAATTTAGCTGCTGTTCTTTAATGTCTTGAGGCATATAGCCAAGCTCTACGGCCTTGCCGAAAATCTCATCTGCATATTCAACGTTATTCATATCACCAAACACGGCAATAACAGCTGAAGATGTATGAACTTGTTCACTGTTAAATTTCGCAAGTTCAGCTAGCTTTTCTTTTCCTTCCGGCGTTTCAATTACAACAAAGCGCCACGGCTGCATATTAACAGAAGAAGGAGCGCGCATAGCTTCTGTAAGAATTTCCTCCATTTCCTCACGGCTAATTTTTATTGAAGGATCATATTTTTTAATTGAACGACGTTTTAAAGCAATTTCGTTAAAGTCTTTTGTAGTCATAGTCATTATTCCTTTCTTTTTAGGCGTTAAACATATTTATTGTCATTTCCATATTTTTGATTGTGGACAATTGTTTGACATATCAATAATTGATACATCAACAATATAATACATTGATTTAAGAATTGCAAGGGAAAAAGTTTAAACTTTTGAAGTGGTGTGAATTGGAAGTGTGAAGAATCATTCTCCAGTGAACAAACAACTATAAAGAGAGTAAGGAAAAAAGAAATGATAAAAATGATCAAACAAAAAGTTTGACTACTTTATTTCTCTTGGTTACGATAAGTAACGAAAAGAAACAAAAGTGAATTTGTTACTTTTTAAATGAATGACAGTTTGAGAAAGAAGAGATAGAAAAATGTTTATTCTCTTTTTAAAACTTAAACTGTATCTATAATTAATACAGTATAACAAGACATATCACGCAGGAAAAGTAGGAGGACTTCAAGATGTATACAGATTTAAAAGGTAAAGTAGTAGTTGTAACAGGTGGATCAAAAGGATTGGGTCGCGCAATGGCCGTTCGTTTTGGTCAAGAGCAGTCAAAAGTAGTTGTAAACTACCGCAGCAATGAAGACGAAGCGCTAGAAGTGAAAAAAGAAATTGAACAAGCTGGCGGTCAAGCAATTATTGTTCGAGGCGACGTAACAAAAGAAGAAGACGTTGTGAACCTTGTAGAGACAGCTGTTAAAGAATTTGGCACATTAGACGTTATGATTAATAATGCTGGTGTTGAAAACCCGGTTCCTTCTCATGAATTATCATTAGAAAACTGGAATCAAGTAATCGACACAAACTTAACGGGCGCGTTTTTAGGCAGCCGCGAAGCGATTAAATATTTTGTTGAAAATGATATCAAAGGAAACGTTATTAACATGTCTAGCGTTCACGAAATGATTCCTTGGCCATTATTTGTTCACTATGCAGCAAGTAAAGGCGGCATGAAGCTAATGACGGAAACATTGGCTCTTGAATATGCACCAAAAGGAATCCGCGTGAATAACATTGGACCTGGGGCAATTGATACACCAATTAACGCTGAAAAATTCGCTGATCCAGAACAGCGTGCAGACGTAGAAAGTATGATTCCAATGGGCTACATCGGTAACCCGGAAGAAATCGCGTCAGTTGCAGCATTCTTAGCATCATCACAAGCAAGCTATGTAACAGGTATTACATTATTTGCGGATGGCGGTATGACAAAATATCCTTCTTTCCAAGCGGGAAGAGGTTAATAAATAGAACTGAACAAAAAAAGACCTCGGAATATTCCGAGGTCTTTTTTTTGCAATAAATGCGCAGAATATTTACCAAATATTGAAACTTTTGTTGAAGTGTTACGTATATAAGCTAACACCTAATAAAGGACGTGTTGAGATGGTGCCAGGGAATATTCAACAAAAAATAAATCAGTATAGAGATTTTTATATCAGCTTAAAAAATGAGCTCAAATGGAAAGCGGCAGATCACAAGCAGTTTATGGCTATCGCTTCTATGTATGCAGTGAAAGGTAAACCGCTCAAGCTTCAGGATTACCTCGAGTTAAGCGACTATATCAAAAATCAAGTAGGGATGTTTTCTACGTTAAAATCATCACAGCGTTTTACAATAGCAGCTATGCTTGATACTCGCTATGAGAATCCAAAAGAAACGTTTCATGAGTTTCTTGACGTATATGATCAATTGATACAAGGCGGATTTACGAGAGGCGCGTTTACGTACATTGCGGCTTCGGCTATGCTGTCGAATGAGTCAAGCCGAAGTCATAAAGAAATGGTCCGAAGATCCGCAGAAATTTATCAAGGCATGAAAAAGAAGCATCTTTTCCTTACTTCAAGCGGCGATGTACCTCTTGCCGTTCTATTAGCTGAAACGAGCGAGTCTACTGATGATCTCATGCATGAAATTGAACACTTCTATACAACATTGGCGCAGCATGGATTTAAAAAAGGAAATGACCTTCAATTTTTAAGTCATATTCTCTCAATCGATAAAAATTTAGATGCAGATACACTTATTGAAAGATGCGTATCAGTAAAAGAAGCCTGTGAATCGGCAGGTATGAAAGTAAAAGCGATGCACTACCCGGTCATTGGCTTATTAGCACTGTTTGAAAAACCAGAAACTGAAATTGAACTTATCCATGAAGTAGTGAAACAGCTAAACGCAGACAAGCTTTTTAAATGGCAGAAAGACATCAATGTTATGCTGGGGGTTAATTTGGTTATCAGTGAAAAACTGAAGGATTCTAGAGTGGTCGAAACGGGCATCTATACAACGATTGAAACCATTATTCAAGCTCAGCAAGCAGCTATGCTAGCGGTTATTGCGAGCACTTCAGCAGTTGCTACTACGACTACTACTTGATAAATTAAAGAGCTATAAAAGAGAGAGGGAGACATAACTACATCAATGAAAAAATCCGAACGAGTTTAATTCTCACCCAAGAATCAAACTCGTTCGGACCTTTCCTCAACTTAAATACTTTTGTCTCATCTTCTCTCTTAAAAAGTATAAACCTCGCCATCATCTGGAACAAAGACGCGGGACGCCATATCTTTTTCGTTGATAAAGCTTTTTAACTCTTCTCTTGATAGCGCCCAGTGATTTACAGCTTCCATATGAACAGAAAGAATCGTAGCATGAGGGGCCACTTTGTGTACTTCGTAAATATCTTCTTTCCCCATCACAAGAGAACCGCCTTCTAAAAACTGATTATCGCCGCCGTTTACGACAATGACATCCGGTTGATGGGTGTTAATTTCTTCTTCAACAGCGGAATACCATACCGTATCTCCAGCTACATAAAGCGTTTTTTTGCTCTTGTGTTTAAAAACAACGCCGCATACTAAACCAGTACGCTTTAAAATTTCTCCTCTTCCGTGTTCACCTTTTGTTTTGGATAATTGGATGCCTTCAAAGACCGTGTTCTTTGTTAGTACTTCTACATTTTTAAAACCATCAGCTCTTACTACTGCGGCATCTTCTTCATTTTGAACGAACATTTTGATATCGTTTGGCAACGCCTGTTTAGCGGCATCGTCAAAATGGTCCAAATGAAGGTGAGTGAGAATTACGGCATCAATACCCTCAATAATCTCTTCAACGGATAACGGTAAGCTTACTAAAGGATTGTTTTGATCTTGTCTGATCGAATTTGGGAAAGGAGGGTACGTTCCTTTCTTCGCTAACATGGGATCAATTAAAAACGTTTTTCCCCCGTATTCAACAAGTAAAGTGGCATTTCGAATATGTGTAATCTTCATCTCTATCTCTCCTTTTTTTGATCTACATATAGTTTATAGGATAAGCTGTTTTCAAATACATAAACAAAATCAAGTCTTTTCGCACTTTTACTTGATAAATGAAAGAATATTAGTCAAAAGCAAAAAGAACCGAAACAGTGCTGTTCAGGTTCTTTTTAGTATTTCTTTTTTCTCTTCATACACACGTACTTGGTTGCGGCCGTTTTGTTTGGCAGCGTACAGGGCGATATCTGCTTTATTCAACAGCTCATCTAACGTTTCATTTTCTTGTTTTTCCGCTTGTGCTACTCCAAGACTTAGCGTAACAGAAATGGTTTCTTCATTAATCAGTAAGGGGTGAGTCTCGACGTGACGGCGAATTTGCTCAGCAAGCGTTTCACCTTGAGATAAAGTATAGCCCTTTAGCGCGAGTACAAATTCTTCACCGCCGTACCGAGCAAAAAGGGCTCCTTGTGATAATACGGACTGGCAGGCTTTTACGACATGTACAAGCACTTGATCGCCGGTATAATGGCCATACGTATCGTTCACTTTTTTAAAATAATCAATATCAAGTAAAAAAAGTGTAAAAGAAGATGCGGACTTTTTTACTTCATCGAACGCTTGCTTGCTGTGCTGAAAAAATGCCCTGCGATTATAAATTTGCGTCAGCTCATCGTAATAAGCTTGATTTTCAAGCTTTAGCTGAAGTCTTTTTAGCTCCGTGATATCCGTAAAAATAAGCAGCAAGCCGTGACTGTTGTTAGCATACTGCAAAGGAGAAGTGCGAACTTGATACGTATACGGAGATTGATCCTCAGAAAAAAGCTGCAGCTCTTGACTGCTGTTTTTATTTTCGAATGCAAAAGGAAATGAACTGCCCGATAGCGTCCCCCAAATATCAGCAAAATGTTTTCCAAGCATCGACTTTTTTAGCTGCGGAAACATGTTTTTAGACGCTAGATTAAATTCAATTAGTCTGTAGGATTCATCAAGCACGATAACACCGTCATTGATGCTGTTAAATATCGCGTCTTTCGCAACGGGCATGACTGTAAACATACGCGATGAGTTAATGGACCATAAATATAAAAATGAAGAAACCCATAAAACCATCGGAACTGGATCAATTCCCTGCGGCGTAAAGCCCATTAAATAGATAAAAGCTGTGACGATAGGGACTAATTGACCGACCATTAATGAAATTAACTGCAGGCGATAAGCTTTGGCTGTTTCTTTCCAGCGGTAAACGGCGAGCAAAAAAGCAACGAACATAGACGAAAAGATGAACATGCCGTGAATTGTGTACCATGGTCCAATTTCTTGATGAACGTAAGGAGCACCTAGAACGGGATCAATTTCAAACACGCGGTAATGAAGGTGATGCCAGTCATTTGTTGCGACCATAATCAAACTAATAAAAGGAATGATAAAAAGGGTGAAAATATGTTTTTTCCTTACTTTTATGCCGACATACTGCATAACAAACAGCAGTCCTGCAGGAGGCGAAAAAGGCATGCCCACGTATTGAATAGCGGTCCAAAATTTCATTTCTCCGAGGTTAACGGATAGTAAGCTAAACGCCGCACCCATACAATAAATAGTAGTGAAACCTGTATGAAGAATAAATAAATGCGCAATGTTAGCGTAGTGGTGACGCTTAATAAATACGTAAAAACATAAGTATAGATTAAGAACACCAGACGTGCAGATAAGCGTTATATAAGCTGTTAAATCTAAATTCACAATTGTATCCCTCATTAAGAAAGCATTTTTAGTTAAATGTAGCACAGTTGAAATGAAATGTGGATATTTTATGTAGGAATTTAGTAGTGTTGGAGATAGTAGAGGAACTATAAGGATAGGTCAGGACGATGAAAAAATGACGCCTAAACAACAAGTAATTGAAACGAACAGAGAAGATTTATCTTCATCTACAAAAGTCAAAGTTTCTCAGTAAAAAACACATGCCTGAAAACACGAGATGTTCCTTCATCTGCGTGTCTTCAGGCATATTTTTATTGTGAGTCTATTTAAGTTTTATAAAGGTGTCATCTGCATTTTTTTCTGTCTAAAAAAGACCCAATCCGTAAAGCCGATTTCTTTAAGACGCTTTTTTACTAGTTCAAAGTCGTCGCCAATACGCTCTAGGTCATGAGCATCAGAACCAAATGTAATGTGTACCCCGTAGTGCAGGGCTCTTTCTAAAATATCGTCTGCAGGATACCAGCCTCCGCAGTCTTTGGTTTTGCCTGATGTATTCACTTCTATAGCAATGTTATGTGCCGAAATCACTTTTAGCGTCTGATCAATGACAGCTGTCTCGATAGAAGAAAAAGAGGGATAGAATCCTTTCATGGCATCAATATGGCCAAGGATTTGAAACATTCTGCTCCGGGCGGATTCTTCAATTAATTGATAATACGTTTCTTTCGTGCGCTGCTTTTCTTTTTGAGAAAGCCCTTCCCAACGCGTTTTATGAAAGATACTGATTTCATCAACTTGATGAACAGAGCCGATTATGTAGTCAAACGGATATTTTTTATAGTAGCTCTGATATATTTCCGCATGCTCGGGAAAGAAATCAGACTCCACGCCTAACAGCACTTCAATTTTCTGTTTATATTCTTCTTTTAGTTTCAAAATCTCAGCTACATATCCGGAGAATGCGCTTTTTCCCATCGCAATGTGAGGAAACGGCTGGTCTTCTTCGCTCGCAAAATAAGGAGAATGATCCGAAATCCCAATGATATCAAGGCCTTTATCAATAGATGCCTCTATATAATCTCGAATTGTTCCGCGAGCATGTCCGCATCGGTCGTGATGGGTATGAAAATCAAATTTTAACTCAGCGTTCATGTTTCATCACCTCTGTCATCTTTTTATGTGGTTTATAGAATATTCTACAAAGAAACAAAGTATCCCCCGTAGAAATGGATGAAGAGAACATTTCTTGAATTTGCTTGTAATTCACCTACTAAAAAGAGTGTACAGAAACAAGTTATTTTATTTAATTTGCTGTAAAAATTGAATTGGAATCCATACCAAAAGTTACATTTGATTCGGCAAGCTAAAACGCATATACTACTCATACACGATCTGAAATAACGTTCAGGTAATTGCTGCATCATTTGATGTAGAGGAAAGTCCATGCTCGCACGGTGCTGAGATGCCCGTAGTGTTCGTGCCTAGTGAAAAAATAAGCTAGGGCAGCTTGGCTTATAGCTTAGCTGACGGCGGGAAAAACCACCTAAGTCCTCGGATATGGTCGAGTATCCCTGAAAGTGCCACAGTGACGAAGCTTTGCTGGAAACAGCAAAGGTGGAACGCGGTAAACCCCACGAGCGAGAAACCCAAACAATGGTAGGGGAACTGTCTTGAAGGAATTTAACGGAGAGACGGACGATTACATGCGTAATCGTAGATAGATGATTACCGCCTGAGTACGAGATTAAAATCGCTTGCAGTACAAAGGTACAAAACATGGCTTATCGAACGTTGTTGAAACAGAGACTGACTATAAAATACGTAACCAAAACAAACCAATGAGGTTTGTTTTTTTGTTTGTTATTTTTCAACTCATAGCCGACTCATTGATAGAGTGCTTGAATTTTTTTAACCATAGTATCAGGATTCAAGGTATATGGAAATACATATTGCCTAAATTGCGGTATAGTTTACTTGTACTTACTAAATACGGGGAAAGGGAGAAGATCGATGATTAAAAAAATGGAGCATACAGCAATTATTGTTGGAAATATGGATGAGACGATTCACTACTACTGTGATATGTTTGGCTTTAAAGTTCGCCTTCAAGGATCTACCGAAAAAAGAGAGATGGCTTTTTTGTATCTTGAAGAACAGCCGGGGATCGAAATTGAGCTCATTCGAGATATTGATCCAATTGGCGAATACAACAAAAGCGGGATTGTTAACCATCTTGCCTTTACGGTAGAGGATATAAATAAGGCGATTCAACATTATAAGAGCAAAGGAATTGAATTTTTATCATCTGAGCCTCAGCCAACGCTTGAAGGCGGACGTATGATTTTATTTCACGGACCAAATGAAGAATTGCTGCAGTTAGTAGAAAGAGTTAAACTCTAAAAAAGGTTACTTTAAAGGGGTACATACAATAAAGAATGTGTTTTGCAGTCAGGTTTTTAATAAAATAGCCTTGCCAAAATACACCTATAGCTAACACGAACGCTATTGATAGCAAGTAGACAGTAAACTTAGGTCATAGATTGGCATCAGTTCGTTCCACGTATCATTATATAAAAACGGCTTGTATTCATCTAGAAATTTACCACTTTTAACTTGGTTTCGAGTATGTGCTGTGATAAAAAAACTGGCCCCTCTAATTAGAATGACTGACAACTGGAGGGGCAGTTTTGTATGCAAAAAAGTTTATTAATTTTTATCGAGGCCGTGTTTATACGGATTCTAGAGTTAACTCAATAAATTTTTCAACAGCAGGAGATTGCCACTTTTTTGACTTGACGAGTAGATGCGAGTAAAAGGGCACAAATTGTTCATTGTGTTCAAGAATGTTTAATAATCCTTTTTCAACCTCATTTTTTACGGTGATATAAGGAAGTACAGAAAACCCTAATCCGCTCATTACCGACTGTTTGATTGCTTCTAAACTCCATAGCTCCATTGTTTGAAATTTAGGCAGTTTATGAGCAGCCAGATACTTTTCAAACATCGAACGATAACTGCATCCCTCTTCGTTTGTTATAAAGAAGTCAGTAGTTCTATCGGTTTTATAATCATCAAAGTGCTGATTTTTATCCGGGCTTGTAATTAAAACAATTTCTTCTTTATGCAACTCATGATGAATGAAATTATCTGCTTCTAATTTTGGCCAAACCATAAACGCAACATCAACATCTCCGCTCATAAGATCTGTTTGATTTTGCCCGCAAGTTCCATTGCTTAATATAACCTTAACATCGGGATACTTAGTTGAATATTTTTTTAGAATAGGTCCTAATCTTGAAATAGTTAGGGACTCAGGTGCAGCAATTTTCAGCTCGCCGCTGACCTTATTATGAGTTTTCAGATGGGATATACGTTTATACGTATATAACAGTTCGTCGGTTAAAGGTATTAATTCTTTTCCTAGAGCAGTCAATTTTAACTCTCGTTTAGTATAAGTGAATAACTCTCCGCCAACTTCGCGTTCTAATGCTTTAATATGAGAAGTGATAGTTGACTGAGTATAGCCTAATTTTAGAGCCGCATTTGTATAGCTCCCCACATCGATAATCGTTCGAAACGTAGTAAATTGTCGTATCTCCATTGGTCATAAACTCCTCTTATCTATTTAAAAAAACGATAGTAGTTATTTGTTATTTCAATTTTACCGATAGATAGGCTTATATTACAATGAAGCACGTAACTCATTCAACAATTTTTTAGTAAGAGGAGAAATTAACTATATGAATTTTACAGCATTCCTTTCCTATTTAATTATTACATCTTTTACTCCAGGCCCAAGTAATATCTTGGTAATGAACGAAGGGAGAAGGTTTGGATTCAGAAGATCCCTACGCTTCAGCGGTGGAATTATGTTGGGGTTTATTATTCTAGGTGTAGTAACTGCATTATTAGCAACAAGTCTGTATCAGTGGATACCAATGGTAGAACCTTACTTTAAGATCGTTGGTGCGGCCTATTTAGTTTACCTAGCATGGCAAATAGCTTTTTCTAAGAAGAAAAAAGAGGATGATTCCTGTACACACTCTTCTTTTTTTTCGGGGCTGTTTTTTCAAATTCTCAATGTAAAAAGTATTTTGTATTTTTTAACGGCCATGACAACTTTTGTGCTCCCTTATACTAATTCAAAACCAGCTGTACTCTTTTTGGTGTGTCTAACGATATTTATAGGGTGCACCGCATTGCTACTGTGGACTGCATTTGGTTCTGTATTTAAAAAACTATTTGCAAAATATGATAAAAAAATAAATGTAATAATGTGCGTGTTGCTTATTTATTCGGCAATTGTAATTTTCTAAAACTTGCTTGTTTATAAATTCATCTTGTATTAAATGGTGAAATGTAAGCAAAAGAATCAACTGCAAGAGGTAAGTAGGATTTAGGATAAATAAGTAATATAAATAGTTACATAATGACTGCATCAAAAAAGACCTTTTTTAGGGGGTCTTTTTTGATGTGTATTTTTCTACTTCTTGATCTAGATAATAGGATATCCCAATTAGTTTTCCTTCATTTAATAACTTTCCTTAACATTCGTAGCGTGTCTTGTCTTTACTGAGCTCTTTAAAAGAAAACCAGAAAGGAGAAAAGCAATCAATAAAAAAACAATAATCATACAAATGAGGCCCCACCAGCCGAACATCGACCAAAAGACTCCTCCGAGCGTTCCGCCTACGCTTGACCCCGTGTAATATAGAAACAAATAAAGTGAAGAAGCCTGGGCTTTATTTGTTAAAGCGCGCTGACCTACCCAGCTGCTGGCAATCGAATGGCTGCCGAAAAACCCAAACGTAAACAAGCCCAAACCGGCTATTTTAGCAAGTAAAGCAGGATTTAACGTTAAAACGACACCGGCTAGCGTAATTAAAAGGTTGATCATAAGTATTTTTTGTTTTCCGTAGCGGTCTACCAGTCTGCCGGTCCACACCGAACTAAACATTCCGATAATAAGAATTAAAAAGACCCAGCTGACAATCGTTTGGCTTAAGGAATAAGGTGGAGCCGTTAGTACATACCCAATATAGTTAAATAAGGCGACGTTGCTGCCTAACAACAAAAATCCTAAGCCATATAAACAAACTAACCTCGGATCTTTAAGATGATCAAGTAACGATTTCCCTAACTTTCCAACTTCTAATTTACGAGATTGGAAGTGCTGTGAAGGAGGCAGGCTAATCCAAAAGATAACGGTCGCTGCTATACTTATAATACCAATTCCTGCTATTGCACCGTGCCAGCCGAAATAATCACTGAGCGTTCCCGCAATCACTCTTCCGCCAACCGCGCCAATTGCATTGCCGCTTATATAGAGGCCCATTGCTGAACCAAGGCTTTTAGCTTCGATTTCTTCCCCTAAATAAGCCATTGCCACTGAAGGTAGACCGGCTAGTGTAATTCCTACCATTATTCGGAAAAATAGCAGAATATGAAAAGTAGGGCTCCATGCAGTCAACAGGCATAATAAAGAAGCGGCAAGCATGGAATAGACCATGACAGGCTTTCTTCCCCAAACTTCCGATAGCGAACCGAAAATAAGCATACTAATAGCCAAAGCTATGGTTGTAACGGAAAGTGATAGGCTAGAAGTTGTTGGAGAAATATGAAATTCTTTTGTGAACGCCAGCATTAAAGGCTGTGCGCAGTATAAAATCGCAAATGTATTGAACCCGGCTGCAAAAAATGCAAAGCTCGTTTTGCGAAAAACGGGCGTTCCTTTTTTTATGTAACTCATAGAGCAACCAGCTTACGCTTTCTCAGATGTACGATACGTTTCATAACAAATCCTTCTTTCTGCTAGAAAATGATGATTATAAAATTTTGTAGGAGCTGTATACAGCAGTCGTTAAAAGAAACTAAAAACATCCTCGAGTATGTTTCCATTTTTTATCGTAACACCTGCTATTTATAATGTATAATTCATTATAATCATATTTTTCATACATCTATGTAATGAGTAGAGCCGCTTGATAAGGAGATGGTACAAAGTGGAATGGCAGCAGTTTAAATATTTTCAAACGCTAGCACGTACGCAGCATATGACGCGCGCAGCAGAAGAGCTGTTAATTACGCAGCCTGCGCTCAGTCGTTCAATCGCTCGTTTTGAAGAGGAAGTAGGAGCACCGCTATTTGACCGGCAAGGACGTTCCATTATATTAAATCAATATGGTAAAGTTTTTTTAAAGCGTGTAGATAACATAATGAAAGAATTTGATAAAGGACAAGAGGAAATTCAAGCGCTGCTAGATCCTGAAAAAGGGCAGGTGTCACTTGGATTTTTACATACGCTCAGCACGGATTTGATTCCAGATTTAATCGCTTCGTTTCGCAGTTTATATCCTAAGGTGAATTTTCAGCTGAGGCAAAGTCCTTCGCACGTGCTCCTTGAACAGCTGGAGCTCGGCGAACTGGATCTTTGTTTGATTGCGCCGATGGAAGAGAAATCGTTCATTAAATGGCAGCATCTTTGGAGTGAAGAGCTGTTTGTAATCGTACCGAAAAATCACCGGTATGCTGATCGTGAATGTATTGCACTAGAAGAAATTGCTGAGGAATCATTTATTCACTTAAAAGAAGGCTTTTCTCTTCGTCTTACGTTTGAGCAGTTATTTGAAGAGTCAGGAAGAATGCCTCACATCATGTTTGAAGGAGAGGAAGCTGATACCGTAGCAGGACTAGTAGGAGCCGGCTTAGGAATTTCTATCCTTCCAGATTTACACGGAATAGATCAAAGCAAAATAGTGAAAATCCCATTAGCTAAAGCCAACTGCCACCGAGTAATTGGACTAGCATGGATTGAAGGAAGATATCTATCGCCGGCTGTTAAACAGTTTAGAAACTTTGTTTTACATAAATTCCATGACCAGAAATAAAGGTGTTTTTTAACCTAGGCTCGTATACAAGCTTAGTCCTTTTTTCGTTTGAATAACCGTTTTAAAATCGATCTCTTTTTACCTACTACGCTGCTTTCTTTTGAAGCTTCTACTAATTCTGAAATGGCCTGCTGTTCACGCAGACTTTTACGCAAAGATTGAATAAGCTGCTTATCTTTTTCCTGAAGAATTTGTTTTGTATCAGGCTCTTGTTGGGGTGAAGGCTGTACCGGCTGTTCGGGAGGTGTCGGCTGCTGGTCATCGGCTTCGGGCTGGTCATCGGCTTCTGCCGTGTTCTCTGTGTCCTCTTTGTCTTCGTCTAGAGACACGGCAGCTTGATCCTCGCTTGTAGTCAAAGAGAATTCTTTTTGCAGCGCTTCATTGATTTCTTCTGCTTGACAGCCTTCATCATAAAGCTGCTTAATTTTCAGTAAAACGGTCGCAGCTGCAGCTTCATATTGTTTTGGTCGATGATCTTCTTTTTGTATAAAGAAATCTTCGAATTTATCTATGTATCTTCTGATAGTTGAAGTAGGAATACTCGTTTCTTCAGATAATTCTTTTACACTAAGCCATTTTGTCATTTTCTCACCACTTTTTAAATGATTACTTATTCGTCAGCATCAATTTGAAATTGTACTAGTATCTACTGTTTATCTTATCACGTAACGCTTCTACGTACTTTGCTGTGTTGATTTCTGTAACGTTTTTATAATCACAGTGTCATAAATAAGGGATAAGCTGCCACTCGCGCAAAGATTTGCTAGTTGAAGAATAGGAAATACAAGCATTTACCTGAAGAATGTTGCACAATGATGAGCGTACTTCTTATGTATTATCTTATAATGTTGCTGAAGAAAAATCGAGTGATTACTTCACTGTTTATTAATTATGGTAATGTTGTACTAAAGAATAAAAGGAGGGGCAGCATGAGTTTTACAGAGCGAACAGTAGCACTTATTAAACAAATTCCTCATGGGAAAGTCATGACATACGGACAAATTGCCCGCCTGGCTGGAAGCCCTCGAGGTGCAAGACAAGTTGTACGAGTACTGCACTCAATGAGTAAGAAACATAATCTTCCTTGGCACCGAGTCATCAATTCCAAAGGAGAAATTGGATTTAAAGATGAAGAAATGCATGTTGTCCAAAAACTTTCACTCGAAGCGGAAGGAATACTCGTTTCTTCGGATGGAAGACTTGATCTTAAAGTCTATCTCTATGAACCTGACGTGCATAAACAACAATTGAGATAAATGATTGAGTATGAATTGCTTGTTACACGTCTGTTGATTTCCGTGCAAGACTTCGCTTTCCGCAGACGGCCGATGAGCCTCCTCGTCGCTTGCGCTCCTGCGGGGGCTCATCTATTCCGCTTTTCCTGCAGGAGTCTTCGCCTTGCCCTTCAATCAACGGCTAGAAGCACCTGCATTTACCCTATTAATAAAAAAATCCGAACGAGTTTGATTCTCCATCAAAAATCAAACTCGTTCGGAACTTTCTTCAACTAACTTATTTTTGTTATTTATGTTTTTCAAAAGCGAGCTTTAATCCAAACCCGATTAACACGACGCCCGTTGCTTTATCCATAAAGCGCTGCACGCTAGGTGTTGTAAGCCATTTTCGTAAATAGTTAATAAAAAAGACGAATACGAAAAACCACGTGATAGCCAGGATCGTATACGTTATTCCCATAAGAAGCAATTGAAGCGTTACGTTTTGATCGCTTTGAACAAATTGAGGTAAAAAAGTTAAGAAAAACACGGCTACTTTTGGATTAAGTACATTTGAGACAAGGCCTTGACGAAAAGCGGATGTTTCTTTTGACTTTTCCTCTTTTACAGAAGAAGATGCATTGCTTTTTTTAGAAAGGAAGGCCGAGATGCCTAAGTACATTAAGTAAATGGCTCCTGCGTATTTTACGATTTCAAATGCCAAAGCTGACTGAAGGAGAAGAGCCGATAAGCCAAACGTGGCGGCGAGCGTATGAACTAAAGAGCCGCTCGCTAAGCCTAATGCCATTTTATAGCCGCCCGTTTGTCCGTCTGCCATCGTTCGTTTCGTGATAAGGGCGGTATCGATACCAGGGCTCATAATAACAAACAATGTAAGAACCAAAAAGGTCAAGATGTCATTCATTTTTTTCTTCCTCCTCGCTGTGATAAAATTAAAATATACTTTATTTATTAAATATAATTTAACACACTTAACTCAGTTTATTAAGTTTAATTTAATAAAATTAAATATAATTAAACATCTTTTACGGAGGAATCATCATGGAAAACATAGATATTGGAAAAAAAGTAGAGAAATTTCGAAAAGAAAAGGGACTAAGCAGTCGTGAATTAGCAAAATTAGCGGATGTCACGCCGTCTATGCTAAGTCAAATTGAACGAGGGTTAGCTAATCCGTCTATTTCAACGCTTAAGATTTTAGCTAAATGCCTCGACGTGCCTACTTTTAGCTTTTTGCTTGAAGACATAAATACCTCTCATTTAGTCGTACGGTCAAACGAGCGTAAAACGATGAAGGTAAAAGAGTTAACGTATTCGCTAGTATCACCAGATTTTACTGGAAATCTAGCTACGGCGATTATGGAAGTCCCTCCCATGATGTCTTCATCTGAAACTCCTTTAGCGCATAAAGGGGAGGAAGTGGCATACGTTTTAGAAGGAAAAATTAAAGTGTATTTGGACGAGGAAGTATACGTGCTAGAAAAAGAAGATAGCGTCAAAATCCCTTCGCATCTTAAGCACAAATGGGACAATCCGTTTGATGAGAAAGCCGTTATTTTATTTTCCGTTACGCCGCCGGTATTTTAAATTTATTAATAGGTGGTATGCTAGTTATTCTTCATTATCGGGTACTTTATTATATAAATGTGATAAAACTATCATGTTTGTGAGAGTAAACAATTGATAAAATAGAATTGTTGGTAACCTCTACCTAAGAGACTACATACTAAATACTTTTTGGAAAGGTGTTGAAAGGTAATGAAGAGATGGAAAGAGATGTTTTACACTTCAAAGCTTAAAAAAATGATGCCTGCACTGGCTCTATCATGCGCGGCGGTTGTAGGCTTTTCAAGCAGCGGAGTACAGGCTGAAACGGTGAAGTGTCAAAAACAAGAAACTAAAAGTGATCGAGAGTTTGCTAAGCTTGAAGAAAAATATGATGCGAATCTTGGCATTTATGCATTAGATACCGGTACAAATAAAACGGTAACGTATCACCCGGACGAGCGTTTTGCTTATACGTCTACTCATAAAGCGCTTGCTGTCGGTGCACTTTTACAGCAGAAATCAATTGAAGATCTCAACGAGCGAATCTTTTATACGCGCGATGACCTTGTGAACTATAACCCTATTACAGAAAAACACGTGGATACAGGCATGACTCTTAAAGAACTCGCGGATGCATCGCTTCGCTACAGCGACAATACGGCAGGGAATTTAATTCTGCAGCAGCTGGGCGGACCGGACGGATTTAAAGAAGCTTTAGAAAACATAGGAGACGATGTAACGCTGCCTGAGCGGTTTGAGCCCGATTTAAATGAAGTGAATCCAGGAGAAACCCACGATACAAGTACACCAAGAGCACTTGCTGCAAGCCTTCAAACGTATGTACTTGGACAGGCACTTCCTGAAGACAAACGTGCACTTTTAACGGATTGGATGAAACGAAATACGACAGGGGATGCCTTGATACGAGCGGGCGTGCCAAAAAGCTGGGAAGTAGCCGATAAGACAGGCGCAGGCTCCTACGCGACGCGAAATGATATTGCCATTCTTTGGCCGCCAAACGGAGATCCAATTGTTCTTGCGATCCTTTCCGATCGTACGGAAAAAGATGCGGAGTATCATGATAAACTGATTGCAGAAGCGGCTAAACAAGCGGTCAAGGCTCTTAAAGTTACTCATAAATAAAAAATGGATAATAGTAGTTTAAATGTAAAAAAAGATTGAAAAGATTGATAGAACATTCTATTATTAATGAGACAAAATATAGGAAGGAAGTATCTCTTATGAAAAAGATTTTTCCAATTGTTCTATCTTTCGGTTTATTAACAAGCGTATCTTTTGGCATGGTTTCAAACGTAGATGCGGCAGCTAAATCTTACAAAAACTGTACCGAATTAAACAAAGACTACAAAGGCGGCGTAGCTCGTGCGGCTAATGTAAAGAATAAAGGCGGCAAAACAAAGTACAAACCGTACGTATCAAAAGCACTGTATGATGCCAATACAAAGCTAGATCGAGATAAAGACTACATTGCCTGTGAAAAATAAATACTGAGTGACTCATCCAAGCGCTTATTGTAAGCGCTTGGATTTTTTATTGTCATCAACTCCTGTATGTTGCGAGCTAAGATCAAAAATTAGTTAAATCGCACAAATTAATATCAGAAAATTCACATAAATAATAATGAACTTGCGTTAAAATTCGTATACACTATGTACATGTTAAATTAACTTACATCTTATGTTAGAAATAAGAGTGGAAACATCATAAAAAGGAGTTGAGTGTATAGTGTCTACAAATGCAACAAGTTCCGTTATAGAAGAGGTGCATTCTCATCAAGATAGGGGGCTTGATCCTTCGCTGAAGCCAAAAAGGGATGCGGATCGAAAGTTAACTCCACTGGCCTATATGTTTATGTGGATTGGAGACGGCGTTAACTTAGGAAACATGACGCTTGGTGCTAGCTTGGTAATCGCAGGTACTGCGGTATTAAATCTTTTTCAAACGTTTGTAGCAGCCATTATTGCCATCGGTATTATTTCTATTTTTTTTGTGTTAAACGATCGAATTGGCTACAGGACGGGTATACCTTACGTGATGCAGCTTCGAATGTCTTTTGGTATAAAAGGCTCCGTTATATCGTCACTTTTACGAGGTATTCCAGCTATCATTTGGTATGGTTTCCAAAGCTGGACAGGCGGTACCGCTTTAAATGAAATCGGGAAAATTGTGAGCAAAGGGTCTTTTGATAATCTTGTTCTTTGTTTTATTATCATTCAGCTGCTGCAAATTGTGCTTTCCCTGTACAGCTTCCACGCGGTTAAATGGGTAGAGATGCTTGCTTCAATCATCATATTGCTTGGCCTTGTTTACGTATTTGGCGTTCTTTTAACTTCTCATAGTGAGGTAGTAGGAGAGAAGTGGGTACATACAAAAGGTTCGTGGGGACTTCCGTTCTTTTCTTTCATTATGATGTTTATGGGTAATTATGCGGCGATTTTTCTAAGCGCAGCCGATTACTCCAGAGAGCTAAAGCCAGGCATTAGCGACAAGAAGCGCGGATTTTTATACTTTACACCGATTCTAGTAGCCTACGGATTCGTTCTGACAATCGGAGCAATGCTTGCTTCTGCTACGGGTATTTCCAATCCAGTTAAAGCGTTCGCGGTTGTAGTCGATAATTCGTATATCACTGTTGCTGTATCAGCATTTATTGTGATTGGCGTGATTGCCGTAAACATGGTGGCAAACATTATTCCACCTACGTATGTGATTACGCTGCTGACAAAAGCAAACTATAAAGTAGCGGTTACGATTACCGGGCTGCTTGCCTTTTGCTCGTTCCCTTGGGTGCTTGTTCAAGATTCATCAGCTGCAGGTCTTGGTTTGTTCATTTTGATTTACTCTGCTTTTTTAGGGCCGATTGTTTCTATTTTACTAGTCGATTACTATATTTTACGGAAGCAAAAAGTGAATGTAGAGGAATTGTATCAAGAAAAAGGGCCATTTTCCGGCTACAATCCATGCGCTTTGCTTGCGATGCTCATCGGTGCAGGTGCTGCGTTTATTGAAGTTGATTTAGGCTGGATTATAGGAGTAGTAGTCGCAGGAGTTGCGTATATTCTTTTAACGAAATTTGCTTTTAAACAGTCAAAGTTCAAAAAAGGAACCATCTTTGAACAATAACTTATGAGATAGATAAAAGCCTTTGCTTGCCGCAAAGGCTTTTTGTGTGTCTTTTACCGCGTCAGAGCAAATCTCTTTGTCTAGTTTCCTAAAAAGTGGGTAAAGTAAAGAAGAGAAAAAGTTATCTCTATTATGAGTTGCTTTTAATAGGACCGCATCTAATGTATCGCATCAATCATAGCTTAAAGGAGAGGGCAGAGTATGTATGAATTTAGAGTGTATACTCTTCGAGATGGAAGCGAGAAGGTAATCAAAACGCTGAAGCATGAATCGTTTGCGGATGAAATTCAACGAGCAGGAATTAAGCAAACAGAAATTGCGCAAACGCAGCTAGTAGATAAACCGAGATAACGTATTTGCCTTTATTCTTACACTAAAAAAAGATGGGTTCCTGTGTCTTCACGCAGGAACCCATCTTTTCTGATTTCTTATAGTTCTTCACCGTTTGTTTCAATCACATGTTTATACCAGTTAAAGGAGTCTTTCTTGTAGCGCTTCATCGATCCGTTTCCTTCGTTGTCACGGTCGACATAAATCATGCCGTATCGTTTTTTCATTTCGCCTGTTGTAAAGGAAACAATATCAATAATTCCCCACGGCGTATAGCCCATTAAATCAACACCATCGTACGTCACGGCTTTTTCTAACGCTTCGATGTGGGACTTTAAATATTCAATTCGCGATGCGTCATGAATGGATCCGTCTTCTTCAACCGTATCAATGGCGCCAAATCCGTTTTCTACAATGAACAGAGGAATTTGATAGCGGTCGTAGAAGCGATTTAACGTATAGCGCAAGCCCGTTGGATCAATAGACCATCCCCAATCGCTTGATTTGATATAAGGGTTTGCTACGCCGTTTGGCAATCCGCCGTTTACGATATCGCCCGTATTATCAGCTTCAACGTCACTTTTAACCGTTGTTGACATGTAATAGCTAAAGCCTAAATAATCGACTTTTCCATTTCGTAAAATTTCTTCGTCGCCTTCTTCAAACGGAATATGATAGCCTTCTCGTTCGAATTCTTTTAATGCGTAGCTCGGGTAATAGCCGCGAACTTGAACGTCAGGGAAGAAGTAGCGCTGTCTCATTGTTTCTTCTGCTAACATCACATCTTCAGGGTTTGAAGAATACGGATAGATTGGCACATGTGACACCATTGCTCCGATTTGGAAATTTGGATTAATTTCTTTTCCTTTTGATACGGCAAGAGCGCTTGCTAAAAGTTCATGATGTCCCGCTTGATACATCACTTCTTTTGCATTTTCACCAGGCTTTACAGAAACGCCTGAGTTCGTCCATAGAAATAGAGGATTGTTTACGTCCATTTTGTTGTTGATTTCATTAAACGTCATCCAGTACGTGACTTTGTCTTTATAGCGGTCGAAACAAACTTCAGCGAATTTCACAAAGCAATCTACCGTTTTTCGGTTTCTAAATCCACCGTATTCTCGAGCCAAATGCAGAGGCATTTCAAAGTGAGACAGCGTAATAACCGGCTCAATGCCGTGTTTTAACAGTTCATCAAATACATCGTCGTAGAATTTTAGTCCTTCTTCGTTTGGCTCAGCTTCATCGCCCTTAGGAAAAATACGGCTCCAGCCAATAGACGTTCGTAAACATTTTAAGCCCATTTCTGCAAACAGTGCGATATCTTCTTTGTAGCGGTGGTAAAAATCAATTGCTTCGTGATTTGGATAGAATTTATCTTCTTCTACTGTTTCAGTGATTTGTCGCGCTACACCGTGCGCACCTGCAGTCATAACGTCTACTACGCTCGGTCCTTTTCCACCTTGGTTCCATCCACCTTCAAATTGATGAGCTGCTAATGCGCCGCCCCATAAAAAATCTTTTGGCATTTTTGTCATCGTTAGTTCCTCCTTATTTCACTACGGTAAATAATGTTTGATTTAGTCCGCTATTTTCAACATCTTCAACGATTACTTCTCGGTAAGCGTTTGAATTTGTGATAATAACCGGTGTAATCGTTTGTAACCCTTGTGTTTCAATAAATTCTTTATCAAATTCAATTAGTAAATCGCCTTTTTTAAACTTTACACCGTCTTCTACGTGCAGGGTAAACGGCTTGCCGTCTAACGTAACGGTATCTAATCCAATATGAACAAGCAGCTCAACGCCGTATTCTGAACGAAGGCCGATAGCATGCTTCGTTGGCGCTACCATGACTACCGTTCCGTCAAAAGGTGCATAAAGCTTGTTATCTGAAGGATCAATCGCTAATCCTTCTCCCATCGCACCTGAGCTGAATACTTCGTCCGGTACGCTAGAAAGTGGGATAACTTTCCCACTAAACGGTGCGCTGATCGTTTCTTCATTTTCGTTCAGGTTGCTGACAGCTACTTCGTTTAAAGGAGCAGCAGCAGCAGCTTCTTTTGCTGCGTCTTCTCCGTAACCGAATACTTGAATAAGCACAACTGGAAGAATAATCGCAATAGCACATCCAATTAAAATTCCCCAGATTGACATCGGATAGTCTTGGCTGATGCCGTTTACAATGGTCAACGGTCCAGGCAATCCTGCGTAAGCAAAGTAATATGGGTGAAAGAAACTTGCTACAACGGCACCAATAGCACCTGAAACGCATCCAAAGATAAACGGCTTTTTAAAACGTAAGTTTACGCCGTAGATAGCTGGCTCTGTAATACCAAATAATCCTGTTATTCCGGCTGATACGCTTACTTTACGTGCTTCTTGGCTTTTTGCTTTTAAAATAACCCCAAGCACCGCTCCAACTTGAGCTACTACGGCAATTGTTTGATACGCTTGAAATGAATCTCTGCCGTTTAAATCAAAGTTTGCAAGCACCATCGGCGTAATTCCCCAATGTACTCCAAAGATGACAACAATTTGCCAGAAGCCGCCAATGATTGCTCCAGCTAAGGCAGGTACGTTTTCAGCTAAAAAGTTATAGCCGTGAGCGATTCCGTTAGCTCCCATCGTTGTAACGGGGCCAATGAGTAAAATCGTTATAGGAACCATAATCACCATACATAAAAACGGAACAAACAGCGGTCTAACCACTTCATGAATGCTCTTGTTTAGGAACCTTTCAAGGTAAGACAAAATCCATACTAAAAATAAAGGCGGTAAAACAGAAGAAGTATAGATCGTTTCGGATAAGGGAAGACCTAAAAACGAAATGCTGCTTCCGTCGGCAATTTTGGCCGCCATTTCTGCCCATGTTGGACTGACTAATGCGGCACAGCACGCCACTGCGATGTAGGTGTTGGTTTTAAAATGCTTGGATGCTGTGATGGCAATAAAGATAGGTAAAAAAACAAACGGTGCCCACGAAATAAAGCTTAATACTTGATAGGTGCCCGTTTTGGCAAAGCTATCCGAAAACAAATTAATTAAGATTAACGACCCCTGTAAAATTCCTGCCGCTGCTAAGATATATACAAATGGTGCAAACACAGCGGACATTGTAGCAATCACACGGTTTAAAATCGTGCCTTTGTTTTCAGTTTGCTCCTCTGCTGTATCCAAATTTACTAAACTAGCAAATTCTTCATAAACGTCTCCTACGTGCTGTCCAATAACGACTTGAAACTGCCCGCTGTTTTCAACAACCGTAATGACACCAGCCATAGAAGACACCTTACGTTTGGCTTCTGGCTTCGAGCGCTTTAATACAATTCGCAGCCTCGTAGCACAGCGTGTAGCGCTTACGATATTTTCTTCGTCACCTACTGCATCTAAAATATCTGCTGCAAGCTTGTGATAATCTCTA
The DNA here is from genome assembly GCF_044383985.1 of Priestia sp. JSM ZJ58. Classification (NCBI taxonomy): domain Bacteria; kingdom Bacillati; phylum Bacillota; class Bacilli; order Caryophanales; family Bacillaceae; genus Priestia; species Priestia sp. JSM ZJ58. Next base: position 1,464,162 of record NZ_JBISEM010000001.1, read on the forward strand.
ATTTTCCCTCCCATATGTTCAACCCCCTTGTTGAGTATACGCTTTCAGTATAATTGTACCGATACAATTTATCAATACCCAAATAAAATAATAATCAATAAATAATTTAAGTTTATGGGATGGAGTTAGATTATGGTATAATCGTGTTATTCTTGAGACAAATTCAGTAAAGAGGTATAGCTATGATCAAATACCAACAAATTGCAATTGAAATTGAAACCTATATTGAAGAACACAAGCTTCAGCAAGGAGACAAGCTGCCGGTATTAGAAACGCTGATGGCACAATTTGAGGCGAGTAAAAGTACGGTAACAAAGGCCTTAGATCTATTAGAGAAAAAAGGCGTTGTTTTTCAAGTAAGAGGAAGCGGCATTTTTGTCCGTCGTCATAAACGAAAAGGATATATTGGCTTGCTTTCCAATCAAGGATTTACAAGTGAACTTGAAGATTTTCAGTTAACGTCGGAAGTAATTGAGCTAGATGTACGGAAACCGACGCAAGAAGCGGCGTTAAATTTAAACATAGAAGAAAATAGCGACGTCTATTATGTAAAAAGAGTACGGTATATTAACGGCCAGACGCTTTGTCTGGAAGAATCGTTTTATAATAAGTCCATCGTTACGTACTTAAATAACGAAATTGTTTCTCAGTCTATTTTTCATTACATTAAAGAAGGCCTTGGCTTAAAAATCGGGTTTTCTGATCTATATCTTCACGTCGGCAAGCTGAACGAAGAAGAAGCAAAGTACTTAGGATTAAAAGAAGGCGATCCTAAATTATTTATTGAAACACTTTTTCATTTAGCGAACGGCCAGCCGTTTGACTTTTCAAAAGTGACATATAACTACGAACAGTCTCAGTTCTTTTTACAAGCAACGAGTCATGTTTTATAAAAAAGTGCCCGTCTCTCAATTACTAAGGAACGAGAGGCAGGCACTTTTTTTCATTTCTTTGATAAAAACATGAAAGAAGATAAAGATTGTAATAAATAGGAAATTAATATACGATAAAATGGTTACAGGGTTTATAGAAATAAGGAAATGAGGTGCTAAGTTGAAAAAGATGCTGAGTTATCTTATTCCAATGCTTTTTATGTTTGGTCTGCTTTCCATGAATTTATTTCAGCCGACTAAAGGCGATTTTATCGCTGTAGGTGTGATATCGATTCTTGCAGGTGCCGTAATTGGTTTTATAATGAACATAGGTTGTGCAGTATTAAAAACAGTCAAAAACAAGGTGGAGTAAACTGATTAGAGGCGGTGGAGGTTTTGAGTGAAAGTATCATCATTCAGCCATATGCTAGTAAGTATCAACAAGAAGTAGTGGACTTAATTCTTCCTATTCAGCAGCAAGAATATCACATTCCAATAACGGAGAAAGATCAGCCCGATTTATTTAAAATCGAAAGCTTTTATCAACAGGGCAACGGAAACTTTTGGGTTGCTGTTTGCAACGAAAAAGCAGTAGGAAGCGTAGCTTTAATAGACATTGGACACCGTCAAGTAGCGCTACGGAAAATGTTTGTAGCCAAACCTTATAGAGGAGCCACCTTCAAAACAGCTCACCGTTTATTGCATACAGCCATCGCGTGGGCAAAAGAGAGGGAAGTGGAAAGAATATACTTAGGAACGACGTTACAATATAGGGCTGCGCATCGATTTTATGAGAAAAATGGATTTCAACATATAGAAAAAGAAAAGCTGCCTGCAAATTTCCCAGTGATGAACGTAGATAAAAAGTTTTATACATATGAGGTATAAGCTTAGCCTTTATGCAAAATCATATCGGTTAGTGTAATGAACGATAGCGATGTGTCTGTAGCAAAGCATCTAAAAAGACGGTCTATGTATAATAGACCGTCTTTTTAGATAGCTTGTTTATGAGTATAGAAGATAACCCAAACGGCAATGAGCAGCTCAACGTTACAATAAGGATTCGCGGAAAGAGACTAAAAGCCGATATTCCGTCACTTAGCAAAAATAAAGTTAATACGGCGAGTGCTCCCACGATACCGAAAAGAAGATATAGGATTAGTTCAATTAATATTTTAAATGAAGCTATGTATTTCATGATGTTTGCTATAGCTATTGAACAAGGGATGCCTACTATAATAATAAATGGAGCGGTAAGATACACACCAATAAGCAAAGTCGATAAATAATCTACTATACTTGTATAGCCAAGGGAATTTAATTCAAATATTTCGATGCAAACCACACCGCCGCATATCGATGAAATAATAGTTGAAAGTATTCGTTTAATAAGCTTCACAGTCGTTCACCTAGACGTACTTTTTTATATAGAATAGCAAGGTAGTCTGAAAAATACTAGCATCTATTAAAAGAAAAGTGGAAATAGTGTTGGGGCTGCTATAAGAAATCTTATATCTTAGCTTCATAACAAAAGCCGCTAGGTTCTTATCTAGCGGCTTTTACTTTGGCAAAGTCTCTTGGTAATGAACTCTTTTTTTAAATAGCAAATCGTCTAATTGAGCAATTAAAATCCCCGCAATCACAATAATAGAACCAACAAGGTCTTTAAGCGTAAACAGCTCATGCAAAAAGAGAACGGCAAACAGCGCAGCAAAAATAGGCTCTGTTGCAAAAATAAGTCCTGTGTGAGTAGGAGTTGTGTAGCGCAGCGCAATGGCTTGACAAATGAATCCAATCGCGCTGCAAAGAACGCCAAGACCTAAAATCGCAATCCATGATGATAACGTAGTTGGAATGCTGGGGTGTTCAAATAAAAAGCTGCAAGTCAGTGCAAATAATCCAGCAAACCCTAGCTGTAAAATGCCGAGTGCAATTGGATTTTCATTTTTCGTAAACGTGCCGGTCAAGGTAATATGAATGGCATAACATAGCGCCGTTCCGATGCAAAGTACATCACCAGTATTCATATGAAAGGAGTGCTTTAAAGTTAACACACCTATACCGGTTAGGGTAACAATAACTCCAAGTCCAATCGGCCAAGAAGGAAGCTTCTTTACTAACAAACAGTTGAGCAACGGAACAAAAATGACCGTTAAACTGACAAGAAATCCGGCATTTGAAGCAGACGTCATGCTGACGCCAAACGTGACAAACGAAAAAACGGAAAATAGTAAAAAGCCTAAAATAGCTGATGATAAAATCGTTTTGCGCGTGATATGTAGTAAAGGCTTATAGAAAAACAGTCCGGCAATCAAAAAAGCAATTAAACATCTGAGTGCAATGATAGTAAATGACCCGAGCGAACCCAGCCCCATTTTCATAAACACGTACGACATGCCCCAAAATACATTTACACCAACCATCATCATATTTGCTCGCGTGCGGTAACTCACGTTCAACCCTCCATTGTTTATGATGTACTCACAGTATACAAAGGAATTTGATATTAATAAAATGAATCTTTATAATGATGAACATGAATTAAATTCATATTAAGGCGGGATAAAATGAGCTTAGTGAAATATGAAATTTTAAACAAAGTAGCTGAAGTGAAAAGCTTTACAAAAGCGGCAGATGCGCTGGCACTCACGCAGTCAGCGGTCAGTCATGCCATTACAAATCTCGAAACAGAATTTGGATTTTCGCTTGTGAATCGAAACAGATCAGGTATTACCTTAACAACAGAAGGCGAAACGATGCTTCTTGCCATTCGGAAAGTGCTGCAAGAAAATGAAAAAGTTCATCAAGAAGCAGCCAGTCTCTTAGGTCTTGCAAAAGGAACGATTAAAGTTGGGATTTTTAAAAGCGTATCCACCAAGTGGCTCCCCGAAATTATTCAGCTGATGGAAAAAAGCTATCCGGCCATTCAAATTCAGCTAAAAGAAGGCGATTATCTTGAAATTGAACAGTGGCTGCTAAGTGGAGAAATAGACTGCGGTTTTATTAACATTACGCATTCAAGTCAATTTCATATTATCCCTTTAAAAAAAGACCCGCTGCTGTGTGTCGTATCAAATCAAAGTGCTTTGTATCATCAAAAAAACGTTTCATTTAAAGATTTAGAGAAAGAACCGTTTATTATGCCGACATACGGCGGATATCATGATATTAAGCAATTGTTTGAAGAACAGGGGCTTCAGCCTGAAATTCGCTTTGAATTAATGGATGAAAGTGCTATCCTATCGATGATTACGTATCACTTAGGCATTAGCATTTTACCTGAAATGCTTTTGGATTCTATCCCGCAAGAGCTGCGTGCGATTCCATTTCAAGTGGACAGCTACCGTTCAATTGGTCTAGCTACTCGTTATCATCTTTCACCTGCAGCTAAAAAATTTGCTGAAACAACGCAAGCATGGCTGCAAAATTCGGACAAGTAAGAGATTATTTATAAAGCAAAATCGGTTAATTCATAAGACTCTTAGGAACTAAGAGCATCTTTGTGCTATAATAAAGCTATACAATTACCTATTAGTCATCATTGATGACTAATTTTTTTTGGAGGATAATATGGAAGATTTATTACAATTAAAGAACAAGAACATTGTGATTATGGGAGTTGCCAACGACAGAAGTATTGCTTGGGGTGTTGCAAAAGCCCTTCATCAAGTAGGAGCAAACTTAATTTTTACATACCGTAAAGAACGTTCACTAGGAAAATTGAACAAGCTTTTAGAAAAAAATGAAATTCAAGCATCATTAATTGCTGAATGTGACGTAAACAGCGACGAAAGTATTGAAGCAGCTTTCAAAAAAATCGGAGAAGAAGCAGGCACAGTTCACGGAGTGATTCACTCTGTTGCGTTTGCTCACTCAGAAGATTTAAACGGTGAGTTCATCAATACATCAAGAAGCGGATATGCATTTGCTCAAGATACAAGCGCTTATTCATTTATCGCCGTAGCGAAAGCAGCGAAACCTCTTATGACAGAAGGCGGTTCTCTTGTAGCGATGAGCTATCTTGGTGCAGAGCGCGCAGTTGAAGGCTATAACGTAATGGGCGTAGCAAAAGCAGCGCTTGAGTCTTCAGTAAAATACTTAGCATTAGACTTAGGGAAAGACAATATCCGCGTAAATGCGATTTCAGCAGGCCCAATTCGTACACTTGCAGCGAAAGGCATTTCTGACTTTAACCAAATTCTTCACCATGTTGAAGAAAAAGCACCTCTTAAGCGTAACGTAACGCAAGCAGAAGTTGGCGACATGACGGTTGTATTACTGAGCCACCTTTCACGCGGCGTAACGGGAGAAATCGTACACGTGGACGCTGGTTATAATATTGTAGGTTAATTGCAAAACACCTTCTCAAATGAGAAGGTGTTTTTTTGTGGGAAATTCAGAAATCTATCGTTTCCTCTATTAAAAATTATGAGTCAAAGAACAAGCATCCAAGCATTTTTCCTGCGAATGAATAAAATAGATAGACACACAAAGAAAGGATGATTACGATTAAAAAAGATGATAAATATCATGTAGAAAGATCTTATTCTTCTAAGAAACATCACCATAGTTCTTGTCCACAAGACAAGCAAGGAAATACAAGAGACTCAGCGTTTCGTGCTCTTAACCTTACAAATCAGCCAGTATCAGCAAACACGTCTGTAAAAGTTTCCTATCAGTTTAAACAGTTTGATTTAGCAAATGAATACAATCCCGTTACGTCTGTTTTTCGCCCCAAAAAAGATGGCGTATATTCCCTTGTTGCTACAATTGGATTTCTTCCTAATGATACGACTGTCGATTATCGAGCGCGCGTAGAAATTCGTGTCAACGGCACGGCGGTTATCGCAATTGATAACGATTTCTTTGGTGGAAACACTGTGTTTGTTAATGCGGTATCTGTCTCTACTATTTATAATTTAGAAAAAGGAGACCGAGTTGAAGTCTTCGCAGAAAGTAATGTTGACGGCACAATTGTCACAACAGAAAATGTGTCGCATTTCGAAGCAGCAAGATTTCCATCTCCTTCCGAATAAAGAGCTATATGCATCTTTTGGTGTAAAGAAGTCGAAAAAAACAAGTTTAATACAAGCTGACAAAGGAAGCAGACTTCTCATAAGAAATCTGCTTCTTTTGCTTATATTCATTTAAACGTTTCTTTTAGATTTTTCTCAGCTTTTTTCATAGGAAGGTAAAGGAATACGTGTAAAGAAAGACCAATCACGGCAGTAATATTAGCAATAAGGCTAATAATAAAAAATATCCATTCTATACTTCCAGATAAGTTTATGCTTCCGCTTATAAGAGAAGAGCTTACTCCTATAAGTAAGATAGCCATTAATAAAGGTAAGTTTTTAACCAACTGAAATCCTCCTGGATGTTTTATATTGATATTACCATATAAAAACAAAAGTGTTATGTAATTCATAATTAATCAAACGCCTATATATTTTAAAATAGATAAGCTCTAAATCCTAAAAAGAACATATGATGTGGCAAAGGAAAAGGAGTTGAAGAAACATGCATCAAGGACAGCAACATTATATTCCATGGGAACAATGGCATCACCAGCATCCTCAAGGCACGTGGAATCAATGGCATCAGCAACATCCTCATGTCCCTTGGGAGCAGTGGCACAAACAGTATCCGCACGGCACATGGAATCAATGGCATCAACAACATCCATACACACCATGGAATCAGTGGCATCAGCAGTATCCGCACGGTACGTGGAATCAGTGGCATCAGCAAAATCCATATGTGCCATGGAATCAGTGGCACCAGCAGCATCCACACAGTTCATGGAATCAATGGCATAATATTTATCATCAAAGCTAATCAGCTTTTTACCATAAAAGGTCCGGTTCTCCTTAGGAACTGGACCTTTTGTGTGTAGACGTGAATGACGCAGTAAGCTTATTTTCTAGTAATTTATATGAGCCCAGGTGATGAATGAAAACGGAAAAGTATGTTTGATCTATAGGGTAGGGGGTACACACAATAAAGCAGGTTAAAGAAAACATTCATAATTCCTAAACTGTATAAAGTGGATTGGCTCGTGTGAAAGGATCCATGTAAACAAGCAAAATTAAATATAATTTTCTCGCTTGACAATATACCTGCAGGGGTATAATATAGAGCGTGTAAACAACATCAATTCAATAGCAAGGCGGTGATTGTTATGCTTTATATAGCAGTGTTATTGCTTGCTATTTCATTTATTGCATACAGACGTTATTATCCTGTTAAAGGAATACAGTGCATACGGGAATCTGAAGCAAAAGAACTTGGGCGAACGGTTTTAGATATTCGCCATTATCATGAAGTTCGCGATTCTATTGGTACAGTTATTCCGTATGCGTATCTCAAACGCTTTTATTCAGAAATTCCACAGGGCAGCGTTCATCTGATTGCCGGAGATAGAGTGGAGTTAAATTTAGGCGTACGGTTCTTACGAAAAAAAGGTTTTGAAGTACGCAGCTATGAGTTAGCAGCGTGTAAAAGTAAAGGAAAGAAAGGGGTATTCGATTATGGAGTATAACCAACAAGTGAAAAATCGGCTGCGCCGAATTGAAGGGCAGTTAAAAGGCGTGCTTAGCATGATGGAACAAGGAAAAGACTGCCGAGACGTCGTGACTCAATTATCTGCTGCAAGAAGTGCCATTGATCGCACAATGGGAGTTATTGTGAGCAGAAATCTTGAACAGTGCGTCAGAGAAAGCCTTCAGCAAGGAGAGCCAACGGAAGGGTTAGTGAAAGAAGCTGTACAGCTGTTAGTGAAAAGTCGTTAATCGTTGTCACCTTATTTAAGGTTGACGAATATCATTATTTAGTATAATATACCCTTACAGGTATATGTATATAAAAGGAGAGATAAACACTATGAAAATTGATCAAGTTTTAGATGCAAAAGGATTAGCGTGTCCAATGCCAATCGTCAAAACAAAAAAGGCAATGGATACTTTAACAACAGGCCAAGTATTAGAAGTGCAAACGACAGATAAAGGTGCTAAAAGTGATCTAACAGCTTGGGCAAAATCAACAGGACACGAGCTTATTGATTTTAAAGAAGAAGGAAGCACATTTATCTTTTACATTCAAAAGAGCTAATTTTTTTAAATTCAAATATACCCCATAGGGTAATAGGAGGAGCAACATGACTGAGCAAAAGAAACGAACAACAATTGTATTATTTAGCGGTGATTATGACAAAGCGATGGCAGCTTATATTATTGCTAACGGAGCGGCTGCTTATGACCATGAAGTGACGATATTCCATACGTTTTGGGGATTGAATGCGCTTCGTAAAGAAGAAATGGTGCCGGTGAAAAAAGGATTTTTAGAAAAGATGTTTGGCAAAATGATGCCGCGCGGTGCGGATAAAATGGGCTTATCTAAAATGAACTTTGCAGGTATGGGACCTAAAATGATTAAAAATGTCATGAAAAAGCATAATGCCCTAACGCTGCCGCAGCTTATCGAAATGGCACAGGAACAAGATGTGAAGCTAGTGGCTTGTACGATGACGATGGATCTTCTAGGGTTACAGGAAAAAGAATTGCTAGATAATATTGAATATGCAGGCGTAGCGGCGTATTTAGCCGACGCAGAAGACGGAAACGTAAACTTATTTATCTAAAAGATAGCTCATGAAGTGAGGGTCAATATGATTATTAATGCGCTTATTATCGTCTTTCTGCTGTGGTTTTTGTATCAGCGTTTTGCAACAGTAAAAGGTATTCAGCAAATAGCCACAACGGAGTTAAAAGCAAAGTTAAAAAATAAAGATAACCAGTTTATCGATGTGCGAACACCACATGAATTTCGTACCAAACATATTAAAGGGTTTCGAAACATTCCTTTATCAGAATTGCCAGCGCAAACAGGTCAGCTTTCAAAAGACAGAGAAGTAGTCGTTATTTGTCAAAGCGGAATGAGAAGTATGAAAGCAAGTAAGCTGTTGAAAAAGCAAGGTTTTATAGCCATTACCAACGTTAAAGGCGGCATGAATACGTGGAGATAAATCAAGAAGGAGGAGACGCAGAGTGAAGACAATAGCAGCACAAGAAGTAGAACAATTAGTACAGAACCAAAAACAAATTCACATTTTAGACGTGCGTGAAGTAGAGGAAGTAAAAACAGGTAAAATACCAAATGCGTTAAATATTCCGCTTCCTTTATTGGAATTCCGTATGCATGAGTTAGATAAAGCAAAGAATTATATTGTTGTCTGTCGTTCTGGTGGCAGAAGCGGAATGGCAGCTCGTTTTCTTGAGCAGCAAGGCTACAGTGTAACGAATATGACCGGCGGCATGATGGAGTGGAAAGGGGAAACGGTCTAATTTTTTTAGATAAAAATATACCCCTACTAGTATTTAAACCAAGGAGGAAAAAGAAATGATGCAAGCAAACTTCATATTAGATGCAAAAGGGTTAGCATGTCCAATGCCAATCGTAAAAACAAAGAAGAAAATGAATGAATTAGAAGCAGGTCAAGTGCTAGAAATTCAAGCAACGGATAAAGGCTCTACGGCTGACTTACAAGCGTGGGCAAAAAGCACAGGTCATGAGTATTTAGGTACCGAGGCAGCAGGTGACGTTCTTCACCACTTTCTTCGTAAAGGCGGAGCTGAAGAAAACGTAACGCCAATTCCTGAAATTTCATTAGAAGAATTTGCGAAAAAAGTAGAAAATGATAAACATCTTCATATTTTAGACGTTCGTGAAGTAGAAGAATACGATAAAGCTCATATTCCAGGCGTAGTTCATATTCCGCTTGGTGAAGTAGAAAAACGTTTCAATGAGTTAAATAAAGAAGATGAAATTTATATTATTTGCCACTCTGGAAGACGAAGTGAAATGGCAGGACAAACAATGAAAAAGCAAGGATTTAAACATTTAATTAACGTGGTTCCTGGTATGCGTGACTGGACGGGTAAAGTAGAATAATCAATTGAGCATAGCGAATTAAAAAATTTTGATAGTTTATATACCTAAGGAGGTATTTTAATATGACAGTACATGTACTTACTGCAAAAGAAGTTACATCTAAAATTATCAATAAAGAACCGCTATTTATCTTAGACGTTCGTAACGAAAGTGATTTTAGCGATTGGAAAATTGAAGGTCATCAATTTCAGCATTTAAATGTTCCATACTTCGATCTTTTAGACGGAGTAGAAGAAATCTTAGAAAAAATCCCTTCTGATAAAGAAGTATTAGTTGTCTGTGCTAAAGAAGGTTCATCCGTGATGGTAGCTGACATGCTTTCAGAAGCGGGACTTACCGTATCGTACCTTAAAGGCGGTATGAAAGCGTGGAGTGAATATTTAGAGCCTGTTAAAGTTGGAGATTTAAAAGACGGCGGAGAAATTTATCAGTTTGTTCGTATCGGTAAAGGATGCTTATCTTATATGATTGTATCAAACGGTGAAGCGGCTATTATTGATGCGACGCGTATGGCAGATGTGTACATCAACTTTGCCAAAGAACTTGGCGTCACTGTTAAGCATGTGTTTGATACGCACCTTCATGCAGATCACATTTCAGGAGGAAGAGTTATTGCGGAAGCAACAAATGCAGCGTACTGGCTGCCTCCAAAAGATGCAGAAGAAGTGGTTTTTGACTACAAGGCTTTAGAAGAAGGCAGCGATGTCGTGATTGGTAACACAATGATTACGATTCAGCCTCTTTATTCACCGGGTCATACGATTGGATCAACTTCTTTTATCGTAGACGATCAATACTTGCTTTCAGGTGATATTTTGTTCATTGATTCAATTGGACGTCCTGATTTAGCTGGTATGGCTGAAGACTGGGTAGGCGATCTGCGCGAGACGCTTTATACACGCTATAAAGCATTATCAGATGAGTTAATCGTATTACCAGCTCACTTTATGATTATTGATGAGCTAAATGACAACGGCAGCGTAGCTGAAAAGTTAGGTACGTTGTTTGCAAAAAATCATGGATTAAATATTGAAAACGAAGCAGAGTTCAGACACTTAGTAACAGATAATTTACCGCCGCAGCCGAATGCGTATCAAGAAATTCGTGAAACCAACATGGGAAAAGTAATCCCAGATGAAGAAAAACAGCGTGAAATGGAAATTGGACCAAACCGCTGTGCGATTCGCTAAAACCTAAACAAAGGAGAGAGAGAAATGGAATCAAATAAAGTACTAGATGCAAAAGGGCTGGCATGTCCAATGCCGATTGTTAAAACAAAAAAAGCAATGAATGAACTAGAACCAGGTCAAGTGTTAGAAATTCACGCAACGGATAAAGGAGCGAAAAATGACCTTACAGCTTGGGCAAAATCTGGCGGTCATGAGCTTCTTCAGACAGAAGAAGGCGACGTTCTTAAATTTTGGATTAAAAAAGGATAAGAAATAATGGATGAAAAGGGTATCTCTTGTAAAAGGTACCCTTTCCTTATATGAAACGGAGCGACTATAGATGGATCTTACGTTTATCATCACGCTTTTTCTTATTGGATTTATTGGGTCGTTTATTTCCGGTATGGTCGGTATTGGCGGGTCTGTTATTAATTATCCGATGCTGTTATATATTCCCCCAGTAGTAGGAGTAGGAGCACTAACGGCTCATCAAGTCTCAGGTGCAGGAGCCATTCAAGTGTTCTTTGCGACAATAGGCGGCGTATGGGCATATCGAAAAAGTGGATTTTTAAATAAATCATTAATTTTATATATGGGCAGCAATATTCTAATCGGAAGCATGCTTGGAAGCTACAGCTCACATTATATGAATGAACAAGGGTTAAATGTTGTATATGGAGTTTTAGCTCTTATTGCGGTTGTTATGATGTTTATTCCAAAGAAAAATGTAGATGAGATAAAAGAAGGCGAACTTCAATTCAATAAAGGATTAGCTTCTATTTTATCACTGCTTATCGGAGCCGTAGCAGGAGTGTTAGGAGCAGGAGGAGCCTTTATTTTAGTTCCTGTGATGCTTGTGGTGCTTAAAATTCCAACTCGAATAACCATCGCAACTTCACTAGCCGTTACCTTTATTTCTTCCATTGGTTCAACGGTTGGAAAGCTGGTGACCCATCAAGTCCCATTTATACCGGCACTTATTTTAGTTGCGGCAAGTTTAATTGCCTCTCCAGTCGGTGCAAAAGTTGGTCAGAAAATGAATACAAAAGTGCTTCAGTGGATCCTTGCCGGTTTGATTCTAGCAACGGCAATTAAGATTTGGTGGGGGCTACTATAAAAAGCTATGGATTCCCATAGCTTTTTTTATAGCACTTCATCACTTTCCACATACGTTTCAAGCGCAGGATGAAATTCTTTTTGATAGTGGTTAGACGGACACACTTTCACAACAGTAGCGTGAAGTGCGTTAGATTTTGATGTATTTAACACTTGCTTGCATTTTGGGCATCGTTCATTAAACAGAAAATGAAGCCATTTCACTTTTCATCACTCCTGTACTAAAACCTTTAAATCTTATCGAGTTAATAAGGATTATAACGAGTTTTATACGGCAGGTCAATGAAAAGGGAATCTCTTTAGATGTTACTAAGCTTTTTTAGCTTACGCTGATACGCAAGGTAAGGAAGTCCTGGAAATACTAAAATTACTGTTGAAATCGCTAATAAAATCTCGCTTATTGTACCTACTGCTTCCGGAAGCCAGCCGTATAAGCTCATAACGTCAAAAAGCAGCAGAAACACCATCGCGACAAGAATAGATAGAGCTGCTTTTCCTACAGAACGCTTTTCTCGTTCGTATCTGTCAATGATCGTTTCTACATCGGAATAAATAGGTTTTGTTCCCGGAGATGCGCTGAAAATATGCATAGCATGACCTGTTGAACAAACGTGCTGCCATCCGGCTTCTTTAAAAAGCAAAAAATATTCATCATCTGCATGTTCTTGAAAATCTAGTGAATATTGAAGCTCTTGAGCCTTTCCTTTTTTTAATGTATATCCAAAAAGAGCCCAACGGTCTAAAAGCCAGCCTTTTTTTGCATAGTCGCTGAGCTTTTGTAAATCTTCTTTTTCGGCAAAAGCAGTCCCGCCGCTCAGTATGTATTTTGTCTTTTTCATTTATAAACCTCCTAAAATATCTTCAGCGTGCTTAATCATTTCTTTGCGACGCTGAATTTCTTTTTTTAAAAACTGAATTCCTTTTTCTGTTGCAACATACGTTTTCTTTTTGTCTTTGCTTTCGCCATAAAGCATGATTAACTCAGCTGCAAGAAGTTTTTTAATTGTAGTGTACATAGATGCAGGTCCAATCGAAAACTGTTGATTGGTCATATCTTCAATGGTTTTCATGATAAGATACCCGTGTTTTGCTTCTATGAGGGACACTAAGATGTAGTAAGACGTGTCGGTAAGTTCCCCCGTCTCTAATGAATCGTTTCGCGGCATATTCAACCTCCTTATATCATTAAACGATATATCGTTAATTAATATATATCATTTAATGATATAAATAGTCAATAGAAAATGTTAAATTTTAGGTCTATAATTGCGCCATGAACTTCTTTGACACATATATAAAAGGAATGATTTTGAAGAATCGTTTAGTGAGATAAATATATTTGTATAAAAAATTAAGAATTTGTAGAATTTATTGTTTATTTATTTGAATTTTATGTTATCCTTTTTAACATACATTAAATATAAGGCCATATTTATCGTACGACCTTTGAATTGTATTACAGATAGGGAATAAGAAAAATATATATTGAAAGGAGAAAGGGAGAGTCAGAGAGGACGCACATGCTAGTTGTCTGTTAAAAAGGCATCTTGCAAGCTGTAAAAGCTGCATAATCTCATGAATAGAAGCATCCGTCTTAATTTTTCTGACTATTCGAATAATTAATTTTGCCATTGAAAGTTTGAGTCACTGCAAAAGTTTAAAATCTAAAAAAGGAATGATCATCAATGAAAGATAAATTTGCCCAACGAGCTAGTCTTGTAAAATCCTCTGAAACGCGCGAAATTTTAAAAGTAACGGAACGACCAGAAGTGATTTCGTTTGCAGGAGGACTTCCAGCGCCGGAGCTATTTCCCGTTGAAGCAATGAACGATGCGTGCCGCGCCGTATTAAATGAAGACGGAGCCGCTTCGCTCCAATATAGTACAACTGAAGGGTATATTCCTTTACGAGAAGCCATTTCGACACGAATGAAGCATATTGGCATCGAGTCCACTGTTTCGAACATTTTAATTACGTCCGGATCTCAGCAGGCAATCGATCTTACAGGAAGACTGTTTCTTAATGACGGAGACGTGGTAATCTGTGAAAGTCCAACGTACCTAGCAGCCATTAACGTCTTCAAATCTTACAATGCAACGTTTGTAGAAGTAGATATGGACGAAGACGGAATGATTATGGAAGAGCTGGAGAAAAAACTTCAAGAAAATCCGAATGCTAAATTTATCTATACAATTCCAGATTTTCAAAACCCTACAGGACGCACCTTAACGCGAGAAAGACGTCAGCGAATGATCGAGCTTGCGAATGCATACGACGTGCTGATTGTAGAAGACAATCCATACGGAGGCGTACGATTTGCAGGAGAAACCCTTCCGCCCGTTAAGCATTTTGATACAGAAGGCAGAGTTATTTATATCAGCACATTTTCTAAAATTTTTGCACCAGGTCTTCGAATCGGCTGGGTGTGCGCGGACGAAGCTTTCATTGACAAGTACGTGGCGTTTAAGCAAGTGGCTGACTTACATACCGACAGCTTTGCTCAGCGCGTAACGGCTAAGTACATGGAACTTTACGATATCGAAGAGCACATTCAAAAAATCAAAGCCGTATACAAAGAGCGATGTACGCAAATGTTATCGTGCATTGAAGAATTTTTCCCCGAGAATTTGTCTTACAGTAAGCCAGAAGGCGGATTGTTTATTTGGGTGGAACTGCCCCAAGGAATCGATTCAGCACATATCTTTTCAGAATGTCTAAAAAATAACGTAGCCTGTGTTCCGGGAACACCATTCTTTCCAAATGGCACAAGAAACAACGCGCTGCGCTTGAATTATTCCAATATGTCTGCGGAGCAAATCGTAGAAGGCATGAAGCGCATGGGAGACGTATTGCACCGTGAACTGACAAGGGAAACGACTGTTTTATAAAAGAAATGAAAAAATCAAATAAAGCGATTTTATTGATTCATGAAATATACGGTGTGAACGATCATATGAAGTTTATGAAAGAGAAATTGTCTAAGTTAGAGGCAGATATTATCTGTCCTAACTTATTATCTAAAGACGTTCCTTATCGTTATGAAGAAGAGGACATGGCTTATCAAAACTTTGTTCAAAACATCGGTATTGATGAGGGTTCAAGACAAATCAATAACATGTTAATTCAGCTAAAGCAAGAATATGAAGAAGTAGGGGTCATAGGATTTAGTGTAGGAGCCACAATATCGTGGCTATGCAGTGAAAACAATTTGTGTGACTTCGTGATTGGCTGTTACGGATCGCGCATTAGAGACTATATAAATAGACGTCCTGTGTGTCCAACTCTTCTTATTTTTCCCGCTGAAGAGCAAACATTTGATGTAGACTGTTTAATAAACTCACTAGAGCAAAAAAGAGAGCCGCTTTTGGAAATCAAAAAGTTTTATGGATTTCATGGGTTTATGAATCCTTTTTCACAAACCTTTAATAAAGAATCAGCGGACGAAGCCTTCCAAACAGTAAGTGACTTTCTCGAAAAGCACTTAGCTGATCACTAGCTATACACGCTGAAAGTGATACCTTACAATAAGCAGAAACTGACCCTTTTTCAGTACGTATACCTGTATTAACATTTTCTTTAAACGTATCAAAAAGGAGTGAGGTTATGCTAAAGTCAGGTGAGCTTGTAGGAACAGCGGTAAAGCTAGTGCCGCTTGAAAAAATGCATGAGCAAGGACTCTATGAAGCTGCAAAACCGAAAGAAATTTGGGAGCATCTCCCGGTAAAAGTTCATCGTCTAAGTGATATGAAACGGCTGATTGAAAGTTCTTTAAAAGCAAAGCAGGAAGGAAGAGAGCTGCCTTTTGCTGTATTTGATATAGAGTCACATTCGATTGTAGGAAGCACAAGGTTTTTAGATATATCACTTCCCAACAAAAGCGTCGAAATAGGGTGGACGTGGTATCATCCGTCCGTGTGGCGCACCCGGGTTAATACGGAGTGTAAGTATTTATTATTAAAATACTGTTTTGAAGAGCTGAAGTTTCACCGCGTTCAGTTCAAAACGGATGCGCGAAACAAGCGGTCTAGAGCGGCTATTAAACGGTTAGGTGCTAAGCAAGAAGGCATTAGCAGAAAACATATGCTTTTACCAGATGGATACGTACGAGATTCGGTCATCTTCAGTATAATCGATGACGAATGGCCGTTTGTCAAAAAGCGATTAGAAAATTTTTTACATGAAGCCAGTGCGGAAAATAAAGAAAACGCCAGCAATTAATGGCATTTAAAGATAAAAAGCACAAGCTATAGCTTGTGCTTTTTATTTTTAGAGAGCTTGTTTAATAATTTTTTTATAGTAAAGAACAGATAAAATACCAAAAGTAGAGTACAGCGCCGTATAGACAATCATGACGATAATCATGGGTGTCCAAACCTCTGTTCCAAACCAGAACCAGCCGGATTGTACGGCAAAATAGCTGTGAAGCAAGCCTACGATTAACGGAATGCCGAAATTAAAAAGCTGCTTTATTTTTATGCCTTTTAGTAAATCATTTTCAGTGAAGCCGAGTTTTCTAAGAATCGTATAGTTCGGCTTTTCATCTTCACTTTCGTCCATTTGTTTAAAGTAAAGAATGCACCCTGACGTGATTAAAAAGGCCAGTCCTAGAAAAGCGACAATGAACATAATTAGACCCATAGTCTGCTTTTGGCTTTTTACCGTTTCGATACGCGAGTCATTGAAGGTGTGATTGCCCAATTTCACTTCTTTAAAGATCTTATTTGCTTTTGGTAAGTCATTTTTTTGTGATATATCTATCCCTGTGTACACAGAAGATTCTTTTTGGACAGAAGGATTCACGTCTTTTTCTAGTTCATTAAACACAGAATCGTCTACAATCACAGTAGGCATACCGCTCGTAAAATAGGTAGATAAGAGAAATTTTCGATTTAAACCTATATACTTTTGCGGAAGGACTTTTTTCTTTCCTATTAGCTCAATTTCTCCGGAATCTTTAAATGAATTTACTCGTTGAAGCATATCATTATAGCCGGTAAACAAAGTTTCATTTTGAGCTACATTTACACCACTAACAGATTTTTCGCTAACAACTGAAAAAACCATAGCGGACGAGTCTACCATCGGGCCTTCCAAATTATTTTCTAAGATGTTTTTTACGTTTGCTTTTACCTGGATGACGTCCATCTTTTTTTCCGTATATGCTATTTTCTTTTGATCCAGCGCGGCTTTAAACGAAGCAGCGTCTTTTGTATTATTGATAGAAAAATCGTTAGGCACATAATCTTCGGCCGACTTTTCAGCAGAATAATAAGAGATGTAGCTCAAGCACAACAGACCAATAGCAAGAGCCGATACGGTTGTAATAACCGTCAGTAACAGTGCATTTGATTTCATGCGAAACATAATGGAAGAAAGAGATAATACGTCGTTAATCGACAAATAGCCTTTTTTGCTTTTCCGCATCAGATTTAATAAAAAGCGAACTGAGCCTTTATAAAACAAATAGGTTCCGATGATAACCGAAGCTAAAATAGATACCATTGCGATGGACAAAGCATTCATGCTTGTAAAAGATCCGTCAAACAATTTAGCAGAAATATAGTAGCCGGAAGCAATAAAGATCATGCCAAGAATTCCAATAATAATTTCAAGAATACTGATTTTTTTTGTTTTGCTTTCTGTTGATGACGTAACGCGGAATAGTGCTAAAATGGTCTGTCTTTTAATAAAAAGATAGTTCATCGTCATGATTAACAAATAGATGACGCCGAACACAATCAGCGTTTGAATCAAGGCTTCTTCTGAAAAGTGAAGCTTGGCAATGCCTTTTGTATCGGTGATTTTAAACAAAATCATAATGACCGCTTTTGAAAACGAAAACCCAATTAAAATGCCGACAATCAGTGAGGCAAAATACAGCATAAAATTTTCAACGGTCAAAATACGGAAAATTTTTGTTTTGGTCATGCCAATTAGCTGAAATAAGCCAATTTCTTTACTGCGTCGCTTAATAAAAATCGTATTTGCATATAATAGAAAGATAGAAACAATGGCTACAAGTAAAACAGAAGCGGCCCGAACCGCCGCGCCTCCTTTAATGGAGCCTTTGGTTGCATCAAGAGCAGGATCGTACTGAAGCGTGACAAAAGCAAAATATAAAGCTGCGCTGAAAACCAGTGCAAAAACGTACAAATAATAGTTTTTTACATTCTTTTTGAAGTTGCGGAAGACGAGCTGATTAATATTCATCTTGCACTCCGCCTAGTACACCTTGAGTTTTCATAATATCTTCAAAGAAGTCTTTTCGCGTTTGGTCGCCTTTATACAGCTGCGTATAAATTTGTCCGTCTTTTATAAAAATCACTTTACTGCAGTAGCTGGCTGCCACTGGGTCATGCGTTACCATCACAATACTTGCGCTTCTTTTATCATTAAGCTCGGTCAGTTTGTTTAATAAATCGCTGGCTGCTTTTGAGTCAAGTGCACCGGTTGGTTCGTCAGCAAAAATCATACTTGGCTCATGAATAAAGGCTCTTGCAGCAGAAGTACGCTGCTTTTGTCCGCCCGAAATTTCATTTGGATATTTATCTTTGAGCTCATAGATGCCGAGCTGTTTGGCTAGCGCGTCAAATTTTTTGTGAGCTACTGCTGAAGGAGTTTTGACAACAGAAAGAGGCAAGAGGATATTTTCTTTGACTGTCAGTGTATCGAGCAAGTTATAGTCTTGAAAAATAAAGCCTAAATGTGTTTTTCGGAAGTTTGCTAACTGCTTTTCTTTCATTCTGCTAATTTCATTTCCTTCAATTTTGATGGTTCCGCCGTTGATTTTATCAATCGAGGAAAGCACGTTCAGAAGCGTGGTTTTACCTGAGCCGGAAGCCCCCATAATTCCTACAAATTCTCCTTTCATAATGGTAATATCTACACCTTTTAATACTTCTTGTTTATTAAATTTATTTCCGTAGCTTTTATGAATATTAGTAGCTTCTAATATGTTCATATGTATTCACTCCTTTGATCTGATACGTTTATTATAAAAAAAGAGCCTTGCGTTTTCCTTTGATTCACCGAACAAATGACGAAAGCATGTGACATTTTTGTCACATGCTTTTCATATCAACAAAATCATTTGATTTAGGAAAGGCAAGTGTAAACGTCGTGCCTTCGTTAAGAGCTGACTGCACGCCAATGTGAATAGAAAGAGCGTGCGCAGCTTTTTGAGCGAGATACAAACCCATACCTGTGGCACGGCTGTCTTCATGCTGAGTGGTTGATGTAAAACCTTTCTCAAAAATGCGCGGCATATCTTGAGGAGAAATGCCGCGTCCGCTGTCTTTTATCTCGACGTACACTTGACCATGGTGCTTGTAGCTTCTAATCATTACGTCAGATGCTTCACTGTACTTGACTGCGTTTGTTAAGAGCTGTCTCATAATAAACGAAAGCCACTTTGCGTCACACAGTACACGTTCTGCCTGTATGTCCACATCAAACCCAATATTTTTTTGCATACACCAAGCTTGCAGCGTTTTGATTTCAGTGAAAATAAGGGACTCTAAATCCAGATGTTCAATATACATATCATTTTCGATAAAAAAAATGCGCTTTTGATGCAGCTGTTGATCAAGTAAAAAGTGAATACGGAGCCACTCGAACGTCAAGTTTGCTTTAACTTCTCGATTTTCTAAGCGTTCAATTATTAAATGCATTGCAGTTAACGGCGTTTTAATTTCGTGAATCCAAGCTAACATTTCATCTTTTTCCTGCGTCACGTGCAGCTGAGTTTGCACCGCATCTTTTTTCGCCTGTTCTAATTGTTGCATCAGATTTTGCTGAACAATCTTTTCAAAGGGGCGCAGCGGATGAGAAAGAGTAGAAGAATCAAAGAAATCCTCTTCATCTTTTAACCCTTGGTAAAATTTCGTTTCTTTCTGATAGCGGAAGACGCAAAAAATAAGAAAGATAATGGATGATAAAAACACGATATAAAGAATCGAAGACAGAGGAATGGATTCATCAATATAAGCGATAAAAAGCATTAAAAGATGCATCATAAAAAAGAAAAGAATCCAGCTTAGACGCTCGCGAATAAAGAGTTTAATCATAGCGTTCCTCTTCAATCGCTACGTAGCCTTGACCGACTTTTGTTTCAATAAAGCTTCCTAGTCCAATTTCATCTAACTTTTTTCGCAGGCGATTGACGTTTACCGTTAGGGTATTATCACTGATAAACCGTTTATCTTCCCACAAACTATTAATCAGCTCATCTCGGCTTACAATCGTATTCTTTTTATGTATTAAGCATTTTAAAATAAAGATTTCATTTTTGGTTAACTCAATAGCTTTAGATTCCGTTGATACTTTATTTTTTTCGTAATCAATCGTTGCGCCTTGCCACGAAAGAAGGCTTACTTGTTCAACGCTGTAATTATACACGCGGCGGAGAAGGGCTTGTATTTTTGCTACAAGCACATCAAAATGAAACGGCTTTTGCACAAAGTCGTCGGCTCCAAATTGCATAGACATCACCATATCAGAAGGGTGATCTCGTGAAGATAGGAATATAATAGGGATTTTCGAGTGAGAGCGAATCATTCTGCACCAGTGGAATCCGTCATACTTCGGCAGCTGAATATCCATAATCACTAAATCAGGTTTTACCTCGCTAAACTCCTGCATAACGTTACTGAAATCACGGATGCCATAAACATCATATGACCATTGCTCCAACCGCTCTTTCAGTTCGTTAAACAGCGTTACATCATCTTCAATTAAAAGAAGTTTAAACAATAACACGTACCACGCTTTCTGTTTTTATACTCATTTTATAGTAATATCCTTTTATTTACCATATATGTTAGTAGATTCATAGGGGTTCTTTTTAAAATGTAAAGAATAACACTGGCTGAGCATAGTTTATAAACATACGCTGAACTCTAAGAAAAAAAGGAGAGCTGTTAGGAAAGCAATGTAGCTGTAGTTTTACAGAAATAAAAGGAAATATTTAAAAAGTTAATTTGACTTACCGGGATAGTAGGTATAACATGCAGATAGGTCAACTAAACAGCTATTTAAAAACAATCGACCAGACGACTGGAGATGCTTTGAACAATCAAAGCATCTCTTTTTATTTGTCGTAAAAAGGAGGAAGTATACGTTGAGTAAAAAAAGAAAGCTAAAGCTAGGAGCAAATATTAAAGGACTTGGAAATACGACGGATGGATGGAGACATCCGGACGTAGAGCCTGATGCGAGCATTAATATTGAGTTTTATAAGAAACAAGCGCGTATATTAGAAAAAGGACTTTTCAGCTTTGTCTTTATTGCGGATGGATTAGCCATATCTGAAAAGTCTATTCCTCACTTTTTAAATCGTTTTGAGCCAATTACGCTGCTGTCAGCTCTTGCTGCTTCTACGAGTCACATCGGACTAGTTGGAACGGTTTCAACAAGTTTCAGTGAGCCTTTTACAATCGCTCGTCAGCTGATGTCTCTTGATCATATCAGCGGTGGCCGAGCAGGATGGAACTTAGTTACTTCTCCGCAAGAAGGGGCAGCGCGCAATCACAGCAGAGGATATCTTCCTCTTCACAGCGAACGATACGAAATTGCAAAAGAGCATCTCGACGTAGTAAAAGGACTGTGGGATTCATGGGAAGACGATGCTTTTATCTATCAAAAAGAAACGGGGCAGTTTTTTGATCCAAAGAAAATGCATACGCTTGGATTTAAAGGCAAACATTTTCAAGTTCAAGGGCCGTTAAATATTGCTCGTTCAAAGCAAGGACATCCGGTTGTGTTTCAAGCAGGTTCATCAGAAAGAGGAAGAGAATTCGGAGCAGAGAATGCCGATGCGATTTATACAAATGCACATACACTAGAAGAAGCGCGGGCATTCTATCAAGATATGAAAAATAGAGCAAGAAATCCCGAAGAGCTTCTCATTTTTCCAAGTATTGATTTAATTATAGGAGATAGCGAGGAAGATGTAGAAAGAAGATATGGAGAGCTTGCTGCGCTAATTCCAATTGATCACGCCATTACATATTTAGCTCGTTTTTTTGATGACTACGACTTTCAGCAATTTGACCTAGACGCACCGTTTCCAGAGTTAGGGGATATAGGAGCCAATGCCTTTCAAAGCACGACAAATAAAATTAAACAAGCGGCGGCTGCTCGAAAGTTAACGTTAAGACAAGTGGCGCTTGAAACAATATTGCCGCGTTCGCCGTTTTCAGGGACACCTGAACACGTAGCGGATGAAATGCAAAAATGGCATGAGCAAGAAGCAGCGGATGGATTTGTGCTTCGTCCTTTTATGAGCGAGACGTTTCATCAATTTGTGGAAAAAGTAGTGCCTATTTTACAAGAGCGTGGTCTTTACGACACTTCATACGAAAGCAGTACGCTGCGCGGGAATTTGAACCTTTCCGTTCCAGCCAATCGATATAGTCAAACAAAGGGGGAGTTTGTATATGACAGTTAAATCAATCAGTGAATACAGCGTCACAGAAAGCTTAAAGAAGCAGGTAATTGAGTGGAGAAGACATTTTCATCGCTATCCTGAATTATCGTTTCAAGAGCATCGAACGGCTCAGTACGTTGAAGATACGCTTCGTTCGTTTGGAAGCTTTATCATTACGCGTCCTACACCAACAAGCGTGGTGGCTAGACTAATAGGAAAAGAGCAGGGAAAAGTAGTTGCGATTCGAGCGGATATGGACGCGCTGCCGATTGAAGAAGAAAACACGTTTGCATTTGCTTCTGTTCATAAAGGCGTGATGCATGCATGCGGACATGACGGTCACACGGCTATTTTATTAGGAGTAGCTTCTGTTCTTTCTCAGTTAGGAAATGAATTTAAAGGAGAAATTCGCTTGATTTTTCAACACGCAGAAGAGCTGCTGCCGGGAGGAGCGCAGGAGCTTGTGAAAGAAGGCGTGGTGGAAGGTGTGGATTACGTAATTGGCACGCATTTGAATTCTGGCCTTCCCGTCGGAGAAATCGGCGTGCTTGCAGGTCCTATGATGGCTTCGCCTGACACGTTTAACATATCGATTAAAGGAAAAGGAGGACACGCCGCAGCGCCTCATGAAGCAGTTGATGCCATTGTGGTAGGAGCGCAAATTGTGACCAACCTTCAAACCATTGTTTCAAGAACGACGAATCCAATCGATAAATTAGTCGTATCGGTTACACAATTTCACGGAGGAACTACGCACAACGTACTTCCTGATAAAGTGGAGCTGAACGGTACCGTTCGAAGCTTTGACGCGGCTCTACGAGAAAAAGTTCCGGCACAAATTGACCGGATTGTAAAAGGACTAACAGAAGCCTACGGCGCAGAGTACACGTTTACGTATGAAAAAGGCTATCACCCTGTCATTAACTCTGAAGAAATTACAAGGTTAATTGAAGAAACAGCCATTGAAGAATACGGAAAAGACCGTGTAAAGACGCTGTCTCCTAAAATGGGAGGAGAAGACTTTTCAGCTTACCTGCAGGAAACAGAAGGAGCATTTTTTAACATTGGAGCGCGAAATGAAGAACAGGGCATCGTATACCCTCATCATCATCCGAAGTTTACGGTAGATGAAGCCTCGCTTGAAGTCGGAGTAAAAATGTTTTTGCGAGTTACTGAAAAGCTGTTGGCTCGTTAAAAAAGAGATTCAGACATACAATTACCCAATCTAAAGACGAAAAAAGGGACAAAGGAGCTTGTATGGCTCGCTTGTGACACCGCTGTTGGTTTCCGTGCAAGACTTCGCTTTCCGCGGGAGTCTTCGTCTTATCCTCCAACCAATAGCTAGAAGCTACTACATAGATTAAATTTACGTTCGCCAGCACAATGAAAAGATCCCAACGGTTTATGGTTCGGATCTTTTTTCAACTAAACTACGTTTGTCCCACCCACTCTTCTTTACGCCATCTTACTTTGTATCTTTATAATTCGTCGCAAATCCTGCTGCAATTAAACCAATTAAACCCAGCACTCCTACAATAATCGTTATGACCACTATGCTCACCTCAATCGCTCTTAATAATACGCTTTCATTTGTTTAATTTTACCATGAGTCTTCATATGAAAGAAGCTTTTCTTTTAAAGGCTCTAGCTTTTTAAATTTTTGATCATAGCTTTGCCGTTTTAACATGTCGTTGGTTATTATCAGCGCATCTTCTTTACGCCCTGCATACAAGTAAGCTTCAATGACTTCGTCAAATCCTTCTGAGTAAGGGAATTTTTCGTATTTTGCGAGTTTAAATGATGCATCGTAGTGTTTCGTTGATTCTTCATATTGCTTTAGTTTTAAAAGCATACGCCCGTTCGCTAAATGTAAATCAGCTCGTTCTAAATCGGTAAGGGTATGGAGTTCAATTCCTTGGTTACGTATATCAAGCGCATCTCCATAGCGCTTTTTCTCTTCCAGCTCAAACGCTCTCTCGTAAAAATGATCAAACTTCGTTAGCGGTCTCCTTGATTTATACAACTTGTAAATGCCGTATAGAATCAAAAGCAATAACCAAAGCAATTCCTTCAACTCTCTTTCATCTCTTTATGTATAATATTTATAGTAAAGGAAATTAAAACTAATTGATAGATTGAATGAAAGAAATACATTTGGAGGTATAGGGTGGTCATCAACCAGCAGATTTACCATGTAAAAGGACTTCAGTACATTATTCGCTCAGCTGCCACTAGCGATGCAAACGAACTGTCTCACCTAAGAGTTCAGCTAGATGGAGAAACGGAAAACTTAGATCGTGAATCAGGAGAAGGGTATATGGACGAATCCGACTTTGAAAAACTTATTCAACGTGACACAGAAAGTAAACGAAACTTATTTTTAGTAGCGGTTGTACATAATGAAATTGTCGGATTTTCAAGATGTGAAGGTAATGAGTTGAAGCGATTGGCTCATAAAGTAGAGTTTGGTGTATGCATCGCAAAAGAATATTGGGGATACGGAATTGGCAAAGGTTTTTTGCAGCAATCCATACTGTGGGCAGAGAGCGCGACCATGAAGAAAATGACGCTGAATGTGTTAGAAACGAATAAAAAAGCCATTGATTTATATGAAAAGTTCGGATTTGAAGTAGAAGGAGTATTAAAGAATGACAAGGTGCTGTCAGACGGCAAGTTCTATAATACAGTAGTGATGGGGCGCTTTGCATAGCTTTTTACGAGGATTTTTTTATCGATCTTTAAAGAAAAAAACACCTTCAAGTACACTATACTTGAAGGTGTTTTGCGTTTCGCCTGTTTTACTAGAATGATAGTTAGTGATAGACCTCACTTTTTTCACTAAAGCTTTTATTGATTTCAAATCCTTGTTCTTCTTCTTTTTCGACATCTGTGCCAATAGGCTCCCACTTAATAAGAAACGTCGCGATCAGACCAATAACGGGAACGATTGTAAGGACGAGAAATGTTGTATAAATTCCGCCAATCGAAAGGACAACCGGGAATAAGTAAAAACCTAAAATGCTGCCGATACGCGTTGTTCCTTGCCCCCACCCAGAGCCTAGCCCTCGCAGTTCAGTAGGGTAAGAAAGAGTGGCCATTGTCATCCCTTGCGCTCCCGGGCCAAAAGATTGACCAAAAATAAATAAAGCAATAAATAAAATGGGCAGCGCAATAAAATGAGTATCACCTGTTAGTCCCATCAGGACCAAGCTTAAAGAACAAATGATATAGCCTGTAATCGCAAGTTTTCTTATGCCAACTTGTTCAGTTAGCCGTGATTGTGTAAAGCCGCCAATAATCCCAAATAAATTAAAGAAAAGAGTACCGATAATTGCATAAATCATTCCTTTACCAAAAATAAGCGTGGAGATGGTTGGGATATAGAAGCCAACTGCAAAATACTGCATACTTTGAGTAGCCGTAATGATGGAAGCTAGAAATGTCCGAGCCCGATACTTTCCTTGGAAAATAGCTTTGTAAGACAGTTTTTTTGAACGAGATACTGGTTCTTCTTTTGCATTTTTAGCCACCGTGACTTGTATGTCATAGGTTTTCTCTAACACCTTGACAGCTTCTTTAAGCGGAAGATGATGAGCCGCCCACATTGGACTTTCATCCATGTAGCGGTAGCGCAAAATTAACACGATTAGTGCAGCAACAGCTCCAAATCCTACCGACCAACGCCAAATGTCTTCGTGCTGCCCGAGCAGGTAAAAAGGAAGAACAACAAGTCCAGTAACAGTTGCGGCCACGTACCACAGGGGACACCACAAGTTCACGTATTGGCCTTTTTTCTTTAAATTACTAAACTCAGCAATAAAGCTGAGCGCTACCGGAACATCTAGTCCTACGCCTATGCCCATTAAAAACCGAAAGATAAATAACCAAACTAAATCAGTTGCTAAAGCAGCGCCAAGAGCAGAGAATACCATGAAAAATAAATCGATTA
Organism: Priestia sp. JSM ZJ58; assembly: GCF_044383985.1. NCBI lineage: Bacteria > Bacillati > Bacillota > Bacilli > Caryophanales > Bacillaceae > Priestia > Priestia sp. JSM ZJ58. The sequence continues at coordinate 1,490,643 of NZ_JBISEM010000001.1, forward strand.
AAAACATTTTGTTGCGGCCGAATTTGTCCGTGTAATATCCTCCTACAGTAGCTCCTAGCAAGGCGCCAAAGGCCATAATAGCTGTAAGGCTTCCAAGGCCGGCAGGAGAAAGGTTAAATTGTTCCTTTAATTGATCAGCTCCAATTCCGAGACTGGTAAAGTCGTAGGCATCGACAAAAATGCCCCCTAAAGCTACTAAAATGATTTTCCAGCTTTTAGAGGTAACTGGATTTGAATTAACAAAGTTGATAATGTCTTGACGGGATTGAATTACGTGTGGTTGAGCACTTGCCATACTTGACCTCCTTATCGTATTAAAACCCTTAACCAAAGAAACAAAAAAGACTCTCATCTATTAAAAAGAATGAGAGCCTCCAGTTGTCTGGTCGGTTTTTAAATCCTATATGTTTAGTGAGATTAATTTACCAAAAAATTCATAGAGTTGTCAATACGAGATACGAACGATTCAAATAAATTCTAAGAATAACATAATCATTGACAATCGTAGCATAAACTTTTAATATATAATTAAACAAAGTGAATTACTTGGTATTGATGATACTATACGAAAAAGCGCCTACTAGGCAACTGGAGGCCAGACCATTGTGGTGAAACAAATGGACTGGTCTCCTTTTTATATTGAATGGGTGTTATGGAAGAGTTGGATTCTGGAACGGAATAGTTGGTATAGATTTAACGATGAGCAAAATAGTCGAGTGGATAATAAGCAAGGTTTTTCTTAATAAGGTTTTTGAGAGCGCAAACATTTTAAGAGGGGGATCCGTATATGACTGCCGACTTTCATTTTCATACAGATGTATTAATTATTGGAGGAGGCCCTGCCGGTGCATGGGCAGCTCTGCAAGCAGTTAAAGAAGGTGCAAAAGCTGTACTTGTTGATAAAGGATATTGCGGAACGAGCGGAGCAACTGCGCCTTCGGGTACAGGAGTTTGGTATGTGAAACCTACTTCTGATGAACAGCTGGAAGCAATGAAAAGCAGAGAAGAGCTGGGGGGATATTTAGCTGAAAGAAGCTGGATGAAACGAGTGCTTGATTGTACGTTTGAACAAGTAAATGAATTAGCTCATTTTGGCTATCCGTTTCCTGTAGATGAAAAAGGAATTTCTCAGCGAACGACACTTCAAGGGCCTGAATATATGAGGCTAATGCGGCGTCAGCTTCAAAAAGCAGGCGTACAGATTTTAGATCATAGCCCGGCACTGGAGCTTCTTGCAGATGAACACGGTGTGGCAGGTGCTTGCGGAATTAATAATCAAACGAAAGAAACATGGAGAGTGGAGGCTGCTGCAGTTGTGATTGCAACGGGAGGCTGTGCATTTCTGAGCGGAGCACTCGGTACAAATGTTTTAACAGGAGACGGTTACTTATTAGCTACAGAAGCAGGTGCGTCGCTTTCCGGCATGGAGTTTTCAAATGCTTATTCGATTTCGCCAGCTTTTTCTCCAATCACAAAATCAGCATTTTATAAATGGGCTACATTTTATTATGAAGACGGTACAGTGATTGAAGGAGCCGGTTCTCATAAAGGACGCTCCATCATAGCCAGAACGTTAATGACCCAGCCTGTTTATGCAAGGCTGGATAAAGCGGATGGACGTATTCAAAAAGCAATGCGCTTATCACAGCCAAATTTCTTTTTATCGTTTGATCGTCTTCATATGAATCCCTTTACTCAAATGTTTCCAATCACCCTGCGTTTTGAAGGAACCGTTAGAGGAACAGGCGGTATTCACATTATAGACGAAACGTGTAGAACCGACATTCCAGGGTTATATGCAGCCGGAGATGCGGCAACACGCGAATTAATCTGCGGAGGATTTACCGGAGGAGGCAGCCATAATGCAGCATGGGCTATCTCTTCAGGCTGCTGGTCAGGAAAAGCAGCGGCAGCATTCGCTGTTAAGCAAGGGCGAAATACTGCAAGTCGGCATGCCAAAGGCTTATCAGAAGCGTCAGGAATCACAAAGTCAGTAGCTTCTTCTGATTCAGCTGATACGAAAGAAATGATAGCATCGGTTCAGCGCGAAGTCTTTCCATATGACCGGAACTGGTTTCGTTCAGAAGCAAGATTGCAAGATTCTCTGACGAGGTTAAATGCGGTGTGGAATGAGTTGAAGAACGGAGTGTATGATAAAGAAAGAAACATCGTGAGAAGTCGAGAGCTTGCGTCCATGACGGCAACGGCGCGATGGATGTATACAAGTGCATTAGAAAGAAAAGAAACGAGAGGAATGCACCGGCGTGACGATTTTCCGTTTATGGATTTCAAGCAGCATTACCGAATTCTAAGCGGAGGCGTGCAAGAAGTTTGGGCGAGACCCTTAGGTACAAAGTCTTCTAATCACGTAAAGGGGGTTATATAATGATCGAGATCCTTAGTGAAGACCGGTGTATTAACTGCAATCTTTGTGTATCCGTTTGTCCAACAAATGTCTTTGACCGCTCTCGCATGGGAGGCGCTCCTTCCATAGCTCGTCAATCCGATTGTCAAACTTGCTTTATGTGTGAACTGTATTGTCCGGTAGATGCTTTGTACGTGACGCCTTTAGCTGAACAAACTGCAGAAGTAGATGAACAGCACCTAATTAATCATCACCTGCTCGGAAGTTACCGAGAAGCTGTAGGCTGGGGAAAAGGAAGAAAATCCACCGCTTCTTCTGATCAGTCGCATATCATCTTAAATAGAAAATAGACAAAAAAGAGCGGACAAAGCCGCTCTTTTTTCTTTACTTTTGCGTTTCACGAACCCATTTCACAATATCATCAATGACATAAGAAGGGATGTTGGCTGAAACAGCATATTCATCGGGCGTGCTTTTTTCACCAGTTCCTTCTGTGAAAAAGTGGTTGAGCTTTGGATAAAGCTTAAAAGAAGCGTTGGAACGCTGAGACAAGCTTTGCTTCCAGCCTTCAAAATCTTCGGTCGTTACTTGATAATCACGCGCTCCTTGTAAAAGAAGCAGCGGCGTTTTCTGAGATTTTGCAATTTCTGCGGGGTGCCAGTGAGCTAAGTCATACCAAAAATAAGGCGTGCCAAGCAAAAATTCTTTTGGCGGCTGAGCTGGCGAAAAATTTGGGTCTTGTAAAATGGCAAACTGCTGCTGGAAAAAAGAAAGCTGCTCTTTCGGAAGCTGATTCAGCGATACAAGATAGGCAAATTGTTCAAGCATTAACTCTGGAAGTGTGCGGCTCGGTGCAGCAAGTAAAACAGAGCCCCGCACGCTTTTATCAGGCGTTTGATTTAAAATTCTGGGCATCATCATGCCGCCTTGACTGTGTCCTAGTATAAAAATGTTACGGCTGTCGATGCCTTTTTGTTTCGCCATTGCTTTGACTGCGAGTACGGCATCATCAGTTGTTTCATCGTCAACGCTTATTTTACTTTCACCGGACATTTTAGCTGTATGTTCGTATGTACGCTTGTTGTAGCGTAAAACGGCAATTCCTTGAGAAGCCAGTCCTGAAGCCAGATCTCGAAACGGCTTTAAGCTCATAAAGGTTTCATCTTGATCAGAAGGACCTGATCCGTGAACTAAAATGACAACGGGGACATTTTGATGCTTTGAACGTGTTGGAAGAGTGAGCGTTGCTGGAAGTTCGTAAGGTGCTTTGCCGATTGAAAGCTGTGTTTCTCTGTAATTCTTAGGGGTGTCATAAGGCGGTGTGGAAAATGAAAACTGGCGCTCGTCCGGCACAATTCGCCAGTCATCGATTTGACGATTTTGACTAAAACGAACGGTTAAAGTAGCTGATGCATGTTCAAATTTAATGGGAATGTCTATATTCCGATGAACGGTATTGACTTCGCCTTGTACACCTGTACCAATCTTTTTTACAGCACCAAGCTGAGCGGTTAGAGATGACCACCACGTTTTTAGGTTATCTTCACTCATTTTTGCCTGCAGGCTGCGGGAAAAGTAGCGCGTAGCTTCTTTTGTTTTTCCGTTCGATAGATTGGTTAGAAATGAATTAGCTCGTTTGTATTCAACTTTTGCTGAGTGATGAGCAGCATTCGCCGCTGCTTCAGCTTGAATGGTTGAAGTGGACATAGGAAGTACTTGAAGACCGAGAGCTAAAGAAACAGCGAGTGGAAGGGCAGCTTTTACTTTTTTCATACATCATCCTCCTTGGGGATTCTTTTACTCTACCAGTATACCAATTTTAGGTAAATGAAGTCATGTCATTCTGAGATAAAAAGAAAGGCGCTGGGCTATAAATATGGTAAAATAAAGAAGTTAAATTATTTAGAAAATTAAAATAAATTAAGAAGTGTAAAAGAGGAGGAGCTTTTATGAACTATGATCCGCATTATCATCCATATCCATCTTACCGAGTGCCCGTTTATGCAAAGAAAGGAATGATATCCACATCTCAGCCGCTTGCAGCGCAGGCAGGTCTTGATATCTTAAAAAAAGGAGGCAATGCTATTGATGCAGCGATCGCGACAGCGGCAAGTCTTACCGTATTAGAGCCGGCTTCTAATGGGATCGGAGGAGACGCGTTTGCGCTTGTTTGGACGAATAATCAGCTGTATGGACTAAACGCGAGCGGACCTTCTCCGCAGTCTATTTCCATTGATGCGCTGAAGGAAATAGGATACAAAGAAATTCCTAAGTACGGAATGATTCCCGTTACGGTTCCCGGTGCTCCGGCTGGTTGGGCTGCTTTATCAAAGCGATTTGGTAAACTGCCTCTTTCTCAAGTGCTGGAGCCTGCTATTCAATATGCTAAAGAAGGATTTCCGTTAGCTCCTACACTCGCTAAACAATGGAAACAAGCGTACGATACGTTTAAACGAGTACATACAAGCGAAGAATTTGAATCGTGGTTTCAAACGTTTGCGCCGAATGGACGAGCACCAAAAGCAGGAGAGATGTGGTCATCTACTGATCATGCTCATACGCTTCAGCTCATTGGTGAGACAAATGCAGAAGCCTTTTATAAAAGTGAGCTTGCAGAACGTATGGATGCATTCTGCAAAAAATATGGCGGCTTTTTATCAAAAGAAGATTTGGCAGCTTACGAACCGGAGTGGGTAAATCCTATTTCCGCTCACTACCGTGGATATGATGTTTGGGAAATTCCTCCGAACGGACAAGGGCTTATTGCGTTACTGGCATTAAATATCGTAAAAGGCTTTGAGCTTCAAGAAAAAGACGCCGTCGATACGTATCATAAACAAATCGAAGCGATAAAGCTTGCGTTTGCGGACGGAGCAAAATACATTACCGAAGAAGCGAAAATGAACGTACCTGTCAGGGAACTGCTGTCTGATACATATGCAAGCTATCGCCGCAGCCTTATAGAAGAACATGCTCTGCAGCCTGAAGCAGGAGAACCTGTCGGAAGCGGAACAGTGTATTTAGCAACGGCTGATGAAGAAGGAAACATGGTTTCATTCATTCAAAGTAATTATATGGGCTTTGGTTCTGGAATTGTTGTGCCAGAAACGGGAATTGCTCTGCAAAACCGCGGTCACAATTTTTCAATGGACCCTAATCACGATAACTGTCTTGCTCCTAATAAAAAAACGTTTCATACCATTATTCCAGGCTTTCTCACTAAAAATAATGCGCCCGTAGGACCTTTTGGCGTGATGGGCGGGTTTATGCAACCGCAGGGACATATGCAAGTTGTCATGAATACGATTGACTTTCACCTTCATCCTCAAGCCGCTTTAGATGCGCCAAGATGGCAGTGGAAAAAAGATAAAACGGTGCTTGTTGAGCCGACTTTTCCTTCACACGTAGCACAAGCGCTTGAACGAAAAGGACATAAAATTGAAGTAGCCGTGGATTCGATGGCATTTGGGCGCGGACAGATTATTTGGAGAGACCCTGAAAGCGGCGTGCTATGCGGAGGAAGTGAATCACGAACGGATGGTTGTGTAGCTGGATGGTAAGAACAAAATAGATCAAGAAAGAAGCCCGTACTGATTAGAGTCGGGCTTTTTTCATGTCTCAACCTTATGTATAAATCTCTTCAAAGAACTGAAAACTAAAACAAACATGTACGTACGTAAAGAGAACGGGATTAGAACAACCGTCTTAAGCTGCCAATCGACACGAAGGTATACTAACAACACTTGGTGAAAGGAGCGAAAAGGTTATGAGAAATAAAAAATTTGAAGTGAATTTTTTACGTACAATGCTGATTATAGGGCTGGGAATGCTCCCTTTTCTATTTAGAAAACCACCGATCAAAGACTGGCTGCTGGCTTATGCATTTAATGCCTTAACAAATGGTATTATTGATAAATTTATTGTCTCTCACGGCCTTCTTCGATATCCAACTCGCTTACTGAAAAAACAGTTTAGAATTAATGTGTTGTTCGACTTTTTACTGTATCCTAGCATATCCGTTATGATTAATCAGGCTACGTATCACGATAAAGGGTTAAAGATTTTATATAAAATTGTACTTTTTACGATTCCCATGTTTTTTATTGAATTATGGGCTGAAAAACGAACGAAGCTCATCGAATGGAAAACAGGCTGGATGTGGTACCACACCTTTATTAGCGTAACGTTAAAATCCTACCTTAACCGGCTGCTGATTGGATGGATTCGGAAAATCGAAAAGAAGCAGGACGAAATGAAAATAAAATAACATTGGTTCTAAAAACGACGTTAGAGAGGTGAACAAAGGTGCATATTTCTGTCCTTCTATGGCTGATTTTTCAAAATATCCAGAAGAAAACGTGGGAAAAAATTCACGAGCTATATGCTGGGGTTTTATACGTGAGCTTTTTTAATATTCTTTATTACTTTTTATGTAACGATAAGTTGCTTTGGGATTTTAAATCTTCTCATCTTTCATTAAAAGTACTGCGTATTTTACACCTTATGTTTATTACACCTCTCATGATTTTGTCGTTCTTAGCTACTTATCCGTCTACACTTCTTAAACAGGTAAAATATATCGTAAAATGGGTATGTACAGCTTCATTTGTAGAATGGCTTGGTCTGAGGTGTAAGGGGATTACATTTAGACACGGCTGGCATTTGGGGTGGTCAGCACTTATTTATGTAATGATGCTTATCTTTTCGAGATGGTTTCAAAAAAAGCCTTTTGCGGTCTTGCTGCTATCGGTTTTTGCAACAGTCGTTCTCAGCATCATTTTTAAAGTTCCCATTAGCAAACGAATGCTAAAACATCCGCTGAAACGAATATTGACTCGGCCTTTAAAAGATCATGTGACTCAAGCTGTTGCGAATAAAGTAAGGCGGAAATGCCTGCTCCTCAAGCTGTTCTCGTAAGTGCCTGCTCTCTGTGAAGAGCAGGTTTTTTAGCTTACTGGAGGAATAACGTCCGTCAGCAACAGAATGAAAAAAATCAGGCCGACTCCCGTAAAGCTTAAAGAAGCAAGAAAATAAGCCGTCCAGCGCAAACGAAACGGATTATGTTCGACATTGGCTCCAGACATTAACCTCATGGAGTGAGTGTTATAGTGAGAATGAGCGCTGTTGCTTCCGCTGCTTGAAAACCAAAAAGTTAAAACTGAAAACAAAAGTCCGCTAAAAAACATAAGCTCAATAAAGCGAATGGACAAAAAAGATGAGCACGCATAGGTTAATCCCCCTTCAATAAGCAGGGTAATAACAAAAAAAAGCTGAGTTTTCTTCAAAAAATCCCCCCTTTTTTCTCTGTGTCTACTTTTCATTATACAATAATTTACATGTACAAAAAGTCTCGAAAATGCTTTTATTATGATATAATGGTAATAAATGTATTGTTAAAAGTGCTCAAAATCCGCATGCATCACGATTATAAGGTTTTTTGTAATGATGAGATTTACTATATACGCTGCGCTTAGCTTCAAGTGCGTAGAATGAAAGTGAGGAGTGTTTATGGGCTTGGGAGAGACTGTGATTGCGATACTAGCAGCGGGAGCACTGCTGGTATACGGTACGTTAGAGCTTTGGTTTGCACCTCATAATTCTTCTTTTTTTAAAGGTTGGAAGCAAAAACTAGCCGTCATTTTGCCGTTATACGCAGTTACATTCGGCATATGGTTCGCGTTCTATTCGTAACAAAAAAGTCTTACAAAAAGGAGGAATGAAAAATGGAAATCAATTCATACCTCATTCGGTTTTCATGTATGCTGATGCTCATGTTTGGAGGATTATTTATTATACGGTATGTAAAGACAGGTGACCTTTATTTAGATCAGCTTCTTGTCTTTGGAGCGGGTTTTGTTCTGTTTATCGGCTCACTTATTTGGAAAAGAAAACATCAGCATAGAGAAAATAGAAAAGCTTGTTAAACGTATAAAAATGTGACAGTATAAAACAGATAAAAAACGTAATCTCGTGATCGTACCATTGGTTACGGGCTGCTGCTGGAGGAAAAGAAAATGAATGTACCTAATTGCCCAAGCTGTCAATCACAGTATACATATGAAGATGGAAACCTGTTCATCTGCCCGGAGTGTGCGCATGAATGGGGTCAAGATGAAAAAGCAGAAAGCACGGAAGAACAGCTTACTGTAAAAGATGCAAACGGTAATGCTTTAAAAGACGGAGATTCAGTTACTGTCATCAAAGACTTAAAAGTAAAAGGAAGCTCATCGGTTGTAAAAATCGGAACGAAAGTAAAAAGCATTCGTTTAGTAGAAGGCGATCATAACATTGACTGCAAGATTGATGGATTTGGAGCGATGAGCTTAAAATCTCAGTTTGTGAAAAAAGCATAACGATAAAAAAGTCAGGATGAAGAAGACTTTCATCCTGGCTTTTTTCTATGTATCTTAACGGACAAAGTGAAATATATAGACCGTTTTGTCTATTTTAGAAGGAATTTAACTAAATGTCCCGAATTTACTTAAAGTGTCTGAGAACTTGGATATTAATGGAACTGATGTCCGTTTCATGAAGACAAAGGGGAGGGAGAAATGTGAAAAAATTTTTAGCGTTTCAAATTTTAATTGCATTAGTAATTGGAGCTGTTATCGGGCACTTTTTTCCGGACTTCGGGATGGCTTTAAGACCGGTAGGAGACGGGTTTATCCGGCTCATTAAAATGATTGTAGTGCCGATTGTCTTTTCAACCATCGTCATAGGTGCTGCGGGAAGCGGCAGTATGAAACAAATGGGAAGTCTAGGGTTAAAGACGATTATTTGGTTTGAAATTATTACTACCATCGTATTAGGGATTGGTCTGCTGTTAGTGAATTTGCTAAAGCCCGGAGTAGGCCTCGATCTTTCTCATCTTGTTAAAAAAGATATCGGTGAATTGTCTCAGTATACCGACAAGGTCGTGGACTTTAAACAAATGATTTTAAACATCATTCCAACGAATATCGTAGATGTGATGGCAAAAAATGATTTGCTGGCCGTGATTTTCTTTGCTATTTTATTCGGTGTTGCCGCTTCAGGAGTTGGGAAAGCATCCGAACCTGCAATGAAATTTTTTGAATCAACCGCTAAAATTATGTTTAAATTAACGCAAATTGTGATGGTCACAGCGCCTCTTGGTGTACTAGCGCTAATGTCTGCATCTGTGGGGCAATACGGCATTGTCCTTCTGCTTCCGATGCTGAAGCTAATTGGAACCGTCTTTTTAGGCCTTTTTATTATTTTATTTGTTTTATTTCCGCTTGTTGGGTTTTTGTTCAAATTCAACTATTTTGAAGTCTTCAAAATGATTTGGGACTTGTTTCTTATTGCGTTTTCAACAACAAGTACAGAAACGGTGCTGCCACAGCTGATGGAGCGTATGGAAAAGTACGGATGTCCTAAACGAGTGGTGTCGTTCGTTATTCCGTCCGGCCTGTCGTTAAACTGTGATGGATCTACTTTGTATTTATCCGTTTCATGCGTCTTTTTAGCACAGGCTTTTAATATTGACATGCCCTTAACTCAGCAATTATTTATGATGCTTATACTCGTTATGACAAGTAAAGGAATTGCGGCTGTCCCGTCAGGTTCACTTGTTGTGCTTTTAGCAACAGCTAATGCAGTAGGTCTGCCGGCTGAAGGAGTCGCAATCATTGCAGGAGTAGACCGCATCATGGATATGGCCAGAACAGGAGTTAACGTTCCAGGCCACGCCATTGCCTGTATCGTCGTCTCGAAATGGGAAAAAGTATTTCGAACCCAAACGCCAATTCCGCCTGCAACTCACACGGAATCTCTATAAAACCAACCCCCGCTTTAGCTCATAGAGCGGGGGTTTTTTCTTAAATCATTAACGATGTAGACTAGAGTAATTTGTCATACTCAGCCCTACTCAAAAAAAGAGGACGCGCCGCTTAAGTCTAAAAAAAGCCCTGTGACTGTTTTTTGGTCACAGGGCTTTTTTTAGATGAATGTTCACAAATTGTTCACTTACGAAGAAGGAAGATAAAAAGCTATACTAAGCCAAGTAAAAAACATGAAAAGGATGAGGAATATGCCCACAACTAAAAAAGAAAGTATGTATTTTGGAATGATGATGTGCGGAGGGATGGTGCTTGTGATGACGATGTATAACATGTTCATAAATGATGTCATCGGGCATATCACACTTGCAGAAGGTATTTTAAACTTGGTTATCACATTTGTAGTTGCCATGGCTGTCGAAACTTTCTTAGTAGGTCCCGTAGCAAAAAAAGTAGCATTTTCATTGCCGTTTGATAAGTCTAAACAGTTAAAAGTCGTGTTGATTTTATCATCATGCATGGTTATTGGAATGGTGCTTTCCATGTCTGTATATGGATTAATTACGATGTCACTTACGAAAGGTTTAGACGGAGAGCCGCTTCTTTCAAGCTATGCATTTATCGTTATGAAAAACTTTATCGTAGCCTATCCGCTTCAGCTTCTCATTATGGGACCTTTAGTTCGCGGATTGTTTATGAAATTTGTGAAAAAGAATCCGGCAACGGCTTAAGTCAAAACCCTAAGAACGCCTATTTTCTTAGGGTTTTGTTGTGCAAAGCTGTTCAGTCAGAAGAGAAGAAAATTCACGTAAAGCCGCCGATACAAAGGCATCTTTTCGCGTAATAAAAAAAGTAGGAACCTTTCTATATGGCTGCGGCAGCGGAGTTAACGTTAATGAATTATAGTTAGATACAATGGATTTCATCATTACAGCTACGCCCATACCTGCTTTTACACACCCAATAATGGCTTCAATCGTACCAAATTCTAATATGCGTTTTGGAAACACGCCTTCTTTTGTCATGAGCATTTCTAACGTATGTCGATATGCGCATCCGCTGCTGAATGCTAATAAATTCATATCGTTTAGGCTGTAAAGAGAAGGAAGAGGGTGGCGGCTCACAAGTACAAGCTCTTCATCTTGAACAAATAAAGAGTTTAGATCAGGATGTTCACAGCTGCCTGCAACAAATGCGCCTTCAAGTTTTCGTTCTAAAACCAGTTGAATAAGAACATCGGTTGTATGTGTTTCTAAGATGAAGTCTACATTAGGATAGGCAGTGCAATAAGTAGAAAGCAAAGGCGGCAGCCGAAGAGCCGCGGTGGATTCAGTTGCACCTATTTTTAAAGGTCCTATCGGCGTTTGCGAGCTGCTTTGCACAGCTGCCGTGGCTTCATTGGTTAAACGAAGAATTTGTTCAGCATAACGATGCAACAGCTCTCCGCTGGAAGTTAACGTTACCCCTTTACCGCTGCGTTGGAAGAGCTTTGTGCCCAGCTCCGCTTCTAATTGCTGAATTCGCATCGTCACATTCGACTGCACGTAGCTTAAGCTTTTGGCAGCTTTTGAAATGTTTTTTTCTTCTGCTACCGTTGTAAAAACAAGCAAATCTTTTATATCCATTAAATCTCCTCCTTCAGCTATCATTTTTATTGATGACTTTTATCTTTATTGCTTATTTTACATGATATCACCGCTACTCTACACTGAAAGTAAAGGTGGGGGAGAGAAAATGAGCAGACAAAAAGCTTCTTATAAGTGGATGATTTTATTTATTGCCACCCTTTCTCAGACGTGTGCAACGTTTGTCACGTACGGCGCGGGACCATTGGCAGCGCTTTGGCAAAGACTATATGATTTATCGCAGTTTCAAACAGGACTGCTCGTATCAGCTGTTCAAATTGGTCCGATTTTTTCCATGCTGTTCTTTGGAAACTGGATGGATCGATATGGAGAAAGGTGGCTTGTAGGAGGAGGATCTATTTTGCTGGGGATAAGCATGCTTTTTGCCTATAGCGTTGATCATTATTTGTATCTAACAGGCGTACTTCTCGCAGCAGGCGTGTGGTATGGAACAGCACAGCCAGGAGGAAGCAAAGCCGTGGTGAAGTGGTTTCCATCTCGTCATAGAGGGCTTGCCATGGGAATTCGGCAAACGGGAATTCCGACTGGAGGCGCTATTGCTTCCGCGGCATTACCGCTAGTGTTTTATCAATACGGGTGGCATGGGGCTGTTCTCATACAGGCTGCGGCAGCTATCGGGGGAGGTCTTCTTTTTTTAGTACTCTATCGAGAATACCCATCATCGCCAGAAAAAAAAGAAACATTTACGCTTCGTCAAAAAATCATGCGTATTTCTCAAGATAAAACGCTCTATCCCTTATTCTTTGTAGGTGTTTCAATGATTTCTCTTCAAATGATCATTGTGGCGCACTTTATAAGCTATTTAACGAAAGCCATAAAGATGGATTTTGCTTCAGCGGGCATGTTGCTGAGCGTCACACTGTTAGGGGGAATGATTGGGAGAATTGCTTTAGCCTGGCTAAGCGATCATGTGTATAACGGAAATCGAAGAACACCTTTGCAAGCGACGGTTTGGGTGACTGTAGGACTAATCATAGCTATTTCTTATATTGGATTTACTTTGCCTTTTTGGCTACTAACTATTTTTTGTTTTAGCCTCGGCTTTTTTGCAATTGGCTGGTTTAGTTTGTTTATCGTGTTAATAGCAGAAAAAGCCGATGATCGTTTTATTGGTTTAACGGTAAGCATTGCGTTAACGCTCAATCAATTTGCCATTGTGCTTGCACCGATTTGGTTTGGGCTCCTTGTGGATTGGCTCCGGAGCTACGCGTTGGCTTTTAGTACGGCTGCATGCATCATTGCTTGTGGAGGAATATGGTTAAAAAAAGAGCGAGTTCATTCATTTTTAAATAAAAACGTCACTAAATGAAAAGTGATGTAGGGCCATTTATTTAAGAATAGAGAAGACCTCTTACTCTCTAAAACGTTTCAAAGCCATGCTCCCGGGTACACACAACATTAATGAGGAGGAGATAGTATGGAAGCAAAAGCAAAGAATGTTGTGGGGGTATATGAAACGGAACAAGAAGCAATTCATGCTGTAGAGAATTTAAAAAAAGAAGGATACGCATCAGAAGAAATATCTATCATCGGTAAACATAAAAAGACCAAAAAAGTTCAGAAAGAAACGAATACAAAAGCAGAAGGGGCAGCAACTGGAGCGCTTACCGGAGGTACGTTAGGGAGCTTGACCGGAATATTAGCAGGTGCCGGAGCTCTTGCAATCCCGGGAATAGGCCCAATTGTAGCGGCTGGTCCGATTGTAGCTACATTAACAGGTGCAGCAGCTGGTGCGAGTGTAGGAGGTCTGTCTGGTATTTTAGTCGGTATGGGAATTCCAAAACAGCAGGCCGAGCACTATAATGATTCAGTCAAAGAAGGCAGCCTGCTTGTTTTAGTAGACAAAGAAGACTCAGATCATGATGGAAACCCGAAAGCGCCTTTAACCGGAATGATTTTATAGAACTTATTATGTATAGGAGAAAGCTGTCGCAGTGCGGCAGCTTTTTTTATGCGCTGGTTTTATTTAAGAGAACTACATGCACAATAATATTCCATAATAGTTAAAAATATCAAAGTATTTGAGGGTAACCTGAAAGATAATATGCCTTAAATTATAATGTAATATTATTGTAACAATAATGTATTTATTGTTTTATTTTGGAATTTGAGTTTCGATAAAAGCTTTAACAACGGGATTTACGCGCAAAATACATCCATGAATTAACTGTAAACTATTATACGAAGTAGAATAATTTTCTAATTATTTTTCAAGAATTAATTTTTAGCAAATTATTCATGTTTGAAAGAGGGCTAAAAAGTATATTTCAAAAGTATGTTTACTAAAAAAAGTTAAGCAGGTTGTTTAGTAGCATCATTCATTTAGTTAAATCTCGAAAGGAGCTGCTAAAAAATGAGTATTCAAAAGAGTACAGATAGTTCAAGTTTAGCAGAAGTGATTGATCGAATTCTAGACAAAGGAATTGTCATCGATGCTTTTGCTCGAGTATCACTCGTAGGAATTGAAATTTTAACGATTGAAGCACGAGTCGTTATTGCAAGTGTCGATACGTGGCTTCGCTACGCAGAAGCGGTCGGGTTATTAACCGACAAAGTAGAGGAAGAAGGGCTGCCTGGCCGAACAGAGGAGCGAGGAGCAGGGCTTAGTTTTTAAGTCTTTTAATCGTAAGAAAATTCATTAAATAAATAATAATAAGAGAAAAGAGGATGAAACATGTCAACAACTGATAAGAATGTACAAAGTGAAAAACAAGAAAATCAGCAGCAGGAAGAAAAAACGCAAAACTCTTTGAATCTTGCCATTTTAGGAGGCGTAGTAGGAGCGGGAATTGGACTTCTTTCAAGTCCGCAAACGAGTAAAAAAGTACTCAGTCGCTTAGGACAATCAGAAATTGTACGTGCGACAGGACAAGAGTTAAGAAGAAACGCACAGGATATTTTAACGCAGCAAGCGATGGGAGCGTTAAGACAGACGGCTACAGGCTATCTTGAAAAAGACAATTTAAGCAAGCTGCTGGCACCTAAAAAGAAAAAAGAAGAAACATCAAATGAACAGGGAGATTCGCAGGAAGAAGTCAGCGCAAGCGCAGAAATGGAAACGTCTCAGTACGAAGAGTTAAAAGAAGAAAATAAAAATATGAACGATCAGCTGCAGCGCATTGAAGAGATGCTAAACAAACTCATGGACGCGAAGAAGTAAGATATCCGTCCTGAAGGGGAATTTCATGGATAAAAAAGATGTGGAGAAAGCAGCCTTAAAAGCAGGAAAAAAAATAGTGGAGCACACGCCTGAACCTGTTAAGGAAAAGGTAGAAGAAAAGGTTAAAGAAAAAGCGAAAGAAAAGTTTGTCGAAAAAACCGAAGGGAAACTGCAGGAAAAAGCAAATGAAGCGTCAGAAAAACTGCAGGAAACGAAAGAAAAAAATGCCCAAAAGGTACACGGCAAAGGAGAAGACGCAAAAGAAAAGCTTCAAGACGTCTTATTATCAGTAAAAGATAAGCTTAGCGATGTGAAAGAAGCTGGAGAAGACTTTCAAGAAAAAGTTTCTTCTTCAGACGATAAAGATAAGTCAAAAAACAAGCGGAAAATAAAAGGCGTAAATCAGATTAAAAAAGCAACGGATATTAAAAGCTCTACTAAGATTAAAAGTTCCAATGATATTAAATCATCTACAGATTTAAAAACAATGGGATCATAAGCGAAAGGAGAAATGGGATATGTCTATTCAAAAAAGTACTAATAGTTCAAGTTTAGCAGAAGTAATTGACCGTATTTTAGATAAAGGAATTGTTATTGATGCGTTTGCAAGAGTGTCTGTTGTAGGGATTGAAATTTTAACAATTGAAGCGCGAGTGGTTATTGCCAGTGTTGATACATGGTTACGCTATGCAGAAGCAGTAGGGCTTCTTCGTGACGACGTAGAAGAAAACGGCCTTCCTGAACGTTCAAATTCAAGTGAAGGACAGCCGCGTTTTAGTATTTAATATGAAGTGGTATGGAACCTTCCTTTTTGAGGGTGGTTCCAGCTTTTAGATCTAACTATTGGAGGCTACTAAAGATGGAAATTAAAAAAATTATGCAAGCCGTGAACGACTTTTTTGCTGAAAACGTAGCTCCTCCTCATAAAATTACCTCGGTGGAAGCTACTGAAGATGAAGGCTGGAGAGTTATTGTTGAAGTCATTGAAGAACGAGAATATATGAAAAAATACGCCAAAGATGAAATGCTTGGAACATACGAGTGCTTTTTAAATAAAGAAAAAGAAGTCATTTCATTCAAACGACTCGACGTCAGATATAGAAGCGCCATTGGCATTGAAGCATAAACGATAAGATGGCAGGAGGAACGTAAAAATGACCGTCTTAACAGACAAAAGGAAAAAAGGCAGTGGCGCTTTTATACAAGATGACGAGACAAAAGAGGTTCTTTCAAGAGCGCTGAGCTATTTAAAATCCGGCTATTCCATTCATTTTACAGGCCCTGCCGGCGGAGGCAAAACCTCTTTAGCACGAGCGCTTGCTAAAAAGAGAAAGCGTCCTGTAATGCTGATGCACGGGAATCACGAGCTCAACAACAAAGATTTAATTGGCGATTTTACGGGCTATACGAGCAAAAAAGTAATCGACCAGTATGTTCGTTCTGTTTATAAAAAAGATGAACAAGTAAGTGAAAACTGGCAGGATGGACGGTTGCTTGAAGCCGTAAAAAACGGCTATACGCTGATTTACGACGAATTTACTCGGTCTAAGCCTACGACGAATAATATCTTTCTATCAATATTAGAAGAAGGCGTGCTGCCGCTGTATGGAGTGAAAATGACCGATCCTTTTGTACGCGTGCACCCCGATTTCCGCGTCATCTTCACAAGCAACCCAGCTGAGTATGCTGGCGTGTATGATACGCAAGATGCGCTTCTTGACAGGTTAATTACTATGTTTATTGATTATAAAGACATCGACAGAGAGACAGCGATTTTAACGGAGAAAACGGACGTAGAAGAAGACGAAGCGCGCACAATTGTAACGCTCGTAGCAAACGTGCGAAACCGCTCTGGAGACGAAAACAGCAGCGGACTTAGCCTGCGGGCTTCGCTTATGATCGCTACCCTTGCTACGCAGCAAGACATTGATATCGACGGAGATGATGAAGATTTTCAAACGTTATGTATGGATATTCTGCATCATCCGCTTACCAAATGTTTAGACGAGAAAAATGCAAAAAGCAAAGCCGAAAAAATCATTTTAGAAGAGTGTAAGAATATAGACACTGAAGAAAAGTAAAGGAGCTTGAAAACATGAGTGAAACAAACGAAACGGGCATTTATATTTTTAGCGCCATTCAAACGGATAAAGACGAAGATTTTGGATCGGTAGAAGTAGAAGGAACAAAAGCTGAAACGTTTTTGATTCGCTACAAAGACGCGGCGATGGTAGCAGCTGAAGTGCCGATGAAAATTTATCATCCTAATCGCCAAAATCTATTAATGCATCAACACGCAGTAGCAGCGATTATGGACAAAAATGATACGGTTATTCCAATCAGCTTTGGGAATGTATTCAAATCAAAAGAAGACGTAAAAGTTCTTTTAGAAAACCTTTATCCGCAGTTTGAAAAGCTGTTTCCAGCCATCAAAGGAAAAATTGAAGTTGGTTTAAAAGTAATTGGAAAAAAAGAATGGCTCGAGAAAAAAGTAAACGAAAATCCTGAACTTGAAAAAGTATCAGCCTCCGTAAAAGGAAAATCAGAAGCAGCCGGTTATTATGAGCGTATTCAGCTTGGAGGAATGGCTCAAAAGATGTTTACTTCCCTGCAAAAAGAAGTCAAGACAGATGTGTTTTCTCCGCTTGAAGAGGCAGCGGAAGCAGCAAAAGCAAATGAGCCGACGGGCGAAACGATGCTTTTAAACGCTTCTTTCTTAATTAACCGAGAAGATGAAGCGAAGTTTGATGAAAAAGTGAATGAAGCGCATGAAAACTGGAAAGACAAAGCCGATTTTCATTACAGCGGTCCTTGGCCTGCTTATAATTTTGTGAACATTCGCCTAAAAGTAGAAGAGAAATAACGTGCTTCACAAATTAGTAACCGCACCTATTAACCTTGTAGTGAAAATCGGCGAGAAAGTACAGGAAGAAGCTGATAAACAGCTATATGACCTTCCGACGATTCAGCAAAAACTCATTCAGCTTCAAATGATGTTTGAGCTTGGTGAAATTCCGGAAGAAGCGTTTCAAGAAAAAGAAGATGAATTGTTAATGAGGTACGAAATCGCGAAACGCAGAGAAATTGAACAATGGGAAGAGCTGACAAAAAAAAGAAATGAGGAATCCTAGATGGGAGAATTACTGTATTTATACGGTTTAATTCCAACAAAAGAAGCAGCAGCCAGAGAGCCGTTTCCATCTTATAAAGGGTTTGACGGAGAACATTCACTGTACCCAATAACGATTGATCAGGTGACGGCTGTCGTTTCTAAGCTGGATGCTGACGCCTATTCAGAAGAAGTGATTAAAGAAAAAATGGAGCAGGATATGAGCTGGCTGCAGGAAAAAGCATTTCATCATCACGAAACGGTAGCCGCTTTGTACGAAGAATTTACGATCATTCCATTAAAATTTTGCACCATTTATAAAAGTAAAGAAAGTCTGCAAGCAGCTATTGAGCTTAACAAAGAAAAGCTAGAGAATTCACTGACGCTGCTTCAAGGAAATGAAGAGTGGAACGTGAAGATTTACTGTGATGATAAAGAGCTTAAAAAAGGAATCAGCGAAACGAATGAAAGCGTGAAAGCGAAAAAAGAAGAAATTAGTCACTTATCACCAGGAAGACAGTTTTTTGAAAAGAAAAAAATAGATCAGCTGATTGAAAGAGAATTAGAACTTCACAAAAACAAAGTGTGTGAAGAGATACATGACAAGCTTAAAGAACTGTCGCTTTATGACTCTGTTAAAAAGAATTGGAGCAAGGACGTAACGGGCGCGGCTGAACAAATGGCGTGGAACAGCGTGTTTCTTCTTCCGTCTCTGCAGATCACTAAGTTTGTAAACGAAATAGAAGAGCTTCAGCAAAAGCTTGAAAATAAAGGCTGGAAATTTGAAGTGACGGGACCATGGCCGCCCTATCATTTCTCGAGCTTTGCGTAAAGTGAGGAATTAACATTATGTCTCTTAAACAATCTATGGAGAATAAAGATATTGCTCTTATTGATATTTTAGATGTCATTTTAGATAAAGGAGTCGCCATTAAAGGAGACTTAATCATTTCCATAGCCGGCGTCGATTTAGTGTATTTGGATTTGCGGGTGCTTATTTCTTCGGTTGAAACGCTGGTGCAAGCAAAAGAAGGAAATCGCAAACCCATCACTTCTGAACAATTTGATAAACAAAAGGAGGAATTACTGGATGCAACCGGTCAGCCAAGCAAATGGACGAATCCACTTGGATCCTGATAAAGCTGAACAAGGCTTAGCGCAGCTTGTGATGACAGTTATTGAGCTATTGAGGCAAATCGTTGAACGTCATGCCATGAGGCGGGTGGAGGGTGGAACGTTGACGGACGAACAAATTGAAAACTTAGGAATTGCACTAATGAACTTAGAAGAAAAAATGGACGAGTTGAAAGAGGTGTTCGGTCTGGACGCAGAAGATTTAAATATTGATCTTGGACCGCTAGGCAGCCTGCTTTAAGCGGTCAGTGGGAGGAACAGTATGGCAGTCGAACATAATATGCAGTCAAGTACGATTGTAGATGTGCTCGAAAAGATTTTGGATAAAGGAGTCGTCATAGCGGGGGACATCACCGTAGGAATTGCAGATGTCGAGCTATTAACGATAAAGATCCGCTTGATTGTGGCTTCGGTTGATAAAGCAAAAGAAATCGGCATGGACTGGTGGGAAAATGATCCCTATCTCAGTTCAAAAGGAGCCAATAGTAAAGCGCTCGAAGAAGAAAATAAAATGCTGCATGAGCGGTTAAAAACGCTTGAAGAAAAAATAGAAACAGAACGTTAAAAACTGTACGCTACTTAAAAAATGGAGGGATTTACAATGGCAACTGAAACAAAATTAGATAACACACAGGCAGAAAACAAGGAAAACAAAAATACGGAAAACGGTTCAAAAGAAAAGAACGATTCAAAAGCAAGCAAAACAACAAGCAGCGGGCCAATCAAACGAGCGGTAGCAGGAGGTATCATCGGTGCAACGATTGGATATGTATCGACTCCTGAAAATCGAAAAAGCCTTCTTGACCGCATCGATACAGACGAATTAAAAAGCAAAGCATCTGATTTAGGAACAAAGGTAAAAGAAAAATCAAAAAGCAGCGTGGCCAGCCTGAAAACATCTGCGGGAAGCTTGTTTAAAAAAGATAAATCAAAAGATGATGAAGAAAACGTAAATTCTTCTAGTAGCGAAACAGAAGACGATAACGTTCAAGAGTACGATGAGTTAAAAGAAGAAAATCAAACGCTTCAAGACCGTTTATCACAGCTTGAAGAAAAAATGAACATGCTTGTTGAGCTTAGCCTCAATAAAAATCAAAATGAAGAAGCGGAAGATACAGATTCCGACGAAGAAGAGAACGATGAGAACGAGGAAAACGAGCAGGACGATGAAAACGAAGAAGAAACATCTAAGCCTCGTAAAAAGAACAAAAAAGAAGAGGAGCAAGAAGAGGAAGAAGAAAGTGAAAGTGACGAAGACAGCGAGGAAGAAGAGGAAGATTCTCGTTCAAACAAAAAAAATAAAAAAGTAAAAACAGAAGAAGAAGACGAAGAAGAGGAAAGTGAAGAAGAAAAAAAGGAAGCGAAACCAAAAAAGTCAACAGCTAAAAAATCAAAAAATACAAAAGCAAAGAAAAACACGGATGAAGAAGATGATGACGCAACATCTCTTTCTAGTGAAGACGATACAACAGCCTAAGACGTAAAGGAGGAAAGAAATACATGAGTACAGGCCCTTCTTTTTCAACTAAAGACAATACGCTTGAATACTTTGTGAAAGCTTCTAATAAACACGGCTTTTCACTTGATATTTCATTAAATGTAAACGGCGCTGTGATTTCCGGTACCATGATTTCAGCAAAAGAATACTTTGATTACTTAAGCGAAACGTTTGAAGAAGGCAGTGAAGTGGCTCAGGCGCTAAGCGAACAATTCTCTTTAGCAAGCGAAGCGAGCGAATCAAACGGAGAAGCAGAAGCCCATTTTATTCATTTAAAAAATACAAAGATCTACTGTGGAGACAGTAAGTCTACCCCTTCAAAAGGAAAGATCTTTTGGAGAGGAAAAATAGCAGAAGTAGACGGATTCTTCTTAGGGAAGATTTCTGATGCAAAATCAACGAGTAAAAAGAGTTCATAAAAAACGGCGGGGTGATTGCCCCGCCGTTTTTTAGTGATGTGATGAGATGTGCAGCTTCTTTTTTCGATACATGAGCGGAGTCATCTTCATTTCTTTTCGAAACTGATTAATAAAATAGCTTGTACTATTAAATCCTACTTGATAGGCGACGTCCGTCACATTTGCTTCTGCTTGCTGCAGCATAACTAAGCTTTGCTGAATTCGATAGTTTAATACATAGGTCAAAGGCGATTTTTTTAACATTTTCTTGAAATATCGACAGCATTCAGAACGGCTTAATTGTCCCGCTTTGGCAATATCATCGAGCGTAATCTTTTCAGCAAAGTGCAAATGAATCCAATTCAGCATTTGCTTCATCCGCTGATTTTTGATCATTTCTTTTTCGTTGTATTTTAGCTGCAACCCGTTAAGAATTACATTTTTCCAAAGTATGCTGAGTTCAGAGGCAATCTCTATTTCATAGTGGAGCGGCTGCTTATGGATCCATGTGTATATCTTATGTATAGAATCTAACACGTTATTCCCCCAGGCTTGCTTTGGACTGATGAATAAATGTGATAGATTCGTTGCATGAATGTAGGGATAAACGTAATTTGTGAAAAGTTCTTGCGGCACAAGAAAATGAGGAGAAACATTTAAGCAAATGTACACGCAGCCAGATTTGTTTATGTCTTCAGCCATATGAAGACATTCGCTGTTAATAAACAGTCCGTAGCCTTGTTTTACAGTCACTGTTTTTTCATTTATTTGAAAAGACGCATGACCTTTTATAACCAATACAAATTGAAGCTCATCATGCCAGTGAAGAGGGATGTAGCCGTTTATGTGATCACTGATTGTTGTTTGATAACATGCCACTGGCAGCTCAACGGTGCGATGGGTCGTTAGCTCTTTTAAGTTTTCATCAATTTTAAAATGCGCTGCTGGCATACATGGCCACCTCAATATATTTATATTTTTTAATGCAATATGCGTATTTTCTGCCCCGTTTTTCATTTATTATAACACTATTCTTATAATAAAAGTGAGGGATGAAAGATGAACGATCTCAGCAGAAAAAAAGGTTTCTTTTTTGTAACAACGGGAGCTATATGTTGGGGGATGGGAGGAACGGTTGCTCAAAAGCTTTTTCAAGAATTTGAAATCAGTGTAGACTGGCTTGTTTCAGTACGGCTGCTCACTGCGGGTTTTTTGCTGCTAATGATTTCATGTATAAAAAGGAATCATTCTCACGTACTTGGAGTATGGAAGAACCGAAAGTCAGCTTTTCAGCTCGTCGTTTTTGCCATAGCTGGTATGCTCGCCGTTCAGTATACGTATATGGCTTCTATTAAGCATGGAAATGCAGCAGTAGCTACGCTGCTGCAGTATTTATCACCAGTGATGATTATCATTTATTTGCTTTTGCGCAAGCAGTCTATATTTACGCGACAAGACGTCATCACTGTTCTGCTGGCACTGGGGGGCTGCTTTTTTTTATTAACAAACGGCTCTATTTCTCAGCTGTCTGTTCCTGTATCTGCCGTTGTTTGGGGAGTGCTGTCAGGCGTAGCGGCTGCTTTTTATACGCTGTATGCAGTTCCGCTGATCAAAAAGTACAGTTCGCTTGTCATCGTTGGCTGGTCAATGGTAATTGGGGGAAGCGTAATGAGCTTTATTCATCCTCCTTGGGAAGCGTCAAGCTTATCACCAATAACCTGGGGATATATTTTATTTGTCATTATTTTTGGCACGATGCTTGCTTTTTGGTTTTATGTAGAAAGTCTGCAAAGTCTTTTACCTAAAGAAACGAGTTTGCTTGGAAGTTTAGAGCCTTTAGCCGCTGTTATCACAACCGTTGTTTGGCTGAAAGAGCCTTTTGGTTTTTATCAATGGATGGGCACAGCTTGTATTATTGGATTAGTTTTATTACTCACACGAACGAAACAAGTATCTTCTGAGACGACACTTTCAGCATAAATGGGGGCTTGCTAAAAGAAGAAGCAAACCAATGTCACTTTGCCGCCGAATCTGTAGAAACTCGTTTGACTTTTAAAATCTTTACATATTGAATAAACACTCTTTCTTTTGTAGAGACATTTAATTTAGCAAGTCTTGATGCGTCATCTCGGTTTTTAGCAGCTTCTACTACAAAAGTTCCTTTGATTTTGGCTTCATCTTTTAGAACGGAATAATGTATTTCAAATTGTTTTGTTTTCGTTTTCTCCATGGTGATAAACTCCTTTGCCTGATAAATTAATGTATTGCTATGAAATAAGCTTTGATAAAAAGGAAGAAAAGAACGTAACATATACTACTAAATCAAATGCAAAGCGGCAGTGACTTTTATCACACCACAACCTAGTATTTCATCTTTTTACCAAAAAAGATAGGGTGTTTTACCGCCGCTGCTTGCAAAATCTTTTATTCTTTCTGCTTGACCTAGAGTTAACTCTATGGTTTATCTTGTAGTAGTATCATTTCAAGGAGGGGCTTTACATGAAGTATCATACAATTGCTAATACTGACTTACACGTATCAAATTTAATTATGGGAAACATGCGTTTAACAGAGCTTTCTTTACAAGAAGCAGAGAAGCTAATCCGCACAGCGATGGAAGAAGAAATTAACTTTTTTGATCATGCTGATATTTACGGTCCTGATTATGTAGGGCAATGCGAAGAATATTTTGCAAACGCTATACAAATGAACCCAAGTCTTCGTGAAAAAATGGTGATTCAAAGCAAATGCGGCATTAACGCAGCGGAAAATTACTATGACTTTTCAAAGAAGCATATCATAGACTCTGTTAACGGCAGCTTAGAGCGTTTAAAAACAGATTACTTAGATCTTTTATTACTGCATCGTCCAGATCCACTAATGGACCCTGAAGAAGTAGCAGAAGCATTTAACGAACTGCAAAACAGCGGAAAGGTACGTCACTTTGGTGTATCGAATCACAACCCAGCGCAAATTCAGCTGCTTGAAAAATATATTAACCAAAAGCTTGTCGTAAACCAAGTGCAGTTCAGCATCGCACATACGCCAATCATTGATTCTGGTATTTCGTTAAACATGGGAATTGATCAAGCTGTTAACCGCGACAGCAGCGTGCTTGAATATTGCCGTTTGAACGATATCACGCTTCAAGCATGGTCGCCGTTCCAAAACGGATTTTTTGAAGGTCCTTTCCTAGGTGATAAAGAGAAATTTGGAAAGCTAAACGAAGTAATTGATCGCATCGCAAGTAAATATAGCGTGACGAATACAGCGATTGCCGTTGCGTGGATTACAACGCATCCTGCAAATATTCAAGTAGTACTTGGTACGACAAATATTCAGCGTATGAAAGATGCAAGCAAAGGTTCAGAAATCAAGTTAACACGCCAAGAATGGTACGATATTTATAAAGCCGCTGGCAACATGGTGCCTTAACCGCTTTAGTCTCTAAAATAAAACAGGTAACTCCGTTCGAACATAGAACGGAGTTACCTGCGTTTTACGATAAGAACTACTGGTTAAGCTAGAAAAAGAGTTAGCAGCAGCTCAATTATTTTTGTGACGCCAAAACCTAATAAAAAGGCAATAAAACCGCCGATTACAATGGTAAGCATCATGTGAGCAGTATTCATCGTATCATCCTTTCTGAGTTGAATGTATGTTGCTGCTTGTACAAAAAGTCTGCAGCATAAAAAGCGCAATGAAGAAGACTCTAAAAGAATAAATCCTCGAGATAACTAGAGGTCAAGGCAAAATCATGATGTTTTTCTGAGAAGGTTAAGATGTAGGAGGAAGCAGTATGACGTATACCATTTCACAAGTTGCGAAGAAATTGAACGTGACAATTTATACCATTCGCTATTATGATAAAGAAGGGCTTTTTCCATTTTTAGATCGTACAGCGTCAGGAAATCGTATTTTTAAAGAACAAGATATTGAATGGATTGATTTAATTTGCTGTTTAAAAAGCACGGGTATGCAAATCAAGGATATTCGAACGCTTATTGAAAACTGTACGCTTGAAAATGCCGTGCTTGATAAAAGTCTGCAAATGCTGATGGACCATAAAAAAGCGGTGCAAAAAGAAATCGAAGAAATCCATCACAAGCTTGAGACGATTGATTATAAAATTAAGCACCTGCCGGAAATGTACGAGCGAATTGTTAACAAGCCTTCAAACTAAACAAAAAAGGAAGCGTAAAAATGATCGAAAAAGTAGTACCTCTCACTGCAGAGAATATACAGCAGTGCATTGACTTGTATCTAGATGTATTTACAAAAAAGCCTTGGGATGAACCATGGACGGAAGAATCAGCTAAAGAAAGGCTGACTGATCTACTGAACACGCCTAAATTTATAGGCTATTTATTTTATGACCAAGGAGAGTTGATTGGAATGATTGCAGGTCACGCGAAAAAATCATACAGCGGTATGACCTTTTACGTGGCCGAGCTTTGCGTCAGTGCAAGCGTGCAAGGAAAAGGATATGGTTCAGCTATCTTAAGCCGGTTTGAGAACGAACTTCAAAGACACGATATCAACAGCTTGTATCTCTTAACGGCGACTGGAGGAGCTGCACAGGCTTTTTATGAAAGAAACGGCTATACTGTAAATGATCAGCGGGTCGTCTTGAAAAAATCGTTTGTATAATTTTTTACATAAAGCGGGAAGAGAGCTGCAGAGTGGCTCTCTTTTTAATTACTCTTTTTACCTATTAATATGTAGAAGAAAGGGAAGTATGAACAAGAAAAATAAGGTAATGAGAAGGCGTAAACAAGGAACGGTAGATTAAAAAGCCCGTGGTTTTTTCTCAGTGGTGAGTCTCATTGTGAGCACACCTAAAAACAGTGCCCATTATGTGGACACTGCTTTTTCATAATAAAGTGGAAAGCTAGCTTTTGGTAAAAAAATTAGTGAAAATGAAGCTGTTCATCATTATTTCTAATGATTAGCAACCGCCAAATCCTCCCCAGCAAGCACAGCCGATGATGATTAATAAAATGAATAATACGATGATTAAAGCAAAGCCACTGCCAAATCCGCAGCCGCCACCGCCGTAACCGTAACCGCCATAACCACAGCCACCATAGAAGCCCATATAGTTCACCTCCAAGTTCTGAGTACATTTTTAACATATGCCTGAAATGCAAAAGTGCTCCAAAAATATCCAATGATTTCAATGAAAATAAAAAAAGATAAGAAAATAAGATGGACACGGTACTTTTTCTCACTTTCTACATAGGATGAATCATCCCAAGATCTCATATATGAGCCCCCATGTTATAACGAAGCAGGCTAATACCACTTCCTCCTTAGCCTGCGTACATAATGAAGTAGAAGCCGAAGAATTTTTTCTTCGGCTTCTTGTTTTTTACTATGAAGTAAACATGTTAGTACTTTCCGTATACCCTTCTAAGTCAGGATCCGCTTCTTTTGTATGTATTAGGTACTAAAGAGAAATCAAGCTCATTTTCATATAAACTTAGTCATTTGCTTTTTTTTGTAATTCTTTTCCCTTATTTTCAGCATAACCAAGATATTTGCCCAAGACAGCGAATAGGTAAATGCATATTCTTGGGTGAAAGTAAAAAATAAAAAAACGGAGGTTTCTCTTATGGATTCAGAAATGCATTTTTTACCTACTATGTATGCTCAAGATCATCAACTTCAACACGCAGATGAAAGGTTTATTGGCAGGCCGTTTGGCTTTGGCAGACCGTTTGGTTTTGGACGCCCGTTTGGCTTTGGCTTTGGCAGACCATTCGGCTATGGCTTTGGAGGTCCATTTTTAGGAGGATTAACAGGTGGGCTAGTAGCAGGCTCACTGCTATCACCATATGGCTATGGCGGTTACGGATACGGTTACGGTGGTTATCCGTATGGCGGCTACGGCGGTTATGGCTTTGGCTGCGGCTGTTAAATATAAATAAAAGAAAAATCTCAGAAGAAGTATTTTTTATATCATTCTTTTCTATAAGGAAGTCTGTTTGGAAACGTAAGGCATTATATCCATCCACAGTGAATCAGAACGTACACCCCATCTCATATATAAAACCACCTGGTCATTTTTCCAGGTGGTTTTTGATTTTACATAGTGAAGAAATAAAAAATAGTGGCAGGAAGAGATAAAGAAAAGATGTTAGAATCGTGCTTTTGGTTCTTTACATTACAGTAAGAAACGCTTACTATGTGAGAAAATGGAAGATATTAACGAAGCATTCTTTTTACACAACTTTCTGTGAGAAGTAAAAGAGGGAGAGACATAACATGATTGAAAGCCACACTATTTATTTGCGCCCGTTGACTGCCAGCGATGCGCACGACAGCCTCCGATTGCAAAAGGACAATCGAGACTTTTTTAAGCAGTTTTCTATGAGTCGAGAGCATTCTTTTTATACATTAGAGAGCCAAGTAGAAAAAATTCAGCGTCACGAAGAGAATAGGAAAAACGATCAAGAATACTATTTTGGTCTTTTTCAAAAAGAGAATAATAAATTAATTGGCACCATTAGTCTTTTTCAAGTGATGCGGGGATCTTTACAAAGCGCAGTTATCGGCTATTTTTTAGATCACCATCATAATGGGAAAGGGTACGCAACAGAAGCCATAAAAGCACTTGTTGACTATGCGTTTGAAGAGCTGCATCTTCACCGCATTGAAGCTGGGGTGATGCCACGTAATGTGCCTTCTCAGCGCGTACTCGAAAAAGCTGGGTTTCATAGAGAAGGAATCGCTAGAAAAAATGTAAATATTAATGGCATATGGGAAGATCATCAAGTCTTAGCTATCCTTAACCCTAATGACAAAATAGAAGAAATAAACGAGTTCTTAAAATTTTGATATACGTTTGTACATTTAAAATTTATAATGAGAATAAGAGAATAGAACAGTCTATATTTAAATAGTAGGTGACTAAGGTAATGGAAGAGAGGAACATCAATGAAAAAGCCGTTTGGGATGTATTGCAGATGGCCAGCGAAGTAGTCGGAAGCAGGACGCTGTTTGTAGGGATTTTCGACGAACAATTTTCAGTTATGAAAGCCTTTAATAAAGAAGGGGGAAGCCTTGTAGAGGATGGACTGATGCTGCCGTTAGAGCTTGCGGTATGCAACTTAGTCACGTGTGATGAACCCCTTGTTATTCCCAATACAAAACGCGATGTTAGAACGTCTAATTTAGCCATCATTGATGGTGCCCGGGTAGGTTCTTATTTAGGAACACCTATTGTGCTAGAAGATGGGAGAATGTTTGGTACCTTATGTGCGGTCGATCCGGATCCTTATCCGTTTAGCGAAAGTGAAATTCAAGGGTTAAACCGGCTGGCTGGTATTTTGTCTCATATTATTTATAAAAATCAAGCGGCTGTTTTGCCGAAAATTCAAGAGAAAATTCTGCAGCTTGATAAGCTGGCACTCGTAGGGCAGCTAGCAGCAGGGTTAGCGCATGAGATTCGAAACCCGATGCAGTCGGTGCGCGGCTTTATTCAATTTTTATTTAATGAAAATGAGCAGGCAGAGCCTTTTCAAAAAATTGTTCTTGATGAACTGGATCGTATGAATGAACTTATTAACAACTTCTTGCTTGTCACGCAGCCAACAGCGCCTAAAAAAGAAATCGTATCGATTGTAGAAGTTATTCATGATACCGTTGCTTTCTTGAAAAGTGAAGCTGCGCTGTATAATGTCGAAATGAACGTAAGAATAGAAGGAGCCATTCCACTTGTATCAGTCGATCCTGCTCAAATGAGACAAGTGTTTATGAATCTTTTGAAAAATGCCATTGAAGCAATGGAGAAAAAGAAACACGGGGAAGTAAATCTTATTATCAAAGAATGGGAAGATTGGGCTCTTATTGACATTCAAGATACCGGTTCTGGGATTCCGCTATCCATTATTAATAAAGTAGGAAATCCGTTTTTCTCAACAAAAGATGGAACAGGCATGGGGTTAGGGCTTTCTATTTGTAAAACGATCATCAACGAGCATAACGGTACGCTTGCGATTGAAAGTGATGAGAACGGGACAGTAGTGACGGTGAAGCTGCCTTTGACGCTTTAAGATAAAACAAAAAAGAAAGGAGAGTACGCACTCATCCTTTCTTTTTTGGCTGACTTTTTTAATATGCTGAACTGTCTTCAATCCAGTATTCATAGTCTTCCGCATCTTTTTTGTTTAACTTTTTGCCGTTGATGTAAATTTTGTCCCATTCGTAAATTTGTTTATCCAAATAAACGTTAAACACAATGCGCACATGCTCTTTTTCTGTATAATCGTAGCCGGTAAATTGTACAACGTGATGACGGCCTTCTTTTTTAATATAGGTCCATTTTGGATGATCGTTGTACGTTTCAAGCGTAATTGCTTCGTCGCCGTAGCGAACCACATCTTTAATATTTGTTTTTGTTGGTAAATATGATAATCCCGCTCCGACTCCAAACGTAATCACAAGCGCTAAGATACTTAAACCAATAGCAATTCCGATGTGAGTGCCGCCTTTTATTTGCAAATAAGCTTCTTTCCGCTGCTCCGGCTGAGCTTCGGCTCGAGCTAACACGTTTTTAACGTGTTTATAATACCAGCGGTTGGCACATAGCCCTGTAATAAGTGAAGCACCGCCGAATACAATTGCATCCGACCACTCTGGTATGTCTACAAAGCACAAAAGGGAAAACCAAAATACTTCAATAAGCGTTAAAATAAAAAAGTGCTTATACATTTTTCGGTATGCAAACCAAGCGCTTGTCAGAAAAAAGGCTGCCCAGTTCCACGTGTTGTTTTTAGCTGGATTGGCTGTTTTTCCCCATTTCAAATCATAATACGGCGTATTTGTTTGAACTACTTTATACTCTTCTTCAAAAGACAGGAGTTCATTTACTGCTTGTTCTTCCATTTAAAACACCTTTCATTGTTTATAATCTATCATCTAAAATGACTCTATTATTATACATTATTTCTAGTATTTTTCTATTCTTCCTTAAATTATTTTTAAAGTAAGAATATTTGCGCTGTCAATTTTTTAATGAGAACTTTCATAAAAAAGAAGAATATGGTAGATTTGAAGAAAAAGGAGCTTCCCCAACGTGAATCGTTTAAAGAAAGCCCTGCATCAATCGTGGTCAATTCATTCGAGCACGAAGTGGACGGCTGACAATC
This sequence comes from Priestia sp. JSM ZJ58, assembly GCF_044383985.1. Classification (NCBI taxonomy): domain Bacteria; kingdom Bacillati; phylum Bacillota; class Bacilli; order Caryophanales; family Bacillaceae; genus Priestia; species Priestia sp. JSM ZJ58. The sequence goes on from NZ_JBISEM010000001.1 coordinate 1,520,904, forward strand.
CTGCTAAAGGACAGTGCGGCGTGACAGCTCTTGTCGTTCAAGATATCAAAGGAGGAGATATTTTAAAAACTCCGTGTAAAGAAGGCTGGCATTTCTATAATCAGCTCAACGAACAGCGCTATGATTTTACACAAGAACAATTTCGTGAGCCTCTCCATTACGCAGATATTTTATCCAGTCGGGAAGAAGCGTTTATGGATACGAATGAGGAGCAATATGAGGCTTTAAAGAAAAAAGTAATGACCCATTTTGTACATAAAAATTTGCGTTAGAAAGGAACACAGGAATGAAAACTATTCAGTATTCCATTGTTGATGTATTTGCACAGAGAAAATATACGGGAAATCAGCTAGCCGTTTTTAAAGACGCAGGAAGCCTTTCAGACAAAGAGATGCAGCAAATGGCTAAAGAAATTAATTTCTCTGAAACGACGTTCATTACGTCGGCTTCTCCGCAAAAAGGAGAATATGACGTGCGGATTTTTACACCTAATGAAGAAGTACCATTTGCAGGCCATCCGACGCTCGGTACCGCTTGTGTTATCCGAGAAGAACTAGAAGAAAAAGATACAGAGGAGCTTATTCTTCATTATAAAGCAGGTCCTACGCCCGTTACATATGATGAACAAAAAGATGTACTGTGGATGACACAAGGTCAGCCGACGTTTGGGAAAGTGTTAGATAAAAAGCAGGTGGCGGACGTGTTAAACCTTGATGAAACTTATATCGATATGCGTTTTCCCGTTCAAGAAGTATCCACGGGTCTGCCGGTCATCCTTGTCCCGTTAACATCATTAGAAGCAGCTAAAGAGATAAACGTAGACAAAGAAAAATATTTCAAGCTGATAGAAAACACGGAAGCAAAAGCAATTATGGTCTTTTCACCGGAAACCTATCACGAAGATCATCACGTAAACGTGCGAGATTTTGCTGATTATTACGGCGTTCCAGAAGATGCGGCAACTGGCAGCGCCAACGGCTGTTTAGCAGCATATTTAGTCAAATACGGTTATTTTAATCAGCAAGCTATTGACATATGTGTAGAACAAGGATACGAAATAGGAAGACCTTCACTGCTGTATGTAAAAGCTAGTTATGACGGAGAAACTTTTCACATTAAAGTAGGCGGAAAAGTAGAGATGATTGCGCGCGGTGAATGGATTTTGTAACAAGCTGTTCATCTGCTGTTCACAATAAGTCTCTACCCTAATAAAAACGCAATATGAACACGGCGTTTGGTTACACTAGTAAACAGATAGAAAGTGAAAGAATAAATGATGGCGGCCAAAAGGCCGCCATTTTAAATGGTTCATAAAAGGAGTGGTAGAAAAAATGATTCACATTTTACTGGCGGATGACGATGAGCATATGCGGCAATTAGTTCGTCACTATTTGCAGCTTGAAGGCTATATGGTTCATGAAGCAAAAGACGGAGAGGAAGCTTCGGGTCTGCTTGCTAAGCAGCACATTCATTTAGCGGTTGTCGATATTATGATGCCTCATAAAGATGGATATGAAGTTTGCGAAGAAATACGCAGCTACTATGATTTTCCCATTATTTTATTAACAGCAAAAGATCAGCTCGAAGACAAAGAAAAAGGCTTTTTAGCGGGAACGGATGACTATGTGACAAAGCCGTTTGAACCAAAAGAATTGATTTTCCGAATCAAAGCACTGCTTCGCCGATACGAAGTGGTAAATGAAAAGATGATCGTACTGAACAGCACCTCTATTGACCGAAAAAGCTATGAAGTGCACTGCAGCGGACGACTGTTCATTCTTCCAATGAAAGAATTTGAATTATTAGCTCAGCTCGCGAGCTATCCAGGAAGAATTTTCACAAGAGAAGAATTAATTCATCTGATATGGGGAGCGGATTTTAACGGAGATAACCGCACAATTGATGTACACGTAAAAAGGCTGCGCGAGCGGTTTGAACATACCGATGATTTTGTCATTACGACGGTTCGAGGCGTCGGCTATAAGCTTGAGGTGACGGCAAAATGAAGACGCTCTATTTGCGGATTGTCCTGACAACGATTGCTGTGATGGTATTTAGCAGTCTCCTCGCGTTTATTGTGGCGAACGTTTATTATCAGTACAGCTTAAAACCTTATAACGATCAAAAGCTTACGCGTATGGCAAAAGACATTGTGAGCTTTTACGAAAGCAATAGAGGCGTAGATCAACAGTCTTATTTACAGCATATTAGTAAACTTGGCTATCAAATATATGTAGTGGACAGCACTGGACATGAGACGTTTTACGGACGAGAGTTTAGAAACCAGCGCTTAGAAAAGAGTGCTGTCAAACAAGTGTTAGAAGGCAAAATGTATCACGGAATTGCAAACTTTCCTTCACAGGTGTTTGTGACGGGGTTTTTTGATAATGTGTTAGCTAATACCATCGGCGTGCCGTTAAAAGGAGAGGGTAACAAGCAGCAAGCGCTGTTTATTCGCCCTGATATTCAGCTGCAGTTCGGGGAAATGCGCATTTTTTTCTCGGTCATTTTACTGCTGATGATTGTATTAAGCATTTTGTTTGTACTTATTAGCACGCGTTATTTAGTAAAACCAATCGTCAAGCTAACGAAAGCAACAAAGCAAGTGGCGAAAGGAAAATACAACGTTGAGCTGTACGTAAAGCGCCGAGACGAAATCGGCGCGCTTGCTTCACATTTTTCCGAAATGGCTAAAAGTTTAGAGCAGCTTGAAGAGATGCGCCAGGAATTTGTATCGAACGTGTCACATGAAATTCAGTCTCCGCTGGCGTCCATTCAAGGGTTTTCGAAAACGCTCCGTTCTGCTGACCTTTCAGATGAACAAAGAAATGAGTATCTGTCTATTATTGAAGAAGAAAGCCGGCGCATGTCGTCCCTCAGCAAACAGCTGCTTACGCTTGCTTCACTTGATAAAGAAAGTGAGCATATCGAAAAAAGCACGTTTGACGTTGCAACTCAAATCAAGCAAGTGCTGTTCATGACGGAGTGGAGCTGGCGTGAAAAAGAATTGGCCATTGAAATGGATCTTCCTTCAACGATGATTTCAGGCGATCAAAAACTGCTTCATCAAGTGTGGACAAATTTGATTACTAACAGCGTAAAGTTCACGGAAGAAGGAGGAACGCTGTCTCTTCGCGTTGGTATGGAAGATACGTATTGCCACGTGGAGTTTCAAGATACGGGAATCGGTATGTCAAAAGAAAGCCTCCCGCATATTTTTAATCGTTTTTATAAGGAAGATAAAGCAAGAAGCCGGACGGAAGGAAGCAGCGGTCTTGGTTTAGCGATTGTGAAGCAAATTGTCGACATGCACGGAGGTTCCATTCACGTTGAAAGCGAAAAAGGAAAAGGCAGCACTTTTCACGTCTATCTTCCGAAAATGTAATGAGCCGTTCATCTTCCATTCATTTTCTGTTTTTATACTTTAAATAGAATGAAAAAAGGAGATGAAAGAAAGATGTTTTTGGCTTTACGTGAATTAAAACATGCGAAGCTGCGCTACTTACTCATTGGCGTGATTATGGTGTTAATTGTATGGCTTGTGCTTTTTGTATCAGGCTTAGCAAAAGGGCTTTCCTCTGACAATGCTTCAGCTGTTCAAGAAATGAAAGGAAATTACGTTGCGCTTCAAAAAGAAGCGGATCAGCGCCTGACGCGCTCTGTTTTATCAACAAACAAAACAGAAGATATTCAACAACTAAGGGGAAAGAAAAAAGCTGAGCCGCTTGGTGTGATGATGACAGCCGTTATAAATGAAGGAAAAGAGAAAAAAATAGACGCCTCGTTTTTTGCCATAAGCACAAGCGGCTTTTTAGCTCCGAACATAACGGAAGGGAAGATGATTACGGACGATGCGAAACATGAAGCCGTGGCGGACTCTTCGCTAAAAGAAGAAGGAGTAAAGCTAGGTGATACGATAAAAGATACGGCTTCAGGAAAAAGCTTTACAATTGTTGGTTTTACAAAAAATCAGTCGTTTAGTCACGCGCCTGTTATTCATATTAATCTTACAGAGTGGAAGACAATTGAAAGCACAGGTGCTTTTAATGCAGTCGTATTGAATATGAACAGCCAGCAAGCACAGACTCTTCAAAAAAAAGAAGCTGAAATCGATGTAATCAGTAAGGATGAAGCGTTAAAAGGAATTCCGGGTTATCAAGAAGAACAGGGCTCACTTTTAATGATGGTCGCGTTTCTGTTTATCATTGGAGCTTTTGTCTTAGCCGTTTTCTTCTACGTGATGACGCTTCAAAAAATGAATCAGTTTGGCGTGTTAAAAGCGATAGGAGCAAAAACAAGCTATTTAGCGCGAACGATTTTATCTCAAGTGGTTGTGTTAACTTTATGCAGTCTCGCTATTAGTATTGGATTGACATACGGAGTAGCTGCTATATTGCCTGATTCAATGCCATTTCACTTGGATTTATCGCTAATCGCAGGCTGCTCCGCGCTGTTTATAGCCGTTTCTGTACTGAGTTCATTATTGTCGCTGTATCGCGTAGCAAAAGTAGATGCGGTTGAAGCGATTGGGAGGGCTGTATAATGAGTGAAGAAAAATTAGTTTTAGAGAGTGTTAGCAAGTCGTTTGGAGACGGAGAAAACGCTGTAGTCGTGTTAAATGATCTATCGCTGCGTGTAAAAGCGGGAGAGCTTGTGGCGATTGTCGGTCCTTCTGGTTCTGGGAAAAGTACCTTTTTATCCATTGCTGGCGCGCTGCTTTCACCGTCTAGCGGACGTGTAATTATTGACGGAGACGAGATTAATAAAATGTCTCCATCACAAATGAACAGCATTCGTCTCAAGAAAATCGGCTTTATCTTTCAATCAGCTAATTTAATCCCGTATTTAACGGTTCGCGATCAGCTTCTTCTTGTCACGGAACTAGAAGGAAATCGAAATCAAGAAGCAAAAAAAAGAGCGGATGATTTGCTTGAAAAGCTCGGGCTTGCCCATCGAAAACATCACTATCCTGAAAGTCTATCCGGCGGAGAGCGCCAGCGGGTAGCGATTGCAAGAGCGTGGATGAATAACCCTGAAATTATCTTCGCAGACGAGCCGACGGCAAGCTTGGATTCAGAGCGAGGAAGAGCGGTCGTTCAAATGCTTGCAGATGAAGTGAAGCTAAGGGGAAAAGCGGCTGTAATGGTTACCCATGACCAAAGAATGCTGGATTTATGCGATCGCGTTGTGTGGATGGAAGATGGGAAATTAGTAGAATCAAATAGCGTGCAAGTCTAAAAAAGTGCTGCTCTTGACAAGAGCAGCACTTTTTTGCGTTCTTCATCATGTGCATATTTGTCGTCTCGGTTTGGCGCCTTCATACGTTCACTCCTTTATTAGTAAATCAGTTAGGTATTCATATTCCATTTTATTAAAAAGCGTGTATTGAAAATAAAGCAATGCTATTTAGAAAGTAAGAAACAGGAGATAACAGAACAATGAAGAAATAGTAAAAAGGTGATGAAATGATGAAGAAATGGAAGACAGCTGCAGGTGGACTTATCATAGCAAGCTTTACAGGATGTTCAAGCAGTGGATTTCTTGAAGAATTCCCGCCAAAAGCGTATCTCGAAGCAAGCAACCATCTTTATGAAACAAAAGTTGGCACTTACTGCTGGAAAAACACGTGTGTGGATAAAGCAGGCCCTTTAGAATTGTTAAAAACAGAACAGCCGATTAAAGTAAAAGCAAATGAATCGCTATCGCTTGTTATCAAGTATAAGCGGCAGCCCAACGAAAAGCATATGGCACAAATACAAAACAGCCATGAAGTGGAAATACCACTGAAGAAAAATAAGCTGAAAGCACCTTCTGAATCAGGCACGTACTACTACTCATATTCAGTGTGGTGGATGGATGAAAGTCAAAAAAATGTATCTAATGGAGATGCATCGTACGCGTTTGTATTGGAAGTGAAATAAGGAGAGAGCCTATGCAACCCCCTATTATTCTCATTGGACCTATATGCGCGGGTAAAACGACGGTTGGTGAAAAAGTAGCGCAAAAACTAAGTATTCCTCAGTGCTCAATGGACGAAGTGCGATTTTCTTACTACGAGGAAATAGGTTTCAGCAAAGAAACACAGCAGGACATTCGAGAAAAACAAGGGTTTCAGGGTATGTACGCCTATTGGAAGCCGTTTGAAGCCTATGCCGTTAAAAGAATACTAGAAGAGTACAAACATGCGGTCATTGATTTTGGCGCCGGTCACTCGGTCTACGAAGACATGGGACTGTTTCAGCAAGTAGAAAAGATATTAAAACCTTATCAGTCTCTATTTTTATTGCTTCCCAGTGCTGATAAAGAAGAGTCCATACAACTATTACATCAAAGACTGCAGCAAATAACGGATGATGAAGATGTTTTTAAGCTTAACAAACATTTTGTAACGCATCCGTCAAATGAGCTGCTGGCAAAGCAAACAATTTACACAAAGGAAAAGTCGGCAGATACAGTAGCAAAAGAAATTATTTCATCTATATCGAAGGAGTGAAAGCAATGATTAAAAAAATCGGTCAAATTATGGTGTATGTAAACGATCAAGATCAAGCGGTAAAGTTTTGGACAGAAAAAATGGGATTTCAGGTTATGTCCGAACAAAATAATGAACAAGGCATGAAGTGGATTGAGCTAGCGCCGGTAGCGGGTGCTGAAACAACCATTATCCTTCATAACAAACAGCTAATAGCAAAAATGCAGCCGGAATTAAATGTCGGGACACCTTCGCTTCTGTTTTTTACGGAGAATGTGGATGAATTATATAGAGATTTAACTGCTAAAGGCGTAACGGTGGGAGAAATTGTATCGATGCCTTCAGGAAAAGTCTTTAATTTTTCAGACAGTGAAGGTAACTATTTTGCAGTTATGGAAAACGCGAATAATAAATAGAGCAAAAACAAAAAACACCGGGAGCATATATATTGTCTCGGTGTTTTACAGGCAAAGCAGGATAAGTTACTTTTCATTTTCATCTGCTGATTGGCAGTAGCAATACTATTCTTTATAAATTTACTCCTTTTCTTCATTATTTAACGCTATGATTGTATAAACGTGTATTAAGAGTCGCTTTAAGTTTCTAAAATTTAATAAGCCATTTCATAAATCAAGGAGTAATGCCTCTCATGATAAAATTAATAGGAGAAAAAGTGTTATTAAGAGAAGCGACACAGGAAGATGTTAATACGCTCTATTACTGGAAATACGAAGAGAAAAAACAAGAAGCGAAAAAATGGAATGCTCCGTACATACCAGATCGAAAGCTGACGAAAGAAAAGTATATGAATTCATGGGAAGAAGAGTATGAGATTTATCCATCAGTTCCCCGAATGCTTGCGGTTATTATTGATGAAATAGCTGTAGGAACGGTGAACTGTTACTGGGTGGACAAACGTACAAACTGGATGGAAACTGGAATTGTCATTTACGATTCAGACTATTGGAGCGGAGGATATGGATCAGAAGCTTATGGAATGTGGATCGACTTTTTATTTGAGTTTACACCTTTGCATAGACTCGGCATGTCTACGTGGTCAGGCAATATCAGAATGATCAAAACAGCGGCAAAAATAGGTATGAAAGAAGAAGCAAGAATCAGAGAAGCACGTATCGTAAACGGTGAATATTTTGATAGCGTCAAAATGGGAATTCTGCGAAGAGAATGGAACAAAAAGATGAAGCAGGAGCTCTAATACCCTTTGTGCTATGTTGTCATTGAACTAGGCAGTTTAGTTTGATATATCCTAATATGGGGAATAGAGGGAAAATGGGGACGTGTGAGATTTTTATATAATTTAAAACTTCTTCCTTCATGAACGGAAGAAGTTTTTCTTATGTGAAATCATGTCATATGTCAAATCTGGTATGTATAAGATAGAAAATAGGCAATATAGCTGTCCTCTCTCATACTACAAAAAAGTTATAGCCAAGCTGTGCGTATCTTTATGAAAGAATGCACTTATGGCAGAGAGAATGATAGTTGCGATGGAGGTAACTAAATGAACGTTGATGGAGAAAATAAAGTTCCTCATTTTTATTCACTGCGGTCTGTTTCGCAAAAATTATTTGAGGTTATTACCAAACAGCTGAATGTCAGCACAACGTACGTAACTAGAAGAGGAGAAACAGCGATGACGGTCCTCAGCTCATATAACGAGAAGGAAGAGATTATTCCTGAAGGATACAGCGTTGAATACGGAGGTACATACTGCCGCTTAATTATTATGAATGACGGAGACGTTATGCATACGGCAAATCTGATGAAGGATGCCGTTACAAGACAGCTAGAAGTAACGGATCAATTGCAGGTAAAAGGTTTTTTAGGTGTTACATTAAAAGATTTAAAAGGAAATGTATTTGGAACACTCTGTGTAATGGACAAGGAAGAAAAAGAATTTTCAGGAGAAGATATCGCTTTTTTACAATCAATGGCAGGTATCTTATCCCATATGATCGATCTGGATGAAACACGATATCAGATGGGATTTTTAAGCGTCCCAATTATTCCGATTACAGAGGGGGTTTCGATTCTTTCTCTTCAAGGTATTATTGATAAAGAGCGTGCGGATCAGATTATGACAGATGTGCTTCACGATGCAGCTCATAATGAAATAGATTACTTTATCATTGATTTATCGAAGCTGCTTCTGAGAGAAAAAGAGTTTCCGAATTTCTTCTTGAAAATGATTACAGCACTTCAGCTCATGGGTGCTCAAGCAGTTATAACAGGTGTAACCCCCACATTTGCGAAAGAGCAAACTAAAAATCATGATTTGAGAAACTTACAGTTAAAAGTCGTGAAAAATATTCAACAAGCTCTTCAATGTGTGGGGTATAACTTAATCAAAACATGAACCAAGCCTTGGCTCTATCAGCCAGGGCTTATTTTTGTGTATGTATATAATTCAATACGAAACGAAAAACAAGCTGGTATGCTCAGAAGCTGTGAAAGCATCAAATGCAGCATAAAGTGAATATAGATAAAGAATGTAGCTTCATTGAAGCCTTGCGTGATGATCATTACGCACCTTTTGGTGGTGTAAGAAATAGCCGGGGGAGAGACCTGTGTATGGCTGATGACCCTTTTTGCTGTATGCAAAAACATCATGGGGGGGAAATACATGCGAACAAACTTTAAAAGGTCCGCACAAACGGATGTGGATATGAGAAAGAAACAGCGGAGAACACTTCAGTCCACTTTAAACACAATAGGGATACTTATGTTTATTGGAATTTTGATCAGGTGGTGGACCGTGCCGTTCGCTATTAGTAAAGATCTCCGAATTTACTATAATCAAGATTTTCAAATGACATTGAACGAGTGTAAAGAGTTTCTTACGTTCGTTTTATGCGCAGCAGGCGTGTATTTTATGTTAGTCAACGTCTACTTTTTAGGTAAGATAGGTAAAAAACTAGTCTATATCGTTCTTGTTTTACTTGCTGTTTTTAACCTCTATATGATGCTTATGCTTCTTGTCGCAGTGACGCATTAAAGTTAAAGTGTGAGTGTAGCTCAAAAAAAGAGGTCAACTTCCGGTGACTCTTTTGGATTGAGCTACGATTTTTCTATGTGAAAAACAGATAGATCTTCAGGCATCTTGATTAGCTGAGCTTCCATATTACTTCCACCTTTTGATATTTTCCCTTGGTACATATGCAAACATTATGTATGCTTTTACTTTCATACAATTCTATCAAATCCATTAAAGCAGATTTATTTTCTAAATTCAACTAAAAAGTATTTTCATTATTTTTCCATAAATTATCTAAGATAAGCGGCTATAGGGTTTAAAGAACAAAAGAAAATTGAAATGATTTTTTATGAGTTTTATATCTTGACGAAAAAATATTTCAGGAATAAGATAGGTTACATAAAGTAACGAATGAAAGAAAAGTTACTTTTTAAAGATTATATTTTTCCTAACAGGAGGAAGAGATATGGAAGCGATGACTTTTGTTTTATTCGGTTCAACAGGTGATTTAGCGAAACGCAAAATTTATCCTGCACTCTATAATTTATTTGTAGACGGGAAAATCCCTAAATCAATTTCTGTTGTAGGACTAGGCAGAAGGGAGATGTCCGACGCTGACTTTCAGGAAAAAGTAAAAGAGTCTATTCATACTTTTTCACGTCGCGTCGAAAAAGATTCATCTCTTATGCAGCATTTTCTTTCAGCTTTTCGCTACAGCCCATTGGATGCAACGAATGCTGAAGATTATAAAAAGTTGTTAAATCTAGTAGAAGCACGCGAAGAGGAACGAAACATTCCAAGCAACCGAATGTTTTATCTATCCGTTGCACCAGAATTTTTTGGTACGATTGCCGAGCATATTAAAGACAGTGGCTTAGGTGCTACAAAAGGTTGGAAACGGTTAATTATTGAAAAACCGTTTGGCCATGATCTACAGTCAGCTCGTCAATTAAACGAAAACTTAAGCAAAGCGTTTAAAGAAGAAGAGATTTACCGCATTGACCACTATCTTGGCAAGTCGATGGTACAAAATTTAGAAGCGCTGGAATTCGCTAATCCTATTCTTCAATCATTATGGAATAACGAACATATTGCGAATATACAAATTACAGCAAGTGAAACGGTCGGCGTAGAGGAAAGAGCAAGCTATTATGACCATTCAGGAGCCATTCGAGATATGGTTCAAAATCATATGCTGCAAATGCTGATGATGACGGCTATGCACTTACCGGCCCGCATTAGCGCTGATGATATTCGAAACGAAAAAATAAATGTGTTAAAAGCGCTTCGTCCGCTTGTAAAAGAAGATATGGATCTAGACGTTGTTCGCGGTCAATATGAGGCTGGAAAAATAAACGGGGCTTCAGTGCCGAGCTACATAAATGAGCCCGGTGTATCACCATCTTCTCAGACGGACACGTTTTTAGCAGCCAGACTATATATCGATAATTCGCTTTGGAACGGCGTTCCTTTCTACATTCGTACAGGGAAAAGAATGGCGGAAAAAGCGACGCGAATTGTTATTGAATTCAAAGACTCGCTAAAAGAGTTGTACTTAGACAAAGGAGAAACAACATCTCCAAATCTGTTGATCATTGAAATTAACCCGCACGAAAATATTACGCTGCAGTTAAACAGCAAAAATCCATTTAATCATGGTCATATTGAGCCTGTACAAATTAATTTTTCAGGTCAGCAAGAAGGAGCACCGGAAGCATATGAACGCCTTATTGCAGATGCATGCGCCGGAGATTCTACATTTTTTGCTCATTGGAAAGAAGTAGAGCTAGCTTGGGAATGGGTTCAGCCGCTTCTTGAAGCATTTCAGGAAAATACAGTGCCGCTTCACAAATATGCTGCTGGTTCATACGGCCCTGATGCATCACATGCACTGGTAGAAAAAGACGGCTTTAAATGGTGGTTGGATGAAGAAACAGCAAGTCAATCACGCGAAGTGCAGCCAGTTTAATACAAACAAAGCGAAAGAAGGATGACACATGAGTACCAACATAGATACACTCGCAGTTAATACGATTCGTACCCTGTCAATTGACGCGGTGAACGCAGCTAATTCAGGACACCCGGGACTTCCGATGGGAGCGGCTCCGATGACCTATGCGCTGTGGGCGAATCACTTACAGCATAATCCGGCAAATTCAAGCTGGTTTAACCGAGATCGTTTTATCTTATCAGCCGGTCATGGCTCAAGCTTGCTGTATAGCATGCTGAATCTAAGCGGATACAATGTATCAGTAGAAGATTTAAAAGGCTTCCGCAAGCTAAATAGTAAAACACCGGGTCATCCTGAATTTGGCCATACGGACGGCGTAGAAGCAACAACAGGTCCTTTAGGTCAAGGAATTGCAAATGCAGTCGGAATGGCAATGGCAGAAGCTCATTTAGCGGCAAAATTTAATAAACCAAATTTCTCTGTTATTGATCACTATACGTATACGTTAGTAGGCGATGGTGACTTAATGGAAGGCATTTCTTATGAAGCGATGTCAATGGCTGGCCATATGAAGCTTGGTAAACTTATTGCTTTATATGACTCCAACGATATTTCGTTAGACGGGGAATTAAATCTTTCATTTAGCGAAAATATCCAAAAAAGAGCGGAATCTGCGGACTGGCAGTATTTACGTGTAGAAGATGGAAATGACGTGGATGAAATCACAAGCGCCATCGAAAAAGCGAAACAGAACACGGAACAGCCAACACTCATTGAAGTGAGAACAATTATTGGCTACGGAAGTCCAAAAGTAGCGGGAACAAATAAAGCACACGGCAATCCGCTTGGAGAAGAAGAAGCAAAAGCAACAAAACAAGCCTACGGCTGGGACGCTGAAGAAAACTTCTATGTTCCAGAAGAAGTAAAAGCTCATTTTGAAAAGCTAGAAGAAAAAGGGATGAAAGCAGAAGCAGAGTGGAACGAACTGTTTGCTTCTTACCAAAAAGAATACCCTATGCTGGCAGATGAATTAGAACGTGCCATTACTGGTGAGGCACTAATTGAAGTGAATGATATTTTAACATTCTCATCGGAAAAAGCGATTTCGACGCGTGTTGCAAGCGGAGAAGCTATTAATTATTTCACTAAATCTGTGCCATCTATTTTTGGAGGCAGTGCTGATTTATCACATTCCACGATGACGGACATTAAAGAAGAAGGCCCTTACGCACCCGGATATTTCGGTAATCGAAATATTTATTTCGGCGTACGTGAACATGCAATGGGAGCGGCCGGTAATGGAATGGCCCTTCACGGCGGTGTGAAGCCGTTTGTCAGCACATTCTTTGTTTTTAATGATTACTTGCGTCCAGCGATTCGTTTAGCTGCACTGCAAAAGCTGCCGGTCACATATGTATTTACTCATGATTCCATAGCAGTAGGAGAAGATGGACCAACTCATGAGCCCGTTGAACATTTAGCTTCTCTTCGTGCAATTCCAGGGCTTACCGTAATCCGTCCGTCTGATGCAAACGAAACAGCAAGCGCTTGGGCTTACGCGCTTCAGCAAGCGGAAGGTCCTGTAGCCTTAGTGCTTAGCCGTCAAAACTTGCCTGTATTTGAAGAAACAAAACAAAATATCAACGACCTAGCTAAAGGTGCTTACGTATTAACTGAAACAGACGATAACCCGGAGATGATTTTCATCGCCACAGGTTCTGAAGTAGCACTAGCGGTCAGTGTAAAAGCTCAGCTAGAGCGTGAAGGTACATCTGTTCGAGTTGTAGCAATGCCTAGCTGGGAGCTGTTTGGCAAACAGTCAAAAGAGTATCAAGAGCGCATCTTGCCTGAATCTGTTTCAAAACGAATCTCTCTAGAAATGGGAATTTCACTTGGCTGGGAACGTTTTGTAGGACAGAAAGGAAAAGTGTTAGCTATTGACACATTCGGTGCTTCAGGAACCGGAGCTGATGTGATGAAGCTGTTTGGATTTACAGAAGAAAACGTAGTGGCACAAGCAAAAGAATTGCTAAAGGCTTAAACAATTAGACAAATAGAAGGAGCTGTTCACATGAAAGTAGGATTAGTTGGTTTAGGGAAAATGGGGATTAACTTAGGACAAAACTTATTGGATCAGCGTCATGACGTTGTAGCATTTGACGTAAATTCAAACGCAGTGGAACAAATGAAAGGGTACGGTGCGTCAGGAGTATCAAGCTTACAGGAGCTTGTTCAGTCATTAGAAACGCCAAGAGTCGTATGGCTGATGGTTCCTCATACGGTTGTTGATTCTGTTATTAGTGAAATATCTCCTCTTTTAGCTGAAGGAGATATCGTAATTGAAGCCGGAAACTCTCATTACAAAGAGTCTATTCGACGCTATAACGAGTTAAAAGAAAACAAAATTCGCTTTATGGACGTTGGAACATCTGGCGGAATGGAAGGCGCTCGTAACGGAGCTTGCTATATGATTGGCGGAGATCGTGAAGCGTGGGAAATTGTTGAACCTATCTTCCGCGATACAGCAGTAGAAAACGGATATCTATATGCTGGAGAAGCAGGGAGCGGCCACTTTTTAAAAATGGTTCATAACGGCATTGAATACGGCATGATGGCAGCAATCGGAGAAGGATTTGAAGTTCTTGAAAAAAGCCAGTTCGACTATGATTACGAAAAAGTGGCGAGAGTATGGAATAACGGGTCAGTTATTCGTTCATGGCTCATGGAATTAACGGAAAATGCATTCTCTAAAGATGCTAAGCTAGATGACATCAAAGGAGTTATGAACTCTTCTGGTGAAGGGAAGTGGACGGTCGAAACGGCTCTAGACCTTCAAACAGCTACGCCGGTTATTGCGATGTCTTTACTGATGCGCTATCGCTCGCTTGAAGATGATACCTTTACAGGAAAGGTAGTTTCCGCGCTTCGAAACGAGTTTGGCGGTCATGCTGTGGAAAAGAAATAACAAGTGAAATAGTGGGTATAGTAAAAAAAACTAATGGAGGAATGAAAAAATGAAATTTTTTATTGATACTGCAAACCTTGACGATATTAAAAAAGCATACAAAGTGGGCGTTTTATCTGGCGTCACAACAAACCCTTCTCTTGTTGCAAAAGAAGGCGTAAAGTTTGAAGATCGTATTGAAGAAATTTTAAAAACCGTTCCAGAAGTAGAATCCGTTTCAGCAGAAGTGACGCCGGATGCCGAAACAGCAGAAGACATGATTGCACAAGCAGAAGAATTAATCAAAATTAACGGCGGAGATCAAAACATTACGATTAAGCTTCCAATGACACTCGCTGGATTGGAAGCGACTCGCTACCTTGCTGAAAAAGGTGTAAAAACAAACGTAACGCTTATTTTCACTGTAAACCAAGCGCTTTTAGCAGCTCGTGCAGGTGCAACGTATGTATCTCCATTCCTTGGTCGCCTTGATGATATTTCAGAAGACGGCGTACAGCTTGTGGCTAAAATTGCCGAGCTGTTCCGCATTCAAAATATCGATTCTCAAATCATTGCGGCTTCTGTAAGACATCCGGACCACGTTACACGCGTAGCCCTTGCCGGAGCTCATATTGCAACCATTCCGTATTCAGTAATTGAGCAGCTTGTTAAACATCCTTTAACCGAACAAGGAATTGAAAAGTTTGCGGCTGATTGGAAAAACGCTGTTCAAAACTAAGTAAAAGATAAAGAACGTGCGCATTCTAGAAAAAGAATGCACGCGTTCTCTCATAATATCCCTAAAGAGGTAAACATCATGAATACAGTAGACGCTAAAATTATTAAAACCCAATACGGTTCAGAAGTTTATGTAGACGATGCAGAGCATATTAACTTTAAAAGCCTTCATGCGCCGAAAGTTAACCAGCCGCTCTATCGCATTGAATTTGAAATTGGCTACTTTTTATTAAAAGAACACAGATATTACGAATACGAAAAAAACTATTTTTGGCTTGCAGTAAGCGAAGATTTTAGTAAGCTAATTATTCAAGAACCTGATATGGAAAGTTTATTTGGAGCTAAAAGCGAAGACGAAAGAACGGCAACAAAAGAGCTTTTAAGTCATTGGCTCATTCATACCGAGGCTTATAAAAAGCAATTAAACCAGCATATTAATGACTGTAAAAAAACTAATGAAACAAATGAGGGCATAACGGCTATTTTAGAAAAGTTGCTGCATATTTCAGCAGCAGACATTGAACAAGCCCCAATCGAGAAATTAGCTGCTTCACGAGCAGTTTAACTTGAAAAATAGGTAACTATTCATAGCTCTAATAGGTAAAAGATGCTTCGTTTAAAACCCGAAGCATCTTTTTTTCATTCTTTATAAAGAGGGCGTTATCTTTAGAATACTCTTTCAGGAGGCGCTTTCTCAATGATTAAAGACATCTATGTTACGTTTTTGGACTTAAGACAAGCAAATTCAACTATGTAACTTTACGAAAAGAGCCTTAGGAAAATAAAGGGTAGCAATAAAAATGACAATATTGTCGTTTTTATTGACGAATTAATCGGAGAAGGGTACATTATATTAAAACGACATAGTTGTCGTTTTAATATAAGGAGGCTGAAATGATGCTTATTACGATGTTAACAACAGGAACTCGAGGAGACACCCAGCCTTTTATGGCTTTAGGATTAGAGTTAAAAAAGAAAGGATACCGTGTACGAATTGCCGCTTCAGAAGCTTACCAAAACTTCATAGAATCGTACGGGTTTGAATATGCCATGCTTCGAGGAGATGTTTCTAAAATTATAGAGAGCGGAGCAGCAGACGACGCAATTAATGCAGACAATCCTCTCAAATTTTTTTCAAGCTTAAAAAATGAAAAGATGATGGGTATGATGATTAATATACAAGAAGATTTGCACAAAGCATGCAAAGGAGCCGATGCAATTGTATATCATCCAGGTGCGGCAATTGGTTACTTTGCTGCTAAAGAGATGAATATACCAAGTATCTTAGCCAGCCCTTTTCCAATGACACCAACAAAAGACTATCCAGCTTTAATTTTTTATGATCGACCACGATTTGGAAAAATATACAATAAGCTGACGCATCGCATTTTTGAATGGGGATTTTGGAAAGTAGTAAGTGGTCCTTTAAAAAAATATTGGGTTCAGCAGCATGGAGAAGGACCTGAAGATTTTTTATGTCCGTACCCAAAGCAGCGTACAGCAGCTAACCCAACTATTATTTCATCAAGTCCCGCCGTATTTTCCGTATCTAAAGATTGGCCTGAACACGTTCATTCCTACGGAAATTGGTTTATGGACAGTGACCATAGCTATGAGCCGGAAGAGAAGCTGGAAAGATTTTTAAAGAATGGAGAACCGCCGGTTTATATTGGATTTGGAAGTATTGGGGATAAAAAAAACGCAGGCGAAACGACTGCTTTAGTGATTAAAGCCTTAAAACTTGCCGGGAAACGAGGTATCATCAATATAGGAGGAAGTGGAATGAATCATACGAGGGAGATAACAGAAGACATTTTATTTGTAAAAGATATCCCTCATGAGTGGCTGTTTCCTAAAATGTCTGCCGTTGTTCATCATGGAGGAGCGGGAACAACAGCCGAAGGCCTTCGAGCTGGCGTTCCAAGTGTTATTATTCCTTATGGAAATGACCAATTCGCTTGGGGAAGAAAAATTTATGAGCTGGGAGCTGGAGCAAAAGCCATTCCTAGAAAAGAATTGACGGCTGAAAAATTATCCGCAGCTATTTCCTATACGCAAGTTAATGAAATTCAATCCAAAGCACAAGAAATCGGAAAACAAATCCGAGCTGAACAAGGAGCCGAAAAAGCAGCTCAGGTGATTATTAATACACTCGAGACATTCGGGAATAAATAAACAGTAAGCGAGCGTGAAAAAAATGCCAAAAGTAAGGGAAGGATACGCTGAAAAAAAGAAGCAAGAGATTTTAGAAGCAGCCAAAAGAGTATGCAAGAGCAAACCGGTGCATGATGTAGCCATGCGAGATATCGTTTTGGAAGCTGGAATGAGTCAAGGAGGCGTGTACAAATATTTTTCAAACCTTGATGAAGTATTTGTCGGACTTCTTAATCAAGAAAGCGTCAGCTATAAAGTAAAAGATAAAATTGAAGCCCTGCTTCAGACAAAGAAAGACTCCTTTGAAATGCTGCATGATTTCATTATGTATATTGGAGAGCATATCCAGGAATCAATGACAGCAGGAGGAGAAATTTACTTTGAACTAGTAGCATTGTATTCAAAAGACCCTCAGCGTTTTATGAAAATTGAAAATCAGCTAGTTGAAGTATCAAACCTTAAATATATTCAAAAAAAGCTTCACGACTTTATTACGGAACAAATAGAAGTAAAGAATTTCTCTCCGGCTGTACCAACAGATGATCTGCTAGCTTTTATGGCTACAACGATTAATGGAATTACACAAAATCCAGCGCCGGTTTACAACGTCGATGAACAGAAACAAGTTGCAGAAGAGGCAAACGTAGAACGTCATATCAATACGCTGTCAGTAGCTGTCCGAAAGCTGTTAGGTGAATAAGTACAGCTGCAATCTTGAAATGTTCCTTATCGTATGGCTAGCAGCGGTAAGTATAGTGAGAAAAAAGGTACTCACTTCTTCGTCTCCTTTGAATAGTTTTGCAAAAATTAAGCATAATACGACTGCAAACTATATTTAAGGAGATGGAAAAAATGAAAAAAGGGCTTATCATTGCTTCTTCAGTTCTTTTTCTTTCAGGCTTAGCTGCATGTGGAGGAAATAAAGACAATAACGCAATGGACAATACTCAAAATGACTTACGCAACACTTCTACAAACGACGGGGTTGATAACAATATTCCAATGGATAATACTGATCAGCCGACCAAGTCAGTTGAAGCAGCGCAAAATGTAGAAGATATGAAGGAAGTTGACGATGCGTATGTGCTTCGCGATAATAATAATGCCTATGTAACGGTAGACTTAGCGGGAAATGACGCAGCGGACAACAACGATAACGGCAAGGTGAACACCGTAACGTATAACGGCGATACTTATCATGAAGTTTCAACTGATTTTGAACAAAAAATTGCGGACCGTGTGAGAGAAGCAGATAGTAAAATTGACAAAGTATACGTGGCGTTTGTCAACACGGGTTTAGACAATATGAATAACAACAATAACGTACCTGGTGTAGATAAAAATGACAACATCTATAAAGATGATGAAAAAGACAACAACCGTGATCCAGAAGATATTGTAGAAGATCCAAAAGATATGATGGACCGTAACAACAAAGATCAATAACATCAAAAAGGCCTCTGAATCACCAGAGGCCTTTGGTTCATTAACTAAGTTCAAGTAAAGAAATAAAAATCGGAAGAACACAGCAAGAAACGGCTGAAATAAAATCAAGCTCGTTCTGTTTTTTTGCAGAAAGCGTGAACTCCATCAAAATAATTGTCAGGATACTCATGAAAAGCGTTGCATAAAAAAGAAAATCGCGCTGACTTTCCACTAAAAACAACACCGCATTTAAAATCAAAATAACGGCATAAAGAAACTTAAGCAGCACGTGAAGCTGCATGCTGAATTTATTCTCTTGTTTGTAGCGCAAGATATAGACAAAAAAGAAAATAAATAAAGTTAATTGCCATGAGGCAGGAAGTAACTGCTGCCATAGATTGTCCAAGAAACTCATTCCTCCTATAAAACGATGATGCATATATGTATAACATACATTTTTATTTTAAAAGTGAAGAGTATCTTTAGGCAAGAACAATTCTTCCTTTTTTATTCTTTTTCTTATACAGGCTCTCAACATAAAAAAAGAACGGTCGCAATGACCATTCTTTTTACTTCACTTCAATTAAAACCTTCGTACCGTCTGGAAACTCATCTACTTGATGTGAAATCCAAGACCCGGCGCCTCGGTTGTCTGAAGGCTTTACATATTCAATATCTGCACCGCTTCCGCCTTCTTCACAAAAGGCCATCGGAAACTCATCTCGGTCATAGCCGCTTTCAGTCGGAATGCCTTTTAAAGACTCACGGCGGTTTTCTTCAGCACCGTCTCGATCGATTGTACAAACAGCCGATTTTCCTTTATCGATTGCATGTTGAATGTGCGCTGCAGTTTCAGGGTAACGATCAGCAGGGAAGGAAATGACTTCATCGTAGGAGGTATTCGTTGAAGAGTTCTGCTCTAACGGATTTCCTTCAATCATAACAATAACGGCTATTACTAAAATTAAAATACCAGAAACAATTTTTTTCAACCTGTAAAACTCCTTTATAAAACGTTTATCACTCTTATTGTAAAGTAATAAGAAAAAAATGTAAAAACATATAATGGAACTAGCTAGAATTCATAAGACAAACATAAGCTCACGTTCAGCTGCTGAACGTGAGCTTATGTCTAATGATGAGAGTGGTGATGATGCGTTTCGTTTTCAGCTGGCTGTAGTGAACGTAACTCTTCTTTTGATAATTTGCCTACTGCGACTTGCTGAGTAGGAAGGATGTGCTCACCGCGAGCATTAATATCGGTTTTAATATAGTAAATACCATCCTCTTTAAAGGCTGCTTTTGCTTTATACATACTGCCGTCATAATGTGCCTTTATTGTTTCAACTTTACCGGGAGCATCTTTTTTCCACACGTTAAACTGAACGCTTTTGGCGTCATCCACCGTTTTATTTTCTTGCATCACATGGACTTCTAACACCTGTGTGCTCTGTGGCTCTATATTTTCAGGAAGCATCACATGCGCCGACAGAGGCTTTTGCTGCTTGTAGAGCTGGTCTGCGTCACTGTTTACGGAGCACGCGGAAAGCACAAGCGTACTGAGTATGACTAGTCCGGACATTTTCCATTTATTCATTGTTACTGCACCTCACATCGTTTCATCAATCATGCGTTTAAAAATCGCTTCAATGCTGGAATTCGTTTGATAACAAAGAAATCTAAAAGCCACACGATAACTAAGGACAGTCCGACTAAAGGAAAGAGGATACCAAACACGACGATTATACACGTCACGATTCGCATTGCACTTCCTTCAGGAACTTTAGGAGCCCCCATGTTTTTAGCTGGTTTTCTCTTCCACCACAGTAAGGATCCGCTGATAGCGATACCAGCAATTCCGATACAAATAATAAGGCCCATAAGCTGATTGATAAATCCAAACTGTGTGCCTTTATGAAGCGTAATACCAAGCGCAATCAATTTGCCCATAAATCCATAGTTGTCGTACCGATAATCGGCTAACACAGCTCCGGTATATTGATCAAGGTGAATGGTTGCTTCATCTTGAGCTCTTGGTGAAAAAACAGAGAGCGTATACACACCTTGAGCGTCTTGCGGAATAGAAATGGTGTAGCCGTCGTGCATATGCTGTTCTCTTGCAATCGTGACAATGTCATCAAGCGATACTTTTGTATATTGCGAAGCTGTGGAGCTTGGCACTTCTAACGTTTCAGCTCCCCAAGGCACGTCCGCAACATCTTTTGTTTGCACGGTTGAAGTAGGAGCACTGCCTACCCAAATAGACGGAGGGTACCCAACACCTGCGTTTGTGGCGACTTGCTGAAACGCATTGCCCCACAGTCCTGACCACGGAAGTCCTGTTAGTACGAGAAAAAGCATCCCCGCTGAAATCCAAAAGGCCGGTACTGCATGAAGGTCACGTATCAGTACGTTTTTACCTTTTGAAAAACGAGGAATCAGCACGCCTTTTATTTTGTCTTTTTTGCGCGGCCACCATAAAAAAGCGCCGGTTACAATTAAGACAATTGCCCAGCAGGCCGCAAGTTCTACGATACGATCACCTGCTGTTCCCGCCATCAGCTCTCCGTGAAATTCTTCAATTTGATTCATCAAGCGACTGGAATCATCTACTTTTCCTATGATGTGACCATTGTGAGGGTTAACAAACATCGTATATGTATGGTCTTTTAATGAAATTCCTACTTCTGACGAACGAGTAGAGAGATCACTGGGCTTATACGTCAACACATCAGCGTCTGGATACTTTTCCTTTACAGCCTGTACTTGTGCTGAAGGGGATACGGACTGTGACTGAGCTTGTACATGATAGAAGTCGTGATACAGTTTTTCTTCAATTTGAGGCTTGAATAAATACATCCCGCCCGTAACAGCTAATATAAGAAGAAACGGAGTAAACATTAAACCCGCATAAAAATGCCAGCGCCATATGGCTTTGTATAGACCTTGAGAACGCGCCGTGCTTTTTTTCGTTGTACTCGCTGATTCTTCGCGCTTTTCCTGCATCGTTTTTTCCTCCTTTTTACTAACTAACGTGCTTTTATTATAGAAGGAAAGGGAGAATTAGCCATCACCCCTGAGAGTGATTGTTGGGGTTTATAAGAGGAAGGGGGTAATAAAAAAACAGCTCGTAAAAGCTGTTAGTTCATTAAGCCATTTTGAAACGCATAGCTTGTCAGCTGCACGCGGTTTTCTAAATGAAGCTTGCTTAAAATATTTTTCAAATGGCTTTTTACCGTGTGTTCAGAAATAAATAACTGCGCCGAGATATCGCGGTTTGACAGTCCTTTAGCCACTAATTGAAGCACTTCAAGCTCCCGTGCAGACAGGGGAGTGTCTGGCTTTGTAATCGATGTTTCCTGCGGAAACTCTTTTAAAATTTGAAACGCAATTTCTTTTGACATAGGAACTTCATCTAAAGCGAACGCACGCAAATAGTCGTACCACACTTCAGACTGCAGGTTTTTTAACAAATAGCCCTGGGCTCCTTTTTTCAGCGCATCAAACAAATCCGTAATATCGTCTGAAACCGTGATGACCACAATTTTAACATACGGAAACTGAAGCTTAATTTGTTTTGTCGCTTCTAATCCATTCATCACGGGCATTTTAATATCCATTAGCACAATGTCAGGCATTAATTTTTCGGTTAGTTCGATTGCTTCCTGCCCGTTGGTTCCTTCGCCAACAATCATAAAATCTTCATATTCTTCTAAAATATCGCGAATGCCTTCTCTTGCGTGAACGTGATCATCTACAATCAAAATACGAAACGGCTGCATTTACGTAACCTCCTTTTTAATACTAACAATGGTCTGGTTCTGTTTTCGTTGAATGGAAAAGTCCCAGTTCATATCTTTGGCACGATCTTTCATAATTTGCAGACCAAGACCGGCCTTAAGGGATTCAGAGGTGAAACCTATACCGAAATCTGTAATTTCACAAATCCATCCGCCTGCCGTTTCACCGGCTGTAATCCAGATTTTATTTGTTTTTGCATGTTTAATGACGTTCATAGCAGCTTCTTTCACACAGGCAAACAGCTCATTTTTTTCTTTTCTCGAAAGCGTTGTTTCTGACAGTCTCCAATCTAAATTGACATCTAGTAAATGAGTATGTGTTAAATCATCGACGTATTGATGAATGCTTTCAGTCCAGCTTTCTGAAGAGTCTGAAGGAGAGTGCTTTAAATTTGTAATCGCTTGGCGCGTATCGTCATGAACATGCTGCAGAGTTTGCTTCATTCGGATAAAATCAGGATCCTGCTCTAAGTTGTTTTTTCTTCCGAACTTGTTCATTTTAACAGATAGGAGAAACAGCGACTGCGCAATGCCGTCATGCAGTTCACGAGCTAATTTTTCACGCTCAATAAGCGCAGCTTTCTTTTCTTTTTCTTGCCTTAGTTCCTCTTGCATTTTTTCTAAAATAGAAAATAAATAGCGGACAAAGACAAGCGTTACAAAAAAGACAAGCAGCGGAGAAAGAACATTTCCCATGTCCATTGAGATGTAAGGGAGCAAAAAGGCATGGCGAACATACTCCCAAAGTGCGATGGTCAGAGTTGGAAGAAGCAAAATCAGCCATTTAATTTGTCTATATTTCACGGTATCCCTTCTTTCATCCATAAAATGTGTCTATATTTTATCATTTGAGCGGAAAATTACTAGAGGAAAGAAGAGAAATCACTCTTAGGGGTGAGTGGATAAAGTTAATAAAGAAAATCTTATCTGCAATATCATACAAGAAAAATTCTTGAGTCAATGGTATGGTTAAAAAGCTTAGTATGTGACAAGGAGTGATTTATTAATGGCAAAAGAAATTCGGACAGCGCACGTTGACGCTGATTTACATATTGAAGCTTACCGTTTTAAAGGAATTATGCAAAAGTTTCCTGCTCATTTTCACGAGTATTATGTGATTGGATTTATTGAAGAAGGTCAGCGTCATTTAATCTGCCAAGGCAAAGAATACATCATTAATCCAGGCGATTTGCTGCTGTTTAATCCGTATGATGTCCATAGCTGTGAACAAATAGACGGCAAAACGCTTGATTATCGCTGTATTAACGTGACGCCAGACGCGATGAAAAAAGCTGTTTTTGACATTAACGGAAGTGAAAGTCTTCCGCGTTTTAACAGCAATGTGGTACAAAGAAGTGAGGCTGTCTCTAGTTTAAAAGAGCTTCATTTACAAATTTTAAATGGTGAACGGGAGTTTAAGAAAGAAGAGTTATTTTTATATTTGCTAGAAGAACTCATGCAGGATCATTCAAATCTTTCTTTTCTTTCATCAGCCGTTGACACGTCTCATGAAATCAAAACAATCTGCAGCTATTTGGAAGACAACTATACAAACAAGATCACGCTGGATGAGTTAAGTCAGCTAATTGGATGGAGCAAATACCGGCTGCTGCGCTCTTTTACAAAGCAAAAAGGAATCTCTCCATACAGCTACTTAGAAACAGTTCGAATCAATCAGGCTAAAAAGCTTCTAGAACAGGGACAAAAACCGATTGACGTCTCCTTTTTAACTGGATTCAGTGATCAAAGTCATTTGACTCGATTTTTTAAAAGTCAGGTGGGGCTAACGCCAAAACAATACATGAAAATCTTTGAAAGTGAAAAGAAAACAGAATGCTAGTAATAGCTTAAAAAGGAGAGAAGAGCTGTGGATCATTTAGCTGCTTATATGCTGATGGCGCTGGTTATGTCAATGATACCTGGTGCTGATACGATTCTTATCATGAAAAATACGCTTCATCACGGAGCAAAAGCAGGACGTTTTACCATACTCGGCATGGCTACAGGCCTCACGTTTTGGACGTTAATTGCTGTGCTTGGCTTGTCTGTTGCTATCGCGCAGTCGGTGTATCTGTTCAACACCATTAAATATATAGGTGCCGCGTATTTATTTTACTTAGGTATCAGGGTATTTCTGACAAAAAATACGCTCTCATTGGAGCACATTTCAGAAGAAGAAAAAGCTGTTAAGCCTTCATCTAATCACGCCTATAAAGAATCATACATACAGGGAGCTCTTAGTAATTTTCTTAACCCTAAAACGGTATTGGTTTATATTACATTCATGCCACAGTTTATCAACTTGGATGCTCACAAGAATCAGCAGCTGCTTATGCTTGGTTTTATTCTTACACTCATAGCGGTAGGTTGGTTTTTAATCTTAGTGTATGTAGTAGATTACGTGAAAAAATGGCTTAAAAAACCGATGTTTCAAAAAGTTTTTCAGAGATGCAGCGGAGTGCTGCTGATTGGTTTTGGAATAAGAACAATCGTGTAATAGTAGCTAGTAAGCAAAAAAGAGGCTGGGATAAAAATATGTTAGTTGAAGGAAGATCCGAATGAGTTTGATTCTTGATGGAGAATCAAACTCGTTCGGATTTTTTTATTAGTATGGTGAACATAGCCTTCATATATTTATTCAGTTATTTCTAGCTGTTGATTGGAGGGCAAGGCGAAGACTCCTGCGGGAAAAGCGGAACAGGTGAGACCCCGCAGAAGCGCAAGCGACGAGGAGGCTCACCGGCCGCCCGCGGAAAGCGAAGCCATGCACGGAAATCAACAGCAGTGTAACAAGCCACGGATACTAGTTCATGTATTCAATTTTATCGTCTTTAAATTGTATTGATTTAGCTATGTCTCAATCTCTTTTCTTAACGTTTAAAAACACGTAAACGAAACAATTTGTCGTGTATCGACACCGAAAATGGTCCAAAAACGTCCGTTCCATCTAAACCCTGCAACCGATCGCGGTCCTACAAAAATAGGAAAATACCAGAAGCTAGAGCCGTTTCTAAGCCATATGAACGTATTGCGGAATAGACAAAGAGAAATGGCTCCTGGGTCAACAGCAAATGGAGTTGCCGTTTGCTGAGCTGGAATAAATGCCGGCGGAGGGGAAGTTGGAGCTTGCTGCGGGTCAGGTGTAGGTAAACCGCCTGGTGGTCTAGGTGGACCGGGCGGGAGTTGAGGTCCAGGAAATCGTGCTGGGTAAAAATAAAAATCCATGTAATTAATGTCCATTTTTTAAGCACCTCTATTTTCTTAATCACTATTTTATAAAGTATGAGAAAGCTGCCTAAAGGGATTGGGCAACTATAGCTTTTTTTACATAGGTCTTTTTTATGAAGAAAAGTTTGGTTCTTAAGTCGGGAATGAATTCCTTCATGAACTCGATAAAAACTGAATAGGATAAAACAGAGTGTGTTTTTAGAGGAGGACTTTTCATGGATAACAATCCAAAAAAGATGTTTACACCGGTTAAGACCTATCAACCTTTCCACAGTATCTATGATCCGTGCCGGCCGATAGGAGTTAAATATTATTCTACGCCGCCTCAATTATACATGGGATTTCAACCCGCGAATCTGCAGCAGTTTTCACCGAAAGAAGCGCTAAAAAAAGGAACGCTGTGGCCGGCTTTTTGGGACTACTATGAAAATCCATACAAAGATAAGAAGAGGGATAAAGAATGAAAAAACTACCTCCGGAGTACTATCAGGATTTAGAAGAAATACAGGCGATTGATTTTGCACTTGTAGAATTAACGCTGTATTTAGATACCCATCCAAATGACCAGCAGGCTATGCAGCAGTTTAACGAATACGCGCAGCAGGCTATGCAGTTAAAAAGAAACTTTGAAACAAAGTACGGGCCGCTCCAGCAGTATGGAAACAGCTATACCGACGGGAAGTGGAGCTGGGGAACAAGCCCTTGGCCATGGCAAATATAAGCAGATAAAGGCGGGAACTATATGTGGGTGTATGAAAAGAAATTGCAGTATCCAGTTAAAGTAAGTACGTGTAATCCAACGCTTGCCAAATATTTAATGGAACAGTACGGGGGAGCGGACGGAGAGCTTGCAGCTGCACTTCGTTATTTGAATCAGCGCTATACCATTCCCGATAAAGTTGTTGGACTGCTAAACGATATCGGGACAGAAGAGTTTGCTCATCTTGAAATGATTGCGACGATGATTTATAAGCTAACAAAAGATGCAACGCCGGAGCAGCTGAAGGCAGCTGGATTGACAGAACACTATGTAAACCATGATAGTGCACTTTATTACAATAATGCTGCTGGCGTTCCGTTTACCGCTACGTATATACAGGCAAAAGGAGATCCGATTGCAGATCTTTATGAAGACATAGCGGCAGAAGAAAAAGCAAGAGCTACATATCAATGGTTAATTGATATATCAGATGATCCTGATTTAAACGACAGCTTACGATTTTTACGAGAAAGAGAGATTGTTCATTCACAGCGTTTCCGTGAGGCCGTGGAGATTTTAAAAGATGACAGAGACAGGAAGAAAATCTTTTAACTAGCAAAAAACATCCCTCTTTGCGAATGCAAATGAAAGGAGGGATGTTTTTTATTATGGCAGCGTTGATTATGCGCTAGAACTGCAGTGACAAGAAACAACCTTTAATGTTCCTTCAACATCTTTCCAAATTCGCGTATAGCAGTATTCGCCTCCAATAGATTCACCAGTTGCAAGCGACCCATTTAACGCTACTTTTGTAACGGTAACGGCAAGTTCTTGAAACAGTTTAATTTCTTGTTCCAACACTTCGATGCCCGCTATATCAAGACTTTTTGAACGATGAGCATTTATATCTTGCTCTTTTGACAACCATTGCCCAAAGTGATTCACAAAAATAAGCTCATCTGAAAGTAATTCTTCTAATAACTCTACGTTATTAGAAAGCATGGCTGAGCGAAGCATTTCTTCGTATTCTATCACTCTTGCTTGGTTCATTTTTAATCCTCCTTTACGCCTTGTGTAACTCTTTTCTATTTCCACGTTGCTTTTCCTTTAAACTTCTTCCTTTAATAGATTGTGTTAAATTATGTTAATAAAGGGGATAAGTGGACTAATTTTCTGTAAGCATAAAATATTCTGAAAGACTCCATTATTTACCTTTAAATGGTATAAAATTAGAGTGAAAGAACCTTTTCTTTCCACTTGTTTAGTTATCTTTTTACTATTAAGAAGCAGTTTTTTATACTTGTAATTGTAGCGGAATGAACGTTCATTCCGTTTTTGGAAAGAGGTGATAAAGTGGAATCTACTCCAACAAAACAAAAAGCGATTTTTTCTGCTTCGCTTCTGCTGTTTGCAGAAAGAGGATTTGATGCAACCACGATGCCAATGATTGCAGAAAATGCCAAAGTAGGAGCAGGAACAATTTATCGCTACTTTAAAAATAAAGAAAGCCTTGTAAACGAACTGTTTCAGCAGCATGTAAACGAGTTTTTACAGTGTATTGAAAGCGGCCTGGCTAACGAAAGAGAAGGATATCGAGATGGATTTCATCATATCTTTGAAGGTATGGTGACATTCACTAAAAATCATCCTCGTGCGCTTGGCTTTATTAAAACTCATAGTCAAGGAGCTTTTTTAACAGAAGAGAGTCGCTTAGCCTATCAAAAGCTGGTGGAATTTGTTTGCACGTTCTTCAGAGAAGGACAAAAGCAAGGCATTATTAGAAACCTTCCTGAAAATGCGCTCATTGCTATTTTATTTGGAAGCTTTATGGAAGTATATGAAATGATTGAAAATGACTATTTATCTTTAACTGATGAACTTCTTGCCGGCGTAGAAGAGAGTCTGTGGGCAGCACTTAGCAGACAATCATGAAACTTAACAAGTGAAAGAGGGATAACATGACAATTAAAGAAATGCCTCAGCCAAAAACATTTGGAGAGCTTAAAAACTTACCGTTATTAAACACAGATAAACCGATTCAAACGCTGATGAAAATTGCAGATGAATTAGGGGAAATCTTTAAATTTGAAGCGCCTGGACGTGTGACGCGCTACTTATCCAGTCAGCGTCTAATTAAAGAAGCATGCGATGAATCCCGCTTTGATAAAAACTTAAGTCAAGCGCTTAAATTTGTGCGTGATTTTGCAGGAGACGGTTTATTTACAAGCTGGACGCACGAAAAAAACTGGAAAAAAGCGCATAATATCTTACTTCCAAGCTTCAGTCAGCAAGCGATGAAAGGCTATCACGCGATGATGGTCGATATCGCCGTGCAGCTTATTCAAAAGTGGGAGCGTCTAAATGCAGATGAGCATATTGAAGTACCGGAAGATATGACGCGCTTAACGCTTGATACAATCGGTCTTTGCGGCTTTAATTACCGCTTTAACAGCTTTTATCGCGATCAGCCGCACCCGTTTATTACAAGTATGGTTCGTGCACTGGACGAAGCGATGAACAAGCTGCAGCGAGCAAATCCAGATGATCCTGCCTACGATGAAAATAAGCGTCAGTTTCAAGAAGATATTAAGGTGATGAACGATCTAGTAGATAAAATTATCGCAGATCGCAAGGCAAGCGGTGAACAAAGCGATGATTTATTAACGCATATGCTAAACGGAAAAGACCCAGAAACAGGTGAGCCGCTTGATGATGAGAACATTCGCTATCAAATTATTACGTTCTTAATTGCGGGACACGAAACAACAAGTGGTCTTTTATCATTTGCGCTGTATTTCTTAGTGAAAAATCCACATGTATTACAAAAAGCAGCAGCAGAAGCAGCACGAGTTTTAGTAGATCCTGTTCCAAGCTATAAACAAGTGAAACAGCTTAAATACGTCGGCATGGTCTTAAACGAAGCGCTGCGCTTATGGCCGACAGCTCCTGCATTTTCTCTATATGCAAAAGAGGATACGGTGCTTGGAGGAGAATATCCGTTAGAAAAAGGCGATGAACTGATGGTTCTAATTCCTCAGCTTCACCGTGATAAAACGATTTGGGGAGACGATGTGGAAGAGTTCCGCCCAGAGCGTTTTGAAAATCCAAGCGCGATTCCGCAGCATGCGTTTAAACCGTTTGGAAACGGTCAGCGTGCGTGTATCGGTCAGCAGTTCGCTCTTCATGAAGCAACGCTTGTACTTGGTATGATGCTAAAACATTTTGATTTTGAAGATCATACAAATTACGAGATGGATATTAAAGAAACTTTAACGTTAAAACCTGAAGGTTTTGTTGTAAAAGCAAAATCAAAAAAAATTCCGCTTGGTGGCATTCCTTCACCTAGCACGGAACAGCCTGCTAAAAAAGCACGCAAAAAGGTAGAGAACGCTCATAATACGCCGCTGCTTGTGCTATACGGTTCAAATATGGGAACAGCTGAAGGAACGGCGAGGGATTTAGCAGATATTGCGATGAGCAAAGGATTCGCACCTCAGGTTGCAACGCTTGATTCCCATGCAGGAAATCTTCCGCGTGAAGGAGCTGTTTTAATTGTAACGGCTTCTTATAACGGACATCCGCCTGATAACGCAAAGCAGTTTGTCGACTGGTTAGACCAAGCGTCTGCTGATGAAGTAAAAGGCGTTCGCTACTCCGTATTTGGATGCGGCGATAAAAACTGGGCAACTACCTATCAGAAAGTGCCTGCTTTTATCGATGAAACGCTAGCCGCTAAAGGGGCAGAAAACATCGCTGAACGCGGCGAAGCAGATGCAAGCGACGACTTTGAAGGCACATACGAAGAATGGCGTGAACATATGTGGAGTGACGTAGCAGCTTACTTTAACCTCGACATAGAAAACAGTGAAGATAATAAATCTACGCTTTCACTTCAATTTGTCGACAGCGCTGCGGACATGCCGCTTGCGAAAATGCACGGTGCTTTTTCGGCGAACGTTGTAGCAAGCAAAGAACTACAAAAACCAGGCAGTGAACGAAGCACGCGTCATCTTGAAATTGAGCTTCCAAAAGAAGTTTCTTATCAAGAAGGAGATCATTTAGGTATTATTCCTCGCAACTATGAAGGAATAGTAAATCGTGTAACGACAAGGTTCGGTCTAGATGCATCACAGCAAATCCGTTTGGAAGCTGAAGAAGAAAAATTAGCGCATTTGCCACTCGGTAAAACCGTATCAGTAGAAGAGCTTCTGCAATATGTGGAGCTTCAAGACCCTGTTACGCGCACACAGCTTCGCGCAATGGCTGCTAAAACGGTCTGCCCGCCGCATAAAGTGGAGCTTGAAGCCTTGCTTGAAAAGCAAGCGTATAAAGAAAAGGTGCTGGCAAAACGCTTAACAATGCTTGAACTGCTTGAAAAATATCCGGCGTGTGAAATGGAATTCAGCGAATTTATCGCCCTTCTTCCAAGCATGCGTCCGCGTTACTACTCAATTTCTTCATCACCTCGCGTCGATGAAAAACAAGCAAGCATCACGGTCAGCGTTGTCTCTGGAGAAGCGTGGAGCGGGTATGGAGAGTACAAAGGAATTGCGTCGAACTATCTTGCTGAGCTGCAAGAAGGAGATACAATTACGTGCTTTGTTTCCACACCGCAGTCAGGCTTTGCGCTGCCAAAAGACTCTGAAACACCGATTATCATGGTCGGACCGGGAACAGGCGTCGCGCCGTTTAGAGGCTTTGTGCAGGCTCGCAAGCAGTTAAAAGAACAAGGACAGTCGCTTGGAGAAGCGCATTTATACTTTGGCTGCCGTTCACCTCATGAAGACTATCTGTATCAAGAAGAGCTTGAAAATGCACAAAATGAAGGCATCATTACGCTTCACACTGCTTTTTCTCGCGTATCAAATCAGCCGAAAACATACGTTCAGCACGTGATGGAACAAGACGGCACGAAATTGATTGAACTTCTTGATCAAGGAGCGCACTTCTATATTTGCGGAGACGGAAGCCAAATGGCACCGGACGTTGAAGCAACGCTTATTAAAAGCTATGCTGACGTTCATGAAGTGAGTGAAGCAGACGCTCGCTTATGGCTGCAGCACCTAGAAGAAGAGGGCCGATACGCAAAAGACGTGTGGGCTGGGTAAATAAAAAATAACCTCCGCTATTTGGCGGAGGTTATTTTTTATAGCGAGGTGAAGACATAACTAAACCCACATATCATCTAAAGACGAACAAACTTGAGAAATGAACTCGTATGGATTGCTTGTGATACCGCTAGAAGTAGCCATATACATGAAACCTCCATTCAGCATACCAATGAAAAAACCCAAACGAATTTAATTCTCTATCAAGAGTCTCAATTCATCGTTTCTTCCTTCGAAAACTACTTTTGTCCCCACCTTATTTATACCGCCTTAGCGTTTCTTCTGCGTGACAGCAGATCTTTTGAATTAGCTCCTGAGGTTCTTCAATAAGGGCATGAGCACCTAGCGTATAGAAAAAAGAAGCCATGTAGCTTAATTCATTTCCGTCCGTTATCGTATCAATATAGCCAGTGCCATCACGCGTCACCTTCACATGATTTTCAAGCCACGGAACGCCTTTACACTGACGAACGCCTTCGTGCGTCAAGGTTACTTTTAACGAAATCGGCTGTGTGTTTTCAGGAGTTGTTTCAAGCCATTCCTTTAACGTAAGAGACTTCTTTTCGTCTTTTTCTAAAATCTTTAATGAGTGAATACGATCTGCTCGAAACAATAATACTTTTTGCTTATCGTAGGAATAAGCGGGGCAGTACCATAAACCGTTATGAGCATAAATGCCAAGAGGCTTGGCTTGTTTCCTTGTTTGACCCGTCCTTGAATCATAAAGAAATTCAATATATTTTCCTTCAAGGCTTGCTTCTAACAGCGCTTTCAAATAAGGAGTGTTTAGATTTCTTTTAGGATTCCAAAATGCAATATGAGCACTCATTTTATCTACTTTTTTCTTCGTTTCTTCAGACAAATATACATAAAATTTTTGAAGAGCTGCATGAATTTCTGCATCAAATGGAAGGTTATGATAATACTGCAGAGCTTGATAGGCAAAAAAGATCGAAATGGCTTCTTCTTCTGTAAACAAAATAGGAGGGAGAATACGGTTTTTTAACACTCTGTAACCACCGCTCCGTCCTTTTTCACTGTAAAGAGGCAGTCCTAATTCGCTTAAGTCCAGTAAATAGCGCTGAACGGTCCGCACGGAAAGCCCAAATTCCTCTGCTAGTTCTTTTGCCGTAAACGTTCTTTTTGTGTTAATAAACATGAGCATATCTACAAGTCGTCTAGATTTAGCCATTTATTTTCACCTTTTTCTTTTAATATGACAAAAAGTGTCGTATTAAGATGATATCATACAGAAACAGTAAAGTTGAAAGGAGAAAAGGGAATGAAGAAAAAAATTGTCGTATATATTGCTGCAAGCTTAGATGGGTATATCGCAAGAGAAAACGGAGAGATTGACTGGCTACAAAGCGTAGAAGGAGAGGGAGACAACGGGTACGAAGATTTTTATCAAACGTGTGATGCGGTCGTTATGGGAAAGGCTACGTACGACCACGTGCTGAAGCTCACACCTGAGTTCCCGTATCTCGATAAAAAGTGCTACGTGTTTAGCCGATCAGCTCAAGGAAAAGATCAGTACGTAGAGTTTGTAAACGAAAGCGTGGCGTCATTTCTCAACAACCTCGATCAAGACGCTAAAAAAATATGGCTAGTGGGAGGCGCTGAGATCCTTGCTGATTTCTTAAAAGCAGAGAGTGTAGATGAATTTATCATATCGGTCATTCCTGTTTTGCTTGGGGGTGGTATTCCGCTATTCAAACAAGGAATTCCAGAAATGGACTTGAAGCTTACCGATATGAAGCAGTACGGGCAAATCGCTCAGCTGTATTACAAAAGAGGATAAACATCCACCTTCTGTTATTTTAGGGACAGTGACATCAAGAGCGTCCTTTTTTCATAGTATATTTTTGGGGTGAAAAAATGCCAAGAGTAAGTTATCGAGATTCAGATGTTGCTTTAATGGCAAGGATGATGAGAGCAGAAGCTGAAGGCGAAGGAAAACAAGGCATGCTGTATGTTGGAAATGTCATTGTAAATCGCCTTAAAGCAAACTGTTTAGATTTCAAAGATTTAAGATCAGTTCCGCAAGTTATTTACCAGGTGCAAGGAGGCAACTATTCATTTGAAGCAGTTCAAAAAGGGAACGTATTTTATCAAAGAGCAAGAAGTGTTGAAAAAAGGTTAGCCAAAAAGAATTTGGATTATTGGAGAGAACACCCGGGGAAATATGCCTTGTGGTACTTTAATCCATCCGCTCCATGCCCTCCAACCTGGTACGGTCAGCCCGCTTCTGGTCAATACAAAAATCACTGTTACTATGAGCCAAAACCAGGAACGTGCGCTAGCGTTTATAACGGTTAGATAGCTTATGAGATATGCTGCATTCTAAAGGTTTGACCTTAAAAAACTTTAGCTGCAGGTGACAAGGTAGTCGTTCTTCATATAATGAAAGAAAGCCCTCTTTTCATAAAGGGGGCTTTTGCTAATTGGTGCATGTCTCATTTTGCTTCAAATTTTATGTTTTTACCAGCAGCAAATTCGGATTGATCCTTCGCTTTTGTATCCTTTACCACCCAGGACGTCTTTACCTTAGCTGCTGCTAAAATATCTTTGATTTGCTTATCGGTTAAGCCTTTCGTATAAAGGACAAATTCCCTTGTATAGATGTTTTTGTTTTCTTGCTCTTCATCTGCACCGCTGCCAAACCAATATCTTGTTTGGTGATCGTCTTTCATGTTATTAAAAGCTTCTTTATAGTTAGGTAGCTTAACTTGAATATCCGACAGGTAGTTCGTACCGCGTAAAGTAAGAGTCATATGTACTTTGTGAAAATCTTTTTTAGAGGGGCTTGTTAACCCTGATGTTCCAACTTCACTAAATTCTTTTTTCGTCAGCGGTGTAACTGTAGTAGAAACAGAAACTTTTGGATCTGAATTATTTGTCACAACGTCTTCGGTACTGCAGGCACTTAAAATGAACAGCGTTAAAAGAGCATAAATTGCTCCCATCACTTTTTTCTTCATGCTCGTTCTCCTTTGTCATTAATAGATAATGGTACTCATTCGCCATGTTCATTATCTTTACCTTTATTTGTCTCAACGTCATGATTAATGAAGAAAAGTATAGAAACATTAAAAAGAGAAATGCCTCGGCATTTCTCTTTTTGTTCTATGAGTCTGGATTAAGCGAAGTATGCGTATACTCCGGCATACGCTCTTCTTTTTCCGTTAGTTGAGTATCGGGGCTTTGCTGCTCTTGTGAAACAGGAGACAGCGTGGATTTTTGTTCATGATTCATGTTTGTCATTCCTCCTTCTATGAAGTGAGCTGTTAATCAAGTTTATACGTTTACTAATCTTGCTATTAATTTACGTTACATTGTAAAAAATATACAAATAAAACGTGCATAAATGTAAAAATAGTATAAAATACCATGATTATTTTTGTTTAGATACGGGTAGAGTTAAGTACATTACTTTTATCCATTGATGATTGAAAACACATACATAAAAAACAAAGGGAGTGGAGAAAGATGAGAAAAGAAGAGCAGCCTGTATTATCTGATTTTATTGAAAAGGACCAATTTGAGTTAAATTCATATTTAACCTCTTTACTTGAAACGACAAGTGAAAAGAAAGAAAATCAAAGTTGATGAGTTGAAAACATAAAGGGCTACTTTCCATGTGGGAAGTAGTTTTTTCATTTGTGAACTTGATATACTTATTGGACAAAGAGGTGAGAAAGATGAACCAAAAAGACGTGGTTTCGAAAAGTATTTTAACAAAAGCGACCGGCTTTTTGGCATCCGGTTATACTCATAGTTTAAATCCGTATGCTGGATGTACATTCTCCTGCAAATTTTGCTACGTGCGAGAACTACCAATTCAGCGTTTTAAAGAAATGGAGTGGGGAACGTGGTTAGAGCTGAAATTCAACGCAGCTGAAGTCTATCAAAAAGAAATACAAAAACTGCGAAAAAAAGAGCAGCCGGTGTGCATTTTTATGTCTTCAGCGACAGATCCCTATCAGCCGGCTGAGCGTAAAGCAGGCATCACTCGGGCTCTTTTAGAAACAATGATCAATCATCCGCCTGATTTTTTACTGATTCAAACAAGATCGCCGCTTGTGACGAGAGATATTGATTTGCTTTTACAGCTTCAAAAAGTATGTGACCTTCGCGTATCGATGACTATTGAAACAGACCGAGAAGATGTAAAACAAATTTTTTCTCCTTATGCTCCGGGGATGAAACTTCGTATGAATGCGTTAAAAAAAGTAAAAGAAAGCGGAATTTTAACGCAAGTAGCCATTGCTCCAATGCTTCCTTTCACGCCTGAATTTCCTGAGAAAATAGAAGGAATGATGGACCGGATTTGCATTGATACCTTGTACTTAGGAGACGGTTCCTTAGGGAAAACGTCTAAAAGGCTAGGGATGCCGGAACTATTTGATCAGCACGGTTTCCTAGACTGGTATGACAAAGACATTCATATCAAAGCCATTCGTTATTTTGAAAAATTTTATCCTTCTTCGATGATTTATCTTTCTCAAGAAGGGTTTGCGCCGTAAAAAAAGAAGGGCCTATATAGCCCTTCTTTTCTCCATATTAATTTTTATACGTATCAAACATGTTTGTGTCATCAGGTACGTTTTCTAAATAACTGATCTTCCCGTTTTTATCTAGCTTAGCAATATCTTTTCCTGTTTGAGTAAATACGCTGCCAGATGCACGTTTTCCGCATACTGCCCAAGGCGTTTCAAACATGTCCGTACCTTCAACTGCTTTCCAGCCTTCGAACATATGCTTAATATCAGCATTTTCTTTAAAAACCATTTTCACAAACAGCTTCCAGTTTTCAATGCCTTGCTTTTCGTGGCCGTTTAAGACAAATACGATATCGTCTGAAAAAAGGCTCACCAATTCTTCAAATGCTTGTTCGCTTGTACGTGATTGATCGAATAAATCAAAATATCTATTTAAGTTTTCCATGATAATCTCCTTTGGGTGCTACAGCACCATTTTTTCTTCTACAGTTGCTTTTAGCATGTCCAGGTTTTCTTTTGGACATTTTTTATGAATTTCATTTGTAAGCGTGGCAATGGTTTGCCGTTTTAAAATGGACTGCCATGAAGATTCGGCTTCTTCCATTAAATCGGATAATAAGCAAATATCTTTGTCTTTTAAATTAAGCATATCGTGAAAAATACCGCTTGATGAATAAAGAGACTGCTTGCCTTCAATGGCTACGTATACGTCATAGATTCGAATTTCTTCCGGCGTTTTCTTTAAGCGAAATCCACCTTTGCTACCAGGAACGGAAGCAAGTAAATCAGCGCTAACCAGCTTGCGAAGAAGCTTTTGAAAATACGTAGGCGAGCCCCCAAGCTGAGTGCTGATAACATCTCCTGGCAGCACAGCTTTTTCAGGTAAAAACGTAAGCAGCAAAATGGCATACACGGATTGCTCAACGCCTGTTTTCATGTGCAAAAACATCATCTCCTGCTATATGTGTACAACGTGGATAATATTTATCCACGTTTAGGTTATCATACCGCTTATGAAGCAAAAAGTAAAGCAGTTACTTAATATACACGCGATATTCGTGTATACTGTGAAAGAAGCAGCAACAAAATACGGAGATGAGAGAATGACAACTATTGCAGATATCGCTCGGCTTGCAGGAGTAGCAAAAAGCACTGTATCCCGCTACCTTAACGGAGGGTCTGTGAGCGATGCGACGAAACGAAAAATTGAAGGAATTATTAAAGAAACAAACTATAGCCCAAATGCTTTTGCTCAAAGCTTAAAAGCAAAAAAAACAAATATCATCGGTGTCATTGTTCCGCGCATGGGTTCTTTTGCGACTTCCCGCACATTAGATGGCATTGACCAAGAACTTAGAGACCACCACTATCAAATGATTGTTTCCAATTCTAATCAAGATTTAGAAAGAGAAATTGAAAATATTTATACGCTGGCTAAGCAGAAGGTAGCCGGTATTATTTTGCTTGCCGTTCAGATTACAAAAGCTCATTTGGAAGCGTTCCGTACGATTTCAATTCCCGTTTTGCTAATTG
Source organism: Priestia sp. JSM ZJ58 (assembly GCF_044383985.1). Classification (NCBI taxonomy): domain Bacteria; kingdom Bacillati; phylum Bacillota; class Bacilli; order Caryophanales; family Bacillaceae; genus Priestia; species Priestia sp. JSM ZJ58. Next base: position 1,558,454 of record NZ_JBISEM010000001.1, read on the forward strand.
GACAGGAGCATAAAGAAGTTCACAGTTTAATTCACCAAGATTACGAGGCTGCATGCGACATTGGAAGGTACATAGGGGAAAAAGGGCATAAAAAAATCGCTTTTTTAGGCGTAACTGAAAAGGACATAGCTGTAGGTGTAAAGAGAAAAGAAGGGGTAAAGCAAGGTCTTAAAGACAGCGACTGCGAGATCCGCTGTTATGAAACAAGCTTTAACATGAGCGATGCAATCGGAGCAGCTACGGCAGTGATGAAAGAATTTAACCCGTCCATGATTGTATGTGCGACCGATAACATTGCGCTTGGTACGTTAAAGGCCGCTTATTTAAACGGACTGCGCGTTCCTGAAGATGTATCCATTACCGGCTTTGGAGGCTATGAAATTACAGGTGTGATTCATCCGAGCTTAACAACCGTAAAATATTACTATAAAGAAGCGGGCCAAATGGGAGCACAGCGAATTATCAAGCTAGTTAACGGCGAAGAAGTCGAAAAGCTTACACTTTCGAACTATGAATTGATTGAAAGAGAAAGCGTTGACAATCGTTTTACATAAAAAATGATTGACAGAATGTAGGAGGTGCTATAGTATAAATGGTGTAAATACAAACAAATAATTGAACGTATCTCCTAAAGGGGAGTAGCTTTAACAGCAAAGTCGTCATTACAGAGATTATCTCTCGGCTTTGTTGGCGACATTATGTTGTTAGCAAGACCTTTACCGCTTATTTGGTAAGGGTCTTTTTTGTATTCAATTATAAAAAAGGAGGAAAAGGCTCGGACATTTAGAGGAGAAACGTTACATAAAAAGAGAAGGTGGAGGTAACTATGGAGGAACTAATTGGCGTATCAGTGCAAGGTTTGCTGCAAATTATTTTTCTTGATTTAATTTTAAGCGGAGATAACGCGATTGTGATTGCAATGGCGGCTCGTAACGTACCAAAAGACTTACAAAAAAGAGCGATTTTAATTGGAACAGGCGGCGCGATTGGTCTTCGATTATTATTTGCGGCTATTATTGTCCCATTATTAAAGATTCCATTAATCGGAGCGGTCGGCGGCTTGATGCTAGTCTGGATCGCGTATAAATTATTAGCCGATAATCACGAACACGGCGATAACCCTCAAGGTGGAGCAACGGTATGGAGTGCGGTTAAAACGATTATTATCGCAGATGCGGTCATGTCATTAGATAACGTATTAGCTCTAGCTGGTGTAGCTCATGAATTTGTTCCAATTATGATTGGTGTATTAATTTCAATTCCGATTATTATTTGGGGAAGCAGCTTTATTATGAAAGCAATGGAAAAATTTCCGATTATCATTTACGCTGGAGCGGCGATGCTCGCATGGTCTGCTGGAAAAATGATTGTTGAAGATAAAATTATTGGTGGATTTGTTCCAAGTACAGCTTTACATCTTGCTGTTCAAGTTATCTTAACGATTGCAGTTGTAAGTATTGGATACATGAAAAACAAAAAAATGAAAAAAGAACAAGCCCACGCAGCTTAATAAAAAAAGAGCGTACGGATGATCCGTACGCTCTTTTTTTATGATTCGGGATAGTGCATAAGTAAAAAAAAGCTTGCTTCTTCTTCAGATGAATTGATATAGCTGTGAGAGGTATTTCCTGAAAAATGCAGAGCGTCTCCTGAGACTAATTCATGTTCTTCACTTTCAAAACGAACCGTTAATTCTCCTTCTTTAATAAGTAAGTATTCATCTCCTAAGTGAGTTTTTGCTTCATGCACGCATCCGGGCTTTAATGTGACAATGTAAATTTCAAACTTTTTTTCCGGGTGATAAGGAAAAAAAGAATACACTAAGTAATCACCTTTGTTGTCCGTGATGGGATCTAGCTGTTTTATGCTTACTTTCTGCACATCCGGAGTGTCTTCTTTTATAAATACAGAAAAAGAGACTTGAAGGCCGTTCGCAATCTTCCAAAGCGTAGTAACTGTCGGACTGGATTTACCTTTTTCAATTTGTGCAAGCATTGCTTTGCTCACACCTGTTAATTCAGAAACTTGATCAAGCGTCAAATTTCGATTTTTTCGTAGTTTAACAAGATTTTTAGCAATAATATCTTGAATCGCGTCCATTGTTGTACTCCTTTAATGATTATAAAGATAGTATAACATACCGTTGTTTAATATAACGTATAGATGTATAATATAGCAGAAAAGGAGGGAGTACGGTGATCGCAGAAAAAGCAGTACAGCAGAGAGAAAAAGTGGATCTAACGTTCAGACAAGGGGCCAAGGACTGTGTCCCTACGCTACTCGGTTACATAAGCATAGGGCTTGCCGCCGGGATTGTCGGCGTGTCCTCGCATCTTTCCGTTATGGAAGTTACTTTATTATCAGCGCTCGTGTATGCCGGGGCTGCTCAGTTTATTATTTGTGCACTGATGGTTGCGAACAGTTCGATTTCAGCTATTATTCTCACAACATTCATCGTTAACTTACGACATTTTCTTTTGAGTGCTACGGTCGCGCCTAAATTCACAAAATATTCGTTATTAAAAAACGTCGGAATTGGAGCACTTCTGACGGATGAATCATTTGGAGTGTCTTCAAATAAAATTGCAAAAGGGGAGCCAATTAATGACCGCTGGATGAACGGATTAAATATAACGGCTTACGTCAGCTGGATTATCGCCTGTACGATGGGAGCCATTTTTGGGCATTTGCTATCTGACCCGGAAGCCTTTGGATTTGATTTTGCCTTAACGGCTATGTTTTTAGCTCTGCTTGTTTTACAAATCGAAAGCGTGTTACCTTCAAAACTTAATCATTATTTACGTTTAATTCTTTATATGGCGATTATTATGATTGTGCTGTCTTTTTTGGTACCTTCACATGTAGCTGTCTTAATTTCAACGATTATTGTAGCGACGATTGGGGTGGTGACGGATAAATGAGTATCCACTATTCAACACTTATCATTATTTTAGGGTGTGCCCTTGTTACCGTAGTTCCTCGTATTGTTCCGTTTTTAGTTGTGCGTAACATCGCGCTGCCAGAACCCGTATTAAAATGGCTGTCCTATATTCCTATTTGTATTTTAACAGCACTTGTTGTACAGAACTTTATCATTCAAACAAATGACAGTGTGAAAATTAACTGGCCCGTCATCATCGTAGTTATTCCAACCTTACTGATTGCGCTGAAAACAAAAAGTTTATCCATCACCGTTATTAGCGGAGTTGGAATGATGGCGCTGCTTCGTTTGTTTTTATTTTCATAAAAGAGGCTTTTCGTTTAGTTGAAGATAAAATTGAGTCTACTCATAATATGTTCATTCATAAAAAAAGAAGCATCTTTTATAGCTCTACCATGCTTTTAAAAGGTGCTTCTTTTTTATTATACGTTTGTTGAAACAGGCAAGCTGCTTAGCGTTGTAAAACAAAAAGCCATTTTTTTTGCAAAATGCAAAGGAGGCTCTACAGATTGAATATGAAGATACATAAGGACGGGTTCTGTAAAAAGCCAATGGTTATGCAAAGCGCTTACGATAAGACCTTGCCGCGCAGCAGCTTCTGTAAAACGAGGGATTTCTTCTTGTAAAATAGCAATCTCAGCCAAGTTTAACGCGTTTCCCTGCGCGTCTATCGCCTCAAATGATACGCCAACAGGAACGACAGAGCTGCTTTTCCGCCCTTGAACAGAAGCCTGAAAGCTTCTTTTAAGCGACACTGAGCATCCTGTTGGACTAACTTTGCTTTTAGCGTTTAAAATCTGGCCAAACTGCTGACATATCTCACTTGTAGTATACATATAAGCCCCTGCCTTTCTTCTATACTCTTAGTAAGCTTTATGACATAAGAGCTTCACTTATGCAAACCGTGTTCTTATAAAAAAATCCTCTTCACGATGAAGAGGATTTTTTTATTATTCAGCATGCGATGAACGTTCGTTTAACAAATTTTCATAAAAACGAGCAAGTGAAGCAGAAAGGTATGGAATAGACCATAAAAAGCCGATTCCTACTGTAATAATACTTAATAAAAACCAGCCAAGAAAGCTTAGCAGCAGCAGGAAGTACTGTCCTTTATAACCATTCATCAACCTACGGCTTTCTGTAATCGCTTGATTCATCGAGTAAGTAGGATTGTCTTTACAAATATAGTACGTTTGTGAATATGCCAGTGCTTTAATAATTCCAGGAATCAGTAAAAGCAGTGACCACAGCATCACATAAAGAGTCATAAGTACATAAATTCCTAATGACTTTACATAAAGGCCAAAGTCTTGGAATGTTTTAAACAAGTGCCCCAATCGAACAGATTCACCTCGTGCTAGACCTAAAAATGCCCAGTAGTTCGCCATCAGAAGAGGCGAGAAGACAATAGCAAAGGCAGTTGAAATCCATGAAGCGGAATCAGATTCATCTTTCATCCAATTGTCATAGCCGCCGCTTGCCACAATTTCAAATGGAATAGGCAGAAGCGTATATACTCCGTACGTCACCACTGTCAGTAGAATCGCAAGTCCCCAGCGATTCTTTAAAGAAGCTTTAGCTTCTCTTTTAATCGTACCGATGTTCATGTTGTTCCTCCTTTAATGTTGCAAAACAGTATCTTTTTTGCTCGTATTAACATGTAAACCATGCACAATTGTTAATTTTGTATGAAATGAAAATAATAGTCAATAGGTTCTGAGATGAAAAGAGCGCTCTTACAAAAATTTTTACTAGACAGATAGAAATCTCTAAGTAGCTACAATCTGCTTTTGAAGAAGGAGGAGGTGCAAAAGCACTGTGTGCGATGTTTTATTTTAGTATGAAGTGAAACCCTCATGGAAAGACTTTCTAAGATAGGAGGGATTTCTATGTTTGAAATGATTAAAATGATGCAACAAGTCTTAAACAAAAAGGAATTTTCTTATTGGGTTCATCAAGATCTTTTTAGTTTTCAATGGTGGCTCATAGTAGTGATAAACGCTCTTTTTCTGCTGCTTTTTTACTTTTTTATTGATAGACAGCGCCTCTTTTTTATGCTTCTCGTTTTTTTTATCAGCTTTGACATAGTCGGTTTAGTAGATGAATTCGGGAAATTTTTTAACCTGTGGTGCTATCCTCACCAGATGCTGCCGTTTACAGATCGCTTCAATACGGTTGACTTTGCTATTATTCCGGTAAGTATTGCACTCGTCTACCAATTTTTCAGCAAATGGAAATTTTTCTTTATCGCACATATTATTACGTCTGCCGTTATTGCTTTTATAGGCATTCCAATATTCAAAGCGCTGTATTTGTACAAATTGCTGAACTGGTCGATGTTTTATTCATTTCTTACAGTATTCATCATGGGAATTGTCGTGAAAATAATTAGCGATTGGATGGCAGGTAAGAAGAGAGGTTATAGGGTTAGCTAAACAAATAATACTCCTGTCTATTTGAGATAGGAGTATTATTTGTTTAAAGGAAAACGGCAGTATTCCTTTATAATAAATGTAAGAAAGAATGAGAGGAGACCGTGAAAGTGGAAAAAGCGAATATCACCCGGACATTTTATGAGTTGGAATGCAGCCACTTAAAATCAGAGATACGAACCTCTGCTAAAGAGCTTTCAAACATTCTTGCAGATGGTTACGTGGAGTTTGGCAGCTCGGGCAGGGTATGGAAACGAAAAGATTACAATAACAATCATGTACTTTCGCCAGATGTATTTGAGATCTCTCATTTTCATGTAGACGTATTGTCTCCTGACTGCGTATTAACTACCTATCATCTTATGAACCATACGGCAGAAAAAAAGACGCTTCGCAGTTCTATTTGGCGAAAAAGAGAAGAAAAGTGGCGCTTGTTTTTCCATCAAGGCACAGTGACAAACGGTGAGTAATAAATAAGATTATTCGGTTATTATTATACTTTCCCTCTATTTGATGCTATGATGAAAGTATATTTTGACGTAAGGGATGTTTTGAAATGAGCAAAAATAACGTAAAAAAAGAAGTGTTTTCATGGATTAAGTCCATTGTTATTGCATTGGTTATTGTAGTGGGAGTTCGCCATTTTTTATTTGCGCCAACTACGGTTCACGGTGAATCGATGTATCCAACGTTTGAAGATTCAAACCGCGTTATTTTAAATAAAATCAGTGATGTTGATCGCTTTGATATGATTGTATTTCATGCACCGGATGCAGATGAAAACTATATTAAACGTGTAATTGGACTGCCAGGAGATACGGTAGAAATGAAAAACGACGTTCTGTATATCAACGGCAAAGCTTATAAAGAGCCGTATTTAAAAGACTCTAAAAAATCTCTTGCACCTAATGAAAAATTCACGGAAGATTTTACGCTTCAAACGCTGCCTGCAACTGATGGCAAAGTGAAGGTACCGAAAAATTCACTATTTGTCATGGGTGACAACCGTCCTGTAAGCCATGATGGACGAGCATTTGGCTTTATTTCACAAAAATCAGTGATCGGAAAAGTGCAGTTTCGCTACTATCCGTTAAATGAAGTAGGCGAACCGAAATAAAAAAGACAGAAAGACTGACGAAATTTAATTCGTCAGTCTTTTTTTGTTGGGTGAAAAGAACTGATTTTTAAAAAAACGACTTGCTTTATGCAAGTTAAACATCTTCTAAAGAATTAGTAAATTAGACCTTATGTTACTTCAAAGTAAGAGTAGGTACTGATAGGTAAGTGATTTTTATGGGTATACAGATATATGAAGATAAAGAAGCAAGGATTTTGGAAAGGAGCAGGTCAGCATGAAAAACGTATTAATCATTAACGGACACGAGTATTATAAAAAGTCAAAAGGAGAGTTAAATCAGACGATTTTTAATGAAATGCAGCATTTACTCGCTGATCAATTTGACATTAAAACAACGGTGGTTGATAAAGGCTACGAAGTAGAAGAAGAAATTGAAAAGTGGCTATGGGCTGATGTTGTGATTATGCAGACGCCTATTTACTGGTTCAGCATTCCCGGAAAGTTTAAGCAATATATTGATCGCGTGTATATGGATAACATTTTCTTTAAAGGTTCCAATCAATACGGGCGAGGCGGCTTATTAACGGGGAAACAATACATGTTTTCTCTTACATGGAATGCGCCGGAAGCGATTTTTAACAATGACGAAGCTTTCTATGAAGGAAAAAGTTTAGACGAAGCCATTATGCATTTGCATAAAATGAATCAGTACGTCGGTATGAGTCCACTTCCAACATACTCTATTCACGATGTAGTTAAACATCCAAACATTGATCACTACAAGCATAAATTAGAAAATCACGTAGCAGAAGTATTTGGAATAGGTGAGGGACATTAAAAATCAATCTCTACAAAAAAACCGACTAAACAGTCGGTTTTTTTTATTCATTATGATGCAAAAATCGTATCTCTTAATTATTGGAGCTGAGGATTCAAAGCCGATTTATATGGCAACGGTTGTAAAGAGGAACTTCCCTATATTAACGGCAAAATTGTGCGCGTAGAATGTCATGAATGCAATCGCACAATGGTATTTCAAGTTGATGTTTATAAAGAGTTTTATAAAGAGGTTTATAAGCGTGTCTCTACGAAACCTAACCGAGTATCAAAAAAATATAAAAAAGATATAAATAAATTTTTAATTGGAGTTCCTATAAGGTTAGTGAGCAAGCCTTATCGTCTCATAAAAGATTTTAACGAATCCATGCGTACTATTCACCGATACAAAAAATGAACTGCTGCTCTTAAAATTTTTATATAAATGATTTCCTTGAAAATCATGTTTTGGATGTTTAAGGAAAGGGTATAGTAAATAGTTCTCCGATATGAAATGAATTATGAAGCAGTACTTACACGTATCTTTACTTTAAAGTCTAAGAAGGTGAAGGTATGGGATGGATGAACGACTAGAAAATAAACGTTGGGTTGCCTATTGCCCTGTGACGGATCGGCTCGTAAATCTAGAACTTTCTTCTATTAAAAAAGAAGGAAAGAAAGACATCATCACCAGTTGTACAGGCATTGAAGATATTTGTCATACTTGCTTTATAACAAATACCGGGGATGTATCAAAAACATAGCGCGATGTTTGTAAAAGAGATGTGAGTTAGCGCTGCCTGTTATTATAACTCATGCACAAACACCTGTAGTATTTATCTTTTTTTAAATGCTACAGGTGTTTTTTGTTTAACTGGAATCTTTTGAAAATAAGCTTGCTGAGCACTTACAGGATCTGCACATCAAGCAGCAATTTTAATTGTGAGAATGCTTTTTTAGATGTTATATAAATTTTATCAGGTATGGAGCTAGGAAAAGTAAAAACATAAAAAAGCTGCTTTATATAAAGCAGCTTTCTTACGTGACAGTTTCAAACTTCAGGGTGTGAGGTGGGATAGTTTTTGTTTACCCCCCTATATGTAAATAAAACAATCTAAATGATAATGAAGTAGAAGTTATTTATTCCATTTGTTTATAAATTGTTTAAATCCAACATGAAGCAGTTTAGCGTTGGAAAATAAGGGAAAAAGCATACTAACTTGCCTGTGTATATTTAGAAAAGGAGGGATAAAGATGTCGTTAGCTCATTTTGATGATATTTCAGAAATTTGCTATGCATGTGAAAAACAGCCTCTTGGGAAAAGACAAAAACGCATTGGCGTATGGACGGAAAAAGAAATGAGAAAGCCTGTTGAAGAGAGAGTAGAAAATCAGAAGGTGGTCGCACTTTCTCGTTAATGTAAAAAAGCCTTTAGCTCATCTAAAGGCTTTTTTACGTATTGGCGTTTGGACATGTGTGAAGGGTCATAGAAGCAATCGTTATAAATCTTCTAGTCTTTGAACTTTTTTGCCTTCTATTTTATGCTGTTCCATCGTTTCTTTTAACTCTTTGTTCGCCGTTGTCATCGTTGTTTCATTTGTTACGCCCATAAATGACCAGCCGTGAGATTCAAGCCAGTACTTGAATTCCCGCAAAAACTCTTCCTGCGTTCCTCCCGTATGATAAAAAGCTCCTTGAATTGTAATAGCCGGTTTTTCCGTATTATACGTCACATACATTTTATTTGCACACATCCAAATAGACCTCCTTTATTAATAAACAAACGTAAATTGACAAAGAAGCGCTGAATCATTCCTCAATAGTTACACTATTTCTCTATTTGACTGCTGTTTTCCTTTTTATCTCTGCGATTAATCATAATTAAATCAAGTTTTTTACAGAAAGAGGAATGTAAGTAAACAGATAAAAAGCTCGTTTCGCAATGAAATCGTCATATTTCTACATATTCTTTAAGGGGCATGTAAAAGTTGTAACATAATGAATGGCACTGTAAGAAACTTAATCCAATTAGAACAAATGTTACTGTTTTTTTTAATGAAAAGGCGAATCTATGTGCTAAGGTAATAACAGGTTCAAATTTTAGGAGGTAGTTTTTGTGAGTAAAAAACGTGTAAAAAAATGGGCAGTTGCTTCTGCAGCGTCTGTAGCATTTCTAGCAAGTCAAGGAACAGCATCAGCAGCAGCTTCGCACAAAGTCGTAAAAGGAGATACCTTGTGGGGGCTTGGCCAACAAAATGGGGTTACGGTAGATGAGCTGAAAGGTGCTAATAACCGCCAAAACGACATGATTTACGTTGGAGAAACATTAACGATTCCTGACCAGGGACAAGCACAACCTGCCGCTAGTCCGGCAACATCTGTACATACAGTAGCACAAGGCGAAACGTTATATCATATTGCAACACAAAACGGCATGACTGTGGATCAGTTAAAAGCTGTTAACGGTTTACAAAGTGATATCATTACCATCGGACAAACATTAAAACTTCAAGGAGAAGCACCGGCGCCGGCACAAACTGCTCCGTCTACATCGGTTTCTGCACAAGATCAAGATTTACTAGCTAGATTAGTAGAGGCAGAAGCAAAAGGTGAGCCGTACCAAGGAAAAGTAGCGGTAGCAATTGTGGTATTAAACCGTGTAGCTTCACCGGAATTCCCAAATAACATTCACGACGTTATTTATCAGCAGCTAGGAAACGGCGTCTATCAATTTTCACCAGTAGCAAACGGAGCAATTAATCAGCCTGCATCAGAAGAATCAAAACGAGCGGTAAGTGAAGCATTATCAAACCCGCATGAAAACGCTGCGCTGTTTTTCTATAATCCGAAAATCGCTGAAAGTCAATGGGTTGCAACGCAGCAAGTAACGGCAGTTATCGGAAACCATGTATTTGCAAAATAAGTAGATTTCTTTCAAATATAAACATATATTTCATATATATGTAATTGCGATACAAAGAGGCTGCGACAAAAGTATTTTGCTTAAAGTTAAATCCGAACCATTAATAATTATTAATGGTTCGGATTTTTTGTTGTTATGGTGAACGTAGATTTCATGTATGTAGTTATTTCTAGCTGGTGGTTAGAGGCGAAGACTCCTGCGAAAAAAGCGTAAGGGATGAGACCTCACGGAGCGCGAAGCCTTGCACGGAAATCAACAGCGGTGAAACAAGCAGTCCAGATCATTTATTCCTATTATTCGTCTTTAAATGAGGGCGAGTTAGGTATGTTTTAATCTCTTATGTATGAAGAGAGAAATAGCTCTTTTTAAGTTTAATTGAACCTTAAAATGCCTTAACAGATCCATCTGTTAAGGCATTTTTTTGCTTTAATTTTAAGAAAACCATTGATTATTTAGAGAATAATGGTATTATAGGGGTAGTCAATTGATAATGATAATCATTTACATATGATATAGAGGAGGAGATAACTAGACTTCTAGATGAAAGAAAGGAGCAAGGAAAGTTGAAGTTTTATCAGTTAATTCTTGTGTTTGCTGTACTAGCGGTTTCGTCTCTTTTTGTAGGAGTACAAGACCTGTCAGCGATGGATCTGTTTCATTTAACAAAAGAAGAAAGCCAAACGCTGTTTTTTAGTCGTTTTCCTAGGCTTTTGAGTATTATTATGGCGGGAATGAGCCTTAGTATTTGCGGGTTAATTATGCAGCAAATTACGCGAAATAAGTTTGTCTCTCCAACAACTGCAGGAACGATGGACTGGGCAAGACTTGGTGTGTTGATTTCTCTACTAGTATTTGCTTCAGCAAGTCCTCTATTAAAAATGAGCATTGCTTTCATTTTCTCACTTGCGGGCAATCTATTGTTTATGAGAATACTAGACAGAATTAAATTTAACGATACGATTTATATTCCACTAGTTGGTTTAATGCTCGGCAGTATCGTAAGTTCCCTAGCTACCTTCATCGCTTACAAATACGATTTGATTCAAAACCTTTCTTCATGGCTGCAAGGCGACTTTTCGCTAGTAGTCAAAGGGCGATATGAACTTTTATACCTGAGTATACCGCTCTTAATAATTGCTTATCTTTACGCAGATAAGTTCACGGTTGCTGGTATGGGAGAAAGCTTTTCAATCAATTTAGGCGTGAAATACAAACAAATCGTAAACATTGGATTAGTCATTGTTTCGCTTATTACGTCGATTACGATTTTGACCGTTGGCATGCTGCCTTTTTTAGGATTAATCATCCCCAATATCGTATCGATTTACCGTGGAGATCATTTGCGAAAAAGCCTGCCTCATACAGCGGTGCTTGGAGCTGTATTCGTACTTGCGTGCGATATTTTAGGCAGAGTCATTATTTTCCCTTATGAAGTTTCTATTGGGTTAATGGTCGGTGTAATAGGAAGTGCGATCTTTCTTTTTATGCTGATAAGGAGAGGTCGTTATGCATAACAAATATAAAATTATTATTCTGGCCGCGCTGGCTATTTTGTCGGCTGCGCTGTTTATCAGCTATGATTTAGGCTACTGGCAGTACACGCTGCCGCGAAGAATTGAAAAAGTCGCTGCGATTGTTTTAACCGGAGGAGCAATTGCGTTTTCATCCGTTATCTTTCAAACGATTACCAATAATCGAATTCTAACTCCTAGTATTCTAGGACTGGATTCACTGTATTTATTTCTGCAAACGTTTATTGTGTACATCTTTGGCTCGACGAATATTGTCATCATGAACAAAAATCTTAACTTTCTTCTTTGCGTTTCGCTGATGATTATCTTTTCGGTCTTGCTTTACATACTGATGTTCAAAAAAGCCGGTAAGAATATTTTCTTTATTTTACTGGTTGGAATTGTGTTCGGCACGTTATTTAAAAGCATGTCTTCATTTATGGAAATGCTGATTGATCCGAATGAATTTCAAATTGTACAAGATAAATCATTTGCAAGCTTTAACAATGTCAATACTGATTTGCTATACATAGCAGCGGTTATTTTTATCCTGCTTGGCATTTACGTATGGCGTTTTACCTCCATTTTTGATGTTCTGTCGTTAGGAAGAGAACATGCGGTAAATTTAGGTATTGATTATGACAGGCTTGTCAAAAAAATGCTGATTGTGATCGCCATTTTTGTCTCAGTGGCCACAGCTTTAGTTGGGCCGATTACCTTTCTTGGACTGCTTGTTGTGAACCTTGCGAGAGAACTGTTCAAAACTTACAAGCACACCTATCTAATGATGGGATCACTGCTGCTTAGTGTTATAGCCCTCGTCGGAGGAGAATTTATTGTTGAAAAAGTGTTCACCTTCAGCACCACGCTGAGCGTCATCATTGACTTTGCCGGCGGAATTTACTTTATTTATTTGCTGCTAAAGGAGAATAGATCATGGTAGAAGTAACAAATGTCAGTAAAAAATACGGAGAAAAAACCGTTTTAGAAAAAACATCTGTGGTGATTCCAAAAGGGAAAATCACATCATTTATCGGCCCAAACGGAGCGGGGAAAAGTACGCTGCTTTCCATTATGAGCCGTCTTATTAAAGCCGACTCAGGATCAATATCAATAGAAGGAAAAAATATAGAGAATATTGACAGCTCGGATTTAGCCAAAAAAATGAGCATTTTAAAACAGTCCAATCAGCTGAATATCAGACTTAGCGTACGTGAACTCGTAAATTTTGGCCGGTTTCCTTATTCAAAAGGCCGGTTAACAAAAAGCGATGAACAAGCGGTTGATCAGGCGCTGAGTTATATGAAGCTTGAAAGTATTCAAGATAAATACTTAGATGAACTGAGCGGAGGACAGTGTCAGCGAGCTTTTATCGCTATGGTCATCGCACAGGACACGGAGTATATCTTCTTAGATGAACCGCTCAATAACTTAGATATGAAGCATTCTGTTGAAATTATGAAGCTGTTGAAACGTCTCGTAGAAGACTTAGGCAAAACCATTGTGATTGTCATTCACGATATTAATTTTGCGTCTGTCTATTCGGATTACATCGTGGCGCTTAAAAACGGTGAAGTGATCCGTGAAGGCCCAACAGAAACCATCATTCAAACATCTGTATTAAAGGATATATACGATATGGATATTCCAATCGAAACGGTTGGCGGACAGCGTATTTGCGTTTATTTTTCATAAAATTTATTCATGAGGTGACAAAAGTGAAAAAAGTGTTAGTAATGTTTGTAGCAGTCTTAACGGCGATTGTTGTGGCCGCTTGCGGTAATCAAGGAGCAAAAGAAACAACAGGTGGAGAAAGTAAGCAAAAAGAAACGGTAACGGTAACCGATCAGTTCAATAAAGACGGAATTAAAATTGAGAAAAATCCTAAAAAAGTTGTAGTATTCAGCATGGGTGCACTTGATACGCTAGATAAACTAGGCGTTGAAGTAGCGGGCTTGCCAAAACAAGCGATTCCTGAGTATTTATCAAAGTATCAAGATGATAAGTATGCGAATGTAGGTGGCTTAAAAGAACCTGATTTCGAAAAGATTGCAGAACTAAAGCCAGACTTAATTATTATTCAAGGCCGCCAAGCAGATTCATTTGATGAATTTTCAAAAATTGCGCCGACGATCTATATCGATACGGACAACCAGCACTATATGAAGTCATTTAAAGAAAACACAAAAGTACTAGGACAAATTTTTGATAAAGAAGATCAAGCGAAAAAAGATCTAGCAGCAATTGATAAGCAAATTGCAGATTTGAAAAAACAAGCGGACAAACTAGATAAAAAAGCGCTTGTAATGATGGCAAATGACAGCAAAATGACAGCATTTGGTCCAGGGTCTAAATACGGATTAATTCATGATGTATTTGGTATCAAAGCAGCAGACGACAGCCTAGATCCATCGGCTAAGCACGGTCAAAGCATTGCATATGAATATTTAGTTAAGCAAAACCCGGACTACTTATTCGTGGTTGACCGCGGCGCAGCAATTGGTGAAAAATCATCTGCTAAACAAATTGTTGAAAATGAGTATGTAAAAGAAGTCAATGCAGTGAAAAACAATCACGTTGTGTATCTTGATCCAGGTCTTTGGTATTTATCTGGAGGAGGCCTTGAGTCAATGGCAGGCATGATTAAAGAAATCAAAGCAGGGATAGAGAAATAATAGAGAAAAAGGAGCTGGTTTTAACCAGCTCCTTTTTTTGTGCATGGACTGGGGCAAGCTTTTCCCTGTACCAAATTATGATATTAATAAATACCCTGAATGAAGAAAATTTGTCGAGATGGGCTATCATAACACGCAATTTGATTTTAGGTTAGATCTGCACAGAATGGAAGAAATATTCCAAGGGCAGACGCCAAGCAGAAATGGCGGAGACTTGAGCGTAACGCCTCCACCGGAAGCTTTTCCCGTTCCTCACTTATCTGAAATGCCAAATGAGCACGCTCCAGGTTCAGGAGACATGAATGCATAAAAGTATGCCAATTAGCTTTAATGAATTAGAGCTAAAGTAAATAAAAAAACATTGACTGAGAGCTAGTAGTCAATGTTTTTTTATATTTTCTCAGCTAAATGATGTCATTCCTCTAAAGGTAAGAACACCTCGTCGTTTGCATAAGCTCCGGATGAAATGTTTGTTCTACATCTATTTGTTAATTTAATTGTTTTTTACAAGAAGAAAAGGGAATACTTTCTTTAATCGCTTGTAATAGAAAGCTAATAAGGGGCATGCTGCTATGAGTAGTCAACAAGATGAATTTTTATTTAAAAGAGAGCTCTATCGCTTAGTACAAGAATATAAACGTTGTAAAGTTGAAGAAATTAGACGGGCCATTCAAAAGGATATTCTGCTTTTGAAAAAGGTTATAAATAACTAAAATAGATAGACACAGACAAAAAAGCTCATGTCAGTTAATAAATGAACTTTTTTGTCTGTTTTAAACTTGCTCAAACGAATTAATATGTCTATTAATGGTCTTAGGAAGATTATGGATCATATTAAACAAAGCTAACGCAGCTGTTTCCAGTTCTTCATAACGATAAATGATATCGTTCTCAATGTCGCAGATTTGAAAACTGTTTAATTGTTCTGAATAACTCAGTGTAAACCTATTAGCAAGAGTATGAGTAATGTCACTATCTTTATAATTTACTAAATTTGTTATCATATGCTTAATTTCAGTGAGGTTCATTCACCAAGTCACCCTTTCATGTTATTGAGGTTATCATATCATGTACAGGTAATTTGAATGCTGTTTTTTACAATTTGTAACACCAATTTTCAAAATGAAACATAAAGGTAATAAAAAGTTAAAACGAGCAGCTTAACGCAAGCTGAACATCTCCTAAGAGGGTGTAGGATTTTCTTTAGAGTAGGTCAACTCCAACTTTTTATCCGCGATTTCTTTTAGACCAATACGGATCATACTGAATACTAAAATCCATAAGACAACCGTCAAAATCGTATGTCCTGCTGGGACAACACCTAGTATAGGTGAGTCCCAAAGAGCGTGCATAAAAACGACAAGCAAAAATACACCGAGAAATTTCAGTTTTACCAGCATGTTCCACTGAAATTTCTTATCTTCTTGTACGATGCATATGGCAGCTCCTGTCAAGGCAGCCCAAGCCACATGCCCCCCAGGAGCGAAAATACTGCGCCAGAGTAATGTGGAATAAAGCATGTGAAAGCTGCCGGAAAGAAGTGCCCGTAGAGCATAGCCAGCGGTTTCAAAAGCAGCAAAACCAGCTCCTATTGCAGCTCCTAAGAGAAGTCCGTTAAGGATATATCTATATTTAAGATTGCGTACAAAATAAATAACAGCGATAACTTTAGCCAGTTCCTCACATATTCCAATCACGATCACGTTTGTGTTATTTCCAAGAATATCATAAAACACAAGTGCTAATAAAAGTGAGAGGATTCCGCCAATAAAAACGACATAAACAATTTTGTAAATAGCAATATTCTGCGGAGCGTTCATTTCCCAAAAGAAAATGAGCGTAGTAAATGGCACTGCAAAAGCACCGACTACAATAAGACCGGGTATAAAGTTGATGTTTTCGAACAAGCTTACGCCTAGATATAGTCCTAAGTATGCGACAAGCGCAATAAGAAAGACCCTTGCAAAAAGCCAAGGCTTTGGCCATGTATTTACAACTTCTTCTATTTTAGGAGTCGTAAGCCCTGTTCCTACAATAAAAAGCCGTTCAGCTTCCATTTCACTGTGCTGTCGGAAGACTCGAGAGAATATATTTCGAAATTTAGGTTCAACCGAACGTTCATTTCTTGGAATTTTATCAACACGATGGGCAAACAAGTAGAATATGCTGTAGTTTTCATCGTGGTCCACGATTTCATGGCCGCAATTTAAGCAGAATTTTACCCCTTCCGGATTAGAATAAGCGCAATGGGGGCATTTCATTTATCTTCCTCCTCTTTCTTTTGACGCTTGTCTTACGATATCTTCTACATATATTATGTGAGTTGATGAAAAAAGCATAAGAGGGTTTGGCAGGTAATTTGCTTAAATAATGGAATGGTACAGAAGCTATTGCTGAAAGAGACCTCATGAAAGCTAAAAAAGGCTGCGTCATAAGGCGAATATTCGACTTACAGCACAGCCCTTTATATGATTAAAAATGTGGATGTTTATAATGCTACTACGCAATAAAAAAGCTTCCTGAAATAAAAATGATGACACCAATGACCATCATTAATGTTTCGCGGTCTTTTTTTCCTGTTTTTTTATTAGCAGGAAGCAGCGATTTTGAAAGAGGCTTGGCAAAAATGATGACAAGCATGCAAACAGCAGCAAAGATGCCAAGCGCCACTTGGAAATTACCTTCAATAAAGACGCATGCCATTAAAAGTACAAGACTTATTTTTAGAAAAATTTTTGATAGGTTCACTATCAACACTCCTTTAGAACACTTAATACGAAAGACTTAGTGATTTTTTTATGTGCCTGTTGTTTTCTACGGCTTGAAGGAGAAAATGAGCGACATCAGAACGGCTGATGTTGCGTCCGTTTTCTGGTATGCTAGCTTCTCCTATACGATAATACGTGGTTAACGGACCGCTCGTTAGACCCATTGGCCGAGCAACGGTCCAGTCGAGTCCGCTTACCTTCAAGAGCTTCACGGCTTCGTGATGGTCGCGAAGCACATTTTTTAAAATACGCTGAGCAAGCCAGCCCGTCATGCCTGGAATTTCTCCGTCGATTCCGGCTGAAGCCGTGTAGGCGATACGCTGAATTCCGTTTTCGTTCATACATTGAATCAGCAGATTTGTCGTTTCTACTAAAAGGGTAGAATGCCCTAGATTTTCGGTTCCCAGACAAGAAATGACTGCATCACACCCTCGCATAGCCTGACACACTTCATAATAATCAAGCACGTCGCCTTGTATGATGTGTACGTTCGCATGCGTTACCTTAAGCTTAGATGGATTTCGCACAAAAGCTTTTACATAATGTCCGTTTTTAATCGCTTGCTTGATTACTTCCTGTCCGGTCCTGCCGCTTGCGCCAATCAAAAAAATGTTCATACGATCAACCCTTTCGTTTCAATGTAGGTAGTAAAAACGAAATTTTCTTTTACCATAACACATTTTTCTCGATTTAGCTTGTCAAAACATAAAAGCTACTTACGAGATTCACCAAAGTAAGAGGTATCCTCTGTTCTTTTTTAAAACTTATGTCATAGACTGTCTAGAAAACAAAGAAATGTACGAACGGTTTATAAAGGTGTTTAATGCTAGAGAAGCGAAAGGGTATTATAAGAATAAGGGACGAACAGAAGGGGCGATGCACGATGAAAAAATCGGTAAGCCGAGCACGTGTTATCATAGTACTAATAGGTTTTCCGCTCATCTTTCTCATTATGGCGCTTGTGACCGGTGAGTGGCGATATATGACTTGGATGATCCCGCCTGCACTGATGTCATGTTGGACGGCACTCTTCGTATTAAGAAAGCAAGAAGAAAGATAACAGGAAATTTGAACTATTGCATCGAATTTATAGAAAAAGTATAAAATGATAGAAAGCTATAGTAAGAAAATTTAATGAAGGACGGTGTGAAGATGAACGGACAACAGTTATTGTATGGGTTGCTTACGTCTAAAGGCGATATCCTAAGAGCTGCTTATGTGTTATGTGACCACCGCATTTATACGGAAATGTCAGCACAGTATCAGCAAACGGAGCATACGGATTTTCAAGCATCATTGGTAGAAGAAATGAAATTGCTTGAAAAACAGCCTGAAGTAGACATGCATCTGCATATTTTGCTTGAAATGGCGAAGTTTTTTGAACTTCCCGTTTCTCATGCTACAACAAACGGCGAGCTGTACGAGTTAAGCGATAACATTGGAAATTTGCTTGTATCTAAATACAATGAGCTGTTTTCAATTGCACGCTGTCATACGCTAGAAGACGTAATGCGCCATCAAATCCGACTGTTCTTTCATCTAATTGATTCGCAATACATGATTGCTACAAATCGTCAGCAAGCTGTGTTTCAGCAGCAGCTGATGAATTGGATTGAGCAGCTTCCTCCCATGTATCAGGAAAGAATGATTGATGTATTAGGAGAATATCAGCAGGCAGCGCTTGTGAAACTGCTGCAAAAAAAAGGGACAATCGAGCTATACAAACAGCTTCCTCCGCACGCATACCCTGCTATTTCAGGCCTTATGGCAACCGTAATGAGTATCTTTATTCCCGTTAATTACCCGCCAGCACTGCTATTTAGTATGAATGCGCCGCTTTTTTTAATGGCGAGCTTTGAAAGTCATGAAATTATTGCAAAACGCAAAGAAGCTGGAACGTTTTTACCGCTGTTATTAGTAGTTGTTCAGCTGATGTGGACGTACAAGCTTGAGCATCAGGATGAGCTGTTGAATTATCAGTCTCTATTGATCAAGTGGTCATCTGTACACACAACGTATCAAGATTATGTAAAAAAGAAAGAGCAGTCACTGTTTGATCGTGAACGGTTAGACAACTTTATTTATAAAACAGAGCAGTATGTTAAGCAGCTCCGCGCTACGGAGAAAAAGACGGTGAAACAAATTGAAACGCTCAAAACAGCCATTCGCCATCAGCTTGATGAAATGGAGCTCACATCGTTAAACGGAGGGCTTGTGCTTCAAAAAATGATTGAAGAGCATGAATCATTAAAACAGGATGTAGAAGAACTGCAGCGCAAGCTTTCGATTAAAGGTGACTTCTTCTCTAAAGTAAGGCTGACGTTCCGTTCTGCAGAACGAGCTGTCAAAAGCAAAGTGAAAGAAGTAGAGCGTAAAAAAGTGCTTATGCAAATGACGGACTTTATTTTAGCAAATCGCTTGCCCGTATGCGTGGATATTCAAAATGAAATTTATGATTATCAAGACGAGCTGACGACGACTATTTTTCAAATTAATCAGCAGGTCGAGCTGCTTGAAGAAACAAAACAAAGCCGCCAGCTAGCCGATGCAAAAGTACGCCGCTATGATCAAGAAATAAAGCGATTTGAGCGGAACTATTATGGCTTAAAAGAAGGAACAGTTGAAGAAATGGCACAGTAAAACTGGGACAAACGTATTTTATCCGAACGAGTTTGATTCTTTATGAAGAATCAAACTCGTTTAGTTATGTCTCAACCTTATTCTCTGTCTGTAGGAGCGGACAGCTGATCTTTATACTCATCTACATAGAGCATGCCGTTTGTTGACACAACTGCATACAGCACTTGGTTCAACTGAAGCTGACGATTTGAAAGCTTAAGGTTGATCCATTGTTCGGTATATTGAGATGTTAAATTTTTATGAATAATTTCTCCGTCCATGATGAGTTCTACCGGTAAATTCATTTCTTTAAACGGCTTAGACAAAACGTCCTGTTTGGCAATGTTTTGATAAGCAGTTTTCTTTAATACCGACAGTTTTCCGCTTACTTCTAAAACAGCAAATTCTACTTCAGCAATGTTGAACGTTCCTAGTTCTCGTAAATGCTGATTCAAGTCGTCAATGGAATATTTGACTTTTTTCATATTTGCTTCAAGAAGCTTTCCTTTTTCCATAATAACCGTCGGGCGGCCTGTAATCCATTTTCGTAAGCGCCTGCTTTTTAGAGCTGTTGATGCTAAAAGAAAATGAATGGCCACAAGAAAAGCAAAAGAAGCGAACATCGGCAGAAATTTTAATTTTAAATCAAATCCCATATTTGCGATGAACGATCCAATAATGATGGACATTGCAAATGTAAAATGATTATTATGCGTGTTAATTTGTTTTCCAATCAGGAAAGTTGTAATGCTTAAGATAATAAAAGAAACAAAGGTTCTAAGAAGGGACAAAAGAATGTCTTCCATCGCTTGTGATGTCACCTGCTTTCTCATAAATAGAAAGAGTATTTATCTCTATAGCGTTATCCATTTAAAGGATCGTTATACAAGAAGAAAAATCAAGAAGAAGTGCGGATAATTCGTTCACATTCGGCTGCTTAAAAAGGGGTAGAAAGGCTGTAGGTAAGGGATAGAAGCGAACAAAAAGAATGTGCAAATTCCTTTGAAATTTTTTGGAGGATTTGTTACAATAAAGGTGCTTATTTTTGTTCGGTAAGGATAGTTCGAAGTGTTCGTCTTGACTTATTGTAAGAGCAGGAATAGAGTAATACACAATGTGTGGATTGTCACACAAGGAGGAAAAGAGATATGTTACAAGGTAAAGTAAAATGGTTCAACGCTGAAAAAGGTTTCGGTTTCATCGAAGTAGAAGGACAAGACGATGTATTCGTACACTTCTCTGCTATCCAAGGCGAAGGTTTCAAAACTTTAGAAGAAGGTCAAGAAGTTACATTTGAAATCGTTGAAGGCAACCGTGGACCACAAGCTGCTAACGTTCAAAAGTAATTTTTTTTATAAAGTTTAAGCCGATCAGCAGAACGTTTCTCTGGTCGTTCGTTAAACTAAACTGGGAGAAGGCCCCTTTTATAAAAGGGGTCTTTTCTTGTTCGCTTTTTACACCTTGTTGACGATTTCTTTGATTTTGCAGAAGTATTCAAATATGAAAAAAACTAGTCACGCAGTATAAAAAAAGCGTATAATGAAATGATGAAAATAGGAATTGTAGAGCAGAAAGGATTTTAAAACGTATGAGCAACCAACTTCAAGAAACGATGGTCGATTCACGTCGTACATTCGCCATTATTTCTCACCCGGATGCCGGGAAAACAACGTTAACAGAAAAAATGCTGTTACTGGGTGGAATGATTCGTTCAGCCGGAACGGTTAAAGGAAAAAAATCAGGCAAGTTTGCTACATCTGACTGGATGGAAATCGAAAAACAACGTGGAATTTCGGTTACATCAAGTGTTATGCAGTTTGAGTATAAAGATCACTTTATTAACATCTTGGATACACCAGGACACGAAGACTTCAGTGAGGATACGTATCGTACCTTAACGGCTGTAGACAGTGCGGTCATGGTTATTGACGGAACAAAAGGGATTGAAGCACAAACGCTTAAACTTTTTAAAGTTTGTCGTATGCGCGGTATTCCCATCCTAACATTTATCAATAAATTAGACCGTGAAGGAAAAGAGCCGCTTGAGCTGCTTGAAGAAATTGAAGATGTACTCGGTATTGAATCATACCCTGTAACGTGGCCAATTGGCATGGGGAAACGATTCCAAGGAACGTATGACCGTTTTTCAAAACAAATTGAAGTATACCAAGGAAACAAAGAGTCATATTTTGCAGACTTTGACGGTGAAAATATCGACGATGAAATTAAAAAGCACGTCGATGAAATGTATTTACCAGGCTTAGTGGATGATTTATCTCTATTAGACGAAGCAGGTAATGATTTTTCAATTGAAAAAGTAAAGCAAGGTCTATTAACACCTGTTTTCTTCGGAAGTGCGATTGCAAACTTTGGTGTACAGTCTTTCTTTAATTCATTTTTACAATTAACATCACCGCCGCAGCCTCGTGAATCAACGAATGGCACCGTTCAGCCTACGGATGAAAACTTCTCAGGTTTCATCTTTAAAATTCAAGCGAACATGAACCCAGCTCACCGCGACCGCATTGCGTTCGTACGCGTATGTTCAGGGAAATTCGAGCGTGGAATGAACGTGACGTTAGCAAGAACAAACCGTAAAATGAAGCTAGCGCAGTCTCATCAGTTCCTGGCGTCAAGCCGTGAAACAGTAGACACAGCGTATCCTGGAGATATCATTGGTTTATATGATTCAGGCACGTATCAAATCGGGGACACAATTGTAGGAGAAGGAAAAGTATTCGAATTTGATGCTCTTCCAAAGTTCCCGCCTGAACTGTTTGTAAAAGTTCGTGCGAAAAACGCAATGAAATCCAAGCACTTTGAAAAAGGGATTAATCAGCTTGTACAAGAAGGGGCGGTACAGCTTTACCGTACGCCGTTCTTTGGAGATTATATTTTAGGAGCAGTCGGTGAACTTCAGTTCCAAGTATTTGAACATCGTATGAAAGGTGAGTACAATGTCGATCTTGAATTCACACGCATGTCTCACAACATTGCAAAATGGGTAGACAAAGCAACAATTGAAGATCGCATGCTAGATTCTCGCGTGATGCTAGTAGAAGATCGTGATAAGCATGCTGTTCTTATGTTTGAAAACGATTTTGTATGGCGTTTGTTCCAGGACAAATATCCATCTGTTAAATTCCTAGATCCGTTTAATCTATAAAAGAGTATAAAAAAAGGAAAACGATACATACTACTTTCATAAGTAGACAGTCGATTTTCCTCCTTTGCTTAAGAGTCAGTATTTACTGGCTCTTTTTTTAATGAGCCACTGATTTTAAATTTAAAAGAATGACTCCTGCAATGATTAATACGATGCCAAATACCATCGTAAGACTGCCGCTTTCTTTCCAAATGACTACGCCAATTACAGCTGTCACAGCAGTTCCTACACCAGACCAAATGGCGTATGCAACGCTGAGTGGAATGTGCTGAAGTGATGTGGAAAGCGCATAGAAAGCAAGACCAAATCCTAATAAAACACCAAGACTAGGCCAAAATTTTGTAAATCCGTTTGATGCTTTTAACATAGATGTACCAAATAATTCTGAACTAATTGCAATTGCTAAAAATAAATAGGCTTTCATCGAAAACCCTCCTCTGTTAATTTCCGAAGTTGTTGTTGAATCTGTTTTTGCATGTCTGGATCCACGGGTGCGAGCCCAAACATTTGGCTGAACCATAATCCATCGGCTGCTAAGCGCACGATGGTAGCAAGGACAGGGTCAATGCCGTCTTGTTCAATATGCTGCTGCCACTTTTCATAGTGTGTTTGAAGGTGCTGCAGAAGTTCAGGATTCGTTGCAATACCTGCAAGCAACCCTGCGCTCATCGCTTGTTCACGCTGAAGGTCATGAAGCGTCTCAGCGAGATAAGCCCGGCTCCATTTGCCAGGAGCATCATCATGTTCAATTTGCACGTGTAGCCCGTCATCATATTGCTTTGTGACTGAGTACAGCATTTGCTGAATCAATTCATCTTTTGATGAGAAGTGGTACAACAAGCCGCCTTTACTAACACCGGCTTCTTTTGCTACTTTTTCGAGCGTTAAATTTCCAACGCCGTCACGCTGTACAACCTGAGTGGCCGCAAGCAATATATCATCATATGTAGACACATGAATTTCCTCCTTTTTGATTTTCCCTAGAATACTTTACCGTCTGGACGGTTTGTTTGGCAATACTTTTATTTCGAATTTCAAAAAAAATTTTTGTGCACACTAAAATATAAAGTATAAAAACAAAAATGAACGCGTAAACAAAGGGTTAATCCCTTTACTACTTTTACTATATGAAGAAAAAGGAAAATTAAAGCCTGGGTATATGAAAGATAAAAGAAAGGTGTGAAGAAACAGATGAGGGATGTGTATCAAAGTTTTCAAGAATTATCTCAGTGTGAACGAGCGGGAATTGATTACGAAATAGAGTGTGTCATTCGCCGGAGAGAAATTGTCGTGCTTGCGATTCACGGAGGAACGATGGAAATTGGGACAGGAGAAGTAGCGGAAAAAATAGCAGAAAAGCTGAACGCAACGGTGTACGTATTTAAAACGCTGAAAACAGAAAATCCGTTTGAATTACATGTTACGTCTGCAAACTACGATGAAGAAATGGCCCGTCATCTTGTGAAAAAATCAGAGGTCACCATTTCTCTTCACGGTGCCTATAGCGATGTCTGCACAACTTATATTGGAGGAAGAGACGAAAAGTTAGAAAAAGCGGTGCGTCAAGCACTTTCGAATTTTCCGATCAGTGAAACGCCCGTACATTTAAAAGGCGTTTCACCTCGAAATATCGCCAACGACAATCAGCGGCATAAAGGACTGCAGCTTGAAATCACCACTCCGCAGTATGAACAATTATTACAGGATGAGCAGCTGTTCAACGAGTATGTGAATGCGATAGTATCGGCTGTGAACTCAGTGATGTAAAGATAAATTGAACAGCTTCCTGTATATTGGCTGCAATAAAGGCTGGTTGTACATCAGCCCATTTTCCTCGTTTATGTAACGTGTCATGCCCGGCTCCTGTTAACACTAAAATGCAGTGAGCGCCTGCTGCACTGGCCGCTACTAGGTCTTTCCACCGGTCGCCAATCACGATGCAGTTAGCCAAATTTAAGCTGTGCTCCTCCGCTGCTTTTAACAGCATGCCGGGGTTTGGTTTGCGGCACGAACAGGCGTCTGAATCTTCATGAGGACAAAGGTAAACATCATCAAATCCAAAAGCTAAAAGTTCAGAGATAAACTGTGATTTATTTACCTTTCCTTTTGCAACATCGGGCTGATTCGTAAAGGAAAACAGCGGAATGTTTTGTTTCTTTATGTCTTTAATCGCTTGCTTTGCTTGGGGGAACAGCTGAAAATCACCTGGATATTGAATGTCATTACTACCTCCAATCGTTCCGTCTCGGTCTAAAAATATTGCTTCAATCATGTTATTCACCTCTTTTTCTATCATAATATAAAACAGGATGAATTCGGTAAAAACTTTGTTTTTTGAAAAAAATCAAAGAAGTATGACTGTCTTTTTACTTCTCATCATATGGATAAGTTAAATAGAAGTGGTGAGGAGGGGAAGACAAGTGAACGAAGAATCGTTTTATTCACCATTTATAAGCGAAGACGGAAAGAAAAAAACAATTGGAGAAATTGAGTTTTCAGATGTGCAGCGCATGATGGAAAAACATTTAGAAGAAGGCTATCAGCTTGAGTTCAAGCGCGAAGTAAGCTCAACGGTCAAACGGAAAATCCCAAATATCATCGCTTCGTTTGCCAATGAAAAAGGAGGGTGGCTTATTTTTGGCGTAGATGAAGACGACCATTCCATTAACCTGCTCGAGCGCAAGGAATATGAGCTGTTTATTAATAATATGCTGAAAGATGTCACCAATCCCATTCCTCGTATCGTTACGCGCTTTTTATCACCTGAAGATCACCCCGGGCAAGGTGTTTTTGTTATTTGGATTCCCGAAGGTCCGAACCCTCCGTACATGTCTTACGGGAAAATTTACAGAAGAATTGGAAGCGGCACATCTCCGGTTACGGAAATCGATGATCGCTATCATTTAGATCGTCTTTATCAAAAATCGGAGGATCAAACGCAGCGAATAGAGGAATTTTGCACAAAAGAACTGTCTATCTATAACAGAAAGTGGCCGATGCACGGGAAAAGCTATATTCATTACGGGATGTGTAATATGTACGTGCTGCCACTATATGATTTGCATTTAATCGAACAAATGGAAGAAGAACGGTTAAAGCAATATATTTTAAGCAAGTCTAGCGAACCAAAACACTATCGTTTGGACGATGAGAGTACGGTGATGCTGCATACACCGTTTGTCAAAGCTTCTTATTCAGCGGAATCCATCATTTTTCGAAGCACAGACGTAATTGATGCATATGATAAAACAATTGCGTGGGAGCAGTTTTATAACGGATCAGCTAAGTTTCACATTCCTATTCCGTATATGGAAGAACCAAAACAAATTCATGACGTGCTGAAATCCAGCATTTCAAGCTACATTGATGAGACGATTTTTGAGCAGTTTCAATATATAAACGGACCCTTTTTTCTTACATCTTTAATCAGCTGCATCGGCGGATACATCGATTGTATGATGGAATTAAAAACTGAGCTCGAAGACATGATTATTGTAATTGATTTAGAGAACGTTCGAAATGATGTGCTTTACTTTCCGCATCAGCAGTTTCAAACATTTCTAGAAGAAGAAGGGCTCGTCTTTTCAGATAAAAAGCAGTATCGGTTTAATCAATCATTTAAAACAACAAAACTAGGGGGAAACGTCGAGCTTCTTGCCTACGTTGATTATATCGTAACGGCGTTTGGCCTTTCAAAAAACCAGTCCATGGACTTTCTTAAACATTCGTTAAACCGAGTATAAAATATACAATTTTTTGACAATAGCTAAAAAAATGACAAAAATGAAAAAAAGTATGATAATATCTTTCGTAAGTAATGAGCAAGTAAAGAAGAGAAAGGGGACTCTTTTTTACAGCTGCCGTTGCTAGGTAGGGTTAAACATAAGGGGAGAAAAAGTAATGAAAAAAGCGACATCCATACTTCTAATTGTCCTAGCACTTGCTGGTCTAGGAGGAGTATGCGCTGCTTATTATCATTTGGAGCAGCAAAAGCAAACGGAAGAAATGACGTATGAACAGAACTACATAACCGTAAGAAATGCATGAAAAAACCAGCCAATCGGCTGGTTTTTTTTGGTTTCAAGTCATAGTAAGTAAAATAAAGATTTTGCTTGTTCAGTTTTTTTAAATAACTCCAATGATGTATAGACGCAAAATAGAAAGCCAACGCTTGAAAAAATAAAAAACAAGCGGAGAAAAGGGCGTTTTTTTTGAATGCGAAAGTACGTAAAAACAACGAGTGAACATACAAGCAGTACGCTCATAGCAGCAAATCGAATCGCGAGCTCTGCTAAATCATCAACCGTGCTTTGAAACAGTTTTAGCGTTTCATCGTTCAAATCAGTCTCAGGAATGTTCGTTTTGTCTTGCTGATTTAACACCCCTACATCCCATTTTTCTCGACTATAATCATGAGAAACCGTGTAGTAAAACGGACCAAGCTTTTTTTCATCTGCACCGTCATCAGCAAGTGCTGAAGCTGGATGCATGAATGCTAGAACAAAAAATAAAAAGCTCCACTTTCTCATTACCAAAGCCTCTTTCTAACTCAGACTATCTCCCATTATAAACCAAAAATTTTTATGTTTCCATCATCCCTCTTTCCTATTTCCATTTCTATATATAAAGTGAAAGGGGGAATAAAAGATGGCAGAAAAAATTCAGCATTCAAGCCAGCTTCGCTTAGTATTAGAACAAGGAATAAAAGAGGATGGAAAACCCGATTTAAAGACAAAATCCTATATGAACATTCAGCCCGGAAGTTCTGCAGATGCACTCATTACAGCAAGCGAAACCATCGCCAGCCTGCAGTCGCTGCCGCTTGTTGAAATCAACGAAGTTGTCACGTTTTCACTTTTAAAATAAGAAAAGAGGTAGAGTATGAAAACTTTAACGATGCAGTTTTTGAATGAGTCACAAAAAGCAGTAAGCCTATCGATTGAATCACCAAAAGATACGTTAGACGCAGCAGCCATCACAGCAGCAATGAACGCGCTGATCGCAAGCGATGTTTTTACTTCAAGCGGCGGAGCGCTCGTTGCTAAAAAAGGCGCTCAAATCGTCGAGCGAAATGTAACGGAATTTACGATTTAAAAATGAAAGTCCTTCCACTTCGGTGCGAAGGGCTTTTTTAAAAGGAGAGAGGAAGATGACAGAATGGTTTACGCTTGTCTCAGACGTTGGTTTTCCAGTGGTGGTGACGCTTTATTTACTTCACCGAATCGAAGCCAAGCTCGATACAGTTGTGCTGTCCATTCAGCATTTAACCGATGAAGTAAAAAAGTGATTATGACAATTGTAAGGCGGTTGTCATGGAAAAGTTGACGGATTTGACACCTCACACTACAATTGGTAGTGTGAGGTGTCAAATATGAAAATTGAAAAATTTAAATTTAATGAAACCGGCCTTAATCGCTTTTTTGGCCCGCTTGAAGCGAAAATTATGACGGCTTTATGGAACGGAAGTGAAATGTCCATTAAAGACGTGCAGCACGTGCTTGAGAAAGAAAAAGCAGTTAACTTCAACACCGTTATGACCGTTATGAATCGATTGGTGGAAAAAGGCGTGTTGCAAAAGCGTCTAAAAGGACGTACATCAATGTATCAGCCAATTCTTTCTAAAGAGGAATTTATCGATGCTCAGTCGAAAGAGTTAACGCACGAATTAATCGATGAATTTGGCTCGCTTGCTGTTACTCATATGCTTGATGCGCTAGAAGAAGTGGATGATTCACTGCTAAGCATGCTCGAATCAAAAGTCAAACAGTTAAAAAAGGATGAATAATCAATGAATCAAGGAATACTAAAGCGTTCTAAGCTTATTTTTAACCTGTGCTTTTTTATTGCCGTGACGTTGCTTATGCAGATGGGCATGTATGTGCTGCATTTGCTGTTTGGATGGAATTTATCGTTCAACTTAATTTTACTTTGTAATAAAGTAGCCCACTTTTTCGGCTTGTTTTTTATTGAATACATGCTGAATGCGGTTGTTTTTCATACGATGTTCGTGCTGTTCATTAAAGCTGTAAAGCAAGTGATTCAAATGCGGAAAGTCCGTAAAATGATTACGAAGCTGCGAGATGAAACAACAACGACTAACCTGCAAAAAGCGTATGGAAAAGGTTTAACAGTTTTAACAACAGATCAGCCCATTGCATTAACAATGGGGTTGTTTACACCGCATATCGTCCTGTCTACAGGATTGCTGTCTGTGCTTGATGAAAATGAACTAGAAGCTGTTATTTACCATGAGCAGTCGCACGTTGCAAACAAAGATCCGCTCAAAACATTTTTACTAAGCACGCTTGCTTCTGCACTATGGTATATTCCGTTTATTAAATGGAGCCATAAACGCTTCAAGGTCATGCGTGAAGTGCTGGCTGATCAAGATGCCATTGTGAAAAATGGCACGCCTGCTCACATCGGCAGCGCGCTTTTAAAAATGGTAAAAACGGGACAGGGTAGTCTTTCGTGTGCGCACGTATCATTTGCTGATACGTCGGTTAATTATCGCATTCAATATATTTTAAATCCGGAAACCAAAATGCCGATGCAGCCTCCTGTTGTTTTAACGCTGACGTCGCTATACGTGTTTTTTATTTTGTGTGCGCTAATTTTTACAGCTCTAACAGCTTTGTAAGTTTTTAAGAGAGAGAAAGAAAAGAAGGAGATGAGATTGTGTCAAAAGCAAAGAAAAAGAAAAAAGTAACGCCCAATCAGCAAACGTCCTCGAGCAAGTGGATTTTTTGGGTGATTGGAATTATTGCGGTCTGTATTTTAGGGTTAATCGTCCTTTCTAATATGTCAAAGGGCGGAGGAGATGAAAAGGCCGCTCTTACATATGATAATCAGCCGTATCTTGGAAAAGAGTCAGCTCCGGTAGAAGTGGTAGAGTTTGGAGACTACAAATGCCCGGCTTGTAAAAACTTCACGGAATCCTTTTTCCCGCTGATTCAAAAAGATTATGTAGATACAGGTAAAGTCAAATTCTACTTTATGAACTATGCGTTTATCAACAACGACTCTTCTCGTGCAGCAGAGTTTGCCGAGACGGTATACAAAGAGCTTGGAAACGATACATTTTGGAAATTCCATGAACTTCTTTATAAAAAGCAAAACGCAGCGGACGAAAAGAAAGATGTCTTAACGGAATCTTACTTGGAAGATACGCTGAAAGAAGTATCTAGCGATGCCGATGCAAAAAAAGTAGCGAGTGCATTTAAAGATGAAAAAGGAAAAGATGCGTTTGATCAAGATATGAAGACAGCCAATGACTTAGGCATTACAGGTACACCAACCATTTATGTAGGCGGCAAAAAATTCGAAGGAAAAACAATCGATGACTTTGATCAAATGGTCAAAGATGCGGCTAAGGAGAACAAATAATGAACAAGTCTTTAGTTTTCGGGTGGATTACAGCGCTTATCGCGATGCTTGGAAGCTTAACGTTTAGTGAAGTTCTTCACTTTATCCCGTGTGAACTTTGCTGGTATCAGCGAATTTTAATGTATCCGCTCGCGATTGTGTTAGGTGTAGCCGTGTATCGGAATGATACGTTCATCTACAAATACGTCCTGCCGTTTTCGGTGATTGGTATGGCGCTTTCAGGCTATCATTATTGCCTGCAGAAGATACCGGCTCTTAAAGCATTTGAAACGTGTACAAGCGGTGTTCCTTGCTCAGGTCAATATATTAACTGGCTTGGATTTATCACCATTCCTTTTTTAGCGTTTATTGCGTTTACCATTATTACGATTATGATGCTTGTTCTTCGCAAGCAGATGAAAAAAGCTTAACCTCCGGGTTAAGCTTTTTTTATCTGAAAACAAAAAAAGTCCCGCTTACAAGAAGCGGGTGCAAATAGGGTACATCTATGAAAAATGATGAAATTGTTTTGACAAGAACAGTATATAAAAGAAAAGTGAAAAAACGGTGAAAAGAGAAAAGCTTTTTTAAAAAATATGCTTTTCTTATAAAAAAAGCCCCGCTCACAAAAAGCGGGGAATAAATAGGGGTCATTTATGAAAAATGATGAAATTGTTTTGACAAGAACAGTATATAAAAGAAAAGTGAAAAAACGGTGAAAAGATGGAAGCTTTTAGAAAAAATAAAAAAAGACCTGTTTTGGGGAAACAGGTCATTAGAAAGGGAGTAAAACTATGAAAAAATATGCTAATTGGCTTCGCAAGTACTATCTTATACCTTTATGGTGAAAAAATGATGAAAAAAGAAACTGGATATAAAAAAAGACCTGCTCTGGGGAAGCAGGTCTTCAAAAGGAGTAAAACTATGAAAAAAATATGCTAATTGGCTTCGCAAGTACTATCCTATACCTTTATGGTGAAAAAATGGTGAAAAGAGAAGCGGGATATAAAAAAGACCTGCTTTGGGGAAACAGGTCATTAGAAAGGGAGTAAAACTATGAAAAAATATGCTAATTGGCTTCGCAAATACTATCCTATACCTTTATGGTGAAAAGATAGTGAAAACGAGATTAGGATATAGCTCCTATTTTTCCATATTATAGATTCATTTCTCTTTAATAGGGTATACGTTCATTAGAATCGATATAAACTTAAAGAACTGGCAGGGAGGGATATATATGGAAAAGAAGCACGAAGCAACTGCAAATCAGCGCGTGGTTCACCGCGCTCGAAATAGCTGGTCAGGCTTTTTGTTTGGCGTAGGGTTAGTTGCTTTTATTGATGAAGCAGTGTTTCATCAGCTGCTTCATTGGCATCATTTTTATGATAAGTCCACAACGGCCGCTGGTTTAGTGTCAGACGGTTTGTTTCATGCATTCAGCTGGTTCGCTACAATTGCATCACTTTTTATGGTGGCAGATCTAAGGCGCCGGGGCGGCTGGTGGGTGAAAAGGTGGATAGGAGGAGTATTGCTTGGAGCCGGGGCGTTTCAGCTTTATGACGGGACCGTGCAACATAAGCTTATGGGCCTTCACCAAATTCGGTACGGAGTGAAGATTGCACCTTACGACATTACGTGGAATGTACTTGCATGTTTGATGCTGCTTATTGGCATCATGTTAACATGGTTTACACGTAAACAAGGTGCACATCATGATTAAATATAAAGTAATATCTCAGCTTTTATTAGCCCTGCCTTTTGTCGCTGCCTTTTTTTTATACGTGTGGGCTGTAACGTCTTCAAATGCAACGTATAGAAAATGGTCATTATATAGGACGTCCAGCTGGACACTTGGTATTTTATGCGCCATATCTTCTGTAGCAGGACCGCTCGCAGCTCGTGCTCATATGGACTTTACCGCGCATATGACGGGGCATTTGCTTTTAGGTATGTTAGCTCCGCTTTTAATGGCGTTAGGAGCACCTTTTACACTGCTGCTTCGCACGCTTCCGGTTCATGCAGCCAGAAAGGTGTCAAAACTTTTAAAAGGACGGTTTGTTCGGTTCATCAGCAGTCCGGTGACAGCTTCTGTTCTTAACGTAGGAGGACTTTGGATTCTTTATACAACAAGTCTGTATGGCATGATGCATCACTCTTTTTTCGTGCATGTCGCTGTACATATTCACGTATTTTTAGCCGGCTATTTATTCACCGTATCGATGATTTCAATTGATCCTTCGCCGCATCAAAAAACTTTTACGTACCGAGCGTTCGTATTGGTTCTTGCTCTTGCCGCCCACGGTATTTTATCAAAATATGTGTACGCTCACCCGCCTATGCACGTCTCGGCAGAAGAGGCGCAGCAAGGGGCTATGCTGATGTATTACGGAGGCGATTTAATCGACTTATGTTTAATTGTACTTCTTTGTTATGAATGGTTTAAGCGGGTTCAAAAAGTCTCTTTTACATAAAAACGCGCAGAAAGCATCATGCTTTCTGCGCGTTTTTTTTAGTGAATGTTTCGTTTTTTAAAGCGTCCGCCGCGGACTTCGGTAATATCTGCAACGGCTAAAAAGGCAGTAGGGTCAAAATCTTCAACAATGGTTTTTAGCTTTGATTCTTCAAGGCGCGTAATGATGCAGAAAATCACTTTTTTATCATCGCCCGTATAAGCACCTTCACCGTGCAAATAGGTAACGCCTCTACCTAGACGCGCATTAATCGCATCGCCGATGTCATCAGAATGATCACTAATAATCCAAGCTGATTTTGATTCTTCCAATCCTTCTACAACTGTATCAATGGCTTTAGCCGCAATGATGTACGCAAGGATAGAATACATGGCGCGGTCCCAGGTGAACACAAATCCCGCTGCTCCTAAAATGAAGAAGTTGAAAAACATTACAATTTCTCCTACAGAAAACGGAATTTTTTTACTGATTAAAATAGCAAGTATCTCCGTACCGTCAAGCGCTCCGCCGTAGCGAATTACGAGTCCAATTCCAATTCCGAGAATAATCCCTCCAAAAACGGTAGCAAGGAGAACGTCTGCGGTAAACGCGGGGACATCATGAAACATAGAAGTTAAGATGGATACAACCAGTATGCCAAAAATAGTGGAAAGGGCAAATGTTTTTCCCATTTGCTTGTACCCGATAAATACAAACGGAAGATTTAGTACAAAAAGAAAGATTCCTAGATTTACGCCGGTAATATGCGAAAGCATGATGGAAATACCGGTAATTCCTCCGTCCACAACGTGGTTTGGAACAAGGAAGATTTCAAGTCCTGTGGCCATGAGCAGGGCACCGATCGCAATGGCGATAGCCCTACCAAATACCTGTCCCTTGGACAGCTTTCGGTGCTGAATTTTCGCTTTTTCGAGTTCTGTCATTTGCATGTCTCCTTTGATGTCTCCTATGTATTTCTCACTTTAGAAAAGTGAAACTATCTTTAATTATACCTTACTATGCACAATTAGTGGGGATAGACGGCTTAATTACTTATTTCACTCTATAAAAAAAAGCCTGCTTTAGAGTCATAAGCAGGCTTTTTAAAGAGTAAAACGATGAAAAAAGATAATTGGCTTCACGGCTTTAACTATATAGAGGCTTGATGAAAAAATGATGAAAATGCCGGCATGTGCGGCAAGAAAATCGGGGATACTAGTTAAAAAAGGCCAAAAGGAGATGACGAAATGAGCGTGTGGATGATGTATAATCACTTGATGCACTCGCAAATCTTTTTAAGCAGCGTATTAATTAGCGGTATTCTTCTTGTTAGCGGAGGATTTGTGTACGGCAGAATAATGAGTAAAAAGTGAACCTAATATTGCCGCGGATAGGTTGTTAATGGAAGATGCTCAATAGTAGCTTGGTTAATGTTATACTTGCTCCATAAGCTTAGCGTGGAGGTGTCAGCATGAGCAAGCATCATGATCTAACAACATCATACGGAGAATCGCTAGTGACGTGTGAACATCAGTTTGAAGCTAGCTATTACTATCATCAAGTGCGCGAACAGTGCATGAATCATATTCATGAAATAAGCAAAGCGGTAGCTGAATTCACCGTTGATTTTACAGATGAAAGTTTGAAAATATTAGAGCTTCTTTACTATGATCTAGAAGACAGCAATTGTTTTGACTATTTTTCGATGACAAAAGAAGAATTCGAAGAGTGTATGGGCGTATACTTTGGTGAAGTGGTTACGTCTACGATTGATGAAGCGCGCTGGGTTGTGAAAGAATATCCGCTTATGGAAAACAAGTATGTAACCGGAATTGAAAAAGGGAATCTTTCACTCATGTTTCCCCATGGCTTTTTTAACCATAAAGAGCGGCATCCAGAGTGCGTTTTTACTCTTTATCATTTATATAAACAGCTGCAAAAATAGGAAAAAGGTGAACGTAAGTTCACCTTTTTTAATGTCCAAGCTTTATGGGAATATAAATATCCATTTCATATGTATCACTATATAAATTGCCGTGTATAGCTGTATTTACAATTTCAAGAGCAGGACCTTCAATCATGCTGTAAGAAGAGTTCGGCAGCCATTCATTCCAGATGCTGTTATACGTCGACCCAAGCGATGTAATGGGACCTCTGTGTTTAAACTGCAGGTATGTAAACGAAGGAAACGTATGAACGCTCATACCGTTTGGAATACAAGCCGTATCAGCCACTTCTGTCCCTGCAATATAAAAATAATTTTCTTTTTTCGGAGCCATGCAAATGCCTGTAACCATATAAGGTTCTTTTGAAGAGCTAATCATTTCTTTTTCTTTAAGTATTTGCTTCAAAAGATTCTCTTTTTGATACTCTCCGTTTTTTGCTATGCCTATCACTGAAAATCCTTCTTTATATACAACTTTACCTTGCATAATCCACCTCGAATTTTTCAAGCTCTAGCTTTTATTCTATCAATCATAAATTACTTTACCGTGATTGTAACATAATCTTAAGTAGATATCGATGCAGAAAATGGAACATTACAGTAGCCAGCTTTTGTGAATTAAGAAATAGTTTTAGCAAGCTGGTTGACGGAGGTCTTTGAACTCTTAGTCATGTAAACCAAAAGGTAAGTATATACTTTATTACCATATATTTCATATAACTAAGAGGAGGGAAAGTAATGGGAGACGTAATTCAAAGCCAGCTGAATATATTTTCATCGCAGTCTCAAAGCGTGCAGTCGTTGACTTACGGTTCTGAAACGAGCATTTTAACAGTAAATGCTGAGACGAAAAAAAACAATCAGAAGATGAAAATAGATGGGTTTGCTACAATTGAAGCAAACATTCCTCTTGGATTAACTAGCTATCAATACGGGGTAACACTTAGAGTATATAGAAATTCTCAGCTTTTGTTTTCACAGAATTTACAGCAAGGAGCTGCAGCCGTTCTAACACTATCATTTACTCAGCAAAATGCTCTTTCTTTTACATGGGTAGATACAGTAGCATCAATTGGTACATACACGTACTCAGTCAGAATGGAATTTTTTGTCCGGTCTTCAACTGGGGTGACCGTTCAAACGACTACCCGTGCAATTGCGATTACTACATAAAAACAGCGCCAGAATTCTGGCGCTGTTTTTTTACTGATGCAACACTTTATTTATATAACGTTTACGAAGAGTAAATCCGGGAAACTCCTTAATATAAGTCAAAATGGTAGCTAAACCAGTAGTCGTCCTGCACATTCTTTGTGTTTGAAGCGACAATATGCTCATGACCTTGTTCATCCGTGGCAATCCAGTTATAGTTGATATCCATTTTAATCGGATACATATTGCCTTTTTTAAACAAAATAACGGGGGGAGTTACTTGAACAAACTCGTTTAGTTTTTTAACAACATTTTCTTTACAGCGAATTAGCTCCATGTCTTTTTCTCCTTCGGTGTTATTGCACAATCATATTTTTTGCGTTGTGCACAATATATAATTTAAAATAACAAAGGTAAGTTTAGCACATTTTACAAAAAACAGAGAAATAAAAAGGAGCGATATCGATGAATGAACAAATTTTATTAGCAGAACGCCCAAAGGGAATGCCAACAAAAGATACGTTTAAATACGAAAAAATTGAAATGCCTACAGCGAAAGAAGGCGAGGTACTTGTTCAAACACTTTACCTTTCTGTTGATCCGTATATGAGAGGACGCATGAACGATACAAAATCATATGTTCCTCCATTTGAGCTAAACGCACCGCTTGCAGGCGGCATTGTAGCACGCGTAACGGAATCAAAATCAGATCGCTTTAAAGAAGGCGATATCGTGACAGGTATGCTTCCTTGGAAACGCTATTCAGCCGCAGAAGCAAAAAACTTACAGAAAGTTGATCCAGAGCTAGCGCCAATTACAACGGCTATCGGCGTTCTTGGTATGCCTGGTCTCACAGCTTATTTTGGACTGCTTGAAATCGGTCAGCCAAAAGAAGGCGAAACAGTAGTCGTTTCCGGTGCAGCAGGTGCTGTTGGATCTGTTGTTGGTCAAATCGCTAAAATTAAAGGCGCACGTGTTGTCGGCATCGCAGGTTCTGAAGATAAAATTGCTTATTTAAAAGATGAGCTCGGATTTGATGAAGTGATTAATTATAAAAAAGGAAATGTGAAAGAAGCGTTAGAAGAAGCGTGTCCTAATGGTGTTGACGTTTACTTTGAAAACGTCGGCGGAGAGATTTCAGATGCAGTT
Organism: Priestia sp. JSM ZJ58; assembly: GCF_044383985.1. Lineage (NCBI taxonomy): Bacteria > Bacillati > Bacillota > Bacilli > Caryophanales > Bacillaceae > Priestia > Priestia sp. JSM ZJ58. Next base: position 1,595,445 of record NZ_JBISEM010000001.1, read on the forward strand.
GTTAGCTTATTAAATAAATTTGCGCGCATTCCACTTTGCGGCCAAATTTCACTGTATAACTTAGAAAAACAAGATGTTGGACCACGTGTTCAAACACCTTTATTAATTAACAGTGCGCTAATGAAAGGGTTTATCGTAGCCGACTATGCTGACAAATTCCCTGAAGGCATTAAGCAGTTAGGCGAATGGGTGCAGCAAGGGAAAATCAAGTACAGCGAAAACGTTGTAGAAGGTTTTGAAAATGTACCTGAAGCGTTCCTTGGGTTATTCGAAGGAGCAAACTTAGGAAAACAGCTTGTAAAAGTAGCAGAATAAGCGTAAAAAAACCGTGCGGGATCATTTCCGCACGGTTTTTTTACATAGTTGAAGCCGTTTGTTGCTTGGCTTCTTCTTCAATATGTTCACCAGTTCGTTCGATTGGCGAGCGTTTGTGATAGCGTCCAAGCAGTCCTGTCATGATAAAAATACCAATTAACGAATAAAGAACTTGAACTACGCCGAATACCACTGTTGCAGAGCCTACAATCAACACATCTGTCAAAAGCATTGTTTTACCTGGATTAATGCCAAATCTCTTATCAAGAAACACGCATAGCATGTTGATTCCGCCAAGAGAAGAGCCGTGACGAAACAAAAAGATTAGTCCAATGCCGACGATAATGCCGCCCATAACCGCGGCTACAAGCGGATGCGGAAGTGCAAATGAAAAGTTGGCAGCTAATAAATCGGACATCACTGACATCAAGCTAACGCTGATGAAGCTTTTTATCGTAAACTGCAGTCCAATTTGTGTAAGAGCCATAAAATAAAACGGTAGATTGATGATAAAGAACAATACCCCAAATGAAATACCGGTTAAATGCTGCAGCACAATGCCAAGTCCTGCCGTTCCGCCAATAACGAGGTTAGAAGCGGTTAAAAATTGAATTCCGATGGCAACGCATAAGCAGCCAAAGGTAATCCATCCCCATTGTTTTACGTGATTCATATCTCCATCCCCTTTTGTATATTTATACAATACTTTCGATAGAAAACACCGTCTTTTAATTCACAAAATCTATTTTACTATATATCTTTTCAAAAAAAAGCACTTTTGTGAGAGAATCTAACACAAGATAAAAAGTTAGATAATTCAGATTTATTGAGTTCTTCTGGAGCAAATGAGTGATAAGCCGATATGTTTCTAAAAAAAGATTAAAAAGAAAGAATGAGAAAAACGGATTTTGGAAAATGTATAAACAAATATTTGGATAATGGTCAAAAAAAGGGAAGGAATATCAGTTAAAACGAACTATTTTAATTATTAATTAAAATATTATTCGTATTTGTGTTGATTTTTTGTTTGATTGAGGTAATATATAACATTATTAGCATGAAAATATGTAGAGATGGAAGTGGATGCAAAATGAATAAGAAATTATCAGCGTTGACAGGTGTGGCTGTACTTGCTTTTTCGCTTACAGCATGTGCCCCTCAGCAGGAAAAAGAGGTTTCTGCTGAGAAAAAAGAACCCGTTCAAAATCTAGCTGATCAGCAAATTATGGCGGACGCTTGGTACCAGACATCCGGCGAAATGAAAGCTTTGTATTACCAAGGCTATAATACAGGGAAGCTTCGTTTAGATGAGGCGCTTGCAAAAAGTACCGATAAAAAGCCTGCCATTATTTTGGATTTAGATGAGACCGTGCTTGATAATAGCCCATTTCAAGCTTCAGCCATCAAAACGGGTAAAGGATTCCCTTATAAGTGGGATGAATGGGTGCAAGCAGCAAAAGCGAAAGCAGTGCCAGGTGCTGTCGATTTCTTGACGTATGCAGATCAAAAAGGTGTAGATATTTACTACATTTCAGGCCGTACAACTTCTCAGCTTGAGGCAACAATTAAAAACCTAAAGAATTTACATATTCCTCAAGCAACCAAAGACCATGTGCTGTTGACGGGTCCAAAAGACGAAGGAAAAGAAACGCGCCGTCAAAAAGTAGCGACGAATCATAATGTAGTCCTGCTGTTTGGTGATAACTTATCTGATTTTAGCGGCTTTGATAAAAAGTCGATGAACGATCGAAATAAGCTTGTAGAAGAACAAAAAGAAGCATTTGGTCAAAAGCTAATTGTGTTTCCAAATCCAATGTATGGAGATTGGGAAGGAGCTATTTATAACTACGACTACTCAATTTCGGACAAACAAAAAGATAAGCTTCGCCGCGAACAGCTTCAATATTTTAATTAAAAAATAGGTTGAAACATAACGAAATCGCTCCAATCAAAAGGCGAACAAATTGGATACATGAGCTAAACCGCTTGTTACACCGCTGTTGATTTCCGTACAAGACTTCGCTTTCCGCGGGCGGCCGATGAGCCTCCTCGTCGCTTCTCTCCTGCGGGGTCTCATCTATTCCGCTTTTCCCGCAGGAGTCTTCGTCTTGCCCTCCAATCAACAGCTGGTATCACCTGCATTGAATGAAACCTGTGTTCAGCATCACAATAAAAAATCCGAACGAGGTTGATTCTTCATTAAGAATCAACCTCGTTCGGATTTCTCTTCAACTCACATATTGTGTTGTCCCAGCTTCTTTTAATCTTTTTACTATACCCTATTTAAACGATAGCTTGTCCAAATGATTCTACTTTTTAAGAAAGAAGCCACGGAGCATAAGGAGCTTGCTTCCACTCGTGTTTTAACATGCCATAAATTACAAGATCGTGGTAGTGATCATATAGATATTCACCTTCTCTGCAAATGCCTTCTTCCGTAAAACCTAGACGCGTAGGGATGGCTTTGCTTTTTTCATTATTAACGCCGCAGCGTATTTCGACTCGATGAAGGTTTAACGTATTAAATGCATAATTCAGGCATCCGTGTACGGCTCTTGTCATAATGCCTTTTCCTTGGAAATCATGTCCAATCCAATAGCCGAGACTTGTACTTTTATTTCCCCAATTAATTCCGTGGAAACCAATCATTCCGGCGATTTCTCCGTAGTACCGAATGATCGCCTGGAACCCTTGGTTATTATAGTATTGAGCTCTCCATTCAGGGATGAGTTCATCATAGTCAGCAATACTTTGCATGCTATCTACCCATGGGAGCCATTCTTTTAGGTAAGGTCTTGACTCGTTAATAAGAGAAAGCAAGGGGAAAGCGTCAGTTGATTCAATTAAATGCAAACTAACTTCGTCATCAATTTTGTATTCAAACATACGAAAGCCTCCTGTGATGATGGGCCTGCTGAGATAAGCGTAGCATGTAGGCAGTTCTAACATCTAGTTTTTCTTTATTCTACCACAAGTAATAGAAGGGAGAACGAGGAAGTTTAGGCTAAAAGTAAATAACGCATAAAGTCGATAGGATTTTAATGATTAAAAAAATTAATAATTGAAAGCACTTTTATCAATATTTTTACAGAAAAGAAGCATATACAGTGATACAATGGAAGAAGAGATAAGGCGTTGTAATTTATACATACTTTATAACAAACATGATATTGGATTGATAAGCAGGTGGTAAAAACATGGATGTACAACTATTAATAACGGTATTTGCACTCGGGTTTTTCGGGTCATTTTTAGCAGGTATGCTTGGAATTGGAGGGTCAGTTGTTTTGTACCCGCTGTTGCTATTTGTTCCGCCTCTTGTAGGAGTGGGAATGTTCAGCGCACACGAAGTAGCTGGTATAGGAGCCGTACAGTCGCTGTTTGCGTCTGTTTCAGGAGCTCTTGCTTACAAAAAGGGCGGCTATTTGAATAAACCGTTAATTTTATATATGGGTATCAGCGTCTTAGTTGGCAGTCTCATTGGTTCGACGCTATCAAACTCGTTTTCAGAAGGAATGATTAATTTCATTTACGGCGTGATGGCAACAATTGCTGCAGGATTAATGTTTATGCCCAAAAAAAATAATCCAGCGGCTGATTCATTCGAAGTGACGTTTTCAAAACCATTGGCAGCAGCTCTGGCGTTTTTAGTTGGAATTTGCGGGGGGATTGTCGGAGCAGGAGGCGCATTTTTACTCGTGCCTATTATGATTACTGTGTTAAAAATTCCCGTGCGCGTAACGATTGCAAGCTCATTAGCCGTGACGTTTATTTCGTCTATGGGAACAACATTCGGTAAAGTAATGACGCATCAAGTCCTTTTGCTTCCGGCACTTATGATTATTGGAGCAAGCTTACTAGCAGCTCCGATTGGCGCTTTTGTCGGGCAAAAGACGAAGGTAGCGTCGCTGCAAGTGATCTTAGCAGTCGTTATTACGGCGACTTCGTTGAAAATATGGTTTGATTTACTAATGAAATCTATTCATTAAAAAAAGCTGCCTCTTTAAGGGCAGCTTTTTTATTTTGTTGTTGATGCAACAAGGTGAGCGACTAAAATATAGCGTTCAGGTGCTGAACCAACGTAGTTAAATGGATAACAGGTGCTGACGGTTAAAGTGGCTCTAGGTTTTGGCACAATAACGGTCCGGTCATCCGCATCCACAATTCGTACTTTGTTTACTTTGTATGTGAAGGTGCCTGCTGCTGTACTTACCACAAGCGAATCGCCTTCACCCACGTCGCCAAGCTTACGAAAAACCGTATCGCGATGTCCTGATAGAACAGAATTGTCGTTTTGACCAGGCAGCACGCTTCCCGCAAAATGACCGACGCCTTTTTCTAATTCATCTTCGTTCGTACCGTGATAAATTGGCAGCTTCGCGTTTAATTTAGGAATATATAGTTCTCCCATTAAATCACCGATTTTTGGCTGTTTCGGATAAGACACATTTGACACTTTTGGCTTTTTTTCTGAGCTAGCAGTACGAGAGTGTACCGCTTTTTTGGGTTCAACAGAAGAAGCTTCAGCAGAAGAGTCTGCTGTTGATGAGTCCTTGCTTTTAGAGACTGAAGCTGCGGCTGGTTCTTCTGTATCCATTGTTTTAAATGCCAAATAGCCTCTTGCAAATTTATAGGCGTTTGTTGTTGTAAACCAAAGACCAAAGCAGATGACAGCGGCTAAAAGGGAAAGAACAATCAACCGCTTTTTACGATTGATTGTTCTTCTTGTTTTTCTTGGTTCCATTTTATGCGCGTCTCACTTTGCGGAAAAGAACAAAGCCAGCTGCTACAAGCACTAATCCAATTAATGTATTTGTTACATAATTAGAAGCCGTTTCCGGAAGTTTTCCGCCTTTAACGGTTTTTTGTACAGCGCTGTTCGTTTGTTGCTTCTCCGGTTCTTGTTTCTTTTCCACTGCTGGTTTTTGCGCTTGAGCTGGTTTTGCTACAGCTTCAGCAGATTTTTCTACTTCTTTTCCTGTGTCTGTGATGATATCAGAATTAAACATATCGCCTGTGATCACCATGTCTGCTAAAAATTTACCGTCTGTTGTATAAAGAGAAATTTTTAGACTTGCATTTTTTAATTCTTCTAAGTTGATTAAATCAGTAAGAGAAAGCGATCTTTCATTTCCACCTTGTACAAGTGAAAATTTAGCGTCTAAATGGAAGATTGTTAGCATTTCTTTATAAATAGACATTAATTCAGCGATTTGATCAGCAGATAATTCTGTTGCTGTATCAAAATCTTCGAATGCCGCTAAGCGCTCGCCTAATTGATCTAAGCGGTTAAGCGTTGCTTCATTTGAAAGCTCATCTTCTAACGATGTAAAATGTGCTTCAATTCGATTTAACTCTTCTGAAGTTAAGCCTAATTCAGACTGCATAAATGATAGTAAGTCGCTTAAATCTTCTTCACTTAATTCATCATCGTAAGAAGTGTCTTCTTCGTCATATGACTCATCATCTTCATACCAGTCATCGCCTTCTAGATAGAAGCCGACATCATCGTATAAATCATCTAGGTACACATAATCGTCTAAGCTTTGGCCGTTCTCTTTTAATAACGCATTTAAGCTTGTTTTGTCTAAGTCAAAATCTGCATACAAATCTTGCACGTTATGTAAGTCAGCTGCAATCGGTTCACCTAACAAATCTTCTAAATCTGCGATTGTATCGTAGTTTTCAAGACTATCGTCATACAGTGAAAGTGAATATTCAACGTCGTCTTTGGTTACTTCAAAACCTCGCGTTTGGCTTACCGATTTTAAATATTTGTTGAAGTCTGCGTCAAATGTTGACGCGGCTGCGAATGAAGACGTTGGAAATACGCCAACAAACAGCAGAAATGATAATAAAATTGTCCCCAGTTTTTTCATCAATTTTCTCCTTTTTTTTACGTTTTCTACAAGATTATATAGTAAGAGTTATAAATTTACAATATATACTTATATTATATATACCTTGAATATAGTGGTAATTTAAGGTATTTATAGAACTATATATTTTGAGAATACCATATGGAAGGGAGCGGAAAGACCTAGGTAGAAAAAAGGGGAAAATAAAGAAAAAGGTTTATAATTTTTTTGACAAAGCAGAAATATAAAGAAACATCAAAAAAGAACAGCACTTAGAAGCTGTTCTTTTTGAAATGATATGTAAGCATTAGCATAGATAGTTGAAATTCGATACCGTTCCGCTTTAGAAAAAGGTGGCTACGAGTTATGATTTTAGTAAGGATAGTGAAGAAAAGTGAGAGCGCGGTTTTGTCAGCTCTATTTTGATTCCTTTTAGTCTTAAACGTTCTACAAACTGTTTGCGTTTTTTTCGCTTTTCATGCGGGGATTGATTCATATTCGCCTCATCCTCCATATTTAGTCAAGTAGCTAACATATCATTATCATAATCAAAAGATGACGGTTACACAATAAACATTCTCAAATATTCACAAAGATTTAAAATTTGTTACATTGATAGTGTACATGTACCCCATTCTCTTTTTTTATAACATCTCAATGTGCTGTTTTTAAATTGAAGTTTTATGAATTCCGTCGCAGAATAAAAAAACATGATCAAAATGAGCACGCAGACTTTTATATTTTGATTCATGGTGCTTAAAAGCTATACTAGTAGTGCGTATAGAAAAGACGAAAACGAGATTGGATATCTAATCTATTCGTATACAAAAAAGAAAGAGGGATCTTGATGAAAACAGAACAGCAGTATTTTGAAGAAGGAAAATCAATTCAAACATATATGAACGACATGAGTACATTAAAAGAGGAAAGTTTAGCTGTTTATGAACAATTTCAGCTTCCTAAAGATGGACTGGCTGACAAATTAAAAGCTCACAAGCTTCACTTCTTAGCGATTACTGAAGATTGGTGCGGAGATGCGATGATGATTAACCCAATCATTCGTAAAGTAGCTGAAGCTGCCGGTATCGATGTGCGTGTTGCACTGCGCGATGCGGACACCGAATTAATTGATCGTCACTTAACAAACGGCGGCCGTGCTATTCCGATTATTTTAATTTTTAATAATGAAGGAAATTTACTAGGTAAATGGGGTCCTCGTGCTCCTGAAGTTCAGCAAATCGTGGATGAGCTTCGCGCCGAACTTCCTTCAAAAGAAGATCCTTCGTTTGAAGAAAAGCAAAAAGAAGTCTTTTCTGCGTTACGAACAAGATATAAAGAAGAACCGGCTCTTTGGTCGTATGTTTATAACAGCTTCAAAGAAACAGTGTTAGCTGTTGTAAAATAATTTAAAAAAGCAGGGTAAAATGAGCGCTTCATTTTACCCTGCTTTTTTTCTGGTTATTGCAGCAAAATCGTTTGTATATCACTTTAATGAAAAGGCTGTTTTTATAAATGTTAGTGTTCAAAACGCGCACTTTTAATTGGTAAAACGCACAAAATTCTAAAAATAAAAATATTTTTTATTCAAAACGCGTACTTTTTTAACTTGATGATGATATAATAGCAAATAATAAATGAAGAAGGGGGACGCGTGAATGAATGTAAAAGCTTTTGGTTAGTACTTTTAAGCAGCATTTTTAGAGATCAAAATGAATTTTATTTTTTAAATTTAATGAAAGCGCTTAATAACTCACTTCTCAGAATATATAGAAGAAAGGTGTTAGATACATGAATAACTTACATAGAAAAATGGGAACGTTTTCTCTCATGATGGTCGGCCTTGGATCTATTATTGGATCAGGATGGCTGTTTGGGGCATGGAGAGCTGCTCAAATTGCAGGCCCTGCAGCAATTGCTTCTTGGATTATTGGAATGGTTGTTATTTTATTTATAGCTCTTTCTTACAGTGAACTAGGATCGATGTTTCCAGAAGCAGGAGGTATGGTTAAGTATACGCAGTACTCGCACGGCTCATTTCTTGGCTTTATTGCGGCTTGGGCAAACTGGATTGCCATTGTATCCGTTATTCCTGTTGAAGCGGTTGCCTCTGTTCAGTACATGAGTTCATGGCCGTGGGAGTGGGCGAAATGGACAGGCAGTTTAGTAGAAAACGGAATTCTTACTGGAAAAGGCTTGGCTATTGCTACAGGGCTATTAATCATTTATTTTCTTTTAAATTATTGGACGGTAGGCTTATTTTCGAAAGCTAACTCACTTATTACCGTTTTTAAAATTGTGATTCCAGGGCTTACAATTGGTGCTCTTTTATTTGCAGGATTTCACGGCGGAAACTTTTCCTCTGCAGGAGGCGTTGCTCCAAATGGATGGGCAAGCGTGTTGACAGCTGTTGCTACGTCTGGGATTGTGTTTGCTTTTAACGGTTTTCAAAGCCCTATTAACATGGCGGGAGAAGCGAAAAATCCGGGACGCTCTATTCCAATTGCCGTGGTAGGATCCATTTTGATTGCAACCGTGATCTATGTATTGCTTCAAATTGCGTTTATTGGAGCGGTAAATCCTTCAGAAATCGTAAAAGGATGGAGTCATCTGAACTTTAATTCGCCGTTTGCCGATTTAGCGATTGCACTAAATATTAACTGGCTTGTTATTGTTTTATATGCCGATGCGTTTGTATCGCCATCAGGAACAGGTATTACGTATACAGCTACCACGTCACGCATGATTTATGGTATGGAAAAAAATAAATACTTGCCGAATATACTAGGACGAGTTCATCCGCTTTACGGCGTTCCTCGTCAAGCCATGTTTTTTAATCTATTTGTCTCATTCATCTTTTTATTTTTATTTAGAGGCTGGGGAATTTTAGCCGAAATTATTTCTGTAGCTACGTTAATTTCATATCTTACTGGTCCTATCACAGCTATGACGTTAAGAAAAACGGGGACCGATCTTTATAGACCTTTACGTATAAAAGGGTTAAATGTAATAGCGCCTCTTGGCTTTATTTTTGCTTCACTTACTCTTTACTGGGCGAGATGGCCGTTAACTGGACAGGTATTATTTATTATTTTAATTGGTTTGCCAATTTATTTTTATTATCAAGCAAAATCAAAATGGAAAGGCTTTGGTCAAAACTTCCGAGCTGGCGTTTGGATGATTGTCTACTTATTATGTATGATGACAATCTCCTGGATAGGAAGTGAAAAATTCGGGGGACTCAATATTATTAAATACGGCTGGGATATGGGACTTATTGCAATTGTTGCACTTTTCTTTTATGCTTGGGCACTTAAAAGCGGGTACAAAACAGAGTATTTAAAAGAAGCAATTCATGTTAATAATGAAATGAAAGCAGCGGAAGCACAGTCTGCCTCGGCTAAAGAACAAATCATGGAAAAACAAATTAAATAAGTAGTAAAAATAAGGCTGGGACAAAAGTATTTCAGTTAAAGTCAAATGCGAACTATTAATTATTTTTAATTGGTAGTTCGTGTTTTTTGTTGTTATGTTGAAGATAGATTTCATGTTTTCAATTGCTTCTAGCAGTTGATTGGAGGACAAGGCGAAGACTCCTGCGGGAAAAGCGGAACAGATGAGACCCCGCAGGAGCGTAAGCGACGAGGAGGCTCAGCGGCCGCCCGCGGAAAGCGAAGCCTTGCACGGAAATCAACAGCTGTGTAACAAGCAGCTCAGCTCATGTATACAATTTATTCGTCTTTAGATTAGATTGATTTAGTTATGTCCCAGCCTTTTTTTATGGATAAATTTTCTTTTTTTGAATACTAGATAGTAAAAAATGCTATAATGGTTGGCAAAATCATGCAGGGGGAGAACGACTTATGGATATCGTATCAATCACTTCTTTTTTAGGTGTCGCCGCTTTGCTTACGGTTATGCCTGGTCCTGATAACTTATTTGTTTTAGCACAAAGCATATCAAACGGTAAACACGCAGGGATTTCGACTTCATTAGGTCTTTGCACGGGCTTGCTTGGTCATATAGCAGCGGCAACGTTGGGTCTGTCGGCTATTATTTATCAATCAGCTTTAGCATTTGCTATTGTCAAATACGCTGGGGCAGCTTATTTATTATATCTGGCTTATAAGACGTTTACAGCCAAAGATTCCGCTCTCGCTGTTGAAAATAAAGAAGCCATTGAGTACAAGGTGCTATATAAAAAAGGAGTGATTATGAACCTGCTAAATCCAAAAGTTTCGCTTTTTTTTCTTGCTCTTTTACCTCAGTTTGTTAATCATTCAACCGGACACACCACGCAGCAAATGCTTGTTTATGGAGCTGTGTTTTTAGTTCAAGCGCTGATTATCTTTACGTTAATTAGTCTATTTGCAGGGAAAGTAGGGGAGTTTTTGCGAAAATCTCCGGCGCTGTCTAAGCGGCTTAATCTCGTGCAAGGCTCTATCTTTACACTTATTGGCTTAAAAATTGCTTTTAGTGAGAAATAGCAGAAGATAAGATGGCGAACCTGCTTTTTATCTCTATTAAGAGGCGTGGACATAGGTTAGTTAAAGGGAAATCCGAACGATAAATCCAATTCGTTCGGATTTTTTATGTTTATGGTAAAATCCAGTTTTTTAAGTTATTGTTCTCTAACCTTTAAGAGGACGAACCCTTCTTGTCCACTTACATATATATATAAAATGAGAGATAAAACATCGGACAAAGCCGGTGTTAACCCCAAGTTCTTTCATATTATGGCTGAAAGGAAAGGTTCACATGAAAAAAGTATGGCTAGATGCAGGGCACGGCGGTACAGATTCAGGCGCTTTAGGAAATAATTTGCGTGAAAAAGATATTACGCTGCAGCTTGTACTACACGCGCGGGCGTATTTAGAGCATAACTATTTAGTAGATGTTCAAGTAACTCGTTCAACCGATGTGTTCGTTTCATTATCAGATCGAGCGAACCGAGCTAATGCATGGGGAGCAGATATATTTGTTTCGATGCACATTAATGCCGGCGGAGGTACTGGATTTGAAACGTATCGCTATCCATCACAAGAGGGAAGTCAATCTTCTCTTTTACAAAAAGAGCTTCATGCAGAGATTTTACCAACCATGCGCAAATTTGGAACGATTGCAGATCGCGGTTTAAAAACAGCTAATTATGCTGTCCTGCGTGAAACAAATATGCCTGCTGTTTTAACTGAAAACTTGTTTATCGATACAACAGCCGACGGTGAAAAATTAAAAAACGCGACGTTTCTTCGTGAAGTGGGAGAAGCACACGCGCGTGGAATTGCTGCGTATTTAAACTTACCTTCTACTAGCGTTACATTCTATATCATTCAATCTGGAGATACGTTTTATAGCATTGCAAAGAAGTATAATATCACCGTTCAGCAGCTGCAGGATGCAAATCCCGGCGTAGATCCTACCAAACTGCAAATTGGGCAGCAGATTGTTCTTCCTGTCACTACGTATACTGTACAAGCAGGAGATACGTTCTATAGCATTGCAAAGAAGTATAATATGACTGTTCAGCAGCTGCAGGATGCAAATCCCAGCGTAGATCCTACCAAACTGCAAATTGGGCAGCAAATCATCATTCCCGCTGTTTAATATCTGTAAATAAAAAAGATGACACGCTTCCGTGTCATCTTTTTTATTATTGAACTAATCTTACAAGCATATGGGCAAGGTGATGCTGTTGCTCTTCGTTTCCAACCTTCCACAGTTCGTGAAGCAGGTTTTCCTCTCGGTTGCGCGGCTCTTCATGCTTAGCGAGATAATCAGCTACTTTCTGAGCTGTTTTAGCAAGCTGTTCCTCATTCATCCCTAACTTTTCACCTTTTGAGACCTTGTCCCCTAGATAACTTTTAAATCCTTCGAAGCTAGAGAGAATATCCTCTTTTTTCTCCTCGCTCATAGAATTAATGGCTCCTTCAACTTTTGCTGAATGATTTGTTTCTACAGAATTACTCATAGTTTTTTTCTCCTCTCATGGTTATATTTGGGTGTTAGAAAGCATATTCCCCGAGCATTCAGTAAATAAACGTCCAAATGTGTTATTTTTACATTATGGCGTTTTACAAGGACTTGAAAAGGTGAGGTCAAACGAGATTTTACCAACAAATAATAAAATGACAAAAAGACTTTGGATGAAGAGACCAAAGTCTTTTACTAATTTTTATGCTGAAGCATCATACCTCGGGCGTAGGAGTAGGCTTGGCATAGCCTTCCTTATATTTATGATCAATTTCTTGACGAATGTCTTCGATGCTTTTGCCTTTGCTGTAGTCTACTACAGCTTGAGCCGCTATTTCTAAGCAGACACCGCATTTTGTTCCGTGATCATCCCACGTTACTGCGCCGTTTTCTTTGTTTTCAAAGATAAAACAGTCGTAGTTGTTTTGATGATTAGCTTCTTCTCCACATCCGCAGTAGCAAGGAATGTTTTCTAGTAAGGTTTGATGCTTAGCAGCGGCTGCATAAATAAGCTGCATATCTTCGGGCTTGTCACTCAGAAAGGAAGGGAGAGTTTCACTATTTTTTGTTTCTTCTCGTTTATCCCCTAATGTGTGCGGCTGATGTTCTTCATGTTGTGTTGTTTCTGTCTGTTTGTTAGCTGAACTTTCTTTACTTTCGTTTCCACAGCCGGACACCATGCCTGCTGCAAGGACAACTGGTATGACCTTTGATTTCATCATCAAAATGTTCATCCTTTCTTCAATTAAAGCTAGACAATGATATGTACATCCATCACGTTAAAAAGACATCATTCGTCTTTGAAGTCATTCATCAACTTTTTGCAAAATAATTTTCCGATACATACCTTTCAACATGACGCTTGAATTTTCCTTCAAGATAAGCTGATCCCGGCTTGCTTCAAGCATATGTTCAAAAGAGAGGCCAATATCTGTTCCTAGTAATTTTACGAAGAGGCGGAATATTTTTTTAGGAAAAGCCGCGGATTTCTTTTTGGTTTCAAATTTATCAAAAATCAGGATCGTTCCCTTAGGCTTTACTACTCTTGTCATTTCTTTTAAAGCTTGCTTTGCATCAGGCACTACGCTAAGAATCAAGCTTGCTACAACAACATCAAACGAAAAAGAGTCGAATGTTAGCTGCTGAGCGTCCATTTGGTGGAAAGTTATAGACGGGTTTTTGTATTTATCTTTTGCTTTTTGAAGCATTTCACTGGAATAGTCGATGGCTGTTACATTTACTTGATGAGGAATAAAAGCTAAATCGGCACCCGTTCCAACACCTACAAATAAAATGCGCTGCTCAGACGAAAAGGGGACATCTTGAAAGACTTTTTTTCTGGCTCGATAAAACATCCCGTTATTAAAAAAGACATCATAAAAAGGGGCCCAGCACTTATAAATAAATTGGTTCCAGCGGTTATTCACGTAAACCCTCCTAAAAAATAAGCTTTCCAACGCATGCTGGAAAGCTTATAGATTCCATTTATTTTTTCATTTTGAGTAAGCGAAGGCTGTTTAAAATAACAAGTAGCGCTGCTCCTGTATCGCTTAAGACGGCAATCCACAGAGTAAGCCACCCTGGGAAGATAAAGGCTAAGGCAATGACTTTAACAATAATAGAAAACCAAATGTTTTGTTTGATAACAGCTAACGCTTTGCGACTTAGCTTCATTGTATGAGGAAGCTTTTCTAAATTGTCTGCCATCAGGACAATATCAGCTGTTTCCATGGCTGTATCAGTACCAGCACCGCCCATTGCAATGCCAAGATCAGCAGTAGCAAGGGCAGGGGCATCGTTAATTCCATCTCCAACCATAGCCGTTTGATACCCTTCATGTTGAAGCTGCTGTATGGCCTTTACTTTGTCTTCAGGCAGCAAATCAGCGAAATAGCGGTCTACCCGAGACTGAGAAGCAATCATTTTAGCTGTTCCTTCGTTATCACCGGTTAACATCACAATTTGCTGCATTCCGTTTTGCTTAAGGCTTTCTAAAGCAGATACGGTTGTATGTCTGATGGTATCAGCTACGCTAATAATGCCTAGAACACTTTTAGCTGTTCCGACAATAATAATCGTTTTACCTTCGTTTTGAAGCTTTTCAATCTGAGACCAGCAGTGTGTTAGAGGTGTTCCTAAATCTGAGAATAATTTTGCGTTACCTGCGTAATAAACCGTGTCTTGAATTGTTGCTTGCACGCCTTTTCCTGTAAGGATTTTAAAATTTGATCCTTGTAAAGAAACAACTTTTTTCTCCGCTGTATAATCCACGATAGCGCGGGCAATAGGGTGATTTGAATAATCTTCAAGCGTTTTGGTTATCGCTAAAAGCTGATTTTCTTCAGCAGCAAGGGAAACAACTTCTGAAACGGCTGGTTTGCCTTCTGTTAGCGTTCCTGTTTTATCAAAAGCAATCGCATTGATTGCACCGGCTTTTTCTAAAAACGTCCCGCCTTTAATGAGCACGCCATTTTTCGCCGCGTTTCCAATCGCAGATACAATGGCGACGGGAGTCGAAATGACTAGCGCGCATGGACAAGCGACAACTAATAATTCAAGCCCTTTGTAAAACCACTCGCTCCATGCACCATCAAACAGGGGAGGGATGACCATAATGAATAAAGCTAAAATAAAGACAATAGGTGTGTAAATGGTTGCAAATTTATCAACAAATGCTTGAGTCGGCGCTTTTTTCTCCTGTGCTTCTTCCACTAAATGAATGATTTTAGAAATGGTCGTATCTTCGACTAGCTTTGTTACTTTAATTTCTAAAGATCCGCTTTCGTTAATCGTGCCGGCATAGACAGCATCGCCCATTACTTTATCAACGGGAATAGATTCACCTGTAATAGGAGCTTGGTTGATACTGGATTCCCCGTTTATAATTTCACCATCGAGCGGAATTCGGTCTCCTGGCTTTACGACAATCGTGCTGCCAATTGAAATATCTTCCGCAGCTTTTTTAATCAGCTGCCCGTTTTCCTTTACCCATGCTTCAGAAGGAGCTAAATCCATCAAACCTCGTATCGAGTTTCTTGTTTGTTCAATTGATCTTGTTTGCAGAGCTACACCTAAAGCAAACAGCCAAACGACCGTAGCGCCTTCAAGCCATTCACCAATAACAGCTGCTCCAAGTGCTGCAACGGTCATTAAAACATTCATGTCTAAAGAACGGCTTTTGATTCCGTAATAAGCACTTTTAGCCGGCTTATATCCACTAACAATCATAGCAATAGCGTACAGTACAGTTGTCATATAAGAAGCAATTCCTGTATGAGAACCGATAAAACCTAGTGCGATGAGAATACCTGAAAAAATAATCGGACCATTTTTGCCTTTATGGTGCCGAGATTCAGCGGGCTGCCTGCTGCTGGTCACTAAAGTAGCGGTATACCCAGCTTTAGATACTTCTTTAATAATGTCATCAGCTTCATTATCATGTTCAATTTGTGCTTTTCCCGTTGAAAAGTTAACGCGTACGTCTTTGACAGCAGGAACTGTTTTTAAATGATTCACAATCGTGTTTGCACAAGCTGCACAGTCCATTCCTTCAATCAAATACGTTTTCATTTTCTTATTTGATTGAATAGGCTCAATACTAAAGCCCAGTCTTTCCACTGAGTTTGGAATGAGTGACAGAGCTGATTCACTTGCCGCCGCCACTTGAAGCTTTCCTGTATTGTAGTTGATTGCTACGTGTTGAATATCGTTTAACGTTTTTAAACTTTTTTCAATCGTAGCAGCACAAGAAGGACAATCCATTCCATACACGCGGTATTCAGCCGTTTCTTCTATGTCACTGCCTGTTGCTATATCGTGATCACTGCAGCAAGAATGCTGGCTTTTATCGGTCGTTAACGCACTTGTATCTGAACAGCAGCTGTGACTGTGTGCGTGACTCTTTGTACTACAGGAAGAAGGTTCTTCAGTAGGTGCGGCTTCTGAAGAAGAGGAGCAGCAGGGGCTGTTCTCAATTTCTGATGAAGAAGGGCCGCTGCAGCAGCTTCCGGTATGGTGATGATGTTTTTTATCTTCGTGTTTCATTGTGTCCCACTCCCTATACGGTAAGAAAAACTTAAATGGTTACATCTTCTTTTTTAGCAAACATAATATCAATTACTTGTTTAATATGTGCATCCCTTAAAGAATAAAAAGCTAACTTTCCTTCTTTGCGATAATTGGCAATTCCTATATTTCGCAGCAGTCTTAAGTGATGAGAAGCAGTAGCAACCGTAGAGCCTACAATGTTGGCTACGTCACATACACATAATTCCTCACCTTTATAAAGGGCTAATACGATTTTCAGCCGCGTTTCATCTCCCAACGCTTTGAACATCGTAGAAATATCCTGAACAGCTTCAACATCGATAGAAGGCTTAATACGATTCACCTTTTCTTCGTTAAAACAATAAATATCACAGCGGTCTTTTGGCATGATTTCCTCCTTCATTCAAACATTCAAATGATTGTTTGTTTATAATATATGTCAATTTTAAAAAATGTTCAAACATTTATTGATTATTCGGATTTTTTTTCTGAGCAAAACATAAATATAGAAAGAATAAATATGAAAAGTATGCCTATTAGTGTATGTACTGTGGACTAAATGGTGCGGACAAAAAGAGAATGACTTTACGTGTAGAACAAAACAAAAAGCCACCCCTATAGGTAGCCTTTCAATGACTTTTAAAAATGAGAGAAATAACCGAATACAGCGCAAATTATGTTCATTTGGTTATCGTTTTAATCGATTAAATAATAAATCTGCTGCATTATTTAACACCTTGTCCGATTCTTTTAATCGCTTGTCTGAGTTTTCTAAATAGGATTGAGCAGATAATACAACATCTAATGGATCCTTGACATTTTTCTTTTCGGTGCATACTAAATGACCTACATTATTTTTCCAATGAATCGTGCATTTAAAATTCACAAATGTATCATCGCTCGTTCTCAAACGCAAATGCCTGATGATGGGGTTAGATGAAGAGTGCTGTGACAGCATCCACATTGCTTGTTTCCGGTCGTCTTTATGAATAATGCTCCACAGACTGGAGACTGAAGAAAAATAAGAATGTGCTTGACTAGAAAAATGCAGGATTTTACCTTCTTGATTTAATTGAAAGTAAGGAACGGGGATCCATTTAAGTATGTTACTTTCCATCATGCACCTCTCCCAACTTAAGTAATCTCTTTTACCATATCACAATTACCTAATATTTGTATGATTTTTATCATTTTTCCCACTCTTTTCTCCATTTTAAGCTGTAAAAGCTACCGAATTATTCAGTTTACAACACTTGAAAAAGGAACGTGTGTTCGTAAATTAAAAATTAAAGGAGCGAATTCTATGGAACGGCTACTTCAAGAAAGCTACTCTTCGAAACGACCTGTTGAAATTATTTATATGGATGATAAAGGATGTTTGACACAGCGATTTATCATTGTGTATAAAATTGATCCTCAGAGCGTAAAAGCTTGGTGCTTACTAAGGAACGAGAAACGAACGTTTAAAATAGAGAATATCTTTTCATGCGGATTCAGCAATAAAAGGAAAAGCAGTTTTAGGCAGAAAGCTCACTCAATTTAAGAGGGGCTTTTTCATATCATTTCCTCTTATGGCGTGTGAGTTATTTTCATACACTATATCCACCAGAAAGGGGAATGAACATGACATTAAACCAAGGAAAGAAAACTAAACATATTGCTAAAGGGAGCAAGGACGGAGAAAATATGACAATGCAGGGTGAGAAAAAACAGCATGAAGCACAAAGTACCTCTTTGTCTCATAATAATTGTCGTGCAAACCTTGACGGAGATTAATCTAGAAAAGGAAAGCTTTCGTCTCCGAAGCTTTCCTTTTTTTGTGTATATCGCATTTCTAAGTTAACTCGTATTTTCCTGAGCCAATCACAATATAGTCTTTCGCTTCACGTGTTCATACTATCCTATCTCGCATCCTTCGTTTTTAGAATCATTTTTCTGACGTTCTTGCAACACTGGGTCTACTATATTACTCATAAGCGAACCTCAGCCTTAACGGGAAAGAAAAGGGGAAATGAAGATAAAAATTCTGCGTTTCTTCATTATAATAAGAAAAAACGATCTGTTTACTAGTATTTAAATCTTTCGAAAAATCAAAATAAATAATGATTGATTTCGTCACTTTATTGTGGTTTCATAATAAAGTGTAAAAAGACCATTTTTCTTTCAGAGAGAAATGAGATAGAGTACTTCTGTGTTGATTCTTTCTTTTGAATATAGTATACATACAGGGGTATAGAAATTAATTGGGAGGAAAACATGGCGATATTATATATGAGCATAGGTATTTTACTTTTATTAATTTGTTACAGTTTTTATAAACGCTATGTGCCGGTGCAAGGAATAAAGAAAGTGACGACCGCCGACTGTGCTTCTACAACGATTTCGTATGTAGATGTTCGTCATTTTCATGAAATGAAACAAAACCCCTGTCAAAAAGCAATCCATATTCCGCTTCCTTATTTAGAGAGACAGCATGAGGAAATTCCATATAAAGAAGTGGTCGTAATTGTTCCTGACAGCATTTCCCGAAATTTAAGCATTCGGCAGCTAAAAAAACATGGATATCAGGTCAAAGGATACATGTGTGCGGAAAGATGTGTATAATAAAAAAACGGCAAATAAGCCTTAAACGACTTTGATATAGAAGGATATAATAGATAAGCTAAGCGATACTCATTTCAAAATGGGTATCTTTTTTTGCTTTAAGGATTAAGAAGGGGAGTGGAGATCGGTTTCTTTTGGTTCAACAGCTACTGAGTCTTTTAGCGTATTTTTATGACAAAAGGTTTGAAAAATTCCTTTTGTGGTAAAAAAAAACGTAGTTCTACTAGTGCATAGACAGAGGTTTAATAGGAAGTTATAATTTAGGCAATTACATAAAAGGGGAGTAAGCTAAGGAAGGTGAATAGATGTGCGAAAGATAAAGCGGTTGCTATTTCTGTTCATTTGTATAGCGGTTGTAATTGTTGCGTATGAGATGATTCGATATCCGATTGAAAACAATGCTGCAAGTGTGCAGCAGCATTTGCGAAATTGGGAGCATAAAGAAAGTATTGATGGTTCTGCAAGGATTACGCTGCAAGATTTTAAACGGGTTGATCACTCTAATACATACATAGCCTTATTCTCCATACCTGGTGATAAAGAAGGAATGGCCGTATTGAAGCAAGGATGGAACAAACGCCTGCGTATTGAAGTCAGTACCAAAATGAGCAATTTAGTGGATTATGATGATATCCATACAAATAAAGGTACATATGCGCTGTTTACAGGAACAAATAGAAGTAAACAAATTGAGCGCGTAAAGGCGGCTTTGGTGCACGATACATATACAATTGATGCCGCGGTTCCAAAAAGTGATTATTTTGTGCTGTATGAAAAAATACCGAGTCATATTAAACATCCGTTTCCAGCAACGACAACGCTGCTAGATAAAGCAGGGGATGATATCACGGTTAAAGAATTTATGGACCAAGAGCTGCGTGAATAACACGTGGCTTTTTTCTATAATAAAAAGCTTTTTAAAAAAATTCACGTTTTGTTCATATTTTCGAAAGAAAGAATTTTAAGCAAAAAAATCAAATATTTGCTACAAAACAAAGGGGAATTAACGGGCAAAATAAGTTTCATACAGGGCGTCACATTTTCTTTGAAAATTTGTCACAAAATATTCAATTATGTCGATGTGTATTGATATATCAATGTTGAAGCAAACATGCAAAGCTAATTTTGCAGTTATTCCTAAAGAAATAGTTAAGAAATGGGAGCTGAATCCTTTTATTTACATTTATTCATACCAAATTATGTGATAGAATATCGCAAGGTTGAAGCACTCTAACCCCATTGGTACAGTCACTATATTAGAATATTTTTAATATAAAAAAATAAAGCAAAAGGGACGAAAAAAATGTCATTTTGTATTACAATAGTAGTGGCCTACAAATAAGGGGGAAGAGAGTCTGTATAAAAATGTCGTTATCTAGCGAAAGATAGCGCATTTTGAATGTTCATCAATATAGGCTTCGCATCATGTGTTGTTAGAAAGGAGAGTTTTAAGTGAAACCAAAAAAAGGATTTTGGAAGCTAGTAGGTTTACTATCTGCGCTTTCACTAGTATTTTTGAGCGGTTGTTCAAAACTTGCTGTATTGAACCCGCAAGGTCCTGTTGCAAAAACGCAATCTGATTTAATCATTTGGTCTATGTGGATGATGTTGATCGTGGTTGTTGTCGTATTTGCTATTTTTATATTTGTTCTTGTCAAATATCGTGAAAAACCTGAAAACATGGACTATGAGCCACCTGAGCAAGAAGGTAACTTAAAGATGGAGGTTATTTGGACAGCATTCCCAATCATCATCTTAATTCTATTAGCAGTGCCAACTGTTAAAGCGATCTACTCTGCAGAAGAAGTACCGGCAGAATCAAAGGATAAAGATCCAATCGTGATTCACGTTACATCTGCAAACTGGAAATGGATTTTCAGTTATCCGGAACAAAATATCGAGACGGTTAACTACGTAAACATTCCAGCAGATACGCCAGTGAAATTTGAGTTAACGGCTCAAGGACCTATGAACTCATTCTGGGTACCAGAACTTGGCGGACAAAAATATTCGATGAACAATATGTCAATGCCATTATACTTAGAAGCTGATAAGCCTGGTTCTTATATGGGACGTAGTGCTAACTTCTCGGGTGAACATTTCACTCAAATGCAGTTCGAAGTTCAAGCTCAAACGGACAAAGACTTCAAAGAGTGGGTTAGTGACGTAAAAGGTACAGCTGGTAAATTGACTGAAAAGAAATATGATCAAATCCTAAGCCCAGGCGTTGTTGGTCGTCAAACTTACAACGGTACACATTTAAAATGGATTGACCATGCAAAAGATGTATACATTCCTGGCAAAGAGCTAGAACGTGGTACAGGACATGATCACAGCAAGATGAAAGAAGACGAAAAAACGAGTAATGAAGAAATGGAAAACATGGATCACTCAAATCATGAATAACATTCATTTATTACACTAAATAACGTAATGATTGGGGGAAGACATAATGAAGCTAGATGAATTTTTCGTCACTGGCGAACCTATGATTTACGCTGCTGACGCAGCAATCGCTATGACGGTCATCGGTATCGTTTTTGTCTTAACATATTTCAAGAAATGGAAATGGTTATGGACAGAATGGTTAACAACAGTTGACCATAAAAGACTCGGTGTCATGTACATCCTTTCAGCTGTATTAATGCTTTTCCGCGGCGGAATTGATGGAATCATGATGCGTATGCAGCTTGCATTCCCGGGTATGAACATTTTAGATGAACATCACTACAACGGAGTCTTCACGGCTCACGGTGTTATCATGATCTTATTCATGGCAATGCCATTTATTATCGGACTAATGAACGTAATCGTTCCATTACAAATTGGTGCGCGTGACGTAGCATATCCGTTCTTAAACGCAATCAGTTTCTGGACATTCTTTATGGGAGCAATGCTATTTAACCTTTCTTTCGTAATCGGAGGAGCTCCTGATGCAGGTTGGACAAGTTACTTCCCGCTTGCAGGTAAAGAATTCAGTGAGGGTATCGGAAATAACTTCTATGCCGTTTCACTACAGATTGCTGGTGCTGGTACATTAATGACTGGTATCAACTTCTTTGTAACAATTTTAAAAATGCGTGCCCCTGGCATGACAATGATGAAAATGCCAATGTTTACTTGGTCAATCTTCATCACATCAATTATTATCATTTTCGCGTTCCCTGTATTAACAGTAGCGCTTGCACTTATGACACTTGACCGTGTATTCGGAACAGCCTTCTTTACAATGGCTAACGGCGGTCTTCCAATGATGTGGGCTAACTTATTCTGGATTTGGGGTCACCCTGAAGTATATATCGTTATTTTACCGGTATTCGGTGTCTTCTCAGAAGTTATCAGTACACATTCTCGTAAGAACTTATTCGGTTATAAAGCAATGGTAGTATCAATGGTCGGTATCGCATTCTTAAGTTACCTTGTATGGGTGCATCACTTCTTTACAATGGGTAACTCACCGTCAGTTAACTCGTTCTTCTCAATCACAACGATGTTAATTGCAGTACCAACCGGAGTTAAAATCTTTAACTGGCTCTTTACAATGTATAAAGGGCGTATCAAATTTACGACTGCGATGCTTTGGTCATTAGCGTTTATTCCAAACTTCGTAATCGGTGGGGTAACAGGGGTTATGCTTGCGATGGCATCAGCCGATTATCAATATCATAACAGTTACTTCCTAATCGCTCACTTCCACTATGTATTAATCTCTGGTACAGTGTTTGGCTGTTTCGCAGGTTTATACTTCTGGTATCCGAAAATTTTCGGTCACACGTTGAACGAAAAATTAGGAAAAATTTCATTCTGGATTTTTGTTGTTGGATTTAACGTATGTTTCTTCCCACAATTCTTCCTAGGTTTAGACGGTATGACTCGTCGTATGCAAACTTATGCAGACAACCTTGGCTGGAACGGATTAAACTTAGTTTCAACAATCGGTGCATTCTTAATGGGTCTTGGCTTCTTCGTATTAGTAGTTAACTTATTATACAGTGCATGGAAAAACAAACGCGACACTGCAAACGATCCTTGGGATGGTCGTACACTTGAGTGGTGGACTAAATCACCAGTTCAAGCTTACAACTTTGCAGTAATTCCTCATGTGAAAGAAATGGATGCATTCTGGCACATGAAAAAACGTAATGAAACAGAAATTAAAGCAGAAGACTTAAAACCAATTCACTTACCAAGCAACTCTGGTGTGCCGTTTATCTCAGGTATTTTCTGGTTTATCGGTGGATTTGGCTTAGTATTTGAATGGATTCCAATGGCAATCGTTGGATTAGCAGGTATTTTTGCTTGTATGCTTGCTCGTTCATTTGATTATGATCCGGGCTTCTATGTAAAAGTAGATGAAATCAAGAAGGTTGAAGGAATTACAGGGGGTGACAAATAATGGCAGGACATTTAGATAAATCATTGCCGTTAGAATACCAAGAAGAACAAAGTCGCCTGAATATCCTTGGATTCTGGATTTTCTTAGGTGCCGAGATCGCGTTGTTCTCTACGCTGTTCGTAACGTACTTAACGTACCATACACGTACAGCGGGTGGCCCTACTGCAGAAGAACTGTTCGTTGTTAAAGATTTTATGATCGAAACGCTGTTACTACTATTCAGTAGTTTCACGATGGGAATTGCCATCTTTAAAATGCGTAATAATGATTTAAAAGGACTTTTAGTTTGGTTTGTTATTACACTTGTTCTTGGTGGAGGATTCCTTTTCTACGAAATTCGTGAGTTTTACATGTACGCAGTTCACGAAGGTGCAACAATGCAAACAAGTGCCTTCTTATCAGGGTTCTTTACACTACTTGGAACGCACGGTCTTCACGTAACAGTCGGTGTATTCTGGGCAATCAGTATTATTATTCAATTAGTAAGACGAGGATTAACACCAGTTACTGCTCGTAAAGTATTTATTATCGGTTTATACTGGCATTTCCTTGATGTTGTATGGATCTTCATCTTCACGCTTGTATACTTGAACGGATTGGTGGGATAAGACATGGAAAATAAACAAGGCCAAAAAGCAGGTTTTCCGCTTAGTCATGTATTTGGGCTTATCCTTTCACTAGCCTTAACATTCGCAGCGCTTGGTTTAGTAGTGCTAGCTGATCTATCAAGAAGCATTACGATGACTCTTATCATGATCCTAGCGTTATTACAAGCAGCAATGCAGCTAGTAATGTTCATGCACATGACTGAAAGTGAAAATGGTAAAGTACAGGTTGCAAATATTCTTTACAGTTTCTTTATTGCACTTTGTATCGTTGTTGGTACACTGTGGATTCTTGCAGCTCACTTTAACCATTAAAAATAAAACCACTTACTTCGGTAAGTGGTTTATTTTTTTTCATTCAGTTTATATTTCAACGTTTGATATTCTCCCGTAGCCACTTTTTTTACTACTTTTCCTTTATCATCTCTATAAACATTTACTTGTTCGTATACTTCAATTCGGTATCCGCCTCTTTTTTCTGTTTTAACATGAACTTCTTTGACCGACATATTTAATTGTTCCGCAGCGTCTTCATCAGCAGAAGTTTCAACAGCTCCTCCATCAAGTGAAAGGTGAGATAAGCTGTCAAACGACTGCTGGGA
This sequence comes from Priestia sp. JSM ZJ58, assembly GCF_044383985.1. Lineage (NCBI taxonomy): Bacteria > Bacillati > Bacillota > Bacilli > Caryophanales > Bacillaceae > Priestia > Priestia sp. JSM ZJ58. Next base: position 1,619,839 of record NZ_JBISEM010000001.1, read on the forward strand.
ATTGTTATCAACATAGCTTGTCACGACTAAAATGCCGGCAAAAAACAATACTAAAAAAAGCGTCCGGACTTTTATCTTCATCTTAAAACACCCCCGTAAACTGACAAACAAGCACGACTGCACCTAATATCCAAACGTAAATCGCAAACGTTTTTAACGAATGATGCTTTAAATAATTGATCATCCATTTTACCGCTACATAACCGAATAAAGCAGATGAAAGGGTAGCGACGAATAAAAAGAAAACGGAGAGCTGCTCGACTTCACCTGTGACTACATCTTTTAACTGAAGTAACACTGCTCCGCAAATGGCCGGAGTCGACAATAAAAAGGAAAAATAAGCGGCTGTTTCACGGTCTAATTTTCGCATTAACGCAGCTACCATCGTTAAGCCAGACCTGGATACAGCAGGGAATATCGCAGCTGCTTGAAACGAGCCGATAAAAAAAGCATCTCCGTATGAAATATGATCCATTTTTTTATAGCCATTTTTTACGGAATCACCAAACCATAACAGCAGTCCCGTCGCAAGAAATTCCCAGCCGATCGTTAAGCCTGATTTAGAAATGCTGTCAAAATAGTCTTTAAACAAAAGACCAATCGCAACTGCAGGGATCGTTCCTATCACTAAAAGCCCTGTAAGCTTGCTAAACGGATGCCGAATAATATGCCATAGCTCACGCTTATAAAAGACAAACACAGCAAGCAGAGTGCCCATGTGCAGCATCGTATCTAAATACAATCCTGCATCGTCTAAGCCAAATAAGTGGCGCCCTAAATACAAATGCCCCGTGCTGCTTATCGGTAAAAACTCTGTAAGCCCCTGAATGATTCCCAAAATAAATGCTTCAAACCACGACATCTTATCACCTCATACAGCGTGTCCTTATTAGTAGTGTATAGAGGAAGTTCTGAGAACATGACAAAAACATGGAAGTATAGGCATTCATTTAGTGAAATAAATACGTAAAAATAGGTCATAGTATAAGAAGAGACGACCATTCTTATCTCCATCTCATCCACTATGGAAAGAGGTGCTTAAAATGATACGAAAATGGGTTGCTGTATGCGTCGTATTCGCTGCTTTTATTTTTCCACAAGCAGTAAGTGCTGAACAGCCAAAAGTAGAGGTGTTTCAAATTGAAACGGGCAGAGTCGTTCGTTCAACGCCCAAACCTCCAAATGTTCAAAAAGAAGCCGAAAAAAGTATTGCGTCCATTACTGGTTTATATAAAAAGGCAAGTCCGCTTCCTAAAAAAGGCTATCTTGTTAAAGTACCTCTTGATCCAGCCGTGAAAATTGAAAATAGTGCGGTCAACACGCTGGCAAGTGAAGTTATTTTTGTTCTTGAACCGAACCAAAAACCGATCATGATGGTATTTGACAATGAAAATAGAACCTATTTTTTTGAATTTACTCATGATTTAACTCTTCTCAGAAAAGCATTACAGCTATAAGTCATCGAAATGATGGCTTTTTTTTACATAGACAGTTGACAGTTTATTATGATAAATGTAATATATTTAGAAAAGTCAGAAATAATAAGGGGGAGAATTATGTGATAGCTCTACGACCGTTCTCCAAAAAAGACTTTAAACAGCTAATGGATTGGATTCCCTCCGAGTCATTTATGGTGCAATGGAGCGGCTCTAGCTTTTCTTTTCCGCTTACTCCTAGACAGTTAAAACACTACATTCGATATGCAAATGAAGATGGTGCCTCTACCTATGCTTTTTCTGTAATAGATGACAATGAACAGCTTATTGGGCATATTTCCCTGGCTCATATTGATTATTATCATAAAACAGGAAGAATTGGCCGAGTGCTGCTTGGTGAAAAGTATAGAGGAAAAGGGTTTTGCGCGCACATGTTTGAAAAAGTGTTAGCTTTCGGTTTTGAAGAACTGGGCCTTCACCGAATTTCGCTCGGCGTCTTTGATTTTAACGAGCGGGCGATTCAGTCTTATGAACGAATTGGCTTTACACGCGAAGGCCTTCTTCGAGATGTCCGGCTTGTAGATGGACAGTACTGGAGCTTAATTGAAATGAGTATGCTAGAAAGTGAATGGGCACAGCGTGATGTGCATCAAAAATCAAGCTAACATCTACTAGTGAAAAGCCAGCTTCCCAACAAGCGGGCTTTTTTGACGTGTGCTTAAATTTCCTCAAAAAGGTATAAATTTTCATTCATTAAGGCATATAGAGAGTAAGTGATGTGTAAAGGAGGCCGTATGAATGAAAAAATACAAAGTAGGCGTCTTAGCGGCATGTATGTTGCTTTTAGGAACCGCTGGGTTTGGAATTGTCTATCAGCATCAAACATCTGCTAAAGAGCAGCCTCATTCGTTTAATGTACTCGTTATGGGCGTAGATGAAAGGCCAGGCGATACGGGCCGCTCAGATGTATTAATGGTGGTCAATTTAGATAAAAGCCATAATAAAGCAAAGGTTATGCCGATCCCTAGAGATACGCGCGTGCACATTGATGGAAAAGGGACGGATGAGAAAATTAACCATGCTTATCGATACGGAGGCATTCCTTTAACCGTGCGCACGGTTGAGAATTTTTTAAATATTGACGTTGACTACTATGTGAAAGTAAATATGGAGGGGTTCAAAGATGTAGTCGATGAACTTGGCGGCGTGAACGTGAATAACCCGTTTCCTTTTGTCTTTGATTCATTTATCTTTCCTGAAGGAGAAAATGCGTTGAACGGTGAAAAAGCTCTTGCCTATGTACGGATGAGACATGAAGACCCAAAAGGTGATTTAGGAAGAAACAATCGCCAGCGTCAAGTGGTGGAAGCTCTATTAGATAAAGGAATGAACATGTCAACGGTGAAAAATATCCCAAGTCTTCTCACGCTCGCAAAAAAGCATATCCAAACGAATATTGATGTCAGCGATGCATTTACGATGTATAACGTCATTAAGAATGGACGGCCTGATTTCGAAACGGTAACGGTAAAAGGAGAAGGACAAATGGTAGATGGTACATGGTATTATGTTGTAAAACCATCTGAAAAAAAGCAGCTGAGCGCTATGTTTCAACAAACCCATTAATAAAAAAGAGGGCTGAATTTTTTCAGCCCTCTTTTTATTCACCAATTTCTTCTTGACGCTGCAAGCAGGAAATTTGTTTTTTCTCTGGATGGACACCAAATGTATAGCCCCACGTTTGCAATTTATCTAGAATGATTTCGTCTTTTTTAAAGCCAAAGATCATCACTACATCTTGGTTTTCATCTAAAAGCAAATACTTTTCATCTTTGCGCCACATCGTTAAGTTTGACGCATAGAAAAGATTCCAGCCGTTATTCATGCGATGGCCGGTTGCTTGGTTTTTATAGTTGACAATCATATTTCTTCCTCCATTAGTGAATCTTTCTAAAAGTAAAACTTCAAAGAATATTATAAACGTTCTCTTCCTAGAAATCTATTATTTATCCTATTGAGGGGACCTCGCCGTGATGTTTATAAAATACATGTGATAAAAGATTTAGTATATAAGGATATATCTGTATAAAACAAGAGTCAATAAGTAAGAAAACGGAGAAAAAAAGGGTCTAAAAGCGTATATAATTGAAAAAAATATAAGTTATCTAGCTTTAAAGACTTAAAAACACGCTTTTCAGACCATGGACATGCTTTTTCGAATTTCTACCTACAAGAAAGAAGGCAGAGGTGCGAAATGTGTAGGTGAATCTAAATGAGTTTACGGTAAACATGGAGCCCCAAAACGTGGTACACGCTAGAAAAGGGGGAAATTCAACGATGTCCAAAAAAGCGCTATGGATTAAAAATGCTTCGCAAGTTGTAACGGCCAAAGAAAATAAAGGTCCTTTAGCTGGAAAAGAAATGAGAAACTTGACGGTGATTGAAAATGGCTCAGTCTGGATAGAAGGAGATCAAATTGTGACCGTAGGTACAACACAAGAGCTAGAACAAAAATATGAAAGAGACAGGAATGACGCAACGATTATTGATGCTTCTCACAAAATTGTAACTCCGGGTCTGATTGATCCCCATACACACGCTGTGTACGCTGGATCGCGTGAAGAAGAATTTTATAGGCGATTTGAAAGACCAACTTCTTACTTGGATTTATTAGAAGAAGGTGGAGGTATTCACTCCACTGTCGTTCAAACACAGGAAGAATATGCGTACCGGATTTATCAGCAGAGCTATGAGCGTCTTACGTCTTTTCTAGCTCACGGAGTCACAACTGTAGAAGTGAAAAGCGGATATGGCTTAGAACTAAAAACAGAACTAAAGCAGCTGCAAATCGCTAAAATGCTGAATGATACACACACAGTTGATGTCATAAGCACCTTCTTAGGAGCACACGTCGTACCTTTAGCATATAAAAGAGATACGCAGAAATACGTCAATTTACTTATTCACGAAATGATTCCTCAAATTTCTTCTTATAAGCTCGCAGCATTTAATGATGCTGTATGTCTTCCAAATGCTTTTTCATTCCAACAATGTCAAGAAATACTCGAAGCCGGGAAAAGCCATGGCATGCTTCCTAAAATACATGCCGACCCCTTTGAATACTGCAGAGGAGCAGAGCTCGCAGCAGAGGTAGGAGCGATATCAGCAGATTATCTTTTGTATGCTTCTGATGAAGGATTAAAGAAACTGGCTGAAAAACGGATCGTAGCCACACTTTTACCGGGAAACTCCTTATTTGTTGGAATGAAATGGCCAGATGCTAGAAAAATGATCGATTTAGGCGTTCCGGTTACTCTTTCTACAGACTGCAATCCAGGTTCATCTCCAACGACTTCACAGCAATTTGTGATGAACCTGGCATGTATGAATATGAACATGAGTCCTGAAGAAGTGCTTGTAGCCACAACTATTAACGCAGCTCATGCTATTAACCAAGGAGATAAGATTGGGAGTATTGAAGCCGGAAAACAAGCTGACTTAGCGATTTTTAATGTCTCTAGTTATCGAACCCTTCAATATCAGTATGGTTTGAATCATATTGATAGCGTAGTGAAAAAAGGAGAAGTAGTTGTAGAAAACGGTAAAGTTTTGTAAAACAAGTTTATAGAAAAAGAGAAAAGGGTAAAGAATAGAGAATTTGTCACACATGCAAAGGCAGGGAATTTAGATATGATTACAAAACAAAAGGTTATTCCATTACTAAAAGAAGCTTGCCCATCTTTTGAGCCAAGCGAAGAAATCAACTTCAACGATAAAGAAGAGCTGCAGCATGAATTAAGCCGAGTAGCGGGTCATTTGATCTCTCTTGAATATAACGGCCAGCTCGAACGTGAACCGGATGTGTTTGAAGCGATTGAACAGCTGTATATAGAAGGTGAATCTGATGTGAAAGAAGCTGTTACAACGGGACTCTTTCAAGCAATGCATGAAATGATTATAGATCAGCAAATTAGTCCAGAAGAAATTGGAATGCTATTAAAACCTCACTCACTGAAGTGGTGGAAAACGATTGACCACTTTAGCGAAAATAGTGCGGAACAGTAAGAAAAAAGAACGTCATGGAAACATGATGTCCGTGACGTTCTTTTCTTTTACTGTTCTTTTTTCAGCTGGCGCTCTAAAATGAAAGGACCAAACGGAATAACCGACATAAGAAATGCAAATAAAGATCGGCCGATTGACCATTTATGAGCGAATTTTACATGAACGACTGCAAGGGCATACAGCACAAAAAGTGCACCGTGTGCTGCGCCTACAACTGATACAGCTTCGGGTATGCCTGCTGCATATTTTAGCGGCATAGCAATGCCAAGCAGCAGTAAAAATGAAATTCCTTCTAAAATTCCTACTAAGCGCAGGCGACCGATTGGTGATGTAAGAACCATGTTTTCTCCTCCCGTAACGACGGAATAAATTTCTGTATCGATGACAAAAATGTACCATAGCAAGCTCTTCATATACAAGCATCATTTGTATCTGTCACAAAAAAGTCGAAAACGCTTTAATTTGCGCTATAGAAGTGTTGTGTTTAAAAAACTGACATACTCTTGTGATGCAATGTATAAAGAAGCACACTACGTGTTGACAAGTTATTTTAATTATTTTATATGTATAGTATCGAAAACGTATGAGAGGATTTTTATCATGACAAACCGAAAACAGCAGCGGGAGAAAATTTTAGATGCTGCTTTTGAAGTGTTCGGATCCAAAGGTTACTATGAAGCAAAAATGATTGATATTGCTAAACTAGCGGGTGTATCTAAAGGAACGCTTTACTTGTACTTTTCGTCTAAAGAGTCGCTTTATATCGCTGTTAATAATCGTTCGTTTGATGAGTTTTTGTATCATGCAAAGCGAAGAACAGATAAATGCCAAACGTTTCACGAAAAGCTCTATTCAGTTGCGAAACATCACCTGCTCTTTTTTTACGAAACTAAAAAATATCCGGACTCTTTTTGGCAAGCCCCTCACCAAATGCCAGAAATGATGGGTCGTCTTCATCAATTTTTTGAGGATTATCACGGGCTTGTTGCTAAATTGATTGAAGAGCAAAAAATAAAAAACGCTTTTTTACACTCAAAAGCGTTTTGCAGCATGTTAAATGGGTATAGGATGGATATCGTTTCCGATGATGATATAACAGAAGAAGATATCATGAACTATGCGGAGTTCATTGTGAACTTATACATTGAAGGTTGCTATTTTGAGACCCAAAAATGACTCGTCGGTACTGGTTGATAATGGAGGGATATGATGAATAACAGCAGCACAGTAATTAATTTTTCATATTTTCAAGAACAAACCGTTACCAAGGTAAACACAGACAACACCCTGCCGTTTTCTCTTGGATTTAGTAAAGGCGGACTTGTGGCAGAATGTCCATGGAGACTAAAAAACAAACGCAGCATCTTGCTTGGTCAAGCAGACTGGAAATCGCTACATTCCGCTGAGCAGCGTCAGCAAGTCGAAGCGCTGCTGCTTGGCCAGCGCATTCTCTCTATACAGTGGTATGAAGATATCGGTATACTTCGAATTGCGTTTTCTAACGGGTATGCGCTAGATATGTTTCATGACAGCTCGTTTTTTGAAGGCTGGGATTTATATGGTCAAGACGGCTTTTCCTTTATCTCGCTTCCAGGGGGAGCGTGCGACCATCAAATTTCAGTTTGTATAGACAGTTCATCAGCACATGAAAGGAGGTGAGTTTTTTTTACGAAAAACTGACCCATGGGTACTCTAAAATTGTTTAAAAAAATAAAACGGGTCTGCAGCTATTAAAGGATGAAGGCTTCTCAAATAACTTAGTTACGTAACGGAGGAAAAAGATGAATTTTTTGACGAGATTTAGTTTAAAAAATGCGGTAGCTGTGTTTATCGTTTCATTTTTACTTATTTTAGCGGGGCTATATTCATTTTCAAAACTAAAAATTGATTTACTGCCGAATATCGAATTTCCGCAGCTGTCCATTGAAGCAACGTATCCTGGGGCTTCTCCTGATGACGTAAATGAAAGTGTCACGTCGAAAATCGAAGACCAAGTAAAAGGAATTGAAGGCGTTAAAAGCGTACAAAGCGTATCATATGAAAACGTCGGTATTATTAATTTAGAATTCCCGTTTAATACGGATTTAGATAAAGTTGAACAACAAATTAACTCGTCGATAAAAGAATTAGATTTGCCAGAGTCATCAAATGTAGACGTAAACCGTTTTTCATTTGGTTCCTTCCCTATTTTCAACATTTCACTGTTTGCAAAAGATGATGCAAATCTTGAAAAAGTATTAAACGATGAAGTGATTCCTGAATTGAATAAAATTCAAGGTATTAACTCCGTCTCAGTTGGCGGTGTGAAAGAGGACCTTTTACAAATTACGGTCGATAAAGAAAAAGCAGCTCAAGCTGGTTTAACGCTTGATGGGATGAAAGAACAAATTAATCAAAAAGCCGTTTCCTTCCCAGCAGGAACATTAAACGGAAAAGAGCTTCAAATTCCAGTGCGAGTAGAAGAAAAAGTTGCCACGATCGATGCATTAAAGAAAATCCAGCTGAAATCCACGATGAACCCTGAAGCACAGCCTGTGAAACTTGGCGATATTGCCAAAGTCGAAGCCGTAACAGAACAAGGCGAATATACACGCTATGACGGCAAAGATGCGCTGTCGATGGCCATCACAAAAAAGCAAGACGCTAATACGGTTGAAGTGGCCAACGAAACGATGAAGATTTTGAAAAAATATGACGATCAGTTAGACTACGCAATTGGCTTTGACTCAGCTGACGGCATTGAAAAGTCTGTTGAAACATTAGTACGCGAAGGATTGCTCGGGGCATTATTTGCGTCACTCGCCGTGCTGATTTTCTTGCGTAACTTCCGTGCGACAATCATTGCGATTATATCGATTCCATTATCGCTGTTAGTATCAGCTATTTTCTTAAACCAGCTTGATATTTCGCTTAATATTATGACACTAGGTGGAATGGCTGTAGCCGTTGGGCGCGTAGTAGATGACAGTATTGTTGTGATTGAGAACATTTTCAGACGCGTTCGCCGTTCAGAAGAAGGCATGAGCAACGAGCTTGTCGAATCGTCCACAAAAGAGATTTTAAAAGCGATTACCTCGTCTACGATTACAACGGTTGTCGTATTCTTGCCAATCGGCTTTGTAGGAGGAATTACAGGAGAGTTCTTCTTGCCGTTTGCCTTAACAGTTGTTTTTTCACTGTTAGCATCTCTTCTTGTGGCGATTACAATCGTGCCGATTCTCGCAAAGTTTGCATTTAAAAAAGTACCGCCTGAAGAAAAAGAAGGAAAGCTGCAGCGCGGGTATGCAAAAGCGATTGCATGGTCGCTTAATCATAAAATCAAAATTTTGATTTTATCCTTTATTTTACTGTTTGGATCATTTGCGCTTGTTCCTTCACTTGGCTTTACGTTTATTCCAAATGAAGAACAAAAAATGCTTCAAGCCAACGTTCAATTACCGGCATCTACGTCCCTTGAAAAAACAAACGATGTATCCTTAAAAATTGAAAAGATGTTTGCGGACCAAAACGAAATTTCAGACGTGACAACGGAAGTTGGATCACGTGACTTTTCAACAGGTGTAAAACGTCCGAACCAAGTTGGCTATTTCTTGAATGTAAAAGAAGGCGTGAATGTCGATACGTTTATTGATAAAGTTCAAAAGAAAATGGAAAGCATCACGAAAGAAGAATCACCGAAAGCAACAGTTAATGTGCAAGAAGCATCAACAGGAGGGCCGCCTACAAATAATAACGTGACGGTTGATTTATATTCTTCTAATTTAGATGACTTGCAAAAGGCAGCTAAGCAAGTGGAAAACCACTTAAACAAAGACAAACGTCTTAAATATGTAACAAATAACTTCTCAGATAAGCAAAAGCAGCTTGTAGTAGAAGTAGATCCTGATAAAGCCGCAGAGTACGGGGTATCTGGATTTCAGCTGCTCGGTACAATCTCTGATCAAACCAAACCGGTATCGGTTGGAGACTTAAAATTGGATAATACAAAACGAGCGGTTCAGCTTTCGTACGATAAAGACCTTGCCTCAGTAAAAGAAATTAAAGACCTGCAAGTGTTTACAGAGAGAGGGCCTGTGTTAGTAAAAGATATCGCTGACGTTCGTACAATTGATACGTTCACTTCTATTCAAAAGCTCGACGGTAAAGTATTTGCGCGAGTAGAAGCAGACATCAAAGGCGATGATGTTCAAGCTGTGACCAAAGATGTTGTAGATGGAGTGAAAAAGCTAGACTTGCCGAAAGATGTGAGCTTGGACGGAGGAGGCGGAAGCGACGAGACAGTAGAAGTCTTCCAATCTCTAGGTCTAGCCATTTTAACAGCAATCGGCCTTGTGTATTTAACAATGCTCGTTACGTTTGGAAAAGCGCGTATTCCATTTATCATTTTATCGTCACTCATTTTTGTGCCAATCGGTTCGTTAGTTGGTCTTGTCATTGCAAAAGAACCGCTGTCTGTCAGCGTCATGATTGGATTCTTAATGCTGATTGGAATCGTTACAACAAACGCGATTGTGCTTGTAGATCGAATTACCCAAAATCGTGAACAAAAAGGCATGACAATCCGCGAAGCCCTTATTGAAGCTGGGAAAACGCGATTGCGTCCAATTTTAATGACGGCGTTTGCTACCATTGCTGCTTTAATCCCGCTGGCGCTTACTACGTCAAGCGGAACGCTGATTTCAAAAGGCTTAGCCATCACGGTAATTGGAGGACTTACGTCATCTACTCTTCTTACTTTAATTATTATTCCAGTTGTATACGAACTCTTCTTCGCAAGACAAGTAAAAAGAGAAAAACAGCTGGAAAAAGAAACGACATAAGAACTATTTTCTAATAGAGGAAAATATGACCATAGACTATATGTTATAATAAAAGTACGTTTTAACCCCTTATATTATAGAAAAAGAAGCGGCGCTTTCGAGCGCCGCTTCTTTTTTATGTAAAATCATTATTTACAAAAAATGATTAAATGTCTTGTATGGAGGGAAAGAGTGTTAACAGGAAGCTTTACTATATCATCGTAGAGTTATCTAAAAACCATACAAAGTACAGGAGTGTCGTTTTCGTGAGTTCAACAAAGAAAGTTGTATTTATCAGTTCCATTATTTTAAATGTCCTTTTCATAGGTGTTTTTGTTTTTTATGCAACAAGCAGCAGCGCGATGAAAAATCCGCTGTCATCTAAGGGTTTGTCTAAGCAAAGCTATAGAGACAATCCTTATTACATTGAACGGACTACTTTGTTCAAGCAATTAAGTATTCCTAAAGAGTCCATCGTATTTCTCGGTGATAGCATTACCCAGCGCTCTGAGTGGAGCGAACTTTTTCATAATAAGCAGATTGTCAATCGAGGCGTAGCCGATGATACAACTGAAGGGGTATTGCATCGTTTAAAAAGCATTACAGATGCTAAACCAAAAAAGATTTTCTTAATGATTGGCATTAACGATTTAAATGAGCAAAAATCTGTAAAAAAAACCAAAGCCAATTACGCTGAAATTCTTGAGCGTATTCATAAAGAATCACCGGATACAAAAGTCTATATTCAAAGTGTACTGCCTGTGAACAATAAAAAATGCGGCGACGCAGTGGACAATAAAGATGTTATCGCATTAAACAACTATGTAGAGCGTCTCGCTAAGAAACATAATGATTATTACATTGACCTGTATTCGAAAGTATCCAAAAACAATCAGTTAAAAAGTAGTTTCACGGTGGATGGTCTTCATTTAAAAGGCCAAGGCTATGCTGTTTGGAAACAAGAAGTTCAGTCATACGTTAATGAATAAAAAAGAGGTTGAGACGTAGCGTAACGAAACAGATGAAACTACATTCACCATAACAAAAAAACGAACCACTGATTAAACATGCTGATCAGTGGTTCGTTTTTCATTTGAGCTAAAATATTTTTGTTTCAGCTTTTTTTAGATAAGCTCTGGTAAATGTTTTTTAGCATCGTATTCGACAAGAGCATCATCGTTTTTAATACGCTGTAAATAATCAGGATTTGAAATAAGCGGGCGGCCAATAGCAGCTACGTCAATCCAGCCGGCTTGAAGCGCTTTTTCAGCTGATTCAGGCGTTAAATCACCTACACCGATAATCGGTCCGTCCCAGTACTTACGCGTAATTTCATAAAGGTTTTGGCCATTTTGGACATCTTCGTAAAAATCAAGCATAGACGGGTGAATAATCTCAATTCCTGTTTCTTTAAATGCTTCTGTATACGTTTGAATGGCTTTTTCAGTATCATCCCAGCGGTAGTCTGGTTTATCAAGCTTATGAGGAGAGAAGCGAATCACAACGCGCTCTTTTCCAATGGCGTCAATAACAGCAGAAATCACTTCTTTCATAAACGTTAATCGCTGTGCAAGGTCGCCTCCGTATTCATCCGTGCGTTTGTTAGACCAGTCTGAATTAAACTGATCGATTAAATATCCGTGAGCACCGTGAATTTCAACGCCGTCAAAACCTGCTTCAATGGCATTTTTAGCTGTTTGAGCGTACTGTCCTACAACTTCTTTAATATCTTCTTTTGACATTTCTTCAGGCTCTTCGTAGGGCTTGCGGAAACGAGGCACTTGACCTTGTGCTGCAATAGCAGAAGGTGCCTGAGGTTTATGTCCATTGATTAACTCAGGATGACTCAAGCGGCCAACGTGCCAAATTTGAGCAATAATCGTGCCGCCTTCTTCATGAACAGCTTCTGTTACAGGCTTCCATGAATCAATTTGTTCCTGTGTATAGATACCCGGAACGCCAGGATTTCCTTTTGCGCGTTCGCTGATAACAATTCCTTCACTAATAATTAAGCCAATACCATCCTTTGCGCGGCGACGGTAGTAGTCTACAACGTCCTGACCGACTACGCCTGTCTCTGGATCAGCAAAGCATCTTGTCATCGGTGCCATTGCTGTACGAGTGTGTAGATCAAATGCTTCAATGTTTGTTGGTTGGAATAATTTTTCAAATTTACTCATTTTATATTCAGCTCCTTAAGAGGAAAGTATAGCTGCGAACGTTTTTGCAGCGGGTTCAGTTTATTGTAACAGGGGATTTGTTTTATCTTCAAACATTTCGACTTCCGAAAAATGATCACAAAAAAAGCCGGCTGTTTTGACAGCCAGCTTTTACAATATTAATGCTGTTTGTTAGGAAGTTTTTTCTCTGGGTGGCCAGTAGCTTGACCCTGCTTATTTTTACGCTGCTTTTCTTGATTGTCGTTCAGCTTTTGAACAAATTGATTTGTGTTTTCCATTATCCATACCTCCTTTATGAGCTTTCCCTGTTACTATAACCCATTGCATTCAAAAACATGACGCCAATCCGCTAAAAGCAGCTCCATATATACACCGGTATATAGAAATTAACAGGAAAATCGTGTATACTGTTGTAAAAATAACGTTAATGTTTCGTGAGTTTATAATTTCTTATTCATTCATGAACAAGAAAAGGTGTTACGCAATGAGTGATTTTTTTAGCGGGAAAGAAATGTCGTTTATTTTAATTTTGACATTCAGCGTGTACATATTTGTCTGGAATGTGCCCCTTCAGGCGACCAATGCCATGATGATTTACTTTATCCTGCTGTTTTTGTATACAGTCAGTAAGCTGCTTTTTTCTCCTCAGTTCCGACAATTTCCGCTTGTTAAGGTGCTATTGGCCATTTTATTTGTTCTTATGCTGGCTGAAATAATCGTTGCTTACAGCACTCATAGCATAAAGATTACAGATTTACATCATATTTTCGATTATTTCAGTCATATGGATTTGTATTCATAGTATGTACAGCAAAAAAATGATTTACGACGAAATCTTCTCTGAGTTCTGGCTGTGCTTTTTTATATTTTTTACACACTGCTTGCACAAGGAAAGAGAAAGAGTACGTTCTTTGACCAAAAGATCAGGGGAATGCCAAATTTCTTTGAATAGCTCTGTTAAGATGCTTTCGCAAGCATGTGGATCTTTTACTGCTGAATAGACAAGACGATACAAAAGCGTTTCATATCGATTGTAAAGCTGATGAAGTGCTTCTTTCTTTCGGTTTTTTATCTCTTGAATGAGTAAAAGATCATTGTTCATAAACGAGCCCCTTCGAAAATCAATTATAGTTCATTGTACCCTTGTTAAAATGAGCATAAACACCTAAAAAGGAGAGGCTTATGAGCTATGTAGTATCAAAAAAACAAGGCAAAATACTCAACGAGATATCAAAGAAGAGAACTTGGGGAAGTGAGAGACAACCTGCACGCTTTGCTCGTTACGTATCCAAATGAGCTGATAAACTTATTGTAGCTGGATGTGCATTGATTTTCCTTACAGTCGTCAGTTTACTAATCATCGGCATATATACAGTTTGTACATGGCTGTTTTTATAAAGAAAAGGTGCACATCAGTGCACCTTTTCTTTATGAATGTTGCTTCACTACGTAATTGACAATTTGTTCGGCTGCAGCGGCAGGGCCAGATGCCTGCTGGAAACTTGCGTTGATTTCTTTAATTCCTTTTTTATAGGAATCGTCGCGGACAACTTCGTCAACGGCACTTCTTAAAAGAGAGGCATTTACCGTTTCTTTTGCTAAGCGATAACCAGCGTTTAGTTCCACGAGCCTTTGAGCAACGATCGGCTGATCTTTGCCATGAGGTAAAACGACTAACGGTACGTTAAAATGAATAGCTTCGTTTACGCTGTTCATGCCTCCGTGCGTGATAAAAACGTCCGCTTCTTTTAACACGTCAAGCTGAGGAACATAGGGCAAAATAATAAAATGCTCTGGCGCTTTTCTAATTCTTTTAAAATCGGCCCGATCTCCTGCTGCAATCACAACTTTTCCATCAAAATCGCTAAATGCGTCGATGCAAAGGTTGAAAAAGCCTTCTACGTCATGAAGTACCGTTCCCATTGAAATATAAAGAACTTTTTCGTCTTTCAGCTTTTCTAACGGAAAATCATGAGAGCGGTGACGCTTTGGAAAGCTTGGCCCAATAAATAAACACGAGTCATCAAAATGTTCATGAAGCGGCTGGAAAAAGCGGCTTGTGTACACGACCGTTAATTCGCCTTCATTGTTCATAAATTGAAGCAGATTTTTAGGCTCTATGCCAAACTGATTTTTAAGCAGGCTGAGCCCGTACTGAGCTTGTTCATCCGGCTGAAATGGAACGTCTGAATCAGGATGAAGAGGCATCATTGCTAAGCGGTCTTTCGGCATTAAAAAAGAAGCAGATGATACAATGCCAGGAATCCGCAAATAATCACGCACTAATTCGCCTGCTCCAAACTTGTCGTAAAACACAAAATCAAATTCAATTTTTTTTGATAATATATGAACAAGCTTCAGCGTATCTAAAGACGTTTGGATGTGGATGTTTAAAAAAGCGTTGATTCCTTGAGGAGTTTCAGGCTTGATGGATACACCGCTTAATAAGTCTGGGTGAATGTGTACGATAGCCCCGGCGTTTTCAAGGCGCTCTTTAAAACGCTCGGCCGTAATGTAATGAACTGTATCACCTCGGTCTGAAAAAGCTTTTACCATTCCAAGCGTTGGGTTTACGTGACCTTCAGCGGGAAAGTTGATCATTAAAATGTTTGCCATTTTTTCACTTCACTTTCGGTAAGATTTCTTCAAGCGTAATCAAATATAAGAAAGTTGACAACTAATTTGGTTAGCGCATTTATTTTTTGAAGCCCTGTCTTTGTGTATAAAATGTGAAAAAATATAACTTTTTTCCTAAAAAATAACATAATTAAACTGAGTTTATGATAGAATTTTGAGAGCACTAGAGAGAAAGAATCATTTTTGGAGGTTGCTATTTTGAGTACGTTATCAACAAATTCAGAACCGGTTTTAAAGCCTAAAAAGAAAAAAGAGTTTACTTACTTCACATTGCTTCTATTTATCGTGTTGGGCTTTGGACTGCAAATCATAGCCGGAATTGGAGTAGCTATTTACGATGAAGTTATGGGTTCAAATATGACAGGAATTTTATTAGAAGGCCCATATGCTCTGCTTGTAGACGCGGCATTTTTTCTAGGGGTTGCGGTGCTTTATAGACCTGTGCGCAGATTTTTAAAACCTATGTGGAACGTCTCGGTATTAAAAGAAGGGAAAACGTATGTATATATTGTGGTAGGCTTTTTAATTGTAGCCGCGGTGCAGTACGTGATGCTTTCATTTTTAAACGTAGAAAGCGCAGATCAGCAGCAAAAAGATTTAAATCAAGGCAGTTTTAATCAAACGCTGCTTTCAAGCTGGATATTTTTTATAAGTGTAGCAGTTATCACGCCTATTAAAGAAGAGCTGCTTTATAGAGGTGTTTTATGTGGTTTCTTAACCAAACGCCATCACGTGCTTGTGGGCATTTTCGTTTCCGCTCTTGTATTCGGTCTTTTACATATTGGCTTTCCGATTACAGCTACCGTCATGGGACTTGTTTTCGCCATTATTTATTATCGAACAAAATCTATTTTCCCATCTATGATTTTACATATGCTGTGGAATGGATTAGTGAGTATAACCGTGTTCTTTTAAAAGAGGGTAAAACAAAGTAGTTTCGTTGAGGGAAAATCCGAACAATTCATCGTTCGGATTTTTTTATTGATAGGATGAATCTAAGTTTCATGCATGTAGCTTCCTTCTAGCTGTTGATTGGATGGATTTCGTTATGTCTCAATTTCTTTTTATTTCGATAAAGACGCCGAATGCTTTACGCGAATTTTCCCAACTATTAATAATCCAAGAGGGTAAAATAGTCCAAATAACAGACTGTATGGAATCCACGTATCTCTGTCCCACGTTTGTTCATAGGGAATGCTTGGATACACGATAAGTGAAAATGTAACGGCAATAATGCCTAGCGGAAGAGTTAAAATTCGGTAGTTTTTTAATTCAAGAATTTGAGCGAGTCCGGAAACGGTCGCATAATAGTAGAGAGACGTTTTGAAATAAAGAGATAAAAACCACATAATGGCCATGATTACTTCAATATTTTTCAGAAAATCGGCAACTTCGATACGCCTTGCAAGCTCATAGCTTGGATATAAAGCGATACGTGTATACGTATTTCCAAGTACAAGAATGCCAAGTAATAAAATAATAATCATAATGCCTCCGCCGATTAAGCTTCCTGTAAAAAAAGCGCGGTTCCGCTGATCAGGTTCCCCTACGTGAGCAGGGAAAACGGTCAGCAATACAATAAAAGTGAGAGACGTAATACTTGTAAAGACCAGAATAGATCTAATAATAGGCTTAACGCCTACCTCTAACAAAGGCTGTAAATTCTCATAATGAATTTGAGGGAAGATCGAAAAAACTAAGATTAAAAACGGAATAACAAACCAAGGAAAGAGAATTTCAGCACAGCGGGCAATCGTTTCAATGCCAAGACGAACGCCGACAATCACAATTCCCATAAACAAAATATGAACAGCAAGCATAGGCGTTTGAATAATAATGCGAGTTGTTAGAAATGAGCCCACGTAAAACAAAACTTGACTGCAAAAAAGAAGAGTAGAAGCGACAAATAAAAGAGAGACAAACTTTCCTAGCCACTTGCCTAAAATGGCTTCGTTTAGTTCTACAAGGGTTTTATTCGGATAAAGGCTAGAAAGTTTGATATACATCCATACAAGAAAAACGCCTACACCTACGCCTAAAATGGCTGGAATCCATGCCTCTTGTTTAGAATCAGCCGTTAAGCTTCCAGGTACGACTAAAATAGTGTCGCCTAAACTATAAAAAATCACGAGTATTCGAAACTGTGCTGCGGATAATTTTATCTGACTATGCACGTTGTTCACTTCCTTTTACTTCAACAGACTGAACAAAAAATCACTAAAAGGTTTTAATAAAAAAGCAATGCCGTCTCCAGGGTTAGGGATTTCCACACCGCCATATTTTAAACTAACAATTAAAATACTTACTGTGAACAAACTCCAAAAAATTCGCTTTTCTCTTTGACTGTTCACTTTTTTTAAATAAGGTATTTCTACTAAACAAACAGCTGCACAAAGTAAAAAAATCCCTAAAAATATAAGCATGTATCAACCTCAATTAGTAACCCTTCAAAAATAATGAAGGGATGTTAAAGACGCCTGTGTTTCAAAAATAGTATCACCCAAAATGGCTTCATTTATGAAAAGTAAGACTAAAGGCAGTGCAAAACCGTGTTATAATGACCAAGTTGAGCGTTATAATAGAGAAAAAACAGCATGATTACAAACAAGTAGATACATAACAAGGTAAGGGTGGGAGAGAGATAGATGGCAGACGAATTCAAAAAAATGCTAGATGACAAAGAAAAGGTACAGCTTATGATCGCCGCCGTTGTCATGCTCGGAGGCCTGGTCGTTTTGTTAAAAAGCGTTGCAACGGGTCAGGCAATGGGCCAAAAATGGCTAGAAAGTAAAGGGAATGTAGACACAGATCTGTATGTTGAAACGGTAAAAAGCTACATACACCTGTATCAAATTGTGGGTGGCGTGATGTTTGGAGGAGGCCTTCTCACGTTACTTCGTGCTAAGCTAAAGAAATAAAGCGGCAGCAAAATAAAAGA
The DNA here is from genome assembly GCF_044383985.1 of Priestia sp. JSM ZJ58. Lineage (NCBI taxonomy): Bacteria > Bacillati > Bacillota > Bacilli > Caryophanales > Bacillaceae > Priestia > Priestia sp. JSM ZJ58. The sequence continues at coordinate 1,637,894 of NZ_JBISEM010000001.1, forward strand.
TCATAGTCCAAAAGAAGTGTCATATCTTTTTAATAACTTAAAAAATAGTGAAAAGGAGTTATGTATGAATAATGAAGAAAATACACCGGCTTATCATCTGTTTATGATGATAGGAGCGCTTGCTATGCTGATTTTTGGTGTTGTCGGTTTCTTTATTCAGTATCCTGCTACGTTAAGTTTTGTGATGTGCATTGGCGGAAGCATCATATTTTTGCTGCATTTAGTTGAATATATGAAACCTAAAAATGAACTATAGCATCTTCAAACGAGGAAATCTAGAAGCAAAGGAAGATGAGAAATGCAGAAACATCGTACGTACGAAACGCTAGTTGATCTTTATCAAAAAAGCGCAAAAATTCATTATGAAATCGATTATCGAGATAAACAATCTGTAAAAAAAGGAAACCGAGCTGCAGAAGATATGAAAAAAATTGCGCAGCTCATTCATTTATACTATCCAGGCATGCTCTTTGAATTTTCAACACTGCTGACGAATCCTACTTATCGAATTGACCTATGGGCTGCACATCATATTTTAGAAATTATGAGCTATTCACCAATGCTTGAGGACAACGCGCTTTCCGTCATTGAACGCTACGCCGACGAAAATGATTTTACGGCTTTAGGGAATCGCATGTGGTTAGGTCAGTGGAGAGAAAAACAGCGCTAAAACCCATATAGGCAAACAAGAATAACTAAAAGGAAGATAGATATATGAGTTTACGTACATTAAAGAATGGTATAGGCGTCACCATTCGAGAAGCAGAATCAAAAGACGCAGAGAAAATGATTGCTTTTTACAATCGAGTGGGAGGAGAAAGTGATTTTCTTTCATTTGGAGAAGGGGAGTTTCTTAGACCAGTTTCAGAGTATGAAGTGTTTTTAGCTTCTGTAAAACAAGAGCAAAACTCTCTTATAGTCGTGACTGAAAAAGAAGAAGAAATCATTAGTATTGCATCCATCACCTCGTCTCAAAACCCGCGTAATAAGCATGTGGGTACCCTTGGTATCGTGGTAGAGAATGCTTATAGCGGGCTAGGGCTAGGAAGACAGCTAATGATTGAGCTGATTGAATGGGCACGTATGAATAAACAAACAAAAAAAATCGAACTTGTAACGCGAGAAGATAATCAAAGAGCTATTTCTTTATACAAACAGCTAGGGTTTCAAACAGAAGGATTAAAAGAAAAAGACACCTATATAAATGGCGTCTACTATAATACAATGCTTATGGGTCTTCACTTATAAAAAGAGGCTGAGACAAAAGTATGTTAAGTGAATGCAAATCCGAACGATGAATCGTTCGGATTTTTCCATTGTGGTGATGAACGTAGGCTTCATATAATGGATGTAGTTATATCTCAATCTCTTTTGATTTATTGTTTTTTAGCATCAGCAAATGTACTCATCGCCTCGTTCATGAATTTCGCTAATCCTTTTCCGTAGCGATCGATGTTGGCTGTAAACCGCTCATCTTGTACATACATCTCTCCAAGACCTTTAAAGGCTTCTAACGAATACGTTCCAAAGTTCTTATTTAAAAATTGATACCATTGGTCAATGGCTTTTTGAGCTTCTGTAGAGGATGGTGACAGATCACGCAGAGAAGCTAAGTGAGTGTAGATACTTTCCCATTCGTTTGACATGCGCTGCTGTTCTTCATGTGAAAAGCTTTGTACTTTTTCATTCGCTTCATCTACGCGCTGATTTCCCCAGCGCTTCCGGGCTTCTTCTTCGTATGGGTTATGCGAAAAATCCAGCCCTTTAAACCGCTCTTTTTCGTTCATTTCAATCGCTCCTTTTTCATATTGAATCGTTTTATTAATGGTTGCAATCATTTGATCGAGCCGACTGCGTTTTTCAATCAGCATGTTTTTTTGCAGTATCAACGCTTCTGTGCGATTAAATGTTGGGTCTGTTATAATCTCCTGAATTTGTTTTAAAGGGAAGCCAAGTTCTTTAAAAAATAATATTTGCTGAAGCATATCAAGATTAGCCGGTGAATAAAGCCGGTAGCCGGATTCACTGACAGCATCAGGTTTTAATAGCCCGATTTCATCATAGTGATGCAGCGTGCGGACGCTGATTCCTACTAAGTCAGCCACTTCTTTTACTTTTCTGTTCATTCTTTCATCTCCCTTCTGAAATCTACTATAAAATATAACGCAGCGTAAGGGTCAACACTAAAAAAGAAATAATTGACTTTTAGTTTATATGCATTTATAGTTAATTAGCATTAACTATTTATAACATGAAATAAATAAGCAAGCCTGGAGGAATAGATGTGACAAAAAGCAATCAGTATCTTGGGGAGATTCGTTCATCGCTTCAAGTGCTATTTGAAAAAATGCAGCCCGAAATGATGGAGAGCCTTAATGAGCATGAGATGACTCCTACGCAATTATTTGTTCTTTCTTATTTAAAGAAAGTAGGGAGCAGTAAGGTTTCTCAAATTGCAGAGCTAATGGATGTAAAACCGAGCGCCGTGACTCTTTTAGTGGATCGTCTTGAACAGCACAATTTTGTTGTAAGAGAACACAATAAAGAAGACAGAAGAGTTGTTGACATTACCTTAACGGAGTTTGGGCATCGCAAACTTGAAGACGTGCTAAATGGTCGAAAAGCCATTATGGACCGCTACCTTTTGCATCTAACAGAAGAAGAGCTTTCCATGATGGCTTCTATTACGAAAAAGCTTGCAACATCAGCTGCTTCTTATAAAGATAAGCAGCAGTAACAAAAAAGAGGAGAGACACACGATGGAAAATCAAAAAAATTCAAAGCGCACGCTTTTATTAATTGGGTTAATTATTGCGATGTTCTTTTCTGCACTTGATGGAACCATTGTCGGAACAGCTATGCCAAGAATCGTAGGAGATCTTGGTGGTTTAAGCATGATGACATGGCTGACAACAGCCTATTTATTAACGTCAACAACGGTTGTTCCGATTGCAGGAAAGCTCGCTGATTTAGTAGGACGCAGAGTAATTTATGTTACAGGACTTATTATTTTTATGGTGGCTTCTGCTTTATGCGGGATGGCAAATAACATGACAGAGCTTATTTTATTCCGTGCATTACAAGGAATTGGCGGCGGCGTTATGATGCCGATGGCAATGATTGTAATCGGCGATTTATTTACAGGAAAAGCACGAGCAAAGTTTCAAGGAGTATTCGGAGGAATTTACGGTCTTGCTTCTGTCATCGGTCCGCAAATTGGCGGATGGATTGTTGATTCACTGAACTGGAAATGGGTGTTTTACATTAACTTGCCGGTAGGGATACTCGCTACCGTTTTTATTGCGCTCGGACTTCAAGGAAAAAAACATACAGGACCTGTTAAATTCGATGTAGCTGGTATGTTCACAATGGTTATCGGAGTAGTAAGCTTGCTTCTTGCCCTGAGTTTTGGAGGAAAAGACTACGACTGGAACTCTTGGCAGATTATTAGTTTGTTTGCACTTGCTATTGCTGGGATTATAAGCTTTATTATTGTGGAAACGAAAGCTAAAGAACCAATTCTTCCGATGTATTTATTTAAGAACCGAACGTTTACGCTTTTAAACATCATAGGCTTTTTTATGAGCATTGGCATGTTCGGAGCTATTACATTTGTTCCGTTCTTTATGCAAGGAATCGTTGGAGTAAGCGCCTCAGAATCAGGTACCATTATGACACCGATGATGATTTCAATGATTGTAACAAGTATTATTGGAGGACAGCTTGTTTATAAAGTTGGAATCAAACCTCAAATCGTTACGGGTATGCTCATTATGGCAGGAGGGTTCTTCTTGTTAACAACATTAGACCTTCATACTAGCAAGCTTGTTGCCACTTCTTATATGGCCATAATCGGTTTAGGAATGGGGCTTGTGATGCCAATTTTAACGCTTGCTCTTCAAGAAAGCTTTTCAAAAGAAGAGCTCGGTGTTGTTACATCATCAAGTCAATTTTTCCGTTCAATTGGAGGAACGTTCGGTATTACCATTTTAGGAGCGATAATGAACGCCAAATCAGGTACGCTTCTTACTGACAAACTCGTTCCATATTTAAACTCATTGCCTGCTCAAGCAAGCGCTTTTGCCGACGGGTTCAAAAAAGCGATTGATACGAATCCTGAAAGTGTGCTGCAGATGCTGTTTAGTCCTGAGGCGCTAAAGAGTATTCCAGCTGCGCTTTCAGACAGCATTGTGCCTATTTTGAAGACCTCGCTAATGAGCGCATTGCACAGCGTCTTTTTCATGGGCTTAGCTTTTATTATTTTAGGAGCGGTATGCACATTGTTCTTAAGACAGATCAAGCTTTCAAATAAAAAAGCCGAAGAAAAACCAGAAGAAGGCATTGCTGAAGTAGAGCCATCACATTAAAAAAAGCGCACAAATTTGTGCGCTTTTTTTCTATATTAACTAGTTGTTTCATTAGGCTTGCGAAGAAAAGGGGATTGTTTAGACGTGTCATACGAAATTTGATCAAGCAAATACGATAAATATAAGTTCAGTTCAAACCGATCTTCCGTCACAAAATCTGTAAGCGCTTGCTTATTATCTTTCCACATAGTAATTCCTCCTTAATTTTACATACTAATGAATGGATTTAATATCAGAAAGCAAAAGGGAAACAACGGCTTCATTTTCGTCTTTTACGGATAGAATTTGCTGATGGAGATTTAAATTGTGCACGCGGCCTTTGCACGTTTGCAACGTTCCATCTTTATAGTAAGAAACAGTTATCGTCCCACTTTTCGTTAATTCTCGTAAAAACATTCAAGAAGCCTCCTTAAAAAAGATTACCTGATTAAAAGCCAGTCCTTTCATTTGAGATGAGCAAAAGGGAACGGTATGTACTGCAGGCTTCCCTTTATATTCTTCAATGTGTATGAATAGATCGAATAAAAGGTTGCTAGCTCACCTATAAACTGTCCTAAATTTCAGAATATACTGTCTTTTACGTATAGTGTTTTTTAAAAGGATTAATGTTACATTTATTATGTAACATTCTGATGAGAAAGAAAACCTTTTCTACAAAACTTCTCTAAAAATTACAAAATATTCATATTCGTGTGAAGGATGTAGAATGAGCAGATATGGAAGTAACTGCATTTACAAAAAGACGTAACGACAGCTTCAATTATTAATGATCTTAATACTATCTATCAATTATATGTATTTTACTAATTTATTCTTCTCCGATAAAATGCAGGTAGACGAATTTGATAAGAATTTTCTAATGATTTATATAATTAAATTTGATATAATCTATAGGAATAATAATGTATGAAGGGAAACATCATTGATTAATTAGACACAGGTATTACATGTTGTTGAAGATGATTCGTAAAAGCATACATATTTAAATTATATATTTTTGTGAGGTGGACAGTGTTGCAACTTAAGGTAGTAAACAGCCCTTTTAATCAAGAACAAGCAGATTTGCTTAATCGCCTTCTGCCGACATTAACAGAAGCACAAAAAATGTGGTTGAGTGGTTATTTAACAGCATCTCAATCTACGTCTGCCGAAGGAACGCCAGACGTTTCTACAGCAGCGCCTGCTCAAGCGGAGCAGACGATTTCAAAAGACGTAACGATTCTTTACGGATCACAGACAGGAAATGCTCAAGGTCTTGCTGAAAATACAGGCAAAACGCTTGAAGCAAAAGGTTTTAATGTAACTGTATCTTCTATGAATGATTTCAAACCAAATACTTTAAAGAAACTTGAAAATTTATTAATTGTTGTAAGTACACATGGAGAAGGAGAGCCGCCTGATAACGCGCTATCTTTCCACGAATTTCTTCACGGCCGTCGAGCGCCAAAGCTTGAAAATTTCCGTTTTTCTGTCTTGTCGCTTGGAGACAGCTCATACGAATTTTTCTGTCAAACAGGGAAAGAATTTGATGTGCGCTTAGCAGAACTTGGCGGTGAAAGACTGTATCCGCGCGTTGACTGTGATTTAGATTTTGAAGAGCCCGCAAATAAATGGCTTAAAGGTGTTATTGACGGATTAAGCGAAGCGAAAGGACACAGCGCTTCGGCAGCTGTTCCGGCGGAAGCTCCTGCAGGAACTTCGCCGTACTCAAGAACAAATCCTTTTAAAGCAGAAGTGCTTGAGAACTTAAACTTGAACGGCCGCGGATCAAATAAAGAAACGCGACACTTAGAACTATCTCTAGAAGGTTCAGGTTTGACGTATGAACCAGGAGACAGTTTAGGTATTTATCCTGAAAATGATCCTGAGCTTGTTGATCTTCTTCTTAACGAATTCAAGTGGGATGCAAGTGAAAGTGTAACGGTTAATAAAGAAGGAGAAACGCGTCCTCTTAGAGAAGCGCTAACCTCTAATTTTGAAATTACCGTGTTAACAAAACCGCTTTTAAAGCAAGCAGCTGAGCTTACTGGAAATGATAAATTAAAAGCGCTTGTAGAAAATCGCGAGGAATTAAAAGCATACACACAAGGCCGTGATGTAATTGACTTAGTTCGTGACTTCGGCCCATGGAACGTATCAGCACAAGAGTTTGTAGCTATTTTACGCAAAATGCCAGCGCGCCTTTATTCAATTGCAAGCAGCTTGTCAGCAAATCCTGACGAAGTTCATCTAACAATTGGAGCAGTACGTTACGAAGCGCATGGACGCGAGCGTAAAGGTGTTTGTTCAGTCCTATGTTCAGAACGTTTGCAGCCAGGTGATACGATTCCTGTATACCTTCAAAGCAATAAAAACTTTAAGCTTCCTCAAAACCAAGAAACGCCGATTATTATGGTGGGACCTGGTACAGGTGTGGCTCCGTTCCGCTCATTTATGCAAGAGCGTGAAGAAACAGGAGCAAAAGGTAAGTCATGGATGTTCTTTGGAGATCAGCACTTTGTAACAGACTTCCTTTACCAAACAGAGTGGCAAAAGTGGTTAAAAGACGGCGTGCTAACGAAAATGGACGTGGCGTTTTCACGCGATACTGAAGAAAAAGTATACGTACAAAACCGTATGCTTGAACATAGTAAAGAATTATTCCAGTGGTTAGAAGAAGGCGCATTTTTTTATGTGTGCGGAGATAAAACAAATATGGCACGCGACGTGCACAACACGCTAGTTGAAATTGTTGAAACAGAAGGCAAGATGAGCCGCGAAGAGGCGGAAGCTTACCTTGCTGAAATGAAGAAACAAAAACGTTATCAGCGTGATGTATACTGAGGATTGAAAGGAGATTTTCAACATGGTAAACAAAATTTTAAAAGCGCCCGAAGGTCCTCCAAGTGACGTTGAGCGCATAAAAGATGAAAGTAATTATTTACGCGGTACATTAGGAGAAACAATGCTAGACCGCATCAGCTCAGGTATTTCTGAAGACGATAATCGTTTGATGAAGTTCCACGGAAGCTACTTACAAGATGATCGAGATCTTCGTAATGAACGTCAAAAACAAAAGCTAGAGCCAGCTTACCAATTCATGCTTCGCGTTCGTACGCCAGGCGGTGTTTCAACACCAGAACAGTGGCTAGTGATGGATGATTTAGCACAAAAATACGGAAATGGAACGTTAAAGCTGACAACTCGTCAGGCGTTCCAAATGCACGGAATTTTAAAGTGGAACATGAAGAAAACGATTCAAGAAATTCATGCTTCTTTATTAGACACAATTGCAGCTTGCGGAGATGTAAACCGTAACGTAATGTGCAATCCGAATCCATATCAGTCAGAAGTGCACGCTGAAGTATTCGAATGGTCAAAAAAATTAAGTGATTATTTATTGCCTCGTACAAGAGCGTACCACGAACTTTGGCTAGATGAAGAGAAAGTAATTAGCACACCGGAAGTGGAAGAAGAAGTGGAACCAATGTATGGTCCGCTCTATTTGCCAAGAAAGTTCAAAATTGGCGTAGCTGTGCCACCTTCTAACGATATTGACGTGTATTCACAAGACCTTGGCTTTATTGCCATTTTAGAAGACGAAAAACTTGTTGGATTTAACGTAGCAATCGGCGGCGGTATGGGTATGACGCACGGGGATAAAGCAACTTACCCTCAGCTTGCAAAAGTGATTGGCTTCTGCCGACCTGACCAAATTCTAGAAGTAGCGGAAAAAATCATTACGATTCAACGTGATTACGGAAACCGCTCTGTGCGTAAAAACGCGCGTTTTAAATACACGGTTGATCGTCTTGGATTAGAAACGGTAAAAGAAGAGCTTGAAAACCGTCTGGGCTGGAGCTTAGACGAAGCAAAATCTTATCACTTTGATCATAACGGAGACCGCTACGGCTGGGAAAAAGGTGTGAAAGGAAAATGGCACTTTACTCTTTTTGTTCAAGGTGGACGTATTGCTGACTTTGAAGACTATAAGCTTATGACGGGTCTTCGTGAAATTGCAAAAGTTCATAGCGGTGATTTCCGTTTAACGGCCAATCAAAATTTAATTATCGCGAACGTATCCACTCAAAAGAAAAAGCAAATTAGTGACTTGATTGAACAGTATGGATTAACAGACGGCAAGCATTATTCGGCTCTTCGCCGCAGCTCATTAGCTTGCGTATCGCTTCCGACTTGCGGGCTTGCGATGGCAGAAGCTGAGCGTTATCTTCCAGTTCTTCTTGAGAAAATTGAAGCAATTGTAGATGAAAACGGTCTTCGTGATAAAGAAATCACGATTCGTATGACGGGCTGTCCTAACGGCTGTGCACGTCCTGCTTTAGGTGAAATTGCTTTTATTGGTAAAGCACCGGGTAAATACAATATGTATCTTGGAGCAGCATTTGATGGCAGCCGCTTAAGCAAAATGTATCGTGAAAATATCAGTGAAGAAGAAATTTTAAATGAACTGCGCGTCTTACTTCCTCGCTATGCAAAAGAAAGAGAAGAAGGCGAGCACTTTGGTGACTTTGTCATCCGCGCTGGAGTAATTGAAGCTGTAACAGACGGCACGAATTTCCACGCATAATACGTATGACGGGACTTTTCTAACTTACAGAAAAGTCCCTTTTTCTATTTTAGTATTCTCTAATAAATACAGCTACTCCAAATACCCCTAATCTTTCAGCAGTAATTTGTTCAAAGCCGTTGTCAAGTAAACAATGAGCTGCAGTGCGGTAGCGCTGACCTTGAGCTAATGAGCCTCCGCAAGGATTTGCGCGGCCAATTACCGTTGCTTCTACGATGGTACGAGGAGCTTGTCTATCCAAAGGATTTCGCTCCCACAGAATTGTCACCACATCCGGAGGACGCGGAATAGATACATTACCCGTGTGTTCATGCATAGCCATCACCTCCTTACCCTATAGTAAATGCAAAAAATCACAGACTGCTTGTACACACGCTGATTTTTAGTAAAAAAGGCGTTTGGCTATGCCTAACTTAACCAATTTCATAGCAATGAGGTGATGAATAGAAACGGCTGGTAGAAAAAAAGAATGCTATAATGTAAAAGAAAGGAATTTTTATCAAGGAGGGAGAAACATGCAGCAAAAACGAGTAGCGGTTATTACAGGGGGAGCAAGCGGAATTGGCAAAGAAACTGCCTTAAAGTTTGCGCAAAAAGGAGACGCCGTGGTCATTGGTGATTATGATGAAGGGAAAGGCAAAGAGACTCTTCAAAAAATTGAAGAAGCGGGAGGCCACGCTTTATTTGTGCAAACGGACGTCACCAAGTTTGAAGAAGTGGAAGCACTGATTGAGAAAACGGTGAATACATTTGGACGAATTGATGTGATGTTTAACAATGCAGGGATAGGACGTCCTACATCTATTTTAGATCAAGACTTAGAAGAATATCACCGTATTATTAATGTGAATCAGCACGGCGTTACATATGGGATTATGGCAGCAGGCAGGAAAATGAGAGAGTTAGGTATTAAAGGTGTCATTATCAATACGGCCTCTATTTTTAGCTTCTTAGCCTCACCCGGAACGTATGCTTATCATGCAACAAAAGGAGCTGTTGTGATGATGACAAAATCAGCTGCGCTAGATCTCGCTAAATACGGTATTCGCGTCGTCGCCGTTGCGCCAGGATTTGTTGATACGCCTATTATTCAAGGCTATAAAGACAACGGTATGATTGAAGGAATGAAAGCGAAAACAATGAGCAGAGAGCTCACTAATCCAAAACAAATTGCAGATATGGTTTATTTGCTGTCCTTAGAAGAAGCGGGAGCTGTAAACGGCAGTGTCATAATGGCTGATGATGGGTATGCGGCGTTTAAATAAAACGAAAAAGGATTCTTTTCTTAAAAAGAATCCTTTTTTTATTATGTAGGAGGCAGGGAGCTATAAACAAGCGTATCGTAAGCTTTTCCGTTTTGATACATATAGTTTTTTAACACTCCTTCTTGTTGAAACCCGAGCTTTTCAAGCACGTGCTGAGATGCCTTGTTTTCAAGAAACACAACAGCTCCAATCCGCACTAGCTGAAGGGTATCAAATCCATAAGCCATAACAGCCGAAGCAGCTTCCGAAGCATAGTCGTGACTCCAGTGCTGAGGGTGTAGCTCATAGCCAATTTCCGCGCGCTTATGCTTTTGGTTCCACTGATTCAATCCAACTGTCCCGATTAGTTCCCCCGTATCGAGCCGTTCGATTCCCCAGCGCAAACCTTTTTGATTTCTGTAGTTTTCAGCAAAAATATCAATCAGCACCAAAGCTTCTTGGAAAGTTGTGAATTTTTCTTGCCCGTAATATTTGATAACTTCTTCCTGAGAAAAGCAGTCGAAAATAGTATCTGCATCCGCTTCTGTTATTTCACGCAGTTTAGTGCGAGGTGTAGAAAGAATAGGAAACATATTTTTCTCCTTTCTATTTTATATAGAAAGATTTCGGCAGCTTGGAAAAAATCCCTTTTATTTTATTTTTCTGTTATAAATTAAGTAGAGATATGAGCTAAATGACTAGGAAAAAGATAGGAACAGCTTCTAAATAACGCAAACATTTGTTACGTGCTAGCACTAAAAACAGTATACTAAAAAAACAAAAAGAGCTAGCTGTACGTAGAGCAGCTAGCTTTCCTGTAGCAAAGAACCTATTTCTTGGTTAACTGATTGCGATCTTCAATTTGAGGAGGCTCTTCAAGCCATCCGTTTTGAATCATAATTTTTCCGCCTTCTTTTGCCAAACTGTAAATGTCTTTTGCAAGCTGGAGCATCTTTAATGGCAAATCACTTCTTAAACTAAAGGCTCCTCCTAAGGCGTTACTCCCCAGACCGAACGTACTCAAAAGACTCGTATTGTACATCATCAGCTTATCTGAAAAAGGAGGAACGGTTGAATTCGTCGCTTTTCCAGCATGAGTAGCCGGAGGTTCTATGTAGCTATGGCGTAAAATATCACCTAATTCTGTTTCAATTTTCTTCGAAAGCTTCATACCCCTGACAAAATGCTGCTGTGCCTCTTTGTTGTTGGCTACTTGAGCAAAACCAATCATCAGCTGCATTCCTACAAGATTTGTATCAACAGCATGTTGAATAAGTGACACTTCAATGGTATTCAACGATCTTTTTTCGCTAAACCAGCTCAATCCGCCTATATAATTTTGCGCATGGACAAAATGGACTTCCTTCGGCATAGAAACGTATGGGGGTTTTGCGATGACACCCGTTTCTAACAATACTTGTGTGGATTGATTGTATATGTTCTGTGCTTCTGCTGTTGCCTCTACGAAGAAATTCCGGATATCTTCTCGGTAAGACATGGTCGAATGCAAAGCAAACAGTCCTGTTTCAATTTGAGACATTAAGCGTATATACATAACTTCAAACATATGGTCGTATAGCTTAGGAACTCCTACATTCACGTCATCTTTCGTAAAACCAATTGGGATAACAGCGCCTTCGTTCTCAAATATTTCTTTTATTTGCGCTACACTTTTTAAAGATCGGCTGTAATATAGCTCAAAAAGTTCTTTGTAATCCTGTTTATCTTCCAGAAAATATTCTAAGAACCTCAAAATCATCGTTTTTTCCTGATAAGTCATCCATAAGTTAGCGAGCTCCGAGGACGTGAGCGGCGGAAGTTTTGATGTGCTCATTGTACACATTCCTCCTGAAAATAGTGATATGTAAATATGTATAGCTTCCTTAGTATTTCTTTTATTTATAGGAATATTCTTCTTTTTACTTTACTGAAAAAGATTCATTAGCTGTTATTATAGTAAGATAGTTGAAGGAAATAAAACTTACCAACAAGTCAGTTGTATGATAACTGATATGAATAAAACTAAGTTTTTCTATTACTTTAAATAATTTGACAATTGGTGTTATTCTTACTATTATGGAAACATAAGTTTTACATATATTTCTAGAGTTCAGCAACACATTCTAGCAGCACTATAAGTAAGGAGCTTACGATGAAGCACATTGTCCAAGCAACAGATCATCCTAGAACGAAAGAGACGTTAAAAGAAGATTTATGCAGGTTAGGCATCACACAAGGGATGACTATCATGGTTCATTCTTCACTATCTTCATTAGGGTGGGTAAACGGAGGTTCAGTAGCCGTTGTTCAAGCTTTAATGGAGACAGTGACAGAGGAAGGAACGATCGTTATGCCGTCACAGTCGGTCGATCTTTCGGATCCATCAGAATGGGGCAATCCGGCTGTGCCAAAAGAGTGGTGGGAAAATATTCGGGAAACGATGCCTGCATATGATCCAGCCCACACGCCAACAAGCGGGATGGGACAAATCGTGGAAACTTTTCGAACATATCCTGGCGTAAGAAGAAGCAGCCATCCAATGTATTCATTCGCCGCTTGGGGAAAGGACAGCGAAGACATCTTAAGAGATCATCCCCTTGAATTTAGTTTAGGCGAAAATTCTCCTCTTGAAAGGCTTTACAAAAAACATGCCTTTGTTTTATTATTAGGTGTCGGGTTTGGGAATAATACTTCTTTTCATCTAGCAGAATATCGGATTCCATATCGAAATGTGATTCAAAAAGGATCTCCAGTTATAGATTCAGGAAAGCGAGTATGGAAGACGTATAAAGAATTAGAGTTTCGAGAAGGGCTGTTTGAAGAGATAGGTGAAGCGTTTATTGAAGCAAAAGGAATAAAAGCTGAAAAAATTGGTTCAGCACGTGCATACTTCTTTTCAATGCCTAAAGCCGTCGATTTTGCTGAAACGTATTTGAAAGCGCTATAGTGAACGGTTGTATATTTTCTAAGTTGTCTGTATATCAGACAACTTGAAGTGAGACAAACAAGAGTTGCCGACACGTCTAGACTTTATATTAACAAAGCGCAGCAGTGGTTTAAGCAAGATAGTTTACTTTTTATGTTTCTTGTTTCATAATGGCACTTGTCTGTGAATTTATTCAGTCAGGTTGTCTTACAATTATGGAGATAAAAAGCAAGTGTTAAATAAATTCATTAAAAAATTTAAATGTATAGAAAAAAAGGAGAGAATACAATTATGTCACTACGTGATCAAGCACTACATATGCATCAAGAAAAACAAGGTAAGTTAGAAGTTAAATCAAAAGTTGAAGTTCAAAACGCTCAAGATTTAAGCTTAGCTTACTCTCCGGGAGTAGCAGAACCTTGTAAAGAAATTCATGAACATCCAGAAACGGTGTATGATTACACAATGAAAGGAAACATGGTCGGCGTTGTGACAAATGGTACTGCTGTTCTTGGTCTTGGAAACATCGGACCTGCGGCTTCACTTCCCGTTATGGAAGGAAAAGCAATTTTATTTAAAAGCTTTGCAGGCGTAGATGCATTCCCAATTGCACTTGATACAACAGATACAGATAAAATTGTTGAAACTGTGAAATTAATGGCTCATACATTCGGAGGCATTAACTTAGAAGATATCGCAGCTCCACAGTGCTTTGAAATTGAAGAGCGCCTGAAAAAAGAAGTAGATATTCCTGTGTTCCATGATGATCAGCACGGTACAGCAATCGTAACGGTAGCAGGACTTGTAAATGCATTAAAAATTGTAAACAAATCAATGGAAGACTTAAAAATCGTCTTAAACGGAGCAGGAGCTGCCGGCATTGCTATTACAAAACTTCTTTATTCTTACGGCGTACGTGACATGATCATGTGTGATACAAGAGGTGCTATTTATGAAGGCCGCCCTCAAGGTATGAACAAAGTGAAAGCTGAAGTGGCTTCTTATACAAATGTAAACAAAGAAAGCGGTACGCTAAGCGATGTAATTAAAGGCGCAGATGTATTTATCGGCGTATCTGCAGCAGATGCATTATCTCAAGAGATGGTTAAATCAATGAATGAAGATGCAATTATCTTTGCGATGGCAAATCCTAATCCCGAAATCAAGCCAGACGCTGCAAAAGAAGCAGGAGCGGCTGTTATTGGAACAGGTCGTTCAGACTTCCCTAACCAAGTAAATAACGTTCTTGCATTCCCTGGAATTTTCCGCGGTGCGTTAGACGTTCGCGCTACTCATATTAACGAAGAAATGAAAAAAGCTGCTGTTGAAGCAATTGCAGCCCTTATTACAGAAGAAGAGCTAAACGCAGATTACGTGATCCCTGGACCATTTGATCCTCGCGTAGCACCAGCTGTAGCGGAGTCTGTAGCAAAAGCAGCAATGGATTCAGGCGTTGCCCGTATTACAATTGATCCAGCACGTGTAAAAACACATACAGAACAATTAACAAAAATCGAAAACTAATAACGGATAAAAAAGCCCTTTGAAACAGCGTTTCAAAGGGCTTTTAGGTTAAAGACCTGCTGTAACCCCAGTGAAATCTAAACGTAACACCATTTCATCTCCTATATGATGTACAATAAAGAGAAAAGAACCCAGGTTTTGTATCATAAAGGGAGGAACCAAGATGTACACCGTATTTTCAACATTTAATGTACCGGATGAAAAAGCTGAAGAAGTGATTGGAATTTATAAAAATCGTTCAAAATCAGTCGACGAGGCTCCAGGATTTGTAGACTTTCTACTTCTTCAAAACGATAAGCGAGCAGGGGAGCTCACCGTTCAGCTTACATTTGATACGAAAGAGAATTATTTAAGCTGGGTACGAAGCGAAGATTTCAAGCGTATTCATGATTTAGAGAAAAAGTACCCTGATCAAGAACTGGCAGCCGTCATCCCAAAAGTTTCTCAGTACAAAGTGGTGGCACGATGAGTTCACTTCCCGTTAATAAGATCGTCGAAAGAGTAACGGAGAAAATCTACGAGTTAGAACCTTCTTTGCTCGAAAAATTCGGAGAGCGCGGCAAAGAAAGATGCCATGAAGATAATCATTATCATATGAAGTATCTCGAGACAACATATAAGTTAGACAACCTGCAAATTTTTACGGACTATGCCTTATGGTTAAACAATTTACTCACAAGCCGAGGCATGAAAACACAGCATATTATTGATAATTTTAATTTTATACAAGAAGCGCTGTTTGAACTAGATAATTACGGTGATAAACAAGTACAGGCGTATGTGACTTACTTAGAAGAAGCGAATCATATATTGAAGCAACAGCAGCTTTAAAAAGAAGCTAGGACCAAAGTGTTTTAGTTGAAAGAAAATCCGAACGCGTTTGATTCTTGATAAAGAATTCAACCCGTTCGGATTTTTTCATTGGTAGGGTGAACGTAGGTTTCCTGGATGTCGTTATGTTTCATTTTTTGTTTTACATATGTATAAAGGTGGAAATAAAAAAGAAAAAGGAGAATACATATGCAAAAACAGCTAACAAAAGGAATCCTGTCCTTAGTCACTCTCTGTATGATTGGAAGTGCGGCAGCCTGTTCAGGTGAACCGGCTAACAAGACAAAATCAGACAATCATAAAGCAGAGGAAAAACCAATTGAAGACCGTCAAGAATTGATAAAGCTACAGCAGTATTCCAATGACCCAGACATTAAAAAGGGGAAAGAAGAAGATTTTGACTTGATCGGTACGTTAAAAAAAGACGCTAAAAAAGAAATGACGCTGAGTATTGATGATCAACTTGTTAAAGTACCAAAGAGCTCTGGGATGGAAGTGGAAGGCTCACAGCTAAAAAATATGCTTAATAAAGAAGTAGAAGCTGAGATTGACGCAGCTACACAAGAAGCAATTAGTATTGAATTAACTCCAAAAGCAAAAGCAGATAAAGATGGCGTGTACGAACAAGATGGAAACGAACGTAAAGTTGTGGGTATTTTTATAGAAGAAAGTAACAAACATATAACGGTAAAAGTTCCAAACGGCAAAAAAACGTATCAAAAAAGCACAGATTTTGAAAAAGAAGAAAAAGGCAGTTTAAAAGAAAAGACGGTATACCTTGAAATCAACTCAGCTAACGAAGTAGAAAGTATAGAAAAAGAAGACCGTGAATAAATAAAGCTACAGTTCTTCTTTCCCTCCTTGCTCTCTTGACTTTTCGAACTGTCTCACTTAACGTTACAGTAGAGAAAGAAAAAAGGTGGTTTATGGAAGATGAACAGTGAATTTACCATTGCCGTGCACAGCTTAGTGTTCCTAGCAAATTTACCAGATCACCGAGCAAGCAGTGAATCGATTGCTTATAATATCTGTACCAATCCTGCACGGGTTCGGAAAACAATGAGTACACTCAGAAAAAACAACTTGGTTCGGACAAAAGAAGGGCTAGGCGGCGGTTATACTTTAGGCTGCAGCCCTGCTGAAATAAGTCTTGGGCTGATTTACCGAGTTATATCGACAGGAACGTTGAAGCCTCACTGGTGCAGCGGCGACCCTGACGCTGACTGTATTGTGAAATCAAACATTCAAACAGTGATGGACGACATTTTTACAGAAAGTGAGCAAAGCGTAATCAGGCATCTAGATCAAATTACGATCGAAGACGTGCTGAAAAAAGTTAGAACTGCTCACTAAGAAGCACCTTGCTTATGCAAGGTGCTTTTGTTATGACTCTTTGGAAGCTGCTGTTTCATTCACTGCTGCTTTTAAGTCATCATTTACTTTTCTTCCATTCTCTAAATACTCTGTTTTGAAGCCGCTTTTTAAAGCCCATGTGTAGAAGAGAAGAGAAACAACAACAATAATCCCCATATCCCATCCATATTTAATAACATTAAGACCGCCAAACTTTTCGCTTCCAAGCCATGAAATAGTCATCATACAAAGTAAGTATACAACCATCCATACGCCGCCTTTGAAGTTCTGTCGAAAGCCTTTCCATTTAGCCTTTGCTTGATAATAAAAATAAATAGGAAGGCCGATTAAAATAATAAACAAAACTTGTCCAGTTAGCGGCCAGCGCGCCCAATATAGCGTTAAAGAAGCAAAAATAAAACCAAGCGGCGCAATGATGCTTAATCCCTTTAAACGAAGGGGACGATATAAATCGCTGCCAGTTCGTCTTAGCGTCATAACCGTAACAGGACCTGTAATGTAAGAGATAAGCGTAGCGACTGAAATAATTTCAGCAAGCACGCCCCAGCCCCGAAATAAAAACAAAAAGACAAGAGCAACAGCTAAGTTAAAAAACATGGCTTGACGCGGAACACCATAAATCGGATGAAGGCGTCCTAGGACACTTGGCAAATATTTATTTTGTTCCATACCATAAATCATTCGAGCAGTAGTAGCTGTATACGTAATACCTGTTCCAGATGGTGAAACAAACGCATCTGCATACAGGACAATGACAAGCCAGTTAATGTTAAGGGCAATGGCTAAATCTGCAAACGGAGAGTTAAAGTTTAAATGACTCCATCCCTTCGCAATATCAGAAGGATTTACAGCCCCGATAAATGCAATTTGTAGAAGCAAATAAATGACTGTAGCAACTAAAATTGAGCCTACTACCGCAATCGGAATAGAACGGCCCGGATTTTTTGCTTCTCCCGCCATATTAATAGGGCTTTGAAAACCGTTAAAAGCAAACACAATCCCAGACGTAGCAACTGCTGTAAG
The DNA here is from genome assembly GCF_044383985.1 of Priestia sp. JSM ZJ58. Taxonomy (NCBI): domain Bacteria; kingdom Bacillati; phylum Bacillota; class Bacilli; order Caryophanales; family Bacillaceae; genus Priestia; species Priestia sp. JSM ZJ58. The sequence continues at coordinate 1,655,750 of NZ_JBISEM010000001.1, forward strand.
CACGCTAGCCCAGCCGTTTGGTGCGATGCTGCTTCCAGAAGTGAAGTTCTCGCCGTGAAAGCCTACAAATAAAAGTGCTCCGATTGTAAGTCCCGGTATAACAATTTTAAAAATAGTAATTAACGAGTTGGCTTTGGAAAATAGTCCAACTGTCCAATAATTCAGTAAAAAGTAAATAATCAATAGCACAGTAGCGATAGCTAATCCTTCGCCAGTTAACGTTCCTTTTTCTACGAGGTGGCTTGTCCACTGTGCCCACTTCCAAGGCCACGAACTCATATACTGTACAGAAGCTACTGCTTCGACTGGAATAACGGATACAATCGCAATCCAGTTTGCCCAAGCAGCAATAAAACCAATAAACGAACCGTGTGAGTACTGCGTATACTTGACCATCCCGCCGGCTTCGGGAAACATGGATCCTAATTCACTGTAAGAAAGTGCAATAAATAAAATAACGACCATTCCAATGACCCATGATAAAATAGCAGCCGGCCCTGCAATTTGAGCTGCTCGCCACGCTCCAAATAACCAGCCGGAACCAATAATTGATCCAAGTCCCGTCATGGTTAACGCGAATGTTCCCATTCTTCGATGTAAATTGTTCATCTGACTAACACCTTTCATGTAAAATAAGTCTTTCGTTTAAACGTTGTTGCTTTATTATTATTATTCTGAAATCTTTAGCTGTCAACTTTTGTCGTTACATGCAGTTCTTAATACCTATTGATTTCCAGTTATGCAGGACAGCTATCCTCAACCTTTCTGTCATAGCAATTAAAGCGCTTTACTTTCTTTTTCATCCTACAAGAAACCCTACAGAAATAGATAAAAACCGACAAAAAGTTATCAAGTTCGTATCTTATGCACTAGCAATATGAAAAAATTAGGGGATAAGTGGTAGTTATATTCCCTAAAATTGTGAAGAGAAAACACACTTCATAATAAAGCCCCTTTTGAATAGCGGAATAAATACCTTCAAAAGGGGTAAGAATTGGCTTTTTGAGCCTTTATCTTTCTTGATGTTTATACTCGAGTAATTTTACGACGTTTTCTACATCATTTTCAGCAGAAAGGTCGTTGATATTCACTTTGTAAATAAGCGTATCCGTTGCAAAGAATTCATCTTCTCCCTCAGGTTTTACTTTCAAGTTTAAGATTTTTACCCGCACAATATGAGTGAACTTACCGCCTTTACCTGGCTGTATTTCACCCATTTGTATTCCGATATCATCTTTTTTAATCGGGCGAACTTTTACTTTTTTATGCTGTTTACCGTACACCTTCTCATAATGAGAAGTAATATCTTGATGTACCCAAGGTTCAAGAGATTGATAAATAAAATCTTTTACAACAGGCTGACTTACGTGTGATTCTATATTTTCTTCTGGTATATTTTCTTCTGCGGAAATGGAAAGCGTAAAACAAAAAAAGACAAATGCTGCTAAAAATAAAAATTTTCCCACGAAAAAACCCACCTTACCTGTTCGTTTATGTAGCTGATTTTCTAGATCTGCCTCTTTATCTTTTGAACAAAAGCAGGAAGGTATGCACAATTTTTTTGTGGAATTTACCTTATTAAAAATCAATTTAGTTTAAATAAAATATGTTCTAAATAATTGATTGAAAATTCGAACGCGTTTATGGACAAAAAATAGCCAAGTGCGCCTTTACATAAGGACACTTGGCTATTTTCATGAACATCTTATGCTGCTGTTTTCTTATTGCCTTTGAAAATAAAATAAAGAGCCAATAACATAAATGCCACACCAATCCAGCGGGATAGATCAAAGGGTACTTCTTTGCTTCCAAACCAGCCAAAATGGTCGATAATCATACTTGCAAATAACTGACCGATAACAGTTGAAATATTAGCTGCTGTTACGCCAATTTTAGGAACGGCTAAAACGGTGAGAAACAAATAAGATGCTCCGAATAAAGCGCAAGTAAGCTGCCATTTAGGGACATCAAAAACAGAGAGAATGTTTCCTTGTCCAAAGAAGACCACGACAATCGTTAAAATCATGGCACCTGTTGCAAAGGTTAAAAAAGCTGTTTCAAACGTACCTGTTTTTTTACTTAAAGTACCGTTAATAGAAGACTGAGCGCTTAGCGTTAATCCTCCTATTAAGGTAAGTATCACCATCAATAAACTCATTGTAAAACCCTCCTAGAAAATAAGTACAAGCGCAATTCCCATACATACAATAGCCATTACGCGTTCTTTGTTAATTTTAATTTTGCTGCTGCCAAGCCAACCAAAATGCTCAATGATCATGCTTGTAATCATTTGGCCCACAATAACCGCAACCATTGAAACGCCAATTCCGATAAAGGGGATACTAATCACTAGAATCGTTAAATAAACCGTACCTAATAATCCACCGGTTAAATTCCACTTAGGCGCTTTTAAGACGTAAGGTAAATCTCCCTTTCCAGCAAATAAAGTGGTCAGACCTAAAATGAGCGTTCCCATGATAAAAATATAATAACTGCTTTCAAGTTTTCCAACTGTTTTTCCGAGTTCTCCGGCAATGGCGCCTTCCATACTTAAAGCAGCGCCGCCTAAAACCGCAACTAAATAAACCAACAACTTCACGTTTATCACTCCAATATTTCTTTATATTTGTATATCTAGAAAAATAGATATAATGAGTGAAAAAAACTCGTTAAAGTTTTTTTCGTAAGAATGAAGAAAGCTCTTGAAGCGTCTCTTCGTTTCGGCGATAGTATGTCCATTGACCGTGCCGAATTGACTCTAACAAACCTGCTTTTTGCATCATGGAAAGATAGCTGGATACTGTTGACTGAGACAGCTGAGCTTTTTCTTGAATATCTCCCACGCAAACACCGCCTCTGCTGCTGACCTCCTTAGGCAAATGTGCTTGTTTGTCTTTAAAATGCTTTTCAGGTTCTTTTAACCACTCTAATATATTTAATCGAGTTTCATTAGATAATGCTTTAAAGATATCAATAGGTTTCATACTTATTATTTTATTCGTCACAGCTCAGATGTCAAATGTTCAAGTTTGCATTTTATAGCTAAATAACTAGCAATGGGTTGAATTATAACAGCTGTGAACAAAAAGTCAACTTATAATAGGGTATAAAGAAGAACGTTTTATCCAGCTGCTTTTCTATTTATATAAGTAGAAAGTATCTTATTTTTGTGAGTAGAACAGATGACATATCCCTTATTTTTTAAGGGATAGTTTAGTAAAATAGAAAAAAGTGAATAACAAAAGAAGCTAGTCTATTTACTCAGGGGGAGGGCTGCATATGCAAGGGAAAACAAAACAAGTGCGCTTTCGTAATATGGTAGCGTATGGATTTGGGGATTTATTTGGCGGAGGATCCTTTTTTATTATCGGCACATTATTTATGGTTTTTTTAACGGATGTAGTCGGGCTTTCTCCTGTAGAAGCAGGAACGATTGTAGCTCTTGGAAAAGTGTGGGATGCTTTGTTAGATCCAACCATTGGGTACATATCTGATCATCTTCAGACAAAAAAAGGACGAAGAAGAGTCTTTTTTCTTTTTGGAATCATTCCAGTTGCCATCACGTTCAGTATGCTGTGGATTCCTATTGAAGGCTCACATATGTTTAAATACTCCTATTTTATCTTAGCCTATCTTTTATTCAACACGGCGTTTGGTATGGTGATGGTTCCTTACAACACGCTAGCAGCAGAAATGACGACAGATTATAGTATTCGTTCGAAAATGACGGGAATACGCATGGTCTTTTCACAAGGGGCTTCATTTTTAGGTGCTTTTTTCCCGAAACGAATCATTGATGCGTTTCCAGGTGGACAAGGATATTTAATCATGGGCATTATCTTTGGTCTTCTTTTTGCTCTTCCATGGATTTTTGTTTACAAGGGAACATGGGATAGCGGAGAAGTAGTGGAACGAAAAAAGAAAAACGGATTTTGGTTAGAATTTAAGCAGCTGTTTATCAGTTTTGGAAGTGCATTTAAAAACAAGTCGTTTAACGTGTACCTTGCCATGTATTTAGCATCTTACATTGCAATGGATGTATTTAATGCTCTTTTCTTTTATTTTATTGCCTATTACATGCTGCGCGAAGCGATCTATGCAGATACCCTGAGCTTTGTGCAAATTACACAAGTGCTATTTATTCCTCTTGTTACGTACATAGCCATTAAGTTAGGAAATAAATTAACCTATAACTTCAGCATGGTCATTTGGGGAACGGGCATTATTTTATTCAGTTTCCTAACAACAGATAGCTCGTTAGTTCTTATTTACTTAGCGGCATTTTTTTTAGGAAGCGGTCATTCGGGAGCGATCATGATTCCATGGAATGTACTGCCATTTGTATCAGATGTAGATGAGATGATTACGACAAAAAGACGAGAAGGCGTGTATGCAGGGCTGATGTCATTTATTCGAAAATCGTCTCAGGCGCTTGCGATTTTTCTTGTTGGTATTGCCTTAAAGAATATTGGCTATGTACCAAATGCCGAGCAGTCAGCGTCTACGCTAGCCGGCTTACAAAAGCTGTTCATGATTGTACCTGCTATTTTAATTCTCATGGGAATTATAGCAACCATATGGTTTAAAATAAGTCCGAAAAATCACAAAATTTTATTAGCTGAAATTGAAAGAAGAAAAAAGGGGGGGCCGGCGACCGCCGTTACTCCTGAAGCGAAAGCGGTTTGTGAAAGTTTAACGGGCTATAAATACGAACAGCTTTGGAAAGACGTAACCATTTCAAAAGAAATTCGAGATAAAACGGTTGTTTAGCCTTTAGATTCACGAAAAAAAGTAAAATTTTTAGCGCGAGGATTCGCTAATTATATCCAATAAGAAACTTCCTCTGACGTATTGCCTTTTAACAACAATAGAAATTCTCCTGCCTATCGACTCATTTTTTAGGTGAATTTTAGAAAGGAAGAATTTCTTGCCATCAAAGATGTGCAATTTGGCACGTCTTGATAGGGTGGATTGTACAATTTATAATGAAACTAAAAACTAACCACAGGCGCTTTCAAGGCGCAGGTATAAATTAGAAAAAAGGAAGGTACAGTTTATGCCAATTCGATATGTTTGTCCACAATGCCAAGGAGCCGGTAAGAAATTTGGATTGATAAAGTGCAAAGTGTGCAACGGCGAAGGAAACATCATCATGTCTTCTAATGAGCCAGATCCAACTAAAAATAAAAAATTAAAATCATCTTCTAAACAAGATAAAGCAATGTAGGCTATTGCTAATAAAGGTATGTATGAACCCCGCTTTTCTACAAAAAAGCGGGGTTTTCTGCTAGACAGACGAACGCTTTTCTTATGATACAATAAAATAATAGATAGGGAACCGAAAGAAGGGGGAAATAGATGGAATACACCGCAAAACAATTTACGCCGCAGTTAGAAAAGCATATACATAAGGTTGAAAGGTCTATGCAAGAACTTCTTAAATCCATATATGAACAATATAAAGAAGCTTTTGAAAAAAAGGGGATGGAGATCTCTGTAGATGTGATCCGTGAAGGGGAAAATCCTTTTCACCCTGGTTATCACGCCACTATTCAAGTGGGTATTTTAGAAAAAGATGAGTTTTTAGATGGTCTTTTTATTCCTATCTGGCACTGTGTACGCACATTTTTGGGCATTCGTTCTTCGAAGAAGCTCCCAGGTAGCAAGATAACCGGAGAGCTGATGGAAGAAACAGAAGAGGAAATAACAAAAGAAGTAGTAGCCTATTTAGACATGCAGCTAGAAGATTAGAAGCAACCTGCTTCTAATCTTCTTTAAATTGAAGAAGGTGCAGTTTCTTTTTCAATTTGTCTTTTAGCACGAATAAAGGCCGTCAGCTGCTGAATTTCTTCTTGAGATAGTTCCGCACCGTCGACCGTAATTCTATGAGTCTGAGGCGATGTTAATTCGATGGGTGCATCTGAAGGAGAATGAGGTTCCTTTTCCTTACCTAGCAAGTAGTCTGTTGATGTATCAAATAGTTCTGCGATTGTAACGAGTGCTTCAAGAGAAGGACGACGATAGCCAGATTCGTATCCTGCGTAGGTGCTTTTAGCAATTTCAAGCTGGTCAGCTGTATATTGAAGAGACCATTTTTTTTCTTTCCTGAGTTGAGCTAATCTGCTTAACATTCATGACGCTCCTTTGTAGGTGTAGTATGTAAAAAACCGAGGCATTCAGCTCGCGCGCAGATCTTTGGAATCAAACCGTGAGCTAATTTACATTTTTATTCATTATATCATTGCCGTAGAGAAAAGTGTACGCGAAACGAATAATTTTTCTCTTGATTTATTGAATTTGGGTTACTATAATTACAGGTGAAGTACGCGAAATGAATATAATTTATTTGATAGATTGTCAGGTTTTTTTACAGAAATTAAGCAAAGGGGATGTCGGTTTTGAAAAAACTATTATTGTTATCAACTGGCGGAACGGTCGCTTCACTTGAAGGTGAAAATGGACTTGTTCCTGGAATGGAGCCAGATCAATTACTAAGCTACATACCTGATTTAAATGAACATTGTCAAATTGACAGCAAATCTCTTATGAATCTTGATAGTACAAATATGCAGCCTGAATGTTGGATAGAGATGGCAAAAGCGATTGAAGAGCATTATAATGAATACGATGGTTTTGTTATTACCCATGGAACAGATACAATGGCCTACACATCGGCAGCTCTTTCTTACATGCTTCAGCATTCTAAAAAACCAATTGCGATTACAGGATCTCAAATTCCTATTTCATTTAGTAAAACGGACGCGAAGCGCAATATTGCAGATGCGATTCGCTTTGCATGTGAGGAAACAGGCGGAGTCTATGTAGTCTTTGACGGTCGTGTGATTCAAGGCACAAGAGCAATTAAGCTTCGTACAAAAAGTTATGATGCATTTGAAAGCATTAACTATCCATACGTGGCGTCTATCCATGATAATACGGTGGAATATACAAAATCGGTTGGCTCTAGTAAAGAAGAGTTGACGGTTAATACATCTCTTTGTACGGATGTGGCAGTTGTCAAACTGTTTCCCGGAATTAAGCCTGAATTTTTCGATGGATTAAAAGATGTATATCAAGGCGTTGTTGTTGAAAGCTATGGAAGTGGAGGAATTCCATTTCAAGTTCGCAATATTTTAGCCAAGCTTGTTGAATTGACAAATCACGGTGTATCCGTTGTCATTACTACTCAGTGCCTTGAAGAAGGAGAAGACATGGGCATTTATGAAGTAGGCCGAATGATTAATCATGACAGCGTCGTTCGCTCAAAAAACATGAACACAGAAGCCATTGTTCCTAAATTAATGTGGGTGCTCGGACAAACCAAAGACCCTCACCAAGTGAAAAAGATGATGGAAACGTCGATTGCAGAAGATATTAATTAAAAAAGAAAGCAGGTACAGCTATGAAACAAGAAACAGCAGGATATCGTACAGAAGCTGATTTTCTAGGAGAAAAACAAATTCCAGCAGACGTATACTACGGTGTACAAACCGCACGTGCCGTAGAAAATTTCCCGATTACGGGTTATAAAGTACATGAAGAAATGATTAAAGCGCTTGCTATCGTAAAAAAAGCGGCAGCGCTTGCAAATATGGATACAAAGCGCTTATATGAAGGTATTGGAAATGCGATTGTGCAAGCAGCTGATGAAATCTTAGCAGGTCAGTGGCATGAATACTTTATTGTGGATCCTATTCAAGGCGGAGCAGGAACGTCAATGAATATGAATGCTAATGAAGTGATTGCAAACCGTGCCCTTGAAATTATGGGAGACAATAAAGGCGAATACGGTAAATTAAGTCCTAACAGCCATGTGAATATGTCTCAATCAACAAATGATGTATTTCCAACGGCTATCCATATTTCAACGCTGAACTTATTAAATAAACTTCTTGTTACAATGAATGATATGCATGATGTATTTAAACGAAAAGCGCAAGAATTTGATCATGTAATTAAAATGGGCCGTACGCATCTTCAAGATGCTGTACCCGTTCGTCTTGGTCAAGAGTTTGAAGCATACAGCCGCGTGTTAGCTCGCGACATTAAGCGTATTAGCGCGACGCGTGACCACTTGCATGAAGTAAATATGGGAGCGACAGCTGTTGGAACAGGCTTAAATGCAGATCCTCGCTATATTGAAAATGTAGTCAAACACTTAGCCGATATCAGCGGTCTGCCGCTTGTACATGCAGAGCATTTAGTGGACGCTACTCAAAATACAGATGCTTATACAGAAGTATCTGCGGCGCTTAAAATCTGTATGACGAATATGTCTAAAATTGCCAATGACCTGCGTTTAATGGCATCTGGCCCCCGTGCAGGCCTAGGTGAAATTAGCCTTCCTGCTCGTCAGCCTGGTTCTTCAATCATGCCAGGAAAAGTAAATCCGGTTATGGCTGAATTAATAAATCAAATTGCGTTTCAAGTAATGGGAAATGACCAAACGATCTCTCTTGCTTCAGAAGCAGGTCAGATGGAGCTTAACGTCATGGAACCTGTGCTTGTATTTAATTTACTTCAATCAATCAGCATCATGAACAACGGTTTCAGAAGCTTTACGGATCACTGTCTAGCAGGAATTGAAGCAAACGAAACGCGGATGAAAGAATATGTAGAAAAAAGCGTAGGGATTATTACAGCTGTTAACCCTCACTTAGGCTATGAAGTCGTATCGCGTATTGCGCGTGAAGCGATTTTAACAGGAAAACCAATTCGTGAGCTTTGCCTTCAATACGATGTGTTAACAGAAGAGGAATTAGATCTCATTTTAAATCCATTTGAAATGACGAACCCTGGTATTGCAGGAAGTTCATTATTTGATCGTCAATAAAGAGAACGGCTTCCATAAGGAGGCCGTTTTTTTTTATAAAGACATTTGCTGAATGACGCGGCGCATTTTCTGAGCTGTTGCAGCCAAGACGTCATCATTTTCAGCATATTCGGGAATTTGCGTATAAAAATCTCCGAAACACTCCTCTTTATATCTCGGAACGATGTGCATGTGAAAATGAGTTAACTCGTTAAACATACCCCCGTTTTGCGAGAGAGTAACTCCGTCTGGAATAAAAAGCGTCTTAACTGCTTTTGTCATTAGCTTCGCTGCATTCATCACGGCCAATATGTGTTCAGTATCGAATTCGTCGATTTCCACTATATGTGCTTTAGGAAGAATTAAGAGGTGTCCTTCGTTAAACGGCTTGTGGTCTAGCAGGCATGTCACAAACGAATCTTCAAATATCATATGCGATTTTTCTTGGTTATTTGCTAATCGACACCCTAAGCAACCTATACTTGGATTCCCCATCATATGTTCTCTCCTTTTTTAAGATAACTAAAGTGTAGCATGAGAGGTGTCAGGAGGAATAGATTGAAATATACACAGTTGTTTTTTCGCTTAGTAAAGAGAGCACTGGTATATGACCTGGGCTCTTTGGTTCGTTCTTTTTATTTATAGGCTTTGCTGCTTTATCTAAAATTTACCATGGTTTTAATTGTAAAATAAATATCTTTACAGTATAATGACAGTGTAACAGTTAACTGTAACTGAAAAGGGGGGATTGTTTGAAAACATATACAGGCAAGCAAATTACGGAATTATTAAACAATGAAGGTGCGGACTTGAACCTGCGTACGGTGCGGTATTACACGCAAATAGAAATTGTTCCTCCGCTGGAGCTAGTGGGAAATAAGCGCGTCTATACAGATCAGCATGTTCATTACTTTCGAGCCGCTTTAACATTATCAAAAGCAGGGGAGTCACTAGCTTCCATTCAAGAAACGCTGCGTTCAATGAGTGTGGAAGAAGTGAAAAGTATAGGTGCGCAGCTCCCTCTTTACCAAAGCAAACAAATTCAAAATCAAGAAATGCATCAAGTCAATGAAGATGTGTTTGTCGCTATGAATCGGAAGTTATCAGCAGACGTACGGCAAAAAGTAATTGAGTCTGTTACTCAGATTTTAAAGGAGCATTCATCGCATGATTAAATTAGCGGTGGCAAAATCAGTAATGGAAAAAGAAGAAGGAATGAACCACCTATGTATTACATTTGAACGATCGCAAATAAAAGTTAAAAACATCACGATTGATATTCAGCTGCCCGAAGGTTTGTTCAAAACAAGAAACTTAAATGGGTACTGTGAAAACCCACAAGGACAAATCGAAGTAAAACATATTGACGATGAACCTTTATTAATAGAGCTCTACACGGAAGAGACCGTTTTATATCCACAGGCAGAGATTGCAGTTGCGGTGACTTACCGCGATGAACACTTGCATATACAGCAAGAAAGACATTCTCTAATGATTAAATTTACCGATGAAGATTTGATAGGGGATTCATTTTTAAATCAAGAAGTCAGTGCAAAAGTAAAAAAATTTGCTCGTATTAATTCAGTGGAAAGAGGCGGTCACATGAACTTAACTCCCTATGTAGTAGAACAAACAAGTAAAGGAGAGCGTGCCTATGACATTTATTCAAGGCTGTTGCTCGACCGAGTGATTATGCTCACAGGTGAAGTTACGGATGAGGTGGCTACTAGCATTATCGCTCAGCTTTTATTTTTAGATGCAGAAAACCCAGAAAAAGATATTAGCATTTATATTAATTCACCGGGAGGGTCCATTACAGCGGGCATGGCTATTTTTGATACGATGCAGCTTATACGTGCAGATGTAAGTACATTGTGTATAGGGCTAGCAGCATCTATGGGCTCAGTTTTACTAGCGGGCGGTCAAAAAGGGAAACGTTTTGCTCTTCCTAACAGCGAAGTGATGATTCATCAGCCGCTAGGAGGAGCAAAAGGACAAGCAGCTGAAATTGAAATTCGAGCGAAGCGTATTTTGCGCTTAAAAGACCACCTAAATGAACTTCTGTCTGAACGAACAGGACAATCGCTGTCAACGATTAATAAAGACACTGATCGAGATACATTCTTTACAGCGGATGAAGCAAAAGAATATGGCTTGATTGATCAAATTTTAGTTCATCAATAAGGAGGATACCATGTGGAAAAGTCAAATCGTTACTCAGTAGAATATGAATGGGGAAACGTGATTTATTACCAAGAAGTAGAAGCAATGACGATACACGAAGCAAAAGAATACGTTCAACATACAAAAGTAAACGCCGCTATTCGCGCTGTTCATGTCATAGAAGATGTCGAATCGTAACGAAAAACTGGATCCTTTCGGGGATTCAGTTTTTTTGAGCAAATGAAGCAGGGATTTATAGGAAGAAAAGAGAATGCAAAAAGAGATTTAAAAACGAGCAGCTGGTAGCATCATTCAGCAAGAACATCTCATTTCAATTACAAAAAGAAAGGTAGATGTAAATGAAAAAAGTATGGTCTGGATTAGTAGTTCTCATTGCTATTTGTTGGGTGATAACAGGATGTCAGCAAAGCAGTGCTTCAAGCGGTACTGTTGAACAAAAGCTCGTAATCGAAAAATACATAGCCGATAATCAATATGGCCATGCGGTTAAAATGAAAGACCAAAATCAAGTGCAGAAAGTGCAGCAGTGGTTAAAAGATGTATCCTGGAGAGAAGAAAAAGCTGAAATGATTCGAAAACCTAACTACATTCTTCACTTTGAACCGGTAGAAACCAAAAAGGATATAAAGGTACAATCTTATCGGATGTGGGTCAACTTAGACAACGAAACCGTTGAATTAGCTACAGATACACACTACGCACAGTTAAAGGGCAAACAAGCAAGGTCATTTATTGAACTAGTAGAACCGAAATAGAAAGCAGCTATAAAACAATGTCCAATGAAAGCTGAAATTTGTTCATATTGAAGCTATCTTCACCGATATGCTTGAGGATCTCGAAGGGACAGAGCTACTCATTACTAACGCGCTTGATATGAGGATGTAGAAATATTAAATGTCAGAGGTGACAAGCAGCAATTATTAAATGTAGCCATAAAGAATTACACTTACAGGTAGGTCCATTATTAAAACATTTTGCTATAAGAAGTAAGGGAAAAAGAGAAATCAAGACGCTGATTTCTCTTTTTTATTTAGGCGTGTCGATGATTATTATTTCCGCGCATTTTGCGTAAAACAAAACTCACAATTAAAACTAAAATAACAGCACCAATAATTGCAGGAACAATTGCGAATCCGCCGATCTCTGGACCGAAATCTCCAAAAATTAGAGAGCCTAACCATGCTCCAATGAACCCAGCGATGATGTTTCCGATAATTCCACCTGGAACATCTCGTCCTGTTAACACACCAGCAAGCCAGCCGATAAGTCCTCCAACAATAAGCGTCCAAATAAATGACATATACCTAACCTCCTTTTTATAGGGAATTCCTTTTCAGTCTTTCCTAAAACACATTTTGTCATGCGACATGCTTGCTGCAAACCCTTTTGCATTTTTTCATCTATTTATCATATATGCTAAAATAGTCTAACTTCAAATTGAAATGTTATGTATGAGAATTCACTGTGAAAGTAACGATAAAATGAAAGAGAGAAGTTCAGCTTATGTACGTTTTAGACTAAATTTAGCTCATTCTATTCGCAAAAAAGGACATCCGGTTTATTTTTAAAAGCTTTTTCCCTTAGTTTTACTTTTTTCAACAGTATTTGTGATATCATTTTAAGTAAACAAATTCTTAACGGGAGAACAATATGGAGTCATTATTATTAGATAAAAAGCTTAAACACATTACGAATTTAATTCTAGAAAAAAAAGAAGAGTTCTCAAAACAAAAACAAGATGAAGACAAAGATATTCAACAACAGTTAGAACCGTGGCGCGTTCATTTAATTAAAATATACGCTGATTCTGTATCAACAAATGATACGAAAAACTTTGAAGTGCTTGAGGAATGGGGAAGAGAAGTAGCGAATTTACTCGTTACTCTTCAGCTTCCGTTAGATGTAGCATTAGAAGAAATCAGTTATTACCGAAATATTATCGGGGAAATTATTAAAGAAGAAGCAAAAGCTGAAACGTTTACGTTTGATGCCTTCTATCAAGTTATTTCTCGTTTCAACTTAGTAGTGGACAAGGCTGTGCACTGGGTTAGTAAATCGTATATGACCGACTTTGCAAACAAAATTCAATCGGCTCGCTATGCAATTGATGAACTTTCAATTCCTGTGGTACGCATTACGAAAGAAATTGGCGTGATTCCTCTTGTTGGCGATTTAGATACAAATCGTGCTCAAATTTTAATGGAAAATGCCCTTCAGCACGGCAGCGAGTACAAGCTAAATTGGCTGATTATTGATTTATACGCAGTTCCAATTATTGATACGATGGTAGCGGACCAAATTTTCAAAGTAATCGGTGCTTTAAAATTATTAGGAATTCAAGTAGTTTTAAGCGGTATCCGTGCTGAAATTGCTCAGACGATGGTGAACTTAGGGTTAGATTTGGCTGATATTACAACTTTCAGTAGCCTTCACCAAGCAGTGGAATATGTTAATCAAGCGGACTAATATAAAACAAAAGCCCATGAGTATGTAACCATATCATGGGCTTCTATTGATAGAAGAAAATTTGAAGTTTATTTAATAAAGCATCTAATGATTGACTAACTTGAAGTGTGTTAGGACTTGTCATTCCTTCACGGACAGCCGTTTGAATCATCAACGTTCGTGTCTGTTCGATCTCTTCTATTAGTATTTGGTGCATAGATTTGTCTTTTTGATGGGTTGAAAGCAGCATGTTAATTCCTCTTTTTTATAGTGATTATGGTTAAATTAACATTAATAGGTTTATTTTTCAATATTATGAAATTAAAAATAGTAAATTTCAAGAATTTTTCATATGAAAAAAGAACCTCTTTTTCAGCAGAGGTTCTTTTTCTAATATAATAATTTATTATGCATGTTTATGACTACCACGCATTTTTCTCATAATGAAACTTACGATTAATACTAAAATGATTGATCCGATAATGGCAGGAATAATAGCAAATCCACCTACAACTGGTCCGAAGCTTCCAAAGATAGCTGAACCTAACCAAGAACCTATAAAACCAGCAATAATGTTACCAATAATACCTCCTGGAACGTCTCTTCCCGTAATTAATCCGGCAAGCCACCCAATAATACCACCTACAATAAGTGCCCATAAAAATGACATAAATATCATCCTCCTTTTTAATGATGTATTGCTTATATAGGTTAGTACCCCACTTAAAAGAAAACTATTCATACAATAACAAAAAAATTAAAAAAACTTGGAAAAGGACTTAAGAACTGGGATAGAGTCATAGAAAATAGACTAACTAGTATATAATAGAAAAAGGAACATAATTTAGAAGAGAAAGGAGACATGAAGTGAAAATAAAAAATCAAAGCGATATAGTAGAACAACACTTGATTCAGCACTGGATGTATTTTCAGCATACGAAGAAATCTGTGAAGGTGGATACACCAGAAATGAAATGGATTTCTGCATCTCCTTATAATCGCGGTATATATGCAGGAACCCGTCATATTGAGCCTGCGTTAGAGATATGTTCTTCGGAAGGGGAAGAACCTCTATGGATTGTTGGTCCATCTTCATATGATAACCTTGGGCCAGTTCTTCATAAAAATGGATTTGTTCCTTATGAAAAATGGATCGGAATGATTCAGCACATTCAAGAAAAAGAATACGTACACACAGGAGTAGAAGAGTTTCAATGTAAGCGAGTGCACACAGAAGCTGAATTGAAAGAATGGATTACGGTATACATAGATGGCTATCAAAAACCAAAAGAATATCAAGCTGACTTTCTTGAAAGGTTTAGGGAGCTTATGCAGCACACTGACCAATATCACTTATATTTGGGTCTTTATCATAACCGGCCAGCTGTAGCTGGGTCTCTCTTTTTTTATGACGGTACAGCGGGTTTGTACTGTATCACTACAGCTAGACATATGAGGAGAAAAGGCCTGGCTACCGCCTATTTGAAGGAAGTTCTTACTGAAGCAAAAAAACAGGCAGATACGTGTATTTTGCATGCTACAAGTGCAGGAAAGCCAGCCTATGAAAAACTTGGTTTTACAGCGGTTAACGAATTTGATGTATACAGATGGAGAAATAGAGATGGAAAATAATGTGCTGAAGCTTGTGAAACAAGAGACAAAATTCGACAAAATTTTAAAAAAGTGTAGCTTCCACTTCGTTTTTGGTGTATCCTAGGAAAAAGCAGCAGTATGAGCTAGTGTTGTACATAGAACACAGATAAAAGGAGTCATTATGAAACATTTTTTTAAAACGAGCACGTTTTGGATAGGTTTAGTTGTCGGAATCGCGCTCACATTTGGGGGATATTTTACTGTTACTAGTATTTATGATTATTATTTAGGACGAGAACAGCTGAAAGTATTGACTGCCTCTCAGAAAAACCTTCAAACTGCTTTTAAAGAGTATAATCAGCTTATGGCCGAAAAAAAAACTAAAAAGCAATTTATCAATGAACTCGATGATATTTCAAATACGATAAACTATGAATATAATGAATTAGCTTCCCTTGATCCTACGATGAAAACGATGTATAAGCATACGGGCGTCATCGATGATATGGAACTGATGATTGATAATATTGATAGCATTTATGAATTAACGATGAATGATCATAAAGACGCAACAAAACCGCTTCAAACCTACGTATCTGATTTAATGGAATATGTAGAAAAAGATATGAAAAAAGAAATAAGCATGCTAAGTAAATAGAAAAAAACAGCTGTCTAAACAAATAGGCAGCTGTTTTTTTGTTGATTATAAAAGGAATCTTTTGCTTGCAGGCGAAAGATTATACTATGCACCCACTCACTTACGTGCACCACGTTCACAAAAAAGGGAGGACATAGTATGAAAAAAGTGGTGATTATCCTATTTAGTTTATTTTCATTAGCCGCATGTCAGGTTCCTACAGCTGAAACGCTTGAAGATCCTTATCCACCCGCTATAAAAATAATAGCCGAAGGCAAAGAAGCCATCATCAAGCCTTTATTTTTTTGCTGGACCGAATGTGAAGCTGATTTTGGCGAACGAAAAAATTTTAGACAAATTGTTATGAAAGATAGTATTCCCGTCTCTCAAGATGGTCAAGTGTCCATTGAAATAGATGGTAAAAAACCTAATGCGCTTTATTACAAACAAATTCGCAATCAGTCTATCTATGAAAACATAATAGAAAAAAAGGACATAAAAAAAACAGCTGCTATTACAGTAGATTCTACCTCTCGCAGTGATCGGTATATACTCGTAGCGGACTGGAAAGATAACAACGGTGAAAAGTTAATCGGGCGCGTCTACTATACTCCAGTAAAATTTGAAACGCCATAGATATGGCTCTCTATGCTGTAATAGAGAGCCATATGTTTAACTAATAGAATTAAGCGCCTGTGCAAGAGAAGAAGTAGTCTTGACCTGTTCAAATGAAAGCCCTAAGCGAATTGCAGTTTGAGAAATTTCCGGTCGAATTCCAGATAAAATGGTTTGCACCCCGATCAAACGAAGAGCTTTTACCAAATTAAAAATCTCTTGTGCCATCATCGTGTCAATCGTAGCTACACCGAGCAGGTCAATACATAAATGTTCAACGCCTTTTTCCGAGCATTGCTGAAGCGTGTTTTCTAAAATAAACTGACTTTTGACCGTTCCAATATCCCCCACAAGAGGCAGAAGGGCAACTTTGTTTTGAAGCATGATAACAGGAGAACTTAATTCATTAATTAACTCTTTCTGAGCGTTCAGCTGTTCTTGCGTATTCTTATGATATTCTTGAATAAAGATATAAATAGATAGATCAAAGGCTTTAACAATAATGTCATACCACATAAATATCTTATCCACGCTTACCTCTTCTGGGTGCAAAGAGATAAACTTCTTTAAGTAATTAACGACAATTTTTTGTGAATTAAAATATTCTCGAACGATAAAGTGAAGAGGCGTACTTAAATGCTTTGGATCACGTGCAAGTTCGACCGACCACTGCTGGAAATCGGAAAAAAAGTATTCCTCATCTTTTATAAATACGTCAAATAAATGCTGAAAATAATCTTGATTTTGCTGCTTCAGTTCTTTCACAATTACTGGATTTTTACTCGAATACACGGAGAACTCGTTTTCATCGTCGAGCTGATTGTACCAGTCTTCAGTTAATTGAAGAGAATGTTCTTTAAAAAAATGATATAGGTCCTGATTTCTATGCATGAAGACTCTCCTTACATATGTATAGTCTAATTGTTTTATAAATAAAGGCATAAAAGCATCCACTGACATAGAGTGCGGATGCTTATAAATAAATCCATTATGAAGCGCATTTATTTTCCTATACGCCTTGTTTTCCCCAACTGTAAACTCTCAAACCCAATTTATTAAAAAATAAACATTTTTTAACTAACATCTTCATGCATTTTAACTCTTTTTCATAAGGCATCACTTCTTGCGCTTATAGCTTTAGCTTCGGTAAGGCATCTTTAATGCTTTGATAGACTAAAATAAAGGACATATCATCTTCTATAGTGCTCATATGTATGGCCATGTTAGGGGAAATTCCGGTTAAAACGAGCTGAGTTCCCATTAGCTTCAGCCAATTGTAAATATTAAGAATATCACGGCCGAATGAATCGTTAAATCCAGCTAACCCTGAGACGTCTACGATTAAGTAACGATCTTTGCTGCTTGTGTTACGCGAGGTGAAGCTATTAAATAGCATTTCTATACGCCGCTCGTTTAAAGTTCCGATTAATGGAAGAACAGAGATTCCTTCTTCTATTGGCACGATAGGAGTGGATAGCCTTTCCACTTCTTCTAAAGCTTGCTGAAGCTGTTCCTGGGCTGTAATCTCTATTGTTACGTCTTTTTGAACACCAATAAAGTAGTATTTATCTTCTTCCTCTACATATGTCGGGTCAATCGTTAGCTGATTATGAAAGAAAGAGCCGTCTTTTCGATAATTCACAAGCGTAACAGAAACTGACTGATTGCGGCTGATAGCGCTGCGAATTTCATCAACGTGGTGCGGGCTTGTAAGAGGCCCTTGTAGAAAACGGCAATTTTCCCCTAATACTTCTTCTTCCTTATAGCCGGTCATAAGGGAAAACCCTTGGTTGAGGTAAATAATTGGATTATCAGGTAAAGAAGGATCCGTCACGATAATACCAGATTGCGAACTATGAAGGGCTTTATTTAAAATGGACCATTTTGAATCTTGAGCTTCAGGTGTAGTCAATGCATTCCCTCATTCCTTGGAATTTTTATAAAAATATTGTGACATAAACACGTTTAAAAAACAATTTTCGACGCGTTTGCTTCTAGAGAAAGAATGAAGATAAGGAAAAATATGTTATAATAGTTTTGGGGGGCAAAGGGAGTGTGAACAAATGTGATAACTATCAATTTATTTAACGTTAGTTTCTTTGTGATGGCGCTAGTAGGCTTTATTCTCATTTTTTGTTTGCGTATAAAGTTTAAGCGGCCACTGTCATTCTTTAAATGGTCTTTTTTGTTCGGAACGGTGCTGCTGTTGCTAAGTTTATACTTGTTTATGGCGACCAGCCAATATATTCATTTGATATGCAATACAATCGGCTCAGTTATGACAGCGCTCTATCTTATCAGTATTATGGTGGGAACAGAAGAGTCATAAATACATATGTTTGAAAGTCTATTGAAAGTGGAAGATAAGTAGAAATGCTTAAAAGAGAACGAGACGAACTTACATTCTTTGAGCCGAAATGATGACAACTGGAAAAACACCTCGGTAAAAAATGCCGAGGTGTTTTTCGCAAATAAAAGGGAAAGGAGAATATTTAAAGAAATACTAGTCATGTTTTACTGAGTGTAGTAAAATAAAAAGTTATTATTCTATTTTTATATTGTTGCTATTGGCAACATGTGTTAGTCTAAAAGTGGTATACATTTTAGGCGATCTTGAAAAAGAGAGACGAGAAGCTTTTATTCAAGTTTCTTAAAAGCTTTACGTTTACTGAGGTGAAACAATGAAATCTCAAGTACAAAAATTTGTAGGCTATTTATTAGCTGGTGATCAAGACAGCGCTTGGGAAGTTGTGCTGGAAGAAATCCAACAGGGAAAGAACAGCCTAGATATTTATGAAAATTTAATTACAACCGCAATGCGAGTAACTGGAGATATGTGGGAAGAAAATATCATTTCTGTAGCTGATGAGCATGTTGCAACTACGACGTGTGATTATGTGCTAACTCGCTATCGCTTTTATAAAAAAATTCAGGGACACGCTTCAGACACTGCTCCAAGGGCACTGCTTCTATGCTTGGAACAAGAACAGCACTTCATTGGTTTAAAGATGGTGGCTTTATTGTTTGAGGAACATGGTTGGAATACTCGCTTTTTAGGGGCCAATCTACCTCTGGAATACGCTGAGAAAATGGCTATAGAATGGAAGCCGCACATGGTAGGATTATCTGTCAGCATTCCTTATCATATTGAGAGGCTTGCTGAATATACCAAAACTTTGGACAAATTAGAATCAAGACCAACAGTAATGGTAGGAGGGCGTTTAGTTTCTCAAATTGATTTCCGTTCTTACTGTTCTGAGCATACACGCCTAATTCCGGATCTTTACCAACTAAATAACTGGTTAATCAGTTATCACAAAGGAGTGGAAGTTAATGTCGATGCTTGAATATGTTCCAATTCCTTACTTTCTAGTGGATACTGAATTTAATATTTTGGAATGGTCGCAACAATCAGGTCATTTATTTAAGCCTTCAGCTAATTTTTTAGATCTTGTAGACGTATTTAGTCAAGAAAAGGCGAGAAAGTTTTTAAGCTTGCGCCAAAAAGATTCTCGAGAATTGTCTGTAGACGAACCCCATGATGAGCAAACGCTTGTCCAAAGCCGAGGCCAGGCTATTCAGAAAGTAGAGCTTGTGATGCAAACCAATGATTCGCCGTATTCACTGTTTGAATGCTTAATTCAATGGGATAGTGATATAGGTCATTTAGTTTGTATTCGCCAAGATGAACGTATACAAGAGCTAACGAATCTTGTTCAAGACCATCGGAAACGATTAGCAGATACAGATTTTGAACTGCTTGAACAAAAAGAACGTCTCGAAAAATCATTACAAAAAATTAAGCAATTGTCCGCTTCTTTTATTAAATTATCCTCTAAAGTAGGGCTTATACCTCTTTTTGGAGACTTAGACACAGCTCTTGTAGCTGAAAATACGTCCATTTTGCAAAACTTTGCACATGAAGGAAATTACACCACGCTTCTATTTGACTTTGGGGGCCTAGATATATTAACAACCGAAGGAATTCAAGCTTTTGCAGGCTTTATGCAGTCCTTCTATCTTATGGGGATCACATGCTATATTATTGGCATGAAACCGCACCATACGGCTGCTTTGAAAAATAGAACCTTTGGTGATCAAATTATTTATATGAATAACCTAAGTGAAATTATTGCTGTGAATAAAAATGTGAGTTAAAAGGGTGGAGGAGAAGAAAGTTATTCTTCTCCTCTTTCTGTATACACTTCTTTTGTTACAATTAAACATTTATTAAATCACATACTTGAAGGGTTTAGTGAGTTTTGAAGAATTGAGTCCGTCATCTTGCATTTAATAATTGATTTATTTCCACATCACATGACAAAAAAATTGAAGAAAATAGCAAAGATGACTAAAAGCCTCTTCCTAATGAAAGAAGAGGCTTTTTTGTTAAGAGTTTGCTGACATCGTATGAGACGGCAAAATGATGTCTTGGTCTACTAGGAAGGATAAAAGTTCTCGTGTAGCATATGACATATAGCGATCTTTTTTCAAAATGATGCCGAGCTCCCACATTGGAGTAGGTGCAGCAATTGGAATACTTTTAATAAAAGGGTTATTGATCTTCGGAAACACGGACTTTGGTAAAATGGCAATACCTAATTCAGAAGCGACTAGTTCAATAATCAAATCCCATTGAGAACTTTCGTACGCTATTTTTGGATGAAAACCCGCTTGAATGCACTCATGAATAATGCGATCATGAAGAGAGAAATCTTTGCTGAACAGGACAAACGGCTCTTCTCTAAGCTCGCTCAAAGCAACGATTGATTTGGCTGCCAGCGGATGCTCATGATGAATGTATAAATTAAACTCTTCTTCAATAAACGGATAGACGTGAAAAAGAGGGTTTTGAATAGGCAATACGATAATGCCAAGGTCTACTTGTTCGTTTTCTACAAGTTCGACAATTCGCTTTGCGCCAAGCTCCACAAGCTCTAATTTCACCTGAGGATGTTTTGATGTAAAGTTTTTTGCAATCATCGGGAAAACGACAGTCCCTACTAAAGGAGGAATTCCTACTTTAATATCTCCTGTAGGCAGATTTCGTAAATCATCTAACAGAGCATGCAGCTCGTGAAGAGTGGATACCAGCTTTTGGCTTTGCCCGTACACAATCTGTCCTGCATCGGTTAATGTCAGCTTTCGAGTAGAGCGATCAAAAAGGTCTACGCCGAGTTCTTCTTCTAGTTTCTTTACAATTTTACTTAATGCTGGCTGAGACAAGTGAATCGCAGCTGCTGCTTTCGTGAAACTTTTTTGATTGACTACTTCCATGAAATGTTGCAGTTCTCGAATATCCATAAATTCTCCTCACTAGTATTCTTAGTTTTCATACTATTTATTCTATTTATCTATTTTACTTATGATTCAAATAAATGTAAACTCTTACATAAGGAAGTGAATAGTGATTCATCTAAAAATAGCACATCAAATTCCTCTAAATACGTTAGAAACCCGCATATTTGTAAGCGTTAACAAAAAAGTACCCTCGAAGAAAATCCTAAAAAAATATTTTTTTCTCCCGTAAAACACAGCCGCGAGCGCAGAAATAACACGTGTTGAAATGTTCATTTTGTATACTGTTCTGACAATTAAGAAAGAGGAATAAAATGGTATAGTGCACCACTAAGGTGAGTCTATTCATTCTGCAAACGAGCCGTACATAAAAAAAAGGGCCGGTTTGTTAAAAATAATTGGGGGAGTGGTTGAGATGACATATGTTAAAGGACTAGAAGGAATCGTTGCAGCTGAAACAAAAGTAGGGCATGTTGATGGAGAGAAAGGTCAGCTGATTTATCGCGGATATTGGGCAAAAGATTTGGCCATCAATTATTCTTTTGAAGAAGTTTCTTATTTAATTTGGAACGGTACGCTGCCAAATCATGATGAGTTAAAAGCATTTAAACAAGAGATGGTGACTCATCGTACGCTTCCAGCTAATATTGTTGCGTTAATGGACTGTTTGCCAAAAGACACAGAAGTGATGAGCGCGCTTCGCACATGTATCTCGGCGTTAGGAGACCCTTCATACAGCTGGCCTCCGACAAAAGAGCAGGCGCTTGCGATTACAGCGGTAACACCTACCATTATTGCCTATTGGTATCGTAAAATGAATGATTTAGAAGTAGTAGAGCCTAACGAGCATTTGGATCATGTAGCAAACTATTTATACATGATTAACGGAGAAATTCCAGATCAAAGTTTGGTTACGGCGCTAAACGCCTATTTTGTTTTGACAATTGAGCATGGAATGAATGCCTCAACCTTCTCATCACGCGTTATTTCATCTACCGAATCTGACATGGTTTCAGCTATATGCGGAGCAATTGGCGCGATGAAAGGTCCGCTTCACGGAGGAGCTCCTTCTGGTGTTATTACCATGTTTGATGAAATTGGAAGTGAAGAGAATATTGAGCCTTGGGTTCGTAAAAAATTAGATAATAAAGAGAAAATCATGGGATTTGGTCATCGCGTTTATCGTACACATGACCCGAGAGCAGAAGCATTAAAAGAAGTATCGAAACAAATTTCAGGAGACAACGGGCTATTTGATTTAATTGTTAAAATTGAAGATAAAACCATTGAGTTACTCAATGAATACAAGCCGGGGAGAGGCATTTATACCAATGTAGAATATTTCGCTGCAGCGGTTATGAAAGCGGTTGAGCTTCCGTCTGAACTATTCACTCCGACCTTCACAGCAAGCCGTGTAGTTGGCTGGACAGCTCATGTCGTAGAGCAGTCAGAAAATAATCGTATTTACCGACCGCAGTCTGCGTATATAGGTTATACGCCAGTTGAACAAAATCAATAAATAAACTCGGTTTCACCTAAAAAACGTCGGTAGATCCGACGTTTTTTTCATATGGTTAAATATATTCTTTTTGAGAATAAAATCGCTTTAATAAATAGAATAATCCGACTGCTAAGCATAAACTTGCTGCAGCTAAGCTAGAGGTAATCATGGCGTGTTCACCTTCGGTCGGGGTATGTGAAAGTTTATAGCTGCTGTAGCATAAGAGAGCTGTGATACATAAACAGCAGGAGCTAATCAATCCATACCGCTTTTTGAACCCAATAATAGATAGTAATACAATCAAATAAATCCCGCTCACCATCATCATAATTGGAAACTGAGGGTGGAATTTAATTGTATATAACAAATAATCGATGTGAGAATAGTGATGAACCGCCGAGGACTTTGTTAGCCCTCCGGTCAAACTAGCTGATAAAGGTCCTTCAAGCATCGAAGAGCCGTTGTACCAAGTAGCGACTGAGGAAAGTAAAAAAACAAAACAACTTGCAAATAGCTGCGTCATACATTTTATTGACACGTATAGAAAGCTCCTCTCAATAACCATCTTTTGTTAATACAAGTCCGAAAATTATTATAGCAGGTTTTGAAAGTAAAAAAAGCACTATTGGAATGGTTTCATAAAACGTTCATATTTCAAAAGGTTTGTTTTTTCAAAAGAAAGGGAAAAAAGGTGAAACGGAAGATATGAATAGAGGAGAGAGAAAGATGAAGGCAGCAGTGATTTTGAATCCAAACGCAGGAAACAAAAAATTAGTAAATGAAATTGACTTTATATGTGATCGGTTAAACACAGCATTTGAGGCGGTTACTTTATATAAAACAGAGCAGCCTGGAGATGGTGCCGAGCTGGTAAGAAAATTGGAAGGCGAAGCGGATGTCATTATTGGAGCAGGAGGAGACGGGACGATTTATGAGTTGATCAACGCTCTTGCTCCGCTGAAGCAACGCCCTGTATTTGCTATTTTACCCGGAGGAACGTGCAACGACTTTTCGCGTGCAATCGGAATGAATCAAAATCCTTTAAAAGCAGTGGAGCAAATTATTGAAAAGCAGACGGAAGCAGTGGATGTTGGAAAACATGGCGAAGATTATTTTTTAAACTTTTGGGGAATCGGTCTCGTAGCTGATGTATCTGAAAATATTTTAGAAGAAAATAAAGAGAAATTTGGTAAGCTCTCTTACTACATGAGCGTAGGTAGAACGTTAAATCAAGCAGAGCCTTTTCAATTAAAAATGACGAGCGAAAAAGCTTCCTATGAAGGAGAAGCAGTTATGGTGTTAATTGGGAACGGTCCTTTTTTAGGAGGAACTCGCGCTATGCTAGGAAACAGCTCATTTCAAGACGGATTATTAGATGTATTCGTTATTAAAGAAATGGGAATCGAGCCGGTTATGGCATGGTTACAAACAACTCCTGATGAGGAACAGCTTGACCCTGAAAGCAACCTTATGCATTTTCGGACAAAAGAAGTCCATATTGAAACCACTCCTGAAAAAACGGTAGATTGTGATGGAGAAAAAGAAACGACAACACCTTCAACGATTACGGTTCTCCACAATCACATAAATATGATAGTAGGAAACAAATAAAAAAAACGCTGAAACTTCAAGCGTTTTTTTTATGAAGACAGCCATCGCGGAGAAGTGAAGAGCATAATCATTATGCTGCTCATCGTAATAACAAGCATGGAGTAGCAAAAAGCTGTAAATCCGATAATATGTAAGCCCACTATCATAATCGTACTGTCTAAGATAAAAATGGTTATTCCTATATTGATTTTCCATTTTTTTGATACAATAATAGCGATTAAATCCAGACCGTCCGAACTGATGCCGTAGCGAAGCATCAGTCCTATTCCCATTCCTACGAGTGTGCCTCCAAGCAATGAGCTAAAGATCAAAGGAAGCTCCAGCGTGCCTTCGAGAATAGACAGCCATTCTGTCATAAAAAAAGAAACAAACAAACCTATACTTCCATAAAAAAAGTTTTGGCGATGACGAAAAAAAGCATATAAATAGACAGGTACGTTCAAAAAGAAAATGGACATTCCGATAGGAGTTCCAAACACATAATATACGATAAGCCCAAATCCTATAAGTCCACCGTCTAGTAAGTGATACGGAGCAATAAACCCGTTTAGCCCTAGTCCAATTAATAAGCTGCCACAGCAAATCGAAACCACTCTCGAAAAAATATTCCTCACCCTATACGTTAAATTTTAATGGGAGTACTCGTCCATCTATGTATATGACAAGCTTAGGTTATTTAGAAGTAAAGAAGAAGAAAAAAGAAAATTATGTAAAAAGTATTGATTCTATAACTCTGATATTCTATAGTTAATCTAACTTCGTTTTCACGACAATTTCTTGATTTTTTACCATACTGTTTAACTGTTTGTATTTTTTAATATATAAAAAAGTTGTGTTCTGTAAAAAGCATACGATTGTAATAAGTCGATAAAAGCAAGCCGTTATATAAAGGGGTTGATTACGTGTAGGATTCTCTTTCTTTTCAGTCATACTAAAAAGAAAGAGGGATTGTCGTGAAAAATCGTTCCGTACTTTTTTTATGGTTTGGTCAAAGCCAAGCTAATTTAGCAGATGTATTATATATTGTTGCGTTAATAAGCATTCTTTACGCTCAAAATAGTTCTCCTGTGCTGCTTTCATGCATTCCGTTTACCATTACGGCTGCTAAGTTTTTGAGCAGTTTTACGGTGCCTTTTCTTATAGATCGCTACAGAGCTAAGCGTATTCTTGTGGTGTCTCAGCTGTTAAAAACCAGTGTTTTGTCTATGTTTTTCTTGTGGCATATGTCGCTTATCAGCATGCTGTGCTGCGTGGCGCTTATTGCTTTTTTCGATGGGTGGGCAGCTCCGGTTCAAAGCTCTATGCTTCCTCATTTAGTAGATAAAGAGAAGCTGTTAAAATGGAACAGTATGTTTAATGTCACGGATCAAACGATTCAAATTGCAGCCTATCCGCTTGGAAGCTTTCTGATTATTAGCTGGGATGCTACCGGCCTTTTATGGCTGTCATTTTCGTTATTTAGTTTGTCACTCATATTCATGCAGGCCATTCGCATGAACGTTCATTCTTCTAAAACAAAGCAAAAACAAGGGTTAAAAGAGGGATGGAAGCTAATTTGGCATTATCCGCGCCTGCGGGTTTTATTAGTCATGGAGGTTTTAGAAGGGATGGCTGCCGGCGTTTGGGCATCAGCTATTGTCTACGTGTTTGTGAAAGAAATATTAAATAAAAATGAAGCTTGGTGGGGATATATTAACAGCAGTTTTTTTGTTGGAACGGTTCTTGGTGGTTTCGTTTTGCTGAAGATTTCAGTTGAGCAAGAGAGAAGTCTTTATCATATCGTAATACTAGGCAGTCTTTTTTCAGGTTTCTTTACATTATTGTTCGGAGTGATATCTGTGCCGTTTCTTTCCCTTTTACTTAGTTTTACTATTGGCATTGCCCTTCAAATAAGCGCTACGTGTTCTTACACGCTTACACAAACGGCCGTTCCTTTAGAAAAGCTTCCTAAGGTGCTTTCCGCTACGCTGAGCGTTTCATATGTGACGTTTGGGCTTTCGGTGCTGCTGCTTGGCGCTGTTGCTTCGCTAAATGTGACGGCGGCGTTTCTAACGGCAGGAGGACTGATTGTAATCAGCGGCTGCGTAGGTTTATTCTTACGAAATTATGCGCTTGCTAACTAAAAAAGGTTGCTGTTTGCAACCTTTTTTTAAAACAGCGTATTTTCTCTCCTCAACCATAAGCCGTATAAGGTTGTTTGCTTTAAATATCCCCTTGTGTAAAAGTAGGGAGCTTTTCACGAAAACGAAAGGAAAAAAAGTATAGCTATCGAATTATGTTAAGAGCGTTGAGCTAAAAGGAGTGATTAAATGGTTGTCATTCGACAGGCGGTTGAAACTGATCGAGAGCGACTGGCTACGTTAATGCAAGAATATATAGTGAAATTCTGCGAGCAGCCTGACCCTTCCCGGAAAGCTTTAACTTTACATATTAAGCGTCTATTGAATAATCCTTCCTACGGTATCCAGTTTGTTGCTGAATTGGAAGGGAAACTAGTA
This sequence comes from Priestia sp. JSM ZJ58, assembly GCF_044383985.1. Taxonomy (NCBI): domain Bacteria; kingdom Bacillati; phylum Bacillota; class Bacilli; order Caryophanales; family Bacillaceae; genus Priestia; species Priestia sp. JSM ZJ58. The sequence goes on from NZ_JBISEM010000001.1 coordinate 1,682,944, forward strand.
GGTTTTGCGACGGTGTACGTATCGTGGAGCACCCATTATTTTAAAGAAACAGGCGTCTTAAAAGATTTGTACGTATCTCCTTTAAACAGAGGAAATAAAATTGGTGAACGTTTGTTTAAGATTTGCCTTGCCTATTCTCAAAAGTATGAGTTTGCAGGAATGACCGCTGAGTGCAGCAGTGAAAATAAAGTTGCTCAAAACCTTTATCAAAAAATGAACGGTAAAGAAAATGAAGGGGTTCAATACCGTTTTTTTTAAGAGAAGTACAGCTTTTACTTTTAAGACTTCTACTAAATGGCAAAAATATGTTATAGTATGAAAAGTGAAATTGATGAAAATGTCGGTGGGCTATATGTTAGATGATCGTATCAATAGTAGGGAGAAGTTGGACTAGCTGTTTGAAAGGCGGCCATCCTATTTTTAGTATAGCCGCAAGGAAGGAGCAGGACCTTGAAAAAAAATCCAATCTTAAACGCGTGGAAAATAGTAACTGCGACGAGCGGTTTTTTACTTGCGCTGTTTATCTTTAAAGTCCGAAAAGGAAGATAACCATATAAAAAAAGCTCCTCGATTGAGGAGCTTTTTATTATTTAGTAATAGGAAACGTCAAGGGAGTCACTGTTGATAAAGAATCTCTGTAAGAATGATAGGTGAAATAATGACGTGTTGGACTATAAATAGTCATGTAAAGTAAATAATCATATTTCGTTTCCATATAGAAAAAAACGCCGTCTGCGTGGAGTGTATAGAAAGAGTACGAAATCCCGAGCAGCGTTTGCTTTTGTACGCTTGTGCTTGGATTTTCTTTAATCCATTCATACAGTTCAAAAACACTGACTCCTGGTGATGATTGCAGCGTATGTACTTTGTCATATAACTTATCAGATACATCGGAAACCGACTGTTTTAATTGGTTAAATAAGTTGGACATTTGTTCTTTCATTGTGGTGATCTCCTTTATGGGTAGTCAGCTATTAGCATGCTCAGAGAAATCCACGCTTATGTATAGTTAGTGAATGGCTGATTTGAATTTGCCGCCCTGCGCTTCCTGGGTATCCATAATGGTTGTAAATGCATGTGGATCAATTTCAGAAATAATAGTTTTAAGCTTGGTAATTTCTAAACGCGTCACAACTACGTATATGACTTCTTTTTCTGTACCTTCAAATCCGCCTTTACCATACAGTTTCGTCACGCCGCGGCCTAGACGATGCGTAATAGCGTCTGATAGCTCTTCATAGTGATTTGAAACAATAAAAGCTGCTTTTGTTTCATCAAGCCCTTGAATAATCGCATCGATTGTTTTAGAAGCAATATAGTACGTAAGGATCGAGTACATGGCTTGTTCCCAACCTAGCACGAACCCTGCCCAAGCGAAAATAAAGATATTTAAAAACATCACAAATTCGCCTACAGAAAACGGGATTTTTTTTGTTAATAAAATACCTAAAATCTCAGTTCCGTCTAATGCTCCACCGTGACGAATGACCGTTCCTACACCTGCTCCTAACAGCAGCCCGCCAAATACAGTAGCAAGAAGCGGTTCAGATGTTACAGCTGGAACATGGTGCAATTGAGATTCTACAATGGATAAAGCAACAACTGCAAACATAGATGAAAAGCAGAAGCTACGACCAATTTGTTTGTATCCACTATATAAAAAAGGGAGATTAAAGATGATGATAAGAAGACTGAACGGCAATTTTGTTAAGTAAACTAAAATTAGAGAAATACCGATAATACCGCCGTCAATGACGGAATTTGGGACTAAAAATAATTCGATAGAAACGGCAGCCAAGGAAGCTCCAATTAACATCATAATGTAGCGATAAATGAGCCGACCTGCCTTTTCCTTTTTGTGCTGTTTCGTTGTCATAAAATCTTTCCTTTCAACATACTGCCTATACGCAACTCTTACTAGTATAACTAAGTCTTGGGAACTCTATCCAATTATCTACTTTAAAAAAGACTAGCCAGAATAAACAAAATCCTGTTAAATTAAACGGTAGACATTTGCTGAAATAAAGGAGCTGTACATATGATAAACGTTTATATTCCACCGCTTCAAACAAGCGCTGGCGAAAAAGCGGCACGCTATATTGATACATTAACCAAACCGATAGGAAGCCTTGGAAGGCTCGAAGAAATAGCAGTTGAATTAGCGGCCATGACTGGGGAAACCTTTCCGACAGTCACGCCGCCAGGAGTCCTCGTTTTTGCAGGCGATCATGGAATTGTAAAAGAAGGAGTTTCAGCTTATCCTCAAGACGTAACGGCACAAATGGCGCTGAATTTTTTGCAGGGAGGAGCAGCTATTAACGTGTTTAGCGGGCAAATAGATGCCCAGTTCAAACTGATTGACATCGGCATTGCTTCTGACCTTTCCCACAAGGACCTTGTACAACGCAAAGTGAAGCTGGGCACAGCAAGTTTTTATAAAGAAGACGCGATGACGCGCAGTGAGGCAGAATTGGCTGTTCAAGTCGGATATGAAGAAGCTGAAGAGCTTATTGCCCAAGGAATTAAATGTTTGATTGTGGGAGAAATGGGCATCGGAAACACTACGTCAAGCACGGCTATTTTAGCTGTATTGACAGGAGAAAAAGTCTCTAAGCTTGCAGGAATGGGCACAGGGATTTCTGACGAACAACTGCGCCACAAAGTGAAGGTAATTGAAGAAGCGCTGCAAAGCAGGCACATCAACCCTCAGGATCCGATTGATATTATTAGTAAAATAGGGGGGCTTGAAATTGCAGGGATGACAGGTGCTATGCTGGCGGCAGCTGCTCACCGTATTCCTATTTTAGTAGATGGTTTTATTTGTACAGTTGCAGCTCTTCTGGCGACAGAAATCAATACACAAGCAAGAGACTATATGTTTGCTAGTCACGAATCTGTTGAACAAGGTCATGCGTGTGCAATGAAGCTTCTTGGCAAGAAACCGCTTCTCAACCTCAATCTTCGGTTAGGTGAAGGAAGTGGAGCTGCTGTTACATTTCCGCTGCTGCACTCGGCTTCGCTGATGATTGCTAATATGGCTACGTTTCAATCTGCGGGAGTGTCTGAGAAAGAATAAACCTAAAAAAGACATGGGAACAAAACCATGTCTTTTTTCTTTATTTTATAAAAAAATCTTATATTTTTAACATCATAAACCAATAAACGCTAAAGCTAGCACCTGTTAAAATAAATGATCCAATAATTAACAATACCAGTGCAACGCGTCGTTTAATCGCTTGAATTTCTCTATCTTTTGGCAAACGTCCCATTGGTCTTCCTCCATTATGTAAATATTTCACGTATTTTCCTATTTTACTCCGCTTTAAAAAGAGAGAACATATGTCAAAGTTACTAAAAAACAAATTATTTTACAAAAAAATTGTATCCACGTTACAGCAGGGCAAAGAATACGTATTTTTTCAGTTAGAAAAGGACTGCTCTAAAGGTTTACTTACATGGCAACAACCTTTATCATATAACTGACTATACTATGATGTTATCCAAAGTTGGAAGAAATCTCAATAAATGTGAGTGTTATAATTACATGATAAGAGTCAGAAAATTTTAAAAAAGAGTGTGAGCAAACAATGAACGGTATGTTGATTATTCGGAACGGTGCTCCTTTTGATGAAGGAGCTTCCGTGCCTATTCCAAAAGATAAAGCTTGTATTATCGGACGAAGCAGTGAAGAATGGGAGCCTTATCTGGCCTTTCAAAGTGCTTACATTTCACGCAAGCATTTTGAAGTAACGTACGAAAGCAACGCATTCTTCATTACAGACTTGTTTAGTAAACACGGGACAAAAGTAAACGGAGAAGAGTTACAGCCTGGAACCCCTCGTTTCTTGAAAGAGCAGGATGTCATTACCTTAGCAAATGAGGAGGCAGCTTTAGTATTTAGAAATGATGATATGGATGCAACCCTCGATTTAGGACCTTTGCTAAAACAAATAAATAAGCCATTTTACACATTAGATCCAATTTTGCAGAAAGTAAAAGTAAAAGAGGAAACGTATATTCTGTCAGATAAAGAATACGCGTGCTTAGCTTACCTTCTAGAATATAACAATCAATTTGTTTCAAAAGAAGCATTAAAAAAAAGCGTTTGGCCTGAACGAGTAGAGTCAAATGGAGAAATTCTGGTAGCAGCGGAAGAGCTGAATGCGCTGATTTACCGGGTTCGCAAAAAAATAGGAACATATTTAGAAATCGAAGTGATTCGAGGAAAAGGATATTGGCTGCACTTTAACGAAAATGGACGTGAATAGAATCACGTCCATTTTTTAATCTCGTTTTACAGCATGTACACGTATATGTTTAGCTTCTGCTAGCCAAGATCCGTTTTGAAATAGTTTGTCTTGCATTCGATTTTCTAAGCGCGTAATGAGGACATTTTTAGTTTCTGTCGTCACGTGAGCAAAAAGAGGGGCTGCATTTGTTTCGAGCCAATTACGCAAGCCGTTTTCCCCTTTTAACAAGAGGGGCCGGCTGTAGTGTATGGCCGTGGTGACTTGAAAATTCTGTGATTCCAAAAGAGAAGAATATTCAGCTACAGAAGGGAAGTACCATGGGAAATCTACATCGTTATAAGGGATATCAAACGTTTTAAATTGACGAATGATTTCTGTGAAAATTTCGTCCATGTTTCCTTTTCCCCAAAATTCTGCTACAAATCGGCCATTTGGTTTTAAAGCATTGTAAATGTTTTTAATGACAAGGTGAGGGGGACGGATATCGTGTAAAGTTGCATTGGAAAAAACTGCGTCAAATTGTTCGTAATAAGGAAGGTTAAGGGCGTTTAACTGTTCAAAGGATAGAGTCGGGTACTGATGACGAGCCTGTTCAATCATATTTTCAGAGCAATCGATACCCGTTGCACGGACATGAAGCTTATTGAGCTGCGAAATAAATTCGCCAGTGCCACAGCCAATATCTAAAATATGTTCGCCAGCTTGAGGAGAAAGAAGGTTCATAGCACTTCCTCCAAATGAAGAAACAAACGGAAGATGATACACTTGAGCAATTTTTTGTTGATTAACAGTTTGACTCATGAAGTGATTCCTCCTTTGTAAAAGATGATGACGATCGTTTTATAAGAAGAAACAAGCTTTGAATAGTAGATATGAAGTTATTGATAGAATTATACCATATATCTTACTTATTATGCCGAAAACTCCAAAGAAAAAGCGCACCAAACTTCTAGCTTGGGCGCTTACAAGTCGAACTATTTTATAACCATTAACCGAACTGAACAAATAGAGGAAGATCTGTATGACCCATCTCACGTACGTAGACGTATAAATTTCCTTTATGATGAATTTCATGGTCAATGGCCATTTGTAAAAGCTGTCTTCCAGGAAGCTTTCTTCCAAACGCTGCAGTTGCGTCAATGGTCTTGTTTAAGTCATCTTCGCTAAGTGAGCGTAATACGTCTACTGTTTTGTTCGTATATTCAGCTGCAAGGTCCGATAATGACTTACCGCCAAAATCAGCTTTTTGACCAAGTGGAGATAAATCACCGGATTTTACCACTGATGCAAATGCATAAAAGGATGTTAAAATATGCGTAGATAAGTCAAAAGCTGACATAGATGTCGGGGCAGGCTTGTATTCGTAGTGACCTGCTTCAATTTTGTTGATTAATTCATTAGTTACGTTTCGATGTGCTAAAAAGTGATGAGTCATTTGTTCAACTGTCATGATAAAAGGCTCCTTTATTATGTATTCGCTTCTGAGTATAGCATCTGAAAATCAGAAAGCGAAGAAAAAACTTTAATAAAAAGAAAAACAGCTGCTTACATGCAACTGTTTTTCTTTTTATTAGAAATTACGTTGTTTTAACTCTTCAAGTAATAACTCCATACCTTCGCGGCTTAAAGTTAATTTGCCATCTGCGATTGTTACGTTGTCAGAAGATACTTCACCAGTAATCGCACAAGCACCGTTCGGCTCATATTTCTTTAAAATAATTCGATCTGTTTCGACAAAAATTTCAACAGGATCTTTTACATCTATTTCAAGAACACGTCTTAACTCTTTAGGAATTACGATACGACCTAAATCATCTACTTTTCTTACAATACCAGTCGATTTCATTTTTTAATCACCTTTACTTTTATATTTTATTGAGTACACAAAATATTATTTTTGGAATTTCTAAGATGATTATATACTAGATAACCGCTAAATTTGTCGAAGTTATTAATATGTAAATGAACTGTAATATTATTGAAATATTATCTGTAAATACAAATCCTCCTACAAAATGGAATATGTAGGGCTCTTTGTATGATATAGGAGATGAAGGAATTAATTACATTTGACATACAATTTTATTTATGTTTATACAGCAGTTTAGGAGAGAGGATACATGTAAGCGTGGAAGCAAACAAGTTGAAAAAATGAAGAAAATATGATTAAATTTAAAAAGTAACTTGCTCAAAACGATTAAATCGTAATGATTACGTATTTCAAATAAAAATTGATAAAGCGAAAGGATGACAAAGAGTTTGGCTAAAAAATCAAAAGTTGTAAAAGAACAAAAGCGCCAAGAGATAGTAGCGAAATATGCGCAATTGCGCCAAGAGTTGAAGGAAAAAGGAGATTACGAAGCGTTAAAAAAATTGCCTAGAGATTCTTCACCAACGCGCTTAAATAATCGCTGCCGCGTTACCGGTCGCCCTCGAGGCTATCTTAGAAAATTTGAAATGTCACGCATTGCTTTTAGGGAATTGGCCTACAAAGGACAAATCCCAGGTGTTAAAAAAGCAAGCTGGTAGTATAAAAGCCCTCATTATGAGGGCTTTTATTATTTATTAGCTGCAAAGTATCGAGCAATTCCTTGATAAATACCTGTAGATATTTGCTGCTGATACGCATTAGAAGAAACAATTTGCTCATCGTGAGCATTTGATAAAAAGCCTAATTCAAGAAGTACAGCACGCTGGTTGTTTTCTCGAGTAACATAATAATCTCCAAAACGAACCCCCATATCCTTCATAGAAGGCGCATTTTCAGCCATGCTTTCTTGAATGTATTTTGCTAATTCTTTATCTTTAGCTTCACTGTAATAAAATGATGCGATGCCGTTTGCAGAAGATGAAGTAGAAGCGTTATAGTGAACGCTGATAAATGCATCTGCATGCTTTGCTTCACTAACGTTCACACGTCCGCTCAGTGAAATAAAAGTATCGTTTGAACGCGTCATAAATACATTTGCTCCGGCATTAGCTAAGCGGCTTGCCACAAGTTTTGCGGTTGTTAACGCTAGGTTTTTCTCAATCGATGACTTGCCTGAAGTGCCAGGGTCATATCCGCCGTGCCCAGCGTCTACCACAATAATTTTATCTTTTAAAGCAGCAGATGGGGAAGGCAAACTAGCTGAAGTTGTAGAACCAGCCGCAGCTGTTAACCCTTTTGACACCCATGCTGTTTGACTTGCAGAGTACTGAATTTGCACCCAGTCATTCGTTTCGCCTACTTTTTTGAATCGTTCGCCTGCTTTTGCTACACGAATAATTCCCGCACTTAAGCTCGGCTGACTGCGCAAATTTGAAGCTTTTGTAATTTGAATCGACTGGGCTGGTTGTGAAGACTGTCCAGAATTAGCTTGTAAATACTGACTTGCTACCCAGCCCGTTTGGCCGCTTGCCGTTTTAATCTGAGACCAAGATCCGCTTTCTTTTAAAACCATTACTTTTGAATTGCGCGGTAAGTTTGTTACGACCGATGCGCTTGTGCTTGCAGAAGAACGAACGTTTAATGAACTGGCGTTAACGACCGCTGACTTAGATGACGTGGATCCAGAATCTTTAGCTGGCGCAGAAGAAGCAGAGCCTGCTTGTAGGTACTGACTTGCCACCCAGCCCGTTTGACCACTTGCTGTTTTAATCTGTGACCAGGATCCGCTCTCTTTTACCACCGTTACTTTGGAACCCCGGGATAAGTTCGTCACGATAGACGCGCTTGTGCTCGCAGAAGAGCGAACATTTAATGAGCTAGCGTTAACAACAGCTGACTTGGATGTTGTAGAACCCGAGTTACTAGGCGGTGTAGAAGAACCGGATCCTGCTTGTAGGTACTGACTCGCTACCCAGCCCGTTTGACCTGATGCTGTTTTAATCTGTGACCAGGATCCGCTTTCTTTTACCACCGTTACTTTGGAACCTCGGGATAAGTTCGTCACGATAGACGCGCTTGTGCTCGCAGAAGAGCGAACATTTAATGAACTGGCGTTAACAACGGCTGACTTGGATGTCGAATTTGCCGTAGACGTACTGTTTGTTTGTGTTTTGTTTATGTATTGAGATGAAATCCAAGCTTCTTTACCGTTATACGTAATTTTAGCCCATCCCTTGCTTTCATCTACTATATTAACGGTGTTTCCCTTCGTTACTTTTCCAACGATAGCGCCGCTTGTACTAGGCGTTGCACGTACATTTAACGATGTAGCAGTTACTTTGGCCGATTCAGCTGCATCTGCGTCAATCGAATGCAAAAGCAATGAAGAGCTTAAAAGAACAGAAGAAACGGCTGTGTACATGACATGTTTTTTATTCATTTTTTCCTCCTTGCAAATTACAAATTTCAACATAAGTTAATTAGTATACAAAGCATATATCGGCAAATAGCCCAAAATTTTGAGTTAAATCTACTATTATCTCATAATGCCGATATTATCCATCATACTATATGTCGAATTTCAATTGTATAATGAATTTGAACTATCTGCCATCCTTAACGATAAAATTTTACATTAATGTAAAATATAATTATATCAAAGGTGAAATGTAGGGATGTCAAGGGCATATAAAGGTCTTTAGCCCTTTGTTCACCGATGTTTTGAGGACATGTTTTATACTAGAAAAAATGTAAAATAGTATAAAGCAGCTGAATGTGAATATGATAGAGGAGAGATAGCAAATAAAAGAGTATCTATCTTTTGGAGGAGGAAACATCCACAATTATGAAACATTCAGAATAAAAATAACAAAAATATATAAAATAATATAAAGCCTGTCTATATCGATGGAAAAGCTCATAGCATAAACAAAAAGTAAATAGTTAGAAAATTCTTTCTTTTTATTTTAAAACATGGTACAGTATAAAAAAGTGAAAGGGTGGAAACTGATATGCGAAAGATTGTTCAGTATGAAACAAAGTGGTCGCTTTTGTATCAAATGGAAAAAGAAGCGTTACTTAATACACTAAAAGATTTTTCAGTAGACATCGAACATATTGGAAGCACGTCCGTTCCAGGATTGGCAGGTTCACCAATCGTTGATATTTTAATCGGCGTCAAACGCGAAGAAGACATAAATGAAGTGCGCGCTATATTAAAAAATAAATCTCACGTATACGTAGCGGAAAAGGAGATGTTCGTCTTATTAAAAGAAGGCGTTCCAGCTGCACACTACCCTCCAATTATGACAGCTAAAAATGCCCGTAAGCTCATTCCACATGATGCTAGAAGAAGTCATGTGTACGTAACGGTCAGTGAATCACCTTATTGGAATGAACGAATTAATTTCAGGGAGCAGTTACGCTCGAGCGAACGTGCTAGAAAAAAATATGAAGGTATGAAATACGAGCTTTCAAAACGATTGTGGAACGATATTTCTACCTATGAGTACAAAAAAGAAGAATTCATTCAGCGCAGTCTATAAAAAAACGTCATTTCAATTGAAATGACGTTTTTTTAATTAATTATCTTGTAAAACAATGGTCTCAAGCTTATCAGCAGTATTTACTGCGAGAACCGTATAGTTTTTACCGCTTTGAAGATTTGTTCCAGGAAGACTTAGTATTTCTTTTCCGTCTGCTGTGGAAACAGATAAATCATACGAACCCGGATTTACTACTTGATAACCTGAAATGCTTTTAAAAGACAGATCTTTAAATAAAGGAGCAGCCCCTTTAGGACCTACGTTTACCGCAGGAGCATCAGGAGATAAATGAGCAACACGTAAGCTTGCTTTTCCATCCATCCCTTGCTTATTATTCGTAAAAGCCTGCAGTTCAAGATTTTCGGCTTTATTTACAGCGGCTACTGTATACGATTTTCCACCGTCTACAACAAGGGTAGCTTCGATGATGGAATCTTTTGTTCCTTTTGTCTTCGCTTCGTATACTTCTACTTTATGAGAACCAGCTGACAAAGGCAGGGAGTTGGAGACATCTTTAAACTTTGCTCCTTCTACTAAAGCTTTGTCATCCACAAAAATGTCTACAGCTGGAGCATCTGGTGAAGCATGAACGATACGAACTTCTGCATTTTGAGCTGGTCGCTCATCTGCAGCAGGAGGTGTTTCAGCGGCAAATACTAACATGCGGCTAAGTGCCAAGAAGGCAATCACTGCTACCATTACGAATAGTCGTTTCATCAAGTATCACTCCTTTTTTAGTATACACAGCTTTATGTAAAGAGAAGGACTGTGCAGTTGTTAGCGTATACTAAATAAAATCAACTATTCGTTTGTTTGTTAACTTTTAACGTGTTTACTGAGATTTCTGACGGAAAAATCGAAGAATAGCCAAAATATTGTACAAGGTTGTTAAGAGCCACGTCAATAAAAAGCCTAGGCCAAGTCCGATATTGGCATCTATATACGTATGCGTGAAGTCATCATATACGACGTAGGCAAGAGGAGCAATTGACAGTAAAAGGAGAAGAAAAAACAAAAGTGTTTTCCATCTGCTTAAAGTGAAGGTTAGATAAAAGAAAAGGAAAGCGGAAAACAATAGAAGACCGTCTCGAATAGCCCAAGGTAAAACGCCGATATGTGGATTAGCGAGAAGAAAGGTTGGAACAATTGAAAGGAGGAAAAGGAGAGACAGCAAAGTCACGTGAAGGGTGTTCTTTTTTGTAAAAGCCGGCACCAATAAAAACGCTGCCGTTGCACCTAAAAGAAAATTACAAATTAAAATAAACTCCATCCAAACACCTCATTTATCGAGTATTACTTTTAGTCTATTCAAGACGCTGTTAAAGTAGATAAAAAAAGCTGCGATGAACATCGCAGCTTTTGATCATTCGAATTTAAATCCTTGTTTTTCAAGCATCGCTCGAACTTCTGGATAATAAATGGTTTTGTAAATAGCGGATACAGTTTGTGACCAGTTGCGGTCATCTGCACCGTTTGTTCTCTTTTTCATATACTCTGCCATTTCAGCATCATAGTCTTGAATCAATGACTTTAAGTCATGATTATAGCTTTCACGATGGTGCACAGCAGCTTGTGGTAATCGAGGCTTTTTCGCAGAATGATCTGCCGGATGTCCAATGACAAGACCGCTTACTGGGAATACGTATGCCGGTAAATCTAGGAGTTCAATGACTTCTAGTGGCTTTCTGCGAATTCCGCCGATTGGTACTGTACCTAAACCGAGTGACTCTGCTGCAACTGTTGCTGCTTCTAAAGAAATTCCAGCATCGGTTGCCCCCACTAAAATTGACTCAAGCCCATCGGTTACGCCAAGAGGCGCATCGTTAAGCTCAGCTGCAATCTTAGCACGATTAAAATCTGCACAAAAGATTAAAAATAGAGGAGCTTGGTCAATCCACGCTTGGTTGCCCGCAAGCTCTGAAAGCTTTTTCTTCTTTTCTTTATCTTGGACGCTAATAATAGTTACTTGCTGTCCGTTAATAGAAGAAGCGGCTGACTGAGCAGATTGAATAATTGTATCTAAATGCTCGTCGCTTACTGCTTCGTCTGTATATTGACGGATAGAACGATGATCTTGAATTGTACGAATTGCTTCATTCATGATGCGTCATCCTTTCAAAGAAGTTATTTTTAGCCTTGTAATGTTTTTACATCTAAAGGTGCTACAAGTACGCCAGTTTGAGCAAATGCTACAAAACTTTGGAAATGAGCTGATTTATTGTGTGCTTGAATTGCTTCTTCGCTTTTCCACTCTTCAATCATCATAAATGTGTTAGGTGTAAAAGCATCTTCAAATAGTTGATAGTTGCTGTTTCCTTCTTCTTGTAAAGAATGCTTAATTAGTTCTTGTACGTTTTCTAAAAATTCTTCTCTTTTTGCTGGGTTAACTTTCATTGAAGCTTGTAAATGAATCATGGATGATTCCTCCTTTAATAATGATGGTGCTTTATATTATTTGTTTTGTTTTTAATCTTTCATTCAATTTACGATTAAAATGAAGATAAGTTCGAATATCATCGAACAATGAAACTATAACACCGATTAAATAACAGTGCAAGGAATTTAGTTCGAAAGTTATCGAACATTGATACACAAAAGAAGCTGTGTTATATTTTAAGCATGAGAAAACCTTATCAACCACCGAAATCTGAAATTAAATTAACGCCTATTTTACATGCGTTGAGTGATCCTAACCGGCTGCGAATTGTACAGTGTTTAGCGACAAGAAAGGAGCAGACCTGTTCGTATTATCAAAAATTAAATGTATCAAAATCAACGCTATCACATCATATTAAAGTACTTCGCGAAGCTGGAATTATCAAACTACGTATAGAAGGTACGCAGCACTATTATTCCTTGCGTTTAGAAGAACTTGAGGAACTGTTCCCAGGTCTGCTTCCTTCCATTATCAATATAGATGAGCAATTATTTTAAAAGCTGAACGATGTTTTGTTCAGCTTTTTTGTTCAAAATAAATGTGTCCATGCAGGCTGCATCCGGGATTAAAAGAAGAACGACAGTGAGGGCAAGTCGAGTTACAGGTTAAATATTCATTAATTGAGAGCTCATGTTTACATACTCCGCAAAGAATAGCTTTTTCATTAAACATAGATGTTGGCCATCTTTTAATGTCGTGATCCGCATGTGCGTTATGACATTGATAGCATGGATAATATGTATGACAGCAATAAAATTTTATTGCGATAATATCTTTATCCGTATGATAGTGCGTACAGCGCGTTTCGGAATCCACTGTGTCACCTTTTACTGCAGGTACAGATTTGTTCATTATCATCACTCCTTATGAAAAGTATAGCATGCTTTTATACGCCTTATCATACATATGTAAAAAGAAAAATGCTATAATAAAACCATCGTTTTACATGTCAGATTGCATGCTAAAAAGATTAGATAAAAATTGATGTCAAAACAGATCGATTAAGTGATGCAAAGAGAGGAAGAAAAAATGAGTAAGCAAGTTATCGTTTTTACCGGAGGCGGAACAGCGGGGCACGTAACGCCAAACATTGCCATCATGAAAGAATTAGACAGTGAAAAATGGGATATCCATTATGTCGGTTCTCACAATGGTATTGAGAAAGAATTAATTACAAAATTAAACGTTCCATATCATGCGATTTCAAGCGGGAAGCTGCGTCGATATGTAGATATGGAAAATGTAAAAGATGTATTTCGAGTAGCAAAAGGGGTTGGCGATGCACGTCGCGTGCTGAAAAAACTAAAGCCTTCTCTTGTTTTTTCAAAAGGCGGTTTCGTCACAGTTCCTGTGGTAATGGCTGCTAAATCTTTAAACATTCCCGTGTTCATTCATGAAAGTGATTTAACACCGGGACTGGCAAATAAAATTGCGCAGAAATTTGCCACTAAAATTTTTACTTCTTTTGATGAAGCCGCAAACTACTTTCCAAAAGAAAAAGTGCAGGTTGTTGGTTCACCTATTCGAAAAGAGCTATTTAGCGGAAGCGCAGCGAACGGGGAAAGCTGGCTACGCTTTTATGATAAGCGCCCCATTTTAACGATTATGGGCGGAAGTTTAGGAGCACGCCGTATTAATGAAATCGTTCGAGAGTCTTTGCCTGAACTGCAAAAGAAATTCCAAATTGTACACCTTTGCGGAAAAGGCAATATTGATACAAGCCTTGAAAAAGAGTCAGGATACCGTCAGTTAGAATACGTAAACGAACAGCTTCCTGATGTTCTAGCGGCAACTGATTATGTGATTACACGCGGTGGATCCAATGCCATTTTTGAGTTTTTAGCTCTTCATAAACCGATGATGATTATTCCTTTATCAAAAGCACAGAGTCGCGGAGATCAAATTTTAAATGCACAATCTTTTAAGAAAAAAGGCTACTGTATGGTTGTAGAAGAAGAACAGTTAACAAAAGAATTGTTTTTACGTGAAGTAAGTGAGCTTCAGCAGCAGGCAAGTACAATGAAGCGTACAATGCGTGAAGCAACAAAAACGGATGCTATTTCAATTCTTGTAAATGAAATTGAGAAAATGAGCTAAAAAAAGCGTTCTTATCTCCTCGATAAGAACGCTTTTTTTCTTCTGGAATTATTATTTTAAAATAATGAATAAATATAGAAAAATAAAGCTTTTAAAATTTCAAAAAATGTTGTTGACAGTAAATTTTAACAGGAGTAAGATTACTCTCATGAAACGTTCCACTGTGAAACGCTGAGTCTTTTCTGAAAGAGAAGGAAAGAGCGGAGGACCCAATTATCAGGGGTGAATCTCTTAATTGAGTAGGGTTACTTTCTTGACCCGAACCCGTCAGCTAACTTCGTAAGCGTTAAGAGAGAGGATGGTGTAATCGTGGTCGTTTTCTATAACAGCGGATAGTACGCTCCTTTCAAAATATAGGTGAAAGGAGCGTCAGGATGCATTTATCTAAGCAAATGATTCAAATGATTGAATATCGGGCAATGTGCGACCAGCAATCTTTTGATCTAGCAAACCGCTATTTGTCTACGTTAGCTAATCAAAGTTTTAAACGCAGCAGTAAAAGTCATCATTAAGTCTAAAAATTAAATAACAAATATACGCTTAATCAATTATGAGCGGGGGACCCAATATTTTGTACGTATGTACTAGGGGTGAATCTCTTAACTGAGTAGGGTTACTTCCATAACCCGAATCCGACAGCTAACTCCGTAAGCGTTTTGGGAGTAAAAAATTCGTGTCAATCACGGCTTATTTGTCGTGCATTAAACCGCGGAAGAGAACTCTCTTCTGCGGTTTTTTAGTGGAAAAAAATAGCATCACGTCTCGCGGTTAGCTTTTTTGGACGTGATGCTTTATGAAAAGAAACCGTCACTAAACTTAGAAGCTATCATTTTTGTCAGGAAACAGTTAGGAGGAAGCAACTTGGATATGATGATGCTTGGAACGCTTGCCTTATTAGCAACTGCTATGTACGGAATTATTCGCTGGTCGTCTCATGTAGTAGACGACAGAGAGGAGAAGTGAACATGTCGTTCATTTTGTCAGGTATTTCAGTTCTCGTTTTAATTTATTTAGTATATGTACTGTTAAATCCAGAACAATTTTAATAAGCGGAGGAATAAAAAGTGGGGATTTTTCTACTATCAGTTGCGCTGCTGCTTGTTTTTGTAGCGCTTATTGCAAAGCCCGTAGGTATTTATATAGCGAATGTGTTTTCAAACGATAAAAACACTAGCTTGATAGGAAAGATAGAAACGGTGATGTTTAAAGCAGCAGGAATTAAAGGGCTTAATCAGACGTGGAAGCAATATGCATTTGCTCTTGTTTTGGCGAATACGTTTATGATTTTTGTGGTGTACCTTATCTTCCGGTTTCAAGGGGTACTGCCGTTTAACCCAAGCCACATCAAAGGAATGGATCCGGCACTTGCTTTTAACACGGCCATTAGTTTTATGACAAATACGAACTTGCAGCACTACAGCGGCGAATCAGGATTGTCCTATTTCTCGCAGATGGCCGCCATTGTATTTATGATGTTTGCTGCACCAGCAACGGCACTTGCAGTAGCAATCGCTTTTATTCGTGGGCTGGCAGGGAAAGAAATGGGAAACTTTTTTGTTGATTTTGTAAAGTCAATTACGCGTATTTTACTTCCTATCGCTTTTATAACAGGCATTTTATTTATGTTTTTAGGTGTCCCTCAAACGTTAAGCGGAACGGTTACTGCCCATACAATAGAAGGGGCAACACAGCAAATAGCAAGGGGACCAGTTGCTTCTTTTCTTTCAATTAAAGAGCTAGGAAACAACGGAGGGGGATTTTTTGGTGTCAATTCAGCTCATCCATTTGAAAATCCTAACGCGTTGAGCAATGTATTACAAATCGTCCTTATGCTTTTATTGCCAACAGCACTTCCTTTCACATACGGAAAAATGATCGGAAAGCGTAAGCAAGGCCGCATTTTGTTTGTAGCGATGAGTATGCTGTTTATCGTTATTTTAAGCACAGCGTTCGTAACAGAGTGGGGTGGCAATCCAAGACTTGATGCTTTTCATTTGAACGAAGCGAACGGTTATATGGAAGGGAAAGAAGTCCGTTTTGGTGTCGGCATGTCGACGCTTTACGCCATCGTGACGACAGCAAGTGAAACAGGTGCAGTCAACACCATGCACGATACTCTTACGCCTCTTACCGGGTTGTTAACGCTTGGAAATATGATGTTAAATACCGTATTCGGCGGTGTCGGAGCAGGATTTATGAATGTCATGATGTACGTCATTATCGCCGTATTTTTATCAGGTTTAATGGTTGGAAGAACACCAGAATACGTAGGTAAAAAAATTGAAGGAAAAGAAATGAAGCTAATCGCCGTGACGCTTATTTTGCAACCGCTGCTAATTTTAGGAGGAACAGCTGTAGCACTTACCACTCATTTAGGAATAGAAGGTATATCAAATCCAGGCTTTCACGGGTTAAGTCAGGCACTGTATGAATTTACGTCGTCAGCAGCAAACAATGGATCCGGCTTTGAAGGACTCGGTGATGCAACGCCGTTTTGGAACATTTCAACGGGAATCGTTATGTATATTGGACGCTACTTCGGACTAATTACGATGCTGGCGGTATCGAGCTCACTAGCATCCAAACAGCTTGTTCCCGAAACACCTGGGACATTTAAAACAGATACGTCTTTATTTAGCGGCATTTTAATTGGAACTACCGTTATTGTAGGAGCACTTACGTTTTTCCCAGTGCTTGTGCTTGGGCCGGTTGCTGAGTATTTAACACTGTAATCAAGAAAGCGGAGGATCATAATGAATAAACGGAATTTTGCAAATAATATTGAATTGGATCGCAACAGTCATATTCAAGGTTCTGTGGATACACAAGCTTCATCGATTTTTATTCAATCAGTAAAGCAGGCTTTTATCAAGCTCAGCCCAAGAACGATGATAAAAAACCCTATCATGTTCGTAGTAGAAATCGGGTTTATAATTACGCTTTTTTTAGCCGTTGTTCCGGACCTTTTCGGAGAAAGTACAGTAAGCACAGGATTTAATGTTGCCGTATCTCTCGTGTTATTTTTTACCATTGTTTTTGCTAATTTTGCAGAAGCATTAGCAGAAGGTCGAGGAAAAGCACAGGCAAACTCATTAAAGAAATCTAAAGGCGATATTACAGCTAATCAGCTTCAAAACGGGCAAATGATACAAGTTTCGGCATCGCAACTAAAAAAAGGAGATATCGTCGTCGTTTCACAAGGCGAAATGATTCCTGGAGATGGAGAAATTATTAAAGGACTGGCGTCTGTTGATGAATCGGCTATTACGGGTGAATCGGCACCTGTTATGAAAGAAGCAGGCGGGGATTTTAACTCTGTAACTGGAGGTACAAGAGTTGTCAGCGATGAAATTACAATTAAAATTACGTGTGAGCAAGGTGAATCGTTTTTAGATAAAATGATTTCGCTTGTTGAAGGAGCAGAGCGTCAAAAAACGCCAAATGAAATTGCGCTAAACACGGTTTTGACAAGTTTGACGATTATTTTTTTACTAGTTGTTGTGACGCTTCCTGTCTTTACAAACTATTTACATTTTCAACTCGACACGGCTATTTTAATTTCACTGCTCGTCTGCCTTATTCCTACGACGATTGGAGGATTATTATCGGCCATTGGAATTGCTGGAATGGATCGAGTCACGCAGTTTAACGTGATTGCTATGTCAGGAAAAGCAGTAGAAGCAGCTGGTGACATCAATACAATTATTTTAGATAAAACCGGCACCATTACGTTTGGAAACCGAATGGCTCATCAGTTAACGACTGTAGAAGGCGTAGACGAACGTGAACTGTACAAATGGGCGTTTGTTTCTTCTCTTTACGACGAAACACCAGAAGGACGCTCGGTGGTTGATTTTATCCAAACTCGCATGGGAGTAGAAGACCTTAGAAAAACGCAGGGAACGTTTGTAGAATTCAAAGCTGAAACGCGAATGAGCGGCATTGACTTACAGAATGTATCTGTACGAAAAGGAGCAGTGGACGCCGTCACGGCATGGGTAGAGTCAAATGGCGGGAAGGTTCCCTCTGATTTACAGCAAAAAGCGAACGAAATTGCAGGAGCTGGTGGCACGCCGCTTGCCGTCGCCGCCGATGATAAAATTTATGGCTTGATTTATTTAAAAGACACGGTAAAACCAGGAATGAAAGAACGCTTTGATGAACTTCGTAAAATGGGCATTAAAACAGTCATGTGCACAGGAGATAATCCGCTAACCGCAGCAACTATTGCAAAAGAAGCTGGAGTAGATGAATTTATTGCGGAATGCAAGCCAGAAGACAAGATTCAAGTGATTAAATACGAACAGCAGCAAGGCAAGCTAGTTGCGATGACAGGTGACGGAACAAACGATGCCCCTGCACTTGCTCAAGCTGACGTTGGTTTAGCAATGAACAGCGGAACCTCAGCTGCTAAAGAAGCAGCAAATATGGTGGACTTGGATTCGGATCCCACTAAAATCATTGAAGTCGTTTCAATCGGAAAACAGCTATTAATGACAAGGGGTGCCTTAACTACATTCAGCATCGCAAACGATATTGCTAAGTATTTCGCGATTATTCCAGCGATGTTTACCTTGGCGATTCCGCAAATGGAGGCTCTTAACGTAATGAAGCTGAATTCACCTCTATCTGCTGTATTGTCAGCGCTTATTTTTAATGCGGTCATTATCCCGCTGTTAATTCCCTTAGCCATGAAGGGAATTGCCTATAAGCCGATGAGTTCTAACGCACTGCTGCGAAAAAATTTGTTCATTTACGGATTAGGTGGGGTATTAGTTCCATTCATTGGGATTAAAGCGATTGACTTATTACTTTCATTTGTGATGTAGAGGAGAAGAAACGATGATACAAACAGAACGAACGGGAAGCATTATTGTTCGCTTAACGATTATGATGATGATACTTTGTGGTCTTATTTATCCTGTTGTGATGACAGGTATTGCTCAAACAGCTGTTCCAAGTAAAGCAAACGGCAGCCTAATCTATTCAAACAATCATCAAGTTATCGGTTCTAAGCTGATTGGGCAGCAGTTTACAAGCAATGCATTTTTTCACGGCAGAGTTTCTAGTATTGATTATAACGGGGCAGGGTCTGGCTCGTTGAATTTAGCACCTTCAAATAAAGACCTTACGAATCGTATCGAGAAATCCGTAGCGGCGTGGAAAAAAGAAAACGAGGTACCAAAAGAAGGGATTCCGATTGATGCCGTCACGAATTCGGCTTCTGGACTCGATCCGGATATTACGCCACAAGCTGCATATGCACAAGTAGAGCGCGTGGCAAAAGCAGCCCATATTAAAACCCAGACGCTAAAAGAGTTAATCAAAGAACATACTCAGCAAGGGGCTTTTGGTGAAAAACGAGTAAATGTAGTAGAGCTAAATTTAGCTGTTCAACGAGAACGCTAATTACACGCACTCGCTTCATGCACTGAAGCGAGTGTGATAAAGGAGCACGAACAATGAAAGAAAAAGAAGCTCATCCATACTTTCGAAGAAAAACTCCGGAAGAACTATTGCGTGAACTTCATGATCAGAAGCGCGGAAAGCTTAAACTCTACATCGGTGCCGCACCGGGAGTAGGGAAGACTTATAAAATGCTTCAAGATGCGCATGACTTAGTCAAAGAAGGCGTAGATGTCGTAGTTGGATATGTAGAAACACACGGCAGGAATGAGACTAAGGCGATGATTGGAAATCTAGAAGTAATCCAAAGAGAAACCGTTTTTTATAAAGGAAAAGAATTACAAGAACTTGATTTACTGGCGATTGTAAGAAGGCGGCCAAAAGTTGTCCTTATCGATGAACTCGCTCATACAAATGTACCGACAAGCCGCCATAAAAAACGTTTTGAAGATGTTTCTTACCTGCTCAACCAAGGTATTTCAGTTATGTCAGCAATGAACATTCAGCATATGGAAAGCGTACATGACCTCGTATATGCTGTTACCCAAGTAAAAGTTCGTGAAACGGTGCCAGATTTATTTATTCAGCAAGCAGATGAAATTCAACTTGTCGACGTTACACCGGAACAGCTGCAAAAGCGTCTTCGTGAAGGCAAAATATACGAAGTCCATAAAATTGAACAAAGCCTGCAGTCTTTTTTTAAGCTCGCAAATCTCCATGCCCTTCGTGAATTAACGCTCAGAGAAATAGCGGATGAAGTGGACGGTAAGCTCATTCATTCCCATGAAATTGGTGTAACAGGTATTTGCGAACGCATTTTAGTGTGCATTCAATACAGTGAAACAGCTGAAAAATTGATTCGAAGAGGCTGGAGAATGGCGAACCGATTGAAAGCAGATTTGCTGCTGCTCCATGTTTTTAAAGGCGATCAGACTGAGAGGGAGAAAACACAAATCAAACAGTGGCAGGCATTCGCTGACCGTTTCCACGCATCGCTAATTGTTGAAGAAGCTAAAAAGCAAAAACCAGCTGCAGTGATTGTGAACGTAGCCAAGCAGTATCGCGTTACTCAAATCTTACTAGGGCAATCAGCGAGGACAAGATGGGAAGAGATTCGAAAAGGCTCTATTGTGAATACAATTATGCGACAGACTCATAACATCGATATTCATATTGTTTCAGATTCAGCAAAACAACAAAAATAAAATGCATATATAACAAAAGGAGAATATGAGTGAATATTGCGTTCTTTTTACTTCCTAAAAAAGAAGTGGTTACCCTATCGACACGGTCAACAATCCGTCAAGCATTGGAGAAAATGGAGTATCATCGCTACTCTTCTGTGCCGCTTATTAATCAAAAAGGAGAATATGTAGGGACTTTGACAGAAGGAGACTTGTTATGGAAGCTAAAAAGCTTAGAACATATAGAACTCCATGAGTTAGAACACCTACGAATTGAGGAGGTTCCAAGACATCGCGATTACGAAGCTATCACCATTAACGACGAAATGGAAAGTATTTTGTCACGCGCGTCTGAACAAAATTTTGTGCCAGTTGTAGATGATCAAAACATTTTTATTGGACTCGTGCGGCGAAGAGAGATTATAGAGTATTGTATCTCCCAAATTTTTATACATGGAGAAACGCCTTTAAATGTGAAGATTTAGTTAAGTTTGCGTAAAAAACATAATTTTTACATAAAAGGTAGTCTTTTTTTATATAATTAATGTTATAATAAGAGATGTAAAGACGAAACTTGCGTAATGTAAGCCTCTAACATTTGTTAGAGGTTCTTTTTTTACATAACATAAAACATTTGATTTCAGTTCTTTCTATGGTTAAGTTAGAATAAGTGTTAAAGTAAGAGGTTTCTTGCTTTTTTACATAAGAAAAGTGAGCTGTACAAAGGAGACAAAGCATATTGACTACGGAAAAAACAAAAAGCGATCAATTACGCAGCATATTCAAAACTATTATCTTCGCTATCGCTCTAGTATTTATGATTCGCGCATTTTTATTTTCTCCGTATATTGTAGAAGGCGCTTCAATGAACCCAACGCTGCATAACGGAGAGCGGTTGTTCGTGAATAAACTGTCGTATTCGCTCCATGATATTCGCCGCGGAGATATTGTGATTATTAAAGATGAGGCTAAGAATAAGCATTATGTAAAAAGAGTAATCGGTCTGCCAGGTGAAAAAATCGAAATGAAAAAAGATCAGCTTTATATTGATGATAAAAAAGTAAGTGAACCTTATTTAAAAACGAATCGTCAAATTGCCAACAACATGGATATGGAGCTTACGGGAGATTTTGAACCCGTACAAATACCTAAAAACGAAGTATTTGTAATGGGTGACAACCGTCTGTACAGTATGGATAGCCGCAACGGTCTAGGTCTTATTGATGAAAAACGAATTGTCGGAAAAAGCGAATTTGTATTTTATCCGGTCAAAAAAATAAGAAAAACAACGTAAAAAGAAATGCCGATAAAGGTATTTCTTTTTTTATGCCTATGTCTACTCCGCTTATAGATGGGCAAGCTAAGGGAAAAAAGGTGTGAATCAATTGAAGACGGCCTATGAAAAGTTATTTAAACATTTTAAATTTGTTGATGCTCTTGAGATGAAAAACCGATTAGCAATGGGACCTATACTCACATACGCTTCACGAGAAAACGGGGAAATATCCGATATCGATCTGACTTTTTACGAAAAACGAGTAGGGGGCGTCAGTACGGTAATTATCGGCCCCGCGTTTATCACAGAAAATGGCCAAGTAGCACATGGTCAAATCGGAATTCATCGTGATCAGGTCATACGAAAGCTTCATCAACTAACCCAAATGATTCATAGAAGAGGAGCTAAAGCGATTCTTCAACTATCGCACGGGGGAAGAAAGTGCGTAGAAATGGAAAGTAAGTGGCAAGCAATTAGCCCTAGTGAAAAGCCTCACAAACGTAAAGGAAAAAAGCCTGTTCAAATGACCGAGCGCGATATAACTTATATTGTTCAAGCGTTTGGCGAAGCTACCACAAGAGCTATGGAAGCAGGGTTTGATGGAGTGGAAATTGACGGAGGAAATGAATGTTTACTGCAGCAGTTTACGTCAAGGCAAGCCAATGAACGAAGTGATTCTTATGGAGGAAGCGCAGAAAACCGCTTCACTTTTGCACTTGAAGTTATTCGTGAAGTGACGCGTCGAGCAGCACATGCGGGCAAACCATTTATTGTGGGATATACATTAGCGCCCAAAGAAAAAGGCTATTTAGGAAATAAAGTGGAAGATACATTTGAGTGGATTGATCGTCTTGTTCATACAGAAATTGATTATTTACATATCAGTGCTTTGCATGAACCTACCTCAAAAAGGGAAGAAAATCATTCACTGCTTTCTTCGATCATTAAGCACGTCAATTACCGGGTCCCTCTTGTGGGTACAGGAGGACTTACGGCAACGGAAGTCGCAGAAGCTTTTGAGCAAGGTCTGGCTTTAATTACGATTGAACAAGCGTTAGTTGTACAGCCAGATTGGGTAGAAAAAGTGATAAATAGCGATGAGCCTACTTCTATGGATGTGACGTCATTAGATAAAGATGTGAGTTTACCACCTGAAGTGCTAGCTCACTGGCAAGACATGCATAAAAATGACCGCCCTTATTAAGTGAGCGGTCGTTTTTATGTTGTTGACTTAACAAGAAGAATTTTATTTTACTGATACTATAACCAAGCAGCATACATAGACTAAAAGAAAAACTAAAAACACAGTTGACTTCTAGGAATAGTTAGGATTACAATATAAACAACTTATTTATAAAACGGACAGCTGATCGGACATACCGAAGGCTTCTAGCAAACAACTGTTGGAGGCCTTTTTGTGCTCTCTAACAGAAGATTAAAGTGGAGGGACAACATGAAAAAGTTAATTACGTTTGCACTTATTGGCTTTTTAGCTCAGTTAATTGACGGATCACTTGGAATGGCGTACGGGGTGACATCAACTACCCTACTTTTAACGTTTGGAATTGCACCAGCTGTGGCTTCGGCATCTGTTCACTTGGCAGAAGTTGTAACAACAGCAGCGTCTGGTGTTTCACATATTAAATTTGGCAACGTAGATAAATCGATGGTTTTAAAACTGATTATTCCTGGTTCCATCGGGGCTTTTGTAGGAGCCTGCTTTCTAAGTAATTTACCTGGAGATGCAGTAAGACCTTACGTTTCAACATTCTTATTGCTCCTAGGAGTTTATGTGTTATTTCGCTTTTTATTTACGTTGAAAACAAACGAAGAAAAGAGCACCAAACCTTTATCGACGAAGCAGTCCATTCCGTTAGGATTAATTGCTGGATTTGCTGATGCTACAGGAGGAGGCGGCTGGGGGCCGATTGCAACGCCTGTATTGCTAGCTAAAAAAGGCACAACAGCACGGAAAGTCGTTGGAACCGTTGATACAAGTGAATTTGCTATTGCCGTCTCGGCTACACTTGGCTTTTTAATTTCTCTTGGCTGGGAGCAGGTAAACTGGTTCTGGGTAGGCGCTCTTATGATTGGCGGAATTATCGCGGCTCCGATTGCTGCATGGTTTGTTCGTATTATCCCGGCTCACTTGCTTGGTTCGCTTGTTGGTGGGTTTATCATTTTAACAAATGCTCGAACACTCTTAAATACATGGGTATCAAGCAGCTCAACGCAGATAGCTGTATACGCATTTATCCTTATTGTATGGGCAGCAGCAATCGTTTACTCATTTTTACAAGGGAAAAAATATAATCAAAATCGAAACGTAGAAGTTTCGTAATAAAAGGATGGAATAAAAATAGCTTAGTTAAAGAAAGATCTGAACGTGTTTGATTCTGTATAGAGAATCAAATGTGTTCAGATTTTTTTATGGTTAGAGTGAAGGCAGTTTCATGTATGTAGTGGCCTCTAGCTGTTGGCCGGAGGGCAAGGCGAGGACTTACGCGTAAAAAGCGGAACATGTGAGACACGGCAAAAGTGGTCGCCCTCGGAAAACGAAGCCTTGCACGGAAGTCAACAACGGTGTAACAAGGGAGCATACTAGCGTATTTATCTCATGCTCGTCTTTAGATTGGGATGATTTTGTTATGTCTCAATCTCTTTTAGTATCTGAATACCGTAAAATAGACGAGCGTAGATATTTTTTTTGCGTCTTATGATACAATAGACGAGTTCATTCATGAGTGGGAATACTTTCTAACACATATAAAATTCATTGAATCGTCGAGGTGTGAAGAGTAAGTGGTCTATTTTATTTTAGTATTAGTAGCAGCTATCGAAGTAATTGTCTTGTTGATTAATCGACCTGTATTTGCAAACATTCCGTATGTGCAAGTATATATTGTTCCTTTGTTAATAGTAATTGTCATAACGATGTTACTTTCGCGAAATCCAAAGAGGTTTATGCGGTGGTTTAAACAAGGGCTTATTACGATTTCAGTCGTTGTACTTGTATTCGTACCGGTTCTCTATGCCAAAAATCTCCCGCTGTATGGTTATAATGAAGCAAAAAAAATGCTTGCGCAAAGAGAACAGCTCTTGCTAAGTCAGTTCCAAAAAGGAAAATACGTATATCCAGCAAAAGACAGCCCTAAAAAATACAGGTATCTATTCAAAGTTAATCGTGGAAACGGCATGCTTGAATATGTATTCGACCCATACACAGGCGGTTATGAAGTTGTGACAGATGTGATAAAAAAATAAAGGTTTAGCTTATTTAAAGCTAAGCCTTTTAATATGAGAAAAATTGAAACTTTTTGAAAATCTGTGCGTATTTATTAAAGAACGTTCACAAAAAAGTCACAAAAGGAGTTGCACAATGGCAAAGTTAGAATACCGACTGCTAAAGCCTGACGATACGTTTGTATCTATTTATCACTATCAGTCTATTGAACTTGAACAAATTTTAGCAAGAAGAGAATGCGAATTTTTTGTTAAAGAAGGAGTAACGTATAAACAAACTTCATCTGCAGTCGAAGATGATATCCATATTGTTTATGTAAAAGAACATGAAAATGGACCGAAAGAGCAAGCAGAAGATGATCACAGAGAGATTACGTTAGAAGTCCGCGAATTAAATTCTCTTCGAGGACATCCAGTTTTATTCGTCTCTTCATTTTATACGCATTTGGACGTATTAAGCTATATCGGAACAGTTTATACATACTATAATGGATGGGAATGGGAAAGAGACTCTGCGGAAATTGATGAAGATCGCAGCGTATACAGTTTATATGTAACAAAAACAGGCGTAACGTATGAAAGGGGAAAGGCGTAATGTCCAAAACAAAAAAAATGATGGCGGGGGTTTTGACCACTGCTTTAATGACATCGCTCGTTGCCTGTGGTTCAACTGATCAGGCAAGACCGGCTAAACCGAAAGATAAATCGTGCGACAAGTGGAAATGGGATGAAGATACGAAAACGTACTACTGTTCAGATTCTTCTTCTTCGCACAGCGGTTCATATTATCACGGAGGGCGCTACTACGGGTCTAAAAAACAGCTGACCTCATCGTCGTCCTATAAGTCATTTAAATCAAGCAGCTCGTATAAATCTGGAATTGGGAGCGGCTCTAAAGGCGGTTTTGGCGGGTAATGCATAAAGAAAAGCGAGAAATGTTTTATAAAGAAATTCAAGATTTTTGGTACGACTTATATGGAACAGAGTATGCTCTTTATGACGTACATATGGAGTCTTCTCACATCATTCATTCTATTAAAGAAGCAGCAAATCAAATCGGGGAACTATTTTTTAAAACGGCACCTTTACTTCGTTCATTAGATGATCAGACGCTTCTTTCTTTAGGATTTCCAAAAGCCAGTTTACCGTACCTGCGACTGAAAACGATGGAAACAGAAAGTGTTATTTCACGCCTTGATTTTGCTGTTACGGCTGATCAAATCAAGCTTTTAGAACTAAATGCGGATACGCCTACATTCATCAAAGAATTATTTCATGTAAATGAGTTAGTCTGTCGGCATTTTCAGGTTCAAAACCCTAATAAGCTTGAAGAAAAAAAGCTTGCTTTAGCATTAAAACACGCCATTTTTGAAGCTTATAACGAGCTCGATAGAACGAACTATCCAAACGTCGTTTTTTCTTCTCATGATACACATGAAGAAGATAAGCTAACCACTCTTTATTTAATGAAGCTAGCCCGTGTAGATGCTACATACGTTCCGTTATCGCAGCTTCGAATTGTCCCTGCCTCTACAGTTGAAGAAGGTGAACATATAGAAGCGGGCGTGTATGATCAACATGGACAAAAAATAGACGTACTCTATCGCCAAACTTATCCGTTTGAACATTTAATTGAAGATGAAGATCCGAGTACGCATGAAAAAGTCGGACACATGCTTTTAACATTGGCACAGCAAAAACAAGTAGCCATAATCAATCCGCCTTCTGCATTTTTACTGCAGTCTAAAGCCGTGCAAGCACTCATTTGGGCTTTGTATGAACAACATCATCCTTTCTTCACTAAAGAAGAGCATCACATTATTGAAACATACTTTTTACCAACGTATTTAGAAGAAGATCCATTTATTGAAAGAAAACAAGCATTTGTGAAGAAACCATCGTTTGGTCGTGAGGGAGATACCGTTGAAATTTATAATGAAGACGGAATCAAAATAGACGAAGATCAGCATAAGACATATCAAGAATACACGGCTGTATATCAACAGTTTATTCCTTTGCCAACTGCAAAAATGAAGACGCAAACGAAAACAGTAGAGGCTCATATCATGTACGGGTGCTTTTTATTAAATGGAAAAGCAAGTGCAGTAGGAATTCGAGCTGGAAATCAAATTACAGATAACGAATCGTATTATTTGCCGATTGGATTAAAATGAAAAGGGGAACTAAAAATGACACAATGGATTGATTGGGCTAGTATAGGGAGTTTTTTATCTCACGTAGCGGTAGGATTAGTGCTATTATTTATCGGAGTAATCGTATTTGAATTAACAACAAAATTTAATGATCGTGAACTCATAAAAAAAGGAAATGTCGCAGTCGCTTTGAAGTTATGGGGAAAAGGAATTGGGCTTGCTATTGTCATTTTCACTGTGTGGAGCAACAGCTTAAATTTGGTAGATGCAACTCTTTGGGGAGTAGTAGGTATCATTACTCAAGTAGTGACATATTGGATTATTGAATTTATTATGACGCCTAAAACGAGCCTAGCCAAAAAAGTAGAAGAAGGAAATGTAGCGGTTGGAGTAACTCTTTTTGCAGCATCGATAGCCGTTGGCCTTATTGTCGCTGGAAGCTTAACATATTAAAAGGAGGCGATTCCTGTTTTACGGGGAATCGCTTTTTTTATGTCCAGATTGCTCGTGTTCACTTAGTAATAATATACGTGTATTTTCACGGTCGGCACGAACAATTTTTTGCTGTGTGTAAAGCGGAATGACAAAGAGCAAAATAAATAAAAAAACATAGCTCATTTTTGTTATCCTCCCATATAAATTGTAAACGCCTGCTAATAGTGTGTGACAAACAATACGTAAATATAGCATATTTGACTGGATAAACTGGGAAAAATTGAGGGGTGCAAAAAGAATATAATCTTACCTTCAACAAAAACTAAAAGCAGTATAGAGACACGTCTTTTATTAAGAAAGGAGTTGGGAAAAGTGAAAAGGTGGCTCATTTTGTTTTTATTGATCGTAATCGCATCTGGATGTGGACGTCCAGATGAAACGTCTCAACCGAGCATTTTCCTTATACCAGAAGGGTACAAAGGATGGGTTATGGTCGAATATGATAAAGATAACGGAAATCCTAGCAAGACAGAAGGAGACTACACTGTATTTAAAGTAAACGAGCAGGGAGTCGGGAAAACCAAAACGCTTTTAAGCGGCGGCGGCTGGGCAAGAAATAAATATTTCTATGTAAATAAAAATGGAGAGCGAAAGCAATTGAAGCAAGGGAAGATGATTCATGGCACGACTCAAGGTAACAAAAATCATACGGTAACCTACTTTTTCGTCGGCACCGCAAAAGAGTTCGACAAGGCCGGGGACTATCGAAGAAAACTTACCGAAGAAAGTTCTTCGTAAAAAAGAAACGCTGCCTCTTTGGCAACGTTTCTTTTCTATCTTCATTTGAATGTGCAAAAGACGGTGTCTTTTAAACGTTGAATTTCGTTTAGTGCTTCTTCCTGCTTATGAATTACCCAATCTGGCAATGAGTGTTCAACCGACAGCTCGTCGAAACAAGCCCCGCATGTTTTAACTTCAATATAAGATTCAATATATTGAAGGTGATCTAAGTTATAAGCCCAAAGTCGACGTTCAGGGCAGATTGTTTCCAAGTAAAGCGGAAGCTGAAAAAAAGGATCTACTGCTTCAGAAAGTTCTAACGGTCCTTGGCCCTCAGCGCTGATGACGTCTAGATAACCACAGTGAGGACACGTGCATGAGTGCGTTGACCCGCTCAATTTTTTATCCAGTTTTACAACTCGCGCACATAGTTCGCAGTTTGGACATTTTACTAAGATAAAGTCAAGGAACTTATCTAAAAATTGCTGCTGTATTACTTGTTGATTTGTCATTTTTTGTACCTCTAACTGTCAAACTTTTTTTAGTTACGAAAATAAATCATGAAACCTACATACTATTCATAACACATGATGGGGGTTAAAACAACAAAAACCCTTTTCGACAGCAGGGTTGTGTGATATAGTATGACAAATCAGAATAAATAAAGAAAAATGGTGAGAAAACATGAGTCAAAACGAACAATGGACATCAAAACTCGGCTTTATCTTGGCATCCGCCGGTTCAGCAATTGGAATCGGAGCCATTTGGAAACTTCCTTATGTAGCCGGAACAAGCGGAGGAGGGGCCTTTTTTTTACTGTTTATCTTGTTTACAGCAATTATTGGTTTGCCGCTTTTGCTTGCTGAATTTGTACTAGGTAGACATACACAAAAAGAAGCAATTCGTGCTTATGATGCAGTTGCTCCCGGTTCTCTTTGGAAAGGAATCGGGTATTTAGGCGTGATTACATGCTTCATTTTATTATCTTTCTATAGTGTAGTAGGAGGATGGATCTTACAATATATTTTTGCAAGCGTCACGGGTCAGCTCAATGGAGTAAGTGACTACGGGAGTTTATTTAACTCCACCATTGCTAATCCAACAAATGCTGTTATCTCTCAATTTGTTTTTCTTCTTTTAACAATTGTTGTAGTAGCAAGAGGTATTCAAAATGGTATTGAAAAAGCAAACAAAATTTTAATGCCTGCTCTCTTTATTTTATTTATTATTATTATTATTCGTTCTTTAACATTAGACGGAGCGATGGAAGGCGTATCTTTCTTTTTGTATCCAGATTTTTCAAAGCTTACCTCCCAAACCATTTTGTTTGCAATGGGACAAGCATTCTTTTCGCTTAGCGTAGGCGTTTCGGTTATGGTTACGTACAGTTCGTATCTGTCCAAACAGCAAAACTTGCCAAAATCGGCTATTTCAATTTCAGCGTTAAATATTTTGATTTCTTTACTAGCAGGTTTGGCAATTTTCCCTGCAGTCTTTTCAATGGGCGTAAAGCCGACGGAAGGACCAGGTCTTTTATTTATTGTATTGCCTTCTATTTTTGAACAGCTTCCGTTCGGAATTGTGTTTCAAACTTTCTTTTTGGCGCTGTTTTTATTTGCTACTTTAACATCTGCGTTTTCGATGTTAGAAATTATTGTTGCTTCATTAGCCAAAGGAGAGCAGCATAAGCGCATAAAGCTATCTTGGATTTCGGGCTTACTAATCTTTGTGGTAGGAATACCTTCAGCACTATCGTATGGTTTATTAAGTGACGTATCGATCTTTGGAAAAAGCATCTTTGACGCTTTTGATTTTCTTGTAAGTAATATCCTTATGCCTCTCGGTGCTCTTTTAATTGCCATCTTTGTTCCTTGGAAGATGAAAAAAGATGTGTTAATTGAAGAGTTTAAGCATGGTTCGACGAATGTGAAGCGCTGGTTCTCTTTATGGCTTCTTGCTATTCGATACATCGCACCTGTTTTAATTATCATTGTATTTATTAATATGCTAGGCTTTATCTAACGAAAAAACGCTGTTAAAACGCTTGGTTTTAACAGCGTTTTTTTTGGAGGAAAAGGAGGAGTATGATGCTGGATTTCTTGTACGATATGTTTGTAGGAGCAGGGGTATTTATTTTATTATTCGTTCTTTTGCTAGTAGCGAGAACGTCGGGGAAACGCAAGAAATAGGCGGGTATAATTCCCAGTGTAAAAACCCCAAAAAAGACTAACACCACAGAATTAAACTATGATAATATATTATCCTATGAGCATAACCAATGCTCACATATGTTGTGATGAAGCGTTTTTTAGAAAGAGGGATCATCTTGAGTGGAGAAGTTCTTGTCAAGATTTTATCTCAAGCGTATGAACAAAAAAAGACATTACCAATCGTCTCATTCTCGTCTTTTTTTGAACAAAAAAAGGTGGGCTTTCGTTTAAATAACGATGTGTCCGCTGATATCATCTACCATACGCTTACATGTATTCAGAGAAAAACGTGTGTCCAAGATGTGTTAGTGGAAGTACTAAAAGTTGATAGTCCAAACAATGACGGGGCATTTTCTGATTGTGTATATATTTTAGCAAATGGTACAAACCAGCAAGTGAAAGAATGGGTTCAACCCTTACATCCTAAAAGAGTTACACAAGGATATCAGCACGGGACACCCATTGATGCGCCACAGTTAAAAAATGACTACCACGTGTTTGCCGTTACTTGGTCATAAGCGTTTAACCCAAAAAACATCCTGCTGTCGCTGCAGGATGTTTTTTGTTAATAAGGATGGGCGTCTTTTCCTTTTTCATTAGCTTCTTCTACCGCATCAGCAGCTTTGTTGCTTCCTAACGGTGAACCGCCTTCTTTTGGCAATTTCCCATATGTAGGAGTCATTTCTGCTCCCATTTCAATTTCTAAAGAACCATCATCATGCATGAGAAGACCGATACCATTAGCTACTCGATTGCCGTAGTCAAAATCACATTGAGTTAAAAGCTCAATCATCTTTGTTTGAACGGTATGGTGACAGCACTTTAAACCGTCTACTAAGTTTTGAATAAGCTCATCACGTTCCCAGTCTTCTAATAAACGATAGCGTTCACCAGCTTGCTTAAAGTCATTTGTACGGTCAATTTTTTCTTTTTTTACATTCCCTTCAACATAAGGCTGATGAGGTTTTGGATGATCATGCGCTTCTTGAAGACCTCCAAGAGAAGATGGCTCATAATTCACATGCGGGTTCTGACCAGGAGCTGCATCTACATGATAGGCCATTTGACCATCTCGTTGATTTGTTGCTACATGTTTTTTCGGCGCGTTAATAGGCAGTTGCAAGTAGTTTGTTCCCACGCGGTGACGCTGCGTGTCGGAATAAGAAAACGTTCTTCCTTGCAGCATTTTATCATCAGAAAAATCTAGCCCATCCACAAGCACACCCGTACCAAATGCGACTTGCTCCGTTTCAGCAAATACGTTGCTTGGATTTTTATCTAGGACCATTTTACCTACTGGAAGAAATGGAAATTGGTCTTCCGGCCAAATTTTCGTGTCATCAAGCGGATCAAAATCCAGTTCAGGATGCTCTCCATCTTCCATGATTTGTATACAAAGTTCCCACTCGGGGTAGTTACCGCTCTCAATCGCTTCATACAAGTCTTGAGTGGCGTGACTGATATTTTTAGCTTGAATTTCTTCTGCTTGTTTTTGGGTCAAATTTTTAATTCCTTGTTTTGGTTCCCAATGGTATTTAACAAGAAAGGCATCGCCATCTTTGTTTACCCACTTATATGTATTAACACCGGAACCTTGCATTTGCCGATAGTTAGCAGGTATTCCCCAAGGTGAAAATAAAAAAGTAATCATATGCATAGCCTCAGGTGTATGAGAAATAAAATCAAAAATACGCTCGGTATCTTGACGGTTTGTCACAGGATCGGGCTTAAAAGCATGAATCAAATCAGGGAATTTAATAGCATCGCGAATAAAAAATATTTTAAGGTTATTTCCTACTAAGTCCCAGTTCCCGTCTTCTGTATAGAACTTTACAGCAAATCCCCTTGGGTCTCGCATCGTTTCTGGAGAGTCCTTTCCATGAGTTACGGTAGAAAATCTGACAAAAACGGGCGTCTGTTTGCCTGCTCCTGAAAAAATTTTTGCGCGGGTGTATTTTTCAACGGGCTCGTCCCCAAGTTTTCCGTACGTTTCAAAATATCCATGAGCTCCCG
The DNA here is from genome assembly GCF_044383985.1 of Priestia sp. JSM ZJ58. Taxonomy (NCBI): domain Bacteria; kingdom Bacillati; phylum Bacillota; class Bacilli; order Caryophanales; family Bacillaceae; genus Priestia; species Priestia sp. JSM ZJ58. Next base: position 1,715,843 of record NZ_JBISEM010000001.1, read on the forward strand.
TTCCTCGGGCATGAACAACACGTTCCGGTATACGTTCACGATCAAAATGCGAAAGTTTTTCAATCAGCTGGTAATTTTCAAGAGTAGCAGGTCCTCTGTTGCCTACCGTTCGAGAATTTTGGTTATCACGAATGGGGTGACCTTGACGCGTCGTAAGCGTCTGCTCGTTCTCTCCGTTTGCATAGCGTTTGTCTTCCGAGTCACCTGATCCGCTAACATTTGTACCATGAATGCCTTTATGGCTCATAAAATAATCCTCCTTATTTAAAACATAACCAAGACTATTTTTTTCAGCACGCGCTTTTTTATTCATTAATATGGAAATAATATAAATTTTTAGAAGAAAAGCTGTTTTGCTGAAGAGGGGAACAAATCCACTAAACGAATAATTTTAAAAAAAGTTTCACATTTCAAAAAAAAATAAATTGTTTTTTTTGAAATATAAAGATAATGTTACGGGTGATTTTTTACCTATTATTAGTGTAGGAAAAGGAATAATATTGGAATATATTAGCTTTTTTGTCGAACTTATTAAGTGTTAAACGACAATAAACTACGACAATATACACCATACGGCTGCGCTACTGTCGTTTCCTGTAACATAAATGTAATATTAGTGATGTTATTTTGTAATAATGTGTTGTTACAATGTAAACGTCTTATAGATTAGTAGATTATGGCATTGGAGGAACCTTTTTTTATGAAAAAGTTGATATATTCGTTAGCGTTATGTGGATCTTTAACAGTAGTACCTACAATTAGTGAAGCTGCTTTAGGAGATGCTACGCTGCACCCAGGAACAAGTAATTCAGATGTGAAAGAATTACAGCAAAAATTAAAAAACAAAGGTTATTTTACATATGGTACAACAACAAACTATTACGGTTCAATCACGACTAGCGCAGTAAAATCGTTTCAGCGCGCAAATGGTTTATCAGCAGATGGTATTGCAGGTCAAGCTACATTTAATAAACTGCTAGGAAGCGGAAGCTCATCAAGTTCATCAGTTAGCTCAAGCTCATTGCTGCGCGTTGGTTCAACAGGACCAAACGTACAATCTTTACAGCAACAGCTAAAGAATAAAGGCTATTTTAAAGGAACTACAACTCAATACTTCGGTTCAATTACAAAGAATGCAGTAATGGCATTTCAACGTGCAAATGGACTGTCTGTGGATGGAATTGCGGGTCCAGCTACGTTAAGTAAATTAAAAAATGGGGGTTCTAGCGCTTCAACTGGCGGTTCTAGCTCTAGCAGCTCAACTATTTTACGTCAAGGTATGAAAGGTTCAGCAGTAAGCAGCCTTCAGCAAAAACTAAAAAATAAAGGTTACTTCTCAGCTGGTGTAACAGGATACTTTGGCTCAATTACAACAAGTGCAGTAAAATCATTTCAACGTGCAAATGGTTTATTAGTAGACGGAGAAGCGGGTCCGGATACGCTAAATAAATTAAACTCAAGCAGCTCAAGCAGCTCAAAACCTTCAACATCAACAGGAAGCAGCACAAGCTCAAGCTCAGCTTCAAAAGTTATTTCATACGGTAAACGTTTTATGGGAACACCTTATGTTTGGGGCGGAGCTGCGCCTGGAGGATTTGATTGCAGTGGTTACCTTAACTATGTATATCGCAATGCAGTAGGTGTAAGTCTTCCTCGTACAGTTGCTAGTATCTATCAAACTGGTACGCGTGTAAGTTCACCTCAGCCTGGAGATATCGTTTTCTTTGAAACGTACCAACCAGGAGCTAGCCATGCTGGAATTTATATCGGAAACGGTCAATTCATGCATGCAGGTTCTTCAACAGGCGTAACAATCACATCATTAAGCAACTCTTACTGGTCAAAACGTTACTTAGGAGCAAAGCGTTACCTATAAGAGTGTAACAAAAAGGAGTAGTTGCATAACTATTCCTTTTTTCTATGCACCGTAAACGTAAAAGTAGGAAATTTTTGTGTCGTTTGGTATGATAATTGGAGAATAAACAAAAGGAGTGTATAACATGGCTATTGTAGATGTAACCATTATTCCGGTAGGTACGGAAACGCCAAGCGTGAGTCAGTACGTAGCTGATATTCAAAAAGTGCTGGCCAAGCATGAAGATGAAATTACATATCAATTAACCCCTATGAATACATTGATTGAAGGGGAATTAAGCACGCTGCTAAAAATTGTTCAAGAGATGCATGAAGTACCTTTTGAAAATGGTATTCAGCGCGTGTGTACAAATTTACGAATTGATGATCGCCGTGATAAAGAAAATCATACGATGGCTGGGAAATTACAATCAGTACAGTCTAAATTAAAAGCGAAATAAATAATATGCACTACAATAAAAAACGCTTGAGTATCTACTCAGGCGTTTTTTATTGTAGTTATACTTAATTGGCATGCACAAGAGAAAAAATTTGAAAAGCTACGCGCAGCCGAAGGGTTTCCTCTGACGTGTGAATAGGTCTTTTTAGTAACTCTTCGCATTTTTCGATTCGATAGATTACCGTGTTCCGGTGAACGAATAACTGCTTAGCAGTCTCTGAGATTTGGCAATTGGAATTTAGATATGTTTCAAGCGTGTCAAGTAAGATGGAGCGATCTTTCTTATCGTACTGCAGCAAACCTTCTAATGTTTGAGAATAGTAATCCTGTAAATCGTTTGCTGGAAGCAACCTCAGCAGCTCTTTGAACTGTTTTGGCTGATAAAATTGAATAAGCTTTGACTGATCTTTAAAATGGATGGTTTCAAGAGCTTCAACAGCTTCTTTATATGAGTCAGCGATTGTAAGTAGGGATTGGCTTTGGTTTCCAATTCCAAATGACATTCGCTTATCATAGTGACGGTAAACAGCTTCCTGCAAGCGATGCAAGCATTCTATAATCATAGGTTGAGAATGAGGTGTAAACAAGAGAATGTAAAGATTGTCATAGAAAAACAAAACGGCCTCTGTAGGACCTGCTGATAACTCATATTGAAGGAGCTCATAGATCATATCATCATCGCTGTAAGGCGTGAATGTAGAATGAATTTTCCCAACGGCGCAAATATAGCTGTTTCCTGCTGATAAGCCCATCATCTGTGCTTGAAAGGAAGCATCCTCAGGCGTTTTATAATAATTGTTAACAAGCTGATTGAAAAAATCGTTTTTTCGTCGCCTTTCAGCTTCATACAAAGCCTGCTGTCTCATCATTTCGAAGGATAAAACGTTTGTCGCTTGTTCGATCGTTAGGAGCGCTGAATCGGATAAAGAAACTTGGTGTTCAATAAATAAATAACTGTACTTTCTCGTATGAGTAGCAATCGGAAAAAGCGTAACGGTTTTTTTTGTGTTCAAAAAGGAAAAGGTTGTATATTTTGACGTTCGTAAAAACAGCTGCTTAGCGCCCGCTACCGCTTCTTCCATTGGGAGCGAAAAAGGTTCGCGTTTGTTTGTGTAAAAGAGTTCATGGCCATGGGTATCAAAAAGGGCAACGTGAGCATTGCATAACGTTTGAATGGATTGCATAATTTTCTCAATGCCTTTTCCTTGTAAGATGTATGAGGAAAATAGCTGATGTGTGACCATCGCTTGCTGAAGCTCGGCTGTTTTTTTATCTAAAATAAAGCTGAGAGATTCATTAATAACCGCGCCTAACGTTTCGTCCGTTTGGAAATCAATGATTGGAAAGTGAAGTTCATCAGCTAGCTGACAAATAGAAACAGGCACGTGTTCGAAAAAACGCTTCGTTTTTATGGCCAATCCTGCACATTTCTTTTTAGCCATTCCTTCTACAAGTTTTGCTAAGCTTTCTTCATGTTCTTTGAAGTGATAACCCGTTGTAATTAAAAATTCTCCTTCTTTTAAAAAAGATAAAATATCGGGTGCGTCCATCATATTGACGTTATGTACTTTGCGGGTGACCCCTTTTTGTCCGGCTACTACAGATGCTTTCTCATAAATCGGAATGCGTAAAAGAGTTTGTAGTTCCATTATTCATTACTCCTTTTGTTAAAAATTCTCACATTTCCCTGCGCGTATTTTTATCTACCTTCTATTTTATAAGAAAGTTTAGTTAAAATAAATAAAATTTTCAGAAAAAAATGTATAAATTGTTAATGAAGAAGTTTATTTAATTCTGTAAGATAAAATAAATAACATATAACGTTAGAAAAAGTAACGTATATAAGACTTTGTGTATTTAGTGATAATAGCCAAAAAAACACTAAATCATTGTAGGAAGTGTTAATGAAAACAATCAGTCATTTTCTTAAAATGAAGATAGCAGGAGGGATAGCAATGGTTGCAGATATGACGGGAAAATCTAAGCTTTGTCAGCAAATCGAAGAAAACATTAGCTGGTTGTCACAGTTTGGGTTAGATGAAAAAGAAGGTGTCACGAGGCTTTTATATACGGAACAGTGGAATGCAGCTCAAAAGGCATTGGAAGAAAAAATGAAGGGACTTCACCTCAAAACGTATTACGATGATGTAGGAAATTTATTTGGACGGTTGCAAGGAACGGGTCCAGAACAACAAGTTATTTTAACAGGATCCCATATCGACACCGTGATAAACGGAGGAAAATATGACGGGGCTTTTGGTGTTGTGGCAGGTATCATTGCTCTGCAGTACCTATATGCGCATTATGGCTCCCCTACAAAAACCTTAGAGGTCGTATCACTTTGTGAAGAAGAAGGTAGCAGATTTCCTCTTACGTATTGGGGATCAGGTAATATGAATGGATTACACAGCAAAAGTGATGCAAAACATGTTATAAATAAAGAAGGGGTTAAGCTGGATGACGCAATGAAACAACTCAATTTCGGAGAAGGCCTCCACAGCGAGCCATACCGCACGGACATCGCTTCTTTTATTGAACTGCATATCGAGCAAGGAAAGCAGCTTGAAATGTCTCATTGCGATATCGGAATTGTTTCTAGTATCGTCGGGCAGAAACGATTTACAGTATCTGTTAAAGGTGAAAGTAACCATGCGGGCACAACCCCGATGAACATCCGGAAAGATGCATTTTATGTGAGCTGCAAACTCGCTAAGGCATTTATTGAATTGAGCGAAAAATATCATAACGCTTTATACGTAACGGTTGGAAAAATTACACTTTCTCCAAATGCACCGAATGTAATACCAGGATATGTAGAATTCACGGTCGATATAAGACATCATGAGTATAAGGTTTTACAAGAAGCAGAACGAGAAATGAAGGAAATTATCAAGCGAACAGCAGGGGATTTAGAAGTGAATCTCAACTGCTGGATGGATGAAAAACCTGTTGCCATGAGCGAACAATTATCTGAACTTTCCAAAATTATTTCCTCGGAAAAGAATATCTCCTCCCGAGAATTAGTAAGCGGTGCAGGACACGACTCGCAGGTATTCGGGCGAAGAGTTCCCACATGTTTGTTATTCGTCCCGAGCCAAGATGGAATCAGCCATTCCCCAAAGGAATTCACCAAAGGAGAACAGTTAGAAAAAGGAGTAAAGGTATTAATAGAACTATTATATAAACTTGCCTACTAGGAGGAATTTGACATGACTATAACAAAACAGCTTCATACACCGCCGCGTACGATTATGACACCAGGCCCCGTAGAAGCAGATCCACGCGTATTAAGAGCATTAGGAACACCTATTTTAGGTCAGTTCGACCCCGCATTTACGCGCATTATGAACGAAACGATGGAAATGCTTCGTGAGCTATTTCAAACCAAAAACAAATGGGCTTTTCCCGTTGATGGAACGTCTAGAGCTGGGATTGAAGCAGTTCTTGCAAGTGTAGTTGAACCGGGCGATAAAGTATTCGTCCCGATTTTCGGCCGCTTCGGCTATTTATTAACGGAAATTGCCGAGCGCTACGGAGCTGAGGTACACAATATTGAATGCGAATGGGGAGAAGTGTTTGACCCTGAGACCGTAATCCAGGAAATAAAAAAAGTAAACCCAAAAATCGTTGCAATGGTTCATGGCGAAACGTCTACAGGAAGAATGCAGCCTCTTAAAGAAATTGGTGCTGCATGTCGCGACCAAGATGTTTTATTTATTGTCGACGCAGTAGCTACTATCGGCGGTACGGATGTAAAAGTAGACGAGTGGAACATTGACGCATTGATTGCAGGTACACAAAAGTGTTTATCTGTTCCGTCGGGTATGGCACCTATTACGTACAATGATCGTATTGAAAAAATTATCATGGAACGTAAAAAAGTTGAAAAAGGAATTGCGACAAAAGCAGATGCTCAAACTGTTCGTCTGCGTCCAAATATTATCAGCAACTATTTTGATTTGAGTCAGCTTCAAGACTATTGGAGTGAGCGCAGGCTAAATCATCACACGGAAGCAACGTCCATGCTCTATGCTTTAAGAGAAGGACTGCGCGTTATTTTAGAAGAAGGGTTAGAAGAAAGATTTGCAAGGCATCGTCTCCACGAAAAAGCACTCGTAGCCGGAATTAAAGCAATGGGATTATCTTTATTTGGCGATGAGCACTCAAAAGTTCCAACCGTTACGTGCGTCTTAATTCCATTAGGAATTGACGGGGAAGCAGTTCGTTCTACGCTTCTTGAACAATTTGGAATTGAAATCGCAAGTTCTTTTGGGCCGATGCACGGAAAAATATGGCGTATCGGCACCATGGGATACAGCTGCCGTAAAGACAACGTTCTCTTTACATTAGCCGGTCTTGAAGCAGTGCTTATTCGAAACGGGGCAAGCGTAAATGCAGGTTCTGCTCTGCAAGCAGCTTTAGAAGTTTATGAGGAAGAAGTAGCGTTGTCTAGTCTGTAAAGATTCGTTATTCACCATATAAAGAAAAGAGGAGATTTTCTATGAGCGAATACTTTTTCACACACCCATATGCATCGCAGCGTACGTGCACGTTTGGAAAAAACGGAATGGTAGCAACTAGTCAGCCTCTTGCCGCTCAGGCGGGTCTTGAAATGTTGAAAAAAGGAGGCAATGCAGTAGATGCTGCTATTGCCTCCGCAGCTTGTTTAACGGTGGTAGAACCTACTTCAAATGGAATTGGCGGAGATGCATTTGCTCTTGTGTGGATAAATGAAGAACTATATGGACTCAACGCGAGCGGTCCTGCTCCTGCTTCTATCTCTATTGAGACTCTGCGCGCCATGGGGATAAAAGAGATGCCGGCTCGCGGTTTTGTTCCTGTTACGGTCCCAGGTGCCCCGAGTGCGTGGGTGGAGCTGTCAAAACGCTTTGGCCGGCTACCGTTAAAAGAAGTGCTGCAGCCGGCTATTTCTTATGCGCAAGAAGGGTTCCCAATCTCCCCAATTTTAGGGTACAATTGGGAACGAGCGTTTGAACGATTTACACACGCGTTAAAAGGTGACGAATATAAACACTGGTTTGAGACATTTACTAACAATGGATCTGCTCCTAAGGTAGGGGAAATGTGGCGATCACCAGACCATGCTGCTACGCTGCTTGAAATTGCCGAAACGAATGGAGAATCTTTTTACAGAGGGGATTTAGCTGATAAAATAGCAGCTTTTTCGAAAAAACACGGCGGATTTTTAGCAAAAGAGGATTTAGCAGCTTTTAAAGCAGAGTGGGTAAAGCCGATTTCAACTTCTTACCGAGGATACGATGTGTGGGAAATACCCCCTAACGGCCAAGGTCTTATTGCGCTTTTAGCTTTAAATACGCTAAAAGGTTTTTCTTTTGATGCCAAAGATTCTGTCGATACATACCACAAGCAAATTGAAGCTATGAAGCTAGCGTTTGCAGATGGACAAAAATTTATTACAGATGCTGATAAAATGACAGTAGCAGTTGAAGATTTGTTGAATGATTCTTATGCAAACAAGCGCAGAGGGCTGATTGGTGAAAAAGCGCTTATTCCCGAAGCCGGACAGCCGTCTCATAGCGGCACGATCTATTTGGCTACAGCTGATGGAGAAGGAAACATGGTATCATTCATTCAAAGTAATTACATGGATTTTGGCTCAGGACTTGTCGTACCTAATACGGGCATATGCCTGCAAAACCGCGGGCACAATTTTTCGTTAGACCCACAGCACCATAACCGGTTAGAGCCTGGAAAACGAACCTATCATACCATTATTCCTGGATTTTTAACAAAGAATAAAAGTGCTGTAGGTTCATTTGGTGTAATGGGTAAATTTATGCAGCCGCAAGGACATGTGCAAGTCATCATGAATATGATTGATTTTCATCTAAATCCTCAGGCAGCTTTAGATGCACCAAGATGGCAGTGGATTGAACATAAAAAGGTTCTTGTGGAAAAAGAAATGCCTTCACATATTGTAGAAGCATTAGAACGCAAAGGGCATGATATTCATGTGGCTACGAGCAGACATACGTTTGGAAGAGGGCAGATTATTTTAAGAGATGAACAAACCGGTGTATTATACGGCGGCACAGAAGCGCGAACAGACGGAGCCGTCGTTGCTTATTAAATCACAGAGAAAGGAGCGCGAGAAATGCGACAATTGGATATTTTTATAGCGTTTTTTCGCTCAGGTATGCTCGGCTACGGAGGAGGACCTTCAGCTATTCCACTTGTAAAAAAAGAAGTAGTCGATACGTACAAGTGGATGGATGACGATGAATTTGGCGATTTGTTAGCAATTGCCAATACGCTGCCTGGGCCTATTGCGACAAAGCTGGCTGGATACATCGGCTATCGAGTCGGCGGTATCTTAGGTCTCGGTACAGCTTTATTTGCAGCCGTTATTCCAACCGTTTTTTTAATGGTATTACTGTTGACCACTTTAACGCAATTTAAAGATCAGCCCTGGGTTATGGGGATGACCAAAGCAGTCGTTCCTGTAGTGGGAGTGATGCTCGCGGTTATGACATGGGATTTTTTTAAAAAATCAACGTCTGGTTTAGGCTGGACGCCAGCTATTATCTTACTCATTATTAGTTTAGGACTAATGGAATTTGCCCATATTCATCCAGCAGTTATTATTATTGTACTTATGGCAGCAGCTTGGATTCCGCTAAAACGAAAAGGAAAAAAAGGCGAAAGTGATGAGCACAAGCAAAAGAGGGAATCGGTATGATTTATATTCAGCTATTTATGGCGTTTTTTGTTTCAAATATTTTAGGCTATGGAGGCGGACCTGCGTCGATTCCGCTCATTCAAAAAGAAGTTGTAGACCGCTACCATTGGCTTACCGTTAAAGAGTTTAGTGAAATGCTGGCAATTGGAAATGCGCTTCCAGGTCCAATTGCGACAAAAATGGCGGGATTTATCGGATATCAGCAGGCAGGGATTTTAGGCTCGGTGATTGCTCTTTTTGCAACGATTGCTCCGTCGGTTTTGCTTTTAGTCATTTTACTTCGAATATTATTTAAGTATAAAGATTCACCAAATGTTAAGAAAATGACCAACTACATTCGTCCCGTAATCGCTATTTTACTTGGCTTAATGGCGTATGAATTTTTTATGAATTCATACGGTGATTCAGGTATATGGCAAACTCTATTTTTAGTAGCAGCCAGCTTTCTTTTATTGGAAAAATTACGTGTGCATCCAGCGTTCGTTATTGTCGGAGCACTCGTATACGGAGCTGTTTTTCTTGCTTAAATGAAGCTCTCAAATGCTGAGAGTTTTTTTTTGTAAAAGAGACGAAAAGAGGGAGAACAATGGTTGAAAAAGCACTATTAGAAGACGTGCAGGACCTGGTTAACCTGCGAATGCTGCTCATGAAAGAACTGGGAGAACTAAATGGGAGTGAGAAGCTGTTTCGAAAAGCGACAGAAGAATATTTTACTGCGAATATAAATAGCCCAAATAATTATACGGCTATTTTAAAAGTCGATGGAAAAGTTGTATCAGCAGGAAGCCTCGTCTTTTTTATACGTCCGCCTTCACCGGGTAACCTTCAAGGAAAAGAAGCATATGTTATGAACATGTATACAGCTTTTGATCACCGAAAGCACGGCTATTCTTCCGCTATTTTAAAGCACTTGATGCAGTACGGCCAAAAAAGTGGTGTAAATCGAATATGGTTAAATGCTTCTGCCGCTGGAAAAAGCTTGTATCAAAAACATGGATTTATTGAATATGACTCTGAAATGGAATACGTGGTTGAAAAAAATTAAAGTGACAAAACTCTTGATAGAGATAGGTTTGAAGGGGCATTGGTTTTTAAAAAATAAAAAAAATTAATAAAAAGTGTTGACGAAGATAAAAAAACCATTCATAATACAAATCAACATCACACAACATTACACACAACTTGGAAGCGACAAACAGTTTCAAACGATCGGAACTGATTATCCAAGTACGCATACATAGTCAATACTGAGCGTTGATAGGAGCACGAGTAGAAAAAATTTCCCTGTATCAGAGAGCTGACGGTTGCTGCGAGTCAGAACAAAAATTTTTTCGAAGTACATTCCTTGAGCATCTTTTCCGAGCAGGAAAAGACGGCCTGGCCGTTATTTTAATGAAGAGGCAAGCAAAATGCTTGCAACTAGGGTGGTACCGCGAATTTTCGTCCCTACTGACTCTTAAGAACAATCTTAAGAGTGAGTAGGGACTTTTTGTATTTCGGTCCATTATAATTTTATATCCATTACAAGCGATGAAAAGAGCATAGTAGCAAAATCTTCCCTGTATTCAGAGAGCTGATGGTTGGTGCGAATCAGTACAAAAGAGATTGCGAATTACATTCTTGGAGCTTTCTTTTGGCAATAGTCAAAAGCGGCAATAGCCGTTATCTTAATGAAGAGGCAAGCAATGCTTGCAATTAGGGTGGTACCGCGATCAATTCGTCCCTACTGATACAATCAGTAGGGACTTTTTGTATATCCGCATAAGCGGCTGTGTAGGTGTAAAACGGATTTTTAAATACAAACTAAACGAAAAGATCCGTTCAAGGTTGTAAAATCAAAGGAGGATTTTTAAAATGACAAAATCACTAGAACAATTACGAGGACAAATCGACGAAATAAATTTAGAAATTTTAGAATTATTAAATAAACGCGGTGAAATCGCACAAGAAATTGGAAAAGTAAAAGGTACACAAGGTGTGAATCGCTTTGATCCAGTTCGTGAACGTAAATCATTAGATCAAATCTTAGCTAACCATAATGGTCCATTCGAAGCTTCAACAATTCAGCATATTTTCAAAGAAATTTTCAAAGCAAGCTTAGAACTTCAAGAAGACGATCACCGTAAAGCACTTCTTGTATCTCGTAAAAAGAAATCAGAAGATACAATCGTTGACATCAACGGCACAAAAGTAGGACCTGGAAACTTAGAATTCGTAATGGGACCATGTGCAGTAGAAAGCTACGAACAAGTAAAAGAAGTGGGCTTAGCGCTTAAAGAACAGGGCATTACATTAATGCGCGGCGGAGCGTTCAAACCACGTACATCACCTTACGATTTCCAAGGTCTTGGAGTGGAAGGATTAAAAATCTTACGTCAAGTAGGAGATGAGCTAGGTCTATCAATTATCAGTGAAATTGTTTCTCCTCAAGATATTGAAACGGCTCTAGACTACGTAGATGTGATTCAAATTGGTGCACGTAACATGCAAAACTTCGAGCTATTAAAAGCTGCAGGTTCTGTAGACAAACCAATTCTTTTAAAACGTGGATTGGCAGCAACAATTGAAGAATTCATTAACGCTGCTGAATACATTATGTCTCGCGGAAATGGAAACATTATTCTTTGTGAACGCGGTATCCGCACATATGAGCGTGCAACACGCAACACATTAGATATCTCAGCTGTTCCAATCTTGAAAAAAGAAACGCATTTACCAGTTGTAGTAGACGTAACGCATTCGACAGGACGCAAAGACTTACTATTACCATGTGCAAAAGCAGCGATTGCTATCGGCGCAGATGCTGTAATGGCAGAAGTTCATCCAGACCCAGCAGTAGCACTATCAGATTCAGCACAGCAAATGAACATTCCTGAATTCCACAAATTCATGGAAGAATTAAAAGGTGCAGCAGTAAAATTATCTTAATTTCATAGTGATACAGTGATAAGAAACTAGTAGCAAACATTTCCCTGTCTCAGAGAGCTGACGGTTGGTGGAAGTCAGTACAAAAATGTGAGCGAATTACACTCTTTGAGTACTCTTTTACAGAGCGGTCAGCGGATCGTTAACAATTCGAGGTGGCAAGTAATGTTTGCAACTAGGGTGGTATCGCGAGAAAAACTCGTCCCTATGACGTAGGGGCGAGTTTTTTATTTTTTATAACAGAAAGGAATCGATAATATGAGATATTTAACAGCAGGAGAATCGCACGGACCTCAATTAACAGCGATTATTGAAGGAGTACCAGCAGGACTTGAGTTAACAGCCGAACATATTAATGAAGACTTAGCAAGAAGACAAAAGGGACATGGGCGCGGACGCCGCATGCAGATTGAAAAAGACCAAGTTCAGATTAAAGGCGGTGTTCGCCACGGTGAGACGCTTGGTTCACCAATTGCTTTAGTCGTTGAAAACAAAGATTTTACGCACTGGAGAAATATTATGGGTGCTGATCCAGTTGATCATGATGAAGAAGTAAAGAGACAAATTACAAAACCTCGTCCAGGTCACGCGGATTTAAATGGAGCGATTAAATACGGCCACAGAGATATGCGAAACGTATTAGAACGTTCATCTGCTCGTGAAACGACGGTACGAGTAGCCACAGGCGCAGTTGCCAAACAAGTATTAAAAGCTGTAGGTGTAAATATTGCATGTCACGTACTTGAAATCGGCGGTGTGAAAGCTGAAAAAACGGCATATGAGTCGCTAACAGAACTTCAGGAAAAAACTGAAGCGTCACCTGTTCGCTGCTTAGATGAAGAAGCGGGACAGAAAATGATGAAAGCAATCGATGATGCAAAAGAAAATGGAGACAGCATTGGTGGCGTAGTGGAAGTAGTAGTAGAAGGAATGCCTACTGCAGTAGGCAGTTACGTGCACTATGATCGTAAGTTAGATTCAAAGCTAGCTGCTGCTATTATGAGCATTAACGCGTTTAAAGGCGTTGAAATCGGCGTAGGCTTTGAAGCAGCTCGCAGACCGGGAAGTGAAGTCCATGATGAAATTCTATGGGATGAACAAAACGGCTATACGCGTAAAACGAATAATGCAGGAGGTTTAGAAGGAGGCATGACAACAGGGATGCCGATTGTGGTGCGAGGCGTCATGAAACCTATTCCTACCTTATACAAGCCGCTGCAAAGTATAGATATTGATACAAAAGAGGCGTTTGCTGCAAGTATTGAACGATCAGACAGCTGTGCAGTACCGGCGGCGGCGGTTGTAGCAGAATCCGTGATTGCTTGGGAACTAGCATCTGCTATTATCGATCAATTTGGGGCAGATCGAATTCAGTTAATTCAAGAAAATGTAAAAAAACACGAAGAATACGCAAAGCAATTTTAAAGAATAGAGGAGAATGAAAGGTGAAAACACGTGTATTACTTATTGGCGTTGGCCTTATTGGAGGATCATTAGCGCTAGCTATGAAGAAGCATCGTCACGTAACAGTCGTTGGAGCTGATATCAACACAAATGAAGTACAAGTAGCCAACCAGCTAGGTATCATTGATTATGTAGCTGAAGATATAAAAACAGAAGCAGCCCAAGCAGATTATATCGTGCTTGCTACTCCAGTAGAGTATACGACAGCATGGATACACGACCTTTCTACTTGGAAGCTTAAAGAAACGGTTATCGTAACGGATGTCGGAAGTACAAAAGGTGAAATTATGAAAGCAGCCCAAGCGCTGAATAAAAAACGTATTTCATTTATTGGGGGGCATCCGATGGCTGGTTCTCATACGAGCGGTGCAGTCAATGCACGAGCGGATTTATTTTGTTCGGCGCGCTATATTTTAACGCCGTTTGAAAATGAGCAAAAAGAAAAAATAGATGCGCTTATGCATTTGCTAGAGCCTACAAGTGCACAATTTGTACCGCTTGATGCAGCTACTCATGACCAAATCACCGGAGTTGTCAGTCATTTACCACATGTGATTGCAACCAGTCTAGTAAGACAAGTCAAAGGCTATTCAGCAAATAATCATCTTGTTACAGAAATGGCGGCAGGCGGTTTTCGAGATATTACGAGAATTGCTTCAAGCAACCCTCATATGTGGAGAGACATATTAAAGCAAAACCGTTCTATGCTTTTAACATTGCTAGATGACTGGATGAAAGAAATGGAACAAGTAAAACTATTAGTAGAAAAAGGTGACGGACACGAGTTATTTGATTACTTTTCAGATGCTAAAGAATTTCGTGATTCGCTTCACGCATAAAAGGAGAGACAGATTGTGACAGTAAAAGCTTTACGAGGAACGATTCAAATTCCAGGAGATAAATCCATTTCTCACCGTTCCGTCATGTTTGGTTCAATTGCAGAAGGAACAACAACAATTAACGGATTTTTGCCGGGAGATGATTGCCTTAGCACCATTTCCTGCTTTCAAAAACTAGGTGTAGATATTCAAATGATTGATGAACAAAGCGTCGTGGTAAAAGGAAAAGGTATACAAGCGCTAAAAGAGCCATCTGATATTTTAGATGTCGGAAATTCGGGCACTACGATTCGCCTCATGATGGGGATTTTAGCAAATACACCCTTTCATTCAACGTTAATTGGAGACGAATCTATTGCCAAACGCCCTATGAAGCGTGTGACTGGTCCGCTTCGTGATATGAATATTCATTTAGACGGCCGAAAAGACGCTAATTTTACACCGCTTGTTATTCGAGGTGGGAAAGCAAAAGGTATACACTATACATCTCCTGTTGCAAGCGCACAAGTAAAATCAGCTATTTTACTTGCTGGACTGCAGGCGGAAGGAACAACTTCTGTAACGGAACCGGCGAAATCGCGTGATCATACAGAACGTATGCTAGAGGCGTTTGGAGTTAAAGTGAAAGAAGAAGGATTAACCGTTTCAATTGAAGGCGGTCAAACGTTAAGAGGAACGCATGTAGAAGTGCCTGGTGATATTTCGTCAGCTGCATTCTTTTTAGTAGCGGGGGCTATTATTGCAAACAGTCGCATTAAAATTCAAAAAGTGGGGATGAATCCGACTCGAACGGGTATTTTAGAGGTGCTTTCAAATATGGGGGCTTCGATCGAGACAGTCAAAGAAACAAAAGAAACGGCGGAACCCTATGCAGATTTAGTTGTAGAAGCTTCTCATTTAAAAGGCACAGAAGTAGGCGGCGATTTAATTCCACGTTTAATCGACGAAATTCCAATTATTGCACTAGCTGCCACACAAGCAGAAGGGATTACCGTTATTAAAGATGCTGCAGAGTTAAAAGTCAAAGAAACAAACCGTATTGATACGGTAGTAAATGAGTTAACAAAAATGGGTGCTAATATTGAGGCCACGGAAGATGGAATGATTATTCACGGAGGCACAAAACTTCACGGGGCAAATGTAAACAGCCACGGAGATCACCGCATTGGTATGATGCTCGCTGTTGCCTCTTGTATTGCAAAAGGGGAAACAATTATTGAAAATCGTGACGCGGTATCCGTGTCTTACCCGCAGTTTTTTGCTCACTTAGAGTCTTTACAGCAGTAAATTCCCTTATTATGTTAAAATAGCAGTTTGAAAGTTGTAAGGAATTTATAAAATTAAAACCAATGACTCTATATTTCGCCGGAGAAATCCGATATAATCATTACAACACCTCTAGTATTAAATAGAATTTGGTGAATGATTATGTTTTTGATGATTGTCTACATCGGGGCCATTTTATTTTTTATAAAAATGTTTATGGATCGAGATTTTATTTGGTTTTTGTTTCTATTACCATTTTTGATGTTTGTTATGTTTTTTGAAACAGACTACCTGGATCATGTCCCTGAATCTGGAAGGTTAATTATCTTTACTTTTTCTTTTCTAGTCATTTATGCAATGGTTTTGGTGTATAATCGATACTTTAGAAAAGAAGGATGTAAAGAGTAAACTCAAATGTGAATCCATTGATAATGATAAAAAAAGCATGCCCTACGGCGTGCTTTTTTTATCGCTTGAATTGACATCCACTGGTGTAAGCGGCTTTTTAGCAGGGCCTTCTACCACAGATCCGTCGTAAGAAAAACGAGAACCGTGACAAGGACAGTCCCACGTGCGGTCACCGGCGTTCCAATTTACTTCACATCCTAAGTGCGTGCATGTAGTATCGACGCAGTGAAGCTTCCCTTGAGGATCTTTATACGCCCCCGTACGTTTGCTGTTTACATATACGACCGACCCTTCATCATTTTGAAGCTGATCGAGTCCTTTTTCAGGCATTGAAAACTTACCGGTAATAAAGTGTTCAGCCACATCAAGATTTTGACGAAAGAAATGCTTAAGGCTAGGGTCCGCATAAAAACGAGACGGATTATACAACTCTGCATATGGGTTGTCTTTCCCGGTTATTGCATCTCGGATAATATGTGCTGCAATGGTGCTATGAGTCATGCCCCATTTTTTAAATCCGGTAGCAATAAAGATATTTGGCTTGCTTTCTTTAAGGGGCCCGATATATGGAATTTTATCAAGCGTAAATAAATCTTGTGCAGACCATTTATAACGAAAATGTTGGACAGTAAAATTTTCTTCGGCGAACCTCTGAAGGGACTCATAGTGAAACATAGTATTAATTCCTTGTCCAGCTTTGTGGCCTTCTCCGCCAATTAAGATGAGTTCTTCTCCGTCAACTTTTGTTGAACGCAGCGAATGAGTAGGCTGATCAGCACTTAAATACATGCCTCCAGGGTAAGCTTGTTCAACTTTTGCTGCTAACACATACGAACGTTTGGCATACATACGCGTATAGTAAAAGCCCGCTCCATCATAAAATGGAAAGTGTGAACACGCCACTACATATTTGCAAGAAATGCGATGTCCGTCTCTTGTGACAACGGTGGGCGACGTGCTTTCTTCTACATCCGTTGCTACGGTGTTTTCAAAAATCAATCCGCCGCTTTCTGTGAATTTTTTTACTAAATGAAGCAGATATTTTAACGGATGAAACTGAGCTTGATCTTTCATAATAGCTGCTGCTCTAATATCAAAACTAAAAGGAAGCTCTGTTGCAAATTCACATGGAATATGTAATCGCTGATAGGCTCGAAATTCTTTACGAACTCGATGGTCAAACTCCAGCGTTTCTCCGTATAAGTAAGCATCTTGTACTGAAAAATCACAGTCAATGTTTTCCGTTTGAATTAAGTTTTTCATAAACTGCAGAGCTTGTTCGTTTGCTTTATAATACAGCAGCGTTTTTTCTTCGCCAATGTGTGAAAGCAGTTCATCGTAGATAACGTCATGCTGAGCTGTAATCTTTGCTGTTGTGTGACCGGTTGTACCATTTAAAATATTATCAGCTTCAATTAACGCCACGTTCAGTCCTTCTTTTTGTAATAAATAAGCCGTTGTAATACCGCTAATACCGCCTCCTACTACTACAACATCAACTTTTCGATTTTCTGAAAGAGATGGGTATGTTGGAAACTTTAAATGATCGCGCCAGTAGGGCTCAGTATCCTTTGGGATATTTGCCAATTTATTCACCTCCATATGATAAGTCTTATTTTTACCATAGTTTTCTAAAAAAATGTATGCAAAATAAAGGAATCTACTCTAATAGCACCTCTTGGCTATACCTATTTAAAGAAAAGGAGGGGAAAAGAGTGATTACAATCAGCCTTTGTATGAATGTTGCGAACAAAGAAGAGGTTAAACGAAAATATTTGGTCTTCAAGATTCTTCTTTTTCAACGTGGCTTCCGCACCTGCACCTTGCCGTCTGCTACGAAAGAATTGGTGAATAAAAAGCAAAGTATGAAATAGTAAAGGTTACAGATTTAAACATGAAGAGCAATAAATTCATATAAATGATAGGGAGTATCATATAATAAAAGTATAGAGGCTGAATTCGGCAAAGGGCATTGAAACATCAAGGTCCAAATAAAAGGGCAAACGGCATGTTTGTCCTTTTTTCATGATTATAGTGACAATTTTCATATATAGTAATAAAGTATATATATAGCAAAAAAATCCCAAATTTCAAGAATATAAAAAACGGCTTAAAACCAAAACAAGTTGTACTCTCAGAGTATGTAGAACGTGCAAAAAAACGAAATAATATGTAGTATTGTAATACAGGACGTAATTGGGAAGAAAAATGAAAACGTTGACAAAAAGAGGAGGGGTACCATGTTGGGTTCACTACCTAATGTTATAAATACGTCAACGCTTGTGTCTTCAAGTGAACAACAAGAAGCGTCATCTGAATCATTTAAAACATATACTCATAAAGGAAAAAAATTCAAGGTCTATTTACCTAAATCTTATCATATTTTAAAATCTTACCCACTAATGGTTATGCTGCATGGATGTACACAAAATGCAGATGATTTTGCGATAGGCACGCAAATGAATGAGCTCGCCGATGAAAAGGAATTTATTGTCGTATACCCACAGCAGTCTTCTAACTCAAATATGAATAAATGCTGGAACTGGTTTGAACCGCTCCATCAAATTAGAGGGTTTGGCGAACCAGCTATTATCGCAGGAATTGTAAAAAAAGTCCAAAACATGCACTTTATTCAGAAAAATAAAGTGTTTATTGCCGGTCTGTCGGCAGGAGGAGCAATGAGCATCGTTATGGGGGTAACGTATCCAGAACTATTTGCTGGAATAGGTGTGTCAGCAGGTATCGAATATCAGGCGGCTCTTAACGTATTTAATGCGTATTCTGTCATGGCCAGTAAAGGTCCTTCCCCCGTTAAACAAGGGAGAATTGCTTATCAACAAATGGGAAAACGGGCAAAGCCACTGCCGCTCATTGTATTTCATGGTAACGCTGATTCTACGGTAAATGTAGCCAATGCAGATCAAGTGGTTCACCAGTGGATTACAACGAATAATCTTGCTTATAACGGAAGAATAGATGGATGGATTCAAGATAGCCCGGTTAAAACGAGAGAAGAAAAAATTCTCTTTGGACGTGATTATACCACATATCGCTACGAAAGCAGTAAGGGAGAATTGGCTATTGATAAATATATTATCAATGGAATGGGGCATGCATGGTCCGGAGGGAATTCAGCGGGCAGCTATACAGACCCTAAAGGCCCCAACGCTAGCCGAATCATGTGGGACTTTTTCATGAGTCAAAAAGTATAAACAGAGCATATAATGAGGTTCAGTTGCGTTCTTATCGCAGAGAAGAAGAGCTGAAAGTAGCTCTTCCGGCCCTTATTAGTATAAAAAAGCAGCTGTAGGAACCATCATTTTAACTAGACGTGTTTTTCTAAAAATTAGGATTTGATTATTTAGAAAACGGGTACTGTAATAAAGAAAATAAGAAGCCGAAATTACATAGCTTAGGATTGACAGCTTATAGTTGTAAATGTAAGATAACTGCGAGCTGCATTTTGTATGATTAAAACATTAAAATAAGCCGAAAACTGAAAAAATAAATAGAAATCGTAAGATGAGCGGGTAAGGAAAAGGAGATTAAAAAATGAATATTGCATTTTTCTTAGTACCAAAAAGTGATGTTGTAACACTAAATATTCAATCCACATTAAGACAGGCTCTTGAAAAAATGGAGTATCATCGCTATTCTACAGTTCCGCTGGTTGACGATGATGGTAAATATGTAGGCGTTCTTACTGAAGGAGATCTTCTTTGGAAGTTAAAAAGCCTAGGAGACTATCGCTTTCAAGATACGGAAAATATTAAATTAACAGAGATTGACCGCTATCAAGATTATAACCCAGTTGCTATATATGATGAAGTTCAAAACATCCTTTCAAAAGCAATTGACCAAAATTTTGTTCCTGTAACGGATGATCAAGGTGTATTTATTGGAATTGTGAGAAGAAGAGAAATTCTGGAGTTTTATGCAGAAAGCGCAAGTAAAGTGAAAAATCAAATATAAAAAAGGCCATCTTTAGATGGCTTTTTTTCTTGTCTTAGCTGCCCCGCATATACTCCTAAAAACAGGCTTAGGTCATGGCCCACAGCAATGCACTTCCTTGTACTAGTTTACATAATCTATTTATATATAGGTATAAAATTGCCTATATAAATCTTATTTATAGATAAGGATGGTTTATGTGAGTTACAACAACAAAAAGAACTGTTGCTGGTGTTCTAATCAGTATTATTACAAAACTTCTGGTTATGATCCAAGAAGTAGCCATGAAGGAAAATGCTGTCATAACGATTATAAGCATAACGATCATTGTCCTAAACATGATGATGATCATCGTTCAGGTCATAAAAAATGTCATCATGGCGGGGGTCACGGTGGCGATCACGGCGGTAACCACGGTGGCGATCACGGCGGTAACCACGGTGGGGGTCATGGCGGCAACCACGGCGGTAACCACGATGGAGGGCATCACGATGGTAACCACAGTGGCTGTCATCACGGCGGACATCACGGCGGTTGTAAAAAACGTCATTGCTGCAAAAGACGTAACTGCTGCTGGGGCTGGGTTTTTTAATACAGGAGCTTTAAAGCAACAGAAAGAACTCAAGAAATTGAGTTCTTTTTTTGTAAGTTGAAACTTATAAACGGTATACTTCGTATATATAGTAAGAGCATTTTGGAGGAGGAAAAAAATGTTTAAAAAAATGTTTGCTAAAATGGGAGTTGGAGCTGCCAAAGTAGATTTACGATTAAATGAAACAGCCTATACGCTCGGTCATGTCATTGAAGGAGCTATTGTCATCCAAGGCGGAAACGTTCAGCAACATATTAATTTAATTGATGTTGAATTTTGGCTTGAAGTTCAAATGAAAAGCGGTCAAATGCATACACATCGTGTGGAAAGCCTGCGCGCAGCTTCTGCATTTACAATTAATGAAGGTGAGAAAAAGGAAATTCCATTTACATATCATTTACCTTTGGATCTTCCAATCTCTGCGAGCAACGTTAGCTATTTCTTTAAGACACACTTAGATATTGAAGGGGGAGTTGACTCAACAGACCGGGACCCTGTGCGCATTAAAGCTCCAAAAAGCTTATATCAGCTAGTAGAGGGCTTTGAAACACTTGGGTTTAGAGAAAAACATCATTCAGGAAAATTTAACGGATACAAACAAGAATTTGCATTTTTTCCTACAGACTTCTTAAAGGGATATGTAAATGAAGTTGAGTTTGAGGTAGCCATTGAACGAGAAGGTATCCGAATGCTATTGGAGCTAGATTTGCCTTCTTTCGGCCGGGAGAGGGAAATAAAAAACGAACTCTTTTTTACAAATGATGAACTAAGCCATCCATCCACTATCGCTCGTTTGCTGGAAGAAGCGATGGAAGAGATGATGGAAAATCCTCGAGACTATGAATACTATAAGCCTTCTCACTATGATCAGCATTCACATCATCCACGTATGAGCGGGTTAGGAGGAGCAATGGGAGGCTTTGCAGCCGGTATGTTAGGCGGGCTGCTCATTGAGAATTTGATCGATGATATGTTTGAAGACTCGGCGCTTGGTGAAATTGGAGAAGATATTGAAGAAGCCGGGGAGGATCTGTTGGATGGAGACTTTTTTGATGGAGGAGACGATTGGTAAAAGGGATTTTAAATAACTAAAAAGGATGATTAATGATGATCATCCTTTTTTTCTTTCTTCTTTCTTTTTTTTACTTCTATATACTTAATGTGAAAATCTTCTATAATCAAAACTTTAAAGTAAAATTGCTCATGCTGAATGATATCATTTTTGGTCACATCAAACTTTTCGGTTAACACCCATCCGGCAATGGTATCTACTTCTTCGTCGCTAATATCCGTACCAAGTAAATCATTTACTTGACTAATGAGCATTTTTCCGTCAAGAATGTAATGATCGTCTTTAATTTTTTGTACATAAGGAATTTCGTCCGTGTCAAACTCATCTCGAATTTCTCCCACAATTTCTTCAATAATGTCTTCTACTGTCACAAGCCCCGCCGTTCCACCATACTCATCAAAAAGAATAGCCATTTGAATGCGTTCTTTTTGCATCTTTACAAGCAAGTCATGAATAGGTACGGTTTCAATCACTTTAAAAATAGGCTTGACATATGATTCTAACGTATTAGTTCCGTCTTTTTCGTTAAATACAATATCATTATAAATTTCTTTAATATTAACGAGACCAATTATCTTATCTTTATCCCCATCTTCAACAATTGGATAGCGGGTATATTTTTCGACATTTGCAATTTGCAAAAAAACCTCTACCACGTCATCTTTAGAAGCACTTACAATTTCCGTTCGTGGGACCATTACTTCTTTAGCTAAACGGTCATCAAAATCAAAAATTTTGCTCATATATCGATATTCGGACTGATTAATTTCACCGCCTTCAAAGCTTTCAGATAACAAAATGCGAAGTTCTTCTTCACTATGAGCAGCTTCATTTTCCGAAATCATCGTTATACCAAACATCTTGGTCAACATACGAGCTGAGCCGTTTAATATTTTAATGAACGGATACATAAGTTTGTAAAACACGATAATCGGTTTTGCAAAGTTCAGCGTAATTTGTTCAGCCATTTGAATAGCAAACGTTTTAGGAGCTAATTCTCCTAAGACAACATGTAAAAAGGTAATAACAACAAATGCAATGACAAAAGATAAAATACCAGCAAGCGGCTCGTTCGTATGGAAGGTAGTAAAAAGAGGATGAAGCAACCGATCTAGCGTCGGTTCACCAAGCCAACCAAGCCCGAGAGCCGTGATGGTGATACCAAGCTGACAAGCCGATAGATATTCATCTAGATGCGTAATAACGTGTTTGGCAGA
Source organism: Priestia sp. JSM ZJ58 (assembly GCF_044383985.1). Classification (NCBI taxonomy): domain Bacteria; kingdom Bacillati; phylum Bacillota; class Bacilli; order Caryophanales; family Bacillaceae; genus Priestia; species Priestia sp. JSM ZJ58. Next base: position 1,738,612 of record NZ_JBISEM010000001.1, read on the forward strand.
TACGGCTTTTTTGTTTCCTTCTTCTAGAAGCTGGTTGATTTTTGAACTCCTTACTTTTACAATAGCGAATTCTGTCGCTACAAAAAAAGCAGTTAATGCAATCAAAACTGCGACTAATAGTAATTTTACGGCGATCATCAAAGTCACCACCTTGTACGTAAATGTATATCTTAAGTGTTAGCCAAAGTGGAGAAAACATGTATTAAATCGGGAAAAGAAAAACGCACATAAAAAAACTGCTTCTATCTTTAAAAAGAAAAAGAAGCAGTTTATTATGTTACATGTTCATTTAGGGGAATTAATCTTAACTTTACCATCATGGTCTATCACATATCGGTTCTACAGTTCAACTGACTTTTAGCAAACGTATTGCGAGCGTGTTATGACACCTCCTTTAACTGTAATCCGAGTATATATGATGCATCTCTCACTCCTCTCTATTAGTTAACTGTATTATAATACATAATTAATCAAAATACTACAAATATTCAGAAAATAATCCAAAATGCATAGTTTTTTGTCATTTTCTGAAATATATGCGCAAAAGAGATTGAGACACAACTATATCAATCGAATCTAAAGGGGAACAAATTGGATAAATGGTCGAGTATGGATCGCTTGTTCCACCGCTGTTGATTTCCGTGCATGACTTCACTTCCCGCAGAAGTCTTCGCCTTTCCCTCCAATCAACAGCTAGAATCAACTCTAAACATAACCTATATTCATCATACTAATGAAAAGATCCGAACGATGAATCGTTCGGATCTTCCTTTAATTAAAATACGTTTGCCCCAGCCTCTTTGTAATTAATGCAGCTTATGGTTATTAGGCATCTGAGGAGAGGCAGTAGCTTTTGCGAAACTTGTGATCATTTGCTGCATATCTTCTTTTGCAAGCTGCGGCACTTGATAATAATGATGTTTGTTTTGATAAAGAGAAATTTCATAAGCCATTTCAATCCAATTAGGAACACTGTCTCCGAATATTCGGCGAACAACAGGATTAGTTATTTCTAAAGCTGTCATAGTTAAAAGAGATGCTTGAGACTTGACTAGACCCAGCATATGACCTGAAATTCCTTTTTCATTAATTTCCTCAACGGACTGATTCGGCTTTTTAGGCTGCGAAGGCTTTAAGCCATAAACAAAGGTATGAGACTGCTTCATGTTATATACATGTGTAGAACCGGCCGGCTTTTGGCCAGTAGAAAAAGCTTCTACGATTAAATTATATTCATTTAAAATAAACTGATATTGCCGATCAATAATATCAAGCAGCTCTTGTTCTTTTACATATTGCCTAAACATCATAAACTGATCCATTACATTGATCGAGCCGGCAAGTGTTTCATGAACGTCAAATAGCTCATGCCCTCCATGGTTCAATTGAGGGGGGACAGCTCCAGTTTGCATGTTTGTAGGAAGTTCGTGATTATTCATACTAAGTCCTCCTTAAAATCGGTATCGACTATAGTCTTTAAACTTCTTCAAGTTTTATACTCAAACTTGATTTATTCATAAAATGTTGCTCTACATAACTTAATTTACCTCTAGTTAGTTAATTAAAGGGTAAAAGTGAAAGGGTTTTATAAAAAAAAAGCGAATATCAATAACAATTCACGATCTATAGATAGGGGAATCAAAAAACATGAATGAGCTGCTGTCATACTCAAGTGAATTAAAACATGAAGCAAATCAACTGGTGGTATCCAACCGTTTATTTAATTTGTTAAGAGAGTACGGTTGCCCGCTCTCAGGGGAGAGTTTTGAGTTAAATGTCATGACAAATCGCATCATTAATTTTTACGTAGGAAATGATGAAATGGATGAAGAATCTATTTTTCACATGGGGTATCAGCTTACAAAGCGTTTTCAACCTTATAAGATGATATTTGCTAATGAAAAAGGTAAGTATCAGTGGAGTGTGTATATGATTCAGAAGGGTGAAGAGTGGAAGCTTGATATTTCCGTGCTTCCAGAAAATATCGTGAAGGGCAAAGTTGAGAAACAAGTATTATTAAAATCACTTCTCACTGAAAAGAAGCGGGAATGTATTTTATTTTTCAAGCAGCAAAGCGGATATAATCGCTACTATACGAGTGATCATGTCTATAAGGCTGTGCTAGAAGATGACATTTACGATGATATGTCTTTTTTTATGTGGCTGCAAAAACAAAAAAAAGGAAATCAACAAACGTAAAAAAAGAGCCGACTGGGCTCTTTTTATGCATGTACGGATGTTTTTACAGGTAGAGCAGCTTTTAGCATCCAAATATGTTTTTCAATGTTGCCGATTGTTCCAATGAATAAGTCAGCTGTTACGTGATCGTGTGCTGCTTCAGCTTTTTCAACTGCGTTTTTTAAGTTTTTAACAAGTAGCATATAATCATTAATTAAGGTTTCTACCATTTCTTCACTCGTTTGCTCATTCCCATCTTCAGAAAGAGTAGCTGCTTGTAAAAATTGCTTCATCGTAGCAATTGGGCTTGCTCCAATGGCTAGTAATCGTTCTGCATATTCATCTATATAGTCCGCCGTCTCATTATAGAATTCTTCAAATTTTTCATGAAGCGTAAAAAATTGAGGCCCTTTTACATACCAGTGAAAGCGATGTAGCTTTGTATATAATACGTTAAAATCGGCAATTTGTTGGTTCAATACGTTTTCTAAATTCATAGTTAATAGCCTCCTAATGAGTTGTTGTTATCTTATGTTTATATTATATCAAATATCAAATTAAAATCAATACTTATTTATAATTATTATTAAATAATAATCAGAATGCTTTTAAATTGCAGTTATTCTCTTTAAAAACTCTAAAGATATGATAGGATAGAGCAAGAGTATTGAAAGGAAGAAGGGGTAGTCATGCATATTACACCAGAAGCAAAACAATTAATTAACAATATACTTGAAGAGCAGGAGATAACAGGAATTCGCTTGTATTTCAAAGGAATTAGCTGTGAAATCCCTAACATTGGGTTAGCTTTTGAAGAGCCTTTTGAAAATGATGAAATGTATGAAGTCGACGGAGTACAAGTAGCAATGGAAGCTTCTATTGTGCCTTATACAAATGAATTAATGTTAGATGTCCATACAACGCCGTACGGCCCAGGTTTAGCGTTAGTTGGAGCTAAAGAAGCTGAGTAAAAAATTTATGTAAGAGAAGCTAACAGGTTTGTTGTTTGTTTTGGTAAACCTTGGTTTACTTAATTCAAACGTTAGTGAAATGGAGGGGGACCTATGCTTCTTTCTCATCATGTAACGGTTGAACAAAGACAGCAAATCAAACGCTTTAAACAGCAAATACAAGACGCAAAAACGCTAGATGAGCGCCGTTTGTATCAAGCCCAGCTAAATAAATTTGTTGAGCGCCTATTTATTGAGAATCGCTTGCAGCGCAGCGGCGAACAATAAAAAACACCTAGAAAAGAAGCCTTCAAAGAAGGTTTCTTTTTTTTTTAGTAGATTATTATACTTTTACACCTTGTAATTATTCATTTTCTTATATATCGCCCTTTATCTATTTGAAATTCGGTTTTCTGTATGAATATAGCACTAAAAACGTGTAAGTGACTGTTAAATGAAAGCGCTTTCTGTTATAGTGAAGGTATAGAATTGTACTTGTTCACCTACAATGTTCATAAGGAGTGGTTTGTATGATTGAAAGAGGAAACTTCTTAATTGGTTTAGCGTGGGGAACATCTTTGAGCATACCTTTATGGATCGCCTTCTTTGGCTGGATAAAATTAGTTTGGCGCTTGCTTTAAATAAATAAAAACAAAAAAGTAAAAAACTTCAGTGGATATGCGCTGAAGTTTTTTTAAATAGTATAAATAGGTATTAAGAACTATTGAATAAATTGTATTTTCAAACGATAAGTAAATAAGACTACTAAAATATTATTTTTGGATTTTTTAGGATTCTAATGTTTTAGGTCTTATTACATAATAGAAAGCGGGAGTACAAATTGAAAAGCTATCGTTTAGTAAGTTTCTCTACCTTATGTATCTGTCTATTCGTTTTATTCATTTCACCTTTTCAAGACACATCTAGTGCATCAACTGATAAATATCAAAATTTCAAGCAGCTCTCACAGCACGAGTCTTCAGCTAGCTATAAAGTGACGACTAAAGAAGCGAAAAGCCCTGTCCTTATCTTTGCTCCACACGGTGGAGGAATTGAAGGCGGGACAAGCGAAATTGCCAAAGAGCTTAGCAAACAAAATGCTCTTTACCTATTCGAATCGTTAAAATCGAAAGGCTCGCGAGATCTGCACCTCACAAGCACTCATTTTGATGAGCCCACAGCGCGTAAGATGGTAAGCATGTATGATAATGTTTTATCTCTTCACGGATATTCCGGGAATAAAAAACATATTTTTGTGGGGGGAACTGATCGGGAACGTGCAAAAAAATTAACGCAATTATTAAATCAAAATGGATTTCCCGCGGAACTGATTACAAAAGGGCACGATGAGATTGCAGGCATTAACTCTAAAAATATTGCAAATAAAAATCGTACCGGCAAAAGTATTCAATTAGAGATTAGCCAACCGCTGCGAAGTGCTATGTTTCATTCATTCACTTCACAAGGAAGAGATTCGTCTAAAACTCAAACTTTTTATAAGTTTACAAATGTGCTTTCTACATTTGTTTCCACTTCTTACTGAATCCAAAAAAGAATGCTTTCGCAAGCATTCTTTTTTTATAAACTAGTTTTGCTATTCGTGACTTATAATAGGTTTCCAGTTAAAATCTTTTACATCTTGAACAGAAGGCTTTCTCACGTGCTGTAAGCTTTCTTTATTACATGCTCCATAAACTGTAAAATTTTGCTGAGCTTCTATTAAAGAAATAGAGTTAGCTCCTAGTTCATTGGCATTCAGCTTTTGATACGGATCGTCTTCCCAAAAACATATCTCACAAATATCATAGTCACCATCACTGTCTAACGATTGATAACCGCAGCAAGGGCACGTATACTTTTTCATTGTTCCTATCCTTTCTGTATGGGATTTTAAGCTAGAAAAAAGTCAGCCATCTTATTTAACTATTTTACTATATTCAAGGATAGTCTGAAAGAATATTCAAAAAATTACGCGGCACCTTACCTAGGATTTGTGAACATTTTATAACGAATTGGTGATAGTTCTTGTGAGATTGAGTGAAAAAGGAGTACACTTACTAGGAAAATAGATCGTGTTCGGAAACGTCTACATAAAAACATTTTTGGATATGATGAATGAAAAAAGAAAAAAGAGATAGGGAGTCATAAATATGAAAAAAATAATAGGTTTACTTTTAGCATGCTTTTTAGCTGTCCCGACAGTTAGTTTTGCTCATACACATGTGCAAACAACAGTACCGGAAAATGGTGCAACTGTTACAGCTCCTCTAAAAGAAATTAAATTAACCTTTGAAACACCGATTGAGAAAATTAGTACAATGACCGTTGCAAAAGATGGACAAAACATTTCACTTGCATCGCAAAAAGTAGAGGGTCATGATTTAATAGCTTCTGTTGATCAGCCTCTTGAAAACGGATCTTACGCAGTAAACTGGGAAATTGTAGGGGAAGATGGGCACGTAATAAAAGATTCGATTGCTTTTAAAGTAGATGTGAAAGATGAAGCAAAAGAAGAGAATACTCAAGCAGCCGGAAAAGATAGTGAAAAAAAGCAGGGCGCCACGCAATCCGAACAGCACCAAAAAAGTGCAGCAGCAAATGATGAAAAAACGGAGAACAATGATTCTTCATCGTTTTTTGTTATCGTGATTATTGCTATTGTAGTGGTGGTTGGAGCATTACTCTTAATCTTCAGAAAGAAAAAGGCTTAAAAAGATGAGTGTTTTGTTGCCTGTTTTTGAGTGGTTCACATACGTAGCTCTTTCCTTATTATTAGGATTTGCCGTACTGCAATATGTACCCCTTACAAAAAAGCCAACAATTTTATTATCAAAGCGATGGCTACTTGCAAGTGCAGCGGCTGTCGCTCTTTTTTCGGTTGGAAATTCGCTTGAGATTATTTTATCTTTTTCAAAAATAAGAGGGTTAGGTGAAACAGTTCGTCTTGTATTATTGGAAACACGAACAGGACACGCTTGGATTTTTGTTGTACTGATTGCTATTTTATGTATCGTTGCTGTTTCAATAGAGAGCCACCCTCATATGTATACATTACTGACTGTAGCCTTAGTGGGAGGAATCGCCTACGCAAGTCACGCAGCATCCGCTTCTGTGCTTAGCGGCATGTTGTCTCATTCCCTTCATATTTTAGCAGTTGGACTGTGGGGAGGAGTGGTTCTGATTGTTGCCGCTTTTTCAAAAGAAACCTCCAATTGGAAAAGTTTCTTAAGCTGGTTTACTCCTTTTGCGATCGCTTGTTTTGTGCTTCTTTCATTAAGTGGGTTCATTTCGATGGTTATTATCATGGGGCTGTCCAACTATGTAAATTCATGGGCTACAGATTACGGGCAATCTCTTTTGTTAAAGCATATTACGATTATTCCGCTGCTTGCATTTGCCGTCATCAATGGCTTTCTTATGAAAAAAGCGATAAAACATCCAGAATATAAGCCCGTGATGTGGATTCGAGCAGAAAGCATTGTTTTGCTGATCATTTTTTTATTTACAGCTATCATGGTAACGCAATCGCCGCCAACTAATATAAGTCATATGGCAATGGATTCATCGATTCTTCCGTTTATTTATGGGAAACAAGTGACGCTCCCTCTAACGTTTCACGTAACGGTTGTAGGTATCCTATTCTTATTTGTCGCACTGCTGTTTTTTGTGTATGTACTTATTTGTTTTTACAAAAAGACAGTATGGCTTAGCTTATTAAGTGCAGGTTTGTGTGTTTTTGCGTTTTATATTGCGATGATGACAAGTATTCAATTCTAAAAACAGTGAGAAATATCTCACTGTTTTTTTATTAGCCATTAAAAGCTGTGTTATCTCTCGGGCCTTTTCCCATAGAGGGAGGCATCGGCATTTGAGAATTAGAACTAGAAGCAGAACCAGAGCTGGACGTAGAGCCGCTTGGAGGCGATATATTTCCTGCGTTTCCAAAAATAACGATCCCGCCAGAAATGGTTCCAATTGAAATAGATTTAATATAAACAGACATTCTTATTCAACCTCTCATCTAGTAAAGAAATTCAGTGTACCATAGTATATGACCAGCTTGTCATTTTTGTATAGACGAGTTCAAAAAATAGGTAAAAGCTTAGAAGTTCAGGTTGAGAAAGGAAATAGTGTAAAATAAGATAGAACTTTGAAGGTAAAGTGTGCGGTGTCTGCCTAAAGTGTGTACACCACCTATTAAAAGAAGTAGAAAGGAACTAAGATGAATACGCAAAAAGGAATTCATTTTTCATTTAAAAAATTGTGGTTGTTAACAAACCCTCCGACAGGGAAGTTAGTCATTTCGTTTATACTGGCCTTAATCAATACGGGAGCTTCTCTTTCCATTCCTCTTGTTATTAAAGAAGTGATGGAGAAAATTTCAACAGGCGTCTCACCACAGCTTGTGACAGGACTTCTTGGCTTATTTGCTGCTCAAATGGTAACAAGCGCACTGTCTCTTTATCTCCTTGCTCAAGTAGGGCAAGGTGTTGTAAAAGAACTCAGACATAAAGTGTGGAACAAGCTCATAAAGCTTCCGGTTTCATTTTACGACCAAAATCGTTCCGGTGAAATGGTAAGCCGCATTACAAATGATACAACCATTGTGATGAACTTATTGTCAACAGAAATGATTGACTTTGTTAAAAATATTTTATCTATTATCGTTGCCATTGTTATTTTATTTACGCTTGATGTACCCATGACGCTCATTTTATTAGCGGTTATTCCCGTTATGTTTGTACTGGTTATGCCGCTAGCGAGAAAAATACATAAAATTTCACGTGAGCAGCAGGATAAAATGTCCAAGCTTACAGCTTTTTTAGCTCAAATGCTGAGTGAAATCCGCTTGATTAAAGTATCCGGTTCAGAGAAAAAAGAAGTTGATTCGGGCTTACAATCGTTTCAGTCACTCTACCTCTTCGGTGTTAAAAGAGCTAAAATTGAAGCCATCATTACACCGATTATTAGCACGGTAATGACTGCTGTTATGATTGCCATCGTCGGGTTTGGTGCGTACCGGGTGAGCGAGGGATTTATCACTGCAGGAGAGCTGGTGGCTTTTGTTCTTTACCTTTTTCAAATTATGGTTCCGGTTGGTTCACTTACCCGATTTGTTACGAGCTTTCAGCAAACTAAAGGAGCTTCAGAAAGAATTTTTGATATATTAGCTGAGAAAGAAGAGAACTATGAAAATGGAGAAGTTCTTGAACAGGTAGGGAGTTTAAGGTTCGATAAAGTTGCTTTTCAATATGAAGATAAACCCGTATTGCAGGAAGTTTCATTTTCTGCTAAAAAAGGAGAAGTTACCGCTTTTGTTGGACCTAGCGGAGCTGGGAAATCTACTGTTTTTTCGCTTATCGAACGCTTTTATGAGCCTTCATCGGGGCACATATTCTTGGATGGAACAGACAGTCAAAACGTCAACTTACGTTCGTGGCGTCACCTGTTTAGCTATGTTCAGCAGGATTCTCCGATTTTAGCAGGAACAATTCGAGAAAATCTCATTTACGGGTTAGAGAGGCATGTGACGGATGAAGAAATAGAAGAAGCAGCGAAGTTAGCGAATGCTCATCATTTCATTCAGTCCTTTGAAGCTCAATACGAAACAATGATTGGAGAAAGAGGTATTAATCTCTCAGGAGGACAGCGACAGCGTATTGCAATTGCCCGAGCACTGTTACGCAATCCCCAGTTTTTACTACTGGACGAAGCGACAGCTAGCTTGGACTCCGAATCAGAAAAGCTTGTGCAAGAGTCATTGGAAACGGTAATGAAAGAACGCACATCACTCGTCATTGCTCATCGTCTATCTACGGTCATTAATGCGGACCAAATTGTTGTAATAGAAGAAGGGCAAGTTACAGGAAGCGGAACGCATAAAGAGCTGTTAGCCTCTCATTCTTTTTACCGGCGTTTGGTAGAGCAGCAGTTTCAAACATCCCTATAGAACAAACAAAAAAAGACTGCTTTCGAGCAGTCTTTTTTTAGTTTATTTATTTAGCTTTTTAACTAATTCATCACCCATTAACTCAGAAGAAAAAGGATCTCGGCTTGTGACAATTTGATCATTTGCCCAAACAGCATATGCTTTTTTATCCATCTCAGGGATGTAATTAGCCACTTCACGAAGTTCTTGTTCTAAACTGTATGGTAAAAAGGGAAGTACTTCTTCCGGTTCAATTTCATCAGGATAACCGGTTACGTCTAGTCCTTTAATTAACAGTTCATCATCGGATCCTTTCAAGAAAGCAAACACAGAAGGTCCGTGACACTCAGCTGCTAAAATACCTCCGTTGTCGTACACTTTGTTCATAAGTGCATGCAAGTCCACATTTTTTGCTAAGTCAAACATAGCGCCGTGGCCGCCTACTACTAAGATAACGTCATAGTTCTCAGCATCTACTTCTTCAAGCTTCATTGTCTGATCCGCTCTTCCTGATTCATATAATTTCTTATATGTTCCATTTGGATCAAAGTCTTCTGAAATACTTCGAACGTCTACTTCCGGCTTACCTCCAAAAGGTGAGGCTAAATCAACGGTGTGTCCTGCGTTCTCAAGCTTCTGCAGCGGAGCAAATAATTCTTCTGCCCACCAACCTGTGTGATAATCTTTTTCTTCGTATCCGCTTGATAATACAGCTAACACTCTTGCCATGTTTATACCTCCTAAATGATGTAAAACGTATAGTGATACATATCATGTACTTATTGTGAACTGTACCCTATATAAAAAAGGTTAAACAATGGCAAGTTATGAAAACGTAGCATGAACCATAAACAAAACCAAAAAAGAGATAGCAAATTTAAGATGCCACTTTTTATCTGTACGTTTATAGCGCTTCACACCCATCACAAGCAGACAAGCTAGAACAGCCATCGTGATAATTCCTGAAAAGTACGTAAAATTTGCTTGAAATCCTTTTATCAAAGCCATATAACCATGTAAAATAATCAAAGCAGTTGATATAAGGGCAACGGGAACGTGCCACTGACGAACGTACTTGGCTAAAAACTGAATAAGCGGTTTTAACTCAAACTTTCCTTTTTTAATTTGCGATATCGGTTTCCATTTTAATAATAAAAAGATAGGATAAATAGCTAAAGCTGCAAAGAAACCAATTCGTGCGATAGAACCAAGCTCTTTAAAATTCCCTTCGTATATTTTAGAATCAAGCGGAAGGGAATGTTTATAAATAGGGACGTAAATAAGCCCTGCTACAACTAGTAAAAAAGAGATAGTAAAGATAAAGATCACTTTTTTACGCTCACTTTTATTTTTGATTAACGTCTGTAGCCATGATTTTTTAGCTGGAGATTTAGCGGAATTCATTTTCTTCCTCCTTGGAAAAAACTAGTTAGTATCAGTATGAACTTTTTTTCTTAAAAAATCTTTAAAAATCCTTCTTTTTTAAAAAAATTCATTTTTTTCTTTGCAATACGCGTTATAGTTAAACAAAGGGTTTAAAAAGGAGATGAATACATGAAAAAAAGAATAAGTATATCTATAATCAGTCTTTGTTTACTTTTAACAGCCTGTGGTCAGGAACCTGCTCAAAGCACAAATGCTGAGCAGCCAAAACCGTTGGACGTAAACCTTCAAGGCCCAGAGGCGTTACAGAAAAATGAAAGCGGTATCTACAAAGCCGAAGTTACATATGGAGACGAAAAAGTAAAAAATGATGACGTTGAGATGATTGAATTTGAAATAGAGAAAAAAGATGGCGAAGGGAAAGGGAAGATGTTAAAGCCGAAACAAATAGGAAAAGGTGTATATGAGATACAAACATCTTTCTCTGAGCCTGGCACATATACCGTGCAGTCACATGTTTCTGCAAAAGGGACGCATAACATGCCTCTTATAACCGTTACGGTTAAATAAAAGAAGTCAAGGATGCTAATTCCTTGGCTTCTTTTCGCTTAGTATGTCCGTTAAATTCCCATTCTACAAGGGGAAAAGGTTATTTGGAATAGGATGATGTTTTCTATCATCAATTAAAGTAATACACTGAGCCAGCTGTTCAATCCCTCGTTTGATCGTATTCTTATTTACTTGTGAGATGCTTAATCGGATAAGAGTGTCTCGTTTATATTCTGGTAAAAAAAATCTAGAAGCATCATCAACATATATGTGCTGCTCGTTTAGCATGTGGACAATCTGTTTTGCTTTCACATGCTCAGGCAAACTAATGGATAAATAGAATCCTGAAGGTGGCTTAGAAAAATGTGTATGAGCGGGCAGCAGTGAATCACATGCTTCTACAAGAGTTTGCATTTTGGTATGGTATACCTCTTTTATCTTTTTAAGATGACTAGTAAACATGCCGCTTTTTAAATAAATTTCAAGAGCACCTTGGGAAAGCGCTGAACTATTAAAATCTGAACTGAATTTATAGCGTAAAAAGTTGCTATTCATTAACGAAGGAAGCACGATAGCAGCAATGCGTAACCCAGGAAGAAAAATTTTCGAAAAGCTTTTAATATAAATGACTCGTCCAGAAGGATTAAAAGAAAATAAAGGATCTGATTTTGCATCGGGATCAAGGTCGCCCAAAAAGTCATCCTCGACTATATATACATCGTATTTTTCGGCCAGCTCCACGATTTTTTTCTTCTCGAAATTTGTATAACAATGTCCAAGAGGATTATGGAATCTTGGAATAATATAGAAAAATTTTATGTCATTATTTCGAAAAATGTACTCCAAACGATCAAGATCAATCCCTTCCATCGATAGCTCGATCCCAAAAGTAGTAGTTTGGTGCAGGGTAAGAGACTCGATAAAACCGAAATAAGTGGGCTGTTCAATCAGGATATTATTTTTTCCATTTGGAAATGGCATAGAAACTAATAAGTGAAGAGCTTGCTGAGACCCAGATACAACAACTAACCTTTCAGCTTGAGTGAACACCTGTAGGCTCTGCAAGTGTTTCACTAACTGTACCCGCAATGAGTAAGAGCCTTGTTGATCAGAGTATGTAAAAAGCTCTTCTTTGTAGTGTTCAATTGCTTGGTTTATACAATGCTGAAATTCAAGATAAGGCATAACGTTTTTATCTGGACCAGCAGACAAGAAATCAATCACTTCGTTTTCATTCGTCCTATGTTGAAATTCTGCCACAACGTAGTAGCCGCTTTTAGGAACAGAATAAATTAAATGCTCTTTTTCTAATTCGCTGTACGCTTTAATAACGGTATTCTTGCTGCACGAAAAATGGTGGGAGAGTCGGCGAACAGAAGGGAGTTTACCACCTGCAATAAGCGATCCATTTGCTAGGCCAAGCTTAATTTCTTCCATGATTTTTAGATATTTCAAACTCATAGGTCCTACTCCTTTAATTTGTACCCGTACAGTTAGGTAAAAGAATGATTTATTTTACTAGTTGTCCTGCGCTATCCTTTTAATTATATCAGAACTTTTTTTAGAAAAATGGTACAGTTCTGAAAAATAAAAAGACAGGGGTAGGGTAAGATGCAAAAAGAAACGAGAGAGAAAATCGGCTTATTGTTAGGGGTAGTAGGCGTTATCTGTTTTAGCTTAACCCTTCCTTCTACAAGTGTTGCAGTCGAGTATTTCGGAACGACAGTCGCCGGTTTAGGAAGAACAGCTATAGCTGCTATCTTAGTAGCTGTGATATTGATTGTACGAAAAGAAAAATTTCCTTCTCTTCGCCAATTTAAAAGTCTGCTGATCGTTGCTTTAGGCGCAGTTTTAGGGTTTCCTCTGCTCACTTCCTGGGCAATGAAATCATTGCCTGTTTCTCACGGAGCGGTTGAACTCGCTCTTTTACCATTAGCCACAGCCGGTTTTGCGATGTTTAGAGGAGGTGAACGTCCTTCTTTCAAATTCTGGATATCAAGCATGATTGGTTCTGCAGCTGTTATCGTGTATGCTCTTCACCTCGGATTTGGTCAACTGCAGTTTGCCGATGCCGCTCTACTAGCAGCGGTGCTGATACTTGGACTGAGCTACGCAGAAGGAGGGGTGTTAGCAAGAGAATTAGGCAGCTGGCAGGTAATTGCTTGGGCCATTATCATCGGTGCGCCATTTTTTATGATTCCAGTGGGACTAAGCATTACAGCTGAAATGCTTCATGCGCCTTTAAAAGCGTGGGTTAGTTTGATTTATCTATCAGTCGTGAGTCAATTTTTAGCATACGTTGCTTGGTACAGCGGGATGGCTATGGGGGGAATAGCCAGAGTTAGCCAGGTTCAATATTTGCAGCCGTTTTTAATGATTCTGTTTGCAGCTCTATTTCTAGGCGAATCAATTACACTTTTTACTCTTGCTATAGCAATAATTGTTGTCTTTTCGGTTGTACTAGGCAAAAACGCCTCGGTATCAAAAAAAGAAGTGCATCCCCAGAAAATGATGAATAAAGACGCTTAACTAATATGTAAATTTGTTACATTAAAACAGCATGCTCTATTTCCGTTAGCAATCGGCAGGTTCATTCAGTCTCCTGTTTTTCTATGTAAGTTTCAAGAGCCAAAAGATAAGAAATGAATGAATTTCCTATGTAAAAAAGGTATATAACGGTTTTTTTTCACATAGGTTGAACATTATACAAGAACTTGTACACCGAAAAAATACAATTAGACAAATAATTCGTATTGGGCTTGTCATATACATAGAGAGAAGAGGTAGTGATGAAAAAGGACGGGAGATAGAGGAGATAACGAGATGAACACTTTTTTAAAAGGAACGTTTATTCTAGCAGGTGCTGCCTTTGCAGGAGAGTTAATTGAATTTCTTGTAAATATGGTACTTGCTAGAGAATTAGGAAGGGAAGGCATGGGCATGTACATGACTGTTCTTCCTATCATTTTTCTTATTGCCACCGTAGCCAACTTAGAACTGCCTATTTCTATTTCTAAATTTCTTGCTGAACATCATCGCAAAGAACATCAGCATATGATGAAGCATGCCACCATTTTTGCGACTGCTGTGAGCTTGGGGATCTTTTTTATTACACTGGCCGTATTAGCAGCCTTTCCATTTTTCAGTCACTATCATCCTTACTTGAAATGGGTTGTACTATGTTTCATTCCGGTTGTTTCATTTTCAGCGGTGCTTCGTGGATATTTTACGGGTAAAAATAATATGACGACCATCGCTGTGTCTAATTTTATTCGCAAAGCCTTTCAGCTAACTATTTTATTTGTTGTTTTTCAAATGTTCGCTTTCACAGATGTTAAAATGTCTCTGTTTATTGCGATTTGTACACTGATTGGAACCGAAGCTGTTATTTTGCTTTATTTTTTTATCACGTATGTTACTCAGTTAAGTGTTTTATCAAGAGGGCACAGGCCTCTGCTTTCTCCAAGTGAGATTCGGAAAAAGCTGTTAGGCGTCTCACTTCCGACCACGGGACTGCGTTTATTTAATGCGGTATGTAATGCTATTCAGCCGTTTTTAATCAAACACGCGCTCGTTTTATCGGGCATGACGTTAACCGGGGCAACGCAGCATTTTGGTATGCTAACAGGGGTAGCGATGTCGATCGGCTTTTTTCCGGCTTTCTTTGCTCACTCTCTTTTAGTAGCACTCATACCTGCTGTATCTGAAGCTCATGCGAAAAATCAGGAAGAACAGCTTCAAAGACTTTTGACTCAAAGTATGCAAATGACATTTTTATATGGGATTCCGTCTATAGTGGCGATGTATTTCTTTGCTGAGCCGCTTACTAACTTGTTTTTTCATTCTACAGAAGCCGTGTACTATCTAAAGGCTTTATGGCCGTATTTTCTTTTTCACTTCTTTGCCGTCCCGCTTCAAGCTTATTTAATTGGACTCGGCTATGTAAAAGATGCTTTTTATCATACGATTTGGTCTCATATTGTCTCTTTTTCCCTGATGTTTTTCTTAGGATCACAAACAAATATTGGCATGCAGGGAATTATTATCGGGATGAACTGTGGCGTGGTTGTTTTGACCGTTCTGCATTATGTAACGATTTGCAAAGTCATTAACGTTTCCTTTTTTTCACTTAAGCATAAAACGCATTTATCTTAAAAAAAACCTCCAACAGTGAAGTTGGAGGTTTTTTGGTTACCAGTTATTCATAATTGAGCTAAACAGTGTAGCAGGGTCTTGTCCGCCGCCGCCTGATAAGTATTTCGTTGTTTGCGTAGAATTAGCATTATCAAAGCCAGCGTGGATAGAAACGACTGCATCATCGGTATACCCGACAAACCAAGCATCTTTGACGTCGTTGGTTGTACCGGTTTTACCTGCAGCATCTCGTGAAGAACGAGCGTTAACACCTGTTCCATAGCTTTTTTCAATTACGTCTTGCAGCATGGATGTCATTGTATCCGCATTTTCTTCACTCATTACTCGCTCTGTCTGAATGTCTGGCTTTTTCACTTCACCGTCGCGCATCTCAATTTTTCGAATTGCGTACGGCTTAGTCATGACGCCTTTGTTAGCGAAGGTTGTATATCCTTGTGCTAACTGAAGGGGAGAGAACGTTGTCGTCGTTCCTCCAAGAGCAAGCCCTAATTTTGACTTATCGTCATCTTCAAGAGGAAGTCCAGCTTTTTCCATGAATTTTGCGCTTGTATCAATACCAATTTGTTTTAAAAGCCAAACAGCTGGAACGTTAAGTGAACGAGTAAGTGCTTCACGCATTGTCACATGCTTTTGATATTCACCTTCTGCGTTTTTAGGGCTATATCCACCGCCAAAGTCTTGTCGTTCGTCACTTAAGAGTGAAGTTGGTGTATAATCTCCAGTTTCTAAGGCTGGACCATATACGGCTAAAGGCTTAATAGCTGAACCAAGCTGATAGCCGCTTGTAGCACGGTTTAAGCCGTTTCGCTCATAGCTGCGTCCTCCATACATCGCTGAAATCCCACCTGTTTTAGGGTTGACAGCTGAAATCCCAACCTCTACTTTACTGTTGATGGCATCATCTCGGAACGTATGATTTGCTACAGAGTTATTAATCGATTCCTGTAAATTAGGATCTAAATCTGTATAGATGGCATAACCACCCTTATAAAGGTCATCAGCAGATACGCCATATTGTTGAGCAGCTTCTTTAATTACATAATCAATAAATGCTTGATTTGAGTTCGGTTTTTTAACCGGAATACTAGGCTCGACTACACGTTCATTTAACGCTTGCTGATACTGAGTATCGCTAATAACGTTTTGGTCATGCATCAGTTTCAATACAACGTTTCGTCGGGCTGTTGCTTTTTCTGTACTATTGCTTGGTGAATACGTACTCGGCGCTTTTGGGAGTCCTGCTAAAAGCGCAGCTTCGCCTACGGTTAAATCTGATACAGGCTTATTAAAATAAATCTGAGAAGCTGCACCAATACCGTATACACCGCTTCCGAAATAAATTTGATTTAAATATAATTCCAAAATTTGATCTTTTGTAAATTGTCTTTCTAAGCCTAGTGATAGAAACATTTCATCTACTTTACGTTTAATGGTCTTATCACTAGATAAGTAAAGATTTCTTGCTAACTGCTGTGTAATGGTACTTGCGCCTTCAGCTTTACTCATTGTTACAATGTTCTTAAAAAGGGCGCGGCCAATACCTTGTAAATCAATCCCAAAATGCTTGTAAAAGCGACGGTCTTCCGTTGCAACAAACGCCATTTTTACATAATCGGGAATTTCATTGCTCGAAACATTTTGACGGGGAACAGTTTTATACAATTCGTCAATCTTACGGTCATTTTTGTCATAGACTACCGTACTTTGAACCGACTGCAGTTTCGAGTAAGATAAATCAGCCGTTTGCTGAAATTGCTTTAATACATAGGTAACTCCTAGCATTACAATTAAAACAACGACTAAAAAGGCTAAAATAAATTTCCTCATGTTGGTTCACTCCACTAAGTAATAATTCCATGTTCACACATAGCTACATTCTTCGTCTTTACAAGGTCGTTATGTAAAGAATGCTGAAGTTTGTTGACCCATTCAATCTTTTAACAAAGAGATGGGTGATAAAGTATTAACGTTTACAAGCTGACGCGCTAAGTTTAATAAAGGCTATTATTCAAGTGCAGGTAAGTTTTTAGGGTATAAGACGATTGACATAAATAGCTCTTTACGCAGTTATTTTTTGCTTACTCGCAGATGCTTCGTTTTTTTATTAAACTGAAACAAAGTGAAATACAATCATCTGAACTTAGTTTACCCATAAATTTGTGTTTGTCAAATAAAGTCGTATAAAGCACCATTCGGGGCTTTGTTCCCCTTTATGAAAAACCAAGGGGGTATTTTACGTTCTGTTTCTCATAGAAAAAAGTTGTTATAACACGTATAAGAAATACGATTTAGTACGCTCGGGTATAAATGCTGATATCTGTTGAAAGTAACGAAATAAAGCAAAAATTAACTAATTTATCAGACTAGGGCACTTTTTATACGAAGGAGGACGGGCGAGTTTTAATTATTATCCACCTTTTGACGGGAGCACTTAGATAAAAGTGGAATATTTCTTTACCCGCTGTAAGTCAAACGAATTAAATACCTAGCTGCATATGAGCAATGGCCATATGAAGTTATTCAGTATTATGTGATACTGCCAGCAAAACATACAGGTATTTCTTTGACAGTAGTTCCTTTACAAATGCTTCGAAAGTTCTTATAATAAAATTATCTTTAATTCGAGATATTTAAAAGGAGTGGATATACGTGAAACATATTTTTAAAAAAGGAACGGACGAGACGAAACCGACTTTATTGCTGTTGCATGGTACAGGAGGTACAGAACAAGATCTGCTCCCTGTTGCAGATATGATTGATTCCTCTTGCTCCGTATTATCTGTAAGAGGAAATGTACTAGAAAACGGAATGCCCCGTTTCTTTAGACGTTTACAAGAAGGAATATTTGATATAGAAGATTTAATTGAACGTACAAAAGAACTTCATCAATTTTTAGATGAAGCGGCTGAAACATATTCATTCGACCGACACAATATCGTAGCTGTAGGCTACTCAAATGGTGCCAATATTGCAGGAAGTTTGCTGTTTCATTATGAGAATTCTTTAAAAGGGGCGGCTCTTCTTCATCCGATGGTTCCAAGAAGAGGAATTGAAGTGCCTAAGACCGACGCCTCTATCTTTATCGGCGCAGGTACAAACGATCCTATTTGCCCAGCATCAGAAACGGAAGAACTTTCTGCTCTTTTAGAAAAAGCCGGAGCGGACGTACAGGTCCATTGGGAATCATTTGGACATCAGTTAACACGAACAGAAATTGAAGCAGCTGAAAAATGGTATCGGTCAAAATTTTAATTTCAAAACTTTCCGCACTCGTGCGGGAAGTTTTTTTATTTTCAAAAAACAAGGACAGTTATCATACAAAAGATAGATATAAATGGTAAAAAGTACTTTTTTTACTGAATGAAGGGAAATTTTATGATATCATTTTATTTCCGGTATATCCTTGCAGAACAGCTATTTTTATGTAAAGTATCAAATTATTTTAAAATTCCTGGGTTCTATCACAAAAAAATGAAACCAAAGTCTGAGTAAACCGTTATAATAAATGCAGGATTTAAATTCAAAAGGATGGTTAAAAGCATATGACTCGTTTTTTTATTGTTTTACTTTTCGTTCTAATGGTTATATGTGTATATACCATTATTTCGCAAACCCTTTACCGTCGCTATCATTCATCAGTCATAATAAAAGGGGCAAAAAAGCATAAAATAGCTATAACATTTGACGATGGGCCTCATCCTGTTTATACGCCAAAAATTTTGGACTTGTTCAAACTGCATGAAATGAAAGCTACTTTTTTTATTGTGGGAGAACTAGGGGAAAAACACCCGTCTATTTTAAACAGGATGATTGATGAAGGACATGAAGTAGCTATACATCATCATCGTCACGTGAGTGCATGGACGCAAACACCTTGGCAATTAAAAAGACACATTCATCAATGTGCACAGGTTATAGAGAAAGTAACAAATCAAAAGCCGCTTTTTTATCGTCCGCCGTGGGGACATTTAAATATGAGCAGTTTATTAATGGCCAAGCCATATCACCTCGTGATTTGGACAGGAATCTTTCAGGATTGGACACTAAAAACAACGAAAACGGCATTAGTTCAAAAACTAATGCGTAAAGTAGAAGATGGAGCCATTTTTGTTTTACACGATAATGGAGATACCCCGGGAGCAGATGAAAAAGCACCTGAAATGACGATTGCGGCGTTAGAAGAATTTTTACCTTACTTAAAACAGCAAGGGTATGAAAGTATAACCATGCAGCAATTGATGAATCAATCGTAAATAGAGGAGCGAGCAGTGGACTTAACAATTATTTCTCAGTATATACATTCCTATGGTTATATTGTTATTTTACTTGTACTTTTTTGTGGGATCGTTGGAATTCCAGCGCCTGAAGAATCATTTTTAATATTATTAGGCATGTTTATTGCCAAACATCAGCTGAACTTATACGAATCATCTCTTTTTGCTTTTTTAGGTGTTATAACTGGAATGCTTACTGCTTACGGGCTAGGAAGGTATGCAGGAACCCCATTTTTTGATAAATACGGAAAATACGTAGGGTTAACCAAAGAGAAAATTGAAGCGGCAAGCGGCAGCTACCATAAATATGGGATATGGACCATTTTATTTGGTTTATATATTCCAGGCTTACGTCAAATTAGCCCATATATGGCAGGAATAAGTCGCTATCCGTTTTTGCTTTATTTGCTGTTATCGGTGGTAGGCAGTCTAGTATGGGTCCTTTCTTTTCTCGTTCTAGGTTACTATGTAGGAGACCGGATTCATATTTCGTATATCATTATGGGAGCTGTAGCTTTTTTTGTTATTTATTTACTTATAAAAAGAAAAAGAAACCGAAAACGTCTTGAGAGGAGGGATGGTCAATGAGGAAGGTTCTGTTCTTGCCGCTTTTTCAGATGCCATCTGGTCATCACCAAGTAGCAGACGCCGTTATGGATGCCATCATGGAACGTTTTTCTCACGTTATTTGTCAAAAAATTGATTGTTTAAGCTATTGGAGCAAACCGCTTGAACAAATGATTTCATCGATATACATGAAATGGATTTCTGTTTTTCCAAAGCAGTTTGAAAAATTTTATTACGGGCATGTATACAAAAAAAACGACCATACGATGGATGATTTTGTCGTGAAAAAGTGGCCGATTATCGAATATCATATGAAGAAATTAATTGATGCAGAGCAGCCCGACGTCATTGTTTGCACACACAGCTTTCCTTCCTGTGTATTAAGCGGCTTAAAAGAAAAAGGAATCATTGATCTTCCTATTATAAACGTATACACCGACTTCTTAGTAAGCGACGTATGGGGGAAAAATGGAATCGAGCTTCACTGCGTGCCTGATCAGGATACGAAAGCATTTCTACAAAACGTTCACGGTGTAAAAGAGTCTTCTATTTATGTAACGGGCATTCCCGTTCATAAAGCGTTTTTAAAAAGACGGATTGACCATCTCATGCCACAGAAGCATATCCTGATTGCCGGCGGAAATTCGGGCCTTGGGAATGTACGCAAAATGCTTCAGCAGCTTCCGCAAAACTGTACGTATATGTATTATGTGCTGTGTGGAAAAAATAAAAAGTTGTATCAAGAACTAGTGAAACTAAACCACCCGAAAGTTAAAGCGGTCCCGTATGTAAAATCAAGAGAGAAAATGAATGATTTATATGAAGGAGCAGATGCCATTGTCACAAAAGCAGGAGGCGTTACAATTAGCGAAGCCCTTCATAAGAGACTACCTATTTTTATTCATTCATCTCTTCCCGGTCAAGAACAAATTAACATTGAATATCTAAAAGAAAAAGAGCTGCTGATACCGCTTAATGATGCTGAAGCCTTTGAACAGCAGCTTAAGAACATTTTAGAAAATGATGTGAAACGAAACCGGTTGATAAAACGAATGGACGAATATGTAGACAGCTTAGAAGTAAAAGTAGATCGCGTGCTTGCAGATCACTTTAAGCTGTATCGATATGAGACAAGTCAAAATCAATTTTAAGCAGAACATTGGTTATTTCTTTTTACATTCGATAAACTAACTGTAGATATAACATCTGTAGAAGGTTAAATGAAGTAAAAGGAGATTATAATATGAACTCAGTTATTGAAACGATTTTAAATCATCGTTCTATTCGCAAATATGAAGACAAACCATTGTCGGAAGAGCAAATTCAGACGATTGTAGAAAGCGCACAGGCAGCTTCCACATCAAGCTATATTCAAGCGTACTCCATTATTGGAGTAAAAGATAAAGAAACGAAGCGAAAGCTTGCCCAATTAGCAGGAAATCAGCCTTACGTAGAAACAAATGGACACTTCTTTGTATTTTGCGCTGACTTTCATCGTCATGATGTCATTGCAGAAATGGAGAAAAAAGATTTATCGACAGCGCTCGAAAGCACAGAGCAGTTCATGGTAGCTATTATTGACGTTGCCCTTGCTGCGCAAAATGCAACGCTTGCTGCTGAATCAATGGGACTTGGAGCTTGTTATATTGGCGGTTTGCGTAACGAATTAGAAGAAGTAAGCAAATTGTTAAAACTGCCTCATCATGTAATCCCGTTATTTGGTCTAACGGTTGGACATCCAGCGGGTATGACGGATAAAAAGCCGCGCTTACCATTTAAACATGTGTATCATGAAGAAACATATGAGCCAAACCATGAGCAGACGAAAAAAGAATTAACGACGTATAACGAAGAAATTTCTGCTTATTACAACGAACGAACAAATGGCAAACGTCAAGACACATGGACTGGTCAAATGGCTGAAATGCTTTCCAATCCTAAGCGTATGTACATGAAAGAATTTGTTGAAAAGCAAGGATTTAATAAGAAATAAAAAGGCTGGGACAAAAGTAGTTTAGCCGAATTGAAAAGCGAACCGCTCATCAGAATCTTTGATGAGCGGTTCGCTTTTTTTGTTATGGTGAACATAGGTTTCATTTATGTAGTTCCTTCTAGCAGTTGACTGGATTCATTTCCAACCTCTTTTTTGTTACGAAAAAAACTTAATATACCCGTTAAATGGTCAATAAAAAAGAAGAGGCATAGCCAGCAATGATAGAGAAATTTAACTATTTTGGTTAAAACAACAATAAAAAGCAGTAAAAAGTAGAAACGTTTCATCATATAGCCAAATTATCAGAAATATTACGTTTAAACGTTCCTTTTTGTTAAGTTTTGTAATAAAAGTAGCATGGCTCTGTAACGGCTGTGAAATGTGAGGATGATATCATTCAATCATTGAGTAAATAAGGAGGTATTCGTAATGAAAAAATTTATATTTACTCTAGGAACAACAGCAATCCTTTCAGCGGGATTTGTAGGTGCAGCTTCTGCTTCTACAAGCGGAACGTATCACGTAGAAAAAGGTGATACGTTATGGAAAGTCGCTCAAAAGCACAGCGTGAGCGTAGACGAGCTAAAAGATGCAAATAACTTAACATCTAATATTATTTATCCAAATCAAGAATTAAACGTAGCTACTATAAAAGAAATGACGCACAAAGTTCAGCAAGGAAATACATTATGGTCCATCAGTCAGCAATACGGCGTGACGGTAGATCAAATTAAAGAATGGAACGGACTGAAGTCAGATTTAATTTATCCTGGCGAACAACTAAAAATTCAGTCTCCAAACGGCCAAGCTCAGCAATCAAGTCCTTCAGTAGCCCAAGCTGCTCCAGAAGCTCAGCAAGCTCAAGCGCCGGCTGAACAAACTCAAGAAGAACAGCAGCAAGCTCAAGCTGAACAGGCTCAAGAAGAACAGCAGCAAGCTCAAGCTGAACAGGCTCAAAAAGAACAGCAGCAAGCTCAAGCTGAACAGGCTCAAAAAGAACAGCAGCAAGCTCAAGCTGAACAGGCTCAAAAAGAGCAGCAGCAAGCTCAAGCTGAACAGGCTCAAAAAGAGCAGCAGCAAGCTCAAGCTGAACAAGCTCAAAAAGAACAACAACAACCTGCTGAATCGTCACAACAAGCCAGCGGCAAATCAATGACAGTTGAAGCAACTGCCTATACGGCTAATTGTGCTGGATGTAGCGGTACAACTGCTACAGGAGTGGATTTAAAAGCAAATCCAAACCAAAAAGTAATCGCTGTTGACCCTAGTGTTATTCCGTTAGGTTCGAAAGTTTATGTAGAAGGCTATGGTGAAGCTGTAGCTGCCGATACAGGTGGAGCAATTAAAGGCAATCGAATTGATGTATTCGTTCCTTCTGAAGGTGATGCTCAACAGTTCGGAAGAAAATCTGTTAAAATCACGGTTATGAACTAAGAAGTTTTTTATAAAATTGCTAGTCTAGTATAGAAATACATAGCTAGTAAAACAAAAGAGGTGCCTTATGGCACCTCTTTTTACTTTATAATACGCTTTGCGCCCGCATAGCTGTTTTTCCAGTACGCTGTTGAAAGTGATTGTGTTTTAACGCCTTTGCTGCTGACATAAATGAATTCTTGTTTGTCTAGGTAAATTCCTACGACTGAAACGGATTTGCCGTTTTTAAAGAAAACTAAATCTCCAGCCTGCAGACTGTTTTGCTTTACGTCCGTTCCGCTTTTATACTGATCTGCTACTGTACGGGGGATAGAAATAGTTGAACCCGCGTTTTTATATACATACTGTGTGTACCCTGATACATCAAAACCTTTTGGTGTCGTGCCTCCATATTTATATGGCTTTCCAATTAGCGTTTTGGCATACGATACGATTTGCTGCTGTTTTGCACTAACAGAAGTTTGGGGTGCTGGAGCCGGCGCAGGTGCGCTTGTACTTTTCACTTTCAGCACTTGTCCAACTTTTAGCGCATCTGTTTTTAAATTGTTTAATTTTTTTAATTCAGCTACCGTCATGCCGTACTTTTTAGCGACTGCTGTCAGCGTGTCTCCCTTTTTCACCGTGTAGGTGCCATTGTTATCAGCCGGTGTAGATGGAGCTGTTGGTGAAGGTTGAATATCTTCATCAAGCAAATAACTCATATTTGCGCTAAACGTTACTTTTCGCTTCGTTTTATAGCTCTTCGCTTTTTGCTGAAATTGCGTATTGTATGCGTTGATTTCTTTTTCAAAATTTGCAGAGATCTTATTAAATTCCGCGTCACTTACATCTCCATACGCATAGTCTTCAAGATCTACAATGTAATTGTAAAGAGCAATTAAGCTGTCATATAAATACCCTTGAAGCTGATCAGCTTCTGAATTAAGATGATTCATCGCGTAATTTTTATCAGTCTTTGTTAGAAACTGGTCAATTTGATCCGCAAGCTGATCATATGCCGCTAACGCTTTTTCGTCATCTTTTATTCCTTCAATTTCTTTTAGCTTTTTTTCTACGGTTTTATAAAATGGTGCGTAATAATCTGCTAGCGAATTAACGTCTTTTTGATAAACGCTCACAGAAGAAGCAGCATAAGCAGAGTGGCTAAAAACAGGCGTTGTCACCGATGCTCCTACTAAAACGGATGCTGCTATAAATGGTACAAGTAGTTTCTCTTTTTTCATTTGTAAAGTCCCCCAAATATCCAAATAATAGTATAGCAGATAGATTATACTATATTAGGTTATAAAAGAACTAGTACTTTTCCTTTAATTTCATATTTTTTAGCAGTTTGCGTACCTGATAGAAGATAATCTAAGGAGCAAAGGAAATATGTGATACAATGTACAAATATTCAGTTAAAAAGGAAGTGTACGATATGCAACAATTTATCAAAGAAATAGCGCGCGGAAAAAGAGGATCAACTGACTTAACGTATGAACAAGCAAAAGAAGCAGCTCGCTTAATCGCTTCTGGACAAGCTACGGATGCTCAGGTCGCTGCTTTTTTTATTGCGGAACGTATTAAAACCGAAAATGCAGATGAACTATTGGGATTCGTTCATGCTTTTCGCGAAAAAACAAAAGAGATACCGCTGTCTCAGCCGTTAAAAGATAAATCAATTGATTTTGCAAGCCCTTATGCAGGGAGAAATTCATTTTTTGCGACCATTCCTGTATCGATTTTATTAGCTGAAAGAGGTGTGCCAGCTTTTTTACACTGTACAGAAGCGCTTCCTCCAAAGTTTGGAACAACGATTGAAGATGTACTTCATTCATTACAGATCCCTCAAGCTCAAACGATTGAAGACATCGGTCATACGTTTGAAACATTAAAAATTGGCTTTGTAAATGCTGAAACAATCTCTTATCCTCTTAGTCGCATCAAACAAATTCGTCATGAAATTGGCGTAAGAACACTAATTAATACGGTTGAAAAACTATTAAATTTATCAAATGCTTCTTCTTTAATGATGGGCGCTTTTCACCGCACGGCCATTAACAAAATTGTGCCCATTTTTGCTTCGCTCCCGTTTAAACATGTATACGTGGTGCAAGGTATAGAAGGATCTGAAGATGTACCTGTACATAGAAGCAGCTTTGTTTTTACTATCTCAGAAGGAGAGATGGAGTCGTTTATTGTCAATCCAAAAGAATACGGACTGTTTGTGGAAGAAGAACACTTTGAAAAGAAAATAAGTGTTGAAAAACAAGCGGCATATGTGACGCGCATTTTGGAGGGTGAATCTTCTTCCGAACTGACTTATGTCTATAATCAAGTAGTATTAAACGCCGGCTTGCGCTATTATTTATTTGGCTATGAAACTTCTATTGAAGAAGGAGTAGACTATGCAAAACGTCAGCTAGCTGAAGGTCTAGGTTGGAAACACCTGCAGAAATGGAAAACACAAGTGATTTCAGAAGAGTAAAAGGTGAGCAAATATGCTCATCTTTTTTTATCGAAAGATATAAATCCTTTGTTTTTTATCAGAAAATTTAATATAATTAGTTGTGTATTTGTGTTAGAAAATATCACATTTGATGTTAACAAGAAAATAGATTAGCAGAAAGGAAGCTTTCATTGAAACTTACGTCGAGAGAACAAGAAAAATTAATGATTGTCGTAGCTGCAGACTTAGCAAGACGCCGTCAGACAAGAGGATTAAAACTTAACTATCCCGAGGCAGTAGCGATCATTACATATGAAATTATGGAAGGAGCTCGCGATGGCAAGACGGTAGCACAGCTAATGCGAGAAGGTACCAAGATTTTAAAACGAGAAGATGTAATGGAAGGTATTCCTGAAATGATTCATGATATTCAAGTAGAAGCTACCTTTCCAGACGGAACCAAGCTCGTCACTGTTCACGATCCAATTCGTTAAGAGGAGGGAAAAATATGATTCCAGGGGAATACGTCTTAAAAAAAGAACCCATCACATGTAATAACAGAAAGCAATCGATTAGCGTGACTGTAATCAATAGAGGCGACCGCCCCGTTCAAGTAGGTTCACATTTTCATTTTTTTGAAGTGAATGCCGCGCTCGAATTCCCCCGCGAAGCTGCGCTTGGCTATCATTTAAATATTCCAGCCGGTACAGCCGTTCGCTTTGAGCCAGGTGATGCAAAAGAAGTAGAGCTGGTTGCTTTTTCCGGAACAAGAGAAATTTACGGTCTGAACAATAAAACAAACAGATCGCTTTCTGATAGAAAGGAAGATGCATAAGATGAGTTTTCAAATGTCGCGACGTCAGTATGCAGATATGTTTGGACCAACCGTTGGAGATGCTGTTCGTTTAGCAGACACAGAGCTATTTATTGAAATTGAAAAAGATTTCACAACCTACGGAGATGAAGTGAAGTTTGGCGGAGGAAAAGTGATTCGTGACGGAATGGGGCAGCACCCTCTTGCAACGCGAAGTGAAGCAGCGGACTTAGTGTTGACAAATGCCATTATCGTTGATTATACAGGCATATATAAAGCAAATATTGGAATAAAAGATGGACTCATTCAAACTATTGGAAAAGCGGGTAATCCGCTGTTGATGGATGAAGTAGACATCATCATTGGTGCGAGTACGGAAGTAATTGCAGCTGAAGGGAAAATTGTAACCGCCGGCGGTATTGATGCGCATATTCATTTCATTTGTCCGCAGCAAATTGAAACCGCCCTTGCCTCTGGCGTGACAACGATGATTGGAGGAGGAACAGGACCTGCTACAGGAACAAAGGCTACCACTTGTACACCCGGAGCGTGGCATATCGAACGAATGCTTGAAGCCGCTGAAGCATTTCCGATGAATATTGGCTTTTTAGGAAAAGGAAATGCAAGTGCGAAAGAGCCTTTAATTGAACAAATTAAAGCAGGAGCAATTGGACTAAAGCTTCACGAAGACTGGGGAACCACGGCATCTGCCATCGACACAAGCCTGCAAGTAGCAGACGAGTACGATGTTCAAATTGCGATTCATACAGATACTTTAAATGAAGGCGGCTTTGTTGAAGATACGATTGCAGCAATTGGTGATCGAGTCATTCATACCTACCATACTGAAGGAGCTGGAGGCGGGCATGCACCTGATATTATGGAAATGGCAAGCTTTCCAAACGTGCTTCCGTCATCAACTAATCCAACAAGACCCTATACGGTCAACACGCTTGAAGAGCATTTAGATATGCTCATGGTATGTCATCATCTTGATCCTGCTGTACCAGAAGACATCGCTTTTGCTGATTCCCGCATTCGCAAAGAAACGATTGCAGCTGAAGATATTTTACACGATTTAGGTGTATTCAGTATGATTTCTTCAGATTCTCAAGCAATGGGACGTGTAGGAGAAGTGATTACACGAACGTGGCAAACAGCTGATAAGATGAAAAAGCAGCGAGGAAAAATTGATGGTGACAGCGAAGTCGGCGATAACGCACGTGTCAAACGCTATGTAGCTAAATATACGATTAATCCAGCTATCGCTCATGGAATTTCCGAATACGTAGGATCGGTAGAAACAGGGAAAATAGCTGACTTAGTCCTATGGGAGCCAGCGTTTTTTGGAATAAAGCCTGACTTGATTGTAAAAGGCGGTTTAATTGCTCACAGCTTAATGGGAGACCCTAACGCTTCAATTCCAACCCCACAGCCGGTCTTATATCGTCCGATGTTTGCTTCTTATGGAAAAGCAAGAGCTAAAACCTCCGTTACGTTTGTGTCAAAAGCAGCGTATGAGAACAAAGTGGGCGAAAAACTAGGGTTACAAAAGCTGCTTAAACCAGTAAAAGATATTCGTCAGTTAAAAAAAACAGATATGAAGTTAAATGGAGAAATGCCTAAGATTGAAGTTGATCCCCAAACGTACGAAGTAAAAATAGATGGACAAATGATTACATGTGAAGCGGCAGAAGTTGTGCCTATGGCGCAGCGATACTTTTTATTTTGAGGTGAAAAAATGGTAATCGAAAAAATTATCGGAAATATAGCAACATTAGAAAAACGAGCTCCACATATAGAAAAGGTATATATCGAAAGTGATCACTTAGTAAAACGCGTTCAGCGCGTTGTAACAGATCACGGTAAGGAACTCGGAATTCGTCTGAAAGAAAACCGCGAGTTAGTTGATGGCGATGTACTATTTATGGATGAAAGCAATATGATTGTTGTGCAAGTTCTGGCAGACGATATTTTGACCATTCAGCCGATTGATATTCAGCAGATGGGAGAAATTGCTCATCAGCTTGGGAACCGCCATTTGCCGGCGCAGTTTGAAGGTGGAGACATGCTTGTACAGTACGATTATTTAGTCGAAGAATTGCTTCAGCAGCTCAACATTCCCTATAAGCGCGAAAAAAGAAAAGTAAAACAAGCTTTTAAGCATATCGGACATAGTCATGACTAATTCATTGCTTTCGCTGATTCAACTATGTGATTCAAATTTCCCATCGGGTGCATTTTCGCATTCGTTTGGTTTTGAAACGTATATTCAGCGAAATCAAATTTGCGACACAGAAACCTTTCAAGAAGCGCTTCGTACATACCTTGATGTTCAGCTGACGTATACGGACGGCTTAGCATGCAGACTGGCTTATGAGTATGCTGTTCGTGACCAGTTTAACGAAATTATGAGAATTGATCATGAACTATACGCTCTTGCTTTGTCAAAAGAAACAAGAGAAGGGACAAGACGGGTGGGCCAGCGCATGTTAAAGCTTTGCTTAGAGTTATTTCAAGGCTCTTATTTAGAAAAGTATATGAGTGAAGTAAAAGCAAAGAAGGCGTACGGACATCCTGCTGTTGTATTTGCATTAGCCAGCCTGCAATTAAACATTACAAAAGAAGAGGCAATTTTAAGTCATTTGTACGCTAGCATCTCTTCATTAATTCAAAATGCTGTTCGCGGCATACCAATCGGCCAAACCGATGGGCAAAAAACGCTCGTTCTTTTTCAGCCGCTGCTGCAGCAAGCGCTTCAGCATATTTTGCAAGCAGATCAAGAGGAATTTGGTGCCGTGACACCAGGGTTAGAAATTGCTCAAATGCAGCATGAACAACTGCATGTTCGATTGTTCATGTCATAAAAAAGGAGGGAAGGCCTTCGAATGATGAAGGCATAAAAAATGGATGCAATTAAAATTGGAATTGGTGGACCTGTTGGTGCAGGAAAAACAATGTTAGTAGAACGATTAACGCGTGCGCTAGAAGGGCAGCTCAGTATGGCAGTCATTACAAACGATATTTATACAAAAGAAGATGCACAGTTTCTAGTAAAAAACAGTATTTTGCCAGAAAATCGTATCGTAGGAGTAGAAACAGGAGGATGTCCTCATACAGCTATTCGAGAAGATGCATCCATGAACTTTGCTGCAATTGATGAGTTAGTGGAACGTCACCCCGATGTTGAACTTATTTTTGTAGAAAGCGGAGGAGATAATTTAGCCGCAACGTTTAGCCCAGAGCTCGTTGATTTTTCAATTTATATCATCGATGTAGCACAAGGAGAAAAAATCCCGCGTAAAGGCGGTCAAGGAATGATTAAATCTGATTTATTCATTATCAACAAAACAGATTTAGCCCCATATGTAGGAGCCAGTTTAGAAGTAATGGAAAAAGATACAATCCAAGCGAGAGGGCACAAGCCTTTTGTTTTCACCAATTTAAAAGAAGATAAAGGGCTCAATCAAGTGATAGAATGGATCAAAAAAGAGGCCTTTTTAATCGGCCTTGAATCATGAGCTACACGGGTTATTTAGAGCTTCGTGCAGAAAGAAACAGTGAGCGAACGGTTATTAAAGATACTTATCATTACGGGGCTTTCAAAGTTGCCAGACCTATTTACATGACTCCTGAATCACCTTTTGTTTATATGCTTCACGTAGGCGGGGGATACGTGAGCGGAGACAAATACAAAACGATGATAACGGTCGAGAAAAATGCTCAGCTGACTGCTACTACTCAATCTGCGACAAAGGTGTACAAAACACCGAACGCAGCTGTTTTACAAGAAACGTGCATAACCCTTGAAGAACAATCCATCATGGAATATATACCAGACCCGCTTATTTTGTATGAAAATGCTGCATTTGTCCAAGAAATAACGGTTCATATGGCAGAAAACGCTGCTTTGTTTATGTGTGACAGCATCACCCCGGGGTGGTCGCCGGATGGGCAGCTGTTTCAATATACCTCTATGCGTTCCAAGCTGAAACTGTATGTAAACAAGCAGCTGAAGGTATACGATCACTTATACTTGAAGCCAGAAAACCATCTGCGCGGCATGATGAAAATGGAAGGGTATACTCATTTTGGATCAATTATTATTGTTCATCCAAACGCCGACGACGCATTTATAGCGAAAGTACATCAGCTGTGCGAAGAGGCAGGCTGTAAAGCAGGAGCTTCCGCACTTCCGATTTCCGGATGTGCTATTCGAATACTAGCTGCTAGTACACAAGAAGTGGAAGAGATAATCGTCAAAGTATACGGATTGTTCCGGCAGGAGTTATTAAAAGCTGAAGTATCACTTTTGCGTAAGTATTAAAGTGCCTGTACAAAAGTATAGTAGTTAAAGAAAAATCCGAACGAGCTGAACTCTTGATAGAGAATCAAATTCGTTCGGATTTTTTATTGGTAGGGTGAACGTAGGTTTCCCGTATGTAGTTCGTTCTAGCCGTTGATTAGAGGACAAAGCGAAATCTTGCACAGAAATCAACAGCTGTGGAACAAGCAGTCCAGATCATTTATCCTACTTATTCGTCTTTAGATTGAATTATTTTCATTATGTTTTATTCTCTGTTAGAACCACAGACTAAATAATCCGTCGCTTACACCTAAATTATACATATAATAGAGGCCAAATATAATGCTGACAGCACCTGTTACCTGCATCAAACAGCGGTTTAACGTCACTTGCTTTTTAGTTGTAACGAATGGAATTCCAATAACCGTCGTAAATAACAGCATGCCAAGACAAGTGCCGATTCCAAAAATGATAATGTACAGTGCACCTTGCCATACGTGAGTAACGGTGCTCATCGTTACTACAACCATCGCTGCGCTTCCGGCCAGTCCATGAACAAAGCCAATGCCTAATGACTTTAAGTAAGACGTTTTTTCGTGATGCGTATGCACTTGTTTTTTGTAAGACAGAAACGACGTAAAACCGAGATAAACGAGCATAATGCCCACTAAAAATTCAAGTGACATGCTCATACGTTCAGAAATACTGCTTTTTAACACTATTAAAATCATGCCAAAAATAAACAGCGTAAGCGTATGACCAATCCCCCAGTATACTCCTGCAAGCGAAGAGCGCCACAGCTTTTTACTTTTTGAAGCAATGGTTGATACAGCGATAATGTGATCTGGTTCTAGAGCATGCTTGATTCCTAAAAAAAATCCTAGTATTAAAATTGAAAAAAAACTTGTTTCCATGTCAGCTTTCTCATCCTTTCGTACGTATAAAACTAGTATATCGCACGCTTTTGTTTTAATAAACAGAAAATTCTAAACGAAAATGTCTGGTTGAATAGCTAAAACATTTATCAATTTACAATAAGTTACAAATATTAAAGGAGATGTAGTATAAAAATTTTACATTTACAAAAACTATAAGTAAATTATTGTGAGGTTGATAACTATGGACAAAATTTCTACTGATATCATGCTGTGGAGTTCTTTTATACGTCAAAATGTTGGGATAGAACGTGACTAGACTAGAAGCTCTTTTATGGAGCATTGCGTTGCCAGGCTTTGGACAATTACTAAACAAAAAACATATAAAAGGAATTTTGTTTATTGTACTTGAATTTCTCATTAATATGGGCGCAAATTTTAATGAAGGCATTCGCTTAAGCTTTTTGGGGGAAACAAAGCAATCCCTCGAGGTAATGAACATGCAGTGGTTAATGTTTTATCCATGTTTATATTTTTTTGCAATTTGGGATGCTGTTAAAGAAGCAGAAAACGGCGCATCGAGATTTACATTTATTCCTTTTGTCTCCTGTGCTTATTTTGTTACAGTAGGCATTATGTATTCCTCAGTGACAACCATCAACGGTGTTTTTATAGGCCCAATTTGGCTCCCTATGCTGTCTGTTGTACCGGGACTGGTTATTGGACTCATTGCCAAAAAGCTATTAGAAGTGTATATACATAAGAAAAAATAAACGTCATTTCAATCTATACATCCGTAGATTTTAATGGACGTTTATTTTATTTTTGTTTATAAATAAGTAATAAAGTCTCTTATTTAGGGAACGTACTAACAGTGGCTATTTTCACATAATCTTAAGAGAGTGTGTTCTACTCATAGAAAAGAGCACATTGAAAATGGAGAGAATGTGTACAAGCTTATATAATAGCAATTTGATAAAAAGAAGCTGGAGAGAAGGTGAATCGATGATCACAAATGGTATTTATCGTTTTTTTCTTATTTGGTACGTATGCGGAGTCGTTTTGCTTTCATTTGATTTGCTGCCTTCATGGTTAGAATGGGCAAATGCTGTTTTTTTACACTTGAGCAGTCTTCTTGCTCTTATTTATCTAGCTAAAGCCTATGGAGTAAGGCGGGCACTGGTCGTTGCCGTATTTGTGACAGGCGCATCTATTTATGTCGAAAGTCTAGGTGTTAAACATGGGTTTTTGTTTGGATCCTACGATTATGAAAAAGATTTTGGCGCTAAAATCTTAGGAGTTCCTCTGACCATTGGATCGGCTTGGTTTATGGTCGTAATCACAAGCAGAATATTAGCTCTCGGAATTATGAAGCGCATGGAGCTGCCGTTTATTGTCCATGGAATTGCCTATGCGGTCATTAGTTCGCTATTTGCTGTTATTATGGATTTGGCTATTGATCCCGTTGCCTATGTTGTTAAACAATATTGGGTGTGGGAAGGGGACAGCTTTTATTATAATATTCCTTTATCCAATTTCTCCGGCTGGTTTTTACTGTCTTTCTTCATTCAGCTGGTCGTATATTTCTTTTTAGCTAAGGTTCCTAAAGAAGAAGAGCCGGTATGGGAAAGAAGAATGGTGTTTTTGTATAGTGCAGTCGTCATGATGTTTGTAATTGTAGCATTAGTAAATGGCCTGTGGCTTGTGGTATGGCTGACGATGATTCCTTTTTTTATTCTTTATATTGTGTATAAAAAGGAGACTCGCTTATGATTTATCCGAAGAAAAACTCAATATTTGAGCGCTTTTTTCAACTGTTTGTCACATATCAGCTCAAAAAACAGTTTTATCGTATTCATTTACATATAGAAGAGCTCCCAAAAGATAAAAAAATGTTATTAATTGCTAATCATTCCAGCTGGTGGGACGGTTTAGTGACATTTTATTTAAATAACGCGGTATTGAAAACAGATCTATACGCTATGATGTCTGAACAAGGAATGAAGGATTTTCCTTTTTTTCAACGAATTGGGGCTTTTTCAGTAAATGCAGCGTCTCCGAAGCATACGGTGGAATCGTTAAGGTTTGCCAGTAGGCTGTTAGAAGATAAAAAAGCGGTGCTTGTTTTTCCTCAAGGAAAAGAAGAGCATCTTGAGAAAAGACCGTTAGCTTTTTCTGAAGGACCTGCTTTTCTTCTAAAAAAGCAATCTGACGTTGAAGTTATTCCCATTACATATTATTATACGTTTCGCCATGATCAGCGACCTGAGCTTTTTATCTGGGTAGGGCAAGCTGTTTTTTACGACTTAGCCAATGCAAGAGAAGATATAACCAAAACGCTAGCCGCTGCAGTCACTGCTCAGCTCGATCATCAAAAACAAAACATCATTCAAGAAAACGATGAGGAATTTACGGTTTTATTAAAAGGACGAAAGACGCTTAGCGAGTGGTTAACGTGGTGGAAAGCGAAGGTGAAAGAATGATTTACTACATGCTTTTATTTATTTTGATGCTGCTTCTAACCATTGTAAATATTCAAGCAATGCCTAAATTAAATAGATACAAGTTGAATTCAAAAACACCTCAGCCTCTCATTTCTATTTTGATTCCAATGCGAAACGAAGAACGAAATGTAAAGCGAATCATTTCTTCTGTTAAAGGATTAACGTACAGCAATCTAGAATGTGTCATACTAGACGATCAGTCCACAGATGAAACACGAACACAGCTGTGGAAAGAAATTCACGGGGATTCAAGGTTTACCATCATAGAAGGAAAAGAGCTGAAAGAAGGGTGGGTAGGAAAAGTTCATGCCTGTCACCAGCTGTCACAAGCTGCAAATGGAGACTATTTATTGTTTGTAGATGCCGATGTACAGCTCAAAGAACGCACGCTAGAACATACTTTAGCCACCGCACAAGCGACAAAAGCAGCTCTTTTAACAGGATTTCCTCGTTTTCCCGTAAAAACGTGGTTAGAAGCATTGGTTGTTCCGCTTCAGCATGTGGTTGTTTTTAGCTATTTACCGGTTGTGGTAGCGAACCGTAACAAGGTGAGCAAAGCTTCAGCAGCTCACGGTGCTTTTATGTTTATAAAAAAAGAAGCTTATGAGATCGCAGGAGGACATGAAGCTGTTAAAACTTCACTAGTAGAAGATGTGCATCTAGCTCAGCTTTTTAAGAAAAAGAAACAGCGCGTTATTTTAGCCAATATTACGTCTCACGTTAGCTGTTATATGTATGAAACAACTGAAGAAGTATGGAATGGGTTTGCTAAAAATATCTTTGTTGGTCTAGGCCGATCCGCTAAAGCAGTTTGGATACTGAGCGTTTTTTTTACCTGTTACTATGTGCTGCCGCTTCCTTTGTTTATAGCAGGAATATTCACAGGCAACATACTTTGGATTCTTCCTTTTTGCATTATGCTTTTTCAGCGGTTTTTAATTGACCGGTCGGCTCAGCAAAAAGGGCTTTTGTTTCTTACTATGCCGGCGTCGGCAATTGTGCTGATGCTGCTCATGAACCATTCTATGAAGCGTGAACGAAAAAAGCAGGGATATGAATGGAAAGGAAGGCATTATCAATGAAAAAAGTACTAATTGTCGGGGCAGGATTAGGCGGATTAGCTGCAGGAGTTCTTCTTCAAACAAAAGGGTTCGATGTCACAATCGTTGAAAAAAACGAGCACGTAGGCGGAAAAATGATGCCTGTGCAGCTAGGAGAATATTCTTTTGATTTCGGGCCTAATACCATTACAATGCCAGAAGTTTTTCAGTGGTTATTTGAGCAAGCGGGCGAACGTGCAGAAGACTATATGCCTCTTGTTAAACTAACGAATCATACAAATAATTTCTTCACCGACGGTTCACAATTTTCCATGTCTATCGACGAACGAAAAATGATTGAGCAGCTTGAACGTCTCGACCCCTTTGCTGCTAAACAATACCCGGCCTATTTAAAAGAAGTAAAAAGAATATATGACATTGCAAAAAGTCAATTTTTCTACCGGACATTTTCGTCATGGAAAGATTACACAAACCCTTCTCTATTAAAAGCACTGCTGCAAGTAAGGCCGTTTGAAACAGTAGATACGTTTCATCAGCGCTTTTTTCGAAATGAAAACATTCGAAATGCATTTAATCGATACGCAACCTATATTGGATCTTCACCTTATACATCGCCCGCTACCTTTTCACTGATTGGACACTTAGAAATGAATGACGGGGTGTACTATGTAAAAGGAGGAAATACTAGAATTGCAAAAGGGCTGGGGCATGTGTTCCAAAAAGCTGGAGGAAAGCTGTACACAAACTGCAGCGTGACTGAAATAGTAGTAAAAAATAAGCGGGCTGTCGGAGTGGAAGTGAATGGAGAAGAAAAGATAGACGCGGATATCGTTATTGTAAACGGGGACTTGCTAAAAGCCTATCCGGCACTCGTAAAAGAGCAGGATAGACCTCATTTTAAAAACAAAAAAGCAGCTGAGTTTGAGCCTTCCATATCAGCCTATGTAATTATGGCAGCAGTTAAAAAGCGCTTTTCTCAGCTGATTCATCATCAAGTGTACTTTTCTCAGGATTACAAGCAGGAATTCTATGAACTATTTCAGCAAAAAACGCTTCCAACCGACCCTACCATTTACGTTTGTAATTCTTCGTATACCGATAACACGGTAGCTCCGGGTGATAATTTATTTATTTTAGTGAATGCCCCTGCTGTAAAAGAAGCGAATCAAGAAAAAATGAAATCTTACAGAGAGGTTGTCTATCGCAAGCTTTCTCAGTTTGGTTTAGATATTGAGCCCTCGCTTGTACATGAACGAATTGTTACTCCATGTGAAATTGAACAAACCTTTGGTGCATTTAAAGGCGCTTTGTATGGAGTGAGTTCAAATCGGAAAATGGATAGTTTTCTTCGTCCAAGCAACGTCTCAAAAGATGTTAAAAACTTATATTTTGTAGGAGGAACGACTCACCCAGGCGGGGGATCTCCTATGGTCACAATTAGCGGTATCAATGTAGCTATGCTTATTTCATCTTCCTAATTGATAAATCAGGATTGTCAAAAAGTTTAGTTTTTTGGTACTATAAGAAAGGACAGAGGCTGTTAACCACCTGTTCTCGCGGATGGAAAAAAATGTTACATAATGAAGTTGAAAAGGTGATTACATAACTATATGATTGTATTTACGTGTCTTATTATTATCATAAGCATTATTCGTCCGTACTTGGAGAGCGTGACTGTTAAGCGAATTGCTTCAGAAGGCAAAAAAATTCGCTACTACAAAGAACAGTTCTTTTTTTATGTGCTAATTTTACTATTTTATATTGCGGTGATGGTATACCATGCGGTTCCACTTTCTATGTTAGGATTGCAGGGAGTATATCTAGATACGATTCACCGGACGGCTCCGTATCCAGCGTGGATTGAATATCTGCTGCTTTTAATCTTTGCAGGTTTTATTATTATTTCCATTATGATCCAATGGATGAAAGATCATGGAGAAACGGTTTTTGTGGAACAGGAGATGCCCACGTCAATTGAGGCAACCGTTCCTAAAACAGAAAGAGAGCAAAAGTGGTGGCTTGCATACAGCGGTATTTCCAGCTTCGTAGAAAGCACCGTCTATTTTCCTAGCTTTTATTTATATAGTCACTATGTATTAGCCATTCAAAATACATGGGTGTTGGCTATTTTAATTGGTATTGGTTATTTCCTATCACAGCTAGCTTTTCAGCGTGACCGTTTGAGTGTCCAGACGCTGTTAGTTGGTATCGGGCTAGGCGCTTTATTTATCATGACAAAGTCAGTTGTAATCATGGTCTTGTACTATGGTTTTAGTTTCTTAATCTATGATATTTATCAACAAGATCGCAATTTAGTAAAAAGCACAGAAAATCACTAAGAAACAACACGGCATAACGCCGTGTTGTTTCTTTTTTTTATAATTTATAAAAAAAGCTTGAAAAGCGCTTTCAATAGTCTTATAATTTAGATAAATCGATTTACTAAACCGGTTTAGTAAGTGGTTAGCTAGTATAATAAGAAAGGTAGGTCGATTTATGAATCATATCATTATTCCTTTAAATGCATTTGAAACGACAAGCTCTCAGCACACCATGATTGGGAAAATATATGAACAGCAAGTACATGGAGTGGAAATTCGAAGAGAGTTAATGAAAAAAGTAGATCAAGAGATTGAGCTTATTGCCGAAGAATTAAAAAGATATCCGCTTTTTACAGTATATTCGGCTCCAATCGAACTGTGGAAAGAAAGTGGAGAGTTAAACAAACAAGAATTAAAATCTATTCTTGAAGAAGCCGTATCACTTGGCGCTCAGTGGGTAAAAGTTTCTCTTGGTTTTTATCAACCACAATCACCTATAGGGGAATTGCAGGAGCTATTGCAGGCATTTCCAACTTTACATCTATTTGTGGAAAACGATCAAACCAGTTATGGAGGCAACATAGCATCTTTGCACGCATTTTTTGATAACGCTTACGAAATTCCTGTTTCCATGACGTTTGATATTGGTAACTGGCTTTATGTACAGGAACGACCCCAGGAAGCAATCAAAAAGCTAAGGTCCTTTGTAGGCTATATTCATATTAAACACGTAATAAAAAATAGCGGAAAGCTAGTAACAACCTCTATATCAAACGATTCAAATGAAATGTGGAAAGATATTTTGAAAGGGTTTTCTCATTCGATTTTTAAAGCTTTAGAGTTTCCAATCGATGAACCGGAACAAATCCCCCGCTTCATTTCATTGGTGCAAGCAGCAGAACAGGAGGAAGTGCAATGAATTCATTAGACGTTATTACCTTCGGAGAAGCAATGGCGATGTTCATGGCAGAACAACCAGGACCGCTGTATGAGATTAAGCATTATACAAAAGAGCTAGCCGGAGCAGAAACAAATGTAGCAATTGGTCTCGCTCGTCTCGGTCTGCACGCAGGGTGGGTGAGCAAAGTCGGCAATGATCCTTTCGGTACGTTTATTATGAAACGGCTACAAGAGGAGTCGGTCAACACCGATTGTGTACTAGTAGATAGCGAACATTCAACAGGCTTTCAAATTAAATCAAAAGTGGAAGTGGGAGATCCGGAAGTTTGTTACTTCCGAAAAAATTCGGCAGCCAGTCACTTGCACCCACGCGATTTTAATCGAAACTATTTTTTAGCGGCAAAACACATGCATATGACAGGAATACCGCTTGCTGTGTCAGCAAGCATGCGTGAATTTGCTCTACACGCGCTTACCTCGATGAAAGCAGCTGGCAGAACGGTTTCCTTTGACCCGAACCTGCGACCGACTCTTTGGACATCGAAGGAAGAAATGATTTTTACAATCAACGAAGCTGCTAAACAAGCAAACTACGTTCTGCCAGGCATTGAAGAAGGGAAAATTTTAACCGGATACGAAAACCCAGAAGACATCGCTTCTTACTATTTAGATGCAGGCGTAGAGCTTGTCGTTATTAAACTAGGTGAACAAGGAGCCTTTTTTAAGACGGCTAAAGAGCAAGGAATGGTTGAAGGAATAAAAGTCAAACAAATAGTGGATACAGTCGGTGCAGGAGACGGCTTTGCAGTAGGGCTGTTAAGCGGACTTCTTCAACATGATTCTCTTACTCAATCTGTCATGAGAGCAAATGCTATTGGGTCATTAGCTGTACAAAGCCCTGGAGATAACGACGGATATCCAACTGAACAGCAGTTGCAAAAATATATGGAATCCCAAAAACAAGGAGTGAAGTGATAATGAAACAGCAGCTAGCAAAAAAAAGATGGCTTCGGTTAATTCCTATCGTATTTATTACGTATAGCCTTGCATATTTAGACCGTGCAAACTACGGGTTTGGAGCAGCGGCAGGGCTGGCAGAAGATCTTCATATTACGCCAGGTATTTCGTCTTTATTAGGATCGCTCTTTTTCTTAGGTTATTTCTTTTTCCAAATTCCAGGCGCTCACTATGCTGAAAATAAAAGCGCCAAAAAGCTGATTTTTTGGTCTCTGATTTTATGGGGAGCACTTGCTACAGCTACGGGTATGGTAAGCCACGTCGGATTTTTGTTTGTTATTCGATTTGCTTTAGGAGTAGTGGAAAGTGCCGTCATGCCCGCTATGCTCGTTTTTTTAAGCCACTGGTTTACAAAAGCAGAACGTTCTAGAGCCAACACGTTCTTAATTTTAGGAAACCCGGCAACCGTTCTTTGGATGTCAATTGTTTCTGGATATTTACTAGAATCATTTGGCTGGAGATGGATGTTTATTTTAGAAGGTTTTCCGGCTGTTATTTGGGCGTTTTTATGGTGGAAACTAGTAAACGACGAGCCAAAAGATGCAGGCTGGCTGTCGAAAAAAGAAAAAGCAGATTTACACGATGCGCTGCA
This sequence comes from Priestia sp. JSM ZJ58, assembly GCF_044383985.1. Lineage (NCBI taxonomy): Bacteria > Bacillati > Bacillota > Bacilli > Caryophanales > Bacillaceae > Priestia > Priestia sp. JSM ZJ58. The sequence continues at coordinate 1,778,842 of NZ_JBISEM010000001.1, forward strand.
AAAAGAACAAGAAGGAATCAAACCTGTTAAAGGCTATAAAGAAGCTTTCAAAAATCGTACTGTCATTTTATTAAGCATTCAATATGCTTTATGGAGTATTGGTGTCTACGGATTTGTTATGTGGCTGCCGTCTATTATTAAAGCAGCGCCTAACATGAGTATAGTGAAGACAGGGTGGTTAGCGTCCGTTCCTTACGTATTAGCAGTCGTATTAATGTTAACGGTTTCATATCTATCAGATAAGTTTTTAAAACGAAGCGCATTTGTATGGCCGTTCTTATTAGTAGGAGCTCTTGCCTTTTACGGATCTTATTTAGTTGGCACAAGCAACTTCTGGCTTTCTTTTACTTTACTCGTTATCGCCGGAGGAACGATGTATGCTCCGTACGGACCGTTCTTTGCGATTATTCCTGAAATTTTACCGCGTAATGTTGCCGGAGGAGCGATGGCTTTAATCAATAGCATGGGGGCACTTGGTTCATTTGCCGGTTCTTATATTGTAGGATTTTTAAATGGATCAACAGGAGGGTTTGGCGCTTCCTATATCTTTATGGCTGGATCATTATTCCTTGCGGCAGTTTTAACCATTGTCGCAACGAAAAAGCCAAGAGAAGTTCAGAGTGTGAAGCCAGTTGAAACAACGGCTTAATGTAATGATAGAAAAGGAGAATTGAGATGCATATTGAGAAAATTACAAGTAGCGGTATTGTAGCGGTCATTCGAGGAGCAAGCGCTGAGCGAATTATTCCGCTTGCCTACGCGTTAAAAGAAGGCGGAGTAACAAATCTAGAAATCACAATGGAAAACCCTGCTGCCGTAGAGGTTATTAAAGAATTGAAAAATGAATTTGACGATTCAATGTTTATTGGAGCAGGAACTGTTCTAGACGAAGAAACAGCACGAATTGCCATTATGGCAGGAGCGTCATTTATTTTTTCCCCTACGGTGAACGAACGAACAATTAAAACGGCTAAAAGATACGGAGTCATTAGCGTTCCGGGCGCTTTTACACCTACTGAAATACTAACAGCGTATGAATGCGGCGCAGATATGATTAAAGTCTTCCCGGCAAGCGTAGTAGGCCCCGCTTATTTTAAAAATATAGCAGGACCGCTTCCTCATATTCCGTTAATGCCAACGGGCGGCGTTACGGCTGAGAATGCGGGAGCTTATATTAAAGCTGGAGCAGCTGCTATTGGAGCAGGAAGCACATTAGTAGATGGCAAGCAGCTTCCAACTCCTGAATACTTACTTCAAGTAACAAGGGAAGCGAAACGTTTTACTCATGAAATTCAAGAAGCTAGGCTTGCGTACGCTTAATAAATAAAGTCTTCTGCTAGCAAGAAGGCTTTTCCTTTTTCGTTTTTTTCGTTTACACTAGGAGTAGCATAATTTTAGGGATTGAATGAAAAGGACGGATCATGATGCAAAAAGTTACTATGCTGGACGTTGCAAAAGCAGCAAATGTCTCCAAAAGCACCGTATCACAATACATTAACAAGCGATACGAATATATGGGCGAAGAAACGCGAAAGAAAATTAAAGAAGCGATTGATACACTGGGCTATCAGCCCAACTATCTAGCACGAAGCTTAAAACAAAAGCGAACGTCGATGATTGGGATTATTGTCGCCAATATTATGCACAGATTTTCTACGGAAGTCATTCGTGCCATTGAAGACTATTGCCATTCGCAAGATATACATGCCATCATTTGCAACGCAGATGATGACCCTGATAAAGAAAAGAAATATATTAATATGTTAAAAGCAAAGCAAGTAGATGGCCTTATTTTATTTCCAACGGGTGCGAATACTTCTCTTTATGAGCAGATGATCAAAGAAGAATATCCGGTTGTTATTATGGACCGTAAAATTCATGATGTAAAAGGGAAAATTCCATCCGTAGTGGCAAACAATCAAGAAGCCACAAAACAGGCTATTTTGCATCTCCTCGAGCTTGGACATAAGCATATAGCGATCATTACAGAACCCTTAACTATTACACCCCGGATTGAACGTGTAGAAGGTTACAAAGAAGCGTTAACATCAGCCAATATGCCTGTAAATGAATCCATGATTATCAACTGCAAAAAAGCGGACATGCAAAAAGCGCTGGAGAAGCTATTTGCAGCCGATAATCCGCCGACAGCGCTGCTTGCTGGAAACGATTTAGTGTTCATTGAAGTGCAGAAATTTATTAAACAACACGGATTTAATATCCCAAATGATTTATCTTTAATTGTTTATGATAATATTCCTTACGCAGATGTAGCAACGCCTGCCGTTACCACGATTTCGCAGCCCGCTTTTGATATGGGAACAAAAGCAGCAGATTTACTTATTAAACAAATTTTGAAAGAAAAGATAGCTTATGAAGAGTACCAGTATGATTGTGAATTAATTATTCGAGAAACAACTTTATCCCATTAAGCTAAAAAGAGCGCCTATGGCGTGCTCTTTTTAGCTCATCAAAATATTGGTTTTTTTTACGCTGTTACTAAACCGATTTAGTAGAAAGTGAGGAGAAAAAATATGAAGATACAATTAGCATTAGATCGCGTCACAATTGAAGAAGCTATTATCCTTGCCAAGCTGGCAGAACCCTCTGTTGATTGGATTGAAGTAGGTACATCTCTTATAAAAGAGTATGGAGTTGAAAGTATTTATAAAATCAAACAGGCATTTCCGCACAAGACGATTGTAGCAGATATCAAAACGATTGATAACGCAGAGTATGAATTTACCATGTGCTATCAAGCAGGAGCAGATATAGCAACAGTCATGGGCGTATCACCTTTACCCACGATAGAGACTTGCGCAAATGTCAGCGAAAAATGGAATAAAAAAATGATGGTGGATTTATTAAACACGTCAAGCAGCTCTCAAAAACAAGTAGGTACTTATAGAAACGCTATTTTTTGCCATCATATCAGCAAAGACGAGCAAGAAAAAGAAGGGAAATCGCTGAGTCAAATAAATTTGCGGCAGTATTTTCATTCAGATGCCCAAATAGCAGTAGCAGGGGGAATTAATCCAACCTCAGCAGCATCATTACTTCAAATGAAAGCGGACGTCGCGATTATTGGATCAGCGATTACAAAAAGTGCGGATGTGGCAAAGGCATCTGCTGAATTTCAAGACTTATTTATGAGCAGGGGGAACGTATAATGACAAAAACACAAACGATTTTAGACGAAATTACGGCCGTAATGAATCACATAAAAGAACCGCAAATAGAAGAAGTAGCGTTTTCACTTTACCAAGCGAAACGAATTTTTGTTATAGGCGAAGGCCGCTCTGGGCTAATGGGCAAATCATTTGCGATGAGACTGATGCATTTAGGTGCGACAGTATATGTTGTAGGAGAGACCATTACTCCTTCGATTGCAGCAGGTGACGTGTTGGTGGCCGTATCGGGTTCAGGAAAAACACAGCAGGTGGTGAGTGTAGCTAAAAAAGTCAAAGAAGTAGGATGTTCAGTTATCGGCATTTCAGCTAGTACAGAATCACCATTAGCTGCTCATACCGATGAGCTGCTGCACATTCCCGCTGCAACTAAATATCGAAGCGAAAATGAAGCAGCTTCCATTCAGCCACTTGGCTCGTTATTTGATCAATGTGCTCACGTTGTATTTGATACCATTTGCTTAGAATACGGGAATTTGAATCACACCGATCATGAACAAGCGTTTAAGCAGCATAGCAATTTAGAGTAAGTGGAAAGAGGCTAGAACAAAAGTAGGTTATTTAAAAGAAAATCCGAACGATGAATCGAGATTCTTGATGAAGAATCACATTCGTTCGGATTTTTTCATTGGTATGGGTGAGCGTAGGTTTCATGTGTGTAGTTGCTTCTAGCTGTTGATTGAATCGATGTAGTTATGTCTCACTCTCTTTTGATACAGGCAAGTCTAAGTCTAAACGTTTACTTCGCTTTTGTTTATTGCGAATATATTCCTTCTCTTCAAAGTAAATGACAGCATTTTTATGCTGAAATTGCTATAATATACAAGCCGGTACATATACTAAGGCGACTGAAAATAAAGGAGTTTTGATTAATGACAAAAATAAAATTAATTTCACATAACGATTTAGACGGGGTAAGTCCAGCACTATTGGGTCGGTTAGCGTTTGGCGACGACAACTTTGATTACAGCACGGTAAGCATTGGCCGCATCAATGATACAGTGACGCATTTTATTGAAGAAGAAAACGATGGAGACACAGCTTTATACATAACGGATATTAGCGTAAATGAGGAAGTAGCGGAAAAATTAAATGAACTGGTAAAAAAAGGCCAGCAAATCACTCTTATTGACCATCATATCTCTGCTCTTCCACTAGCTGAGAAATACGATTGGGTTCATGTTATTGCAGAAGATGAAAACGGTAAAAAGACCGCAGCTACATCTCTTTTCTATGACTACTTAGTGCGCCACAACATGCTCCAAAAAACGGTGTTGCTTGATGAGTACGTAGAACTTGTGCGTTTATTTGATACGTGGGACTGGTTCCATGAAAATAACTTGAAAGCAAAGCGCCTTAATCACCTATATTATCTAATCCCGCATGAGGAATTTAAAGAAACCATTCTAGAAACGCTTCGTGAATCTTATCATTCTGAAAATCAAGAATTTACGTTTACGGACAAACACGAAATTTTACTAGAAGCAGAAGAAAAAAAGATTGAAAAATATATTTATGACAAACAAAAACAAATCATAAAAGAAAGTGTTGAAATTGATAAAACAGCGTACAACGCAGGGATTGTATTTGCAGATACATATCAGTCTGAGTTAGGAAATGCACTGTGTCTAGAAAACGAAGATATCGACTTTTCCGTTATGGTGGACATGGGACGGCAAAAGATTGGGTTCCGTGCAGTAAAAGACGAAATCAACTTAGCAGAAATTGTTGGGCACCTTGGAGGAGGAGGTCACCCAAAAGCTTCTGGATGCAAGTTAACGGCTGAAACGTTTGCTCTTTTCGTCACGGATCACTTGTTTAAAGACGAAGAAAAAAGTGAATAAAGCGTATAAGGAGGAGATGATATGTCGTTTAAAGATTTAGTTGTTATTGTTACTGGAGCTGCGAACGGAATAGGTAAAGATGTATCCCGCGCATACGCGAAACAAGGAGCAAAAGTGGTATTGGCAGATGTGGACGAAACCGAAGGAGAGCGTCACGCAGAAGCTATTCAAAGACAAGGCGGAGAAGCCATTTTTGTGAAAACAGACGTCCGAAAAGAAGACGACATTTTAAATCTCGTTGAGAAAACGGTCAGTACGTATGGAACGATACATATTTTGATTAATAATGCAGGCGTTTCCCGCTGGAAATCACCGTATGAGCTAACCATTGATGAATGGGATGACATTATCAATACGAACTTGCGCAGCGTGTTTCTATGCTCTCGCGAAGCAGCTAAAGTGATGAGAAAAAACGAAAGCGGAGGCTCCATTGTAAACTTAGCTTCTACGAGAGCTACAATGTCTGAACCTCACACAGAAGCCTATGCGGCTACAAAAGGAGGAATCGTTGCTTTAACTCATGCACTTGCCATTTCACTTGGTGATGACAACATCACAGTAAATGCTATTTCTCCAGGATGGATTGAGACATCTGATTACGATGGCCTTCGTGAAATCGATCATACGCAGCATCCGTCTAATCGGGTGGGGACGCCAGCCGATATCTCAAGAGCGTGTATGTACTTAACAAACGTTGAAAATGATTTTGTCACAGGAGCTAACCTCGTAGTAGACGGGGGAATGACGCGAAAGATGATTTATGAACATTAAGCATCTATAAAAAAAAGCTAAGACAAAAGTATTTTAGACGAAGTGAAAAAATGAACCATTGATCAAATTTTTGATTAGTGGTTCATTTTTTTGTTACGGTAAACGTAGGTTTCACCTGTTTCGTTCCTTCTAGCAGTTGATTGAAGGGCACGACGAAGACTCCGGCGGAAAAAGCGGTTCAGCTCATATATCCCATTTGTTCATTTTAGATTGGATTCATTTCGTTATGTCTCAACCTCTTTTGATAATCAACAGAAGAAATAATAATTTTTCTGTTGACAGATAATAATAATCATTGTAAAGTAAGTTACATAAAGTAATTAAATTTCAATTAATATTTTTTTAGTTTAATATCTCGAATTAGAGATATAAGAATTCATTATATCTTGTTTATCTCCTTTTATCAGGGGGAAGGGTATAAACATGCAATTTAAGCTTAAAAAAACAAACAATTAGGAGTGTGGAAAATGGGTTTTTTAGATAAATTATTTGATAAATCAAGTGATCAACAACAGGTTGGAAAAGATTTTTATGAAGCAATTAAAAACCGACGTTCTATTTATGCAATTGATAAAAATGTAAAAATATCAGAAGAAAAAATTGAAGAAATTATTAATTTTTCGGTAAAACATACTCCTTCATCATTTAATTCTCAAAGCGCACGCGTAGTTGTTTTATTTGGTGAACAGCATGATAAAGTATGGGATATTACGAGAGAAACGCTTCGTAAAATTGTTCCAGCTGAAAATTTTTCAGATACGGATCAAAAAATGAACTTATTCGGAAGCGGCTATGGAACAGTTCTTTTCTTTGAAGATCAAGAAGTAATTGAAGGATTGCAAAAGCAGTTCGCATCTTATAGCGAAAACTTCCCGGTTTGGTCTAACCAATCATCAGGCATGCTGCAGCATGTGATCTGGACAGCACTTGAGCTAGAAGGCCTAGGAGCAACTTTACAACATTACAATCCATTGATTGACGATGAAGTAAAAGCAACTTGGAATATTCCAAGCTCATGGAAATTAATTGCTCAAATGCCATTTGGTAATCCTGTGTCACCTGCGGGAGAAAAAGAATTTCAACCGCTAACTGAACGTGTAAAAGTATTTAAATAAGCAAAAAAAGGCACGGACAAAATTATTTTATTTGAAGCAAGATCCGAACGATTCATCGTTCGGGTTTTTTTATTGGGATGGCAAGCGTAGGTTTTGCGTATGTAGCTGCTTCTAGCGGTTGATCTCGTTATGCCTCAGCCCTTTTGTTATGATAAATAGTTTGAATATTCTTTTATGTTTAATCTAAGAAAAATGCGGTTAAATAAGAGGAGTAGTCCTCAAATCTTCGGTGGAATTTATGCGCTATACATAAGCAATTCAATGATGTTTTGTAAAAAAATAAAGTTTTTAACTTGGTTTTTTAGAGAATATTTGTTAACATATCCACTTGTGAGGTCTTAGTAAGAGGAGGATGATGTAAAGAATCCCATATCGGACGCAAGGGCGTAGATATGTGGAGTGGGAATTTTAAAGGAGGATTTTATGTCTGATCAAGGAAATCAAGGAAAATTTAAAAAATCAATATCGTTACTTGACCTAACGTTAATTGGGATGGGAGCTATTTTTGGTTCCGCCTGGTTATTTGCGGTTAGTAACGTGGCGTCAAAGGCTGGTCCAGCCGGAAGTTTTTCGTGGCTGATTGGCGGAGTCATTATTTTACTTATCGGCTTAGTGTATGCTGAACTTGGAGCAGCGCTGCCGCGTACCGGTGGAATTATCCGTTATCCGGTTTATTCACATGGTCATTTAGTAGGTTACTTAATTTCATTCATTACCATTATTGCTTATACAAGTTTAATTGCCATTGAGGTAACAGCTGTACGTCAGTATGTTGCTGTATGGATTCCTGGTCTAACTAAACATGGTTCTGAATCGCCTACAACGATTGGATGGCTATTCCAGTTCGCGTTATTAACACTATTTTTCATTATTAACTACGTAAGTGTAAAAGCATTTGCTAAGTCAAATGTCATTATATCTGTGTTTAAATATGCGGTTCCTCTTACAATTATCGTCGTGTTAGCTTATCACTTCAAATCAGCTAACTTTACAACTGGCGATTTTGCTCCGTTTGGTTTTAATGGTATTCAAGCAGCCATTTCAACAGGTGGCGTTATGTTTGCTTACTTAGGACTTCACCCTATTGTTTCGGTAGCCAGTGAAGTTAAAAATCCGCAGCGTAATATTCCAATCGCGCTAATTATCTGTATTGTACTTTCAGCGATTATTTACACAGCACTGCAAGTATTGTTCATCGGTAACATCCCGGCTGATATGCTATCAGGAGGATGGGGAACAATTCAAGAGCAATTCTCTTTACCATTTAAAGATATTGCACTTATTTTAGGCCTTGGCTGGTTAGTAACGCTTGTTATTTTTGATGCTATTTTATCACCAGGCGGTAACGGAAACATCTTTATGAATACAACTTCTCGTCTAGTTTATGCTTGGTCTCGTAATGGAACACTATTTAAACGTTTCTCAAAAGTAGATAAGAAAACAGGAATTCCACGTGCGTCACTATGGCTATCATTTGGAATGTCCGTATTCTGGACACTGCCATTTCCTTCTTGGGAAGCGCTAGTAAACGTATGTTCAGTAGCACTTATTCTGTCTTATGCTATCGCACCAATTTCAGCTGCAGCATTCAGAGTAAATGCAAAAGATCTTAAAAAACCTTTCAAATTAAAAGGCATGAGCATTATTGCTCCTGTTTCATTTATCTTCTGTTCATACATCGTATACTGGTCAGGATGGACAACAATTTCTTGGCTGCTAGGATCACAGCTTCTAATGGTTGTTATCTACGTAGCGTTTAAGAAATACGTACCAACTGACGTTGTGAAATTTGCACAGCAGCTTAAATCTGCTTGGTGGCTAGTTGCTTATTATATTATTATGCTTGTTATCTCTTATCTAGGTTCATTTGGTGGAGGACAAGGTGTGTTAAGCAACCCACTTGACTTAATTTTAATTGCTCTTGTTTCACTCGGTATTTTCTACTGGGCGAAATACACAGGTTTACCAAAAGCAGTTATCGATACAGATGATTAATAAAAAACACGGCATGAATTCATGCCGTGTTTTTCGTTTGTATAGGCGTGTACTCTATTTATTTATCAAACAGCCATGTTTTTAATATAGCAGCATACTCACGAAAGTAGGCTTGAAGTTTAATTGAATTTGGTGTCTTTGCGCCTAAAGGATAAACATCAAAACCTTGGCGCTTTGCAATAATAGAAGCGCGAAACAGATGAAAATCACTGCTAACAAGCACGATTCGTTTATCTTGAATATCAACTTTCTTTTTGGTGAAAGTAAAATTCTCAAAAGTAGAAGTTGACTGACCCTCTTTTATAATTCGATTCTTTTTAATTCCTGCTTTTCGTAGAAAACGGTAGGCTGCCTCTGCTTCAGAAATTTCTTCATCAGATCCTTTTCCACCCGTTACGATAACTTTTGTTTGTTTATGAGTCTTTAAATAAGATAAAGCTGTTTTTGCTCGCTCTTTTAAACTAGGAGACATTTGATCACCATCTACTTTAGAACCTAAAACGAGGACATAATCTGCGTTTTGTGGAACAGACTTGTGAGCAGTTTGATACATACAAAAAGATATAATTACTATATAAAGAACAAGCGAACCAATAAAGGTATAAATCATTTTTTTCTTCAACTGTGAGCACCTTCCTAGCTATTTCATAAGATGTTTGGAAAATAATTGTTATTATAGCATACGAGACCCAAATAAGTATAAACACAGTAATATATAATAATAGAAGAAAATCGTTATTGTGAATGGCTATAAAATTCGTTACAATAAAGAATAAATGATTTTAAAAGTGCCTCTAAGGAGGATAATAGGGAAATCGGTGAGAATCCGGTGCAGCCCCCGCTACTGTAAATGTGGATGAACCTGCAAAGACCCACTAGTCAAACTAGGAAGGGTGCAGAAGTAAAATGAAGCATAAGCCAGGAGACCTGCTTTTAAAAACCCCTTATTTTTCGGTGGGAGAAATAAGTCAAGACAATGTGTTAATGAGCGCATGACCAAACCTTGACTTTTACAGTTAAGGTTTTTTTATGTGGTAGGGAGTGGATAAAGTGAAAAAAGGAAAACCTCTTATGATTCAAGGAACGCATTCAGACGCTGGAAAAAGCATGATTGCTACAGCATTTTGCCGTATTTTTAAAGAAGACGGCTATCAAACTGCACCGTTTAAATCGCAAAACATGGCGCTCAATTCATACATTACAATGGATGGAAAAGAAATTGGCAGAGCGCAGGGAATTCAAGCAGAAGCTGCTGGAGTAGAAGCAACAACTAATATGAACCCTATTTTAATTAAACCAACTCGTGATCATGAATCTCAAATTGTCGTTCATGGAAAGCCGCTTCGTAATATGTTTGCTTTTCAGTATCGGCAAGAATTTTTTAATGAAGGTTTGAACGTTATCACTGAGTCTTATAAAGAGCTTGCCAGTCATTATGATCGAATTGTGATTGAAGGTGCTGGAAGTCCTGCTGAAGTCAATTTGAACGATCGGGAACTGGTAAATATGCGCGTAGCAAAGATAGCCCAAGCGCCTGTTGTGTTAGTAGGAGATATTGATAAAGGAGGGGTTTTTGCGAGTCTGGTGGGTACTCTTCAATTGCTTCCAGATGAACATAAACCTAGAGTAATTGGAGTGTTAATCAATAAATTCCGAGGAGACTTAGAGCTTTTAAAACCGGGGTTGAAGTGGTTTGAAGAATACACGGGAGTTCCGGTACTAGGAGTGATTCCTTATATGCACGACGTGGAAATTGACGCTGAAGATTCGCTATCACTCAGAAATTACTCAACGCTTGTGAATCCGTTAAAAGAAATCGATATTGCGGTTATCTCGTATCCTCGCATCTCAAATTTTACGGACATTGATCCTCTAAGCTTAGAAGAAGACTGTCATGTGAGACTTGTAACCAAGCCATCACAACTAGGTACGCCTGATTTAATTGTTTTACCAGGAAGCAAAAATACGATTGAAGATGCGCAGTTTTTACAAGAAAGCGGCCTGGATCTAGCCATTAATCAAGTCTTGAACGCAACGAACGCTCACGTTATTGGCATCTGCGGGGGATATCAAATGTTAGGCGAGACAATTACGGACCCCGATGCAGTAGAGTCCCGGATTGAATCTATTAAAGGGCTGTGTTTGCTTCCAGTGGAAACCGTTATGACAACCAGCAAAAAAACAGAAAGAGTTTCTGGATATGTTCAGTTAGAGAGTGAGAAGGTTTCAATTGAAGGCTATGAAATTCATATGGGAAAGACGATTTCTAAAAGCATGACGGAAGCCTTTGCGGTGGTAGATGATCAAAAAGAAGGAACGGTTAAAGACAACATCATTGGCACGTATGTTCATGATGTGTTTCATAACGATGCTTTGCGCAGAGCTTTGCTTAATCAAATTCGTAAACATAAAAAATTGCCGCCTATTACGGATACATTCAACAGTCGCCTGCAAAAAGAGGAGTCTTTTTCAAAAGCAGCAGCATATGTGAGAGAAGCTGTAGATATGGAAAAGCTGTATCATTTAATAGACAACTATAAAAGCCCGGAGCAAGCACAAAAAGTGTAGCTTGTAGAGGTTTTCGCTTGTTTTTTCACCGAGAACTTTAGTACGCTATTCTACGTTGCCTAGTTCAACAGTCTAGCACTCGTAACAAATAAAAGATGATTGTTTCCAATACTATGTAGGATGGAAACATGGTTTATGGACAGGAAAATGAATGGTTAATGTAATGTAAAACATCACGCCTCGTTTCCTAGAGGAGCTGAAAGTATTGATTTTTAAACGTATTTTTTTAAACAAAGCATCTATTTTATACATAGTCAGTTTATTTATTGTATGTACTTCGGTGATTATGGGAGTATTTATTGGTACAGTTTCGTTAACCGTAGGAGATACAATCAAAATTATTATTGGCCACCTTACCGGACTATCCTTATATCATGGTCCGGAAAACATGGATTTAATCATTTGGCAAATTCGTTTTCCAAGAGTACTGGTGGCATTTTTAGTAGGAGCTTCGCTTTCAATAGCAGGGGCTGCCTTTCAAGGGCTATTAAGAAACTCTCTTGCGGATCCTTACACGATCGGAGTTTCCTCAGGTGCAACCCTTGGCTCTGTCATGGCAATTTATTTTCACTGGAGTATTTTTGGTTTGTCTATCTTCACGCTGCCTGTAGTCGGCATCGTATCTGGTTTTATTACTCTTCTTTTAGTTTTTGGTATTACGAAACTCGCAAGCGGCAATTTGGCCAATGAAACCATCATCTTAGCGGGGATTATTTTATCATCCTTTATGAGCGCGCTTATTTCATTAATTGTAGCTCTTTCTCCTGAAGAAGATGTAAGGCAGGTTTTATATTGGCTAATGGGAAGCGTATCAATGAGAGGATGGTCGCATATTCAAATTTTAGGGCCGTTCTTTTTAGTCGGTACGATTATGCTGCTGTTACATGTGAAAGAGCTGAACGGCTTAGCATTTGGCGATCAATCCGCTCAATTTATGGGGATAGACGTAAAGAAGAAAAAAAGAATGATTTTAATAGGTGCATCCGTATTAACCGGGGCTGCGGTATCAGTATCTGGGGCAATTGGATTTGTTGGCTTAGTTATTCCCCACGTAGTGCGTCTCGTAGCGGGAGCTAATCATAAGCATGTACTGCCGCTTTCTATTTTAATCGGAGGAAGTTATTTGGTTTTAGCCGATTTATTAGCAAGAACGATATTAGAACCTCGTGAACTGCCGATTGGAGTCGTAACCGCCTTAATTGGTTCGCCAATTTTTACGCTGCTGCTTGTAAAAGAACGTATGCGGAAAAGAGGAATATCATGATTGAACTATATAATGTGACGGGAGGATACGATAAACAGAAACCGACCGTTCGTGACATCACGTTCACCGTAGACAAAGGTTCTTTTGTTGCTTTACTAGGACCAAATGGAAGCGGAAAAACAACGCTTATTCGCTTAATTATGAATGTATTAACCACTCAATCAGGAGAAGTGAAGGTAGAAGGGAAGTCAGTGAAGGCTTATTCACCAAAACAACTGGCGCAAAAAGTTGCAGTCATGACGCAAGAAAATCAAATTGGATTAGAATTTACGGTTCAAGAAATTGTTTCACTGGGACGTTATCCTTATCAGGCAAAAGGTTTGTTTAGCACTGTATCAGCACAGGATGAAGAAGTGGTAGAAAGCGTGATGAAATTAACAAACGTCTGGCACTATCGAAATCATACCTTTCAATCGCTGAGCGGTGGAGAAAAACAGCGGGTTTTACTTGCTAAAGCACTGGCGCAAGAACCTGACTACTTACTTCTTGATGAACCAACGAATCACTTAGATGTAAAACATACGATGGAACTGCTTCAGCTGTTAAAAACGTTACAGCAGGAAATGAGCTTGACGGTTCTGGCCATTTTGCATGATCTCAACATTGCCTCGCTGTTTGCAGATAATGCCGTATTATTGAAAGATGGAAGAGTAGAAGAAACGGGGATGGATGCCATTTTTCAGGATGCAGCTACGTTAAAAAGAGTATATGGCGTTGATTTGCATGTATTTCACCATCCCGCTGTGAACAAGCGGCAAATTGCTTTTGTGCCGCCGTATCAATATCCAGAGACGGACTTCCATGAGTTGTATCAGTTGCAAAAGGAACCGGGCAAGCTATGTTTATCCTTTGCTCGTCCTTTGAGAACTGTTTCACTGGGTTCCAATGAAACAGGTCTAGACTGGTGTCAAGAAATTGTTCAACAGCAAAGCAGTTCTAACACGGCGTGGAAATCTGCGTCTTTATCTAGTCATGAAGTTCGCTTAAAAGACGATAAAGGTTACTCGTGGCTGACTGTACTGACACATGGACAAAAAGAGAATGAAATGAATATTGTTCTACTAACAAATACACCGCTTTCGGACGCGAACTTACTTCATGCTGCGATGAAGGTAATTGAATACCGGGCTTTCTTAGGAAAAACAGGCCGTATTGTTGTAGCATCATCTCATCATAAAGAAGAAAATCAAGAAGAAATTTCAGCGTTCTTAATGGAACGCCTACAGAAAGAATTACAACTATTTATGGAAACAAAAATGACCGACAATTGCTTTAAATAAGCAGTAGCGGTCATTTTTTATTCTTCGGAGTGATCAGGCTTTTCTGTTTCACCTCCTGAACTCATCGTTGTCTCAGTTGTATGTTCATCAATCTTTTTTTCTTTTAGCTTAACAGAAAATAAGTCTTTGACTTCTTCATCCACTTGATCGGAGTCAGCGCTGTAAGTTGTACCAATGTTTAAGTGGCCGGTCAAATCTTTAATGCCTAGCTGGCCAAAATTATTACTAAGGTCAATTTTGTCTAACAATACTTTTTCCACCATAATTTTTTCAACAACAATGGACTGCTTTGGCTGAGTTACTTCATCAATCTTTTTGTCAAGAGTTTTCACCATCTCATATAAAGCTGTATTGGACGATTCTTCCTTTAACGCAGAGAGCTGATTCTGAATGTCTTCGAAATTAGGAGCTGACTGCATAGCCGAAAGTAAATGAGCTGTTTGCTCGTGCAGTTGAGACAATGATTGAATAAGATGAGCTGATTCATGTAATTGCTGATGAAGCTCTTCTATTTTAGGAATCGCGTCGGTTAAACGCGTCACTTGATCAATAATTCCCTGCAGGTTCAGCGCTGAATCTGACGAATGAACAGGTTTTGTGAATTCAACTTCATCAGATGTCTTAGGCTCCGTTTGGCTCGGCAACTTCTTTGGCTGCTGAGGGGGTTTCTTTAGATTAGACTGTTTTTTAGTTTTCATCTTTTCGGGTAATTCTTTCCGCTTTTGATTAGAGCTTTGGTCTATGGGACTTACTTTTTTTTTGGTTGGAAGGGAAGACGGATTTATTTTGCGGACTGTTTCAATTTTAGGCGATTGTTTAAACCACTTAGAAAACATGAAATTCCCTGCCTTTCATGCTACGTATAGTTCTGCACAATAAATTACAAATCAAATTTCACGTGCAATAGACCATCTTTAAATGATGCGTGACACGGCGCTTCCCCTACAGCAGGTGGAAGGATGATTGATCGTTGAAACGTTCCTTCACGTCTTTCTTTGTGAAGAACATTTGCATCCTTCATCGTTAAAAGAGATGAACCGGATATGTGTAAAGTATTTTCATGCATGGTCAATTCGACGTCCGTTCGTTTAGCACCGGGTATTTCAATCACAACTAACAGTTGATTTGCCCATTCGTATACATCAATTAAAGGATAATCTCGATACTCATTTACAATTTGAGGAGAAGCATCTGCTTCCGTATCATTCTTTTCTTCAGGATCATCATCAAAAATCTTTTCCCAAAATTTTGTATGGTTTTCTTCTTGTAACGTTTCTGCCCACTTTTTAAACTTTCCATGATTCATATTTGTCACCTTCTTTAAAAAAATAAAACAAGGCCTTTTGCCGCTTTCTATTTTATATGTATGCATGAAAACAGAAAAAAACGTCCACTTTAATCTAAATCGTGGACGTCTATTTGAGACATAGGAATATTAACATGTTTAGGCATCCGGATTTCCAACACCCCGGAACGATATACGGCGCGTGTACCTTTTTTGCGAACCGAACAAGGAAGCTGAATTTCTTCTTTGAAGGATTCTTCTCCATCTATTCCTTCAATCGTACACACGTATGGAGTATGATAGACTTTAATGCTTGATACAATATCGCGGTTAGGAATTTTTAACTGAACAATGCATTCGTCTAATGTATTAATGACGTTTGAATCAAATCTTCTTAGCTGTTGTCCATGACCTTCATTTCCCACATCCTGCTGTTCTTTCATCATGTCTTGGGCTTGCTTAAAGAATTCATTTCCTTGCATAAAATCCGGAAAAGAATGGGACATCGTAGAAGAAATCATTTGCTGAATATATTTATTCATGTCTTTAGATGCCATTCCTTTTGGGATATTTTCCATCATTCCTTTAAACGGAGACTTTCCAAATGGAAACATATTTACACACCTCCTTGTAATGTGCCAAGTAAAACGACAAAATCGTTAAATCTAAATTTGATTTCCAATTGGAGCTGAAGGGTTTGCAATTTGATCTTGATCACTTACGTCAGGATCTAACACGCCCGTATTCATTTGAGAGCAAGTAGGAGAGAAGTTACCTAAAGAGAAATTTGCGCCGTTAAACTTTGAGTTCGCCGTGTGACTGTTTTGAATGGTGGAACCGAAATCGATATTTGCATTTTGCGTGACACCGTTTGTTACGATATTAAAAACGTTAATTTGAAGAGGCATAAAGAGACTCCTTACTGTTTTTATTCATTCTACTCCAACGGCCTATTGCGTTCAGAGAGAATGTATTCACCGTTTGTCGTCATGCTATTGACAAGCATTGCCCTATATCACTGCTGATAACCATTGACATGATCAACGTTTGCAATATCTGTTTGGTCATTTGTATCAGGATCGATATAAATGTTTCGCATTTTCGAGGAAGCAGGTGAGACATCGCCATAAGAAGAGTTCGTACCAGTGGATTTTGAATGAGCCGTGTGACTGTTATGGAGTGCTTCGCCAATGTTGACAGAACCGTTGCTTGAGATACTGTTGATCTTTAAATTATAAATGTTAATAACACTTGGCATAGGCTCTCACCCTTTTCTATGGTTGATTAATGTATCCTATGATGATAAGTGCCTAAACGTTCACAATTCCTCATAACTAAAATCGCCTTTTCCGATTGAAGGAAAAAGCGATTGAGAGAGGATTACTTAATGATATGATGGGCTTATGAAATGGGTGCAATACGACAATTCTTTTTTTCTAAAATGTAAGAGATGCTTTGTTGGACAGTGGAAAATGTTCGCCAATTAAACTGAGAATCTACAAGCGACAGAGCCATTTTTGAAGAAAGACCAACAATAAGGCAAGTGGTACCAATCAAACGCAAAGCATCGTGGAGCGTGTTAATATAATAACCGTGTTCTTCATCTAATGAATGAAGGGAAGATAAATCAATAAGCAAATAGCGCGCCTGTTCTTTTACAACTGCCTCCAATACCGTTTCAGTTAGCTTCTTTCCACGTTCTATATCCATCTTACCGGTAATGGGCACAGCTAAAACCTCGTCCCATATCTTTAATAAAGGAGTGGACAAATCCTCGATTAACCGTTCTTTTTCAAGCTCTGCTTCGGCTTGATCTGTAAAGTCTAATAGCATAAGCAAGTAGCCATAACGCTCGCCGTCTTTTGTATCAATGGGGTGAATCACAGCTTCTGCTACGTATTGACTGCCAATCGTTATACGCGTTCTGTAGGTTGTATGAAGAGAGGTGAGTAAATTTTCCGCTTCTTCAGAATTGGAATGAAAGAAGTCCATATGCTTTCCAATTAACTCTTCGATATGAGATAACTGGTAGATTGGGAGTACTGGCTGAAGTGTTTCAATTGCTCTTGCATTCATCCACTGCACACGATAGTCTTGATCTGCAATGATCATGGTTTCTTGAATATTTTCTAAAATCAAATGTCCATTAAGCTTTTGTGGAAGTCGTCCAATTCCATTCATTCTCCATCTCTCCTTATGCGTGTAGTAAGTTTATGTACATCTACTTTATATTTTACAGTGAAAAGAATGAAGAAGGCTATAAAAAATTTATTAACGTATGTAGGGATCATGGTATGTAAAAAAACGTAGGAGTAAGCACTCGCTTCAATCAAAAAACTCCCCTGGGTAAAGGGGAGTTCACTTTATTCATATGATTTAATAAAATCAACGTTATATTTTTCAACGCTTGATAAGTAGGAGTCTCTAAATGATGAATCAGGCGTATACCATGACTTTTCATAAAAATAGGCTTGAAGATCTTTCGATTTAAATACATACCCATGCCGCGCATAGATTTCATTTCGAGCTAGCCTTCGTTCACTCGAGCTCAAACTGCTAATATCACCATAACTTAATTTGTAAGAATCCGAACCCGGAAGAATATAAGAGCTTGAAGTAGCATAAGAGCGCGGCCCAGGCACGATTACTTCTCGTTCTTTTATGACGGTTTTTTCCTTTTCAACGGGCGGCGTTTGTATATTTAATATAATACTTTCTTCATTTTGAATGGTGTAAGGACTGCTTTTGAACGTGGTGCCGCCTTTTTGCACTTCTGCATGAACAGTGACGCTTCCATCCGTGGCAACAGGCCCTATTTGTGATGAGCTATTCACCTGAAGCCCCGTGCTTTTTCCGTTTACGAATAAAATAGCGTCATCTCTATTCGATGAGATTGTAACATAAGCCCCTTTAAATACAACAGATATATTTTCTTCTTTTTGACGGTAAAAATTTACAGTGGTTTGGTCTGTAAGCTTTCCGTAAGAGCTTTCATAAGAAGCTGTAAGCGGGTAATTTCCAATCATAAAAGGCCCTATTTTTTGCGTTTGATTTTTGGATATGGATTGTTTTGTATCATTGACTGTAACTGTTGCATCCTCTGGCGTGGTGAGGGAGATATAATATGATGACGGCACAACCACGTACTGTTTTTTGAAGAGTGGTGAATGTTTCTGTTCTTTTATTGTAAAGTAGATACTCGATTTATTTTTCAAATCATTTTCAACGTCTCGTAAAATAGAACCATCGGAAGTTGCATCCAACAGAGCTTGAATAGATGTGTCATTAATAACTATAGTAGACTGCGAAGAGTCTAATAACTCTCTTAACACAGCTGTATCTTTCGATTCCAATGCCTCAATAAAGCGGTCAGCCGTTTTTTCTTCTGAACCAGAGAAAAAGAAATAAAATACAAAAGTTAAAAGAAGTATAAGCACAATACCCCCGCCAATATACCAGCTCTTTTTATGCTTAGCTGCAGCTGGCGACACGGTGAAAGAAAAGCCGCAGTTATTGCAAAATAATTGATCTGTGCTTGCACTGGCACCGCATTTTGGACATTGATTCATTCACACCATTCCCTTCTTTTTGTTCCATTAAATGTATGGAACGTATAGGTAAAACAGACCATTAAATTGGAAAAAGAATAGATTTAACGAGAAAGATAAACACACCAAACATGCACAGAAAAGATGAGGTATGCTATGATAAGAACTATATATTAATCCGATAGGGACACTCTGTCATATAAAAAGGAGATGAAGCAAATGAGTGTTTCATTTGTAAATAAAAATCAAAAGTCTACGTACGAAAAACTGCTACCTCTAGTCGAAAAATTTAAGAAACGAGCTTTTAAAATAGATGAAGAAGGTACGTTTCCGTTTGAAAATATTCAAGAGTTAAAAGAAGCTGGCTATACACGTCTTTCTCTAGAAAGCAACTATGGAGGAGATGAATTACGCCTTTATGATTTTTTATTATTTCAAGAATTAATTGCTCAAGGGGACGCTTCTACGGCTCTTAGTATTGGATGGCATATGGGGATTACAATGGACTTGCGTGAAAAACAGCCTTGGAGTCAGCAAATGCTCGATTTTATTTTTAAAGAAATAGAAAAAGGTGCACTTATTAATACCGCCGCTACTGAACCGAAGACAGGAAGTCCTACTCGAGGAGGCAAACCGGAAACGCTAGCTGTAAAAACAAAAAAAGGCTGGCGAATCAATGGCCGAAAAACATTCACCACGATGTCTCCAGTGTTAAATTACTTCTTAGTAAAAGCAAGCATTGAAGGTGAAGAAGAGATCGGCTTATTTTTAATTCCTCGTGAAACAAGCGGACTTTCAATAGAAGAAACATGGGATATGATTGCAATGCGCGGGACAGGAAGTCACGATCTTGTGCTAGAAAATGTCGATATTGAGCAAGACTTTCTTGTTGAACGCCTAGGTGGCTTTAAAAAGAATGAGCCAAGCGGCTGGTTGCTTCATATACCAGCTTGCTACATGGGTACAGCCATCGCAGCAAGAGATTATGCTGTCGCATTTGCTACAGAATATTCGCCTAATAGTATTGAAGGAACGATTAGCGAGTTGCCAAATGTGCAGCGTTTAGTCGGAGAGATGGAACTTGAACTCATGCAGGCGCGTCACTTTATGTACAGCGTGGCAAATAAATGGGATGAAACAAGCGACCGAGCAGCATTAGCGGGAGAATTAGCAGCTGTCAAACACGTAGTGACCAATAGTGCCTGTACGGTTGTTGACAAAGCCATGCGCATAGTAGGAGCGCGTAGCTTGCAGCGCAGTAATCCGCTGCAGCGCTATTATAGAGACGTGCGTGCTGGGCTCCACAACCCTCCAATGGATGATATGACGGTTGTTAATTTAGCGAAGCAGGCGTTTGCTAGATAAAACTTAATAACATGTTAAATGATGAAAAACTGCTTATTATAGGCTATTCTATAGTAAGCAGTTTTTTCGTTACAAAAGGAGGAATTGAAGATGAAGTCCGTAAGAGAAATTCAGCTGACACCTCATAATATCGCGTGGGAAAAGGAATTTTCAAAAGAAGCTGCCACCTTAACAACTATAATGTCAGCTCAAGTTTTAGAGGTTCATCATATCGGAAGCACTGCTGTTCCCGGCTTAAGCGCAAAACCGATTATTGATTTACTTATTGAAGTAAAAGATATAAAAAAAGTAGATACATATAATCAGAAGATGGAACAGCTTGGTTACGAAGCGAGAGGTGAAAACGGCATAAAAGGAAGACGATACTTCCAAAAAGGCGGAAATGAAAGAACCCATCATGTTCATATTTATGAAAAAGGCCATCCAGAAATTAATCGGCATATATGGTTTCGAGATTATCTGCGTGCTAACCTTGATGCAGCGAAAGAATACGAAGCGTTGAAAACAGAACTAGCGCATCGCTATCGCTTTGAACCGGAAAAATATGTGGAAAATAAAACGAATTTTATTCATAAAATAGATGGGCTAGCTTTAAAATGGAGAAAGGGAAGCAGCAATAAGAATAGGAAAGATGATCTTAGATAAAAAGGAGGAACGAGCTTGACTCCAGTTCTAAATCGACAGACAAATACAGGTAAAAAGAAAAAAACAATATGGATCAGCCTGATATCCTTTGTTATTCTTTGTTTTGTACTTTGTACGGCCATTTCTCTTTATGTAGGCATAAGCCTGACAAAACTAGATAAAAATCCTGCTGTGAAAAATCCTAGTGATTACGGCATGCACTATAGCAATCAAGTATTTTTGAGCAAAGACGGAATAACCCATTTAAAAGGATGGATGATTGAACCAACGGAACAGCCAAAAGCGACCGTTATTATGTCACATGGATACGGAAATAACCGTGAAGCACAAGGAGCTGGCTTTCTGCCGCTGAGTAAAGAATTTGTAAAAGCGGGATATCGAGTAGTCATGTTTGACTTTAGAGATTCAGGAGACTCAGAAGGAAATCAAACGACGATTGGTGTAAAAGAACAGCTCGATTTATTAGGCGTTATTCAGAAAATGAAAGAAACAACAAAAGAGCCAATTGTGCTCTACGGCATTTCAATGGGAGCAGCCACTTCTTTATTAGCAGCCTCTCAAGATGACGACGTAAAAGCAGTGGTAGCCGATAGTCCTTTTAGTGATTTAACCTCTTATTTAAAAGAAAATCTATCTGTATGGTCTCATTTACCAAATTTTCCATTTACACCGCTAACCATTGCTATTCTTCCTGTTATTGCAGATGTAAATCCTGCTGAAGCTAGTCCTATTAAAGCAGTCGAGCATATTTACCCTCGACCAATTTTATTTATACACAGCACAGGAGATACAAAAATCCCTTACACTGAAAGTGAAAAAATGGCTAAAACACACCCGGATGCTTTTTCCTTCTGGAAAACTGATAAAGCAGAACACGTTCAAAATTATCATGTATACAAAAAAGAATATGTAAAGCGCGTATTATCTTTTATTGAGCAATCGCTGTAAAAAAAGTGGATGGGACAAAAATATTTTAGACGAAATGAAAAACGAACCATTAATCAAGACTTTTGATTAGTGGTTCGTTTTTTTATTAGGACAAACGTAGGTTTCATTTCGTTATGTCTCAACCTCTTTTAGCCGTTGGTTTTACCTTGTTCTATAAGCTCAGCATGTAAATTACGAAGAATGTAGGTTTTATAACTTTCTAGCTTTCTTCCATCGATTTTAGATATATTGGCCGCTTTTAACTGCTGAACAAACCAGCCCTTTGAATAGATATGAGCCATTGTTAATCACTCCTTCAAAAAAATCCACTCTAAATAATTAACTATATTCATAAAAAGAACTAAAAAGAAGTGAACGAAGCAAATGAATTGACGTTCATTTTTTACAGCGTTATACTGCTCTACAGCTACATAAAAGGAGGAAATGAACAATGAGCAAACAGTATATAAACGTAAATGGCGTTAATTTGCACTACATAAGCAAGGGACAAGGAGAGCTTATGCTATTTCTTCATGGGTTTCCTGACTTTTCGCATATTTGGCGACACCAGATAGATGAATTTTCTAGTGATTTTCACACAGTTGCTCTGGACTTAAGAGGATATAACTTATCTGAAAAGCCAAGCGGACTAAAATCATACGAGATTGATGTATTAGTAGAAGATATTCGCCAAGTGATTGAAGGCCTAGGATATAGCTCCTGCACGCTAGTTGTACACGACTGGGGAGCAGGAATCGGATGGACATTCGCTTATCGCTACCCGGAATATGTACAAAAATTAATTGCTTTTAACGGTCCGCACCCTTATACATTTATGCGTGAGCTTAGAACAAATAAAAATCAGCAAAAAGCAAGCGAGTATATGAAATGGTTTCAAAAACAAGAAGCACAGGACTATATGGAACGAGACAACTTCTCAGGTTTGCGTAAGCTTGTGATCGACCCAGGTGTAAAAAAAGGATACCTAACAGCTGATGATGTTCAAGCATACATGAACTCTTGGGAAAATGGCTCTGTGCTGTCCATGCTAAGTTATTACCGCAATTTAAAGATTTTCACGGAAGAAGACCTTCGAAGAAAATCTTTGTTTCCGTTAGAAGAAGAAGTGTTAAACATCCCGGTACAAATTATTTGGGGAAATCAAGATCCTACTTTTATGCCTGAAAACTTAGATGGTATTGAAGAATATGTGCCAAACATATCTGTTCACCGATTAGCTGAAGCATCTCATGCCCCTCAGCATGAAAAGCCTCAAGAAGTAAACAACGTGATGTGGAATTTTTTAAATAAGTAAAGAGAAAAAGAAAGGTTTCCTTTAGAAACCTTTCTTTTTCTTTTGAATTTAAAATAATTTTAAAAAAAGTGATCCAACAGAATAAGGTGATCGTTAGGTAAGTAGAAAAGGAAGTACTTCTTGAAAAAAGCGGTTAAAAACTTTTTCAAAAAAAGTGATCTAGCTGAACAAAGCGTTCGTTAGATAAGTAGAAAGGGAAGGAATTCTTGACGAAAATGACATCTTAAAAAAGTTTTAAAAAAGTGATCCAAGGTCATTCGCCAATCGTTTAGTAGATAGAAAGAGAATACTTCCTAAAAAGAGTCATTAAATACGGGAGAACATGAAGGTAAAATATAAAGAATATTCAAAATGTTCAATCTGTTTAATGATTTAAGATGTAGTAAGAATGAAAAAAGTAGCGTACATCAACTAAAAATGAGGAGAGTGGAAAATGATGAAATTAAGCAAAAAGTTAATGATCCCTGTACTAGGAGCTTCACTATTGATGCCCACAATTGCAAACGCAGAGGAAGCACAACCAACGGCAGTAACAAAAGCTGCAGATTTACGAGCGAACTTAGACTACTTATTATCTGAACACTTTACGCTTGCCGTTGCCGCTATGACAACAGCCTATGACGGTTCTAAAGACGCTGACGCTGCGTTTAAAGCATTGGACCAAAATGCCGTTGACATGGAGCCTGCTATTGCGTCTGTCTATGGTGATAAAGGAGCAGCTGAATTTGAAAGAATTTTCAGAGAACATAATAGTTACACAGATGATTTTGTAAAAGCAACAAAAGAAAATGACAAAGAAGCCATGGCTGAAGTAGATAAAGAAGTAAATCAATTCGTAAATGAATTTGCTAAGTTCTTAAGTACTGCTACGGAAGGCAAACTACCTGAAGATGCAGCAAAAGAAGCGCTTCGCGTACATGAAGACCAAGTAAAAGAAACATTTGAAGATTATGTAGCAGGTGACTACGAAGCGGCCGCTAAAACATACCGCGAAGGATATCAGCAAATGTTTGCCATTAGTAAAGCGTTATCAAATGCAATCGTAACGCAAATGCCCGATAAATTCGATAATACCAAAGTAGATACACCAGCAGCAGATTTACGTTCTTCATTAAACAGCTTAGCAGCAGAACATTTTGCTTTAGCAACAATGGGAATGGAAAAAGGGTTCAACGGTTCAAAAGATTACGACTATGTTAGCTGGTTAGAAAATGCTAACACAGCAGATTTTAAAGCTGCAATCGGTTCAGTATATGGCGATGAAGGGGCTGCACAATTCGAAAAAATTTGGCAAGGAGATCACATCAATGCCCAAGCTGAACTAGTAAGTGCACAAGTAAAAGGCGATGAAGCAGGAGAAAAAGCTGCTAAAGACAAGCTCCATAAATTCGCGCAAGAATTTGGTACATTCTTAGGAACAGCAACAGATGGAAACCTTCCAACTGCAGACGCACAGGCAGCTATAAAAGCACATGAAGATACGGTTATTAAAACATTTGAGCAATATGCATCCGGCGACTACGCTGGAAGTTATGATACGTACCGTGAAGGGTATAAATTAATGTTTGGTGTCGGCCAAGCTTTAGGTGAAGCGATTGTAAAACAAAATCCCGATAAGTTTGCTGAGACAGCTATGCCAACAGATATGCCGAAAACAGGTATGGGCGGGGCATCTGAATCAACGATGAACCCACTAACAGCGATCTATATTGCACTAGGTTCGTTAGCTGTATTAACAGCTGGAGTTATTTTACGCAAGAAACCAGTAAGCAAATAATATTTTTTCTCCTTTTCCTTATGAATTACAAGTCAAGAGTC
The DNA here is from genome assembly GCF_044383985.1 of Priestia sp. JSM ZJ58. NCBI lineage: Bacteria > Bacillati > Bacillota > Bacilli > Caryophanales > Bacillaceae > Priestia > Priestia sp. JSM ZJ58. Next base: position 1,803,770 of record NZ_JBISEM010000001.1, read on the forward strand.
CTAAAAAAAGAAGAGAGGTTGTTCTCTCTTCTTTTTTATAAACAGCTGTGAAACGAGGTGACGATGTGAAAAAAGCGATTGTTCTCGCCTACTGTATATTAAGTTTAGTCCTGCTTGTTAGCGGCGGACTATATTTTAAAGAACAAATGGTAGAAGCAAAAGAAATGAAGCAACAGAATGCAGCTAAGCAAAAAGAAAAAGAATCACAATCAAAGGATTTAAAAAGCCGGGTAACGCTTGAAGAGGAATTTGCTGTATTAAAACAGCATAAAACAGAAGCCAAACAGTTAAACAAAGAATTCAAAGGAATCATTCCTGCAAAAGTGTCCATTCCAGCTATTCATGTGGAGGCTTCAATTGAACAAGTAGGGTTATTAGACAGCGGTGAAATGGCAGCGCCATCTACAGAAAATGGAGTTGCTTGGTTTGAACCAGGAGCTAAACCTGGCGTAAAAGGAAATGCTGTACTAGCAGGACACGTAGACAGTAAAACCGGTCCTGCCGTCTTTTACAATCTAAAAAACTTAAAAAAAGACGATGAAATTACCGTAAGAGATGCACAGGGGACCACGCTTACCTTTGTTGTTAAACGTACAAAAAGCTATCCGCGAGATAAGGCACCTTTAAACGAAATTTTTGGGTACAGCAACAAACGTAATTTAAATCTAATTACGTGTACAGGCACGTTTGACCGTGCAGAAGGAACCCATCAAGAGAGGTTAGTTGTATATACAGAACTAAAAGCTGACCAAGCAAAAGAATTGGAGCGTGAAGCAACTGCACCACAACCTCCTACACATGTAAAGATGAGCGGTAATTTGCTTACGTGGTACGCGGTACGAGAAGGCAATATTATCGGTTACCGAATTTATAAAAAGAACCCAGGCGGAACATTTGTCCATATTGGCAGCGTTTCGGAATTTGAGCGAAAAAGCTTTGCCGACTCCGACGCATCTCAGTCTCGTTATTATGTAACAGCTGTTAACGAGTCAGGAAAAGAGTCTGCCCCATCTAGTATAGCGAAATAACAAAAAGCTCTCTTCAAACGGAGAGCTTTTTGTTATTTTTGATTGTCGATTCAAAAGATCTCTTCTGGCTTTCTATTTATCTAAATGCTATTAGTTTTAATAGATAAATAAAAATTCCTTAAAAATAATACTTGAATAATATAAATATTCAGATTATTATGTACTAATAGTCTTTTTGGTAATTAAAAGGAAAAAAAACAAAAAGAATCTAAAAGAAAAGGGAGAGAAAGTATGGCACAACCTAATTTGCAAACAGAGCAAAAACCACATCTAACAACCTTTCTAGACAAACTATTAGGAAGAGTAGAAGCATTCGGAAACAAACTACCTGATCCTTTTATTTTGTTTGTATGCTTAGCGCTTATTATCGTATTAGCGTCTGTTGCTATTAATAGTATGGGAGTAACAGTGGTCCATCCTGGTACTAATAAGACTCTTCCAATTAAAAGTTTGTTGTCGCATGAAGGCATTCAGTATATCTTAACATCGATGCTGACCAATTTCACTGAATTTAAGCCCCTAGGACTTGTACTTGCTATGATGCTTGGAGTCGGACTTGCAGAAAAAGTAGGTCTGCTTGAAGTGGCCATAAAGAAAACGATTTTAAATGCTCCAAAAGCTCTTATTACATACGCCATCATTTTTACAGGAATTATGGCCAACTTAGCGGCAGATGCTGCTTTTGTCATCGTTCCTCCGCTTGCAGCAATGATATTTTATACAGTAGGAAGGCACCCGCTTGCTGGATTAGCGGCAGGATTTGCTGGGGTGGGTTCAGGCTTTACAGCGAATCTTATTATATCCGGAACCGATGGATTGTTATCGGGCATTTCTACTGAAGCTGCTAAAACAATTGACCCAAGCGCTGCTGTCAGTCCTGCAGCGAACTGGTACTTCATGGCGGCTTCTGTATTTGTTTTAACTATTATAGGAGCGATCGTCACTGAAAAGATTGTAGAACCTAGACTGGGTAATTATAAAGGAAAAAAACGCAATGATTTTGGTGAAATTAGTGAGGCAGAAGCAAGAGGCTTAAAAAACAGTATCGTTGCTGCATGTATTTATGTCGTTGTACTAGCTGTTTTCTTATTTTGGCCCAACTCTCCTCTACGAAATGAAGACGGCGGAATTGTTCCATCTCCTTTTTTAGATGGTATCATTCCGATTACGCTGCTGTTTTTTGTGGTAGTTGGCTCTGTTTATGGAATAACAGTAGGGAAAATCAAAAGTTCTAGAGATATACCTGCTTATATGACTGATTCGATGAAAGATATGGCAAGCTACATCGTCCTTATTTTTGCGGCTGCTCAATTTATTGCCTACTTTAATTGGACGAATCTTGGAACGTGGATCGCAGTAGAAGGAGCGGATATATTGAATGCATTACATCTAACAGGCTTTCCCGTTGTAATTGGTTTTGTATTTTTAACAGCTCTGCTGAATCTTCTTATTTTCAGCGGCTCTGCTCAATGGGCACTAGAAGCACCTATTTTTATTCCATTGTTCATGCTGTTAGGGTACAACCCTGGATTTATTCAAGCAGCTTACCGAATAGCAGATTCGTCTACCAATGTAATCACTCCTTTAAATCCTTACATGATTGTCATTTTAGCCTTTATGAAAGAATACGAGCCAAAAGCAGGGCTTGGAACCATCATTTCACTTATGCTTCCTTATACTTTAGCCTTCTTAGGAATTTGGATTATAATGTTGATTGTTTTTGCTGTATTCGGTATTCCTCTAGGACCAGGTGTATATATGTATTTGTAAAGAAAAATCCTCTTCTACTCCAAGAAGAGGATTTTTTATGTTAGAAATTCTAACACTTATAAATGATATTTCAGCTTATGTGTACATAGGAGAATAAATAACAAAAAGAAAAGAGGATAAAAAAACAAAAATTTTCTGAATAAATTTGCAAAAAGTAGTTGCTAAATACATATAAATCAAATATGATAGTAAACATAACAAAACATGTTATATAATCTAACATTAAATTTAGGGGTTATTTATTCGTACTTAAGGGGGAAATCATCATGCAAATGGGCGATTCAGTATTTATGTTTTTTTCAGCATTATTGGTTTGGATTATGACACCAGCTATTGCATTGTTTTACGGAGGCATGGTTCGAAGTAAAAACATGTTAAGTACCGCGATGTATAGCGTAGGTTCATTAGCTGTCATATCTGTTCTTTGGATAGTAGCTGGCTATTCGTTAGCATTTTCGACCGGTGGCAATGCTTTTATTGGAAACTTGGACTGGGTGGGATTAAAAGGCGTTGGATTCACTCCAAACGGGGACTACAGCGCAACGATCCCGCATAACATGTTTATGATGTTTCAACTAACATTTGCTGTGTTAACAGTAGCTATTATCTCGGGTGCTTTTGCAGAGCGCATGAAGTTTTCAGCATTTATCTTATTTGCTATCCTATGGTCATTATTTGTATATGCACCCGTTGCACACTGGGTTTGGGGAGTTGGCGGATGGCTTCGTGAACTAGGAGCTATTGACTTTGCTGGCGGAAACGTCGTTCACATTTCATCAGGTGTAGCAGGATTAATTCTAGCTCTTGTTGTTGGAAAACGAAAAAATGCCGATGCTGCAGCACCTCACAATTTACCGCTAACTCTTTTAGGCGGAATGCTGATTTGGTTCGGGTGGTTTGGATTTAACGTTGGAAGTTCCTTAACTATTAACAGCGTTGCAATGACGGCTTTCATTAACACGAATACAGCGGCAGCAACAGGAATTATCGGCTGGCTTGTAGTAGAGTGGATTATTAATAAAAAGCCTACGCTGCTTGGAGCCGTTTCGGGAGCGATTGCTGGACTTGTAGCTATTACACCAGCTTGTGGATTCGTTACACCGTTTGCTTCTATTGTAATTGGTTTTATCGGCGGAGCAGTTTGTTTCTGGGGTATCTTCTCACTTAAAAAGAAAATCGGTTACGACGATGCGTTAGATGCATTTGGTCTTCACGGTATTGGGGGAACATGGGGAGGTATCGCAACGGGTTTATTTGCCACAACTTCTGTAAATGATGCCGGCGCGAATGGTTTATTCTACGGAGACCCAAGTCTACTATGGAAACAGCTGGTGGCTATCGTAGCAACGTATCTGTTTGTCGGCATCGCTACCTTCATTATTGTTAAAGTGGTTGGGTTGGTAGTATCTCTACGCGCAACACAAGAAGAAGAAACGCTCGGGCTTGATATTACGCTGCACGGTGAAAGAGCGTATCACGAATCGAATATGTAAAAGGGGTGGGCACAGTGAGTGATGTTTTAACAAAAATTGAAATTATTACGCGCCCTTCAAAGTTTGAAGAGCTTAAGCAAGAACTAGCAAAAATTGGCGTGAGCGGTATTACGGTTACAGATGCGTTAGGATGCGGATTGCAAAAAGGCATTACGGAACTTTACAGGGGGGTCAAAAAACAAGACAATATGCACGCCCGAATTAAAGTGGAAATTGTGGTCTGCGAAGTTCCCGTATCCGACGTTGTTGATAAAGCAAGAAAAGTACTAAATACAGGTCAGCCTGGAGATGGGAAAATATTTATCTATGAATTAAAAAATGCGATTAAGATCCGAACAGGGGAAGAGGGATCACAGGCATTACGAAACAATAGTTAAACTCGGGGAGAAGCGGAAAACAAAGGGTCATAAAAAGGTGCATAATATGCACCTTTTTTTAGGTTGAATAGTTACAAGGCATGTTTCTTTATGGTGACATGCTTTTTTGTTATATATACAGCCAAAGAGTATATTGTAGAAAATAACTATATTTTTATTTTTTCAGCTTCTCTTTGTATATGAGATTGAATCTATTATGAAAGATTGCGAGAAAAAAGGGGTACATAAACAGTAATCTTTTTCATCGTTTCCAGAAATAACATTTTTTACAAAGATATTCGAGATTATTATGGAATTAAATAAAAGCGGAATGACCATTTTGCTCGTTGAACAAAACGCTTATCAAGCACTGCAAATCGCGCACCGAGGCTACGTGATTCAAACGGGAGGAATTATTTTGCAAGGAAAAGGACCGGAATTAATTCACAATGAAAAAATAAAAGAAGCTTATTTAGCTTAAAAAACAAACCGCATCGCGTTTTAACGCTGCGGTTTATTTTTGTTCACAGGGGATGATTTGGATAAAGCAGGTAAGCATTGCTATTATCTGGTTTAGTTTCTTAATTAAGTAGGGAACGTTTAAAATAAGATTATTGAATAAGTGAGTAATTAGATAACCTCCTAGATGAAAGGAATGCTTCAATTTAAAGCTTTTTCATAAAAAACAAAAAAAGTTGAAACTTTTTTCATCAAAAAACGTTTATAAAGTAATAGAAAAAAATGGGTACGGTTATTTACACTCAAAAAGGAAGTGAGAGCGTGGCGACGCTGAAAACTAATTATTTGACTGACTTATGCTTAATCTATAGAGAAAGTCAATTTTATGTAATGCAAATACCTAGTTTCTACAAAAAAATGGCTAGCAAATACTTTCAGTTTCAGCCCCAAGAAAAAATAATTGCGTATTTACACAGCTCTTTTATAGCGGGCCTAGATAAAAGGGGAATTTGCTTTACAAATAAGGGGATTTACTGGAAAAGCAGAGGGATGAAAAAAGGAAAAATGTTATGGGAAGATTTCGCTAACATTCAATCCATTACCATTCGAAAAGAAGAAATGATTTGTTTTAATGACGTGGAGAAATTTCAAGTCAATCAAAACGATTACTCAGCTAGAAAGCTAGTATCTCTATTAAAAAAAATCAAGAAATTTATTCGCACTCATTCCCATGAATATATGTGTCAAGACTATATATATCCATGTGTATCCTCAAAAGAATTAACTTCTATTTGTTCATCTTTTCAAATTCATCAAACACCTGATCCAAAAGATGTGTTGTCGGTAGCAGGACAACTATGTGAAGAAGTTGAAAAAGAGATGCGAAACAGGCTCTATTTACCTGCAAAAGAAAAAATTGTAGCTCATTTAAATACATATCCTCTTCAAAAAACCGAGGGGATTACCGTTTGTTCTAAAGGAATTTATTTCTCAAAATCTTTTAAAACAGTTTATTACCCTTGGCACTTATTTCGCCACGTGAGTATTTCAGTGGAAACAGAGGAATTAAAAATTGCTAAAAAACATTCGTTATCTCTCAACTCAGCTGCCGTATCAAGCGGAGAAGTAATGCTGTTTCTCAAACAAATTAAACAGCATGTGCAGGCTTTGCATGAAAAAGAAATCGATATTAAACAAGATAATAAGTTTGCATGGAAAATGTTAATTTAAAAAACAGGTTACCGGTAATCTGTTTTTTTGTTTTGTAGTTCTTTAGAATCATTTATTTGGAATATTGAAAGACATCATACAAGTAAACAAGACTAGAATATTGGAAGTTAAGAAAATTTTTCCATGACTATAAGGTTAATTTTACCAAAATGTCTTTTTCGTTTGGATAATTATGCTAAAATAGAGCTCGAGTTTATTTTAAGGAGCTGACAACAAGATGGAACGTAATTATTCAATTGATTTTATTAAGTTTTTTGCTACAGTGTTTGTGGTTTGTATTCATGTTAATCCATCACATGACGATTTCTTTTTAGGGAACCAGGAAAATGTGCTAGATGTCATTGTTGACACATTTGCACGATTCGCGGTTCCTTTTTTCTTTATTGTATCAGGGTATTTGTTTATGAATAAAATTCAAAAACATCCAAAACCTTCTGCATACTTAAAAAAATACACGTGGAATATTTCAAAGCTTTATGCATGTTGGTTCATCTTTTATTTATTGTTTGGTGTAGTTCTGCGCTTATTTCAAAACCACGGAACATTAGCAGAGCGAAAAGATGCAGTAGCTGATTATTTAACATCATCCATCACATTCAAAGATATCTTTTATTATGGAAGTGACACAAGCGGATTTCAGCTTTGGTACTTGATTGCGTTAATTTGGGCTGTTGTTATCGTTTTCTTATTTCAAAGATGGAAAAAGATCGGTTTATTAATGATTATCAGCACCGTATTATATGTAACTGGGTTATTTGGACAGTCTTATTCTTTATTTTTTCCACTTTCTTTTCAAACGAGAGATGCCCTGTTCTTTGGTTTATTCTATACAGTATTAGGAGCTATGTTTGCCCTTTATGGTAAGCAAATTCTGTCAGTATTAAACGTAAGGCCCATGATTTATTTAGCCAGCTTTTTTGTGTTTTCAGCGTTAGAGATCGCCGAGCGCTACTGGTTGGTCAATATCCAGCACAGCAAGCCCGGAGACTATTTTATTTCTACGATTTTTTTATCGGCATCATTGTTTTTATTCGTATTAAGCAGTCCAAGTCTTGGCAAAAACTCGTTTTTTTCAAAGGTTGGGAAAAATTCAGTTGGCATTTATGTCGTGCATATATGTATATTAAATGAGACCTATCGATTGCTTCGTTCCATAGATTCTTCTTTCTTTACAAATAGTATCGTCGCATATGTACTTATCGTCCCAGCAGTTTTTTGGTGCTCGTACTATTTATACAGAGGGATTCAATGGACAAAGGGAAAGTTACATGCAAAGCCGCACAAACATTCGTTTACAAAGCTACAGCATAAATAAGAAAAGCACCGGAGCAAGGGACTGACCCCAAAGCTTCCGGTGTTTTTTTGATAAAAAATGAGTAATTTAAAACCTAATTGGCTTGAGCTTCGTCTAACGTATTGAAAAAGAGGTGAGTGAAGTGAACGATTTGCTATTTGCATTAGTAGAGCAAGAAGAGTATGAAATTCTTTTAGAAGAGGCTATGAATGAATATGGTCAATCCATCTTGCAGCTTGTATATTCTTACGTGCGAAATTCTACTGTTAGTGAGGATTTGACACAAGAAATTTTTGTGAAGTTTTATAATTCTCTTTCTACGTATTCTAAGCAATCTAGTTTGAAAACTTGGTTATGGCGCATTGCTATTAATCACTGCAAAGATTATTTAAAAAGTTGGTACGTGCGAAAAATGCAATTTACAGAACATATACATATGATTTTTGAATCAAGCAAAGAAATGATCGAAGAAGAAATGGTAAAAAAAGAGGAGTCTGAAGAATTGGTTCAAACTGTAATGAGTCTTCCATTAAAGTATAGAGAACTCATTTATCTGCATTATTTCGAAGAATACACAATTAAAGAAATAGCTGAGCTTTTATCTATTAATTCTAATACGATTAAAACACGATTACGGCGTGGAAAAGAATTGTTAAAACAAATGATAGAGGAGGGCTAATATGGATGAAAGATTACGTCATCTAAAAGGCTCAATGAAGCAATCTGTATTCCAAAACCTGCAGTTTACTGACAAGCACAAGCAAGCTATTAAGCGAAAAATAAAACAAGAAAACATTTTACTGCCAGCGCTACAGCTTCTGTCAGTTGAAAAAAATGGAATAGAACTTGTTCAAAAACTACGGAGTAGAGGAATTCAAGAGTTTGATGAACAAGAAGGGTTTGTGTACATTCTGCTGCATCAGCTTGAGCAAAAATCATACGTAACAAGCCGCTGGAAAGAAGATCAGAAGAAATACTATCAGCTGAATAGTAAAGGTAAAAAGGTAATGAAAAGCTTAGAAAATGGAAGTCAACGATCAGCTTTTGTCCTTCAAGGGTTATTAGGAGGAGGACAATGAAAAAAGAAGAATTTTTACAGTCAATTACTCAAGAAATAAAACATAAAGAAGCAAAAGAAGCAGTGTATCAAGAGCTTGATGCCCATATTAAAAACTTAGAACGAGAATCTATTCAGCGCGGTGTTTCTCAAGAGGAAGCTGAAAAAAAAGCTGTTGAACAAATGGGCAGTTCAGCGGAACTAAGCAGACGCTTTCAAAAGCTATACCGCACAAAGATTGATTGGATCTTAGTTTCATTATTTGTTGCAGCGTTAGGCTTAGGAATGTTGACAATTAAGCTAGGTTCATCTATATCAATGGAAACCAAACTTATTACTGCATTAATTGGACTAGCCCTGACAGCAGTATGTGCTTTTCAAAACTACCGCAAGTGGAGAGAGTGGGGGTGGGTAGCATTTATAGCTCCTACACTCCTCCTTGTAGTATTTAATCTGCATATATTGCCAGAAAGGATTCAACCAAACGTTCAAGGTACAACCGTAGTAAACCTATCTTTTTTTAGCCTAGATTTAAATTTCATTTTAATATTTTATTTAATAGGTTGGGGATATATTTTACAACGTAGGTCATGTAACGTTCCCATTATAGCAGTACTATTTATTTTAACCATAGTCTTATACGGGCGTTTAACTAGTATTCCTAATGTGATGATGTACATCATCATGATCGCTTCTATGTTTATATTTAGTGCTCGTAAACATGCTAAAAAGATCACTTTGTTGTTTCTGCTCACACTGTTTATAATTATAGCCGTTATGCTGCTCCTTTCAGGAAGCTCTTATTACTTAAGTCGTCTATCAATTGTGCTGCATCTAGGGAAAGATCCAGCAGGGGCAGGCTACGTCCCTGTACATCTTTCTCGCCTGTTCCATCAAGCTGAGTGGCTTCCTCAAGCTAATCCATCAGAGGGATACCGAATAGGTGGAATCGACACAGAATTTGTATATGCAGGTTTGACCTATGCCTACGGCTGGGGAATTTCAATTTTTATTATGCTAGTGTTGAGTGCTTTATTAGTAAAAATGATACTGTTAATTAAACAGATTCGCGATCCGTTTGGAAAAATGCTTGTTTCCGGAAGCGTAAGCGTGTATGCATTTCAGTTGCTTTATAATTTAGGTATGTCGTTTAATCTCCTTCCAATTATGGGTGTATGGTTGCCATTTATAAGTTATGGTATGGGTCCCACAATTGCAAATGCGGTGTTCATTGGCATTGTGCTTAGTATATATAAAACAAAAGATATACCGATAAAAGAGCTGGCTAACTAAGCCAGCTCTTTTATGATGCAATAGCATACAAAAGCTGCTTTTGCATTTTAGGAGATAAAGGAATATTTTGATACAATTCGTAAATATGATGTTCGTTCCGGTGATAACAAATCCAATCCTTGTACGTTCCTTTTAAGAAGATGCGAAAAAACACGATTCGCTTATTCGTGCCGCCTGTTTTTAATTCAATTTTCAAATCATCTGTTTCTAATGTATACTGTACTGTAGAAGAGGAGAGAGCAAGTTTAGTTGTTTTTTTACTTGTTTTAATGAATTCGGCAAGTTCAATGATCTTCATTTTTTTACCTCACTCTATTGTAAATTAGGGGTATCTTATACGTATGATGTGTACAAAGAAAATAGAATCGTTTTTTATAGTTTAGAAGAAGGATCTTCAGCCCCTTCGTTAAGGGATTTGCATAAAAGGTTGACGTTTTCTTTGAATACAAATAAAATGCATATTAAGAAGTATTTCCCTCATTGTAACTACAGAAAAAGAAGAATTAAGGGGGCTCAATATGTTGACTGACTTAGTCGTAAGTCAAAAAGTAGTCAAGGTAAATGAATTCACTGTTGTAGGAGTGCCTATTCGAACAGATGAACCTGTGGAAGAAACGGGCACAGGTCTTATTCCTGAGCACTGGCAGACTTTTTATAAACAACAGTTAGCTAATAAAATCGCCAATAAAGTAAATGGTAATACATTTGCTCTTTATACAGAATTTGAATATAATCAAAAAATGGATTTTACATTTGCTCTCGGCTACGAAGTTTTACCCGGCGGCGAACTGAAAGAGGATATGAGAGAGTTCATCATCCCAGAAGGTGAATATATGGTGTTTACAACAGCTGTTGGGCCAGCTAGACAGGTAGTCGTAGAGGCTTGGGCTTATATTCGCGAGTGGGCTAAAAAAAATCATCGTGCCTATAAAATAGATTTTGAACTATATGATGAACGCTGTATTGATCCTGAGTACAGTCAAGTTGATATTTATGTTTCGATTTAATAGCTAGTTTTGCTAAGTAGTTAAGATGCAGAGAAGCGTTTTTTGCTGCGTTCTTACTTTTGACGATAGGAATACAAAAGGGGTTTAGTGAGAGTGATCAGCAACGATTTATTACAAGCTTTAAAAGACGGATATAAACAGAGAATTAAATGGGTACTTATAAGTCAAATGGCACTGTTCATCACCGTAGCAGTCATACTTGTATCAAATTTTGTCACTAAATTTTCGTTTAACCAATTGAGCTTTATTTTTGTTTTGGTTAGTATAAGTTCGCTGTTATCAGGGGTAGAGCACGTATTGTTAAAACGTGAGAAGTGGCAATGGATTTTTGATTTTATTTTAGCTGCTTTTTTTATTGGTTTATCTATTTTTTTACACCGTTAAAGCGCCTGGTTCAGCGCTTTTTTATTTTGAACAGCTCAGCACACAAATTCCGGACCTTTCTAGTATAAACAAAACAAAAATAGGTATTTATGACGAAGATAGTCAGAAAATTTAGTAAAAAAGTCTTGTATCTTGTCTTTATTTCGATTATGATAAGTTTACACCCTTCGTATTCACTTCTTTGGATGTCAGTACCTCTATTTTTACACTACAGAAAAGAGGTGAAGCCATTTCTTCAGTTTTCCTGCTAGCCTGCATATTAACCCTTTTAGCTATTTTATTTAGTAGCAACTACCCTCAAAATTAAAGGAGAGATCCGCGCTTATGTCAAAAGCTCCTGTAAAAAACGATATTGAACTTCAACTATCTGAAACGCACTTTTTTCAACTGCTTGATTTAATTTATTTAGGTAACTGGATGGTCACAGCATGTTCTGGAGTGGAAGATGAGCATGCACAGGAATATACGGATGTAGAAAAACAAATGTTTTCACACGCAGAGCCTTTCCTTGAAAAAGGACCTTTTCACACGCTAAACAGTGAGGTTATGTTTACAGAAGAACATGAAGATTCTCTTCAAGATATTATTGGAGAATACGATAACGAAGTGTTTTGGGAAGCGCTAGCCTATCGCATGGCTAAACGAGATGTGATAGAGCAAATAGGACCCACTAAAGAAATAAAAAATGAAGTTTTTATGCAAATTTTTCATCGAGAAATGGATTATATACGAGAGTTTGAGACAAATGGAATTAAACGAATAACTATACCGCCTTTGCAGTAAAGGAGACAAATCGGCTTTCAACCTTGAAGGCCGATTTGCTGTTAAGCTGAAGCTTTTCTATTCCGCCTAAGAGGCGGGAGAGATCGGTATGTAAAGCTCCGCCATAACCATTCACACGGACCGTAATAGAAATAATAAAGCCACCACTTATTAAGAAAAAGCTGGAGTGTATAGATGATGAGACAAATAACCGTGCTTTCCGTTAAGGTAAGAGTTCCGTATAAACCAAAGACTCGAACCATCCACAGGCAAATTAAAGTTTGGCTAAGGTAAGTTGTTAATGCCATTGTTCCACTATACTTAAAAAGACCCAGCATTGAAGCATAAGGAGAAAATTGCAGGAATAACAGTAAGGTGGTAAGATAAAAAAAACATAGAAAAATGCCGCTCAAACTTGTAAAAAGGTGAATGGCCGCCTGCTGATAGAGTTCGTATCTTAAAATCTCTGTTTTTAGCATGGCCAGAATAATAGTTAAAGTGAAACCTGCTGCGCCTGTTATTGACTGAATTTTCTTGAAAAAAGAACGATTTTGTTCGATATTATGTACCAATCCTTTTTTAGCAGTATATAAGCCAAATAACAACATAGAAAATACGGGAAAGATAGAAAACGGTAGATTTAATAGCATAGGCACCACTTCAACATTCAAACGATAAAACAGCCAAGATAAATAGTCTGCTTGCCTGTAGGTGGATAAATATTGGGTTAAGACATGTTCATGTAAAGCTTTATACTCCCACTGAGCCTCCTGCAAGACGTGTGCTGGAATAAAAAACTGCATACAAGCCAAAAGATAAAAAAAGCATAGCAAGCCTATTGCCCACAGCAAAATCGTCTTAGCTTTTCGATTGTAAAAAAAGAATAATAAAAAACCGCCAATAGCATACACATGCAAAATGTCTCCATACCAGAAAAAGACAAGATGAAAAAGCCCGATTAATAGCAAAGCAGCCATTCTTCTTGACCATAAAGCAGCGGCAAAGTACTGCTTTTCTTCAGCTCTATGCAAAAAAATTCCGCATCCAAGTCCAAACAAAAAAGAAAAAATGGTAAAAAACTTCCCTTGCACAAACAGCTGCAAGAACAAATCAATATAAGCATCTATTCCTTCATACTTATAAGAAACATTGTACAGCTGAAAAATAAATATCGGAGAAGTAAAAGCCGGTATATTCACTAAAAAAATGCCCAGCAAAGCAATGCCCCGAATAATATCAAGAACAACAAGACGTTCGTTAAGGGGAAGTGGAGAAGGATTCATCGCTGTCGCTCCTTTTGGTTAGATATGTACATCTTAACACGGCAGTGGCGAAAAAATAGGTGGAAGTACAAAAAAATAAGCGGAAAGATTCATAGCTTTATGGATGAAAAATTTGGATAATAATGGTATGGTCACCCATATCAAATATGAAAGGTGGAGAAAAAGATGAAAACAGCACTTGTGTTAGGTGGAACGCGTTTTTTCGGAAAAAATTTAGTTCAGACATTGCTTTCTAAAGGAGTACAGGTTACGTTAGCAACGCGAGGTAAAACACCGGATGATTTCGGCGACCGAGTTGAGCGAATTTTTCTTGATCGTGTAGAAAAAGATTCTGTAATCGAAACAACAAGAGGAAGAAAATGGGATGTTATCTTCGATCAAATATGCTATTCTTCACACGGCGCAGCTGTTGCTGTTGAAGCTTTTCGTCATAGTACGAGTCACTATGTACTTACCTCGACTCTTTCAGTATATGGTTCTTTAGAAAAAACGTGTTATGAAGAAGATTTTGATCCATACAAGTATCCTATTTCATATACACGCCGTGAAAATATTTCCTATCAAGAAGGAAAACGCCAAGCCGAGGCAGTATTCTTTCAAAAAGCACCGTTTTCGGTAACAGCTGTCCGTTTTCCAATTGTTATGGGAAAAGATGATTATACGGACCGCTTGCGTTTTCACATAGAAAAAATTATGCATGGAGAAGAAATTGGTGTACCGGCTATTGAAGCAGAAATGAACTTCATTTCACAGGAAGAAGCAGGTGAATTTTTAGTTTGGTGTGCAGAACAGAAGCTAAAAGGGCCGATTAACGCTTGTTCAAATGGTACCATTTCACTCAAAAATTTATTTTCATATATTGAACAAGCAGCGGATAAAACAGCAAGAACAACCTCTCGTTTAACGGATGAAAATAGTTCTCCGTACGGAGTAGATCATTCTTGGACGATGAGCAATGAAAAAGCTAGCTTTTGGGGATATTCATTTACGAACCTGCAGGACTGGCTGCCTTCATTAATCAAAACTGTCGTTGAAAGCGAAAAGAAAGTACCTTTAAGTTAGAGAACAACAAAGACTGCACGTTTAGCAGTCTTTTTGCTGTTACAAGCAGAACATTTTTATTTTATGAGCAAAAAAGGTACGCTAAGTATACATCATTATATAGAAGAAAGAAGGATACACTATGGCAAAACATCACTTTCATTTGCAAGCAAATTGGCCAGGAGGCCGAAATGAAGTGGGAACAATTGAAGCAGGGCAATTAAAAACAAGCATTTCTATTCCACCAGAAATGGACGGGCCAGGAGCCGGGACAAATCCAGATGAAATGCTGCTAGGAGCAGCAGCCACCTGCTACATTATCACGCTTGCAGCGATGCTAGAAAGAAGTGGAATCCATCAGGAGGCTTTAACGATGGAATCAGAAGCTATCGTGGACGTAACGAATGGTGTGTTTACGTACGAAAAAATCATTCATAAACCTCACGTGATCGTCACACCTAAATTTGCGGCCCAAGAAGAGAAAATCAATCGACTTATAAAAAAAGCAGAAACGTCCTGTATGATTTCAAGAGCCATTCAAGGAAATGTAGAGATCGAATTAGAACCTCAGCTCACAGTAAAAGCGTAATGAATCCATTACGCTTTTGTTATGTTTATTTCTAAAAAATAGCACATTTAAGATTGTAAAATACTCAAATTTGAATATAATAATTTAAGTAGCTATCATTTCTGTTCATCAAAAAGATGACGCGAAAGGAGGAACTGAAATGGTTTCATCAGAAAAACATATTCGTTTTATCGTAGCAGGATTGCTGCTCGGTATTTTTATGTCAGCCATGGATAATACCATCGTAGCGACGGCTATGGGGAAAATCATTTCTGATCTAGGCGGATTAGATAAGTTTGTTTGGGTTACGTCCGCTTATATGGTTGCCGTGATGGCAGGTATGCCGATATTTGGTAAACTATCTGATATGTACGGCCGTAAACGGTTTTTTATTTTTGGGTTAACCGTATTCTTACTTGGATCCGCATTGTGTGGTTTAGCACAAAGCATTGTGCAGCTAAGTATTTACCGAGCGATTCAAGGAATTGGAGGAGGAGCGCTTCTTCCGATTGCTTTTACCATCGTATTTGATATTTTCCCTCCTGAAAAACGCGGGAAAATGACGGGATTATTAGGTGCCGTTTTTGGCTCAGCAAGCGTATTTGGTCCACTTCTCGGTGCTTACATTACGGAATACATCAGCTGGCACTGGGTGTTTTACGTGAACGTGCCAATTGGACTTTTATCGTTATTTTTTATTATGCGCTTTTATAAAGAGTCAAAAAGTCATAAAAAGCAAAAAATTGACTGGGCTGGTGCAGCCACTCTTGTCATTTCAGTAGTAAGTTTAATGTTTGCTCTTGAACTTGGAGGAAAAGAGTATGAGTGGTCTTCTCCGCAAATTTTATCTCTTTTTGCTATCTTTGCTGTGGCGCTGTCACTCTTCTTTTTTGTGGAAAAGCGCGCGCAAGAGCCGATTATTTCATTTTGGATGTTCAAGCGCCGTTTATTTGCAACATCACAGATTCTCGCTTTCTTATACGGAGCAACGTTTATTATTTTAACGGTATTTATTCCTATTTTCGTTCAAGCTGTCTACGGAGGTTCTGCTACAAATGCAGGTTTAATTTTAACTCCGATGATGTTAGGCTCAGTAGCAGGAAGTGCGATCGGCGGGATTTTTCTCACAAAAACAAGCTTCCGAAACTTGATGATTATGTCCGTTTTTTCATTTGCAGTAGGAATGTTCTTGTTAGGAACAATGGAACCTGATACACCTCGTTGGATGCTCACGGTATTTATGATTTTGACTGGATTTGGCGTAGGGTTTAGCTTTTCTCTTTTACCAACGTCGTCAACTCATAAGCTAGATCCACAGTTTAGAGGTTCTGCCAACTCAACAAACTCATTTGCTCGTTCTTTAGGAATGACGCTGGGAGTTACGATTTTTGGAACGATTCAAAGCAATACATTTACAAATGAGCTGCAGCGCAATTTTCAAGGTATGGGAAATGGATCACAAGGAGCATTTTCTCAAATAGGAGATCCGAGTGCAGTTTTTCAATCAAGTGCCCGAAACAGCATTCCGCCTCAAATATTAGATAAGATTGTTGATGCTATGTCTACATCGATCACGTATGCATTTATGCTTGCTCTTATTCCAATTGCAGTAGCTATTATTACTGTCTTTTTAATGGGAAATGAACGAGTGGAAGTTCCCCCTAAAAAGCGGGTAGAAGCTAAGGAACCGGCAGCTCAAAAATAGAAAAGGCACGAATTTATTCGTGCTTTTTTTACTAAATAAGATGCATGTCAAGAGGTGAAAGGTGTTATGAGTGTTAAATTAGTCATACTGGGCTTATTAATGGAAGGAAATAAGCACCCTTATGAAATTCAGCAAACCATTAATGAAAGACAAATGAAGCACTATATTAAACTTGCAAGCGGTTCTTTATATTACGCTTTTGATACGCTCGAAAAAGATCAGTTGGTGAAAGTAGTCGATGTGATTCGAGAGACGAACAGACCTGAAAAGACCGTTTATTCTATCACGGATGCAGGAAGAGAAGAATTTGAACGCCTTTATTTTGAACAGCTGTTAAAAAAAGAGCATATGCATAGACCTGTTTATGCTGCTCTTTCATTTACTTCTTACGTGGATCAAAAAAAAGTGGCTTCTGCTTTAGAAAAAAAGATTGAGGAAACGGCAGCTTATTTAGAAAAAATGCAAAATTTGTACCAAGTTAAAAAGGTCGATCATTCCATTGCAAATCTGTCGATCATTATGCGCACGATTATGCATTTGAAAGTAGAACTAACTTGGTTCACTCATTTACTCAAAGCGGCGAAAAGCAGCAAGCTTACAGAAGTAGATGATGGTTATTTTAAAGACGTTGAAAAAATCGTAGATGAGTTTTAAAAAAAGAAGCAAAACACTGCTTCTTTTTTTAAATAGTCATAAAATATATTTTAAGCAATTTAATTTTGCCAAAAGCTAGGTCAATAACAATTAATTAACACCTGATTCGACCTTTAATCAGCTTTACTTATAAAACGCTTTCAAAAAGTAGTAAGACTATTAAAAAAGTAAAAAAAATTAAAGAAATATAGCGATTTCATTTTGATTGACGAGTAAAAGAGTGGTAAAATATAAGCAGATATCAGATACACACGCAGTGAGATTTATCACTCGTTGTAAAGATGTCAGACGATAAGGTAATCGACATTCAAAATGGAAAGATTGTTGAGTACGACAATTATTATAACTCGTTGGGGGTTTTATCATGGGTAACGAAACGTCGAATAGAGGGGAGCCTTGGCAAGGATTTTTGGGTCCGAACTACGGCTATGTATTAGAACAGTATGAGTTATATGAAGAGCAGTCAGATCTAGTAGATCCAGACTTAAAAGAATTATTTGATTATTGGGGTGCTCCTCCATTAAACGAAAGTGAGCAGGTTCAGCAAGCTGAATACGCACAGACTGCACCTTCAGCTAACACATCTAAAATTGCATCGGCTATTAAGCTAGCGGAAAACATCCGTGCTTATGGTCATCTATACGCGTCAATTAAGCCTCTTGAAAGCGAGAAGAAAGATCCTGTCTTGCTTCACTTGGAAGATTACAATTTAACGCAAGAAGATTTAAAATCAATTCCGGTTGATATTTTATGTACGAATGCGCCATCACACGTCAAAAATGGTTTAGACGCAATTAACTATTTAACAGATGTCTACACAAAAACCATTGCGTTTGAATTCCATCACGTACATAACATGGAAGAGAATAAGTGGCTGACTGATATGGTCGAGTCAGGTGCTATTTTCCAACCTCTTTCAAATGAGAAAAGAACTTCTGTATTAAAGCGTTTAACAGAAGTAGAAGGCTTTGAACAATTTTTACATCGTACATTTGTCGGACAAAAACGCTTTTCTATTGAAGGCGTAGATATGTTAATTCCACTTGTAGATGAACTGATTGCACGCTCAGTGGAAACAAGCCCAAAAACGGTTAATATCGGTATGGCTCACCGTGGACGTTTAAATGTATTAGCACACGTATTAGGCAAGCCGTATGAAATGATTTTTGCGGAATTCCAGCATGCGCCTAACAAGGAATTAGTTCCTTCAGAAGGTTCAATCGGTATCAACTACGGCTGGACGGGAGACGTAAAATATCACCTGGGTGCCGACAAACAAATTAAAGCAGAGAACACAGTTCGAGCTCGTTTGACATTGGCTAGTAACCCTAGTCACTTGGAGTTTGTTAATCCGGTTGTGGAAGGGTTTACAAGAGCGGCTCAAGATGAGCGTGATGTGAATGGATACCCGAAACAAGATGTAAAAAAATCGTTCGCGATTTTAATTCACGGAGATGCTGCGTTCCCTGGTGAAGGTATTGTACAAGAAACGCTGAACTTAAATCAATTGACTGGTTATCAAACAGGTGGAACAATCCACATTATTGCTAACAACATGATTGGATTTACAACAGAAAGCGTCGATTCTCGTTCAACAAAATATGCAAGTGACTTAGCAAAAGGGTTTGAAATTCCAATCGTTCACGTAAACGCGGATGATCCGGAAGCCTGTTTAGCGGCTGCTTATTTTGCTTATGAGTATCGCAGACGTTTTAACAAAGATTTCTTGATTGATTTAATTGGATACCGTCGATTTGGCCACAATGAAATGGATGAACCGTCTGTAACGCAGCCGAAGATGTATGAAATTGTGACAAAACGTCCAACCGTTCGTGCTATGTATGCAAAGCAGCTCGAAGAACAAAACGTTATTCAAAGCGGTCAAGCAGATCAAATTAATGAAGAGTTACAAGCGAAGTTAAAAGCAGCTTATGAGAAAGTACCGCCAAAAGCTGAAAAACAACATAGAATTATGGAAATGCCACAAGCAGTCTTCAAAGGAATTTCAGATATTGATACATCTGTTACAAAAGAAGAGCTGTTTGAAGTGAATCAAGAGCTAGTGAAATACCCTGAAGGATTTAACGTATTTCCAAAACTTGATCGCATCTTATCTAAACGTGCCAAAGCGTTTGAAGAAAATGAAAGCGTGGATTGGTCATTGGGTGAGGCATTTGCATTTGCTACGATTTTAAGAGACGGCACGCCAATTCGTATTACAGGCCAAGATTCTGAACGTGGTACGTTTGCACATAGACATCTTGTTCTTCATGATCATAAGACAGGGGATGTTTACTCACCACTACACGCAATGAAGAACGTAAGCGCTTCCTTTGATATTCGTAACAGTCCATTATCTGAAGGTTCAGTGCTTGGATTTGAATACGGCTATAATGTATTTGCTCCTGAAACGCTTGTTCTTTGGGAAGCACAATTCGGTGATTTTGCCAATGCAGGTCAAGTTATTATTGACCAGTTTATTGCAGCAGGTCGTGCTAAGTGGGGACAAAAATCTGGAATGGTCTTATTGCTGCCACATGGCCATGAAGGTCAAGGGCCAGAACACTCAAGCGCTCGTCTAGAACGTTATTTACAGCTAGCTGGAGAAAACAACTGGACAATCGCAAACGTAACAAGCGCTGCGCAATATTTCCACTTACTTCGACGACAAGCTGCCATTTTACAGCGCGAAGAAGTAAGACCGCTAGTAGTTATGACACCAAAAAGTTTGCTTCGTAATGCTTTTAGTGTGTCAAACCTTGAAGAGTTTACAAAAGGCTCTTTCCGCTTAGTAGTAGAACAGCCTGGATTAGGCAAAAAAGAAGATGCAGTTGAACGAATCGTTCTGTGCAGCGGAAAAATCAGCAGTGAGTTAACGGAACGCTTAAACAAAGCAGAAGATGATAAAGATTGGCTACACGTTCTTCGTCTAGAACAAATTTATCCGTTCCCAAGACGCGTAATTGCTGAAATCTTTGCTCGCTATAAAAATTTAAAAGAGATTGTCTGGTTACAAGAAGAGCCTGAAAACATGGGCGCATGGAACTATGTAGAAGATCGACTGCGTGAAGTAGCACCAGAAGGAGCTACTGTTGACTACATCGGCCGCACAAGACGCTCAAGTCCAGCTGAAGGAGATCCAACAGTTCACAGACAAGAACAAGAACGTATTTTACAAGATGCATTAACTAAAAATGAAATTGCTAACGACGTTGTTACACGATAAGGAAGGGGAATGAATCATGGGAGAGATTAAAGTACCGGAATTAGCAGAATCAATTTCTGAAGGAACAGTTGCACAGTGGCTAAAACAAGTAGGAGATTTCGTTGAAAAAGGCGATTATATCGTTGAACTTGAAACAGATAAAGTTAACGTTGAAATTACAGCTGAAGACTCTGGTGTGCTAACAGAACTTCTTGCTGGCGAAGGCGACACAGTGCAAGTTGGTGAAACAATTGCACGTCTTGAAGCGAAAGAAGGAGCTTCAGCACCAGCACCAGCAGCACCAAAAGCTGAAGAAAAACCAGCAGAAGAAGCACCAAAACAAGAAGCTGCTCCAGCTCAGCAAAAAACAGTTGAAGAAGTAGCGCCAGCAGCTGAAGCGCCTCAACAAGGAAATCAAAAACAATGGCTGATTGCTTCTCCTGCAGCTCGCAAAGCAGCAAGAGAACGTGGAATCAAGCTAGATCAAGTACCAACTACTGATCCTCTTGGCCGTGTGCGTAAACATGATATTGATTCATATGCAGATCAAAAATCAAATGAGCAAAAACAGCAGGCACAAGCAAGTAAGCCAGCTAACCCGGTATCTCCGTCTCCAGCGGCAAGTGAAAATAGCGACAAACCTGTTGAACGCGAACGTATGTCACGTCGTCGTCAAACAATTGCCAAACGTCTCGTTGAAGTTCAGCAAACAGCGGCTATGTTGACAACGTTTAACGAAGTAGACATGACGGCTGTTATGGCTCTTCGTAAACGACGCAAAGACAAATTCTTTGAACAGCACGACGTAAGACTTGGCTTTATGTCATTCTTCACAAAAGCAGTAGTAGCAGCACTTAAAAAATACCCATTATTAAATGCTGAAATTCAAGGCAACGAGTTATTAATTAAAAAATTCTACGATATTGGTATTGCTGTGTCAGCTCCAGACGGTCTTGTTGTTCCAGTTGTACGTGATGCTGACCGTAAAACATTCGCTGGTATCGAAGGATCTATCGTTGATTTAGCGAAAAAAGCGCGCGACAACAAATTAGCATTAAAAGATTTACAAGGTGGAACGTTCACAATTACAAACGGCGGTGTATTCGGTTCATTAATGTCTACACCAATTTTAAACGGGCCTCAAGTTGGTATTTTAGGAATGCACAAAGTTCAGCTTCGTCCGGTAGCAATTGATGAAGAGCGTATCGAAAATCGTCCGATGATGTACATTGCACTTTCTTACGATCACCGTATCGTTGACGGCAAAGAAGCCGTAAGCTTCCTAGCTACTGTTAAAGAACTATTAGAAGATCCAGAATCTTTATTACTAGAAGGTTAATAAAAAGAACCTGCTATTCTCCGAGAGAATAGCAGGTTCTTTTATGTTCGCTTAATGCCTGCAACATAAGCAGGACCCAAAAAAGTCATGCTAGCGAGTGTCAGAGCCATTTCTCTAGGTGACTGCTTCATATCTTGTTCTAGCCAGTGCTGAATGACGCCAAGATGGGCTGACGTTACATAAGACATTAAATGTTCAAGTGGAACAAGCGGAGGCGTTTTACTATCCATGAGCTCTAATTTTTCCAGTATATTGGTTTTCATAACTTCTTTAATTTTAAGATGAAAGCCAGGGTTGCCTTTTGGACCAAGCATAACCTGCATAAAACGCGCATTCTCTTGAATATATTCAAAAAGCGCAATAATAAACGGCAAAGGCTGTTCTTTCAAATTAGCAGATACAATCTCATTTGGATTTGCTTTTTTGATAAATTCTTTTATTTCTTGAATGACTTCATTTTCACTTTTTTCAAGCAAATCGTATTTGTCTTGGTAGTGTAAATAAAAAGTTCCTCGATTAATATCGGCTTTTTTCGTCAGATTTCTGACCGTTACGCCTTCAAATCCTTTCTCTTCCATTAATTCTGTTAAAGCATCTCGGATAAATTTCTTCGTTCGAATAATTCTACGATCTGTTTTTGAATTCCCCACAGTTTTTAAACACCTACTTTTTTCTTTAATAATGAACAGTTATGTGTTTTGTGTTAAGTAAGCGACATTCCCATGATTATTGCATATTGAGAATGCAGGTAAATTTATTATAATTTACATAGTGATCACTAATCAACAGCATGTACATTATCTTTCCGTCAACGTGTATATGCTTAAAGAAGGGAATATCTATATGAAATTAAGTAACCAAAAGCTTATATATCTTTCACCAATTATAGTGGTAGCAGTTATTTTCATTTTTACCCTAACGTTAATTCCTTCAGTAAGCCAAGCACCTAAGAATTTGCCAATCGCATTTGTAAATGCCGACGAAGGAATGACAGTTCCAGCAAAGGGTAAGGTAAATATAGGAGATCATATAAAACAAAATATGAAGAGTTCAAGCGCTGAACAGTCTTCGGTTAAATGGATTTTTGTATCAACTACTAAAGAAGTTGAAAAAGGGTTAAATAATCAAAAATACTACGGAGCGCTTATCATTCCAAAAGATTTCACCAAAAAACAGGTGACTCTTCAGACGGCTCAGCCTGAGGCACCTGCTATTAGATTGTTAGTGAATCAAGGAATGAATACAGCTGCTTCAACACTAGCCAGTCAGGTGCTAAACGGAGCAGTTGATCAGATGAATGAAAATATGCGCTTGCAGCTAGTGAAAAGATTTGAACAAAGCGGAACGCAACTAAGTGCAAACCAAGCATTAGCACTCGCTGTACCGATTCAAAAGACAGTGATAAACGTCAATAAAACAGGGACTCATAGTGTCAACGGAAATGCCCCCGTTTCATTATTTCAGCCGCTGTGGATGGCAAGCATAGCAGGGGCAGCAGTTGTCTTCCTCAGCATCCACAAAATCACGTTTTCTTCTCGCAAAGAGAAAATTGTTAACCAAGTAGGGTTCGTAATCATTGGTGCTACACTTGCTTTAGCTGCAGGTTTCGGGCTAGCGTGGCTAGCTGAAGTAGTTGGAATAAGCGTTCCTTCATTTTTGGATACAGCACTATTCTTAGCTATTGCTTACTTCAGTTTTTTCACCTTGATATCAGCCGCACTTTCATGGTTAGGACTAAAGGGACTTCCGATTTTCGTTATTATTCTATTTTTTGGCGCACCGCTGCTTCCAATGGCCCCAGAAATTATGCCTGATTTTTATCGAGAGTGGATTTATCCATGGCTGCCAATGAGGTTTATGGTAGATGGCGTAAGAGAACTATTTTTCTTTGGAGAACATCTGACATGGAATCATTCTGTATCTGCTCTAGCTCTTATCTCTTTAATAAGTTTGTGTGCTCTGTTTGCTTCTGCTTTACCTGCATCTTCTGTAAAAAAAGAGAAGTCTCGCTCAATATAAAAGATACTGCAACTGAATGAGAAGGAGAGATAATGATGAAGCCACAAATCCTAATCGTTGGTGCCGGACCTACTGGCCTTGTGATGGCCTATAATTTAGCAAGACATAACATTTCTTTTCGAATTATTGATAGAAACGAAGGGCCTGGGCAAGCCTCCCGGGCAATGGCTATTTTACCGCGAACCCTTGAATTTTATCAGCAGTTCGGTTTTGCAGATGAAGTCATAGACCGCGGGATTAAGATGGAAGATGTATACGTCCGAGTAAAGAATAAAATAAAAGCAAAAGTTCATCTAGGATCTTTAGGAGAAGGATTAAGTCCTTTTCCTTTTGTTCTTACATTTCCACAGGACGACCACGAGCGGTTTCTGCTTGAAAAATTAAAAAATCTTGGGATTGAAGTAGAATGGAAGACGGAGTTACTATCTCTAGCTGAACACGGAGAAGGGATAAAAACTTTATTAAAAGCCCAGCAAGAGGAAACCGCTTATTTTAAGTATATTTGTGGATGTGACGGAGCACACAGTACAGTTCGTAAACAAATGAATATAGAGTTTAAAGGAGAAAAATATAAACAGCATTTTTATGTGATGGATGTTCACGGCTCTGGTGAAGTGATGAAGGATCAAAAAATCAGTATTTCATTTAGCAATGAAGAATTTTTGATTTGTATGCCTGTTAGAAGTAAAGGAACGTATCGAATGATCGGCATTATTCCTTCAGCTCTTTTGGATCAAAACGATATAAAAGCTGAAAATATTCAAACTTTTCTTCAACAAACATTTGGTGCTGAGATTGAAAATATAAATTGGTTCTCAACATACAATATCCATCACAGAGTAGCAAGTCGTTTCCGACAAGGGCGTATTTTTCTAAGTGGAGATGCAGCCCATATTCATAGTCCTGCAGGCGGCCAAGGAATGAACACAGGAATTGGAGATGCAATCAACCTTTCATGGAAATTAGCAGCTGTCCTTCAACACAAAGCGGCACTTTCCATATTAGATACATACGAAGAAGAAAGGTTACCTTTTGCAGAGCTGCTTGTAAATACAACTGATCGCGCTTTTAAGCGAATGGTGGCAAGAGATAAAACGAGTCAATTTTTTAGAAAGCATATCTTTCCGCCTGTACTATCCTTTTTATTTCGCTTTCCTTATCCCCGTCACAAAGCATTTACAATTTTATCTCAAATCCGCATTAAATATCGAAATAGTAACCTAAGCAGCGGACAAGGGACAAATGTGCAAAGTGGTGATCGGTTACCTTATGTGGAAGGGAATTTTGAATCTTTACAGTCCTTAAACTGGCAAATACACGTCTATGGAACAGCAGCACAGAAGCTAAAAAAGAGCATGAGAGAAAAAGGCTTCTCTTTGCATGAGTTTTCTTGGAACCCCTATATGAAGAAAGCAGGGCTTCAAAAAGATGCACTGTATGTTATTAGACCGGACGGGTATATCGGTTTTATTAGCAGCGAACAGCGTATAGAGCTTCTTTATCAATATTTGAATACTCATAAAATCCTTCCTTTTACAAATGAATAATAACGCTAATAAAAAGCTAAGACAACATGATTTTAGCTAAAAGAAAATTGGATCGATGAATCGAGACTCTTCAAGGAAAATCAACTTTATTCGGATTTTTTTATGGTCATGTAAACGTAGATTTCATCTGTTTAGTTTACTCAAGCGGTTGATTGGAGGGCAAGGCGCAGACTCCTGCAGGAAAAGCAGAACAGGTGAGACCCCGCAGGAGCGCAAGCGACGAGGAGGCTCAGCGGCCGCCCGCGGAAAGCGAAGCCTTGCACGGAAATCAACCGCGGTGTCAAAAGCGCTCCATACTAAGCCTCCTTTATCTCATTTGTGCATCTTTAGATTGAATTGATTTTGTTATGTCTCAATCTCTTTATTTTTGTTTACAATTTCGAAACAACTTGGAGATGTTTTTGCTAAAGCTGTTTGATAAGATAGACGAAGAGAAATATCAAATGAAAGTACGTGATACATTGAATAAAAGGATTTTAGTAGTAGATGATGAAAAAAGTATTGCCACAGCGGTATCTTATGCTTTCAAGCGCGAAGGATATATTGTAGACACAGCATCTGACGGTGAAGAAGCACTTGAAAAAGTAAAAAGCTTTCGACCTGACGTGATGATATTAGATGTGATGATGCCAAAACTAACCGGCTATGAAGTATGCCGAAAACTTGAGAATCGAAGAGGAATGGGGATTATCTTGTTAACGGTTAAAAATGATATCGTCGATAAAGTTCTAGGTTTAGAGTTAGGCGCTGATGATTACATGACCAAGCCATTTGATGTAAGAGAACTTGTAGCTAGAGCTAAAGCACTTGTTCGGCGAATAGAAAAAAATGAAGCTCCTGAAGCTGTGGGAGAAATCACGGTGGGAAAAGTGAAAGTGAACTTAATTCAGCGCACGTTACATGTTGCCAATGAGTTAGTTAAGCTTACACCAAAGGAGTTTGATCTTATTGCTTTATTGCTTGCCAATTTAGAGAGAGTGTACACACGAGAAGATTTACTAGATCTTGTCTGGGGAATGGATTATGCAGGCGGTACACGTACGGTAGATATTCACATGCAGCGCCTTCGAAAAAAAGTAGGAGAAGCAGAGCCTTATTTGCTTCAAACGGTATACGGGGTTGGATATAAAGCGACTGCAGGGATCAATGAATGAAAATCAGCCTAAAAGCTAAGATGGGACTCGTTCTTGCTTTTTTAATTATTTTAACAGTAACCGTACTGAGCGTACTCGTATTAAAAGGAATTGAGACCAATCAGCGTGATCAGCTAGAAAGTGAACTTATTCAAAAAAGCAAAGCAGCGGAGCAAACGATTCATCAAAGTTATGTAACAGGTGACCCGTCTCTGAATAAAGATTCCTTTCTTCAGCAAAAAGGACAGCGCCTTGCATCTTCAATTGCATCACAAAGCGGAATGCAAACAGTCCTATATAATCAAAAAGGACAGGAAGCAGGAAGCTCTATTCCCATCGGCCAAAAAGATGTGGATGTTTCTGATACGCTTAGCTATGCTTTGAAAGGAAAAATAGCCTATCAAATCTCGGGTTCTTCCCTTATTTACTTTGCACCTGTGTCAATCGAGAATCAATTTATTGGAGTCCTTCGTTTTGACCATTCCCTAAAAAATAATCAGCAGTTTATAGCTGACATTAGGCACTTATTTCGTATGGGGGGAACGATTGCAGCGGCAGCAGCTTTTTTAATTGGCTATGCTTATTTTTATCGCATTGCTTCTCTCATCGCTACGCTTCAAAAAACTTCACAGCAGATTCGAAAAGGCCATTATTTAACTCATGTGCCCTTCAAACGGCGCGATGAACTCGGAGAGCTCAGTCAAGGCTTGTTTTTTATGAGTACGTCGATTGAAAAAAACATCGATCAAATGAATAACGAAAAAAGAAAGCTTGAGTTCGCCATTTCGAAACTGCAGTCTCTCGAACAGCAGCAAAAGCAGTTTATCGGTAACATTAGCCACGAATTTAAGACGCCTTTAACATCGATCAAAGCTTATGTTGACTTACTTGATATGTATCGAGATGATCCTCAGCTTATGGAAGACGGTGTGCAAAACATTCGTAAAGAAACGAATCGCCTCCATGAAATGGTGGATAAAATCTTAAAGCTTTCAGCACTTGAGAAATATGATTTCGAGCAGCGACCAGAGCAAGTTGAATTGAAACGGCTTCTAGAAGACATATGCGATCGTATGAAAGGAAAAGCTGCTAAATTTGATTTGACTCTTCATACAAATATAAAAGAAGCGGTTGTTTGGGCTGATCGCGAAAGCTTAATACACATTTTTATTAATTTAATTGACAATGCTATTAAATATAATGAACCCGGAGGAAAAGTGGAAGTAGCATCTTATACTTTAGAGAATTCTATCATTGTAGATGTAGCCAACACTGGAATAGGAATTCCACCCGAAGCAGAAGAGAAATTATTCCAACCATTTTTCACCGTAAATAAAGATCGGTCGCGTTTATCCGGAGGAACAGGTCTTGGCTTAGCATTAGCCAAAGATTTAACTGAAAAACAAAACGGTGTTATCAAGCTGCATCATTCTGACTCTACATGGACAACTTTTAAAGTGTCGTTTCCTTTAAAAAACGAGAACTGAGTTAGCTAAAAGGAGTGAACCGTTATTGAAACGGTATAGATTAATGATATATATCGCAAGCACTTTTCTTATTTTAGCATCATGCGGCCAAGGAGAAGGTCATAGAGAAACGGTTGAAAAACCAGACAAGAAAATTACTGTATTGGACCACGTAGATCAAGATGGAAAAATAGAAGTGAAAGACGTTCAAGATATTAACGGAGTAAGAGCGTTTCAATTTTTGAATGAAAACACAGTGATTGTTAGTCAAGAAAATAAACAATTTCGGTCGCACGATTTCGGTCCCAAAGAGGTATATGCGCAGAATTTAGCTACTTATAATCTAAAAAACAAGTCTACTTTTGTGTTGCATCCAAGCAATGAAATTCAACATGCGGCGAAGCTTTCTCCAAATGGCAAATATCTTTTTTATAAAGTTGCAAAAGGCGAAGATACATTTGGTTATATAATGAACGTTCAAACAAAAAAAACAGTTGAAATCAAGAATGTTCTTCTCTACCCATCAAGCGGAGAGTGGCTTAATAATTCAGAAGTAATGTTTATTACAATGGAAGGAAAGCTTTCTAAAGCAAATGTAAAAGGAAAAGCAGAACCTCTATTGCACAGAGACGATCGAATCTTAGATGCAGTTAAAGGGATAGGTGGCATTTATTATATTGGTGTAAACAACCAGCTTTTTTTTCTTCATAACGAACAGACGGACCCTGAAAAAATCCGAGATAATGTGGTTTCTATTATCCCGTCTCCAAATGGAAAGCAATTAGCGCTCGTTCAGCAAAAAGATGCCCAAACGAGAACGCTGTCTATCACAGATTTAAAAGGATCAGAGGCCTTTCAGCTTGCTCTGTCCACTCAAATTTTTGGTGTCAGCTGGTCTCCCGACGGTTCGAAATTAGCTTATAATTTTATTTCTGAAAAAGAGGGAGATAAAGGGATATTCATAGCAGATGGATTAACAGGAGATGTTACACACTTAAACGTAAATTTAGACTATGCCGCTGATCAGCTTGCTTGGAGTCAATCAGGAAATAAACTAGTTGCATCGAGCTTTACGCAAAATCAAGTTCATACGTATATTATCTTTTTGAAATAGACTGCTTAGGCAGTCTTTTTTTTACGCATACTAAACTTCTTTAAGAGTGTTTACAAGTTTGAAACAACTGAATAAAAGACAGAAACATTTATGTTTTATTCTTTCTTTACAGGCTTTTATAGCGTATCAAAAGCCATGTGAAAGGAGTAAGACATCATGAAATACTTTTTATTTATTTGTTCTTTAGCTTTTGCGCTGATGATAGCAGGGTGCGGCACAAGCAATTCTTCATCAAAGCCTGTCGGAGAATTCACAAAAAATGGACAGGCTCAAAAACTAGAAAGCTCATCAGCTTCTTCATCTTTAACGAAATCTAATGTAGACGAAACAGTGGTAATAGCCAATCCAGAATCGGTTACGGCTTTAGTTAATAAGAAGCATCAGCTTCCTGAATCTTACCAGCCTTCCGATTTAGTCTATGCCGACGTTCCGTTTATCTTTAACGAAAAAATAGAAAAACGAATGCTTAGAAAGCCTGCGGCACAAGCGCTTGAAGAACTTTTCCGAGATGCTGAAAAAGAGGGGATCAGCTTACTTGGCGTATCTGGTTATCGATCTCACGAGCGGCAAAAAGAGCTTTTTGCATTTTACGCAAAGCGAGACGGTGAAGAACAAGCACGCACCTATAGCGCCTACCCAGGAACGAGTGAACACGAAACGGGACTAGCAATCGATGTCACAGGAGGAAAGGGAATATGTGCTGCGGCAGACTGCTTTGCTGATACACTAGAAGCTCATTGGCTTTCAAAACATGCGTATCAATACGGATTCGTTATTCGATATCCTCAAGGTGAAGAAGAAGTTACCGGTTATAAATACGAACCATGGCACCTTAGATATGTAGGAAAAAAAGCAGCCGCATCCATTTTTAATCAATATATAACGTTAGAAACCTATGCAAGTAAGACAAAAGCTTAATCAAAAGTTCTATAGCTGGAAAACGAAGGAAAGAAAAATGAAAAGTCAGGTTTATCACTCTCACATATGATACAAACTGATACTATAACATGCTTGCTATAGAGGAAGGGTATCAATGTATAAAGATATTGCGATTGAACTGATATGTGGATTTTTAGCGCTATTTATTATGCTGAAGCTTTTAGGTAAGACGCAGTTTGCTCAAATCACTCCGTTTGACTTTATTACAACGCTTGTCCTGGGAAATATTGTAGGGGATGCAGCTCTTGAAAAAGGAGTAGAGTTAACTGAAATTCTTTATAGCGTTTTGATTTGGGGGCTTCTGATCTACGCAGTGACAAAGCTATCTCAAACCTTTACAGGATTTAGGGGAGTTCTTGAAGGCAAGCCTTCAATGATTATTTATAAAGGGAAAATTCATTATAAAGAGCTTAAGAAAAACAACTTGGATTTGAATCAGCTTCAGCATCTAATGAGACAGCAAGGGTATTTTTCACTGTATGAAGCAGAATATGTCATTTTAGAAACGAATGGAGAGGTGAGCGTCGCTCCTAAACATGAATTCGGCCCTCCGACGAAAAATGATTTAAACATCCCTTATTCTCAAACTAATTTACCTATTGCTTTAATCATGGATGGAAAAGTAGTGCCTGGCAATTTGAAAGAAGCAAACGTAGATGAAAAGTGGTTAAAAAAACAGCTGGCAATCAAGAAAATAAAGGAATACAGCGAAGTTTTTTATGCTGAATGGCAGCAAGAGCGAGGACTAGAAATAACAAAATTCTAAAAACCCTTTCCTTTTAAGGAAAGGGTTTTTAGCTTTCTTTTAATAGCTTAGCAAAATCCTCAATCGTTGTAGAATACGTGACGTACAGACGGGGAATAAGATAGTTTTCATTTTTTTGTCCACTTTCAGTAAAAAATTTTGGAATCGTTGAAAGACCAAATGTATAATTCTTTTTTGTTTCTTCGACTACGCGGCTATTGACCTTTCCGTAAGGGTAAGCAAGAGCAATAACGGGCTGGCTCGTGATGGCTTCAATTTTCAGCTTTGATTCAGCTAGCTCATAGGATAAATTTTTCGTCTTAGTTAAATCCGGATGAGTAGCGGTATGAGACTGAATAGAAAAAAATCCTGAATCAACAAATTTTTTTAGATCCGCTGGAGACAAACGGTTGGGACGGCCAATAAAATCTGAAATCACAAAAATTGTAGCCGCTGGATGAAACTGAGGGCTGGCTGCTCTTTGAAAAATAGGCAAGATAGTAAGATTATTTTTATATCCATCGTCAAATGTGATAAATATAGGCTTTTTTACACGCTTCAGCTCCTGCCATTTTTCAAATGTTAGCGGCGTATATCCTTGCTTTTTAAGATAAAGAAGCTGTTTCTCAAAATTTTCAGGTGTCACATACAGTTCTTTTTCCCCGTGGCCTGTGTAGGAATCAATAGAGTGGTAAATCAGTATAGGTACTTTCACTTGGCTAAAAGCGGGGGAAGGGAAAATAACAGTTAGCAATAAGATAACAAAAACCGAAATTTTTCTCATAACAATCCTTTCTAACGCGCAGTGATGACGAGACTATCTTAGTATGTCAAAAGAAAAGGAATGTATAAGCCAAGCTTTCTTTTTTACAAATATAAGCCTTCTTTTTTAAATATTTTATGCAGAACCAAGTGCTCAGCAGAGTTCACAACGGCAAACTGTTTTTTAGAAAGAGAATGAGGAGAAAAACGCATTAACTTAGTAAAGTCTGATGGCAGCGTAGTAGATGAAACATCAGTAGAGAGTATAGGGGCAGACAAAGATGTTTTCGAGCCGATGTGAAAACCCCAATCTCCAAAAGAGGGAATAATGGTGTGGTAGCTCAACGTATAAAACTGAGAAGCTTTCATCGTCTTATTAATGCTCCAAAAAACGATAGGTGTGTCTCTAGGAGAATTTGACTGACACACGACCAAGCCGCTGCGCGATAGTGAACGTTGGAGAAGTTCGTAAAATTCTTTTGTATAAAGAGCACTTATTTTTTTGTTAGTAGGATCTGGAAAGTCGACAATGATAATATCATAAAACGCTGAATTCAAAGAGAGGTAGTCAACAGCATCTTGAATATGAACGGTGACACGAGAATCTTCAAATGAGCGTTGATTTAACTTCTTTAATTCTTTTATATTCATCGCAGCATTTACAACGTCAGCATCTATTTCCACAAGGTCTATTTCTTTAACTTTCTTATATTTAAGGACTTCTCGTAAAGCTAAACCATCTCCACCGCCCAGAATAAGAATGCGGCGAGGACTTAAGGAAGCTGCAAAGATAGGGTGTACAAGAGCTTCATGGTACGCATGTTCATCCAATGAACTAAATTGCAGCTGTTCATCCAAATACATTCGAATATCAGATGCTTTAATCAGCTGAATATCTTGAATACTGTTTTTCTGATGAAACAAAATGTCATGCTGGCCTGATAAGATCTGCTGTAGACTAACGTGATCTGAGTCATCTCCACGATCGAGAAGACGAGTGCTTTCAGCATGCTGACGATTTTTTGTTGGCGTTTCGACGTGTTGAATTCCGCGAGAAATTGAATATACAACAGCTTTTTTTGAAGCTAATTGCTTCAGCAACGCATAACCAATTTCAATTATTTCTTTGTCTCCGCACGTATAAAAATCTAATGAAGCGTAGTTTTCCTCCGGCCAAGTATGAATAGACAAGTGAGAGGTAGCTAATACGAGAATGCCTGTAATGCCGTGGGGCGTAAACTGGTGAAAATAACAGTGCAAAACTTCCATCTCTGCATCTAGTGCAGCTTCAATAAGAATTTGCCTTAAAAGTGAGGGATCATTTAATATCACTTCATCGCATTCGAACGCATCCATTAGCAAGTGTTCGCCTTTAATATCCACTACTTCAGCCTCCTTTCTGAGCATTATTTTCACTATCTTATGAAATTTTTTAGAAAAAGGAAACGCAAGCACGTTAGTTTATAAATATTTTTGGGAAATAACTAGTTATCATCGCATAGAAAGGCGGTTGAGGCAAACATATTTTCGTTGAAGGAAGAGCCGAACAATGAATCCATACTCTTAGTAGAAATCGAAACCTTTCGAATTTTTTCATTGATAGGATGAACGTAGGCTTCATGTAGGCAGGATTTCTAGCGGTTGATTGGAGAGCAAGGCGAAGACTCCTGCAGGAAAAGCGGAACAGGGGAGACCCCACAGGAGCGTAAGCGACGAGGAGACTCATCGGCCGCCCGCGGAAATTGATAGCACTAGCTCACTTATCCAATTTATTCATCTTTACATTGGATTGATTTCGGTATGTCTCAATCTTTCTACTCTTTATCAGCATTAAACCAGCCTTTTCGCTTGAACCATAGAATTAAACCAAGCGTTATCAATCCCATGAAGCCAAGCACAAAGAAATAGCCATAGTGCCACTTTAGCTCAGGCATATTTTCAAAATTCATTCCGTATACGCCAACGATAAAGGTAAGGGGAATAAAGATAGATGAAATAACAGTCAGTGTCATCATAATTGAATTCATCCGGTTTGAATTAAGAGAAAGATAATTATCGCGCATATCAGACGTCATTTCCCGGTTTGATTCAATCATATCGGCTAATTTTAATAAGTGGTCATAGACATCTTTAAAATACCTTTTTTGTTCAGGATGAACATCTAAGCGTTCAGAATTTATAACACGGTACAATAAATCGCGCATAGGCAAAATGGTTCTTCTGATTTTTAGCAAATCACTTCGAAGTTTAAATACATCTTCCATTAAAACAGAGATGGATTTTTTTGCGTCTATGTTTTCTATATCATTCAGCTCATCTTCAATTTGATATACAGTGGGAAAATATTCATCTACCACTTTATCCATCACAGAATACGCAAGGTAGCTTATTCCTTTTTCTTGAATCGAAGGTGTATGAAGCAGCTTTTCCCATACTTTATCAATTGCAGCTGACGGGTGAAAATGAAAAGTAACCATATAATTATCGCCGATAAAAAGATCAACTTCTTCAGCTTCTAACGTTTGCCGATTTAACGAATGAAGGACAAAAAAACTGTATCCTTCATAATAATCGAGTTTTGGACGCTGCAGAAAATGAAAGCAATCTTCAATCGCTAACGGATGAAAGTGAAAGGATGATTGAAGCAGCAGCGCTTCTTCTTCAGAAGGGCAGTTAAAGTCAATCCAATAGTACTGAATAGAGGGGTCGTGAATCTGATCTAATTGTATATGTTTCACAAGTTTGTTATCGTTCATAAGAGCTAACGTTCGTATCATTTGAAAACTCCTTCGTGTTTTTATAGCCATTTTCAATGTAGCATAAAATCAATAAACTAAACGTATTTTTTTAAAAATTTTCTTTCTCCTCTTTTTATAAAACTAGTAAGGGGGAAAAAGTTGAATTATAATGATAGTAGTAGCTCGTATGGAAAGGGGAATTGTTTTGAATAAAAACGAAGCACTTCGAATGTTTTTCTTAAAACATGCAGATCAACTAACGGAAGAATGGTATGAAAGCCTTGAAGACAATGACCCAGAATCGGTTTATGCATCTACTCATCCGGAAGTCATTTCAGTATTAAAAGGTCAAAATAATGAATTTCATTTATACATAGCCGATGTATTTATAAAAAGTGAAAAAGAATTTTTTGATTCATTTGAAACGTGGATTTTAAAGATTGCGGAAGACGGAGAGCATGTAAGAACGCCTATTCATTATATTATTCGAGAATTTTTCCGAGTTAGAAAACAGTATTTAACATATTTAAATCAATTTGTAGAAGCGTATGACCAAGATATTACGCAAGAAGAACTAGACGAATGGAACGAATTGATTGTACGCGTGTTTGATATCACCGTTTATAAATTTGTTGAAGAGCACCATCAGCATTCAAGACGGTTGCTTGAAGCACACAAAGAGCTGATTAACGAACTGAGTTCCCCAGTTATTCCATTGAGCGATCATATTGCGATTCTTCCGCTTGTTGGGGATATCGACACAGCAAGAGCGCGACGAATTTTAGAGAATACGTTAACTCGCTGTGCTGAACAGCAAGTGAATCACCTTTATATTGATATTTCAGGAGTAGTTATTGTTGATACGATGGTTGCTCATCAGATTTTCCAGCTGATTGATGCCTTAAAATTAATAGGCGTAGAATCAACGATCTCTGGGGTACGTCCTGAAATCGCAATTACCGCTTCTCATTTAGGTTTATCGTTTGAAAATATATCAACAAAATCAACTCTTGCTAATGCGATGGCTTCACGTATGAGGAAATAAAAAAACAAGAATTATTTTTAATTCTTGTTTTTTTATTTCAATTCATACTTGACATATAGGTTAAACAGGTATTATGATTTTACTAATTTAATAAATAAAAAGAGTCGTATTACATACGCTAATATACAAATGCATCTCTGTAATTAGCGGACAAGAATTGAACAAATAATATGAAAACGCTTTATATAGAATACGAGAATATTTAGGAGGAAATGGAAATGAACATCTTATGGTTTTTCCCTACAGCAGGCGACGGACATTATCTAGGCACAACCGAAGGAAGTAGAACAAGTGATATTCACTACTTAAAGCAAATCGCACACGGGCTGGATTATCT
Organism: Priestia sp. JSM ZJ58; assembly: GCF_044383985.1. Lineage (NCBI taxonomy): Bacteria > Bacillati > Bacillota > Bacilli > Caryophanales > Bacillaceae > Priestia > Priestia sp. JSM ZJ58. Next base: position 1,839,543 of record NZ_JBISEM010000001.1, read on the forward strand.
AGGATATGACGGTGCTTTGTTGCCTACTGGTTCAAATTGTGAAGATTCGTGGGTGATTGCATCGGCACTTGCTTCCGTTACAAACCGACTGAAGTTTTTGATTGCACTTCGCCCGGGTGTCATGTCTCCCACACTTTCAGCACGGATGGCTTCGACATTCGATCAAATATCAAACGGCCGACTTATGTTAAATATTGTGACGGGAGGAGATCCCGTGGAGCAAGCAACGTACGGTAACTATTTAAGCCATGATAAACGCTACGAGTTAACAGATGAATTTTTAACGATTTGGCGAGATGTAATGGAAGGAAAAAAAGTGGACTATAAAGGAGAACATCTTGATGTAACAGGTGCGTACATTCCGTCGCCTCCTGTCCAAAAACCGTATCCTCCGCTGTACTTTGGCGGGTCTTCTCCAGCGGGCAAAGAAGTAGGCGCAAAGCATGCAGATGTATATTTGTTATGGGGAGAACCTCCTGCAGTGATCAAGACGAAAATTGATGAGATGAAAGAAAAAGCTGCAAATGAAGGCAGGGACATTCGCTTTGGTATTCGACTGCACGTTATTGTAAGAGAATCGGAAGACGAAGCGTGGGAATCTGCAGATAAATTAATTAAACATGTTAATGATGATACGATCAAAGCGTTTCAAGATAAGTTTGCGTCATTTGACTCCACTGCCCAAAAAACACAGTCAAGTTTGCACAGCGGCACAAAAGATCGAGGTGCGCTGGAGATTGCTCCGAATCTATGGGCTGGAATCGGCTTAGCACGAGAAGGAGCTGGAACCGCTCTTGTTGGAAGTCCTGAAATTGTAGCGGATCGTTTAAAAGAGTACAAAGAGCTAGGAATTGATACGTTTATTTTATCAGGATACCCGCATCTAGAAGAAGCATATACGTTTGCTGAGCTAGTATTTCCACATATTCAAAAAGAACGAAGCAAGAGATAATTCTTGCTTCGTTCTTTTTGAATCGTAAAAAAATAAATAACCTAGTTGACTTATAGGAATTATAGGTGTATTATAAAGGTAGTTCATTTAGTCAGAAAATTTGTGATAAAGGGTGAAGAAAATGGAACGTTATGACGTAATTCAAGGCGCAGAATCTTTTTATTATAAAGGCAGCGACATTGGTATACTTGTTTCTCATGGATTTATGGGGACTCCTCAAAGTATGGAATATATCGGAAAAGAATTAGCTAAAAAAGGTTTTACTGTGTACGGTTTGCGACTAACGGGACATGGTACTCACTACTATGATATTGAACAAACAACGTACGAGGAATGGAAGCAAGACTTTTTAAATGGGTATCAGCGTTTGAAGCAAGAATGCCGTCATGTATTTATCTTAGGTCAGTCCATGGGAGGCACTCTCACCTTTCATACAGCAAGCCAAGGATTAGATCTTGACGGAGTTATTGCAATCAATCCGGCTATGACGTCCATTCCTTCAATGGAGCCTTACCGCTCTCGTCATACGCCTCGTTATTTAAAAGAAGACCATCCTGATATTAAGGATCCAAACGTACATGAAATTACGTACGACAAAGTACCAGTGCGCTCTATGCGTGAGCTGCTTTCTTTAATGGACGAAACAAAAGAACGCTTATCTTATGTAACATGCCCGGCTTTAGTACTAACATCAACCGTTGATAACGTAGTACCGCCTGAGAATTCAGCTTATATCTTAAACCATATTCAATCAGCAGAAAAAAGACAGCACATGCTTCGAAACTCTTACCATGTTGCGTCGATGGATTTTGATAAAGACACAATTGTTGCACAAACGGCACAGTTTGTACAAGCAACAGTTGCCAAAAAAAAAGTGCATGAGCGAATTTTTTAATTTTTAAATTCGCTCCGTTTCTTTTTTACTTCAAGTAAGATAAAATGAATCTTGAATGAAAACAAAGGAGTGTACATACATGATTCATTTAGAATGGAACGATCGTCCAACAATTAAACAAGTAAAATGCATACATACAGATGCAAAAAAATTCGTGGTTGAAAATGTTTTAACAGCAGGAAAAACATATGATGTAAAAAACGAAACAGAAGAATTTTATTTTGTTGTTGATAACACTGGCCAAGTCGGCGGCTTTTATAAAGAATACTTTGAAGGCTAAACAAAAAAATCATCGTCTCGGCGATGATTTTTTTATTGCAATAATTAAATGGAGCTTTTCTTAATGAAAACGAATGAACATACTTTTAAAGAGAAATTCCATATATCTCATCATTTCGAAAAAAAGCTTTATGATAAAAATAGGATGTAAGACCTAAATTCTTCCGTTTCTTGTTCTGATTAAAAGGGTAACTGACTATAAATACCCATGACAACAATTATTTTACAATGTAAAATGAAAGCGACGCTTAACAGAAAAAGGAAAAGAGGAGGTCATACGATGAAAAAGCGTAATACAGCAGCTTTTACATTTTTAGCATGGACAGCTTTTATTACAGCACTATTAGCTATGTTTATAGGAATTTATACCTTAGATGCATCATTACCGGTAAAAGGTTATTATGCTGTTGGAACATTATACTTAACGATGTCCGCTTTTGTGCTCCAAAAAACCATTCGTGATAACGAAGAAGATACGGCGCACGAACGCAAATATGACAAAGCAGAAGAAGAATTGTAGAGCTAAAAAAAGCATTTTTCTAGCTCTTTGAAAAACATCCCCATTTTTGGGAGATGTTTTTTTATATAAAAAAACAGGGAACTTGTCACTCCATGTCGTATTAATAAAGAAGGAGGCGATTGAATTGACACAACTAATGATTAATAACGTAAATTTTCACGTTGATATGTTTGAAGAAAAAATGATTACTGATGCGAATACAGGTGAAGAGTTGAAAAGGCTAAACTTTTCTTTTTCGGTTGTAGGCAAAGCAGCTTATGATAAATATGATGCATTTTTTGAGGATCCGTACTTTGAAGTAACAAATATGGAGACAAAAGAAACGCTAACACTAAAAAACATTTCGCATAGCACATTTTATCAGTCACCTGAAATTACAGATCATACAAATATTGTTTTCAGAGTGAAGCTGCAGCAAGAACCTGTTAAAGAAAAAGAACAAGTGAAAAATGAACGTCCAACAGAGAGCACGGTCAACGAAATGCTTTTATCTAGAATAAAGTTTAAGGCTCTTGTCGAAATACTTGAAGAAAAAGGACTTCTAACAGAGAATGAGTTGTATACTAAAATTGAAGAAGTAGCAGAACGAGATTTTGATATTCTTCGAGATGAATTAAGTCATTCTAAAAAAGAGGTAAAAGCGTAAAAATACCCCACTCTGCAGGGGGATTTTTTATTTATATCCATTAATTTATAACCCTTTTGATAAATTATTCATATATTACATCACGATGAAAATAAAAAGGGTGAGGATAATGCCGATTGTTATTAATCATGTAGTGATTCCAAATGTTACAGGAGGAGTCGTTACATTTGGCGACACGTACTATGTTTCTCCAAAAAGTAACAGTAAAACTGCGCAAGGTTCAGGGTCTTCAAATACAGGAATTTGTGTAAATACAAATTCGGGACTTTCTAATACAAATACGCTCGATCCGGATGGTTCTGACCAAAACGGCTTCGGAAACGGATAAGGAAAGAGATGTTTTACTCTTCTTTCTACACGCCTTTTCAGTATTCGTTTTATCCGTATTTTATGCCTTCTTTTGCACGTCCAATTGGATTTGTCGTGTCACCTGATGGAGCGATGGATAACTGGTGGGGCAAAAAACCATCTTGGTGGGGGAAAATCACGCCTTCAGCCGGCGTTTTCCCTCCTGTTACCCAGTATTATACGGGCAGTTTAGTTCCTTATAGTTTAAGGGGCTATTACTAATATAAAAAAGAAGTTCAGATTAAGCCAACTTGTTAGCGCCTATTTCCTAAAAATAGGCGTTTTTTTCCGTTTTACTTGATTCAAAGTTATTTTTGCTGAATAATAAAGAAAAGAGAATTTTTAGAAGTAAGCTGTAAGTAAGGAGATGTTCAATCATGACAGATAAATGGAGAGTTCATAAAATAAAAAGTGATTGTGAACCTTGGCTGTTTTTAGAAGGCTGGGAAAAAGATATTATTGAAACCATTGAATTTGAAAAAAAAGAAGAAGCGCTTCGCTACTACGCGATGATGATTTATGAATTTCATCAAAAATATGCAAGCGTGCGAAGTGATGAACTAGCTCTCTTTAGCTTTTGGAACGAAGGCGAAAAGGAATTTTGCGAGGCCTGTGATGATGATCTTCAAATCTTCCACGGTGTTTTATTTGCTAAAAACGATGAAGTCTATTCATTAGAAGAAGATGAAGAAGGATTAAAAATGCTTCGTACTAAATAAAAACGTCCTGCGGGGCGTTTTTTTTATATAAAAAATGAACGATTTCAATCGCTCAAGCGTCATATAGGTGATGAAACAAAAAGGAGGGGTGACCGCTTTGGAACAAGATGATTTCATCCTTGTCCAAAAAGCATTACAAGGTGATGATGATGCCTTTTCATTATTATTTCAGCGCTATCATTCATTTTTATATAAATACCTTTTAAAGCTGACATTAGATGAGGACTTATGCAGTGAATTGTGTCAGGAAGCAATGATGAAGTGTTACGTGAATCTTTCTTCATACAAAAATGAAGCAAAGTTTTCGACTTGGATGATATCCATTGCTTCAAGACTGTACATGGATTATTTGCGTAAGCAAAAACGTGAAAAAAGCAGTCTTCAGCGAATAAAGCAGGCTTTATCGCATCAGCTTCAGTGGAAAGCTAAATACAAAGGAGTGGAGTGGAGCGAGATGTTTTCCGATTTTAATGAACTCGATTCACGCTTTCGAATTCCTGTCTTGCTTCGACATTATTACGGATATACATACGATGAGATTGCCCATATGCTGAATATGCGAGCAGGAACGGTCAAATCAAGAGTAAATAAAGGAGTAAATATACTGAGAAAGGAGTGGAAAGAATGAGGGAAGAAAATGACAATCAGTCCTTACATTCTTTAAAAAAAGATTGGGAGCAGCTAGAGAGTTTAGCAAGTCATGAACGTATTTCTCTTCATACAATTCAAGAACAGCTTCTCATTCAAAAACAAAAGCAGAAAAAAGCTTTCCGGAAAGAGTTATGCTTATTTACATTAACAGCACTTGTTATTTTAACGGTAATGGCAACGGCTATTTTACAAATACCTGCCTTATTTATCGCCATTGAGGTAATTGGCATCATTGTTGCGCCTCTTTCTTTTATCGTTTTTCACTATAAACGAAAAAAGGAGATGTTTTTATAATGAATGAAAAATGGATTATTGTGCTGTTTATTTCACCATTTCTCCTTCTTCAAAGCTTTCTACTTTTTATCAATGCAAAAAAACGCGGCGCCCATCCATGGTTTTGGGGAATATGGGGACTGATTCAAATTCCAATGCCAACGCTTTTTTATTGGTTTTTTATTATTTGGCTTCCAGCACGAAAAAAAGGGGGATGTAAATGAAGGACATTAACTGGTTGTTAATTGCTCCAATTCTATTCTTACAATTGCTTTTAATGATTCCAGCGTTAATAAGCTGCATAAAGCAAGAAGAGACAAACGGACCAAAATGGTTATGGGGACTCATCATTTTATGTGTAAGTACAGTCGGTCCCGTTTTATATTTTGTTTTAGGACGTAAAAAACAGTGAGGTGGAGCGAAGATGTTTATGCAAGTAGAAGGACTGACAAAAACGTACCGTAATATAACCGTTGTAGATAACCTTTCATTTAATCTCGATAAAGGAAAATGTGCAGCATTGTTAGGCCCTAATGGTGCAGGTAAGACGACTACTTTGCATATGATTGCAGGTCTTACTGCACCTAATAAAGGGAAAATTTCTTTTGAAGATAAACAGCATCAAGACGTACGATCATTTATTGGCTTTCTGCCGCAGCATCCTACGTTTTTTAATTGGATGACGCCTCAGCAGTATTTAACTTTTTTAGGCCTTTTATCTAACATTTCAAAAAATGTGCTTTCTCAACGAATAGATGAAGTACTTGAAACGGTAGGTTTAAAAGGAAAGGAAAAGCAGAAAATTGCAGGCTTTTCTGGAGGAATGAAACAACGTTTGGGCTTAGCACAAGCCTTGTTACATAAACCTGAACTGCTAATTTTAGATGAACCCGTTTCGGCTTTGGATCCTGAAGGCAGAAAAGATGTCCTACTCATTATCGAAACATTAAAAAAAGATACGACCATCCTTTTTTCAACTCACATTTTGCATGATGCAGAACAAATATGCGATAACATGATTATGATTAAAAACGGACGCATGAAATGGAATGGAACAAAGAGTTCGCTGCGCCAAGAGTTTGCGGATCCTGGTTTTACGATTGAAACAGAAGAAAGGCTCCCTGCATCATTTAGCAGTCTACCAATTGAACAGGTGCTGTTTCATTCTCCTTATAAAGCCACTGTAAGTGTAAAAGATACATCTCAGCAGCAGCAACTGCTTCAACTGCTTGTTGATCAACAAGCAAATCTTGTTTTATTTGAACGAAAACAGCATTCTCTCGAAGATGTGTATCTAGAGGTGATGAACAAATGAACACATTTGGAGTCTTATTTAAAAAGGAACTGCATGAATTATTTGCGAACGGCAAAGGAATTTGGCTGCCAATTTCTCTGATTTTGCTAGGCATCACACAGCCTTTAACGAATTATTATATGCCACAAATCATTGACATCGCAGGAAACTTACCAAAAGGAGCCATTATTCAACTTCCTACGCCCACCGGTCAAGAAGTATTGCAAGGTGTCCTTTCACAATACAGCACAATAGGAATCTTACTGATTGTACTAGCAAGCATGAATATGATTTCAAATGAACGACAAAATCATGCGGCTGTACTTGTTATGATGAGACCGGTGAGCGTCATTCAATACATTATGAGTAAATGGGCTGCGCAAATCGTACTGGTTATTGGCTCAACGTTTATAAGCTATATAGCAGCGTGGTATTATACAAATCTTTTATTTTCACATGTGGATTGGACTCATATGATAGTTAGCTTTCTTTTATACAGCCTGTGGCTGATTTTTATCTTGTCCGTGCTAGTGGCAGCTGGAACCTTTCTTTTACAAAGCGGAGGCATTGCTGGAGTAAGCATTTTGATTATTGCGTCACTTTCATTTTTAAGTAATTTGTTTACGAATCAATTAAAGTGGAGTCCTGCAGCGCTGTCACAATACGCCGGTCGTATACTTGAAAAATTGCACTGGTCACAAAGTGTCACCTATACCGTAGTTGTTACATTAGTGAGCTGTTTTCTTCTTTTAATTGCTGCTGTTTATAGATACAAAAAAGTAGAATATGTATAAAAAGACTTCTGAAACGAAGTCTTTTTTCTAGGGAATTAATTTGCAAATCCACGCGATATAAAGAGCAGCGGGGACTAAGAGAATCTGGGCACATACTGTCCCGCATAAACGAGAGATGACGAGTGTACCAACCATTTTATTCATAGATTGCTTAGTCGATTCACCTTTCATTACCTTTTCAGTTAGAATGGCTACTTGCGGATCTACAAACACTGCAAGGGTAATCATCGCTAGTCCGTTAATAAGACCAGAAGACATCAGAATCGATTTAGAAAGAGTAGGCTCGAGCGTAGAAGCATAAAGAGTGGAAAGAACACCTACTGTATAAATGGTCGTAGCCATTAAATTTAAAAGAAGCAATCGCTTGGGCACTCCGCCTATTCGCAGCTGAGACAGCATAATCCACCTAGGACGCTTCACGTGTTTTTTTGCTTTTTCCAGCGTATGTATGGAAGTAATGTTTTTCATCATTTTGGGTACAGATCCTGCTACTTCTAAGTGTGAAATCATGCGAGAGAAGATTGATACAAAGCTAGGAATTAAAAGAGCACCTGCGATTGTCCCAATAGAGGCCGCGACCAAGATAGTTTGAAGCTGATGAAGTAGAAGGGACAAATCTTCTTTAGACTGGACCGCATCTCCTAATTTGCCGGTCAGCGGAGCTTGCACCATATTAGCTGTTCTTGAAACAATGACAATAATATTAAAAAGAGATAGGGCCACGACTAGTTTTCCAGTTTTCAAGCCCGCGAGTCTCACAGAGTAGGCTAGTGTTTCAATCATGTGAATAATTCCTACAAATACACAAATAATCAGTAATTTTTCCATCATAATAAGTAAGTTCCTTTCTTTGATACACGCACTTCCTTATTATGTATAATTTTGGTTCATTTGTAAATAAAAAGCCGCTTGCTACCAAGAGTAGCAAGCGGCTTTTTATTATCGATGCTGGTTAATATCACGAAGTATATCTTTGCTAGCCTGATAATCTTTTTCCCGTTCTTTTTCCACCTGTAGACGTTTGTCTAGTTTACGGCTATATTCAGCATACCCCACGCCGTGAGAAAGCTGCATGGCCTTTTCCATTTCTGACGTGTACGTTAGGTGAAGTGCGATAATGAATCAATCCTTTCAGCATTTTTCACTTGTGGCACATGTATTGCTGCTCAAGTGTTTCGATGTTTATAATTCTTGAAGTCTTTCTAGAAATCGTTTTCCCTGTCGCTTTGGATCTAAACATAAATGATTAAAATTTCATAACATTCCAGGTAAAAGCCTTTTTTTCTTGCGTAGTATCCCATATAATAGCAGGAACAACGTTTTTAAAGGAGTTATATATGAACAATACAAAACGAGTATGGTTTGATTTACTTTTTTATATCGCTATTCCTTACCTAATATGGAATCAGGGAAAAGATATTATTGGTGATTACTATGCCATTTTGCTTTCAACAGCACCAGCGTTTGTGTATACCATTTATACATTTATTAAAGATCGCCAGTTTAACGTAACAGGATTGTTTATTGTCATTACGCTGCTGGCACGTACCATTATTGATTTAATTTCAGGAAACGCAGCGACGATGTTAAACAATCAAGTATACTTTATGATTGGACTGGCTGTAGTTGTCCTTTTTACCATTGTGATAAAAAAGCCAATTGGTTTGTACTTTTTTGTAGATACGGCGTACTTAATGGGCTATAAGCGAGAAGATTCTCTTAAGCTCTTCCACCAGCCTGATTTATTCAAGATGATGAACTGGCTTACAGTACTGTTCGCAGGTCGCTATGTATTTTTAGCAATTGTAAAATACGTATTGATTCAAAAGTACGGAGTAGAAGGGTACGGGAACATGATTGTATTCCGTCAAGCCGTTACGTGGGCATTCTCCATTTTAATTGCCGTCTACACGTATTTTATCTATAAAAAAATTCAAGATAAAACAGGGATGGATAATCCAATGAATCCAAATGTAAATGAATAAAAGGAGAAGCGTGCGTTTAGCTAACGTACGCTTTTTTTGTTACAAAACAGTGAACAGTGCCCGAAACACTAACATCTCATTTAAAATTAATAGTAAAATAACGCTATTAGAAACGGGATGAAAGTAGGTCAAGAAATGAAACTATTATTAGCATGTCAAAAGCAGCCTTATCGAATTTTAGAAATGATTATGGTGTTTTTTACCTTAATTTTTGTCGTACTGTCGTTTTTTGATTACCGTCAGCTTTTTTTCCTTGTGTTTACGCTTGGAATTGTATTTGCTATTCGAGCGTTTGAAATGCAAGAAGGAGAGAAAAAGACTCAAGGAAACATCTGGCTACTTGTCGGTGTTGTCATGATTTTGCTAGATATAGTTTTATTTGTTGTATATGCCATCAATCGATCTTAACTAAAAGAAAAATGCTTCCGTGCAGAGGTTCACCTCTAGCTGCGGAAGCTTTTTTGATTAAGGAATCATCCACGATAATACACTAGATTGTAAAAATGTTAATACGCAGACAATCAGCAGTAAAAATAAGCTGTGCTTCACCGTAAAACGAAGCAAATCGGACTCTTTTCCAGCCAACCCAACCGCAGCACAGGCAACAGCGATGGACTGCGGTGAAATCATTTTACCGGTTACTCCACCAGAAGAGTTTGCTGCAAGCGCAAGAAGCGGATCCATTCCAATAGACGTAGCCGTGATTTTTTGCAAGTTGCCGAACAATAAGTTGGCTGATGTATCTGATCCTGTAATAAAAACACCAAGCCAGCCGAGTACAGGAGAGAAAAAGGGAAATAACGCGCCTGTTTTAGCTAGCAGCAGTCCTAAGGTTGTACTCATTCCAGAAGCATTTGTCACGTAAGCAAATGCTACAACGGACATAATGGTAAGCAGCGGCAACGCTAATTCTTTGCACGTCTCGTTAAACGTAATAAACCATTCTTTCCAAGAGATGTTGACGATAAATTTTGTGACAACAGCAGACAACAGGATAGCTGTGCCCGCAGCGCCTAGTAATTCTAACTTATACACTGCCGCAATTGGTTCTCCATTTCCATTTAAAATTAAATTATTTAACCAAGGTACTTCTGGCATAAACGTTAAATAATGTCCGACGGAATTGATAGCGCTCAAAAAAGCGTTAGTTCCTTCATAATGTCCCGTCAGAGCGGTTTTAATTTGAGGAATTCCCCATATGGAAATAAAGATCGTTAAAATTAAAAAAGGTGACCACGCCTTTGCAATTTGAGCCCCCGTGAATGCGGGCTGACCTTGAGTTTCTCTTGGCTCAGCCGAAGCGGAAGCTACTTCATGTGCTGCTTTTTCAGATTGAAAGCGAAACGTTGTTTTCGGTTTCCAGAATTTTAAGAAAATAGCGAGCGCAAAAAGTGAAACGAGTGCCGATAAAATATCGGGAAGTTCAGGTCCTAAAAAGTTAGAGCTGACAAACTGTGTAAGAGCAAAAGAGACGCCGGATACTAAAATAGCAGGGAGTACTTCTACTGTTTTCTTAAATCCAGCCATTACAAAAACCAAATATAGCGGAATAAATACAGAAATAAAAGGAAGCTGGCGGCCTACCATTTTAGAGATTTCCATTGCCGCTACTCCAGTAGGACCCTCCATAGCCGTGATAGGAATACCGATTGCACCAAAAGCAACGGGTGCTGTATTTGCTAATAAACATAAGCCCGCGGCATACAGCGGATTAAAACCTAGGCCTACCAGCAAAGCTGCTGAAATCGCAACAGGTGCACCAAAACCAGCAGCACCTTCAAGAAAAGCCCCAAACGAAAAAGCAACCAACAAAGCTTGAAGTCTGCGATCTTCTGTAATAGATACGACAGAGGTACGAATAATATCAAACTGACCGGTTTTTACAGTTAGTTTGTAAAGAAAAACGGATGTAATGATAATCCATCCAATCGGCAGTATACCGTATACAGCTCCTTGACTAGCTGACATAAAAGCCATGCTAGCCGGCATTTTATAGGCAAGCATCGCAACGGCAAGTGCGACCAGTAAGGTTGTAATCCCAGCCATATAACCTTTCATTCGTTTAATAGCCAGAGCCCAAAAGAAGTAAAGAATAGGAATCAAAGCGATTAATGAAGACCAAATGACGCTGTTTCCTACAGGAGTGAACTGCTGTGTCCATGTCATAACTAACACCTCATTTTCAAATTAGTGAACTACGAATTTAGTAAAACGAAACCATTAAAACTACGATGATAAGGTCATCTGATGACTTATGTAAAAATGAATTCGCTTACATTATATTCTAATACTTTCGTGATAGGCAAGTACTAAAAGAAACTTTTTTTCTAAAGAACGGACATTTTTTTGTTGATAAGAAGAAAATACTGGTTGAAAATCCCAAGAATAGGTGATTAAATGATTGTAAGCGCTTAAAATATATCTTTTCATCTATTCTACTAATTATTCTTCTTATTAATCTACTACTTTCAGTCGTATTATACATGGCACTTCTGTATGTTATTAGTGAAACGTTGTTTGCTATTACAAAACGAGAGGAGTCAATTTATTGAGTACGTTAGAACTTCCAGGTCATTTAAAATCCATTTTATCTCATCCTTCCACACTTGAAGAACAGCATATGAATCACTTCCTTGGAAATAACGGGTCCGTGCATGTTAAGCCAACTTCAGAACAAGAAATAGCAGCCGTTTTAAGGTATGCGGCGGAACACGGAAAAAAAGTCGTCATTGAAGGGAACGGTACCAAAAAAGGCTTTGGCGGGCTTATAGACACAGCAGATCTTTTGCTTTCGCTGACTGAATACAGCGGAATTGTTGAACATACAGTAGGCGATATGACGGTTACTGTAAAAGCTGGTACGCCGTTTGGAGAGCTGCAAACGTATTTAAAAACGTACAATCAGCAAGTTTCACTTGATCCAGCTCTAGGAGACTACGCTACAATCGGCGGAGTTATTGCAGCGAATGAAAGTGGCCCAAAGCGCTTGTCTTATGGATCAGCTCGAGATGCAGTAATCGGTATGAGAGTCGTATATTCAGATGGAACCATTGTTCGTTCAGGGGGAAAAGTCGTCAAGAACGTGGCTGGCTATGATATGAATAAGCTGTTTATTGGTTCAATGGGAACGCTCGGCGTTATATCCGAAATAACGTTAAAGCTGCGTCCGCTGCCCAAGTATCAAAGCGTTCTTTTTCTTTCTTTTTCAACAGGCAATATCGAAGAAATTCATGCGTTTGTTAGCAAAGTCTTAGACTCCATGATAGAGCCCGTTTCCTTGGAATTATTAAATCCTTCTCTAGCTGAAGATGTAATAGGGCAGCATCTGTTTACGCTTGTAATCAGCTTTGAAGATGTGGAAAGTTCCGTTCATTATCAAGAGAATTACATCAAAAGCATTCAGCCGTCTGATACGATTTTAAAAGTGCTTCATGAAAAAGAAGCCGAGGTATTTTGGGGATTTTTTAGTAACATTAGTCCAAATGGTGCATGCTGTTCTTCCGAAGAGGAAACGGAAGCCACTTTAAAAGTCGGTGTACCAAATATGAATGTACTTGACGTGATAAACAAAAGTACTGCTTTAAAAACATCCCTTCCCATGCTGGTAAAAGCACATGGAGGAGTTGGACACGGTCTTTGCTCAGTCTACATAAAGGGCTCAGAACAAGCCATTCTTTCCGTTATCACTTCATTTACTGAAACGGCTAAAACGTACGGAGGATATGTGGTCGTTAAACATTTGCCTTTTATACTGCGTCAAAAAGTAAATGTGTGGGGAGAAAAACCTTCTCATTTTCCGTTACTAGCAGGAATTAAAGCAAAGGTGGACGCTAAAAATGTGCTTAACTATAAACGATTTATAGGAGGAATCTAAGTGAATTCAGCGAAAGCGGATATCAAAGATGCTCCATGTCAAAGCGTTAGCAATTATTTGTGGAAAGACGCGCCAGACGAAAAAAAATGGGCGGATTGTGTACACTGCGGAATGTGCTTGGAGTCTTGTCCTACTTACGAAATAACGGGGCAAGAACAGCATTCACCAAGAGGACGCGTGCACCTTATCAAATCGGTAGCAGAAGGAAAGATAAGCGTGAATGAACAGTTTACAGATCCTGTATTTGCTTGTTTGGACTGCCGTGCCTGTACAACTGCTTGTCCTGCAAATGTAGACGTTGGCGGACTCATTGAAGAAGCTCGCGGCCAAATTCGTCAGGCGATGCCTTTGACGGGATGGAAAGGAATGATCAGCAAGTTTTTTCTAAAGGAACTTTTTCCTCATTCCCATCGCTTAGAAGCTGCAGGAAGTCTATTAAAGTTGTATCAAAAAAGCGGGATGCAAAAAATGGTTCGCACAACAGGCATGTTAAATATGATGCCAACACATCTAGCAGAAATGGAACATGTAATGCCTAAAATTACCCGTTCTGTTCGAAAAAAATATAAAAAAGAACGCGTTCTAAAAGCAAAAGCCGAAAGAAAAGCCGAAGTTGCTTTTTTAACGGGCTGCATTATGGACGTCATGTTCAGTGATATTAACGAAGCGACTCTTAATGTATTAAGAAGAAACGGAAATGACGTTGTTATTCCTCATTCTCAGACGTGCTGTGGTGCTTTGCACGTTCATACAGGAGACCGAGACATGGGAAGGCAGCTTGCCAAAAAAAATATAGAGGCGTTTCAGCATGCCGATACCATTATTGTAAACGCTGCGGGATGCGGCTGCATGTTAAAAGAGTATCCTGAACTATTTAGAGAAGAAGAGCAAGAGTGGCTTGAAAAAGCCGAAGTCTTTGCTAAAAAAGTCCAGGATATTTCAAAATACCTTCACGATACGGGATATCGCCCTCCGCAGGCGAAGCTGCATACGCGCATTACGTATCACGACGCTTGTCATTTAGCTCATGGTCAAGGAGTTAGAGAAGAGCCAAGAGATATTTTGCTTTCTATTCCGGGAGTTGAAATGGTTCATATGGCTAACGCAGACAGATGCTGTGGAAGCGCAGGAATTTATAATTTAACAACCCCTGACATGGCGGGAGCCGTGCTTCAAAGTAAAATGGAAAATGTGCCCCCTGACGTAGAAATGATTTCAATGGGAAACCCAGGATGTATGCTGCAGATGGCAGTAGGAGTGAAAAAATATGGACGAAGTCAGCAAATTGTTCACACGGTACAGCTTTTGGAGTGGGCCTATCAAAAAGAAGAGGAGGAAGCGCATCGTGTTGAAGAAAAATAGAATAAAAGATCTTCACGTGAAAAATCTTTCTCAACTAGTAGATGCTCATTCTATTTTGTATCACAAAGAAGATTTACTTGCGTACGACTGCGATGGGTTTACTATTCACAGACACTTGCCTAAAGCGGTGTTATTTCCTAAAAATACGAAAGAAGTTTCTAGCATTGTTAAATACTGCAATGAACATGACTTGCCTTTTCTTGCAAGAGGAGCAGGCACAGGACTGAGCGGAGGAGCGATTCCGCTTAATAACGAAGTGATTATTAGTTTAGTAAAAATGAAGCGGCTGCTTAGCGTCGACTATGAAAACAGACGTGTTGTTGTAGAGCCCGGATTTATTAATCTTAAGTTAACTAATTCAATCTCTGAAAAAGGATATTATTATGCACCCGATCCTTCGAGTCAGTATTGCTGCACCATTGGTGGAAATGTAGCGGAAAACGCTGGAGGGGCACACTGTCTAAAATATGGTGTAACTACCAACCATATTTTAGGGCTAGAGGTGGTGCTTCCAAATGGAGATGTGATTGAACTTGGCAAGCAAGGTATTCCGGATGAACCGGGATATGATTTATTAGGACTTTTAACAGGATCAGAAGGGACGTTAGGAATCGTTACAAAAATTACGGTGCGCATTTTGAAAAACCCCGAAGCCAAACAAACGGTACTTGCCTATTTCGACCGCGTAGAAGACGGCAGTCAAGCGGTATCCGACATTATATCAGCCGGCATTGTGCCCGCTGCGCTTGAAATGATGGATAAAACCGCCATTGAAGGAGTGGAAGCTGCTGCGTTTCCAGTCGGACACCCTAGAGATATTGAAGCTCTTTTATTAATTGAAGTAGACGGCATTTCAGCCGGTATCGAAGAGCAAATCCTACGTATTTTAGACGTATGCAAAAAACAAAACGTACGGGAAGTGAAAGTAGCTGAAAGTGAAGAAGAGCGCGCCAGGTGGTGGGCAAATCGCAAAACAGGATTTGGAGCGATGGGAGCTATATCCCCTGACTACCTCGTACAAGACGGCGTTATTCCAAGAAGTAAACTGCCTCAAGTGCTGAAGCGAATCAACAAAATTAGCGAAGAATCTGGCCTTCGCATTGCCAATATTTTTCACGCTGGAGACGGGAACTTGCATCCGCTTGTATTATTTGATGCTAGAAAGCCGGGGGAAACTGAAAAAGCACTCGACGCCGGAAGCGCATGTTTGCAAGTATGTGCAGAAGTAGGAGGAACGATTACCGGCGAACACGGTGTGGGCATTGAAAAAAAAGAAGAAATGCGATTTGTTTTTAATGAAGATGAAATTCAAGCACAAACGAATATACGAGAAGTATTTAATCCTAAAAATCTATTAAATGCAGGAAAGCTTTTTCCAAGTCCGAGCCGCTGCGCTGAAGTCAAAAAAGAAAAGAAAAAAGTGGGTTATTTTTAGAAAATTCTTGAAAATACATTCGCTCGATGATATGATTTTTTTAACAAAAATAAAACGCTGTTTTGTAATAAGAAACAGTACCACATATGTTCGTCTTAACCATTTTGGCAAAAAGAATTGAAAGCGCGTCCAAATTTAAAAATGTAAAGAAGTAAGAGGAGGAAACAGACGGTGACAAACTACAAACAAGTTGGAAATCTGAAAGTAGCTCCAGTTCTCTATCAATTTATTAATGAGGAAGCTCTCCCGGGCAGCGGCCTAAGTACAGAAAAATTTTGGTCTGATTTTGAAGCGTTAGTAACTGAGTTAACACCCGTAAATAAACGTTTGTTAGAAAAGCGTGATCAGCTTCAAGCTCAAATTAATGCATGGCATCAAGAAAATCCTGACGGTGACTTTAACGAATACAAATCGTTTTTAACGAGAATTGGCTATTTAGAAGACAAGGCAGAAGATTTTCTTATTGGTACAGAAGGAGTAGACAGCGAAATTGCCTATCAAGCGGGACCACAGCTTGTGGTACCAGTGAATAACGCTCGGTATGCTATTAACGCTGCTAATGCACGCTGGGGTAGTCTCTATGATGCACTTTACGGCACTGATGCAATCAGTGAAGAAAATGGAGCTTCGCGCACGAGTTCTTATAATCCAATTCGAGGAGAAAAAGTTATTGCGTTTGCAAAGAATTTTCTTGATGAAGTTATTCCGCTCGTTCAGTCTTCTCATGCAGAAGTGGTTCAGTACAGTCTTGAAAATGGAAAGCTTGTTGCTCAATTAAACGATGGCAGTTTAACAGAGTTACAGGAAGAAGATAAATTTGTAGGGTATCAAGGGGAAGAAGAAAGCCCTGATGCTCTTTTATTCAAAAACAACGGCCTGCATTTTGAAGTTCAAATTGATCGTACGGATTCGATTGGTAAAACAGACGATGCGGGTGTAAAAGATATTTTAATGGAAGCAGCTCTTACGACGATTATGGACTGTGAAGATTCAGTAGCGGCAGTAGACGCAGAAGACAAAGTAGACGTTTACCGCAACTGGCTGGGATTAATGAAAGGTGATTTGACGTCTACTTTTAAAAAAGGAAGTCAAAACATGACAAGGCGTTTAAATCCAGACCGTACCTATATTTCTCCCCACAAGGAAAAGATTTCACTGTCTGGCCGTTCGCTTATGTTTGTTCGAAACGTTGGGCATTTAATGACAAACAGCGCTGTTTTAGATCGAAATGGCAACGAAATCTATGAAGGTATTTTAGACAGCGTGATTACTAGTTTAATTGCCAAACACACCTTGCTTAAAAACGGTACGTATCAAAATTCTAAAAAGAGCTCTATCTATATCGTTAAACCGAAAATGCACGGCTCCAAAGAAGTGGCTTTTGCCAACACGTTATTTAATTCAATTGAAGATATGCTAGGGCTTGAGCGTCATACGATTAAAATTGGCGTAATGGACGAAGAGCGCCGCACAACGCTTAATTTAAAAGCGTGCATCAAAGAAGTAAAAGACCGAGTGGCGTTTATTAATACTGGATTTTTGGATCGAACAGGTGACGAAATTCACACTTCTATGGAAGCAGGAGCTGTTATTCGTAAAAATGATATGAAGGCGTCTAAATGGCTTCAAGGCTACGAGCAGTCTAATGTAAATGTAGGGTTAGCAAGCGGGTTCCAAGGCCGCGCTCAAATCGGAAAAGGAATGTGGGCAATGCCGGATATGATGGCCGAAATGCTGAAGCAAAAAGTGGGGCATTTAAAAGCAGGAGCGAATACGGCATGGGTGCCTTCACCAACCGCAGCAACGCTTCATGCTCTTCACTATCATCAAATTGATGTAAGAGATGTTCAAAACGAATTGCTTACTAAGTCCACTGATTTACAAGATGACATTTTGCAAATTCCTGTGGCCGAAAAACCAAATTGGAGCAAAGATGAAATCCAGCAGGAGCTAGACAACAACGCTCAAGGAATACTCGGCTATGTAGTAAGATGGGTCGACCAAGGAGTAGGGTGCTCAAAAGTACCGGATATTAATAATGTAGGGCTAATGGAAGACCGGGCAACGCTTCGTATTTCCAGTCAGCACGTAGCCAACTGGCTTCATCATGGGATTTGTACAAAAGAACAAGTAACGGAAACGCTAAAGCGAATGGCAAAAGTAGTGGATCAACAAAATGAAAATGATCCTCTGTATCAGCCAATGTCATCGAACTACAGCGCATCCATTGCTTTTCAGGCAGCCTGCGATTTAGTATTTCAAGGCTATGATCAGCCAAACGGCTATACGGAGCCCATTTTACACCGCCGTCGTATCGAAGCAAAGGCAAAAGCAGCTATAAAACAGTAAAAAAAACGGCCTGTCAGCATAGAAATGGCAGGCTGTACTTACATCTTAAGAACCTGACTACCTATGATCCTTATTAAAACAAAGCAGATGGGAAAAGGAGCTATGTCATGAAATTTGTAAGGTTCGCTGTACAAGATAGCCGTCATACAGGTGTACTAAAAGAAGATACGATCAGCGTTATTGAAGGAAATATATTTGAGAAATGGAACTATACAGGACAGACTTTTTTAGTAAATGAAGTAAAGCTTTTGGCTCCTTTAGAGCCGAATCAAATTATTGGAATAGGCGCAAATTATGCAGCTGCAAAATCGGAGCTTCCAAAAGAAATGCCTTCTATTCCTGTCTTCTTTTTTAAGCCCACATCTTCTGTGATTGGCCCAAACGAAGACATTGTTATTCCAACTGCTATTAAGCACGTTAAGTTTGAATCTGAGCTTGCAGTTGTTATTGGAAAAGAAGCAAAGAACATCGCGAAAGAAGACGTACTGGATTATATATTTGGGTATACAATTGGAAACGATGTAACGGCTCCGGATTATTTTCATGAAGACGGGCACTGGACCATTGGAAAATCCTTTGATTCATTTACGCCTCTTGGCCCCGTAATCGAAACAGAGCTTGATTTTAAGTCCATTCATGTAAAAGCGTTTTTAAATGGCGTTGAAAAACAAAACAGCTCAACAGATTTAATGATTATTTCCGTTGGAGAAATGATTGCTTACCTTTCTACTGTTATGACCCTTAAGCCGGGAGATGTGGTTTTAACAGGAAGTCCGGTCGGCGCGGAGCTGGTGAGCGCAAACGATATTATTGAATGCACCATCCGAGAAATTGGGACCCTCCAAAATCCGTTTGTTGCAGAGAAAGAACGTGTAAACGTATAAAAGTGATAAAAAATGCCCGGCAGTAAAACGACACATAGAGGAGAGAGGAAAAATGGAGCGAGAAAATATGGTGAAGTCTGTAAGCCGGGCATTGGATATTGTCACAATTGTCAGCATGGAAAGAGAAGGGGTAGGAGTCACAGAAATTGCAAAGCAAATGGACATTAATAAAAGCTCCGTATACCGTATTCTAACTACTCTTGCTCAGTATGGCTATATTGAACAAGATCAAGAAACCGGGCGGTACAAGCTTGGGTATAAGTTTTTAGAAGTAAGTTCAAAGCTTTTAGATTCTATTGATCTACGAACGGAAGCAAAGCCGTTTTTGCAAGAACTTGAAAGTGAGACAAATGAAGTTATTCATCTTGTTGTCTACGATCAAGGTGAAGTAGTGTATATTGAAAAGCTAGAAGGAAATCAGACGCTGCGCATGCACTCAAAAGTGGGGAAAAGAGCGCCTATGCACTGTACGTCTGTCGGTAAAGCTATCCTAGCTTTTTTACCGCTTAACACGGTAACAAGCATTCTTGAAAGAAAAGGCTTACCAGCTCATACCGATCACACCATTACAGATGAAGAAAGCTTTCTCCGGGAACTTTCAGAAGTGAAGCAAAAGGGATATGCGCTGGATTTAGAAGAAAATGAATACGGAATTACTTGCATCGCAGCCCCTATTTTTGATCACCTTGGTCAAGTCGTTGCTGCAGTCAGCATTTCCGGTGCTACGATGCGTATGACCAATGAGCGATTAACGTACCTTCAAGAACGCATGGTTGATATAGGCAAGAACATTTCGGAGCGGCTCGGCTACAAAACAGAATCTGTGAAAGACAAAAGTTTGTTATGATTCTTAGAGAACAAACTTTTTCTATATAATAATCTGTAAAATAACGTAATTATATTATGTAAACTATAGGCTAGGATTTTTAATTGATGTTTTATTCATGATACAATAAAGTTGTTAGAATATATACGTAAAGGAGATAAATTATGGAACAGTTTGAGCGCAATATTGAAAAGTACGCCGAGCTAGCTGTAAAAGTCGGTGTAAACATTCAAAAAGGGCAAGTATTAAACATTAATGCTGATATTTCTTCCGCTGATTTTGTTCGTGAGATTGCGAAAAAAGCGTACGAAGCCGGAGCAAAGTCTGTTGATGTAGACTGGCATGACGATCATTTAGTTCGTTTGAAATATGAAAAAGCGGATGAATCTGTATTTAATGAATTTCCTGCTTGGAAAGCTCAGGCAAGAGAAGAGCTTGTGAAAAACGGAGGCGCTGTTTTATCTGTAATTTCAAGCGGTCCTGACTTACTAAAAGGAGTAGACGGCAAACGTATTGCTGCGTTCCAAAAAGTAAGCGGAAAAGCAATGAAAAAATTCCGTGAAGCGATCCAATCTGATAAAATTAGCTGGTCCATCGTAGCTGTTCCTTCGAAAGACTGGGCAGCTAAAGTATTTCCTGACGTTCCAGAAGAACGGCAGCAAGAAAAACTATGGGAAGCTATTTTTAAATCTGTGCGCGTAGACCAAGAAGATCCAGTGGCCGCATGGGAAGAGCATAATGCTTCATTACATACAAAAGTAGACATTTTAAATGAAAAGAGATTTTCTAAGCTTCACTATAAAGCGCCAGGAACAGATTTAACAATTGAACTTCCTGACAAACATATTTGGGTGGGCGCAGGCAGTGTTAATGAAGAGGGTAACTCGTTCATGGCCAATATGCCAACAGAAGAAGTATTTACACTTCCAAAAAAAGACGGCGTAAATGGTCAAGTAACAAGCACAAAACCGCTTAGCTACGCAGGAAACTTAATTGAAAACTTCACGCTAACATTTGAAAACGGAAAAATTGTGGATGTAAAAGCAGAAGAAGGCGAAGAAACGTTAAAGCACCTAATTGAAACAGATGAAGGTGCCAAATACTTAGGAGAAGTAGCCTTAGTACCGCATCAATCGCCAATCTCTCAGTCAAACATCATTTTCTATAACACGCTGTTTGACGAAAATGCATCCAACCATTTAGCCATCGGCAGCTCGTATTCCTTCTGTTTAGAAGGCGGAAAAACGATGTCTAAAGAAGAGCTATCACAAAACGGAGCAAACGACAGCATCACCCACGTTGACTTCATGATTGGCTCAGCTGAAATGGATATCGATGGCATCAAAGCTGACGGTACAAACGAGCCTGTGTTTAGAAAAGGGAACTGGGCGTTTTGAATTAAACCTTGATGTAACAGGGTTCTAACTACCTTAACCTTTTAATTGGTCACAAGCTGGTCACATATTAACGAATAAAGTATTTAATTTATCAGCCACTTCTTGTTGCATACTCGGCAAGACGTGGCTGTATTGATTTAGTGTGATTTGAATGGAAGAGTGTCCAACACGTTCAGAGATAACTTTCACATTCACATTTTGCTGAATCAACATGGTTACATGCGTGTGACGTAAATCATGAAATCGTATCACAGGTAGTCCAAGTTTTTTAGCATGATTCTTAAATCTCTTTGATAAAGTAGATGAATCTAAAGGATTACCGAACTTTGTACAGTTTACTAAGTCATAATCGTTATAAGCCGTACCTTGTTTAAGTTTGTTAGATAATACTTTCTTACGCTCTTTTTTCAATTGATTAACGAGCATATCAGGAATATGAATAGAACGTACACCAGACGCTGTTTTAGCCCCTACCTTAAGTTCTTTTGCATACCCGTCATAGATTTGTCTAATGTAGATAACTTGTTTTTCAAAATCAATATCTCGCCATCGTAGACCTAGGATTTCTCCTTTTCGCATCCCAGTAAGCAGAGCCATAAGAACAATTGTATAATATCTATTTTGTTTAGCATTAGCAATGTAGTAATTTACCTGCTTCAAGTCCCAAATGCTCATTTCAGACTTTACTTCTCTTGGTATATTCACATGCATTAATGGATTCTCAGAGATGAGCTTTAAACCATGTGCCTTCTTCATAAGCTGATTCATTAAAAATAAAAGCTTCCGAATAGAATTGTGACTAAGAGAAGAATCTGCTACCAAACTGTTAGTGAACTTTTGAAGAACGATTGGATTTAAATCTTGTAGCTTATAATGACCTAACTTAGGTTTAAGGTGATTTCTATATAAGCACTGATGGTTCTTTAGTGTACTTTTAGCTAACTGTGTCTGTCTTTCTACAAACCATTCCTTTATAAAACTGTCTAAATCAATAAGCTGTGGTTCTATAAAAGTACCTAAGTTTAACTCATTTAGTACAACTGCTAAAGCTTTTTCCGCTTCTTTCTTCGTTGTAAAACCACGTTTCTTCTTTTGTCTTCGTTTACCTGTTAGTTCGTCTCTACCAATATCTACTATGAAATAATATTTACCTGTTGTTTTATCTTTTTTTATACTTCCTTGCATCTTAAGAGCCTCCTGTATTGCTCTTAAGCTATTAGTAGTTAAAGGCTTCCTTAGGTAATTTTAACATATAGGGATTAAAGAAAATACGTAAAGGTTCAATGAATCCTATTTAGCTAATGTTTTATCCTGACCTGAGAAAGTTTTGAATATTGATACGAAGCTAATTCTCTGTAGGATAAGCAACGATGAAGGAGAGTCCAATATGAATGCTCTCCTTGGTTTTAAAGTAAAAAGTAAGCAAGAGGGGGGGATTTTCCACATATTACAGGCTTCTTTCTGCAAGCATAACCTATAGTAGGTATAGATACACGTCACAATCGTTCCGAAACGATAGTTGATTAATAAAATATTGCTTTTATTACCTTTAGTTTTAAAAAGTTTGTTCACCATATAATTCTATAATCAGGAAAAACATAGTTACAAGTTCATTATCTTGGTAATGTTTAAATTAAGGCTATAATTTTTATAAATTGAACAGATAACATATTAAGAGTCTCCTTCTGTATCATTCTTAAACTATTGAAATTAGAGGTTTTCCCATATTATCCCGACATATATAGGATATAAAACAGCTTTGAGTACCTAATATATATAAAGCTTTTGTGAGATAACAAATATATTGCAATAATTTTGTTTAACGATTTTTAGTGTTTTTCTTAAACAAAAGTATTGATATTAAAGCATTTATTTATTTTTTGTATTTTTCTAAAAACTATTGAAATATCATTTATAAAGTAATATCATGTTGAATAAAGCGGGATGCAGTTTAATTAGGAGGTGATTTCAAACTATGTTTATTGCATACTCAGATGCCTCAGTAAGGGATGAAGAAACTTCGTTAGGTTTCTTTATTGTTTTCGAGGATAAAAGTGAAATAAGGAGAAGGATAGTCGTACATGAACGTGATAACAACGTTGCTGAAGCCATGGCATTATCTGAACTGCTTGCTTTTCTCAAGTATTACAATTTAAAGAAAGGTACTATACTTTTGGATTCTAATGGAGTAAAAGCTCAACTGAAAAAAGAGTGGAAAAATAATAATAAGGTTAAAAAAAGAAGGAGGAACAAAAAACGTAGATATTTGTCAAAGGGCGTATATAAAGTCCTTGAAAAGTTGCAGGTTCGAACTCAACTAATAACCCGAACACGTAATGTTGCTCACAAGGTATGTTATGGAGAAGAATTTATCTTATCCACCCCAATTTCTAAAGTTAATCGTAAGTACTATCAGGCACTAGAAACGTATAAAGATTATTTCATGCAGCAATCAGTTTTAGATGAATATAGAAAAGTACATAATACCCCCTCCGCTACGTTTCACGAAGCACAAATAAATTTGAACAATACAATTTCGTTAGCCGATATTATTGAAATAGAATCTGATTTTAGAACCTATCAACTAAAAGAAAAAAAGATAAGAGTATATAAAGACACTATTGTGAAGATAAGTGAAGAACTAAACGTACAAAAAAGGGATGAGAACTAACAATATTTAAAAAGTTCTATATTTGTAAAATATTCAAGTGAAAAGAGCTGAGATTTAAAATGATACTGTCTGAGGAAATTTTAAGAATGATTGATGATATAGGTAAACAAATTACTAGATATACGGGGAAAACATTCAATGGTTTAGAAGAAATAATTAGATATAGTCTAAATAATACACAAGAAAACCTTCACAATGAGAACTTAGACAGTGAAAGGTTTATAAACTTACTTAAAGCTTATTTTACAGTTTGTTACTGTCAGACCTGCTTTTCAGATAATATGTATAGAGGTGATAGAACACGCTATTTAGCTAGGATAAAGGCTATGGAAGAAATAATGATATGGCGTTATGAACTTGAGGAAATGTTTAGGGAATTTGATATTGAGGAAATGGAAGAACTTGAATTACTTTTCAATGAGAATCAACCAATCACGTTAGGCGACCTAATTCGTTTCAAATATAGGTTATTACCTGAAATTTTTTTAAACTTCATAGGAGTAGAAGAAATAGAGTATTCAGAATTAAAAGATAACGAATTAGGGAATTTCATCATAGAAAAATTAAAAGATGAGCATTTTAGTAATAGAGCTAAAACTTTCTTTTCTATAAATTTTTAGAATACCTATTGTAAATTATCAACTAGATGAAATCTTACACTTCAATTGAACTAATAATATAAGTACATCCAAACAGCTTAAACGTAATAAAATTTTTTTTAGTAGAAATTAAGATACAAGGTGAAGGGGAGGATTTACAATTTTTTTGCATTACTACAGTTCCGAGAAGGCTATAGTTGCTTAAACTACACATCACTTCTTCTCAAAAATCCGATACGAGATGTATATTTAATTATTTTTACAATCATAAAAGGCTTTAATTACTAGAATTAATGTTACTCTTTTCGAAACATCATCCGATAAAGCAAATTAATGCATCAATAATTATAAAGCTGCCTATTAGATTATATAGAACATAAGTTGAAAGAGTACTTTTTACAAAGTGCTCTTTTTGGTTTTATTTGGATTTTTTATTACAATTAAATTACAAATAAACAAAAAGTATTGACATAGATTTCGCGAAAAAAGCGAGATTGGATAGGTTTTTGCTGTTAAAACTAGCAAAAACCTCAATATGTATAATGAGAATTAGATAACAAAGATTATATTGTTACGTTCATCAAATTAAAGAAAGGGTGAAAAAGCAGTGCAAAAGAGATGTAGCAACTGCAAAGAGTTTAAATCAGCAACAGAGTTTCATAAAAATAAATCTAGAAAGGATGGATTAGAGCCTTACTGTAAGAAGTGTTCATCAGAGAGAAAAAAGAAGCGGAATAGAAATGGTGGTAACTTTACTCAGAAACAAAAAGAAAAAGCATTTATGCAGTATGGATATTGCTGTCAAATATGTGAAAACAGTAATAAAGAAGAATTACAAGTAGACCATTTAATGCCACAGATTATTTGTAAGCCGAATACAGCTAGTGTGCAAGAAAATGCGTGGGTTCTATGTTCTAGTTGTAACATCAAAAAAGGTAAGCGAATGATAATAGACTTCATTGAGAAAGTACCAAAGAAAATACTAGGAAATATGCTAATTAAAGAATACGCACAAGCAATTGTACAACAGCTATTCAAGAAAGTGCCAGTAACAATTAATGGGAAACAGTTTACCGAAGTTCAAGTTCATCTTAAGTAAATTATAAGTATATTCTAAACTTCATATAATATCTTCGAGCTTAAAACACTAAGTAACTAAAAAATAGGTGTAGTTTAAAGACAGGGTAAAAAAGTACACCTAAAAATCAGGTAACCATCTCCTAAACTAGACCCAAAAAGTGGGTGACCCTTCACCCCTAGATACGCTAGTATCTGTCAAGACTTTTTGTGCATTCCAGAAAGGGAATAGATAGAAGATTACTAGATAGAAGACAATATAATAGATACAAATGTATGGGCGAGAGTCGGCAAAGCCGACTGTATCCCTCTCAAACAAGCTTATTTAATAAAATAAAGAATTTAAATTGAAAGGAATAAGAAAGATGAAAAATGAAAAAATATCAACAACACAACAAGAAAGACTAGAATCATTTATTAAAATTTCCAAGTCATTAACTGAAACAAAAAAATTAGGCGAAAATTGTGAACTAGACGTTTATCATTTAACAATTATTAAATCATTGGCAAATAACTTTGAAGGCGTGGCTTATACTGGTATTAACCATATCATGAGATTTATTGGCATGAGTACAGAACAGAGTAAAACAAAGGCAAGAACAAAAAAATCCCTACTTAGTCTACAAGAAATGGGACATATTGAGATTTATGAAGATAGAGAAATGCAAAGTATGGCTAACGACTTAAAGCCAGCCAATAACTACTTTATTAAACCCACAGGAAAAGATGAAGAATGTGGTTTTGCTAAGGTATTTTACAAAGATATTCAAAAAATTATTAGTATGAAGAGTGATTATAAGCCCAAGATATTCGCTGCCTATCTCAATATAATTAGTAACATGTTTTACGATAACACAGGTACAAATAAAAATGTACCGATATCATTTATAGCTATTGATACAATTAGAAAGAATACAGGAATAAATAGAAATTCTGTTGTAGAATACCTTAAAGTATTAGTTAAAGAAGAAATCTTATATTTTGTACACTTTCATATTAATAATTCTACTACAAAGAACTACTGCACAAGGTGGATTCACAAAGAACATACTGCTAAGTGGGCTATACCATTCGCCCAGTACCATTACAAACTAGAAAAGGATAAGTTCAAAGGTGGAGGGATTGGAGTATCAGAAGAGTAAAGAGAATCTCATAATAGAGGTTCTCTTTTTTTATTTTATATAAATATAAATCAGATTTAAAAGATAATGCTTGTTCCATACATATGTGGTATGATTTTCCTGTTGGTATGTAGAAAGTATTACTCTTTCTATCAAGGTGATTAGTTAACTGTCTTAAAGTGACAAATGATAAAAACTCATGTGCTTTTATCATTTAAAAATCTCGCTTGGAAGATACTTCAATAAAAAAGATTGAAAAGTAGGGATGGTGAGAAATCAAACCCTTAGTTGTGACTAATAAAATCCGTCTTGTATTGTATTCTTCAAAATGATGTAAGTATAGAATACAAAAAGATTATTTTTTAAAATATTTCTCCTTATTTTTATAAAAACTACGGGGGTTTACTCGGTGTGTTACAAGCTTTTGTTTATAAAAATATACAAAATAGTAATTCAAAAGGAAAAGATAATGAAAAAACAAAAGGTTATGAGTTAGAGCTAAACGAAAGTGAAGTGAGACTTTATTATTTACTATTTCAAAAGTCTTAAAGATTTTGTTAGAGAACCAAATGAGGTTAGTAATAAAAAATATAGGGCAGGAGATTTTAAAAATGGATTTAGATATATATACTAATGTTGAGCAACTGTTAAGTAAAAAAAAGTATGAACAAGCTTTCTTGATGATGAAACTGTACATGGAGAAGTTGATTGTAAATAGCGGTTTTTCGGAAAAGAATTTTTTACAGGAAGTTAAAGGAAAGAAAATTTTAATTAACACTACTAACGATGCAAAAAGAAAAAGATTATTTTGTACGCCTTTAATAAACTACTTAAAGCTTAAAAATTTGCATAATTTAAATGAGTATTTAGAGCAATGTGAATATATAAATGGTGAATTTGAGTCATTAAATTTGGACATAAATGATTTTCTTACAAGGCTAAAAAAGGATAACCAGACTATAGCTCTATTCAAAATTTTAAGTACGTTTGAGAATATAAATCATACAATATTAAATAATGAAAAAAAGAATCCTTACATAATCTTTAACCATGTTGGTAGTGAGAGTGAAGCACTCTATGAAAATAATATAGAAGCTTTAAACATTTTAATTGAAAAGTGGGCTTCAATGTGCGAAGAAGGTTTATTTAGTAAAAAAGCACATAAAGAAAAAGATATAGAAAAATTAAAGCCGTTATCAATTAACGAAAAAATGTGGCAAAAAAATGTAAGTCTAAAGTTTTTATATTGGCTAATTAACGAAGTTACATTAAATAAGATGGTAGTTAAAAGAGAAGAAAATAAAGTAAGGTTTATTTACACAGATAAAGATGAATATATTAGGTATCGTTTACCATTCATAAGAGAATCATTTTTAAATAAGAAATTCACGTATAATTTAATGAACAAGAAAAAAAATGCAAAGCAAATAGATTACGGAAAAGTGCTTGAATTAAAAAGGGGAGGTGAGCATTTTTCTTTAAGGTTAACTCCTCAAATAATTTATGAAAATATGGAAAATTCTATAAACGTTGGATACTCAGAATACATAAAAATAGCGACATTATTAAAGGTTCAGGGTTATTCAGAACTGGAATATAATAACGTAAATATTGAAGAAGCATTTATCTTTTACTACTGTTTAAGAAATATGGCAACTATTTATTATGAAGCGACTGAGTACTTTATTAAGAAATATGGTAAATTTCCCAAAGCTCCTTTTCTATGTGTATCGATAAAAAGTTTACATGAACAATTGTCATATATGCTATCAAAAGTATTTAAGCGAAATATTGAACTGGATGATATAAATAAGTGGGTGAGATTTTTTAGTTTTGGGGAAGATAAAATAAATGACCTGTATTATAAGCCTTTAATAAAAAATAAAGAGTCTATTATTATAATACCAAGTCTTTTTTTAATGAATAATATGTATATGACTTTTACTCGTCACTTGCAAATGTTACAAATAAATTTGTCTAATAAAGGTACACTTTTCGAACAAGCTGTTAGGAGATTGTTTATTAATTCTGGCTTTGTAACCTATGGGGATAACTATACATTTAATTATTACTCTACTTCTTGTGGACAAGAAGTAAAAGGAGATATAGATATTATAGCTCATAAAGGCTCACATCTTTTTATAGCTGAAGTGAAGAATCATTTAGACCCTGTCGAACCTGAAGATTATAGAAGTGGAAATAAAGTAATTAAAAAGGCTAATAGTCAAATTAGCAAAATTTTGAGATATATTGAGGAAAAAACGGATGAGTTTTGCGAGAGAGTAGGAATAAATATTGAGGAATTAAATAGGCTTAAAATAGTTCCTTTTATAGTTATTAGTGGCTATTATAGGTCGGGAGAAAAGATAAATGGTATACCTATAACAGATTATAATAGTCTAGAGAAATTTATTGAGGATGGAGAACTAACAATCCAAGCAGGTGAAGATATTTTGGCTAAAGTTCCGATAAGGAACGCTAAAATGACTACTACTGACTTAATAAACTTTTTAGAAGAACCATATTTTTATGGACTAAATGGTTGCTATGCTCCTATGCTGTATGTGGCAAATACGATGCAGATGTCAAGCAAAGAACTTTTTGTTTCGCCAGATTTACCCGATTTGGAAAAGGAAAAATATAAATATTCTATCCTCTTCCCAAATGAAGATGAGATGAGAGAAGTTTTAGGAGAGCCAGCTGGAGAAAGCAAGCGTTAAAGTCTTAAAAAAGAAATTGTAATTTGTATTCGCAAATTACAATTTCTACTTTATATTATAACCACTACTCTACAATAGAAAGTGCCAGATATCATTGAGCATTAGTATTAAAGTAGTTTAAGTAATTCTCGCGCACTGAGATTCCCATTTAATTTTGGAATCAAATGTTATATATTAAATCCTGGAATATCTGCGATTTAAATTCATGGATACTTAATGATACTTCTTAGTGAGTAAAAGCGTCAAATACATGATAGAGGTATACATCTGTAAATTGGAAATTGTGGAGAACTACAAGAAGAAGTGAAAATCGTTGCAAACCTCTCCGATAAAGGGTTTGATTCTCTTATTAAGAAACATAGAAAGTGAACAAGAATTATAAAGAACACAAATAAAAATAGGAGTAATTGGAATTAGATGGTGGCAATGTTAATTGCCATCTTTTTTTATTGGGGACATAAGGAAAATTATTATATATACAGATTTTATGGTGACAAAACTTAATAGTATATCACCATTGTTCCAGTCCAGTATTATCAAGGTATCTAAAGGTGACAAAATATAGTGACACAAATAAGAGCGGAAAACAATATGAAATGTGGATATGCACGTGTGAGTACAGTTACGTAAGATTTAGCTGTATAAAATGAAGAACTAAGGAAAGAATGGTGGGAAGTCATCTTCAAAGTGGAATTTTACAGGGATGAAAATAGATAGACTACAATTTAAGAGATTAGTGGATAAGTTGCAAGCGGTTGATAATCTTACATATAAGGAAGCTTAAGAAATGATAGGCATTAATAAGAGAACTCTAATTAAGAGAAAGACCGAATTAGAAGCAAAACAACTTTAAAGGTCTCTTTTTTCATTTGACTCTCTGAAAGAGGTTTGCATAACTACACTTCAACTAAATACGGTAGTGTAGGAGTATACAAAACATTTTCTTAGTGCTTTCTAAGGCAAGGAAACCTATGTTGCTACACATACATAACACAATTTTCTACGATTCCTTCTAGATGGTTGAATTAAGATATATTGCTGATGTAATATATTGTTAAAAATCTGTTATAATTAATAGATTAATAGTATTTATATATTATGTCATACGAGGATGGTAATAGCATGAACCTTAATCATAAAATTAAAAAAAGAAAAAAGGCTCTTGAGACTATCAATGAACTTGTGAACAATGCTTCACATTTGTTGTTAATCCATTATTCATGTGAAAGTTTTTATAATGTTCCCAGTGGTTATACACCGAGGGTTACTACGATAGCAGTAAGGTATTATAATACAGCACAAACGAAATCGTTCGGTATTCATAAGGTAGCCGAAATGAAAAAAACACCATTTGAAGATATTGAAAATAACTATGATGAACTTGAAAGAGAAATGTTAAAAGAGTTTTTTCAATTTGTTAAGAAGCATAAGTCCTATACTTGGATTCATTGGAATATGAGGGATTTGAATTTTGGATTTGAAGCAATTGAAAATAGATATAGGGTTTTAGGAGGAAGACCTGAAACAATAGACGATGAAAAAAAATATGACTTAGCAAGATTGCTTATTGATATTTATGGTGTAGGTTACATTGGTCATCCGAGGTTAGAAAAACTAATTGAAAAAAATAAAATCTCACATAGGGATTTTTTAGATGGACAATCCGAAGCTGCAGCATTTACTAATAAAGAATATGTAAAACTGCACATGTCAACTCTAAAGAAAGTCGATGTTTTTCATTCCATTCTAGATAAGGTAGCATCAGGAAATCTGAAAACAAATGCTAAATGGCATGAACCCTATGGACTATCTCCCCAAGGCGTTTATGAAGCTATTAAGGACCATTGGCTTTACGCTATCATTACGCTACTTTTAGGAGCAATTGTAGGAGCAGTCGTATCTAATATGATGGGCTGAATAAGGATTATAAGGAACAATATGCTTAAAGAATTATATAAAGAGGATGATTACGAAAGGAGAGCGTATGTTAGGGATTAAATTCTATTCTGATTATGACATAGCTTTTGGTGAAGAAGTAAAAAAAATAGTGAAAAAAATTAATGATGAAGATATTAATTCTGAATGGGGAATCGTTGATTTATTAGAATTTCATAATATTTTAAAATACATAAACATTAAAAGAGTTAGTGACCATATTGTACAAGAGACAAATATTGATATAAAAGATTATGAGAAAAGAATAAGACAAAAAATTGGTATATTCATGGGGTGTCACAAAGATGGATTTATCAATCTATATGATGAAATTGACTTTGATGCCACAGATGATTTCTTTGAAGTGCTTAAAGATTACAAAATATATCAAAGAATTGAAATAGATGATTTTAGAAGATTTCTTGAAAAGGAAAATGTACATATCGATACAATACTCAAGTTTAAGAAATTGGTTGAGTATTTCGATGAAGCGGTTAAAGATGTGCTACTATCTGACTCTATGAACGCAGAGGAAATTATCTCAAAGTATTTAAAAGAAAATGTTTTATTCTTACCCAAATCTTTAGATGAGACAGATATATTAAGCTTGATTGATGAATATATTGATTCACCACAAGTTAATATAAATATATTGAGGGAAATCATTACTTTCCCAGCAAGTAAAGGTTTAAGTATACCTGATAAAATTAAGTTACGTGCTAAGAGGAAAGAAAAAATAGAGGCGGAAAAAATCTTTAATAATGGAGCAGGTATTGAAAGAGGAGTACAGATTTCTTATCCAAATGAACAAGATGAAGCTATATTGGTGACTATGGACGATAGAACAGCGGACATTAAGATAAGTAGAAAATGGCTAGAAAAAAATACTGATTATCCTACACTTTGGAATAATTTTATTTATCTATTTGAATTTGTTGATGAAAAAATGAGATTAGAACTTGACTCTAAAAAAAGTGAAAGTAGTGCTTTAGAGTCAGTAATTAGTCCACAAGCAGAATACCTATATTATCAGTCATCCTCTTTTCGTTTCAAAGAAATGTTGGCTGATGCTGAGATATATAGCTATGTCAATGTGTTAAATGTTCTTGATGTGAGATTGGAAGAAATGATTGAATGGTTTTTTGATGTGTATATAAAAGAAGAATTTCAAATTAGCAATTTCATCGTTAAAATGCCTTCGACTGAAGCAACATATTTTGAAAAGTGTAGAACTATTCTTCCTGAAATAGATAGGATTTTTAAACAGTATAATATCCTAATTGAAGATAGAATAATAGACCAGGAATTAATTCAAATGTCATCTTCTAGTTTTAAGAATAAAGATATTAAATCATTTAATGAAAAGAAATATGTATACTCTTCTAGTGACTGGTATAAAACAGCATCATTCTTATTGTTTTCTGACCAGAGTGGCATATTTTATTTGCCCCACAAAGAGGAGAGGTATAAGAATTTTTCTGACTTGATAACTTCTAGAAAATTAAATAGAAGTGATTTTCTAAAACATCAACAGTTAACAATGCAATGGTTATTTGATAATAACTTAATTCATGAAAGCAACATGGGCTACTTAGAATTTGTAGACCAAAGAGTAATATATGTTCTTAAGCAACTGTATTATGAAGAAGTAATTAGTTATTGGCATTGTCCTGAGAGTATACAAGTATTAATAGATGAGTTAGGTACTCACAACCTTGTTGATTTTGAAAACAGCCTGCTTTCAAGAAATGAACAAGATTATCTTGATTATTATCTCAATAAATCAAAGTTTACTAACGGTCATGATATCCGAAATAAATATTTACATGGAACAAATGTTAATGATGAGACACAATACGAGTTAGATTATTACTTGATTCTTAAACTATTTGTCATAATAGTTATTAAAATCAACGATGATTTGTGTATCAAAAGCAATAGAGGTGAATAAATTAAAAAGCAAAGACCTGCCTAATTACTAGATAGGTCTTGTTTTATTGCTTACTACTATCAGCGTGCTGTAGTATAGGATTAAATTTGTCTATAGAAAAGGTTAAAGATTCTATTACAGTTGAAATTGGTGAAGTTAAATTTGAAGTCCCTAAAGAATTAAAAAAGATTAATCCTTTAGCAACATTCAGAAACCTTCTTTTTTATAACTAGGTTTATAGTAGTAAGTAATCGTTGATTAAAAAAGTAGTTGTGACAAGAGAGTCCCATAATGAAACTTTTTTTATATTAGAACGAACATTGATTTAGAATTAACAATACTTTTATGCACACAGAACAAATGTAAGTTATATGACGGAACAATAATAAAAGTTTGTAACAATTAAGTTTTTATTAACGCTCAGAAAAGTAATCAATAGGGTATGGGCTAAGTCTGTATTCTAGTTCAAAGTCTATGTATTTTTCTGAGTCTCCATCAAAAAAATTAAAATCTATAGTGATATCATGTCTGTACTTAATGGAAAAATCTTCATTAAAATAATTAACAAACCCTTTGAAATCGAAATTCGAAAACTCACAGAATATTTGTATAATAGTTCCTATTTCTATTTGTAGTCGTTCGGGTATTTCATAATCCCTTTGAACTGTAAGAGAACCTTCAGTCTCAAGAGTATTTATAATGTCTCCGCTATTCTGTGTAGTA
This sequence comes from Priestia sp. JSM ZJ58, assembly GCF_044383985.1. Classification (NCBI taxonomy): domain Bacteria; kingdom Bacillati; phylum Bacillota; class Bacilli; order Caryophanales; family Bacillaceae; genus Priestia; species Priestia sp. JSM ZJ58. The sequence goes on from NZ_JBISEM010000001.1 coordinate 1,873,802, forward strand.
TATGAGTTAATATGATTTTCTAACATCTCCTCCTCGAAAACCATATCCTGAATTAATTCCGCGAACATTCTATCAATTTCTATTTTGTGTATTCTATAGTATGACTGTATAAAAGCTTTGTCCATATAATCTATTTTCTTGAAATCTAAATTTATTATTTGCTTTATAGTGGTTTGAGAGGGACCATCTTCATATTTATTAATTAGGTCTTTAATTACACAGTCTTTATGTTTACAAGGTTTTAAAGAGAGAAAGGAATCAATTTTGGTAACAGTTTTGTTTTCCGCATTACCTAGTATATAGACGCGATTAGATGCTCGAGTTAAACCGATATAAATAAATTCATCAGCTATACCTTTCTCAATACTTGTTAATATAACAATTGGCGATTCCAATCCTTTAAAAGCACTAATTGAACTAAATCTTATGTTTTTTAACATAGTTAAATCGAAAACCATTATATTTTGGGCATACTTATCATTAACGTTGTTGGCTACGAGTTGTGCAACACCGGTCGACTTTGCGCTTAATATTATTATATCTTTATTAGAAAATCCTAGTTTTTTAACTTCTTCTATGATGTCATTTATTATTTCATGCTCTTTATTATAATCTTTATCTTTATAGTAATGTATTTGAATTGATTGTTGGTTATCTTTTCTAACACTCTCGTACTCAGTATTAAATATTGCATTACATGCGGAAATAATCTGGTTAGGATTTCTATAATTTTTTCTATAACTAAAACAAGAAGCATTATATTCAGTTTGAAGACGTTGAATATTTATTTGATTATCTATATTAAAAATATTTTGTAGCTTAAAGTCTCCAAACCAAATCCAATTACCTTCTATTAAACCGCCTTTTAAAACGCTATCTAATTTTTCCAAGAATTCTTTTTTAAAAATAATATCCTGAGCCTCATCTATTATTAGAATATCAAATTGATTATGCGATTTAAGAATTTTTTGGGAATTTAAAGTCTTTATAGTTGTAACAAGAAGATTTTCATTTGGATGAAATTGACTTTCTAGATACTTATTTATTAGTCTGTTAAAAGTAACAAATAATATCCTTTTTTCTTTTTTTTCTAAAGTTCTTCGTGCAGCTTCAAGCGCTAAAATGGTTTTGCCTGTTCCAGCATGACTATCAAAGATGATTCTTTGATGTGTATGTATAAAATCAAGAAATTGGTATTGGATATTATCTAAATGAGCGACTTCACATTTAGTTCTCTCATAATATCCTTTGGGTGATTCTACGCCACAGATTGATGGTCGTAATAACTGTATAAGATTATCAAAATCAGCTTGGATGGTTATCCCTCTATCGTGGGGACGCCCCTCTTGCTTAGTTTTATCCATAAGGCTCTCAAGATGAGAAAAGAATTTTTCTGACCAAAATATTTCTGAACCAACTATTGGATACGAATGGAAATTAGTAGCCTGCTTTGATTGACCTTTACCATCAGAAAATTTGTCGACATAAGTAAATACTATAGCCCAATCCATAAATATAGTGGAGTCATACCCATTTATATAGGATTTCTTTATACTAAACATATTATCTTTTGCTTGAGAAATAGGGTCTCTTTTATCTCTTTGCAATCCCAGAGTCCATCCTGTCTGGTCGTAAGTAACACTTTTATGTGCTTTTACTTCGAGAATCAAAATTCCTTTGTTTGGTATTAGTATAACAAAATCTGCTTCTCCATTATGATTATGCCTATTATGTTGACTGATATTAAAAGAATGAAGTACTATCCAGTCTTTAGTATAAGATTTATCATCAGAAAATTTTTTAAATACTTCTTTCTCCCCATTACTGATATCGTTTGAAAAATAATTAGGATACATTTGAGCCAAAAGAACCACCACTTTCACTGAATTTTCTATATATAATTTATAACATATTATACGCTCTAATTTCATTATAATTATTGACTATTGAGCGGATGAAGTAGGGGTATACTTAGAGGTTAAAGAAGAATTTGCAATACTTAATATGTGAAACTGATAAAATAAAAAAGCAATATTAAGTATCTAGATGAAGAGGTAGATAAATTTTTTCGATACTTTATACGATAAGGACCTAGGCTAATTTATTTAATATTAAATCAATACTATATAACTATTAAGAGACTTTGGTGGTATAATTTTGATATAAAAGTAGATTTATGTATTTTTTGGTTATTACTATTAAGCATAACAAGGAGATATTGTAAATGGGAAATTTTATAGAAATTGTTGTGTCTGACAATGCCACTAACACTCAAAAGGGGAGACTTCTAGAAAATTTAGGGAAAGAGTTATTATCTATCCTACAGTATGATGTATTAGAAGAAGTGAGAATTACAGCTATGGAAGTTGATTTGCTAGCAAAACATCTCATTAGTGGAGAAACAATCTTTGTAGAATGTAAAGCTCACCAAAATAATTTATCGGCAGATGTACTTACTAAACTATTAGGAAATGTTTTTTTTAAAGGTGTTTCTTCAGGATGGTTGTTCACAACTGGACCGCTGGGCAAAGACGCAAAAGGTTTTAGAGAGGAATGGTCCCAAAAAGTTCCAGAAGACAGAAGGAAATTGAATATTTATACATCTGATAAGTTAGTAGACTTATTAATTAGTTCAGGTAAGATATGTAATCCTATAGCGTTACCAAAAGATAAAAAATACACTTATGCAGAGGAAAATACCCTTATAATTTCTGAGTATGGAAGGTTTTGGGCTATTAAAGTATTACATGTTTCTGCGGGTGTACCATATGGAGTGATTTTATATGATGCTGAAAATTCTAAGTTAATAATTGATAAAGATGTAATTAATTCTGTCTCAAAATTGCAGACTTCATTAAACGACCTCGAATTTATCGTGACTGAGCTGAACGATGAAAGTAAATTACTTACAGAGGAGCTTACAGAAGAACTTAGCAATATTGCAATAGTTACAGGTGGAGACCAATGGGCGGATTACAGACCCTCTAGGCCTAGAGATTTCATAGGGAGAGAGGATTTACTCCGTGACATATTTAAGTATTTTAATTCTGTAGTAGAAAATGAAACTAATACAAGACTTTTGGCTATTAAAGCTCCTTCAGGATGGGGAAAGAGTTCAGCATTACTAAAATTAGTTTCAAAATCAAAAAGTAAGAGATATAAAACTAAGTTCTTTGTTCATGCAGTAGATGTGCGGGCAGCAACTTCACGTAGGTATGGAGAGTTATCACTATTATCATGTATTAATTCTGCAGTGGAAAAAGGATTCATCGCCAAACCTTCAGAAGAAATCATTATAAACAGTGTTACTAATCCCTTATCTAGTAAAGGTTTGGCTGAAATATTACAGTCGCTAAGAGACGAAAACAAAGTTTTAATCTTATGTTTTGACCAATTTGAAGAGATATTTTCTAAAAATGAATTAGCTGATTTATTTGAAAGTATTAGAAAATTAGCAATTGCTATAGATTCAGCTAGAGAAAACATTATCCTTGGGTTTGCTTGGAAAACGGATGGAACTACACCTACAGACCATCCAGCTTATTATATGTGGCAAAGTCTATCTGATAGAAGGAGGGAATTTCAACTCCCTACATTCACACCTAAAGAAATAAACAAGGCTCTAAGCATATTTTCAAAGGAATTGGGGCAATCTTTAAATCCTAGCTTGAAGAAATATCTTATAGACCACTGTCAAGGTTATCCGTGGTTATTAAAGAAACTGTGTATTCATGTTCATTCTTTAATCAAGAATGGTATCGAACAAAATGAAATAATGGGAAAAGGACTAGATATCGAATCTTTATTTGAAAGAGATTTAAGTGAATTATCTTCATCCGAGCAGGCATGTTTAAGGAAAATTGCTAATGAGTCTCCTGCAGATTTCTTTAAAGTTGACCAGGATTTTGGAAGCGAAACTGTTCATGCTTTACTTAATAGAAGGTTGATAATTCGTAAAGCACACAAACTAATATTATATTGGGATATTTTTAAAGATTATGTTTTAACAGGTTCTGTACCTCGAATAACCATAACGTACATCCCTCAAGGGAATTTAAATAAATATAATAACCTTTTACAATTGCTGTTAAACCAAAAAGAAATGAATTTATCAGACATAGCAAAGAATTTGAAGATTAGTATAAAAGCCTCGGAAAACCTTATTAGGGATATGGTTATGTTCGGAAATGTCACCAGGCAGGGAGAGAGAATAATACTTCTTCAAGAGACAGAAAATGAGGCAATAAATAAAGTCTATTCCTTTTTTAATAGCCATATTTTATTAAAAACCTTAGTAACACAGTATGGTGATGGTTTTGGAGTAACTTTCCAAGAGTTTGAAAAGACATTTATTAATTTGTATAAAGAATCTCAATTTTCACAAAAAACATTTGGTGTATATATAAATAGAGTTATAAACTGGTTTTTAGGATTGAATATTATAAGAGTTAGCCATGGACAAATCACTTACTTGTCAGAGAAGATTCCTATGCCTAAACAAATATTGATACCTAATGGTAGAATAGCTGTTAGCGCTCGAATACAGCCGTTTTTAGGGGCTGCCCCTCCAGAAAGAATTTTAGAGTTAATTACAAAAATTGAACATGGTACAGATAATGAAGAGGAATTAAAAAATCTGGGCTTAAGAAATGCAGTTACTGTTCTAAAGTCACTTGGAATAGCAATAAAACAAATTGACACAATAAAATTAGTGAACTTAGACGATGACTATAAATTAACTATAGCAGAAAAGGTAATTGAAACTCAAACGATACAACTAATTGTACACTATATTAAAGAACAAAGGACTGCACCTAGCTCAGGTGAAGTAGGAACAATGGTAGCAAAACTCTTAAATAAGGAGTGGAAAGACGCTTCTAAAACTCGTACTGGACTAGCTTTATTGAAATGGCATAAGTGGGCTACAGAAGTTATTAAAGAAAAAAATTCTGCAACTATGATTTGAAAATTGGAAATATTGTAATTGGAGCTTTAAGTTGGGGAAGTTATGCTGGTAAGTTTTTATAGGGTACTAAAAATTTGTCATGAACAAAAAGGAGAGCAAAACAAATTGCTCTCCTTTTTATTTGTGATAAGTATAAGTAAGGAAACCTTTGTTCACAGCCTTAGGGTTATTTTTTGGTCACTAATATAATTACTAGAAGTAATAATAAAGATTGATGTGACAATGTGTTTAAAATGATAAAATGGTCACGTTTTTGGTCACTAATGTTTTAAGAATTCTTATTACTCTCTGTCTTTTATTTATTCTTCCCATTTCTTACTGTTGATTTTCTCAATAATCCCGTGCAAATCACCAGGCTTATGAAACTCAATGGGAGACGCGCCTTTTTCAAGCAGAATCGATTCCGCTTCAATTATAGCCACGTAGCGTCCGTTCACTTTCGCTAAGTGAATATTTTCCTCGAAATCAGCTAACAGTCCTTTAATCTCTGTTTCGCCAAGCTTCATTTTAAGTTCTGCATCAGGCGTATGCTCGACGATATGAGCAGCAGCTTCCATGACTTGGTGGGTATCCAAACGTTCTTAAAGCTCACGCTTTTCACTTGTTGCCCACAGTTCCATGTCCGATTCAAACTGTTCAAGCTCTACGCTTTCTGCTTCAAACGTTTCGCTGACGTGTTCACGCACCATATCCATCACTTGTGTTTTCATAATTTCAGGCATCGGCTCGTTGTAGTCAATGAATTTCAAAAAGTCTTCAAAGTAACGGGCATGAGACGCTTGGTGGATAACGAGTTCGCTTTCTTCCACCATGCCTTCTTCAGGTGTGTACGGGTATTGAAATGATTTCATAGTTTTCCTTTTCAAGCATAGTAATAGTACATAAGGAGGAGATGAGATGGAAAGTTTCATTCAACAAATTAAGGTTCTTTCTAATAGATTTGAAAGGATTAAAGATAACATTAAGACTGAAGAAGCAACAAAAACATCTTTAATTATGCCTTTGATACAAACATTAGGATACGATGTTTTTAATCCAGAAGAATTTGTGCCTGAATTTATAGCAGACGTTGGTATAAAAAAAGGAGAAAAGATTGACTATGCAATTATGGATAGTGGAAGTCCAGTAATATTAATTGAAGCAAAAAGTGTGCATGAAAAACTTCCTAAACATAATTCTCAGCTATTCAGGTATTTTGGTACAACTAAAGCTAAATTTGCTATTCTAACGAATGGTATTGAATATAGATTTTATACTGACTTAGAAGAACCAAATAAAATGGATACCAAGCCTTTCTTTATTTTTAATTTGCTTGATTTTAGAGATAACGATATATATGAGATAGCAAAGTTTAGAAAGAATGTATTTAACGTTGAAAATGTTCTTACTACGGCTTCGGAATTAAAATATACAAATGAGATTAAACATTTCTTAAGTCAACAATGGGAAGAACCAAATGATGAATTTATAAAATTTGTGTTGAGCGATGTATACCAAGGTGTAAAAACAAAAAAAGTGATAGATAATTTTAGAGAAACTGTACAAAAATCTTTAGCACAATTTGTAAATGAGAAAGTAAATGACAAGCTTCAAAAAGCCTTGAACTCTTCAACTGACAATGAGGAACATATAGTAGAAAAAGATGAGGCTTTAAAAGATGAACATGTTGCTGAAGATAAAGTTACTATCGAAACCATTGTTACAACAGAAGAAGAAATAGAAGGATATGTTTTTGTAAAGTTGCTATTAAAAGATGAGGTTGATTCAAGTAGAGTTCATTACCGAGATAATAAAAGCTATTTTAATGTGCTATTAGACAACAGCATTCGAAAATGGATTTGCAGGTTAGGGTTCAATACAGCTAATAAATATATACAACTAAACAATGAAGAAAAAACCATGTATAAACTAAATGATGTAAATGAGATTTCGTTATACAAAGATGAAATAATCGAAGTAGCAAAGCAATTTCAGTAGAAAAATAAAAATTAAAATACTTTGCTTGTAAATGAAATATTTGAGGAAACCTTTAACAAAAAGCTTAAGAGCCTAAATTTTTTGGTCACACAGTGGTCACGGATTGGTCACAGAACCCTAATTTTCCACTCTAAAACGACAGCATCACCCACGTTGACTTCATGATTGGCTCAGCTGAAATGGACATCGACGGCATCAAAGCTGACGGTACAAGCGAGCCTGTGTTTAGAAAAGGGAACTGGGCGTTTTAATAAACAGTTTAATCTATGAAGTCTCTACAATAATCAAGGTAATAAATGAATTAGCCACTTCTCGATTTATAGAAGTGGCTATAAGTTTTTTTAATGTAAAGAGGAGAGTAATACGTTAAATGAATGAATTAGTAAAAATTGTTTTAAATAGTGTAGACCAATTATTTGGCAAAAATTATGTGCAATTAATTACTTATTTATTAATAGCATTAATTGGAACATGGTTGTACAAAGAGTTCAGAACTCAATTACTAAATAGTGAAAACTATAAAAGAGAAAAGTACAGTGAGGTATTAACAATTTTACTAGAATTGGAGTATGCACTAAATAGATTCTTAATAAATGAAGTAGAGTTTAGTCAATTAGAAGAGAATTTAAAGGCTGCTTATCCGTATTTATCTTATGATCTAAGTAAGGAGGTTGGAAGCTTTAGTACTGGAATAGAAAAGAAAAAAGTCGAGGAATTCGTCGAAAGATTGAGTGCAGAGAGAAATAACCTTAAATATAACCAACCTAATGCTTTCTCTTATTTAAGTGAAAGAAGTATATCTCGGTCATTTGGTCACTTATTTAGAACAATGCTTTCACCTGTGCTTATACCTTTCCTGTTGACTTTATTAACTGTAGTGGTTTCATTTATGCTATTATATCTCACGTCTGCTATGTCAACTGTTGAATCTGTTGTCAAACAATATTATTTGATACAAGGTGTAATAGATTACATATGTTTCTTAATGATATTAGTTGGTATCGCTGATATTATTAATAACCAAAAGGTGTCTAGCATGAAACACTTAGTTATTTTTCTTATTATTTTTATAACTTTGTCTATTACTGCATTTTTACTTTTTTCAAAATTCATTATTATTCCTACAATTCTATTTGTATGCTACGGAATATTATTAAAAATGTACTTACCAAAAATTATTGTTGGGCTAAAAATAAATAATATATAAATAAAAAGAAGAATCACGGCAGGCGAACTTCACTCAGTTCCACCTTGCTGTGATTCTTCTTTTTTTACCGGAGCGTCACGCTTGAACATGTGATAGTAGGTAAACCCTAAGCATAGAGCGCCGGCAATCGAACAAAAATATTGCAAAAAACGGACGAAATCCATTGGAATGACCTCCCATTTTCAGTTTCGCTTCTAGTATGTACAGGGAAGTGAAATAATATGTGAAAAAAGGGAGGTTTTCTCTTATAGTTCGTATGGTTCTTGGAGAGTAAGGTAAGGCTGCTGATCTTCAAGACCAAGACGCTTATTTAATTGTCTTTTCATTAAATCGTACTGGTAGATGAGGTGAAATTGATTTTTTTTCGGTGTTTCACAGCGAATGTATGTTTCTTGCCCGTTCTTGTCTGTGAAATGAATGGTTAACTCACCGAAATAGCGTTGAACAGGAGCTCCGTGAAGGCCTTTTTCATTTTTGACAACCTTTGAAAATTCTGCTCGTTGAATACGGTTAAATGGAATAATAGCTACTTGATTGATAACAAGACGCTGATCGTACATGTCAATTTTAGATATGGAAATTTGATTAATTCCTTCTGCAAATTTAACATGCCCGTTTACAGAAACAAGCGGTTTGCGATCCTCAGGATCAACAGCGCCTTGAGGTCGCTTAATGACGTAGAAGCTAGCTACGCCAAGTGCTACGATACCAACCACAACAATAAGTGCAAACATCATTTTGCATTCCACCTCCTGAGTATAGATGTGTAATCTGAATTTAACAGCAAGCTGTTTCAGTTGCCATATTGCCTCAACAATGAGGATAGAGAAAAGCAGTTCGGCAGTTCATTATAAGTATATACATACGTTCGACAATATGGTGTGATATTCCTTCTTATTATGACTTTTTTACGACAAAATGGGCAAAACTCTTTCCGAAAATGAAGTGAATCAGTTACAATTTAAGGATAAGGTACCAAATTTCTTTTCTATCTCAAAAAAGTGCAGAAAAGCGTAAAAAATTCTAGGTACTTTCTCATATTTTTACTATTTTTATAGAATTTATTCCAATTTCTAATCCTTTATCGTGTATAATCTCTTGTGTGCAGCATGATATACATAAAGGTGTAAGGAGGCACAGTTCATTGTCTTTATCAGCAAAAAAGATATTATTATTAGTTTTAGTAGTTATATGTTTAGTGTTAGTTGTGATGCAATTCATAAATCGATCAGCAGAGCCGACTTCTGGACAGGCCCAAGAAACACTGAGTAAGCTTCCTGAACAAGAAACCGTTAAAGAAAAAGCGAAAGGCGACGAGGAAGCGCACAAATATCGAGTGTATTATATTACTATTGAAAAAATCGAAAATGGTACATACAGCGGAACAACAAAAGAAGGAACGGGCATTAAATTTTCCGATAAAAATTTAAATGAACCGATTCCAAGCAATTTGAAAAAAGGGGATATCGTCAAAGCATACTTTGATCTTGAATATAGCACGAAAGGTCTAGTCAAAGTAGAAAAGGTAGACGAGATACCAGATGATGACGAGAGCTCAAGTTAATTGAGCTCTTTTTTTGTGTTTTACGAATGTGGTAAAATATTGAATATATAGATACGATACAGGGGGAAGAAGATGATAGCAGCCATTATAGTAGGAGCGGTAATTCTTTTAGCTTTGATTATTAAAGGGATTGTAAAATCGAGAAGATTTCGCTTGTATAAAGAGGAGCTTCCAGATGATCTCGGAATACATAAAAATCAAGGGTTTGAAGATATTGTTCATTCACTAGAAGATTCTTTACCGGCAGCCTATGTTCAGCAAGTGAAACAGCGCATGAAAGGAAAAAATACAAAAGACGATGAAGTGGAATGGACGTTTTTTGAGATGAAGCGCTACTTTTTATTAAATGCAGTCATCAAAGACGTACCGATGTTTAGTGCAAAAGTGGATGAAGTATGGCATGAAATGATTATGTTTACAGTAGATTATGAGCGTTTTACAGAACACTTTTTCAACCGCTTTTTGCATCACCAGCCAAATGTAGAAACAGCTCCATCCCCACAGCCGGATATGCGAGCGTTCTTCGATTGGATGTATGCTCATTTGTTTGACATAACGGGTAACAGCCGACTGCTTTGGGGGAAATTTTTTCAGCATCCGCTTGATAAAAGTACGCTTCAAGATTTTCAAAGGTTATCAGAAGATGAATTACTAGATCGCTATTTCTTAAGAAACGGCAAATGGGAAACACAACAGAGGCATTTGATTCAAACATTAAAAGAAGAAGTCACTGCTGCACGAACAAGAAAAAAAACGGGCGGATCAACTTATTTTAAAAAAGCGGCTAAAAAAGGAAATGTATCAAACGAACTTCTTCTTCAAGGCTTTGTTTTTTATTCTCTCTACAAAGCCACCAACTTTTCAAGCCATATGAATGAACTGCTGCTATACAAAAAGACAATCTATGCGGGAGATACAGCCTCGTACAGCGGCTATAGCTGTTCAAGTCCATGGGAAGACAACCGTCATCATCACCACGACGGAGGTCACCACCATCATGACAGCGGCAGCAGCTGTTCGAGTTCAAACTGCAGCAGCTCAAGCTGTTCAAGCTCTAGCTGCGGGAGCGGGTGCAGCAGCAGCTAATAAAGTAAAAAAACTCGTTTTATACGAGTTTTTTTACTTTAAATGCAACGACGACAAAATGATTCACTGACAAGCAGTGAAAAATTTGGTATAATCGTTACGTTTTTAAAAAGGAGAGACAGCGAAAATGAATATTTTATGGGACTTTGATGGAACCATCTTTGATACCTATCCGACTATCGTGAAAGCATTCAAAGAATTACTAACAGATCAAACGATTTCAGAAGATGATATTTTAAAACAAATGAAAATATCTTCTGACGTAGCAATCAAGCATTTTGATATTGAAAAGTCTTTGTTTGATAAACACTTCCATGTGCTCGAACAAAAAATCAATCCTAAAGATAAGCCTGCTTTTTCTCACGTAGAAGACGTACTGAGCTTTGCGGATACAAATGTAATTGTTACGCACAAGTCTAGACAATCTACGCTTGATATCCTGGCATTTTTTAATATGAAGCACTACTTCACGGAGATTATTACAAAGGATGATGGCTACAAACGAAAGCCTGATAGCGGAGCTTATGCCTATCTTCACGATAAGTATCAGCTCGATTTAGTAATTGGGGATCGCGAACTCGACTTAAAACCTGCCCGTGAACTGGGAATTAAAACATGTGCATTTCAAAATAACGATATTGAAGCAGATTATCACCTTACATCATATGATCAATTCTTTACAACGGTCGTAAATAAAAACTCGTGAAGCTATTCTTCACGAGTTTTTATTTGTTCAGGTGTATGTATTTCGGGGATTTCACCGAGCGTGTAGTTCGCTACTTTTGTAATGTTACTATTAGCAAAAAAATAAAACTCTCCGTCGACTCCGCGAATTTTTGTCGTGCGCAATCCAATTTCTTCAACAGTTCCTTTCGTATCATTTATAGATACGTGATCTCCTACTGAGAATTGATCTTCAAATAGAATAAAAAACCCATTTAAAATATCTTTAATCAAATTCTGTGCACCTAAGCCTGTAATAAACCCTGCTACGCTAATACCAGCTAAAAGTGCTTTCATATTAATTCCGATTGCCTCTAAAGACGTAATAAGTGCAATAAAATACACAACGTACATGACAATGCTCAGACAAAGTTTTTTCAGCGTTATTTCTTTTCGTTCGTTGTACCTCAGCAGTTTAGTTTTAAATCTGAAATCAAAGATTTTATTAATGACACTGCGAGCAAACCGGATGACAATTTGAGCAATGATAAAAATGAGGATAATCTTTATGATTACTTCACTAATGTCAATCCACCTACCGGTATTAAATAAAGTTTGCTGTACCCACTGTATGTATTTCATGACTAAGTCCCTTTCTTGCTTTATAAATTTTTCTCTACTGAATAGTATAATTTATTTTAAAAAATATACTACTAGAATTTATTAAGAGGCGTTTGAACTATTGTTTTATTTTAATTTATTTGTATTTGGTATATGTAATGAAAACTCCTTAATTTAGAAAAAGTGAAAATCCTCAGGTATAGATATTTTTAAAACATTTCTTTACACAAATATTAAATAAAATCTTATAGCAGAGATTAGTATAGATCTTATTAGCAAACATTATATATAGATATTAAAGAAAGAAAAATCCTCTAAAAACCTAATGATATCAAGGGTTAGAAAGAAAATAGCTTTTCAATAAATAACTGTGTGGAAAATAGCCCTTTTTTGTGAACAGCATCCTTTGGCTAAAGGATGTTTTTTATCGTAGTAGATATGGAAGCTATTTTATTTACTATGTTTTTTCTTCTACAATAGATGGATTTTAAAATCAATAGTATGAAGATTGCTGTTAAAAGTATGAATTATTTCCACTGTGGATAAAAGTAGTTATATTAAAGAGTAAATAACCTGGAAATTATCGTTAATAAAAAAATAAAAGGGATGTTTTTATTAATAAAGAGGATGATATAACAGTCATTGAATATGTTTTCTTTCTTTTGTGGATAAGTATGAAGGTGTTTTTTTAGTAATATTCCATAGTTATACACAAGAAATATCATTTATTTAAACTCATTACGTTTATATAGATAGGATAATGAAATTTGAGAGCTGAAAAAATGGGTGTTTGTTTGTACTATTTGTATCAAAAAGAGAGGAGAAGGGATAGAAAATAAAAAAAAGGCATGCCAAAGAAGCCCCTTATGAAGCTGTAAGTTCGGCAGGGACTTGATCTTGAAGATTTTTTGAAAGCTCTTTTCGAATGAGCGTACGGATTTTCCCACCGTAATTTTCAACGACTTGAGCATCATGGCTGAAGAAGGCCTGTTCAATCAATGTATAAAGGGCAGACTTCACTCGTTCAATACCATATTCAAAAGAAAGCTGAACCAAATCAGCGATGTCTTCGTTTTGGAATGAAGACATAACAATTCCTGTAGAATCTGTGCTGTGTCCAGATAATTTTACAAAAGTCTCTTCAATAGTACGTCGAATCGCCGCATCGTATTGATCTCTCTTTTCTTGTTTTGACATCTTGCCATTTTTAGCTCCGTCTTTTAAAACAAAGAAAATAGTAGATCCTTGGACAACGGTTTTAAATGCGCTCGCCTGCGTTTCAGCTATTTTTTGCATCATACCCTTGTAGTGAGTATATTTCGGCGTAAAAATTTTATAGTCATTAAAGCTAATTTTTGAAGTGTTTTCTCCAGGATTAAACTGACGCTTAATCGTATCGTTGTCATAAACCAATTCTTTGCGCAGCTCTAAGCGAAGGGCATTTACGTTTTCAATTAGAATAAGTTCTTCAAAGCGAGTATATTCTAATTCCATAAACCCAAAGCCGTGTTCTTCAAAATATTGGGGGTAGGGAACAATACAAATATTGATTCCTTTGCCGCTGCGAGAATAGGAAATTAATTCTGTTTCTGCTAATACTACATTGTTGTTGCGAACTGTTCGAACTGTACAATTCAAAGCGGCTGCAATCTCTTTTTCAGAAACATCACAAATAATACCTCTTTCATCAACGTGAAGGAAGTGATAAAAAATTAATTGTGAAATTTGAGATTTAGATAAACGGTGATGTTCTGCCACTGTTTTGATTGTAGGGTTCCCATGAGCGTCTAGGTCCATGTGATCTTCAATATCTTTATATTTTTCTACGGTGCTAGACAATTGGCGAATAATTTGTTTTCCAATTTTCGCAAATTCTTTTTTTATCATGAGAATCCCTCCAATCTATTTCATATCAACAATAATTTATTAGGGTAAAATAACAAAGAATACCTTGTGAAAATTATATCAATAAGAAACAGAATCGCAAACGAACGAGTAGTACGCGAAAAACGGCAAAAGGCTCAAAGAATGCTGTCATAGCAAGGGATTCAGCGTATAGGTTTTTTAGTACGACAAAAACGGCAAAAGCAAGCAAGCGCCGGTAGAACAGTGTTTGTTACGATCAGTAAAAATCAAAAAAAACTTTATGCGTTTTAGTACGTAAAAAACAGCAAAAGGCTCAATATAGTACGCCGAAAATAGCAAAAGTGAAGAGTGGTACGCCAAAAACAGCAAAAGTGATCTCGATTCACCTAAAAAAAGGGAAAAAAATCACTTCTCTGATCGCTGTAAATAACACAATGAATTTCAATAGTACGTCAAAAATGGCAAAAGCTATTTTTAGTACGTGAAAAACGTCAAAAACGACCTGGTAGTACGCTAAAAACAGCAAAAGTTATCGTTTGGTACGTCAAAAATGGCAAAAGCTTTATATATGCTGCGAAAAAAATAAAAAATAGGGTTTGAAAAGGACATAACAAAGGGAAAAGCAATGTTTAGTACGCAGAAAACGGCAAAAGTAGTGAAGGAGTACGTCAAAAATGGCAAAAGGTAGGATTGTTTTACGAAAAAAAGAGAATAATTAACAATTAATAAGTGATGACGAGTAAATAAAATGAATTTAGTACGTCAAAAACAGCAAAAGAAGCAAAGTAGTACGTCAAAAACAGCAAAAGACAGTAATTAGTACGCAGAAAACGGCAAAAGTAGCGGAGTAGTACGTCAAAAACGGCAAAAGCTTTTGTGTAGTACGTTAAAAATGACAAAACTTCCAAACTATGAAATGAAAATAGAGGGGAATTTTGTATCAAAAAGACGAAAATGGCAAAATGTCAAATAAAAAAGGAAGGGAATGATTTACCCTTCCAATGTTTCTCTATGTTCTCCTCCAAAATAGTCTTGAATTTCATAATTTTGAAGAGGAATAAAAGAGATTTCAAATCCTTGAAGTTTTTGCTGATAACTTTGGATCAGTACTTGATTGCTAACAAATTCTGCTAGAGATTCATTAATTAATTTTAGGTTTACATCAATTTTCTTTGAACGAAAACGAACTTTTGAAGCAAAATATTGATACGGGTAAAAATGAGTGTAAGACTTTTCTTGTAAATAACAGTCTAAACGCTCTTTTTGAAATGCATAAAGCAGTAAAGAAGACAGCGAGTTATCTTTAAACTTTTTAATAACATCACTGTATATTTGTACAAACTGCTGATTTAAAAAGCCTTGATGCGTATCATCGCTAAATACAATCGTTGCATATCGTCTGCCCGTTACTTCATCGGTTTCAATAACAGCCTTTTGAAAGAAGTTGATCGCAAATTTTGTATCTCTGGAATTTTTCTTCTTTGCTACACCTTCTACGTGATACCTGGCAATTTTCATAATGCGGGCTTCAACGGCTTCATAGTTTTTTACACCTTTTGAATTATAAATTTCTTTCACGATATCCGCTAAATCAAGAGTCACCGTTTTTTCTTTATAAAACATCTCGTCGCGCTGTGAAAGAGCAAACTGGATAATTTGGGAATCTTTTGGGTCTAAAACCATATTTCGTTTGGAAAGAACCGTTTGATTATCATTCACAGGGATAATGGTGCGAATGAAATATTCTTCATCAACTTTATAGTCATTATATAAAACGACTTCTTGGGAGTTTGTTTTAACTTCCATATTGGTTTTAAGAGAATGACTTTCGTTTGAGAAGATAGGCGCCTCTACCCACGAATTTAATCGTTTATCAATCCAGTTGCTTAAATTTCCATTGTATTTTTCTAAGATGATTTCCGCAATTAAAAAAGTAAAGTCCGTGTGAAATGCTTTCTCTATTTGATAATTCATTTTTGAATCTAAATAAGGAAAATCGGTAATGTTTGTTTTTTTGCTTTTAGCCCATGCCTCTACTTCTTTTAACTTTATCTTTAAAATATCTTCAGGTTTTTCCACGCCAAACAGCTTTTTTAAGTGTTCGGTATCTACTTTTTTATCCATCACTTTTTTGGCTAATTCAATGTCTTCAAAAATAGGATTAGGCTTTTCTGCTTTAATATCTTTTTTTAATGTTTGCAGCCAGTTTTTCTTATTTGATTGTCTTCTTTTGTAGGCTGGGTTTCGTATTTCCTTAGGATTTATTAATTTATTCTCTAAAACAAACGTATCTTGCAATATATTTAAAATGTAGTCTTCTATAAAATCTTTTTCATTCGAAAAAAACGAATGAGAATCATATAAAAAGTCTATACACTTTGCTTTGATATTGTCATCGATCGCATCGCTGATTTGTTTAATAAGGTAAGGAGAAAAATTGGATGGTTCGTTCATGTTGACCTCCTCTGCATGTATTTAATCTGTAACACTCTTATTATATCTTTTTTGAACGATACTCTAAAGGCTAAAAGGAAAATTCGTTTTTGTGAATGCTGTTTTATATCAAATTAGCCTAACCAGCTATTAGTATATAAAGGCTTATTGCAAATATAAAATTCTTTCTTTATAGCGCTTGTACAATTTTAGATGTAAGGAGAGTATTATAGTAGCTTTATAAAAGAGAAAAGCAAAGTACATTCATTGAGTTTGAAAATGGAAAAGTTTATACTTGCCAAGTACAATCTTTTTACAAATAGGGGGAATAAATATGTTGTTAAAACCTAAAGCAATTTTTTTAGATATGGACGGTACGATATTAAATCGCTCCAACAAAGTAAGTATTCAAACAAAAGAAACCATTGACGAATTACGAAAACAGGGAATTTTTGTTTTTATTGCTACGGGAAGAGCGTTTGATGAAATAGAAGAGTTAGTTCCTGAAGGCTTTCAAGTAGATGGATTTATCACATCAAATGGTATGGCAGGATACGTAGGAAAAGAATCAGTCTTTCAGCATTCGCTTTCACTTCAATTGGTGGAAACTATTATTGAAAAAGCAAGAGCGAACAAGGTATACTACGAGCTTTTCCCGTATGGCACACCTCGCGTGACGTTAAAACAAGATCAGCCGTATGTTGAAAATGAAATTAAAGAGCCAAAGCCAGACAGTGTGGAAATTAACGAATGGCTTTCTCGTAAACAAGCAATTAAAGAAGAAATTGACTGGAAAGATTCCGTAGAAGGAAGTGAATTTTCAAAGTTCTATTTCTTTGCAAGAACGCACGAGCATATCGATAAATGGAAAGAAGAGCTTGAAAAACTCAAGCAAGAAACAGACTTTACAACTTCTACTTCATCTAAACACAATGTCGAAGTGATGGTGGCAAACGTAAATAAAGCAACGGGAATTCAGCAAATGCTAAAACATTTTAATTTGCCCGAGCAAGACATTCTAGCAATTGGCGACAGCAACAATGATTTACCAATGTTTCAGTTTGCCAGCTACGCTGTAGCTATGAAAAACGCGCCGGATCATATTAAAGAAATTGTCGATGACATAACGGAATTTAACTGTGACGAAAACGGCGTATCTCATTATCTTTCTAAATTTTTATTACAAAAATCTACTAGAAGTAATCCCGTTTTATAAAAATGAATCTATTTCACGACAATGCATTATAACCAGCTCTTCAAAACATCGTCTTTTAGGCGATGTTTTTAGTATACATAAGGTGAAAAGTAAACCGTTCATTATTTTTATTTATAAACAACATAATTATATAACTATCCTCGTACCTATCCCTGCAAAACACCTCTCAGCCCTGATGAGTGCACCATGCCAAAGCATAAAACATTTTAAAATCTAAACTTTTTCTTTCTTCAAACTTTTTATAAAATGCGCAGAAAAGGGATTGTATCTCCGTATATTTAATGCTAATATAACATTTAATGAAAATAGTATAACATATTTATCTTTATTTCATAATTAGTATGACATAAATTCTTAATCTAATTGTTTTGTTAAAGTGTTTATAATCACAGTGACCAGCATATTTATTTATTCATTACTATTAAATTGTGTATCTTGTAAGCTGCTAAATAAAAATATTAGCGTTATTAAACTATCAAAATCAAAGAATAGGAAGATTTAATGTGAATAAAAGAAAAATTGTCTATATAGTTTCCGACTCAGTAGGTGAAACGGCTGAGCTGATGGTAAAAGCAGTTTTAACTCAATTTAGTGGAGAAGATATTGAAATTCAAAATACTTCTTACGTAGAAAATGAGGAAAATATTGATAATATCATTGCCGAAGCAAGGTGTAACGAAGCCATCATTGCGTATACTATCGTCATCCCACCTTTAAAGCAGTATCTTGACCAAACGGCACAAGAAGAAGGAATTGTAGCCATTGATTTGATGACCCCTCTTATGAGTGCCTTTAGCCAAACTTTTAATAAAGAACCTAATCTTCAACCGAGATTAACAAGAAAATTAGACGATAATTATTTTCGAAGAGTAGAAGCAGTTGAATTCGCTGTTAAATATGATGATGGACAAGACTTCAGAGGCATCAAGCGAGCTGATCTAGTGTTGATTGGTGTTTCGAGAACATCTAAGACGCCACTTTCTATGTATTTAGCTCATAAAAGTCTTAAAGTAGCGAATATACCGTTAGTTCCAGAAGTGACGCCTCCTGATGAACTTTTTACTATTCCAAAAAATAAATGTATTGGTTTAGTTATTACACCGGATAAGCTCAATGAAATCCGAAAAGAACGATTAAAAAATTTAGGTTTAGCGTCTCAAGCCAATTATGCCAATGTAGATCGAATCCTTGAAGAGCTGGACTATGCTGAGAAAATTATGAAGCGCATTGGTTTTCCTATTGTTAATGTCTCAGGTAAAGCAGTTGAAGAAACCGCTGAAGTGATATTGAGCATGTTAAAAAAGGACAAGATGAAAGGGTATGTATAAAAACTCCCATTATGTAAGACAGACAACTTGTCAGACATACTTAATCTATAGAGAGTCAGGTAGAACAGGCGTGTTGCTAAAAGGTGCTTTTTTAAAATATAAAAGATAAGGAAGATTGTGATGAGCAATGTATATAAAAAAACAGACGTTATCTTAATTGGGGCCGGAGTGATGAGCGCAACGTTGGGATCTTTACTAAAAGAGTTAGCGCCGGAATGGGAAATCAAAGTATTTGAGAAACTCGCAGATGCAGGAGAAGAAAGCTCCAATGAATGGAATAATGCAGGGACGGGCCATGCTGCACTGTGCGAGTTGAACTATACATCTGAACAAGCTGACGGATCCATAGATATTACGAAAGCCGTGCGAATTAATGAACAGTTTCAGCTTTCAAGACAGTTTTGGTCGTACCTTGTAAGCAGTAATTTAATTCATCATCCGCAAGAGTTTATTATGCCAATCCCTCACATGAGTTTCGTACAAGGAGAAAAGAACGTATCCTTTTTGAAAAAACGTTTTGAAGCGCTATCAAATAATCTGTTGTTTCAAGGGATGGAGTATTCGGATCGTCCTGAAAAGTTAAAAGAATGGATGCCGCTTGTTATGAAAGGGCGTACATCGACTGAAGCAATTGCGGCAACCAAAATTGACTCAGGGACGGACGTGAACTTTGGAGCTTTAACTCGTATGTTGTTTACACATTTAAAAAGTAAAAGCGTAGAAATAAACTATAACCACAGCGTTGAAAATCTGACACGTAACGCAGACGGCTCGTGGGAAGTAAAAGTACATGATATTCATAGCGGCAAACAGGAATATCACACGGCGAACTTTGTTTTTATCGGAGGAGGAGGCGGAAGTCTGTCTTTACTCCAAAAAACGGGTATTCCTGAGTCCAAACATATTGGAGGGTTCCCGGTAAGCGGATTATTTATGGTATGCACTAATCCCGAAGTTGTGGCGCAGCATCACGGGAAAGTGTACGGAAAAGCAAAGGTTGGCGCTCCACCGATGTCGGTTCCACACCTTGATACACGCTATATCGACCGCAAAAAAACACTGCTGTTTGGACCTTTTGCCGGATTTTCACCAAAGTTCTTAAAAACGGGTTCAAATTTGGACTTAATCAATTCTGTAAAACCGAATAATATCTTAACGATGTTAGCAGCAGGCGTCAAAGAGATGGGCTTAACGAAATACTTGATTCAGCAGGTGCTGTTGTCCAATGAAAAGCGTATGGAAGAACTTCGCGAGTTTATTCCAAACGCAAAAAGCGAAGACTGGGATATCGTCGTAGCGGGTCAGCGTGTACAAGTAATCAAAGATACGGAAGCCGGAGGTAAAGGAACTCTTCAATTTGGTACAGAAGTTGTGAGTTCAGCGGATGGTTCCGTTGCTGCATTGCTCGGGGCTTCGCCAGGCGCTTCGACTGCCGTTCATGTTATGCTTGAAGTGCTAGAAAAGTGTTTCCCCCAGCATATGAAGAAATGGGAACCAAAAATAAAAGAAATGATTCCTTCTTACGGCTTGTCACTGGTAGAAAATCCAGCGCTTTTTAACGAAATTCATGTTTCTACAGCACAAACGCTGAATTTAAGTAAAAAAGAACTTGCGTACCGCTGATTTTAGGCGGCCTTTGGCACGTATGCTTTAGATTAAAAGAATTTTTTTAGGCTGCTTTATAAAGTGTTTAAAATATAAGTGAAATCTATAAGAAAAAATGAAGGAGCTCCGTTATATAACGGGCTTCTTTTTATTTATTTCCTTTGCTAGCAGAATTTACTTCGTATACATGATATAATTCTCATTAGTAAGCGTTTACATATAATGGAGTGAAGAATTGGAAAATAGCTATTTTGAGGAGCCGATAAAAGATGATTACAACTAATACATCTTTACTAACGAAAGAACAAACGATTTTTAGCCATTCAGGGAATAAAATTAAATTAGAAGACAGAGAGATTAATATTGTTGCTCGATTTGAAGAGCCTCTTGTTCTAGTTTTAGGAAATGTCCTAAGTACCGAAGAATGTGACGAACTTGTACAGCTATCCAAAGATAAAATGCAGCGATCAAAAATTGGAGCTGAACGTGAAGTAAACAGTATTCGAACGAGCAGCGGCATGTTTTTTGAAGAAAGTGAAAACGAGCTTGTACATCAAATTGAAAAGAGACTTTCTAAGATAATGGGACCGTCTATTGAATATGCTGAAGGCCTTCAAGTTTTAAAATACTTGCCTGATCAAGAATACAAAGCGCATCACGACTATTTCACTTCTGCAAGTAAAGCATCTAAAAATAACCGTATTAGTACATTGGTTATGTACTTAAATGATGTGGAAGAAGGAGGAGAAACTTATTTTCCTAAGCTGGGTCTTTCCGTATCTCCGACAAAGGGAATGGCCGTGTACTTTGAATATTTTTATAGTGATGCTGAACTTAATGACCGTACTCTCCACGGGGGAGCTCCTGTTATAAAAGGAGAAAAGTGGGTCGCTACCCAGTGGATGCGCAAACAAAAAATTCGATCGTAAAAACAAAGGTTTGAAGAGCCCTATTAGCTATTGTTAGTAAGGGCTCTTATTTATGTTACAAAAAAATAGTCATTATGGTAGTCAGTTATGATATTGAAATATTCACACTTATTCTATTTGTGCGGCTATTCCTTATTTTTATAAGCCGGTAGACGATAAATGTATTTGTAGTGTAAAATATCCTCATGATTAAAAATCTGGATACACAAAAACGAAAAATGTGTTTGTGAAATAAAAATAAAATAAATGCTATTTAAAATAATGACTTTAAAACAAGCTGCGCGAAAAACTCGTGAAAGGTATTTTCACGAGTTTTTGTTTTTAGGTGATTTACACTATTTATAAAATCATTTTACTTTTATATAGTAGATAGGGAATGTGTTAAAGGAGGACCCGGGTTTTGAAAGAAATAAAAGCAATTATTTACATCATGATCGCGATGTTTATGCTGCTTCTTACTGGATGCAGTGATGAGCAGGCAAGTCATTCAAGCACACCTTCTACGGATACAAAACAAGAAGTTCAAGTAGAAGGTTCATCAGATCAAGAAGAAGACCATAGTCCTTCTAAAGCAAGTCGTGAAGACGTAGTAGGTGAGGCAGCTACGGTAGAAAGAGTGGTGGATGGCGATACGCTTAAAGTAAAAATGCTGAACGGAAAGACGGATCGCGTACGACTACTTCTTGTCGATACCCCAGAAACAAAGCATCCCAAACTAGGCGTACAGCCCTTTGGTCCAGAAGCATCTGCTTACACGAAAAAAAGGCTAGAAGGGCAGGAAATCACTCTTGAATTTGATGTGCAAGAACGTGATCAATATGGACGGTTACTTGCGTATATATGGATAGACAATGAGCTATACAATGAAGAGCTGCTAGCAAAAGGGCTAGCCCGCGTAGCGGTATTTCCTCCTAACACAAAGTACGTAGACGAATTTAAGAAAATACAGGAGCAGGCTCGAAAAAGCGAAAAAGGCATCTGGAGTATTGAAAACTATGCCCAAGAAAAAGGATATAATACGGATGCTGTAAAAAATCAGTCCTCTTCTAATCAAAAAGATACTCAATCTGCCACAAGCTGCGAAGGTAAAATAAAAGGAAATCAAAACTCTAAAATTTATCACGTGCCAACAGGGGCACACTACAATCAAACAATGAACAACGTCATTTGGTTCTGTACTGAAAAAGATGCACAAGAAGCAGGATACAAAAAAGCAAAAAACTAACAAAGAAATTCAGTAGCTGCTGAGTTTCTTTTTTTGTGAGTTCCGTAAGTATGTGTATAGGATTGGCTAAATACCGTCCAACAAAGAACGACCAATTCGTATAAGAAGACGCAGGGGCCATATGAGCAGCTGAGGCACTTGTAAAAGAACCTCCGCTATAAGTTCTCTCCCGCTCATCGTATTATCTTTCTGCTGGCAGCGTTTTTTCATAGTCATCATCCATTCATTTGAAAATATACATTAATTATACAATGAAAGGAAGATTAGGAGTTAATTTTTTCTTTCTTTTCTTTTTCGTGTTAAAGTAGATAGGTAAGAAGTTTTGCTACAAATAACGCAAGCGAAGAGAATAAAGGGAGTTTGAAAATCGTGAAAATAAGGAAAGCAAGAAAAGAAGATGCTTCTGCTGTAACGGAATTACTTTATGACATGCTTGGGAGTATTGCACGCTCTCATACGGCGGCTACAACGAATGAAGAAGCGCTTTTAAGACTTAAAGCGTTTATTCTGTCTGAGAAGAATCGCTATAGCTATCATCATATTACAGTCGCAGAAGTCGATGAGAAGGTAGTTGGACTTATGCTTTGCTACGAAGGAAGTATGTTACAAACGCTTTATGAACCAGTTAAGCGTTTTGTGCGTGCGAAACTTAATAATCCAGCGTGGGAAATTGATATAGAAACTGAACATGGAGATTATTATATTGATTCTCTATGTGTAGACGAAGATTACCGCGGAAAAGGGATAGGAACGGCTCTTTTAAATGTAGCCAAGCAAGAAGCCAAAAAGCGTAAGATGTTTTTATCGTTAAACGTTGAATACAATAACATAGAAGCCAAAAAATTGTATCAGCGTATAGGCTTTCAAGAGCATAAAACCATTTTTATTGATAAAAAACCATTTTTTTATATGAAGACTGCCTGATCATCTTTACGGTAGTATTTTTTGTGATAAAATGGATATATAAGTAAAATAATAAGAACCAACAGCTCAGCACTTTTGCTGAGCTTTCCTGTAAATCGCGTAAACGTATCAAAATGGAAAGAATCCTACATCCAATGGACCATAAGCAAGCGGTCATGAAAGTATGTTTGCTGATGTGCCACATGAAAGGAGCGTGCATGAACATCAGAGATCTTCCGTTTAATATGAGTTATCGATTTAATGAAAAGCTTCGAGAAGTTCCGGTTAACCCAAACCAAATGAAGCAGGGAATCATCTATTTAAAGAAACGAGCTCTTGAAGAAGAGGATGAGTGTGCCGCTGCTAAAACATATGGACATATTGGTGTATATGAGCGCATACTTGGAGAATTAACGAGCAGTGAAAGACACTTGCAGCTGGCCATTTATCTATATGACCGACATGCTGATACAATAGGTGAATTTTTGAATACAATCCGACTTGGACATACATATCACTGGCAAGAACAGTGGGATAAGGCGAATGAAACGTTTCAGCTACTCATCGAACAATTAAAAGCAGATGAAGACCTTCACATATATGAAGACTTTGTCTATCAGCATTATGGAAAATGTTTACTTGATCAGCGGGTTGTTTCCAGAGCACATCACTATTTTCAACGCGCGTTAGAAATTCGATTGAAAAAAGGCGATAAAGAATTAATTGAGTCGACTAATTCCTGCATCCGTCTTTGCTTAAATAAATTAAAACACTCCTAGTATACATAAAAGATAAATGACTCATAGCCTTGGTTACACATAATGCATAAACTTTCCGTTTGACAAACGTATGTGAACATATTATAGTCATACATGGCAATTTAAGAATACGTAATATAAAAACTAAACATAAGCGTCTCTTCTCTTTTGGAGAAGGGGCTTTTTTATGTGAATTTTTATGCCGAGGAGGGTTTAATCGATGAGTAAAATAGTAAAAGATGTCATCTTTTTATTAATAGGTTCGTTTGTATTTTCACTTGCAGTTAACATGTTCGTCATTCCAATAGGACTGGGTGAAGGCGGCGTTACGGGTATATCCATTATTTTATATTATACAACGCATCTTTCAACAGGCGTCACTAACTTTATTCTAAACGGTATCTTGCTTATCGTAGGGTATAAATTTTTAGAGAAAAAAACTATGGTCTATACAATGATTACGATTATCACTACATCTATTTTTCTTCACGTAACTGAAGGCTGGGGTCTTCATCTTCACGAAGAGCTCATTGGCATGGTTTTTGCCGGTGTACTGCTAGGCGTTGGAATTGGGATGATTTTGCGAGTTGGTGGAACAACAGCAGGGTCAGCCATTATTGCTCGAATTCTAAATAAGTTTTTAAACTGGAAAGTCAGTCATGCACTTTTAATTGTTGATTTACTAGTGGTATTGGCTTCTTATTTTATTATTGGAATCGAAAAGTTACTATTTACGATCGTCATGCTTTACATTACAACAAAAGTAATTGACTTCGTTATTGAAGGATTTGATGCCAAAAAGGCCGTTACCGTTATTTCAAGCAACAAAAACGAGGTAGCGGACCAAATCAATGAACAGCTTGATCGCGGGGTAACGATTCTAAACGGTCGAGGGAACTATACAAAAGAATCAAAAGAAATTTTGTACGTTGTCATTAATAAACAAGAGCTTCTTAAACTTAAAAAGTTAATTAAAAAAATTGATGATGAAGCATTTGTGATTGTACACGATGTACGAGACGTAATTGGAAAAGGCTTTTTAAGCGCATAAAGCTGTGGTTCTTGGCAATTTTTTCTGACGTTGGTGTTTTCCGAAAAAGTATGATATAAGTGTGTCTAAAGACAATTCAATATACGAAAGGAAGAACCCATATGCGTAATAAAAGGCATGTAAAACGTCTTCTTCAACGTCGAATCCGTTCTTTACGATACGTTGTCTTGATTTTATTTACGATACTGATTTTAAAGTACGTTAGTGAAATTATGTAACTTTTTTATATGAGTCTTATCGCTCATTTGGAGTGCTTTTTCTTTTAAATTAGTAAACCAATTTGTATAATAGGTTTTAAGAAGGAGGAGTTCCATGAGCATTCCCAAACCATTAGTTCAGCTTAATCAACTCTTTATCGTTATAACGGTTTTGCTCGCTTTACTTGCGGCAAAGTGGCTTTTACTTTTGCCTTTTCTCGTTGGAGTAGTCACACTTGTAACAAAGCGTAATCCTGTAATTATGGCAGGTAAAAAGCTTCTCAAGAAACCTATTTCTTCGTATCAGATGGAAGACCGTGATCAGCAGCTTTTTAATCAATGGATTGCAACGATATGCATTGGGATTGCTTTCATTTCATTTTTACTTAGTTATACGTTTGTTGGCTATGTATTTAGTATAATGGTGATTCTTGCTGCGGGTGTAGCGCTGATGGGATATTGTATAGGCTGCACGATTCGTTATCGATATATGATGTGGAAATATAAAAGAAAAAAACATGCTGTATAAACAAAGCCTCGAGAAGGCTTTGTTTTTTTATGCTCACTTGTATACGTTATCAATAAATTCAATCATCACAACGAGTGAAAGCAGGTGCTAGAGCACCTGTATCCTTTAAAAACCTTTGTTGACAAAGTAAGGTAAACAAATTAAACTTTTTATGATAATAATAATCGTTACGATTTAAAGGAGGATTATATTTAGAGGCAGTACATAAAAGAAGGATAGTTTTTAATAAAGGAAGGGTTTATATGAGAAAAAAGATAAGTCTGCTATGCTCAATGCTTGTTACGATAGGTCTGCTGGCTGCATGTTCGGATAACTCCGCGAGTACCGAACAAAAGAGTGGAAAGAAATCACTTACTTTTGTATCAAATTTTCCAAGCGACACGCTCGATCCGCAGCTAAATTATACAACTGTAAGAGCGGGAATTGCTGAGACGCTAGTCAAAGTGAATGAGCAATTACAGATTGAACCGTGGCTCGCAAAGAAATGGAAAACAGAAGATAATGGGACGACCTGGATATTTGAGATTAGAGACGGAATTACGTTTCAAAATGGCAAGGATTTGAATGCTGAAGCCGTGAAACATTCGTTAGAAAGAACGATAAAAGAAAGTGAAGCAATGAAAAGTGCACTTAAAATTAAAGAAATGAAAGCCAGTGGCCAAATCTTGACCATTACAACAACAGAGCCGCTTGCTACGCTGCCTTCTGAACTTGTTCATCCAAACACGGCAATTATTGATGTAGATACTTCAGATATAAAAAGTAAACCAGTGGGAACGGGACCATTTAAAGTAGCTTCGTTTAAACCGGATAGTGAAATGAAAGTAAAAAAATATAAAGAATACTGGGACGGGGAACCAAAATTGGATGAAGTTGTGTTAACATTTAATGATGATGAAAATGCACGCACGTCTGCTTTACAATCAGGTGAAGCTGATATTGTATATCGTCCGGCAATTGAAAGCTTAAATACTTTAAAACAAGATTCATCTATTGTAGTAGATATACAGCCGAGCCTCAGAAATCAAATGCTTTTCTATAATTCAAGGCAAGAAGCGTTTAAAGATAAAAATGTGAGAAAAGCGTTTGATGTATTATTAAATCCCACGGATGTTGTCAACACAGCGCTCGCAGGTCAAGGTTCACCAGCAGCAGGTCCATTTTTAGATAGTTTGGATTTTTCGAACGATCAAAAAACGAAAACCTACGGACCAAGTGAGGCTCAAAAACATTTAGAAAAAGCCGGTTATATACTCAAGGATGGAAAAGCAATAAAAAATGGAAAACAACTTTCTTTTAAGCTTGTTACATACCCTTATCGTCCAGAACTGCCTTTAATGTCACAAATGCTTCAGTCAGAAGCCAAAAAGATTGGTGTAAAAATAAACATTCAACAAGTGGAAAATATGGATGAGTATATGACAACAAAAGATGATTGGGGAATCGTTACATACAGCCTAGTAACCGCGCCGCGAGGAGATGCAGGATATTTCTTTAATGCTCTTTATACGGAGGGAGGGGCATTTAATGTTGGACATTTTCATGAACCAGCATTAGCTTCCATTATTGATGAGCTTAATAAAACCGTTGATCAAAAACAGCGCAATAAGTTAGCAAGACAAGCCGGAGAAATAGCAGAAAAGGAAACGCTGCATTCTTCGATTGTTCACCCGAACAATTTTGTAGCCTATAGAGACAATGTGAAAAATTGGGTTACAGCCAAAAGTGAATACTATGTGATAACAAAGGATTTAGATGTGAAGTAGATATGAAATTAATTGGTAAAAGAATAATAGAATTACTCATCTTTTTAGTTATACTATCGTTTCTCAGCTTTGTTTTAATGAAGCTAGCTCCAGGAGATCCGGTTAAGCAAATGCTTCGCGTAGATGACGTGGCAGTGTCTGAGGAACAAATAAATAGTTTGAGAACAGAGCTAGGGTTTAACGAACCTGTATATATTCAATATGGAAAATGGCTGACGCGTTTTTTTCAGTTTGATTTAGGATCTTCGTATATGACAAAAGAGCCCGTCATTGATGAATTGGTAGAGAAGTTTCCGGCTACGCTGCGCTTGACGGTTGCATCTTTGGTTGTGATGCTGTTAATAGCTGTGCCACTCGGAACGCTGTCAGCACTATATCCAAATAAGTGGATTGATTATCTCAGCAGAAGTATTTCTTTAATTGGAGCGTCTATTCCAAGCTTTTGGCTCGGTCTTTTGTTTATACAGCTGTTCTCTGTACGTCTTCAATGGCTTCCTTCAATGGGTACAGGCACAGCAGCCCATCTTGTGCTGCCTTCTTTAACACTTGGTTTTGCCATGTCCGCTGTGTATATGCGAATGATTAGAGCTAGTCTGCTAGAAGGATTGAAACAAGATTTTGTACGATCTGCTCGAGCAAGAGGAATAAGTGAAAGCCGCATTTTTATTTTCCATGCGTTTCGGTATAGCTTAACACCCATTCTTACCATTTTAGGGACAAGCTTAGGGAGTTTACTTGGAGGAACGGTTATTATTGAAGTGCTTTTTGCTTATCCTGGAATTGGAAAATTAGTTATTGATGCGATTATGAATCGTGATTATCCTGTGATTCAAGGGTATATTTTGTGGATGGGCCTGTTTGTTGTTTTAATCAATTCACTTGTGGATTTGAGCTACAAATATGTAAATCCCCAGCTCTATGTAAAGGGAGGGGATAAAACGTGAAAAAGCCGCAGCTTCTTTTTGTAGTAATAAGCATGTGTGGTATTGTGCTTATTTTATTTTGTCTGTTTGGAAGTCAGCTAATACCAATGGACCCCACACAAGTCAATATGCAAGACCGGCTTCAAAAAGCCAACAGTGATCACTGGCTAGGGACTGATCACTTAGGCAGAGATCTTTTTTCACGAATCATAGCTGGAGCTCAGACTACGATTGGAACTAGTTTTCTTGTCTTAGCGCTCTCTCTTTTGATTGGAGTCCCGGTTGGTTTAGTTTCAGGGTATATTGGAGGAAAGATAGATCGCTTTTTAATGAGAATTGTAGATGCTTTTTTAGCTTTTCCTGATTATATTGCAGCCATTGTCTTAAGCGGACTGTTAGGGCCTGGATTATTTAACTTAATTGCTGCGATGGTTATTGTAAAGTGGGTTAGTTATGCAAGGGTAGTGCGGAGTATTGTGCTTCAAGAGAAGTCAAAAGAATATGTGCTGATTGCTAAATTAAACGGAGTGGGAACACTACCTTTAATCCTTCGCCATTTTCTTCCTCACGTCGGGGGACATATTCTTGTTCTTGCTACGCTGGATATAGGGAAAATTATTTTAATGATGGCCTCATTATCCTATATTGGACTAGGGACTCAGCCGCCTACTCCGGAATGGGGAACGATGCTAAATGAAGGCAGGGCTTACTTTTACAATGCTCCGCAGCTAATGTTGATACCAGGTGTGGCCATTATTTTATTTGTGCTGACGTTTACAGCTTTAGGTGAATATATTCGAGGGAAATATCAAGTTAATCGATAAAAGAGGTGATCGTCATCGTTTTAGAAGTAAAGCATCTAGCCATTTATAATAAAACAAAACAAATCATAAAAGACGTTTCTTTCACAATCGAACAAGGACAGTGGATGGCGCTCGTTGGAGAAAGCGGAAGCGGGAAAAGCATCACTGCTTCTTCGATAGGAGGACTGCTGCCTTCCGGTGTAACGCTTAAAGAAGGCTCTATCACCTTTAAACAGAAAGGAGAGGCTCCTATCCTTGGAAAAGATATTTCGTATATCTTTCAAGATTATCGAAGCGCTTTTACGCCTTTTTTAACAATTGGAAAGCAGTTTGATGAAACGGTTCGTACTCATAGTGAGCTGTCTAAAAAAGACAGGAAAGCCGCCATTTTTCAGGCTTTAAAAGCGGTGAATTTACCTAATGAACGCGTGTATAAAAGCTATGCTGCTCAGCTGAGCGGAGGACAGCTTCAGCGAGCAGCGATTGCTTTAGCGCTGGTGATGAAGCCTGCCTTGATTATCGCAGATGAACCAACTACGGCTTTAGATAGCGTGGCAGCAGCTGAAGTTCTTCAGCTGCTGTATAAGCTGAAAGAAGAAGCTGGCTGTGCCATTCTGTTTATTACTCATGATTTGCGTCATGTGCGG
Source organism: Priestia sp. JSM ZJ58 (assembly GCF_044383985.1). Taxonomy (NCBI): domain Bacteria; kingdom Bacillati; phylum Bacillota; class Bacilli; order Caryophanales; family Bacillaceae; genus Priestia; species Priestia sp. JSM ZJ58. The sequence goes on from NZ_JBISEM010000001.1 coordinate 1,904,065, forward strand.
AAATATGCGGACCGGGGAGCCATTATGCTAGCAGGAGAAATCGTGGAAGAAAACAGTATCGAATCTCTGCTTCACACTCCGCGTCATTTTTACACAAAAAAACTGTTTAACGCCATTCCTTCTTTACGGAAAACGCCTGATCGATTGTTAGATACGCAGAAAAAAGTGTTGATATAGGAGTGAGATATGAAAGAAAAAAATATATTACGCGTCACGCAGCTTGTGAAACAGTATAAAGACGTTAAAGCGCTAAATAATGTTTCCCTGCATATCGATAAAGGGGAATGTGTAGGGATTGTCGGAGAAAGTGGAAGCGGAAAAAGTACGCTTGTAAAAAGCGTGCTAAGGTTAACAGAGACTCAGCAGGGAGAAGTATGGTTTGCAGAGAAACCTCTTCACCGGTTAAAAGGGAAAAAACTGCAGCAAGCTCGTCTAGGCATGCAAGTGGTATTTCAAAACCCCGCGGCTTCTTTTAATCCAAAAGTAAAAATCATCGATTCTTTGCTCGAGCCTTTGCGACAGCAGCGAACCGTTCCTTCATTTTTATCTCATGTGAGCAGAAATGAAAAAGAAATCGCTTTTTATTTGTTAGAAAAAGTCGGAATTAACGCAGAATATGCGTTGAATTATCCCCATGAACTCAGCGGAGGACAGCTTCAGCGTGTAGCGATTGCGCGTGCCATTAGCGTAGGTCCGTCTCTGGTACTGTTAGACGAACCAACAGCGAGCCTTGATGTTACGGTACAAGCAAAGATTTTAAATTTATTAAAAGATTTGCAGGAGACTTTTCAGTTGTCTTATCTTTTTATTTCGCATGATTTAGCAGCAGTAAAATTTATGAGCAGTCGCATGATGGTTATGCAGCAAGGCGAGGTTATCGATCAATTTGACCGTGCAAAGCTATTTGATAAAAACAGGCATCCCTATACAAAAAAGCTTGTGCGTTTATTTGAATAGAAAATAAAGCTCTTCGTTTAATATACTAAACGAAGAGCTTTTTTATAAATGAGAATGAGACAAAGTCAGGGACGCGGCGGTGGAGTATGCATATGGATAAAGTGATAGCCTGCTTGGCAGAGCATGATAAAACTAATGGTGAGTACAACGAGAGGAATTAGCTTGTTTTTTCCTCGTTCTTCATATAGTCCGGCTGCGCTTAAAAGAAAGCCAATAGTAGCTAAAGGAGGAGAGGCGCGAAAGAATAAATCTGCAGCTGTAAACCCTTGGTTTGTATATTTATAATAAAAAAATAGACCTGTAATTAATAAAAATAGTCCAATCCAAAACAGCGTAAGTTTTCCAAAAAGGGTTTTAGGCACTGTGTTTTCACTCCTTTTGTCAGTCAAGTACCATAAAATACTAGCATAAAACGTTTTGGTTTGCATTAGAGAAAAAGAACGTGAATGATACAATATGTGTAAAAGAACAGGTTTGAAGTAGGAGGAGATGAAGTATTCAAAGCGCTTCATGTAAAAAAATACATATCGTTGGATCCGTTGGAAGTGGAAAAACGACTCTAGCCCGTTTGTTATCCCATAGATTAGAAGTTCCTCACTACGAACTTGATAATATTATGTGGGAACGAACACATGAAGGAGATAAAAGAAGAAGTGAAGCGGATAGAAAAAAGTGTTTACATCATATTGCAGCTTCAAAGGAATAGATCGTAGAAGGTGTACACTATACGTGGGTGAATGAAAGCTTTAATGAAGCTGACCTTATTATTTTTCTTGATACCCATTACCTAAAAAGAATATGGTTGATTATCAAAAGGTATGTTCTGCAAAAAGCTAAAATCGAAAAAGCGAATTATGCACCCACGTTTTCTATTTTTATTAAAATGTTTCAGTGGAATTCAGATTTCAAAAAGCAAAGTAAACCTGAAATTTTGCATATCCTTCGTACGTCATATAACGATAAACTTATAATAGTGAAAAAGAGAGAAGAGATAGAGCACTTTATATCGTAAGAAAACGCCGCTCAGTTGATGAGCGGCGTTTTTTGGTTTTTATTCTATCAACATAGACCCGCATTTTTTTTCACAAGCTTTTGCAAGGTTTTTGAGAAGCTGATTAAGAAACTCTTTGTCCATTTTAAGCCACTCTTCTTTTTGCAGTCCTTCTACGATATAGGAAGAAAAAACCCACACGTCGTTTTTGATGGCAGAGCGATTTGTTTCAGCGATTACAGTTAATGCCTTAATGACAGCAGACATCACGGAAACATCTTCTTTTCCATAATGGCGAATTTGATAGAACGCTTTGTACAAATAATCCGTAAAAGAAGGTTTTTCTAGCAGCACTCGAATACGTCCTTCTTCATCGCAATAATAAGGAGAGGAAGAATAGCTTTGTCCGAGTTTGATAAACACTTGCGTGAGCTGTTCAATGCAGTTAATAGCTGTTTCAGGGTCATTAATAGCTGGTGAAATAGCTCTTAATGCAATTTCACTTAGTTTTTGAATACCTAATTTTACGTCTTGGATCGATTCTTGGTCATTTGTAATAAACAAGCAATGAAGAAATTTTTCACGTTCTAACGATTGATTGTGAGTGATTACAGTTAATAACGGTGTGTCTGCTTCTACATACTCTCCGGGTGCTTTTTCGAGTTTAACAATGACATTTAATTTAGATGCTAGTGCTGTTAAATGGTTGAGTTCGATATATTGAATATATCCTTGTCTGTTACTTTTAATTTGCAGTGTGTTTTCATTATCAAAATCAACCTGTATTTCATTCTTTGATTCGGGGTGCTTTTGTTGTTCTAGCCGTCTCTCTTCAATGGTAAGCATCGTTTTTTTTGCAATGTTTGAAATTAAATTTCCGACTTTAATCCAGTTGATGACGTGGTGAATCAAAAACACAAACATCCCTAAGCAAATGAATGCTACCACGATGGCTAATGAAGGAACAATAAAAGTATTGCTGACTTGGTTGCTGCGAACTTGAATGAGCAGTACAAGCACGTATACGTATCCACCGATAAAAGTGCCAAGCACGCGCTGAGTTTTGGCATCTGTATTAAAGTTCTGAATCGTTCTAGGAGAAAACTGACCTACAAACGTAGTCAGTACCACTAACACAGAAGAAAACGTAATTGTCGTCATCGTTAATAAGGAATTTGATACTGAACTTAAAATAGTATGAGCAAGCTCTTTATCCGTTAGAAACACGGAAGGAACTAACTTTAACCACTGTTTGTGAGCTGTCAAATATCGATCTAAAAATGTACTAATAGTGGCTAAAACAAAAGCAACAATTCCGTATATAGAAGGAGTAATCCAAAAATTAGCTTTTATTCGATTTTGCTGTAGCTTTATTGACATAGCGAACTCTCCCGTATCATGATTTAATAAGTTCGGACTTCTTTTAGTATGAAGAAAAAAGTTAACCATACTTATCCACCTATTATTACCCTCACCTGCATGTGAAAAACTTCTTTAAGAAAAGTTTTATCATTCATTTGTAAAGGGTAGAGATCAAAAAGGAGGGAAGAACCGTGGCATTTGATTATTCACTTGACTTTGAACATATCGATTTTAGAAAGCATCCTGAAAAGTATAGAGTAGGAAAAGGAGAACAAGGAGTTCTCCTTGTTGAGCCATACAAAAGTGAAATTCTTCCTCACTGGCGTTTTCGTACACCTGACATTGCTGAGGAATCCGCCGCCGCCATCTATCAGCTTTTTTTAACCTACAAAGAAAAAAGCGATTTTGTTGGAATGGACATGGCCCGGAAATTTCTCCAAATGGGATACACGCGATCGAGGCGCTACGCGAACTACAAAGGCGGAAAGAAATACAATAAAGACGGCGAGCGTAACGAACGGCAAATTGATGAACAAAAAGCAGAATCGGCATCTATTTTTATGGAAAAATGGAAAGAGGTACGAGAGAATAAAGAGTACTTGAAAATGAAAAAAGAGCATCAAAAAAAGTACGGATAATCAGCTGGGATCCGTACTTTTTTCCTTTGTTATTTCGATTCGTTTAATATGGTGATGTTCAATATCAATGACTTTAAATGAAAAACCTTCGTTTTTGATGCTATCACCTTTAGCAAGATCAAACTTTTCGGTCAGCATCCAGCCGCCAATGGTATCAACGTCTTCTTGTTCAATAGTTGTTCCGAGTAAATCATTTACTTCTTCAATCAACACCTTCGCATCTAGTACGTAGTGATTTTCATTAATTTTGTGTACGTCCGGTATTTCATCATCATCAAATTCATCACGAATTTCACCAACAATTTCTTCTAAAATGTCTTCTACCGTTACAAGCCCGGTTGTTCCTCCATACTCGTCTATTAAGATGGCCATGTGAATTCTGTCCCTTTGAATTTTAAGCAATAAGTCGTAAATGGCGATGGAATCAATGACTTGAATGATGGGTTTCATATACGTTTGCACGGGACGTGGTTTGATATCATCTTCTTTTATGTAATCCGCTAATATTTCTTTAATATTAACTAATCCCACCACTTGATCTTTGTTTCCATCTATAACTACTGGATAGCGAGTATATTGCTCTACTCTAGCCATTTTTAAGAATTCTTCTATCGTTTCATCTGCTGATACGCTAACAATTTCTGTACGAGGCACCATGATTTCTTTAGCCGTACGATTATCAAATTCAAAGATATTATTCATGAACTTAAATTCCGATTGATTAATTTCACCGCTCTGATAGCTTTCAGATAAAATAATTCTAAGTTCTTCTTCACTATGAGCTACTTCATTTTCAGAAGCTGGCTTCAGGCCGAATAATCCGACAACGCCTCTTGCTGAGTGGTTTAAAAGCCAAATAAACGGATAAAGTAACTTAGAAAAAAGAATAAGAGGACGGGAAAATAACAGCGTCACTTGTTCGGCTTTTTGAATCGCCACCGTTTTGGGCGCAAGTTCTCCAGCTACCACATTTAAAAATGTGACAATCGAAAAAGCAAGAACAAAAGATATGACATGCGAAAGTGATGTAGCAAAAGGCAGCATGTCAATAAGCGGCTCTAATAAATGACCTACAGTAGGTTCACCTATCCAGCCTAGACCCAATGCGGTAACCGTAATGCCCAGCTGTGTGGCTGAAAGATAACCATCTAAATTTGATACTACTTTTTTTGCTGCTAAAGCGTTCCGGTTTCCTTCTTCAATTAACTGATCGATTCTAGTCGACCGTACCCTAATGACGGCAAATTCCGTTGCAACAAAAAAGGCTGTTAATATGATTAATACGATGAATAAGATGACATTTACTGTTTCCAAATTTATCTCCTTACCCCGTTGAAACGGATAAGGGAACACCTCCTTTATAAAAGTTTGATGAGCTGATTTATATGGTAAATAAAGAATATCATGTATACTGTTCCCTTAATCTCCGTAGAAATAAACTTATCGAAAAGAAAGAACACTTTTTAATAACCCGCAACATTTTTTGGCAGAAAAAGCGTAAACTAAACATTATAAAATGAACGAAAAGAGACAACGTGATACCTTTAAAGAGATGTAAATAGAAGTAGGAGTCGATTGTTTTTATGGAATTTTTTCTGACGATATTAGTCTTATTGGCTTTGATTGGTCTATCTAATATCATTAATCATTTTGTGCCATTTATTCCTGTTCCGTTAGTTCAAATAGCTTTGGGAGCAGGGCTTGCTATATTGCCATTTGGCGGAGATGTCCATTTGGAACCTGAATTATTTTTTATTTTATTTATTGCCCCGCTATTATTTAATGATGGGAAAAACGTGTCAAGAGCTGCTCTTTGGAAGCTTCGTACACCTATTTTATTACTAGCGCTGGGACTGGTTTTTGTAACGGTGGCAGTAGGGGGATATCTAATCAATTGGCTTATCCCTTCCATTCCGTTACCGGCGGCATTTGCACTAGCCGCTATTTTGTCCCCAACAGATGTAGTGGCAGTTGGAGCTATGGCGAGCCGAGTAAAGCTGCCTAAGCGAATTATGCATTTGCTTGAAGGGGAAGGACTGATGAATGATGCCTCTGGTCTTGTAGCGTTTCAAGTAGCAGTAGCTGCTACCGTAACGGGCGTTTTTTCAATCGTAGATGCTACATTTCAGTTCCTTTGGGTAGCGTTGGGCGGTTTGTTTGTAGGAGCATTTATCGCTTTTCTGATTATCAGACTGCGTGTACTTGTTCGACGTTTAGGAATGGAAGATATTACAATTCATATGTTAATACAAATTCTAACTCCATTTGTTGTCTTCTACATTGCTGAACACTTTCATTTATCGGGAATCTTGGCAGTTGTAGCAGGCGGCATTGTGCATGCGATTGAGCGCGACCGAGAGGAATCACCTAACCAGCAGCTTAAAGTGGTATCAAAAAGTACTTGGACGGTGATTTTATATTTGTTAAATGGCTTGGTTTTTGTGCTGCTTGGTCTGCAAATACCAAAAGTGGCGAAAGCAATTATTCAAGATCCAAACTTTAATAATGGACAAGTGCTTCTTTATATTTTGATTATTACTGTCTTTTTGCTTGTACTACGATTTATTTGGGTGATGGTATCATGGTCAGTAGGCTGGTATTACAAAAACAACAAGCATCTAAAACCTGAGCCTCGGTCTATTGGTATTATTACGGTTTCAGGTGTACGAGGAGCTGTTACGTTAGCCGGAGCGTTTTCGATTCCTTATACGCTTGATAACGGCAGTGATTTCCCGGAACGCTCTCTGATTATTTTTCTAGCAGCAGGCGTTATATTGTTAACCTTAGTTGCGGCAAGCATTCTTTTACCTGTTATTGCGAAAACAGAAAAGGCGCCGAAGAAGCCTGAGCGCAATACAAAAGAGGTTAAAGCACGCATTAAAGTGCACAAAGCTGCTATTCAGCGGTTAAAAAGAGAAATGACCGAGGAAAATCGTGGAGCAGCGCTTTCGTTAATTTCAACGTATAATACAACGATTAATAACATCATTGTTAAAACGCATCCTTTAGAAGCCTCTGAAAACAAACAGTATGAAGAAGAAATTCGATTGCTGGCTCTTCAGGCCAAGGGGAAATTGGTGGAAAAGCTATTAAAAGAGGAAAAAATAGACCGTGAGACAGCGTATATTTGTTTGGAACATACGCACAAGCTTGAAATGGCTGTAACCAATCGTGTAAGGTACAAATTATTGGTGAGCTGGATGAGGTTTAAAAAAGTTTTACTATTACTAGTCCGAATTTTTTCACCGAATAAGCAGGCTTTAAGAAAACAAAGCCTGCGCAGAAGAAGTAAAGTGAACAAAGTACGTATTCAAATGATTGAAGAAGCGATAAAGGTCATTAAAGAAAACATGAACGAAGAAAATCGAATGATTTCACTTGCTATCATTAGTGAATACCATAGATCCATGGCAAGACTTAGAAAAGAGAGTACGGAGTATAATTCAGGCAAACGTAAAAAAGCAACGAGAGATTTATGTTATAAAGCGTTTCATACCGAGCGGGAAACGGTGCAAGAACTTTATGAAAAAGGAGAAATCACGCGTGAAATCGCTCATAATATCCGAAAAGATATCGCTTTGCGTGAAGCATTAACAATTGAAGAAAATGGTTATTAAAAAGTCGCAGAGAATAGTCTCTGCGACTTTTTCTAATAAGTTTCATTCTCTTGCTTTTCAAAAAGATAAAGCTTTCCGTTAACAGCAATATCAAACCGTGGCCCTTTAAAGCCGCGTTTTATAAGTTCTTTACGCATAAATTTCATAATGCCTCCGTGGCTGACAATCAGCAAATCGTCTTCTGACTCGGAAATAGCGCGATCTAGCACTGCTGCTACTTTTCTCTTAGTCTCAGCCATATCTGTACGAGCTTGTTTGTTGATGAGTCCGGACATGCGAAACAGTAATGCCCAGAGGATAAAAGGAAGTTTAAATTTTACTGGAATAATAGGCATGGGTATTTCTCTAAGTTCCGGAAGAAGAGTGATCTCTTGTTTATAAATATGCTTTGCCGTTTTGTGTGCTCGCGGCATATCGCTTGAAAAACAGCGTTTCCATTCAATATTATTTAAATCAGTCTCTCCATACGTAATATCTGATTCATCATATTCCTGAAACCAAGCCACTAGTTCATCGGTGGATAAGCGGTGGTTTTCTGGAAGCCCTTTGTTTACTTTGTAATGACGTACTAATGCTACTTTCATTGTGAAATCTCCTTAAAATTTAAGCGCCAAAAATACTTACTCGGCGCAGCTTGATTTTTTTATTTAACGTTATTTTCATCATGCTGCACCTCCTTTCAAATATTTGTAAAATAAGTATAAAATGGATTGAGAAAATTGTAAATAAGGTATAGGAGAAGATTTTGAGATAGAATAATTGGAAAATGAAACCTTTTTATAAGATAAAACGTATTACTTATAGATAATTCAAACAAATTGAAATACATATAAAAGGGTGGATTACAATGATGGATACAGAGAGAAAAGTGAATATCAGAGAAGAGTTTGGAACTTTATTTGCAGAAGGGGATTTTAAGAAGCTTTATGATTGTGTAAGCGAAGAATTTAAACGTCAAGTTTCCCTTCAGCAATTTTTGAAGCAGAGCAAATTGTTTAATCAAGGAGAACAGTTCTACAGACTAGAAACAAATCTTTATTTAACCCCTCAAATTGAGCAGTTTATTTGGATAAATTCTACGCAGAGAAAAGCCATCAGCGTTATGTTTGATGAACATAATATTATACAAGCACTTGTGCTTGCTCCTATAGAATCATTTTCAGAGAGAGAGAGATGGAGTACAAACAAATATACGATGCCGATTCAAAGTGAATGGTTTGTCTATTGGGGTGGAAAGCATGAGGTGTTGAACTATCACCATCCAGTCGAAAGCCAAAGGTATGCATATGATTTAGTCGTGCGAAAAGGAAAGCAAAGCTATAAAAATGATGGAATGAAAAACGAAGATTACTATGCTTATGGAAAAAAGGTTGTAGCTCCGCTTGAAGGAGTCGTTATCGCAGCAGCTGATGGCCAAGAAGATAATGAAATTGGACACACGAATAAAAAAAATCCTTTAGGAAATCACGTTATCATTGAACATGAAGGGAAAGAATACAGTGTGCTTGCACATTTGAAGCAAGGGTCGGTTTCTGTGAAAAAAGGAGACGTGGTTCGTAAAGGAACGCTGCTCGGAAGGTGTGGAAATTCCGGGAATTCATCCGAACCTCACATTCATTTTCACGTCATGGATGCCTCTGACATCGAAACGTCAAAAAGTTTGCGAATTCAGTTTCATGCAGCTGTTGAACCGATTCGCGGAGATACGGTTATTCCATTTTTCTATTGATTAAAAAGAGACTAGGACAAAAGTATTTTAGCCCAAGTGAAAAACGAACCATTGATCAACATGTTTGATGAGTGGTTCGTTCTTTTGGTTATGGTGAATATAGCTTCATGGGTTTCGTTCCTTCTAGCAGTTGATTGAAGGGCAAGGCGAAGACTCCTGCGGGAAAAGCGGGACAGAAGACCCCGCAGGAGCGCAAGCGACGAGGAGGCTCAGCGGCCGCCCGCGGAAAGCGAAGCCTTGCACGAAAATCAACTGCGGTGTCATAAGCGGTTCAGCTCATGTATCTCATTTATTCGTCTTTAGGTGGGCTTCATTTCGTTATGTCCCAGCCTCTTTTTATGCATGATTTTCTTCAAATATAAAGTCAAGAAGCCGCTGAAACAAGTAAAGGATAATGGCTACGGTAGTCATGACAAGGAAAAGTCCAAAATGACTAATTTCATACAGATTATAAAGCCCAATTTTAGCGAGAAAAGGAACTATAACATAACCATGAATCAAATCCAAAATAATGTTAACCATTATGTACAAGATAAACCCGGGATACGTAAGGTAAAAGACAAAGATCGTAATCACAATATGAAGGCAATAAATCGTTGCTCCCATGCTGGTAAGAAAAAATACGTTTTCTTGAACCGTCCACCAGTGCATTTTTTCCGCTACTTGATAGGCGATTGTCATCATTAATGCAGCAAACAACCCTACAGTAAAAAATCGTTTAACCCGCTGTTTATCAAGCAGCAGCAGTAAAAACCATGGAATAACAAGAATTCCCCATAATATAATTTGATTCATCCATCTTCCCACCTTTTATTTATCAGTAGTTCTTAGTGTAAGAAAGAATTGTAAAAATATACATTTCGCAAAGAAAACGTTTACAGTCAGATTTCTTATCTATATACTAAATCTTGAATACTTGTATACAAGTTGGTTAAGGAAGTGATGACACATTAAAAAGGTAACCTACCCGGAAAGATGGTTTCGCGGAGCCTCGCTGGGAGAACAAGTGGTAAACAAATTAAGAATTCAAATTATGAGCGGCGAGCTGAAAAAAGGAACCATACTATCAGAAAATCAGCTCTCGTCAGAGTTTGGAATGAGTCGATCTCCTATCAGAGAAGCTCTGCGGATCCTTTCAAACGAAGGGCTCATTGATTTACAGCGAATGGGAGCAGTTGTTATTGGTTTAACAACTAGGGATTTAAACGAGCTGTACGATGTTCGTCTGCTTTTAGAACACTTTGTCTTAGAACGTTTATCTGAAGTCAACCATGATTCGCTTATTAAAAAGCTGGAGCAAAGCATTGATCAAATGAAGATGGCAGCTAAATACGATGACTATGTAGAGTTTGCTTATCAAGATTTGCGGTTTCATGAGCTCGTGATTATCGAAGCAGACCACAAGCGGATATTAAAATTGTGGGAAAGCATCCGTGAAATTATTTTAGCTGCTCTTTTAATTACGACTGAAAAAAGATTTCGAGATGATAAAGCAGCTGTGCTCCCACTGATTAAGCAGCATCATGAAATGATTAAGGCATTAAAGTCTCAAAATACAGAACGTATTCAAGATGAAGTGAAACGTCACTTTGAAGACACGCGAAATACCATAACAGCTTCACTTTTGAATGAAGCATAAAAAAGGGATAAAATATTCGAAATATTTTTGAATATTTTTTCTCTTCAACTTGTCGACAAGTATACAAAGGGGGATGGAGAAATGAAAGCAGGTGTCTACGTTTCAGAAACAAAAGCCGTTATGCAGCAAAAAGCGAAACCGGTTATAAAAAAAGGAGAAGCGCTTGTAAAGGTATCTCATGCTGGAATTTGCGGAACGGATATGATGATTTATTTTGGAAAACACCCTAGAGCACAGGCGCCACTCACTATGGGACATGAATTCAGCGGAGTGATAGAGGAGATCCGAGGGGAAACGGAATTTTCTTTAGGTGACCGCGTAGCAGTTGAACCTACGCTTAGCTGCGGAACGTGCGAAGCCTGTGTAAAAGGACAGTTTCACGTTTGTAAACAGTTAAAACTAATCGGCATCGATCAAGATGGAGGGTTTGCGCAGCACGTGGCTGTTCCTGTGAACCGCCTTCACCTCTTGCCAGAGAAACTGTCTAGCGAGCATGCAGCTCTTGCAGAACCTGTAGCGGTTGCCGTACATACAGTGCGACGCTCGCGGTTGAAAGTAGGAGACCAAGCTGTCATTTTAGGGGCAGGACCTATTGGACTGCTGATCGGGATGATTGCGAAACGAGCAGGAGCAAAAAAAGTAATGATCTCAGATATTAGTTCTTATCGCTTAACTAAAGCGAAAGAACTTGGCTTTATACCAATTGATGCAGCGAAAAGAGACGTAGTAAAAGAAGTGCGTTTGCTTACGAATGAAGTCGGTGCAGACGTTGTATTTGAAGTAGCCGGAAATCAAATTACAGCAAAACAAATGGTTGAAACAAGCCGTATTCAAGGAGAGATTGTGGTGGTGAGCGTATACAAAAGCGCTCCAGAAGTAGATTTAGCAGCAATGCACTTTAAGGAAATTTCATTAACTACAACGAGATGTTACACAAGGGAAGATTTTCAGACGGCTATTGATTTACTGGCAAACGGTGAAATAGCAGCAGATTCTTTAATTTCTCATAAACTGCAGCTTGAAGATATTCAAGCGGGGTTTGAGTTTATGCAGCGGCCTGATGAATCACTTAAGGTTTTATTTGCACCAAACGGAGAGGAGAATGAACAATGACAGTAGATTTGTTTTCTTTAGATGGTAAAGTATCAGCAATTACAGGAGCAACAAGAGGAATTGGAAGATCAATGGCGATTGCTTTGGCAGAAGCAGGTTCGGATATCGCTCTTTTGCAGCGTTCAAAGGAGTTTCTTGGAGTAAAAGAAGAAATCGAACGGCTCGGAAGAAAATGTTTTATTGTTAATTGTGATTTAGAAAATGCTTCTCAAGTAAGCGAAGCGATCTCATCGGTTGTTGCTTATTTTGGCAAGCTCGATATTTTAGTGAACAACGCGGGCATTCAAAGACGTTCACCCGCTGTAGACTTTGCAGAAGAAGATTGGGACGCTGTTATGAACGTTAATTTAAAAACCGTATGGTTGTTATGTCAGCAGGCGGGCCGCCAAATGCTTAAACAAGGAAGCGGAAAAATCATTAATATGGCATCTTTGCTTTCTTACCAAGGAGGTATTACCGTTCCAGCTTATGCCGCAGCAAAAGGCGGAGTTGCTCAGCTTACAAAGGCTTTATCTAATGAATGGGCAGCAAAAGGCGTAAATGTTAATGGAATTGTACCAGGATACATTGCCACTGATATGAATGAAGCACTTATTAACGATGAAACGCGCAGCAGACAAATTATTGAACGTATTCCCGCAGGAAGATGGGGACAAGCAGATGATTTTAAGGGAGCGGTCGTCTTTTTAGCATCTGATGCGTCTGCTTATATTCACGGGCACTTGCTTGCCGTAGACGGAGGATGGCTAGGAAGATAACGCATGAACCAATAAATTTTTTCATATCATGAACAAACTCGATTAAAAGGGGCGTTCATGGTATGAAAGTGTGGGTATTGAATGTTGGTATTGCTGTCACAGTGCTGACAACTGCTTGGGCGGTGTATACAAAGCCTGAAGAGAAAGAGGTTTCGCTAGTTTCTTACAATCGGTTCTCCATAGCCGTCCCAAAAGAAAGCAGCGACTTTGAAAAAGAGTTAAAATCAGCTTTGACGCAGTATGGTTTTCAAGAGGTTAGAGTGCTGAATGACTATGCGGAAGCTCAAGTTCTCGTTCTTCTGCCCGCCGAACAACTTTCTTCCTATAAAAAGAAGGAGATTCAGCAAGTCGTAAATCAACTTGCCAAGCAGTATCACGTTAATCCTGATGTAGTTAATGTTCAGTTATATGAAAAAAAGTAAAAGCCTTTTAGAAAGGGGAATCCCCTCTATAAAAGGCTTTTTTTACTCTTTTTTCTTCTCTTGTTCAGCGAGCTCTTCTTGTCTTTTAAAATGTGATTTTCCTAACGCATACACAAAACTAAAAAACAAAGGAAGTAAAATAGTCAACAGCACAAGGCGAGTAAGCATATCGCCCAAGTCATTTCTCGTTAAGTAAATATTAATAGCTGCGATGACAATATAAATAAAAATCCCGAGGTTTCGTAAAAATCTCTTTAGCATAGATGCATTCATTTTTTTCACCTTACTTTTATATACTCACATTTAAGGTAAAGGAAACGATTAATAAAAGCAACCTATTTACTACAAAGCAAGAAGGAATACAGAAATTTATGATGAATGTTTATATGTTATCTGAAAATTATGTGAATAAAATTGCTAACATGAAGCTTCTTTATACAGCAGTCTGCTTTTAGTACACCGAGTCAGTATAAACAGTTGCCTTCTCTTCAATTAGCTTTATTTTCTAAAAAGGTAAGGTGATGAGATGAAAAGAGTGCTGGTAATGGGCGTTTCTCCAGGAGTAGGAAAGTCCACATTTGCCAAGAAATTAGGGAAAAAGCTTGATCTAGAAGTACATCATTTAGACAGCCTGTATTGGCAGCCGGGCTGGACGGAAAGAGACAATGATAGTTTTAGAGAATTGCAGGAGCACATTGTAAAAAAAGACAGCTGGATTATCGACGGGAACTACAGCAATTCGTATGATATTCGAGTGAAGCGTGCAGATACCATCATTTATTTAGAGCTGCCTCTAATCGTTTGTGTGTACCGAGTGATAAAGAGGAGGATTGTATATGCAAGAAAAACGCGTGAAGATATGGCAAAAGGCTGCCCTGAGAAAGTAGATTGGTCATTTTTTACATTTATTCTTACGACGTATCGAGAACGGCAAAAAAAGATGAGAAACCGGTTTAAAAAGCTTAAAAATGATGAGGATTGCAAGGTTTTTATGCTGATGAACAGAAAGGACATCGAGAACTATATACAAAACCTATAGGTGGAGTAGAGCTGAATTTTGAACAAAAACAGCCACGTAACAAGTTCGCTTGTTACATGGCTTTATTGAAAAAACAATCATTCTTGCGTAATCTTCAGCATTCCTTTTTTATCTAACGCAACTGCTAGAGAATGATTAACCTTCACCGTTAATGGATGAACTTCAGAGTCTCGGTCCGAAAAAAACCACCGTCTTTTAGGCGCCCCTACAAGAAAAAACGCACTGTCGCTTCCTAAAAAGTTAAAGTTCTCGTTTAATGGCCTGTTGTTGCGCACGGTGATACCCGAGTTAATAAGCTGTGTCCCTACAGAGCGGACATGAGGCGTTGTCAAGTTGATTTCTCCTATGCTTAAAAGCGACTTAGAAGAAAAGGGGTCGTTGGATGGTGGGCAGTCTGAATGTCTTGAAATGTATTCAACAATATTATGAGCAGGATCTTCAAAATAAAACGAATGAGCATCAAATGCTTCAAAATAAATCTCATCTTTCTTCTCTTCTGTATTGAGGAAGACTCTTTGAGTAGCCCATTGTTTCGCTTCCATAAAGCGGTTTGCTGGAACATTAAAAGCAAAATGGTAAAAGGGCTTTGTATGTAGAGCACTTTCTTTAAAAATGAGCTCACTTTCACCAACTTTAATGGAAAAAGAACGCGGTGAAGCGGCAGTTAATGGGAAATTGAGGGAATTTACATAAAAAGCCTTCATTTCGTCCAGTAGATGAGTGTACAGGACAGCTTGATTAATCATCATAAACCATTCCTCCTCGTTTAAACGTTGTCTAAATCACATGGCATTAAACAGATGTTTCATTATCATCCCTTTGAACGCTGCTTTTCCAGTGAAGCTGAAAAGATCCTTTATGCTCAGAGCCTATAAAGTTAATACGATATCTTCTCGTTCTTTCGGGTGTTAGATAAAGAGAGTTATTAGTCATCTCAAAGAAACGTGTACGTCTTGGATCTTCTACATATAGAGAAAGGTCTCCACTTTTAGTGTGTTTAGATAGCCTGAAAACGTAGGTTACGCCTTTTTTGAGTTTAATGCTCCGAGAGTAGCGGCCTGTAAAGCTGTCATATTCTCCAAAGAAAACCTCACTTCGCTCTTTTTTTATTCTCCCACCTACAATTTGATTTTCCTGGCCGTTAAAGTTAATAAGTAAAAAAGCAATAAGAACAATAAGAAAACTATATTTAAACATAAAAACCTCCATCTACTAAATTATAGATAGTTTTGGATTTCGTCAAATAGTGTTATAGTTTAAAAAGGGAAAAATTAACAAAAAATATTATCCCTTTGTATGTTACGCCTAACGGAAAGGAGAAAAAATTGACTCAGCGTTTTTATTTTTTAGCAGCAAGTCAAGTAACCACAAATTTAGGTTTTGTTCTTTATACAATGGCCCTCACTTCCTATATAAATCAAAACACCGGTTCAACAGCTCTTGCATCAATGATTACGATGACGAGCTTACTTGCTCGCCTCCTTAGTGGTCTTAGCGTACCTTTACTAGCCGATACATATAAATCTATTCATATTATGCGGGCTGTACAGGTTATGCAAATAGGAATGCTCGCTGGATTGTATATGCTACTCACACAAAAATTTACAGTCACAGTACTAGCGATGTGTTTTGTCATTGTTGGGATCATTTCTTTTTTTAACGGTTTTTTTACTATTTTTAAAACGTCGGTTGTCCGCAGCTTAGTAAGTGATAGTCAAAGAATGCAGGCGAATAGTTTGCTTTCAACAATTGACCAAACCTTTCTATTTGCAGGGTGGTCCCTTGGTGGTTTCGTTTTGTCTTTAACAGGATTCACTTATTCTTTATGTATAACGGCAGGTCTTTTATTGTTCTCGTTTGTTTGTTTGCTGTTTATAAAAGAAGCTCATAGATACAAGCAGCCAGAAAAGCGAAGCGTGGCAAAGCTAATGGAAGGATGGCGCTTTTTATGGGTACATAAACGCATCAGAGCACTCGTTATAATGGACATAACTGAATCACTCGTTGGAACCATTTGGATTGGGGCTATTACTCTTTCTTTTGTGAAAGAAGTGCTTGGAAAAGGGGAAGTATGGTGGGGATATATAAACGGTGCGTATTATTTTGGAAGCATAGTCGGAGGAATTATTGTGTACCGAATGTCTTCTATGGTAAAAGGAAGGCTTTTGCTTCTTATGTTCGCGGGCTCAATTGGTTATGCTGTTTTAACCGGTTTTTACGGCTTAGTAACGAACCCGTATTTAGCTTTAGCACTTTTGGTAATGATGGGTCCTGCCTATCAGCTTCGAGACGCAGCGCAGGAAACCATTTATCAAAATGCCTGCAGGAGTGGGGTTCTTTCTAAAGTAATAGCGGCAAAATCAACTCTTGTACAGGGTGCGTTTATTCTTTCTATCGCGTTTGTAGGTACAGTAGCGGACTTCTTTGGGGTGAGGATTGTATATCTATTTGCAAGCTTCCTATTGCTGGTAACGTCTCTCATAGGTATTGCAGTATTAGTCCATAACAAGCAGTCTGTGGAAACAACATCACCTGTTGAACGGGGAGAGAATATATGAAGATCATCACGCTAACGTATCTTATGGAGCATGATATAAAAGAGCTGTTAATAGAAAGCCAGGAGGAAGGCTTTTTCTTTCTTACCAAGCTAATAGCGGAGTATAAAAACGGGCAAAACGTATTTAATAAAACAGGCGAAAGACTGTGGGGAGTTTACGGTGAACAAAACGAATTAATAGCCGTAGCGGCCCTTAATCAAGACCCTTACAGTAAGTGTGCTAACGTTGGAAGAGTAAGAAGGTTTTATGTTTCAGCTCAGTTTCGGAGAAAGGGTATAGGTAAACGACTTTTAAAAGAAATTATTCACTATGCAGAGAACTACTACGACAGCCTCGTTCTTTATACAGATACTGAGGAAGCGACGTTATTTTATGAACGAACCGGTTTTAAACGCGTATATAATCATTATAAAATTACTCATGAATACAGTTTAAAAAGAGTCTAGCTGCTTTTTATACAGGTTTGGATATAAAACGAAAATATTGTCATTCGCTTAAATTAACAAATAAACGAAAGGAATGATTTGACGAATGAAAAAACGAACCGAGCGTGTTTATTTTCATGCTGCTATATTTATGCTGGTGGGAACGTTAGTAGGGTGTGCTGGAAACAAGGACGAAAAATCCATAGAAGAAACCACAAGTGAAATGAATATAAATTCCTCAGTAAAAGAAGCTACAGGCAAAACGGATGGAAGCCCCTCAACAAAAGAAGCTGCGAGTAAAACAGATGAAAGTTCCTCAAGCAGTGAGTCGAAGCAATCAGACAAAGCTGATAAAAATGACGCCTCTTCAGACAAAGCTGTTGATGAAAATTCCGATAGCATTTCGTCTGGAAATAGTAATTCAAAGGTTAGTCAGAAGGAAGACCCAAAAATACTATTCGATTATACAAGCAAACAAATCGAATATGCTCGGATTTGGTTACAGCTAGGACCAAACCAAGAGATAGATGAGCTAAATGTTCGCTACATTTCAGCCGGAGAATTAGTCAATATTTATGACGATACTAGTGCTAGCTATCCAAAAGATGTTGTTACATTAGAGGGTTCTCGTTCTGTTGATGGTTCAGTGACTTATAGTAGTAACGGAAATGGTACAATTAATGTGTACGATGTTCCTTCACATTGGCCTAGTTCTGCTCAGGTAGATAAGGGTTTTATGAAAAATTACACAGAGGATATTATTCAAAATACAAAACTGGTTCACGTTGACCCAGGTGAGGATAAAAAAATCATAGAATTAATTAATATAATGAAGGTTCATTAATGAAACTAACAATCGTTTTATTCAATTAGATCAGTAAAATTTCATACGACTAACGCTCAGGAAAAACCTGAGCGTTAGTCGTTGTCATCTATAGTGTGGATTTACTAGTAAAATAGCTTTTAGCAATTTCTCCGCATCCGTTACTCTTGTTAGTTTGCTTTTTTAAGTTTGAGAGCTGTTTTAGGAGCAGGGCTTTTTTTAACAATATACAAACCGCTAAAAATAATAAGTCCTCCAAGCAGCTGCATGGAATTGATGGTTTCTCCAATGGCTACAGCAGCAAAAACAACGGCAAATAAAGGAATAACATACATGTAAACCATTACTTTTGTAGATCCAATTTTTCCAATTCCTACATACCACATTACTAGTCCGTACACCGTCACGAACAAAACAGAGTATGCCAAAGAGCTCCAGCTGCCTATATCTGTTGGCCATACAAGTGTTTGATAGGTGAAAAGACAGTAGACAGTAAGCGGAATAGCTCCGATCAAAGCAGACCAGGCAGTCACGCGCAAAGCAGAATATTTTACGACTAAAGGTTTTGCTAAAATCGGATACCAGCCCCACGCAACGGCCGCTACAATCCCCATGATATTTCCGAACCATGCAAGCTGCGACAGCGCATGACTAGAGTGACCAAACAGCAGTACAAACGCAGCCCCGAAAAAAGCAAGCACAGAGCCTAGCTGTGTTTTTAATGAAAAAGCTTCATGCTTATATAAGATAGCTAAGATTCCTGTGAAAATAGGAGACATCGAAATAAGTAAAGAAGCATTTGTAGCTGTCGTATACTTAACGGATACCATAAACAGCGTTTGATAGAGTGTAACGCCTACTATGCTGACCGCTATTAAACGTCCCCAGTCTTTTTTTTCGATCCGAATGCCTCGCTCTACTATTCCTGTAATAAGTAAAAGAATAGGAGCAACCATTATAAAACGCAGCGCGCTAAATTGAATGGAAGACATATGAGCAACTCCAAATTTTCCGATTGTATAATTGGCTCCCCAAATTAACGCAACGGATAATAATATCCATTCCAGCCAGCCTTTTTTCATGTCATCACCTCGTGTAAGTATAAAAAGTAAATAAGTGCGGATATCCTTAGTTACAAAGTATACAGGAAGAAATTATGTAAAAGGCCAGCCAATTCAGGTATTTTTATCTCATCCACTTGTTTATAATACAAACAAAAACGCAGCTGCAATGGCTGCGTTCATGACTGTTATCCACATTGTTCTATCTCATCTAATCGCACAAGTTCGACTTTAAAAGCATGATCAATCGGTCGAATTTCACAGTATCCTGAATCATATACGTGAATCAGTACAAAGCGTTTTCCTTTATATAGCACTTCTTTGTAGGCTGTCACGAGATACACCCTTTCTTTTCATAAGTTTGTTTTTCATTCTATGAACAAAAAACGACGTAATTGCCTAATATAAAAAGAATTTTTAAGGTTGATAAAATTGCTTGGCAAAACAAGTTCGCTTATACTGTACTGTGATTCTATTTACGTATAGGTTCTGATTAAGAACAGCTTTAGCATATGGATAACGAAACAAAACAGCAGTACATAAGGAGCAGCACATGGATATTAACTATTTATATACATTTAAAGAAGTAGCGAAGTGGGGGAGCTATACACGAACGGGCGAGGAATTAGGGTATGCTCAGTCAAGCGTTACCACTCATATAAAAAAATTAGAGGATCATTACGGTCAAAAACTATTTGAACGAACAGGACAAAAAATGAAGCTGACTCAGCCTGGTGAAGAATTGCTTTATTATGTGAATCAAGTAACCGAGTTATTAAATGAAGCAAAAGAGCGCCTTACTACGAATGAAGATGCTAGAGGAACAGTTTCAATAGGAACCGTGGAGTCGCTGGCCGCTTATTTTATTACACCGTATATTCGTGAATTAAAAAAGCAGCACCCTTCTCTAAAGATTATGCTAGAAGCGGGTTTATGTCCAAATTTAACACAAGGGATTATTGACGGAAAGTATGACGTAGCCGTTTTGCTTGATCGCCTTCAAACATCTTCAAGCTTACAAGTGATTCCTATTCGAAAAGAAAACATGGTTATGATTGCTTCGCCTTCTCATTTTTTTAGTGAAAAAAACAACGTTGTAATGGAAGAGTTTGAAGGAGAAACCATCATTTTAACCGAGAGCGGCTGCCCTTATCGTACGCTTTTAGAAGAGATGATGCGCAGCAGGGGTATTCATATGCAATCGGTGATTTCATTTAGCAGTCTTGAAGCAATTAAACAGTGCGTAGCGGATAATTTAGGTATTGCTCTTGTGCCAGAAATAGCGGTAAAACAAGAGATTGAAAATGGAAAACTGATTAAAATCCCGTTTGACCATGAAGAATTTTATCTTTATTCACAGCTCATATTCAAAAAGAAAAAATGGCTGACGGCACCCATTCAACACTTCATTTCACTTGTACAAGAAGGTTATCAAAAATATTGATAATAGATATAGAGAATCTTCAATAATGATGAAGCTGCTTTCGTGATACACTTTTTACAAGAAAAGAAAACTAGAGGTGTAGAACATGAATATATTTTTGCAGCACAATCCTACCAAATTATACTTTGGAAAAAATCAAATTACGAAGCTATCGCAAGAGCTTGCTTCTTACACTAAACAAGTAAACGTTCTGTTAGTATACGGAGGAGGAAGCATCAAACAAAATGGCGTATACGACGAAGTGAAAGCTGAACTTCAGTCTATTGACGCGGTTGTTCACGAGCTGTCTGGTGTAGAACCGAACCCTCGTTTGACTACGGTAGCTAAAGGCGTTGACATATGTAAAAAAGAAAACATTGATTTTCTCTTAGCCGTTGGGGGGGGAAGCGTGATCGATTGTACAAAAGCTATCGCAGCTGGAGCCGTGTATGAAGGGAATACATGGGACTTAATTACACGCAAAGTAGAGATTACAGGTGCTCTTCCTTTTGGAACGGTCTTAACACTTGCGGCAACAGGATCTGAAATGAATTCAACTTCTGTTATTACAAATTGGGAAACAAAAGAAAAGCTAGGTTGGACGTCTTCTCATGTATTTCCCGTCTTTTCTATCTTAGATCCGGCGTACACGTTTTCAGTGCCGCGCGACCAAACAGTCTATGGAATTGTTGATAGTATGTCGCATGCGCTTGAACACTATTTTCACCGCACAGAAAATACGCCGATGATCGACGGCTTTATTGAATCATTGCTAAGAACAGCTGTACAAGAAGGTCCTAAGCTTCTTACAAACCTGACTTCTTATCAGTATCGTGAAACAATGATGTATATCAGCACGACGGCTTTTAACGGAAGCTTAGCAAACGGAACGGATGGAGGAGACTGGGCTACTCATCGTATTGAACATGCTCTGTCGGCCGTGTATGATATTCCCCACGGAGGCGGCCTTGCTATCTTGTTCCCTAATTGGCTGGAGCATGTGCTAAAAGAAGATCCTTCTCGTGTAAAACAACTGGCTGTAAACGTATTTGGCATCAACCCAGAAGGAAAAAGCGATGAAGAAACAGCAATGGAAGGTGCAAAAGCGCTTCGCACTTTCTGGAATGACTTAGGAGCCCCGAACAGCTTGCGTGACTATGATATTGATGACTCTGAATTTGATGCGATTGTTGAAAAGACCTTTGTAAAACCAGGTGTTGGTACTTATAAAGAGCTTGATTATGCAAGCGTTCGAGATATTCTAGAAAGATCCAAATAAAAAGACGAGCTGCCTGCTCGTCTTTTTTATATGTACTTAATAATCCATTAGAAAATAAAGAAAGAGAAAAAAGCACAGTAAGATGCAGCCTGCTCCTACCGTTATTTCGGAAAAACCTTGAATAAACGTATTTTTGGAAATGCCTCCTTCATTTTGTAGCTGAAATACGCGTTTTCTTTTGCGCTCATGAACGATTACCAACGAACCAAAAGCAACCGATAATAATGTAAAGAGCGGCACCACAATTAAAAACAGCTTAATAGAATACGCCCAGTACGATATATAGAGCGTATAATACATTGCTCCAGTACTTAAGGCAAAGAGTAGTAAAGAAAATAAAAACCACTTCGTAAAACGGTTTTTGCTCATGTATGGTTCACTTCCTTTTATCAAGTGCGTCTTATGATGTAGACAATAAAACACGTCTATCATTTTACCAAAACTTTTTGGTACATTCTATTTTAGCGAAAAAATAGGGTTTGCAAGTTTCTTAAAAGTGGTATAGTTCCTAAGAACTATCCGTGTATACATACAAAAAACTGATGATAAATGAGGGAGAAGATGAGCTATGGGGTGCGACGCGTGTCTGCCAATTAGGACAGGATATACGGTTTCTTTTCAGCAATCAAGGGATGTGAAGAAATTGGAAAAATACTTTAAAGATATTTCTCAAAACCAATGGAAGACTCTTGGAGAAGATATGATCTGGATGAGGGAAGATATCTTTTGGAGTTTTATGGATTATGTTCATCAGCATCTAGACCCTCGGCATGTGTGGGCTGTAGAAGCCAAGCAGCGGAGCCCGTTTGAAAACCTGCGGCGTATGGAGCCAATCACCGCTTTCCAAAAAATGAAAGATGCCTTGTGGATTGATGAGCTGATTGAAGACAAGCGAATTTGCTCGTATTATCAGCCGATTGTATCGGTTGATCATGAACGCGTGCATATCGTTGGCCACGAAATTTTATCAAGAGGATTAGAAGAAGACGGAAGTATTATCCCTCCTTTTAAAATGTTTGAAGCTGCTCAAATAAGAAATAAAACCTTCGCTCTTGACCGAGCCTGCCGCTTAGAAGCTGTAAAAAATGCTAGTATTATTGATCATCAGCTGATTTTTATTAACTTTATTCCTACAGCAATATATAACCCTGAGCATTGCTTAGCATCTACATTTACATTAATTAAAGAATTGAATATAAAGCCCGAGCAAATTGTGTTTGAAGTGATTGAAACGGAGGATGTTCAAGATATTGAGCATTTAAAAAACATTTTGAATTATTATCGCTCCCACGGATTTAAATATGCTTTAGATGACGTAGGAGTTGGCTATAATACGCTGAATCGGCTTTTAGAAGTGGAGCCTGACGTCGTGAAATTGGCATTTGAATTCACAAACGGAGTCAGTAAGAATGAGAAACAGAAAAAAGTGGCCCAAGAGATGTTAGCTATCACCCATAAAATGGGGGCACAGGCTCTTGCAGAAGGGGTAGAAACAGAAGAAGATTTAAAATGCCTGATAGAGATGGGTTATGATTTGTTTCAAGGGTATTATTTTGCAAAGCCTAATCCTAAACCGTTAAAAGAGATTCATTCTATTTACGTTTAGCAGCCAAAAGCAGAAGAACAGAAACTTCTGCTTTTTGTATGAACGAAAGTAAGAATACTCAAAAAATAAACAATTCACTTTCATTTTGCTAAATAGTTTACAGAGAAAGGGAAGTGCTATAAGATGATAAATATTAATTCTTAGTATTTCTATCAGAAAAGGAGTGGATGATTTGGCACAAACGTTGCACTCATCATATAAATCAAAGCCAACTACTGTTGTAACAGAATTAAGCCCTATGCAAAAGCCGTTATTTGCAGGAGGGGTTATAGCAGCGGTTATTTTACTTCTAGCGATTGTGCTAATGACTGATTGGACGCAAGGTGTGTTATTTATTATCGGTCTAGCACTAGGAATGACGCTTCTGTACGCACGTTTTGGCTTTACATCAGCATTTCGCCGACTCGTATCTGTCGGCAACGTTCAAGGCTTGCAAGCGCATATGCTTATGCTAGCGATTGCGTCAACGCTGTTTGCTATTATTTTAAGTACAGGCTTTAGCTTTACAGGGGTAACGCCAAAAGGATATGTTTCACCTGTAGGAGTCAGCGTGATAGTTGGTTCATTTATGTTTGGAATTGGCATGCAGCTAGGAAATGGATGTGCCTCAGGAACGCTGTATTCGTTAGGCGGTGGCTCTTCTTCCATGATTTTAACGCTTTTAGCCTTTATTGTAGGCTCTATGTTCGGGGCGTATCATTTGCCATTTTGGCAAAAACAACCTTCGCTTCCTCCTATTTCATTAGCTGAATCGACAGGCCTTGGTTATTTTGGTGCTTGGATTGTACAGCTTATCGCGTTTGCAGCGATTTACTGGATTACGATTCAAATTGCCAAAAAGAAAAATCCGCCTATGATGAAGCAGCTTCCTACGACAAAAGGGTGGAAAAAGATCATTCGCGGCTCTTGGCCTCTATTCACTGCAGCGATTGTGCTGGCTGTATTAAATGCATTAACGCTGGCTGTAAGAGGAAATCCTTGGGGTATTACTTCTGCCTTTGCTTTATGGGGCGGAAAAGCAATGATGGCAGCTGGAATAGATGTATCAAGCTGGGGATTTTTCCAAGGTGCAAATGGAGAAGCGCTAACGCAAAGTGTGCTAGCAGACTCTACCAGCGTATTGAATTTTGGGATCATACTAGGCGCTTTCATTTCAGCGACGGCGCAAGGAACGTTCAAACCAGGAAAGATTAAACCCGGGGTTGCAGGAGCAGCTGTTGTGGGGGGCCTTTTAATGGGATATGGTGCGCGACTTGCCTTTGGCTGTAACATTGGCGCTTACTTTGGCGGCATTGCTTCATTTAGTCTTCATGGATGGGTATGGATGGTTATGGCAATGCTTGGCACAGGCTTAGCACTATTTATCCGCCCGTTATTTGGACTCAAAAACCCTAAATCTAATGATTCGATTTGTTAAGTTTAAATAAAACCTTCTTTGCATGAGCAAAGGAGGTTTTTATTTTAGGTGATGTTTGGAATCGCTCTGCTATTTTGTGAATCACTTGAAGTTTAGTACAGCTCATCAGTTTTCTCCGCAGCGTTTGCGCGACTTTTCTCTTAGCCAAATCCTCTTGTCCTAACCCAAAAAGAATATAAAAACTTCCTTTTTTTATAAAAATTTCACTTATTTTGCCGATATAACAGGAGAATTGTATGTATTTGGCGAAATAAGCAGTAAACACCAAGTCCAGACACAGTTATCAAAACGTAAAAAGGGGTTTTAACGTTACATGAACAAGTATTTAAAAAAAGCTGTTATTTATGGAAGTTTGTGTTTTTTACTGGGAGCGTGCGGAGGAGCAGGAGAACAAACCTCTTCTGAGCCGCAGAAAAAAGAAGAAACAGTAAAGTCTAAAGAAGAAGCGAGTAAAAAAGAGAAAAAAGACGCAATCAATACAACCATTAAAGTTAGCGCAGCAGGAGATTTTACCTTAGGAAACGATGAAAGCTTTGGGTACGATTCTACTTTTAACGACGTAGCAGCAAGAAATGGCCTGCCGTATTTTACGCAAAATGTAAAATCGATCTTTGAGCAAGATGACTTAACAACGGTTAATTTAGAAACAACGCTGACAACTGCGACGGAAAAAGCAAGTAAAACATTTCGTTTTAAAGGTGATCCTTCGTTTGTAAATATTTTAAAACAGGGAAGTATTGAAACCGTTAACTTGGCTAATAATCATACGCATGATTATTTACAGCAAGGATATGATGATACACGAGAAAACTTAAAGAAAAGCGGAATAGGCTATTTTGGCTATGAAGATACATATATCACAACGGTAAAAGGAGTCAAAGTAGGATTGCTTGGATATCCGGGCTGGGATGACACAAAAGAAGTAAGAAGTCAGATTAAAGACGGAATTAAGTCTTTAAAAGAAAAAGGCGCCAAAATTATCATTGTGCATTTCCACTGGGGATCTGAACGACACTATGTTCCTGATACAGCGCAGCAGGCACTGGCGAAGTATACAATTGATAACGGAGCAGATTTGATTTTAGGTCATCACCCTCACGTTGTTCAAGGAATTGAAGAATACAAAAATAAATTTATTGTCTACAGCTTAGGAAACTTTATGTTTGGCGGAAATAAAAACCCAAGTGATAAGGACACATTTGTATTTCAGCAGACGTTTACGATTAAAGATGGAAAGCTAACGACTAATAAAGACATCAACGTCATTCCATTCCGTATTTCTTCCACAACGGCGCGAAACGACTACCGACCTACGCCTTTAACAGGAGCAGAAAAGGACCGGGTAAAAAATAAACTGATTGATGTTTCCAATCAAATCAAACAGGAAAAGTGGACGGTTTACGATGAAGATAGTAAATGAAGCTCTCAGCACTGAGAGCTTTTTTTTATAAAATAAAGCAGAAATAACTAAAAAAATGATATAATGTAAAAAAATAGATAAAAGGTGGAACTATGGTTAATATAGGTGATATTATTTTCCAAATTCTTATGCTGCTTATCCTGATAGGAATAGCAGGAGTAATAATTGCATTTATTATAGGCTTAAAAAGGTTGATTCAAAAGCAGGGGGCAAATGAAAAAAGGCTTCAGAGAATGGAACAAAAATTAGATGATATGCTGAAAAATAAAGAGTCATGACTATACAGAAGCACTGTTAACACATCAGTGCTTCTGAACTTGACATTTTATAAAAAAGCAGTAAGATATGTATACATCGTTTATATAGGGAGGAAGTTACATGGCAAAGTCAAAAGCAAAAAAAATGCGTGATAAAATGACGCGTGAAGGAAAGCGAAATCCAGAATTAAACCGCAGCCTGTTTATATTTGCAGACATGGAAACGCGCAAAACCAAAACAAAGAAGGAAAAACTTCAGCATCAGCACACAAAACATAAAAAACGATTATCAGACGGAGCGTACAGTACCGGAGATGATCGTTTTTTTATTGCGTTTCATACATCTACAAAATGAAAAAAGAGCTTTTTGACTATCCGTCTTCACTTTGCCTCAAACATTTTTACTGTAAACTTTCACAAAAAACCCTTATGATAGGAAAAGAAGGAGATGAACTAAGAATGCTTACGATTGAAAAAGTACTTAAAAGCCAAGCGGGCGTTTTGCAAAATTTGTATTCTCTTTATCTCCATGATTTATCTGCGTATACACCTTCTTTAGATATTCGCGAAGATGGAGCTTTTCATTTTGAAGAGCTGCCCTTGTTTTGGAAAGTAGAAGGCCTCTCGCCATACTTTATTAAAGTAGATGATAAGCTGACGGGCTTTTTTTTACTTCTTGAACAGCCCGCACTTCAGCAAGAAGCAGATTACTGCATCAATGATTTTTTTATCTTAAACAAATACCGAAAGCAGGGCATTGCTTCTGAAACGGTAAAAGACATTTTCTCTCATCGAAAAGGAACGTATATGATTATTGAGCTTGCAGGCAATAAGCGGGCTATTTCATTTTGGAAACATATTTATGAAAGCTTACATATTTCCTTTCAAGAAAAGAAAATTGAACTTGACGGAGAGCCAACTCTTATTCAAACGTTTAGTGTGTAAACCCCTTCTGGAAAGCAGAAGGGGTTTTTTATTAAACTAAATATTAACAATTTTCAACAAATTATGTATAATTAAAGATGCTTGTCGACATTTATTCACAGGAGCATTCCTGTAAAGGAGGAGTAAAATGAAAGCGTTATCTAATTTCTTCACGGCGCTTGTTCAGCGTTTTTTACCTGATCCGTTTGTATTTGCTTTAATCCTGACGCTGATTTTATTTGTATCAGGTATTGTTTTTACTCCTCACGGGCCGATTGAGATGGTTCAGTTTTGGGGAAGCGGCTTTTGGAACCTTCTTGCATTTGCGATGCAAATGAGCTTGGTGCTTGTCACAGGGCATGCGCTTGCTAGCTCGCCGCTTGTAAAGAAGTGGCTTGTAAACATAGCACTGTTAGCCAAAACTCCGGCGCAAGGGGTTATTCTGGTCACGCTAGGCGCAGCCATGGCTTGTATGATTAACTGGGGGTTTGGCTTAATTGTAGGTGCGCTGTTTGCGAAAGAAGTAGCGAAACGCGTGCCGGGATCTGATTATCGGTTTTTAATTGCCTGTGCTTACATAGGGTTTTTAACATGGCACGGAGGCTTGTCAGGTTCGATTCCTCTTGTCGCTGCTACACCTGGAAATCCAATGGAAAAAACGGCTGGACTTATTCCGCTGTCAGACACGATTTTTACAGGCTACAACTTATTTATTACCCTCGGATTATTAATTGTCCTTCCTATTATGACAAGACTGATGATGCCGACGGGAAAAGAAGTGGTAGAAATCGATCCAAGACTATTGGCAGAAGATGAAATGGCGCCGGCTACAGTTGTTGAGACAACTTCTTCTAAGCCAACATTTGCTGTACGCATGGAGAACAGCAGGTTTTTAAGTCTAACAATTGCACTTCTTGGGTATTCATATTTAATTTATTATTTTGCTACAAACGGTTTTAAAATGGATATCAACACAGTGAATTTATTGTTTTTTACGACGGGTATTTTACTTCACCGCACACCTTTATCCTATATGAATGCCGTTTCCAATGCTGCGAAAGGAACCGCTGGGATTGTGATTCAGTTTCCATTCTACGCAGGTATTCAAGGCATGATGGAGCTATCAGGCTTAGGTGGGAAGCTAACGAACGCATTTATCTCGATTTCAAATGAAACGACATTTCCGTTTCTTGCGTTTTTAAGTTCTGGCGTTGTGAACTTTTTTGTTCCGTCAGGAGGAGGACACTGGGTTGTACAAGGACCTTTTATTATGCCGGCAGCTGAACAGCTCGGCGTAGATCCGGGAGTCGCTGCGATGGCCATTGCTTACGGAGAAGCATGGATGAATATGGCGCAGCCGTTTTGGGCACTACCTGCACTAGCTATCGCAGGGCTCGGAGCACGCGATATAATGGGCTACTGCGTGACGACCTTAATTGTATCAGGCTTTATTTTTGCTATAGGACTAACGTTTTTTTAATACGAAAAGGTCAGCTGAAAAGCTGACCTTTTTCATTACTTTTTTCTTTCCCAAGCGTATCTATCTACTTTATAAACCAACTTCGCGCGCACTCCAGTCCCAAAATTCTTCTGCAAGCCGTTCATTTTTTGCTCTTGAAGAAGGAGGAGTCACGCGTTTTTTATAAAAATAAGCGCCGCTAATATGCGTCACTTCAGGACTGTCAGCTAAATAAATAGCTGTTTCGGCACCTTGAAGAGGTGTTAAAAAGAAAGGGCGAAGCACGGCGTGAATGCTTTTTCCAAAACCTGTTTGACGATTAACGCCGATAGCGGTAGAAACGGCTCCGGGGTGAAGGCAATTTACGGTTACAGAGGTGTCTTTTAACTTTTTACTTAAATGAACCGTAAATAAGTTATTTGCTAATTTAGACTGAGAGTATCCTCGCCATATTCCGAATCCTGTTGTTAAGTGAGGGTTGTTGAGGTCTATTTTTCCCGCTTTATGAGCACCGGATCCAACGTTTATAATGCGTCCCTGTTGAGATTTTTTCAGCGGATCTAAAAGTAAATTAGTTAATAAAAAGTGACCCAAATGATTGACACCAAGCATCATTTCAAATCCGTCTTGTGTTGTTTCCCGCTTAATTGTCACGACGCCCGCGTTGTTAATCAGCACATCAAGTACACTGTAGCGAGACGTAAAGTCTTCACTGAAAGCCCGGATACTGTCAAGAGAACCTAGGTCACAGGTCATAAGAGATATGGAATCCGATCCGCTTTGGCGTTTCGCTTCTTCTAAAGCGGCATTTCCTCTTTCTTCATTTCGGCATACCATAATGACTTCGAATCCTTTTTTAGCTAGTTCAATCGTTGTGGCCAGCCCCATTCCTGAATTGGCACCTGTAATTAGCGCTCGTTTTGCTGTCATGAGTATGTTCCTCCCAACTACATCTTTTTTCTAGTGTATAAGATAAGAAGATATGTCGTCCACTTCTAGCTTTTTCTTATATTTCTTTCATGCTTTAGAAAAGTATGTAAAATGTGCACAGGGGAGAAAATGTTGCACAAAGGTCAATATTTTACACCCTACTCGTCAATTAAAGCGGTTTCATAAATAGCGGATTTCGCTAAAATAAGACATAGGGAGGTGCTAGTAAGATGAATAGCCAAAGTAAATTACAGGAGACAGAATATGTTCCTTTAGAGCAAGAACTTAAAAGAGAACCATCAGTTAATACGAAAAAACGTAAAAATTTGAAAAATGCAGGTTTATTTGCTCTATTTGTAGGGCCCGCACTTTTAGCGTTTTGTGTGATTGTACTTATACCATTTTTTACAGGGATTTATTACTCATTTACAGACTGGAACGGAGTAAACGGCACGATTAACTGGGTGGGGCTTGATAACTTCAAGTACTTGTTCACCGAAGATAAGCAGTTTCAGCAGTCGTTTTGGATCACAACAAAATATACGGTCGTTGCGATTATCTTAACGAATGTGGTTGGGTTCGTGTTAGCAATCCTTGTTACTCAAATGTTAAAAACACGAAATATTTTACGTACGGTTTTCTTTATGCCGAATTTAATTGGCGGACTTTTACTAGGATTTGTATGGCAGTTCATTTTCGTAAAAGGATTTGCATCTATCGGACAAATCACGGGAATCTCGCTTTTTGAACTTCCTTGGTTAGGAGACGCAAAAACAGCATTTTGGGGCATCGTGATTGTAAGTGTATGGCAAGGAGCAGGTTATATCATGCTTATTTACACAGCAGCACTGCAAAACGTACCGCAAGAGCTGATTGAAGCAGCAAAAATTGACGGAGCAAGCAGATGGCAAATTCTTCGTCACATTACAATTCCAATGGTAGCGCCGGCAGTAACGGTTTGTTTATTCTTAACGATTTCATGGTCATTTAAAGTATTTGATGTCAACTTATCATTAACAAACGGTGGTCCATTCAAATCAACAGAGATGTTAGCGCTTAACATTTATACAGAAGCATTTGTGAATAACAGATACGGTCTAGGTGAAGCAAAAGCCTTAATTTTCTTCATCGTCGTAGCAGCGATTACGATTATTCAAGTAACATACACGAAGAAGAAGGAGGTTGAATCGTAATGGGAAACAAATATACGAGCAAAACCTTTATTGTTGAAATTTTAGCGGTCCTGCTTGGACTGGTGTTCTTGGTTCCCTTTTATTACGTGCTTTCAAACTCGCTGAAGTCATTTGCAGAAATTTTATCAAACACATCGGCACTGCCAACAACGATTCAGTTTCAAAACTTTGTTAATGCATTTAACCAAATGAACTACTTAAAAGTGCTTAGCAACTCGCTAATCATTACAGTCATCAGTAACGCAGTTCTAGTCATCTTCTGTTCAATGGCAGCTTACATGCTGGTTCGAACAAAGAAAAAAATCAGCAGCATTATCTTTATGGCATTCGTAGCGGCAATGGTTATTCCATTTCAATCCATCATGATTCCACTTGTAAAAGTAGCAGGAAACTTAAATCTGTTAAACAGCATTTGGGGTATTGTGATCATGTACTTAGGCTTCGGTTCAGGTATGACGATTTTCTTATACCACGGATTTATTAAAGGAATTCCAGTTGAGCTAGAAGAAGCTGCAATCATTGACGGATGCTCACGTCTAGGCGTATTTTGGAGAATTGTGTTCCCATTATTAAAGCCAATTACAGTAACTGTCGTCATCTTAAACAGCCTATGGATTTGGAATGACTTCTTACTTCCGTCTCTTGTTTTGCAAGATCCTGAGCTAAGAACGATTCCGCTTGCGACATTCTTCTTCTTTGGTCAGTATACAAAGCAGTGGGATTTAGCACTAGCAGCACTTGTAATCAGTATTATCCCGCTATTAATCTTCTTCTTTGCAATGCAAAAACACATTGTTAAAGGAATTACAAGCGGTTCAATTAAATAATAGAAGCGGCAACAGGGCTGGTTTTGAGGCTGAGGCATCAAAACCAGCAGCAAATAGGGAGGAACAGAAAATGGCATTCAAAATGAAAAAATGGCCTTTAGCAGTAGGTGTTTTATCGGCTACGCTTTTATTTTCAACCGCATGTTCAAACGAAAGCGCATCTGGTAATAAAAAAAGCGGCGGAGATCAAGTAGTAGTAGACGTATTTCAAGGAAAAGTAGAAATTGCAGATCAGCTAAAAGCTCTAACTGATCAATATACAAAAGAACATCCAAACGTGAAGTTCAATATCCAAACGGTTGGTGGAGGAGCTGACGGTGCAGCAGCCTTAAAAGCGCAGTTTGCGTCGGGCAATGCACCCGACCTTTTCACAAACGGCGGATATCAAGAGGCGAAAACGTGGAAAAATAAATTAGAAGATTTATCAGATCAGCCTTGGGTTGATGACGCATATGAAAACACACTTACACCAATGACGATGGACGGTAAAGTATATGGACAGCCAATCAGTCTTGAAGGCTATGGATTTACATATAACAAAAAACTGTTCAAAAAAGCAGGCATCAAAGAACTTCCAAAAACATATTCAGAATTAGAAGCAGCGGCTAAAAAGCTAAAAGCAGCCGGCATTACGCCATTTTCTATCGGCTACGGAGAGTGGTGGGTGCTTGGAAACCACGGCTTAAACATTCCATTTGCCAGTCAAAAAGATCCGGATGCATTTATTAAAGGATTAAATGACGGCAGTACGAAAATCGCAGGAAACGAGCAGTTCAAACAGTATGTAAAGCTGCTTGATTTAACAGTGAAATATGGAAACAAAAATCCGTTAACGACGGACTACAACACGCAAGTAACGAAATTTGCGACCGGTGAAGCAGCGATGATTCAGCAAGGAAACTGGATTCAGCCAATGCTTGATAAAATTACGCCGAACATGGATGTAGGTATTCTACCTATGCCGTTAAGCGATGATGCAGCTGTATCTGACAAGCTTGCAATTGACGTTCCAAGCAACTGGGTTATTCACAAACAAGCACCAGCGGCAGATAAAAAAGCAGCCAAAGACTTCTTAAACTGGATGGTTACATCTAAAGAAGGTCAAAAAGCGCTAGTAGAAGACTTCAAGTACATTCCAGCCTTTAAGTCAATTGAAGCAAAAGACATCGGACCTTTAGGTGACGAGCTTCTTAAATATTCTAAAGATCAAAAAACGATTCCTTGGGAATGGACAAAGTTCCCTGAAGGCGTAACGCAAAAATTTGGAGCAGATGTACAAGAATACATCGGTGGCCAAACGTCTGAAGATGAGCTGTTAAAATCATTAGATAAAAGATGGGCTGAGTTGAAGTAATGGAAAAGACAACCTTTGGGTTGTCTTTTTTTGTGGAATCAAAAATGTAATATTTTTGTATCTTTATCCTTTTTATAGAAATTAATTGTGTATAAAAGGTTAGATATTCCTATTTAGATAGGTTAGCTGAAACTTTATAATGGATAATATAGGGAAAAATTTGATTAAATACAAAAAGTTTGATGGTTTTCTAATTACAGTGATAAAAGAGGGAATTTAATGGGTAAAGTGTATGAAGCAAGTTCGCTGCTTGCTTATGCAAAAGAGCGTGTAAGTACATATAAAAAGCTTAATGAAGAACTAGGTGATCTGATGAAAATATGGAAAATGTATTGCACCGACGAAGCTGTTCAACTGACAGCAAAGAATAAACAAAAGAATGAAGATTTTTTTGATAGGGGACTTATGGGAGAGTCTCTTCAGCACAGCTGGGAATCTATTGTAATGGAAACTTTTCAAGAAGGAGAGTATAAGGACTATATAACATATAAAGGGCGTTCGAATCCCCCTATTTTCTCACAAAAGGCTACTCAGCATTTAGACCGTTATTTAACAGACAGTGCTGAAATACTACAGGTAGTTCATAATGATGATAATTATTATGCAATTAATATTACAAATATTTTAGAATGTATTGATTATGAAAATTCGATACCTAATAAGTTTGGTGGTTTTGAACAAATAGCATTTATAGAAAACGAATTGAAAAAGAGTCATATTTTCCGTACAAAATCAACCAAGCATCGTTTCGGAGATTTTCCAATAATCTCTCAAGAAATTTATGTATCAGATGACGTACGCGATTATATCCTTCAAAGTGATTTAACCGGTTTTACTTTCTATGAAGTATGGTCATCACAGGAAGCAGAAGCTTCAGTTGAAGAGTTAAATCCATTTGTTCGGGAATCGCTCGATGAGGATGTGGAAGCTCACTTACAAGCATATTATGGGCCGATTATCCGCCGTGTCGAAGCAGAATCAGCTGAGGTGACAGAGGCAGGTTTTTATGAAATGGCTCCTACAGAATCAGTGCCGTTTTATACGGTCGCAACACATGGTTATAGTACGCTTCGCCTGCCGACACCCCCTGGATTAGACAGCGCGTACGTTGAACTGGTGATGCATGCAGATCAAGATCCGTTTGAAGATAAAAGGTACAGCTGGATTCCACAAGTCATGCATCAAGTAGGAAGCTTTGCAGTAAACCATATGAATTGGATTGGTCAGTGGATGGTATTTCCAAATCAAGAGCTGGATCGCTACGTGGATACCTATGAACGAACGTTAACAGGTGAAAAAGTGAAGCTGCCATTACAGGTTCAACCGTATTCACCAGAAAGCGGCTTTTGTGGTGTTATGGTCGTGCCGCCTCTGCCGCAGTGCCAAGAGGCATTTATGATGCCGTATCTTGAAAACGGAAAAGAAACCCACGGAGAGTGGCCAGTCTATTTCCATACGCTTCTCCCTTTGTACGAAGAAGAAATGGAGTACTATTTCCAGCATGGACAAGAAGCGTTGCTAGAAAAGATGATGGAAAATGGCATCGAACACTTATTTAACTTACATAGACCTAATACGTTTAAGGAAAAAAGAAAAGGCTTTTTCGGCAGATTTAATAAGTGATAAATAAAAAGTAGCCAATATATAGGCTACTTTTTATTTTGGTTCCTCTGAACAAAAGGGGAAAAAGCGCGCTCTTTCCTGTGTGATTACTTAACTTCTTGGCCAAAGCATAACCGCTACGCCAATCAGACACACAAGTCCGCCAATCCAATCGTATGTATCGGGCATTTTTTTATCAACCCACCACGCCCAAAACAGGCTTAAAACAATAAAAATACCGCCGTAAGCTGCATATACACGTCCAAAGTCAGGGAACGACTGCCACGTAGCAATGACGCCGTACAGCACCAAAGCAATACCGCCCAGAAGTCCTAACCAGCTCGAAGCTCCTTCGCGCAGCCACTGCCAAATCAAATAGCCTCCGCCAATTTCAGCAAGACCTGCTAAGATAAAAAGAAAAATCGCTTTAATCATAACCTATACTCCTTATATCATCATTTCGTCTCTTTATTCTATCTTACTTTTTTCGTTTGATGAACCATTCGTTTGCTTTAAATAAGCGCACTGGAAAGCATTCCTTTATCAATTTGTCTTCAAACCTGCTAAACTATTAATAGTATGAGTTTATGTGACTGTTTGTACGAGTGCAAAGAGCTATGTAATGACTGCTCCTCAGAGTACTTTTACAGGTAGACGTTAGCAGGAAATTGACTAATTAAAAGAATAAGACGTTTAACAGTATAAAAAAGTAAAAAGAATGCAGATATAGGGGTTTGGTAAAATGAGTTTAGATCATAAAGTGATACGCATTGAACTGCCTACGCCATTTCCAATTGGACCAGTGAATGTGTTTTTATTAAAAGCAGACAAGGTAACGTTAATTGATGCAGGTATGAAAACCAAAGAAGCGTGGAGCGTTTTTGAAGAGGCGCTTCGTAAAGAAGGATATAAAGTAACGGATATTGAACAAGTTATTCTGACTCATCAGCATCCGGATCACACTGGATTTTTAGAATGGCTGCCGAGTGATATACCTGTTTACGGTCATAAGCTTGTGGAGCCTTGGATTTACCAAGATGAAGAGTTTGTTCAGCAGCATAATGAGCTATATCGTAATTTCCTTATGGAGTTTGGAGTCAGTGATGATGTAATGGAAGAATGGCTTCGTAAAGCAACGGCTGCAATTCAAGTATATTCACCTAAAGGGCAGAAGCTAACGGGTTATTTAAAAGAAGGAGATACACTTCCGTATGCGAGTGAGTGGGAAGTAATTGAAGCACCGGGACATTCGTTAAGTCAGCTGATGTTTTACAATCGCAAAGAAAAAGTTGCGTTTGGCGGAGATCATATTTTGCCAAAAGTACCGTCAAACCCGTATTTAGAGCCAACCATTCAAAATCCCAAGCCAACGCCGCTACTGGACTACTTAGCGTCTCTAGAAAAAACGTTGAACTACGACATTGATTTGATTTATAGCGGACATGGTGAACCGCTTAGTGACATTCACTCTTTAATTATGGAACGCATTCAAAAGCAGCATAAATGGGCGCTGCGCGTGTTACAAGCGATGGGGGAAGGAAAGAAAACAACGCTTGAAGTCAGCGCTGCATTTTTCCCGGATATGTATCAAAAAGCACCTGACTTTATTTTCTCAGAAGTGTACGGCCAGCTTACGTATCTTGAAAAAGAAGGCTACGTGGAATTAACAAAAAATAAAGACGGCGTCTTACTGTGGGAAGCTGCACGCGTACTTGCTTCTCAGTCATAACATAAAAAAACCAGCTTCTTTAAAGAAGCTGGTTTTGTCTGCTTATAGTGAATGCAAGCGCTCAATGCGTTTTTCAAGCGGTGGATGAGTAGAAAATAAGCGTGAGAATTTTTCTTTACCGCTAATTTTAAAAGCGGCAATTGATTTTTGACGGTCATCTACTAATGAAGTAGTATGACGAAGCGATTCTAATGCATAAATCATTTTTTCCTTGCCGCCGAGTTTAGCTGCAAGCTCATCAGCTTTGAATTCACGTCTTCTTGAATGCCAGAAAATAATTGGGCTGCTTAAGATACTAAAGAGAATCTCAAATACAATCGATGTAAGGAAATAAACAACCATCGCAAACTCTTCTCGCACAAAGTTTGACACCGCTTTGGCTACTAAACGAGAGAAGAAAATAACGAATGTATTTAATACTCCTTGCAGAAGCGTAGTTGTGACCATATCACCGCTTTTAATATGCGCTATTTCGTGAGCGATAACGCCGCTGATCGCATCGCGGTCCATTCGTTCCAGCATTCCGCTTGAAACGGCAACAAGCGAGCGTCTTTTACTTGGCCCTGTTGCAAACGCGTTAACTTCGGCTGAGTGATAAATTCCGACCTGAGGCATTTTTCTTAATCCTGCCACAGATGCAAGTCGGTGCGTTTCTTCTAAAACAAATCGCTCGTATTCACCTTGAGGGGAACGTTCATCAATAACTTGAACACCCATCATCCACTTTGCCATTAAGCGTGACATCATAAGAGAAATAATCGCGCCGCTGAAGCCGGCAATGACGCTAAATGCCAGCAGGCCGCCGTAACCGCCGCTTCCCATATAGCTTTGAACACCTAATAAAGATGTAATCGTTGTGATTGTAATTAATACTAAAATATTAACGAAAATAAACAGTGAAATTCGTTTTAGCACAAGTCTTCCTCCTTTAACTAATACGTGCATGATAGGTATACGGTTAGTAGAGAGGAAAGGTTTCATTTATTTATTCAAATTTACTAAAAAGATTACTATGTTAAGTAGTTAAATTGTAAATATCAAATGGAATGCATTGTTTACTCTATAATCCAGAGCGTTTTTTAAAAATAAATTTCATAATTTACGTCTATCTTGGGACAAGGCGTACTAAAATAATAAAAAAAGGTGTTCAACTCATGAACACCTTTTTGGTAAACATATTTAAAGATTACTAGTCAATAACTTCATGACGTTTAAAAATTAACCTTAGGCTCTGTACCCAATTTAATTCGTTTGAAGTTTTTAATATGCTTCCATGTAATGAAAACAAAAATAACGGCTGCAAATACGATTAGTACAACATCACCTACATAAATTGATGCTAAAAAGGCAACCAATGCGCCAATAGGTGAAGATAAGGATACGTATTTAGAAATTTTGAGAGAAATTAAAAAAGCAAGAATCCCTAGAATGAAAGCTAATGGTGAAAATGCAAGGAATACACCAGCGGCAGTCGCTACAGATTTTCCTCCTTTAAACTTTGCAAAAATCGGATAGCTATGTCCAAGAATAGCAATAAATCCAGGGACAAGCATATGCAAGTGACTATTCATCATAAGCGGTAAACAGACGGCTAGCGAGCCTTTTGCTATATCGCCGATCAATACTATAATACCTGCTTTCTTTCCTAAAGTGCGAAAGGTATTAGTAGCTCCTAAGTTACCGCTTCCGTGCTTACGAACATCGGTTTTGT
This sequence comes from Priestia sp. JSM ZJ58, assembly GCF_044383985.1. Classification (NCBI taxonomy): domain Bacteria; kingdom Bacillati; phylum Bacillota; class Bacilli; order Caryophanales; family Bacillaceae; genus Priestia; species Priestia sp. JSM ZJ58. Next base: position 1,942,328 of record NZ_JBISEM010000001.1, read on the forward strand.
AAAAGCCCTTTCCAATCACTAAAGCAAAAGGAATTGACCCAATTAAATAAGCTAATAAGATAATTATAGCGTTTGTTAGTACGTTCATTGTTGGCACCTCAAATTGTGTTGTTAGTATTCATTAAAATATAAATGCGGTAAAAGCAGTCTTTTGTATGGCTAAAGGCTTCTAGTTTTTTCGGTGGAGTTTTTGTAAATTCGATTGGCTTTCTAGTGGGACAACCCAATGCTTTTTTAGTATGTTAAGATATTTTTTAACTTTTAAACCTTGATACGTATTAGTATAGATTGAGATGTCTATTATGAATATGTAAAAAGAAGAAAAGAGGAGAAACGAAAGGGCAAAAACAAAAAACTTGTAATACAATTTTAAAAATATACCATAAATATTTAAAGGTTAAAAGATATTTTGGGTATATTGTAGTGGAAAAAAGCATTTTGATCATTTTTTATGAAAAACAAGACAAAAAAATTAACAAATCCAAAAAAATATAATAAAATGTAAAACAGTGTTTCGAAATATTAACTTCTTAAAATTGAAAGGGGTTCTGCACTTGTTGTGGACAGATATCAAAGAACGAGAAGTAGTTATGTACAAAAACTGCCAGGCGAAAATTTTAGAAAAAAAAGGGCCGAATAAAATAGTCGTTCGAAATCTAGAATTCCCGGAAAAAGGCGATTGGATATCAGCCGAACTTGATTTTGAGGCTGTTGAAAAATTTGAGAAGAGTCGAGAACACTAATACAAAAAACATTTTATAATACTTCTATTTATCATATAAGAAAAAGCCGAGCTTACATTTTGAGTTCGGCTTCTTTGTTGATGTTTACTTCATTCTCTCGACGAAGAGCTCCTCGTTATTACATGTAAAACAAAGCCTTTTCCTCTCATTCATTTTCCACTACTACACTAGTCCCGTATAAAAACGTATCTTTATATGGGACTATCGATTTATTTTTAGTACACGTATTTTTACCACTTTTTTCATATACAACCGTTCAGAAACAAAACTTCTGTGCATACATTGAAGACAAAGGGGGAGGATACATTGGGAAAAACAAGTCGTATATTGAAATGGGTCAGCGGAGGATTAGAGGCTCTTTGGGGGATTCCAATTCTAGGCGGGACCTTGGTTATTGGCCTAGCCTACACGCCGCTTATTTTAATGCTCGCATTGCATATTGTAGGTTTAGTATTTGCGATTAAAACAAACAAAGTTCGGACAGGGCATATCATGGGAATTGTCTGTTCTGCTATTGCGTGGATTCCAATTGTCGGCATGATCATGCACATCTTAACGGCTATTTTCTTACTTGTAGAAGCAGCCAAAGATAATGAACCATCTGAAGACGCAGCATAAAAGAAGAGCCGCCTGATTTTAGGTGGTTTTTTTATATTTCCAAATAAAGACTGGTAGGCTCTTTTGCTTTGAAAAATCCTTTTTATGTTAGAATATTAGAAGTATTTTCTAAAAAAGGGGGTAAACACAATAGATAAAGAAAATCAAAAGAAGAACAGATTTCTTGCCGTAGGAGTTATATTAGCCGCTCTTGTAAGTTTTATATTTCTACTATGGAGTATAGGCTGGGTAATTCCAAATGCAATGAGTGCCAGCGGCTATAAAGGTAAAGAAACGTTTATTGATTTAAATGTGTTTAACGGAAACAAAGCAGAATTTGAAAGATACTAGTTTACTAGAAAGGTAAGAGATGGAGGAAAAAATAATGCCTACTTATAACAAGCTAGTGCGAGATAAAATTCCAACAATGATTGAGCAAAGTGGAAACACCTTCAAATCACGCGTGCTGCAGCGAGAGGAGTATCAAAATGAGCTGAAGGAAAAGGCAAAAGAAGAGCTTCAAGAATACATAGAAGCCCAAACCCATCAAGATGCTATTGAAGAACTCGCAGATTTACTGGAAGTGATGCACGCGTTAGCAACTGTGCACGGAGCCACGCCAGAACAGCTTGAGAAAGTGCGTGAGGAGAAGGCCAAGGAGCGCGGGAAGTTTGATGATCGGATTTATTTAGTGGAAACAGAAGAAGCGTAGTTTGGTGGTGCAATAGTGGAAGGAGCGAGCGGTGGCAGGTGAGTTTTAATTTAAAAGTAGGAGAAATAAAAAAAACTTATTTAACAGAACAAGAAATTTGGAAGATCATTAATCAATTTTTCGCTAATGGTCACTTTACCACAACATATAAATATGGATTGATGAAAGCTTTAATTGAAAACCTATATAATGTTGACAATCGGTTAGTCCTCACTTTTGATCAAGTGTATTTTTCATTTGCTAAAATATATTGGAACTTGGTTATTCACCATGATTTAAATCAATTAAATACGTCCAACAGACAAGCTGGAATTCAAAAAGAGTTAAAGGAATTTCAGTTAATGCATGGTGTCCCCAATAAAGTAGTATTTGATCATTTACCAAGTAATCTTCAATTGCAATTAGTAGAAAGAACTAAAAAAGTGGGGGCAAGGTATGTAGTAGGGGCGTTATATGGAGATATGGAAGGTTCTGTTTATGAGTTTGATAAAAGAACAGAATACATAAAGTTTAATAGCAGTATATATATTTTTTTACAAAAATATAGACAAATTGTTACTCATTTAACCAATTATCATTTGGCGAAATTTTTAGAAAAGCACAATGACAAAAATAAGTTGGAAGATGTCTTGTTGAAAGTGGAAAATATATCAAAACGCGAATCGCTGCATGCATTCTATAACATCCTTTGGAAATATGAAACAAAAGAATGTTTTTATTGTGGGAAAGTTCTTTCTGATAAACGCATCGCTACTCATGTAGATCATTTTATTCCATGGAGTTATATCCAATCAGATAATATGTGGAATTTGGTGCTAAGCTGTCAAAGCTGCAACACAAAAAAGAGCAATAAACTTGCTAAGAGCTTATATCTTGAGAAGATGTTTGTTCGTAATGAGAATCTTAAATTAACAGCAGTTCACAATGATTTTAACTATTATTCGGAGCGTAAGTTAGAAGCTCTTTATGAGTATGCTGGAATGAATGGATACGTAGAAAACTGGTCTCCTTAAACCCGAGTATTTCTCTTTTCATCTCAGTTACAAAATCCCCTCTTGAAATTTTGTTCACCAAACAAGTAAACTAAAGACATAAGTTTGGTAAAATTGGGATAAGAAATTCATGAGGTAAGGGAGAACAAGTCGATGGAGATGGATCAAGAGAAATTTAATAAGGTGATTGAAGCGGCAAGGATGTATTATATTCTTGATTATAATCAAAGTGAAATTGCAAAAAAGCTTGGTGTATCAAGGCCTACGGTTTCTCGATTGCTGCAGACAGCAAAAGAAGAAGGCATTGTTCAAATTAAAATTGTGGATTCATCTATCAATAGTGAAAAATTGTCTTCTCAGCTTGAACAAAAATTCAATCTAAAAAAAGCAATCGTCACACCGGTGCCTCAATATGAAAATCACATTATTAAAAGTCATCTAGGCGTAGCAGCAGCTGACTATCTCTATGACATCGTAAAAAATGGAGATATTATTGGGGTGACGTGGGGAACAACTCTTTATCAAGTGGCCATCGATTTAAAACAAAAGTATGTGAATGACGTTCAGGTTGTGCAGTTAAAAGGCGGAGTAAGCCATTCGGAAACGAGCACATATGCTTCTGAAATTATGTACTTATTTGGAAAGGCATACAATACGCCTCCTATGCATCTTCCTCTGCCTGTGATTGTCGATCACGTGGTAGTTAAAAAAGCAATGGAAACGGATCGTCATATTAAGCGCATTTTAGATTTAGGCAAACAAGCCAACATTGCTGTGTTTACTACGGGCCCCATCAAAACGGATTCGCTGCTTTTTCAGCTTGGCTACTTTTCCGAACAAGATGTAGAGATGATTTCCTCCCGAGCGGTAGGAGACATTTGTTCACGCTTTTTTGATAAAGATGGACAAATTTGCAATGAAAGCCTGGATGAACGGACGCTTGGACTTGATTTGGAGGAGCTTAAGAAGAAAGAGTACGCCATTTTAGTAGCTGGCGGGGATCAGAAAATCGACAGCATTTACGGAGCGCTGCAAGGGAAATTTGCAAATGTGCTCGTTACTGATCAGTTCACGGCGCGCTTTTTGTTAGATAAACAAGAGTAAGGGAGATGAAGGCGCTGTTTTTTCAAGAGCAAAAGCTTCATCGAATTGAAGTAGTAGAAGATATTGTATCTTATTCTGCATCATCTCTGCAGGGACAAAGAAACCGGTATCCTTTTCAAGCAGGCGCTTCAAAAGATGGAGTGATTGCCAAGGGAACGACGGGCTACATCATTAAACGGTGGGGAAGAATGTACTTTTCTCCTGATGCTAATCAAAAAGGAATTGAACGATTTACGCCGCCTGATCAGCCATATGTATTAATTCCTTATAAAAAGGTAAAGAATAAGTACCAAATCATGTTGTCATTTGTGATAAAAGCTGAAAAATAAGGGAAGACTTCCGAGTGCGGAAGTCTTTTTTTATTCACTAAAACAGCGGCTATAAATATTTTTGAACAAATGTAAATATATCTGTTTACAATTGTTCAAAGCTATTATATAGTAAGGGTGTAAGTTGTTGAAAACGTTTTAGTGGATGCACAATATGCAGATACTTTTAGGGGGAAAACGTCATGAGAATGGTTGACTTAATTGAAAAAAAACGTAATGGACATGAATTAAATAAAGCAGAAATCGATTTTATTATCGAAGGTTATACAAAAGGGGATTTACCTGATTATCAGTTATCGGCATTTGCGATGGCGATTTACTTTCAAGGAATGACGCAGGAAGAACGCGTAAATTTAACGCAAGCAATGGTTGAATCAGGCGATCAAATTGACTTATCAAAAATTGAAGGTATTAAAGTAGACAAACACAGCACAGGCGGCGTAGGTGATACAACAACACTTGTATTAGGACCTTTAGTAGCTGCGGTTGATGTACCAGTTGCTAAAATGTCTGGCCGCGGCTTAGGACATACTGGCGGTACGATTGATAAACTTGAAGCAGTGCCTGGCTTCCACGTTGAAATTACAAACGAAGAATTCATTCGTTTAGTAAATACAAATAAAATTGCCGTTATCGGTCAAAGCGGAGACTTAACGCCAGCGGATAAAAAGCTTTATGCACTTCGTGATGTAACCGCAACGGTTGATTCGATTCCGTTAATTGCAAGCTCAATTATGAGTAAGAAAATTGCGGCTGGAGCAGATGCCATTTGCTTGGACGTAAAAACGGGGAACGGCGCATTCATGAAGAAGCTTGAAGACGCTGAAGAATTAGCAAAAGCAATGGTTGAAATCGGAAAAGGCGTAGGCCGAAACACAAAAGCAATCATTTCAGATATGAGCCAGCCTCTAGGTTTTGCGGTTGGTAATGCGCTTGAAGTGAAAGAAGCAATCGACACGTTAAAAGGCGAAGGCCCTGAAGATTTAACGGAGCTTTGCTTAACATTAGGAAGTCATATGGTTGTACTTGCTGAAAAAGCAAGCAGCCTAGACGAAGCGCGTGCAATGCTTCAAGAAGTAATTAAAAACGGAAAAGCATTAGAATCATTTAAAACATTCTTAAGCGCACAAGGCGGAGACGCTTCTGTGGCAGACGATCCGTCTAAATTACCGGATGCAGCGCACAAAATTGAAGTACCAGCAAAAGAAGATGGCTACATTTCAGAAATCGTTGCAGAAAAAATCGGCGTAGCGGCAATGAAGCTAGGTGCAGGACGTGCAACAAAAGAATCTGAAATCGACTTAGCAGTTGGTATCATGCTTAATAAAAAAGTTGGAGATTCAGTGAAAAAAGGCGACGCTCTTGTTACAATCCACAGCAACAGCGAAGATGTACAGGAAGTGATGGATATCGTTTATGATTCTTACAGCACGGTCGCTGAAAAAGTGGAAGCTCCAACGTTAATTTATAAAGAAATTCATTAAGAAAGAGAGAGGAAGAACAAAATGAGTCAAAACATTACGGGTATTATTGATCATACATTATTAAAAGCAGATGCAACAGAAGAGCAAGTTACGGTTTTAGCACAAGAAGCAAAAGAATATTCATTCGCTTCAGTTTGCGTAAATCCAACGTGGGTAAAAAAAGCAGCTGAATTATTAAAAGATGCTCCAGAAGTAAAAGTGTGTACGGTAATCGGTTTCCCTCTTGGAGCTACGACTTCAGCAGTAAAAGCATTCGAAACAACAAATGCAATCGAAAACGGTGCAGATGAAGTAGATATGGTAATCAACATCGGCGCGTTAAAAGATAAAAACTATGACTTAGTGCAAAGCGACATTCAAGCAGTAGTGGATGCTGCAAAAGGAAAAGCGCTAGTAAAAGTAATTATTGAAACAGCTCTTTTAACAGACGAAGAAAAAGCAAAAGTTTCTGAGCTAGCTGTAAAAGCTGGAGCTGATTTTGTTAAAACGTCAACGGGCTTCTCTACAGGAGGCGCAACGGTAGAAGACGTAGCGCTTATGAGAAAAACGGTTGGACCAGATGTAGGTGTAAAAGCTTCTGGCGGCGTTCGCGGCTTAGAAGATGCAAAAGCAATGATTGAAGCTGGTGCAACACGTATTGGTGCAAGCTCTGGCGTATCAATTGCAAAAGGTCAATTAAGCAACTCTGATTATTAATAAATGACAGCAGGTTAGTACTAACTAACCTGCTGTAAACTAAGCAAAGGATGATGACTGTGGAGCCAAAACAATTAATAGATGAAGCAATCGCAGCAAGCAAACAAGCACATGTACCGTATTCTCACTTCCATGTTGGTGCAGCTCTTTTAACAACCGATGGGAAGATTTATCGTGGATGTAATATTGAAAACGCTTCCTATGGATTGACGAACTGTGCTGAGCGAACGGCTATTTTTAAAGCTGTTTCAGAAGGGGACAAGCAGTTTTCAGCTATTGCAGTTGTAGGAGATACGGACGGCCCAATTTCTCCTTGCGGCGCATGCAGACAAGTATTAGCTGAGTTCTGTGATGATCACACACAAATTATCTTAGCAAACTTAAAAGGAGATTTTGTGATTACAAACATTAACGAAATCTTACCAGGCTATTTTTCATCAAAAGACTTACAAAAATAAGTAAGCAGTGGAGGATACTATGAAATATTTAATTGGCATCTTAGGATTACTCGTTGTCTTTGGATTAGCGTATCTTGCAAGTAATAACCGTAAAGAAATCAAATATAGACCAATCGTTATTATGGTTGTGATTCAGCTTCTTTTATCAGCTTTACTTCTAAACACGAAGTTTGGCTTGATTATTATTAATGCGATTGCCAGCGTTTTTGGAAAGCTGCTTTCATACGCAAATGAAGGCGTAGAGTTCGTATTTGGCGGAATCGCGAATAAAGGATCAATGCCGTTTTTCTTAAACGTGCTGCTTCCAATCGTTTTTATCTCTGTCTTAATCGGGATTTTACAGCACTTTAAAATTCTTCCTTTCATTATGAAATGGATTGGGTTGGTTCTCAGTAAGATTAACGGAATGGGAAAATTAGAGTCTTATAACGCAGTAGCTTCTGCCATTGTAGGTCAGTCAGAAGTATTTATTACCGTTAAAAAGCAATTAGACAAACTGCCGCCAAACCGTTTATATACGCTTTGTGCATCAGCTATGTCGACTGTTTCAATGTCCATTGTTGGTGCTTATATGACAATGATTGAACCAAAATACGTAGTAACAGCAATTGTGATTAACTTATTTGGCGGATTTATTATTTCTTCTATCATTAACCCTTACACAGTAACGGATCAAGAAGATATTTTAGAGGTACAAACAGGTCATAAGCAAACGTTCTTCGAAATGCTTGGCGAATATATTATGGACGGATTTAAAGTAGCGATTATCGTAGGTGCGATGCTGATTGGTTTCGTTGCGCTGATGGCTGCGATTGATAACGTGTTTGAAATGTTATTTGGTCTATCGTTCCAGCATCTCCTTGGATATGTGTTTGCACCGTTTGCATTCATCATGGGTGTTCCTGCTTCAGAAGTTGTGGCAGCGGGTGGAATTATGGCAACAAAACTTGTAACAAATGAATTTGTGGCAATGATGAGTCTTTCAGATATGGCTTCAACATTCAGTGCTAAAACGCTTGGAATTGTATCCGTATTCTTAGTATCATTTGCTAACTTCTCATCAATTGGAATCGTGTCAGGAGCGGTTAAAGGCTTAAGTGAAAAGCAAGGAAATACAGTAGCGCGCTTTGGTCTTCGTTTACTGTACGGAGCTACGCTTGTAAGCGTACTGTCAGCGATTGTTGTCAGCTTCATTTTATAAATGTAATAGAAACAGAAAGAAAAGCAGTTTCCTTTTCAAAAGGAAGTGCTTTTTCTTTTTTACATGTAAACCGTAACTCCGCACATCCTAAAGAAAAACATCGACACAGAGGAGGACAAGAAAAGCTGGGGGCTTTTCTTACTGAAAAATGGATCAAATTGGACTATTGCTGTCAGGAGCAGCTTTATTTTTAAACGGACTCATGCTGCTTGGAAAAGCAGATGAAAAAAACGTAGGCGTATTTAACTTATTTGTTGGAGCTTTTCAAGTTATTGTTCCGTTTTATTTAATTATTACGTCAGACCAAAGCAACTGGATTTTATATGAAAGAACGGCAATCTTTTTATTTGGCCTTACGTATTTATATGTAGGCGTGACGGTATTAAAAGGAATGCAGGGAACGGGGCTGGGCTATTATTCACTTTGGGTATCGATTATCGCTTTAGTGTACGTGACGGTTTCTCTTGTTCACTATCATGACGTCGTAAACGCCATTACATGGATTCTTTGGTCGTTTTTATGGTTTTTATTTTATGTGCTTAATACGAGCAAAAAAGATGTATCTGCATATGTAGGGAAAGTGGCGATTGTACAGTCGTGGGTTACCTTAACAATTCCAGCGCTGTTTTCGCTAACGGGCGTATGGGGAAATAAAGATATGTACAATATGTGGGGAATCGTGCTGGTAGCTTCCATCATTTATTTTGTATACGTAGGATACCGACTATTCTTTTCTCAGCCGAAAAAAATGATTTTGAAATAAAGTATTTACAAAAAATAGATAATAATGGTAAGATGTTAGAAATTAAATGCCGTGAAGAGAAAAGTAGACAGCGCGTATTCTTAGCAGAGAGCTCCGGAAGCTGAAAAGGAGCAAGAAAAACGCTGTTGAAGCAAGCCTCTGAGCAGCGCATTGGATCTAACGTGATAGTGCGACGGCTGCTTCCGTTACAGAGCTAGAGTATAAGCGAAAGCCGTACTCGACAAGGTTTATATGGCGACATATGAACAAACTAGGGTGGCACCGCGATTTATAATCTCGCCCCTAAGACAGATGTCTTGGGGGTGGGATTTTTTTATTGATCGAAATCAATAGTGAAGCGGAGGCCTTTCTTTTATGAAAAGTAAGCTGTTGTCTTGGAAATACCCGTGTTTATTGCTGTTTGGAATTGGCACTAGCAATATTGGCGACTGGATTTATTTGATCGCTTTAAATGTCATGATGCTTGATATAACGAATTCGCCGCTTGCGGTTTCAGGACTATACATGATAAAGCCGCTTGCTGCGCTATGTACAAATATATGGTCTGGAAGCTTAATTGACCGCATGAACAAACGGAAGCTTATGATGGTTTTAGATTGGATGCGCGCCGGGGTCATTGCTTGCCTTCCGCTCTTCTCATCCATACTGATCATTTATGTGCTGGTATTTATCATCAGTATGGCAAGTTCGATGTTTCGTCCGGCATCAATGGTCTATATTACAAAGCTTATTCCAACTGAAAAGCGAAAAAGATTTAATTCGCTGCGCAGTTTGATTGACTCAGGAGGCTTTCTTCTTGGTCCGGCCGCAGCAGGTGCGTTATTTATGGTTGGAACGCCCGCGTTTGCTATCTATGCCAATGCTGCAGCGCTCGTGTTGTCAGGAATGGTTACTTTATTAATGCCGAACTTAGATATAAAAACAAAAACTAAAGAAAATAAACTCTCTGTAAACACCATTCGAGAAGATTGGAAAGCGGTGTTTCGTTTCAGTAGAGCCAACAGATACATTATCACCATTTATGTATTGTTCAGTTTCTTAATGGTCATGGCCACGGCAATTGATTCTCTTGAAGTTTCATTTGCAACAAGAGTCATTCATTTATCCGAAAGCGAATACGGATTTTTAGTAAGCGTAGCAGGTGCTGGCATTATGATTGGCGCAGTTGTGAATACACTGTTTGCTCAGAAGCTGTCGACGAACTTTCTCATAGGCGCCGGCAGTGTAGGAGTATCGCTTGGCTATTTGCTGTATGCGTGTTCGTCTTCTTTTCAAACTATTGGAGCGGGATTTTTTAGCTTATCCTTTGCGTTAGCTTTTGCAAGTGCTGGTTTTCAAACCTTTTATCAAAACAGCATTCCCGTTGACATGATGGGGAGAGTAGGAAGTATCTATGGACTGCTTGAGTCACTGCTAATTATTATGATGACCTTCCTATGCGGAATGGCTGCACACATTGTTTCAATTCAAGGAGCTGTAATTGGTGGAAGCCTGGTTATGCTTTTAAGTACGGTTGTACTGTTTTTGTGCACGTTAAAGCCGGCGTTTTATAAAATAAGTTTAGTCAAAAAACAAGGAATCTAACGCATAGGTACTAATGGACAAATAAGCTAAGAAGCCGATAAAAAGAAATGAATACAGAATAAAGGATGAGAAAGCACAGTGAAAATGAAAGATGCGTTAAAGAAAAAAGGAATGTTTGTTAAAAAATTACCGAATCAAGGTGAGCTCTTCCGAAAGCAGTGGGAACATGAATTTGCAGATGCTTTAAGCGCATCGCAAAAAAAGAAAATTTATATGGATGAATTTTTGTGGCATGCGTTTAGCTATGAAAAGCTTCCTTGCTTGCAAGGAGAACAAGCGGTTCAAGCTTTTGAGCAGCAAGCAAAGTACGACTGTTATTTGTTTTTTGAGCATGAGGAAGAAGTGCTGAAGCTATCTAAGTGTAGGCAATTAACAAACGCTGATTTGAGTGGAAATACAAATATGTATTTAGAAGATTTATATGTGGTGGATAAAGATTTTACGTGGACTTATGTGATCACGCATGAAAGTTCATGTGGACCTTACTTTTACCGAACATAAGTAAAGATAGCGTCTGCCGTGTTTATTGACACGGCAGTTTTTTTGTTATAAAAGAACATTTTATTAATTAAAAGTAATTATAGGTATAAAATGGTTTTCAGTCTAAAAATTTTGGGTATTTATTACTAACTATTATCCATCTCTCCCCTATATCTATATTACCATTTGGGATTTTTTAAAAAAATAGGATATAAAAATAATTTTTTGTATGCTAAGGTAATTACTGCTAGTAAGCTTGTCTTACAAAATTCGGTTTAAAAAGGAGGTTTTTGTATGAAATGGTATTTACATGTGCTAAAAAATTATGCAACGTTTCGAGGAAGAGCAACACGTAAAGAGTATTGGATGTTTGTCTTATTTAATTTTATTATATGGTGTGTGCTTTCAGTTATTGAACTTATAACAGATATGCCTCCGTTTTTGCGTATAGTTTATCTTGTTGCAGTCTTCATTCCATCTCTTGCTGTGACGGCACGTCGACTGCATGACATAGGAAGAAGCGGGTGGTGGCAGCTCATTACTATTATTCCGATTGCCGGAAGTATTTTTCTATTAATTCTTCTTTGTCTACGAAGTGAGTCGCAGTTAAATCGTTTTGATGTACCTAATAAAGTTGCGTAGGACTTAAACGGTTAGGTAGTTTAATTTAATAAACAAAGAGAGGGTTTAAAAATGTACTGGTATATAAAAGCGTTAAAAAATTATGCGACGTTTCAAGGAAGAGCAACGCGTACGGAGTATTGGCTGTTTACATTATTTGCTTATATCTTTATGATCATTCCATATATCTTGGTTTTTATCGATTCACTTGCAGTATTTGGAGTTATTTTAGTATTACTTTACGGAGCAGCAATGATTCTGCCTTCACTTGCAGTTACTGTTCGCCGACTGCATGATACAGGAAGAAGCGGCTGGTGGTATTTAATTAACTTTGTTCCAGTTATCGGAGGCATTTGGCTGCTCATCTTACTTTGTCAAAGAAGCGAAGTAACGGCCAATATTTACGACACAGACACGCAGGCTTCTTAACCAGAGTAGTTTATTAGTTTAAAAAGTTAGTAAACTAAACGTGCGAATTGTTTCTAATTAAAAAGAGGTTGGGACAAAAGTAATTTAGTTGAAGGGAAATCCGAACTAATTGAGATTCTTGATAGAGAATCCAATTAGTTCGGATTTTTTCATAGTGTGATGGTGAACGTGAATTTTATGTGTATAGGTTCTTCTAGCGCCGCCCGCGGAAAGCGAAGCCTTGCACGGAAATCAACGGCGGTGTCATAAGCGGTTCAGCTCATTTATCTCATTTGTTCGTCTTTAGGTTGGATTCATTTCGTTATATCTTGGCCTTGGCCTCTTTTTTCATTTTCCCACACGCTGCCGGGAATTTCTTTTCGAAGAACAGGTGCAATATCACTTGCAAAGCGCTCTAGCTGTTCGCGCTGCTCTGCTTCGCTTAGACCGTCTACGCTGATGCTCAGCACTTCGTTTCCATAAGCATGGTGATAGTCTATTATTTTTTCAATGATTTGCTCTGGGCTTCCTACTAAAGCAGGGCCGTGTTGAACAATGTCTTCTAGTGACGTGAATGGCGATTGATTATGCTTCGCTGCTTCTGTATTGCTAAATGCGTTATAGTATGGACGATAGCGGCGAATCGCTTCTTCCGTTGTATCAGAAATATATAGGCTGCTTGCCCCTGAACCGACGATAGCCTTGCTTGGGTCATGACCATAATAAGCGAAACGTTCGCGGTAATGGTCAATCAGCGCTTTATATTTAGCTTGAGGGTGAAAGGAGTTAGATGAAAATAGAGGCTCTCCGTATTTAGCCGCAAGTTCTGTAGACAGCGGGCTTGACGCGCTTCCATGCCAAACGGGAATAGAAGGCTGAAACGGTCGAGGCTGAGTCGTAACGTTAGTTAAAGGCGGACGATAACGGCCGCTCCACGTGACATTTTCTTCTGTCCAAAGCTGTTTCAAAAGAGTATATCTTTCAGCAAGAGATTCCCATTGTTCTTCTTCCGTAATGCCAAAAAGCGGATAATGACGCGGATCATTGCCTTTTCCGATAATCAGTTCAAGGCGTCCACCCGATAGGTGATCAAGCGTTGCATAATCTTCAGCTACTCGTACAGGATCTAAAATGCTTAGAACGGTAACGGTAGTAAGAAGACGAATGTGCGACGTTTTAGCAGCGATTGCACTTAAAACAACGGGAGGAGAAGAAGACAAAAAGGGAGCTCCGTGTCTTTCGCCGACTCCGTAAGCATCAAAACCTAATTTTTCTGCCAGCACTGCTTGATTTAACACATGCTGAAACTTTTCTTGAGCAGTTAATGTTTCTCCAGTAACCGGGTTCGGGATATTTTGAATAAGACTAAATAAAGCAAATTTCATACGTTTTACCTCCAAAAGATAAAATGCTGGACGACAATAAAAAAAGCAAACGTACACGCATTGCCGTGTCCATTTGCCTCCAGTTGACTGGTAGATATGCAGTTTCATTGTTTTGTTAGTTGTATCTTAAGCGGTAGACACTGAGCTGTCAAGATAATCTTTTTTCTAAAACCTACTTGATTTATCGGTTAACTAGTATTATGATGTGAATAATCTTACACGAAGTAAGCCCACTGGTTAACCAGAGGCTCTTGATGAAGCAGATGCTTTATCAAGAGCCTCTTTTTATTACATAATAGAGGGATTCAGGGGAGGAACGTATGAAAAAATATTGGCTGTTTTTACTTTCAATTGTAGTAGCTGTGAGCGTGGCAGGATGCGGAACAAACGCATCTTCAAGTGCGGGAGAAAAGAAAGAAAAAGATGTTCAAACGATTGTTGTTGGAACGGGCACTCAGTTTCCTAACATTTGCTTTATTGATGATAAAGGCAAACTGACCGGTTATGATGTAGAAGTAGTAAGAGCGATCGACAAAGAGTTAAAGGATTATAAATTTGAATTTAAAACGATGGAATTTTCCAATCTGCTTCTTAGCTTAGAAAGTAATAAAATTGATATGATTGCTCATAACATGGCTCAGAACGCTGAGCGAAAGAAAAAGTTTTTATTTAATGATGAAACATATAATTATTCTCCGCTTTATGTAACAGTTCCTAAAACTCGAAATGATATTCATTCATTAAAAGATTTAGAAGGGAAAAAAATGATTGTAGGAGCTACAAGCAATGCGGCTGTCTATCTAGACAAATACAATCAAAAACACGGCAATAAAATCGATGTAGTTTACGCCGGTCAAGGTGCGGATGATGCTACCACTCAATTAAAAACAGGCCGAGCAGATGCTACGCTTGCGACACCATTTTCCATCGATTTTAGCAATCAAGCGCTAAAATTTCAGCAAAAAACGGTTGGAGATATTGTGATTAATTCAAAAGTGTATTTTATGTTTAACAAAAAAGACGAAAAGTTAAAGTCGGAAGTTGACCAAGCGATTAAAAAGCTGAAAAAAGACGGGACGTTAAAAAAACTCAGCACAAAATGGCTAGGAGAAGACTACACGGTGCAAAATTGACTATAGCAAAAAAGCAGCTGTCCATACAGCTGCTTTTTTTGCATGATATAAATCCAATAGATAGAAGAAACGATCTGCAAAGAAAACAAAAATTAGTGTATAGTAGAGCTATAAGTACTATAAAAGCAGGACCGCAGTAGGAGGCCATTCATTGATTACGGATTTACAGCGCGGAGATTTCTTTCAAAAAGGACATCGTTATCGCAGAAAACAAATTCATAAGCTTTATAAAGGACAGGAACAAAGCGAAATATCAACGCCAAAAGCGCATCCATATATTTTTATTTTTACAAAAGAAAGCGGAAGTGAATACGGTACAGGGCACGGATGGAACAAAGATAAAACCGCTTTTTTCTATACGGGGGAAGGCCAAAGAGGATCGATGCAGCTCATTAAAGGCAATAAAGCGCTTCGTGAACATTTTTTATCAGGAAAAGCCGTTTATTTGTTTCACTACGTGGAGCCAGGAGTGGTCGAGTTTGTTGATGAAGTGACGTATATCAATCATCAATTAGAAATTATGTGGGATTCAGACGGAGAGCTGCGTGAAGCCATTATTTTTGAACTTGAACGAAATTCCGTGATTGAGGAAAAAGCAGCACAGCTGGATGTTTCAGCTTATTCAACTGAACAGCTTCGTCATATGGCGTTAGGGAAAGAAAAAAAGACAAGTATTTATGAACAAACGGCAGCTCTTGGACAATATGTTCACAAACGCGCAGCGGGTATTTGTGAAGCCTGCGGAGAAAGCGCGCCGTTTATCGCAAAAGATGGAAGCTCCTTTTTGCAAATGTACTATCTTTCAAAGCTTTCAGAGAGCGGACTCGCTAAACCAAAGGACGCTGCGGCACTATGTCCCAACTGTCATAGTCGTCTACGCTACGGGAAAGATAGTGAAGTATATAAAGAAGATTTGATTACTAAAATTAATGAAAAAGAAGCAGGAAAGAAAAATGAGTAATAGCGTCTTTTTCATTTTATAAAAAACCGTCTCTAGGCAGGCCAGCTGCCGAGGCGGTTTTTTGTATGTAGAATGACTTCAAAAAATAAAGACAATAAAGCGTATAAAAATAATAGAAAAACAGATAATGAAAAACTGAAGCTTTCGTTTAGAAAATAGTAAAAGCTGGGGTGATGTGCTGTGGCAGACAAGTATGACTGCGTCATTATAGGTGGAGGAATTGCAGGACTTCAAGCCGCTATTCAGCTTGGAAGATATAAGCGCAGTGTATTGGTTATTGATTCAAACGATGGACGTTCCAATCTCTGCAAAAATTATCAAAATATATTGGGATGGCCTGAGGGAATAAGCGGGCAAACTCTAAGAGAAATGGGAAGGCAGCAAGCAACAAGCTACGGCATTCAATTTACAGAAGATCGTGTCATACAGTGTCAAAAAGAAATAGAAGGGTTTAACGTCATCACAAAATCTGCTAATTACGAAGCAGCTACTTTATTGTTTGCGACCGGAGTCGTAGACCGGATTCCTTCTGAACTTCAGCAAGAGCTACATCACTGTATGGGAAAAACGGTATATGTATGTCCCGACTGCGATGGGTACGAAGTAAATAATAGAAGGGTATTAGTACTAGGGTCGGGAAAAACAGGAGCCAGTTTATCTCTTACGTTAACATATTGGACAAATGACATTACGTACATTAATCATGACAAAAAAGAGATTGGATCTTTAGCAGATACTTTGATGCAAAAGGGAATTACCTATAAAGAAGGGGCAATAAAAAAAGTCATAACTGAAGCAGAAATGTTAAAAGGAGTCATCCTCGAAAACAATGAATTTATTTATGGAGAAAGAGGTTTTTTAGCGTTCGGAGGAAATAAAGTTCGAACAGAATTAGCGCATGAGCTGGGAGTAGAACTTCTAGAAAATCAGCACATTATCGTAAATCCGCGTACAAAAGAAACAAATGTTTCAAGTGTGTGGGCAGCAGGAGACATTGTGGCTCATTCTGAACAAGTGACAGTAGCGATGGGAGAAGGTTTACAAGCCGCTATTTGGATACACAAACGCTTGTTAGAGCTTTATGAAAAATAATTGTTTTTTTATAAAAAAAGTTAAGATTGCATGTTTTGTTTCCTTTTTGTTAGGGAACTGGAAATAAAAGAGAGATAAAAAATGATTAAAAATGAGAAGAAGGAGTGGCAAAAAAGTGGTATATAGTCAAGCAGTAAGAAAACCTGAGTTTCAACAAGCGGAATCGGAAGGGTTAAATGAAGCCATTCACGAGTACATAACTCGTCGTACACGTCACAATGCACCGGTTGTGGATGCGCTTCGATATATTATGACCATTGAACATAAACATGAACGCATGCAGGTAGCAGCAGAACTGTTCGGAACAGCTATCCAGCGTGTAAAAGATCAAGATATTATTCAATATCTAAAAAAGTGCGGAAGTTACAAAAGAATTTCTGATACGACGGAATAAAACCGTTTTCTTTGAAAAAGCGCCTTGAATGGAAAGGGGCTTTTTTTGTTTCCTCCATTTAAAAGCAAGGGGAAATACATAGAATTCTTCCAGTTTGCGCATAGTAAATGAAGCAGAATTAATTGAGGAAGAGACAGAGTTTTGTATCTGATTACGTGAATGAACGTTAAAGTAGAATACAATCTTCACTTGTACAGATGCCGACTTTTGAATAAATAGAGCTCTATGTATCCCTAGCAGGAGGTTTAGTGTATGAGTCAAGAAATACCCTTAAGTTCAAGTGAAATTGCTACTCTTTGGATGACCTATCAGCAAAAGACAATGATCCGAAGAATTTTAGAATATTTTATTGCGCACGCAGAAGATGACGGGGCAAAAGAAATTATGCAAGATACGCATATGCAAGTGGTGAACTATATTGAAGATATCAAAACGATTCTAAAAAATGAAGGGGCAGCCATACCGGTAGGATACACAGAAAAAGACGTAAATGTCGGTGTTCCTAAGCTTTATGATAAGATGTTTGATATTATGTTTCTTCGCCTTTTAAAAGAAATTAGCATGGGGCTACATACGCTTCATTTAACCATGTCCTACAGAAAAGACATGATTTCACTATATAAAGAGCTTACCGCTTTCACGCAAAGTGGCTATGACAAATGTGTAGATTATCTTCAGGAAAAAAACGTGCTTCCAAGACCTCCAGCTGTTTCAGTACCTAAAACAGCGAAGTTTGCTGAAGGCACAGATTATATGAATGGAATCCATTTGTTTTCGAGTAAACGGGCATTAAATACTGTAGAGGTAGCACATATTTATTATGCAATTGAAAGCAACATTTTGGGCATGCAAATGATCACAGGGTTTGCTCAAGTAGCAAATGAACCTGAAGTGAAGAAGTATTTTGTAAAAGGAAAAGAGCTGGCTAAAAAAGTTGTAAGTGATTATAGTAAAATTCTTCTGGAAAGTGATATTCAGACGCCTGCGACGTGGGGTGCGAAAGCGACCGAGTCAAAAGTAGCACCTTTTTCAGATAAACTAATGATGTACTGCGTGAGTTTATTCTGCAGTTTCGGGCTGGGGAGCAACGCTTTAGGCACTGCGTTTAGTTTGCGTGGAGATCTTCCCCTTACTCTTGTCAGTACGGCCAAAGACATTTTAACATACGGGCAAGACGGGGGAAAAATCATGGCCAAAAACGGATGGCTTGAGGAACCGCCAAGTATGGAAGACCGAAATGATTTGATTAAATAGAAAGATCATAATACATCAAGAAAACTTCTTTTTTTAAAAGAAGTTTTTTCTTTTGGATAAAAATGTCGTTATTTGTTCGTTTAACGGTTTGTTTTTTGAATAAAAAGGATATATAAACTATAAATTTACAATTATATGATAAAAAAGGAGGATGTTGCAGATGAAATGGTACATAAAGGTGTTAAAAAATTACGGGGTATTTTCTGGTCGAGCAAGCCGAACTGAATACTGGATGTTTGTGTTAGTTAACTTTGTTATTTCGTGTATTCTTTCGTTCCTTCAGTTCGTTATTGATAAGCCTCTTTTTCTGCCGGTTATCTATTCGTTATTGGTTGCAGTCCCATCGTTAGCGGTAGGAGCAAGAAGACTCCACGATACGGGAAAAAGCGGATGGTGGCAGCTTATTACATTGGTTCCACTTATCGGCGGTATTTGGCTAATTGTGTTATTCTGCCAGCCTAGCGATCCAAAAGAAAATCGTTTTGGTACAACGGCCAAAGCAGCATAAATAGAACTCCCCCTTAGGTAAGGGGGAGTTTTTTAGTGCACAGGTTCCACTATAGCTCCATCATAAGCCGATTGGTAAATGGCTCGTATGTCTTTTTCATGAAGAGGTAAAGGACTGCGAGCAAGAATTCGTTTTTGCTGGACGCCATCTTCTGTCAGCCTTTGAAGGGCACTTTCTGGAATATCAAATCCGCGAAGGGTTTGAGGAATGCCGACGTCTTTAACAAGTGACTGCAGTTGTTTTACACACTGATAAGAAGCTTTCTCTTCTGATAAAGAAGTAGCGTTTCCGCCTAGTGCTTCAAAAATATCCCGCATCTTTGTCACGCAGCTGCTGCGGATATAGCCCATAACGTATGGAAGCAGTACGGCGTTTGATTCACCGTGAGAAATATGAAACTGTCCGCCTAACGGATATGCAAGTGCATGAACCCCAGCAACACCGGCGTTAAAAAAAGCAAGACCTGCTAAATAGCTTCCGTAGCTCATCTGAGTTCGCGCTTCTTTATCTTCGCCATCTTCTACAGCTGCTCTTAAAGAAGAGCTGATCATGCGTATAGCCTGTAGGGCTAAGGCGTCCGTTGCTGGATTTGCATTTACCGATACATAAGCCTCAACGGCATGAGTTAATGCATCAATCCCTGTAGCCGCTGTTACTTTAGAAGGAACGCTCAGCGTAAGCTCGGGATCTACAATGGCGGCGTCCGCAAGCAAATGATCGTGGGTCACAACGTCTTTGCTGCTTTCAAGAGATAATACAGAAATATTCGTTACTTCTGAGCCCGTGCCGGAGGTCGTGGGAATTAAAATTTTTGGAAGCCCTTTTTCCGTAATTTGTTTCGTGCCAGTTAAGTTCAAATATTCTTCTACAGCTCCGTCATGAACGGCTAAAACGGCCGTAAGTTTTGCTAAATCTAACGCGCTGCCGCCGCCAACTCCAATGACTAAATCAAATTTTCGGCTTTTTGCGTAAGATACGAGTTTTTCACCAAGCGCTAAGGGCGGCTCTGGTGCCGTATCTGCATATACATCTACTTCGTATCCATTTTGGATAAGAGGAGCACTCACTTTATCTACAAGTCCAATGTCTTTTAACACTGGATCTGTGACGATTAAAATATGAGCAGGGTCATATTTTTTTACTTCCGGAAGCAGTTGCTGAAGTGATCCCCATCCTGTGTAGCTGAGAGGGGTGAAAACTAGTTTTGAAATGGTCATTTGTTTGCCCTCCGATTTATAGAAAATTTTTTTATATTAAGCAGCTGCTTGATTTCATTCGTAATAACCTTCAGTAGATTTGCGGAACTGCTGAAATTGATTTGCATCGTGACCAAACCAAACTTGCGAATTAGTTTCGTAGGCTAGACGGCGTATACGTTCAACCGTGTTTGCATATCCAAGAGAGTCATAGATAATACCGGGTGGTTTAACAGGAGGACCATAGCTCTCAGCTGTATAGATTGTATCGGATGCTAAGATAATGCCACCTGTTTCAGGCAAATGAACATGAAGACCAAGCATACCCCAAGCATGTCCGCTTCCAAAATTCAAGACATTAATTCCTTCTGCCAGTTTGATGGTATCTTCGTTTCGTTTAATCGTTTTCCAACGAAGGTCATTTTTTATCCAGGCGTCAATGTCAGCCCAAATGTAAGCACCTTCTTTTTGATTGCGTGCATAAGACTGAAGAGTGCCGTTTAACTCATCTTCATGAACGATAACAGTGGCGTTAGTGAACAATTCTAAGCAGCCGGCATGATCAAGATGAAGGTGGGAGGCAACAACAAATTTAATTTCTTTAGGGTCAACCCCTAATTGTTCTAATCGATTTGGTAAATAACATTCTTCTGTAGCGGAGTAAGGAAACATTTGTTGAGTTGTTTCAGTCCAACGCCCTTGTGGTCCCATTGATTCAGGGTTGCAGGCTGTATCAAACAGAATTTTCCCTTCAGGATGATCAATTAATACAGTATAAATTGGAAACTCTACAAATTCCGTAGGTGCCTGAGGGTTCTTAACAGTTGCTGGGTTATGCATTGCAAGCATCCAGTTTTTATCCATTTGCATCGAGCCGTTGTCCATCACATAAAGCTTTGGGTTAGGTTTGATAATATTACACATATAATAGCCTCCTAAACGTAGTTGGATTTTTGTTTGCGCTTTCAAAATAGCTTTATACTACATTTACCCTATATGCTGGAGAGAATAATCCTTTTTAAAATGGATAGACTCTTTCCTATTCTTTCAACATACTAAACTGCAATTTTTATGCCAGTATTTGAAAAGTAAATATTAGCGCCGTTTTCCTCGGTTCTTATAACCAAGTGCTGAAAAAATTCACCGCTTTTAGAAGGAAAAAGGCTATTGTGCATTGAATGGTTAGTGGTGAAAAGTTTCAACATATGTTGGCGGGAATTCACCATAAGAAAGGAATGCGAAACAATGACTTCTTTTAAAGGGAAAAAAGATTTGACGAACGAAACGTTACAGGCCATCATTGAATTCTCTACGGACGGAATATATGTAGTAAATAAAAAGGGAATAACGATATATGTAAATGAAGCTTATGAAAAAATCACGGGAACAAATAAACGAGACGTATTAGGAAAGCATATGCAAACCGTTATCGATGAAGGATATATTGATCAATCTGTTTCCCTACTTGTGTTAGTAGAAAAACAGCAGCGCTCTATTATGCAAACCATTTCAAGCGAAAGAGACGTTATGGTAACAGGAAATCCAGTGTTTAACAAACAAGGTGAAATAGAGCTCGTTGTGACCACTGTACAGGATATTACACAGTTAAACGCAGTTAAAAAAGAGCTGTTAAAGGTAAAAGAGTTTTCGCATATGAATGCAAATAAATACGCTGTGAAAGTGAATGGCTCGGAACAGCCCCTAGTGTTTCAAAGCAATAGGATGAACTTGGTTTATCAGCAAGCCAAACGAGTAGCTCCGTTTCCTACAAGTATTCTTCTATCAGGTCCCTCAGGATCCGGAAAAGAAGTAGTCGCTAACCTTATTCACGATTCAAGCGATAGAAACAATCAGCCATTTATTAAAGTGAACTGCGGAGCCATTCCTGAGCCGTTGCTAGAATCGGAGTTGTTCGGCTATGAAAAGGGAGCTTTTACTGGCGCTCGAACAGAAGGGAAAATAGGACTGTTAGAACTCGCTGATGGCGGAACCTTGATGCTTGATGAAATTGGTGAAATGCCGATTTCCTTGCAAGTGAAACTGCTTCGAGTGTTACAGGAAAAGCAGGTACAGAAAATTGGAGGAACTAAAACAAAAAGTATCGATATACGAATCATTTCGGCAACAAATCAACATCTAGGAGAGCTTATTAAAAAGGGGAGGTTTCGTGAAGATTTATACTACCGTTTAAAGGTAGTCGAAATCAGCCTTCCGCCTCTATCTCAACGTAAAGAGGATATCAGTTTACTGGTTGATCATTATGTTTCCTACTTTTGCAGCTTGTATTACGTCCAAAAGCGCATATCAAATAAAGCGAAGCAAGTATTAGAAGCTTACCAATGGCCAGGAAATGTAAGAGAGCTTCGAAATATGGTGGAGAATATGATTGTGTCTATTCCTGGAGAAACAATCGAAGCCCATCATTTACCTTTTCATACTTATCATGAAGATGAAAAATGTGATTATTTACCTCTAAAAAAGAAAGTGGAGCAGTTTGAACAGCGACTCGTTAAAGAGACTATTCAACATTGTCCATCACTCCGGCAGGCAGCGAAAGAATTAGGTATCGATCATTCTACTTTAATAAAGAAACTAAAAAGATGGGAATGTAAAGAAAGAGAGGAGCAGGCTTGAGATACGTAACAAAAGAATTAGCTCAGAAAATTGTGTATAGAACAATGGAGATTATTGATTGCAACATTAACGTGATGAACGAAAAAGGAGTCATTATTGGTTCTGGTGACAAAAAGCGAATGGACCAAATTCACGAAGGAGCGCTAATGGTATTAAAAAGCGGCAGTTCTTACGAAATTACTCAGCAGGAGGCTGACACGCTGCGCGGAGCCAAACCGGGCGTGAATTTGCCTATTTTCTTTAACGGAGAAATTGTTGGAGTCGTGGGATTAACAGGACTGCCAGAGCAGATTCGTAATTACGGAAAGCTCGTGCGTATGGCTGCTGAAATGATTTTTCAAGAAATGATTTTAATAGAGGAAATTCAGTGGGATGAACGATTAAAAGAAGAGCTGGTTCATCAGCTTCTTCAACAAGAAGAGCCGCTGGATTCCTTATTTTTTGAACGAGCGAATCGGTTTAATATTAACTTATACCTTCCAAGAATGGCACTAATTATTAAAGCTGAAAATCGCCATGAAGTTATGAAGGTTGTAAAGAAATACATAGCTAATAATGATCTATACGCTATGCTTCCAGACGGAGTGGTTCTATTAAAATCTATAG
Organism: Priestia sp. JSM ZJ58; assembly: GCF_044383985.1. Lineage (NCBI taxonomy): Bacteria > Bacillati > Bacillota > Bacilli > Caryophanales > Bacillaceae > Priestia > Priestia sp. JSM ZJ58. The sequence continues at coordinate 1,965,663 of NZ_JBISEM010000001.1, forward strand.
AAGCCGGCAGCGCTAGCAGCTATGCTGAACAGCTGGAAAAGCAGCTTCGTGCGTCTGATTGCCTTTATAAATTATCTGCAGGATCTGTTCAAGCTGATTTTAAAGGCCTTCATACATCGTATCAGCAGGCGAAAGATACGCTTTCGGTTGGTTCAAAGCTTCATCCAGAAGCTGATTTCTACTGCTATTCGGATTATCAAATTCCCGTACTGTTACGTCAACGCGCCGGTTTTCAAGAAAATCATGATCTGTTGCAATACTATGAAAAGCTTAAGGAATATGATAAGAAAAAAGAGCTTATCGAAACGTTAACGATCTACATAGAAGAAAATGGCGAAGGAAGCACGGCAGCTAAAAAGCTTTTTATTCATCGGAATACGCTAAGCTACCGTCTAGATAAAATTCAAGATATTACGGGAAAAGATCCAAGGAAAGTAAAAGACCTTCTCGAACTGTATGTAGCGCTACTGCTATCTAAAATTTCATAATTGTGCACGTGCATAAAAGATCTTGCGATAGCAAGGTCTCTTTTTGTTGAAGTGACTAATGAAAGAATTAAAGGTAGCGCTTACAATTAGCACTGGGGATAGAAGAAATAAGAAAGGGGATGCTTTATGGACGTTCAAGTAAGCGCATTAGGCGCGATTTGTGCATTAGTAATTGCCATTATATTAATTCTAAAGAAAGTGGCTCCTGCATATGGAATGATAGCCGGAGCTTTAATAGGAGGACTGATTGGCGGAGTTAATATTGCTGATACCGTTACTTTAATGATTGAAGGAGCGCAAGGCATCATTCCTGCAGTGCTGCGGATTCTTGCAGCTGGGGTATTAGCCGGCGTATTAATAGAATCAGGTGCTGCAGCGGTTATAGCAGAAACCATTGTGAAAAAACTCGGGGAAACAAAAGCACTTTTAGCTCTAGCGCTAGCCACACTTATTCTAACCACAGTAGGCGTGTTTGTTGATGTGGCTGTGATCACAGTAGCCCCTATTGCTTTAGCGATTGCGAAACGTACGGGTATGTCAAAGCCAGCTATTTTATTAGCGATGATTGGAGGAGGAAAGGCAGGAAATTTAATGTCTCCTAATCCTAACGCCATTGCTGCTTCAGATGCATTTAATATTCCGCTTACATCCGTGATGGCTGCAGGAATCATTCCCGCTATATTCGGCGTAGCAGCTACTTATGTAGTAGCCAAACGATTAGTGAAAAAAGGAACAATGGTTCAAGCTGAAGAAATAGATACAGTGGATGCAAGCAGCTTACCGCTGTTTTTAACGGCTATCATAGCACCTATTGTTACCATCGTGCTGCTGGCGCTGCGTCCGCTTTTTGATCTTAATGTTGATCCGATGGTTGCTCTTCCTGCAGGAGGGATTGTTGGTGCCATTGTGATGAAAAAAGGAAAACAGCTTAATACATACGCTATTTCAGGGTTAGGGAAAATGTCAGGTGTAGCCATTATGCTGCTTGGAACGGGGACATTAGCAGGAATCATTGCTAACTCTCAGCTAAAAGACGTGATCATTCAAGGCTTGTCTGCCATTGGGTTGCCTGCTTATGTTTTAGCACCGGTTTCAGGTATTTTTATGTCAGCCGCAACGGCTTCGACAACGGCAGGAACAGCAGTCGCAAGCCAAGTTTTTGGATCGACGATTTTAGAGCTAGGCGTTTCTGCTTTAGCCGGAGCTGCTATGGTTCATGCCGGAGCGACCGTACTTGATCACCTTCCGCACGGAAGCTTTTTCCACGCAACGGGCGGAAGTGTAAATATGAAAATAAAAGAACGTTTAAAATTAATCCCTTATGAATCGCTGATTGGACTCATTATGGCAATTGTATCCACGCTTATATTTGGTGTATTAAAGCTATACGGGTAAAAACAAAAAGGAGTGTTTCTATGAAAATTGTGATTGCACCGGATTCATTTAAAGAAAGCTTAACGGCTCTGCATGTTTGTGAAGCGGTTGAAAAAGGAATAAAATCTCATTTTCCAGACGCGGAGATTAGTAAAGTACCTATGGCAGATGGAGGAGAAGGAACTGTTCAGTCGCTTGTAGACGCAACGGGTGGAGATATTATACAAGCGCGAGTAACCGGACCTTTAGGTAAAGAGGTTGAAGCTTTTTACGGAATTCTTGGAGACGGCAACACGGCTGTTATTGAAATGGCAGCCGCTTCAGGTCTTCATCATGTCCCTGTCGATAAACGAAACCCGCTTATCACAACAACGCGAGGAACCGGCGAGCTCATTCTTAAAGCGTTAGATCACAAAGTAAAGCATATCATCATTGGCATTGGAGGAAGTGCTACAAATGATGGAGGAACCGGTATGGCAAAAGCTTTAGGGGCAAAGCTTCTTGATGCTAACGGAGCAGAAATAAAAGAAGGAGGAGGCAGTTTAGCTCAGTTAGCCTCTATCGATCTGACAAACTTGGATTCTCGGCTTGCTGAAGTCAAAGTAGAAGTGGCGTGCGACGTAGACAATCCGTTAACGGGTGAAACCGGAGCATCCGCTGTGTTTGGTCCTCAAAAAGGTGCGACTCCTGATATGGTTAAACAGCTTGACCGTAATTTAGCTCATTACGCAGCGATTGTTGGAAAAGAAATGGGTATTCATATTCAAAGTATTCCTGGTGCCGGAGCGGCAGGAGGACTAGGAGGCGGCCTGCTGGCATTTTTATCTGCGGAGTTAAAGCCAGGTGTAGACATCGTCATTAAAGCAACTCAGCTAGAAAGCTATATTAAAAATGCCGATCTTGTCATTACCGGTGAAGGAAAAATAGATGGACAAACCATTTACGGAAAAACACCCATTGGCGTAGCCAAAACAGCAAAAAAGCATAGCGTTCCGGTGATAGCGATAGCAGGGAGCATTGGAACGGGAAGCGAAGCTGTATATGAACATGGTATTTCTGCGTTATTCAGCGTCGTGCCCGGAGCGGTCGATCTGTCAGAAGCGCTGGAAAAAGCGAGTGAAAACATTGAAAGAACGGCTAAAAACGTAGCGTCAGTTATACGCTTAGGCATCAAGTGAAGAAGTTACAGTTTTTATTGTTCTCTTTTTAATAAATAGTAAAAGGTCTCTTCCATAAGAAGAGGCCTTTTTTTCGTTTAGTGCTGAAGTAAGCTGCTATCATTCTTTTAAATTTTATATAGGAAATAGAACTAAACATTTTCTAAAGCGTCATAGTAAGTAAGCAGTTACAAAGATTCGCTAGCATTCTCGTCAGCTTACTAACTGCTACTTACGGAAAGGAGAAGTAAACGTGCAAAAAAAGTTTAGGTTCTTGAGGATTCTACGAAACGTGATAGTAGCTATATTGGGGGTATGCATCATATGGAGTGTAACGAATCAAGTAATGACGGCAGTGGAAAAGAAAAAGTACCCGCCTATTGGTCAATTAGTAGAGGTTAATGGCAGAGATATTCATGTATATACAAAAGGTAAAGGGGAAAATACGATTGTACTACTAACCGGCCTAGGAACGACTGCGCCTGCACTGGATTTTGAACCTTTAGTAAATGAACTGTCGAAGGATAATAAAGTTGTGGTAGTAGAACCATTTGGATACGGATGGAGTGACACTACGAATAAAAAACGTACGGTAGAAAATAGTGTAAGCGAAATGAGAGAAGCTTTGCAAAAATCGAATATAAAGGGTCCGTATATATTAATGCCGCATTCAGTTTCTGGCGTGTACAGCATGTATTACGCTAATAAATATCCAGATGAAGTAAAAGCAATTATTGGAATAGACCCTACGTTGCCAAAAGCGCCGGATTATTTTAAAGAAGAAACGCCGAATATACCAAGTTTGATGAGTGTTTTAGCGCCAAGTGGACTTGCGCGCTTAGCCCTGCTTACTAGTCCTAATCAGTATCTACCGCTAGCCGAAGAAGGAACGTATACAGCAAAAAATTTAAAAATGACAAAAGCAATCTCCAGCTGGAAAGGCTACAACAAAAACGTCATTGATGAAGCAAAAGAGCTGAACAACAATATAAATAAAACTCTCGATATGTCGTTTCCTTCAAAAATGCTCGTAATGATTTTTACTAGAAAAATAGATAAAGAAGCAAAAGAAGGAAAATCAAATATTACGTTTTACCAAAATCAATTAAGTCACGTATCGTCGCAAAAACTAGTTGTTTTACAAGGTCATCACTATTTACACTGGACGAAGTACAGAGAAATAAGCAAATATGTGAATGATTTTATAGATACATCTATTAATTCAAGTACAAAGAAATAAAGGATATAAGAAAAAGGAGTCCAAACAAGAGGTCTCCTTTTTTATAGGAAAGAATTAAATCTAGTTAGCTGTCTAGCTATAAATGTTATAATTAACCAATCGCTGGAATGATTTATATATAAAGGAGGAAAATCATGATTAAAGCCGTCATTTTTGATTTAGATGGGACATTATTAGACCGAGACAGTTCACTAAAGCTTTTTATTCAAGATCAGTACGAGAGATATAGTGAAGAACTAGCACTCATACCGAAGCAAGAGTACACATCTAGATTTATTGAGTTAGATCAAAAAGGCTACGTATGGAAAGATAAAGTATATGAGCAGCTTTTGAACGAATATGATCTTTCGAATCTGACGTGGGAGGAGATGCTAGATGATTACCTTCACTATTTTCCAGCTCACTGCGTTCCGTTTTTACATATGGAGGATGTACTAAAAGAGCTAAAGAAAAAAGGGTTGTTACTAGGCATGATCACAAATGGTTTTACGGACTTTCAGTGGATGAATATTAAGGCGCTTGGAATTGATCACTATTTTGATACCATACTTGTTTCCGAACAAGAAGGCATTAAAAAACCGCATAAAGATATCTTTTTGCGAGCATTAAAAGCGCTTGATGTGTCGGCTGAAGAAAGTGTATACATCGGGGATCATCCAGAAAATGATGTGCTTGGCGCAAGAGGCGCGGGCATGCATGCTGTATGGAAAAAAGGCGCTTTCTTTGACGGAAGTTTTACAGATTCATATATAATAGAGGATTTAAAAGAACTATTGAACGTTATGAATGAGTTTCAAGAGACCTGTTGAGAAAAGGGGAGCAATGATGAAAAGTCAAGTTCGTTTACTAACCGATAAAGAATTAGAAGAAGCAGCAATCATCTATACAAATGTTTTTAGTGGGTCACCGTGGAATGAGCCTTGGAGTATAAACACTGCTTATGCTCGTTTATACGATATCAGTAAAACTCCAGGTTACATAGGGATAGGTTACTCTCACAGTGAAAATAATAAACTCATAGGATTTATAGTAGGAAATGAAGAACAGTGGGCGAACTATAAGACGTTTTATGTAAATGAAATTTGTGTGTTAAGCAGCACTCAGCAAACTGGCATAGGAACGAGTCTTTTATCTTTCCTTAAAGAGCTACTTATACAAAAAGAAGTGAAAGAAGTCTATGTGTCTACTGAAAGAGGCCAAGGCAAACCAGAACGTTTCTTTGAAAAAAACGGTTTTGCAACTGATGAATCTCGTATACTGATGGCGGTAAATGTAGATTGAATATAAGTGAATGGGTGTAAGGTATCCGTTTTGTTGTTCCAGGAGGAACGGTTTATAAAGCAGGAGGAAATAATTTATGATTTTTTCGCTACTAGTTTTAGCCGCTATTTTAATGGTGAGTATTCCGTTGATGATTATTATGATTAAAACGGTGTGGCATCGAAAGCTTCCCCGTAATTACTATACGCCGTTTGATTATCTTGCTGCACAAACAGAAGAAGAGTTTCACGAAGCGCAAAATGAACGAGAAATAGAAGAAAAAGAAGGAGATGCCAAAAGAAGAAAAAGCTAAGGTGATATGTGTATCCTTCTTTGTAATACTAGAAATAAACAGGCTATAAACCGTGTTAAGGAGTGGAATTGACTCTTTGTTTTTTACAAACGTAAATCATTTGGGTGCTTTGGTTGGTCAAAGCGCTCTTTTTCCAATCTCCGTAGACGCTCGTAATCATAAATCCGCTACGTGTTAAAAGATGCGCCATTTCTTGCGGGAACGTGTAGCGTAAATCTATTTTCGTTGTTATTTCTTTTATGATTGTTTTATCGTAATCTCTTATCTTTCTAGTGGTGAGGTTATGCTGAATTTGCTTGATGGCGTCATAGTGGCTGTTTATGTAGACGTCTGTTGTATATCCGGTGTCGGAATCTTGATAGCTTTTCCAATACTCTTCGGCGTCTGTTGACGTTAGCTCTTCTATAGAAGGAAAACGTATTCCAACAATAAAGGTTCCACCTTCGTTCAAATGCGTATGAACGCTTCTTAAAAAGGCGTGCTGCTCTTCATTTGTTAGAAAATGCTGAAATGAATTTCCTACGATATAAATAAAGTCGCTTTTTACTTTTAAGTCGAGTTTAGTACAGTCTTGTTCCACCCATTTAACAGATAGCTTCAAAGCCTCGGCTTTCTTCTGCGCTTCTTGCAGCATAGGTGGATGAATATCTACTCCAATCAGTGAATGTCCCGCTTGTGCTAATGGAATAGTTGCGCGCCCTGTACCACAGGCTAAGTCAAGGATCATTCCGCGTTTGTTAGCTGCTTCTGTTAGTAAAAAAGCAATGTCTTCTGTATACTGCTCATTTTCATCATCGTATAAAAGAGGGTTATTATATTCGTCTAAATTTGTTAACATAAAGGCTGGCCTCCGTGTAGGCGTATTTTTACATAATTATAGCAAATAAGGTTCCTAATGTTCTTACAAACATAGAGAAATGGAGTGGTAAATAATTTGGAGTATCTATATTCTTTTATGATTAGAAAAATAGCGGTGGGATTTGTCGTCGTGAAGGTTTGGACTTTATGCGTATTCTTAGCTGCTGTATCTATTATTTTCAGCTATATAGATCGGTGGCTGCATTTGGATCTTAACCTGCCAGTATTTGATATTCCTACTCGATTTGGTGATTTTAGTTGGATGGGTAAAGTAATAGCACTGCTCATTTTGCTTTCCGCTGTAATTGAATTAGCCGTGAACGTTTCAATTAAAAAAACAAGTAAAAAACGTGAACCTATGTTTTCAGCGCTCTACCATTTAATTGCTGTATGCTCATTGGTGTTCACGTTAGGAAGACTAGTCGCTTTATTTTTTATTGCTGCTTTTATTTCAGAACGAATTTTTATGAGGGCAGGGCTGCGTAATAAAGCATCAAATATCGCCCGAAATAAAGAGGCTTAAATTACAAAAAGAAAGAGGCAAAACTAGTTTCAGCTCTTTCTTTTTACAGCCCAATCCTCCACAATTTCCGTGAATTCATCTAGGTGTTCTTCAAATATCCGTTTTCGATGTCCGTTTGCTCCGGATGGATGAGGAAAGCCAAATAAATACGTATGCCGAGAAAACGAAGGTTCACGCGAAAGTTTTCTTAAAACATTTTCAACTGCTTTTCCTAGCGGAATGATTAAACATGGATTCTTTATTTCGCTCAATTCATGCGTGAACACTTCAAAAGCATAGTGTGAAAGAAGCGCTGATCGTTCAATTGGCGGCTGATGACCCGTATAGTTTTTTCCTTTGTAAAACACAGGATACTTTAATACGGACGTGGTATGCAGCATATCTCGCTGTGAAGCAAATAACTCAGCGGCACTGTCTATATCGATCGCTTTTTGAACGCCGCATCGATCTAACATGTCTATTAAATTTACTCTCATCGTTCCGCTAAAGCTAGCGGATTTTTTTGTTTCGTACAGTACTTGTTCAAGCGGATGATGATGGGACAGGCTGGAAACGCATTGTTTAAAAGCGGTTTTCATTTGAAACCAGCCTGGTGTGATGCCGGCAATAATAATATGAGCGTCTGGATTTATGTAATCGTTATGGGGTGAGTAGTACATGCTTAGTTCCTTTTCTTGACCGATTAAAAAGTCTTTTTGCAACAGCTGTTCTTTCGTGAAATTCATGTTATGCAATTGTTGAAGGGCAGGCAGACATTGTTGAAAATAAGAATGTTTGCTAATCATATGCGCTCTCTTTCCTTATCAGTATTTCTTCTTTTATTTTCCCCAACAAACCGTTTTATATCAAATATGAACAAATTCTTATAAAAATTAATATTTACTAAAAGTTTACTTAAGTTTTAGTGCGGTTTGATAAAAACAAGGCAGTGGTAGCGGCTTTTTTGTCACTTTAACGGCGAAACTAACAAAAGAAATGAAGAATTTTGGAGAATATTTTAATAAATTTACTGAAATTTTAAAATTATTTATTGAAAGCGTTTTATTAATGTGCTATTCTTCCAATATAAGAGATAAATATTTAGTAAAAATAGAAGATTATAATAGAGAGGTAAAAAGATGGCAACTTTAAAAGATATAGCGGCGTACGCTAATGTTTCCAGTTCAACCGTATCCAGAGTACTAAATAATGATCATACGCTTTCTGTATCTGAGGTTACCCGTGAGCGCATTCTTCATGCAGCCAAGGAGCTGCAATATACGCCTGTGAAGATACGAAAAGGAACGGCAAACGGAAAAGACATAGAAGCTCCAAGGATAGGTATTATTTTTGCTCAATCCCTTGAAGAAGAGTTAGTAGACCCTTTTTTCTCTTCTATTCGCCATGGAATAGAGAGTGAATGCGCAGAAAAAGAAATTTTTACAGTAAAGTCATTTAGACTAAAAGGCATGAAGCAAGAAGAGCTGCTGCAGGATCTTGATGGAGTAATTGTAGTGGGAAGAGTTAGTCCAGAAACGGTTCAAGAAGTGAGCAATCATTTAGATACTATTGTTTTTATCAATCACAAAGCGGATGAGGATTTGTACGATTCGGTCATGATTGATTTTGAGAAAGCTACTAAACATGCATTAAATCATTTATTTGACCTCGGTTATAAAAGAATTGGCTATATCGGAGGGACAGAAAGAGAACACTATATAAATGGAAGTTCTATTATTGAAGATCAGCGTCAAACAGTTTTTGAACGCGTTATGCATGAAAAAGGCCTGCTTGATTCCGAGAAAGTTTATATAGGGGAGTACTCAATGACTGAAGGCTACGAGCTGATGGCACAAGCGATTAAGCAAGGAAATCTTCCTCAGGCATTTTTTATCGCAAGTGATGCAATGGCGATAGGGGCGATGCGTGCCTTGCAGCAATCAACTATAAAGGTTCCTGAAGACGTAGCGATTGTAAGCTTTGATGATGTGGATGTCGCAGCATTTGCGAGCACGCCGCTCACCACAGTTAAAGTATATACCGAAGAAATGGGAAGGCAGGCTGTTAAACTGCTAGTAGATCGGTTAAGCGGCAGATCCGTTCCTTTAAAAGTCATGGTGCCGACTAAATTAATTTATCGTGAAAGCTGCGGAGCTTTACTCAAGAAGCAGTAACCTAAAAGCTATAACTCGAAAGGGGGTGATAGAAAAGAAGAATTCATACATAAAGAGTGATAAGGGGGAAGAAAAATAGAAAAAAACATAAAAAAGGCAGGTTAAAAAGCCCTAGAAACTACATACTTATTGGCAGATAAGTATGTAAATGAAAAAGCTTTTTCATCTCTAGGACTCTTTGAACCTTTGTAAAAGTATAGGATTAAATTATAAGTGACTTTATTTCGTTGTGCAATGAATTTGTCTATGTATAAATAACTGAATATTCAGTTATTTATGTCTTGATAGAGTATAAGGGGGAAAAAAGATAAATGAAAAAGCTTACGTATCTTTTCGTTCTATTACTAGTCTTTTCTGTTGTGGCAGCAGGCTGCGGAAATAAAGAAGCAGCAACAGGCGGAAATGGGAAAACAACGTTAACGCTTTTTTCTACGATGAGTAATAAAGGCGAGAGAAAAGCGCTTCAAAACGCGATTGCAGAATTTGAAAAACAAAATCCAGATATTAAAATTGATGCAAATTTTCCGGGTAACGGCTATGAAGATATGCTTCGTGTGAAAATGGGTGCAAATGATATGCCGGATTTATTTGATACGCACGGCTGGTCTCAGCTTCGCTACGGGGAGTATGTAGCAGATTTAAAAGATATGGATTGGGTTCAGCATTTGGATCCGGCGCTAAATCAAATTTTAAAAGATAAAAGCGGCAAAGTGTATGCGTATCCTTTAAATCAAGCAAAAGACGGAATTAGCTATAATGCGACGCTGTTAGAAAAATACGGAATAAAGCCTCCTAACACAATGGATGAATTTATAACAGCGTTAGAAACAGTAAAAAAGAAAAGCAAAGGAGAAGTAGCGCCTCTATGGATTCCAGGAGGGGAAAATGGCAATATTGCTCAAGTGTTTGATCAGCTGGCTACACCTCAGCTTATTACAGCAAAAAATAAGAACTATGCTAAGCAGTTAGAAAAAGGAACATTCAATTGGTCAAACTATACGCCTCTAGCGGAAACAATGGCAGAAATGAAGAAAAAAGGGCTGCTGAATGAAGATGTATTAACCGCAAAAGTATCTCAAGCAACGGAATTAATGGCTCAAAATAAAATTGCTTTTACATTTGTGGGCGGATCTCTTGGACCGGATGCAACAGAATTAAATCCCGAAGTAAAAGTAGGAACGGTACCGGTGCCTGCTATTCATAAAGGGGGCACGCAAAGCTGGATTGGCGGAGAGCGCTTTACCCTTGCTGCGTGGAAGGATTCTAAGCACCTTAAAGAAGCGAAAAAATTTATTGAATTTGTGTCACAGCCGGAAGTTGCCAAAAAGATTGCCGAAGGAACGTCTTCAGCATCGGCTCTGACAAACAATAAAACCCAAAACTACTACTCTGAATACTACGATAAGTATAGCGATATTAAAGTTGAGCCATACTTCGACCGAAAGTATTTACCGAGCGGTATGTGGGCAGTGATGTCTTCTACAGGTCAAGAATTGCTAGCGGGAAGTTTAACGCCAAAGCAATTATCAAAAGAGATGGAAAAAGAGTACAAGCGTCTCAGTAAACAATAAAATAGTGTGCAAAAGTTCCTTGTTCGCTAAGAAGCAGGGAGATAGTCTTCTGCTTCTTTTCAACACAAGCTGAAATAGGAGTGAACACGATGAATGAAATAGTCAGGAAAGAGTCGGTTTCCGTAGTAAGAGATACGGAAAAACGAAAGAAAAAATTAAAAACAGAGTCTTCTTTATGGTGGATGTACCTTCCCGGCTTAGTAATTATCACCGTTTTTATTATCTATCCTTTTATTAACGGAATTAGACTTTCCTTTACTAATTGGAATGGATTTTCACAAACATACGATTGGATTGGGCTCCAGCAGTATAAACGTTTGCTTGCAGACCCAACGACTTGGCTTGTGATAAAAAATACGCTGCTCTACGGAATAGGCAGTACAATTTTCCAAAACATTATTGGCTTGTTGTATGCTTTGCTTCTCAATCAAAGCATTAAAATGAAAGCTGTAACAAGAACAATTGTCTACCTTCCAGTTATTATCAGCCCAATTATTATGGGGTATATCTGGTACTTCTTTTTTGCCTACCAAGGAGGCGCTTTAAATGACCTTCTTGTATTTTTAGGCTTTGAGAAGATTAATGCTTTGGGGACTCCGGAGCTTAACTCTTGGATTATTGTGTTCGTCAATACGTATCAATTCGTTGGAATTGCGATGATTATTTATTTAGCGGGGCTGCAAAGTATTTCAAAAGATTATTACGAGGCGGCACAGCTTGACGGAGCATCGGCTCTTCAGCAGTTTAAAAACATCACGCTTCCACTGCTTATGCCTTCGATTACAATTAACGTCGTTTTAAATATTATCGGAGGTTTAAAACTGTTTGACGTCATTGTTGCGCTGACAGGAGGAGGGCCTGGAGATGCATCGCAGTCAATGTCTACTTTTATGTATGATTTATATTTTAGAAGACAAGACGCCGGCTATGCTGCAACTCAAGGTGTGTGCATGGCGCTCATTATCTTAGTCATTAGCTTATCAGCACTTGTGTACTTTAAGCGAAAGGAGACAGAAGCGTGATGGACTATACAAATAAACGGAAAAAACGATTTTTTACCTTTCTAGCGCTTTGTATAACGCTCGTTCATATTGTCCCTTTTTATATTCTAGTTACGACTTCTTTAAAGGCAACCGGGGATTTTAGTTCAAAATGGGTATTTCCAAAAAGTATACACCTTGAAAATTTCACAGCGGCTTGGGAGCAAGCGAACTTAGGAAATTCTTTTGTTAATACATTTATCATTACATTCGTTTCGGCGATTCTGCTTATTTTTTTAGGATCAATGGCTGCGTATCCTTTAGCGCGACGCCAAACGAAACTAAATAAGTACGTCTATTTTATCTTTATCGCCGTGATGGTAATACCGCCTTTAACAGCACTAGTTCCGCTGTACAAAATGGTTGTGAATATGGGGATGATGAACACGTATCAAATTGCTATTTTAAATAATGTCGCAGCATTTTTGCCGCTAACGATCTTTTTATATGCGAGCTTCATTCGCTCCACTATTTCTAAAGAGCTCGAGGAAGCAGCAAGAATCGACGGGGCCGGCACGTTAACGATTTTCTTTAAAATCGTATTTCCGCTGCTAAAGCCTGTCACTGCGTCTATTTTAATTATTGCAAGCGTCTATATTTGGAACGACTATCAGTTTGCAATTTTCTTCCTTCAAGATAAGGAAATGCATACATTAACCGTTACGTTAGCGAGCTTTTTTGCCGAAAATCAAAATAATCTTAGCTTAGTAGGAGCAGCTGCAATCATTGCGATGCTTCCAATGACCATTTTATTTTTAGTGCTACAAAAATACTTTATTGCAGGGCTTTCATCAGGATCTGTAAAAGGATAAAACCAATACGAGGAAGGAAGATGACGATGTCTAAAATCACATTTATCGGAGCGGGAAGTACAGTTTTTGCAAAAAATATTTTAGGAGACTGCATGTTTGTGCCTGCTTTAGCTGGCTTTGAGTTTGCACTTTACGATATAGATGCTGAGCGTTTAAGAGATTCGGAAAATATGCTAAACAATCTAAAAGAAAACTACAAAGTGAATATTACGGTTAAAGCCTATTTGAACCGCAGAGAAGCTTTAACAGGAGCAAAGTATGTGATTAACGCGATTCAAGTAGGCGGATACAAACCAAGCACCGTCATTGATTTTGAAATTCCTAAAAAATACGGCTTGCGTCAGACGATTGGAGATACAGTAGGAATTGGAGGAATCTTCAGATCACTGCGCACGATTCCAGTGCTGTTTGATTTTGCAAAAGATATTGAAGAAGTATGTCCGGATGCGCTGTTTTTAAATTACACCAATCCAATGGCAACACTAACGGGTGCAATGCTGCGCTATACAAATGTAAAGACGGTAGGCCTTTGTCACAGTGTTCAAGTATGTACAAAAGATTTATTTGATTCTCTCGGAATGGATCATGAAGGAATACAAGAGAAAATCGCAGGCATTAACCATATGGCATGGCTGCTAGAAGTAAAAAGAGATGGACAAGACTTATACCCAGAAATCAAGCGTCTGGCAAAAGAAAAACAAAGAACAAAGCATCATGATATGGTGCGTTTTGAGCTAATGGATAAGTTCGGTTATTATATTACCGAATCGTCTGAGCATAACGCAGAATATCATCCATACTTTATTAAACATAAATATCCAAATCTTGTTGATCAGTTTAACATCCCTCTTGATGAATATCCGCGCCGATGCGAAGAGCAAATCAGCAATTGGGAATCCATGAGAGAAGAAATGGTTAACAACAGTCAGTTAACTCATACACGTTCACATGAGTACGGCTCTAGAATCATTGAAGCAATGGAGACAAACGTGCCGTTTAAATTTGCGGGTAACGTATTAAATACCGGAGGCTTAATTAGTAACCTGCCGACAAAAGCGTGCGTAGAAGTTCCATGTGTTGTAGACCGAAGCGGTATTATGCCGACTTATGTAGGAGACTTACCAGAGCAGCTTGCGGCGTTAAATCGCACGAATATTAATACGCAATTATTAACTATTGAAGCAGCTGTCACTAGAAAAAGAGAGCACATCTATCAAGCAGCGATGCTAGATCCTCATACAAATGCGGAATTATCCATGGATGACATCATTCGTATGTGCGATGATTTAATTGAAGCACACGGTGAGTGGCTGCCTGATTTTACAGGGAAAGTGAATCAATACGTGTAAGAAAAGAATCCTCGGCTGAGATCAGCTGAGGATTTTTTGTACTTAGGAAAAGAAGGGAATATCATCCAAATGGATATTGACATTTAAAAATGTTCATCATACACTGTAAGAAGTAAGTCATTTTATACTAAGAAAGGAAAGGTACCGTAGACAATGGATAAGTAATCCTATTTTTTTAGACATTCTTTTAAAACTTTATTTTAAATGAACATTTGTCTAGATAGGATTAGTCTGTACATTTTTAGGTGCCATTTCTATATGTCTTATATGAAGTGATTTCTCCCTTTTTTTACTCTATAAAAGGGTGCATATTTGCGTATGCCTAATTATGACCTCTAATCCTCTCTAGAAATCCTAGGGAGGTTTTTTTATGTTATTGTTAGAAGCTATAAATATTGAAAAAAGCTATGGAGATCGCCTGCTGTTTCAAGCGGAGAAGCTTCAAGTACATCGCGGAGAGCGAATTGGAATTGTTGGGAAAAACGGAGAAGGCAAATCGACGTTGCTTCATATTTTAATGAAGAAAATGAGTCCAGATCAAGGGATTGTGCAAACATATGGCCGTTCCTCACTGATTCCACAGCTTGATATTCAACCTACAGGAGACGTTTCTCCTGAGATGAAAAGTCAGTGGAGTGTGCCAACTGAAGCGGACTTTCTTAGCGGAGGAGAAGAAACAAGAAAGAAAATTGCATCTGCTCTTTCATCCGGCGCGGAACTGCTTGCAGCCGATGAGCCAACGAGCCACTTAGATGTAAAAGGCGTAGAAAAATTTGAAGAAGAAATGAAGTCTTTTACAGGCAGTCTGCTGCTGATTTCACATGACCGAGAATTATTAAACCGCCTTTGTACGTCTATTTGGGAAGTAGAAGGCGGCAAAATTCACTGTTATGAAGGCAATTATCAAGAATATGTGACGCAAAAAAAACACGCGGTTGAAAGACAGCAGTTTGAATATGAACAGTATGTAAAAGAAAAGCAGCGTCTTGAACTGGCGTCTGAAGAAAAAAGCCAAAAATCAAAGTCGCTTAAAAAAGCGCCGAGCCGCATGGGCAACTCTGAAGCGAGACTTCATAAGCGAGCGGTCGGAAAACAAAAAGCGAAGCTAGACAGAAGCGCAAAAGCGATTGAAACAAGAATTGAAAAGCTGGAGAAAAAAGAAAAGCCAAAAGAAATGGAAGAAATTCATTTTGACCTATCGCAGTTTCACCAAGTGCACAGCAAGCAGGTACTAAGCTTTGACAAAGTCTCAGCATCAGCTGGTAATCATATCTTGTTTCAAAACCTAAAAGGCGGTGTGAAGCCAGGAGCGAAAGTAGCGATTGTCGGCAAAAACGGCGCCGGAAAATCTACGCTGCTGAATATGATTGAGCAGCGAACAGAAGGGATTACGGTTGCGAAGCCTGTAAAACTCGGCTTTTTCCATCAGCGCCTTGAAAATCTAGATCCCGCTAAAACCATTTTAGAAAACATTAAAGAAGACAGCCCGTACACTGAACAGTTTATTCGTACGGTGCTATCGCGCTTACTTTTTAAACGTGAAGACGTGTATAAAAAAGTAGAGATGCTAAGCGGAGGAGAACGAGTCAAAACGGCATTAGCAAAAGTCTTTTTAGGAAACTATAACGTTCTTCTTTTAGATGAACCGACCAACTATCTTGATCTTCATACAAAAGAAGCGCTTCAAGAAGTGTTAAAAGCTTATCCAGGGACGATTTTATTTGTGACGCACGACCGCTATTTTGTTAAAAAGCTTGCGACGCATGTTTTGACGTTAAAACAGTCCAAAGCGGAGCTCGCGGCGATTGAAGACACGGGTAAAAGCAAAAAAGCGTCACAGCAGCAAAATGAAGCCGAGAAACTTGCGCTTCAACTAGAATTAACAAAAGTGATTAGCGAGCTTTCTATCACGCCAGAAGGAAAAGACAAGCAGCGTCTTGAAAAAAGATACGAAGAGCTTTTAGAAGAAAGAAAACGATTAAATAGAAAGGAAGGGTAATATCACTTCACCTAACAATGAATACAATGATGTTACTGAACATCAAAAGCGTATTGAAGGAAAATTAACGGATATGAATGTAAAAGGAACGCCCAAAAGAATAAAATGGATTGGCTATGGAATCATTATTTTCTTTGTGATTCTTATTCTAACGATGACCATCGGCGTATTTATCAATTAAAACAAAAAGCAGCCGCTTCAATGTTGAAGCGGCTGCTTTTTTATTTTCCTACTTTGGTAACGATCGCATCTCCATTTTTTCCAACTCGTACAGTAGCAAAACGAGCTTCGCTTTCCACTTTGCTGCCGGTTCCTTCTGGAATAAAATAATGTTCAATTCCGTACTGAATTCCCCAGTCGTGATAGCTGCCCGTAATGACAACGTCTTTTTCTTTAGAAGTATACGGCTTATTCCAGTCATCATCCGCTTGGTAGATTTTTGCGTATTTATACACGCCTTGTTTGTCAGGGCGAAGAACGAGCTTCACTTTTTCACCGTCTTTTACATGAGGTAAGGTAACGTGCGCAATGTCGTAATTCAGCTCAACGTAATCGCCTTGCAGCAGCGAGCGCGGATCGATCGGCTGTAAAGCGAGCTTAATTTCTTTTCCGTTTTGAAGAAGCACTTCGTTTTTAGTGAAAATGCCGCCCAGCATAATAAGCTGAACAAGAATGATGATCCATACAGCGGTTCGGCTGCGATCAAGAAACGACGGCTGCGGCTGATCAGGCGTTGACAGGTCCCATTTCCTGCTTAGGAAAAGAAAGATAAGACCTAAAATAACGAGCACAAGTGATTTATTAAATAAATCCCACACAAAGTCGTAATATTTCATCGCTAAAAAAACAAACCAGAAAATCATGCCAACAATAAAATCATACTTTGGCTCTTTTCGTACCGTCACAAATAAAAAGACGGTCGAAATCACAAAAAACACCGTGCAGTAAATGATATTTAAAAAAGACGGTTCGCTTAATTCAGTCAGCGACAGTAAAAAGATAAAAGCAAGAAGCAGCGCTGCTTTTTTAAACGCGTGGTGCACGTTTATCGCGTACACAGCGGCATTTAATAGAAACAAAGCGAGCAGCACATAATCTATTTTGATAGTGTCATAGTAAGCAGTCGGAACCTTTATTAACAGAAGCCCTTGCACTAGCACAAAAAGCAGCAGGCGAACGGGCGTATGCTTTGTGAATACTAAAAGCGCTACAAGTGCGATGACGTAGATAAAAAACAGAATGTCGTTCACAAAAAAAGAAGCGCCGCCGCTAATTAATACGCCCATCATTAAAAGCGTATATTTCACGGTTGGAATATCTGCTTTAATCAAATAACATGCCACAATCAGCAAAACGCCAATCACAAGCATTCCGTTTGTTGGGTACGTTCCTGTAATAAGTGTGACAAGTCCTCCTAAAGAGCTGCTGCCGATGACCGATGCAATGGCCGTAATCCCAATCACCGCTATTCGTTTGATTACGCGGAGCGAGGTTTTTTGTGCTGACGTGTTAGCAGTGAGCCATTTGACAAACCATACGCTTGCACCAATAAACAAAATCACGAACCCTAAAGCTAAAAACAGCGACCATTCAGCGTAGTGTTTAAAAATAAAAGAGAAAAACTGTTCAATAACAAATAAAGCAAATGCCACAATGGAAATCCCTAAAAACGACCTTTGCGGCTTCACTTTTGAAAAATAAAAAAAGGAGCTTAGTAGAAACAGCAAATAAAAAATAATAAGACCAATCCGTAAGCTAGAGCTGCCTGTGAAATCCGGCAGGGAAACAGTTAAAAAAATGTAGTGAAACAAACAAAACGCTGCATATATGATCACAGGAGACGAGCGCTGTTTCTTTTTTATGATCCAAAAGATGAGTAAGTTCACAAGCGCCATTCCTGCGTAAAGTAAGAGCGTCTCGTGTTCACCTCGCTGTGAAACTGCGCCTGTTGGTGAAATAAAAAAAGCCATGGTGAATTGAAATAAAACAAACGATAACACATAAAACGGCTGATACTTTGTAAAAAAGCTAAACAAAATAACCGGCACAAGCCAAATTAAAAACAGCCAGTACGATTCAGCGTGCGTGTTGTAAATTTGAGAAAGAAGCGCGATGCTTAATCCAAATGAAAGAGCGCCGGCCAAAAGCGTCCAGTGACTTAAAAACGCCTGCTGAGGAAGCAGCTTTCGCACTACAAACGCACTTCCGTAAAACAGCAGCATCAGCCCCACGCTCAGCGCAATTTTAATGTAGCGGTCAAAGCCTTGCCAGTTCGATGCGAAAAAATATAAAATGCCGGACAAAACAAGAGCCAATCCCAGTAAATAACCGAGTCTTACGAGCTTTTCTCTCATACTCAACCTCCTCTTTATATTATGTATATACTAGCGCATGTTTAAATATTTGGAAATAGAAAGAATGAATGCGTTTTAACAAAAAAATTGTGTAAAAAGGCCTTTTAGTGGCGCGGAAATAACAAGCAAAGTAGTCCGAAAATCTTGATAAATTGTCAATAGTAAGATAGTTTTGGTTATTTTATCCTGAAGAGTGGGTATTGAACTAAAAACCTACATTATTCCCAAAAAATATAAGAAAACATGCCGATGTGCTCTCTTTCTTTATTTGATAAGCTATAAAAGGGAATTACTGTTAGAGAAACCAAGAGATAGATATAAAGGAAGTGTCATCATATGAATGAGATGTTTGTTGCTCATCTGTATACCCAAGTGAAGCAGGCACATGAAGATATCCAGCAGCTTACCGCTAGTAAAAACACGTTAACGGAAGTCAAAGGAGAGCTTGAACGTGCAAAGGAAAAGGTAAAAGAACCAGAGCTTACTTCCGCCACTTGGTCAGGCAGCCTTGCTGTTGGGTTTGAAGACATCCGCACCGCTATGTTAGACGAATACGATGATTTGCTGACCCGTCAGCTGACGGACGCCATCACGACAATTGATGCAAAAATTACGGCGCTTCAATCAGATATACAAGGGATGGAACGCGCCATTAAAATGCAAGAAGACGAAGCAAAAGATAAGGTGTGATGCAATATGGCAGACGAAATTAAAGTAATAGATGGTGAAATTAATAGAACGCTTAGTGACCTAAGCGCTGCTGCGCAGCAGTTTCAGCCGCTTTTTCCGTTTCACGTCGGAAGCGGACAAGAACTAGAGGTGCTCGATGAATTAAACCAGCTGAACCAGCAGCTGCAAACGTTAATTGTGGACTACAAGCAAACGCTCCTCGATGATTTGAACGCCACCAAAAAATCCGTGCAGTCCATAAAAGAAGCAGATGAAAAAGCTGCAAACGCCGCTAAATAATGTTCATATTTTATATAAAGCTATCAAAAACAACCTTTCAACCAGCATAGATGTGGCATTCAAATAAAAAGGTTTTATCTAGCGGATGATGCAAGCCTTGTAAAGAGGAGCGTCCGCTTAGGTTTAGAAAAATGACGGGCGGTTGTTCGTTAACCGTTCGTTGTTTTTCTACATCGATACAGCTAGGAGGTTACAGATTATTGAAAACACTTGATGTCGATGCTTTTCACGAAAATATTCAAGCTATCTTAGACTCTATTAAAAGTCAAAAAGAACAAATTCAGGGCCTGGTTTCACAGGTTCAGGCATTTTCAAGCTTAGATGATGCGTTTAAAGGAAAAGGAGGAGAAGCGATTCGGTCTTTTTACGAAACGGGACATGCTTCTTTTTTAACGCTGTATCATTCATTACTCACTTCCTATGAAGCTCGACTAACTCAAATCACACATGCGCTGCGCTCATTTGAACCGAGCGAAGACGGCTACATCACGCAGCCGTTTCTGCAAGACACTATTCCCGCGCATTTAAATCAAACAAGAAATACAACAGTTTCGCTTGTCGATCAAGCGAATGCAGCAATTCAAAAAGTCAGTCATCTTGCTTCTGTTTCAGCGCTTAACGATCAAGGTTTTTTAACAGAAGTAGAACAAGCAAAAAACAAAGCGGACAAAACGATGAATGATTTAGTCCGTTTTGACGAACAGCAAACGCAAAGCCTTTCAGCCATTCAAGATCAGCTGACGTCTTTAAATTCGCTGCTTTCTAAAGTGAAAGCTGGGTTTCAAAATGGTTCCATTCAGCCGGGCAATGTAAGTGAGCTGAGCGCGTTGGCGAAAAAAGCGATGACCGATTCAGGAGGCGTGTCGGTTTTTGAAGAAGGTATTCCAACAACCTTGACAAGAAAAGAAAAACAAGAGAAAGTGATAAAGGAAGTAGGCCTTAAAAAACTGATTCAACTTCAGGCAATGACGCCTGCTGAACAGTTAAAAGAAATTCACAAGCTTGAAAAAACCTCGCCTTACATAAGAGAAGTGCTAACGCAAATTCAGCAGGATACGGCACCTGCTAACATGAAAAAACTAGCGGAACTGTCACCTGCAGAGCAAGCAGTGGAACTTGAAAAAAGCCCATACCTGCAGGCACTCAACGATTCTTCAACTGTAGGCATGCTAGCGTCTCAACAGGTTCTTCAAAACGCTACGGGCGTTGAGGGAATGCTTATGCAGTCGGTGATGAGTCAGGGGCAGATTAGGAGTGTCGGGACTAAAAAAACAGCTGAATCCTTTGACTTTACAGAAATCTGTGAAAATCCTAAAGCTAAAAAAGAAGAAACTGGTATAAAAGCTGTAGTCAAGGACGTAGGAGAAGGTGCTATAACTTTAGCAAAAGGTACAGTTACGGGTACTAAAGGCGTAGTACAAGACGTTTGGGCCGGTATGGGAGAGAGAGCAGATAAACGGTACAACTCCTTGTATGACTTTGGAAACTATATAACGATGGGCGGATTTGATGGCGCTGTTTCCTTCAAAGAAGGCTTAATTGAGCGAGGAGAAAAATCGTTTGATTCACCGTATGACTTCGTCAATCACGCAACGATGGGACTTTTAGATGTAGGGCAGCAGGCACTTAATCCGGACAAACCTCTTTCAAAAGAGCACTGGGAAAACAGCATGTTTCTGTTTGCGAGCGTAATTGGAGGAGCGAAACCCGCAGGAGCCGTAAAATCCGTTCCAAAAGTAACAAACGTTCCGCGTGTACCTGCACATAAAGCAACCAAAACATTAAGCAATATGCGAAATGTCGTCAGCCCAAAAGCAGCAAGCAATTGGTCGAAGAAGGTATATGAACCTGTTCAGAAGAAGCTTCAACCTTTATTAGATGCTGAGATACCTACTTTACGTCCTCGACCTCAACTGGTAGGAATAGGAGAGGCGTTACCTGGAAAGACCGTTGGTGAAGCGTTAAATGGATTAACGACGTATAAGATGGGGAATGTTTCGAAAGGTCAGTCCAAAGCGTTGGAGAAAGTGGAAAAACCTGGTGGTAAAGCGGATGTTGAAGGGGTTTATGATCAGGATGCGGTGGTTAAGGGGAATATAAGATATAAAGAAGGCTACTATATTGAGCATTTAACTGGGAAAGTAGAAAAGTGTACAAAACGTCACGGTGTAAGTGGCGGACATAACTATGATGAATTTAAAAAATACTTTGATAATAGTGATCAATATAAATTAGATGAAGTTAAGAAGGATGAGCATCCAGATGTTAAAGGGGTATACGATATAGAGTATAGATTAAAAGTTGAGATAAAAGATTATAGAGGACAAGGAACCGGAGAATTTAAATTTGTACCAAAGGAAGATAAACCTCCTCATAAGAAAACGGTTTATGACCCTGCTTTAATATCCAGTGACGAAATTGTTCGATTGGGGAATGAAGCAATGGAGGAAGGTATTGAATCGTCAAGAGTTAAACAATTAAAAGGCCAGACAAATAAACAAATGATTCGGGGAGTTTCAAGTAATGGATTGAAGTTTGAAGGATTTAAAAATACTGATACCGGGGAAATAGAAAATTTTTATCCAGTATTGAAATTTGGACAGAACTAAGGAGATAATACAATGAGTACTGTTTTTGATGATAAAAATAAGTTGATTCGAATGTATGAGGAGCAAGGGCTCCATAAAGGTTCAGTTATTGATGTGCTTGGTGATTTTGTAATGGAGTATGACTTTGTTAGGATACTAGAAGGCTTTTTGGAGGAATATGTCGAAAGACGGGATTATATGGGTGTAGTATATTCAGATGAATTTGATAGAGATGATGAAGAATTTTTTGGAGAAAATAGAGTTCTATTCTACTATGGTGTAGATGAAGAAATAGAAAATATTGTAGATTATGAAGAGTTATGTAAATATCTTCAAACTGCATGCCAATTTTACATTAAAAAACATCCTGAGCGTACTGAAAACGTGAAAGAACTTCTTTTTAAGATAAAAGATAAATATAATATAAAAGGTTAATTGATTCCTCTCTTTAAAAAAGAGATTATTGAAGAGTTGTTGATGAAAACTAAAGGCAAATATGCTTATTAAATAAGGGATAGTAAAAGCACTTCTGAATAAATCCAGAAGTGCTTTTTTCTTGAAAACTATAAAAACCATTAGACAAATTACAAAAAAATTTTGAAAAACTCAAAGAAGAATCTATGCATGCTATTCAAATTAAGCGAATTGAGCTATTTTTGAAGAACAGCTAGCAATAAATTAATTTATTATAAGTGGGTGAGAGCGTGGAAAATAATCCGAAAATTATTTTGGGAATACCGGGCACATGGAAAGATAGACAAGCATTTAAAGACAAATTTAACGAAAGTCAACAAGAGTTTGTATACCTAGGGGAACATATAGGCAAATTACAGACGCCTGAATATTTTTATCAAGTGGAATTTGTTAATGAACATATTCCTCATGTAGCTGAAGCGTTTGAGCTTTGTGGAAATGGGACATTTACTAAAGATGATATTGAAACCCTTCAAAATCACCGTAGTATGGCATATATTATTGCAGAAGGTGATCACTTGAGCAAGTTTTTGAAATTATAAGTGTCGGGAAGGCAGTCCTTCAATCGGGCGGTTTAGCAGTGAACGTTGAGTCATCTGGAAAGGCCACTACCAAAGATAATTGGTTAGAATACGTTAACAATGGTACAGAGAACAGAGCATTTGCTGCTTTCGTTCAAATGTCTAGAGAAGAAGATGTGTTTTACACCTGTGGTATGCATAATTTTTGGCTATAAAGATTTACTAACATCTACATCTAATACCAATCCAGCTGAAACAGTAGAGTTGTTTCAAACCTTTTGCCTATATACGTTGATCGAAAATCCTGTATTTAATAGTGGAGAAACATTTAGTGTTGATCCTAAAGCTCCGGTTTTTCAATTAAGGGAAGAATCGTGTGTGCTGTTTGAAAGTGATGACCCTTTTTATAACCCTTATGGGGTTTGGCGTTTAAATAAAATAAGCTAGTCATTTAAAGAACAAGGTTGAAAAACTTTGTCCTTTAAGCGTTAATCGGAGATGTAGAGTGTACTACTAATGGTTCAGTGGTATTACCATATCAATTTGAGGTGGATGGTAAATAATTATTGGGAGGGATTTGTATTGGCACTCAATGATCAAGTGTATGACCAAATTGTAAAGTTATGTAGTGAAGGAAATGCTTTTGTTGAAAAAGGAAAAGATAATAAAGCAATAGAGAGCTATATAGCTGCTCTAGATTTAGTTTCGTTACCGAAGAACAATTTGGAAACAAGTACATGGATTTATACAGCATTAGGAGATACTTATTTTTCTAAGTATGAGTGACTGGTTTACAGTTAAAGATATCCTTGAATTTGAATTAATAGCTCATTAAGGAAAGCCATTAAGAGATGCTATTTTAATACTAATGTAATAAGAGCAAGAATAGGAGAGGTGACGTTTTGTATTTTTACAAGAGACAGTTTTATAATACTTGCTATTTGTTTAAAGTACGTTGTGGAAATGACAATTAGTGGTGGAGTAGGAGAGATAAGATGAAAATAAATGATGCGGTTTTTGGTGAGCTTGAATATAATTATGGATGGGTTAAGTACACTACCATTGAATTTTGTGGAAAAGAAGCTGGAATAGCATTAAGGGTTAAAGGTGAAGAAGACGGTAAGTTTGATGAAGAACAATATAGTGCTTATAACTCATTAGTGCAAAATTGGGAACAATTACAGCAAGGTTTTTTACAAGCAATATTAGACTATTACAAACTAGAGCGCCAAGAACTAGGGTATGACATTGAAGTTAATGAAAATTATCCGCAAATCGAAACGACTAATCAATTACTTGAGATGATAACTTTAGTTGGAATTGTTGTTCCGTATGGAGATATTAATGAAGATCGAGATATTGGGATAACCTTCGATTGTACATGGGACACAGAAAATGGACTAGGGCTTCGTCTATTAAATGAAAAAGTAACTGAAGTGGGTTACCAGGATGTTGCAATTTGAAATAGGCTGTTAAAAAGTAAAAACTCATGATGGTTGTACCGTCAGGGAGTACTGAGCGTAATGATAGAATAGAAAAACGGAGTACGAGCTTAGGCGAGATGACATTTTACTGGGTGATGAATATAGACACATGGCCGATATACAAAAGGTGCCATCCTGTTTTTATAACGTTACGAAATTTATATCCTATATTGTATGTAATCTAATAATAAAAGCATGTGTTGCCTACCGTAGACAATCAAGTGCTTTAAGTACATATGTTTTCTAAATTTCTATGTTAGCTTTAAATTTATAGGTAAGGTTGCTGATTTTTGAAGAAAATAGAAGAAAATGATAAGTATTACCTTGATTTATTAGTAGATTGGAAATTTAACGAATATATTATTTATTCCTTGATTGGCTAAATGCCTTTCAAGGGTTTTTTATAAAGTTGCATGTGATGAGAAGGTATTCAAGGAAGAGTAGAGATAGTAATCAAGAATTAATGACAGTAGGTAATGAGGGGTAAGGCTATATTTGAAAAGTCTTGACACGAAAAGAAAAACAAGAGAACGTGATAAAGGAAGTAGGTCTTGAAAAACTGATTCAACTTCAGGCAATGACGCCTACTGAACAGTTAAAAGAAATTCATAGGCTTGAAAAAACCTCGCCTTACATAAGAGAAGTGCTAACGCAAGTTCAGCAGGATACGGCACCTGCTAACATGAAAAAACTAGCGGAACTGTCACCTGCAGAGCAAGCAGTGGAACTTGAAAAAAGCCCATACCTGCAGGCACTCAACGATTCTTCAACTGTAGGCATGCTAACGTCTCAACAGATTCTTCAAAACGCTACGGGCGTTGAGGGAATGCTTATGCAATCAGTGATGCGTCAGTTGCAGGTTAGGAGTGTTGGGACTAAAAAAGAAACTACAAGTCCTAAAAAGCTGACTATTCAACAAAAAGAAAAGCAAGTTATTAAAACAGTTGGACTAAAACAGCTAAAAGAGCTGGAAATGATGCATCCACTGGATCAAAAAAAGAAGCTCGAACAGCTTGAAAAAAAAGCTCCCCATGTTAAAGAAGTTTTTAAACATATTCAAAAGGAAAACAGTCCAAAGGTTCAGAGGGATCTTGCGGCGCTTGCTCATTCTAAAGCAAAATTAGAAAAAGAGTTGAAAAAGTATCCGTATCTATATGAGAATTACAAAAAGCCTGAAATCGCAAGAAGTGTATATGAGGAAGAAGCCAAAAAGCAACAACAGGATGGTCTAGCAGCTGTTTCTTTTGTAGCGGATATGGTGCCTGTAGTTTCCAATGTAAAAGGTGGATGGGAAGCAAGTGTAGGATACGATCCTATTACGGGGAATGAACTATCTAGTTTTGACCGTTCTGTTTCTGGAGCAGGAATTGTTTTTGGCGGCTTTACGAGAGTGCCAGGGAAAGTGGTGAAATACGGAAGCGAAGGAGCAGAATACGTACTTCGCGTAAACAAAGCAGAAAAGACCGTAACCAAGCATAAGGTTAAAGATGTTTCCAAGGGTACGGGTAATAATAGTAAGCCGGTCAGCGGAGCCAAATCAATTATCACACCTGAAATGGAGGGAAAAATCCTTTTGGGACAGAGAAAGAACCCTAATAAAAATGAAATTATTGGAGGGCATTCATCAAACATTAATAATAGCCATTCTAACTATGTTACGGAAGCTATTAAAATCAACCCTGATGGTACAAAAGATATTAAATATATAACTCAATTTCCGGATGGGAATCTTTCAAAAATAAAAAATAGTACAATATTTCCCGAAGGTTGGAGTGATATTAAAATCTTAGATAGTATAACTGATATTGGTAATTCTCCTCCAATAAGTATTAGAGGTAGAGATGGAGCAACTTTCCATAGGGGAATTGTTGAGGGTGTAGAAATTGATGTTATTAAAATAGGTGATACGGTAGTTAGCGGCTATCCAACAGGACAAATTAATGCTCCATTACCAGGTGGTTTTAGTAAATAGAGGAGGAAAGTGAATGTACGAAAAAGTAGATGCAGTATTATCTGAAAATAGCGCAGATAATTATTTTTATGACGATGAATTTATGTATGTGCAAGAATTGATGAGTGAGTTTACTAATATTGATTGGGAGAATTTAATTCGAGGATTAAAAGATAAAGATGATAAATATAAAATTAGATTGGCCTACTGTATAGATGAAGATAACGGAGTATATGGATTTAATTTATTATTAGATTTACTTAATGAGAGTGATGAAGTGGCTGAATATGCAATAGATTCTTTACGTTCTTTTTATGGAGAAGAGTATAAAAAAATAATTGCTTCTAATAAGCAAATAAAGGACAAAGTAGAGAAATTATTAAAAAATGCTCGTTTACCTATTGAAAGGATTTTAGGAGCATTTTTACAACAAAACAAATTATAAAAATTTGCAAATAATATTAAACATTAAAAAATGTACGAAATCACTTGATTCCCTAAAATTTGGACTGAGTTGATATAGTAAACTTATGGTGAAATGTCTCAAATCTTGTGAAAGCTAAAAAGTCAAAGTATAGTATTGAAAAATTAGATGATTATTTAGTGAAATTAATTGATAAGCATTATGAAAAAATAGACTTAGGTGACTAGTATATTAGTCAATAAATCTTAATACCATTCTTCATTCTTAAACCTTGATTGGATAAATGCCTTTCAGGGTTTTTTTATAAAGTTGGATGTGATGAGAAGGTATTCGTTTATAATGTGGTGAGACAATAAGAAAATGGTTAGTTTGAGAATCGAGAGCTCATGAGTAATACCATTAAGGAGTTTTAATTTAATACTTGCTATTCGTTTAAAGTACGTTGTGGAAATCACAATTAGTGGTGGAGTAGGAGAGATAAATGTGGCAGCGTTTAAGCCGGGAGGATTTGCTAATAAATAAAAAGGAGAAATAAGATGAAAATAAATGATGCGGTTTTTGGTGAGCTTGAATATGATTTGGTGTGGTCTAAGGATACTAGCATTGTCTTTTTAGGCCATGAAGTTGAGATAGCGTTAATGGTAAAAGGTGCTGAGGATAGCAAGTTTGATAAGGGACAATATGCAGCATATACTTCACTTATGCAAAATTGGGAGCAGTTACAACAAAGCCTTTTGCAATCAATATTAGACTACTACAAACAAGAGCGTCAGGATCTAGGTTATGATATTGAAGTAAATGAACACTATCCATTCGTTGAAACAACTGATGAAATAGCAGAGATGATACGTTTAGATGGAATAGTTGTTCCCTATGTAGGTTCTTTTGACGGTCGGGATATTGGACTTACATTTAATTGTACATGGGATATAGAAAATGGGCTAGGGATTCGTTTATTAAATGAAAAAGTAGCTGAAGTAGGTTACCAGGATGTTGCAATTTGAAATAGGGTGTTAAAAAGTAAAAACTCATGATGGTTGTACGGTCAGGGAGTACTGTGTGTAATGATAAAATAGAAAAACGGAGTACGAGCTTAGGTGAGATGACATTTTACTGGGTGATGAATAGACACAATGAAGATGGTGATAATTTGTAAAGGAAGAAGACGAACGATTACAAAAAACTTGATATACTCTTTTCAAAGTTTTTTTGAAAAGTGAATATATAGAAATTCTAGAATGGAATGTTCCCTGTCCAGCCCTTATTGAATCAATTTTTGTTAATGAAGAAGATTTATGACCAGAAGACATAGTGGAGATTGTCTCACCCTATGAAGAAGAATTCCCTATTATTAATTAAAGATATAATGTTACGGGAGGGCGAAAATGAGTAGAGAATATCAAGTAAATGAAAGTAAAGAAGAGATTGATAAATTGATGGTAATCTATTTTAATTTCATAAATGGAAAATATCTAGAAAAAGCATTAAAAAGCTTTGCTGAAAGAAAAGGTTATGGACAAGAGATTGTCTTTGCTCTTTTTCAGTCTGATTTAGATGAATATGATATGGCGCAACTGCCTAGACTACTAGATGAAAAACATGTTTTGATAGAGTTGGGGTATCCAGCTGTTAAAATTGAACAAATAGCTTTTTTAGATTTTAAAACATTTTATGATTATTTAGATATAAATGTACATAAGGAAATGGAGAAAAAACCAGAGAAAACTGAGCTGATAGATTTATTGGCAGAAGTGAAACGTAGTTTATGTATATAATTTTTTTATCATTACCTAAAAAGGCACTCTATCACCTGAATGGGGAATTAAGTGACAAAGCGTTGTAAACTCACTACTGAGTTTTGGATATATGATAAAAATCTAGCTTTTATAAACTGGTAACGATCCCCTGAATATATAGTAAAGCAATTGAAGCACAGCGATCAAGCACCATATTTTGAAAACATAAATCGTAGTAGTGTCTGTTAAAGGAAACAGGTCTTGAAAAACTAATGCGACTTCAGATAATGACGCCTGTTGAACAGTTACAAGCCATTCACATGCTTGAACAAACATCACCTTACATAAGAGGTAAAGAATATATTTATTCCTATAAATAGTATGGGCATAATGGTTTGAAGATATTTGGCAAGTTAAATTACCAATGGATAGAAAGGGAGAAAAGCACCATGAAATTTCAAGAGGATATTTCTATTTTATACAAAATGCGTTTTCTAGATAATGAAGGAGATAACATTGAAGAGTTTGAAAATATTCTTAATGAATTATCGCACAGAGGAACAAATGATATAATCCCTGACCTTTGTACAGTTTTTGAGGAAGATATTGCTGAGCCATCAGCTGGCGATTACCTTATTGAAACGATATTTTATATTGCTGACCGTTCTGGGACGGAGGAAGGACTATACAACTTGGCTATTGGTATTCCTAAAATGTTACCTCATGCAGAATTCTGGGCGGAAAGAATTCATCGGAGACTTTTAAATTCGGAAGGTTTAGTAGCATCTTATATTAACGCGTTAGAAGATGTAGATAGCTCAACAAAACAAATAATTAAAGGAATTCTTCTTGAGATAAGAGAGGACAATCCAGATGTATATTCAGAAAAAGTTAATTCAATCTTAGAGAAATTAAATGAAAATCAATAAAACAGAATCTGTACATAAAGCAACTAAAATATTACTTGATATCGGACCTGTCATCAGCACAAAAGCAGCAAGATCTTGAAGATGTTAAGGTAGCGGGGTTATATGTAGGAGTAGATTTACATAAGGAGCATCATACGGCTGTTATGATTAATTGGTGTTAAGAGAAACTAGGAGAAATACAACTTGAGAATAAATCATCTGCATTCTTTTTGATACTAAGGGGGATTTAAATGAAACCTCATTATTTTACAATCGGTGTTTACGGAAGAAATGTTTACAGAAAGTATAATTAATAGATGATTATATTCCATGTGGATGAACTGGAGAATATCCTAAAAGAGATATAAAAATTATATGATAAGGAGTGAAATTTTTGGAAGAAAATAAAGATTTCCTCAATGAATGTATAAGTATTACAAACACTACTATAGATAAGGTTTTTAAAATAGACAGCAATGATGAACAAGAAAAGCAAATCTTGGGTGCGTACCTTTTTGGAATGTTTAATGGGTTGGGGCATGAAAAAAATAGTACACCTGTTGAGATACAGGGTGCTATGATTCAGGTTGCAAATGAAAAACTAAAGTGTTCTTTAGAGTCTGATAATGCTAAACTTTGTTACAAGAAATAATAGTCAACGTAAAAAGCTGTTCGTACGCTTTGTTGAAGTTAAATTTCAGGCTGCATTATTAAAAGAGAAGGGCGTACAGTCTTGCTGTTCGGTAGTGGACTTGTGAAACTTTTTCCCCTTTATCAAAAATAAAAATATGAGACGGAAATGAAAATGGGATATGCTTTTAAATTTAGTGAAGATGGCTATTATATGCCAAGGCTAGGTGCCGAGCTTAGACTAATGAGCAAACAGTGGTGATGATTATGATTATTGAAATTGACGGTTTCTTTCATCAAGTTCTACTTACGGGTAAAAAGTGTTCAAAACAACAATTGAAGCAAATGTATCTTCAAGCCAAAGAGATAACCATTGAGTCAAAAGACTTTTCTAACGTATTTTGCAGGCTCCACAACTTTGAGCAAATCCCCTATTCGAAGGATATTAAGGTTGACTTCGTGTTAGATACTAATACCGATAGAATTTACGCTCTGTCATATTAACAAATGGTAGTGCTTTTAGGTGGGCTTTTAAAAACAAGGGCTCCCTAAGGTGTATACAAGAATCAACGTTTTATATTATTTAATATCTCATAAGAAAAGAATTAGAACGTTTTTATCCTGTTTCCAACAAAGGAGAAAGATACGGAATACAAATTGGTGGAAGAGTATGAAGGAATAGAAGTTTTGTTAGAAGCTATTTTTACAGAAATAAATATAAGATAAAACGAATTTATATATTAAAGAATTAAAAGCGTTAAATCATGAAAATAATAAAGATATTTTGAAATTGGAACCTTTGATACTAGAAATAGAAAAATAAATTAACACAGTATGAGTCAGATAAGGTAGTTACTACGCAATTTGTGTCAACAGAAAGAAATGCCAGGGGTTTTTGTGAAAAATGGGGGGATTATAAAATGACAATAAACGATAAAGTTTTTGGAGAACTTGACTACCAGTATAAATGGGTAGGGTATAGAACTATAAAATTTTTAGGAAAGGATACGAAGGTAGCATTATTAATAGGTGGAGAAGATGATGGAAGCTTCGATGAAGGTCAATACGTGGCATACAGCTCGTTAATGGATAATTGGAACAATGTCCAACATAATATATTGCAGCGAATTCTAAAGTACTATAAGCAAAAAAGGCATGAGCTCGGTTAAGATGTTTCATTTAGCCAAGACTATCCATTAATTGAAACCGTTGATCAATTAATAGAACATATAACACTAGTAGGCATTTCGGTTCCCTATGAATTCCTTCGCGATGGACGTGATATAGGAATCTCATTTGATTGTTCATGGAATCAGGAAAATGGTTTAGGAATTCGTCTTATAGATGAAAAAGTAGAAGAAGTAGGTTATCAAGATGTTGCCATCTAAAGTAGGCTCTTGAAAGTATAGATGATAAGGTTATTAAATCAAGCTTTGATGCAACATTAAAAATTTGATACATCCAAAACAAAAACAACACAATAGTATCCTTTTGTGACTTAAAGGAGTGTATGCATGATTAATTCAAGTAGGATAATGAATGCTCAAGCCATTACTGGCATTTTTGGAAGGATGCTAACGTTTAATGGTTCTGAATTATTAAATGTCCAAATAAAAAGAGATGGTCCAACACTATTCATTGAATTATCTACTAAAGAGATGGTCAAAAATAAGCCTAAACGATGGAATGAATGGGACATAGTATATGTTGAGATGTCGTTTTTTGGTGTAAGAGACTTAGAAATCAATTCATTTGGAACTATGAATGAAATAAAACAGTTCGCAATGGAAGACATTGGGGAAGAGGGATCTATAAAAATTCAGTGTAGTAATAAAATGTCTATTGCGTGTTTATTTGACTGGGCAAGGGTTGAGAAAATAAATCCTGGTTTAATAGGTACACCATAAGAACGATGGTAGAGTGGGTGGATTGGTATGAATGTATATGAAGAATTTATTGAGGTTATGAAACAGAATAACTTGAATAAAGAAGCAGTTATTGATGTTTTGAATAGATATGTAAATGGACATGATTTTTTACAACGCTTAGAAGATTTTAAAAATAAAGAAGGAGAGCGTCGGGAGTATAGTGGAGTAATTTATTCCGATGAATATGAACAAGATGATGATGGGTATTTTGGACAACATCACGTTTTATTTTATTCAGGAAATGGTGATGAAGACTATGATATTGTGAATGATGAGGAGTTGTATCCGTATATCAGTGCTGCATGTGAATTTTACATAAGGAAACACCTTGAAAAGGAAAAGATTATTAAAGAATTATTATTGCAAATAAAAGACAAATATAATCATAGTAACAGCCCTTTAGAATAATTCGAAAAGGCTTTTTTACGGGCCATTATAAGCAGAGGGAGGAATTTTTATTCTTGCTTTGTAACTTTAAAATAATAAGTTGTTTCGTGATAAATTATGCTAACGATAGAAAAAATGAGTTGCGGAGCTTATATTATAAAACCACTCAATATCCCTGTTTCTTGTATCCCCCAAAGGAGGAGAAAAATTGGCTTGATGTGTACTTTCCTGCTCTTGGATTAGAACCACTTCAGTGGCTCTATGAAGTAGTTGAGCAAATAAAAGAAGCTGTTAAAACAAAATAGAGTCATGGTGATGAAAACGGTAATTTGGTCTACAGCTTTTATGGGTTATTGATTGGGTTAATAAAGGTATGAATAATCGTACAAACATTGAGGTGGATGGAAAGGTAGCGATGATTAAATATAACTATAGATTTAAGTATATAGAGGAATTTAATGTGGTGGTAATGGATTTTGATGAAGAAAAGTCTCTAGAATTTGCTAATATGATAAATGATCCTTTAGGATCTGATATACCTTGGAGGTTAAGCGAGTTAAAAAATGATATTGAACATTTTATTGATTTATTAAAAGGGAACATACCTCACTATAAACACGGAGGAAATGCTTCTAGCATAGTAGCCTATAAAGATTTCACTATCATTGAAGATCCATTTTACGACGAAGAGGAAGATGAGGTTGAACCAGTATGTAAATTAGAAACAGTTGAGTTTGTTAAAATCATATTGGTTTGGGCTTATGAAACATATAAGTATAAAAGCCAAAAAAGAGTCATTTCTCAAGAAGATGCAGAAATAGCTATGAATTGGATTGAGGAAAAAATGGAATCCATCACTTAGCCATAAGAAGTGTGAAGTGTACTAAAGCCTGAAACCACAATGGGTGAATGCTACTCAAACTCAGCAAATCAAGCTATTGTTGAAAAACTGTTAGTGCTGGTTTTAAGGCTCCGGTTTTTCTAAATTACTAGTTTAATAAAATAAATCAGTAATCAAAGGACAAGGTTAAAAACGTTGTCCTTTAAACGTTCAGTTACCTATTAGTAAATGTTATTTTAAACTATCTATATAGTAGAAATAGCAATGAAATGGTGAAGAAGCTAATCAATAAGGAGTGAGTTTTAGTGAAAATGGAAAGAATGCATGAAAGTTTATCCATTGAAGATTTAGAACGATTTGAGCATAGTCATTCTATTACAATTCCAAGAGAGTATAGAGATTTTTTACTGGAATATAACGGTGGTTATCCAAATCCAAGTGTTTATAAGATATCTGAAAAGCTGGGTGAAAGTATAGTAAACATTTTTTATGGAATTGGAACCATGTATGACAATTTAGAGAAAAAGTTTGATCTTTTCGACGAGATTGTAGAAGCGGGGTTTATGCCAATAGCAGATGACCCAAGCGGGAATCAAATATGTATTGGGATCAGCAACCAGTATTTCGGACAAGTCTATCATTGGGCTCATGGTGAGGAAACTGAAGAAATGGAAAATATATATTTTTTGTCAAATAGCTTCAACGATTTTCTTAATTGTTTATATGAGGACTGATCATTTTACATATAAAAAAAGAACGGTTGTAACAGGTGACACGAAAGGAGAAGTAACATGAAAAAAGAAAAAAACATAGAGGTTACAAACGAATATAATGATTCTGTCTTTTTGACTGATGGAGTCAGTATTGATGAAATAAAAAAGAGAGAAGATACGATCAACGTAAACTTGCCAGATAGTTATCAAATGAATGTAAATGCTTTTGGTCAAGCAACGGAAGAATCAATTGGCAAATTAGAAGAACTTTTGGGGTTTTTACTTCCCGAAGATTATAAAAAATTTTTAGGTGAATATAACGGAGGAACTTCGAAAGTAAGATATAGTAAATTTTTTGTTGAAGAATTAAAGCAAGAAATTCCTTTAGATGTTTTGTATGGGATAGGTGTAACTTGGTAATAGGAGATGATCCTGGTTCGGGACTTATTGTACTTATTACTGATACGGAAAGGCACGGTGTGTATTACTGGGACCACTCTCTTTCTTTCCCCCAATCTCGTGAAGAAGAAAATACATATAAAGTAGCCCATAGTTTTAAGGATTTTTTAAACGAATTAATTCATCCGAGATAACAGGGCGTGAAGAAACAGAACTAACATATGCTGAACGATTAGAAAAAGTCTTAAGTGAAGGTGATGTTATTGGTAATGAAAGATGCTATGAGCAACTATTTTAAGGTAAGAAGAGAATATTTTGAAAAAGGTTTGGATTTCCTATTTAAAACATCCTACAACGAAAATGTTCAATCAATGATTTATCAAGGGGAAGTGGATGAAGACGAAGAAATTTTATGGAACCCTGTTCAAAAAAATAATCATAGCGATATAAAACCACTTGAAGAAAGGTTTCATATTGAATTTCATTCTTCAATTGACTGCTATTTTAATTCCTACTGGTTTGCGGAGTTAGATGGTTTTCTGGATAGCCATTACATCACGTTAGAAGCTGTATTACCAAATATTGAATTGGATACGTTTGAAAGGAACTTAAAGGGATATAAAAAAAATCGCGATAAGCTTGATAAGGTTCCTATAGGTATAGAAGGCAATGGTTTGGTAGTTGTGATTGATAACCTCAGCGGCAGAGTAGAATTAGAAGATTTTGAACGAGGTTGCTTTAAAGAAATTGCAAACTCCTTAGAAGATTTAATTTCTAGCCTGCGTTTACAAAGATAACAAAAGATACTTTTATGGATTTTTTAAGTAAATTACATGATTGAAAAGCTTTTTGTAAGTGCACGTTGATTTGCTAAAGTCTCCAAGGGGTATTTTTGTGGAAATGCTTCATCGAAAAAATGCTCGAGCGTATAACAATATGTCACTCGTCCAAATTTGGAGGGTTTTCTTTTAAATATTCAAATATAGTCTATGTAAAAGTCAACATACATGTTAGGTTTTATAACATAAATTTCTGAATAATCATTTACTTATTCACTTATTTCATGGTATGTTATATGACATAGATATTGTAACTTGCAATATGGGCTGGAAATTAGCCATTGCAATATATACTTATTTTTCTAAAAATGCACCTGGATAAGCTGGTGCTCTATACATATATGAATACATCTACGTATAACTAGTCAAAAGAATGAAGGCATTTCTAATTATAGTGCTGTTTGTTCTTTCAAATGAGTATAGTTATAGTAGGTGAAACTTTCAAGGCAGTTATTTTGGTTTTTAAGCTGAATTTTTGGAATAGTTTGTTATTTTATTGATCGATGCTTTGCCACTTAGAAGTAGGTATAAAAGTTTACTAATAAAAGAAAATGCAGACGGAATTTAATAAGTTTTTTGGAATTTGTGGGCGATTTTCTCACTTTTTTATCATTTTTGAATAGTTTATAATCATCAGACAATTATACTGTGATATAGTTATAAGTGAGACAGAAAAAGGTGTGTTCTTAGGTCGCACCTGAATTTTTTTACTACGTAAGCAGGAGCGCCTACATCTTTTTACAAATATAGGGGATGAGGAAGGTTATAATGAGCAACGTACAGAAAAAAACAGACGTTATCTTAATTGGTGCCGGAGTCATGAGCGCAACTTTGGGATCATTACTCAAAGAGTTAGCACCTGAATGGGACATTAAAGTATTTGAAAAACTCGCAGACGCAGGGGAAGAAAGCTCGAACGAATGGAATAATGCAGGGACGGGCC
The DNA here is from genome assembly GCF_044383985.1 of Priestia sp. JSM ZJ58. NCBI lineage: Bacteria > Bacillati > Bacillota > Bacilli > Caryophanales > Bacillaceae > Priestia > Priestia sp. JSM ZJ58. The sequence continues at coordinate 2,001,889 of NZ_JBISEM010000001.1, forward strand.
ATTCTGCGCTGTGCGAACTAAACTATACATCAGAAAAAGCTGATGGATCTATAGATATAACAAAAGCGATCCGAATTAACGAGCAGTTTCAGCTATCAAGACAGTTTTGGTCTTATCTGGTAAGCAGCAAGTTGATTCGCAATCCGCAAGATTTTATCATGCCAATTCCGCATATGAGTTTGGTACAAGGGGAAAAAAATGTATCGTTTCTGAAAAAGCGTTTTGAAGCGCTGTCAAACAATCCGTTGTTTCAAGGAATGGAGTATTCCGACAGTCCTGACAAACTAAAAGAATGGATTCCGCTAATCATGAAGGGGCGCACGTCAAATGAACCAATTGCCGCAACTAAAATTGATTCGGGGACAGACGTAAACTTCGGTGCTTTAACACGCATGTTGTTTGATCATCTGAAGAATAAAGGGGTTCACGTTCATTACAAACGAAGTGTAAAAGATATTAAACGTAAAAGTGACGGTATGTGGGAAGTAAAAGTCGCAGATGTAGACAGCGGCAAAGTTGAGTACCACACGGCAAAGTTCATCTTTATCGGTGGTGGAGGCGGAAGCTTGCCTTTACTTCAAAAAACAGGTATTCCTGAATCCAAGCATATTGGAGGCTTCCCGGTAAGCGGATTATTTATGGTATGCAATAACCCTGAAGTGATTGCGCAGCACCACGGGAAAGTATACGGAAAAGCCAAAGTCGGAGCTCCGCCAATGTCAGTTCCGCACCTTGATACACGCTATATTGACAACAAAAAGACGCTGTTGTTTGGTCCGTTTGCCGGCTTTTCACCGAAGTTCTTAAAAACAGGTTCAAACCTGGACTTAATCAGTTCTGTAAAGCCGAATAATATTTTAACCATGCTAGCAGCAGGCGTCAAAGAAATGGCGTTAACAAAATATTTAATTCAGCAAGTGCTGTTATCAAATGAAAAACGTGTCGAAGAACTGCGTGAGTTTATCCCGAACGCGAAAAGCGAAGACTGGGATATCGTTGTAGCAGGCCAGCGTGTGCAGGTAATCAAAGACACGGAAGCCGGAGGAAAAGGAACGCTTCAGTTTGGTACAGAAGTTGTAAGTGCCGGTGATGGTTCTGTTGCTGCACTTCTTGGCGCTTCGCCTGGTGCATCAACGGCGGTTCACGTTATGCTTGAAGTATTGGAAAAATGCTTCCCAGAAAACATGAACAAGTGGGAGCCAAAAATAAAAGAAATGATTCCTTCCTATGGCATGTCGTTAGTTGATCATCCAGACTTCTTTAACGAAATTCATGCGTCTACTTCACAGACGCTTGGTTTAATTAAAAAAGAGTCTGTTTATAGCTAAACATTTTACGCCGCAACAAACAGTACATGTGTATGTGAAGAAATCTACAGGCGTGCACAAACACCACCTTTTCTTGAGGTGGTGTTTTAATGGTCTTTATATGTAGAGTTTGATTTAAGAGCGGTATTGATTGCTTCCAGGCTGAAGTTTCAAATGCTTCCATGCCGCAATTGCATCATCGCGGCTTTTTCCATTGTTTTTCGAATCGTTAAAAAAATCGCGAATAAAGCGGTTGTACTCAAACTGAGGCGCAATTTCTTTTTGATAAGAAGGCTGCTTTTTTCGTTCTTTTTCCTCATACCACGCTTCTGCCACATCTCGATAGGTTTTCCCTACATTTTCTTTAAAGTAGTTTTGAATATACGTGGAAAAATGAAACGTGGGATGAATGGCTTCTTTAAAAAAGCCCGTACTTCTTGACTGCAGCGGTGATTTTCCCCAATGACGGTATCTAATGTTAGCGGCGCTTTCGTTTTAGAGAATGAGCGTCTTTTAGAAGGTAATTTTGATTGTTGAGTGTCACCGGTTGTTAAAAACACTTCAATTCTTTTTGAAAGTTCCATTTTAGATCCAGACGGGCTCATGTTGTTTTCACGGCAAAGTTGCTGCAACTCGGTTTTAAGCCAATATAAATCGGTAAAGTCTTTTGTAAGTTCAGGTCTCATTGTTTTCACCTCCATATATTCGTTATAGAACGTTTGTTCTTATTGATCGATTGTTTTTAGAGAAGTACGAAGGAATGTCTTTTATGTTTCTTCCTACATAGTGAGAAGAAATAGGCCGTTTATTCACTTCTCTTGCCCAAATAGAAAGCTGGCCGATGTGATGGATTTCATGAATGATGATGTGATGCAAAATGTCAGCTTCCGTGTAAGAAGTAGAATCCCAAGGGACTGTTACGTACCTTTTGTTGGAAAAATTCAAATGACTTAGAAAGTCGGCAATTTCGGGTCTATGTGCGGAAGAGAGTGCTTGAAGCTTTTCGAGCGTATCGTGTTCTTCAAAAGAAAGAACGATATCTGGTTTACCTTGGATGGCGCGTATCCAACTGTCTTCCACATCAATAATATGAAACAGAGTTTGTAAAATGCTGCCCGTTCCTCCAGTCCGCTTCTTCAACAGTTCTTCTCTAGAAAGTTGATAACACCAGCTAAACCATTCATCTCTCACTTGCCAATTATATTCAAAAAAATGAATCATCTACCACACCTCACATGTTTTTTTACCTCTTACTAAATTAGATTAAGGCTTGTAAATTCCTTTGTAAAAAGAAGAAAAAACGTCTAGGCAAGAGATCTCTTGCAAATTCCAAAATCAAACAATTACAATAATAGAAAGGAGTTGATCACATGACGCTACATAAAAAAGTCCTTTCTACGATTCTAGGAGGAGCTGTCGGAGACGCTTTAGGCGTTCCAGTTGAGTTTAAAAAGCGCGATTCATTTCGAATTACAACTATGACCGGCTACGGTACATACAACCAGCCTAAAGGAACGTGGTCCGATGATACGTCTTTAACGATGTGCTTGATTGATAATTTAATAGACAAACAAGATGAATATGATTTGATGCAAAAGTTTGCGAACTATTGGTCGAATGGCTACTGGACGCCGTACGGAGAAATGTTTGATATTGGCATCGCAACAAGCGAAGCGATTCGCCGCTATAAAAGCGGGCTTCCTAAAGAAGAGTGGGGAGGAAAAGGTGAGTATGACAACGGAAACGGAGCGCTTATGCGTATTGCTCCGCTTGCGTTTACACTATGTGATGAACCTAGCTTTACAAAAAGAAAAGAAGAAATAGAAAGAATTGCTCACGTCACGCACCGCCATGTGCGCTCTACGCTTGGTTGCATTATATACGTGGAGCTGCTTATTCGTCTTCTTGACGGCAACGAGCCTTTTGAAGCATATGAAAACGCGGTAAATCTCTGTCAAAAGCAGTTAACAGGTACGGAGTATGAAGCAGAGTTTTCTGCGTATGAACGAGTGTTAAACCTAAGCTTGCCGAACGCAGCGAGAAATGAAATCGGGTCAACCGGATACGTCGTCAGCTCGCTAGAAGCATCGCTTTGGTCTTTTCTGCAAAGTGATGACTACGAAGAAGCTGTACTTACTGCTGTGAATTTAGGAGAAGACACGGACACAATAGGCTTTATTACGGGTACTATGGCAGGAGTATATTATGAGCTGGATGGCATTCCTAAAGAGTGGATTTGTCAGCTTGCTAAAAAAGAAGAGTTAGAGAAAGCGTGTAAGAAGTTTGCGGATATATGTTAATGGATAATAAAAATTACTTTAAAGAGCAGAGGAGATAAAATGAAATTTTCTATGGATTTTGGCGATACCAATTTTATCGGAGTGGCCAATGCAAAAGAATATCAATCATTTGTCGATGAGGATTGGGAGCTAGATCAGCTTTTGAACCATTTTGGCAGTGAAATGAAAAAGAGAAATATCCTAGTATGTCAAATGACAGAAGAAGGAATTGAACACTCCTGGAACGTAGAAGTGAAGATTGGAACAGAGTCGGATATAGGTACATACTTTAGAAAAGCAACAGGTTATATAAATGTAACCAATCATCAGCTTTATCTCGTAGATTATGACTGCCTTACGATGGCCGCCCAGTTTGAAGATCAGTCTGTGCCTGATCAAAACTGTTCTAAGTATAGAATTGATATTAAAAACGGTATGTACAAGGTCGAGCTTATTCAATTTTATAATGTTGATCAAGATGAGTATACAGGAAATGACCAAACGGATCTTTTATTGAACTTTATTAAGATGGAGCATGTTGAAGAAACAGCCAATGAGGTATTTTGGTGTACGTATTAAGTAGTAAACGTACCGTAGGCTACTAACTTAGAGGCGTAGTGTGCCGTTCTAAGGCATTCTATCTTATTTATATACTCACTGAAACCCTCTGGCTTTGCGTCAGAGGGTTTTTATGGTCAAAATTATTTATAGTATACTTTACATACAAACTTCATGTTAAAGAAAGGTGATCACAGTGCCAAATGCATGGGATGCAGAACAAATCGTATCAGCAGCGCTTTCCAAAACGCTAATCGAGACGCAGTTTCCAGAACTTGCGCCCGCTAAAGTTTCACTGCTTGGCTACGGCTTTGACAATACGGTTTATCAAGTAAACGACCGCTTTGTGTTTCGGTTTCCAAGAAGAGAACTCGCAGTAGGACTATTAAAAACAGAAAATCAGCTTTTACCAAGTCTTGCTTCTCAATTGCCTCTATCGATTGCAGAGCCCATTTTTTTCGGTAAGCCGAATGCAGGCTATCCTTGGCCGTTTACGGGCTATCACTACGTGCAAGGAACTTCGCCTGCGAGATTAACAGAAGAAGAGCGCATAAAATCTGCTTCTGTACTAGCAAGATTTCTTCGTACGCTGCATCACTATCCTCATTTAAAAGCCCAAGAGCTCGGCGTGCCATTTGATGAGTTGAATCGACTTGATACGATGAAACGAAAGCCGGCGCTAGAGAAATATGTCAAGCAAATGAAAGAGCGTAGTCTTTATTCAAAACAAGAGATTCTCGAAGACTATGTAAATGACATACAAGAAATTCACTATCAAGAAAAAAGCGTACTAGTTCACGGAGATCTTCATATTAAAAACATGATTGTTGATCAAACCAATATGGTTTCAGGCATTATTGACTGGGGAGATGTTCATATTGGTCACCCGGCAGTTGACATAGCGATTGCCTACAGCTTTTTACCTCCTAAAGGAAGAGCACGTTTTTTTAAAGAATACGGAAAAGTAGATGAAGAAACGCACAGGCTGGCAAAATGGAAAGCCGTATTTACAACCGTAGTACTTGTGGCACACAGCTACGATCAAGGAGACAAACAAACGCTAGAAGCGGCTCTAGAAAGCTTGAACCTGATTTTTCAAGAGTAATAAAACTGTAATAGAATTTCTGTTAAATTCCTGTATAGTTAAAAAAGGATAAAAATAAAAACAACAGGTGAAGCAAACGATGAATACAAGCCACTGGAATGAATCAGCAGCGCAGCTGCTAGAAGCATGGATACAGCTATATAAAGAAAAGGAATTTCTTATTGGAGAAACGGATTCTTTAAACATGCTAAAAGAGGAAGTAGAAGGGATGGATAAAGAAAAATTTCTCTCCATAGTAGAACGTCATCTGCAGAAAGTGTATGACGAACTGGAAAAAGAACGGACAGAGTACAACATGAACAACAGTGAATATACAATGATGACGTTTCTTTCAAGCGACTATCCGGAGTACATAAACAAGCGTCAAAGCAATACGAGACAGATTGAACAGTTAACAAGCATACATAGGAATATGACAGAGCTTTTCGGAAAAGAACTTTTTTCTGAAGCGGATATGGTAGCGTTTAGAAACGACTTTTTTCAACTAACAGAAAAACATGCTAACGCGTCATCGTTAAAAGAAATGAAGGAAAACTGGAATACGTATTTGCCCGCGTTCGTTGACTTTCAAAAAAAGCATGAACATGTAAAACAAGCGACCGCCACAGTACTCGAAGAAGACAAGAGCTTAAAGCAAGAGTGGCATCAGCTAAGCAAAACCAAATTAGTGACCAAACCAAAAGCGACCGCCTTTCGCACAAAGCAGCATAAGCTAAATGAAAGCATTCGAAAAGCCACGACTGCACAAAAACAATTACTCGAACTTCACTGGCCTGATGTTCGCAGTCAGTTTGATGCGCTACAAGAAAAAATGAGTAAGAGTCTTTCTACTGTGCTGGGAGAAACGCAACGCAGTATGGAAGTCATTAGCCAAAACGATGCAAATGAACACGCCAAGTTAAAGAGATCACTTAACGACCTACATGCAGTCCACAAAGTCGACGTTCATCAAACGTGGTTAGCGGCTTTTATTAAAAAATCACGACCATTTTTTAACGAACTGAGTGAAGATATAAAGGATACTCGGTGTCGAGAACTGTGGAATCGAATTTACGGCATGTATAAAGGAATAGCAGTAAATGAATTTATGGTTACATATGAAGAATTTTTAGCACTTCAGCCGCTTGAGAGTGTAAAAAGCATGGAAATACCAAAGCCATTAGCTCGGTTAAAGGTAGATATAGAACCTGTTACGCTGCCAGCCTACGCAGACTTTCCCGTGCTCAAAAAGCAGCAATCATCACGGCGCACTTTTCCTATTTTAATAGGAGGCGCTATCGTCCTTGTCTTATTACTGGCGATTGTATATATGAATCGTGACAATCAAACGGCAGAAACAGACGCAGACGTACAAGCTACGGCCAACACCAAGCCGTTAAAAAATGAAGAACCTAAGCCAGCTGACGTAAGCAAAACGGATCTTGAAAACTTTTTTATTTCCTATAAAGCCGCTTACTTTTCAAGTTTAAACAGTGGAGACTTTAGTGGGATGGCGCCTTATATTGACTCGAATCAGCCAGTGTATAAACAGTTAAAAAGCTATATTACATCCCTCGCTGGAAAAAACGTATCGTTTGCTAACGATCAGTTTCTTGTGACAAAAACAGAGTCACATGATGACGGAACCTACGACATTTATACAAACGAAGTGTACACGTTCACCGACTCATATGATGCAAGCACGCAGTTTAAAAAAGAACGAATTTATCATGTGAAAGCTGCTGGCAAAGACAAACTTCAAATTACTAAAATTGATACACTAACAGATGAACAGAAGCCGGTGGAAGAGTGAACGGTTTCTGAGAGATTATGAACAACCGCTAGTTCCTTTTGGGGGCTAGCGGTTGTTGTGGTTGGGTGGTGTGATTGAGGTTAGGGTGATTTCTACGCTGCCAGCGTGGATATCTTGTTATATAAACTTTTAAATCTTTCCATATAGAAGCAAGAAATTAGTCTAAAGTACAGTCATATTAATTCCAGTTTTTTTCAATGAAATGAAATGCAGGCCGTAAATTTGTTTTATTAGCAATTGAAATAAGAGCGGGCACCACCGAAGGATCTGTTTTAGAGAAATTAGGAATCCGTGGATTCAACCTGAAAAACTGATCGCCTAAAAGTTCAGAGCTAACCATTGATTCATAGTAGCTCGATCCACCAGAGATAATCTGAAGAAACGGCAGCAACGGTTCATTTGGAGATCGGTCTAAAAGCACCCCCCAATTCGGCGGAAGGTCCTCTATATCTTCGGGGCGTATGTTATCGGCACTCACCATTCCCCATCCCTTTGTATCTCTTCTTAATTGAGTTGGCTGTTCACCTGTTCCAATAGATAATACGGCAATTTGATCTAACGGCTGCTTTGCTTTTCCGACTGCAAACGCGATACTAGCTGTACTGGTGTTAGTTGCTACTGTATACCCATCCACATAGTTTTGATAAGCTCTTTGCGTTGCAGGTGCAGCGCTGCTCCTAAGTATTACGTCACTTGCTTTTTCATTAAGATAGGGAGAACCAGGAAAATTATGAAATAACACAGGATTCCAACGATTCAGCTCCGGTGAAAATAAGTGAAAGGATGGCACAACAATTCGTTTCTTTAAGTCTCTAAGGCGAAGGTCTCGGGGGAAAAATGTTCGTATGGCTTTAATAAAACCAGAATAGGGTACTTGTTGGTTAAAAACAGGTCCGCCCGGTCGGGAAACGCTGAATGCCGGTAAGATTTGATCTTTAAAAAAATCAAACGTTTCTTCTGGTGATCTTCCGCTTGCTAACGCAAGAGCAGTAAATGAACCAATCGAATTTCCTGAAAAAACATTGGTTTCACTAATTAACTTAGGGTTTTGATAAGCCAATCTATTCAAAAGTTGTAAACTTAAAGCACCTAAAGTGCCGCCTCCATCAAAGGTCATAATCCGATATTTTGTCAAAGGTGATTTCTCCTTTCGAATCCCATCAGAGGTATCATTCTGTATATGTTTATTTGATGTGTTGCAGAGGTATGAGTATCTCTTTTACCCCTCCTTTAGAAGCCAGGTTATGCAGATGAACATTCTTAGAAATAAATAAAGACTCTAACGAACCAAACCATCGGCTAAATCTTAGCCGATGGTTTTATTTGAGTAGATGTTGTTAATAAGGAACATTTCCTTGCTTAATTACAAAAATAAGAACAAGAAAGAGTATGAAAATGGAGATGAAGCTGAAAATATTATACTCATAACATTTCGTTCCTTCTTTTAATCTTTTCGCTCCCTTTATAAGTGCAGGCCAAATCTAAAATAGCCCTTTTAAAGAAATTAAAGGAAATATAGTGCCCGTTTATACAACATTTTATTGTAAGATAGATTAGTTGCATATGAATCGAATATTAGTAGGTTCACACTAACTTACCTATTATTAGTGTAAGGAATCAAGAAAGAGTGAGGGAAAGGTCAAAATGTCTAAGACAAGGTATAAGAACCAAAAAGAATCCAATGAAGCAATTGCAAAAGCTTATATAGAGAACGATTATACAAATAGTCAAAATAAGCTGTTGCTAGTATCAAAAGCTAATTACAGGAAAAAAAGTTCAAATCTATGCTACTCGTCAGTAGACGATAAAGGTATGAATTTTTATGAATTTAACAACAACGCTGAACAGAATTTAATGTTAATTGAGCGGTATGAATGGGCTGATTTCTCTAGCGTTACAATTGACCATAGCATTGCAAAATCAGTATTTACATTTGTAGGTCATGGTGAAAATAGGGATATTACAATAGAGGTAAAAGGAAAGGAAGTAGAGCAAGTTATTCGTAACCACTCTTCTATGGAAGTTAACGTAGTAAAAAGACCTGTCTGGACTAAGGTATTAGGATATCGTTCACAGACAACTTGGAAAATGTTTATGGCTTCGACTGTTTATACATTAATTCTTTTATTTATTTTAAATGCTTTGTTACCAGCATCTACTCATAATTTTATTACGGGACTATCTTTATTCCTTTTCCTTCTAAGCATCATAGGTTTCCTTGTTGGATTAATAAAGCCAAAATGGGTATTGCCTAAATTTAAAGTCAAAACAAGAAAACGTGTATTATTTTCTTATCTATATTTAATTCTTAGTTGTTTATTTATTGTTGGAATCTTTAGTGATGAAGAATCAACATCTACTCCTGCTTCAACTCAAGTAAGTTCTTCGCAAAACAGCGTCACTGTTGCATCTAAAAAAGATGTTGCTGATAGCAGCAAGCAAAAAGTTGAAAAGAATGATAGTGATAAAGCAGTAAAAGAAGAGAAAAGACAAAAAGCTGAGGAGCAAGCGGCAAAAGAAGAAGCAAGACAAAAAGCTGAAGAGCAAGCGGCAAAAGAAGAAGCAAAACAAAAAGCTGAAGAACAAGCAGCAAAAGAAAAGGCAGAACAAAAAGCTCAGGAGCAAGCAGCAAAAGAAGAAGCAAAACAAAAAGCTGAAGAACAAGCAGCAAAAGAAAAGGCAGAACAAAAAGCTCAGGAGCAAGCGGCAAAAGAAGAAGCAGAGCGTAAAGCTCAACAACAAGCAGCTAGTCAACAGGCTACAACAAGCAGTTCTACTAGCAGCAGTGGAAATTATAAGCCATTTGAAAATGATCCGAGTGATGATCAACAGTCTAATATGTCTTGTTCGGGTCAAATCAAAGGTAACAAAAACTCGAAAATTTACCACGTACCTGGCGGAGCTTATTATGACAGAACTCAAGATAACATTGTTTGGTTTTGTTCAGAAGCGGATGCACAAGCAGCTGGATATAGAGAATCCCAACGATAAAAAATGTATGCAACCTTTAAAAGCTCTCCTATATGTTTCTTGGAGAGCTTTTTTCTTTATGAGAGGATTAATATAACGTATGTATTAAAGGCACAGGACGAGTAAGTTTTAAAAGCAGAAAAGATATGAAAAAAGAATACTTTGAACAAAATAATTTGGGTAAGAAAGCTTAAAGTAGAGTTTTGTAAACGCGTCTGTAAATAAAGTTCACTGGCCCATCTAATGCTGTCATATAATAGAATTAGCTATTATACTTACATTTATTAATACTTTTTCAAAAACGGTCTTAGCTCTAAGGTTTTAAATAGTTTTATAGATGGGAGTTAAAGCAAGCTTATGAACAGAGAAGAAGTACTACAAAAAATAAAGAACTTAAACATCTGGAAAAAAAGGGATCAACGAGCTCCGCACAAACCATTGTTGATACTGTATGCCCTAGGTCAGCTACAGGCCAAGCAACGAATGCACCTGCCGTATAGGGAGGTGAAAATCCCTTTAAAAGAGCTGCTTATGGAGTTTGGACCTTCTCGGAGTTCCTACCATCCAGAGCATCCTTTTGTTCGTTTGACAGGAGATGGAATATGGGAGCTAAGCGAAGCAGTGGATAAGCGTAGCTTTACAGATAAATATTTACTAAGTACAAATATAGTAGGCGGTTTTAGACAGGATGTTTATAACCTTTTTGCAAATGATCCTACGCTGCTTCAAGACGTCGCGCAATTTTTATTAAATGAACATTTTCCGGATACGATCCATGAAGATATATTAAGAGCCGTAGGCTTGGATTTTGAAACACAGTTAAAGCGAAGAAGAGATCCAAAGTTTCGAGAGAAAATTCTGCAAGCTTACGGATATAGCTGCGCTGTTTGTGGGTTTAACGTTCGTCTTGGACATAATTTAGTTGGTGTAGAGGCCGCTCATATTAAGTGGCATCAAGCGGGAGGGCCAGATATTGAAAGTAACGGAATCGCGTTATGTTCAATGCATCATAAATTATTTGATCGAGGAGTTTTTACTTTTTCAGATCATAATGAGCTGTTAGTGGCAACTCAAGCGCACGGGACGAATGGATTTGAAGAATGGCTTATGAAGTTTCACGGGCAAAAGCTTAGAGATCCTATTCATCCGGCGTATCAGCCGAGTGAAGATTTTCTTGGGTGGCATGTTAGAGAAGTATTTAGGGGACCTGCTAGATATCAAGCAGGTGATATAAATTAATTTTTGTGAATGATAGATTGCTGCGTCTATAATTAGGAAGTGATTTACATATTGTAATGTCAGTTAAAATACGTTCAAGAAGATATAGACGGAGGAAGAAAGATGCTACGAAAAAGCGGTGCGAAACGAATACAGACTTGGTTTTACGATGAAGATCCAAATGGGATTAAAGTATCTGAGGTGCCGAATACAACGATACAGGCTGTATTCATTCCCAGAAATAGTTTGAAAGATTTAAAGGGTGAAAGCGAAGTAGAAAAGCCCGGCATTTATTTTTTATTTGGAGAAGATAAAGAGGCATATATTGGAGAGGCAGAAGTGGGATATGAACGTTTAAGACAGCATGCTAGTCCATCAACAGGTAAAAGTTTTTGGGATGTGGCCGTGTTAATTGTCTCTAATGCTTCTCAAGATCAATTAGATAAAGTTGATGTAAAATACTTAGAACATATTTCTTATCTAGCAGCCATGCGCTCTGGTACATATGATATTAATCAAACCGTTCCCACAAAACCGTTTGTGCGTGAATTTAGACGAGACGACCTGACAGATATTTTTAATGTTATTAAAGTTTTACTTGGTGGGTTAGGCTTTTCCATTTTTGCGGATGCTTCAAATGGAATAGAATATGAAAGCGAAGCTGTACAGTCTGGTGACATACCAAAGATTGAAGCAGAGCAAGCGATAGAAGAGGTTGTTCAAGTTGAGACACATTTGTCAAAAGATATAAAATCAGTAATAGTAGAGGACGTTCTATATTGTAAGCGCCGAGATGCGTATGCGACCGGGAAATATGTTAGCGATGGATTTCTTGTCTATAAAGGAGCTTTGCTTGCGAGCGAACAACAGCTAGAAGGAGCTAAACTTAAAAGGCAGCAAGACCATATTAATACTTTTCTAGAAAACGGTGTACTAGAAATAAAAGATGGTAGATACATGCTGGTACAAGATCAAATTTTTTCTTCTATCTCAGCTGCGGCAGTGTTTGTGACACAGCGAAGAAGCAGTGGAACTTCTGAATGGAAAGATAAGAACGGGATAACAGCGCGTAATAAAATCGATCAAATGTTAAGTGCAGAAACAAAATAACTTAGATCTAAACCTTTGGATTTCAATAAGGATTTTAAAACATTGACATTCCCTTCCAAAGCGCATAAAATAACTACTAATAAAAGCACACAAATTCGTTGAAGAGAATCAGTACGCTGCAAGTTTGTTCCACAGAGAGCTGGTGATAGCTGAAAGCCAGTGTTCAAGCTGCAGGGGAATATCCTCTCTGAGAAGTCAAACTGAACGATAAGTAAGTTTGAACGGTAGTCTACCGTTAAAAAGAACGCGTATGATTGTACGTTGCTGAGTGCTATTGATGAACGGATCAATAGAAGCCAGGGTGGTACCGCGGTTAAAACCCGTCCCTAGTCATAGGGACGGGTTTCTTTGTGTGCTTTTAACTTTAAAAGGAGTGGTATCACATGAAAGAAGTGAATGTAAGGGAGTCTTCGCAAGAGCGCGAACAGCGTATCCAGCAGCAGTGGCAAAAAGGAAATGTGTTTCAGCAGTCGGTTCAAAATCGAGAAGGGCATCCTTCGTTTGTATTTTATGAAGGGCCTCCAACAGCCAACGGTTTGCCTCACGTGGGGCATGCGCTAGGCCGGACGATTAAAGACGTGGTGGCTCGTTATAAAACGATGACAGGGCATCAAGTGATCCGAAAAGCAGGCTGGGATACGCACGGACTGCCGGTAGAGCTCGGTGTCGAAAAGCAGCTCGGGATATCGGGGAAGCATGACATTGAAAAATACGGCGTAGAAGCTTTTATCAACAAGTGTAAGGAAAGTGTGTTTGTGTATGAAAAACAATGGCGCACGTTCACGGAGCAGCTTGGCTATTGGGTTGATATGGAAGACCCTTACATCACCTTAGAGAATTCCTACATTGAAAGCGTATGGAACGTGCTTGGCACGATTCATCACAAAGGACTTCTTTATAAAGGCCACCGCGTATCACCTTACTGCCCGAGCTGTCAAACGTCGCTAAGTTCGCATGAAGTAGCGCAAGGGTATAAAGATGTAAAAGATTTAACGGTAACGGTGAAATTTAAAGTGAAAAACCGCGATAATGAGTATTTTTTAGGGTGGACGACAACGCCTTGGACGCTTCCGTCAAACGTGGCGCTTGCGGTGCATGAAGAGATGAACTACGTTCGCGCTGAGCAAGGCGACAGCGTGTATATAGTGGCAGAAGCACTTGCAGACAAAGTGTTAAAAGGAGAGTATACGGTTTTATCTCATCATAAAGGAAATGAGTTAAAAGGGATGTCATATGAGCCGCCGTTTGATTTTGTGAAAGTGGAAAAAGGGCATGAAGTCGTAACGGCTGATTACGTAACGGATCAAAGCGGAACGGGTGTTGTTCATTTAGCACCTGCATATGGTGAAGATGATTACAGAGTCGTAAAAGAAAACGGCTTTTCGTTTGTGAACGTAGTGGATGAAAAAGGACAGTACACGTCTGAAGTGCCGCCTTTTCAAGGACGTTTCGTGAAAGACTGCGACGTTGATATCGTTCGTCATTTAGCAAATGAAGGCGTGCTGTATCATAAAGAAAAGCATGAGCACAGCTATCCGTTTTGCTGGCGATGCGACTCGCCGCTTCTTTATTACGCAAATGAAAGCTGGTTTATCCAAACGACGGCGTTGAAGGAACAGTTTTTGAAAAACAATGAAAGCGTGACGTGGTACCCGAATCATATCAAGCACGGTCGCTTTGGCAACTTTTTAGAAAATATGGTGGACTGGAACATCAGCAGAAAGCGCTACTGGGGAACGCCGCTGAACGTATGGGAATGCGGGGAATGTGCGCATCAAGTAGCTCCGAAAAGTATCAAAGAGCTTCAAAATCATGCGTCTCATTCCGTTGATGACAGCATTGAACTTCATAAGCCTTATGTAGATGACGTGCGGCTGACGTGTCCGGTCTGCAGCGGAGAAATGAAGCGAACGCCGGAAGTGATTGACGTTTGGTTTGACAGCGGATCGATGTCGTTTGCGCAGTATCACTATCCGTTTGAAAACAGCGAACTGTTTCAAAAGCAGTTCCCGGCAGACGTTATCGCAGAAGGAATTGATCAAACGCGCGGCTGGTTTTACAGCTTGATGGCAGTTTCAACGCTGTTTACTGGAAAAGCGCCTTATAAGCGCGTTTTGTCTCTTGGCCACGTGTTAGATGAAAACGGTCAAAAGATGTCTAAAAGTAAAGGAAATGCGCTAGACCCTGTTGATCTTATTCATACATTTGGTGCGGATGCGCTTAGATGGGCGCTTTTAGCAGACAGTGCACCTTGGAATCCGAAGAAGTTTTCAGAGCGGGTCGTGCAAGAAGCGAAATCAAAAGTTATTGATACGCTTGTGAACGTGTACGGCTTTTACGTTCTGTACGCCAAGCTTGACGGCTATGACCCTGAGCAAACGTATGAATTGAAAAAAACAAAATTGGATGAATGGATTCTTTCGCGTTTGCATAGTACGGTTAAGCGAGCAACAGCACATCTTGAAGATTACGGATTTACAAATGCCGCTCGTGAAATCGCAGCATTCATTGAAGAGCTAAGCAACTGGTATGTACGACGTTCTCGCGATCGTTTTTGGTCAGAAGGGATGGACGGCGAAAAAGCAGCGGCTTACGATACGCTTCATAAAGTGTTAGTCACGCTTAGTCAGCTGTTAGCGCCGTTTACGCCGTTTGTTGCGGATGATATTCATGAAAATCTGACAGGAAAAAGCGTTCATTTGGCAGACTATCCTGTGTGTGATCAAACCAAAGTGAATGAAAAGCTGGAAAAAGAAATGGCAGCGGTGCTTCAAGTGGTGGAACTAGGCCGAAGCATCCGAAATACGCATTCGTTAAAAGTAAAGCAGCCTCTGCAAAGTCTTTCGCTTGTGGTAACGGAAGAAGATGTAGAGTGGAAAGCATATCGTGATGTCATCAAAGATGAGCTTAATGTAAAGAACTTTAACGTGGAGCAAGACGACGACAAACTTGTTTCATACGTATTAAAACTTGATTTTAAACAGGCTGGACCAAAGTTCGGGAAACAAGTTAATGAGGTCAACCAAGCGCTGAAAAACCTTTCAGAAGAGAAAGGAAAAGAGTTTGTTGAACAAGGCAAGCTAAGTGTTACGCTTGCTTCAGGAGAAAACCTAACGCTTGAAACGGCAGACGTACTTGTTGAAAAAGTGCCAAAAGAAGGTTTTGCGGTTGCTTCAAACGGCATGTATACTGCGGTGTTGGATACGGCGTTAACCGAAGAACTTGTGCAGGAAGGAGTCGCTCGTGAAGTAATTCGAGCGGTTCAAGACTATCGTAAAAAGCTGGATTTACCCGTGAATTTACGTATCGATTTGGAGCTTAGCGGAGACGAAGAAGTGCAGAAAGCTGTCGAGAAGTTTGAAACGCTGCTTCAAGAAAATCTTTTGCTACACAGTCTTCATGTGACAGAAGCTACCGAAAACGGAGAGACGGTAAAAGTCGGAACAAAGCAAGTTACGCTTAGCGTTTTAAATCAGAGCTGATAAAAAGCACTTACCTCATAGCAGGTAAGTGCTTTTTTACCTTTAATCAAACTGTCCGAGAACATTTTTAAGACTCGGCCAAACGATTTCAAAAGGAGCCGCTAGTACATACTCTTTTCCGTTTTCATCTTTAAAGTGTTGAACAAAACGATATTTTCCTACTTTGTAGTTAGGAGTTGCGATATCTAATTTGAGTGATTTCCCTGGCTTCAGCGTGACAGTTTTATCAGGAAACTCCAATCCGTTTAGCACAACTTCGTACCACTTTCCGTCTTTTAAGTGATCCGCCGTATTTTCATAAGGAATCGTTAAGGTATGCGTCGAATTGTTTTGAATAACAAAAAAGCCAAACTGCGTTTTATCGTACTTTTCGCTTACAGCAGATAGCGTAATAGTTCTCCCGTCAATGCTTATGGAAGATGGGATGTTTTTTTCTTGTTTGGCTCCTAAATCCATTTTTTGACCGTTATAATCGATATAGCCAAAGATACAAAACAAGATAATAAAAATACCTAGTATTAGTAAAAGTGTTCGTACTATTTTCAAAAGCTTTGCACCACCTTTTTTACTCTTCCATTATACGGAAAACTTCTTGTTTGAAATAGTATGAATTTACATTTTCTATATCACTTTTTTGAAAGGAAGAATTGAAATGAGACAAATTATAGCCATGGGCGGCGGAGGTTTTTCGATGGAGCCGGATAACTTGCTTCTGGATCAATACATACTTTCACAAGCTCATATAGATGTGCCGAAAATCTGTTTTATCCCTACAGCCAGCGGAGATGCCGATAATTATATAGAAAGGTTTTATGAAGCGTTTGAGAAGTTGGTATGTACACCGTCTCATTTATCGCTGTTTTCACCAAACTTTATAGATTTAAAAGCATATGTGCTGCAGCACGATATTTTGTATGTAGGCGGCGGTAATACAAGGAATATGCTTTCTTTATGGAAAGAATGGGAACTGGATACGATTTTAAAAGAGGCTTATGAAAAAGGAGTGATCTTAGCGGGAATAAGCGCAGGTTCGATTTGCTGGTTTGAAGAAGGCGTCACCGATTCAATGAACAATAAACTGTCTAAAATCGACTGTTTAGGATTTTTAACGGGAAGCAACTGTCCTCACTACGACGGAGAAAGCAATCGAAGACCTTCGTATCATGAGTTAATGGCAAGCGGGGAAATGAAAGAAGGCTACGCTGTAGATGACGGAGTCGCGCTGCATTTTAAAGATGAGAAGCTATCCACGTCAGTTAGCTCAAGGGCAACAGCAAAAGCGTACGCTGTTGATCGAAAAGAGGAAGAAGTAATTGAACGTGAACTCCCGGTGACCAATTTGGGTAATCACAAGCAATAAATGGCCGCTTTTCATGTTTCTCTGTATAAAATGGAGCTTATTCGTACATACATAAGCAGAGATTCTATATAGGAGGGTGCTTCAGTGAGTTATAAACAATACTGGGGAAACATACATGAACAAAGCGATAAGCTCCAGGAGTTATTATCGTCGTATTGGCATCAGTACTCAGATTTCGGAAACTGGCAGTTTTGGGTGGTGGTTGCTTCGCTCGTTCTTCCTCTTGTGTTGTTGTATTTTACCGTAGATCGGACGAGGATCTTTGAGGTGTTTTTCTTCGGTTACACAGTGCACATGCTCTGGGCATATATTGATATTGCACTTGGGAGAAGCGGTCATTTAACGCACACGTTTTTTTTAACGCCGCTGCTTCCGAACGCAACGAATATTACCGCTTCTATTTTGCCGGTAGGCTTTCTGCTGCTTTATCAATATTGTACGAATCACCAAAAGAATTTTTATCTGTATACAATTCTGCTGAGCGCTGTTTTTTCATTTGGGCTAGCCCCTCTTGAACACCATTTTAAATTTATTGATTCAGGAAAAGGAATGAGCTTGTTTTATATTTTTCTGATTGATATAGGAATAACGTTAGTAGCGTATTGGGTTACAAGGCTGCTCGTAAAAGCAAAAGCCGCAGCCTATCATAAAGTAGAAAAAGAACGCTGAAAAAATGTTTTAAAATGAGTAGTTAAGGGTATACATACATTTAAGATAAATTGAGGTGAAGAAATTGTATTACTACCGTATTTCAGAAGGGCAAGGCGAAACGTACTCTGAAACAATTGTTATTCATGAAGAACAATTTGATCAAGGTACATTTGAAAAAATGGTGAAAGAAGCGATGGTCGATAAGCCTGGCAAAATCGATCAAGTGGATATTGTGAAATATTTAATTGGACATTATCATTTCCAAGTTGCATATATTGAAGCCGCTTTTCACAGTACATATACAGATTAATAACGTTATGTATTCGTTAAAAAACCCCGTTGCACTGGCAGCGGGGTTTTTTTGTCTCTACCAATATCGATAGTGATAGGGATTTTGAGGAGAGTAATAAGGATTTTGAGGCGGAGGATACGTATAAGTAGGCTGCTGGTGGTGTACAGGGCCTACTTGTTTTTTCTTTTTATAGTGTTCTTTTTCTCCGCATTCGTCCGTTGGTCCAATCACGATGGTTTGATTTTTTAGCGGAGCCAGCGTTTTCTTTAGCTGCTCCGGATCTAAGCAGTACGTGTGAGCAAGGACTTCAATAGGCGTTTTATTTAAAATGTCCGATCCAAAAATATATTCCGGGTAAGGGGCGTCAAAAATGGCAAGTAAATGCGTATTGTCTTCAGACGCAATTTCCCAGTGCCACCAGCCTTGAGGGATATTGGCTACTTGACCGGGAGTAATCGGAATATTTGTGACTTCGTTGTTAAACGGATTGATTAATGAAACGACGGCTGAGCCTGAAATGCAGTAGACAAGCTCAGCGGCATTTTGGTGATAATGCGGTTCGACTACGCGGCTTTTGCTTAAGTAAATATCAAGTAATGATACATTTCCTAATGTGTTGAGCACATCCCGGCCCAATCGGTTAATGTAATTTTGATCGTTTCGCGTATTAAGTCTGTTTTTGTTCACATCAGAAAAGTATTGTACGTTTGGATTATTGTAATCCATATAGGGCGTTGACAAGGGTCTCCAGCTCCTATCCTTGAATTTTTTATGATGCTGTATCGTATGTAGAGAGTTTTATTTCGTGACAGAAGCCTAGGAGGATATGTAGGTAAGGCCTATTTTTGATAACGTGTACAAACATTTGTCCACTGATTTTCATACACTGTAACAGGTTCTTTTTTTACAGAGCCATGATCAATGTCAGACGCATAAGACGGATCATTTTAAGGAAAGTGAGTTGCAGAGCTGTTGCTTGATCAATATGAAAAGATAAATAGTACGTATGAAAAGCTGGATGAACTTCAGCTGCCGTTTGATAAGCCCATTTTAGTAGGAGTCGAGTGGAACGGAGTGCTGTTTGAGTTTTTGGTGAGATTAAAAAAAGAGTCTTCTCATTTGCTTGTGTTTGGTTCAGGAGGAGGAGCAAGTCAAGAAATGCCGGCAGGTCCTCCATATTTTCAGCGCCATTCGTGGATGAATGAATTCCAAGATTCAATTATTTATTATAACGATCCTACGCTTTATTTAGGAAAGGTATCGCTTGCGTGGGGGCAAGGGACAAGCGACCGTTTTTATTTAAAAGACATTGCGGTTTTAATTGAAAAGTTCATGAAAAAAGTACAGGTGAGTCCGTCTAATGTGCTATTTTACGGATCTTCGGGCGGCGGCTTTATGTCAATGTTTTTAGCGGGGTACGTAAAAGGAGCAAAAGCGCTTGTCAATAATCCGCAGACTTGCTTGACCAAGTGGCTGAAAACGCCGGTTCGACAAGTGTTTAATTTATCTTATCCGAACTTGACAGAAGATGAAGTGATCGCCTCATACGGTGAGCGAATTAACGTAGTGAAGTTTTTTCGCCATATTAACTATGTGCCAAAGGTGTATTACTTGCAAAATGGGGCGTTTGAATACGATATGAACAATCACTTGTTGCCGTTTCTAACGGATTTGCAGGATATGCCAGACGACTGTGAAATTAATAATATAAAAGTGGAGCTCTATTATAACCCGAAGCTGAAGCACGCAGCTGTTAGTAAGCAAGAAACGATTGATTATGTGAATATGGCGAAGAAGATATAAGAAAAAAGGCAAGAGTTTATCCTTTAAGGAGCTCTTGCTTTTTTATGTCGAATTTTCTACCTCAATAGATACAAGTAGGAAGTTATGTTGCTTTTTCTTTTGAATATGATAGTGAAGATGAGGTGTAAGGAGGGGAAGTATGGCCGATCAAGATGAGAGAAAAAGATACTTGATGGAAGTTCAGACCTGGCTTGAACAAGTATGTGATCCTGTATTTGAAGAAGCCTTTACAGAAGTAGATATAACGTCATATATCACGCGCACGCAAGAAGACGTTCTTGAATATTTAAGTGAAGAAGATGTGAACGAATATACGTTAGAAGAAATCAATAATGCGGTACGGCACATTGATAAAATCTTAAAAGAGCGGCTTGGAGACGACGGCAGGGAGAGGGAATCGATAGCTCCGGGGCAGCATGAGCTGCCGCCGCTTGGCTATAGCTATTCAGCTCTTGAACCGTATATTAACCGGGAAATTATGCGTCTTCATCACAGCAAGCATCACCAAAGCTATGTCGATGGATTAAATAAAGCAGAGCTCATGCTGCAGCAAGCCCGTAACACAAACAATTTTGACCTCATAAAACATTGGGAACGGGAAGCTTCTTTTCATGGCTCCGGTCATTACTTACACACAATCTTTTGGGAGATTATGAGTCCAGAAGGAGGAGGACGACCGAGGCGCCAGCTGCTGCAGCAGCTTCAAAAAGACTTTGGCAGCTATGAGAAGTTTATGATGCACTTTTCTCAAGCCGCTAAAAAAGTAGAAGGTGTTGGCTGGGCAATCTTAGTATGGTCGCCGCGTTCGCGAAAGCTTGAAGTTCTGCAAGCTGAGCGCCATCAGCTTCTCACGCAGTGGGATACGATTCCGCTGCTTGTATTAGACGTATGGGAACACGCATATTATTTACAGTACAAAAATGAACGTGATCCCTACGTTGATAATTGGTGGAAAATCGTTTATTGGCCGAATGTAGAAAAAAGGTTTGAGGCAGCTAGAATGCTTCAGTGGCAGCCGTATTAACAAGTATTGCAGGTATTTTAATTTCAAATAAAAAGGCTATGATAAAAGCATTTTAGTTGAAGGGAAATCCGAACGGTGAATTGAGATTCTTGATGGAGAATCCAACTCGTTCGGATTTTTTATTGTTATCGCGGTGATATATGTATACGCTTCTAGCAGTTGATTGGAGGGCAAGACTCCCGCGGAAAGCGAAGTCTTGCACGGAAATCAACTGCGGTGTAAAAAGTGATTTATATTAAGATCCTTTAACGCATTTATTAATTTTAAATAAACTATGTTCTAAATAACCAATTTAAAATAAAGTATAAGCCTCTAGAACCAGTTAAATGTTACAAATGAAATAATCTAATATAAATGTGTGTAAAAGCACCGTTATATGCCTAAATATGTATGTTTTTAAAATGCTAAGGTGATTAATTTACTAGTTTAAAAGGAAGAATATTTATTTTTACTGTAACTAAACTATCAAACTATTGACATGTTACTGAAATATAACTGTAATATTCATGTGTTATTTTTTATGTATTGGTAGATAAAGGGGAAATCAATTACATGAAAAAGACAATGATTACGTTCAGTTTAGTTCTAATGTCACTGTTCGGTGTGGCAAGTGGTGCATCAGCTGCAACAAATACATATACAGTAAAAAGCGGAGATTCGCTATACAAAATTGCAAAGACATACAAAGTATCGGTTAGTCAGCTGAAACAGTGGAATAACTTAAAGTCAGACAGCATTCATCCGAAACAAGTATTAAAAGTATCACAAGTAAAATCAAGCACGCCTGCTAAAGCAGCGCCTGCGAAGTCTTCAAACGTTGTGAAAGAATTTAAAGTAACAGCAACAGCGTACACAGCGAACTGCAAAGGCTGCAGCGGAAAAACGGCGATTGGAATCGATTTGAAAAAGAATCCAAATCAAAAAGTGATTTCTGTCGATCCAAAAGTGATCAAGCTTGGTTCAAAAGTATACGTAGAAGGTTATGGCACGGCAATCGCAGCTGATACAGGCGGTGCGATTAAAGGAAATAAAATTGACGTTCTTCTTCCTTCTCAAAAAGAAGCGTTAAAATGGGGAAGAAAAACAGTAAAAGTTCAAATCTTAAAATAAGTATTTCTTAAGGAAATGAGAGCCTTCGTTGAAGGGCTCTCATTTTTTTCTTCATTAAAGGGCATGCTACTTTATATATACTGATGGAAAAGTTTTACGAAAATGATCATATTTGTTGACAAATATTTCGGAAACGGATATATTTATTCGGTATATAATTAAGTTCATTAAATATTCGTGACATAAATTAATAGAATGAACACATAAACTATATTCTTAACCTGTTTGTCATCTGAAGATTTACATACAGATAATTTTAAAGGGAAAGGTCTTGTTAAAATGAATACACAAACACAACAGTCCGATCAAGCCCGAACTCGGTCTATTTTTGGCGTAATGATAATGGGAGCGCTCGTCGCTTTTTTAAATCAAACGCTGATTAACATTGCGCTTCCGCAAATGATGGATCATTTCCATGTAACGGCGGCTACGGGCAACTGGTTAACAACCATCTTTATGTTAGTAAACGGAATTGTTATTCCAATTACAGCATTTTTAATGAATCGATTTACGACGAGGCAGCTGTATATTACAGCAATGGGGCTGTTTACAGTAGGAACACTGCTTTGCGGTATTGCACCGACATTTTCCGTTATTTTAGTGGGACGCGTCGTGCAAGCTGCAGGAGCAGGAATTTTATTTCCGTTAATTACAAACGTTATTTTTACGTTATTCCCGCCTGACCGCCGCGGTTTTGCGATGGGGATTTTTGGAGTAGCGATGAACTTTGCACCGGCAGTAGGTCCGACGCTTTCTGGTTTAATCGTTGAGCACTACTCATGGCGTGTTTTATTTTTTATGATGTTTCCAATTGCACTTATTAACGTAATTGCGGCAATTATTTTAGTGAAAAACGTTACGGAAACAAGCCGACCTAAGCTAGACGTGCTTGGCGTTATTTTATCAACAATTGGATTTGGCGGCTTACTGTATGCGTTCGCTACGGGCGGTACAAAGGGCTGGACCAGCACTGAAGTATTAGCCATGTTCATTGTAGGCGGTATTTCAATTCTGTTCTTTATTTTCCGTCAGTTAAAAATTGATCAGCCGCTTCTTGAATTCCGTATTTTCCGTTACCGTATGTTCACATTAACAACAATTATTAACGTGATTGTGACAATGGCAATGTTTTCAGGTATGATTTTAATGCCGATTTATATGCAAAACGTACGGGGCTTCTCACCGTTTCTTTCAGGCCTGCTGTTACTGCCAGGGGGAATTGTAATGGGGATTATGTCTCCGATTACAGGACGACTGTTTGATAAGTTCGGCGCAAGATGGCTTGCTGTTATTGGTTTAGCAATTACCGTTGTGACAACATATGAATTAACAAAACTTGAAACGACCACAACATTTATGTATGTGATGATTGTTTATACTGTTCGTATGTTTGGTATGTCGCTGCTTATGATGCCAATCTTTACAGCAGGATTAAATGAGCTTGCGCTTAGCTTAAATAAATACGGCACGGCGATGGTTAATACGCTTCGAATGGTTGCTGGAGCTGTAGGAATGGCGTTCTTTGTATCCATTATGATGAATCAAGGTGAAAAACACGTGAAAAACATCGTAACGAATCAGCAAATTTTGCCGACAGATAAAGGCAGTATGGCTGAAGCTGTGAATCAAGGTACGGCAATGGGTATTAACGATGCGTTTATGATTGCAACGATTTTAAGTGTGATCGCGTTTGTGTTAGCCTTCTTTATTCGTAAAACATCACCAAAAGAAGATACCATTACAAATCGTGTAAAAAAAGCAAGCTAATAAAAAATCCGTGCCTTTTGGTACGGATTTTTTTTATGAGTTAAATTTGTCTTTTTTATAGTCAATGTAAAGCGATCCGTCTGACTGAACCTCAGCGTAAAAGACGTCATCAATTGATTTGACTCCCGCTTTTTCGAGCTGCTTATGCAGCCAATTATTATCTACATGCAGGTCCTTCAACGCATCTTCATTCGCTTTTCCATCGTAAATAACGCCGGTTGAAGTGGGAAATAAAAGCGTTTTTGACCATGAGTTCGGCTTTTTATCTTGTTTTTGCATAACGGAAAGGTTTCCGTTGATTTCTAATATGGCGTATTCTACATCTTTTATGGAAAATACGTTTTGCTGCCTCAGCATGCCTAAAAGAGATTCAATATCTAGCCGCACTTGTTTTAATGCCTTTTCCATCACTTTCCCTTGCTTAATTACAATTTTAGGCTCACCGGTAATAAGATGCCGCGCTTTTTTCGATTTCATTCCAATATAGCCCATAGCGATCGTTAAAAATGTCCAACCTAGCAGTGAATAAACCCCTTTATCAATCTCCACTCGCTCATCGGTGGAGAGGGAAGAAGCGATATTACCAATCGTAATTGCTGTAATAAATGTAAATACATTTAACTGGCTAATTTCTGTTTTCCCCATGAGCCGCGTTAAAAGAAGCAGCACAAAAAATGAACAGGCGATTCGAAACGTCGATTCAGCATAGCCCATACATTTCACCCTTCCTTCATTTCATTGTTTTATGTTGTGAAAAAATAGAAATTTTATGCAGTTAAAAGGATAAATTCCATGCTTGTCTCCCAATCGCTTTTGCTTTTGCGCTACAATAAAGAAGCAACGTGTTTAACTAGACAAAAGAAGGTGAAACCATGAAACCATTTAAAGCCTCAGCCCTACTAGATGTTATCAGTGAATTGTTCTCCGATGAAGCGTCGATTGCCGTTTCAGATCTAGAAACGTACGTGTATTACCGAGCAAGCAAACGAATTAATTTGAAAATCAGCCCTGGAGATCAAATAAAAAAAGGAACGATTACATATAAAGCATTAGAACGAAAGCAAAAAGTATCGGAATTTATTCACCGAGACGTGTTCGGCACACCTTACTACGGCATGGCCGTGCCTTTTTTAGATGAAGGAGATGTTCAAGGATGCGTAACGGCGATTTTTCCTGCGTTAACGAGCGGAAAGTCAGTTGTGACGTTAAAGGTGAACGAAGGATGGATACCGGTTCCTTTCTCAAAAATCATCTACGTAGAAGCGCGTGACCGAAAAACCTATGTGTACGCACAGAAGTATACGGGTACGCATAAATACACGTTAAATGAATTTGATTATGTGCTTCCAAAAGAAGAGTTTGTGCGCTGTCATCGTTCCTTTATCGTCAATGTGACGCAAATTCAAGAAATTTATCCTGATACACATTCAACCTTTTTATTAGTGATGAACAATGGAGAAAAAATTCCGGTCAGTCAGTCGTACGC
Source organism: Priestia sp. JSM ZJ58 (assembly GCF_044383985.1). NCBI lineage: Bacteria > Bacillati > Bacillota > Bacilli > Caryophanales > Bacillaceae > Priestia > Priestia sp. JSM ZJ58. The sequence continues at coordinate 2,027,203 of NZ_JBISEM010000001.1, forward strand.
CAGTTATTTTCGAAAGCTGCTTGGGTTTTAACCGTCATTTAGCTTCATTATCATCAAATATGCTGTTTTGTCGCTATTTTTGTCCATTTCATTCCAAAAACTCTTGTGGACGCTTTCTTTACAGTAAAATGGTAAAAAGAGCAAAAACAAGGAGTGAAGAGAATGGAAAACGTACGTAATCGAATTAAGCATGAAGCATTACAGAATCGCGTTGTCTCTGCTGAAGAAGCAGCGTCTTGGATTCAAGATGGAATGACGCTTGGTCTAAGCGGTTTTACACGCGCGGGCGATGTCAAAGCTGTGCCGTTTGCGCTAGCGAAACGAGCGGAAACTGAGGCAATAAAAGTCAGCGTGTATACCGGTGCTTCACTTGGGTCAGATGTGGATAAGCTATTTGCAGAAAAAGGCATGTTAAACAAACGCCTGCCGTTTCAAGCGGATCCGACGATGCGTAAAAAAATTAATGAAGGTGAATTTCAGTTTATTGACCAGCATTTATCGCATACTTCTGAATGGGTGCGTTCAGGCGTGTTAGATTCAATAGATTTCGCTATTTTGGAAGCGGTTTCTATCACAGATGACGGAATGATGATTCCAACAACGTCAATCGGCAATTCAATGGTGTTTGCCGAGCATGCAAAATCAATTATTATTGAAATAAACACAGCGCAGCCAGAGCTGTTAGAAGGTATTCACGATCTGTATGATCCGGGCGCTCAAGGAAAGCGAGATGCAATTCCTTTGAAAAAATCCGATGATCGTATTGGTTCGTTAGGCATACCAATTGATTTAGATAAAGTAAAGGGTATTGTGTTTACAAATCAGCTAGATTCACCGTCTACAATTGTAGCACCTGACGAAGAAACGGTTGTGATGGCTCAAAATTTGATTTCATTTTTACGCCAAGAAATTACAGAAGGGCGATTAACTGAATCGCTTGCTCCTTTACAATCTGGAATTGGATCCGTGGCAAATGCCGTTTTCCACGGTTTGTTAGATTCTGAGTTTCATGATTTAGAAGTATATTCCGAAGTATTGCAGGACGCCGTGTTTGATTTATTTGACGCAGGAAAAGTTACGTTTGCTTCCTGCTGCTCGATTACGCTTTCAGCGGATAAAATGAAACAAGTTTTCTCTAATTTTGAAGCCTATCGAGATAAACTTATTCTTCGCCCGCAGGAAATTTCAAACCACCCAGAGATTATTCGTCGCTTAGGACTAATTTCCATTAACACTGCGCTAGAGCTAGACATTTACGGAAATGTTAATTCAACGCATGTGATGGGAACAAAAATGATGAATGGCATCGGAGGTTCAGGGGATTTTGCCCGAAATGCGCGTCTCGGCATTTTTGTAACAAAATCCATTGCTAAAAACGGTGATATTTCAAGCATAGTGCCGTTTGTTTCGCACGTTGATCATACGGAACACGATGTGGATGTCATTGTAACAGAGCAAGGGTACGCAGACTTACGCGGACTCGCTCCAAGAGAACGAGCAAAACGAATCATTGAAAATTGTGCACATCCAATGTACCGCGACCAGCTTATGGCGTATTACAAAGAAGCGCTCACGCGAGGCGGCCAAACACCGCACGTTCTTGAAAAAGCCTTTTCTTTTCATACGTCTTATCAAAAAAATGGAACGATGCGAGAAGTTGTAGGGCAAACAAATTAAAAAAACGCTTTGTCTCATGAGGAGACAAAGCGTTTTTTGCTGAGTAAGAAACTTGTGTTTGTTATCTCTTTGAATTACGATGAAAGGGAATACATAAAGAAAACGAGGTAACTTATATATGAAAGCATTAGTATTTGAAAGATTTGGAGGACCTGACGTTCTTCACTATCAAGATATACCGAATCCTTCTATTGGACCAACAGATGTACTAGTAAGAACAAAAGCAATTGGACTTAATTTTGCGGATGTGTACCGAAGAAAAGGGAACTACCATTTAACGGGTACACCTCCGTATATTTTAGGATATGAAGGAGCAGGTGTGGTAGAAGAAGTAGGAGCAGAAGTAAGTCACGTTAACGTAGGAGACCGCATTGCGTTTGCTGACGTTCCTTTTGCAAATGCAGAGCTTGTTGCCGTGCCACAGGATAAAATAATTGCTGTACCTGACGATATTTCGTTTGATGCAGCTGCTTCTGTGCTTTTGCAAGGGTTAACGGCTCACTATTTAACACAAGACAGCTACAGCATTCAGCCGGGTGATTATGTACTTGTTCACGCAGCTGCTGGAGGTGTAGGGCAGCTTTTAGTTCAAATTGCCAAGCTGTTAGGCGGACAGGTTATTGGCTTAACGTCATCTTCTGAAAAAGCAAAAGCAGCGGCTCAAGCAGGGGCTGACTATGTCTTTTTATACGAAGATAACTGGGTGGAACAAGTGAAAGAAGTAACGAAGCGAGGCGCAGATGTTGCCTACGAATCTGTAGGGGTTACGCTAGAAAAAAGCTTTGAAGCCGTAAAAACAGGAGGAACCGTGGTATTTTACGGAATGGCAGGAGGCGATCCGGATCCAGTGGATCCGCGTATGTTGATGGATACCTCTAAAACGCTTACAGGCGGAGATCTTTGGAACGTACTTGTATCTTATGAAGAACGCAAAGTACGAGCACAGCAGCTGTTTGAGTGGATCAGCAAAGGTCAGCTTGTGCTAACCGATCCTGTGGTATTTGACTTAAAAGACGGAGCAAAAGCACATGAGCTACTTGAAAGCCGGAAAAGTACAGGGAAAATTTTGTTAAGACCGTAAAAGAAAGGCCCTTTCGTCAAGGGCTTTTTTCTGTTAGTAAAGGAGAAATCAAGGAGCTGTCTAATATATATAGTAGAGAAGTAGAGTAAAAGAGGTGAAGGTCGATGAAACATGCATTAATTACGGCAGGTCATAAAGGTATCGGCAAAAAAGTAACAGAACAGTTTCTGAAAAAGCAGTATTCCGTCACTGTCCATTTTCGCAGTGATAAAAATAAAGTGCGAGAACTGCAAGAAGAATGGCATCAATATAGCGATAACGTACAGTTTGTAGAAGGAGATATAACAAATAAAGAAGATATTGAACATGTCGTTGCGCAGGCCATGGAGCGGTTTGGACGTATTGATGTTTTAATTAATAATGCAGGTCCGTATGTATTTGAAAGAAAAAAATTAATGGAGTACACAGACAGTGAATGGTATGAAATGGTGGAAGGGAATTTAAGCTCTGTTTTTCACTTTGTCAAAGCTGTTGTTCCTATTATGCAAAAGCAGCAGTTTGGAAGGATTATTACATACGGTTTTCAAGATGTAGAGCATACCCCTGGATGGATGGACCGCGCGGCTTTTAGTGCCGCTAAGTCAGGGCTGGCTTCTCTGACCAAATCGCTTGCTCTAGAAGTAGCCGAATACGGGATTACGGCCAATATGGTCTGTCCCGGAGATATTGTAGGAGACATGAAAGAAAGTGATATCATAAAAGCAAGATTACTAGAAGACAAGGAAACGCCTGTGGGCCGATCAGGTACGGGAGAAGACATTGCGCGTATTATTGAGTTTCTTTGTGATGAAAACTCAGATATGATTACAGGCAGCATTATATCTGCTTCGGGTGGAGTAGACGTTGTTCATAAAAGCAAAAAACAAGCCCCTGGCAGATAATGCAGGGGCTTGTACGTTACAGCAGCGATTCTCCGCCGTCAATAAACATTTCACTTCCGGTAATATGTTTGGACGCGTCAGAAGCTAAAAAGGAAATTAAATCTGCTACTTCTTCAGGCTTAGCCGAGCGTTTAGCAAGCGGCTGATTGCCGTTTGGATATTCAATTGGAATCGCGACTTCTTTTAATTTGTCTTCTTGACGGAATGTATTGCTTTCAATATTTGTATCAACTGCTCCTGGACAAATAACGTTAACGCGTATTCCGTATGTAGAAAGTTCAAGAGCTGCCATTTTGCCGAAGGCCATTTGGCCAGCCTTTGAGGAACTGTATGCGCTCATGCCGATGTTTGAAAATGTACGGTTGCCGTTAATCGAGCTAGTAATAATAACGCTTCCTCCCTGAGCTTTTAAATAAGGAATAGAATGCTTCACGGTTAAAAAAGTACTCGTTAAATTTGTATCAATTGTTTTTGTCCAATCTTCTGGTGATAGTTCTTCAATAGAAGAAAACGTACCGTTGATGCCTGCGTTAATAGAAACAATATGTAATTGACTCCATAAGCTGCTAATCGTTTCGATACTTTCTTTTATACTTTCAGAGTCAGATACGTCTGTTTTAATGGCTATACACTCTCCACCGCTCGCCATGATGGTCTCTTTTACTTCTTGTAATTTTTCTTCCTCTAAGTCTAAAAGAGCAACGCGCGCTCCTTGTTCAGCTAAGGTGATGGCTGAAGCGCGTCCAATTCCAGATGCCGCTCCCGTCACAAGCGCAACTTTTCCAGTTAATGCAATCATTTGTAACCCCTCCATATAAAAATGTTGTTTCCTTTCTTTAACCTATAAGAAGGAAATAAAAACCTCTTTTAAACTATTTGTGTTTAAATTTGCTAAAAGATGCCAAAAGGAAAAGAGAAAACAGCGGCGAATTATTAATATGACGCCAGAACACGAAAAAGGCTAATCTCAAATAGGCTTACTTGAGTAGCTAAAGATATACTCTGTCTTTTCAGAAGAATGTTTATATAAAATTTTACATCAGAGGGACTTGCAAATCGTTCCTTGAAAGCTTACACTAGTAAAGCACAGAAAAAGGACGGTGTTTTATGAAGAAGAAAGATAATGTGATTCCATTCCCGCAAAGAAGGGAAGCAGCTGCTTATGTTCCCGCTTCTATTAGCTTAGATAAGGATATTGTGGAGTTTTTAGAAATTATGAATTTTGAAGATCGAAATGATTTTTTAAATGAAATGATTGATTCATTTTTTAAATATGTAAAAGGTGAAGAAGACGAAGTAAGATAAAAAGTAACGTAAAGACATCCAAAGAGATGTTTTTTATTTTGTGACCAATTGCTTAAAATGCATGCTTAAGCCTCGTATAGTTATTTATGGTATAGTATACATTAGATACTATCTAGCAGGTGCAAATGCGAGGAGTGATAAGATGAGTGGATTTAAAAAAGACATTCGTGCCGGATTTGAAGAACCACACTCACTAGAACAATTAAAGCATGAAATGGAGCAAAGCCTGTGGAATTTAAGAAAAGATTTGCGAAATGAAAATCGTTCGGAAACGGAAATGGAAATGATTAAAATTTCTCTGCTGTCACTATTTGAGGAGCAGGCCAATAATTTGAGCAAAACGGAGCTCTCTGATTACCTTGCGGACTATCACAAAAGAGTCGAGCAATTATTCGACAGGTATAGCTATAAATAAGACAAGCATCCTTGTGGGATGCTTGTTTTTATTTGAGAAAAATTCGCTTGTATTCGTTGCGTTTCAGAGGTTTGGATACATATCCGTCAGCTTCTAGCTGATAAATAATGGTGGCAGCTGCATATACGCTAAAGGCATGATCAAGACCAAAGTAGTCTTGCAAGGCGGCGACGCTCACTTCCTCTTGAAAGATTTTACTGCGGTTCGATAAGACAATAGGGTAGACGTTTTTAACGATTTGCTTTGAAATTTCGAGTGTTAACATATTGAATCCCTCCTGTGTGAGTGTACATAACTAAAGGTATTCAGCGCATTGTACATTCATGAAAAAGGGAGCGATTACATTTTTAAAAGATAAAGAAAAGAGGAGTAAATGCCCATAAAATCAGATATTTTATCACTTTGTGGAACTTGTTTGAGAAGCTCAGTATTTTAGTGTATGACAAACATTTTCAAAAGTTCTATGGAATTATTAGGAGCAATTTAACTAAATCCACATATCTTAAAGTATAGCAAATGGAGGTGAAACACATGGGATACTACGGAGGTTACGGATACGGTTGTGGTTATGGCGGCGGTGGCTGCGGCGGCGGTTTCGCTTTAATCATTGTACTTTTCATCTTATTAATCATCATCGGCGCTTCTTGCTTCGGCGGCGGCTGGTGCTAATTATTAAAAAATGAGGACGATGCAACATCCACACTTTATTTCTTCAACTATTTCTTCCACAAAAGGTCTCTTCGGAATGAAGAGACTCTTTTAGTTTACTATTTATAATAACGTGTATAAACTACATGTTAAAAAAATTTATGCGTAGCTCTACATAAAAAAAAGACTCTGACTGAAATCAGAGTCTTTTTACTACTTATGCTTTTTGAACGTTAGCAGCTTGAGGTCCGCGTTGACCTTCTTCAACGTCGAATGTTACAGCTTGACCTTCGTCTAAAGATTTGAATCCTTCGCTTTGGATTGCTGAGAAATGTACGAATACATCGTCGCCGTTTTCGCGCTCGATAAATCCGAAACCTTTTTCTGCGTTAAACCATTTTACTGTACCTTTTTCCATGAATGTTGCCTCCTCGTGTGCTATGCACACATTGTATTACTATCCTTGCTCATGATCAAAATCTTTAAGACGAAAGTATTCACCTATCGATTGTTGCCGAACAAAAATAATTCTTCTTATAGAATAGCAAAAGATAATGATAATTGCAAGGAATGAAGAAAATTTAACGAAGATGTTGTCTTCCTTTAACGAAAGAAAACGAAAATTATACGGCTGAAAATAAGTAAGAAAGAGCGTATCAGGTCACACTATCTCTATATATAAGAAGAAAGGGGTAGTCATATGTTTAAACAAAAAGCTGGAGAAAAACTGATTGAACTGCTAATTGAATGGGGCGTTGATCATATTTACGGCATGCCAGGAGACTCCATTAATTCAATTATTGAACCGCTTCGCAAAGCCCAGGATAAAATTAAATTTATTCAAGTAAGGCATGAAGAAGCGGGAGCTCTCGCAGCAGCTGCATATGCGAAGCTAACGGGTAAAATCGGTGTATGCACGGCTATTGCCGGACCGGGAGCAATTCATTTACTAAATGGTTTATATGATGCCAAATTAGACAAAGCGCCCGTTTTAGCACTTACGGGGCAAGTAGAATCAGATCTCATCGGCAGCGATGCGTTTCAAGAAATTAATTTAGAGAGAATGTTCGATGACGTGGCTGTATATAACCAGCGAGTCATGTCCGCTGAGCAGCTTCCGACTGTTGTTAATCAAGCGATTCGAACAGCTTATGCTAAAAAAGGTGTGGCTGTGTTAACCATTCCCGATGATATTCCTCGTTTTGAAGTTGGATCAGAAGCACGAGAAACATCAAGCATCATTGTCAAGCAAGACATTTTCCCCCATAGAGAAGATCTTGAAAAAGCAAAAGATTTGATTGGTAAAGCGGAAAGTCCGGTTATCCTAGCCGGTCGAGGCACACATGAAATGAGAGAAGAGCTGCTTGCATTTGCAGAAAAAATCGCAGCACCTATTGTCCTTACGCTTCCTGGAAAAGGCGCAATACCGGATGAGCATCCATATTGTCTTGGAGGACTTGGATTAATCGGGACAAAGCCAGCGTATGAAGCAATGCAAGAAGCGGATACGCTTATCATGATTGGGACGTCCTATCCGTTTACAGGCTTTTTGCCAGACCATGCAAAAACGATTCATATTGATATTGATCCTGCACAAATTGGCAAAAGATATCCTGTAGATGCAGGGCTTGCAGGAGAAGCGAAAGCAACGGTTCAGTGGTTTTTAGAAAACGTTGGCCGCTCAGAGCATCGCCAGTTTTTAGAGCAAAGTCAAGAACGTATGAAAAAGTGGTGGAATCAGCTTGATACCCAAGAAGCCAAAGAAAGTGTACCTATCAAGCCTCAGCGAGTGATTCGAGCGCTTCAGCACGTAGCGGATGATAACTCGGTCTTGTCTGTAGATGTAGGAAACGTCACAGTATGGATGGCGCGTCATTTTCGTATGACAAATCAGCAGTTTGTAATTTCAAGCTGGCTAGCAACTCTCGGCTGCGGGCTACCGGGCGCAATTGCTGGAAAAATTGCTTATCCCGAGAAGCAGGTGTTTGCGATATGTGGAGACGGCGGCTTTGCTATGACAATGGCAGATTTTATTACAGCCGTTAAATACAATCTTCCGCTAGTCGTAGTGCTATTTAATAATCATAAAATCGGCATGATTAAATTTGAACAAGAAGTAATGGGAAATGCTGAATTTGGGACGGATTTAACAAACCCGAATTTTGCTAGGTATGCAGATATCTGCGGAGGTGTTGGCTACCGAGTAGAAAAGGAAGACGAGCTGCTTCCGGCTTTTGAAAGTGCAGTTAGACAGAATAAACCGTGCATTATCGATGTAATCGTCGATGCAAATGAAGCGCCTATGCCAGCAAAGATTACGCTAGGGCAAGCAACAGGGTATGCCAAGCACATGGTGAAAGAATTGTTTCAAGAAGGCAAGCTAGATTTGCCTCCTCTATAAAAAAGAGGCTGTGACAAAAGTATTTTAGTAAAGATCCGAACGATGAACCGAGATTCTTAATGGAGAATCAACTTCGTTCGGATTTTTTATTGTGATGGTGAATATAATTTAATTAACAATAAAATTATTATGTAAACTTAAGTGCTAGCAAATGAAAAGTAATGATATCATATTTTTTGTAAAGTGGATGAGCAAAAAAACGCTGAATTGGATGGTCTTTTTTTATAAAACTTCTTTAAGATAAGAGAGATAAAGGATAAACTACTAATAAGAAAGTTTAAATGTAAGGACTGACGCCGCATGAACTGGAAACCAGATCGCGCTAGCAAAAAAGCGATTTATAAACAAATTGCAGAATATATTGAAAGCTGTATTTCATCGGGAGCGTTTCCGCCGGATTCTATGCTGCCATCAGAACGAACGCTTGCCGCTGAGCTAAACGTGAACAGGAGTACGGTAGTAGCTGCTTATGAAGAGCTGCAGGCACTTGGAATCGTAGAACGTAAAAAAGGAAGCGGCACGCGAGTTAGTTCGAGCATCTGGGGAATTTCCCGAAAACGTATTCCAAACTGGGGGAGATATGTAGAAGACGGTTCATTTCTGCCTAATTTGCCGCTCGTACAGCGAATCAGAAGCGAGGCTTTGCGAACAGATTTTGTGAACTTAGCCAGCGGAGAATTAGCGCCTAGCTTATTTCCAAGTGAAGATTTTCAGCGAATATTAGCGGGCATGCCGTTTAATGAGCATTTAGGCTATGATCATCCTCACGGTAATGAACGTTTGCGTGACGCTATTGCTGCTCATGTTCATGAGTACCGGAAAATCTCCACCGATGCTAATTCCATTTTAATCACATCAGGTGCACAGCAAGCACTTCATTTGATTGTTCAGTGTTTGTTAAAACCAGGAGATGCAGTAGCGATTGAAGATCCGTCCTATAGCTATTCACTGCCGCTTTTTCAATCAGCAGGTTTACGAACGTTTTTGCTGCCTGTAGATAAAAATGGAGCCAACCCGGAGGACTTAGTAGAATTACATAAAAAGCATCGCATTCGTATGGTTTTTTTAAATCCGTATTATCAAAACCCGACTGGTATTGTGTTATCAGAAGCGCGCCGAAAGCGGTTTTTAGAGCTTTCTTCAGAATACGGCATTCCGCTTATTGAAGATGATCCTTATTCACTCACGGCATTTGACGGAAATGTACATCAAACGCTGAAATCGATGGACGAGAACGGAAATGTCCTCTATATCAGCTCGCTTTCTAAAATCGTGGCATCGGGGCTTCGAATTGGCTGGATAGTGGGGCCAGAGCAAGTGATTCAGCGCCTGGCAGACGCTAAGCAGCAAATCGACTTTGGGCACAGCATCTTTCCGCAGTGGATTGCTTATCAATTCTTAGATTCTCCTACGTTTTCTTCGCATATTGAAAAGCTTAGACAAGAGCTCAAAAAGCAAGAGTATGCCCTGTCGTCGAGTCTGAACGAATTGCTCGGATCAAAAGTATCTTTCGATTCACCTCAAGGCGGGATTCACTTATGGTGCAAAGTGAATCAGCCGGTCGATGACTATCGTCTATTGGAAGAATCGCTTAAAAAAGGAGTAGCCTTTGTCCCAGGAAGCGTGCTGAGTTCTCAAAGCGGAGCTATTCGCTTTACGTTCGGCAGAGGGGAAGAAGAGGTCATTCGAGAAGGAATTAAACGATTTGCGAGCGCCCTAGAGAGTCTGGAATAGCTATAAACATAGGTAAACGTACCGGATGAAAGTTTTATTTTATTATTTCGTATAGATTGTTATGATCTTGTGCTATACTAAGAGTACCATTAACTTTACTTCTGTATTTGTACCGACTGGCCCTGTTGAAAAACAGGGCTTTTTTATGTTTGTACACAAAAAAACAGATCCTTTAAAGGATCTGTTTCTGATATGTTGTGTTTCTTATGCTTTTTGAACGTTAGCAGCTTGAGGTCCGCGTTGACCTTGTTCTACGTCAAATGTTACAGCTTGACCTTCGTCTAAAGATTTGAAGCCTTCGCTTTGGATTGCTGAGAAGTGTACGAATACATCGTCTCCACCTTCGCGCTCGATGAATCCAAAACCTTTTTCTGCGTTAAACCATTTTACTTTACCTTGTTCCATAATTGTTGCCTCCTCGTGCGGACTCGCACATTGTGGTACTATTCTTGCTCAAATCTAAAGACGAAAAGTGACAATACTCATACATCCCCACCGAACAAAAATAATTCTCTTACATCTTAGCAGAAATTTCCTATACTTGCAAGCGCTTTATTTAAAAACCATCCGTGTTTTTTTGACAAGTTTTTCATAAGGCGCGTCTAAAAAATGTCACATTTTGAACATTTTAGAAAGGCTATTCTTTGTATTCGCTTTTACTGTAGTTATATAATAATGAAAATATGGTTTTTCTAAAGGTAGAAAACAAGTATAAATGTACATACTGAGTGCTGAAATGGAGTGGTAAAGATGAAGGTAGGTTTAATTGGTTTAGGGAACATGGGATTACCGATGGCGGAAAATATGATAAAAGCGGGTCATGAACTTGTGATTTATAACCGCACAGCTTCAAAAGCAGAAAGTCTTGTGAAAAAAGGAGCAAAGGTAGTGGAGACACCCGCTCAAGCAGCGCAAGAAGCGAATCTTGTCTTTACGATTCTTTCCAATGACGAGGCTTTAGAAGAAGTAACGATGTCACAAGACGGTATACTTGCAGGCCTCCAAGAAGGCGGTATTCACGTTTCTGTGAGTACCATTAGCGTAGATTTGTCCGAAAAATTAACAAGCGCACATGCTGCATCAGGACAGCATTTTGTTGCAGCGACTGTTTTAGGTCGCCCTGACGCAGCAGCAGCTGCGGCTCTCAAAGTAATAGTGGCAGGTAATAAAGAAGCAAGAGAGCACGTTTGGCCGCTGTTTGAAGCGATTGGTCAAACTATTTTTACTGTAGGAGACGAGCCTTACTTATCAAATGTAGCTAAGCTTGGCAATAATTTTTTATTAGTATCGATGTTAGAAGCCATTTCTGAAGCAGTAGTCATGGTAGAGCAGTATGGCATGGAAGCGGAGCAGTTTCTTGAAGTGGTTAACAGCTTATTTGCATCTCCTGTGTATAAAAATTACGGCAATTTAATTGCTAAAAGAGACTTTGATCCAGCCGGATTCAAGCTGGAGCTTGGACTAAAAGATGTAAACTTGGCTATTGATGCAGCCAAAAAAGTGTCCGCTCCGCTTCCGTTAGGAGAGCTTGTGAAAGGTCATTATGAACAAGGAATTGAAAATGGCTGGGGTCATTTAGACTGGTCGGCGTTACTAAAAACAGTTGAAGCTCTAAAAAAAGATAACTAAAAAGACGAAAAGGAGTGCAGCCAGTGAAAGCGAAAGGAAAGTGGGTATGGATCGTATCCTTTATTTCGATTATTTCGTGTCTGCTGTTTGCAGCAGGGCTTGGAATGTCTATTTATGATTATGTTAGCGCCTCAAAAGCTACTGTAAAAGAAATGCCAAAGTCGAAGCAAGAAACAAGCAGCAGTAACAAAAGTACCAAAAATTATACGATTGTTGCTTTAGGAGATTCACTGACAAGAGGAACAGGAGACGCAGCGGGAAAAGGATACGTTGGGTATTTAAAAGATAATCTTGAAGAAAAAACGAAGAAAAAAATTCTCTTAAGTAACTTTGGAATAAAAGGTCAAACGTCTTCGCAGCTGGCAAGTCAAGTAAAGCAGCAGCAAATTCAGCGGCAGATTAAGTCTGCAGATACCGTGTTGATTACGATTGGAGGAAATGACTTATTTCAAGGCGGACAAACGCTGCAGAACTTAAATAAAAACAATATTCAAAAGCTAGAAAATGACTATTTAAAAAACGTAGACAGCATCTTAAAAAGCATCCGTTCGGCAAATAAAGACGCGACGATTTTTTTAATTGGTTTATATAATCCGTTTAGTAACCTGCAAGATGCAAAAACGACAACGGCTATTGTACGAGAATGGAATTATAAAAGCAGTGAATTAAGCGCTAATTATAAGCAAACTGTTTTTGTTCCGACCTTTGATTTGTTTCAGCTAAAGGTAGATGACTACTTATATACTGATAAGTTTCATCCGAATGCAAAAGGCTATAAGCTGATCGCCGAGCGTGTAGCATCGCTTATTACGTGGTAAGGGAGGGAATGATATGAGTGAAGTAACACTTTCAGTAAAAGGACTGAGAAAAGTAATAGGAAAACGTGAAATCATCAAAAATATTGATTTTGAACTAAAAAGAGGCGAAGTATTTGGTTTTTTAGGGCCAAATGGAGCTGGTAAAACAACAACGATCCGAATGCTTGTAGGCTTGATTCGCCCGACGGCTGGTTCGATTTCTATCTGTGGATACAGCGTATCGAAGCAGTTTACAAAAGCGATGGAGCATATCGGCTGTATTGTTGAAAATCCTGAGCTGTATCCATACTTAAGCGGCTGGGAAAATCTGCAGCACTTTTCACGTATGATTCCTTCTATGACGGAAGAACGCATTCATGAAGTTGTGGCATTAGTTGGCTTACAAGAGCGTATCCACGACTTAGTTCGCACGTATTCGTTAGGTATGAGGCAGCGTTTAGGAATTGCGCAAGCGCTTCTCGGAAAACCCAAAGTGCTCATTTTAGATGAGCCAACGAACGGACTCGATCCCTCTGGGATTCGGGATATGCGTAAATTTATTCGCTTTTTAGCTGAAAGTGAAGGCCTAAGCGTCTTAGTATCGAGTCATTTGCTGAGTGAGATTCAGCTGATGTGTGACCGAGTAGCGATTATTGCAAAAGGCGAAGTTATTCACACAGAATCGGTGAAGACCCTGTTAACTCAGCAAGAGCGATTACTGTGGAAGCTAGATCCGCAGCCTGCGGGAATAGACGTCTTAAAACAAGTGACGGACTTTGTGCAAGTGCAGGGAGAATATGTTACGACGTTTTATGAAGAAGCGGAAGTGGGAGAGTGGAACAAACAGCTCATTCAAGCAGGAGTAACGGTAAAAGAAATGAATCGAAAGCTTCCAACTCTTGAAGATTTATTTATCGAAATGACGGGAGGCGAATCGATTGATTAGTTTGGTTCAAAATGAAATGATCAAGCTCGTTCGAAAAAAGCGCCTGTTAATCGTTACCCTTATTATGGGCGTTTTGATTTCAATGTTTACCTATGCTCAGCTTCGCGAAACGCAGCGCCTTCAAGAAAAGCTAGAAACGACCGATTGGCGCAGTACGCTGCAGCAAGAAATTATCGATACGCAAAACCGGCTGAGCGGAAGCCAAATTTCAGATGATTGGCGCAAGCAGCTTGAAATTCGCGTGGCGCAGCAGCAGTATTACTTAGATAACGATATTAATCCTTCGGAACCAGGAGCCCCAACGTTTGTGCGAGGGTTCATTGAAAACGCCATTCAGCTTTTGCTGCCGCTAATGATTATGATTATTGCAGCGGATTTAGTGTCTTCAGAATACAGCTTGGGATCCATCAAGGTACTGTTGACGAGGCCTGTGAAACGGTGGAAAATCCTGCTTAGTAAATACATCACGCTCGTCATGTCCGTCTCGTTTTTAATTTTAATGTTTGGCGTTTTGTCGTATCTCATTTCTGGCGTTGTATTTGGATTTAAAGGCTGGACAGCGCCTATTCTTACGGGATTTAGCGTGCAGGGCAATGATTTGAATACAGCGGACGTTCATTTAATTTCGCAGTGGAGATATATTTTAATGGAATTTGGCCTTGCTTGGTTTGTATCCCTGGTGGTTGGAACGCTTGCTTTTATGCTGTCCGTTTTAATTAAAAGTACGGCTGCTGGTATGGGTGTGATGCTTGCTTGTTTGATTGCAGGTACGATTTTAAGCAGTATGGTTTCTTCGTGGAATTCAGCCAAGTACTTGTTTATGGTCAATTTAAATTTAACTTCTTACCTGCAAGGCACAGCTCCTCCGACTGAAGGAATGACACTAGGATTTTCCTTAGGTGTTTTAACCATTTGGGGGCTTGCCGGGCTGCTCGTGTCGTTTCTGGTATTTACCAAAAAAGATGTGTACTAATTCCATATAAGTTGACGATAATCAGGAACATACGTTATGATTGTGTTAACAAAAAATGCTGTTTTGCTCAAAGGGGAGTAGCTCTTGCAGTAAAGTCGTCATTTCGAGATTATTATCTCCGGCTTTATTGACAATGCAAATTGTTAGCGAGACCTTTGCCAATGTTGCCATTGGTAAAGGTCTGGATACAAACACCTTTACCACATGTGGTAAAGGTGTTTTTTGTTATTTCAAAAGAAGAGAGGAGCTTAAAAATGTCAAAACTATCGAGACTGTTAAAAAGCCCCGCTGTAAAAAAAGGAATAAAAAAAGCTGTACCCATTATTATGAAAGAGTTAAAGAAACGAAAATCGAAAAGAAGATAGCAGAAAAGAAAACAAGAAAGGTTGAGTGCTAAGTGAAAAAATGGATGCTAGTCATATCAACTGCTGTTCTTTTGATGGTCAGCGGCTGTTCTTTTCTTGAAGATACAAGCAGTACGCTGAACTACGCAAACGATGCAAAAGATTACGTGAGTGAAGCCCAAAAGTTTGCTGAAGAAATACCGCCTCTAGCGGAAAAAGCTGTTAATGACGATGAGGCAATAAAAAAGCTCGAGCAAAAGCTGCAGGAAATGAAAGGGAAAGCTGAAGAATTTAATCAAATCAAAGCTCCTGACATCGCTTCTGATGTGCACGATCAGCTTGTTCAGCAAAACGAAAAAATCATTAGTGGAATTGAAGCGTATGAAGCCAATATAAAGGATGGCAGCTTTAATCCAGAAGCACTAAAAAACAGTGAATTGTTTCAATCAATTCAAGATGTATCAAGTATTATGAAACAAATTAAAGAATTAGGTCAGTAAAAAAACGAACCTGGGACAAAAGTGTGTTAGCTGAAGAAAATCCGAACGATGAATCACGATTCTTGATGGAGAATCAACTTCGTTCGGATTTTTTTATTTGTAGGGTGAACGTAGGTTTCATGTGTATAGATGATTTAGATTGGGTTGATGTAGCTATGTCTTATGACTCAACCTCGTTTTCCTATTATAAATGTAAAATTATATAAATATATCTATTTATTAGAAGACAAAACCTTCTCTTTCTTTTTTATATCTACGAAATTTTGTTAGAAACTTTGACAAACTTAATGTCTGCTTTTCATATCCTATGTATAGTACATATATACACACCGCTTGAAATAAATTTTTTTTGAATGAAAAGAGAACGTGGGAACGTCGATGTATTAGGTAATAAGACTCATTTAAAAAGGAGGGTTCATCCAATTAATAAAAACTATAGTCCTTTGTTTTAAAGAGAGAAACTAAAAAAAATTTTTCGGTTTACAAAAAGTTAATAAAACGCATACAAATGGTTTACTAAAAAATCAAAAAATTTACATCCTTTATAAATCTTTTCTGCTATACTATTTTTGAACAGTTGCTAGATTTATAGCGATGATAACTTACTTGAAAGGTGAATGGTAGATGAAAAAGAACAAACGCAGCAAAACGAAGAAAATACTAACTACATCACTGGCACTTTCTTTATTATCAATGCCGCTTCTAACTACACAGGCAGGAGCAGAAGAGCGTCACCCTGGACAAAGCTCACAGCAAAGCAAGCATCAAGGCCACAATAAAAAAGATGCGCTTGTGAACATACGCCTGATGGAAACAACCGACGTTCATACGAATCTATTAAACTATGATTATTTCAAAGACGCTTCTTATGAAAAAGTAGGTTTAGCTAAAACGGCTACTTTAATCAAAAATGCTCGAAAAGAAGTAAAAAATAGCTTATTAGTAGATAACGGAGACCTCATTCAAGGAACGCCTCTAGGAACGTATAAAGCCAAGATTAATCCGCTGAAAAAAGGCGAAGTTCATCCTGTATTTAAAGCGATGAATCAGCTAGATTATGATATTGCAACGCTTGGAAATCATGAGTTCAACTACGGATTAGACTTTCTAAAAGAAGCGTACAACGATGCGAACTTCCCTTACATAAATGCCAATGTCTATGTTGACGATCATGACAGCAACCCGAAAAATGACAAAAATAAATTTACGCCTTATAAAATTATGAATAAAAAAGTCGTTGATGAAAACGGTAAAAAACGAACGATTAAAGTCGGTTTCATTGGCTTTGTGCCGCCTCAAATTAACGATTGGGACAAAGCAAACCTTGACGGAAAAGTCATTACTAAAGGTATTGTAGAAACAGCCAACAAGTATATTCCAGAAATGAAGAAAAAAGGTGCGGACGTAGTTGTCGCGATGGCTCACTCTGGGTTTAGCAGCAATAAGCAAAACACGGAAGATGTGATTTACTCATTAAGTGAAGTAAAAGGCATTGATGCTATTACGTTTTCACACACGCATAAAGTCTTCCCTGCTAAAACGGAAGCTGCGCTAGACGGTTTGTTCCTCGGAGTAGATAAAAAGCCTCTTCCTGGCGTCGATAATGCAAAAGGAACAATCAACGGCGTTCCGGCTGTCCAAGCAGGTTACGGCGGAGGATCACTTGGCTTAATTGACTTAACGTTAAAAGAAGAAAAAGGAAAATGGAAAGTAGTAAACTCTCAATCGTCCACGCGTGAAACGTATAAAGACGTAAAAGATGCGTCAGGGAAAACGGTTACGCAAAGTACGGTAGAACCGGATAAAGGTGTTGTTAAAGCAGTTCAAAAAGATCACGATGCAACGGTTAAATATGTGAACACACCAATCGGTAAAACGACGGATGATATTCACAGCTATTTTTCTCTTGTAAAAGATGATCCATCTATTCAAGTGGTAACAAATGCACAAAAAGATTACGTAGAAAAGTACGTTTCTCAAAACAAGCCGGAATATAAAGACCTTCCGATTTTATCAGTGGGAGCGCCTTTTAAAGCAGGAAGAAACGGCGTTGATGAATATACGGAAATTAAAAAAGGTGACTTAACGATCCGAAGCGCTGGCGACCTGTATCTATATGACAACACGTTAAAAGCGGTTAAAGTAAAAGGTTCTGTTGTAAAAGACTGGATTGATATGTCTGCCGGTAAATTTAATCAAATTACACCGAACAAAACAGAAGAGCAGGAATTATTAAACCCAAGCTTCCCTGTTTATAATTTTGACGTCATTGACGGCGTTCAATACCAAATCGACGTGACAAAACCAGCAAAATACGATGTGAATGGAAACGTGATTCACGCAGATTCAAGCCGAGTTGTTAACTTAACGTATAACGGTAAACCAGTTGACCCGAATCAAGAGTTTATCGTTGTGACAAATAACTACCGAGCTGGCGGAGGCGGAAACTTCCCTGGTCTAAAAGGAAGCGAGCTTGTGGTGGATTCAGCGGATGAAAACCGTCAAATTCTAATGGACTACATCACCGAACAAAAAGAAATTACGCCGACAGCTGATGATAACTGGTCCATTGCACCAATTAACGGAACGGCTAACGTGACGTTCACAAGCTCACCGCGCGGAGAAAGCTATTTAACTGAAGGAAGTAACATTACGTATACAAATAAAACGGATGACAAAGGATTTGGCATTTACAAAATCAACCTAAACGGTGAATCAAAAGATAATACAAAGGTACAGCTTTTAGGCATGAACGACCTGCACGGTCAGCTCGATACAGATACAAAAATTACGTCAAATGGCCAATCGTTGTTAGCTGGAAATATGAAGTATACAGCAGCAGCTATTCGTAAACAAGAAGCTGAAAATCCGAATACGCTTTTAGTTCATGCAGGAGACATGATTGGCGGAAGTCCGCTAGTTTCAGCGCTGTTTCAAGACGAGCCAACGGTTGAAGTGATGGAATCGCTTGGATTTGATGTAGGGACGCTTGGAAACCATGAGTTTGATGAAGGTATTGCTGAGCTTCACCGTATGATTGAAGGCGGAGACCATCCAAAAGGCACAAAAGGATACGACGGCATGAATTTCCCAGTAGTAGCGGCAAATGCTTATGATACTTCAACGAATAAATTAATTACAGAACCTTATGCAATAAAAGAAGTAGGCGGTAAAAAAATCGGCTTCATCGGCGTTGTAACACAAGAAACGCCAAGCATGATTGTTCGTAAAGGAAATGAAAACTTAAAAATTACGGACGAAGCAGAAGCAATTGATAAATACACGGCAGAGTTGAAAAAGCAAGGTATTAAAGCCATTGTGGTACTTGCTCATAATCCATCTAATCAAAATGGAACGTCTACCGAGTTTGATGCAGCAGATATCGCTAAAAAAATTGATGATGAAGTTGACGTGATCTTTTCAGCTCACAATCACGTATACAACAACAAAGTAGTAGATAACAAACTAATCGTTCAAGCTTATTCATACGGCTCAGCGTTTTCTGACGTAGACGTTGAAATTGATAACACGGGTGACATCGTGAAAAAAGATGCAAAAATTGTGACCGTATACCAAAAAGACTATACGCCAGATCCTGAAGTTTCAAGCATTATGAAAAAGTACGAAGATTTAGCAGCGCCTATTAAAGCACAAGTGGTTGGGAATTCATCTACAGATTTGGCAAAAGGCTATCCTTCTAGCGGAGCAACAGGGGATATCGCGCTTGGAAACTTAATTGCTGACGGTATGAAAGCAGAAATGAACGCTGACTTTGCTTTAATGAATGGCGGAGGCGTTCGTTCACAGCTTGATGCTGGTGATGTGACATACGGTGATTTGTTTGCGATTCAGCCGTTTGGCAACGTCTTAAATAAAGTAAAGCTAAGCGGAGCGGATTTAGAAACGGTGTTAAATAATCAAATTACATCATCTGGACTAGATTTCCATATTGCAGGCTTTAACTATACGTGGAATGGAAGCACAAATAAAGTAGTCGATATTACGCTACCAGATGGAAGTAAAATCGACAAAGAAAAAGAATATACGGTAGTAGTGAATAACTACATGTACGGAAATGAAAAGTATGGTATTGGTGCACTTTCGTCAGATATGGAAGTGGGACCAGAAGATTTACAAGCAACGGTAAACTATATTAAAACACTTCAGAGCCCGTTTGAATACAAAGCTGAAGGCCGTATTCAAAACGTGGCAGCTGCTAAAACAGCTGAACAGCAAGAACCGACTTTAAAAATAGCTCAATAAGCCAAAAAAGGCTGTCTCATAACCCGGATTTCCGGTTTAGAGACAGTCTTTTTTTAGTAGGCTGACTTACCTTTTAAACTTTAAATCAACTAATTTATGTCACAACAGCCCGCTTAATTTTTGAAACAATCACCAGATTGTGGTATTCTTTCCATGGAAAGAAGATTTACGTAAACGTTAAAAGTGGTATAAAAGATTTCACTATTTTTTCATTTATTTGCGCTATGATATAGAGCTATATAGAGTCTGAAAAAGAATGTGTTCGCTATAGTAAAGGAGTAAATAAACGTGGCTATTAATCTACAAAAAGGGCAGAAAATTGATTTAACAAAGGGAAGAGAAGGGTTATCTTCTATTACGGTTGGATTAGGATGGGATCCTGTAAAAAAACGCAGCTTTTTTGGTTTTGGAGGAAGCGGCCCAGAGATTGACTGCGATGCATCTGTTCTTATGCTCAATTCGAACGATAAACTTGTAAGTAACTCAGCCGTTGTGTATTTTGGAAATCGTCATAGTAACTGTGGAAGCGTCAAGCATTCAGGCGATAATCTTACCGGAGCAGGTGAAGGGGACGATGAACAAATTTTTGTTAATTTAAAAAATGTTCCTGGAAACGTACATAAACTTGTGTTTGTAGTCAACATCTATCAGTGTGTTGAGCGAAACCAAGATTTCGGTATGATTAAAAATGCTTTTATCCGTGTTGTGGACAGTGCTAAAAACGAAGAGCTTGTACACTTTAATCTATCTGAAGATCATTCAGGAGCAACAGCTTTATTTGCAGGTGAAATTTATCGAGACGGAAAAGAGTGGAAGTTTTCAGCAACTGGAGATGCAACGAGAGATACTGGATTGGCTGAAATTGCAAACAAATATACAAAATAAACAACTAGAAAAGAGGGAAACGAAATGGCTATTAATCTTTCAAAAGGACAAAAAGTAGATTTAACAAAAACGAATCCAGGATTAACAAACGTAGTAGTAGGTCTTGGGTGGGATGTAAATAAGTATGACGGTGGAAACGATTTTGATTTAGATTCATCTGTCTTTTTATTAAACGGAGCGGGAAAATGCGCTTCAGAATCTGATTTTATTTTTTACAACAATACGACGGGTGCAAACGGAGCGGTTGAACATACTGGAGATAACCGTACAGGCGTAGGTGAAGGAGACGATGAGCAGGTTCAAGTAGATTTGAAAAATGTGCCTCAATCTATTGAACGTATTGCGTTCACCATTACGATCCATGAAGGGGAAGCACGCGGTCAAAACTTTGGCCAAGTAAGCAACGCCTACGTTCGTATTTTAAATGCAACAAATGACGAAGAGTTAATTCGTTATGATTTAGGTGAAGACTTCTCGATTGAAACAGCGGTCGTGGTAGGCGAGCTGTATCGACACGGTGGAGAATGGAAGTTCAATGCCATTGGCAGCGGCTATCAAGGCGGCTTGGCGGCACTTGTAAACGACTTCGGCTTAAATGCCTAATCATTAAAGTAAGAAAATGTACGGAGGATGTTTTTATGTCAATTTCTTTATCAAAAGGTCAGCGCATTGACCTAACCAAAACGAACCCAGGCTTAACAAAAGTAATAGTAGGTCTTGGGTGGGATACAAATAAATATGCTGGGTCTCAGGACTTCGATTTAGATGCATGTGCATTTTTAGCCAATAAATCAAGCCAAGTTGTAAATGACGAAGAGTTTGTTTTTTACAACAATTTAAAAAGTCCAAACGGAGCTGTGGAGCATACCGGTGACAACCGTACAGGTGCAGGAGATGGAGACGATGAGCAAATCGCCGTTGATTTTTCTCTTCTTCCTGACCACGTTGAAAAAATCGGAATTAGCGTCACGATTCACGACGCGGATGCTCGAGGACAAAACTTTGGACAAGTATCCAACGCGTTTGTTCGTTTGATTGACGCTGAAACAAATGAAGAAGTGCTTCGATATGACTTAGGAGAAGATTTTTCGATTGAAACAGCTGTCGTTGTATGCGAGCTATACAAGCACGGCGGAGAATGGAAGTTTAATGCCATTGGCAGCGGTTTTTCTGGCGGATTGGCCGATCTTTGCCGCAACTACGGACTATCCGTATAAAAAAGGCATGCGATAAATGAAAAAGAAAGGGTGCTTTAACGAGTACCCTTTCTTTTTAGCATGTATATGTCTGAAAAGAAAGGAGCTGTAAGGTGTGAGTAAATTAATTGATCCTCATATGATTAATCTTAACGAGGAGGATGGAACTTCTCTTTTTTCTAAAGATGTTTCTCTGCGAGGTGACTTTATACAAAATGAGCAGCAAACTACCTATAAACAAGTGGCAGGCAGATATGTAGGCACTCATCTTGATGCGGACGAGTACGCAGATTTTCTTTATGAACTTGCGCATTCATCGCCATCGATCCTTGTCCTGCACGATAAGCTTGATAAGTCCATTTCTAATGATAGATTAAAAGAAGTACAAACGATCCTTAAAATTAATCAAGAAGAACGCGGCCTTTCTGTCAATCGGCTATTTGCTTTTTTAGAAGGGAAAAAGCTGATCGTGAAGTCGGAAAATCCCGCTATACATAGAAGAGTACGTGAAAAATTTATTGAAACGTTAACGTGTTTTAAAGAACAGCACGCAGAGGGCTTTATGGACGGGCATTTTCAACGCGTATTAATCGATTTAATAAAGTGGCAGTGGAATCATGTAAAACCTTGGATGGTCGATAAAGCATTTCCTGAGCACGCGCCTCGCATCATGTGGTATGGGGATGCAAATAAAAGCGAGCAGTATTTTCTCCATTATTTAATTTTACTAGGTTTTGACGTCCTTACCTTTCATCCAGAAGGAAAGGATCATTTAAAAGAAGTAGATAAGAATCAGCACTTAACAACGGTTTATACGTTTCCTTCTACTAGCTCTCTTGTACCTTTTCCAACGGATAAACCGGTTCGAAAAGGTACGGTAGCATTTCGAGCTTCTCAAGAAATTGAGCAAGTGCTTCATTCAGAGGAGTCTATGCTGTATAAACCTTGGCAATTTCGTTCGTATTTTCCAACTTCAGTTACTCTTAAAACGACGTATGATGAAATCTTTTTATTAATGAGAGAACGGGCGTTTATTCGTCCTAATTTTCAAGTGTCCAAGCCATATGTACACGTGCCGGTCTTGTTTTCAAAAGTACTTGGTATCTCTAAAAACCGAAAAGAGTACTGGAGTAAAGTTCATGAGCTCATGCAAACGGAAGATGAGTTAGCTCTGACGATTGATTCTGTTCCTTTTGCTAAAAAAATAGAAGGAAATAATCACTTTCACTATCAAGGAGCTCTCGGAAGTGATGGCACGCTCAGTCCTGATAGAATGATTGAAAGCAACTGGTGGCGCTATAAAGAGCTGCCTATCGGGCTTCAGAAAGGGCTCGCTGCAGCTATTTCTAGGTATTGTGCACATTCAAAGCTCCTTCGCTTGGATCATGAAGATGCGTATCAGCATCAAATGTATTTGTTTAATCAGTCTTTGAAGCTTCCAAACAACGTGCTTCGCATGCTTCAAAAGTTTGATTATACGCAGCATGTACCCCGTCTCATTATTTATCATGGAAATGAACGAGAAGCGTTTACGCGTGAAGATGCAGCTTTACTGCTTCTATTAAATGAATTCGGCGTTGATATTGTTCTCTTTAATCCGACGGGTCAACTGGATATAGAAGCGTTCGTCGAAGAAAAGTATTTCGATATGCACTGGCTAGAAGATATTAGCTTTAATGAAGAATTCAAAGAGCCGTCGCTCATTCAAAAATGGTTAAAACGAATCTTTTAAAGAAAGAAGGGTTTTTAAATGGCAACAAACGAATTACAGCCTTTAGATGTAAACGAAGCCGAAGAAGTTTTAGAAACAAAGCCTAACGAAGTAAAAGCAAAACTGCGAGAAGAGCCGGAAGTACGTCGCTTAGCAGAACAAATTGATTATAAAAATCAGCTGGCTTTACTTGAGTATGGGAAAGAAACAGCCAATGAAATTTCCTCTTTTTCCGGAAAAGTGCTTAGTACAATTAAATCGTCTAGCATGGAAGAGTCAAGTCAATTATTAAAGCAGCTTGGAAAGATTATGGACAAATTTGATGCAAAGGATTTTGTTGAAGATAAAGGGTTTTTCTCTAAGCTTTTTAAACGCGGTCAAAAAATAGTGGACAAGCTCTTTCAAAAATATGAGACGATGGGCTCTGAAATTGATAAAGTATATGTTGAAATCACAAAATATGAAACCGAAATGAAGCATTCAACCACAACGCTTGAACAGCTTTACGAGCAAAACTATCAGTATTATATGGAGCTTGAAAAATACATTGTAGCGGGCGAAGTGAAAGTAGAAGAGTTAAAACAAGAGCTAAAGGTGCTTGAAGAAAGAGCGTCGAGTGGAAATCAGCTGGCGGCAATGGAGCTTCAAACCTTAAAAAATGCAGTTGAGCTGATGGAGCAGCGATTATATGATTTAGAAATGGCAAAACAAGTATCTTATCAATCCGCTCCTCAAATCCGTATGCTGCAGCGAGGAAATACAAAGCTGATCGGGAAAATCAATTCGGCGTTTATTACAACGATTCCTATTTTTAAAAATGGACTCATTAACGCAATCGCAGCAAAGCGTCAAAATTTAGTAGCGGAGTCTATGAACGAATTAGACAAACGCACAAATGAACTGCTCATTCGAAATGCAGAAAATATTTCACAGCAAAGCGTTAAAATCGCCAAAATGTCCGGTGCCCCTAGCGTAAAAGTAGAAACGATGGAACAAACGTGGAATATTATTATGAAAGGAATGCAGGAAACAAAAGCAATTGAAGAAGAAAATAAACGCCTTCGTGAAGAAGGACTTGTTCGATTGGAGCAATTTCAAGAAAACTTCAAAGCGCTTGAACATAAGATGTAACGAAAAAGCGGGAATCTTTACGATTCTCGCTTTTTTTGCATATACGTTTGCTAGAAGCCTAAACCATAAGCGATTAGTGAAAAGCGTGAAAGGGTATCAGATATAAAAGAAGTATTATCCAAAATAAGATAGTTATTTCCAGAAGACGTTTGTGTACTTTTATAATTTAAGTTAAAAATGCAAAAAACTTAATTATTTTAAGTTTTTTTGCTGGTTTTTAACTTTTCTTTGCGCTACAATTAGCTCATATCAAAGTAAAAAAGGAGGGTATTCGGGTGTATCAAGAGCAGCGCATGAGTGCGATTATTGAATACCTTCACACACACTGCACGATTACATTAGACGAAATTTGCGATATGTTCACCGTTTCAAAAGATACGGCGAGACGCGATTTAGTCAAGCTTGAAGAACACGGTGAGGTTATGAGAATCAAAGGCGGAGCGACGCTATCGTCAAGTCATATCATCGATTACAGTGAGCGAACGCCTACCAAAGCGAAAGAACAAATTGCTAAAGAAGCAGCTTCGTTAATGTCGGAGGGGTATGACGTGCTTTTAGATACGTCTTCTACCATCGCACTGATGGCGAAGTATATGGATGTAAAGCATGTAACCGTTATTACGAATTCCATCGATAATGTGGATTTGCTCGATCAATATACCCCGTGTGATACGTTTTTGCTGCCGGGCAAGTTTAACGGGAAAAACCGTAACGTCACCGGACCAAGAACGATTTCTACGTTGCAGGAATACAAAGTAGATCAGCTGTTTTTAGGGACGTGCGGCGTTGGTGCAGATGGCATTACATCTCCAAGTGAAGAAGAAGCGTTTTTAAAAAGACAGATGATTCAATGTGCAAGACAAGTGATTATGCTTGCAGATCATACGAAGTTTGAACGTGAATTTTTACATCGAGTATGTGATATGAGCGACATTGATATCTTAATCACAAACAAAGAACCAGAAGCGGATGTAAAAGAAAAAATAGAGCAAAATCAAGTGCGGCTTATCGTCACAGATTTTGATAAAGGAGAGGAAACACAATGAAGAAAATAAAAGTAGGATTAGTAGGGTACGGATTTTCAGCAACGGTCTTTCACACGCCGCTTTTAAGCGTGTTAGACGAATTTCATATTTCAAAAGTAATGAGTTCAAATCCTGAAAAGGTGACGAGCGACTTAGAAGACGTTGAAGTAGTGAGTACTTTATCTGAACTTCTAGAAGATGACAGCATTGATTTAGTTATTATTACAACGCCTAGCGGCATGCACTATGAAATGGTGAAAGACGCACTACGCGCAGGTAAGCACGTAATTGTTGAAAAGCCGATGGTCGTATCAGAAAAAGAAGCAAATGAATTAATTCAATTAGCAAAAGAACAAGGTGTTCAACTAAGCGTCTATCATAACCGCAGATGGGATAATGATTATTTGACGGTGAAACAGCTGATTGAAGAAGGGAAATTAGGCGACGTTAAAATGTATGAAGCGCATTTTGACCGCTATCGTCCAGCTGTTCGAGACCGCTGGAGAGAAAATGAAGGACCTGGTTCAGGAGCGCTTTACGATTTAGGATCTCATTTAATTGACCAGGCCTTACACCTTTTTGGAATGCCTGACTTTGTTCAAGCTGATGTGTTTGGGCAGCGAGATCATGCACGCACGGATGATTACGTCCACTTAGTGCTTGGATACGGTTCTCTTCGTGTTATTTTACATTCAAGCGCCATTGTGCCAAGCAACGGGCCTCGCTTTCAAGTTCATGGAACAAAAGCAAGCTATATCAAATACGGAATTGACGGCCAAGAAGATATGCTAAGAGCCGGCAAGAAGCCTGTGGATGATACGTGGGGAGCCGACAGCCCTGAACACTACGGTAAGCTGACAACGGGCGAAGGCGAAACAACAGAAATTGAAACGCTGCACGGTTCTTATGTGACGTATTATCAAAAAATCGCCGACAGCCTGCTTCGAGGAGAAGAGCTTCCGGTTTCAGCAGAAGAAGCTCGTGACGTGGTTAAAGTTATCGAAGCGGCATTTGAAAGCAGCAAAGAAAAACGAGCGGTTTATTTTAACTAAGGAGCGAGAAACAGTGAGTAATCATTCGGTAGAGACGCTGCTTGAAAAAGTAGTTCAACAGGAAAAAGAACTGATCTTTCATCAATTTACAAATGACCAGGCTTTACAGATCGGAACGGCCATTATTAATGAAGCGAAAAGCAAAGGTAAGGCAGTAACTGTCAGTATTAAACGAAATGGTCAAACTCTCTTTCAACATGCGATGGAAGGGGCTATTCCCGATCATGAAGAATGGATTAAACGAAAATCAAACACCGTTCTTCGTCACCATCACAGCTCGTACTATATGAAGCTGTACTGCGAGTTAAAAGATCGTTCTTACGCGCAGTTTTACGCAGCGAATCCTCAGGAATTCGAAGCAGTAGGAGGGTCATTTCCAATTTCGGTTAAAAACGTCGGCGTAATTGGAACCATTACCGTATCAGGCATGTCGCAAGAAGAAGATCATGCACTTGTGGCAGATACGATTCGCAGCTTTATTTCGTAAAGAAAGAACTTAGGGTAGGAATAGTTTAAGGAAGATCCGAACGATGAATCGTTCGGATCTTTTTATTGGTTTGGTAAACGAAGGTTGCGCCTACTTAACTATGTCTCAAGCTCTATTTTTGCGGAGCCACTATCTGCTGAAGTGCTTAATGGCAGAATCATTTAAAGAAAAATCTTCTTTAGTAAGCGCCGTTTGATTCTGTGTTTCGCATTCTTTAGTAGGATGCTCTTCTTTTTTAGAAACAGTAGAAACTTCTTCGTTATTTTCATACGTGTAGTTTGTTGACATTATGTTTCACCTCTTGTATCTAGTGTTTGAGGTACAGAAAATAAAATAAGAAGAAATATCAGGAATACCTTAAAAAGAAGGGTACCCTTTAAATTATTTGAACTTATGCAAAAAATTGTCTACACTAAACACTGATACATAAATCAAGTGAGGAGAACGTGGACAGTTTATGAAGTTGATTTCCTGGAACGTAAATGGCATTCGTGCGTGTGTGCGAAAAGGATTTTTAGATTATTTTCAAGAAGTGAATGCGGATGTATTTTGTATTCAAGAAACGAAGCTGCAGGAAGGCCAAATTGATTTGCAGCTAGAAGGGTATTATCAGTATTGGAATTACGCCGTGAAAAAAGGCTATTCCGGAACGGCTGTTTTTACAAAGCAAAAGCCTTTATCCGTTTCATACGGTGTAGATAAAGAATCGGAAGACGAAGGGCGTATTATCACGCTTGAGTTTGAACAATGCTATGTAGTAAATGTGTATACGCCAAATTCTAAAAGAGATTTAGCAAGGCTTGAAGAAAGGCTTCAATGGGAAGACGATCTGCTCGTGTACTTAAACAAATTAAATAGCCGTAAAGCGGTGATTTTGTGCGGAGACTTAAACGTAGCACACGCAGAAATTGACTTGCGTAATCCGAAGCCAAACCGAGGAAATTCTGGTTTTACAATAGAAGAGCGAGGAAAAATGACGACGCTTCTTGCTAGCGGATTTCTTGATACATTTCGTTATTTGTATCCGAATCAAGAAGAAGCCTATACGTGGTGGTCGTATATGAACAAAGTGAGAGAACGAAATATCGGGTGGCGCATTGATTATTTTATCGTATCCGAGAGAATCAAAGACGTTATTCAAGAAGCTACTATTCATCCGCATGTAATGGGAAGCGATCACTGTCCTGTGATGCTAGAATTAAATGTACCTCATCTATGATATCTTTCTATATAATAGAAGAAAAACGGAAAAAAGGTTGGTTCACGCGAACGGTTGCGGTATAGTAAACATATTAAAAAGTACAGAATGTTTCATGAGATAAAGGGGGAGACAGAGGTGAAGCGAGACTCGCTGCAAACCATTGAACACGAAATTGCGCTGCTTGTTCGTCTAACAACGACGCACAGTCCGAAGCTTGGAAGCTTGGACCGTTCTGAATATTTACTGTTAAGCGAGCTAGATCAGCGCAGTCCGCTCGGGATTAATGCATTAGCTGAAAATTTAAAGCTGAGCTTATCTACAGCTAGCCGGCAAGTATCTGCGCTTGAGACTAAACAGTTTGTTCGTCGCTTTCCAAGTCCGGAAAATGGACGGATTAGTTTAATTGAAATGACGGATGCAGGGAAAGATATTTTGCAGCATGTACAAAGCAAGCGTAAACAAGCCTATGCTGAAGTGTTAGAAAATTGGTCGGAAGAAGAGGTTTTGGCACTGGAAAAAAGTTTATCACGCTTGAATCTCGATTTTAAAAGATGGCGCAGTAATGGATGTTAAAGCGAATACATATAGATGAACAAAAAGGCTATTGAAAAATAGTCTTTTTAAGTTGAAACAAAGAAGTTGATTTCTTCTTTAAAAGATGTATAATATGTAGTGCTGCTATAACTTGCATGATACAACTTGTACAATAAAATATGTAAGGAATTGTTAGTCTTATGAAAAGAATTTAATAAAAGGAGGAATAAATATGAGTCAGAATAATCCAGCAGTAGCCTCCGACAAACAAGGTTTAAGCGTACCTAAATACTTAATTATGGCGATTTTAACGCTATTTTCAATTGGCCCTCAGTATTTTTTGAATTTATCTTACACGGTCAATCAAGTATTAATTCAAAATCGATTTGATGCGAGTACACAAAGCTTACTATTGCCATCTATTATTTCTAACTTGGCATTTGGACTTGGGGTACCAATTGGTCCGATGCTTGCGAAAAAATATGGCGTACGTAAAGCATACTTAACGTTCGTTTTAGTCTTTTTAGCAGGTTCGATTATCAACGTTTTTTCTGAAAATGTGGCGTTTTTATCCCTTGGTCGTCTGATTCAAGGCTTAAGCTCAGGAATGCTGTTTTTAACCATTATTCCAGCCGCGCTGATTTCGTTTCCGAATAAAATCCGAAACTTCTTTTTAGTGTTAGCAATCGGTGGACTCTTCGGTTCAACGGCGATTGGAGCCTTTTTAGGTGCTGTATCTCTTAGCATGGATAATTGGCGCTGGGTTTTTGTTTTAGGAATACTTGCTTCTCTTGTCTCTCTGTTTATCGGATATAAGGTATTACCTGCTCATGATCCAACTCAGCAAGAAGATCGACCAGTGGATAAGAAAAGTATCTTTATTCTTAGTCTTATTATGATTTTATTAGTGTATCCACTGTATGAACTAAGATACGAAGGATTTGCTTCTATTCAAGTGTGGCCGTTCTTACTGGCTGCAGCAGGATTAGTTGTCATTTTTGTCTTAGTTGATTTAGCGGCTGAAAATCCGCTAGTACCATTAAAATCGCTGCTAGCCGTAAAACCAGTTGCGGGTACAATTATGGCAATTGGAGGTCATATGGCTTATATTCTAGCCATTGCAGGTATTAATGGCGTCATGCAAAATGTGCAAAATGCATCGTACACCACGCTTTCTTATTTTTATTTATACTTTTTTGTTGGGGTACTGATTTCAGCATTTGCAACGACATTCTTATATGACAAATTTGGTCCAGGTTACCTTGGAGCAATTGGATCACTTCTTATTGTCATTGTAGGATTTAGCTGGGTGAATGTATCAGCTGATACATCACTAGTAAGTTTATATGTTCACATCATGCTCTTTGGTATGGGTGTTAGTATGGCACTGGTATCCGGTGCGCTAGGAGCGGCACTAGCCGGAGATTTACATCAAGCTTCGATGCGTTCCATTTCACTGCACTCCATTCGAAATTTATTAGGAGCCATCGTGGCACCTGTGATTGGGTGGTTTGTTGTTCGACAAAACGCGATTTATTATGAAGATTTCCGAGGACAAATTAGCTCAGTAGATCCTCAGGTGAAGATGCAGCTGTCTGAAATGATTAAACGCTATATGGGTATGGGAATGAGTCAAGCAGATGCAAAAACATCGGCTGTGACGGCTGTTGTAGCAGGCGCTAAAAAAGCGTCAATTTTACATGCGTATCACAACTTATTTTTCATGCTTGGTATTTTAGGCGTAATTATGCTCATTGCTTCACTAAGTAAAGCGTGGAGCGGTGAAAATAGAATTCTTGTTCAAAAAGAAGAGGTTCAAGAAGAAGCTGATCCGCAAGAAGAAAGAAAAATGCTGCCGGCACCTCAAACAGAAGAAACCTCTGTATAATATACTAACTATAGAAAGAAGGAATTCCGATGAGTAAAAGTCGTTTATTGGTTACTAACATTGTTGGAATCATTGTGATTTTATTACTAGTAGGCTTTGGTGGATATTATTTCTACGAAAAAGCAAATTACGTTAAAACAGATGAAGCGCAGGTAGAAGCACCGCTTTCACAAGTCATCGCTTCAGCTAACGGTCAGTTAAGCGAATGGAATGTAAAAGAAGGAGATAGCGTTTCACAAGGTGATTCTGTTGGAAGCTTAAAAGAAGGCGAAAAATCAACAGACGTAACGTCTATGATTGACGGAACAATTATTAAAAACAACGCATCTCAAAATCAATTAGTAAAAGCTGGCGATGTGTTAGCACAAACAGCTGATTTATCTAAAATCTACATCAATGCAAACATTAAAGAAACAGACCTAGGTGACTTAGAAGAAGGAGACAGCGTCGACATTACAGTGGACGGAGATTCAGGTAAAGTCTTTAAAGGCCATGTTGAAGCAATCGGTCGCGCAACAAACTCAGTGTCTTCTATGCTTCCTGCTCAAAATACAGGAAACTATACAAAAGTAACGCAAAAAGTACCGGTGAAAATTTCAATTGATGATGCATCAGATAAAGTTCTTCCAGGTATGAACGCAGAAGTGAAAATTTCAATTTAATAACGGAAAAAAAGCTGCTTCCTCTAAGGGAGCGGCTTTTTTTATGCCTAAACAAATAAAATAAAAAATGTGCTAAAAAGAGGATGTATACAAAGGAAATGTGTGGTAAGATACTTCTTGTTTGAAATTGGATATCGGTAAAGAAGGTGATGGGATGACCGCGGTCGAAACAAAAAAAGGGCCAAAAGAAAAGCTGAATTTGTTTTTCTTAACGTGGCCGATCTTTTTAGAAGTGTTTCTTTTTATGTTAATGGGGATTGCTGATACCTTTATGCTAAGCGCGCTGTCGGATGATGCCGTATCAGGAGTCGGAGCAGCCAATCAATACCTTCACATTGCGATTTTGGTGTTAGAGGTCATTGGTAACGGAGCGGCAATTGTTGTCTCTCAGTATTTAGGATCAAAACGGTATATGGAAGCGTCAAAGATTTCTGCTTTGGCCGTTACGTTAAATTTAGGAGTCGGGCTAGTCATTAGCGCGGGTTTTCTTTTGTTTTCAAGACATATGATGGAAGCGATGAACTTACAAGGTGACGTGCTGTTGTATGCACAAAGCTATTTATCCATCGTTGGAGGAGCTATTTTTCTTCAAGCGATTATTAACTCTCTTGCAGCGATTATTCGCGTACATGGCTTTACGAAGCAGGCAATGTTTGTTTCACTTGGAATGAACATTTTTCATATTGCAGGAAACTATGCTTTAATCTTCGGGAAGTTCGGCTTTCCGGAAATGGGCGTACAAGGAGCAGCAATTTCATCTGCGTTCAGCCGATTCGTTGCCCTTATTGTGTTCTTTTGGCTGCTGTATCAAGTGATGGAATATAGAGTGAAATTTCAATACTACATTACGCTTTCAAAAGAATATATCGGTAAAATTTTAAAAATTGGTATTCCGTCGGCTTTTGAACAAGTGATGTATCAAGGCTGTCAAATTGTCTTTTTATACTATGCAACCTACCTAGGAGCAGAATCACTTGCTGCGAGACAGTACGCAATGAATATTTCAATGTTCATTTACTTATTTGCCATTGCAATTGGAATGGGTACAGCGATTATTGTCGGCCGTTTAGTAGGCGGAAACGAAAAAGATGAAGCGTACCATCGCGTATGGAAAAGCGTCAAATGGGCCAGTGCCGTAACGATGATGATGGTTGTTCTTGTGATGACATTCAGAACACAGCTGATCAGCGTGTTTACAGACAATCCGCATATCATTGAGCTTGGGGCGACGGTGCTGCTTCTGAGCATTGTGCTTGAAACGGGAAGAACGATGAACATTGTGCTGATTAACTCGCTGCGGGCAGCGGGAGATGCCAAATATCCGGTGTTAATTGGTGCGATGTCGATGGTCATGATGAGCTTGCCGCTCGGTTATTTCTTCGTTTTCCATTTAGACATGGGGCTCGCTGGCATTTGGCTTGCCATCGCAGCCGATGAATGGACGCGCGCAGTTATTATGTTTTTTCGCTGGAAAAGCCGAGCATGGGAAAACTACGGACTTATACAGCACGAACAAACAGCTGAAGAACCAACGCCGGTTCAAGTATAAAACAAAACCTCTGCAGAATGTGCAGAGGTTTTTTGCTGTGTAAAAAAACGAAGTAAAGTTGGTCTTTTTACGCAAAAAGCTTTAATTTGTGGGAAAAAACGGGTATGGGTACAAAGAAATGGTTTTATTCTACTTATTCTTTGTTTTAGATAACGGTATATGGTTGGATGACGTATTTAGACATGAGTCTTTTTTCTCTGATTTTCCATTTTTATCTCAATTCATGAAACTAGAAGCATAAAAAAGAGAGTTTTTTCCTATTTAGCTATAATGAGACAAATTTTATACTTATAATTATTGGATTAAACTCGAAATGTGCGGAACAGGAGGAACGATATGGGGTTAGGAAGCGTATTAGACGGACTGCTGGGTGAAGTATCTGGAAGAGTCTCAGATGTAGAAGGGAAAATTTCTAAGCTAAGAACGGCTAAAAGTAAAATTGAGCATGAACAAGCTGTTTCATTAAAAGAAATTGAACACATCAAAAAGCCTGAGCTGGGAGACAAATGGACGGGTACGTTATCGGATGATTTTGACGAAAAACGTACGGCAGCCTACGACAACATAAAAGGCATTTTAGACGGTGATTACGATGGATACATTCGTGAAATTGAAACAAAGATATGGGCGCTAGAAGCTGAAAAAGGAGCTTTGAGTGGCTTGAACGCCGTTATTGGAGAAGCGGATTCTTTATTAGCTAAAGGTGAAGAAGCCTATGACGCAGTAGAAAACAAGATTAGTGAAATTAGAAGGGGGCTGTTTTCATGACAATTAAGCTTGATCACGCTGACGTTATCAAAAAGCTTGAAGCAGTCAGCACAGCGATTGGAAATTTATCCATTAGCAAAATGCCTGACCTTGGAAAAAACAGCCTTGATACTACAGAGAAATGGGAAGCGCGCGAAGAAGAAATTCAAACGCTTATTTCTACTTATATAAAAGCACTAAACAAAAACGTAAAAGATACAAAATCTAATGTAGACTTACTAAAAGAACAAGACGAATCTATTATCCATTCGTAGCAGCAAAGGGGGATGACTGTGGGAAAGGTATACGATGCAAAAGCGCTGTTTGATGTAGCAAAAGACAGGGAAAAAGCCTACGATGAGTTACTAAGCCAGCTGGGTGAACTGAAAAAAGCGCTGCAGGGCGTAGCGGACTTAGATGGCAGCTTAGAAGGAAAAGGCGCTGACAATATAAAATCTTTTTATAAGCAGCACGCCGATACGGCCGGACAGTGGGAAAACTTAATTAAAATGCAGCAAAGCTATTTTTCAACGCTTCACGTTAAAGCTGAAAAAGCAAAGCTATCAGGAAGCACGATTGTAACTGAATCATTTTTAGAAACAGAGCTAAAAAACGCCAATAGCAATGCTAAAGAAATGGTTGCGCAGCAGCACGACGATCTGCAGAGTATTTTAAACGGCATCGATGATATCGTCTCTATTTCAGCGTTTTCAACGAGTGAGTTTAACGATAAAATAGAAGAAGCAGAGAAAAAACGCACCGATACAATTGAAGCAGTGAACCAGCTTGACGCTGAATGGTCAAAAGAATACAGCGAAATGGATGACTTCTATGCGGTAGTGGATACGCTAGTAAGCGGCTTAGAGCTTGCTACGAGTCAAGGAGGAAGTGTCTATCAGCTTGCCTTTGACGAAAAAGCCTATCACGACAGCGAACTGTATAAAGTTCAAACAAAGCTAAACGACTATGCAACTTCATATGTTGACTACAACAAGCAGCAAGAAGAAGTATACGAGCTGGAAAAAAAGCAAGAAGAAGAAGCAAACAAGCCGTGGTACGAAAAAACGTGGGACGCGGTTTCTACCTTTACAGGAGAGGTCAGCGGATATTATGATTATAAACGAGCAGCAGAAGGCGTGGACCCTGTTACGGGTGAAAAACTTTCTACCTCACAGCGCGTCGCAGCAGGAGCCATGGCAGCAGCCGGCTTCATTCCGGTTGTCGGCTGGGTAGGAAGAGCCGCAAAAGGTGGAAAAGCCATCTACAAAACGGCTAAAGGCCTAAGCGCAGCGGATCACGCCCTAGACGCCTACAAATCCGCCAAATCCTTCAAAGTCCTGGAGCAAACCGAAAAAGGCCTCTACGGTCTTGTGGCTGCAAACGGACTAGGAGAATACATGACCGGACGCGACATGTTCGGGAATAAAATCAGTGAAGAGCAGCGTAAAGCAAGTCTTCTGCAAGCATTAGGAATTGCTGGAGCTGGAGCGCTTTCTACGAAGGTAGCGGGGAAAATGGGACAAAGCCTTGCGACCAAAGGAACCGAAAAGCTCAACAACATGCGCAACACGCTTCGCACAAGCGCTGTTGCCAACGTCACAAAGCAAGCCTACCAAAGCGTCAAAAATGCACCGGCCTCTTGGACACAGTCGCTACATAAAACGTATAACAACATCCTAGACAGCAGTATGCCAAGACTGGGGCCGGAGCTAGCACCTGCAGGTCCAGCACTTGCCCAGCAGACGGTGAGAGAGACCTTGCAGAATGTGAAGCAGCAGACGATGCAGATGATTGGTAAGGTAACCTACGATCCTGTTCATAATCGCTATCGCAGAGCTGATGGAAGGTTTATGTCCAAGCGTGATGTGGAGAAGCTGGGTGATTCGGTTAAGGTAGAGACGGTCAAAAAGGTTGATGAGCCTGTAAAAGTAGAGCATGTGAGTGAACGTTCAATTCAAAAGGATACTGAGGGTACTGGTAATGGTAATATCCACTTTGGTAAGACAGATTTGGACGCTTTAAGAAAAAAGTGGAATGTTCCAGAAACTGATACAATAGCGGTAGGTAAAACTGATGTAAAGGAACTTGAAGGGTTGATTTTTGAAGGAGGGTCACCGAAAGTTAGGAAAGAAGCTGGGCTTCCAGACCTTGATGTATCAAATCCAAACAGACCAATAAAATCTTCGGGGAAAATACCATCTGCTACAAGACATGCTGAAGAGGGAGTAGCGAATCAATTTGTTGAGGCAGTCGAGAAAGCAGGTATACAACCTCAGGATGTAGTTGGGATTTTTAAGCTACATCAATCTAACCCCTCTGGGGTATGTCCAACTTGTCTTAGTGGGTTAGGAAATCCTAAAAAAGATCCAGGTATAATAAAACAATTAAGTTTAAAATATCCTAACTTAATTGTTGAGGTAACCTCACAGGCGGTAGAAGGTACTAAAGTCACTGGAAGGTTAAATTTTAGAGTGAAAAATGGTGTATATATTGATTAGGAGTGGGTTAAATGAATCGATTTAATAATTTGAGTGAGGATGCCAAAGTAGTTTATCTATTGTCGCTATCGGACTTGATTATTGACAAGATTTCTAAATCTGAAGGATTTGAAGTAGCTGTTGAGTCATTAGAAAAAGCTTGGGAATGGTTAAAATTTAAGAATATTGACGCATCTAACCTTTATTTATATTTAGAAAACATGGATGAAACAGATATCATGACTTATATGCAACTCGATAATGATGAAGATAATGAAAAAGTATGGATATGTATAGGAAATGCTTTGGCATATACAATTTGGGAGGCGTATCAATATGAACAAGGTAAATATCTCCCACAGACTATTGAAAGTGTTGATTACGAGACTGTCGAAAGTTTCATAACAAACTTTGAGAAGGTTTATGAGAATAATAGCTTGTCAGATGGATTATTACACTTTCTGGAAGAAAATTATCCGAAAGATACTGATAAAAAGGTGGATTTAACTTCAGTAAAGATTTTTATTAATGAATCTATTGAGAAATAAATAACTAAACAACCCCAAAAAATTCATAATTATTTAGTAATCTAAGCACACTTGTTATACTTTTAAAGACTGATTTTACCTTAAATGATAAGAGAGAATCAGCCTTTTAGGTAACAAGTGTTTTTGTTTTTTTGAGATAGTCATACTTTGTGTACTTAAATGATGATTTATTGAAGTTCATAACCCATTAAGGTAGTACCATCAAGGAGTATCGATTTAACTTCATAATGGTGGTACTCCTATAATGGTAAATACTCTTAGAACCCCATAAATTGAATGATGCTTGGGAAGAGGGGGATGAGAGCTACGATACATCCGCACCACGAATTTTTATGGTATTAGATATTTTAAATGAGGATATTGGGAAAATTAAAGTATTGTATCAAGAGCATCAAAGAGATATGCTTACTAAGATGAAATTAATCTATGATGTAAGGATCAGCAATTTTAAAGCTGAATACAAGTATGACTTATATACGCATGATGATATTAAAACAACAAGTCATATTGCTGATGAGTGGTTTGAAGAAGTGAAAAATAATAAGCTTTAATTTCGTATTGATATGTGAGCTTAGTAGAATTCACTTTGGTTTGAATCAATAGATCATCATATTTGATATTCTTTTGAAGTTTTTTGGTATATAACGACTATAAAAGTGCAAGTATCTCTGTAAAAATACGGATGGTGCTTGCATTTTTTATATGAGTATGAAATTGTGAAACAAATTAACTCAATCTATGGAAACCGAAAAAGGAATCTACGATATTGTTACCATAAATGGCTTGAAAGAATACATAACCAGACGCGACATGTTGAGGAACAACATTAGTGCAGGTAAAATAGATAACAATCGTTCTAATGGAATTTGGTTTATTATGGAGAAAGATAAAGGTTGGGCAAATGCTTTGAAGGAAGCTTTTCTAAAAAAATATCGGTAAAAATATTTTCCTGTTAAAAATGGCATTCAATACGCCCTATCAAATTTAGAATAGAGTATCAAATTGAAGGTGAAGAACTAGGGATAGTAACACTTAAAAACCAGAAAGGAGGATAAAACTTATGCAATTGGAAAGCCAGTTACAGGAATTGTATCAAGAAATAGCAGAAACGGTTAATAATATGATTCCCGAAGAATGGGAAAGATTTTATTTTTATGCACAGGTATCAGAAGATGGAGGAGGAACGTATTTCTTTTATAATCAGCCTTCGAATAAAAAAACGTATCATTATAGCTTAGATATTACAGAAAGATTTGTTGTTTCTGAATTAGAATTCTAAGAAAAAGAAGATAAACTTTTGGACCTTAGTAGTAAAGTGAGAGAAGTGTTTGAAGAACATAATCAGGATTTGTGGTATTCCTTTACAATGAGCCTTGATCGAGAAGGAGAATTCTCAGTATCTTTTGATTATACAAATTGGTTTCAAACAGATTATGTTTTTTTAGCGCAGCTCAAACTTTGGAAGTGCAAATATTTAAATGAAGTACCAATAGATGAAAAAACTAAAGATTTAATAGAGCAATATTTAAAAGAGTATCCACATAATCCTATTTAAATCATTAGATGAATTCTGGAAGTGATTTGAGAGAACTAAAGGGATCTCTCTGATACTATGAACTAATGAAGAAGCTGTATAAACAAAGATATCTTAGGAGGTTTCTATGGATAATAAGGAAAGAGCAGTTAAAACTTATGATTTCATTAAGAATGGTGATACAGAACAAGCAAAAGAGATTCTGATTACAGATAAAAGGCTGCTTGAGTTTATAACTCCTTTTGGAACGTGGCTACACGTGGCTGCTAGAGCTGGTAGCCTTGATATGATAAAGTTCCTAGTTGAATATGGGATGGATATTAACACAAATGAAGGTGTACCAAAGTCAGCGCCAATTGCACATGCAGCGAGTGTAGGTGAATTTAGCATAGTTCAGTACTTATACGATAGAGGTGCAATATTAGATGTAAGCGATTCGAGTAGAAATCCTTTATTTTCAGCGATTTATGGTGGTCATCTTGATATTGTAAAATACCTTGTTCAGAGTGGTATTGATATTACTGTAAAGTATACGGGGGATACGATGAAAAATATGGATGCCTGTGAATTTGCGATTGAACGAGGACAAATAGAAATTGCTGAATATTTAAAGCAGAAGGTGGACAGTAGATGGAATTAAAGCTTAATAATATTTATCAAAAGGTGGCCGATAATTTAAAGGAAATGATACAAGAAGACTGGCGAGAAATCTATTTGTATGCAGAAGTAGGAGAAGGTTCTCAAACAACGTATTTCTTTTATTATCCAAAAGGAAGCGATGAACCTATATATAGTCATGATATACCTGAACTATTTGAGGTGTCAGAACAGAGCTACTTAGTGTTATTAGATAAACAGTTAGAGTGCTTTCGTGAGTTGTTAGATGTATTTATAGAAAACAAGCAGGAGATATGGACAAGTTTAACTTTGCATTTAGATCATGATGGGAAATTTGAGATAGACTACGGGTATGAAGATATTCTTACTGTTGACCCGTATGAACAACAGGTGATTTGGGAGTATAAGTACTTAGGGATTATTTCAGAAGATGAATATGATAAAAAGATCATAAAAAAATTTCTTTCCTAATCATAGAAAAGCAAAAGATATATAGACGGAGGAGTTAAGCTCATCATAGTGAGAGAAGTGGAAACGGAGTTTAAGAATGACTAATGCTAATTTCAATAGTTTAACAGAACATGATAAAGTGATATTTTTTCTGGCACTTTCAGAAAAAGTAGTACCGGTACTTTCTCGTAAGGAAGATCAAATTTCAGCCCGGAAAGTTATATGTAAATGCTGGGAATGGTTAAAAGACAAAGAAAATAGTGGAGATACTCTTTATGAATTATTAGATCACGAGGAAAATGGTATCACAATAATTCAAGAGATGTCAGATAATAAAACAGATGTTATAGCCTGGGACTGTATTATTTATGCAGTTGCTTATACTAGTAGAAAAGCATTTGAAAGAAAAGGCGTCGAATATTATCCCGAACCCATTGCTTTAGTTGATGATACATTAGTAGAGCATTTTGTAAATGGTTTTGAAAGATGTATAGAGAATGCGGATAGTTACATAGAAAGACTAACTTCTTTATTAAATGATGATACGAATAGAAAAATCGTGAATGATCTGCGAACAAAAGTGTTAAAAGAACTACGAGTATGACAGTGAAGTTCACTGACCACAACTATTTAAAAATAAAAACGGTAGAAACAGCTAAATTATTGAGGAAGATGTCTATATTAAAAACGACAATAATGGGCAACTAAATTAAGGGGGATATGCTTTGGAGAAAAACAGCGTCAACAAAGCAATAAGAAATGCAATTAAACTTGGTGACATTAACTCAGTCAAAGAATTAATAGGTAGTAATAAAGCAATTCTACACACCATGACTCCATTTGGTAGTTGGTTACACGTAGCAGCAAAAAAAGGACAGATGGAAATAGTAGAGTATCTAGTGCATAAAGGAATCGATGTAAATATAAAAGGGGATATATTTGATGCTTCTCCCTTACGAGTGGCAGCAGGTGAGGGGCATGTAGATATAGTACAGTACTTAATCCAATCTGGAGCAGAATTAGATGTAAGCTCAGCAAAAAGAAATCCATTGTTCGCAGCAATTTACGGTGGTCATAAAGAAGTAGTTGAACATCTAGTTGATCAAGGTATAGATATTTCCGTTCAATATACCGGAGAGAATATCGAGGATATGGATGCGTACCGATATGCTAAGGAATTTGGACAAATAGAAATTGCTGAATATTTAAAGCAAAAGCTGAATGAAAAAGTACAAAAGAGAGTGCTTAAAGATTAATTAAATCGTATATAACAGGTCACAAAGCTAATAAAAGCAAGGAGGTCCATCTCATGCTAGAACCTATATATGCTGAAAACGTAATTGTCGGAGTGGTATATAAAAAGCAGTTTCAATGGTATGTGACCGATCGAGAGCTATGGTATTTGGATTATGTAAAGTTTGCACAAGCTTTTGAAAATGAAGGTGATTCAGCGGTTAATGAATACATCGAACCTGAACGAAAAGGGATCGAAGTTCTTAGCAGTGAAAATGCTGAGCTTTTTTTACAACGTATAGAGTCGTATCAGGCAGACACAACTACTCTTTTAAAGCTGTTTGAAGATAAAATAGAAAGCGTAGATGAAGAAGACGTATTAGATTTTAGCCCTTCGTTTTTGGTGGATTTTGATCAAAAGACGTTTTACTCACTGTTTCCTGAGCCGGCTTCATTTGAAGAATATGTTCCAAGCAATTGGAAAGGAACGTATAAAGACTTTACAGGTTTGATTCCAAAAATAGAAAAGTATTGGGTAAATAAGGACGGAGAAAATTTATTTGAGCTGTGAAAGCAAACAGGGCATGGAGGGATAATGTTGTTTCGTGTTCAAACATTCATTAAGCGTCCAGGTAATTTGATTACGGATTTATCATCTCTATATGAAAAGGAATCGCACTATTTTATCGATATATCGAACGAAGAAGAACTCATTCGTTACGGTAATCAGTTTGATTTTACTTGCCTTGAAGGAGCTATTAAGCTTGAATACTACGGTGAGCCGCTTCTTGATGCATCTGCATGGGATGTTATAGATGGGATGTGGCTTTATTTGTTGGATGCAATGGAGAATTTAAAAGAGACCGGATATGGAGAGATGAATTTTCCAGATCAACCGTTAGTATTAACCTTAAAATCGGCTTCTGAACAGTTTGTACTGTATACCTTGCATACATCTCCTCCCGTAAAAGCAGTGCTTCCAAAACAAGACTTTTTTATGGTGGTGTTAGGAGGAGCGGAGCAGTTTTTTAAAACGATGGAGAGATGTTTTAAAGGGAACTTTCAGTATTTCAGTGAAATCAAACGTATTGAAGCGTTAAAAAGGCAGTAAGGAAGACGAGGTTACTAGTAAAAGATTACAGGAACTATGGCCACATTGTGACGGCAAGTGTAATTACTCGGCGTGCGCTTCCTTTTTCGAGCTGTTGTCCGATAGCACTTGATGTTTGCACCCAATTCACTTCATCAGGATAATTTGTAATCACTCCGTCACTTTTTGTTTTCCACAAAAATGAAGCGGGAAGCCGCTTGGTTCCAGACCACGGTGATATTTTCATTCCGGCAGAATGGACTTGGTGGATAAGAGCAGGCGTTAGGATGTCATAAGACGGGTTAAAGTAAGTGGCAAAAGCGGCGAATTGCTGGATTGAATTTGGGCTTGCGTCTCGCTGTGAAGAAGTTAGTATGCCTATAGGAACGTTTGGGAGAAGCTCATGCATTTTTTTCATGGATGAAACGTTAAAAGACTGAATGATAACGTGATCGAGCTGTCGCTTGTTGATTTCAAAAGCTACTTTTTTTTCAATTCCAGGATAAAGTTCCGGCGCTTTTAACTCTATTAATATACCGATTTTTCCTTGAAATTCATCTAATACTTGCGAAAGAGTTGGAATTTTTTCATTCGTAAAAGAATCCCCTTTCCAGCTTCCTGCGTCCAAGCGCTGAAGCTCCGCGTACGTTAACTCTCGAATGTGTCCGCTTCCGTTTGTCGTTCGGTCTACGGTACGGTCATGCATAATAACGAGTACACCGTCTTTGCTTTGCTGCACGTCAAGTTCAATGTAATCCGCATTCATTTCTAACGCTTGGTGAAAAGCAGCCATTGTATTTTCAGGTGCGTAGGCAGAGGCTCCTCGGTGCGCGATATTTGTGAGTTTTTCTTCCGTGCGTGCAAAAGCAGAAGAGGCGATTGAACAGCATAACAAGGCGACGGCGCTTAAACCAGCTAAATATTTTTTCATCACATTTCTCTCCTATGCGTTGGTATAGAAAT
Organism: Priestia sp. JSM ZJ58; assembly: GCF_044383985.1. Taxonomy (NCBI): domain Bacteria; kingdom Bacillati; phylum Bacillota; class Bacilli; order Caryophanales; family Bacillaceae; genus Priestia; species Priestia sp. JSM ZJ58. Next base: position 2,069,778 of record NZ_JBISEM010000001.1, read on the forward strand.
AGCGTAACGAAAAAATGTGATGCTGATATAGAGGAAGTGTGTAGAAAACGTTGACATTTCGTAAAGAAAAATAGGGATTTTTTCATGATGATGTTTACAAAAAATGCGTAAACGAATAGCGATTTTAATCAAACGTTAAGGAAACAGCGCTATAATAGAAGGTGTGAAAAAAAGAATAGGAATTTCTTAGAAAATAGTTGTATAATAGGTGAGTCAGTCAATGAAAGGAATGGAACATGGATATTCAGTACATACATGCGTTTACGATGCAAACGAAAGAGGAGTGCCGGACGCTTCAGCAAAAGCTAAAAGCACAAATTGATTTAACATCACGCGTCAAAATGACGCATATACATAACTGTGCTGGTGTTGATGTTGCGTACTGGGAAGAAAACGGCATATCTCACGGAGCGTGCAGCATTGTAGTGGTTGATTATCAGACGAAAAACGTTGTGGAAAAAGTGCACAGTGTAGGAGAAGTAACGGTTCCTTATCTTCCTGGGTTTCTAGCTTTTCGAGAGCTTCCTTTAATTCTTGAAGCGGTTAAAAAACTTCAGGTAGAGCCCGACGTGTTTTTATTTGATGGCAACGGATATTTGCACTATGAGCACATGGGAGTAGCCACACATGCTTCGTTTTTTCTCAATAAACCTACCGTTGGAATTGGGAAAAGCTATTTAAAGATCAAGGGACATGATTACGTTATGCCTGAAGATACAGAGGGCGCTTATGAAGATATTGTGATTGATGATGAAGTTTATGGTAGAGTAGTAAGGACAGCCAAAGGGGTAAAGCCTATTTTTCTGTCGTGCGGAAACTATATCGATTTGGACATGTCATATCAGCTTATGATGCATTTTATTTCAAAAGAAAGTAAGCTTCCGATTCCGGTCCGCCTAGCGGATCTGCATACGCATGAGCTGCGGAAAAGGTACCGGCAGTCAACAGGGAAGTAAGCTGTTCATAGTGAGTTCATAGTTTCCTTTTATACTGATGGTTGGAATATAGTAGTAGTGTAAAATTATTAAAGAATGAGTAAGGTGATTAAAGGTGAGTTCATTTATTACGAGTATTTTGGATTTTTTAACGAGCCTTGGCTATTTAGGTATTGCGCTCGGCTTAATGATTGAAATCATTCCAAGTGAAATTGTACTAGCCTACGGGGGGTATATGATTTCTCAAGGCATGATTAGTTTTCCAGGAGCAGTCATTGCCGGAATTATTGGCGGAACGATTGCACAGTGGTTTTTATATTGGATTGGAGCCTACGGAGGACGTCCGTTTCTTCAAAAATACGGCAAGTACTTATTTATTCATGATAAGCATATCGACCTTGCGGAAAACTGGTTTAATAAATACGGCGCGGGCGTGGTTTTCTCCGCTCGTTTTGTCCCGGTTGTTCGACACGCGATTTCGATCCCTGCAGGTATTGCTAAAATGCCGTTTTGGAAGTTTACGTCTTTAACCGTGTTAGCGATGATTCCTTGGTCGATTTTATTTATTTACTTAGGCGGAAAGCTAGGCGAGAACTGGGCGAACATTGAAGACGTAGCAAGCAAATATACGCTTCCGTTTGTAGTTGCGGCATTTGTGATTATTGTTCTTTATTTCGTATTCAAACGCACGCGTACAAAGCGCGTATAAGATCGTTTTTGGACTACAAGCATGGCGAAAAGCCATGCTTTTTTTGCATGCGCAACCAGAAGCTCTTTTATTTGCTCATGACTTCTTCAAGTGCTATTATTTTTCATACGCACTAAAAAAGGAGACGATTTAACGTGGTACAAGAAATTGTATTAAATGATACGCCTATTCAAATTTACAGCTATGAACAAGAAATTGTAAAAGGCAAAACAAAAGTTTCAGTTGATTTTAAGGTAACAAGTGAGGAATATCATGATATTACTACACTTTTATATAAAGGTACTTTTCATGTAAATGTCCCAGAAGAAGATCTGGATTTCCAAGGAACGATTCATCAGTACTCTACGTCTTTTACAAATTTATATGAAAAAGGCCAGGTAGGGGATTTTTCATTAAGTTTAATTGAAGTGAACGAATAAGGAGCAGATGCGTGATGAAAGTAAGTATACTTGACCAATCGCCCGTTTCATCCCATCAGACTCCAGCGGAAGCGTTAGAAGCATCCATGCAGCTGGCCAAGGCTGGTGACAAGCTTGGCTATGAGCGCTACTGGATTGCAGAGCACCATGATTTGTCTGGACTTGCCTGTTCGGCTCCTGAAGTGATGCTTGGCTATATCGGCGCACAAACTAATAGAATTCGAATTGGATCGGGAGCGGTGCTGCTGCCTCACTACAAGCCGTATAAAGTAGCGGAAACGTATAACATGCTCGCAACGCTGTTTCCAGGGCGCGTTGATTTAGGGATTGGGCGCGCGCCGGGTGGATCGGCTGAAGCAACAAATGCGCTGTCGGATAACTTCTTGCAGCAAGTATTTAAAATGCCTGAACTTGTTGAAGAGCTTCTGCAGTTTTTAGACGATAAATTTCCAGCTGAACATGAGTACGCCAAGCTTTCAGCTTCGCCGCTTCCGCCTGTCTCTCCAGAACCGTGGCTGCTTGGCACAAGTAAAAAAAGTGCCGAGCTCGCTGCTAGAAACGGAATGGCCTATACGTTTGGACAGTTTATGAGTGAACAAGACGGTTCAGCTATTATTGATCAGTACAAGCAGGCTTTTCAGCCAAGACAGAGCGGGAATCAGCCCTATGCGATTGTCACTGTATCGGTCATTTGCGCTGAAACAACCGAGCAAGCGCATCGCATCGCAACGAGCTCACTTCTATGGAAAATTCAACAGGATAAAATGGAAGCAAAAGGTGTGCCTTCTATTAAAGAAGCGGCCAGCTATCCGCTTACAGAAGAAGAAGAGAAAAAAATGAAGAAGATGAAAGAAGCTATGATTATCGGAAACCCGGAAGAAGTACACGTCCGTCTTCAAGAAGTTCAAGCACGCTACGGAGCGGATGAACTCATGCTTGTCACCATTACGCACGATCCGGCTGACCGATTAAAATCATATGAGCTTGTCGCAGAGAAATGCAAAAAATAAGAGCCAAATGTCGGCTCTTATTTTTTATGCCCGTAATAGTACTCAAATAAGTGCTGAAATGCTTCTATAGCACGTAAAAAAGAAGCGGCGTCTTGGCGGTCTTCTATTAACCAGCACGTGCCTAATACAGAATGAGCGTATCCCCACAGTAAAATGCGTTTTTTACTTACGTTCAGTTCTTTTACAAATATATTGATTCGATGGTCAATTGCCTCTGCTACGTTTGTCTTAGGCAGATGATTTAAAAGAAAAGGGATAATTTCGTACTCTTTTTCTCCAATCAACCCTTTTGGATCAATTATTTTCCACGCTTCACCAGACTGTAAGATGTTATCATGATGCAAGTCTCCGTGAAGCAAAAAAAGCTGCTGAGAAGTCCGGTTTAATTCAGAGAAAACGGCTAGCGCGTGTTGAAGCGTTTCGGAAGAAAGAAAATCAATGCCGCTTGGATACATTTGTGTATACTCTCGAAGCTGCTTCTCTCTTTTAACGGCTGTTTCTTCGATAGTGGAGTCTGATTGAGGCATGCGCCACAGAGATTTCATGAGCCGAGCAGCGATTAACGCAGCCTCTTCTTTAGTTGATAAAGAGGAAAGCGGGCATCCGGGAGACAGCTTTTCAAGCAGTAGAATGCCTTTTTCAGCATCGCTGTCCACTATTTTTACCGTGTTCTCACCAGCTATTGCTGTCAGTGCTTCTTGCTCATGAAGCAGCTCTGAAGGCTCTACAAAGAGTTTTACAACTAGTTCGCTTCCATCTGCTTTGCGCGCAGGAGCAACAAAGTGGTAAGAAAGAGGGAAGTGACTGTGAATGGTGATATGCCATCGCTGTTCGCAGTAGCGAATCAGCTGAGGAAAGTCAGTTAGCCACTTTTGGCCTTTATGAGAGTGAAGGTGAGTAATTGTATCACAAAATGTTTGAGGCAACGTATGCATGCGTTTATCTCCTTTGTCGTTTCCAATTTTTTCTGATAAACTCATCATATACAGCCTACATAGAATCTGTAAAGAAGGAGGAGATCCTATATATGAAGACAAAGAAGGTGAAATCCCCTTGGGCTCTCGTTGGGTTTCCGGTTTATATCATTGGATTTTCACTTTTACTTGCTGAAGGTGCACCGGAATGGGTAGAAACAGTGAGTAAAATCATGATCGCTCTTGGAATCATTTTGCTTATTATTGCAGGAATTGATCTTAAAAAACGAAAAAAATCAGCACAAGCCTAAAAAACTGCCGTTTGGCAGTTTTTTTATTTGGAGAAAGGGTAACAGGATAACTAGATAAAAATGTTGAATTATTATTCTTTTTGATGTATAAATATAATATAGAAAGCAACGGTATTGAGAGGAGAATGAACGTGTCTTACGTAATAAAAAAAGAGGTTCCGTTATTTGAGCAGTTTGCTGCTTTGCATGAAGCGAGCGGATTACATAAAAGTAAAAAAGGCAATTATACAAAAGAACAGCTGTTTGAAGCGGCAGCCAACAGCTGGTTTAGAGTCGGTATTTATGATAATGAACAATTGATTGCATTCGGTCGTATGATTTCAGACGGAATTTACCAAGCGCTTATTTGCGACGTGATGGTTGATCCCTCGTACCAAAACAAAGGACTTGGAAAGCAAATTATTCAAGAGCTGTTGACGAAATGCCAAGAAAGCGGAATTGAATCGATTCAGCTGTTTGCAGCAAAAGGAAAGCATCATTTTTATAAAAAATTAGGATTTCAAGAAAGAGAAGAAGACGCGCCAGGCATGTCGCTTGTTATGTAAAAAAGCTCAGTGATCAATCATACTCACTGAGCTTTTTGTATTATGCCGTTTTTAAAACCGTACTTTTTTGGACTAAATTCCAAGCAACTTTTACTAAATAAACAACAAGCAAAACGTTTAGCATCGACGTAGCAAACATAGAAAACGGGTATGACGTGCTGTTTTGCATATTACTGTCGCCGTATAAAACAAAAAAAGTGTTCATAAAAATACTGATGCTAAATCCAAGGGATAAGTAAAGCAAGTTTTTGTCTTTTAAATAAATATAAGCCACTAAAGCAAGCGCTGCTGCTGGAAATAAGTAGCGTTCATGCATGCTTGAAGAAAACGTAAATACCCCTGAAATTTGAATAAGCGCTGCAAGAGCGGCGTATTTAAAGCTCCGTCCTTTTATATAAATAAGCCAAGAAAAAATAGTTGTCGCGACGATAAAAATAAGTCCCCACGTATGATAGCTGAAAAACAGCAGCGTTGCAGAGCTGTCTTTATAGTTTGCGCCTATTAAACTATAAAAGTTGTAGGCGTTAACAGAAGCATACGGGTACTCTCCAATGGTGGATGAAAATAAATCAATAATCCACGTTGGACTTTTTCCGACTGAAAAAGGCAATAAAATCACCCCAGCAGTGAAAGCCGCCGTTAAAGCAATGCCGAAGAAATGCTTCACTTGCTTCAGGCGAATGAGCTCGAAAAACAAAATAGGCAGGATAATAATCGCCTGCGGCTTCATTAAGACCGCTGCTGTAAAAATAACGGCCGACGCGTAAATTCGTTTTTCCGTAATCATTACAATGGCTAGGACAATAAGTAAAGTGAAAAATGAATCCACTTGTCCCCAAAACGTTGAATTAACTAAGATGGCCGGATTAAATAAATACCCAATTGCTAACAGGTATGCAAAAGAAGGTGCCAAGTATTTACGAGCTAAACGATAGAGTAAATAAGATGTGACAACATCTGCTAAAATAGGCGGAATTTTAATCAACAGCGAAAAATACTGCTGAAAATCCGGTAAACTGCCAACTTTCCCAACGATAAACAAGATATAAATATAAAACGGCGGATAATCGCTTCCGCTTTTAGCGTAGAAATTTGAAAAATGATTAGCCGCAACCGATGCCCAGTTTTTGAAAAGCGACGCATCCATATGAGAGCCTACCCACGGAATCAGTGCAATCCGAATAAATAAACCAGTGCCAAGTAATGACCATAAAATAACGCGAGAATGCCCTATCGAATGATGCCATTTCTTTTTCTTTACTAATCCGTAAACGAGAGCTGCTGCTATAAAAAAGCCCACCGTATAAAGAGCTAGCGGCGTTTCATAGTCTTTATTAGCTCCTTGACTTCCGGCACCGTTATCCATAGATAGATTATGAAAAGGCGTTACGTGTTCTCCGGAATTGCTGGGTGAAGCAGGACCGTTTCCTGAAGGAAGACGATGATCTCTTGAGTTATTATCAAGAGCAGATATACCATTCGTAATCTTTTTTAACTGATGACTTTCTTGAATTGAAAATAAATGTTCTTCTCCTTTATAGTGTGATAGTGAAACGATACTGAAAACAAATGCTAAAAGAAAAGCTGCCGTTACGATAAAAGCCGTTCTTTTTTGTAGTATGTTCATATAAAATCCTCCGATGACAATGTATCGAATAAGTAGTAGTGTGTCTCCATACTATAAGGGGAGTTGGTGAAAATAAAGTGAAACTTCTTTAATAAAGAGCGGAAGAGAGAGCATAAAAAAACAAGGCCTTAGAAGACCTTGTTTTTTATATTGCTTATAGTACAGCATCAAACTTATTTACTTTCCACTGTGAACCAGATTTATAAAATGTAACGGTGCGTTTTACACTTCCTCCGTCAACTGTTGGAACCGTAAATTGATAAGAGCGAACATCGGCGCGCTGATAAGTTAGTTTTGCTTTTGCTTTGTTCCACTCTAGCATGCTGAATCCGTCACCGACAGGACGAGCAAGCTTTCCGTTATATGTGATGTAGCGATAATTTGTTAATCCTTTTTGAATAGCACTGTTTGTAAACGTTTCAGATAAGTAGCTTACTAGTTTGCTTTTTGTATTAAAATCTTGACAAAGATATGAGTACTGAGTGCCTTTATAATTAAATGTTTTTTGAGTACATAAATTACCTTTAGATCCATGAAGTGCATTCCAGAAATGGTTGCTTGCGTTTGCTGCAATTTTTACCGCATTAGTCGTTGATAGATTTTGTGATGTTGCTTGAGCTGTAACTCCTGTGCTTAGTGAAAAGAAAAGAGCAAGTGATGCTAAGATTATTCCAAATTTTTTCATTTCCATTTCCCTCCTACTCATTCATTGAAATATATGTAACATTCATGCTGTTAATATTACAATTGTTACATTTATATTACAATAATTCTTTAAAGAAATAAAGAGTATTTCTTATATATGTTTGAATTATTCCCGTATTTTCTTAAATAAAACGTAGAATTAAAAGAAAACATATAAACAGTATGTCAATTATGTGTCACATATTTCGTCGCTTTACAAGTTCGTATATAATAGGAATAAATCGATCAATATGCTGATTTAGATAAATAGGTCAGGCACAAAAGGAGAACGTAAACTAATGGGTGTTTCAGAAGTGACATCAGGAATTATTATTACCACTGCCGTAATTGCTATTGTGATTATTACAGTTGGTGTTTTGGCTACAATGATTGCGATTGCGAAGAAAGCAAATAAAAAGTAAGTGTGTAGAGGAGAGTTAGTATAATAACTAATTCTCTTTTTTTTGAAAAAAACCTATCGCTATTTTTATAATAAAAATGCATAAATAACGCGTGCATTATTCATAGAAAAAAGCAGGAAATTTACGTTTTGAAGCTAATAGATACATAAGGCAAGCTGCGCACTTTCATTACAAAAACAATGGAAGGGGTTCTAACAGACTTCAAGTGATATCGCCTATTTTATGTCATAATGAATGATATTCATTAACACAGCATCTTAGACGCACTTTATAACCAAATAATGAGGAGAGTGGTTGAGTTGCAACGACAAAAAGTAGCAGTGAATGGAGAAAGGTTAAAAAATACGCTTGAACGATTTGCCGATTATGGACGAACACCTAATAACGGTGTAACCCGCCTAGCGCTGTCAGAAGAAGATCGCCTAGCACGAGATTATTTTTGCTCATGCTGCCGGGATCTTGGAATGGATATTAAAATCGATGACCTTGGATGTATTTACGCCACGCTTGAAGGACTAGAAGATAAGCCGCCTGTTGTGATTGGCTCACACATGGACAGCGTAAAAAAAGGCGGAAGGTTTGATGGAATCCTCGGTGTAGTTGCAGGGTTAGAGTTAGTAAGGACGCTGGTTGAACATAATATTAAGCCGAAGGTGCCGATTATGATTGTTAACTTTACGAATGAAGAAGGAGCGCGTTTTGAGCCTTCTATGATGGCTTCAGGTATTTTATCGGGCAAGTTTCAAAAAGACGTTATGATGAAGAAGACAGATGTTGACGGCGTGAAGTTTAAGCAAGCCCTTCAATCATGCGGATATGAAGGCGATAGAAGTAACCGTCTTACTGAAGCATCGGCATTTGTAGAATTACATATTGAGCAAGGGCCTATTTTAGAAAGAGAAGCCAAATCAATTGGTGTAGTCGAGTGCGTGCTCGGAATGGTATGCTATGAAATTGAAGTTACGGGGGAGTCAGATCACGCCGGGACGACGCCGATGGATATGCGGAAAGATGCGCTATTTGCAACTAATAACCTGATTGCTGAAGCTCGTCATGAGCTCGGCAGATTGGATTCAAATTTAGTCTATACAATGGGTCGTATGAACGTACTGCCTAATATTCATACCGTTATTCCAAATAAAGTGATTTTTTCGCTTGAAGCGAGACATACGGATGAAGATGTCATTGCATCCGTGGAAAAAATTATTCAATCACTGCCTGATCAAGCGGAGCTGTTAGAAGGGTGCGAAGTGCGGGTGACCAAGCTTTGGGGACGCGATACCGTGTGGTTTGATAAAACGGTTTGTGATGAAGTGGAAGAGTCGGTTCGTTCGCTAGGGTATTCCTACAAGCGAATGGTCAGCGGAGCTGGACATGACGCACAGTTTTTAGCTAGCTATATTCCGACGGCTATGATTTTTATTCCGAGCGTAAACGGAAAAAGTCATTGTGAAGAAGAGTTCACTCCTTGGGAAGAATGCGAAAAAGGTGTAAACGTACTTTTAGAGACGGTGATTAAGTTAGCTCAGAAGTAACAGGACGAAAGAGTAAACCTGCGGAGGTTTGCTCTTTTTTAGTGCTTAGAAAGACTGCAAACTATCGCATTGAACTTTTGGTTTATTATGGCTACAATAAATGAGAAGCATCCAGATGGATGTGAAAAAAGGATGTGAAAAAAAGTGAGATCTTCTCACTTGCAGAAATGAAAATTACTATTATTATTGCAGATGATAATTCGTTTATTCGAGAAGGAATGAAAATTATATTAAATACATACGAGGAATTCGACGTTGTCGCTACTTTAAAAGATGGTCAAGAAGCCGTTCAATATTGCAAGAATCACTCCGTCGATATTGCATTGTTAGATGTAAGAATGCCTGTTATGGACGGTGTAGAGGCTACAAAGCTTATTTCAGAGTCAACGAAAGCAAAGCCGCTTATTTTAACTACGTTTGATGACGATGAATATATTATTGATGCTGTAAAAAACGGAGCTAAAGGCTACTTGTTAAAAAATACAGAGCCAGAGCGCATTCGAGACGCAATCAAAAGTGTGTTCAACGGACATACGGTGCTGCAAGATGTTGTGCTTGATAAAATTAAATCAAGTTTAAACGCTGCAACTGAGCGCGAGTCAAAAGCGGATATGACACAGTTTACCGAGCGTGAAACAAGCATTATGACACTGATTGCCAAGGGGCTTTCAAATAAAGAAATCTCTAAAACCCTTTTTATTTCAGAAGGTACCGTAGCAAACTATATTAGTTCGATTTTAAGTAAAACGGGACTTGAGCACCGTACTCAAATTGCTATTTACTATTTAACCGGTAAAGGGAAGTAGGACTATGGAAGTCGGATTAATGATGACCAAGCTCATCCTCATGCTGTTTTTGGCTATTACGTACATTCAGTTTAATTATGTACACTCGATTTCAGCTATTGTGTTAGCACTGCTTCTTTACAGCTGTGTTAATATCGCCGCGTCTATTGTGAAAAAGAGCGCGTTCAAGCGCATGCTTATTGCTTTTTCAATTGTCCTTATTCTATATTGTGCGTATCAACTTCATCCTTTGTTTTTTCTTCTTTTGCCGCTAAACCTTTGTGAGCTTATTGGAGAATCAATCGTAAAAAAATGGATGGTGCTGCTTGTATTGCTTCCAGTGCTGCTAGTTCCCTCTGATATTAGAGCTCTGTATGTGTTAGTCGCTGCGTTTACTTTTTTTATTTACACAGGAGCAGCTATCTATCAAAAGCGGACAAACAATTATGAACAAAAGCTTGATGAAATGAGAGTAAGTATGCAAAAGCTGCAAAAGCACGTGAATGAAAATAAAGAGTATGTGAGACAGTCTCAATATGCTTCAAAATTAGAAGAGCGAAATCGACTATCGCAGGAAATTCATGATAAGATTGGTCATTCAATGACAGGAGCGCTTATTCAAATGGAGGCAGCAAAGCACGTAATGAAGCAAGACGAGGAAAAAGCGCTGTCTCTTCTTCAAAATGCGATTACGATTTCGAAAGAAGGCATTGAAGAAATTAGGTTAACGTTAAAAAGTATAAAGCCTCCCGCTGAGCAAATAGGAATCAGCCGTCTTAAATTATTTATTGGTGAATTTGAGGCTAAGCATAGTATCGCAATGCCTCTTGTATACAAAGGGAATTTAGATCTTATCACGCCTCTTCAGTGGAAAATTATCCATGAAAATATAACAGAAGCTATTACGAACGCTTTGAAATATGCAGAAGCAACGATGATTGCCATTGAGCTTCACGTACTAAATAAAATGGTGAAAGTAGAAGTCAAAGACAATGGAAAAGGCGCTCACTTGTTTCAAAAAGGACTTGGCATAGCAGGAATGGAAGAGCGCGCTGCTTCCATTAACGGAACGGTGATTGTCGACGGAGCAAACGGATTTTCTGTTACCACACTGCTGCCGATAGGTGAGAAACTTCATACGTAAATAATGAGATTTCTCATGGGGAAAAGGTGAACTTATGCACTGACGTAAGTTTGCCTTTTTTTCATAAAATAAGGATATACCAACATACTAGAGGTGAAATGATGAACGTATTATCCATTCAAAAATTAACAAAGAAATTTGGAGATTTTATTGCGGTAGATAATTTATCTTTACAAGTAGAAGAAGGAGATATATTTGGGTTTTTAGGAACAAACGGAGCAGGAAAAAGCACAACGATTCATATGGTAGCTAGTCTTCTTCAAAGCAACAGCGGCGATATTGAAGTACTTGGGAAAAATATAAAGAAACACCGAAATTTCGCAAAGATGAACATCGGAATTGTTCCGCAGGACTTAGCGATTTATGAAGATTTGACAGCCTATGAAAATGTGAAGTTTTTTGCAGGACTCTACGGATTAAGAGGATCACTTCTTAGCGAACGAGTCGAAGAAGCTTTAGCGTTTGTAGGGCTTTTAGATAAACAAAAGGCGTATCCGAAAAGCTTTTCAGGAGGAATGAAAAGAAGGTTAAATATCGCATGCGCAATTGCTCATCGCCCTAAGCTGATCATTATGGATGAACCGACGGTTGGCATTGATCCTCAGTCGCGAAATTATATTTTAACATCTGTAAAAAAGCTAAATGAAATGGGAAGCACAATCATTTATACGAGTCACTATATGGAAGAAGTAGAAGAGGTATGTACAAAAATTGCAATTATTGATCACGGCAAAATTATTGCTGAAGGAACAAAAGAGCAGCTGAAAGCGATTATCACCGATACAAAAGATATTTGGATTGAAGTAAAAGAAGCAGACGATATAGATTGCAGCGGTCTAAAGGAAATTCCAGGCGTAACAGCCGTTACGTATGAAGATGGAATCATTAAAATTAATTCAAGCGCCGAAGTGAATAACTTAAACAAGGTCATTCATTATTTAATGACGCATCATATCGAAATTAAAGCAGTTAAAGAACAAGCACCAAATTTAGAGACGGTCTTTCTGACGCTCACAGGACGCAGTCTAAGAGATTTATAAAAGAAAGGAGGAATAACGAATGAATATTATTGCAATTGCTTTGAAAGAAATGAAAAGTGATCTGCGAGATAAGCGTGCATTTATCTTTATGATTCTTTTTCCGCTAGCTCTTGTCCTTATTTTAGGAACAGCTTTGTCCCAAGCCTTTAATAACGACATGACGATAGACGATAGCTATGTTCTCTATAAAATCGATACGAGTAATGAACAATCTGCCGCATTTAAGCAGTTTGCTGCACATGCAGAAAAATCGGGCATTCACTTTAAAGCGCTGAAAAAAGATCAAGATGGAAAAAAAGAAGTAAAAGAGCAGCATTATACAGCTTATGTAGAAGTGAAAGACGGAGGCATTAATCTCTACGGAAATGAAGAAAACAGCATTGAATTTAACGTGGTGCAAGGTATGTTAAGTACATTTGTTGATAAGTATAACGTGGCTATGGAAGTGGCCAAAGTAAATCCTCAGCAAGTCGAGAACCTGCTGCGTGCGTCTAAGCATGACTATATTCAAGAAACATCCCTTCATTCTCAAAAACAGCCAAATTCAATAGACTACTACGCTATTTCAATGACAACCATGATTGTTTTGTACGGATCTATCTCAGCGAGTTATTTAATTAGAGGAGAGCGTATGCGAAATACGGCCAATCGATTAGTAGCCGCACCGATTAAAACCGCTGAAATTTTTGTCGGGAAAATTTTAGGCACTGTTTTGGTTCACGCTATTTGTGTATTAGTGGTCATTATGTCGACTAAATATTTTTTTGATGCGAATTGGGGAGATCATTTACTCTTAGTACTCGTAATGTTAGTATCTCAGATTCTTTTTGCCATTAGCTTTGGATTAGGAGTTAGCTACCTTACGAAGACGGAAGCGGCGTCAAGAGCAATTATTATGGTTGTGATTCAAGTGTCGTGTATTGTGGGAGGAACCTATTTTCAAAATGGATCTGGAGAAGGCTTCGTCAATGTATCACCTTTAACCTGGATGAATAATGGACTTATTAAATTGATTTATACAAATGATATCGGCGCTTCTCTTTCAGTTATCGGGTTGAATGTAGGCTTCTCTATTTTATTCTTGGGCACAGCCATTGTGCTTTTGAGAAAAAGAGAGGGGTTATAACATGAAAAATATCATGTGGCTTGTCACAAATATGCTGAGAAATATGCTGCTTAGGAACAAAAGGACGCTTGTGCTTGTTATTGGTTTGCCTATTGCAGGTATTTTGATGTCCGTTCTTATTTATGGAAATACAGCAGGGACTTCGGTGAATATCGGAGTTGTCAATCACGACTCAACGGATATCTCAAAAGACACCGTTCAGTTTTTAAAAGGGCTGCATAAAACAAATGTTAAAATGCTCACTGACAAAGAAGTGGATCATGAGATTACGTCAAAGAAAGTTGATGCTGTTATTACTTTTGAAAAAGGGTTTTTTGAAAGCGTCAAAGCGAACAAACCAGATCATATTACGATTACTTCGATAAAAGGAGCAGAAGTAACGGGCTTTATTAAGTCTTATTTGTATCAATATATTGATAATGTTTCTGCGCTTAATCAAGCAGCAGGCGGCAATGACGCTGCGTTTAAACAAATGTATGAGAGTTATCAAAAACCGCCATTCCACGTCTCCACGCATGCACTTGAAGACAAAGGAACCGATCAAAACATTGTCAAGCAGACAATTGGGTATTTAATTATGTTTATGCTTTTTTCTGCCGTAAATCTATCGGCTCTTATCACAAAAGAAAAAGAGCAGCGCACGTATTTTAGACTACTAGCTTCGCCAGTCAGTGCAAGGCAATACGTGATATCTAATGTTATGACAAATATGATTTTATTAACTGTGCAAGTAATGATTACACTTGTTTGTATTACGACTCTTTTTCACGTAGATATGAACATTCCTGTGTGGCAGCTATTTTTTATTTTAGTTTTGTTTGGGCTAGTAGCCATCGGCTTGTCGCTTGTAATCGTTGCTTTTACAGAAAGCTCAAAAGCGGCAAACGGCCTTCAAACGCTTATTATTACGCCAACTTGTTTACTGTCAGGGTGCTTTTTCCCTCCTGAATTTATGCCGGATGTGATGCGGAAAATAGCCGACTTTCTTCCTCAAACGTGGGTATTAAGCACGTTGAAAAGTGTTCAACAAGGAGCCGCATTAAGCAGCCTATGGTTAAATATCAGCATTTTACTAGCTTTTGCACTCGTTTTTTTCCTGCTATCGATTTATAAATTAAATCGAAATAATACTGTTCAAAAGTTTATTTAAATGGTAAAGTCAGAGAATACCTCTGGCTTTTTTTGTAATTTTTAAAAAGTTTCAAAAAAAGATTGAAAAATATAAGATGAAATTTTAGAATGAAAGAGGAAAGGGGTATACAAAAAGAGAATAAATAGGGGAGAAAAACGAAGTTCATGTTGGTTTTTTGCACAAATAAATGAAATCGCTTACATAAGTCAGCATGAAAATACGGAAGGAGAGATTGTCAGCGAGATAACAAAGGGGGAAAAACAGTGGGAATTTATGAACTACTTGTACCACGCACGGTTTTATATGGAGAAGGATCATTTTCTAAAATTGGAGAACAAGCTGCACTGCTTGGGACAAAGGCATTGCTTATAAGTGATGACGTTATGGCGAAAGCAGGCAATGTAGAAACTTGTCGTCGTTACTTAGCAGAGGCTGGCATGGACTGTGCCGTGTATACAGGCGTAAATTCAGAGCCGACAGATATTCATCTAGATGAAGCGCTTGCCATATGTAAAACGGAGCAGTGCGATGTGGTTATTGCCTTAGGGGGAGGCAGCTGTATCGATACTGGAAAAGCGGTTGCCATTATGATGACAAATGAAGGGCATCTACGAACGTATTTTCAAAATCAACAAGATTTTCAAGGTAGTCCTCTTCCTTTGGTTGCCGTGCCTACGACTGCCGGAACGGGCTCAGAAGTGACGAAAGCGACGGTTATTACAGACACGGCGTACGATGTAAAAATGATGCTCGCAAGGCCTCAATTATTGCCTGATACAGCCATTGTTGATCCGTTATTAACTCTATCATGTCCAAAACACGTAACGGCAGCTACAGGAATTGATGCACTCAGTCATGCGGTCGAAGCGTATTTATCTAAAAAAGCGCATCCTTTTACGGATTCACTTGCGCTTCAAGCAATTGAGTTAATCATGAAAAATATTCGTCTAGTGTACAGAAATGGAGAAAACGTTCAAGCAAGAAACGAAATGGCCTATGCTTCTATGCTTGCGGGGATGGCGTTTTCAAATTCATCCGTTGCTCTAGTGCACGGTATGTCAAGACCTATTGGCGCGTTATTCCATGTGCCGCACGGTATTTCTAACGCGATGCTCCTGCCTGCGGTTTTGGACTATACAAAAGAGGCTTCAATCGATCGTTTAGGTGAAATAGGACAAGCTCTTTTTCCGAACGTATCATATACAAAAAAAGAAGGAGCAGATGTGTTAATTGAAGCCATCAAGCAGCTTTGTATCGACTTAGAGATTCCTAATCTTCAATCGTGGGGCATTGATCGCCAGCTATTTTACGCGGCGGTTGAGAAAATGGCAGCGGATGCGATTCAAAGCGGAAGTCCTGCTAATCATCCGATCGTACCGACGGCAGAAGAAGTTATTCAGCTTTATTACACGTGCTATGAATATGAGTTTGAGTCTGCACTTTATAAAAAATAAGACAAATTGAATAAGGGATGAAAGGGGAAACGTTATGGATTTGCTGATTATTTTGCTGTCTCTGGGGCTTTTGATGCTGGTTGCTTACCGCGGATTTTCAGTTATTTTGTTTGCTCCACTTTGTGCGCTGCTAGCCGTTATTTTAACGGAACCAAGCTATGCACTCCCATTTTTCTCAAACGTTTTTATGGAGAAAATGGTTGGATTTATTAAAAACTACTTCCCTGTCTTTCTATTAGGAGCAGTCTTCGGGAAGATGGTTGAAATGTCTGGAGTCGCTGAATCGATTGCGAAAACAATTGTTAAAGTCGTGGGGGCTAAACGTGCGATCTTGGCGATTGTTTTAATGGGAGCAATCTTAACCTACAGCGGCGTAAGTTTATTCGTTGTTGCGTTTGCAGTTTATCCGTTTGCGGCTAACTTATTCCGCGAAGCGAATATTCCAAAACGATTAGTACCGGGAACGATTGCATTAGGAGCTATTTCGTTTACCATGGATGCACTTCCGGGTACACCGCAAATTCAAAATGTTATTCCAACGACTTTTTTTAAAACAGACATCTATGCTGCTCCGACACTGGGGATTATCGGATCAGTTATTGTTTTTAGCTTAGGTCTTTGGTATTTAGAAAGCCGAAGTAAAAAAGCAAGAAAAGCTGGAGAAGGCTACTACGGATTTAATAATGAACTAGCAGCTGCTGCAGAGCTAGAAAAAGAGTCTGTACCTTCTACAGAACCTAAATATGAACCTAGCGTAGCAAGACAGATTTTAGCGTTTGTTCCGCTCGTGCTTGTAGGGGTTGCAAACAAATTTTTTACTGTTTCTATTCCAAAGTGGTACCCAGACGGTTTTGATTTTGCCAAAATTGGCCTTGAAGCGTTCGGAAAAGTAGATTTAACCGCAGTTGTTGGTATTTGGTCAGTGGAGTTAGCACTTGTTATTGGAATTATTACGACGATTGCGTATGACTGGAAGAGAGTGACCACCGGTTTCCAAGCGGGTCTTAACGCAAGTATTGGCGGAGCGCTTCTCGCTGCGATGAACACGGGAGCTGAGTATGGCTTTGGAGGCGTTATTTCATCTCTTCCTGGCTTTGCAACCGTTCGCGATGGTATTTCACATACCTTTACAAATCCGCTTGTCAATGGAGCCGTTACGACAAACATTTTAGCCGGTATTACAGGATCCGCTTCTGGAGGTATGGGAATTGCGCTTAGTGCGATGGGAGATAAGTATGTAGAAGCTATTAATCAATACAATATTCCTCCTGAAGTTATGCACAGAGTTGTAGCGATGGCATCAGGCGGTATGGATACGCTTCCTCATAACGGAGCCGTTATTACCCTGCTTGCTATTACCGGGTTAACCCACAAGCAGTCTTACCGAGATATTTTTGCCATCACTGTTATAAAAACGCTTGCATGTTTCTTAATCATTGGAATCTACAGCTTAACTGGACTCGTATAACAAATAAAGAGGCTGAGTGTAGTTGAAGAAAGATCCGAACGATAAATCGTTCGGATTTTTTTATTGTTGCAGTGATTTTGTATATCGAGCCTTTTGCTCTAAAACAGATTCTTTGACTTTCTAAACTGTAAGTATTATGATTACACTACTTTCTAGAATACTATATGCCGTTACATTAATTCTTAGCATGTTTATGAAGAAAGGAGAATGACTGTGAAGCTATTTGAAGGAAATTTAAAAGTAGGCGACTGGGTCAAAGGAAAGTCTCGCGACGGTGAACTTATATACGGATATATAAAAACGATTAATCCATCTAAAAAAGCCGCACTAATCAATGTAGTGAAAAGTGATGATGAAAAAATGGTCGGCACAACCATTGGCATGATGGATGAAAAAATAGAGAAGCTGCCCCTTCAAAAAACGGCGCACGAAGAGCAGATTCTTTCATTGATTGATCTTGCGCTGCTAACAAAAGACGAAGCTTGGTTTATTGAATTAACAGCTGAATTAAAAAGAGTACAAGATAAAAAGCAAGGCTGACATTCCTAGTAAAGGAATGAAGGCCCTGCTTTTTTTATTATTCCTAGGGGAAAAGCAGGAATGGAAAGCAGCTTGCGAGAAGAAGTAAATGACGACATTAAAAGAAAAGGTGATAAAAGATGAGTAAACGTGTCTTGATTTTAACAGGAGATGCCGTGGAGGCTTTAGAAGTTTTTTATCCGTATTATCGCTGTTTAGAAGAAGATATTCAGTGTACCATTGCCTCTCCCGTGAAAAAGAAGCTCCAAACGGTTGTTCATGATTTTCTTCCAGAAATGGAAACATTCACAGAAAAAACGGGATATAAAATTGATTCTCATGCTTCTGTAGATGAAGTGGATCCCGCTGATTTTGACGGACTTATTATTCCTGGAGGACGAGCGCCTGAATATATTCGAATGAACACAAAAGTTCAGGAAATTGCCGCTCATTTTTTAAAAGAAAACAAACCTTTAGGCGTTATTTGTCATGGTCAGCTCGTGTTAACGACGGTTAGAGAGTATCTGCAAGACAGAGAAGTGACAGCGTATCCTGCTTGCCGTCCGGAAGTAGAAGCGGCGGGTGCTGTATTTGTTGAACAGACGCTCCACGTAGACAGAAACTTAGTAACCGGACAAGCTTGGCCGGATTTACCTAAATTTATGAAAGAGTTTTTTAACGTGCTAAAAAAAGCTGAAAAAGTGAACGCATAATAAAAAAAGCGGGCTGAGAGAAAACCATTCTTTCAGCTCTTTTAATTGATGATAGGTGAGGTGTAAACAACGTGCAGCTAGTGTCTGAACTGTCGAAGAAAATTATAAAAGAAGTACAGCTGGTGATGAAAGAACATGTAATTGTAACGGATACACGCGGAATTATTATTGCGTCTACAGAAGAAAAGCGGGTTGGTTTTTTTCATGAAGGCGCGTGGAACGTGATGCAAAAAAAGCAAAAACTATATATTTCCAAAAAAGAAGCAGCAGATTTAAAAGGAGTTAAGCCAGGAATTAATTTGCCTATCAGTTATCAAGGAGACATTATTGGCGTTATTGGCATTACAGGTACCCCAGAAGCTGTTGAGCCTTTTGCAGATATTATTCGAAGATTAACAGAGTTAATTATTCGCGAAGCATACTACATAGAAACAAAGGAATGGGAAAATAAAGGAGTAGAAGCTTTTTTTCGTGAATGGATTTATAGCCAGCAGGTAGATGCAGAATTTATTGAACGAGGTCATATTTTAGGAGTACAAGTAGACAGTCCTTATTGCTGCACGCTGTTTCAAATTGACTCATCTCTTTCGAAAAAGAAGCAGCAGCAGGTACAAGAAACAATTCGCTACTGGTTTGAAAGTCATAAAGGTGAAGGAGATTATATCGCAAATTGGGGATACGATCGCTTGCTTTTACTGAAAGAAGCTGTAGATGAAAAGGCAAGACAAGGATTTAAAGAAGAACTAAAAAAATGTCAGCAGTACATTCAAGCAAATAATCAAGTTATGATCACTATTGGCGTAGGGAAGCCAGCGGAGCAATTTGATTTGCATGCTTCATATGAAGAAGCAAAAAAAGCGCTTAAAGTAGCTTCAAAACGTCAAGCCGTTGTTTTTTATGAGGAACTGCTGATGGACATGATTTTAGAAGACGTTTCTGAACCTGTAAAAAAGGAATTCTTAAGTCGAGTGCTTTCCGCTCTTTTAAAAGAAAAAGAGCTTCTCGAAACGCTGAAATGCTATTTAGCCAATGATCAATCGTTAAAAAAAACGGCGTTTGATTTACATATTCATATCAATACGCTTCATTACCGCTTGAAGCAAATGAAAGAACTAACAGACATTGATCCTAAAAGTGTAAAGGGTCTCACGCTTTTTTACCTTGCGCTGTCTCTACTAGAATAAAGTGCGCTATTCATTAGATAAACATACAAAAAATGAGTTTTTAAAGCGCTTTTTTTTAGTTTTTTATCTATAGTCCCTCGTTGCTTCTGCAACTATAATAAGAGTAAGAGATATATATAAGGAGGAACGTTATGCTTAATGAACGAACAAAAGCAAAGCTCATTGAAGTTGTAGGGTCAGCCAATTTTCAAGATAGCAGTGAAGCAAGACTCGTGTATTCCTATGACGCAACACCTAACTTTCAGTCGCTTCCTGATGCGGTTATTATGCCTGAAAATAAAGAACAAGTGAAAAGAATTTTAACGATATGCAACGAAGATCACGTTCCTATTGTGCCAAGAGGCTCAGGCACAAATTTAAGCGCAGGAACGTGTCCAACGCAAGGCGGAATTGTTCTTACCTTTAACCGAATGAATAAAATTTTGGAAATTGATGAAGAAAATTTAACCGCTACCGTGCAGCCGGGTGTTATTACGTTAGACTTAATTAATGCCGTAGAGGCAAAAGGTTTATTTTATCCTCCTGATCCAAGCTCTATGAAAATATCAACCATTGGAGGAAACATCAATGAATGCTCAGGAGGATTACGAGGCTTAAAATACGGAGTAACAAAAGATTACGTTCTTGGTCTTGAAGTAATTCTTGCAAACGGCGATTGTATTAAGACAGGAGGCAAGCTGGCTAAAGATGTAGCTGGCTACGATTTAACGAACTTGTTTGTCGGGTCTGAGGGAACGCTTGGCGTCGTGACAGAAGCCATTTTAAAGCTCATTCCAATACCTGAAACAAAACAAACTCTGCTTGCGCTGTTTGAAGACATGGACGCAGCTGCTAAGACGGTTTCAGCAATTATCGCCAATAAGATTATTCCGGCTACGCTTGAATTTTTAGATCAGCCGACGTGTGAAGTAGTAGAAGATTTTGCCCAAGTTGGGCTTCCAACTGATGTAAACGCTATCTTATTGATTGAACAAGATGGCCCGCCAGAAGTGGTGAAGCGCGATATTGAAATGATTTCACGCATCTGCAGCGAAGGAAAGGCTGTATCGGTGAAAGTAGCGGCTTCGCAAGCAGAAGCAGAAGCGTTAAGTACAGCAAGAAGATCAGCTCTTTCTGCTTTAGCACGAATGAAGCCAACGACGATTTTAGAAGACGCAACCGTCCCGCGGTCTAAAATTAGTGAAATGGTCAAAGCGATTAATGAAATTGCTGTAAAATACAACGTTAAAATCTGTACGTTTGGTCATGCGGGAGACGGAAATCTGCATCCGACTTGTTTAACAGATGCGCGTGACGAAGAGGAGCTTCACCGAGTCGAACAAGCTTTTGAAGCAATTTTTCATAAAGCCATTGAGCTTGGAGGAACAATTACAGGTGAACACGGAGTCGGAGAAATGAAAGCACCGTATTTAGCATTGAAGATGGGCGGAGAAGGAGTAGCTGCGATGAAAGCAATTAAGTATGCTTTGGACCCGCAAGGAATTATGAATCCAGGGAAAATTTTTGCTAAAGACACGAGAAAAAGAGTGGTGGTTCGTTCATGACGGCAACAAAAGACATTCAGCAAGCGTTTAAAGAACGGTTAGATTATGACGAGTTAATGAATTGTATGAGATGCGGTTTTTGTTTGCCGAGCTGTCCGACGTATGGCCAAACCAATCAATATGAAGCAGCGTCACCGCGCGGAAGAATTGCTTTGATGAAAGGAGTTGTAGATGGGCTTATTGAACCGGATGAATCGGTTGAAAAGCAATTGAATCTTTGCCTTGGCTGCCGAGCGTGTGAGCCTGTTTGTCCTTCGGGTGTGAAGTACGGACACTTATTAGAAGAAGCGCGTGATATTATTCAGCAGAAAAAACGACATAAATGGCCGGTAAAAGCGCTCAGGCATATGGTGTTCGAACAGCTTTTTCCGCATAAAGAACGATTAAAAAATGTACATTCTCTGCTTGCTTTCTATCAAAGAAGCGGCTTGCAAAAAGCTGTTCAAAAAACAAATATATTAAACGTCCTGCCCGGTAATTTAGCGCAAATGGAAAAAACGCTTCCGCCTGTGCCAACAAAAAAAGAAATGAAGAAACGTCCTTTTTTATTTGAAGCAGAAGGAACAAGAGAGCGTACAGTTGCTTTTTTTACAGGGTGTTTAATGGATACGATGTTTATGGAAACAAACAACGCGACGATTGCACTTTTACAAAAAGCGGGGTGTAAGGTCGTTATACCAGAAGTGCAGACGTGCTGTGGCGCCCTGCATGCGCACGGCGGAGAAAAAGATCAGGCAAAAAAGTTAGCAAAACAAAATATTATGGCGTTTGAATCCATTCAAGCGGATGATATTGTCCTTAATGCAGGCGGCTGCGGTGCGCTGTTAGTGGAATACGATCATCTATTAAAAGATGAGCCGGAATGGAAAGAAAGAGCAGCGGTCTTTTCTGCAAAAGTCAAAGATTTCTCAGAGATTTTATTGCAGCAGCAGTTTGTAGAAAGACAAAAGTTATCGCTTCCAAGTCAAATTATTACGTATCAAGATTCGTGTCATTTAAGAAACGTGATGAAAACGTCCAGCGCACCGAGAAAACTGATCCAAGCGATTAACGGAACGGTGTTTAATGAAATGGAAAATGCGGATCATTGCTGCGGCTCAGCTGGTATTTATAACTTAACGGAACAAGAGATGTCTATGCAAATTTTAGATTATAAAATGGAAAAAGTGAAAGAAGCCCATGCCCATACAATTGTAACAGCAAACCCGGGCTGTCTCATTCAAATGAAGCTAGGCGTAGTCAGAGAAGGAGTAGAAGAAAGTGTAAGGGCCGTTCATCTTGCAGATTTACTTCTTGAAGCAGTAGAAAGCAAATAAAAAGGCCGGACGTGTCCGGCCTTTTTATTATTTGAACAGCTGAGAAACAATTTCGTACGAACGAAGGCGAGCTTTGTGATCGTAAATTTGAGCGTTAATCATCAGTTCATCTGCTTCTGTTTCTTCAATAAACTGTTCAAGCTTGACTTTAATCGTCTCAGGACTTCCGACAATAGAAGAGCCCAGCTGCTGTTGAAGAGAAGCTTTTTCAAAGTCAGTCCATAGTTCATCCATATTATCCACAGGAGCTTTTAGTTTACCCGGTGTGTTTCGAATTAAATTTAGAAACTGCTGTTGCATAGAAGTAGCCAAGCGTTCAGCTTCTCTATCTGTATCAGCAGCGATTACGTTTACACCTAACATTGCATATGGTTTCTCTAACACGTCGGACGGCTTAAAATAACGACGGTACATGTTAAGAGCTGTCATTGTATTATTAGGCGAAAAGTGACTTGCAAATGAAAATGGCAAGCCTAGCTGTGCAGAAAGCTGTGCGCTAAAACCGCTTGAGCCAAGGAGCCAAATCGGAATATTTAAACCTTGACCGGGAACAGCTTTAACACGCATCTGACTTTCTGAAGCAGGTTTAAAGTATTCTTGCAGTTCGGCCAGCTGTTCTGGGAAGTCACTGCCGTCGCTTCTGCGATCGCGTCGCAGCGCCTGCGCTGTCAGCTGATCTGTCCCTGGCGCTCTTCCTAAGCCTAAATCAATACGTCCTGGAAATAGTGATTCAAGCGTACCAAAATGCTCAGCAATAACAAGCGGAGAATGGTTAGGAAGCATAATGCCGCCAGAGCCTACGCGAATGCGTGACGTGCCTCCAGCGACATGACCAATTACAACAGATGTAGCGGAGCTTGCGATACCTGTCATATTATGATGTTCAGCTAGCCAATAGCGGTTATACCCCCATTTTTCAGCGTGCTGAGCTAAATCTAATGTATTTCTAAGTGAGTCAGATACAGTTCCTCCTTCAACTACAGGAGAAAGATCTAACACGGAAATCGGAATATCTTTTAATGCTTTACTCATCAATTTCATCTTCTTTCTTTAAAGACTTCATAGGCCTTGTTATTTCAATGGAATACAAGTATTTTAACAAGAATCTTTCGAGTTCCAAAATATTTTGCTTCGGTTGTTTTTTTTAATTCCTTACTCTTTTATTACACAAGCTCCTAAAACGCAAAAAGCTTGTACGGTATAAGGCAGAAGCCGCCTCTTTCTATAAAAGACTGTCATATTTTATAGAAGAAGGGAGGATGAATATGGTTACTTTAAATGAACTAAAAAGCAAGCAGTACGATATGATATACAGTTTAGGCTATAACTGTTTTCCAGGGATATATATGAAAAAATATTCTTTGCGAAAACAAGCCGGGGTGATTGATTGGTGTATTAGCATTTCTCTTTCTCATGTCAATCAGCTGTTGAAAAATCGCTGTAAAGACTTATTTGTATATGAACACTTAACCTATATCAGTTCTTTCGGAGATGGTTCCACGCTTAGACTGCGTGATAAGGTGTATCAAATTGATTCTGCTCATGATTTTCCGTCGTCTATTAATACGGAGACTAACTGGCTTTCATATAATGAAGTCAAAGAAAAATATGAACGGAGAACGGAGCGATTTTTAACGTCAATGGAGACCAGTTCTTGTATATTGTTTATTCGTATGGGTGGAACGTATGAAGAAGCGAAAGAATTAGAGCATGTTTTAAAGGGAATGGTCAAAAACGATTTCTATATACTGCTGCTGACAAACAGTGAAAAAGAACTTTTGTCCGAAGCTAACTGGGACTTGCCTTATACATGTGTTTTACATGCACCTATTTTTTCAATGGACGTGCTGCGCGATGATAAAGTATGGGAAGAGCTCTTAAGAGGGCTTGTTATAAAATAAAAGAAACTCTTTTTGTGTAATACGGGAATGAAAAAGCTCGTTTTTTTCATAGACTTTGTTATATCTGTGTATCAAAGGAGATGAAAAGATGGAGTCCAATGTGCGGAAGGCGATAAAAGAAATTGTGTTGCTGCTGCTAGAACAAGATCAGCGCTGGAATGAGTATTTAGTACAGCTGGAGGATTTGAAAATACAAGTGGATTTGAATAGTTCCGCATATGAAGTTCTGAGAAAGATGACGGGTAATTACGAAGTGCTGCTTGAACATATGGATCTCATTCAGCAGTTTGAAAATCATTCTAAAAGTGAAACGGCGCTGAATGACTTAGTTACTATCGTTATGAAGCATTACTCATTAAAAAATTCATAAGCCTGCTTTGTGCAGGTTTATGGAGTTTAAGCTCTCAATGGAATTCGGTAGAGATAATCGTTTATAATAAGTACATATGGTGATGAAAGGGTGATCGATATGGAAGAGAAACAAGAAATTGTACCCGTTCGTACAGAGGAAACAGCCAAATATTATTCGGAAGAAAAATTTTGGGACAAGCTTAAAAAGTTTGGTAAAAAAGCGGGAGCAAACGTTGTTTATGCCGTACTGCTTTTATACTACACGCTGCAAAAGCCTGATATTCCTCCAAAAGCAAAAGCAGTGATTATAGGAGCGTTAGGTTATTTTATTCTTCCTTTAGATTTAATTCCGGACTTTGCAGCAGGAGTTGGATTTACAGATGATTTAGGAGCTCTGGGGCTTGCATTGATTCAAGTTGCCATGTACATTGATGAAGATGTTAAACTGAAAGCAAAAGAAAAAATCAAAACGTGGTTTTCAGAAGAACACAATTTTTCCATTATTGATGCTAAAATAAAGTAACGTTATGATCAAAATGTCATTATTAAATAAAGTGAGCAAAAGAAGGTGATAGATGAATCATCTTCTTTTTAACCGATAATATATAGGTCTTTATGACTATTTTAATCCGTTTTATGTAAAAAAAACAGGATTAAAATATTTTTTTCATTAAAATTTTAAGCAATGTAATTGAATAATTCCCCTACAAATGTTAAGTTAAAACATGTTCATAAATTCGTCACAGAAAGCAATATACAAATAAGTAAGATAGTTTGTAAAAACTTTGTGAAATTATGGAACTTTTTAACTGAGAGTTTCAAACTCTTAGAGATTCTTCCTCATCAATCAGAAGTCGCTTTCTTTCGTCACAAGATTAAGCATCTTTCATTTGAAGGTGTTTTTTTTCAGCCTAAGTAAGCCAACAACATGATTGTATGACAAGTTTTTACTAAGGTTGTAGAGTTACTGTATTGTATGACAAGTTTTATGTGATTTGATATTGATTAAATGAACAGTTTCGAAGTAAATAAATGATTGTAGAAAAACAAAGTCCATGCGTTTTCATGAACCATTATACGTTACTTCATATTTGTAGAGATGTTTAGCAAAAGGGGAGATGAATGGCCTGACGTAAACAATATCCATAGACAAGCCTTAGAAGATAATTATCTTTCTAAGAAAGCAAATTTATATGATTGATTCTAATCTAAACAATGGAGTGTTCAAAAATGGAAATTAGTCAAATCTTTATTATTTTAACCCCAATCTTTTTTGTTATTTTGCTAGGTTATTTAGCAGGATATTTTAAAAAGTTTGATGCAACAACATCTAAAGGGTTAAATACGCTTGTAACAAAATTTGCGTTACCTGCACATCTATTCGTTGGTATTACAACAACATCAAAACAAACGCTTATTGAAAAATGGCCGTTTTTACTAGCATTAGTTCTTGGTATTATTGGATTTTATGTTCTTTTCTTACTTGTTGCAAAATATGTATTCAAATACTCACTAACAGGCGCGTCTATGTTCTCTTTAAACTCTACGCAGCCAACGTTTGCGTTTATGGGTATTCCCGTATTAGGTAGCTTGTTTGGCGCGGATGTAGTAGCAATTCCAATCGCTATTACGGGTATCGTAGTAAATGCGATGCTTGATCCTTTAGCAACTATTATTGGTACGGTTGGACAGCGCGAAAGAAGTGAAGGGGATTCTGAAGAAAGCTTATTTAAAGTAACGATTAAATCAATCTTACACGGTCTTTCTGAACCGTTAGCTTGTGTTCCATTAATCGCAGTAGTATTAGTGCTATGTGGATTCCAATCTCCAGATTTACTATCAAGCAGTTTAGATCAAATTGGTTCAATTACATCTGGTGCGGCACTATTCGCAGTTGGGGTAACAATTGGTATCCGTAAAATTCAATTTAGCCCAGCGGCATTTGGTATTGCGATTTTAAAAGTGGCTATTCAGCCGCTTGTAATGTTAGGAATTGCAACAGCAATGGGTCTATCATCAGCTGACATCGTAAAATTAGTGTTATTAGTAGCGTTCCCAGGTTCAGCTGTAGCAGCGATGATTTCAGTGCGCTTTGATAGCCTAGCTGGTGAAACAGCTTCAGCATTCGTACTTAGTGCCATTATGTCACTTGTTACATTACCGCTATTAATTTCTTGGTTAATGTAGTCACATATATCAATATAAAATAAAAAAGGCTTTGCTATTTTAGCAAAGCCTTTTTTGTGCATCTATACTTAAAAAAGCTTTAAAAATTCTTGAGCGATTTTGGGGAGATAACTATCGGTACGCCACGTAACTAAAGGCTCAATTACAAATGGATTATCTTCTATGCTTAAAATTTTAATATGTTCTAGTGAAAAAGAAGATAGCATCGAATAAGGAACAATAGCAGCACCAAGGCCACGACATACTAAATTAAGAAGCATCGCTGAGTCATGGCATTCGCATAAAATGGTAGGTGTTATATCCATCTTTTTAAATTCCTTTATAATGCGGTTGTATATGCTTATTTCCCGATTTGAACGAAGAAGAATAAGAGGGAGAGAAGCGATTTCAGCGACTGAAATCTTTTCTGTTGCATAACTACTTTCTTTGGGAACTGCTACAACAAAGACATCTGGTGCAAGTGTTTTTGTTTTTACCTGTTGATAAGGTAAGTCTGTAGTGGTGACTGCTACATCAATCTTTCCATCCGTCAACAACTCGTTTAAATGAGCTGGTTCGTTTTCATAGATATTAAAAGTACTGTTTGGATACTGTTTTTGAATAAGAGCTAGCTTATCTAGAACCGTTGATGCACAGTAGATTGTACATCCGACTTCAAGCTTTTCATTTGTTACGTTTTTACATTCCTGTACTTCCAATACTGATTTTTCGACCCTTTGCACAATTTCTTTCGCTCGTTTAAAAAAAAGCTCTCCTTCTGCCGTTAACAATAAGCGCTTGTTATTGTTTCGTTCAAAAAGCAAAAGGCCCAGCTCATTTTCGAGCTGCTTTAGCTGTCTGCTTAAAGGAGGCTGAGCCATGTGCAGACGCTTGGCTGCTTTAGTTACATTTAATTCTTCAGCTATGACAATAAAATAATGCAGCTGTCTTAATTCCACTATATTCAACTCCATACTTTAAAGGTATTATTATATACTTTATCAATATTTTAATTGTATGGAAAATAAGTGTAAAGTTAAATGTGTGACCAAAGCAGAGAGGAGGAAAAGAAATGAAAATAGCTGTAGGAATAACAGGAGCCACAGGAGCTATTCTAGGTATTCGAATTTTAGAGCTTTTGAAGAAGGCTTCTGTTGAAACGCATTTAGTCATGTCGTCTTGGGCTCATGCCACAATTAAGCTGGAAACACCGTATAGCGTTAGGCAAGTAGAAGCGCTAGCAGATTATTGTTATTCATATCAAGACCAAGCAGCAAAAATTTCGAGCGGTTCATTTCGTATAGACGGAATGATTGTAAGTCCTTGCAGCATGAAAACATTAGCATCTATTCGAATGGGACTAGCAGATAACTTAATAGCAAGAACGGCAGATGTGATGTTAAAAGAAAGAAAGCCACTGGTGCTACTTCCTCGAGAAACGCCTTTGAATACGATTCATTTAGAAAACATGCTGGATCTCTCAAAAATGGGAGCTATCCTCGTGCCTCCTATGCCAGCTTTTTATAACAAACCTGAGACAATTGATGATATTGTCACACATATTGCTGTTCGAACGTTAGATCAATTAGGAATTGAGCTTCCTGAGGCAAAAAGATGGAATGGAATTAAACATTTATCATAAGGAGGAAAATAAACATGGCTTATAAAGACTTTAGAGATTTCCTTGATACGCTACATAAAGAAGGGCAGCTGCTGACGATTACAGATGAAGTGCAGCCAGATCCGGATTTAGGTTCAGCAGGTCAAGCCATCAGTAATTTAGGAGATCAAACGCCGGGATTATTATTTACAAATATTTATGGATATAACAACGCAAAGGTAGCCCTAAACGTAATGGGTTCCTGGTCAAATCACGCGTTAATGATGGGACTGCCTAAATCAACTCCTGTAAAAGAACAGTTCTTTGAGTTTGCTCGGAGATATGAAAAATTTCCTGTTAAAGTGAAAAGAGAAGAAACAGCGCCATTTCATGAGTGTGAAATTAAAGATGATATTAACTTATTCGACCTTTTGCCATTGTTCCGCTTGAATCAAGGAGACGGAGGCTATTATCTAGATAAAGCGTGCGTTATTTCTCGTGATCAGCATGATAAGGCGCATTTCGGCAAACAAAACGTAGGTATATATCGTATGCAGGTCAAAGGGAAAGACCGTCTAGGCATTCAGCCCGTGCCACAGCATGATATTGCCATTCACTTGAAACAAGCCGAAGAAAAAGGTGAAAACCTCCCTGTATCAATTGCTTTAGGATGTGAACCCGCGATTGTCACAGCAGCTGCTACGCCGCTTCATTACGATCAATCAGAGTATGAAATGGCAGGAGCTATTCAAGGTGAGCCGTACAGAATTGTGAAGTCTCAGCTTTCTGATTTAGATGTACCTTGGGGAGCAGAAGTGATTTTAGAGGGAGAAATCTTAGCTGGTGAACGTGAGTATGAGGGTCCTTTTGGTGAATTTACAGGTCATTACTCCGGTGGCAGAAGCATGCCTGTTATCAAAATCAATCGCGTATACCATCGCAAAGATCCTATTTTTGAAAGTCTATATATCGGTATGCCTTGGACAGAAACAGATTATTTAATTGGAATCAATACAAGCGTTCCTTTATATCAGCAGCTAAAAGAAGCATATCCTGAAGAGATTGAAGCGGTGAACGCGATGTATACTCATGGTCTCGTTGCTATCATTTCAACGAAAAGCCGATACGGAGGATTTGCTAAGGCGGTTGGTATGAGGGCATTGACTACGCCGCATGGATTAGGATATTGCAAGCTAGTTATTTTAGTAGACGAAGATGTGGATCCGTTTAATTTACCGCAAGTCATGTGGGCGCTATCGACAAAAATGCACCCAAAACATGATGTTATAACAGTGCCTAATCTCTCAGTTCTGCCACTTGATCCAGGATCTGATCCGGCTGGTATTACAGATAAAATGATTTTGGATGCTACAACACCGGTTGCACCAGAAACAAGAGGCCACTACTCGCAGCCTTTAGATACACCACTTGAAACTGAAAAATGGGAAAAAATCTTAACGAATATGATGCAAAAATAAACAAGGAGGAATCGACATGCATACTTGTCCAAGATGTGAAGCCAAACAAGCGAACTTAGTATCTAAATCACCAGTTGAAGGAGCCTGGGAGATTTACTTATGCAACGTGTGTTTGTTTACCTGGCGTTCTTCTGAACCTGAGACGATCACCAATCCTGAAAAATACCCTCGACCATTTAAAATCAATCCAAAAGACGTACCGCTGGCAACGCATGTGCCTCCTGTGCCACCCCGATCTTAATCAGCAAAGGTGGTAAGTAAAATGAATAAAGCAGAGCTACCAAAAGCCGTGCGCGTATTTTTAAATGGAAAAGATCTAGAAAGGAAACAGTATGATGCGATGCTGCTATCTACAGTGACATCCGAGGGGTTTCCTCATGTAGCAATGATTAGCGCAGGAGAGCTGGTAGCTATTAGCTCTTCGCGCGTCAAGCTGTTAGTATGGAAAGATACCACGTCTTCAAAAAACATGATACAGAATCATAAGGCAACCGTTACATTAGTTGTTGAACGCAAAGCTTATTACATTAAATTTTGGCTAAAAAAAGAAGCTCCTGTGTTATCAGGCTATGAGTTATTTACGGGAGAAGTAGCCGCTGTTAAAGAAGATTACGCAAAATATGCAGTTTTAACATCGGGCATTCAATTTCAGCTTCATGATTCCAAAGAGGTACTGAGCCGCTGGAAGCAATCAATTAAGGCTGTTCTTTCTACTGAAAAAACCGATTCTTAAAAATAAGAATCGGTTTTTTAGCTGTAGTGAAATTTTTTCAAATAGCACGCTAGCTGCACTTTTAATAGATGTTCACTATTTGTAAATGATATGTTCATTTTATCTTCGATTTTCTTCAACCGCTGATAGAGTGTATTAACGTGAATATGAAGCTGCTTAGCTGTAAGTGAAGCAGAACGGTTGTTATCAAAATACGCTTCTAGCGTTTGCTCTAAAGGTTCATCATTCAAATGATTGTTTTTAAGAGGGACAAATACTTCATCAATAAAGGTTTTTACTTCTTCTTTCGATTGATTAATAAATAGCCGGTTAATTCCTATTTCCTCATACAACATGCACCCATCTTGCTGCTGAGACAGAAGGTAAGAGACAGCTTTTTCAGCTTCACTATAACTTTTTTCTATTTGGGTAAAGTGAGAATAACGACTTCCAATCCCTATTTTTACATGACATTCATTGTAGTAACGCCATTTTGAGAGTGAATCTTCTAATTGTTTGATAATAGCATGATGGTCTTCATAAGAATCAAGCGTGAATACAATGGTTACTTTCGTGTCGAATCCGTATACGACCGGCGCCTTTAAGCTGAAAACCGATTTGATGTCAGATACAAGGCGATGAAGATGTAAGTTTAAGAGCTGGAGGTCCGCCTGTGAACGAATGGTAATAAGAGCGACTAGAATATGCTTTTTTGTATCAATGTTTAGCTCATTTGCTTTTTGATACAGTAAAGTGGTGTCATAACATGATAAGTATTCACTAAGTAGTTCATGCGTTCGCTTGTAAAATAAATCGACTAACGTTTGTTTTTTCAGCATTTCTAGTGCAATAACAGAGCTGCTTTGTTCGAGTGCCACTTGATCTAGAGAGGAAAGATCTTCTTGATTTGTCTGCAGAATAACTAACCCTAAGAGCGTATCAATGCCGTGTATCGGTTGAATGTAGACGCTGTGCTTCTGGTTGTGTGAATCAATAGTATAAAAGCAAGCTTTTGTATGTAAAACAAAATGCGTGTGAAATTCAGCTGTTTTTGTGTCTACATCAAGAAATTTTAAAAAGCCATAGGTCTTATTATCAACAAAATCTACAATGGTGACGGGAGATGTAACCATTCGGCGTAATTCGGTAAGTATCGGTTCAATTCCTTTACTTTGAAGTGAAACGTTCATGAATGTGCGATGAATTTGATCGCGGCGTATTAAAAGTTCATTTTGTTTTTTTACATCTTCAAAAAGCGCTGAGTTTAAGAGAGCAATCGAAACTTGATCGGAAAAGCTTTCTAACAATTCTTTATCCTCTTCATTTAAAAGAGGAGTTGTACCGTTTTGATAAATAATGAGTACGCATACCGTTTGTTCTTCCATGCAAATTGGGACAGAAATAATAGATTGAATGTGTGTAAATGTATAGGACTGATTAAGATAGTGAATATTATCGTCAGTCATAGTAGAAGAATCGCGTACTATATCCTCTAAGTTCGTATACATATAGCTTTTATTATGCTGAAATGTCTTTCCGATAATTCCTTCGCCAACTTTCATTTTCATGTTTTGAATTTCATTGTTTGGCCCCCCGGACCAGGCGCGAGGCAAAAGAAATTCAGTGGAAGAATCAAACATCCACAGCACGCCCATATCCGCAACAGAAATAACTGAAAGAGCATTTTCTAGAATTCTTGTTAATAGATAGTCAGAGTCTTGTAAAAGCGAGATTTCCTTAATGCTTTTCATAAGTACGTTCAAAATGTGCTCATGCCGCTCTAGCTTTTTTTGCAGCACATAAGGAGAAAAGTTAGCGGATAGCTTCTTTATTTGTTGTGGTGTCCAGTCATGCTTAGCAAATATGCGAACAACAAACGCATACCGGTTTGGAAAGGATAAGTAAATTTCTTCGAACTCTTCATATGCGATATGCTTTTGAAAGGAATCACTGCCGTTATGTAGGCTAGTGGGAGGAGTGTAAGTCAGGGATGAGCATAAAGAACTGGAAAAAATCATGTTAAAATTTGCAGAATCAATACTTGTCCAAATTTGATAAGAACTGTTTTTAATAATAGATGTAAGATAACCTTTCATATTAGCTAATAAATCACTCATATTAACAACCCCTTATAGACTACTTAATGTAAAAAAATACATAGTTATAGTTCTTATTATATAGAATTGCACATTGAAAAAATAGTCAGAATTTTTTAATATTTATGTAACGAATCGATTTGTTACAAAACATTACATTAAATGGAATAAAAAGGAGATGAGTGCGTTTATGCTAGCAAGGTCGAACTGGAAATACATCATTTTATTTTTATTATTTTTAGGCTGGTCGCTTGGAAACTTAGATCGTTTTATTATTAATTACGCTATTTTAGATATCTCGAAAGATCTACACCTTAATGCTTCTTCTACAGGCATCATCTTAAGCAGTTTTTTTGCAGGATATGCACTGATGCAAATACCTGGTGGGTGGCTAGCAGACCGCTTTGGGTTTAAAAAAGTCATTACAATCGCCGTGCTTTTATGGTCTTTGTTTACGGTTTTTACCGGAATGGCCTGGTCTTTTGCTTCTATTATTATCATTCGCTTTTTATTTGGATTAGGGGAAGGGAGCTATTTTCCATCTGCGTCAAAAGGAATCGCAGGGTGGTTTCCTCAGCAAGAACGCAGTAGAGCCATGTCTTTTTTGTTATCGTCAGGTACGATTATGGGCGTGGTGACACCGATTCTGGCGACGCAGCTGATGCAAACAATAAGCTGGAGAAGTATCTTTTATATCATAGGAGCCATCGGGCTTGTTATTACAGTTCTGTTTGTTTTTTTACTAAAAGAAAAGCAGCAGGGGGAAAAAAGAGAGGCTTTTGCTATTCCTGCTAAGCAGATGACATTAAAAGAAATTATCAAAACCCCGATGATTTGGAATTTATTTATTGCCTATTTCAGTATTTACGCTATTAACTGGGGGCTCATGTCGTGGATGCCTACATATTTAGCCGAAGTAAGACATTTGAATTTAACGGACATCGGTTTTCTTTCCGCTATCCCAGCATTTGTAGGCATTATAGGAATGTTTGTTAGCGGCTTTATTTTAGACAAGCTTCCAGAAGGAAAAGACAAGACGATAGCAGCGGTTTTTGGTTTACTGATGGGCGTTTTTCTTTGCTTAATGGCTATTTCACCTAGCGTAGGCATGTTTATCGTTTTTCAAAGCGCAGTAACTTTACTGTTTTCATTTAATGTGATTTTAATCGCTTCAGCTCCTTTAAAAATGTTGCCTGAATCAGTGGTCGGTTCAGCAAATGGTTTTATTAATACAGGGGCTCAAGCAGCCGGCGTATTAACACCAATGCTTATTGGTTTTTTAGTACAATCGTTTGGCGGGTCTTATAATGCAGCGTTTGCTTTATTAATTATCTGCGCTCTTGTCTGTGCTATTTCGTTGTTTTCGATTCGACCTGCAAAAGTGGTAGTGAACGCACAAAATGCTGTTAAATAATGAGGGAAAAAGGAGAGTGTCTCATGGATATTGTCAAAAAAGTCGAACAACTTATTGAACAAAAGCGACACGAGCTAACTCAAATCAGTGATCAAATATGGGAATATGCAGAAACGAGGTTTGAAGAGTATAAGTCGGCACAGCTAATTTGCGACATGTTAGAAAAAGAAGAGTTTACGCTTCGTACACATATTGCTAACCTTGAAACAGGTTTTATTGGAAGTTACGGGCACGGTTATCC
This sequence comes from Priestia sp. JSM ZJ58, assembly GCF_044383985.1. Classification (NCBI taxonomy): domain Bacteria; kingdom Bacillati; phylum Bacillota; class Bacilli; order Caryophanales; family Bacillaceae; genus Priestia; species Priestia sp. JSM ZJ58. The sequence goes on from NZ_JBISEM010000001.1 coordinate 2,104,273, forward strand.
GATTATCGCTATTCTTGGTGAATATGATGCGCTTACCGGGCTGAGTCAAAAAGATAAGTGTGCAGTAGCAGATCCAGTCAAAAAAAATGGAAATGGCCATGGGTGTGGACATAACCTACTTGGCGTAGGCTCACTAGCAGCTGCGCTTGCAGTCAAAGAATACTTAAAAGAAAAAAATGTTCCGGGAACCGTTCGATACTATGGATGTCCAGCTGAAGAAAGTGGCTACGGAAAGACGTATATGGTACGAGAAGGATTTTTCCAAGATGTAGACATCGCGTTTTCGTGGCATCCGGCTACCGTTAATGGTGTCATGCATACGTCATCGAATGCGGTTATGCAAGCAACTTTTAAATTTAAAGGAAGAAGCAGTCATGCAGCTGCTAGTCCTCACCTTGGCAGAAGCGCTTTAGACGCTGTAGAGTTGATGAATATTGGTGTGAATTATATGCGTGAACATATGATAGGTGAAGCGCGCGTACACTATGCCATTACAAACAGCGGAGGCATTTCTCCTAATGTTGTTCAAGCAGAAGCGGAAGTCATGTACTTAATTCGTGCTCCGAAGCCATCTCAAGTAAAAGAACTTTATGAACGGGTTGTGAAAATTGCAAAGGGAGCGGCTTTAATGACTGAAACACAAATGGAACAGGAAATTCAAGGAGCCTGCGCTAATCTAATTCCAAATCAAACAATGGAGCAGCTGATGCATAAACAAATGATGCAGATAAATTTGGCTGAGGTGAAACATGAAGAAATAGTCTTTGCCAAAGCTATTTACGAGTCTACATCCGCTGAAGACAAAGAAGCAGCAAAAAAACAAGTGGGTTCACTGCTAGACAGAGCTTTAGCAAATCATCCAGTCTTCAATCAAATTGCTCCTATGTCTAAAAATGTTTCCTTCATGACAGGATCAACTGATGTTGCAGACGTTAGCTGGAATGTTCCCACTGCACAGTGCGTGACCGCAACGTGGGCTTATGCTACGCCGTTTCATACATGGCAAGCTGTTGCTCAAGGGAAAACGGAGTATGCCCATGATGCGATGTTATTGGCTGGAAAATCCATCGCGGCTACGGCGATTGAAATGATAGAAAATCAAGAGCTGATTAGTCAAGCTAAACAAGAGCTGGAGGATAGACTAGAAGGGGAAAGCTATGAATGTCTTGTGCCTTCACATATACAGCCACCTAATTACTCAGAAAGTGAGGAGGAAGACTACAGCATGGTATAAAAAACGAAGCGGGAAAAACGTATTTTGGCGTAAGGAAGATCCGGACGATGAATCGTTCGGATTTTTTTATTGTTAGGTTGAACACAGGTTTCATTTATCCCGTTTTTTCGTCTTTAGATTGTATTGATGTAGTTATGCCTCAATCTCTTTTTTTGTTTTCATTAAAAATAAATGGTTAAAAATATATCTCTTTGCTGAACCTAACCCTATCTAATTGTTCACGAAAAGAGGTAAAAACATGAGAGCATATAAAGTAGAAAAAGATGGGTCAATTTCAACTTCACTAAAAGGAAAATCAGTTTTATCCACTTCTTATTTAAATAAAGGCTCTGCTTTTACTGAAGAAGAAAGAGAAGAGCTTCATCTGCAGGGACTTCTTCCTCCAACGGTCTTAACGTTAAAAGAGCAGGCAAAAAGAGCATATGAGCAGTTCGAAAAAGCGCCGAATGATCTTCAAAAAAATAATTCGTTAAATGATCTGCATAACCGGAACGTTGTGTTGTTTTATCGTTTATTAACCGATCATTTAAGTGAAATGCTTCCCATTATTTACACGCCTACTGTAGGTCAATCTATTCAAGAATACAGCCATGAATATCATCGTCCTGACGGCTTATATTTATCCGTAAATGAAGCGGACAGATTAAGTGAGGCGATTGAAAACTTAGGGCTCGACAGCGAAGATATTGATTTGCTTGTAGTCACGGATTCAGAAAGTATTTTAGGAATTGGGGACTGGGGAGTAGGAGGGATCAATATCGCAGTTGGAAAGTTAGCGGTCTACACAGCTGCAGCAGGAATTGACCCAAGCCGCGTACTGCCTGTTGTTCTTGACATGGGGACCAATAATAAAAAGCTTCTTGAAGATCCTTTGTATTTAGGAAATCGTCATGAACGAGTAAAAGGAGAAGACTATAATCGTTTTATCGCTCAATTTGTAAAAGAAATAACGGCCAAGTTTCCTAAAGCGCTTCTTCATTGGGAGGATCTTGGTAATATTAACGCGCGACACATTATGAAAGAATACGGCGATAAAATTTTAACATTTAATGATGATATTCAAGGAACGGGAGTAATTACTCTTGCAGCCGTTTTAACAGCCGTCCGTATTACAGGTACGCCTTTAAAAGATCAGCGGGTTGTTGTATTTGGACCGGGATCTGCTGGAATTGGGAATGCTGATCGTATTCATAGTGCGATGATGCTTGAAGGGTTATCTGAAGAAGAAGCATATGATCGTTTTTGGGCATATGATTACAGAGGTCTGTTAACGGAAGATATGGAAGATTTAGCTCCTTTTCAACAGCCATATGTTCGCCAAAATGAAGAGATTAAAGAATGGGAAAAGGGCGATGAAAATAAAATTTCACTGTTGGAGCTTGTGAAACAAGTGAAACCTACCATTTTAATTGGAACATCAGGCGTCACGGATGCTTTTACCGAAGAAATTATTAAAGAAATGGCAAAGCATGTAGAGCGCCCGGTGATTATGCCGCTTTCAAACCCAACTAAACTTGCTGAAGCTGTTCCGGAAAATATTATAAAATGGACGGAAGGAAAAGCCCTTATTGCAACAGGAAGTCCATTTGAACCCGTTGAATATAACGGGCACACTTACGAAATCGGACAGGCTAATAATGCATTTGTGTTTCCAGGTCTTGGTTTAGGTGCAATTGTGGTTCGCGCTCAAAAGTTTACTGAATCTATGTTTGCAGAAGCAGCCAATGCAGTAGCGCGTATAGCAGAAACAGATACAAAAGGAGATACGCTTCTTCCAAATATTAAAGATCTTCAAAAAGTATCAAAGGCGGTTGCTGTGGCAGTTGCCGATGCTGCTGTAAAAGATAACGTAGCAACTGTTACCGAAAAAAATGTAGCTGAACTTGTAGAAGAAGCGGTATGGCAGCCTGTTTATAAACCTGTTAAGGCAAGAAATGAATGAGGTGAATGATAAATGAGCATAGGTCAAATTTTTCTCATTCTCGCGCCTATCTTTTTTGTCATTTTGCTTGGTTATTTAGCAGGGCATTTTAAAAAATTTGACAAGCAAACGTCTAAGGGGCTTAACACATTAGTAACGAAGTTTGCGCTTCCTGCACACTTATTTGTAGGTGTGACGACAACGCCAAGAAAAACACTCATAGATGAATGGCCGTTTTTAGTTGCGCTGATTTTAGGCATCGTCGGGTTTTATCTCATTATATTGCTCATCGTGAAGTATGCAGGGAAGCATACGCTAACTTCTTCTTCTATGTTTGCTCTAAACTCAGCTCAGCCAACGTTTGCTTTTATGGGCATTCCGGTACTTGGAGGCTTGTTTGGTGCAGGTGCAGTAGCGATTCCAATTGCCATCACAGGAATCGTGGTGAACGCGATTTTAGATCCGTTGGCAACGATTTTGGGAACCGTTGGCCAAAGGGGACGAAAAGAAGGGGAAGAGAAAACAAGTTTATTCAAAGTAACGGTTCATTCTATTTTGCATGGTCTATCTGAGCCTTTGGCATGCGTCCCGTTAATTGGAGTGATTTTAACGCTTTGCGGCTTTCAGTCACCTAAACTGTTACAGGATATGCTTGATCAAATTGGAAGTATCACATCCGGAGCAGCTTTGTTTGCGGTAGGAGTAACGATTGGAATTGGAAAAATTAACTTCAGTAAAGGCGCGCTCGGGATCGCTGTCTTAAAAGTAGCGGTTCAACCGATCGTTATGCTTGGAATTGCAGTATGGATAGGGTTGTCTTCAGATGAAGTGACAAAAGCTATTTTACTGGTAGCTTTTCCTGGATCTGCTGTAGCTGCGATGATTGCTTTGCGGTTTGAAAGCATGGAAAACGAAACGGCCTCTGCTTTTGTTATTAGTGCTATTTTATCGCTGGTTACGCTGCCGCTTCTTATTTCTTGGCTTATGTAAATAAAAAAAAACGAAAGAGGAATTTCCCTCTTTCGTTTTAAGACGGATTAATAAGCTAATGCGAATAATCCTTTGATATGAGATAAGTAACGAACGTTACTTGCTTCTTTCATAAGTGATGCTGGTAAACCTTTTAATTGCGTTTTGTTTCCGCCGATTGTACCAATTGCATCTTTGCGTCCAAGACTTCCTAGTGTACCAGAGAAGACAGGAACGAATGATTCCATTGCTCCGCCGCGAATAGCTACTGCTAAGTTCACGCCTACAACTTCACCCATTTGCCAAGCTAATTGAGCAGTAGGTGGGTAAGGGCGACCTTCTGGACCCATTACAACCGCTGAGTCACCAGCAAGGAATACATCTTTATGAGATGTAGATTGTAAGAATTCATTTACAAGTGCACGACCGCGGTTTACTTCGATACCTGAGTTAGCAACTACAGAGTTACCTTGAACTCCGCCAGTCCATACCATTGTTTTTGTTTCAATTTTGCTGCCGTCTTTAAGTTCAACAGTTGTAGCATCCATTTTTGTTACAGGTGTACCAGTAACAAATGTAACGCCACGTTTTGTTAAGCTTGATTGAGCACGCTCTACTAATTCAGCAGGGAAGCCTGGAAGAACTGTAGGAGCTGCTTCTACACAGTATAGAGAAATTTCTTTTGGATCCACACCGTGTTTTAGGCATAGGCTTGGCATTAAGTCAGCGTATTCACCAACAAGTTCGATACCTGTTAATCCGCCACCGCCAACTACGATTGTACCGTCAGCTTTATTTTTTGTTTTGCTGTATTCAGCGATACAAGCTTCTACGTGTGCACGTAAACGGTTTGCATCATTTACTGATTTAAGAACGAAGCTGTGCTCTTCTAAACCAGGGATACCGAAGTAAGCAGTTTCACTACCTAAAGCTGTAACAAGGTAGTCGTAGCTTAATTTTGTACCATCTTCAAGAGATACTTCACGTTGATCTGGTGAAATTTCTTTTACCGTTGCAATTTTTAAATCAACGTTGTAGTTTTTAAGTAATTTATCAAGTGGTAAAGCTACCGCTTGTTCAGAAACGCCGCCTACAGCTAGACGGTGTAATTCTGTAATGATTTGGTGAGTAGCAAAACGGTTCACTACTGTAATTTTTGCTTCATCCGCACTTAGGTGTTGGCGAGCTGTCATTGCAGTTAATAAACCACCGTAACCGCCGCCTAAAATTAAAATATGTTTTGACATAGTCGATCCTCCGTCCACACTTTTTAATGAAAATTATTTTTGTTTTTCGTTTGTAATGTCTAAATACGCTTGTGCAAAGCGGAATAGTTTTTGAGCTTGTGGATCTTTAAGCATGCGTAATAAACCGAATAAACCGATTGAATTAGAAGCATTTGCTTCTGCACGATCGTTTGCTTCGATTGCAGTAGCTGCAAGACCTTTTACTGTTCCTTCTACTGGCTCGATAAATTCTTTTACTCCACCAAGTAGATCTTCTTTTAATACGTCGTCAGTTAATAATGATTGCGCAACGTCGTAAGTTTTTGTAAGCACCGTTACCATTTCAGATAATTTTGGTAAATTATCTACAAGAACAGTAAGAGCTTCTTGTACTTCAGGCTTTAACAATTGATCTAACACATCCGCTTGACCTTTGTTAACCGCCGCTTCTGTTTGTACAGCAGCATTTTCCTCTGCAGCTGATTTTTGAATAGTTGATTGAGACATGAAAAGTCCTCCTTTGCTGGATACTGTTGCATATGTAGTTCCTAGTTATCTGCTAGACTTTCAAACTACATTGTGAAGTTGTGAAATCTTGCACATAATTCTATTTTAATTTTAATACGAGATAAAATCAACTCATTTCGTTGAAAAAATAAGTGAAGAACCTCGTAACCCTTTGTTTAATAAAAGTTTATAAAAAATAAAGCGAATAATTGCCTAGGTAAATAAAATTAAAATAGGGAACTAACATAATTCCTCTTCCTACGATAAAACAAATAACGTCATATTTCAACACATACGAACTTAATATTCTATAAGTAGTAAAAAGATAGGGCGCATTTACTATTTAAAGAGTTTTCAAAAAATTACATTGACTTACTATAGTGTTCTACATATAATCTAAATATAACATCTTATGTAAGGAGATATAACATGGTTATAGTGGATGAACTTTATCATAATGTGGTCATTACATTGCCTCAATTAAAATTAATTGAATTTATAATGAAGTTAAAAGAAGCTAAAGCACAAGAAATAGAAGATATAAAAGCGAAAATTAGTAAATACGAAGAGAAGAAACGTGCTGAAGAAGCTTGGTACCAATCACTATCACCGTTTCGTAAATTTTTTACCGGGCGTCCTTTAAGTCAGCATCAAGCGGTCGAGTATATGGTATACGTAAAGGAACGCTTTAAAAAAATTGATCACCTTAAAGCACAAATGCGAGAACTTCATGAAGTTCTTGAATTAATAAAAGCGGAAAATGAAGAAACAAGTGAAATTACGCTTTCGCCTGCTATTGTACAAGAAATAAAACGACTAAAAAGCAGTGGAGGCGTTGGGATATGAGTGTTAATGAACTAAGTTTAGGTATAAATACGACGTGGGTTGTATTAACAGCGGCGATGATTTTGCTAATGGAAGGCGGCTTTGCCTTGCTAGAGGCAGGGTTTGTCCGCTATAAAAATAGTGTCAATATTATTATGAAAGTATTCGCTGATATTACAATAGGAACGCTTTGTTTCTATTTAATTGGGTTTGGATTAATGTACGGAGATGATTTAGGCGGAGTTGTCGGTAAAAGCGGTTTTGCGCTCTCAGGTAATTTATCGCACCTTGACATTCCAATTGGGCTTGAAACGTTTTGGCTGTTTCAATGTGCGTTTGTGATTGCAGTCATCTCGATCGTTTCTGGAGCGGTAGCAGAACGAATTAATTTTCGTGCATACCTTTTATATGCCATTTTAATGACTACATTTATTTATCCTATAGCCGGCCACTGGATTTGGGGAGGCGGATGGATTAGTAAGCTAGGAATGCTTGATTTTGCCGGTTCGGCAGTCATTCATGCGCTAGGCGGTTTTTCAGCTTTAGCAGCTGCAATAATGATTGGACCAAGAAAAGGGAAATTTACGCAGAATGGAATTAGTTCCGTTTCTCTTCCAAGCAATTTGCCGCTTGCCTCAGTGGGTGCTTTTTTATTATGGTTTGGATGGTTTGGGTTTAATGCAGGAAGTACGCTAAGTGCCACTGACGTTAGAATTGGTCACATTGCTATTGTCACAATGTTATCAGCAGCAGCAGGCGGAGCAGCTACTTTATTTTATACTTTATTTCGCTACAACCGTTCAGATGCACCTTCTGTAATAAATGGATCGCTTGCCGGACTGGTTGGCATTACGGCCGGGTGCGCTTTTGTTAACACACCATCTGCTATTTTTATTGGAGCTGTATCTGGCTTATTAATGATGGCAGCTACAAACTGGCTCGAAGCACGTCAAATCGACGATCCTGTAGGAGCTTTTCCTGTACACGCTGCTTCGGGAATATGGGGCACGTTGGCTGTGGGCTTGTTTTCTACAGACGGCGGTGTGTTTACAGGAGGGGGCTGGACGTTACTTGGCGTTCAACTTCTTGGATTAATTGCTCTATGCGCTTGGGGATTTGTTACGACGTGGATAGGGTTAAAGGTTATTTCCTTGGTGGTTCCGCTTCGGTCTACGGAAGAAGAAGAAGAAGTGGGCTTAGATATCAGCTACCACGGTATCATGGCAGCTCATCAAGCTCCTGAATTTATTGAATATGAAAACTACTATGCGGAAGTAAAAGAAAAAGCCACAGATTCGTAATAAAAGGCCGCCCTTTATAACAAAAGGGCGGCCTTTTTATGTGGAAAAAAATAGATTTAAAATACTTGGTTTAAATGATTGAAAAGTCAGAATATTTGTGTTATATTATAAAAAAGCCAAGGAGTTGATTTCTTATGAAAAAGAATTTACTTAATTCACCGCAAAAATCCAACGGAAAGGTGCTTGATGCATTATTCGCTGAGATGATTTTAGACAAGGCGATTGCAGAATTTCGTAAAGCACAGCTAAAAGAAGAAATCGACCGCACGCTATTGATGAAAAATAAAGAAGAGTTTTTAAAACTCTCATCAGAACTTAAACAAATTTCTTAATTACTTACTATACTTCACACACCATCTATTTTAGATGGTGTGTTTTATTTTTGAGACCTACTAAAAGGGATTAATTAGTAATAATTATGGACCTCCATGTACGCTTAATGGGTTTACAGGATCTCGAAACGGGGAAACCGTTCCAGAGTTCAAATTTGATAACTATTATCCACCAGCAAACGGAGCGGAACTATATCAAGCGGTAAATGGGGAAGAAGTACTTTTAGCTATCTACGTGGCAGAAGAAAAACGATTTGTACCAGCGGTTGCTAAACCAATGTAAAGGAATGTTTTTTTATGATTCGAAAAGGTTTGTATGCAGCATATAATGAACGAGACTACGAATGTTATGAAACGGAAAATGGGTGTGTAAAGCTGATTAGCTATGATAAAGGCGATGTAGCAAATGGATTCATTCCATACAATGACACGACTTTTACAAAAGAAGTTCCTCGTGATGCTGTTGAAGAAGTGTTTTTTGTAGCTCCGTATGCTACTTATCAAAATGAAACGTTTGATGTGTCAGCTGCTTCTGATGTTCGAGTGCTTTTGACCACATCTGAAAAAGAAAAAGCTGATAAATATCATTTTCAGCGAACGGATAAATATCTATATGAAAAACGTGTGTTAAAGGAAGAAGTGAAGTTAACGGAGAAAAAAACTCCTTATTCATAAAACGCCACAATAAAAAGAGGATGCAAATGCATCCTCTTTTTATTTAATCAATTTTCTTGAAGTGTTTCTGTTCGTATTATCATTTGTACGAAGGAAGGTAATGCCAAGACCGATTAATCCTCCTACAATAGCAGGAACTACCCAGCCGAGACCCACTCCATACATAGGTAGAATCGATGTAAACAGATCGTTTACTGCCGCGATTTTGAATCCAGCAGCATTTAAGCCATCAAACAAACTAACGATAAACGTGAAAAGAAGGCTTACTTGGTAAACTTCTGAACGTCCTTTAAATAAAGGATGTAAGAATGTCAAAGCAATTAACACAATAGCTAACGGATAAATAGCTGTTAAGACTGGAACTGAAATAGCGATTAATTCCGTTAAGCCAAAGTTTGCTACAACCGCGCTGAATGCTGATAAAATGACAGCAATCAACTTATAAGAGACCTTTGGAAACAGCTTATGGAAAAAAGATGAACAAGATGTTACAAGGCCTACACTTGTCGTTAAACAAGCAACGGTAATCATCAGACCCAAAAGAATTCCTCCGTAAGAGCCAAAGTAGTAATTCGATACTTCAGCCAAAACCGTACCTCCGTTATCAAGACGTCCAAGCTCTGATACGCTTGAAGCACCCATATAGGACAATGCGCTATAAATAAGAGCTAAAATAACGGCAGCGATAGCCGTAGCTTTTGCACAAATTGCGATAATTTGTCGATTGGTTTTTGCTCCTTTTTCTTTGATTGCATTAATGATAATAATTCCAAAAACAAATGATGCTAGTGTATCCATTGTTAAATAACCTTCTTGGAAGCCTTTAAAGAATGCGTGCGTTGTATAAGCTTCGCTTGGTGCTTCAAATTTTCCAATTGGGTTCACAACGGCTACAACTACCAATATTCCAATAAACGTTAATTTAATAGGTGTTAAAACTTTTCCTACTAAATCGACAATTTTCGCAGGATTTAGCGAAAAAAAGCACGTAATAGTAAAGAAAATTACCGTGAAAATGATAAGGGGAAGGTGACCTGAATTTTCTGATAAAAAAGGCTTAACGCCAATTTCAAACGAAACACTTCCCGTTCTTGGCATTGCAAAAAGCGGTCCAATTGCCAAGTATAAAATTGTAGTAAAGATAATACCGAAAGCTGGATGTACACGACTAGCTAAAGACTGCAGATCCTCTTTTCCGGAAAAACCAAATGCGAGAACACCTAGAAGAGGCAGACCTACACCCGTTACTAAAAATCCAGCATTTGCTGACCAAATATTGCTTCCAGCAGACTGACCTAACATTGCAGGGAAAATTAAATTACCTGCGCCGAAGAATAGGGCAAAAAGCATGAAGCCAATAACCACTATAAATGAAAAAGGAACTTTGTTTGACACATTAAAACCTCCAAAATTATAAATGCTTTTTATTATCGTGTTGAATAATTAAAATTTTCAGAATTTTATATTCGAATAATAAAAATAAACATGTATCGTATTATACTAACCTAAAATGCATATTTCAATATAAAATTTTATTTTTTTAATTAATTCGCTGAAATAGCAAAAATAGAAAAATACTTAGCAAAAAAATCTCAATATACAACAATTATTTGATATGATAAAACAGAACCGTGGCTTTTAAAAATTCGCATGTGCGGCCTTACATCCTTTTAGTAAAGAACTGTTTACATAAGGTGCTGTAAGGATGTATATTTATACACGGTTCGCGGAACCGCATATGCTCGATGGATGAAAGTCAACTGTGCGAAAGGAGCAAGAAAGTGAAAAGGTTAGGTCTAGCAACTCAGATTCTAATTGGACTGATTTTAGGCGTAGCTGTAGGTGCTATCTTTTACGGAAGCGATACAGCCATTTCTATTTTACAGCCGGTTGGAGACATATTTATTCATTTAATTAAGATGATTGTCGTACCGATCGTGATTTCAGCATTAATCGTAGCGGTCGCAGGAGTAGGCGATATCAAAAAATTAGGTAAGCTTGGCGGAAAAACAATTCTTTATTTTGAAATTGTTACAACCATTGCGATTGTAGTGGGGATTATTGCCGCGAACTTATTCCATCCTGGTGCAGGGGTTGATATGGGACATATTGAAAAAAGCGATATTTCTCAATATGAGGCAACGGCAAAAACGTCTGAAAGTACAGGGATTGCTCAGGAGCTTCTTCATATTGTTCCGACAAACGTCTTTCAGTCGGTAGCAGAAGGCGATCTTTTACCAATCATTTTATTTTCCGTACTGTTTGGTGTAGGCGTAGCTTCGATTGGACAGAGAGGAAAACCTGTTTTAGCCTTTTTTGAAGGCGTCTTGGATGCAATGTTTTGGGTAACTAATTTGGTGATGAAATTTGCTCCAGTAGGTGTATTTGCACTTATTGGTGTTAATATTATAAAGTTTGGTGTCGGATCACTTATTCCATTAGGGAAATTAGTGTTCGCCGTTTACTTCACCATGATTTTCTTTGTGCTTGTGGTTCTTGGAATTATTGCTAAAATGGCTGGAACAAGCATGTTTACGCTCATAAAAGTGTTAAAAGACGAGCTGCTTCTTGCTTTTACAACAGCAAGTTCAGAAGCCGTTTTACCATCTCTTATCAAAAAGATGGAAGACTTCGGTTGTTCTAAATCGGTTACATCGTTTGTTATTCCAACAGGCTACACGTTTAATTTAGATGGTTCAACCATTTATCAGGCGCTGGCATCGCTGTTTATTGCTCAAATGTACGGCATTGACCTTTCCATTATGGATCAAATTCAGCTCCTTCTTGTGCTAATGTTAACCTCAAAAGGGATGGCTGGTGTACCAGGGGCATCGTTTGTAGTTGTACTTGCTACGCTTGAATCTATGGGCTTCCCTCTTGAAGGCATGGCATTTATTGCAGGAATTGACCGCATTCTTGATATGATGCGTACCACAGTTAACGTAGTAGGAAATGCTTTAGCTGCAATTGTAATGTCCAAGTCTGAAGGCGAGTTTGATAAGCAAAAATCATTAAATTACACAAATGAATTAAAGAAATCAAACATAGCTTAAAACAAAAAAGCCGGGCAGCTGCCTGGCTTTTTTGTTTGGAGCTGCCTGTTATCTTTTTTGAAACATATGGTAAAATAAAAGAAATGAGAGACAAAGGAAGTGTCATAATGACGGAAACTGTTCAGTTAATTAAAAAGCTTGTTTCGATTCCCAGTCCTTCTGGAAATACAGAAAAGGTGATTTCATTTGTCGAAGACTATGTAAAAGAGCTAAATATTCAAACGTATCGCAATCGAAAAGGAGGCTTAGTCGCTACTATTCCCGGTAAAGATACGGATCATCACCGCATGCTGACGGCTCATGTCGATACATTAGGTGCTATGGTAAAAGAAATCAAACCGAGTGGACGTCTGAAAATCGACTTGATTGGAGGGTTCCGCTACAATTCCATTGAAGGAGAATATTGTGAAATCGAAACGTCAGCAGGAGAAGTATTTACAGGGACCATCCTTATGCATCAAACATCTGTTCATGTGTATAAAGATGCAGGTAAAGCTGAGCGAAATCAAGATAATATAGAAATTCGATTGGATGAAAAAGTACATAGCGCAGAAGATGTTCGCAGTCTTGGAATTGAAGTCGGCGACTTTGTTTCGTTTGATCCTCGTGTAGAAATAACAAAAAGCGGTTTTATTAAATCTCGTCATCTCGATGATAAAGCAAGCGTAGCTTTATTGCTTCAGCTCATGAAAACAATTCAAGAAGAGCAGATCGAACTGCCATACACTACGCACTTTCTTATTTCAAATAATGAAGAAATTGGATACGGAGGAAATTCTAATATTACGCCTCAAACGGTAGAATACTTAGCGGTTGATATGGGTGCCATGGGAGATGGACAATCTACTGATGAATACACCGTGTCTATTTGTGTAAAAGATTCAAGCGGCCCATATCATTACGGTTTGAGAAAGCATTTGGTGGAGCTAGCTAAGCAGCATGATATTCAGTACAAATTAGATATTTATCCGTTTTACGGATCAGATGCTTCTGCTGCTATTCGTGCCGGGCATGACATCGTACACGGCTTAATTGGTCCAGGAATTGATTCTTCTCATGCGTTTGAGAGAACGCATCAAGATTCATTAAACCATACGTACAAGCTTCTTTACCACTATGTGCAATCGAACATGGTTCTGCTTTAAGAAAGGAATATTTAATTAGTGTATTTTTATGCAAAACAAAGAGCAGGACGGGACTGTGATGTCTGTACTTTCCTTTCCTAAAAAAGAAGCCGGCTGTCCGGCTTCTTTTTTTAATAAATACTATATATTTTTTTACTGGTGAAGCAACAGTTGGTAAAAAAAGCACCTTTTTTAAAGAGGTATAATACGGCTTAAACCTTTTGTACATTTTGTTCATTTACAGAAGTTAAAATGTTTTTAAATTTTTAAAAGTTTCTTGTGACAAGTTTTGTAGAATGGGTTTTCAAAAGGATATGGTTTCGTCATAATGTGGATATAGCGATCACTACAATAATCGGAGGCGAATCTTTTCATGTGGGTACTGACGGTATATGCTGGAAAAGAAATGAAAATGTTTGAATTTGAAACTGAAACGCAGGCGAGAGAAGCTTTTGCAAAAACAAATGGCTGTAAAGTTCTTTCAGAAGTCGTGTATTATAATGATCCTCATTTAACATTAGTAGCTATATAATGAAAAAACAAGAGCTGACTTTATGCTCTTGTTTTTTCATAGCTTCTTGTATCTTACGAAAAGAATAGAGTTGAAATAAAAAAAAATGTACGCTATGATATGGTAGTTACTTCTATTATTCTGATAGTTTAAAAGGTTCATATATATCAAACAGCAACAGTAAAGATGCCAAGAAGGCTTAATAGGGAAACTGGTGAAAGACCAGTACTGCCCCCGCAACTGTAAGTGTGGACGAACGAGTATAACCACTGTGGAAAAATCACGGGAAGGTTCTCAAGTAGAATGATACACAAGTCAGGAGACCTGTCTTTATTGTGAAGTTTCTATTTCTCCGGGGAGCGGGAAGGGAAACGTTGGCTTAAAGTGGCATTCGTGTACACTTTTATTCTGACGTTTTACCCGCTCGCATATTAGCGAAGCGGGTTTTTCTCGTAGCACAAAACTACATATCGTGCAAAAAAGGTGCGCAATGTTCACATTGCGTTAAATGGGAAGTCTGGTGTGAAGCCAGCGCGGTACCCGCCACTGTGAAGAGGAGCTGATTGCATATGCCACTGTATTCGGGAAGGCGCAATCAAGTGATGAATCGAAGTCAGGAAACCAGCCTTTTTCTAATGCGAAGCTTACCCTACGGGATATAGGTGGAAGTGCAAAAACTTAGTTTGAATTTTTCTGCGCCTCTATCATTGATAGAGGCGTTTTTTTAGTAAAGGAGCGAATAAGTGTGACGACGTGGAACTTAAATGGAACAAAACATCACGTATTGATTTGTAATGGAAGCAGCTGTATGAGAAAAGGTGGAGAAGAAGCCACGCAAGCTATTCGAAATAAAGTGACTGAACTGAATCTAGATGAAGCGGTTCACACAACCCGTACGCGCTGTAACGGAAGATGCAAAGATGCTCCTGTAGCTATCGTGTACCCTTCAGGAGATTGGTACAAGCAGGTCACTGAAAACGTAGCTCATCGAATTGTTGAAGAACATTTAGCAGGAGGCTGCAGTATAAAGGAATCACTTATTTATGAATATGATCAAAACGGTTTTGTTTCTCCGGAAAAGAGTGACTCCATAGAAGGAATTGACAAAGTAAAAAGTAACGCATAAAGGAGGAGCTAGCATGAAAGGTAAACTGTTAGTTATTGGATTCGGCCCAGGAAGCTTTGAACATATTACACAGCGAGCAAGAGAAGCCATTCAAGAAAGTGATATGATCATTGGTTATAAAACCTATGTGGAATTAATTCAAGGACTATTAACGAATCAGCAAATTATTAGTACAGGAATGACCGAAGAAGTAAGCCGTGCACAAGAAGCCGTAAAGCAAGCTGAAGCGGGAAAAACCGTGGCGGTCATTTCAAGCGGAGATGCAGGAGTATACGGAATGGCCGGCCTTGTGTATGAAGTGTTGATTGAAAAAGGATGGAAAAAAGAAACGGGCGTAGAGCTGGAAGTGATTCCTGGCATTTCGGCTATTAATTCATGCGCATCCCTCCTTGGGGCGCCCGTGATGCATGATGCCTGTACGATTAGTTTAAGTGACCACCTTACGCCTTGGGAGTTAATCGAAAAACGAATCGAAGCAGCTGCACAAGCAGATTTTGTAGTAGCTTTTTATAATCCGAAAAGCGGAAGACGCACAAGACAAATTGTGGAAGCGCAAAGGATTTTATTAAAATACCGTTCCCCCGATACGCCTGTTGGTCTTGTGAAAAGCGCTTATCGTGACCGTGAAGAAGTGGTAATGACCAATTTAAAAGACATGTTAAATCATGAAATAGGCATGCTGACTACCGTTGTTGTCGGAAATTCATCTACGTTCTTTTACGATGACTTAATGATTACACCGCGCGGGTATCAGCGTAAATATACCCTCAACCAAACAGAGCAGCCGCTAAGACCGCATCAGCGACTTCGAAAAGAAGCAGAACCATGGGCTCTTGATCAAGAGGAGACTGTAAAGCAAACGGCTTCAGCTATTGAAGATGTTCAGAACACAAAAGAAGAAAAAGCAGCTTCACGAGCTCTGGCAGAAGAAGCGCTTCAAGCAATTTTAGGTGAAACTACTTCACCGGTCGTACACCAGCCAATTGAGTCTATTTTTGAAGTGGCAGTTAGTCCAGGGCTTGCAAATAAGAAGTTTACGCCCGTTCAAATGACAACACTAGCAGAAGTTGTTGGTGAAAAAGGTACGATGGAGTATACGCCTGACCATCAAATCAAACTGCAAATTCCAACGGCTCAGCCAGATGTGATTATTAAAAAGCTCCAATCAGCTTCCTTTTTACTATCTCCAGTCGGAGACGTGTTTACAATTAAAGCGTGTGATTTTTGTGATGGAGAAAAAAGTGACGCCATCCCGCATACGGAACAATTACAAAAGCGTCTCGGTGGAATGGACATGCCAAAAGAGCTGAAGCTTGGTATTAATGGATGCGGTATGGCCTGTTACGGTGCTGTTCAAGAAGATATCGGCATTGTCTACAGAAAAGGTGCGTTTGACTTATTTTTAGGGGCTAAAACGGTTGGACGAAACGCCCATTCAGGTCAAATTGTGGCGGAAGGCATAGCGCCCGATGACATTGTTGAAATAGTGGAGAACATTGTCCATGAATATAAAGAAAAAGGTCATCCAAATGAGCGGTTTCATAAATTCTTTAAGCGTGTGAAGAATGTTTATGGATTCGACTATCAAGATATAACACCAAAAATAAAAGTAGAACCAGCTCCGTGTGGAGATTAAAAATGGGAGGGCATTATATGAAATCAGTTTTATTTGTCGGTCATGGAAGTAGAGATCCTGAAGGGAACGATCAAATTCGCGAGTTTATCTCGACTATGAAGCATGATTGGGACCCATCTATTTTAGTAGAAACGTGTTTTCTAGAGTTTGAACGTCCGAATGTAAGTCAAGGCATTGATACATGTGTGGCAAAAGGAGCGACAGATGTAGTTGTAGTTCCAATTATGCTCTTGCCAGCTGGCCACTCAAAAATACATATTCCGGCGGCTATAGATGAAGCTAAGGAAAAATATCCACACGTAAACTTCGTGTACGGACGTCCCATTGGCGTTCATGAAGAAGCCCTTGAAATTTTAAAAACGAGATTACAAGAATCAGGAGAAAATTTAGAAACTCCAGCTGAAGACACGGCTGTTATTGTCTTAGGGCGAGGAGGAAGCGATCCTGATGCAAACAGTGATTTATATAAAATTACGCGCCTTCTTTGGGAAAAAACAAACTACAAAATCGTCGAAACTTCTTTTATGGGCGTGACCGCTCCATTGATTGATGAAGGAGTGGAACGATGTTTAAAACTGGGCGCTAAAAAAGTGGTTATTCTCCCGTATTTCTTATTTACAGGAGTACTAATTAAGCGTTTGGAAGAAATGGTGAAGCAGTATAAAATGCAGCATGAAAACATTGAGTTTAAGCTAGCCGGCTATTTCGGTTTTCATCCAAAACTGCAGACAATTTTAAAAGAACGTGCTGAAGAAGGATTAGAAGGCGAAGTGAAAATGAACTGCGATACATGTCAATATCGCCTCGGCATTATGGAGCATATTGATCACCATCATCATCACGATCATGATCACGGGCACCATCACCACGATCACCATCACCACGATCACCATCATGACCATCACCACCATGAAGATAAGGTCGGCGAGTTAAAATGATTTTATTGTTAGCGGGAACTAGCGATGCACGTGCATTAGCTGTTCAAGTGAAAAAAGAAGGTTACGACGTTACGGCGACGGTTGTAACCGACAATGCAGCAATCGAATTACAGCGAGCAGAAGTGAAAGTGAAAATTGGACGTCTCACACAAGAAGATATGATGACTTTTATAAACGAACATGGTGTAAAAGCTATTGTGGATGCAAGTCACCCCTTTGCCGAAGAAGCATCTAAAAACGCCATCGGTGCGGCTGCTGAAACATCGATTCCTTACATACGCTATGAGCGGGCTTCGCAGGCTTTTACCTACGACAATATGACGATGGTTTCTACGTATGAAGAAGCAGCTGAAGTAGCAGCTGAGAAAAAAGGAGTTATTATGCTGACAACAGGCAGCAAGACGCTGCAGGTTTTTACAGAAAAGCTCCTTCCTCTTTCAGATGTACGGCTTGTTGCTCGTATGCTTCCAAGGCTGGATAATATGGAAAAGTGTCAGCAGTTAGGATTGCCGCAAAAAAATATTATTGCTATTCAAGGTCCGTTTACAAAAGAGTTTGATCAAGCACTGTATAAGCAATACGGAGTGACGGTCATGGTCACAAAAGAAAGCGGAAAAGTTGGATCTGTGGATGAAAAAGTGGAAGCAGCTAAAGAGTTAGGCTTAGATATCATTATGATTGGGCGACCGAAAATTGAGTATGGGACCGTGTATTCCACGTTTGAAGAAGTGGTTCATGCTTTAGTAAACCAAACTAGGAGTTGATTGAGATGGATTTTCGTACAGAATTTAAACCGTTAACTGTTCAGCCTCAGCAAATTGAAGGAAAAAGTTTTGAAATGATTACAGAAGAGCTTGGACCTCATCCGTTTACAGATGAACAGTACCCAATTGTTCAGCGGGTAATTCACGCGTCTGCAGACTTTGAGCTTGGACGCAGCATGCTGTTTCATCCAGATGCGATTCAAGCAGGAATTAAAGCCATTCGCAGCGGCAAGCAAGTGGTTGCAGATGTACAAATGGTGCAAGTAGGAACAAACAAGCAGCGAATTGAAAAACACGGCGGTGAAATCAAAGTTTATATTTCAGATCCGGACGTAATGGAAGAAGCAAAGCGCTTAAATACAACGCGTGCAATTATTTCTATGCGAAAAGCAATTAAAGAAGCAGACGGCGGGATTTTTGCAATTGGGAACGCACCGACAGCGTTACTTGAGTTAATTCGTTTGATTAAAGAAGGAGAAGCGAAGCCTGGGCTTGTTATTGGTCTGCCGGTAGGGTTTGTTTCAGCGGCTGAATCGAAAGAAGAACTTGCCAAACTTGACGTGCCGTTTATTACAAACATCGGGCGAAAAGGCGGCAGTACGGTAACGGTTGCTGCATTAAATGCAATTTCAATTCTTGCAGATCAGGTGTAACGCATGAAGGAAGTACCAAAAGAACCTAAGAAACTCAGAGAAGGCTATACGACGGGCGCTTGTGCAACTGCAGCTACGAGAGCAGCTCTGCTTACGCTAATTTCAGGAGAAGTGCAAGAGGAGTCAACGATTTACTTACCTGTTGGTCGCTTTGCTACGTTTCATCTTGAAGAATGCGAGTATCGCACAAGCAGCGCTGTAGCCAGCATCATTAAAGATGCTGGAGATGATCCCGATGCCACGCACGGAGCGCTGATTATTTCTGAAGTTTCGTGGTGTAATGGTGCAGACATTATCATTGATGGAGGAGTGGGAGTAGGGCGTGTGACAAAGCCCGGTCTCCCAGTTCCTGTCGGTGAAGCAGCCATTAACCCTGTGCCAAGAAAGATGCTGAAAGAAACGGCTGAACAGCTTCTAGCCCAATACAACATACAAAAAGGCGTTAAGATTGTCATCTCGGTTCCTGAAGGAGAAGAAATGGCGAAAAAGACATTAAATGCGCGTCTAGGTATTTTAGGAGGCATTTCGATACTGGGGACGCGGGGAATTGTTGTTCCGTTCTCAACAGCTGCTTATAAAGCAAGTATCGTGCAGGCCATTAGCGTTGCTAAAGCGAGTAATTGTGAGCACGTTGTCATTACGACAGGGGGACGAAGCGAAAAATATGGAATGAAACAGTTCCCAGAACTTCCGGAAGAAGCATTTATCGAAATGGGAGATTTTGTTGGATTTACGTTAAAACAATGTAAAAAGCAAGGAATGAAAAAAGTGTCGCTCGTAGGCATGATGGGAAAGTTTTCAAAAGTCGCGCAAGGCGTTATGATGGTTCATTCAAAAAGTGCACCTATTGATTTTAATTTTTTAGCAAAAGCAGCTTCTGAGTCAGGCGCTTCTGCTGAACTGGTAGAGGAAATAAAAGGCGCAAACACAGCTTCTCAAGTGGGAGATTTAATGACGCAAAGCGGTCATCATCAGTTTTTCGAAAAACTGTGCGAGTACTGCTGTTTATCAGCATTAAAGGAAGTAGGGGACGGAATCGATGTCGATACGTCTCTTTACACATTAAAAGGAGATTTTTTAGGACAGGCGGTGCAACATGGCAATTAAAATTATTGGAATTGGTGACGACGGGAAGTTAAGTCTACTTCCTATGTATGAACAGTGGGTGTATGAAAGCAATGTGCTAATTGGAGGAAAGCGTCACCTTGACTTTTTTCAAGATTTCGAAGGAGAAAAAGTAGCCATTGAAGGAGGTCTTTCTTCCCTTGTTGAACGTTTAAAAAACGAAGAAGGAAATGCGGTTGTGTTAGCCTCAGGCGATCCGTTATTTTACGGAATTGGAAGCTATCTTTCTGCGAAGCTAGACGTTGAAATATATCCTTATTTAAGTTCTATTCAGCTTGCATTCTCACGTCTAAAAGAGCGATGGCAAGACGCTTATTTTACAAGCGTGCACGGCAGAAGTATAAAAGGGCTGGCTCAGCGCATTGACGGTTATAAAAAAGTGGCGATTTTAACCGATGAGCAAAATTCTCCTAGTGCTCTGGCAAACTACTTGTTATCATTCGGCATGACAGAATACAAGATGTTTGTGGCAGAGAATCTAGGTGGAGAGGCGGAGCGCTGTCAGCTGCTTTCGCTGGAAGAGGCGGCGAATCAACTCTTTTCTCCGCTTAATGTCGTGATATTAAAGCAGGTAGAAAAAAGCCCAGTCTGGCCTCTTGGAATAGAGGACGATGAATTTATTCAACGCAAGCCGGACAAGGGACTTATTACTAAAAAAGAAGTTCGTACACTTAGTATTAGCGCCCTGCAGCTAAAGAGAGACAGCGTGGTGTGGGATATCGGAACATGTACGGGTTCAGTCGCGATTGAAGCAGCTAAAATTGCGCGTGAAGGACAAATTTTTGCTGTGGAAAAAAACGAAGCAGACTTGGAAAACTGCAGGGGAAATCTAGCGAAATTTCGAGTAGATGCCCATACTGTGCACGGAAAAGCACCGGAAGGGTTAGGTGAGTTTGCTGATCCTGATGCGGTGTTTATTGGAGGGACAGCAGGAGGCATGGAAA
This sequence comes from Priestia sp. JSM ZJ58, assembly GCF_044383985.1. Lineage (NCBI taxonomy): Bacteria > Bacillati > Bacillota > Bacilli > Caryophanales > Bacillaceae > Priestia > Priestia sp. JSM ZJ58. Next base: position 2,125,137 of record NZ_JBISEM010000001.1, read on the forward strand.
CCATTTTAGACGTGTGCTGCAGCCGATTAAATTCAGGAGGGCGCATCGTATTAAATGCCGTAACGATTGAAAATTTGGCAGAAGCGATGAAAGCTTTTAAAGAGCGAGGATTTGAGACTGCTGTTACCCTTGCACAAGTTTCAAGAAGCAAGCCAATTTTACACTTAACACGATTTGACGCTTTAAACCCCATTTATATTATTACAGCCAAAAGAGGAGAATGAACATGATTGGAACATTGTACGGACTTGGAGTTGGACCAGGAGATCCAGAATTGATTACAGTAAAAGCATTTCGTAAATTAAAAGAATCACCCGTTATTGCGTACCCAAAAAAGCAAAAAGGAAGCAAAAGCTACGCCCAAAAAATTATTGATGTCTATTTCAGTGCAAATGAAAAAGACATGCTAGGCCTTGTGTTTCCAATGACAAAAGATCCTGCTATTTTAGAGAAAAAATGGACCGAAACAGTGGAACGAGTATGGGAAAAGCTCCAGGAGGGAAAAGATGTAGCATTTGTGACAGAGGGAGATCCTATGCTTTATAGCACGTTTATTCACATGATGCGCCTGATGCAAGAACGTCATCCTCAAGCTCCTATTCAAGTAATTCCTGGTATTTCATCTATTAACGGGGCTGCGTCTCGCTTAGGCATTCCATTAGCAGACGGTGATGAACATGTGGCCATTGTTCCTGCTCGTGAAGATTATGAAACAATGAAAAAAGTATTGGTGGAAAACGACTGCGTTATTTTTATTAAAGTGGCTAAAGTCATCGATTTTATGGTCGGTCTTTTAAAAGAGCTTGATCTGCTTGAAAAAGCATCGGTGGTAACAAAAGTAACGTCAGATGAAGAAATTATTTGGAAAGCTTCAGAACTAGAAGGAGCCGATTTACAATACTTAACGCTAATGGTGGTGCGAAAATGAAGTTATACATAATCGGAGCTGGACCCGGAGATCCAGATTTAATTACCGTAAAAGGCTTAAAATTACTTCAGCAGGCAGATGTTGTTTTATACGCTGACTCACTAGTAAGTGAAGAGCTAGTTGCTAAGTCTAAACCAGGAGCTGAAGTGTTAAAAACAGCTGGTATGCATTTAGAAGAAATGGTCAGTACGATGCTTGATCGCATGCGTGAAGGAAAAATGGTTGTAAGAGTTCATACCGGAGATCCGGCTATGTACGGAGCCATTATGGAACAAATGGTGCTTTTAAAAAGAGAAGGCGTTGATATTGAAATTGTTCCGGGAGTCAGCTCCGTATTTGCTGCAGCAGCAGCGGCTGAAGCAGAATTAACCATTCCAGATTTGACTCAAACGGTTATTTTAACTCGTGCTGAAGGAAGAACGCCTGTACCTGAGTTTGAAAAATTAACTGATTTAGCAAAACATAAATGTACCATTGCTTTATTTTTAAGTGCGACGCTCACAAAAAAAGTAATGAAAGAATTTATAAGCGCCGGTTGGAGTGAGGACACGCCGGTTGTAGTAGTCTATAAAGCAACGTGGCCAGATGAAAAAATTGTTCGCACGACGGTAAAAGACCTGGATGATGCTATGCGAACAAACGGCATTCGTAAGCAGGCGATGATTTTGGCAGGCTGGGCCCTTGACCCCCACATTCATGACAAAGATTATCGATCAAAACTTTATGATAAAACATTTACCCATGGCTTTCGAAGAGGAGTGAAGTCGGAATGATTCAACTCCAAGAAGGAAAAAAAGCTCTCATTACACAGCGCGGGGATTATGCTGTCGTGGCCATCACGAAGCATGGCGTAGAAATTGCAAGAAATCTAGGCCGCACTTTTCAGCAGTCCGATGTGTATTACATGAGCAAGTTTGAAAAAGGAGACGAAAGAGAACAGAACATTCAGCTGTTTTCAGGAAGCGTGCGGATGCTCTTGCCTTCTCTTTTTGAATCGTATAAAGGACTTATTATTATTATTTCACTGGGAGCAGTTGTGCGTATGATTGCCCCTATTTTAAAAGATAAGAAAACGGATCCTGCGGTTGTTGTCATTGATGATAAAGGCGAAAATGTCATCAGCGTGCTTTCAGGTCATATCGGAGGAGCAAATGAGCTTACGCGTGAAGTTGCGGCAGCACTTGAAGCTCATCCTGTTATTACAACAGCATCCGATGTTCAAAAAACGATTCCCGTTGATTTATTTGGTAAGCGCTTTGGATGGGTGTGGGAATCAGCAGAAAAGCTAACCCCTGTCAGCGCTTCTGTAGTAAACGAAGAAGCAATAGCGGTGGTTCAAGAATCAGGTGAAAAGGGCTGGTGGCACTATGAGCACCCTGTTCCAGCTAACATTAAAACGTACTCATCGATTCAGACAGCTCTAGAAGCATCGCCAAATGCAGCCTTGGTCGTAACGCATCGCAATTTAAAAAAAGAAGAAGAAGCGATCTTAGAAAACGGTGTTCTTTACCGTCCAAAAGTACTGGCGATTGGGATGGGGTGCAACAGAGGAACAAGCGCAGCGGAAATTGAAACCGTTATTGAAAAAACGCTTGCTGAACTTCAGTTTTCAATGAAAAGTGTAAAAGCATTATGTACAATAGAGTTAAAGAAAGATGAAGAAGGGCTGCTAGAAGTGGCTTCTAAGTACGGCTGGGAGTTTGTCTATTATTCGCCCCAAGAGCTAAACAGCATAAGTATCCAACAGCCTTCAGATACTGTCTTTAAATATACAGGTGCATATGGCGTTAGTGAACCTGCTGCTATGTTATACAGCGGTGCTGATACGCTTGAACTTGTGAAGAAAAAGTCAGGGAATGTCACCATTTCAGTGGCGCTTATTCCATATGACTAAAGGAGAGAACAACATGTCAAACAGAAGACTCGTCATTGCCGGTACCGGAAGTGGCGTAGGGAAAACAACACTTACAATTGGGCTGATGGCGGCATTAAAACAAGCTGGTTATAGGGTTCAAGGGTTTAAATGCGGACCCGATTATATTGATCCAACGTATCATACGGCTGTTACAGAACGAGCGTCTCGTAATATAGACAGCTGGATGCTTGAACACGATATGGTTAGGGAAATTGTAGCTCGAGCTAGTGAAGACGCTGATATTTCCATCATGGAAGGAGTTATGGGATTTTTTGATGGGAAAAATCCGTTAACGAACGAAGGGACAACAGCAGAAATCAGCTTAATCACCAATAGTCCTGTCCTTTTAGTTGTCAATTGTGCTAGTATGGCTAGAAGTGCAGCAGCAATTGTAAAAGGGTTTCAGCAATTTTTACCGGAAGCGAACATTGTCGGTGTAATTGCTAACCGAGTTGGAAGTGAAGGGCACTATAAGCTTGTTAAGGCAGCGATTGAACAGGAATGTCATATCCCTGTAGTAGGCTACTTGAAAAGAAACGATGAGCTCACGATTCCTGAACGTCACCTCGGGCTCATTCCGTCTATTGAACGAGGAGAATTAACACCGTTTTTTGAACAGTTAGGAAAGCTTGTTCATGATACAATTGATATCGAAAAAGTATATGAACTGGCTTTAGCTCCTAAAATAGAAATTAATGATCCTATCTTTACAAAGCCGTCCGTACCTCAAGTGAAAATTGCTGTGGCAAGAGATGCCGCTTTTAACTTTTATTATGAAGAAAATTTCGAATTGTTAAAAGCTTACGGAGCAGAGCTTGTAGAATTTTCGCCTTTAAAAGGAGAAACAGTTCCACAAGATGCTGACGGTCTTTATATAGGAGGCGGATTTCCAGAAGAATTTGCTGAAACGCTGGCTCAGCAAATCGACGTTAAAAACTCTGTTCGAGCAGCCATCCAAAAAGGGATTCCTACACTTGCGGAGTGCGGAGGCTTTATGTTTTTAACAGATGGTATTGTCACAACAGATGATACATGTCATGAAATGGTGGGGCTTATTCCCGGACAAGTAAGAATGCAGACAAAATTAGCTGCTTTAGGATACCGAGAAGTGACGGGAAAGCAGGGGAATTTTTTATTTAAAGACGATATACAAGCTAAAGGCCATGAATTTCATTATTCAACCTTTCATTCAGAGAAAGAGTTTTCGCCTGCCTATGATACAAAAGGGATGCGAGGAATGAAAGAAGAAGGCTATATGAACAATAATTTAATTGCCGGCTATACGCACTTTCATTTCGGCTCTTCTACGAAAATGGTAGAAAACTGGGTGGAACAGTGTAAAGCGGTGAAAAAAGAAAGAAGAGATGCCATGTGACAGTTGGAAAAGTATATTTAGTAGGAGCCGGACCAGGAGATCCGAAGCTAATAACCGTATATGGAATGGAATGTATTCAAGAAGCGGATGTCATTTTATATGACCGCTTAGCCAACGAACAGTTGTTAAACTATGCTAAAAAAGACGCGGAGCTTATTTTTTGCGGGAAATTACCTGGCAAGCACGGAGTCATCCAAGATCGTATTCACGAACTTCTTGTTGAAAAAGCACTTCAAGGAAAAGTAGTGACGCGCTTAAAAGGAGGCGATCCTTTTGTGTTCGGGCGCGGAGCAGAGGAAGCTGAAGTACTTGCTACTCGAGGAATTCCTTACGAAGTAGTGCCTGGTATCACGTCAGGAATTGCAGCTCCAGCCTATGCAGGAATTCCGGTTACCCACAGAGATCATGCCACTTCTTTTGCGATTGTAACGGGTCATGGAAGAGAAGAAAAAGGAAAAGATTATTTAAATTGGTCAGCGCTCGCTCAAGGAATAGATACGATTGCATTTTATATGGGCGTTGGAAATTTACCTCATATATGCAAACAGTTGATGGACCACGGACGAGATAAACATACGCCAGTGGCGCTTGTTCAGTGGGGAACGACAAAATATCAGCGCACCGTAACGGGAACGCTTGCCACAATCGAAGAAATAGCAAAAAAAGCAGAAATTGCTCATCCTGCCATCGTGCTTGTAGGTGAAGTGGTGACAATTAGAGAAAAAATAAAATGGTTCGAAGAAAGAGCGGAAAATATTCTGCTTTAACGTTAAAAGGAGGAGACAATATGACGATTATCTCACAGTTAAAAGAACGAAGAGCGGTACGAGATCATGAAGCACGTGAAGTGGAGCAAGAGAAAATCGAACAGCTGCTTGAAGCAGCGACGTGGGCTCCAAATGACCGAATGAGAGAGCCATGGAGCTTCTACGTAATTCAAGGAGAAGCAAAAAAGAAGTATGAAGAACTGGCTGAAGCATATTTAAAGGAGCGCTTTCCTACAAAGCCTCATTTAGTAGAAAGTTCGTTAAAAGCAGTAAAAAATACGCCCGTACATATCGTCGTAACAGCTGACATAGTTGAAGGAGACGAAGAAGCCACAGAAGATAACAAATATGCGGTTTCATGCGCGATTCATTCCATGTGGTTAGCGGCTAAAGAACTAGGACTTGGCTTTGTTTGGAGAACAAGAGGTGTTGGTCTTGTTCGAGACGAGAGATTGTATGAGTTTATTGGCAACCCTTCAGGTAAAGTCGTAGTAGGAAACGTTTTTTTAGGTTATCCAAATGAAGAGTCTCTTACAAAAATGAAAGAGCCTGCTAGAACATCGTTTACAGAAAAAACAACATGGCTGTAAACTGAAATTCGAAGAAAAAGAGGTTTTTAGATTGAAAGACAAACGGGGTCTTACGTTAATTTATACCGGAGACGGTAAAGGAAAAACAACCGCTGCTTTAGGTCTCGCTCTGCGCGCTACGGGACGCGGACAAAAAGTATTAATGATTCAATTTATTAAATCTCCTCAGCGTACATATGGCGAAAAGCTGATGTTTGACAGAATAGGAATTGAAATGATTCAAACAGGAGTCGGCTTTACGTGGACAAAAACACCGCCTGAACATCGTGAAGCTTTGCAAAAAGCCTGGGCGCTAACGAAGGAAAAAGTCTTCTCAAACGAATATGATGTGGTTATTTTAGACGAGTTAAATAACGCACTGGCTATCGAGAAATTTCCTATTGATGATGTGCTACCGCTACACGAAGTAATTGACCTTATTCAAAAGCGCCCGGAGCATATGCATTTGGTCATTACCGGGCGTTCTGCCAAAAAAGAAGTGATGGAAGCAGCAGATCTTGTGACGGAAATGAAGCCTCATAAACATTATTACGACGAAGGAATTCCTGCTGTAAAAGGAATTGAATTTTAAAAAGCCCTCAGTGAAGAGGGCTTTTTTTATTGAGCAGGGGCATCTACTTTTTCAGCTTGCCAGTAAAATTGGCTAATGACATCAGACAGTGCTTTTGTTGTGTTAGTTAGTTCATCAAAGTTATTGTCAACTCCGCCCACTTCAATTAAAATCGCATTTTTGGAAACATCTTGGTTATATACACCGTTACCGCTGGATTTGTTTTTGCCAATAACTCCGCGGCTTAAGCCGGGATATTTCTTTTCAAGTCCTTCATGAAGCGCTTTTGCCATCTTTAAGTTTTGTTCAAAGTTTTGATTCGCTTTCCCTAAAACAAACACAACTTTTGCATACGATTTATTGTTAATCTTAATAGTTGTATTATCTTTTCGAAGTGAATCTCGGTGCAAATCGATAAAGTAAGTTAAATCTCTATTTTCAGTCATCGCCGTTTCAATTACTGTACGAGACATGGCGTACGATTGATTGGTGTTCCAACCTTTTTCTTTTAATTTCTGTCCAATATTGGTTTGATCTACTTCTGCTCCAATTCCCTGAGCCTCTAAATCTTTTCCTAGCATATTTGCAACCATATTGATATTTGTTTTGCTATCCACCGCTTTATTAGCATCTGGATCACCTTCAAGTCCTAACAGAGGCAAATAAGATTCCCAGCTGTGCGTGTGATAAATATAAAATACCTTTTTTCCGCCAGTTGTATTATTATTCGGAGCGTTCGTACCATCGTTTTCTTTAGGCTGCTGAACTTTTGCAGTAGAATTTCTTTCTTTTAGCGTTTCATCTAACGGTGGTGCAGATTCTCTAGGGAAGTTTGTGAAATTTGTACCTTCACCGGCGATGATAATATTGGAGTCGTAAATACTGAATCCAGGAAGTTCTGAACCAAACAAGCTTCTCGCGTCTTCTGCTCGAATACTTGTTGATAACTCTAGCAGTGTAGAAGAAAGACCTGGAGGCGAGTAGTTTTTATCAAAAGCTGTTGAAAAGTGGTGGTTTTCTTGGCTCATCAGATAATAAAGGCTCTCCGCTTTATGCTTCGATAACGTTTGATAGACAATAGAAGAATTGAACTGTTCTTTAAATGCTGAGTAACTTACTAGAACAATAATAGATGATGTCATTAAAACAATGGATAAAATAACAAGAACCATCTTATATGTTAACACTACAAAATTGGCGCGATTACTAGATTTCAATGGCGAAATCTCCTCTCTATGTCAGCATCAGGCTAATAGGTATGAAGGACTTTGCTAATCTAGTAATCATTATATGAATGGAGATTTCTAATTATGATAGGCATTTAATAGAGAAAGTAGTCTTCAAAATCAAAAAAGAAGAATCACGCGAGATATAATCTCATATTCTCCGTGATTCTTCTTCAAATAGACGTCGGATGGCTTCGCCTTTTGGAGTGAGGCTGAATCCTTTTTTCTCTTTTTTAAGCAGCTGATAGTTTTGTAATTCTTGTAAATACGTAACAATGCGCTTGCGCTTTACCGAATTTAATAATCCAAATGCGGGTATTTTATCAAGCTCTTTTTGACGAATACTGTTAGTAGAAACGCCTTCTAAAATTTGCACGTAACTCTGCTGAGTTTCCGTGTTCTTTAAGGTATCTATAAGCGTTAATAACCGTAGCATTTGGTTTGAATCAAACGTTATTTGACCGATTTTTAGCGGAGTCGAAAGCAGATCCTGACGCTGCTTATGAAGTTCATTTTCTATCTTAGCGCTTATTTCTGTCAGTTTCTTTTCTATTTCGTTTGGATCCATATAACATGTAAATTTGTTTGTTTCCTGCAGCAGGGTGACATCTGGAAAATCCCATTGCGAAAACCATTGAATGGAACCAACTTCGAGATTTACATTCGGTATTTTTACTTGTAATACGTTTTGAATGAAGGAAAGAAAGGGATCGTTTTCCTGTAAAACTTGTCTTTGATTAAGTTGATAAGTGGTTAGGCTGCACAATTTGTCTTGGATCTCTTTAATGTGCACTTCATGATGCTTTAAAAGACTTTTCCACTTAAAAAAGACAAGAAGTTTTTGAATCACTTCTTTATTTTCATCCATAATCTCTTCGAACTGCCGCTGAGTTGTCGCTAAGCGCTTGGCTGCTAGTACTACATTATACTCATCATCAAGTGAAATGGCATCACCTGTGACATCATATGTTACGGCGAGACCTCTGTTTTCTGAAGTTAAGCGAATGATCTCGTTTTCCCCGTGAACAGTTAATACCGTATCTTCCGTATCTGAAAATCCTCTCTCAAAAGCGGTGGAAGAAAGAGATCGAAAAGGTCTCATAATGATTTCGATCCGATTGCGCCAAAAAGCAATTTGCTCAGGGTTTTTCATAATAAAAAGCAAAGGTGATTTTTTTGATTGTTCAATTGCTTCAATCACATTTGCATTTCGGTGATAAAGGGAAATGAGCGGATGTTTGAAGAAACACTTATTAATATGTTGAATCCATTCTTCTTTTGAAGAATCATGTATTCTAGCGCAAAACATGTAATCTTTCATAATGCTTCCGAGATAATTTTCCAACTCATTTTTAGTCAAAACCGTAAAATCTTGAGAATAAAACTCATCATGATGAATAGGAATGCCGCGATTCTTATTATATTCTTTCCATAGAAATGAAGTTGGTTTCCAAAAGTGAGGATAAACGTCTTCATTTTTGTCAATTGCGACGGGAAAACCGCCCCTATGATTTCCATATAAGAATGTTTGAAAAAGGATGATATCTTCTTTAGGTAACTCATTCATTGCTCGCTCAAAGTAGTCATTTAAACGTCCAAGCAGCCCTTTAGTATGTTTACTTCCTACGGATCGAATCGATTTATTCTTACGTCCGAGCGGAAGGAATGTTAAGTGGTTGTAAGCTGTAAAATCAACAGGCAAATTTTCTGGTAAAGTCATTTGTCTAACTCCTTTCATTTATTGAGTATTCTACCTATTAAAGAAGAGAAGAAAAAGTTTTAGTGTGTCTTGAATATAAGAGTTATTTTTTAAAATTTTCTGTTAATTAATCTGTAGAAATCAAGAAAAGGGATTCAAAGTAATTTTGAATGGGTATAGTAATAAAAATTTTGACACATATTATCGAATATATATGAATGTTGTCAAAAAAAACAACAAAAGTGATGATTCATCCAAAGGAGGAAGCTTATGGAGAATAAAGGTCCGTTTAAAAAGACGATATCCCTATTAGATTTAACATTGATTGGATTAGGGGCTATTTTTGGCTCCGCTTGGCTGTTTGCCGTTAGTAATGTCGCTACGCAAGCCGGTCCTGCAGGAAGTTTTTCTTGGATTATTGGTGGAGTTATTATTTTATTGATAGGCCTTGTATACGCTGAGCTAGGGGCTGCCTTGCCTCGTACAGGAGGAATTATTCGATATCCTGTTTATTCACACGGTCATCTTGTAGGCTATATGATTTCGTTTATTACGATCGTAGCTTACACTAGTTTAATCGCTATCGAAGTAACAGCAGTGAGACAGTATGTGGCCTACTGGTTTCCGGGTTTAACAAAGTCTGGATCTGATTCACCGACGATATCTGGATGGATTCTACAATTTGTGTTGCTTTGCTTATTCTTTTTACTCAATTACTGGAGTGTAAAAGCATTTGCCAAATCGAATATTATTATTTCTATTTTCAAATATTTTGTACCGCTTACGGTAATCGTAACGCTGGCATTTTATTTTAAGCCAGGAAACTTTACGATGGGAGAGTTTGCTCCCGGGGGATTTGATGGTATACAGGCCGCCATTGCTACAGGCGGGGTTATGTTTGCTTACTTAGGCCTTCATCCGATTGTATCGGTAGCTGGAGAGGTGAAAAATCCTCAGCGTAATATCCCAATTGCTCTTGTGATTTGTATCATTCTAGCGGCACTTATTTATACCGCTCTACAAGTCTTATTTATCGGGGCCATTCCATCTGATATGATCACGGGCGGTTGGTCAGGCATTCAAGATAAATTTTCACTGCCGTTTAAAGATATCGCTGTTGTTCTTGGTCTTGGCTGGCTAGCAACACTTGTTATTTTAGACGCTATTTTATCACCGGGTGGTAACGGTAATATTTTTATGAATACAACATCTAGACTTATCTATGCTTGGTCTCGTAACGGTACGTTATTTAAAACGTTTGCTCACGTGGATAAAAAAACAGGGATTCCACGATCATCTCTATGGCTTTCGTTAGGGCTTTCGATTTTTTGGACACTGCCATTTCCTTCGTGGAATGCACTCGTAAACGTATGCTCTGTTGCGCTTATTCTTTCTTACGCGATTGCACCAATTTCATCAGCGGCCTTTATGGTGAACGCAAAAGATTTGGAAAAGCCTTTTAAATTAAGAGGAATGAGTATAATTGGTCCATTATCCTTTATTTTTGCTTCCTTTATTGTGTACTGGTCAGGCTGGAAGACTATTTCATGGCTGTTAACTTCTCAATTGGTCATGTTTGTTATATATTTGATTTTTGCTAAATATGTGCCTAAAAACGAAGTAAGTCTTCGTCAGCAAATTAAGTCAACTTGGTGGTTAGTTGCTTATTATATCATCATGCTCTTTATTTCTTATATCGGTTCGTTCGGCGGAGGGAAAGGTTTGATCGATACGCCTGTAGACTTAATTATCATAGCCGTCGTATCTATTGGGATTTATTATTGGGCTAAATATACCGGTCTTCCAAAAGCGCTTATTGATTACGATCACCATCCTGAACAGGAAGAAAAAGCACCTGTATAACCTGTGAAGCAGCGATATTCGCTGCTTTTTTCTATGTTATTTGAACATGAATTTCTAAAGTTTGTCGTATAATTTAGTAGGAAAGAAGGAATTAGCACATTATTGTTTAATTAATGTAATGTAACCGTTTTAAATCCAACGCTTGGAGGAAGAGTATGATTGAAAAAATAATAAATTCACTTCGAAAGCGGCTGTGGGAAAACAATAATGTTATAGAAGTGTGTAAAAATGAAGGAGAAGTATACAGAACCACTTGTACTTTTTTTGATGGAGTAAGCAAGAACCAACTGAATGTTTTTGAAGAAGAAATGCATGTATCACTTCCTGAAGACTATAAGCAGTTTTTGCAGCTAACAAATGGGTGTAATTTGTTCATTGATGCTGACAAACAAATAACAGGGAATCTTTATAGCTTAGAAGATGTAAGAGAAACAACTTATAGAAGTCAGAGTCTCTATATGACAATTGGGTCTGTTGGAGAAGAAGAGATTATCATTGACTCTAAAAAATCAGCGCATCCTGCATATATAATAGTAAAAAAGCGGAACGCATCGTTTCAAGATGCACATGTATTACATATGAATTTTCAGAAATGGCTGGATTGTTTTATAGTGAGTCAAGGGAATTGTTTTTGGCACTGGAATGGGCTTTGTAATAAAGTTCATTCAACGGATAAAAAGACGACGGCTCAATAATATTATCTTCTAATAAATAAACGAGCACACTAGTGTGCTCGTTTATTTATTAGAAGGAAGACGTTCCCAACCGTATGCTTCGTCTTCAACTTTAGTTTCTCCAAATTGACTTGTGCGATTCAAGATTTTTTTGCCGCCTAATTTTTTATAAAACTGAACGGCTTTCTTATTTTTCTTCATAGCCCAAATAATCATAGACGTATAGTGCTGATCAGTAAATTCTTTTACTGAATGAAAAAACAGAAGATGACCAACTCCTTGGTTTTGCACTTCCTTGCAAACGTATAGCGCGTATATTTCAGCACCGGACAAATGAGGCTTACCTGCTGAAAAGCCGACAATCTTTTCTCGTTCATCGATAGCGAGCAAAATAAAATGAGAAGGCTCGGTAAGAAAAAAGGACCATTTTTCTGCACTTTGTTTATAAGACAAGCTGTTTAAATAAGCATCAGGTACTAACCCTTTGTATGTAATGCGCCAGCTGTCTACGTATAAACGGGCAACAGAAGGGATGTGAGAGGAAGTAGCTTTGATAATCTTCATTAAAAAGTCTCCTTTTTTAAAATATTAAGACAGATAGTATAACTTTCAGCCTAAGAATATTATGAAAAATAGATCATAATTTTCCAGCAATTCATAAAATGGTAAAAAAGGTGGTGTTCATTCTCACTCTATCACGGTAAAGTGAGAATATACATTTGTTTTGTTGTTTTAATTTTTGCTATATGTATAATGTCTAACGATCTATTTGTTATTCACCTTTACTAGTCTATCAAATAGTTTTGTTAAAGCCAAAGGGGCATAGGGTAAGTCATGTCAATTCAGCTGCGTTTTGTTTTAACGTATATCAGTATTGTGTTTGTCTTTATTATTTTGCTTTTTTTATCGGGCTTTCTCATTTTCTTCTCTATTACTGGAGACGCCGATTTTGTAAGAAAACTGTACAGTCACTCCTATGAGTATAAATTGTTAACGCCAGAAGAAGAAAATGCATTCTTAGATTTAAAGTTATTGAGTGAAAAAAAACCAGAACAGCTGCTGCGGCCGGAGACGGTTAAAAAATATGAATTTGAAAATATTGATATTGTGATTCAAAAAAACACAGAGGTTGTATATGCTTCAGAATCCATTAAAGGAGAAAACCTTCGTAAATACTTGCCAAAGCATCAAAAAAGTAAAGGAAATCATTCGTATCAGCAGGACATGCTGCGAATAGGCAAGCAGTACTTTACATATATCAACCTTGATTTTCCTTTCTCAAATCAAGAAAAAGGAAGCATTTACGTTTTGCGAAAAATCAGCCCTTATGTAGGCATTATTAATCGAATTTTCCCTTTTTTAATCTTTCTACTATTAATTTTAGTGATTGTGATTATTGGATTTTTAAACTATCTTGTTTCAAGAAGCATTATTAAACCCATTCGTGAATTAAAAGAAGCGGCTGAAAAAATAAAACAAGGTGATCTTCACTTTGAGATCTCTGCTAATTCAAAAGATGAAATTGGCGAATTAACGCAAGCTTTTGAAGAAATGAGGCAAAAACTAAAATCTTCTGTTGAACTGCAAATTCAATATGAAGATAACAGAAAGCAGCTACTTTCAAGTATTTCACACGATTTACGAACTCCTATTACTTCCATTGTAGGATATGTAGAAGGAATTCAAGATGGCGTAGCTAATACGCCAGATAAGCTTTCTAAATATTTGTTAACGATTTCAACGAAAGCAAAAGACATGAATGCGTTAATCGATGAGCTGTTTTTATTTTCTAAATTGGATTTGCACGAAATTCCATTTGTATTTAAAAAACTTAATCTTTCTGCTTTTATGAAAAGTTATGTGCAAGAGCTTCAGTTTGAAATGAGCGAACATGATATTGATGTTTTATTTTCCGATAATTCTCTAACCACACTGTATGCAAAAGCAGATGCTGAGCAGCTGCGAAGAGTTTTAATAAATTTAACAACCAACAGTATTAAATTTATGGATAAAGAAAGAAAAAGAATCGATATCGTTCTTTCCGCTACCGAAAGCGAACTCATTATTGAAGTGAAAGATAACGGCTCTGGTATTTCACCGGAAGCATTAGCGCATATTTTTGACCGGTTTTATCGAGCAGAACAGTCCCGCAATAGCAATACTGGAGGAAGTGGACTTGGACTAGCCATTGCAAAACAAATTGTTGAACGCCACGGGGGAGACATCTGGGCACTAAGTAAGCTTGGCGAAGGAACAAGTATTTTCTTTTCTTTGCAAAAAATGAATGAAAATGGTGATACACATGAAGAAGATATTGTTGATTGAAGATGAAGTAAGTATTGCTGAATTGCAAAGAGATTATTTAGAAATTAACGATTTTGAAATAGACGTTCAATATAGTGGTGATAAGGGATTAGAAAAAGCGTTAAATGAACATTTTGATTTGGTTATTTTGGATATTATGCTCCCTAAAGTGAGTGGATTTGAAGTGTGCAAGCAAATTCGAGCTGCAAAAGATATTCCAATCATTTTAGTTTCAGCTAAAAAAGAAGAAATCGATAAAATTAGAGGGCTCGGGCTAGGTGCAGATGACTATATTACCAAGCCATTCAGCCCTGGGGAGCTGGTCGCAAGAGTCAAAGCGCATTTAGCGAGATATGAAAGACTCTCTGATAAGCAGGAAAAGCGTATGATTCGTATTCATGGCTTAGCGATTGACACGCTGGCTAGAAGAGTATTTGTGAATGACAAAGAAGTGTTTTTTACAGCGAAGGAATTCGATTTGCTGAAGTTTATCGTTTCTCATCCAAATCAAGTATTAAGTAAAGAACATCTATTTGAAAAAATTTGGGGGTTTGATTCTTCAGGAGACATTTCAACCGTAACAGTTCACATTCGAAAACTAAGAGAAAAGTTAGAAGAAAACCCAGCAGATCCTCAGTACCTAGAAACGGTTTGGGGAGCGGGGTACCGGTTTAATATTTAAAAAAGAGATCCGAACGATTAATCGTTCGGATCTCTTTTTTATTACGTAGTAACGATTCTATGACGAGCTTTAATCTTACTGACGGGAGGTTCGGAGGAAAATATATTTTTTTCACCGATCTTATCGTATAGACCGGTTGACTTTAACATTTCTTTCGGCTGGTGCTGTAAGCCAGAAATAACGACTTGGCTATGCGAATCTTTCAACCGTTCGACCACCTTTGATAGTAAAGCTTCTCCAGATGTATCAATAAAGGATACTTGGCTCATTCGAAGCAATAAAACTTTCGGTTTCGCTTCGACGATGTTATCAAAAGAATCTTCCAGTACTTCAGCCGATCCAAAGAAAAGAGATCCTTGCATGGTATATTCCATCAGCTCAGATTTGTTAGCGTTTTCAGATGTTTCCGCTAAAACCTTTGAAATCTTCAGTGATCCGCTCATTCGTTTCACGAACATGACAATAGCTAAAAGTAGACCCACGCCTACACCTGTTGTTAAATCGATTGAAACTGTTAATAAAAACGTAGCTACAAGTACAAATGAATCAGCTGACTTGGTTTTTAAAATATGCGCAAATTCTTTACGCTCACTCATATTCCAAGCCACAAACATTAAAATAGGTGCCATACTTGCCAGCGGAATGTTTGATGCATAAGGAGCCAGCATCACAAGGACCGATAAAACAACTAAGCCGTGTATGACTCCTGATAACGGAGAAGCCGCCCCGTTTTTAATATTAGTAGCTGTTCTGGCAATGGCACCAGTTGCTGGAATTCCGCCAAATAGAGAGGTAGCAATATTAGCAATTCCTTGACCGACAAGTTCTTTATTGCTATTATGCTTGGTTTTGGCCATATTATCAGCAACAACAGCCGATAGTAAAGATTCAATACCTCCAAGCATCGCGATTACGCAGGCAGCCGGAAATAGCATCACGATGTTATCCCATGTTAAATCTGGGAAGCTAAAAGATGGTAGTTTACTCGGAATGGCACCGTAAGTAGAGCCAATCGTTGCAACTTTTCCTGGGAACAGTGTAATGGCTACAAGTGTGGAGACAAGAAGACCTAGAAGGGCACCTGGAATTTTAGGTAAAAACTTTGGCGTTGTAATCACGATAGCTAAACAAATAGCGGCTATGATAACGCTGTAAATGTTAATCGTTGCAATTTTTCGTAGGATTTCAATCATATTTAAATGAAATTCCTCATGTTTTGCAATTCCTTTTAATCCTAAAAAATTAGCGATCTGACCTGAGAAAATAATAATCGCAATTCCTGCTGTAAATCCAATCGTCACAGGGCGCGGAATAAACTTTATAAATTTCCCTAGCTTAAATACTCCGAGAAGCGTAATCATAATTCCAGCCATAAAGCCGGCAATAATGAGGTTCTCATAACCATATTGCATGACAACTCCAAGCAGCACCGGAACAAATGCACCCGTTGGACCTGCAATTTGAAATTTCGATCCGCCTAATATTGAAACCATAATCCCTGCGATAATGGTTGTATAAATCCCATATTCAGGTCTTACACCAGAAGCGATGGCAAAGGCCATCGCTAAAGGAATAGCAACGACCCCAACAACCAAACCGGCGATAATGTCTTTTTGTAAATGCCCTGCTGAATAGCCTTGAAATCGGTTATCTTTTAGCATTCAATAGGATCCTCCTTCATGAGCTTACGGTTTCAGCTCGGTCTTGGGAATAGCCGTTTACAACGACGTCAAGTTTTCCTGTTGAAGGATGAATAACCATTCCAGAAACAAGCACGTCTTTTGGTAATAGAGGGTGATTTCGAATCATATCCACACTGTTTTCGACACTATCCTCTACACATTCAAACCCAGTCAGCCATGATTCTAAATCAATACCAGCATATTTTAGATTACGAATCTGTTCCGTGCTAATCCCTCTTTGTTCAGCAGAGGCTAAAATAGCTTCAGCTTTCATGCCCGTCATTCCACATTCGTGATGACCGATGACACATACTTCATCAGCTTGCAAAGCGTAGACGGCAACTAATATACTTCTCATGACGCTGCCAAAGGGGTGGGATATAACAGCTCCGGCATTTTTCACTATTTTTGCATCTCCATTTTTTAGCCCCATGGCTTTAGGAAGTAATTCTAACAAACGTGTATCCATACAAGTTAAGATTACTATTTTTTTGTTAGGAAATTTAGATGTTTGAAAAGCCTCAAATTGATTATTTGTTACAAATTTTTCATTAAACTTTAAAACTTCAGATAGACAAGTCATTGTTTTCCTCCTGCGTTATTTATTTTTAACTTATTTTTTAGTCTAAAGATAAAGTTTAAAAACGAACTAAATAAAATATTAAAATTTCCTTAAAATATTCAGAAAAAACTTATAAATAAATAGAAATTATATGCGTGAAATTATGTAAGCGTATTCTTTGCTTGTTTTCACGAAAAATAGGAATTATATGTTAAAATGGTACAAAGTTGGAATTTTTTAAAAGAATGGTAGAGAGGAGGAAGGCAAAAGTGAAGGCTCTTATAGCAATAGGCATTATTTTCTGTTGTTTAGTAGGGTGCAGTTCTAATGCCCAAGTCACCAACGACAAAGAAATGGCGGAAAATATTCAGGAATCATTTGCAAAAAAAGGTGTAAGCTCAGTGGATGTATCCAAGTTAAGTGATTTTAAATGGGAAAAAGGATATTTATTCACAAACAAAAGCAAGAAAGCCGACGTAGAAAGACTTGTAAACGCACCGATTAGTGAAGAGGTGATGAAAAAAATATCTTTTGCTAATCAAATGCTTGTGTTTGTACACGAAGGAGAAGTTGTCCGCTATGTAGAACTACCCCAAGATTTCATAGCGCATGATAAAAACCAACTTGAATTTTCATCTTCTCATTCGGAACTAAAATTTAATAAAAACAGGGAGGGCAAGCCTATAAAAGCAGGAGATAAAACGTTAAGTTCAGAAGATGCTTTAACTGTAGAATCAATTATGAAACAAATTCAATGGAAAAAAGCTGATTACAGCGTCGCTCTTGACCCAGATGTACAGCTTACTTATGAGGGCGCTGTATACAATGTACGATTCACCTCCGATAGTGCGGAACTTACTTCTAAAAAAAGAGGAGTGTACGGTAAAGTAACAGGAGAAACAGCACAGCAGCTATATGACATATTGATGTAACCTATTGATTTTTCAATAGGTTTTTTTGTGCACATATTTTTAAGATTTACATAAAATACCTTAATATTGTTGACATTAACGTTAACGTTAATCTATAATGAGTATATAAATGATTAACGTTAACGTTAATGTTAATGAGAGGTGAGGTGAAACATATGTATTTAATCGATGACGTGACGAAAATGACCGGTTTGACCAAGCGAGCTCTTCGGTATTATGAAGAGATTGGACTCATTTTACCCCCGCAGCGCACAAAAGGAAATGCACGAATTTATTCCGAAGAAGAGGTAAAAGAACTAAGAAAAGTAGCAGAAGCAAAAGAAGTTCTCGGTTTTTCTCTACAGGAGCTGCAGCAGTTTATGTCGCTTAAAAGAATGATTGAAGAAAGAAGTGAGCGGCAAGGATTGTCAGTGAAAGAGATCACGCAAATAGAAGATTTGCTAGAAAATCAAATCAAGATGATTGATTTTAAAGTCGTAAAAATGCAGGCATTTAAAACAGAATTAAAAGAAATGCGAGAATCTGCTATGGCAATACATGAAAAAACAAAAACAAAAGGAGAGATGAAAGAGTGGAAGGACAGCATTCAAATAACCGATTAGGTCAAATTATTACGGTAGTAGCTACTTTTTTAGCATTTATGGGAATTGGAGTAGTAGATCCGATTTTACCGGAAATTGCTAAGCAAATTGGAGCTTCTCATTGGCAAGTAGAAATGTTATTTACTTCCTATTTGTTGATGATGGCTATTATGATGATTCCAGCAGGCATTCTAGCGTCACGTGTAGGAGACAAGCGCTTAATGGTAACAGGACTTATCATTGTGACGATTTTTGCAGCCCTATGCGGGTTTTCTAACAACATTCCTCAGCTTTCCATTTTCCGAGCAGGTTGGGGACTTGGTAATTCGTTTTTCTTTGCAACAGCTATGACGCTGCTTATTGCATTATCAGGTGAAGTGAAAAAAGCAGTAGGATTATATGAAGCTGCAATTGGTTTGGGGATGGCCGGAGGACCGCTTGTAGGAGGCGTGTTAGGAAATGCTTCTTGGAGATTGCCGTTTTTCGGTACAAGTGCTTTAATTTTTATCGCCTTTATTTTAGTATTAACGATTGTTAAACAGCCTACAAGCACTAAATCTCGTAAAGCAGCAGGTTTTAAAGACATGGTTAAACTTTATAAATTAAAACCATTTACTCAAGGCGCTGTATCAGGCATGCTTTATTACTACGGATTTTTTACAGTGTTAGCTTATACGCCGCTTATTCTATCGATCGGAGCTCTTCAAATTGGCTTTGTTTTCTTTGGATGGGGATTATGTTTAGCTTATGGCTCAGCGGTTTTAGCACATCAGTTAGAAAAAAGATATCAGCCAAAACAAGTGTTACATGTTAGCTTAATTGTTTTTTCACTTATTTTAATTTGTTTATTTGCCTTTGATGCAACATGGTTGCGCATTGTTTTAATTATGGCAGCAGGTCTTGTATCAGGACTTAATAATGCATTATTTACGAGTCATGTAATGGAAGTATCTCCTTATGAACGAGGAATTACATCTGGAGGATATAATTTCTTAAGATGGTTAGGCGCAGCGTTTGCTCCTTTATTATCAGGAGTTATCGGCAATGCCGTAGCGCCTCAAGCTCCTTTTCTTGTAGCAGCGATTCTTGGATTGCTCGCTTTTGTTATTATGGTTATAAAAGTAAAAACAACTTCTCAAACGAATGAAGCTGTTTCTAAATAAACGTTGAAATAAAAGGCTTTTTCCTGTAAAAAGCCTTTTATTTTGTTTTATGTTATAATAGTAAAAACGTTTTTAATCATAAAAATGAAACTCTTTACCAACTTGTACGTATACTTTATATGTACATAAATTCTTTTTAGGAGCGTGATGCCCATGGCCACCTGTCAAAATTGTAATCATAAATGGAACTGGAGGACAACCTTTAAACAACTGTTAACATTTAGAAACGTTTTAGAATGCCCACACTGTGACAAACAACAGTATATCTCTGCAAAATCCCAAAAGCGATTATCAATCTACTCATTTGCACCCCTTATTATTTGGCTTATTCTCTCACTATTTGACTTTTCCTTTCCATCCATTGTTGTCGCGGAGCTTATTTTCTTCATAGCAGCGGTTGTTATGATGCCACTTTCTTATGAAGTAAGCAGCGAAGAAGAACCCTTGTGGTAATAAAAAAACCTTCCGTTAACACGGAAGGTTTTTTATGCGGCTTTACCGTCTAGCTGCTGTCTGTGATGGCGCTGATAATACACCCACCCAGCATTCAACAGTAGAAGAACACTCGTTGTTAAAAATACGTAAGGAATTCCTTTAGCTCCGGCAATTTGTCCGCCAATAACTGGACCGGCTAAATTCCCGAAGTATTGTGCTGTTTGATTATAGCCAAACATTTTACCTGTAATCGAGTCCGGCACAATTTTCTTCAAATAAGAATTAATAGAAGGTAACAATCCTCCCATTGCAAAACCGAGTAAGAAACGTAGTAAAAATAGCTGCCAAGTACTATGCACAAAGGCCTGTAAGCCGCAAATAACCGCTACGATGAGCAGGCATATTTGAAGCACATTTTGAGGACCCACGCGATCGCTGACTTTGCCAAGTCTGGATGCAGCTAAAATATTTGATATTCCTGTTGCCGCCACGACAAAACCTGAAATAAGGGCAAGGTGATCGGTATGAGTAGACAGTTGTTTTACATACAGTGTAACGATTGGCTGAATAGCCATAACCGCAAGCTGCAGTAAAAAAGTTGTAACAAATACACCAATCACGGCCTTTGAATTCTTAAGAGAAAGTAACCCAATGTTAGATTCTTTCGTGGTTTTCGCCGTCTCTTTTTTATCTTCTTGAATTAAATTTACAATTAAAAAAGACAAAAACATAAATGCACCTGTCACGAAAAAGACGTGACGCAATCCAATTGTATCTCCTAAGTAGCCGCCTACTAGCGGTCCTAATAAAGATCCTGATACAGCCCCTGTAGACAACGTCCCTAATGCTTTACCGCTGTGCTCTTTAGGTGTTTGAGTCGCTACTAACGTAATGGCTGCAGAGATGAAGCCGGAAACGGCCCCCATTAAAAAGCGCAGTCCGACAAGCTGATAGACATTTTGTACAAAACCAATAGAAGTCATAACAATTGCCATACCCAAGCTTGCGCGAAGGAGCATCAGCTTTCGACCGTATTTGTCGGCCAAACTTCCCCATAAAGGAGAAACAATAGCGGCCATTAAAAAGGTAGCTCCAAATGCAATACCAGCCCATCTGCTGATGGAGCTTGTATCGTGAACTCCCAGCTTTTCAATATAAAGCGGTAAAAACGGAATAACTAAACTCATCCCGGCTGTGGTGCAAAAAGAACCGAACCAGCAAATGTACAAGTTTCGTTTCCATAATTCCATTCTATTTCCTTCTTTCGTCGTGCCGCATAGCGTAAAAACAACAAAAGAGCGAAACCATACGGCCTGCTCTTTTAGCATACATGCAGCATCTTTTTATCAGCTTAAATTATACCACATATCAGAAATATTTAAAAATAAAATGATTCACTTAGTGAACTATTAACATGAAATGAAAACAGAAAGATGTGCTGCGGTTACACTCCGCCTAGAACATAAAGTGACCCTTAGTTCACTCATTACCTTATGCTGTAACAGTAGGGGATATGTAAAGAACTTATGCTTCACTGAAAAAAGCGTCAGATAATCTGTCTAAAATATACGTTATATCCACAAATTTTGTCTATTTATCAAATAATGTGTAAAACAACCTGACAAAAAGAGTGAATTTTCTGTTTTTTAACTCTATATTAAAACTATGTTCTCATTATTCATAATGCGGAAACGACCTTAGCTTACGTAATGAAAGGCAAACAAAATAAAATAGTATCCATGATCCTTAAGGCAGCTCTTTTAGCCACTACTTTGTACGGGTCTATCCGAACAGCTGAAACTGCATGGGCATTAGCAGACATCGGAGTTGGAATAATGGTTTGGTTCAATTTAATTGCAATTTTGATTTTAGCTAAGCCTGCTTTAATAACCTTAAAAGATTATCGCGAGCAGAGAAAACAAGGGATAGATCCTGTCTTTTTTCCTGGGAAATTAGGAATTCAAAACGCTGATTATTGGGACGAGGAATATCAGCATAATCAAGATAAAGAAAATGTTTCATAAACTAAAAAAAGCCAACTGGGGTTGGCTTTTTTTAGTTTGTGAAGCAGCTTTTTCGACCGCTTGAAAATGGTAATGATTCGTTTTTTTCGGGTATAATGTGGCATGAAGCGTCCTCAATTTATTTTCGTTTGAGCATTTATTTATAATAGAAGACATATAAAAGGACGGTGGTATGTGCATGACTAAAAAAGAAAATGAATCTATTTATATTCAGCAGCATTTAGCAAATGAACGAACGTATTTAGCGTGGATTCGAACGTCTATTGCTACACTCGGCATTGGTTTTGTTGCAGGTGGTTTGCATTTTAATTCGGGGAAAAATTTAAGT
Source organism: Priestia sp. JSM ZJ58 (assembly GCF_044383985.1). Classification (NCBI taxonomy): domain Bacteria; kingdom Bacillati; phylum Bacillota; class Bacilli; order Caryophanales; family Bacillaceae; genus Priestia; species Priestia sp. JSM ZJ58. The sequence goes on from NZ_JBISEM010000001.1 coordinate 2,147,417, forward strand.
GAAGCAGCCGATACTCTTATTATTGCTGTTATCATCTTTTCTTTAGCTGCAAGTGCAGGGTTGCTTCTTTTCTCAACTTATCATTATTTTTCAACCCGCAAAAAAATTAACAGCCAAACGTATCAATCATCTCACGCTTTGGTTATTTTTGTTTTAATGATTATGCTGATGCTGATCGGCGCTCTTATGTTTTATTTTTTTAACATAGCGTAAAAAAGTTTAAGATATAAGAAAAAAGGGAAACCAGTCCCAAAGAATTTACGGTTTTATAAAAGAAAAAGAAGATCTATTAATATGGTGGTAATGGCAGAGGCAATGATAATAATATCTTCTTTTACAAACCGGCTGTGTGATTTTACAGGTTAAATTCTTTGTTATCCGCGGATAATGGAAAAGGAAAGCTGTATAAGCCAAAACTTATCCAATACATGTTGAACATAAAAATTGAATATGAATTTCACTACACGGTGAAGCGAAAGTAAAGGAGAACGCTGTATGATTCAAACATCCAAGACCGTTGCCGCTCGTTTTTTTACGGAGCGTTTCTTTGATCAGGCTGCTCAAACAGCCTACTATTTTTTGTTATCTTTTGTACCGTTTATTATTTTTCTTTTTTCACTGCTGAGTTTCTTTCCAATTGACACAAACAATTTGCTCGTCTTTATTGAACCATTTACCCCTAAAAGCGCCTACGACGTAATTGAAAGATCAATTGAAACAGTTAACAATAGCGGGAAAAAAGTTTTGTCTTTTAGTTTATTAGCAACTTTTTGGCTCGCATCTATGGCTATACAATCTTTGGTTCGCTCGTTAAATGATGCGTATCATATTCAAAGAAAACAAACGTTTTTGCGCGGTTTAATCAATGATTTAATTTTGACCTTTGGCTTTATGGTTGTGGTAGCTATTTCATTGTTTGTGCCAATTATTGAAGAAGTCATTCGACATTTGGTGTTAACAAAAGTCCATGTTCCTGACATATGGTTTCAAAGCTGGACGACAATTAGATGGGGAATTGGGACATTATTTTTATTAGGCTTTTTTATTCTTTTTTACAAACTGATGCCAAGCGCAAGAGTAACGTGGAAAGATGTACTTCCAGGAGCTGTTTTCTCCACACTAGGATGGCAAGTTGTATCTACCGGATTTGGATACTATGTCCAGTTTGGAAGCTACTCGCAAATCTATGGTCAGCTTGGAAGTATTATTATTTTAATGGTCTGGTTTTATTTAACGGCCGCTATTTTATTAATTGGCGGTTTAATAAACGGTAATAAGTTCATCAAAGCTCACAAGACAACGTATAGAGACGTGGAAAACGACTAGGGAAACCTAGTCGTTTTTTTATATTCAGTTTTACAGTTAAAAGGTTTATTAAAAAAATATCGCGGGTAACTATTGAATATCTCGTTGCCTTTCCTATACACATAACTAAAAAACAGTAGGAGTTCACGTTGAGATGAGGTGGAAAATTGAATAATTTTAATCGGTTTTTAATCGCAGTTATTGGAATTGCAGGACTGATTTGTTCCGGTATGTTAGCACTGATGGTTTATAAGGTTCCTCACCTTTCGAACTGGGTAGAAAAGTGGCAGCATCAGGAGTGGTTTTACTACACAATATTGTCAATAAGCGCATTTTTAGCTGTTATTTTTATTATTTTTCTTTTAACAGGCATATTTAGCAGGCCGCCTAAAAAGAATTTAGCAATTGTAACAGGCGAAGGCAAAATAACCATTTCTAAAGCCACGATTGAATCTACAGCTTTGCGAGCAATTAGAGGCTTTCAGGGAATACGCTCTCCTGAAGTCCAAGCATCTATTCATTCTCGTAAAGAAAGAGTTAGTCTATATATTAACTGTTCGCTGTTTGGACGAGATGGACTACCAACACTAGGAAAAGAGATGCAGCTTGAAACGAAACGTGCCGTAGAGGCTTTACTTGAGCTTCCCGTTCACTCCGTCCGCATCGATTTAACAGATACACAAACGCGAAAGAAAGAGCGTGTTGTGTGATGAAGGAGGGACATAATGGGTACTCCAGATAAATTGATTCCATACCGTGGCCGAGTACTTGGTATTTTGGCAGGTTTAGTGTTGGCAATTTTACTATTAACAATTGGTTTTGGCCCCACGCTGCTAATTGTAGCTTTTATGGGAATTGGTTATGTAATCGGGAAGTGGCGAGATGGTCATTTAGACTTAAATAATTGGGTAGGATTTTTTACTAAAGGAAGATAGAAAATCACTTTAAGGGAGATGTTCGTTATGGCAGTTAATGAAACAAATACAGCAGTAAAATCTCAGGAAAATACAAATCAAAATACATTAACATTTGAAGATCAAGTCATTAAAAAAATTGCTGGAATTGCAGCTAACGAAATTAAAGGGATTTTATCAATGAGCGGCGGATTTATGAGCGGGTTAACAGATCGCTTCCGCAGCACGGAAGATATCACAAAAGGGATTAACGCTGAAGTAGGAGAAAAGCAAGTGGCCCTTGATTTAAAAGTAATTGTCGAATACGGAAAAAATGTTCCATCCATTTTCTCTGAAACTGTTCATAACGTGAAAAAATCAGTTCACGATATGACGGGATTAGAGGTAGTAGAAGTAAATATGCATGTAGAGGACGTAATGACTCGATCTGAATTTGAAGCGAAAACGGATCGAGACAAAGAGCAGGAGTCAAAGCGTGATCTTGAATAAAATATAAAAGGTAAACACTTCCATTCGTCATATATTCTTTGTATGATGAATGAGAAGTGTTTTTTTATGGGAGGGAGAATTCTGTGATATTGGTTAGTTCTTGCTTAGCAGGTCAAGCTTGCAGATATAATGGAAGTAGTGCCTTAGTTAAGGAAATGGAAGCGCTCGTTAAAAATAAAGAAGCGGTGATGATATGTCCGGAACTGTTAGGTGGATTTCACACGCCTAGAGAACCGGCAGAAATTATAAAAGGAACGGGAATAGACGTAATAAACGGAAATGCGCGAGTTATTGAACGATCGGGAAAAGACGTGACAGATATATACATAGACGGGGCCTATAAGGCACTGAACATCGCAAAAGAAATAAAAGCTACTGCTATTGTACTAAAAGAAAACAGTCCTTCATGCGGAAGTGAACATATATATATAACGGAGCATTTCTAGGTGTTAAAATAGCCGGTGAAGGGGTAACGACTGCGTTGTTAAGAAAGCATGGTTTTATCGTTATATCCGAATCTCAATTTGCAGCTAAAATGTATTAAGAGCAATCACAATGACAAGAGGATGGGACAGAACGAAATGAATCCAACTCAAAGACAAACAATTTGGATGCATGATCTGGACTGCTTGCTCGACCGCTGTTGATTTCCGTGCAAGGCTTCGCTTTCCGCGGGCGGCCGATGAGCCTCCTCGTCGCTTCGCTCCTGCGGGGTCTCATCTGTTTCGCTGTTCCCGCAGGAGTCTTCACCTTGTCCTCCAACCAACAGCTATAAGTACCTGCGTTCACCATGATTATAAAAAAACACGAACTATTTATCCATTTTTGATAGATAGTTCGTGTTTCACTTTTATGAAATTATTTTTATCCAATCTCTTTTTGTAAAAGCTTATTTACTGTGAAGCGTATCTGCTGTGCTTTCTGTTCGTGTTACCGCATAAAGAGAGAAGCAAAGACCAAGCAATACAAAAATAGACCCGACCCAGCCGTTATAAATAACAGAGTATTGATTAACGACAATTCCTCCGACATAGGAGCCGATCGCAATTCCTACGTGTGAAATCGCTGCATTGGTGCTGATTAAAATGTCCGACGTGTCGCGTGCACTATGAATAATTAAATTGCTTTGAGCCGGTGAGACCGCCCAGCTGAGCGCACTCCAAATAATCATAAGAAGCAAGAACACAACGAATGGCAAATGAACGCCAAACGGCATAGCAATCATGCTAACAAAAAAGAGAGCAATCATGGTGATAACAGACGAAGAAGGGTTCCATCTATCAGAAACAGCTCCTCCAAGTCCTCCTCCTGCCACTGCAGCAAGACCGAAAATACCATAAATAATGGTTACCATCGTTGTATTTAATCCTAGCGTTTCTTGTAAAAATGGCGTGAAGTACGCATAAAGCGTTAAATGGCCCGCCAGTACAAACAATGTTGCTAGGTGAATAGCAAGCATTTTTTTATTGCGTAAAGCTTTTATCTGAGTCTTTAACGGTACAATTGGAGCGGGAGCTAGACGCTCCATTGTAAACCAAACGGTAATCATAATAATAGCAGTTAAGATTGCAATCATAACAAATACTTGACGCCAGCCAAGCGCATTTCCAATCAAAATACCAAGAGGAATACCCAAAACAAGTGAGCCGCTGATTCCCATAAACACAACGCCAATTGCTCTGCCTTGATATTCAGGCTTTACCATTCTAGAGGCCATTGTGGTAGATAGGACAATAATAAAAGAGCCGCTCGCAGCAGCGAGGATACGCCCGATTAATAGCATATAATAGCCCGAACTGTAGGCTGAAAATACATTGCTCAATAAGAAAATAAATAATGTCCACATATAAACTTTTTTACGCTCTATCTTAGCCGTCACATTTAGTAAAATCGGCGCAGACAAGGCATAAACAAACGAATAAATAGAGATTAAATAACCTGCTTTTGCTAGTGATACATGAAATGCATCGGCAATTAAGTCTAAGATGCCTCCTAGAATTAATTCGACTGTTCCAACAACAAAAGAAGCAATCGCAAGTATGTAAACTTTTTTATTCATCAAAAAACCCCCTCTTTAAAAAGTTACAACTAGAATAGTAACCTTTTTTAGAGTGGATTTCAATAGGTAATATTAAAAAGGTTACTAATTCATTAGTAACCTTTTTAATATCGCAGTCGAGTAAGCAGCTCCATGATCTCAGAATCCTGAAGAAGCTGCTCTTGATATTTCTTTGTAATATGGGTAAGTGCAACGTCATGGTAAAAGAAATCAGCAAAAACTTTTACAAGCGGCTGCGACATGGTTTTTATTGCTTTCCATGTCTCATGTTCAATGCCCGCAAATAAAAGGTAAGCATCGTCAACAATAATCAACTGCGACGGCTCAAGGTTTTTATGATCATCTATTGGATTTAATGTATGTAAATGTTTGAGGGCAGTCTGCAAGTTTCCTATGGTTAAGACCTCGACGTTTACGCCTTGTTTCTCTTTTTCTTCTAGCAATGAGCGGTAATGTTCCAACTCATCATTCCAAGCCGATAAAATAATAGAAGATTCCGCTTCGTGAATCAATTGTTCAATGTGAGCAGAAATAGAGGATTTATCTTTTAAACTCCAAACATGATCATCTGTAAACGTTCTTTTAATTTTATATGTTTTTAATTCATTAATGTCATTTTCAAAATCAGCAGTAAGTTTTTGAATGACGGTTTGAAGGGCTACCGCTGAATAAAGTTTCTTTTTCCCGGACAATGTATTTACTACAATGCCTTTATCAATTAAACGATTAAGTACTTCATAAATCTTTGCTTTTGGAACATGCGAATACGTGACAATCGAACTAGCATCCAGCGGACCTTCATTCGCAAGCAGCGCTTCATATACTTGACTTTCATACTGAGAAAAACCAAATTTTTGCAGCATAATTCTCTATTCATCATCCTTTCTTTTTTTTAGTATATCACGGTTTGTAAAAGTATTACTAATTGTAACTATATCTTATTAAACTATGTTCTAAATAATCAACAAAGATAAAAAATAGGCTATTAAAGGGTCTTTACTACAATAAAACTATTTTTAATCACGTGCTTTTCATACTAAAACACTCATCATCGGGTAAAGAAAAGAAAGAGGTGAAAAAAATGAAGAAAAATGAAAAACTACTGTTGAAAAAAATGAACATGAAACAGCAAAGAGAAGTTGCTGCTCAGCTTGAAGACGTACTGGATTCCTTACTGTCTCTTGAAGAAAAATTATGCTCAGCACCTGATAATAAGGAGTGGCTTTCTTTACAAGCTCAGCTTGAAAAAAGAGAACATGAGCTGAGATTTAAGCATAAAATGCTGTGTGAGGAATGGACAGCGCTATAAAAGACAGGCATTTTGTCTGTCTTTTATGGCATCTAAATTTTCATGATCCGGATAGGACTCACCATCAAAATGGCTAAAATAATCATAAGATAAGGATTCACATAATAAAACATGCCGAGCAGTGCGATAATTAGAGCTGGAAAAGGAATAGGCAGTCCTATAAAGTAACCTACAGTTGGATTTGCGCTAAATTTAGCTAACCTTAATGCACCCATGCTTGGATAAATCATAAAAGCGAGTACGGTTAGCCAAGAGTGGGGAGAAAGAGTATGAAATAGCATTGCAGGCGCTACGCCAAAGCTTATAATATCAGCCAAAGAATCTAGCTCTACACCAAACTCACTGTTAACTTTTAGCTTTCTGGCAATTTTTCCGTCAAATAAATCGAAAAAAGCGGCTAAAAAAATAAAAAGAGCAGCTAAGCGTTCGTAGCTGTTCATATTAAAGGCTATGGAAAATACGCCGCTTAGCAAATTTCCAATCGTAAAGAGATTCGGAACCCATTTTAACAGTCGAAGCATCAATGTCATACAACCGCCTTTCACAGTGTGTACGATTAGTGTAACTGTTAAATCGTATTATTATGTGAGATGCAAGATAAAAAGAAGGTAGTATTGAAAACTGGCTGTCGTTTCTGTAATATATATCGTATAATACGATAATAACTAAAAATACGATATAAAGGAGCATGATCATGAAAGTAGAGGAGTTAAACGGCTATTGGACGTCTATTTATTATCATTTGCACTATACGCATCAAGAGAAAATTACGCACCAAACCATACGTCTTTTGCAGCATATCGACAAATCATCTTCGGTTGGAATAAGAGAAATCGCAGATTATTTAACTATTTCACATAATACGGCATCTGAACATGTAAAGAGAAGCATCGAGAAAGGATATGTGTATAAAAATAGAGATATACAGGATGAAAGAAAAGTAATTCTGCATTTAACAGAAGCAGGAAAAGACATCTTAAAACGGAATTCAAGCTTGGATGAAGAAAAAGTATCAGCTATTTTACGCGAAATGACAGCATCTGAAAAACAGCTGATTCAACAGGCTTTTCAGTTATTGAGCGAGCGTGCAGAACATGTATAGTATCATCAAAATTTTAATGTCGGCTCTTATTATTGCAGGGGTAACAGAAATGGCCAAAAGATTTCCGGCATACGGTGGAATCGTGGCTGCTCTTCCAATTGTGAGCTTACTAAGTATTATATGGTTGTCAGTGCAAGGAGAAAAAAAGGAAGTGGTCAGTCAGTTTACACTTGGCGTTCTTTATGGACTCCCAGGCACTATTTTATTACTTGCTGTCGTCTATATTTGTGTAAAAAACTCCCTTCATTTGTTTGTGAGTTTATCCATAGGAGTTATGTGTTGGGCCTTGTTTTTAGTGCTTCAAAAGATGGTGATTAACCTAATTACCACATAAACTATTGGAATTTAATCCAATTTTCTGTAAAATAAAGGTCTAAGTAAAAGATAGGAGCTGAGTAGAGTTGAGTTTAGCAGAGAAAAAGTTAGGAATTGACCGAGTTGTTTTTATCGGCAGAACGTTTGAAGAGTATAGAGCTATGTTTAATTTGAATGACAAGCGTTTAAAAGGAAAAAAAGTGTTAGATTGTGCTAGCGGAGCCTGTTCTTTTACTGCTCATGCCTTGCAGCAAGGTACGAAGGCTACTAGCTGTGATATTGCCTATAAATTTACGGCAGAAGAGCTTGAAAAGAAGGGAAGCTTAGATTTAATTCATACGATGAATCAAATGCAGCACGTACAGGAGCAATATGTGTGGACGTATTTTTCGTCTATTGATGATTTAACGGAACATCGAAAAAGAGCATTAAAAGATTGTATTGCTCATATGAAAAAGAACCCGGAAGCCTATCAGTACGGAGCCCTTCCTAATTTGCCGTTTCAAAAGAACGAGTTTGATTTAACGCTTTGTGCAAACTTTTTATTTATGTACAGCGACCGGTTAGATTATACGTTTCATTTAGAGGCTTTAAAAGAACTGATACGCGTTACAAAAGAGGAAGTGCGCTTGTTTCCTTTAACGGACCTGAGCGGCAAGATTTCTACCTATTTGCCGCAGCTTTTAGAAGAGATTGCGCCTCTAGTAAAAGGAACAGAAATAGCAGATGTCCCGTATGAATTTCAAAAAGGTGCCAATCAAATGCTGAAAATATATGTATAACAAATGTAATGAAGAAGCTGAGGAAAAAGTATTTTAGCCCAAGTGAAAAACGAACCCTTGATCAAACATGTTAATCAAGGGTTCGTTTTTTTTCTTTTGTTAGGGTGAACGTATGTTTCATCTGCGCCATTCCTTTTAGCAGTTGATTGGAGGGCAAGGCGAAGACTCCTGCGGGAAAAGCGGAACAGGTGAGACCCCGCAGGAGCGGAAGCGACGAGGAGGCTCACCGGCCGCCCCCGGAAAGCGAAGCCTTGCATGGAAATCAACTGCGGCGTCACAAGCGGTTCAGCTCATGTATCCCATTTGTTCGTCTTTAGATTGGATTCATTTCGTCATGTCTTAACCTCTTTTAACATTCAAACGTTTTTTAGCAGTTTGAGTATGCTTCGTTATGGTTTCACATCCAAGCGCTTTAGCTAAGCCGAACGAAGGCATATTCACATATACTGATTCATAATTTCCTGCAGGAATAACGTACGTTTCATGATAAATGCCAACTGCATTCGTTTTTGAAGCCTGTTTATAAAAAGAATTCCAAGCTTTTAAGTGCTGAGGACCTTTGGCATAGGAGGTCAATTGATCAACTGACTCCCAATATTGAATCAGCGTAATGGTTCTTAAATTAAACGATCCTTGCAAAGATAAAAAGCCAAGATTTTTGTTTGCATACAACTCTCGAATCATAGGAGGCATTGCTTTAAATACAGGGAGCCATCTGTGTACGGCTGTCCATTTATTAATACGCATTCCTATAACAAAGACGACCAGATCCTGACCGGGCTTAGCCATTACACGATTGGAATGAATCATAAATTCTGCGCCTCCTCATCATATAATTTATTAATCGTATCTTTGCACCATTCCATCGAAGCACGAGTTGTTCGTTTACCGTAGTCTAGGGTAATAAGCCAATACGTTCTGTCAGGAGAAGGGCTTTTAGAAATGCTGTCTTCGATTCCGCAATACATGTGATAGCGTTCAGTTAGTTTCTGCTGAGCGTTTTTTAACTGCGAAATTGTGAGCTGCTTTTCTTGGTGACTACTAAAAAATAGTTTTAACAAAAGTTCATTTCGTTCTGAGGGGAGCTGCTTAATAGGTTCACGCAGCCAATCTTGCAGAACTTCTTTTCCTTTAGTTGTTATTGCGTACACTTTTTTATCCGGTTTATCAGTTTGAGCAACGGAATTTACCGTTGCTAGTTCTTCATTCACAAGCTTTTGTAAAGTGGGATAAATTTGACCATAGCTAATTTTCCAAAAATGATTTAAACTTCGATCCATTAACCGCTTAATTTCATAACCAGTTCTGCATTCAGTGGTAAGCAGTCCTAAAATCGCATATGTTGTTTGATTTTCCTTCATTTACTTTCCTCACCTATATCTTTTTGATATATATATATATATTACCATAAACAGGATATTATTCAATGAAAAAACGCGAGAATTATGCACTCTCGCGTCTAAAAAAAGGTTTGTATTGCTGAACCATCATTTGCGAAGCAGCAATAAATAAAAAGATAAAGCCTCCACACATTAGCAACATGACAGCACCTATTCTCCATAAAAGCTTTGGCATCAGCATATCTCCTTTTTTGAAGTTATTACCTATAGTGTAAAGAATAGCTTGCAAAAATTCTAGTCATAACTAAATATAATTTTATAACTTTTTTAGACTGACTCTTCCTTTGGATCATCTTCATCAAAAATAGGAACTTCTGTATACGCTTCTTCTTTTTCGAAAGCGGAAGAAGAATTCTCTTTATCCTCTTGTGCAGGCTTCGGTTTACCAGAAGAAATATCTGATTTAGCGTTTTTTAACTCTTCCATATCTTTTTGGATTTGGTCCGTGAAGTCCTTTGGTATAGCTCCGCTTCCGTATGTAGCTCCGATGTTTAAAGCACCTCCGAGCTCCTTAATGCCCACTTGGCCAATATTGTTGTTTTGTTCGTATTTATCAAGAAAAAATTTATCAATATGAATAGGCGGAGGAGCATTTTCTAAAAGTGCCGCTTTTTGATGAATCAATCTTACTTCTTCTTGAAGAGAAGACGTTCGTTTTAGCATGTCCACCTGTACTTCAGTTAAAAGCGACATGCTTCGCTCTAATGCTGAAACTCTGTTATCTAGTTCGGTCATTTTTTCGAGATAAGGAGCCATTTGTTTCTCTACAGATTGTTCTACTAAGCTAGCTATATCCGGATAAGGCACAGCTTCTTTCTTTTTATCGCGAGGGTTTTGCGTGGAGATGATTTGTTCCAATTGCGCTACTTTTTCTTTTAAAAAATGAAGCTGCCTAGCAGTCTCTTGCATGTCTTTTGTATATGATTGTTCAGTGTTTTTGTGAGCATCTCTTTGTGAAGATGAAGAATCGTTGGAAAGCACTGGCTGAGCCTCCAGCTTTTTTTTGAACATTATGAGAGAACCCATTTGCGGTTCGAGTTTTAAAAAACGGTTCATGTGAACTTCAAGCGTGTTAATACGCTTGATTTGATGTTTGAAGTCCGCTAGCTCAGTTTGAAGATGTTGGTTAGTCTGTTTGGGGTTGAAAAATCCTTTCATAGACATTTCGCTTCTCCTCATCTTGGGCTTATTTCCTCTGTAATCACAGTTAGATAAATACATATTGATTCAGTTTGGGAGTTAATATTAAATTTTTTGCATTTATAAATGCTTATGTGCAGCATTACATTTCATTCGTAAAACTACTAAACCTTATTCAATATGAATACGCTCTTCTTGAAAAAACTGCCTGTGATAAGAAAGAATAAGCAGTCCATTTTCAAATTTTGCACGCAGATGATGCGCATCTGTAGGCTCAGGCAATTCGATAATTCGGTTGAAATCTCCAGAAGGTCGTTCTTGTACAACAGGCTGCCCTGTAATGAGAGGGTGGGGCGAGCCTTTTAATAGAAGCCGGCTGCCTGAAACAGAAACGTGCAAGTTTTCTTTTAGATAACCAGGCAGGTCAGCGATAACAATGATCTCGTGAGGAGTAACATAAATGTCGATAGGTGGAAAATTACTTCTAGGAGGTTGAGGAGCGTGATGCGAATCCTGAGCAGTCATATCCATATTTTCTTTCATAAATTCGTTAAAAGCAGTTTGATCAAAAACACCGTTCCAAAAGTCGTTTGTTTGATATTTTTTAGCGAATTCCATCCACTGCATAAGTTTATCAAAGTCCATATGGTTTCCTCCTTACCACACATCATAAAAAGATGGAATTTGAATATAGTTTGAAAAGGGGGTGGTTTAAATGTCAGGTGCATCTATAAATATTAATATTTTAATGCTAAAGATAAATTCCTTTGAAAATGCGTCTGCGGTAAATATCGGACAGAATTTACTAGCAGACTGGAATAATTCAGATAAAAAAACACAGGGGTTTGGGCAAAATTTCGGTGATGATAGCGGGTTTATAGGAACGAGAAGCTGTGTTGATGATCGTGATCAAATTGATAGCCCATCGTCTTTTCAAAAAGTACCCATTTCATAGAAAGAGCCTAATAAATATAGCCAGTTCAGACGCAGGTTATATTTATTAGGCATCAGGTTGAATACTAGTAGACGAATAGATGAAGGTATGCTGCTAGTCATGCTCGTTAGAGGCGGTGTAGAAGCTTAAATTACGCTGTTTTTAACTGAGTTTGAATCGTTTACGTCTGAATCTATAATCCATGAGAACGGAGTTACGTTTGGAGAAAAATCTCCGTTTGATTCTCCTAGTCCTTGATTACGTTTATAAGATACGAACACGTCAAGCTGCTGATTAGGTCCTATGCTTAAAACGGATGAATTATCCAGAACGTTCACTTTGAAGGCTTGTAAGTTAATGACCATAGGTGAAAAAATCATATGGTTTCCTCCTTATTTATCATTTTTTGTTGCAAATGCATCCACATAATCATTATCTACAGTTTTGTAAGCAGATCCTGCTGAAAAACATTGATCAGCGAGCTGCTGTCCGAAGGCCTGATTTTTCTTTGCTGTGACATACCTTGTAACTTGTGACGTATTTCCAATAGAAATACTGCTTGCTTGATCAGCACTGCGAACGTTCAATTTTCCTAAGTTGATTTTTGTTGAGTCAAATAGCATACTATTCTCCTTTCAAACGACAGTTCTTCTAAGTCTTTAAAAGCTTATTGTAGCTTCGTTGAAAATATGAATAATACATGGATTCATTCCGAGAGTAGAAGTAGTCTACTGTAGCGTATTTTAGTTCTCCACAAAACGTGAAAAGATTTTAAAAAATCAGTAGTAAAAGGAGGAAATAATAAAAATGCACGACATTTTACATACTGTAGAAAAATCAACAGTAAAAAGCGTGTTGGCAACGATTATTCATGTAGAAGGATCCTCTTATTTAAAAGAAGGAACCTCCATGCTGTTTCAAGAAAACGGGGAGAACATTGGGATGTTAAGTGCTGATTGTGTAGAAGCAGATCTTGCTGAGCGAGTAAAAGAGTTGTTCGACACTGAGCACGTATTAACCGTTACGTACAATTTAAAAGAAGAAGGTGATGCGGGGTGGGGACAAGGAGCAGGCTGCAATGGAATTCTCTATATTCTCCTAGAACCTGTAACTGCGAAGATGAAGCAAGATCTTTTGCGGGTAAAACGCCATTTAGATAACCGAAATCCTGTTTTGCATATTAAAAAATTAGAAAAAGACTTTATTCAAACAACCTCTTTTTATGTAGAAAAGACGGGCCAAACATTTGGTGCAAATAGCGACGAATCATCTTTTGCAACAGATGATTGGAATGGGAGAAAGAGCGGTATTCAACTTTCAAATTGCTCTCTGCTCACATATGCTCATCTATATAAACCGAAGCCTCGTCTAATTATATGGGGAGCAGGTGCTGATGCAAAATATTTAGTATCACTTGCTGCCAATACGGGGTTTTTTGTTACTTTATGCGACTGGAGACCGGCTTTATGTAATAAGGAACATTTTCCGCTAGCAGAGGAAATACAGATTGGATTCCCGGAGGAAGTAGACAAACAATTATCCATACAAAGCGATGATTTTGTTGTGATTATGACGCATAATTTTTATCGAGATCAAGAAATTCTCTCGCTATTAAAATCAAGTCCTGTGAAGTATATAGGAGTTTTAGGGTCTAAAAAGCGAACGCTTCGATTATTGAATACTGATATTTCTTCACGCATTCATTCCCCGGTAGGACTTTCTATAGGAGCGGTAGGACCGCAGGAAATTGCGGTTAGTATTGTAGCTGAATTAATTGAAATCCTCCGAATGTATGATGAAAAAAAGGGGTGAAAATGTCCGGGTTAAATATTGTTGCTGTTTATCTTGCCGCGGGAGCTAGTAAAAGGATGGGCAGCAATAAGCTGCTGCTGCCTTTAGGGAATGGATGTTTAGGGAGTAAAGCTTTACGAACAGCGGTTTGTTCAAAAGTAAATCATACGATAGTAGTCACAAAGAAAGGAGATTCTCTTGAGTGGATTGACCCTATTCTTTTTTCAGAAGCATATCAGCAGAAGTGGAGTCATACTTCTTGTAGTAGCGCCTTAAAAGGTCAGTCTGCGTCTTTAAAATGCGGATTAAAAAAAGCAAAAGAATTAAGCGCTGATGCTATTATTGTGCTGCTGGCAGATCAGCCTCTTATAAGTATCGTGCTGATAGATACATTTGTTTCTCTGTTTGAGAACCATTCCTCCGCTCCGTTTATTTCTTCTTTTTATCAAGGAATTGCCAGAGCACCGGTTTTATTTTCAAAACAAATGTTTTCAAGCTTGGATAAGCTGCAAGGAGATCAAGGAGCAAGAAAAATCATAAGACAAAACGGACCTGAAAATGGAATGTCTTATGAATGTACCGACGCTTCTCTTTTCATGGATGTTGATACAAAACAAGCGTATGAACGCATTAAAAAGATATATAAAGAGAAATGTAGACGGGTTTGATTGACGGAGGTGAAAAGAGTGGATGTTATTGGGAAAAGCGTGATTCGAAAAGATGCGTTAGAAAAAGTGACGGGAACAGCTCGGTACACGAATGATTACAGTTTTAAAGGTTCCCTTCACGCCAAAATAGTAGTCAGTCCTTACGCTCATGCAAGAATTCAAGCAATAGACATTCAAGCAGCGATCGCTACTCACGGTGTTCATGCAGTTGTGACGGGTGAGCATTTGCCGTTAACCGGAGAGGGAGTTCGTGACCGGCGACCGCTTGCGTTTGAAAAAGTGCGGTATCACGGAGAAGCCGTAGTCCTTATAGTAGCAGAGACTCCTGCACTCGCTGAGCGTGCGGCGAGTGCTGTTCATATTCAATATGAGCCGTTACCTGTCGTTCATTCTCCTAGCGCCGCTATTGAGCCGGATTCTCCTTTAGTGCATGAACATATGCACATCTACAAGCATGATGAAACGGTGTATCCAGAGCCCGGCACCAACGTAGCAAACAGAGTCAAAATACGAAAAGGCAATATGGAAGAAGGTTGGCAAAAAAGTGAGTTAATAGTTGAAGAAACGTTTTCTCTATCTCCTTCAGATCACGCGGCAATGGAAACAAGAAGTGCCGCTGCTGAAATTCTTCCGAATGGATTAGTTAAAATTATCACTTCTTCTCAAGCTCCTTTTATGGTGAAAAAATTAATCAGTGAGTACTTTGAAATTGAAGCGGGAAAAGTGATCGTTGAAACACCGCTAGTAGGAGGAGGCTACGGAGGAAAAGCAGCTGTCCAGCTGGAGTTGCTTGCCTATATAGCTTCAAAAGCTGTTGGTGGAAGACTGGTTAAAATATTAAATACAAGAGAAGAAGATATGCTCACTTCGCCTGCTCACATAGGTCTAGATGCCAAAATCAAGTTAGGTTGTTCTAAAGAGGGACTCTTGCAGGCTGCTGACATTCTTTATTTGTTTGACAGCGGTGCTTATGCAGATAAAGGAACGGACCTGAGTAAAGCTGCAGCAGCTGACTGTACAGGACCTTATCGTCTTGAACATATTTTTTGTGATTCATTATGTGTATATACAAATCACCCTTACGCTTCTCCTTTTCGAGGATTCAGCCACTCAGAACTATTATTTGCGTTCGAGCGCACGATGGACATCCTTGCTAAAAAAGCAGGTATAGATCCTTTGGAGTTTAGAGAAAAAAATGCTATTTTGCCGGGCGATACTACGCCTACGCAAGTACATTTAACGTCTAGCAGCGTGGGTAACTTACCAGAATGTATCCGTCGCTTGAAGCAGCTGATCAAATGGGAGGAAGGACAGAGAACGGTGCATGAAAACGGCCTTATTACTGCTAAGGGGATTAGCTGCGTCTGGAAAACCTCTACCATTGAAACAAACGCAGGTTCCGGTGTTATTCTAACATTCAATCCGGATGGAAGCGTGAATTTAATGTCTGGCGTTATTGAATTAGGCACGGGAACGAAAACCGTGCTCGCGCAAATACTGGCTGAAAAATTGCAGATGCGCGTGGAACGCATTCATGTGCGAATGGAAGTAGATACTCAAACGACTCCTGAACATTGGAAAACGGTGGCTAGCAGAGGCACTTTTATGGCAGGAAGAGCGGTTTTAGAAGCCGCTGAAGATGTGATTAATCAATTAAAAAAGATAGCTTCTTGTATATTTCGAGCTTCTGAGGAAGATATCGAAATAAAAAATGAAAAAGTTTTTTTACGGGATGAGCCTGAAACATCCTTGGCCTTTAAAGAAATTGTATATGGCTATAAATATCCGAACGGAAATGCAATTGGAGGGCAAATTATAGGGAGAGGCAACTATATTTTAAGAGGGATGACCTACTTGGATAAAGAAACGGGAGCTGGGCGTCCGGGGCCTGAATGGACGGTAGCAGCTGAAGGAGTTGAAGTGGAATATAATCCTAGAACGTATAGGTATCGTATTGTAAAAGCTGTCTCTGTTATTGATATAGGAACCGTGCTAAACGAGAAAATGGCACGCGGGCAAGTCATGGGTGCGATGAGTATGGGGCTATCGTTTGCAGGCAGAGAAACATTTTGGTTTGATTCAAATGGCCGTATTTTAAATCCTCAGCTTCGGAAATATCGTCCTCTTCGCTACGGAGAGCATCCGGAGTACGTAGTAGATTTTATTCATACGCCTCAATTAGATGCGGCGTACGGAGCTAGAGGAGTCGGAGAACACGGGCTGCTTGGTATGCCGGCTTCTTTAGGAAACAGCTTAACGGTGGCGGCAGAAACAGAATTAAACCAACTTCCGCTTATTCCAGAATTGATTTGGAGAATGAAAGAAGGGAATGCTGATGATTTCGTTTGACTTTGAATACTATAAACCTGCTACCTTTTCAGAAGCAGTTGCCCTGTTTCAAGAGTTAGAGAATCAAGGCAAACAGCCGCGGTATTATGCTGGCGGCACTGAAATTCTGACATTAGGCAGATTGGGTTTGTTTGTTACCCATGCTGTTATTGATATAAAAAATATACCTGAATTTCAACAAACCGAAGCTAATGAAGATTGGATGATTTTTGGTGCAGGAGTAACGTTAACTGAACTGGAAGATAAAAATTTGTTTCCTTTATTAAGTAAGTCTGCTAGCGAAGTGGCTGATCACACGGCTCGAAATAAAATAACGCTAGGAGGAAATATTTGTGGGCATATTTTTTATCGAGAAGCGGTATTGCCGCTGCTTTTAACAGATAGTCAACTTGCAGTGGCAGGTCCGGCTGGAACCAATATCTATTCGATTCACGACCTTTTTAACCGGCGTTTGCAGCTGGAAAACGGAGAACTTCTTGTTCAGGTGTTTGTTGAAAAGAAGTACGCTGCCCTGCCATATATGAGTATAAAAGAACGCCAGCAGTGGGATACAGGATATCCATTAGTGACAATAGCAGCGTTAAAAATAGAAGGAGCCATTCGAGTAGCTTTCAGCGGAGTCTGTTCGTTTCCTTTTCGCTCAGCAGAAATAGAAGAAATGCTAAATCATAAAGAAACGCCATTAGAAGCTCGAATTCAAAATGCTCTTGATTATATACCGGCTCCAATTTTAAATGATGGGGAAGGGTCGAATCGCTATCGCAAATTTGTGATTAAAAATTTATTGTTTGATATTTTCACAGAGCTGGGGGGAACGTAACATGCTAAAAGATGAACGGTATAGAATAACAATTAAGCTAAAGGTTAATGGTGAAGAAAAAATGGTTGATATCCGAACAGCAGATACGTTGCTTTACGTATTAAGAGAAAAGCTGGGCCTTACCGGAGCAAAACCAGGCTGCTTAAACGGGGACTGCGGAGCTTGTACAGTAGGGATAAATCAGCGGCCAATGAAATCTTGCCTCATGTTAGCGGCAGAAACAGAAGAGAAAGAAATAATGACTATAGAAGGGCTGAAGAGTTCACCTATGCAAAAAGCTTTTATTGAACACTTTGCTTTTCAGTGCGGTTATTGCACATCGGGTTTTATCATGAATGCTCATTTGCTTTCCAAACACCATCCTTCAGGCAGTGACGATATTATAAAGGAGTGGCTTGCTTCCAATATATGCAGATGTACAGGGTATAAAGAAATTGAAGACGCAGTAAAATCTGTTTTACACTTTTCGGAGCGGGAGTGAGACGGGAAAAAGAAAAAATAGAATAACATTTACACGTGTTTAGAATAGTATGTGCTAAGGGTGTGGAGAATGTGGAATGGAAAAGCGGCTTTGACAAAGAAAGGGAACTGATCTTTGCCATTCAACGAAATCTGGATGTAGTAACAGCTATATTATTATTAACTGGCCAAATAACAATTATAGGCGTATTTGTGACACCCGGAGCTTTTCGTATTTCAGTAGGGGGACCTATTACAGGAACTAGCCGAATAGAAGGAAAGGACGGAGATGCGGGAATTAATATCATTATTGATATGATTGATGTGATTCTTGCGGCGTTGCTGCTTAATAACCAGATCAATGTGTCGGGCGCCTTTATTTCTTCTGGAAGGTTTACCATTAATGTAAGTGGACCTATTTTTGGCGTTCCTAAAACAGAACCTGCATTAAGTGAACTAAATCAATCCTCTCAGTTTTTTCATCGTACCGTATCAAAACATTTTTATGTAAATCCTGACTTAGTTGAAAAATTTACAAAGGACTGATTAAGATGTCATTAACGGATATACCTACAGTAAGACCTTCAGAGACGAGTATTTTTCTTATCGCGCTGCCGCTTATTATTTTTATTTTTTTCTTTACTCAGCCAAAAGCATCAGACATCAAATAATCATGTAGCATAATGGCGATTGTATCACTTTGTACAGAAGCTGCCTATTTTTCTGTTCGTATCATTACCTCTTCATTCATTAAGCCCCTAACGCTTTTCTTTTCTGTCATGTTTCATTAAAATGAACATAAATATATACGTAAAGATAAGTAGAGAAAAGAATAATGTAGTGTTTTCTAACGTTATAAAATAGCTTACGATACGAAGAAAGCGTCTATAATAAAAGAAACGAAACTTTTGCGTGGTCAACTGACGATGCTTTTTATTTTTACGAACTGCAGTGAAGGCAGAAAGGAGAGAATTCGATGAGTTTGCGCGACCGGCTGCTTTATGTAGCGGAACATTATAAACAAATGGGTGGAGACGTACTTGTAAAACACGAAGTAGAAAATATGATTACACGCCGGCTTCCGATTTCTCTTTATCGATTGGAGCATATAAATCGAGAAGAAATGCGTATATCGGGCCACCACGCTGAAACATTTCCTTACGTGACTCTTGCTAATAAGAATATAGAGAGTGATGTGATAGTAGCATATTTATTCAGTGAAGACGGTCAGCGCATTTACTTAGTCATGATGAAAGGAGATGCAGGGGAAGGAACTGATCTGAAAGACATTCGTTTTTTTACTCCTGAACATGCCCGCGTATTGAAAGATAATCATATTGTCATTGGTACAAGCATGGAAGCGAAAAGCTTTGAGGATAGAGTAGCTCTTTACCTTCCTTACAATATAGCAGACTTACCTAACAATGATCAGCTTCAAGATGATTTGCATTTACTGCTGAGTATGCATGAACAGTATATAAAAACATACGGAATGAGCAAAGAGATGATTGGCGATAAAGACGCCATCGTCCACATTCATGAGTATATTAAGAAATCTGGATTTACATACGAACGACAAGATATAGCCAACGCCTACTTTGCTTTAAAGACCAAGCCTTTTATTGTTTTATCAGGAATGAGCGGGACGGGAAAAACAAAGCTTGCGCAGCTCTTAGCAGATAGTATCGGTGCCACGATTGAAAATGGCAGACAAGTGCTTATTCCAGTTCGGCCCGATTGGCACGATAGTTCAGATTTATTAGGGTATATTGATTTAAGAGGAGATTTTCGCAGAGGATCGTTTCTGTCGATTATGCAGCAAGCCATTCAGCATCCAGCTTACACATATGTTGCCATATTGGATGAAATGAACTTAGCTCGAGTTGAACATTATTTTAGCGATATTTTAAGCGTGATGGAAAGCAGAAGCTGGTCAAAAGGGAAAATCAAAACAGCTCCGTTATTTCCTGGACATAAGATGTTCCGAGATATTTATTTGCCATCTAACCTTCTCATTATCGGTACCATTAATATGGATGAAACAACTCATGGGTTTAGTCAAAAGTTGTTAGATCGTACCAACACGATTGAGCTGAATAAGATTCAGCTAGATTCTTTTGATTTTTTAGATGATAGAGATCCACCTCGGCACAGTATTGAAAATGTACAAATTCAAAGTCAATACGTTCACTTAAAAGATGCGTATGTTGAACATGCTGAGCTCATTCACGAAGTAACAAATGAACTGCTAACCGTCAACGAGATGCTTACAGAAGTCGATTTACAAATAGGTTACCGCGTACGCGACGAAATATGCTTTTATCTAATTTACGCAGTGAAAAGCGGAGTGTTTACATTTGATCAGGCGTTTGATTTTCAGATATTGCAAAAAGTTTTGCCTCGTATTTCAGGAAGTGATGCTTACACATTTGACCTATTAAAAAATCTTTATTATTACTGTACAAATACGCTGCTCGATGATGAATTTGAGACAGCTGTTGTCAACGCAGACGGGATGAGATTTCCTAAAAGTGCACGCAAAATAATGGAGATGATGAGACGTTTTGAAGTATACGGATACACGTCATTTTGGATTAATACCGTACGTTGAAATTGAAACCGATACGTGTACGGTGGTTATAAAAGGAAAGAATAAGAAAAAAATAAAATCTGCAGAAGAAGTGATGTTTTTTTCTTGTACGGGAAAAGGAATCACACATGTAAAAGTACTAAATCAAACAAAAGGCATGATGACTTCCAAACCGCCGCTTGAGCCTTTATTTTTTGAAAATGAAACCTATCAAATTACAGTTGTTTCAAAAAATGAAACAAGTCTGTTTGTTAATCACGACTCAAAAGCAGTTGAACAAAGTTTTCAAACCGTAGGATTTCCCTACATTTTAACAGGAAATATAAGCTTTCAAAATGAGGTAGGGTATTCTACGTTTCATGTCTACAGTGAAATAGAAAAAGAGCTGTCTTTTACTCTTGAAATTTTCCCATCAAAGATGAGCTACAAGACAGATTATGTACGCATGGTTGATGAAGTGAACGGATACATTCATGATTTGGCATACGATATGCTCCGTAAAACGTATATTGAAGCAAAATCGGTTTGGTCTAAACAAGCAACATGGACGGAATTTTATCATGTGCTCTCTCACTATATGAAACCCTTTCTTCATTCTGTTCGTCAGATTGAGAATCAGCCGTTTCAATCGGTAAAATTTGAACATGAGCTCATGAGAGGAGATCAAATAAAAAAACAAGATAGCCAGGCTATATCATTTGTCCGAACACACCCTACCTATCTTGCATCTTCAAGCAGAGGAATTAAAATTAATCGGCATATAAAAGTAGTACCCACAAAAGCAATTGGCACAAGACATGTAGCTACCTATGATAATTTGGAAAATCAAAGTGTTAAATGGATGATGACGCAGCTGTATCACAAGCTAACTACACTAATTGACAAGTTGATAGAAGATAGATATGTAAAAAAAGAAGCGGTGTCTGCTCTAGAAACCAATCATACCGAATTAAAAAGGCTGCTAAACAATGTGTTCTGGCAAAGAGTGAAGACCATACAAGTTTCAACTCTTCCTTCTACACTCCGTACGGCACCCCGCTACCGGGAAGCAAGCAGATACTTTATGTTCTTAACGCGAGGGTTGGCTCTTAACGGAGAGTTTTACCACCTTTCATTAAAAGATATCGCAACTCTCTATGAATACTGGACGTATGTTAGTCTTTTAAAGAAGTTGCAAATTTACGGCAAACGAATAGAACAAAACATCATGACAACGACAGAACAAGGGTTGAATGTCAGGGTGCAGGCCTCTTACCATCGTTTTCAGGTGGGAAAAGCAGAAGTAACGCTATGGTATCAAAAAGAATACCATCATACTCATACTGTTATCCAAAAGCCGGACTTGCTGCTTGAAGTAAAGCAAGGGGAGAAAAAAAGTGTATATCTTTTTGACGCTAAGTATCGTATCAAACCAAATCACGATACGCCCTCTCCTAGAGAAGAAGATATTAATACCATGCACCGTTACCGAGACGCTATTGTAGATGAAAATGGAATAAAACCGGTACAAACAGCGGTTGTGCTGTTTCCAGGGAAAGCAGAAGGCTATAAGCAGCATCATTTTTATAAAAGTATTGAACGTGTTGGAGTGGGTGCGCTGCCTTTTTTGCCGGGAGAGGAAGGGTTAGTAGAAGAATTTATTAAAACTATTTGTACGGAAGAACCAAATCTTTTCAGCGCTGATTAGGTAAATAGGTAGAACGTGAACAAGCCTTTTTTTATACGTTGACATAGTGTTAAGTTTTTTATGTTTTGATGACATTTCGAGATTTTAGTTGTATTTTCCTGTTGAATTTTCTAGAATAGTAGAGAATAAAACCGTATCGAAAAGAAGTCGTATCATGTGCAGAGAACGTATCAGGAGGACAACGAAGTGAAAAAGATTCTACTATTCACGTTAGTAGCGCTATTGGCAACTTTTTTTATTGACAGGGTATACAGCGAACGCAACCAAGCGCAACTTCAGCAAACCGTAATTAATGAAATTAAAAAAACAAATCAAAGTAAAGAAGAAGCTTCCATCCTTGATTTTAATGAATTATGTGATTTTAGATGGGATAAAGTATATGTTTTTGGACCGGAAACGACCCGCAGTGAGGTAAATGAAAAGCTGGGCTTCAATTGGTCTGAAGCAAAAGCAAAAGGTATTGGAAAAGATAAAAAAGATAACTTTATTGTTTTTGTGGAAAATGATCAAGTAACGCAATATTTAAAAATACCGGCGTCATATGGAGCTATTGTTCCTAAGACTTCTGTTGCAAATGAAAGCTAACGAACTTCTTCGTTAGCTTTTTTTATGCTTTCTTTTTTAAGGATGACGTTTTTTTCTCTGCTGTTGATTTTGTCGGCTGTAAAGTAGAAGGATCTATGCTCACCTTTAACATTTCCATTAAATGCCGAATATCTCGTTCTTCGCTTCCGCTTACTTTTGTAACTTCGCCTTGATTTATTTTTTGTTGAATGACGCTTTGTAAGGCATCTCGGTAGTTGTTTTTGTAAATAGATGGATTAAAAGAAGTAGATAGCTTATCAATTAATTCCACCGTCACTTGTGTATCACTTTCATTAACAGAAGAAGTAGTAGATAAGTTAGGCACATCTGTGACTGAACGAAGTTCTTCTTCAAAATGCATCGTGTGAAGAACGAGAGAGCCGCCCACGGAACGAATAATGGCGATTTGCTGTTTGGAATATAAAAATACATTGGCAATACCGACTTTATTCGTTATTTCAAGTGCATTTAATAACGTATAATAAGCTTTTAGGCTCGTTTCTTCAGGAGAAATATAGTAGGGCTTATCAAAAAACAGGGGATCAATGTCATCTAACGAAACAAAGTGCAACAATTCAACAGCTTTGTTTGCTGCAAAGGGCTCTTTGACACGATCAATTTCCTGTTGTGAAAGTACAACAAACTGACCGGTCGCGGTTTCGTATCCTTTAACCAGTTCATCGGATTCTACTTCTCGTCCACACGTTTGGCAATGTTTTTCTTGATGAATGGGTGTATGGCAAACGGAGTGCAGTGTGCGCAGCTTTACATCTTTTTCTTCAATTGCTCCGTGCAGTTTAATAGGGATGTCAATTAATCCAAAGCTGATTTTACCTTTCCAAGCAGTATGAAGCATAAATGTTCTCCTTTTACTCTTTTTTAGTAGTGTGCCGTAAAACAAATGAGATATCCAATTGTTTTGAAAAGGAAAACTTTCTAAAAAAACTATGTGCTAAATAAACAATTAAAGAGTTCCAATAAAGCTGCAGAGACAACATCTGCAGCTTTATTGGAACTCAATAGGAACTATTGGCTGATTAGATTCATTTGTCTCATGTTTGGAAATCGTAATTTCAAGGATTTCGTTACTAAATGTAGCGGTAATCTTTTTATTCAACAATGAAAATGGAAAGTCAATTGTACGTTCAACGCTTTCTTCCATTTGTTCTCTTGCAAGCGTTCCTTGCTTTTCATCATGAAATTCTCTAAGGCAGTATTTTTTGGCTGTGAGCTGTAAGTGGTCAGCTTGTATCTGAACGATAATATCCTTAGGGTGATACCCTAATAATTCAGCTTCGACAATAAATGATTGTTCTGTTTCAAATAAATCTATACGAACGGAATCATAATCTAAATAACTCATAAAGGGATTTGAAAGCATGACTTCTAACAACTCTTGAAAGCCTTTTACAAACATTTGGTCTGCTGGCAGACGCTTGTTTTTCATTTCTACGTTCCTCCATTATTTAAACTGTTTCACTTTACTATCATATGCGCGTTTATGTACTTAGTGAACTCCTGTGCAAAGAATAAGCTTGAAGTACTAGCTGCCTTTTCTATGCATAAAAAAGCAAGCTCTGTAGAGAGCTTGCCGCTGTTTTACATATCATGTCCGCTATTGTGTTTTTGGCGAGAATGCTTACGGTTCTTTACTTTATGAGATCCGCTTAGCGGTTCGGGCTGTCCAGAATTGCTTTTTGGCGCATTTCTTCTGATGTCTTTGCTGCTGTTTTTGTTCATAGTTAAACCCTCCCTTTCATTTATTAGGGTGGGATAGTGACAGGGGATTTATCCGATGAAAAATTCCCCTTTCTAAAAATAGGTTTAGCAAAAACAGGAAATGGGAACAGAAAAAAAGCGCCATATATAATGACGCCTTCTCGTTAGATTTCATGGAGTTAAACGATTTTGCTTTTCTAACTAGTGATTAGTATATCCAATAAGAGAGTGTTTTATTGATTTTTTTTGCGTTTTTTATTATTTTGTTTCTGTTGTTCGGTTAATGGTTCATTTGAAAATTCTTCATTATAACCCGCTCCCTTTCCTTGAGCGCTAGCCGCGTTAGCTCCAGGAATGACGTGGTTTGACTTGCGTTTAGCCATGTTGAATCACCTCCGTTTCTAGCATGCGTAAAAATCAATGAAATATGAATTATTAGAAAAATAAAAGGCAGATGGAAAAAGGTTATAAGTGAAACTTATGTTAATTAATAACATTCTTTTTATTTACTTATGTATAATATTATATTAAGATAGATGGTGAAGGGAATAGAGGATGGGGTAAGTAAATCCTTTATACATAGAATTTTAAGGGGGTAAAAGCAATGACTAAAAAAGACGTTTTTAACGCTCGTTCGTCATTCGATCTTAATGGCAGCACATATAATTATTACCGCTTACAAGCTTTAGAGGAAGCAGGTTTAGGTAACGTATCTAAGCTGCCGTATTCAATTAAAGTATTATTAGAATCTGTTCTTCGTCAGGTAGATGGCCGTGTTATTACAAAAGAACACGTCGAAAACCTTGCAAAATGGGGAACAAAAGATATCAAAGATATCGATGTTCCTTTCAAACCATCTCGTGTTATTCTTCAAGATTTCACTGGAGTTCCAGCGGTTGTAGACTTAGCGTCACTTCGTAAAGCAATGGCTGATTTAGGAGGAGATCCTGACAAAATCAATCCAGAAATTCCAGTAGACCTCGTTGTCGACCACTCCGTACAAGTTGATAAAGCAGGTACAGCTGACTCATTACGAATTAATATGGACCTTGAGTTTCAACGTAATACAGAGCGCTATAATTTCTTAAGCTGGGCTCAAAAATCATTTAATAACTATCGTGCAGTTCCGCCAGCTACTGGTATCGTGCATCAAGTAAATTTAGAATATTTAGCAAACGTTGTTCATGCTGTTGAAGAAGATGGCGAATTCGTAGCTTTCCCTGATTCTCTAGTAGGTACTGACTCTCATACAACGATGATTAATGGTATCGGTGTTTTAGGATGGGGTGTTGGCGGTATTGAAGCGGAAGCAGGCATGCTTGGTCAACCTTCTTATTTCCCAGTTCCTGAAGTAATCGGTGTTAAACTTGTTGGTGAATTACCAAACGGTACTACAGCTACAGACTTAGCGTTAAAAGTTACGCAAGTGCTTCGTCAAAAAGGAGTAGTCGGAAAATTCGTTGAATTCTTCGGTCCTGGCGTAGCTGAACTTCCATTAGCTGACCGTGCAACAATTGCTAATATGGCTCCTGAATACGGTGCAACATGCGGGTTCTTCCCAGTTGACGCAGAGGCATTAGCATACATGCGTTTAACAGGAAGAGATGAAAAAGACATTCAGGTTGTCGAACAATATACAAAAGCAAACGGTTTATTCTTTACACCAGAAAATGAAGATCCAATTTTCACTGATGTTGTTGAGATTAATCTTGCTGAGATTGAAGCAAATCTTTCAGGTCCAAAGCGTCCGCAAGATTTAATTCCACTTTCTCAAATGCAAACAGAATTCAAGAAAGCTTTAACAGCTCCTGTTAGCAATCAAAGCTTCGGACTTGATGCTAAAGACGTGGATAAAGAAGTTACGTTTAAGCTTGCAGACGGTTCAGAAACAACAATGAAAACAGGTGCCATCGCTATTGCGGCTATCACAAGCTGTACGAACACATCAAATCCTTACGTATTGGTAGCAGCTGGTTTAGTTGCGAAAAAAGCGGTAGAAAAAGGATTGGATGTTCCAGCTTACGTGAAAACTTCTTTAGCACCAGGTTCAAAAGTAGTAACGGCTTACCTTCAAAATTCAGGATTGCTTCCATATTTAGATAAAATCGGCTTTAACATCGTAGGCTATGGCTGTACGACTTGTATCGGTAACTCTGGTCCACTTGAAGCTGAAATTGAAGCAGCGATTGCAGACAGCGACTTGCTTGTAACGTCTGTTCTTTCAGGAAACCGTAACTTTGAAGGACGTATTCACCAATTAGTAAAGGGTAACTACCTTGCTTCTCCACCGCTTGTTGTAGCATATGCACTGGCTGGAACGGTAGATGTAGATTTACAAAAAGATCCAATCGGCATTGATACAGACGGCAATGAAGTATTCTTTAGCGACATCTGGCCTTCTCAAGATGAAATTAAAGAAGTTGTTAGCCGTACCGTAACGCCTGAATTATTCCGTAACGAGTATGAGCGTGTATTCGATGACAATGAGCGCTGGAATGAAATTAAAACGAGCGAAGATGCTCTTTATACGTGGGAGAATGATTCAACATACATCCAAAATCCACCGTTCTTTGAAGGCTTATCAGAAGAGCCAGGTGAAGTAGAACCGTTAAATGATCTTCGCGTAGTAGCGAAATTTGGTGACTCAGTGACAACGGATCACATTTCACCAGCGGGTTCAATTGCAAAAACATCACCTGCAGGTCTTTACCTTCAAGAAAACGGTGTAGAACCAAAAGACTTTAACTCATACGGTTCTCGTCGTGGTAACCATGAAGTGATGATGCGCGGTACGTTTGCAAACATCCGCATTAAAAACCAAGTAGCTCCTGGTACAGAAGGCGGCTGGACAACGTACTGGCCAACAAATGACGTAATGAGCATTTATGATGCTTGTATGAAATACAAAGAGCAAGGTACAGGTCTTGTTGTACTTGCAGGTAAAGATTACGGCATGGGAAGTTCTCGTGACTGGGCAGCAAAAGGCACAAATCTTTTAGGTATTAAAACAGTAATCGCTGAAAGCTTTGAGCGTATTCACCGTTCAAACCTAGTATTAATGGGTGTTTTACCTCTTCAATTTAAAGATGGTGAAAGCGCGGATACATTAGGTTTAACTGGAAAAGAAACAATTGCAGTAGCAGTTGATGAAACAGTAAAACCACGTGATCTTGTAAAAGTAACAGCAACTGATGAAGCTGGAAACAAAAAAGAATTTGAAGTACTGGTTCGTTTCGATAGTGAAGTTGAAATTGATTACTATCGTCACGGTGGTATCCTTCAAATGGTGCTTCGTGATAAATTACAGTCTAAAACACATGCGTAAGGTATAAAGAAAAAGAGCGGTTCTCGTGAGCCGCTCTTTTTTTATGCAAACGCACCGTTTTCGACAAAAAGTGAGAGGGAAATATGCTATATTATAAAAGAAAATGCCCGATAAAAGGATTATTTTAGTAGATATTGCACATATCTATTAGTACATAGATTATCACTTTTTAGAAGAAATAAAGGAGCCGATCATATGGTTAAAAAAATAATTGCGGTCTTGCTTCTAGTAGGCTTTCTTAGCTACGCACTTTGGGAAGGGCTTTCTCCAAATGAAGCATCCGATAATTCTAACTTAAGCGAATACAAGGATTTAAATATTAAAAAAGGCGATAGTGCTCGTCAGGCTTCTGGTCAAGCTTATGGGTTAGAACCAAAAGATACAGCACCTCCGTTTACACTTTCAGATACGAACGGAAAAACTGTTCAATTATCGGACTTTAAAGGAAAAAAAGTTATTTTAAACTTTTGGGCCACATGGTGTCCGCCGTGTCAAAAAGAAATGCCCGATATGCAAGCGTTTTATAAGAAATATGGAAACGACGTACAGCTGCTTGCGGTTAATTTAACTTCATCAGAAGGTAGTAAACAGGCAGTATCTAAGTTTCTGAAAGAAAAACAGTTTACGTTTCATGTATTATTGGACGACCAAGATACTGTGGGAAGTAAAAAATACCGGGTGTCCACCATTCCGACATCTTACTTTATAGATGAAGAAGGGAAAATTGTTCAGCGAGTGAATGGTCCAATGACGCTTAAACAAATGGAAAACTTTGCTCAACAAGCAGCGAATTAACTTCGCTGCTTGTTTTATTAAAAATGAAACTTATTTACTTTACCATCGTATATATAGATAAGTCAGTAAATATGTCAAACTTTCTTACAACTTTTCAAAAAGTATGTTTACTTATCTGACAAATTGGTTACAATATAGATAGTTATATGATATCAGTTTCTTTTGATTTTTCAGATTTTTCATAAAAATTACATAAAGTAGGTGTTGGAATCATGAGAAAATTACGCAAACGTTCATTTGAAGAGTTAGTGCAAGAAAATAAAACGCAGCTGTTAAAAGATCAGTCAGAAATTGAACGCATTGAATTGGAAATTGAAAAGCGGTTAGAAGATCGTATGCTTGAAAGAGCTGAATAACTTTAAAGTAAGTTGGTTAGAGTAACGGTGAGGAGGGGATAAGCATGGGAAATCCTAAAAAACAAAGCAAAAGTTTTGTTCCGAATCACATCGGCACTCAACCGAGAGAAGCTGGTGGAAATAACGGAAAACAAATGCAAGATACATCCGGCAAGCATCCTCAAGTTATTCAAACCAAAGGTGAATGAATAAAAAGTCGCTGAATTCAGCGACTTTTTATTATTTGAATTCTACTGTGAATAAATAAACGTAAGGGTTGCTCGAAATAAGCTCTTTAACAACTTCTCCGTCATCGGTTGAAAGCGGAGCAACTCGTATGCCACTGCCATCGTCACCAAATAAAGCAGCAACTGGATATGGTTTATTCATTTTCACTTTTTGTTTTTTCTCTAATCCAGTAAAGGAATAGCCGTTCATTTTCTTTGGCTTTTCCGCTTCTATCCCTAGGTTTGTATCGTTGCTTCCCACATTAAACATTACTTTGTGAGTATCATCATCGATTTTATATGTAATAGCAAACATGTCAAATTCTTTTGAAACAGTCAACCCTCCTGAGAATAAAGGTTGTTTGGCTTTTCCCTTTTCATAATAAGTAGCTTTTACATAAGCTTCTTTTGCTCCATTAGGAGCTTTAACATTGTATGCCATGATATTACTTTTGTAGTCTAAGTTTGTCACGGCTAACATTTTTTCTTCATGTTTTGAGTAATGGTGAGGCTTGATAGAGGCACTTATTGTCAATTTGGATGCCAATGAAGTTTGCGACATAAAAAATACGGCAAGCACTGCAATAAAGATGACGCTTAGTAATGTTATCATTCGTTTGGTCATAGCGATTCCCCCTTTGTATGTATATATTACCATATTATGTATGTTTTATATATACATTTTAACTTAATTATAATTATATTATGTAAACTAAAATCATTTTTTTCCACTTATAGAGATGAACAAATCCGGCATACTACAATTGTAACAAAGTTATTTTGAGGAGGAAGATACAATGGCATGGAATAAACCGAATCCAGACGATCGCAGTGATAACGTTGAAAAATTACAAACAATGGTACAAAATACAATGAAAAACATTGAAGAAGCAGAAGAAGCTGCTGCATGCAGCACTGAAGAAGAACGTCAGCGCATTCAGCAAAAAAATCACAATCGCGAAGTAAGCATTGAAGCAATGCGCAGCGAAATAAAAGATGAATCAGAAGCTCGTCAAAATGGTTACGAAGGTACGATTTAATAAGTAAAACAGCGACAATAAGCAGCTAAAAATAAACGGTTTTAGCTGCTTTCTTTCTATATTTTTTTAGTAAGGTGAATAATAATATAAACTAGCGAAGAGGTTTATGTAGGTGAAAAAGCACGTGAAAAAGAAAATAGTAAGGATTTTGGTCAGTTTACTTGTCGTTTTGATTATTGTGGGCTCTTATCACACGCATAAGCCCTTGCCTAAAGGAGTTTCATACGAAAGTAAGCCTCACAAAGTAGAAGATGTATTTCTTTTATCGGACCTAACGTATCAAGACCAACAGACGTCGGTTTCCGAACAACATATTTTTCAAGCAGTTACGAATGCGATTGATGACGCAAAAGCTTTTATTATTATGGATATGTTTCTATTTAATGGCTACTATAACCAAGGTGAAACGTTTCCTCACCTTAGTGATACACTTGCAAGTAAGCTGATTGAAAAGAAACGAAAACATCCTACTATCGAAATCGTCTTTATTACAGATGAAATCAATACAACCTACGGCTCACATGATTCAAAGTGGTTAGATTCACTGCGGCTAAACGGAATCAAAGTGGTGCAAACCAATTTATCTAAGCTCAGAGACTCCATTCCACTATATTCTTCAGTGTGGAGAACTTTTGTTCAGTGGTTTGGTGAAAAAGGAACTGGATGGATCACGAATCCTTTCGGAAATAATGCGCCTAACGTGACGGCCCGTGCTTATTTTAAGTTGTTAAATGTAAAAGCTAATCACAGAAAAGTAGTAGCAACCGATCAAAGCGTTATTATCTCCTCTGCCAATCCTCATGATGCAAGCTTTTATAATTCCAACATGGCCTTTGAAGTAAAAGGGAATATCATTGGAGATGTTGTAAAAAGCGAACAAGCCGTGTCTGATTTTTCTTACGGAGGAGATTTACCTCGGTATAAGAAGAAAGAAAAAGAAAAGGGAGACCTCTATGTTCAGCTGTTAACAGAAGGCAAAATTTATAAGCACGTATTACATGATTTACGTCATGCTAAAAAAGGCGACGATGTGTGGCTTGGCATGTTTTATCTTGGAGATCGAGACGTAATAAAGGCGCTTTTGAAAGCTTCCGAACAAGGGGCAAACGTACGATTAATTTTAGACCCTAATGAAAATGCGTTCGGAAGAAAAAAGTTCGGACTGCCTAACCGTCCAGTCGCAGCAGAACTTGTGAAAAAATCTAAAGGCGATATTAAAGTTCGCTGGTATCATACGGGAAAAGAGCAGTATCATCCCAAAACTTTATTTATTCGAAACAAAAGAAAGGCAATGATTATTGCAGGAGCAGCAAATTTCACAAAACGAAATTTGGATGATTTGAACTTAGAAACGGATATTAAAGTATCAGGACCTCCTAACAAAAAGGTTATGACGGAACTAAACGCTTATTTTGACCGCCTATGGACAAATAAAGACTACACATACACACTTCCTTATAAAAGGTATGAAAATAAGATGACGAGGCTGGAAACACTGATATATCGTATTCAAGATGCGCTTAGTCTTACAACATATTGAGTAATAACCAAACTAGTAGGAGTATATTCTCCTTATATGGTAAGATAAAACAGGAACAGTGCAAGAGGAGGTAGAATCATGCTAGTATCGAAGAAAGAAATCGAAGTGCGCTATGCAGAAACCGATCAGATGGGCGTTGTGTATCATGCTAACTATTTAGTATGGATGGAAATAGGCCGAACACAGTTTATCAGTGATTTAGGTTTTAGCTATGCACAAATGGAAAGAGACGGTGTGCTGTCGCCAGTTATTGATATACAGGCATCATATAAAAAGCCGCTTCATTATGGCGAGACAGCTGTGGTACATACTTGGGTTGAGAACTATGACGGTCTACGCGTTGTGTACGGATACGAAATTTTTAATTCAGATGAAGAACTTGCGTTAACAGGAACATCGTCACACGTATGTGTAAAAAAAGAAAACTTTAAGCCTATTTCGATTCGCCGTAATTATCCGGAATGGCATAAAGCCTATGAAGACGCCAAAAAGCAGGGTTAAGCGTAAGAATAAAAAGCATCGATAAATCGATGCTTTTTATTCTTACGCTTCGTAATGAAAGTCAGGTTCTTTTGTTTCTTCATTATAATTTACGGTCAAATCATGACCATCAAAGTACCAAAGGTCTTCATCTTCTACGAAAAATGTTAAACCGTCAACTTTTGTTTCAACGCCAACGTTTTTAGGAGAATCTGTGTTTACACCTAAAGAAAAACCTTTTTGAACGTTGCTGCATCCGCCGTAGCGAACAAAAAAGCGAATTGTTTCGTTTCCTTCTAGCATCATTTCGTCTTTGTACCACGTAGCTGCTGCTTCTGTTACTGTTAATTTCATTAATTATGCTCCTTCCAATACTGCGGATACATTTATTATAGTAGAAAGATAGATAAATTACCAATATATACGAATCCAGCTAGGAAGGAATAAGATAAAATAAAATAAAACGATTTAATATAGAGGCGAATGCTTCATTTCTATATTAAATCGTTTCATTCTTTCATTTAAAATCATATTGTTTTCCAATGGTTTCCCAGCAGTGAACGCAGTAGCGGCTTCCTTCTAGCTGTGAATCCATTTTCTTATTACGTTTGCAAATGGGGCATTTTTTCTTCACATTATTCACCTCCTTATTTTAGTATCAGTATAACTAATAAACAAGAAATGTATTCGCTTACAAAGTGGTTATAAAAAAAGAAATAAGAGGAAGAGCCTCTTATTTCTTTTTACCTGATAAAAATGTGACTTTCGGTTCTGTTTTGTTAAGAATTCGCGTAATGTTTGCGCGGTGTCTGTAAATGACAAAGGCTACAATTACACCAATAATCATAATAAGCATGTAGTCTTGTTTAAATAGCGTGTAGATAAAGGTTAATACCCCAGTAACCATTGATGACAGTGATACATATTTCGTTATGTATAAGCAGATAAAAAAACATAATAGCACGAAAACAAATAAAAGAGGTTCATAACATAAAATCACTCCGGCGGATGTGGCAACAGCTTTCCCGCCTTTAAATTTCGCGAAAATAGGAAAAATATGACCAATGACAGCAAATAAACCAATGAAGAGAATGTTTTGATTTGTATCAAATAAAAGCGGTAAAGAAGCTGCTAGGGTGCCTTTTAGAATGTCTCCAAGCGTAACGATAATTCCGGCTTTTACACCCAATGTACGAAACGAGTTGGTGCCGCCTAAATTGCCGCTTCCATGCTCTCGTATATCGATGCCGTATCCTAGTTTTCCAACAACTAGTCCAAAAGGAATAGAGCCCAAGATATAGGCAAGAATAGGTAATAAATAATTCATGTTTGAAAGCTCCTTTATTTCTATATCGTTTCTATTTTACCATGAGATACTTAAAAAAACATAGTTAGTTTTGGGTGAGAGACAATTATTTTAAAAAAAGAAGACGTTTACAAAAATAGAGAAAACGGGTACTATATGCAGGAAATCAACTGTAAATCGCGAATGTTGTTCAGTACATATTATATAGCTAAGAGAGGTAATAGACATGTCCATTAAAATTCCTTCCCGTCAAGAGCTTGGTAAAATATTAAAAAAAAGCAAGCGCATTGCTGTAGTAGGTTTATCAGATAATCCTCATCGAACGTCTTATATGGTTTCAGAAGCCATGCAGCAGCAAGGTTACGAGATAATTCCGGTGAACCCAACAATCAACTCAGCGCTCGGCGTAAAAGCCGTATCTTCATTAAAAGAAATTGAAGGGCATATTGATATCGTTAATGTATTTCGTCGCTCTGAGCATTTGCTTGAAGTTGCAGAAGAGTTTTTAGAAGTAGATGCAGACGTATTTTGGGCACAATCTGGTTTAATTAATGAAGAAGCATATGACCTGCTCGCTAAAAAAGGGTATACTGTAGTTATGGATCGTTGTATAAAAGTCGAGCATGCTTTAACAAAGTAA
This sequence comes from Priestia sp. JSM ZJ58, assembly GCF_044383985.1. NCBI lineage: Bacteria > Bacillati > Bacillota > Bacilli > Caryophanales > Bacillaceae > Priestia > Priestia sp. JSM ZJ58. The sequence goes on from NZ_JBISEM010000001.1 coordinate 2,181,522, forward strand.
GATCTATAAGCAGAACAACCAACCCATGCACACTGCTTGCATGGGTTTCACCATGCGTTGAAATAGTAAGAGAGTTTCCGCTACAATAGACGTTAGACAGCTAGCTTTATAAGGCTTATAATCCATGAATACACAAGATATTGCTTTTATAATACGGAAATTTGTGCTAAAATCTTGTAAGTACGCAAAAATAGAAACATACGTTCTGTTGATGCGAACACTATAAAATTAAAAGATAGGATACATGATCATTTATTCTTAGACACGAAGCGCAAACGTTTGTGTTTCATACATAATGTAGTAATGTTCGTTGTGATGAAAGGGGTAGTATGAATGGCTCGGAAACAACAATTTAATTATAATGAAGATGCAATTCAAGTACTAGAAGGATTAGATGCCGTTCGTAAACGTCCTGGTATGTATATTGGAAGTACGGATACACGTGGTCTGCATCATTTAGTATATGAAATCGTCGACAACTCTGTCGATGAAGCTCTAGCAGGCTACGGAGAAGAAATTATTGTAACCATTCACAAAGATAATTCAATTTCTGTACAAGATAAAGGTCGAGGTATGCCAACGGGCATGCATAAACTAGGAAAACCAACGCCTGAAGTTATTTTAACCATCTTGCATGCAGGAGGTAAATTCGGACAGGGTGGATATAAAACAAGCGGAGGCTTACACGGAGTAGGTGCATCTGTTGTAAATGCGCTGTCTGAATGGTTGACTGTAACCATTCATAGAGATGGATTTATTTATGAACAGCGTTTTGAAAGTGGAGGAAAGCCGGTTACGACGCTAGAAAAAATAGGGAAAACAAAAAAAACGGGAACAACGATTCATTTCAAACCGGATGCCACGATTTTTTCAACAACCGTGTACAATTATGATACGCTTTGTGAACGGCTCCGCGAATCGGCTTTTCTATTAAAAGGATTCAAAATAGAGTTAATCGATAAAAGGCATGATCGTCAAGATATCTTTCATTATGAAACAGGTATTCAAGCCTTCGTTTCATATTTAAATGAAGAAAAAGATTCACTTCATCCAGTCGTCTTTTTTGAAGGGATTCATCATAATATTGAAGTTGAATTTGCGTTTCAATTTAACGATGGTTATTCTGAAACCATTTTATCATTTGTTAATAATGTTCGTACCAAAGACGGGGGAACGCATGAGTCCGGTGCAAAAAGCGCTATGACGCGTGCGTTTAATGAATACGCTCGTAAAGTAAGCCTGCTAAAAGAAAAAGACAAAAACTTAGAAGGAACGGATATACGAGAAGGATTAGGAGCCATCGTTTCCGTTAGAATACCTGAAGAGTTGCTTCAGTTTGAAGGACAAACCAAAGGAAAGTTAGGTACAAGTGAAGCTCGTTCGTCGGTAGATGCAGTTATTTCTGAAAAACTTGCCTATTTCCTAGAAGAAAATCCAGACGTAAGCTCTCTTCTTGTAAAAAAAGCAATCAAAGCTGCTCAAGCGCGTGAAGCGGCACGTAAGGCGAGAGAAGACGCAAGAAACGGGAAAAAACGAAAGCGTCAAGAAACCGTTCTAAGCGGGAAGTTGACGCCTGCGCAATCAAGAAATCCTCAGCGAAACGAACTGTACCTAGTCGAAGGGGATTCCGCCGGAGGTTCAGCAAAACAAGGAAGGGATCGCCGCTTTCAAGCTGTGCTGCCGCTGCGAGGGAAAGTTATCAATACCGAAAAAGCCAAACTTCAAGATATTTTTAAAAACGAAGAAATTAGTACGATCATTCACGCGATAGGCGGAGGAGTAGGCGCAGATTTTACAATCGATGATATTAACTACGATAAAATAGTCATCATGACCGATGCGGATACGGATGGGGCTCATATTCAAGTGCTTCTTCTAACGTTTTTCTACCGCTATATGAAACCGCTTGTGGAAGCAGGAAAAGTGTTTATTGCTCTTCCACCGCTTTACAAAGTAAGTAAAGGGTCAGGTAAAAAGGAAGTGGTTGAATATTCATGGAGTGACGAAGAGTTGCAAGGTGCTATCGATAAGGTAGGAAGAGGGTATATGATTCAACGCTATAAAGGTCTCGGTGAAATGAACGCAGATCAGCTTTGGGAAACAACAATGAACCCAGAGACGCGTACGCTGATTCGTGTTCGTATTGATGATGCTGCTCGCGCTGATCGTCGTGTGACCACTTTGATGGGCGATAAAGTAGAACCACGCAGAAAATGGATTGAAAGCAACGTAGCGTTTGGATTAGAAGAAGATCCAAATATTTTAGATAATGAAAATGTATTAACGGTCGCAGAGGAGGACGTACAATGACACAAACAGAACGCTTTTTAGATTTACCTCTTGAGGATGTACTAGGCGACCGTTTTGGTCGATACAGTAAATATATTATTCAAGAGCGTGCACTGCCGGATGCAAGAGACGGGTTAAAACCCGTTCAGCGTCGTATTTTATATGCAATGCACGTAGATGGAAATACAGCAGAAAAAGGGTTTCGTAAGTCAGCCAAAACTGTAGGGAACGTAATTGGTAACTATCACCCTCATGGTGATTCATCTGTATATGATGCCATGGTTCGAATGAGTCAAGAATGGAAAGTTAGAAATGTATTAATCGAAATGCACGGAAACAACGGAAGTATTGATGGAGATCCCCCAGCAGCAATGCGTTATACAGAAGCTCGCCTTTCATCGATTGCTGCAGAACTTCTACGAGATATTGACAAACAAACGGTTGAGTTTGTGTCTAACTTCGATGATACAAGCAGCGAACCAACTGTGTTACCAGCTATGTTTCCTAACTTGCTAGTGAATGGATCCACGGGTATTTCAGCTGGTTATGCTACAGAACTTCCTCCTCATCATTTAGGTGAAGTAATTGACGCAACGATCATGCGAATTGATAAACCAACGTGTACAATTGAAGAATTAATGACGGCTATCCAAGGTCCTGATTTTCCTACAGGGGGAATCATTCAAGGTGTAGACGGGATTAAGAAAGCCTACGAGACAGGTAAAGGGAAAATTATTATTCGCGGAAAAACGGAAGTGGAGTCCATTCGCGGTGGAAAACAGCAAATTGTCATTACGGAAATTCCGTTTGAAGTAAACAAAGCCAACCTTGTGAAGAAAATGGATGAGCTTCGTTTAGATAAAAAAGTGGAAGGTATTGCTGAAGTTCGCGATGAAACGGATCGTACGGGTCTGCGCATCGTAGTAGAATTAAAAAAAGACGCAAATGCTCAAGGAGTACTTCACTTCCTTTATAAAAATACGGATCTGCAAGTACCGTATAATTTTAACATGGTTGCCATTGCTAAAAAGCGACCAAAGCTTATGAGTTTGGCTAACATTCTTGATGCTTATATTGATCATCAAAAAGAAGTAGTAACAAATCGTTCTAAATACGAACTGCAAAAAGCACGTGAACGTGAACATATTGTAGCGGGATTGATTAAGGCACTGTCGATTTTAGATGAAGTTATTGCGACGATTAGAGCTTCTAAAGATAAGCGCGACGCTAAAAATAATTTAATTGGCAAATATGAATTTACAGAACCTCAAGCAGAAGCGATTGTGTCGCTTCAATTATACCGTTTGACAAACACGGACATTACAGCTCTACAAGCGGAAGCTGAAGAGCTAGGTGCTAAAATTAACGAGTTAGAAGAAATCTTACATAGCGAGAAAAAACTTTTTAATGTAATCAAAAAAGAATTACGCCGTGTAAAAAAGCAATACAGTACAGAACGCCGCTCAAAAATTGAAGCGGAAATCGAAGAGATTAAAATTAATCTAGAAGTGATGGTTCCATCTGAAGAAGTGATGGTAACAGTCACAAAAGACGGATATGTAAAACGAACAAGTCTTCGTTCTTACGCCGCGTCTAACGGGCAAGACTTCGGTATGAAAGATACGGATCGAATTTTAGCGAAGTATGAAATTAATACAACCGAAACGCTGCTCATCTTCACAAACAAAGGGAATTATTTATATATGCCAGTGCACGAACTTCCTGATATCAGGTGGAAAGACATGGGTCAGCATATCATGAACATTGTTCCAATTGATAAAGAAGAGCAGATTGTACGAGCGATACCGGTAAAAGAATTTAAAGAAAATCAGTATCTGCTTTTCTTTACGAAAAATGGTATGGTCAAAAAATCAGAATTACTTCAATATAAAGCACAGCGCTACTCCAAAGCTCTTGTCGCTCTTAATTTAAAAGGCGATGATGAAGTAGTCGATGTATATCAAACGGATGGTAAAAAACAAGTGTTTATTGCCACTCGCTCTGGCTACGGACTGCGTTTCCGGGAAGAAGAAATTAATATTGTAGGAACTCGCGCTTCTGGTGTAAAAGGAATTAACTTAAAAGACGATGATTATGTTGTAAGCGGCGTTATCTTCGATGAAGATGAAGCTCTATCAACTGAATTATTTATCGCCACGCAGCGAGGAGCTGTGAAAAAGACAAAAATTGCTGAGTTTGAAGAATCAGCACGAGCAAAACGAGGGCTAGTGATGGTCCGAGAACTAAAATCTAATCCGCATCAAATTGCAAAAGTAAAAGTAATCTCTAAAGAACATTACATGATAGTGGAATCATCTAAAGGTCAAATCGAGCAGGTTGATCCATCTACAATGCGAGCTAGTGACCGATATAGCAACGGTTCATTCGTATTGGACCAAAGCGAAGCTGGCAATTTAGTTGATATGTGGCTGGAAGAAAAATAACAAAAAAAGTAGTAAAGTTTTTAAAGCTTTACTACTTTTTTTACCCAATATTTTTAAAATGAACTATGTTCTAAATAAACAATGTAAAATGATTTTCCTACTCCTCATTCCAAATGAACATCATGCATCTCCTACACAAGCCTATAAGAAACTTTTGAATGTTCAAATTGTCCAAAACATATATATATAAGAACATCTAGGAGGTGTTATATATGAACTATTTTATTCACGTAACTCCTAAGACTAAACTTTTTGTTCGGGATATTGGAAAAGGGGAACCCGTTCTTTTCCTTCACGGGTGGCCTGTTAATGCTAAAATGTACGAATACCAATTTACAACGCTGCCGGCCTGCGGTATTCGGTGTATTGCTCCTGATCTTCGAGGATTTGGAAAATCAGATGCGCCTTTCACCGGCTATTCTTACAATCAATTAGCGGATGATATTCGTATGTTAGTAGAAAAATTAGGACTTAAAAATTATACGCTAGTAGGCTTTTCTATGGGGGGAGCCATTGCCATTCGATATATGAGTAGACACTTAGGATATGGCGTGAAGAAGTTAATTTTATTAGGGGCAGCGGCTCCAAGCTTTATTCAAAAAACTGATTTTCCATACGGACTTCCTTCTGAAGAAGTAAATACAATTATTCAAAATACGTATAGAGATCGTCCTAACATGCTTGAAGACTTTGGGAAAAAATTTTTTAATCAGCCTGCCAGCGCAGCTTTTAGAGGATGGTTTCAAGATTTAGGTTTAGAGGCATCTGGCCATGGAACGATTAAAACTGCGGTGTCTTTACGAGACGAAGACTTACGGGAAGATTTGAGTCAAATTTTCGCTGAGACATATATATTACACGGAAAAAAAGATCAAATTTGTCCATTTGATCTTGCAAAAGTAATGAATCGCCACATTTCATTTTCTACACTGATCCCATTTGAAAATAGTGGACACGGTCTTTTTTATGATGAACGTGAGAAAGTAAACGACACCCTTATTGAACTCATCAATAAAAGCTCAGCCGATAAGTAAGGATACACATTTAAAACCGAATTGGCAGCCAAATAAAAAAAGTAAAAAACCAGCACCTAACGTAATGAGGCGAAAAAGCTTAGGCGTGATAAATTTTCTTGTAAAATGAATGCTGCCCGCAATATTTAAATTCCAAAGAATGATGCCAAAAATAATAAAGAAGCTATGAAAAAAGACGGATAGCCACGTTTGACTTTGAAGACTTTCGCTTAAGCTTGATCCAAATACACCGAACCAAAACACAATATTTAAAGGGTTCATAAGAGCAATAAAAAAACCTGTAAAAAACGACTTATCTTTTTTAGCAGAGGGGTTATTTACATCTACTGAAAAGGAACGAGAGACAGCTTGTTTCATACTTTGAAAGCCAACAAATGTGAGCATGACAAAACCCGTTGCATACAGGACAACCGTAACAGCCTGCATCTGAACAAAAGGGGTTAACCCTATTAAAATGAGAAGCATAAATAAGATATCGGCTGTCATTCCTCCTAAACCAACTAGCCAAGAAGCCCAAAATCCTTTTGTCAGACCTCTTTTAATCATCTCTATATTAATTGGGCCTACCGGTGCTGCGAGACTAATACCTAGAATTATTTGTTTTATAGCAATCAAAAACCACTCCACAAACACAGCCTCCTTTCTAACTTGTCCAATAGTAGCTTATATATATATAGATTAGAATTTTATAATTTAGAAGCGAGATTTAGTTAAAAATACTCATAAACTTTCTTTTTTTTAATACACATGTAACGTTGAGTTCCATAAGGAGGGTTTTAATGGTATCAAAAATGCTTTTTCGAGCTAATGAGATTTTAGAGTCAACGCACGTCCCGTTCTGGGGGAAAGATGCTTTTCAATATTTCCAAAGCGATATATTATCAGAAGAAAATCCATTTCCCTGTATATTAGGGGTAGAAGGCTTTAAAAAAGATTTACTGCGTTTTTCATTTGTGACGACTCCTTATAACTATCAAGATATTAAACATGCAGCGGCGGCACTTAGAGAATACATAGATACATTTAAGACCATAGGTCGCTATACATCCTTTGTGTTATTCTTTAAGCCTGAACATAAAGAACGGTCAATGGAAGAGTACGAAACGATGTTTTGGGATACGCTGACGTTTCTTCATCAAATTGATCAAAAGAAATGGCCGCAAGATATTCCGAAAGACCCAAAAGATGCATTATGGGAATTTTGTTTTCACGGAGAACCTATTTTTGTCGTCTGTAATACGCCTGCTCATTCTCTACGTAAAAGCCGTAAGAGCAGAGGATTTATGATTACATTTCAGCCGCGGTGGGTGTTTGAAGGTATGACAGGAGATTCAAAAATAGGGAAGCATGTACAAAAAGTCGTCCGCGATCGGTTAAAAACATATGATGACGTATCAGCTCACCCTGAGTTAGGCTGGTATGGACAGCAGGAAAACAGAGAGTGGAAACAATATTTTTTACACGATGATAATAACCATACTACCGGACAGTGTCCATTTAAATTAAAAAGGAGTGAGCAGCATGGACGTAAAAAAAGCCTCTATTAAAAAAGGAGTTGGCGGAAAGTTTGAAGAAGTAATTAAAGAGCTGCTTCCGGCGTATACTGGATACGTTGAAGTACAGCACGATATTGCTTTTCAAACACATCCGTCTCATACGCATCCAACTGATGAAATTCTTCATATCCTTGAAGGATCTATTTACTTTACAGTTGAACGTGATACGGTTCTATGTCAGGCCGGAGATCGGATACATTTACCGAAACAAACGGTTCATTCTTCAAAAGCCGGTCCTGATGGATGCACATACGTTATTTCCATTTTAAAATAAAGACGAAAGAAGATGATGCTTATGCTACGTTCCCGGCCAGTGTTGCTACTTATCGATGTACAAGAAGGGTTTTATTCACCCCAGTGGGGAGAAAGAAACAATTTAGATGCAGAAAAGAATATGCTGACGCTACTGCAAGCATGGAGGCGCCAAGACTATCCTGTCATTCACGTGCAGCATGCATCAGAAAATCCAGACTCTCCTTTACATCCAAGTTCAAAGGGGTTTCAGTTCAAAGAAGGATTTGGTCCACAAGAAGACGAATACTTAATTCGCAAGCACGTGAACAGCTGTTTCATTGGAACAGAGCTAGATAGCTATTTAAAAGCAAATGGCTATGATACGCTTATCTTAATAGGACTAACTACTAATCACTGCGTCTCTACGACTGCGCGCATGGCTGGAAATCTAGGGTATAGGACGTATGTTGTGAACGATGCAACGGCCTGTTTTGATTGTATGTCCTACGATGGAAAAACCAGACTTCTTGCAGAAGATGTACATACATTCGCACTGTCTTCCTTGCACGGAGAGTTTGCAACGGTCGTTTCTACAAAAGAGACTCTTCAAGTCCTTCAAACCTTTCAATATGCCCAAAACCAATAACCGATGTGCATGCGCACATCGGTTTTTTATGTAGATTATGTTTCTTAAAAGAAGTAAAATAAAGATAATTCTATACTATAAGGAGTTTGTACATATGATCATTCGTTATGCTAAAGAAGAAGATTTACCTATGCTTGTTGAAATTTATAATCAATCCGTTCAAACAAGTGCTGCTACTTTTGACTTAACGCCTGTAACAGTAGAACAAAGAAGGGGCTGGTTTAATAATCATATTAGCAATGAACTTTTTCCACTTATTGTCGCGGAAAAAGATGGAGTAGTAGCGGGCTATGCTTCGCTTTCCTCGTATCGAGATAAAGAAGCGTACATTCAAACAGTAGAGCTATCGATTTATATTGATAAAAATCAACAAGGGCATGGTATTGGGAAACAGCTTATGAAGCGCATTTTGGAATTAGCTAAAGAGCTCGACCATCACGTTGTCATTTCAGGAATTACAAAAGGGAATGATATCAGTATCAAAATGCATGAGCAATTTAATTTTACATTTTGCGGAGAGTTTAAAGAAGTGGGCTGGAAATTTGATCAGTGGCAAGATGTACTTTTTTATCAGCTTATTTTATAAGATGTATGACACCTTTACACATTGTAACGTTTTAGTTTCATGTGTAAAGGTTATTAAAATAATAAGTTGTTTTATTATTTTAATACGAAAGGTGTTAGCTATCATGAGTACACATTTTCAATATCAACATCTAAGAGCTGTGCCGAAAAAATGGTCCCAAAATGAACTGCATATCCAGCTGAATAGAATCAAACACAATTCTGAACTATCTACTATAGCAGCAGATCCGCTTTTTCATCTGTTAGAATGTACCCGTTCAGGCCTTCAAACTAAACAAGAAATCATAGACTACATCCAAACCATTCCTAATCACCAACTTCCATCTTTTGCAACTCATTTAAGCAGGTTAATTCAGCGTATTTATTATATCGAAGCTGCTGATTACTATAACCGTCCCCTCAAAGGTTATATGCTTGTTATGAAAAACCAATCCGCTTATATATCTCTTCATTTTGCCGATCAGCTCATATAAAAAAAGCTCTCTATTCAAAAGAATAGAGAGCTTTTTTTATTCGTATTTTTTCACTGTTACTTGACATTCTTTTAACGGGATAAGCTTCGACTTTTTCGTCCATTTGTATCCTAACCAAACAATTAAGAATAAAGGAAGTCCGATATAAGAAACAAGTACACCGTACCAGTCAATCGAGTCACCCATAAACGCCGAATAGTTTTGGCCTAAAATAACAACGGCACATAAAATAAAGGCAAAGATAGGGCCAAATGGGAAAAGTTTTGCATGATATGGAAGTTCACTCAAATCATGACCTTGAGCAACAAATGCTCTTCTAAAACGATAGTGGCTGATCGCAATTCCTAACCAAGCAATAAAACCAGACATACCAGAAGCGTTAAGTAACCACGTATATACCGCACCGTCTCCAAAAAATGAAGCACCAAATGCAAGTGTACCGACAAGTGCCGTTGCGATTAAGGCATTAACTGGAACGCCTCGTTTATTCACTTTTGCTAAGAACCTTGGTGCTTTTCCATCTTTCGCTAAGTTCCACAGCATACGCGTAGAAGCATACATTCCTGAGTTACCAGCAGATAAAACAGCTGTTAAAATAACGGCATTAATCGCTGATGCTGCAAACGCCAGACCTGCTCGTTCGAATATTAAAGTAAACGGACTTACTCGCACGTCATCACTTGCTAATGAATTCGCTGTGTATGGAATAAGCATTCCAATAACAAAAATAGCTAAAATATAAAATAACAAGATGCGCCAGAAGACTTGTTTAACTGCGCGAGGAACCGTTTTTTCCGGATCTTCACTTTCTCCAGCTGCGACTCCAAGCAACTCTGTTCCTTGGAATGAAAAACCAGCTGCCATAAAGATACCTAGTACAGTGAAGAATCCACCGTGAATCGGTCCATCACCAAGCGTGAAGTTTTTAAAACCTGGTGCTTCATTGTTAAAGATACCAAAAATCATCATAATACCAATAACTAAAAAGATAATAACCGTTATTACTTTAATTAACGAAAACCAAAATTCAGATTCACCAAATCCTTTTACAGAAAGGTAGTTAAGCCCAAACATAATTAATAAAAACAGGGCACTCCATAAAATAGAAGAAGAGTTCGGGAACCAAAATTTCATAATAAGGGCTCCAGCAGATAATTCAGCTGCAATCGTAATAGCCCAGTTATACCAGTAGTTCCAGCCGAGAGCGAAACCAAAGGATGGATCTACAAAACGAGACGCATACGTACTAAATGAACCAGCTTCAGGCATATAAGCTGCGAGCTCTGCTAGACTGGTCATCAAAAAGTAAACCATTACGCCAATAATAGCGTAAGCTAAAAGCGCTCCCCCAGGTCCTGCTGTGTGAATTGCTCCACCACTTGCTAGGAATAAGCCGGTTCCGATGGCTCCTCCTAATGAAATCATCGTTAAGTGGCGAGATTTCAACCCACGTTTTAATTCTTGCTGCTCTTGCATAGATAAATACTCCTTTCGAATGTACGGAAAGAGACGGGATAACATAAAAAAAGCCCGCAGTATATGTGCGCGCTTTTAAATCTGAAAACCGCGTCAACCTTCCGTGAAGATAGCTCTTCACATCACTCGCATGATGTGACAGTTCTGTTCCTGTTCGGAGACAGCCCCAGCTTAAATCAACCGAGAAGTGATTTAAACTTCGGCAATTTTTCCTTTCAAGCAACATCCTCAATGTTCTCTGCATTTCCGTTACTTTACTATTAAAAACTGCGACCTCTACCTCATCGATTAGGATGAGGGTTTTTTATATTCAATTGACATAAAAGAAGTATAACAAATACTAAAACGATTGTCATTATAAAAATAGATTCAGAAAATAGAAACATCTTTGAAATCTCTCGAATCTATTTTGTTACGTATGGTATAATAAACATTGTCTTTATACTACATAAATATCCAAACGTACCACAGGGGGAGCCGCCGTGCTGAGAGTGAACGAAATGTTCAGACCCTTCGAACCTGTTAGTTAACGCTAGCGTAGGAATGTGGGAATAGTAGCATATATTTGCTTACTCCTGTGTAAACCGTTTGATATGAATGATTCAAAAACAGGAGTGAGAAACGTGAATAAAGCATTACCTTTACAGGCTAAAATTGAAATAGCTATTTTTGCAGCATTGGCTTTTTTGATTGATCTTTTACCTTCTATAAAAATTGCAATAGGTGTAAGCATTTCGTTCTCTATGGTTCCTATCTTTATTATGTGTTTTCGATGGGGAGTTAAAGGAGGAGCTTTATCTGGATTTCTATGGGGAATATTACAACTAGCTTTAGGAAATGCGTATATTTTAACCCCGTTGCAAGCTTTTATAGAGTATATTATCGCTGTTACCTTTATTGGATTTGGCGGGATTTTCTCTAGTTCTATTAAAGGATATTTAGCTAATAATCAAAGATCAAAAGCTTTCTTTTTTATTATCTTATCTTTAATTATAGGAAGTTTTGCTCGTTATTTTTGCCATTTTATTGCAGGTTTAATATTTTGGGGATTTGCTGCACCAAAAGGAATGCCTGTTCTATGGTATTCTTTCTCCATGAATGGGATTTCGATGATTGGGTCGTTGCTATCATGTCTAATTATCCTTTCACTGTTAATCCCATCGGCATCAAGAATGATTGTAACTAAATCACACTCATCATAAGAAAAAAGACTAAATCTGCCAAGATTTAGTCTTTTTTCTTATTTGTCACCTTTGTTTACACAAAAGTGTGTCAGGTTTGATAACATAGTTAGTGAAATATTCAAAAAACTGTTTTATGATAGTCAACATATTCAAACGAGATAAAGGATTGATCGTATGCTACAGAAATGGATCACGAGCATAGGTTTAGATATTGGAACAAGCACAACAAAACTGATTGTAAGCAAACTGTTAATAGCAAATCAACAAAATCAGTTTACGCTGCCAGGCTGTCAAATTATTGATCGTCGCGTAACGTATGCAAGTTCCATCTATACAACACCTATGGTAAACGAGGTGGAAATCGATGTTCGAAGGTTAACGCTATTACTAGAAAAAGAGTACAAAAAAGCAGGGATCTCCTTAGATCAAGTGGAGGCGGGTGCTGTGATCATCACAGGAGAAACGGCTCGGAAGCAAAATGCAGAGAGTATCGTTCACTATCTAGCTGAACACGCTGGGAATTTTGTTGTTGCAACAGCTGGTGCTGACTTAGAAGGAATGTTAGCGGCAAAAGGATCGGGAGCAATCGAACATTCTGCTGAAACCAATAAAGTGATTGCCAATATTGATGTAGGTGGAGGCACTGCTAACATCGCCTTATGTCAAAATGGAAAAGTGATTGAAACGTTTACCCTGCATGTAGGCGGAAGATTAATTCGACTAAACGAAGATGGTATTGTTACCTACGTTTCGTCTTATTTAACTGAATTTTTAAAAAATAATTCTCTGATGCTTCAAGAAGGCGAAAAAGCAACATTTGAAAAACTCTCGTCTATTTGCAAATTGCTAGCTAAAGAAACCGTGGATTATGTGAGCGCACTGAAGCAAACCTCTTTGCTGCTCGTTTCCCCTCATACAAGATCTTCTACTCGGCCAGAGACAATCATGGTCTCGGGAGGAGTAGGAGCCATGATAGAGAAGGAGAAACCAAAAACAGTGAAGGAAGTGGCCATACACGGAGACATTGGTCCGCTGCTAGCTTATCAGTTTCAAGCCATACAGGTATCTCAAGCCGCTGAAACAACGCGAGCCACTGTCATTGGAGCTGGTATGCAAAATACAGAAGTTAGCGGATCAACCGTATACATTAAATCAAAGCGGCTGCCGCTAAAAAATATTCCGATTATAGAGATACCCGTACAGCAAGAGGAGGAGTGGAATCCGCAGCTGTTTCAAGAAAGAGCTCGAACGGCATGTATGCAGGCTTCAACTGTTTTCAGCGCAGAAGATCCTCCCGTTGCTATTGCTTTATCTCATTTCCCTTACTGCAGCTATAGAATGCTGCAAGAATTAGCAAAAGTAATAAGCGCTGAATTTGGTGCTTGTTTTAAAGGAGCTAAGTGCCTCGTTGTTTTATGCGAGCAGGATATTGCTAAAGCTTTAGGACAAGCACTAGCCAAACAGGAGAACGAATTAGAAATTATTTGTTTAGATCAAATTGACTTTACCCACGGAGATTATATCGATCTAGGGTTACCCGTAGCTGGAGAGGCAATCTCTGTTTCGATTAAAACACTCGCTTTTTCATCATAATCAACTGAACATACAAGGAGGAAAAGATGTTTAAAACTACCCGGTTGTTAGGAGAAACATTTTCATTTTATAGCTTGAAAGAAATTATGGCCAAAGCAAACGAAGAACGTTCTGGAGATCAGCTCGCAGGAGTTAGCGCTGAGTCAATGAAAGAACGAATGGCAGCCAAACAAGTGCTAGCTGATATCACACTTGCTGATATTCGAAATTACCCGCTGCTAAGCGCAGATGAAGACAACGTCTCGGCATTAATCGAAAGTCAGATTGATTCATCGGTTTACGACATTATTAAAAATTGGACAGTAGGGGAGTTAAGAGAATACATCTTATCTGATGAGCATACCGGAGAAGACCTTCTTGCGCTTAGCAAGGGATTAAACAGCGAAATGATTGCGGCAGCTACTAAAATTATGTCCAATTTAGATTTAATTCAAGGAGCTGCCAAGATAGAAGTGCAAACTACTTGTCAAACGACTATCGGTCAAAAAGGCGTATTGGCTTCAAGAGCCCAGCCTAATCATCCTTCAGATAACTTAAAAGGAATGAGAGCATCTCTCTACGAAGCGTTAAGCTATGGAATTGGAGATGCGGTTATCGGAATTAACCCTGTTATTGATACAACGGATAATATCTACGCGCTTTTAAATGAAACAAAAAATATAATCAACGAATGGTCAATTCCTACTCAAAACTGTGTATTATCACATGTGACGAGTCAAATGAGAGCAATCGAAAAAGGAGCAGCTGCTGACTTGATTTTCCAAAGTTTAGCAGGCACAGAAGCTGGTAATGATTCATTTGGGATTTCACTGTCTATGCTCGATGAAGCGACAGCGTTAATTCATGAAAAAGGGACAGCAAAAGGTCCGAACCGCTGGTATTTTGAAACAGGACAAGGTTCTGAACTGTCAGCAGAAGCCCACTATAATATTGATCAAGTAACGCTCGAAGCTAGATGCTACGGCTTAGCTCGCCACTACAAGCCTTTCTTAGTTAACACGGTTGTTGGATTTATTGGACCTGAATATTTATATAACAGCAAACAAGTTCTAAGGGCTGGGTTAGAAGATCACTTTATGGGAAAAATGCACGGCTTGCCTATGGGAGTAGACGTATGTTACACCAACCACATGGATGCTGATCAAAACGATATGGATAATTTAAGTATGCTTCTAGGAACAGCTGGGGTGCACTTTGTAATAGGAGTGCCCATGGCTGATGACTGCATGCTAAACTATCAGTCTCTTAGTTATCATGATATCGCAACCGTGCGCAATGTACTTGGCCGTACCCCAACGCCGTTATTTCAAAAATGGCTTGAAGATCAGCGTATTATGGAAAACGGACGCTTCACATCAAGAGCTGGAGACCCAACTATTTTTATGAATTTGATTTAAGGAAGGTGCTTACTATGATACCAAAGTCAAATCGCGATCCGCTTGAAACACTTAAACAATTTACCCCTGCCCGCATAGGTGTTGGTCGTACGGGAACAAGGCCGCTAACAAAAGACGTTTTATCTTTTCGCACAGATCATGCCGCAGCCGTAGACTCTGTATACGGCTCAGTTTCAGAAGATATTCTATCTGAGTTTAACCTTTTTTCTGTGAATACACGCGCGGAGTCAAAAGAACATTATTTAAAACGGCCGGATCAAGGGAGGTTATTAGCAGATGACGCTAAGAAAGAGATTTTAAAAAACTGCGTGCCACAGCCTGATGTACAAGTAGTGGTATCAGATGGACTGAGCGCTAAGGCAATTGAAGAAAACATGAGCGACGTGTATCCTGCTTTAATTGATTCACTGGAGTCATATGGACTTCGTATCGGGACTTCGTTTTTTGTAAAAGGAGGACGAGTTGCATGTATGGATGAAATTGGTGAAATCATAAAGCCAAAAGCACTTGTGCTATTGATTGGAGAGCGACCTGGGCTGGTCAGTGCTGAATCCATGAGTGCTTACATGTGCTATGAACCTAGCAAAGGCAAAAAAGAGTCTGATCGTATGGTTATTTCTAATATTCATAAAAGAGGAACGCCTCCTATTGAGGCAGCCGCACATATCGGTACCATGATTGACAAAATGATTAAGCAGCAAACAAGCGGTGTACATCTTATTGTCTAAACATCAAAAGGAGGAGAACGTATGGCGTTACAAAAACAATTAAAACCTATTCATTTATGGGCTATTTCAGTTGGTATGGTTATTTCAGGACAATACTTTGGGTGGAACTACGGGTTTGAACAAGGCGGGATTATCGGACTTGCAATTGCAACCTTAATTGTAACGGTGTTTTACACAACGTTTATGTTCAGCTATGCAGAGCTTTCAACATCTATCCCGCAAGCTGGTGGACCTTCAGCTTATGCAAGAAGAGCACTTGGACCTTTTGGCGGATATATCGCCGGAATTGCATGCTTGCTTGAATTTATTTTTGCTCCTCCTGCTATTGCGGTATCAACAGGAGCATACCTGCACTTTCTTATCCCAGCCTTTAACCCTGTATATGCAACGGTAGGTGCCTTTATTTTCTTTGTTTTACTAAATTTAATCGGGGTAAAAGAAGTAGCGGTGATTGAGCTTACAGCTACCATTGTTGCACTAATTGGTTTATCTATTTTTTATGTAGCTGGTTTGCCTCATGTACAAACATCAAATATTTTCAACGATCATTCATTTATTAACGGGCCAACAGGGGTACTAGCGGCTATTCCATTCGCTGTTTGGTTCTATCTTGCAATAGAAGGCGGAGCAATGGCAGCGGAAGAAGTGGAAAACCCTAAGAAAAACATTCCTAAAGGATTTATTGGAGCGATTATTACTCTTGCAACCGCAACGTTGTTTACACTATTTGTAACAGCAGGACTTGGCGGAGGAAGCGGAAAGCTAGCTGATTATCCACTTCCACAGGCACTGTCTTCTGTATACGGAAACGGCATTTCAACCGTTGTTGCTATTATCGGGCTATTCGGATTGATTGCTAGTTTAAATGGAATCATCATGGGATTTTCAAGACAAACCTATGCGCTTGCACGAGATGGTTACTTCCCTAAATTTCTTGCTAAAACGAATAAAAAAGGAGTTCCTGTCGGTGGTTTGTTGATTCCGGGAGCAATCGGTGTGATTTGTGCAGGATCTGCCACGTTTGCCAATGCCCTTATTATCTTATCTGTATTCGGAGCAATGATGATGTACTGCATCAGTTTAGTTTCTCTTTTTATTTTACGCAAAAAAGAACCTAACTTGTCTCGTCCTTTTAAAGTAAATTACCCGGTAGTGCCAAGCATTGCCTTAGTATTAGGGATTCTGTGCTTATACAGCATTATAAAATACAGTGTGCTTACAACAAGTTTAATGTTGTTTGGCGTTTCTCTACCTTTAATGTATGTGATTCTTGGAATTTTCCTTCTTTCAATTATTTACTATGTCTTTTATGGTTCTAGACAGCTCAAAAAAGAAGGAGCCAATTCGTATCAAGAAGCATCAATTAAATAGGAAAAAAACGGCTCGCTGTAAAGGCAAGCCGTTTTTCTTGTGAAATTAAAGGGTTGAGCGTTTTTTTGTAGAATGATATACTAGGTCTGTTTGTTGGAAGAATATACATACATTTATATTAGATAAAGAAGGGGCAATTATGATGAACAAACGTAATACAATCATTATCACGGTTGTTTCATCTATTCTGTTATCAGCCTGTCAGCAAGAAGAGACAATAAAAGACGGAAATACCATGATAGTAGAAAAAGATGCAAAAAAAGTACTAAATGAACCAAAAACACAGGTAGAAAGCATTCAATCGATTGATTTAGATAAAGAAGCAATAACCGGAAAATTTATTACAGCGTGGATGACTGATTACTTTTCAGCGTTTGGAAAAGCAGTTGATCAAAACTCCTTTGATGATCTAAAAGCTTTTTTGAAAACAGACAGTTCTTTTTATAAAGAGCAGAACCTTCTTGTTGAAAATTTCACACGCCAAGGCATCGAGCAGAAGAAGCAAACGTTTCATATTGTCAATTGGTATGAAGAACCTAACCATGTGTTCAAAATACAAACCCACGAAGAAAGCTTATTAAAGCAGCCGGGTAAAGATCCTTATACTAAAATTTGTGACCGCCTTTATACAGCCGTTTATCAAAACGATACGTTAAAGTTATCCAGTGTAGAACCATTTGACTTTTCATCTAAACCAAATGCAAGCACTGAAACTCCCACTACACAAACAACAGATTTACACGACTACGATGGAAAATGGACCACTGGCAATGATAACGGATCTCCTATCATTCAATTTCTTGCTACATCCAACTCGGAAGCAACGATTAAAATAAATTCGTACCAGCCACCTAGCAAAATCCGCGTGTCAACCGTTGAACAAAAAAATATTCGCTTTGAAAATAACCAAGCAGCCATTGAATATGAAAATGATGGACAAGGAAATAAAGGAACAATTGTCATTACGCTCAAAGAAAATTCGATTTCATTACTTGCTAAAACAGATCAAAATAAAAAGGCAAAGTGGGGAATTCCAAGCGGTGATTACGTGCTCGATACGTTTGAGAATTAAAGATCATTTTTAAAACAGACTAAATTCGGCATTGAGGAGGACACCTTATGCATAAAAAATGGACGATTGCATTCGTTCTACTGCTGCTAATGGTTTTGACAGCCTGTGAAGAAAAAGAAACAGTTAAGTTATCCAAACCAACCGAACCTTCCTCAGATGAAGTGATCCCAAAAGATCAAGCTAAGTCCTCTCTTCCACCTGATCTTGTATCAGAAAAAAAAGCAGAAAAAACTGCGGTTGAGACGATGAACAAAATTTCAAGTACCTATAAAGAATTGGGTGAAGAGTATGAATGGGAAAATGAATCTAACCCTGCTGAGTATGAAACATTAAAAAAAGCGCTAACGCCATATGCGACATCGTCTTTAATTGCAACAAAGTTAAAAAGTATCTCTACTAACTATTACTGCAAAGAATGTAATATGAGCTTTTTTCCTGATGTAACTCACCTTATTCGCTTTGAACTTATTAACAACCACGCTGGACAATTTTCAGTATCAGCCATTGAGCCAATTAGTAAAGAAGGAAGCGGCGGCCTGACCATTTACATGAATTTTAAATACGTTAATAAGCACTGGAAGTTAAATGAATGGGATGAAGTTACCTATCATCAAAAATACCTGAACATTACGGCCGATGAATATATCGAATACGTAAAGTCAATTAATCCTTCGAGTGATATTTCATACCAAGGTGAAACCACTCGTACAAATGAAAAAGGGGAAAAGGAAGAAATTTTGATTTTTAAAGAGAACAATAAAAAATATGCCATCAGCAAAATCAGCTCTCAGCGAATCGACGATTTTACCGAAGGTGAAAAAGAAAAAGAAGAGAAGGATGAAAAAGATTTTAATTTTAAAAACATCCAAAAGGTTGATCAAGAAACAGCAGATATTTTTATTGAACATTATTTGCAAGATTTAACAAAGTCCATTAACACGAATAAATTTGAACACGTACAGCCTTATATCCAGCGGGATAGTGTTTTATGGAATGATCAAAAGCAACTTGTGAAAATGCTGTATGAAAGAGACATTCGAGAAGAACTCGTTGATTATTCGGTATTAGACGTGGAATCTGTGAGTGAAGAAGAGGACGAAGCGGTCTATACAATCCAAACGAAAGAAGTCATTTCCATTACAACGAACGGTCAAAGTCAAGAAAAAGAGTATTACCGAACGTATACCGTTTCTTACAGCAACAAACAGCTGCACCTGACTAAAATTGAATCACTTTAAAAAACATCACGCCAAGCGTGATGTTTTTATTTGTAAAGAGGCTCCTTTGAGGACGTCAATCTAATTTACTGATTATCCAAAGTCAGTACCGCTTAAACTTCTAATAGTGTTCTACTGTATAACACAAATAGAATCCTTTAGTTAACTAACGCAAGATAACTCTTCCTTATCAAGCGTTCATATGATAAAGTAGAGTAATAAGCAGAAAATAGAATTTATTTTACATATAATGGATGTTTTTATTAAAATCTTTAAAAAACGGCTTTCTAAATTGAGTTTTGAGAGGTTTTTGAAAAATTTTAATGGTATTTGTTGCAGTTTGATAAAAACTCGTTATATACCATTTTGGATCATTTAAAAGGTATTCATTTATTTGTGGTAATTAGGAGGGTTGAAATGGAAGAATTTGAATTATCGCCTGCGGAAAATTCGTTTCGCCAGCTAAAAGAGCAGTGGGAAGAGGCAGAGCTGTTAGATGAAGATAACAACTTGAATTTAAAGCACGTTTCAGATGAAGAATTTATTCAGCTCTTTTTTTCAATGCGTATTATCAAAAAATCACTTTCTCCTCATACGATCAGATCTTACAATCAAGACATGAAAACGATTCTGTCTTTTTTTTATGAACGAGAGATTACATTAAAATCGATTGGATTTATGGAAGTCAAATTATTTAATGAAGAAATGATGAATCAATATGCCAATCGCACCGCTGCAAGAAAACTAGAATTTTTTAGAAGAATGCTAGAGTTTGGACACGCTACTCATTTTTATCCTTCGCTGTATACGACGTGGATTGAAAAACCATCTATCGCAAAAGGACATTACAGTGATAAGGAAAAACAAAATCGTACCGAATACCGAGAGCTAACCGATCGCGAAGCACAGGTAATTGTAAATGCGTTAGAATCCGTCGTGCGCATTCGCCAGCATGAAAAGGAATTTAAAGCGCGCAACCGCTTAATGGGAATGCTTTTGTATATGAGTGGAATGCGTTCAAGTGAACTGCTAAGTTTAAATTGGGGAAGCTTCCGCGAAGACCGCCGCGGAAATTTGGTTGTAGATGTGATTGGTAAAGGAAAAAAAGAACGCACTATTCCCGTGTTTGATGATGTGAAAGAAACACTTTTCACTTATCGGCAAGCGTTAAACGAAAGCACCGAACTAAGTCCTTTTGACACTGAACCGCTTTTTTACTCTATTAAAGAGTATTATCGTACCGGCGAAAAGAAGCGATTATCCTATACAACATTGTATCGAACGATTAAGTCAGCTGTTTATAAAGTAAAAGGAAACGCGTCTATTTCTCCTCATTGGTTTCGTCATACCTTTATTACAAACAGTTTAGCTAATGACGTTCCGCTTGCGGTTGTGAAACAAGTAGTGGGGCATTCTTCTATTGCTACAACGAACGTTTATCTTGAAAAACTTCAAGAGGATACGGTATACGACGCGTTTCGAAAGTCGGGCTATCGCTAATTACTTATAATATTTTTATGTAAACTAAAAAATATATATTTTCATTTTTACTGCTCATGCGTATGAAATAAGTTGTATAAATGAATAAGTTACTTTTCCTACAATATAATGGTAGAAAGTCGATAAAGGAGGGAGCTACCTATGACGGCTAAACATCCGCTTCACTACCATTTCGGAGAAGTAACGGAGCTTTTTCATTACATATACGAAGTTTGTGAAACAGCAGGTATTTATATTGACTGGAGCGGAACAGCCCAAACCGTTCAGCTATATCGAAGTAAAGAATCTTTTTTATCCGGAGAACGCTACATCGGAGCGATTCAATATGAAGGGAGCAATCAGTTTCAAAAAAGATGGCCTTCTACCGTCAGTTTGAGATTTCGACGTGCAAACTTGTCGTTTATTTTAAAATATTGTTTAGAACAAATTGAAGACTACCGCAAAGACACAAATAAAGAACCCTTCATTAATCCAAATGCAGAATCCATCGCGTTTAAATTCACCTCTTTAACAGATGAAACCAAACAAGTGATTTCAAAAATTAAAGAAGTATTATGTATTGCCAACTACGTATAAAACCCCGCAGAATGTTACCTGTGGGGTTTTGGGTATTTAACGCAGGTTTTCTGCGTCTTGAAGCAATTGTTCGGCGCGGAATTCAAGTTTTTGTAAAGTGTCGGTATAAATCTTTACCTGCTGCTCGTTTAGCTGAGACGTTAATTCGGAAAATACCTGTTCTACAGCAGGCGTCACTTCTGTTTTTAAACGCAGGCCGTCTTCTGTTATTTGAATAAAAAACGAGCGGCGATCTTCTGGATTTCTAACACGCTGAATCCAATTTTGTTTTTCTAGTAAATCTAAAATTTTAGTCAGCGTCGCTTGATCTTTATCTGCTCGCTCAGCTAATTGCTTCTGTGTACTATATTCAGCTTCTGATACGCGCTTTAAAACGGTCCACTGTTCTGGCGTAATCCCAAAAGGACGTAAGTGTGCGGCAACGACTCTGCTTAAGCGCTTACTTGTACGAACGGTGGGAATGCCGAATATTTCTTCTAACGATTCCATATAAAACCTCCTGCATATATACCTGCTGTGATTATATCAGCTGTTTTTATTTCTGTAAATTTGTTTGTAAAGGTGATCCTTTATAAAAATAAATTTACACAATAAATTGCAAATACACTAGACTTATTGTGTGTATCCTTGTAATCTAGTGTAAGAATAGTTAAACTTTTTCAAAAACAGTAGGGGGTACACACATCCATGATTAAAGCGGTTTTTTTCGACCTAGATGACACGCTACTTTGGGATCAAAAAAGCGTAAAAGAAGCATTCGTTGCAACATGTACATATGCAAGTGAAAAATATAATCTAAAACCTGAAGAACTAGAAGAAGCGGTGCGTAAGGAAGCAAGAGAATTATATGCTTCGTATGAAACCTATGAATTTACGCAAATGATTGGCATTAATCCATTTGAAGGGTTATGGGGAAATTTTTTAGACGATCATGATGAATTCCGCAAAATGAAAGATATTGTTCCTACTTATCGCAAAGAAGCTTGGACTCGAGGCCTTCGTGCTCTAGGAATTCACGACGATGCTTTTGGAGCGGAATTAGCTGAACGTTTTCCTTTAGAGCGCCGCAAAACACCGTTTGTATACGAAGAAACGTTTGAAGTGCTTGATCAATTAAAAGGAAAGTACAAGCTGCTGCTGTTAACAAACGGTTCACCTGACTTACAAAATACCAAATTAGATATTACATCAGAACTAGTTCCATATTTTGATGAGATTGTGATTTCAGGGGCATTTGGCCAGGGTAAGCCTGATCCATCTATTTTCGACCATGCTTTATCACTTATGGATTTAAAGAAAGATGAAGCGATCATGGTTGGAGATAATTTAATGACAGATATACTGGGTTCTTCTCGCGTTGGAATGAAATCTGTATGGATTAATCGTCACGATAAAGAGCGAAATGAAGTCATTCCTACTTATGAAATTACCCATTTAAGTGAACTGCATTCAATTTTAGATGAACTAAATTCGTAATACGAACAAACAAAAAGAGGCGTAAATCGTCTCTTTTTTTGTTGTAAAAACAAGAACAAAAGTCTCTGAAAGTCCTATATCCGTTCCAAATCTCACTGACTTCAGTCACTTTTTCTTCTTCCTGCATAGTAAACCAATCTTATCCTCGATTCCCAGATAAATACCATGTAGCATAGTATATAGACTAGTCATTGGAGGAATAACATGAAGAAAATAGTTACCAGAAGCCTTGTAGCGGCTGTTTTGTTCACAAGTCTCGCCGCTTGTGAAGACAAACAAGGCGATACGCACGTCACTTACAAAAACCCTCAACCTAAACATGCCCCTGGAGCAGACACCATTTCAGCAACAGATGAAACGATGGCGCCTGTAAGCAGGGTAGCGACAGAAGATGAAACCGATGATCGATTAGCGTTTGGCGAACAATCAAAACACGGTCAATATTATGTTTCACAACGGATGCACAATTTTATCCTGTTAAAGGAGCTAAACAAGAGTATTAATTACATATAGAAAAAACGCCTGTCTTTTGTTTTATAGAAAAAGAAAGTAGACATTAAACGTGTTAATGTAGTCAATTTTAAAAAGAACGTGTATCATTGTAAGTGCTGGTAACAAAAGTTGGACATAAAATGTGGATAAAAAGTTACGAGAAAGGAAAAGGTGCGTACATCACGTTAAAGACATATGAATCATAAACATACAAAAACAAATACTGAATTCAGTAATAAAAAAATAAACATGCATTTAAATAGAAAACTATCAGCGGCTATCATAGCTGCCTTTCTTTTTGCTTTGCTTTTTTGTTTTATACCAGGGATAAAAGAGTCAATTCCCAATTTTACTATAAAGAAAAACAGTTCGCATTTCAGCGAATTATTTCCTTTATACCTTTTATTTTTTACACCCTTCTTTTTAATAATGGGGACGTTAGGCACGGTTATCGTTGATTTATTAGTCAGTGCTTTTGTAAAAGACCGTAGTAAAAAAATTGATTTTATCATGTCATTCATATTTCACGCCATTTTTGGGTTATTAATGTTTGAATTCGGAATGTTGGGCGTCATTCTTATTTTTATTGTGGATCGCCTTCTTTCAATCCGTAAAGAAAACTATTCTTATTTATATCCACTGGGTTGCTTAGTACTGTCGGCCATTATTGGAACTCTCGTCTACTTCATTTTTACTATCGTTTAATAAAAAAATAATAAAAAAGAGACCCAATTGTTAGACTATATCTAACTTTTCAGGGTCTCTTTTTTGTTTTTTCTTGAAAGTTTGATTTATTTACTATGCTAACGTTTGATAAATCAAAAAGATATTTAAACAAATGACTAATGCAGCTATCACCCAAGCTACAGTAGTTGTTGCTTTATGATTAACCAACCCGCCCATGATTTTTTTATTACTTGTAAACATGATAAGAGGTACAAGCGCAAATGCAATTCCGAACGATAAAATAACTTGACTGACAACTAGTGCACTTGTTGGATTTACGCCAAGTCCGATAATCAAAAGCGGCGGAATAATTGTAATGAAACGACGAAGATATAAAGGAATTCTGCGTTTAATAAATCCTTGCATGATGACATCTCCAGACATTGTTCCGACCGAAGAACTTGAAAGTCCTGAAGATAATAATCCAACACCGAACGCAATAGCTGCAAAAGGACCAATTAAATGTTCAAATTGTGTAAAAGCCACGTCCAAATCTTGCACGTTTAGTCCGTTTTTAAAGAATAGAGCGGCTGCGACAATCAGCATGCTTGCATTAATTGCACCAGCGATAATCATGGCAATCACAATATCGATAAATTCAAAGCGGAAAATCGCTTTTTTCTCCGATTCTGTAGTTCCTACCACGCGGCGCTGCGTAAGAGCTGAGTGCAAATAAATCGCGTGCGGCATAACTGTAGCACCTAAAATCCCAGAAGCTAACAGCACGCTGTCTGTCCCGTGAAACTGAGGGACAAATAAGCCCTGGACAACACTTGCGCCGTCTGGATGCGCAAGAAACATTTGAGTCCCAAAAGCTAATACCACAATAAAAACCATTGCCGCAATCGCTGCTTCTAGCAGTCGAACACCTCGTCTTTGTAACTCTAAAATAGCAAAAGAACCTACCGCTGCGATGAGTGCAGCTGGGAACAAAGGAATATGAAATAATAAATAAATTCCAAGAGCAGCCCCAATAAATTCTGCTAAATCCGTCGCCATAATGACTAATTCCCCTTGGATCCAAAGCCCAAAAGAAACGAAGGACGGGAAGTGTTCCTGTGCTATCTCGGGTAAATTCAAGCCTGTTGCAATACCTAATTTAGCTGATAACGATTGAATTAAGACAGCCATTAAGTTAGAAATTAATACAACCCAAAGCAACATGTATCCGTATTGAGAGCCTGCTGCGATGTTAGTAGCAAAATTACCTGGGTCAATATAAGCAACCGCTGCGATAAAGGCAGGCCCTAAGAAAGGTAATAATCGCTTAATTCCTTTTGTTTTACCCGACAATACGTCTTGAGCACTTAGCTGCATAGCTGATAATGCTTTACTGCCGTTTTGATCTTTCATGTCTAGTGCTCCTTTCTTTGATGAACAATAAATAGCCCAAGCTAATTTTTTTATATGAAGTATAAAATGTTTCCTTAATGCAAATTATATGCTAGTAAAGGTTCTTTTGACAATAAAAAAGTTTAGCAAAAAATATAAATCATCTTCAGCTGTTTTTTATCCCGTTTGGCACAATTCTTTAAATGCACACCCGTGACAGGAGGCAGGCGTATCTGCTTTAGGAAAATGCTCAAGCGGAAGAGGCTGATTTACCTCTGAGTCTTCCAAAAAAGTTTTCATATAATCAATGCTTGTATCAACTTGCCGAAGAACAGCTTCAATTTCGTGAAGGGTAAGCTGATACGTACGCGAACTGCCCGAAAGCAAGTATTCGTTTCGGACTTTTATCCCATCAACGGAAATATTGTATTCGGCTAGCACGTAGAGGGCGTATATCGCCAGTTGAAACAAATCATCTTTTGTTTGTTTACTCGTTTTCCAATCAACAATCGTAAATTCTTCTGTATTTGTATGCTTAAAAAGAGAATGGAAGGGAGCATATACTTTATGATCATACACATTTATAGAACGAAATGACTGATGAGACTCTACTTCTAAAGGTAAAGATACCATGTCGCAAAACGATTTACTTTGCAAAAAGTGATGTATACAAATTTGTACCCGTGTGTGCATGTCTTTAAGATCTTTTTTAGAAATATAGCCATTTTCGTAGAATTCTAAAAGCATTTTATACTGAGCGGGCTTATGATACCAAAGCTCTCCGTAGTCAGTAGAGTCACGCAGTGCGTTATTTAGTAGCTGCTGCACTTTCTTCACTAAATTTTGTTCATCCGGGACAAGCTGTGTAGATGTATAGTCAGAAATGGCTTCTGTAATCACTTGACGGACGGCTTGTCCTGCGTACATAGATAAAGTAGAAACCTTTTTTAAACGATAAGCGCTTTGAGACTGTGCAGAAGCGCTGTCGAGCCATCCGTTGTGTGAGACATAATAATGATATGCATACTTTCGTTTGCACTGTGTGATCATTTTATGCCTAGAGTACGACCATGAAAATTCAGGGAAATCAGTGATTTGAAACAAGCTATTCACATCCTTTTTCAAAAACTGCGCATAGGTTGGTCTATTAGTGTATTCGAATAAGGGATAAAATAGACTAAAAATGGAGAGATTGAATAGCTACGCATGCATATTATTTTGTGGATTCTTGCGAAATATGTATAAATAGAAAAAACTATTTAAAAATTGATTGCTTTTTTCTATGGCGGATGTTATATTAATAAAGCGATGAGCTAATTTGTGTAAGTCGAAGGACATGCTTTCGAGCTAAACGTGTGAATGTGGTCACACGGTCCCCGCCACAAACGCATCAAAGACGTCCTGCGTGGACGTCTTTTTCATTTTATAAAAAAGAGAGCATATTGCTCTCTTTTTTTGTGATAACTTTTTGATCCCTTCTATAATTTCTGCCCCTTTTACTTACTGCAACCAAACTTACTGTATTTGCACATTTGCCGCATATTGCATGGTTCCTCTTGTAGAGTTAATCACGATATCTACAACGTAAAAACCTTGATTTTTAGGAATCTTAAATTCATTATTTTTGACAAACAGCTTGGTTTTTTCGCCGTTATTTTTCCATATATGCACGTTCACGCCGCGAATATAAGCGCCGTCTAGGTTGGAAAAATGGAGCTTAACTGATTGCTGCTGCTTCAATGGTATGCTTTTTTGCTGCGATATGTATGTATATAAATCATATACATTTATTTCTTTTTTTGTTGTTGAACGGCCGTTTGACCAGTTAATAGAACCTTTGTGAAGGTGATAGGTATGTTCGTTGACCGCAAGCGCAGCTTCAGGTTTGTTTTGATCGTATTCTTCCTCTAGAAAGAAAGCACTGTTCTTAAGTAAAAGTAAGAAGAACACCATAACAGCCCCTAGACCGCTTAAGACATATACACCACATTTTGCGGGTTGTACTTTCATAATAATTTCCTTTCACAGACCAATAATTAAGGAGGATAGGTACATAAAATTTCCACTTTTTCTATTCTAAACGATTATAAATAAAATTACATTTATTGCTTTCTTTCTTCACAAAAAACAGGATAATAGTCATGTGTTTTCTATAAAAGGTCTCCTTAGATCCAATTCAAACCCATATAAAAGGAAGATAAATGGAAATTAAAAGAGGGAATCTAAAAAATTTACAGAAGTTGATAAGTGATTTAAAATTATACAGAGGAAAAAAGGATTTCAAAAAAAGGGAGATTAGTAGGTTTTTCGTTCTACTGCAGCTACTTAAAAAGCCGTATTTTTCGTAAGAAACTGTAAAGCTATATTTTATAAAGGTGAACCAATACATATACAAACAAAAGGGACACACAAAAAGGGGGATCAGCATGCAAATTAGAGAACTAGAATTACATGATGCTGCAAACTTTGTAGATTTGCTTAAACAGATTGAAGAAGAAAGTAAGTTTATGCTGTTCGAAAGCGGAGAGCGAAAGCTGAGTACGGATCAGCAGGAGAAAAACATCGAAATCTTTAAGCAACAGCCAAACTCTACGATTATTGTAGCAGAAGAAAGCGAGATGCTTGTGGGATATATAGCTGCAACAGGGGGTGAAGCTAACCGAAACGCTCACATCGCTGCTCTGACATTAGGTATTAGAAAAACGTTTCAA
Source organism: Priestia sp. JSM ZJ58 (assembly GCF_044383985.1). Classification (NCBI taxonomy): domain Bacteria; kingdom Bacillati; phylum Bacillota; class Bacilli; order Caryophanales; family Bacillaceae; genus Priestia; species Priestia sp. JSM ZJ58. Next base: position 2,209,634 of record NZ_JBISEM010000001.1, read on the forward strand.
AATCAAGGGATTGGTACGGCTTTATTCGCTGCGCTTGAGGAATGGGCAAGAGAACACCATATTCACCGTCTTGAGCTCACAGTCGCTGTACAGCATGAAAAGGCTCTTTCTTTATATGATAAAGTAGGATTCGAAATTGAAGGAACGAAAAAACATTCCCTGCGAATTGGCGGTTTGTTTATTGATGAGTACTATATGTCTAAATTGCTGAATTAAAAAGAAACGACGTTTAAAGACGCCGTTTCTTTTTTTAGCTTCCTCTATAAATTTGGTATCCCCACGGTGATACAAGCAAAGGGATGTGATAATGTTCTTGTTCAGAAGACAATCCGACTCGAACAGAAACTTGATTTAAAAAGGGCGGATTTGTTGTTTGGACTTCTTGTTTTTTATAGTATTCCCCAATATGGAACAAAAGTTCATAATCTCCTGATTCAAACGCTTCAGAAGAGAAGAGCGGGTTTGCTAATCTTCCGTCTTCATTTGTAGTACCATGAGAAAGCTTTATTCGTTTACTTTCTGACTGGATGTGATAGAAATCAACTTTGACGAAAGCAGCCGGACATCCGTGAGTGAGGTCTAAAATATGCGTTGTAATTTTAGTCATGCTCGTTTCTTTGTCTCCTTATCTTCAGTAATTTTATCAGTTAAACGAAAGAAAGCAATTTTATATACTTCTTCTAACGCTGTAGCAAACTCTATTTTCTCGGTATTTAGTAAACGACTTTGCATTGCCTCGTAAATATCTTCTTTTTGTTTACCTCGTACTGCCAAAATAAAAGGGAAAGGAAACTTTTCCATATACATTCCATTAAGAGAAGAAAACTGTTCATACTCATTTTGTGTTAAGTTTTGTAAGCCTGCTTTTGTTTGTTCTTCAGTAGAAGCAGATGTCATAGCGATATTTTCACCTAGATTTGGATGAGCTTTCAGCAACTTAAGCTGTTTTTCTACAGATGCTTGCGCTACAATTTCTTTCATCTTTCCGTGAAGTTGTTCAACGGACGAGAAAGGGCGCTTAGAATAAGCCTCTTCTGCAACCCAAGGTGAATGTTCAAATATATCACCAACTAATGAGACAAAATGCTGCTTGCTAAGCTGATTTACATACTGCACGGATACGTTATTCATACTACACCTCTTTATTTTATTTCCGAATAATCTGTCTTCTCTAAAGAGACAGAAGGTACTTTTCGTTCAATTGATGCGTTAAAAAAGAGATTTAATAAAATGGCAGCCAAGCTTCCCGTAATAACTCCATCACTTACAATTACGCGCAAAGCACTTGGGAGCTGAGCGAATAAATCAGGTACCACCGTTACACCAAGGCCAAGTGAAAGAGAGCACGCAATAATCAGCAAATTTTCTTGTTTGGCCAAATCGACAGCACTTAGCATTTTGATGCCTGATGAAATAACTAAACCGAACAACACGACCATTGCTCCTCCTAAAACAGGGGTGGGAATAATGGTTGTAAAAGCAGCTATTTTCGGAACAAGCCCCAGTAATACGAGAATGAAGCCGGCTACTACCACTACATTTTTTGTTTTTACTTTCGATAATTGAACCAGTCCTACATTCTGAGCGAATGTATTGTAAGGAAAAGCATTAAATAGCCCTCCAAGAACAATGGCGATTCCTTCGGCGCGGTAGCCTTTTGTAAAATCTTTTTCAGTTAATTCCCGATCACACAGTTTTCCTAACGCTAAAAATACGCCTGTAGACTCAATAATAATGACCAAGCATACGAGAATCATCGTTAAAATCGGTCCAATTTCAAAAGTGGGCATCCCAAAATAAAAAGGAGTGGGAATGTGCAGCCAAGAAGCTTCATTAAAGTTAGTGAAATTAACTTTTCCCATTAATACAGCGGCTATTGTTCCGGCTACAATTCCAATCAACACAGAAAGAGAACGAAGGAAACCGCTGAAAAATCGATTTAAAATTAAAATAAGCGCTAGAACACCAAAAGATAGAAGAAGATTAGAAAGAGAACCAAAATCTTTGCTTCCTACTCCTCCTGCCATATTTCGGACAGCGGATGGTACAAGTGATAAACCAATCATCGTCACAACCGTTCCTGTGACAACTGGAGGAAAAAATTTAATAATTTTGCCTAAAAAACTTGCTGCCAGTACGATGAAAATACCACCGGCAATAATCGCTCCGTAAACAGCGCTAATTCCATATTGAGTTCCAATCGCAATCATAGGAGTCACCGCTACAAATGAACTTCCAAGTACAACAGGAAGACCAATCCCAAACCACCTGTTCGTCCAAGCCTGCAGCAGCGTAGCTAGTCCGCAGGTCAGTAAATCAATGGCTACGAGATAGGCTAAGTCATGTGTATTTAAATTTAATGCGCGTCCTACCATCAGCGGAACGAGAATGGCACCCGCATACATAGCGAGTACGTGCTGTAATCCTAATGAAGCTAGTCGAAACGGCCGATTTTGGTTATTCACCTAAAAACCTCCTTTAATTATATCACATGTAATGTTAATAAATATTACATTTAGAATGATACATTAATAGTAAAATGTTTTTTAAGGGATGTCATTAGTCAAGTTGACCAAAAACAGAGGTTTCAATATCTACTTTTTTACAATATATAGAGAAGTAGGTAAGCTATCGTGTAAAAAGATGTTACATTTAGTTTTCAGTACCAGATATTAATATCAAGTGATATAATTTTGTATATATTTTCAAATAATAGAGGGAAGAGGAAATGTTTATGTATAATCTTGCGGCTCACGCATGTAAATTTTTATTAAAAAGAAGAGGCAAGCTTTACATAAGGAATAAAGAGTCTTTACCAACAGACACAGGTTTTGTGATCGCTTGTTCGCATAAGGGATGGGTAGACGTTGTAGCGCTTGGTGCGGCTATTTTGCCTCACCAAATTCATTTTATGGCAAAAAAGGAGCTTTTTAATCATATACTCACTAGTAATGTATTAAAAAAACTTAACGCATTCCCAGTAGATCGTAACAACCCGGGACCCAGCAGCATTAAAACACCTATTAAATTAGCAAAAGAAGGACATATCGTCGGGATTTTCCCTAGCGGCACGCGAACAGAGGAAGACGTTCCCTTAAAAAGAGGAGCAGTCACTATAGCGAGCATGGCAAAGGTTCCTATTGTACCCGCAGTTTACAAAGGACCCGCAAATGTAAAAGAGATATTTTCAAAGGAGCCCGTTGTCATTTCCTTTGGGAAGCCCATCTACCTTGCTGAAGGAAAGCTGACAAAAGATCGGCTCGCCGACGTGTCAAATCACTTAATAGCTTCAATTCGTACGTTAGAGGAAACAGAAACATAACTTCATAGCGGAGGTGCATCATGAAGGATTGGGTACAGAGAAAGCTAAACGATGTGATTAGTGATGATGTGCAGGCAAAAATGAAAGAAAAGATGGCTGAAAGCGGTGTAACCGTTCCTATATCCGCTTCTATGCTCATGCGGATTTTTCAAAAGCAAATGACAAAGCAAGATCAAATTCAGCAATTTTCTATTTCATTTCAAGACTCCTATATTCACGTGAATGGAATTATTAAAAAATTTCTGGTGAGAATTCCATTTTCTATTGTGCTAGAACCTCTTGAAGCCAAAGAACGTACGCTTGTATTCAAAATCCATGAAATGAAACCTCTTAATCAAAATTGGATCAACTATCGAATTTTTCATAAGCCGCCTGTTACTACGTATGAAGAAAAACAAATTCATATCAACCTCAATGAAATTGATAAAGTGAAAGTCATTCCAGTAGGGAAAATCAAACATTTTTCAATACAGGATGAAAAGCTTCGAGTGAAAATTGGTTTATAAATGGTTGTAAATAAAATGTAGAAATAATTTTTTTAGAAAGAAAACCTTTTCAATTCAGCACTTAATTCGATTAGGTGCTATTTCTTTATAATTTTTATAAAATTTTTAGAATTTTTCGTCTCTAACTATTGTGACACGCTTCCCTAAAGTTGTACAATGTAACTTATATAGAGGTTTAAGCGAAAAACCCGTAAATATAAAGAGCAAGGAGAAACAACTATGACAACTTATTCAATCGATGTAACACTAAGTCAAACAAAAAAAGAAAAGCCGCAATCTGATCAATTGCAATTCGGGAAAATCTTCACGGACCATATGTTCATTATGGATTATACAGAAGGCCAAGGATGGCACGATGCTCGTATTGTACCTTATCAACCTATCACATTAGATCCGGCATCCATGATCTTTCATTACGGGCAGTCTGTTTTTGAAGGACTAAAAGCATATGTAACAAAAAAAGAGCAAGTATTATTATTTAGACCAGATGAGAATTTCAAACGTTTAAATAAATCAAACGATCGTCTTTGTATTCCTCATGTTGACGAAGACTTAGCGCTAGAAGCGTTAAAACAGCTGATTAAAATTGACCGCGAATGGATTCCTACTGCTGAAGGTACATCACTATACATTCGTCCATTTGTCATCGCGACAGAGCCTTACTTAGGAGTAGCGCCATCTGACCGCTACCAATTTATCATTATTCTATCTCCAGTTGGCTCATATTATAAAGAAGGGATTGCTCCTGTAAAAATTGCGGTTGAAAGCGAATTTGTTCGTGCTGTAGCCGGAGGGACAGGGACAGCTAAAACAGGCGGAAACTATGCTTCAAGCTTAAAAGCTCAGCAGCTTTCTGACTCAAAAGGCTATTCACAAGTACTGTGGTTAGACGGCGTTGAACGCAAGTACATTGAAGAAGTAGGAAGCATGAATATTTTCTTCAAAATCGATGGAGAAGTAGTAACGCCATCTGTGAACGGAAGCATTTTGGAAGGAATTACGCGTAAATCCATCATTGAACTGCTAAAACACTGGAATATGCCTGTAACTGAGCGCCGTATTTCTATGGAAGAAATTAAGCAAGCTTATTCAGAAGGCAAACTAGAAGAGGCATTTGGAACAGGTACAGCTGCAGTTATTTCTCCAATTGGCGAACTATTTTGGAATAACGAGAAAATGGTCATCAACGGTGGAAACACGGGAGAAGTATCACAAAAACTGTATGACACTCTAACAGGTATTCAAAATGGTACAGTGGAAGATCCATTCGGCTGGGCAGTGGAAGTGGAATAAATTTCGATAATCGAACATCTTTTTACGTAAAAGAAGCGGGAGCTGTCCCGCTTCTTTTTTTTGTTTGTTGCCGAATAGTCCAAAAGAAACAAATTATATTTTGAATATTTAGAACTATTTATATACTTTTATTGTAAAATAAAATATAATTATCCTTATAAAAGCAAGACTTTGTCTTTATTAGAATTGGCCGCGTTACTTATTCGTTATAAGGGGGAGAACAAAATGCTTTTTTTATCACATGATGAAAAAATTAAACAGCTGGCTTCACATTTAGCTGAACGACTCGAAAGAGAATTAAACCAAGAAACTTCAGATGAACAAATGCACGTGCTCATCGGCTACTTATTTGCTTCTCATTTAATCGAGCACCGTCCTACGGGTTATTACGTAAGGTCTCAATACCCTGAGCAGCTAAAAGATTTATATGAAACTTTACACGTCCACCAATAAATTATCTCTTCCTCTTTTGTCCTATATCGTGTAGAATTTTAGAAAATATATGATTTTCTAGTTGATGGCAGAGCTAGGACATAGCGTGGTGTGGCATTTACCTTTAAATGATTAAGTAATGGCTTTAGAGGTGAATAATGTTAGCGCAGATCAAAGAAATGAGTTTAGATAAAAATCGTCGTAATCCACATTACCGCGTATTGTTGCAGTGTCCAGACGGGAGTGAACTATTCATTCACTTTAATTATACATACCGATCAAAAACATATTGGTCAAGAGATGTATATCACAACAATGTTCATAAAAAATCTCAGCTTGCTTGGTATACCCAAAGCGTAGAGGAAATGACTGCTCAGCAGTTTCTTGAAGAGCTAGGAGCTATAGTAAATGAACATTTCAACTTTACACTGCGACGATAACCAAGAAAAGCACCCTTTAACAAGGGTGCTTTTCTTGGTTATTTTACATAAATAAGGACAGAATAATATATATTCTCTTTTTGAAAGTGAAAGGTGGAAAGCTCATGGCGCAAATCGTAATGTGGGTGCTTTTTATCGGTCCTTGGCTATTGCTTTTTGCAGTTGATAAAGAGCGAGTAAAGCGGTATATGGCTGTATCGCTATTCGGAGTGGTATTGTTAACGGTGGTTTTTCAAATTGCAGATCGCTTTAACTGGTGGGAAGTCAATGAAACTCTTTTTTTCTTTGTTAATATGACGCCTTTTCCTTTTGGCATATTTATAATAGGAACGCTTTTTATTTTTTATTTTACCTATCCTGGCTTTTGGATGTTTATGATTATCAATGCAGCGTTCGATTTATTTCAGGCATTTATCATGAGTCCTACCTTTGAAAAACTAGACATTTATACACTGAAGGGAATGAATCATTTTTTATTATTTGTACTAATGATGGTTATTGCTGTTCTACTTTTTCTTTATCAAAAGTGGCAAGATACTGCGTTTAAGTTATCTATCAAGTGATAGAGAGACAGGTTGTGTTTTATCGTTAACTTTTATATAATGAACGTATAAAACCCTCTATTTATATCGGAAATAGAGGTGTTTTTACTGTGAAAAAGATACAAAATGGCAAAATATCTGCGGATGAACATCATTTTTCGCAAAAAAATTAAAATAATGTAAAAGTTTATGTTAAAATGGCAATGTTGCGTGAACGAATTAACTAACTTTACGCAAGAATGCTATTTACATACGTAAGAAGGAGAGAGATTTAAGATGGCAAAGACGTTAATTTTTGGACATAAAAATCCTGACACAGATACAATCTGTTCTGCAATTGCATACGCTGATTTAAAGAATAAATTAGGTGTAGACGCTGAACCAATTCGATTAGGCGATATTAACGGTGAAACGCAATTCGCTCTTGAAAAGTTCAACGCTGAACTACCACGTTTCGTTGATGAAGTATCTAAAGAAACAAATGAAGTTATTTTAGTGGACCACAACGAACGCCAGCAAAGTGCAAACGATATTGATCAAGTTCGTGTGCTTGAAGTAATTGATCATCACCGTATTGCTAACTTCGAAACAGCAGATCCTTTATACTATCGTGCAGAGCCAGTTGGATGTACGGCAACGATCTTAAACAAGATGTATAAAGAAAACGGCGTAGAAATCGAACCTAACATCGCAGGTCTTATGCTATCAGCTATCATTTCTGATTCTTTATTATTCAAATCACCAACTTGCACAGACCAAGACGTTGCAGCTGCTAAAGAATTAGCGGAAATTGCAGGCGTAGATGCAGAAGAGTACGGATTAGCAATGCTAAAAGCTGGAGCTGACTTAGGTGATAAAACAGCTTCACAATTAATTTCATTAGATGCTAAAGAATTCAGCATGGGCACAAGCAAAGTTGAAATTGCACAAGTGAATGCAATTGACGTAAACGACGTTTTAGTGCGCAAAGTTGAATTGGAAGAAGCGATTACTAAAACAATCGAAGAAAAAGGATTACAATTATTCCTTTTAGTTGTTACAGATATTTTAAACAGCAACTCTACTGCATTAGCATTAGGTTCTGCTGCTTCAAAAGTAGAAGAAGCATACAACGTAACGCTTGAAAACAATACAGCTGTCTTAGAAGGCGTTGTATCACGTAAAAAACAAGTAGTACCTGTATTAACATCTGTATTTGCTTAATAAAAAAACGGTTCGTGTCTACACACGAACCGTTTTTTTGTCTATTTGCACGTTAAGCCAATTTAGTATATCTTCTATCACTTCATCTTTATTTAATTCATTCAGCAATTCATGACGGCACTCTTTAAAAAAACGGTAACTTACATCCTGTAATCCTGCCTTTTTAAAGTCGTTATATACTTTGACTACGCCTTTTGTATAGCTGCCTACTGGATCATGTTCTCCAGATACCAAATAAATAGGCAGGCTTGATGGAACTAGCTTTATATTAGCTAAGTTAGAGATTTGTTTGATTCCTGTTAGTAAGTCATAGAAAAACCCCGCTGTGAAAACCCCACCGCAATAAGGGTCATTTACATATAAATCTACAGCTTCATTATCTTGACTTAACCAATCAAAAGGTGTCCGAGCATGATGAAATGATTTATTGTATTGTCCAAAAGAGAGTTTATCAAGCAAAGGGCTAGGAGATCGTAACCCTTTTCTCTTTATCTCTATTTGCGCAGCTAATATACCGCCCTGCAGTGAAAGGGAAGGAATGCTGCCAGTACCTGAGAGTATCACACCATGAATGTGCTCTGTATCCAATTGAATATATCTTCTCGTTAGAAAAGACCCCATGCTGTGACCGAAAAGAAAGATCGGTAGGTCGGAGTGTTCCGTCGAAATGTGCTTAGTCAGAGCAATCATGTCGTAGACTACTGTATCAAAACCATTTTCTTCAGCAAAAAAACGCTTGTCTTCATCTTTTAAAGCTGTTTGACCGTGACCTCGGTGATCATTCCCATATACGATATATCCATGTTGCGTTAATACATTAGCAAAGTACTCGTAGCGTCCAATATGTTCGGCCATCCCATGGGCTATTTGGACAACGCCTTTTGCAGAATGGTTTTCAACATTCCATTTTTGTGCAAATATTTCTTTTTCTTGATGACCTCTGTAATAAAAGGATTGTTTCATGCTCAGCATCCACCTTCTGTTTTCCTGTAAAATAAGGGATATATGTATATATTATACTAATTTATGCAGGTGATTTTACTATTTTAAAATAAAAAATGATTATTTTGTCATAAACCTTTACAAACCTTTGTGTGATTTGTTAAATTAGTATTTATATTAAAAATTATTAAACAATTTAAAAAGATTTAGTTTTTAATAGGTTAGATGAATACGGAGGGAATTATTGTGGCAGAATTAAGAAGTAACATGATCAAAAAAGGATTCGACAGAGCACCACACCGCAGCCTACTGCGTGCAGCTGGTGTAAAAGAAGAGGATTTCGGCAAACCGTTTATTGCGGTTGTCAATTCATATATTGATATTGTACCAGGTCATGTTCACTTACAGGAGTTTGGTAAAATCGTAAAAGATGCGATTCGCGAAGCTGGTGGCGTACCTTTTGAAATGAACACTATCGGTGTAGATGACGGTATTGCGATGGGACATATCGGTATGCGTTATTCATTACCAAGTCGTGAAATCATTGCTGACTCAGTTGAAACGGTAGTATCTGCTCACTGGTTTGATGGAATGGTATGTATTCCAAACTGTGATAAAATCACGCCTGGGATGTTAATGGCTTCATTACGTCTGAATATTCCGACAGTTTTTGTTAGCGGCGGACCAATGAAGGCTGGCGTAACGAGCGACGGCCGTAAGATTTCTCTTTCTTCAGTATTTGAAGGCGTAGGAGCTCATCAAGCTGGTAAACTTGATGATAAAGGATTACTTGAATTAGAACAATTTGGCTGTCCGACATGCGGATCTTGTTCAGGAATGTTTACAGCGAACTCAATGAACTGCTTAGCTGAAGCGTTAGGACTTGCTTTACCTGGAAATGGTACAATCTTAGCAGTTGCTCCTGAACGTAGAGAATTTGTTAAAAAATCAGCTAAACAGCTTATGGAATTAATTAAATTAGATTTAAAACCACGTGATATCGTAACAGAAAAAGCAATCGACAACGCATTTGCTTTAGACATGGCGTTAGGTGGTTCTACAAATACAGTTCTTCATACGCTAGCTCTTGCAAATGAAGCTGAAATTGATTATCCGTTAGAACGCATTAATGAAGTAGCGGAACGCGTGCCTCACTTGGCAAAACTCGCTCCGGCTTCGGATGTATTTATTGAAGACTTACATGAAGCAGGAGGCGTATCTGCTGCTTTAAACGAGCTATCTAAAAAAGAAGGAGCTCTTCATTTAGATACGATGACGGTTACTGGAAAAACGCTAGGCGAAAACATTGCAGGATGCGATGTAAAAGATTATAACGTTATTCATCCAATCGATAAGCCGTTCACAGAAAAAGGCGGACTTGCTGTATTGTTTGGTAACTTAGCTCCAGACGGCGCGATCATTAAAACAGGCGGTGTTCAAGACGGCATTACTCGCCACGAAGGACCAGCAATTGTATTTGAGTCTCAAGACGAGGCGCTGCATGGTATTGCTAACGGAAAAGTAAAAGAAGGACATGTCGTAGTCATTCGTTATGAAGGACCAAAAGGCGGACCGGGAATGCCTGAAATGTTAGCTCCAACTTCTCAAATTATGGGAATGGGACTAGGTGCAAAAGTAGCACTATTAACAGACGGACGCTTCTCTGGCGCTTCACGTGGATTATCAATCGGCCACGCATCTCCAGAAGCTGCTGAAGGCGGACCGCTAGCATTTGTCGAAGATGGCGACCACATCGTGATTGACATTGAAGATCGTTCAATGAATGTTCAAGTTTCTCCAGATGTTTGGGCAGAACGAAAAGCAAACTGGAAAGGCTTTGAGCCAAAAGTGAAAAAAGGCTATCTTGCAAGATATTCTAAACTTGTAACTTCTGCAAGCACAGGCGGAATTATGAAAATCTAATAGCACAAAAAAGGCTCTCTACGGAGAGCCTTTTTCTTTACTAAAGCAACTGTGCAAAGAAGCCTTTTTAACACGTAAACTCTTTTTTCATAATAACGTGTGGAATACCGTCTTCCATAAAGACATCAGAAGCAGTCTTATACCCTAATTTATGATAAAAAGGTTCAGCTTGAACTTGACCGTGAAGCTTAGATTGAGTTAAGCCTTCTTTTTTCGCTGCTTCTTCTAAGCTGGTCACCACTTCTTTTCCGAGCCCGTATTTTCTAAATTCCTTTAATACGCATATTCGCTCTATTTTGGCGTAATCGTCTACTATGCGGAATCTGCCAGAAGCAGCTGGTTCGTTGTTATAATAAATTAACATATGTTTTGCCGTTTCCTCATGTTCATCAAATTCGTCTTCTAACGGCACTCCTTGTTCTTCAACAAACACTGTTTTACGTATATGGAATACTTCTTCAAGCTGCTCTTTTGTTGTAACATGCTTAATTTTCATTAAAATCCTTCCTTTTCTACGAATTTAGGCTTCTTTTTTGTATAATAAAAATACGTGATATAAAAAGAGTATAAAGGAAAAATAAAATGTTGTAAATGCAACAAAAAGCAACCAATGAACATTTTACACAAATTTGTGGTCATTACTCACTGTTTAAACGACCTCAGCAATAGTAAGATCAACTGAAACATGTTAAAAAAGCAAAGAAAATGGATTATGAAGCGCTGTGAATCTACATAAATTGTAAAAAGAGAACTATTCACAATAGTAGTGGGATGAAAAAGGGGAATGTATCATGCAAATAACCTTAGTGTATAAAGATGAGCAATCGAATAAATTTTGGAAAGTTGAAAGAAGAGACAGCAAGTTAATCATTCACTTTGGAAAAGTTGATACAGCCGGTCGCATGCAAGTGAAAGAGTTTGCTTCCGCAGAGGCTTGTGAAGCAGAAGCTGAAAAGCTGATTCGTGCAAAATTGAAGAAAGGATATAAGCCTTTAACTTGTTCGATGCAAGTAATGAAAGACAGCACGATGTCAGAGTCTCTCTTTTGGGAACTGATAAAAAAGGCGAAGACAAAATTAGATGTCGATGAGCAAATGGAATGGCTCCGCTCCACGCTAGCGAAGCGTTCTGAAAAGGACATTTTTCGCTTTGATCAGCTACTAAATCAGCATTTTGATCAATCCTATACTTCTTCATTGTGGGCAGCAGCTTATATTGTAATGGGCGGTTGTTCAGATGATTGTTTTGATTATTTTAGAGCGTGGCTTTTATATCAGGGAAAAGACATATATTATAAAGCGGTTGAATCTCCTGAGACGATGATTTCTGTACTTAAACCATTAGAAGCAGAAGGCTATGCTCCTCAATTAGAAGAATTACTTTCTGTAGCGTGTGAAGCTTACGAAGAAAAGACAGGTTTAGATAACGACTATTATTATGATAAATATGACCAGTTTGATCCAGTGTGGTACGATGAGCAAGAATTGGATCTTGATTGGGATGAAGATGATGAGGATGGTTTACAGATGCGATTCCCTGTGCTTTGGAGCCGCTATTGGAACAATCATCTCGAATATTAAAAAGAGGAGATGAAAACCTTTAAACAGATTTTCATCTCCTCTTTTTTTATTTTGATAGAGTACGTGACGGGGCGGCCGAAGACAGTTTTGTTTTTTTGTTTAGCATACTGTTCATAATCATTCCAATTACGATTATCGTCATACCAGCTAACGCAATCCCTGTTGGCATACGTCCATTTAATAAAAACACTTCGCCAAGCACGGTAAAAATCATGCTGCCTGATTGAGTTGCTTCAACCGCTCCAAGCAAACCTAAATTTTCTTTTGCCAAGTCTGTTGCGTAAAAGAACGTCATCGTAGCAATTACACCTGAACTCATTGCCAAGATGAAGGCTTGAGAAAATTGGGGAGAACTTGGGATACCTGTAGTAAAGAAGCCGTATATGGCGTAAATAATACTTAACGGAATACTTGCTAATGCCATTCCTAAAACGCGTTGAAACGTATCGAGCTTCCCGCTGCATATTTCCATCATTTTACGATTTCCAAGCGGGTATAAAAAAGCAGCGACAACCACAGGTAGAAACCCTAAGATAAACTGCATAGGCGTAATATTTTCTGCTTCTTTCACCTGCATAAGAATAACGCCTACTAAAATAAACGCTGAAACACTAAGCGTTTTTAGCGGGATTTTCCCTCTCACTTTTTTATATCCTTCCGCAGTTTGAACCTTTATAAAAAACAAGGGCGAAAGAAGAGCTCCTGCTAGAATGGTCACTTGCCACGTTCCCGCCACCAGCCACGATGGTCCGAAAAGCGAGGAAAAACTTAAGAGAGAATAAAAACCTACTCCTGCAAGTGTTCCCCAGCCAAGCCAAGCCCAAGGGTGTTTTTTCATTTCCTGCCATAGAGGCATAAATTTCTTTTGCAGCAGCACTAAAATGAGTAAAATAGGAATAGCGAATAAAAAGCGGAGGGATGCAGTCCATGCCCAACTCGTTCCAGATACATTCATTGCTCGGTTAACAATAAACGTAGCCGAAAAGAACATGGAAGATAATAGTCCCCATATTATTGCTTTCATTGTTTACCCTCCTTATTAAATATATTATAATATGTTAATCACTTAAAAAAGTTTATCATAATATACAAAAGAAAGGAAGGAAGAAATGCACACAGAAGAGATGATTAGAAAAGTAGGCAGTGAATTACGAAAAATCAGGGTGCAAAATCATTTGACTCTGGATGAACTAGCTGAAAAGACAGGAGTCAGTAAACTTACATTAGGAAAAATTGAAAGAGGAGAGACCAATCCCACTTTAGGGGTGATGTGGAAAATAACCACAGGTTTAAATATTCCTTTAACCAAATTAGTATCAGTGGAGCCTTCAGTATCCCTATCTAAGTGCGGAGAAGGATTTTCTCTCAAAGGGCCAGATGAAGCTTGGAAAATTGAATTTATGTTTCAAAACCAAATGGATTCGACGATTGAAATGTACCGAGCCTTTCTTGCGCCTCTCGCTACATACCGTCCTGAACCGCATCACAAAGGATTAATTGAAGTAGCAACGGTAATGGAAGGAAGAATCGAAATGAAAATAGAAGAAGAGCTATACGAGCTAAAACAATTTGACTCTATAAAATTTGAAGGAAGTCATGTACACTCATACAAAAATCTTGAAGAACGTCCCGCTGTTCTGCATTTACTGCTAAAATATGAGGAGTAAAACGGCAGAGCCGCAGTAAAACGAACCATAAAAAATGATTCGTTTTACTGCGGCTCTAATAGCTGTTTATTCATCAGCTTGTTTTGATAGCTAATATATTTTTTTACTCTAATGATAATTAAGGAATATTCTTCAATCAAACGGTGGATGGATTGAACCATACACTCTGGATAATGATGTTTCTTCTGTAAGTACCCTTTATACTTTCGAATTTGTCTTTCGAAATATAAAATAACTTGCTCAGGCGTTTTCACCAGTAAAGATTGCATGTATTCATCTACTTGCTTTTCGAGAAACGAATAGCGATTTGTGATAAAAAATGTCTTCATCTTATTTTCCTCCCTATATGTTAGTGGTACAAAAAAGAAACCCTTGTGCTAGGATTTCTTTTTTGCTTTTTATTTGAATCAGCTGTGCGCACCTTTTAGGCGCTGATACTTGAAATCGAAGACTGTCTATATTTTTTTATTTTGCATTTTATATATGTAGGCGTTTCGCCGAAGAGATTTGCTACATGTGCAATAGCTCCGTAATACGTTTTAGCATCCATCATTTCTTTATTTACAATATAGTCATACAGGGATGATTCGATATCATCAACAAAAGCTAAAATGTGACGCTTTTCGAATAGGAGTTGATAAAGTTCATTAATTAAGTATGGGCTTTGATCAAATTTGTCTTGAAGCTGCTCTACTCGGTACTTTGTCATAGGCACTTCACACAAGATAATGTATCGTAACTCTTCTAAAAATAATTTATTCATCTTTCTCACATCCCTATTCTGTTAATAATTATATAATAGCACTATGCCTTCATATTTGGAAGCGTTTTCAATGGATTAATTTTAATATTTTTTTCTTCTCATTTCCCTTCATTTTTTCTGTTCTTACTTGAATTATCTGTAGTATAGTTCGTTTTACGTAAAGACTCTAGCTAATTGTTAAACTACCTGACATACTTTTTGAAAATTTTATTATTGATGTTAAAAGGTCTTACATATCTAAGCGGAAATGCTTTAAAAATAACGTTCTGTGAGTCGGAACCAGCTTTAATTGTGATAAAATAAAAAATGGAAAATACATCATATAATATAGGAGAGAGGCTATGGAAAAAGATCATATTTCAGAGCTGAAGATTTTAAAAGACATTGCCGAGATTTTAAATGAAGGCACTAATTTACATACCATGCTTCACGATGCTCTTTTAAAACTGCTGCAAATCACAGATTTACAAACAGGATGGATCTTTTTTATTGATGAAAATGGAAAGCATGAGATGATTGCCGCTCAGCATTTGCCGCCAGCTTTATTAAATAAAACCGCTCAGCCTATGTGTAATGGAAGCTGCTGGTGTGTTGACCGGTATATGGATGGCCGGCTTCAAAAAGCGTCTAATATTATGGAGTGTAAGAGACTTGAAGATTCCGTCATTCATGAGTGGGGAGATACACATGACATTACTCATCATGCAACGGTTCCTTTACAAGCAGGGGATGAACGCTTTGGATTATTAAATGTAGCTGCCCCTCATAAAATTCATTTTGAACAGCGAGAGCTTGATTTATTAGGATCCGTCGCTCTTCAAATTGGCACGGCTATCAAGCGGATTAAGCTGACTCAATCTCAGCAGGAAGTAAAACTTATTGAAGAAAGAAACAGGCTGGCAAAAGATCTTCACGATTCTGTTAATCAGCTGTTGTTTTCAATTAATGTCACAGCCAAAGCCGGAAGCAGCTTAGCAAAAGATGTGCAGTTAAAAGAGACTTTTTCCTTAATCCAAGAAACCGCTCAGCATGCTCAAGTGGAAATGAAAGCTTTAATTTGGCAGCTTCGTCCTCAAGGATTAGAAAACGGCATTGTCAGTGCGTTAAAAAGCTATGGTCAAATGCTAGGGCTTAACGTAAAAGAACAAATTAAAGGAGTGTCCGTTTTGCCTGCTGTGATTGAAGAGACACTGTGGAGAGTCGGACAAGAAGCTTTTAATAATTGCCGAAAGCATGCGGGTACGGCAGAGGTACATCTAAACGTAAATATAAGCAAAGACCAAGTAATTATGAAAGTCCGGGATAGCGGCAATGGATTTATGTATAGCCCTTCAGCAGAATTGCCGACGCTTGGGCTAAAAACTATGCACGAGCGAATAAAAAGATTAAATGGAAAACTATCTGTTACAAGCAGCATAGGAAACGGAACGATTGTGGAAGTATCTATTCCTCTTTCATAACGGAAAGGAGCGCACATGAAAATAAAGATTTTAATTGCAGATGATCACCACGTTGTCCGAAAAGGACTTGTCTTTTTCTTACAAACGCAGCCTGATTTAGAAGTTGTAGGAGAAGCTTCTAACGGGGAAGAAGCTATAAAGTTAGCGACATCTCTAGAGCCTCATATTGTGTTAATGGATTTATCGATGCCGGTTCTCGATGGAATCGAAGCAACAAAAGAACTAAAAAAACAAGCACCGCATATACAAGTCATGATTCTAACAAGCTTTTCAGATCAAGATCACGTGATACCGGCATTAGAAGCAGGAGCTTCAGGCTATCAGCTAAAAGAAAGCGATCCAGATGAACTTGTAACGGCTATTCGAAAGCTAATGAATGGAGAAAATCAGCTTCATCCCAAAGTCACTACGCACTTGCTAACACGGTTAACCAAAAGCAGAGAAAAGAAAGTCAATTTTATTGATCACTTAACAAAACGAGAAAAAGACGTATTAAAAGAAATTGCAAAAGGCAAAAGCAACAAAGAAATTGGTGCTGCCTTACATATTACAGAAAAAACAGTAAAAACACATGTGTCTAATATTTTATCGAAGCTTGGGGTTCAAGACCGCACGCAAGCTGCTCTATATGCTGTTCAGCATGGAATTTCCTAACCTACGACTTTAGTTGTAGGTTTTTCTCTGTTCACCTCAGTCTATATTGGTAGCTTTCTTTCTATCAATAGCATGACGAAAAAAAGTTCAATCATCCCTATACTATACATATAACCAAACGACAGAGGGGTAGATAAATATGAATATACTTATTATTAACGGAAGTCCTAGAGAAACAGGCCGAACAACACAAGTAACGAGAGAACTTCACAAAAGCTATCAAAGTTCTTTTCTAGATTTAAGTCAATTATCACTTCCTATATTCACCGGTGAACCTCATCAGTATGAAATAGAAGAAGTGAAAGTGCTGACTGAAGCAATAGAAAAAGCGGATGGTATCTTACTTGCGACGCCTGAGTACCACGGCGCTATGAGCGGAGCATTAAAAAACGCGTTTGACTTTTTAAACAGTGCGTATTTTGCACATAAGCCCGTAGCACTTGTAGCCGTAGCAGGAGGAGGAAAAGGAGGTATCAATGCTTTAAACAACCTTAGAACCGTTACACGCGCTTTGTATGCGAATGTTCTATCTAAGCAGTTGGTATTAGACCCTGCAGACATCGTGGAAAAAGGAACTTTACGAAAAAACGCCGCTGACGGAATTCATGAATTAGTTAATGAGCTGACTCTGTATACACAAGTGTCTAAGCAAATTTTAGAAGCTAAGCAAAATGTTTGATGAAGGCGCTTTATAAGGACCGTCGCTTTCAAGCTGTAGTTGCTGCGAATGTTTTATCCTCTATTGGTTCTGGCATTACGATGCTTGCCATTCCTTTACTGTTAGTTGCATCTCCAGATGGAAATAAACTATTTGGCACGATTATGCTGATTATGACGGTGATTAGCTTTGTGGCTACTCCGTATATAGGTGTTCTTATTGATCGAATGTCACGAAAGAAAATGTTGTTAACCGTAGAATTGATAGGTTTTATCACGGTCATGCTATTTGTGATCGTTGGTTTTGTTACAGATTATTCAACGATTCACTACATCATTTTGTACGGAACCGGAAACCTTTACTACACGTTTTTTTATCCAACGATTTTTGCGTTAAATCAAGAAGTTTTTTCAAAAGATGTGTTTCAATCATTAAACAGTATTATGGAAATACAAGGCCAGCTATCGAGTATGCTGGCAGGGGCTGCAGCGAGTCTAGTCATTACCCGGTGGTCGCTTCAATGGATTTTAACAGTAGATGCAGCTACGTATATAGCTGCATTCCTTTTTCTATTGAGTATTCCATATAAACAAAGTAGTGAAAGAAGCGATAAAAAACACACTGCGATGAAAGAGGGATTAGCATTCATAAAAGAAAATCGCTCGGTATCTCTTTTTTTACTGCTTTCTTTTATGCCTTTCATTGCTGTGATGATGACGAACTATTTGTTTCCTATTTATCTGACTCAAGAATTGAACGCAAGTCCAGCAGCATACGGGATTGAAAGTGCTGTATATGGTTTCGGGGCGTTAACGGCAGGGATATTGATTGTATCTATTATGAAAAGAACAGGCACTGAACTAGCCATTATGCTTAATATAAGCCTTTTTGCACTTGGAATATCGATCATCTTCTTTATGAAGCTTCTGCCCGTTTACTTTTCTATTGTGTTTCTTCTTGCTTTTGCAAATGCAGGTACAAGAGTAGCTCGAAATACGTTTATGATGCAAAAAATACCGAATATTATCATGGGAAGAATCGACAGCTGTTTTCGCTTTATCACGTTAGGGATTCGTATTTTATTGATTTTCTTCTTTACGTACGTTACGGCTAATGATCGTATAGGACTTGCTTTTTTAGGGCTTAGCCTGTTTTTATTATCAACCGCCGGAGCAGGCTGGATACTTTACAAAAGAAAACAGCGAAAACAGTCTGCGCTGCTTAAGAGTGTTTTATAATGTCTGTTGCATGTTATAATAGAAGAATTGACAAATAATGTTCAACGTTTATGACGTTGGACATTATTTGTTCTGAATAGAAATTAAACAGCAACAGCATTGACTGTTATGCGATTGGAAGATTGTGAAGCGATGATAAATAAAACATTAAACAAAGAACAATTAAAAGATTCGTACTCAAGCAGAACGTACTATAGAGGACACACGTATTACAAGCAGGGGCGTGTGCTTGATTTGGAATACAATGAACAGACCACTACGTGGACAGCATCCGTTCGAGGTGCAGAAATGTATACGGTAATGGTTGAACAAAAAGGAAATTCTTTTTATTCATTCTGCGATTGTCCTGCTTATCACGAGTTTTCAGAATGCAAACACGAAGTAGCTGTTTTATTAACCATTTGCGATGAGCGCGCAAAGCCGCAGCCAATTAAAACAAAGCCTTTTCGCCAAAGCAAAGAATACGAAAATGTAAATCACTTTATCGACTTATTTTCGAGCTATCAGCAAACCATAAGCGACCATAAGAAATATGCAGATAAAGATCCGTTGAAAGTAGAATTTATTTGCAAGTCTTACTCAGAAGAATTTTTACGTTCAGAAGGAATGTACGTAGCGCTTGAAATGAAAGTAGGCGTCGACCGGACGTATGTAGTAAAAAACATTCAAGAATTTTTAACAGACGCTAAAGAATTCCAAACTCACGAATTTACCAAGCGCTTCGAATATGATCCTGCAGAACATTTTTTTATAGAAGAAGATAAGAAAATCATTGAGCTACTGATGGATATTATGACGAATGAATCATTTTATAAAAACTCCTATTCTATGTATCGTTCGTCCGCAAATAACAGAGAACTAATCATTCCATCTATCGTAGCCAAAGAGTTATTTAAACTCCTTAAAGATCGGAACTTTACATTTATTCATGAAGGGCATTCATATGAAAATATTATCTTTGCTGAAAGTTCAGCTCCTTTTTCATTTCAAATAAATAAGCACTCGGCAGCTGGATTTGAGCTAGACTTTACGGAACTTCATCAAGCTTCATTTTTTGATCGATACGGTTGGCTATTTTTAAAAGGGACGTTTTATGAGCTATCTCAAGATCAGCGTATGCTTCTTGAAGGCCTTCGGAAAACGGCTCCTTTGAAGCCAGTCGTACCTATAGCAGAAGAGCAGATGGGCAATTTTTTATCTCACGTCGTTCCGGGACTGAAAAAGGTTGGGAAAGTGGATATCGCAAAAGAAGTATCCCATCAAATTATTGCACCTGAACTAAAAGCAAAAGTATTTATTGACCGTGAGGATGAACAGCTGTTTGTGACGCTTCGGTACAACTACGGAGAGATTTCGATTAATCCATTTTCACCCCAGTCTGAAAAACACGATAAAATTTTGATACGAGATTTAGAAAAAGAAGACCGCGTTATGGACTTAATTGAAACGGCTCCTTTAAATATTTATAAAAACCAGCTGTACTTAAATCAAGACGAATACTCTCTATATGAATTTTTGTTTCATATTGTTCCAAAG
The DNA here is from genome assembly GCF_044383985.1 of Priestia sp. JSM ZJ58. Lineage (NCBI taxonomy): Bacteria > Bacillati > Bacillota > Bacilli > Caryophanales > Bacillaceae > Priestia > Priestia sp. JSM ZJ58. The sequence goes on from NZ_JBISEM010000001.1 coordinate 2,229,793, forward strand.
CTTGATGAAATAGCGGATGTGTATATTACGGATGAGATGAAAGATTATGCTTATACGGATTTTTCTGCGCCAGTAACAACGGTTGACATTCAAAATAGCAATGGGCTATTAGAAATTAATTTTGATTTAGGAGACATTGATCATCAGACCGTTCAAGATGTTTTAAAATCTGTTTTAGAAAAGAAAAGCTATCATCGTCTAGATAACGGTGCGTTTATTCCTCTTGAAAACGAAGGCTTTGAACATATCCAAAATCTGTTTCGTGAGCTGAACGTAACGGAGAAAGACTTAAAGGATAACTCATTGCAGGTACCTTTATATAGAGGAATGCAAGTGGAAGAGATTATGAGTGCGGGTGATAAATCAGCTGCTAAATTTGGCTCAGCATTTAAAAGGTTACTTACACAGCTTAAATCCCCCGAGGAAATGGATTGGGAAGTACCGGAATCCTTGCAGGCATCACTGCGTGATTATCAGTACAATGGGTTTAAGTGGTTTAAATCGCTGGCTCACTACTCTTTAGGAGGCGTACTGGCTGATGATATGGGGCTTGGAAAAACGCTTCAAAGCATTGCCTATATCTTATCTGAAAAAGAGCTTGATGAAGACAGCAGTGCTTTTTTAATTGTTGTGCCGGCTTCCTTGATTTATAACTGGCGCAACGAATTGGAGAAATTCGCACCGAATTTAACGGTTCAAACCATTACAGGAACGCCGAGTGAGCGTGAGGAGAAGCTAAAACGCACAGCTGACGTATGGATTACATCTTACCCAACGCTGCGTCAAGATATCGATTTGTATCAGCATCTTCATTTTCATGCTTTAATTCTAGATGAGGCTCAGAGTATTAAAAATCATACAACGAAGACAGCAGTAGCTGTTAGGACTATTTCAGCTAAAAAACGTTTTGCGCTTAGCGGTACGCCTATTGAAAACTCACTTGATGAGCTTTGGTCAATTTTCCAGACCATTCTTCCTGGCTTATTTCCAGGGCTTCGCCAGTTTAAAAACATGTCATCGGAGCAGGTCAGCCGAATTGTAAGACCATTTTTACTGCGACGAGTAAAAAAGGATGTGTTAAAAGAACTGCCTGATAAAATTGAAACCACTCATTTATCTGAGCTGACTAAAGAACAAAAAGAGTTGTATGTAGGCTATTTAGAGCAGTTAAAATCATCTTTAGCCGGTGAAGATTTTAATAAAAACCGAATGAAGATCTTGGCGGGATTAACAAGACTTCGCCAGATTTGCTGTCATCCGTCCCTATTCGTTGAAAATTACGAAGGGGATTCAAGCAAATTAGAGCAGCTGCTGGAGATTACAAGAAATGCGGTTGCCAATGGAAAACGCTTGTTAATCTTTTCTCAGTTTACAAGCATGCTTCATATTATTCGAGAAGAGCTTCAAAAAGAAAATCTCTCGTACTTTTATTTAGACGGTCAAACGCCATCAAAAGAACGAGTGGAAATGGCGGATCGGTTTAATAATGGAGAACAAGACATTTTCTTAATTTCATTAAAAGCCGGAGGCACGGGTTTAAATTTAACGGGAGCCGATACGGTTATTTTATATGACTTATGGTGGAACCCCGCGATTGAAGAACAAGCGGCAGGCCGTGCACACCGCATTGGACAAAAAAATGTGGTGCAGGTCATCAAGCTTATTTCTCAAGGAACCATCGAAGAAAAAATTTACGCCTTGCAGCAAAAGAAAAAAGAACTCATTGAACAGGTTATTCAGCCGGGAGAAACAATGCTTTCTAGTTTGACAGAAGAAGAGCTCCGAGAACTGCTTAGTATGTAGCAAAGGATGTGTGAGGAATGAAAAAATGGGCGTTTGTATCAGATTTTGATGGAACGATTTCAAAAAAAGATTTTTACTGGATTGTGATTGAAAAGTATTTTCCAGAAGGTGAAGAGCTTTTCCGCCGGTGGAAAGCAGGAGAAATGAAAGATATTGATTTTTTATCTACTGTTTTTCAATCCATTCACCAAGAAGAACCGAAAATTTTAGAAGAAGTAGCGAATATTCCAATTGATAAATACGTGCCCGCTTTTATTAAAATTGTTCAGGAAAACGGCGGAGATTTTTATATTTTAAGCGCTGGAACAACGTACTATATTAAACCGCTGTTAGATAAATACGGTGTTGAAAAAGTGGAAGTTTATTCGAATGAAGGATATTTCCATCAAAACAACGTTCACTTGCGTCTAGATCCTGCTCACAGATGGCATTCAGAACGATACGGTATTGATAAATCTGCTGTTATTCAAGAACTAAAAGAGGCATACGAAACGATTTATTTTGCTGGAGACAGCGAACCGGATTCACATCCCGCAAAACATGCAGATGTTACCTTTGCGAAAGATTCTTTGCAAGATTTACTGCGCGAACAAAACGTTTCATTTGTTCCGGTTGATACATTTAAAGATATTGAGCAATATTTGATGCAACATAATGTAATAAAAAAGGCATAAAAACAGCGGTATTATTTGATGACTTCAAATAATACCGCTGTTCCTATTCCGCCTCCGCTTCCTAAAGCCGCTATGACATATCGCACGTCACGGCGCTTGCTTTCATAAAAAAGACGCGTAGCTAAAATAGCTCCTGATGCTCCGTAAGGGTGTCCTAGGGTCAATGCTCCTCCGCGAATATTCACTTTTTCTTCTGATATTCCCAGTTCTTGCATGCAAGCGACAACTTTAACAGCAAATGCTTCATTGATTTCAAATAAATCAATATCATCTACCGTAAGAGAATTTCGCTTCAAGATATTTTTAATCGCAGAAACTGGTGCAATAGCAGGGTAAAGAGGTGACACTCCTGAAATATCAGCGTCAATAAAACGCAAAACGGGCTGAAAGCCTAAAGCGCGTGCTTTTTGCTCTTCCATTACAAGCGCAATGCAGGCTCCGTCGTTAATTCCACAGCTGTTGGCTGCGGTGACGGTGCCTTCATTTTTTAAAAAGACGGGGCTGGCTTTTTGCAGCAGCTTTGTTAGGTTTCGTTTTTTCATAAATGCTTCATCGTGCATCACGTTTGGAAGAGGAAGCGTTTCTTCTTCAAACCATCTTTTTTCAAAAGCCTCCCAGCTTCTTTCATGACTTAAAAGAGCATATCTGTCCTGCTGATCTTTAGATATATTGTATCGCTGAGCTACGTTTTCTGCTGCAATTCCCATGTCAGGGTCACCAATTTTATCAGGAGAAAAACGTGCTCGTTTTTCAAATGGAGAAGTACTTGTACTTTCAACGCCTCCAGCTAAATAGCACGTTCCTGCACCTGCTTTTATCAAATAGCTGGCCATTCGAATCGCCTCTAAGCCAGCTCCGCACTGACGATCAATGGTCATTCCCGGGATAGAAAAAGGGAGGTCCGCTTCTAAAGCGGATAACCTGGCTACATTTCCTCCTGGACCTACAACATTTCCTAAAATAACGTCATCAATTTCATGTTCAATTCCAGCGCTAAGCTGTTTTAATAAAGGAGCTGCTAGCTCTTGAACATGAAAATCTTTCAGTAGACCGTTTTCTTTTCCAATGACCGTACGCTTCGCTTTTACAATTGCTGCTTGATAGATAAGTCATCACTTCCTTACATAGAAGCCGTGTTCGAACGGCCAGGTACCGCTACTGCTTTTCGAACTTTTGTAATTAAATACGCCGCGACCACTGCTTTTATACAGTCACCTGGAAGGTAAACGAAGCTTAGCTGAAGGGATTTTAGAAATGGAATGTGAAGCTGCATTGCCTGTATAGGAATGCCACATGCGTATACTAACACAATCCCAAATATCACATTTACGGCAAATGCCTTTGCAACCGTTACATTTCTTAACCTTGATAGTGTCCAGCCAATAAAGAAAGCTGCAAACACATAGCCAATGATATACCCAGCACTCGGACTCAAAAATACGCCAATTCCTCCGCGCCCTCCAGCAAGTAAAGGAACGCCAGCTGCTAGTAAACATAAAAAAAGAAATTGACTTAAAGCTCCTAATCTAGCACCAAGAATTCCTCCCGACAGCATAACACCCATAGGCTGAAGAGTAATTGGAACAGGTGTAAAAGATAAAAAAATAGGAGGGACGAGTCCTAGAGCTCCCATTATAGCCGTGAATAAAGCAACGTACGTCATATCTTTTGTTTTCATCGTAAACCTCCGCTATGTAGGATAAAACATGACTATCGTATCTTATTAAACTTAAATTAGTCAACTTAATTTTTATTAAAGTTTACATTTTTCTTTTCTCAAACCCGTATTTACGGTATACTAAAAGTAAAATAAAAAGGAGCTTACGGAGTAATGAAACGAATTGAAGAACTAGTTTTTAATCAGTGTCAACAAACGCCGGACAGACTCGCACTATCGGATTCTGTTAATAAGCTAAGCTACGGTCAAATGTGGGATCGTGTATGTAAAGCTGAAAAACGGCTGAAAGAAAAAGGGGTGGAAAAAGGAGAGCTCGTTGCTTTAAGCATGCCAAACAATGCAGCAGCTGTTGTGTCATTTTTAGCGATTTTAAAAGCGGGTGGAATTGTGATGCTTTTACATAATGAGCTAACAGATGCTGAAGTAGATACCTATTTTTCTATTCAATCCCCGAATTGGCTATGGAGAACATCTTCTCTAACTAACATAACAAAAGAAAAACCAATCCTGCCTATACGGCAAGTGAATGCACTGTCCAATCTATTTTTATTTGGATTTACCTCTGGATCAACCGGGAGACCGAAAGGATTTGTAAAATCGCATCATTCTTGGTCTTCATCATTTCAAGAATGGTCGGACGTATTTTCTTTACAGAAACATGAAAAAGTACTTATCCCCTTACATATTTCGTATTCCGCGCAGCTTTATCCGGTTTTGCATGCGCTTTGCAGCGGCATGCATGCTATCATGCTAGAAGCGTTTACACCTTCTGCTGTTTTTAACAAGGAAGCTAGCTGTATGTCTATTACACCCGCGTTAATTTCTCCTTTGCTTCGGTACATACAAAGCAGACCGAAAGAAAAACGACTTTTGCCAAAAACCGTGATTTCAGTAGGAAATAAATTATCGCCTTCCGTTCGAAAGAAATTTTCACGAGCGTTTTCTAACTCCTCTCTTTATGAATATTACGGATCTTCTGAAATGGGATTTGTTACGGTACTTTCACCAGATACCGCTGAAACGCTGCCTCATACAGTAGGCTATCCTGTTGACAGTGTAGACGTTTTAATCCTGAACGAACGTGGAAAAGAAGTAGAAAAAGGATACAAAGGAATACTGTTTGTGAAAACAACTCAAGCATTTGAAGGGTTTGTTAAGGACAGCGAAGAAACGAACCGCTCATTTTTTAACGGATATGTTACATCGCATGATATTGCGGTTCAGCTTCCAGACGGAAACATTACCATCGTAGGAAGAGACAAAAATGTAATCAAAAGCAGCGGAAGCTTAGTATATGCTGAAGAAATTGAAGAGCTGCTACTACAAATACCGGGCGTTAGCGAAGCAGCCGTTTTTAGCGTAGCAGATGCTGAACGTTCAGAAGTCGTAGGTGCAGCAATTGTCTTAGAGAACATTTCTCTTTCTGAAGTAAGACAAGCGCTGACACAACGAGTATCTGCTTATAAAATCCCGCGCGTATGGAGAGTTTTAACGTCCTTTCCACGAATGAAAAATGGTAAAATTGACAAAGCAACGATATACAGCTACTTTGCAGAGAAAGAAGGGAAGACATATGATCTCATTTGAACCCGTTACAGCTGACACGATGTATATTGTGTCGGAGATTATCAATTCAAACGAAGCTTATAACGTGTTAGAAAACGGCAAGAAAGAGCGGAGTGAAGAAGAGCTTTTTAAAGAATACATGAATGAAAAAACAGACAGTTATTTTATAAAAGCTGACGATACCTACGTAGGGGTTATTGATTACATGAAACAAAACCCTAACGATGATCATCCGTGGATTGGAGCTTTCATTATTCATAGCGCCTATCACAATTTCAGTTTCGGAACGCAGGCATATTTAGCATTCGAAGACAAGCTAAAAGAAGAAGGAATTTCTGTTCTACGCCTTGGTGTCCTGTCTCAAAATCCTAGAGCCAAGCTGTTTTGGGAGCGCCTTGGTTTTACACAGTATGCCACTAAGCCGCTGCATCATAATCAAGTTAACTGCTTGGAAAAAGAACTGTAAGAAAATCCGTGGATTATATCCGCGGATTTTTTACTGTACTGGAATGCAAATGGAAGAGGTCCGCATTTTCACGTGGTAGATGGGTTAAATCCTTATAAAAAAGGTAGATATGATCAAAGAAGCACCCATTACCCAGAAAATCGTTCAGGATACAAAAAGCGAGGGAAGAACAATAGATAACTATTTAAGAAAAGAATAAAAGTTGAATTAGAAGAATTTCAAAACAAAATAAAGGGTTATCTCAATCAAAAAGTTGTAATTTACAATGGTAGAAAACATGAACAATTGCCTAATTTAATAATTAAATTAAAAGATTTTTATGAAAACTTAGAAAGTGTATTATATTATACAGAAGCTAATAATTCTGAAGCTTATTTCTGGTTCATACTTATAAATGTTGATGAGAAATTTGGCATTTTCATCAGTGAAGATGAGTATGGAATGCACTCAATTTTCTATCAATTTTCTATTGGGGAATTGAATAAAGAAGATTAAATTACAATGTTTAATAAAAACTGTACCTTCGATTATTTTAAATCTAGGTGCAGTTTTTTTGCACTTATTGGTTTCCACATGATTAAGGGTGTTTTGTTCTAACGCACTATCAAGATTCGATTTGAATCCATCATTTTTTTCTAACAAGAACGTTCGCAAAGTTTTATGTGTTTTAGAGAACGTTCGTATAATATCTCAAAACTTAAACTAACGGTGAAAATGATAGATTTTCTATATAAATCAAAAGTTCGCAAAAGTATACTTTTGCGGACTTTTTTATCATGGCTATCCTTATTAAATTTAATTAGAGGATACTTATCTATAAAGCGATATAATTACTTTAGTTGGATAAATTAATTAGAAAGCGAGGGAAGCACATGGGACTTGATATTGAGATGTACGATAAAGAAGATCGGTATCTTGATTTTAAAGAAATTGAGGAGTCATTACATGATGCTCTGTTTCACACAAATAATAACTGGAGAAGTTATTTGTATTTAAGAAAAATTAGAGATTACTATTTGACTAATGTAGAATTTGATCGAGACGAAATTGATAAATTTATAAAGGATTTAGGGAACATAAAAATATTTATCCCTGGAGATTATCATCCGGCATTGAGCGAATTAATAAAAATATTGAGTAATCATGAAATCCAAAAAATATCTATAGTAGGAGACTAAAAGAAAATTGGAGGTAATCTATGAAAAATTGGGAACTGAAAGATACCGATCAGTTGGAAAAAGAATCTGATTGGAACGCAGCAAGGAATAAGTTATATCATAATTGGAAAGAAAATCCTCAGGACTTAAAGGTTTTTCTCAAACTTAGCTTTTTGTGTTGGTATTTAGTTGTAGAATGGGGCGTAGAAAACACGAGTAAAGTACAAGAAAGTGATTATGATGACTATGAAGAATTGCTGCAGGAACTTTATCATTATGGAATCATCCATTTTAAAGAAGATGCATTTTTTAATGTTGTTTTTGGTTTTATGATTGAGTTGTTTCCAGAATACTTTGGAGAAGATTATGATAAAACGAAAGAGTTCGGTGACTCACTGATTAATAAATCCTTCAATTTGAACAAAGAAGATCCATTTATAGAGCTTATTTACCTTTCCGGACGAACTCCATCCAGAAATCCGGCTTATAGTAACGCAGTAGAAAAGCATTTTACCACTGTTAAGAATATGCTTAAAGGGACGGGTGTTTTTCAAGAATATTTTAGCTACATGCTGCTACCTAATGGAAATCAGCTTTAGCATCTAATTGAGGAGAAATTATGAAACCAAAAGACTTACTTAATTTTTATATTAAAACTGATCTCCTTCCTCTCTTAGAGCCTTTAGGCTTCAAATATGCCAAAAGCACACTTAAATTCTCTAGAAAGACAGGGCCTTTCAGTTTAAGTTTATCTTTTTGTATTAGTCAGTATAGCTCCCAAGATGAATGCATTTTTTGGACTATGTGGGATGTATCGTCAAATGAATATGGGAAATGGTATGAGCAAACTTGGGGTACTCAGTTAGCTAATAATGTAGTTGTTGCCAGCGCAGATTGGAATATTCCTAATTGGTTAGAAGGTAATGAAGAACATTTTACACTTTACAATAAAAAGTCAGATAAAAAAGAGTTTAGTAAATTTGTTCAAAATGTAATAAATATAGGTATTCCTCATTATGAACAGATTATAGATTGGAATACAGCAGCTGAGATGGCTTTGAATGAGGAAGATGTATTTTATGAAAGAGTATGTGATTTTTATCTAATGGCTAATGAGAAAAAGAAAGCGAAAGATGTTCTTACATATGGTCTCGAACGTGCCACCGATGAAAATTATGAAGATTTAAAGCAAAGAATGGACAAGTATTTTAAAGAGAATTGAGATTAAAGAAAAGGAACGCTCATCATAGAGTGTTCCTTTTCTTGTATCAATAACGCACATTATGTGAACTAAAGTTGTAGAGCTTATAAAATATAAGGATCACTCTTCATATTCAACCTCTGTCCCTTTAGTATTCTCCGGAAAGGAGCTAATAATTGAATTAGTTGAAGAAAATAGATTGTCATTAGATAGCGAAATAACAGATGCACCATCGTAAAAAATCCAAAACATTGTGCAATCTTTTCGTAATGTAATAATAGGCATTTGAACTTTTCTTCTTCCAAATAAGGTTTTCATATCTCTTTTTTCAAAGCTAAATAAATCTTCTGAAAGAGACCAAGCAGCAAAGCAATTCATACTTCCTTGGCTATATAAAAAAGGCATAACGACTTCAAATTGTTTATAATCTTCAATTTTAGCCTTAATAAAAGTCTCCCTGTCTACTTTTAGTTTTACATATTCAATATTAGCAGATGAAAATATATCACCTATTTCTTCTGCATCATAGCTTATATATGTAAAAAGTGTATATATAGGAAACTTGTTTAACTCTTTCATCCAGTTATTAAAAAAGGTTTCTATATCTACATCATGACCTTCATACTCTACAATGTAAGATGTATTCCCATCTATTCCAAAGGGAAACAAACCACCGCCTGAGGGAATATCACTTATGTAGCTTTTGGAAAGGAACCCTACTTCAATATCCATTATATATTCTCCTTCAATGCCTAAAGTGTATTTTAAGTACAATTATAGTCGATATGTAAATAAGTTCCTATAAGCAGTTTTCTTTTAGCTAAAGTTGCTTAGCAATATAGGAGTTTTCTTTTATCTGAAGAAATAAGAATTTATGTAATTGCGGCTACAGGGAGGCAAATAAATGAACAGAACACAAGAACAGCTAATTGTTCAGGCTTTTTTTAAAAAACGAATACAGGAAAGAGTCCTACATGAATTGGCTTCTCCAAAGAAGCGTCTAGATGCTCTAAGCCGACTTTGTCATAACTATAGTACTACTCTAAGAAAGAAATACTTAATCGAAGTTCCAAAAGCTAACTTTCATAAAGAAGATTTAGAAACCTTATTGAGGAAATATGGACCTATTAAGCAGTGTTATGTGATTTCCTGGGATGAAGATATAGATGGCAAAGATATGCCACTATCATCTGCTCTGGAGCATATAGTAGGTCTTGGTATGCCTTCGATCATTTCCTGTATTCCAGGAAAGCTTGCATACTTTGAGTCCGAACAAGGGTATGGTGCACCGCCTAGATATGTCTTAAAAAGAAATGCTTAGGTAATTTATCTTTCTGGTACTAAGGGGGAAGTACAATGTTAGGACTCGAACGTGGTTTAGTAAAGCTTGAACCTTATAATGATAAATGGAGTAAGTTATTTGACGAAGAGAGGGAAATGTTATCTTCTCGACTAAAGAAAATTATTATCGCCATTGAACATGTAGGAAGTACGTCTATTGAGGGCCTCTCTGCTAAACCAATTATTGATATTGCAATTGGTGTTAGCTCTTTGGATGTAATTATAAAATTAAAAGAAAAAATAAAGGCACTTGGGTATGTTGAAGTACCAGTGAGTATGGATGGTAAACGTGTTTTTGCAAGGTACAAAGAAAAGAAAATCACTCATTTTTTACATGTAATGATCTATAATCAGAATTTATGGATAGATCAAATTTCTTTTAGAGATTATTTACGATCAGATCCTAATGCAAAGATAGCGTATATAAAAATAAAGGAAGAACTTGCAAACAAATACCCGAATGATGTTGTTTCATATACGAATAAGAAAAAGAAGTTTGTTGATGACATACTAAAAAGAGCGAAGGAATTGCAATGAAGAAAATTAATTCTATTAGAATTGATCCAACAATAAAAAGGCTGTTATCTTATCTTAAGAAGTAATTTATAAAAAAGACCGTTCATAATTTTATAAATTATGAACGGTCTTTGACTTGCTGATTAATCAATCTTGACTAAACGTAAATCGTTCTTGATAGTTTCTATCGCTGCCTTTTTCTTTCCATGTGATCACTACTTCTAGCTCTTTGGCCTTTTCAGAAAGTGGAAAATTCGCAAATTGGAAAGGATATTCGGCATTTTTACTTAGGGTTTCTCTTTCTGTATTCACAATTCCGTATTTGGTAGTCGTGTTTTCTTCATCTCTAAAAAGTTCAACTTTCACATCAGTTGCATCATTTTTAGTATTTTGAATGGTTAATCCATAAGTTTGATAAACACCTTTTTTAGGTTTCATATCTTCTGGATGACTGTCTTTTACTTTATCGATTTCGACCGTCCATTGGCCTGATTTTTGAGTGGTAGGGAGTTGATCAAACGTTAGTGCATTTGCTTTTATTGTAGTACTGAAAGCGAAAACCATAAGAGCAAATGAAAACAACAATAAAGACTTTCTCATAGCTATTCCTCCAATTAAGTTTAGTTCAACTTATTTTCCCCTTGATTCAAGGAAATATGAGGATAAATTTAACACGTTGTTTTGGTTATCTTTTAAAATCTTCGGACTCCCTAATACGATGAAAAAGATACAAGGTTTTATACAAAAATACGGCGTTCAGTTTTTCCTAAAACTTTGTTAAATCAACGATGTATAAAATCATGTATAAACGAGAAAAAGAAAAAGCAAAAAAGCCCTTGTGCGCCAAGGACTCGTTTTTATGATGTCTTCCTGAAAGAGTGATTATGTTAACTAAATATGTATATGATATACATCAAGAAAACAAAAAAGAAAGCTGCCAGGGAGGACAGCTTTCTTTCTGATAAGGTTGCAGTGGAAGACGCCGTTGAAACATCTTGAGTAGTTTGCTCAAAATATTAGATTTTATTATTTTTCTTTTGCTATTTCTTTTCTATTAGGAGCAAGTGGTGGCTGTTCTAACCATTTATTTTTCACCATAATATCAAACCATTTTTTTGTTACCATTAAATTCTTTAGAATAACCTTTTCATAAGCAGCTACAAGATCTGTTCGCATGGCTGATGCTAAACCTGTTCCGTGATATGCTTGTGCAGCTTGGAATAAGAAACCAATATGATACATCATTAATTTATCAGAAAAAGGAGAGTCTGTTGAAGTTGTTACTTCTGTCTCCCACGATTTAGGAACTGGTAAATTATCTGCGTGCATGATTTTTGAAAAGGCTTGTATTTGATCATCAGCTGCTTTCTCCGAATCCTCTAAAAATTTTCTTACTTCTTTTGATTGAGAGACCTGGCTAAATCCAATAGAAAGAGTTTTAGCCATAATGCTTTTTTTAAGGTTGAAAGAAATACTTATGATTTCTAATGCCGTTAACCGTCTGCCTTTCCCGAAAAACCCATCCGTAAAATCCTGGCTAGAAATATATTCAGGGTTCGTAGCAGGATAAAAATAAGGGTCCCTCTGAAACTCCCCTTTTTCAAGTAATAATTCAATCGTTTGATGATACATCCTTTTAGCATCATTATCACATGAATCGTAGAAGTGGCGTAAGTCTTCTCTGACAGAAACACCTAATGAGGTTGTATGTCCTAGCAAGCCATGTAACGTCATGATATGTAAATAATTTAAGCAGAATATGTCCGTGAACAATCTCTTGGTACCTTTATTAAGGTCAGACTCAGTAAATCCAATTGGAACCGGAAACCCTTCGCTTTCTATAAAAGCTACAATTTGTTTTTTTTGTTTTGCGAAGGTCTGGATAGCATCTTCAAAAATGGTCTTTATTGACTCATCCTCAATAATAGAGAGCATATATCGATTTACTACATCCGTCATTGTTCCGTTTACATACTCTCCCCATAGTGTCCCTATTTCGGAAGATGTGAGTTTTAACTTATTCTTATCCACATTATCACCTCTTGGATAATATTCACTAAATTATTAATACATATGAATTTTTTCTTAACAAAAAAGGGTTTCAGTACGTAATTTCCGATAATTTACATTATGTTAACTTAAATAGCTTATTATAATAGCTTATTATATATGTGAGCTACAAAGATATTTTATTAAAAAGGAGATCCTTAAAGTGTTAAATATTAAGAACTTTCATTTGTTAAATAATCTTTCTCCAGAATTTTCGTTTTTAGATATGAAATACATTATAGAAGTAAGGTATTTTATAGAGTATAGTAACAGTTTTCTGTTTGATGAAGAGAATCAGACCAATTTACATATAATTTTTCTTTTACAACCTAAAGGTGCTCATGATTTTTATGAAATTAGTATGAATTTTTATGGAGTGGAGAATTTTGAACTATTTGCAAATGGTGGAGCTATACAACTATCTATACTACAAATATTAGATCTTCGTGATAGGAGTTGGGAAAATATTAGATTTCAAGTGCGTGATGTAGAAAATCGAGATATCGATTTTTATTGTAACAGTATTGAAGTTTTAGATGTTAAGGAATCACCAATTATTGATAACTAATGTTTTAATATTTATTTAGGTGTCATTTCTACCGATAAATGGTTTTATGGTAACTAGATTTGTATATGGTGTACATAGAAATCTACGTTTTCAGATGTACGTGTATCTTTTTTCTTAATAAACTAACGCTGCAGGATAACCCAATGAATTTGTTGTATAGATATGTAGTGAGAGTTATGACTAAATCAAACGTGAGTTCTTTTTTCATCTAACTGTGATTTAGTAAAGTCTAACTAAAATTTTAAAAGAGGTGTTTTTAATGGTTTTAGGAATTTATCCTTATTTAGTTATGAACGGTAATGGACAAGAAGCTGTTAAATTTTACGAAAAAGCATTAGATGCAAAAGTTATTGGAGTTCAAACGTTCGGAGAAATGCCTGGAAATCCAGAATTCCCTACTCCTATAGAAGCAATAGACCGTGTAATGAATGCGCACTTAAAAGTTGGTGATAATGATTTGATGCTTTCTGATACATTCCCGGGTCAACCATACCAAATTGGATCACAAATAACGGTAGCTATCACTATAGACAGTGTAGAAAAATCAAAAGAAGTATTTGAAAAACTGAAAGAAGGTGGTCAAGTAGGAATGCCACTTCAAGAAACTTTTTGGAGCCCATCATATGGCCAAGTAACAGATAAATTCGGTGTTACTTGGCAAATTTCCACACAACCTGCTGATAATGAGTAATCAATGAAAAGCTGTTATTCTTATTATCTCAAGAATTCTTCTCCTGCAAGCTTTTCTTGGTTGGGTTCCTGAATGTGTTTTATATTAACTAAGGATGTGCATCACATACATTTAAAGAAGAAAAACCCACCTAATTTGAGAGGTGGATTTTTCTTTTAGTTAAATATTAAGGGTGTAATTGCTTGTTACTTACATATCATTTAATATTTTTGTAGGCATTTATTATAACCTATCAAATCATTTTGAGAAAGCAAAAAATGAAAACGATTACTTTTATATTTCCTACCGATAAAATCCATTATGAGAACTTAACATGTATAAAATAGAAGGACACAGACAGTAAGATAATACAGAATAGAACACATGTATAAAGTCAGGAAGTGTTTGTTGTTTCCATTAACATTAGTGAATATTCTTTTAAAAGTTATAGAAAAAAACGCCCCTTATTTGGGGCGTACTCTATTATCATTATAAAACATAACCTAAAAACAGTCTACAATTTCATTTTTTTTAGGTTATAGTTTGATTACTGAATTCAGTAAGACCCATGGGTACATTTAAATTTGAAAGGAAAATTTCTATGATACACAAACATGTTCCTGTTTTAATAGTAGGTGGTGGTCTTAGTGGACTTACCTCTGCTCTCTTTTTGGCACGTCATAACGTTGATTATTTACTGATTGAAAAACACACTGGTACAGCTATCCATCCAAAAGCTGGAGGGATTACATTTCGTACGATGGAAATATTTCGACAACTTGGATTGGAGGCAGCTATCCGGACTGCTAGCAAACCATTAGATAATATTCGTGGAAGGATTGCTGTAGAGACAATCAAAAGCATAGACCCTGAGAAATTAGAAACTGCGGAGAATTCCCAAAAATCTCTTGAAAAAGAGAGAATAGAAAATTTTGAAAAGGTGAGCCCTTCAAAGCCAGCATCTTGTTATCAAATTGAACTAGAACCTATCCTTCTTCAAGCTGCTAAAGAGGGAAAAGGGCATATACGCTATAATACTGAACTTATAGAGTATCAACAAGACGATTTAGGAGTTACAGCAACTATAATAAATAGAGAGACAGGAACGAAAGAAAAAATTCGAAGTGATTATTTAATTGCGGCAGATGGTGCTAAAAGCACAATTCGTCAACATACAAAAATTCCAACTACAGGAAGAGGAGTGATCGGCGGACATTATATCAACATCTATTTTCAGGCTGATCTAAGTCGCTTTCTGAAACCTAGCCAGTTTGGCTGGATTCAAATCCTAAATCCAGAAGTATTTGGTGCGCTCATCACTGTTAACAATCGTGATGAATGGATTTATCATGTGGCCTATAATCCCTCAACTGGAGAAAGTCCAGAAGATTTTTCTGAAGAGCGATGCTGTGAGATTTTAAAAAAAGCTATAGGAGTTTCAAATCTTGATATTGTCATCTTCAGTATTTTACCTTGGGCAGCTGCAGAACAGACAGCCACTCGTTTTCAAGATAGTCGAGTCTTTCTAATTGGAGACGCAGCTCATCTTATGCCACCTACCGGAGGATTTGGTTCGAATACAGGTATTCAAGATGCTCATAATTTAGCTTGGAAACTTGCTGCAGTGATACACAAACAAGCTCATCCACGATTGCTCCAAACTTATCATAATGAAAGACCCTATGCTGCAGAAGTAACAACGAAATATGCCAGTGATTTGTTATTTAATGTTATAAAGAAAGGTGTAAGCACCCTCAATAGTATGGACCATACTGCAGTTACTGTAGGGTATAAATATAACTCAACAGCAATTATCAAGGAAAACTCCGATACACTGCATAGAATGGATCAATTAGAACTAAACGGAAGGCCAGGTACTCGTGCTCCACATATGTGGTTGAAGTACCAAGGTAAGCGTATATCTACCTTAGATCTAATAGGTGAAAATTTCGTCTTATTTACGGGAAAAGATAATAGCCTTTGGCGCACTGCTACCCGGAATGTATCTTCTCACTTAGGTGTTCCTATTAATGTTTATGGGATCGGTTTACAAGGAGATTGTGTTGAGTGTGAGGATGAGGATAGCTGGGAAGCAGTGTACGATGTTACCTCTCAAGGAGCTGTATTAATAAGACCAGATGGTTTTGTAGCATGGCGTACAAAAGAGGGCGAATCAAATCCTCATCTAACTCTTAAGCAGGTCATGACTAGCGTACTATGGTAAATAAACTAATACGCATGCTCCTGACTTAAGATTAGTTAAAAATTAAAGAATATAACACCTCAAAAGGCATACGTGTTAAAACGTATGCCCTGTGAGTGAGCTTTCATAAAAATTACAAAATATCAATATCAGATATTGCAGACAGATAATACATTGTATCTCTTATCTTTTGATCAACTGTTATATTAACTAGATATTAAATTTAAAAGTATTTACCTTTATTATTTACTCTTATCGACGGCAAATTAGCAATTTTTCTATAAAGTATTACACTTCTAAATTAAAGAATATGAAAGTTTATTCAACTACAGCTAGTGCAAAGTACACGTTTTTATGCGCCTTTAAGCTCACATTTAATCCTGTCATATATCGTTTCTCAATATCCGTCGGGCTTAAATTCTCAAGCAAATTCAATCCGAGTTCTGCCATTTCTTGCTTCATACTAGCTGGATCAAAACCTGTTTTCATTGACTCTCCTATCTTATTCATCATTTTTTCTTTCTTTTTCAAATCAGTGGAAGTAGTTTCCTCATCAAATTCATCTACACTGAAGTAATCAAATACAATCATGCTCCCAGAGGGAGTTACTTTAGGTATATTAGCTAGTGTTTTATATACTTCTTTTTTGGATAAATACATTGTAACTCCTTGCCAGCTAAAAAAACTTTTGGATAAGGCAGAATAGTTTAGTGATGAATTGAGTTTATTTACTATATCCTCCCGAGTGAAGTCAATAGAAATGTAATGTAGGTTTTCTGGATGACCCCAACCCACCTTATCGACACGTTGACGTTTAAAGCTTTGCGTCGCAGGATGATCTAGTTCAAATACATTAAGACTCTTTAACAAATCAGGATATCTAAATGCAAAAGTATCTAAGCCAGCACCCAAGATTACATACTGTTCTACACCAGTTTCAATCGCCTTCATAAAACAATCTTCTGTGTATCGAGAACGGGTGATAGAGGCTGTAGAATTCATTAAGGCTTCTTTTGGCATAATCTTCTCTATTAATTTTTTTTGTTCTTCAGGAACTAGTTCATATGCCAAAAAGTCATTGAAAATTTTGTGGTTTGCATATTTTGAGTGAATACCTCGAATATAAGCTGTCATCATCGCGGTAAAACTGATTTGGTTTTCTTTCATCTATGAATCTCCTTTTGCAATTACATTTGATTTTAACATTCAAATACTGTTTTACCTTTAAAGGGTTATTCCAGAAAATGGACCGTTTGTGGCATAACCTTATATCACTTTTACTATAGGAAACCCCTTCAGATGTAGGATTTAATACAATCTGGTCACCAAGTGCTTCAATTTTTAATTCTATAACTTCTACTTCACTAGCTACCTTTAAATTCTTCCCCAATTTCTTTTATATGAATACCAATTCTAATCTGTATTTTATTGAAAAAAGATTTAAATACTAGACTGAAAAAAAGTACAAAAATATGGTATTATAGAGGTAGGAAATGAATGATTTTTAATAAAAATAATAAGTTTTAAATAGATATTTTGAAGAGAAATATGAAAAAACCCGTATTTTAAAATACAGGTTTTTTTTCTTCTTATAAAACCTATTATGTTAACTCGCTTTCCATATAATATGCCTAACTTTGATTATTGGATTGTTTCTACCTATAGCTTATAACACATATGCTTGTTCTGATAAAAATCCTTAGTTATCCAATTTTTATGGAAATTACATATTATAAAAAAGAGCAAAGCGTCATTTGATTTTAGACTTTGTTCTTCTTGTTTATCATTTAAAGTATAGAAGGTAGACAGTTCAGACAGATTAAAAAGTCAAAAAGAGCATCTAATTAACTTTTAGCAAGTCTAAAAAGCTTTGATAGCAAGTCTCTTTGTAATATTGATGGGAATTTATATCTTCGTTCATTAGCCATTGAATGAGCAATCCATCTATAATAGCGCGCATGGTTTTTGAAGTGTTTTCTATATTAATATTCTGTTCAAACACTCCTGTTTTCTGACCAGAAGCAATAATGTCAGATGTAATGCCCCAACAGTTTTGATAAAAATGATGATTAATTTTTCTATATGTTTCATTTTGACCTGCCTGAGACAAGAAATCTAAATAAACTCTATAAAATTTTGCATTTTTCTCAGGGGCGACAAACACTGAGTTTACATAAGCTTTTAATTTACCCAAGGGAGTAGACTCTGAATTCACTGATGCAAGCTCATAGTTATAGATTTTATTTGTAAGCCACTCAAGGAGTTGAGATAAGGTATCTTCCTTATTCTCAAAATAATAATGGACGACTCCTTTACTAACTTCTGCATGATCAGCAATACTCTGTAAGGTAACCGAATTATAACCTTGTACTGACATAGCTTGGAAAGCTGCTCTTAATATTTGATTCTTTCTCTCTTCTGCTTTTTTCTTCATAATAAACCTCCAGCAAACTAAACGTACAAATTAGTATACAACATTTTATAAAATTTGAACAAAAAATTATTCTGACCGGCCAAAAAAGTTTGACCGGTCAGAATAATAATGTATACTAGAAGTAGTTTCACAAAGGAGGAATGACAAAATGAAAGATCAATTCAAAGCGCTAGTAGTAGACAAAGTTAATGATGAATTTTCAATGAATGTAAAAAATATTTCTCTAGAATTTTTGCCTAAGAGTGATGTCTTAATCAAGGTACATTATTCAGGGATTAACTATAAAGATGGGCTAGCAGGTACTCCTGATGGTAAAATCGTAAGAAATTATCCATTTATACCAGGAGTAGATTTAGTAGGTGTAGTCGTTTCTTCTAATGACCCTCGCTTTCATGAAGGAGATGAAGTCATTGCAACAAGTTACGATATAGGTGTTTCCCACTTTGGTGGATACAGCGAATATGCCAGTATTCCAGGTGATTGGATTGTACCTTTACCTGAAAATTTGACTCTTAAAGAAGCCATTGTAGTAGGAACAGCAGGCTTTACGGCAGCCCTATCTATACAACGTCTAGAGGAGAATGGGGTGTCACCAGACAAAGGAAAAGTTCTTGTGACAGGTGCAACCGGTGGCGTTGGCAGTTTTGCGGTCTCATTTTTAAACTCTCTGGGTTATAAAGTAGAAGCTAGCACAGGGAAAGAATCGGAGTATGAGTATTTACGAAAACTCGGAGCTCATACCATTATTTCAAGGGATATGACGTATGGAGGAAAGGTTAAAGCTTTAGGGGCACAAAAATGGGCTGCAGCCGTTGACCCTGTTGGTGGAGATCCTCTGTCCTCTGTTTTAAGTCAGATCCAATATGGTGGTTCAGTTGCTGTTAGTGGGTTAACAGCTGGGACAAAACTGGCCTCTACTGTTTTTCCATTTATTTTAAGGGGCGTCAACTTACTTGGCATTGACTCTGTATACTGCCCAATGGAAACACGTTTGAAAATATGGAAACGCATAGCAACAGATTTCAAACCATCAAATTTTGAAGATTTTATCTCACAAGAAATTAATTTAAATCAGCTTCCTACTGTTCTTCCTAACATATTAAAAGGGCATGTAAGAGGAAGAACGATTGTAAAATTAGTCTGATAAGAAATTTATATTGAGATTTCTTAATGTCAAAAATCACGCACTATAAAAGATTTTTAAAATATTTGAGAAATACATCCAAAAAAAATACATTATTTTAATAAGTATACAATCAAAGAAATGGGGTGCTATCAGTTCTTAAAGGATAAGAACTAATAGCACCCCTTTCTTACTTGCTAAAAAGGTTGTTTTCTCTGAATGACTGAAGGTTTAGGTTAAGTTAATGCCCTCCTTTTTTAAGACCAGCAAATAACGTTTGCTTTCAGATTCTTTATAAAAGTTATCTTTTCATAAGTATTTCTTAAGAATTGTTAAGGTTTTTCCTCGTATCGTATTAAGATTTTAGCATTAAACTACTGTTTATAACCTATCACCTGAAGAAACGAGGAGAAATACATGAATGCCATGCATTTCATTCAAGAATATATGAGACACCCGCGTGCAGTTGGAGCTATTATGCCTAGCTCTAAATCATTAGCTAAGAAAATGATGAAGCCTATACCATTTGAGGAAATAACGTGTATCATTGAATATGGTCCAGGAACAGGCGTATTTACAGAAGAAATTGTTCAAAATAAACGGAAAGAAACCATTTTCTTAGCGATAGAAGCCAATGAAACATTCTATAACATATTAAAGAAGAAATATGTTATAGAATGTGTACATTATTCATGACTCTGCTGAAAATATAAGTGCCTATTTAAAACAATATGGCATTGAAAAAGTAGACTATATCGTATCTGGATTGCCTTTTACAAGCTTACCAGGAACTATTTCTACACAGATCTTACATGAGACAGAATGTTTGCTGGGACCAGAAGGCAAATTCATTACATTCCAATATTCGAAAGTAAAACGCTCTTTCTTTGAATCCTTTTTTACTACGATTCAGTATGAAAAAGTGTATAGAAATGTTCCACCAGCTTATGTATTCGTATTTAATAACTAATCCTACTCCTGTTCTCTAGTTTGTATTGAATTTAAGAATAGAAAGAGTGAAGAAACATGTCAGAAAGAACCATCCTTATTGTCGACGATGAAGACGAAATCAGAAATCTTATGTCCATTTATTTAAATAATGAAGGATATCAAGTAGTAGATGTACCGGATGCTGCAACAGCTATGGATATGTTAAAAAAACAAAAAATTGACCTGATTATTCTAGATGTGATGATGCCAGGGATGAATGGGATAGATACTTGCTTAAAAATCAGAGAAGAATATACCATGCCCATTATTTTTTTATCAGCTAAATCAGAAGATATGGATAAAATTCACGGTCTGGCCAGTGGAGCAGAAGACTATGTTACAAAGCCCTTTAACCCATTAGAACTGATGGCGCGTGTAAAATCTCAACTTCGTCGATACTATATGGCGCCTGAAAGAGAGGTTTCTTCCCACTTCTTAGAAAAGGGAGACTTAAAAGTGGACGGAAGGACAAATGAAGTGTTTGTAAGAGATCAAGAGGTTCGTTTAACTCCTAAAGAATTTCAAATTCTCTCTTTGTTACTTCAGCATCAAGGACAAGTATTTAGTATTCAACAGATTTATGAAACTGTATGGAAAGAACCTTTTTATAAGTCGGATAATACGATTATGGTCCATATGACAAAAATTAGAGACAAAATAGAAGAGAACCCTAAAAAGCCAATCTATATTCAGACTGTATGGGGCGTAGGCTATAAAGCATGAAAACGAGAAATAATGCAGACAAAATTGGACGACCATCAGTTAATTTGAACACAAAATTATTCCTTATTTTTATTATCTCCTTGATTGTATCTATCCTTAGCTTTTTTCTTTTTATCTTCATAAATCCCCAATTTGGGGATATCCGTAACCAACAAATAGAGCAACAAAAAGAGGAAGAGACGATTAGAAAGCTCCTTGTTCAGCTCACTCATTCAATCGAAGAGAAGCACATGAGCTTAGATGATATAGATAACATTGCTTCAACGCTAAATCCTATAACGGATGCTCATCCTAATTTAGGGTTCTTAGTAGCAAATGCCAAAGGAGACGTTCTTTTTCATTCAAATAACAAAAAAATAAAAAGTACCAATATAAAGTATTTACTCAAACAAAAGCTTGCAGCTGAATCTACGGGTAATCAATCATTTAATGCACATTATTCTTCTTTTATATCGCTCCTTTCCCTTCAAGATGATATCGGATACCTCGTTATTGAAGGACCTTCTTTTGATCCTATTTTCAGTCCGAATAGATATATTTATCAAGTCTATATGGGACTTGGAGGTAGTGTGCTCATCTTTTTTGTCTTGTTTTTATTATGGACAAGGCCTATTACACGGTACATTAAGCAGATTGAAGAGGGAATCAACAGGATTGTGAACAAGGACTGGACGTATTCCATTCCGGTGAAAGGAAAAAATGAACTGTCATTCTTAGCTAAAAACATCAATTGGATGACCGAACAAATGAGGCAACGTTTTGAAAAAGAACGTAAAGTGGAACAAGCCAAAAATGAATTAATTACAAATCTCTCGCATGATTTACGAACTCCATTGACCTCTATTATTGGATATCTAACACTCTTGAAAGATAAACAGTATAAAAATAGTGAAGAGCTGGAGCAATATATTCAAACCACCTACGGTATTTCATTCAAATTGAAAAATTTATTGGATGAACTATTCGAATATACGAAGTTGTCCCTACCTGACGTAGACATGCAATTTCAAGAAGTCGATTTAAGTGGGGTGTTATATCAGCTTGTAGGAGAGTATACCCCTATGTTTGAAAATCGTGGGCTCTCTGTAAAAGTAGATATTCCCAATGATGCTGTCTTTATCTCCATAGATATTGAGAAAATGATTCGCGTTTTCGATAATTTACTTTCGAATGCTGAAAAATACAGTCATGAAAGTGGAGATATTGAGATAGTCCTCTATACTAACGAAAAACAAGTCATTGCACGTATTTCTAATACAACTGATCAAATTGCTTCTGAGGAATTAAACCATCTGTTTGATAAGTTTTATCGAATGGATAAAGCACGCTCTAGCAAAGTCGTAGGGTCGGGAATTGGCCTTTCCATTGCCAAACGAATTGTTGAACTTCATCAAGGCGAAATATGGGCAGAAAGCGAGCAAAACAAGACAACGATGTATGTTGCATTGCCTTTGCACCAAGATATAAAGGAGAAAGAGACCATTTATGAAGATTTATGAACTAATTAGACTATCAGTAGAAATTATGTTTACGCCTATTTCTGATGATGTTCTAATGCTAACTCAAGTCGGTATCTGGGCTTCTAAGGGCATCAACCCTTATGTAGTGTGGATATCGTCTTGGATTACACTCTTTATAGCTTTTCTATGGTTCTTTCTAGTAGGAAGATTCTTTAGACAGGTGCCTCTAATTGAAAAATGGATGGCGAAGAAATGGTTACAAAAAGCCGAAAAGCTACTTGATCGTTTTGGGGCTGGGGCGATTATGTTAGCTTTTTTTGTACCTGGAGTTCGACACCCTATTCATTATATAGCCGGAATTTTAAAGTTTCCGATAAAAAAATACTTGCTAGCTAACTTTTTAGCATCTTCCTTATATTCGGGCGGTTGGACTTTTATGGTTTATAAGTTTAACCAAAAAATTGGGATCAAATTAGTGTTAATTTGGTTACATCAACACTTGTCTATCGTACTACCATTAGTCGCTATTCCCCTTTTATGCTTCATTTTCTACAAGGTGAAAAGAAATAAAAATGAGTCGTGATATTATTTCTACTTCATACTGCTCATGAAAAAACTTGTTTTATAAAAGACCTAAGTGATACGGGACTTATCTAATTAAAGGAGCAAAGTGATGTGAAATTGATACAACAACTTTTCTCTTCAATTTGTTTATTTTTGTTGATATTAGGCGTGGTATTAGCGATTTGGGAATTTATAAATTTATTATTACATGTTAAAAGTAACTTACAATAACCATTAATTAGGCTTAAGTAGCTATATGGTTGTAAAAGACTGCATACCACAAATAATAAATCTTAATCAGAACCCTAATTTTACAAGGGTTCTTTTTTTATTCCTAAAAGTCACATTATGGTAACTCCACTTGTAGAAGATATACAGTTAAAATAAAGATCTTATGATTGTATTGCTTCAGTCAAATTTAACTTTTTGATCAATTCTTCAGTTGTTAAAACTTTGGCAAACTCATTATCTAAAGTTGCTAATGACACAGTATGTATTTGTTCAGCTGGATAATATGCATTATCTTCTCCTTTTATTGCAAATGTAGCTGTGGCATCTGATACGAGCTACGTTTCAAATCCTAAATTATCACTCATTGGAGTAGTAGTTGATACATAATGTGGAGTTGTTAATCCTACTATTAAGACTTTTTCTATTTTGTTTTCTTTCAAATGATTCTCAATCCTTTTAATTATTTTCTGAATATTTTAATTTTTTATAAATATATGTCTTTGAAATGGTATAATATAGAGAACGTCAGTTCTGGAGGCTTAGTATGCAAATTAAAAAAGTTTATATTTATGTATTTAACACAATGTCAGATTGGGAGTATGGATATTTAATTGCTGAACTAAATTCAGGAAGATATTTTAGACAAGGTTTAGCCCCTTTAAAAGTAATGACGGTAGGAGTTAATAAAGAAATTATTAAAACAATGGGGGGGCTGAGTATACAGCCGGATATTTCTCTTGATGAGTGCACTCTTTTGGATAAAGATCTTTTAATTCTACCGGGAGGAAATACATGGAGTGAGGAGATTCATCAACCTATATTGAAAAAAGTTGGGGAAGTTTTAGAGCTTGGTACTATTGTAGCTGCAATTTGTGGTGCTACTGATGCCCTTGCAAATAGTGGATACTTAGATTCTAGAAAGCATACGCTTAATAACTTAGAATATACAAAAATGGTCTGTCCCAACTATAAAGGGGAGAAGTTGTATGAGGGTGGACCTGTAGTATCCGATAATAACATGATTACTGCTTCAGGAATAGCACCTCTAGAATTCGCGAGGGACGTATTAAAAAAATTAGATGTATTCGCATCAAATACATTAGATTCATGGTATAGCTTAAATAAAACTCAGAAGTCTGAATACTTTTTTCAGTTAATGAGCTCAATATAGATCCCTAATTATATACAAGGTCGATTACAATAATCTTCTTTTTTATTTTTGTAGATACCTATATTCTGTTTTATATTAACTAAATTGATTGTTTGTTTAAGAAAGTAATTGCCTAAAAAGCAATTACTTTTCTTTTTTTATAGAAAAATATGAAATAATTGTATACTTTTTCACTGTTCAGACGTTATAAGACAGGAAGGAGGAAAAACATTTGAAAAATCGGTTATCAAACGATCAACTAAAAATTGTAATGAATCAACTTTACTCATATTTAATTAAACAAGGTGCAAACCAAGAAACAGCTAAAGATATTGTTCAAGAAGCTGTTTGTAAACTACTTCTTCATCTTGAATCGATTGATACCGATAAATATAAATCATGGCTTTTTAAAGTAGCTATAAACTTATATTACGATCACTGTCGAAAGAAAAAAAATCTCAGTACGTGGTAGTAGAAGATTACCTTATTACCAATGAACGATTAATTGAAGAGATAACGAATGAAGGAAACCCGTTGTATATTAACTGATAGATAAATAAAAAGAATCCTTTGCCTTATATAGACAAAGGATTTTTAATTTATTGGAATAGGGAACGTTGTAAGGTGGAAAGGAATAAAAAAATTGTTACGCTTTTTTATTCCTTCTAGGTAAAAAAACCTCTAAGTGACTACCTGGTAATCACTTAGAGGTTTTTTAAATTATTTTATCAAAACCGTTGTATTCGCCGGAATTACAAGCTGATTTTTGACTTTTTTAGCACCTTTTTCACTAGCAAAAATCAATTTACCTTTCGCTGCTACAGATACTTTTACAGGTTGATTTGAAATATTATGATACACACTAATGGAGTTGCCTTTGTACGTACGGCTATAAGCAACAACTTCTTTACTGTCTACTGAAATAGATTGAAGCGTTCCTTTTACTAACTCTTCATGCTGCTGACGCACGCGAATCATTTCACGGTAATGATTTAACAAAGAGTCCTTTTGTTTGGTTTGTGCTTCTACAGACACGCCGTTGCCACCTGTATTGTATACAGGTGTTTCCCAACTAGTTTGTCCAAGTCCGTTTCCTTCGTACCAGCGGAACGGTTCACGGATTAACTCATCAGGCTTTTCACCAGTCATGCCGATTTCTTCACCGTAATAAATATACGGGTTGCCAGGAAGCGTAAGTAAGATAGAAGCAGCTGATTTTGCTTTATTGACATCGCCGCTCAGCTCACTCATGACGCGATTTTGGTCATGGTTGGTTAAGAAAATGCCGTCAATTTTATTTGGATTGTATGATTTGAACAGCTCATCCGTTGCCGCTGCTGCAGTAGCGATTCCTTGATCATTTCCTGCTTTTACAGAGCTGACAATTTTTCCTGCTAAATCAAAGTTAAATAGGGAATCAAGCGACTGATAATAAGGAGCTACTACTTCCGGCTGATCCCATACTTCACCCGTTAGATATACGTTAGGTTTTTCTTTTTTCATTGCATCTCTAAACTCATTCCACCACAGGAGATTTTTCTTAGCGCCTTCAGGTGTTTGACCTTTAAAGATATGAAGCGCAGCATCTAAGCGGAAGCCGTCAACGCCTTGCTTTAGCCAAAACTTTCCGACATTAATCATTTCTTTTCTTACTTCAGGGTTATCGTAATTTAAGTCAGGCATTCCTTCCCAGAACGTTCCATAAAAAAACTCTCCGTTTGGAGCTTTATGCCATACTTGCTGCCCCCAAGATCCTTTTTCATTCAAGTCGGTATCTTTATCAGCCCAAATATAGTAATCTCTGTACTTGCTGTTTTTATCTTTTAACGCAGCTTGAAACCAAGGGTGTTCGCTGCTCGTATGATTCACAACGAGGTCCATAATAACTTTTACATCTCGTTTATCTGCTTCTTTCATCAGTTTGCGAAAATCTTGCAGATTTCCGTACTGAGGATCAATGTTATAATAGTCCGTTACATCATATTTATGATAGCTAGGAGAAGGGTTGACCGGCATCATCCAAATCCCGTTTACTTGAAGATCATTCTTTGTATGAGAATTGCCATCATTTAAATAGTCCAGCTTTTGTGTAAGACCTTTTAAATCACCATGTCCATCTTTATTTGCATCGTAAAAAGAGTTTACATACACCTCATAAAATACACCGTTTTTATCTGCAGCTGGAGATTTACCTTTATGTACGGTTTCGGCGTGAACGCCTGTTGATAAGCTAGCAGCCAGCGGCAGTGTTAGAGCTAAAGCTGTCCATTTTTTCCCTTTCATCGTTTCATCCCCTTTTTTTGCAATCGTTTGCATAAATTGACTACAATTGAAATATAGCACCTCTTTGAAAACGATTACAACGAAAATTTTATTTTGATTATTTTGAACTAGTAATTATTCTGACAACCTAGTTATTTACTGTGTCCAATGGCATTAAGAAGCTGCATTATATTAAGGCTATAGATAGAAAACATCAATAAAATAAGGGAGTATTATCCAAATGAAAATAATGACTATGTCAAATATTCTGACAATGTTGTTGTTCAATTCATCATCTCGTGCTAAAATCCAAATATAACTGAAAAACGGTACTACAGTTCCGAAAAACGGAACTTGAAGTATTGATGCAGATAATTCAGCTTGGATTTTATTTACTATCTGCAAATGATTACGCTTACAATGAAGTTTTTAAGGGGGAAGAACGCATTGAGTAGAGTGGATTTAAACTGTGATTTAGGGGAAAGCTTTGGTGCTTATCGCATTGGCAATGATGAAGCCATTTTAGAACACGTGACGTCTGTAAACGTAGCCTGTGGATTTCATGCAGGGGATCCAAGCGTCATGAGAAAAACGGTAAAATTGGCCGCTGAAAAAAAAGTGCAAATTGGTGCTCATCCTGGTCTACAGGACCTTATCGGTTTCGGACGCAGAAACATCAATATTTCACCTCAGGAAGCCTACGATATCGTAGTCTATCAAATTGGTGCATTAAACGGTTTTTTGCAAGCAGAAGGGTTATCAATGCAGCATGTAAAACCTCACGGTGCACTATATAACATGGCTGCTAAAAATAAAGCGTTGTCTGAAGCAATAGCAAAAGCTGTTTACAACGTAAATCCTGAGCTGATTTTGTTTGGATTATCTGGAAGTGAGCTGATTCAAGCAGGTAACAGAATTGGTTTGAAAACGGCCAACGAAGTATTTGCAGACCGTACCTATCAGTTAGACGGTTCTCTTACGCCTCGTACAGAACCAAATGCTTTAATTGAAAATGACGACGAAGCTGTTTCTCAAGTTATTACAATGGTGAAAGAAGGGAAAGTCAAATCTCAGCAAGGCAAGGATGTAGAATTGCAGGCAGACACGATTTGTATTCACGGAGACGGGGCTCACGCACTTGAATTTGCTCGTCATGTCAACCGTTCTTTACAAGCATCAGAAGTGGTAGTTAAGGCTATTTCACAATAAAAACTACATACAATCAGGAGGAAGATGATATTGGAGCCAATAAAAAAATCAACACCTCAGCAAAAGCTTTCGGCTGCACCTAAAGTAAACTGGACGTTAATGCTTGGAGCCGCTTTTTTAATGGCCACATCGGCTATTGGACCAGGCTTTTTAACTCAAACTACCGTATTTACACAAAATTTAGCCGCAAGCTTTGGATTCGTTATTTTAATTTCAATTATTCTTGATATCTTTGCTCAAACCAACGTATGGAGGATTATTGCCGTTTCTGAAAAACGCGGACAAGAAATCGCCAATATGGTATTTCCCGGATTAGGATACGTGCTCGCTATTTTAATTGTAATTGGAGGACTTGCATTTAATATTGGAAATATTGCCGGTGCCGGTCTTGGATTAAATGCGATTACAGGTATTTCTCCAACAGCCGGAGCTGCAATTAGTGCAGTTATTGCCGTGCTAATCTTCGTTGTAAAAGAAGCTGGAAAAGCAATGGATCGCTTCACGCAAATTGCAGGTTTTGTCATGATTGGGCTAATGCTATATGTAGCAGCTACTACTTCACCTCCCGTTGGAGAAGCTGTAGTGAAATCTTTTAAACCTGATCAAATCGACATCATTGCGATCGTTACGCTTGTTGGAGGTACTGTTGGTGGTTATATTACCTTTGCAGGCGGACATCGTCTTTTAGATGCCGGGGTAAAAGGCATCGATTCTTTACCTCAAGTAACTAAAAGTTCTGTAACAGGAATTCTTATCACTTCCGTTATGCGAATCGCTTTGTTTTTAGCTGTACTTGGCGTTGTATCTAAAGGGTTACAAATTGATCCGGCCAATCCTCCAGCATCCGTGTTTCAGCTCGCAGCAGGAAACGTCGGTTATAAAATCTTTGGTATTGTCATGTGGTCTGCCGCTATTACGTCTGTAGTGGGAGCTGCTTATACATCCGTTTCGTTTATTCAAACGTTTAGTGAAAAACTTAATAAAAACTCAAACTGGATTATTATTGGATTTATTATTATTTCAACTCTGTCGTTTGTCTTAATTGGAAAACCTGTAAAAGTTCTTCTGTTAGTTGGAGCAATTAATGGATTAATTCTTCCGATCGCCCTTGGAACATTACTAGTTGCTGCGTACAAAAAAAGTATCGTTGGCGAATATAAGCATCCTTTATGGCTTACCATTTCTGGTGTACTTGTCGTTATTGTGATGGCTTTAATGGGTGGCTATACGTTAATGGATCAACTTCCTCAATTATTTAAATAAAACAAGGTGCCCGCACGTAAGTTGCGTGCGGGCAATGATGGGAGATAGAAATATGACAAACCTTTCACAACTAACTCCAGCTGAACTTCGTCAGCAAATCCGTAACAACCAGCTTATTCACCCAACGGCAGGCATGGCAAACGGCTATGCTCAAGCTAATTTAGCTATTTTACCAAAGAAACAAGCCTTTGACTTTCTATTGTTCTGTCAGCGTAATCCTAAATCTTGTCCTCTTTTAGATGTAACGGACGTTGGATCTCCTGTTTCAAAGTTTGCGGCTCCGTCCGGAGATATTCGTACAGACCTTCCAAAGTATCGAATCTATGAAAATGGGGAACTGGTAAAAGAAGTAACCGATATCACAGACTATTGGACAGAAGATATGGTAGCTTTTCTCATCGGCTGCAGTTTTACATTCGAACACGCACTTTTAAACAACGGCATACCTGTTCGTCACATTGAAGAAAACTGTAATGTTCCTATGTATAAAACAAATATTTCATGCGCTGAAGCGGGAATATTCCACGGCTCGACGGTCGTTAGTATGCGCCCAATTCCTCAGCAAGACGTAGTGCGGGCAGCGCAAGTAACTTCACGTTTTCCAGCTGTGCACGGAGGACCTGTTCACATTGGAAACCCCGCTGCAATAGGCATTGAAGACCTTCACTCTCCGGATTTTGGCGATGCTGTTTCGATTAAGGAAGGAGAAGTGCCCGTATTTTGGGCTTGTGGTGTAACTCCTCAAGCAGTAGCAATGGAAACAAAACCTTCTATTATGATTACACATGCTCCTGGACATATGTTTATTACAGATATTCGAGATGAAAAACTAGGTGTTTTATAAAAGAAAGAGGTGTAGATATGAATCAAACCATAACAAAAGCGTCAGCTGTTATTTCTCCGCTTGGCGACTCAGCGCTTGTTATAACGTTTGGAGATAGCATTCAGTATGACATTCATAAACAAATCAAAACGTGTAAAGATTCAATAGAATTAAATCCTTTCCCTGGGTTTATTGAATGCGTGCCGGCATTTACGAACCTTACGATCTTTTATAACCCTCTTGAAGTGGTAGCAGCCGTGAAAAAGAAGGAGAAAAAAGAATTTGTGTCTCCTTTTGAAGTAGTGTCTTCTATCCTTCAAAGTAAATTAGAGAACGAACAGACAGAAAAAGAGTTAGACCATCGTACGGTTTCCATTCCAGTTTGCTACGGAGGAGAGTATGGACCTGATCTTGAATATGTCGCTCGTCACCATAACTTAACACCTGAAGAGGTAATAAGTATTCATTCTGAAGGCGAATACTTAGCGTACATGATTGGATTTGCTCCTGGATTTCCGTTTCTCGGAGGACTATCTGAAAAAATTGCTACGCCTCGCCGCTCGTCTCCTCGCACCTCTATTCCTGCAGGTTCGGTTGGTATTGCAGGAATGCAAACAGGAGTGTATCCTATTTCCACTCCCGGAGGATGGCAGCTAATTGGTCAAACGCCGATTAAACTGTTTTTGCCGGAGCAAAATCCTCCAAGTTTGCTGCAGGCTGGAGATATTGTAAAATTTGAGCCTATCTCTAAAGAAGAGTATCAAGAACTACAGGCAAAGGAGGGAGAAAAATGAGTATAAGAGTTAGTAAAGCCGGGTTATTAACAAGCATTCAAGATTTAGGAAGAAAAGGATTTCAGCAGCACGGTGTAATTGTAAGCGGTGCAATGGATTCTTATTCTCTCCGAATTGCTAATTTACTAGTTGGTAACGATGAAAAAGAAGCGGGACTTGAAGTTACGCTAATGGGGCCTACCCTTGAAATAGAAAGTGATTGTTTAGTAGCGATCACAGGTGGAGATTTAACTCCTTCGGTCAACGGAAAGCCAGTCCCGATGTGGAAACCTTTATTTATTCCAAAAGGAGGCACTTTATCATTTGGGCCTTGTAGAACTGGTTGTCGTTCCTATCTATCTGTAGCTGGAGGATTTTCTATTAATGAAGTGTTAAATAGTAAAAGCACGTATTTGAGGGGCGAAATTGGTGGCTATAAAGGAAGAGCATTACAAACAGACGACGTTTTACCTCTATCTGTTCCTGCTGCTTCAAAGCCTGCTTTTCTTTCCAATGAACTGATAAACGGAGTATATACTTCTTCATGGTCCGTAAATTATAAAGAATTTGTCCATTTTACAAAGAAACCAAGTGTCCGTGTTATAAATGGGGGTCAATTTGATTTATTTACAGCTGAAAGCCAAAGTCATTTTACTCAAGAACCCTTTAAAGTATCAAATCAATCAGATCGAATGGGTTATCGAATGGATGGACCTTCTCTTCAGCTTCAAGAAAAAAAAGAGCTATTGTCTGAAGCCGTCTCACAAGGTTCTGTTCAAGTCCCGCCAGATGGAAATCCCATTATCCTGTTAGCAGACCGTCAAACTACAGGAGGATATCCTAAAATCGCTCAAGTCATCACAGCGGATTTACCGCTTTTAGCTCAAGTAAAGCCCGGAGAATCCATCTATTTTTCTCACATTTCGCTTCATGAAGCAGAAAAAATCTATTTAGAAAAAGAACAGCTGCTTCAAGAATTGAAGATTGCTATTAACCTTGCGTCAACTAAATAACATAAAACGGGAGTGACAAGAAATGATAAACGTACGTGAATTGCAAGAAGTTGTTTCATTAATGAATGAATCTGGTATTCAAAAGCTCCATATTGAACATGAAGGAACAAAAGTTGTCATTGATAAAGCGGGAATTCCTTTAGAAGACACAGCTGTTACAGAAGTAAAAACAGAGGAAGTAAAAGCCGCTGCTGCTAAGCAAACGCCTCAAGATTCTATGTCTGTAAACGCAGCAGAGAATAATGAAAAACAAATCTTATCACCAATGGTTGGAACCTTTTACGCCAAGCCAGAAGCAGACGCTGATCCGTTTGTTCAAGTAGGACAAACTATTGAACGTAAAGATGTTGTATGTGTAATTGAAGCGATGAAGCTGTTTAACGAAGTAGATGCAGGAATGGAAGGAGAAGTGCTTGAAATTCTTGTGAAAGACGGAGATGTTG
Source organism: Priestia sp. JSM ZJ58 (assembly GCF_044383985.1). Lineage (NCBI taxonomy): Bacteria > Bacillati > Bacillota > Bacilli > Caryophanales > Bacillaceae > Priestia > Priestia sp. JSM ZJ58. The sequence goes on from NZ_JBISEM010000001.1 coordinate 2,262,146, forward strand.
TTGAGTTTGGACAGCCTCTATTTACCGTAAAATCATATTAAAGTATACATATTGTCAGGAGGAGCCACTATGTTCAAAAAAGTTTTAATCGCAAACCGCGGTGAGATTGCAGTTCGTATCATTCGAGCTTGTAAAGAGATGGGAATTGCAACCGTGGCCGTGTATTCAGAAGCAGACAAAGATGCACTTCACGTAAAGCTAGCAGATGAGTCATTTTGTATTGGTAAAACATCTTCTAAAGAAAGCTACTTAAATATTCGGAATTTGCTTACCGTAGCACAAGTAACCAAGGCAGACGCTGTTCATCCCGGATACGGATTTTTAGCTGAAAATGCTGATTTTGCTGAGATGTGTGAATCCTATGATATTACCTTTATTGGTCCAAAAGCGGAAGCCATCCGTAAAATGGGAGCAAAAGCTGTAGCAAGAGAAACAATGAAACAAGCCGGTGTGCCTATTGTACCTGGCACGGAAGGACTGATTGAAGATAGCAGCACCGCTATTCCAGTAGCAAGAGAAATAGGCTATCCAATCATTGTAAAAGCTACAGCGGGCGGCGGCGGAAAAGGAATGCGGCTAGCTCATAGCGAAGAGGAGCTAGAAAAAGCGATTCGTCAAGCTCAGCACGAAGCAGAAACAGCTTTTGGAAACGGCGGAGTATACCTTGAAAAATATTTAGAAGAACCGAAACATATCGAAATTCAAATTATTGCTGATGAGGAAGGTAATGTAGTTCATTTAGGTGAACGAGATTGTTCGATTCAGCGACGTCATCAAAAATTAGTAGAAGAAGCTCCGTCTCCTGCAGTAGATGAAAATCTTCGTGCGAAAATGGGCAAGGCGGCAGTCTCGGCAGCTAAAGCAGTCGATTATACAGGTGTGGGAACGGTGGAGTTTCTGTTAGATAAACACGGACATTTTTACTTTATGGAAATGAACACACGGATTCAAGTTGAACACCCTGTTACAGAACTTGTAACAAATATCGACTTAATTAAAGAACAAATTTCAGTAGCAGCAGGCTACCCGCTATCATTTGCTCAGCGGGATGTTCAGTTAAAGGGATGGGCAATTGAATGTCGAATCAATGCAGAAAATCCGGCTAAAAACTTTATGCCTTCTCCTGGAAAAGTCGAGATGTATTTACCTCCCGGCGGCTACGGCGTTCGTGTAGACAGCGCGGTTTACCCAGGCTATGAAATTTCTCCATTTTATGATTCAATGGTGGCGAAATTAATTGTAACGGGGAGAGATCGAAATGAAGCGATTCAACGAATGAAACGTGCGCTAGAAGAATTTATCATTATAGGTATTCACACAACTATTCCTTTTCATTTAGAATTACTGAATCATCCTTCTTTTAAAGAAGGGGATTTTACAACCAAATTTCTAGAAAGTAACCCTATTTCAATTAAAGAACTAGAAACGGTGTAAGAAAGGAAAGTGCTCTTATAAGGGAGTGCTTTCCTTTTTTTCTTCATGTATAATAAAAAGAACATATGATTAGCTAGTAAGCTATACTTCTATCAAATACATGTATTCGCACAAATAAGGGAGAAGGTTTTATGCAAGCTAACAATAAAACAGTCGTTAAATCCATGCAGATTCTCACGCTTTTTATCAACCACCCTAAGCTGACCTTCACAGAAATGATGGAATATTCAGGCGTTCCGAAAACTTCTTTGCATCGAATGGTTGGTTCGCTTGAAGAGATGGGATTTTTAACAAAAGATGAGCAAGGATACTATTCGCTAGGACTTTTATTCTTGCAATTTGGTCAGCTAGTGGCTAATCGCTTAGATATTAGAAATATCGCAAAGCCCGTAATGGAAACGCTCCGAGATGAAGTGGAAGAAGCGGTGAATTTAATTGTACGAGATGGGGATGAAGCCATGTATATTGAAAAAGTAGATACGCTTCATCCAGTGCGTCTTTATACATCAATTGGAAGGCGTTCGCCTCTTTATGCAGGAGCTTGTTCACGCATTATTTTGGCGCATTTATCCGAAAAAGAACAAGAGGCATATATTACTCAAACGGAGCTAACTCCAATAGGTATTGGAACCATTACAGATCAAAAGAAACTAAGAAATGTATTAAAAGAAGCAAAAGAAAAAGGGTATACCATTAGCACCTCTGAATTAGAAAACTTTACAACATCCGTGAGCGCGCCGATTGTAAATCATCAAAATGAAGTGGTTGCAGGCATTAGCGTAGCGGGAATTGAAGCGAGATTTCAAGGAGACAGACTGCCGTTCATTATTCAAAAAGTAACAGAAGCGGCGAGCCTAATTTCTGAAAAACTCGGTTATCAAGGTTCATTAAAGTAGCATACATAGAAAAATGGAGGTAAACCATTGAAACGATTAGAAGGTAAAACAGTCGCACTCGTAGGTCAGCGCAAAGTAGAAGAAATCAGCAAAATTGTTGAAAACCTTGGCGGGACCCCGCTTGTACGACCTGCACAAGGAACCATCTTTTTAGATGACACACACTTAGAAGCAGATATTAAAGAACTGGTAAAAGGAAATTATGATTGGTTTATTTTTACGACAGGCGTCGGGACGGAAATTTTATATAAAACAGCAGATAAGCTAGGACTAGCTGATGAATTCCTTTCTTCTTTACAAGCAGCTAATATTGCTGCACGTGGGTATAAAACCGTAAATATGTTAAAAAAGCTCGGTGTTACTCCAACCGTTCGAGATGATGATGGAAGTACAGCGGGCCTAGTCAGAGCGCTTCATTCGTTTTCTTTTGAAGGAAAGCATGTAGCGCTTCAGCTTCACGGAGATCCTGCACCAAAATTGATTGATTTTCTTTCGAATCAAAAAGCCCAATTTAAAGAGATTTTACCGTATCAGCATATTCCTCCAAAAGCGGAAGTCATGGAACAGCTTATAAACGAATTAACAAGCGGGAAAGTCGATGCTGTTAATTTCACAAGCGCTCCCCAAGCCCGCTTTTTATTTTCGTTTGCAAAAGAACACGGACAAGCTGATCACATTCGAGAACTCTTTGAAAGCTCTGTAGTAGCTGTGGCCGTTGGGAAAGTAACCGCTGCTGCTTTAAAAGAAGAAGGAGTAGATCGTATTGTTATTCCTGACCAAGAAAGAATGGGAAGCGCAATTGTAGCTTTAGAACACTATTATCAGCAGCGTGATTAAAAAAACCTTCTCGCCTCATGGCGAGAAGGTTTTTTGTATGGCTTCATCCAAGCGTTGTCGAATATTGTTTGAAAATTGCCTATTGTCCTCTTTTTGAACTTCTTCAAACATCGAATAGAAATAAATTCATTGTTATTCCAGAAAATCATTTTCAAATATTGTAAAAATGGTAGATAAAGGGTAAAAATAGACGAATATGTTAAAGAGTTGTTACGTTTCTTTTAGAAATATCTTAAATCTAAACAGCTTAAACAATAATAATTATCTACTTTATAACGCTAAAAGCACTGCTGTTTGAAGCTTGATAGATTTTTCGCTTGTATGGGGAAATAAAGGTATATTTTTGCAGGCAAGAAGGGAATGTATACACAAGCGTTAAATGTTACATTACTGAAATACAATTGTAATATTGTTATTCTTTTTTTGAACGTTTATCGTGGTATAATTTTCGTAGATTTTCATTAGCATATTTAGCTATTTATCGACAAATACAGTGAACTTTACATAAATTGTCAGAATTTTATACATATTGATACATAATTAGAAATTACTAGTTTAACAGAGCGAGAAAGCGGAGGAATTCATATTGAAAAAGAAAATGCTTTTACTTAACACAACGGTTTTATTAGGCCTAGGAGGAGTTTTATCAACTCCAGCGTATGCCTCTACCATTCAGGATATGGAATCACAAAAATCTCAAATTCAAAATCAACGCCAAGATGTGCAATCTAACATCAAAGCAGCTTCTGATGAATTAACACGCCTTCAAGCAGAACAAGATCAAATGAAAGCACAGCTTGAGCGATTAACATTAGCAGAAGAAGAAAATAATAAAAAAGCCCAAAAAACAGAAGCGGATATTAAAGAAACGTCTAAACAAGTAGACCAGCTTGAAAAAGAAATTAAGCTGCTTCAAGAAAAACTTGAAAAGCGAAATGATATTTTAAAAGATCGTGCACGTTCCATGCAAGAAAGCGGCGGTAACGTAGAGTATTTACAAGTTTTACTCGGTTCTTCAAGTTTTGGTGATTTTGTAGACCGCGCGCTAGCTGTTTCGACTATTGTAGATGCAGACCGCGGTATTTTAAAAGAAACTAAAAATATGCAAGACGAACTAAAAACAAAACAAGCAGATGTTAAATCTAAGCTTGCCAGCTTAGAAGATATGAAGGCAGAACTGGATGAAATGACTGTCCAGCTAGCAGCTCAAAAGAAACAAAAAGATGCGTTGGCAAAAGAACTAAAAGATAAAGAAGCAAAAAATGAAGAACTAAAAGCTTCTCTACAATCAAAAGACAGCTCTCTTGCGAATGAACAGTCTACGCTTGAACAAAATATTAAAGATCAAAAAGCGGCGGAAGAAGCAGCAAGAAAAGCAGCTGAACAAGCAGCTAAAGAGGCAGCTAAGAAAGCAGCCGAACAAGCTCAAAAAGCAGCGGCGGAACCAGCTGAAAAAGCTGATTCGCCTTCTCCTAAAGCAGCACCAAAAGCAAGCAGCAATGATGTTGCACCTACAAGCGCTCCGGCTCCAAAAGCTAGCAATGTTGTAACGGTAGGAAACCGCTGGATTGGAAACTCTGCTTACGTATTTGGCGGAGGACGCAGCCAGTCTGATATTAACCACGGTTTATTTGACTGCTCGTCATTTGTACACTGGGCATATTCTCAAGTTGGTGTTAACCTTGGGCCTCTTGGATCTGTAAGTACAGAAACGTTAAAGCATGCTGGAACGCAAGTGTCTTCTAGTCAAATGCAGCCTGGAGATCTTGTTTTCTTCGATACATATAAAAAAGACGGACACGTTGGTATTTATGTAGGCGGCGGCAAATTCATCGGTGCTCAAAGCTCAACAGGTGTTGCAATTGCAAACATGAGCAGCGGCTACTGGAAACAAAAATTCAACGGACGCGTAGTTCGTATTTAATAGGGTATAGTAAAAAGAAAACATCCAATTTGGATGTTTTCTTTTTACATTGTAAGGAGCGTATGACTATGAACTCTATTTTTGATCATATACAGCCCAACTTAGATATTTTATTTGTCGGTTTTAACCCAAGCATCCGTTCCGGTGAAACGGGTCATCATTTTGCTAATCCAACCAATCGTTTCTGGACGATTCTTCATAAAGCAGGTTTAACAGATCGTAAATACCATCCCGAGGAAGATCACTCGCTGTTACAGCTAGGATACGGTTTAACAAATATTGTGGAGCGTCCTACAAAGGCAGCTGATGAGATTACAAAAGAAGAATATGCAGAAGGCAGAGAAATCCTAAAGAAAAAAATCGCTACATACACGCCTAAAATCGTTTGTTTTGTTGGAAAAGGTGTCTATCAGCAGTACAGTGGACGCAAGCAAGTAAAGTGGGGCAAACAAGAAGAATCGATGGTATCAGGAATAATGGATTTTGTTGCCCCGTCTTCAAGCGGGCTCGTTCGGATGAAAATAGATGAAGTAGTGGCTATTTACGCAGAACTTCCGAAGTTGCTGCGTACATTAAAATAGAGAAAGCCCTAAGGCTTTCTCTATTTTGTAAATGAAATATCAATTTGAATAATTTCTGACCGGCTTCCGATTCGAAGAGGAGGACCCCAAAAGCCAAATCCTGAAGAGACAATGGTATGCAGCTGATTTGTTTGTTTGTAGCCCCAATCAATTTCAAATAACCGCTTTGTGATCAAATGATTAGGTGCCATTTGTCCTCTGTGAGTATGACCGCATAGAAGTAAATCTACGCCTGCTTGTTCCGCTTCTTTTAAAGAAAGCGGCTGATGATCCATCGCAATGACCGGAAGAGAACGATCCGTTTCACTCGCTAAATCGAAAAAGCTGTCTCGATTTTTATCCGTCTTATCTTTTCTTCCAATTAAGTACAAGCTATCGCCTATGTTTAACACTTCATCCATTAAAATAGGAATGTTCATTTCTTTCATTCTTTCCACAAACTGAGGGATCTTCCCGCCGTAATACTCATGGTTTCCCAAGATTCCATATGTGCCTAAAGGAGCTTTGAGCTGCTTCATCATATAATCCATTTCTTTTTTAAAAAATACGTGGGGGTCATCGTCAATAATATCTCCAGGAAGTAAAATAAGATCTGGCTGTATCTTTTGTACATGAGTGATTAGCCGCTGTAAATGTTTTTTGCCGGACAATGTGCCAAAGTGCATATCAGATGCTACGGCAATGCGAAGGTTTTTCCGATTCGTCTTTTTAGGAAGCGAAATTGTATATTTTCTTACTACAGGACTGTAAGCATTATACGTACCGTAAGCAAAAATGAATAAAAAAGCAACAATCATGAAAAGTCCGATTGAATCGATAGCTGTAGAAAGCGAAGCGCCTAGAAAAGTGAGAATATATACGGCTAGATTACTTATAGGAAGCAAAAGAACTGAATATTGAATAAATCCTAACCAATACGATCCTACAATTTTAAACATGCTCACTTGTTGAAACGCGCGACTGATGATAAAGGAATAAGCAAAAAACACAACGATCACCGTAAGAATCCATTTGTTTTCCACTTCAAACATTGTGTGAAGCCACACCCAAGCGTTCCATCCGATGTACAGAACGAATAAATTATATAAAATAACAACTAAAATAGACCTTACTAACACACTTACTTTCATACGCTAACCTCTTTTCTTTCATCCGTAATTCCACTATAGCTCATTTTTATTGCTTCAACAAAATTTTATCTCTTCTTTCATCAATAAAATTTTTGCCTGTTGCACAAACGAAAAAACACACCTATAAAACAAGGTGTGTTTTTTGTATTAATGATGGTGATGCGCGTGGTGAAGGCTGCTAATCACAAATTCAGGCTCTGGAACGTGGAAATATTGAATCCATACGCCTTCTAAAAATTTCTCGCGTTTATCTAAAATGATATCGATATCTTTATCTGTTTTTACGATTTCATCATGTTCAGTCGGCGTATCGAATTTCCAATCATAATGCGCATGATCACCGTGGTCGATAGTTACATATACACGGATCATTTTTCCTTGACCTTCTGGGCTAGCCAAGGCATTTTTTAATACTTTTGCTGCGTTTCGATTAATTTTTACTTCCATTTCGAAAACTCCATTCTGTAACTTAGTATGTAAAGTATTTTCGCAAACTTAAACGAAAAAGAGAAATTTTTTGCCTGACGCTCCGTATAGAGTTGCTTCATTACAACATAATACGCTACACTACACCATATTGAATGAAAAAGGAGCGTATCATAAATGAAGATCGTTATTTTAGGTGACACTCATATCCCCAAAAGAGCGAAACATTTTCCAAAAAGACTCCTAGCCGAACTGAAAACAGCTGATGCGATGATTCATACCGGAGATTTTCAAACGATAGATGTCTACAATGAACTGCGCGTTTTTGCTCCTGTACACGGTGTGATTGGAAATGTAGACAGTGAAGAGCTTCAGCAAGTACTTCCAACTTCATTACTTCTTCCGTTTGATGATGTTATGATTGGCGTAGTCCACGGTCATGGAAAAGAAAAGACGACTGAAAAACGTGCACTTTTGGCATTTGAACATCAACAAGTCGATGCAGTAATTTTTGGTCATTCTCATATTCCTGTTCATAAACAAATTGGTGATATTACATTGTTTAATCCAGGTTCTGCTACTGACAAGCGGCGTCAAAAGCAATTTTCGTTTGGACTGCTGTACATACAAAAAGACACGCTGCACTTTGAACATGTTTTTTATGATTCTAAAGACTAAAACAAGAGGGGACTCTTGTTTTAGCACTTTTACGTTTACGTTGTGTGGTCTAAATGAGCGATATATTCGTGAAGCTTATTTTCTTCATAGTCGTTTAAGTCATGCATCGGAATAACCTGCTGAGTTTGAGGATCCGTTCCTCTTACTTCCGCAATTTTTACTCCTTCTTTATAGATATTAAAAATATCTTTTTCTTCTCCGCGCTGAACCTTTTCTGTTTCAAACATTGAAAAAGACTTGCTGTTTTTACTTTCTTCCATTAAAATCACCTACTTTTTTTATCGTACTCTTATCTTTTCACTCCCATTGTTAATTATGTATACACTCGATGACTAAAGGAATATGAAGTCTTGCCGATAGAAAGGAAGTGCACGATTACTTTTAACTACGGAGAGAGAGGCTACATAGCATGGAGAGAGTAAGAAAAAAAAGGTCCCTTAATAACTTCAAGATAAAGCTAGGGCTAGCATTTGCAGCGATCTTATTAGTGCCATCTGTTACGATAGGTGTATCAGCTTACATAACAGCGAAACATGAAATTGAAAACCAAATTATTAACACAGCACAGCAAAATGTACAGTCCATTAATTCAGTGATTGACGATACCATTGGACCCAAAATTCATGATGTAGAGTTTTTTGCATCAGTGGTAAACAACGAGCGCTACAATGAAAAAGATATGGCTACTTTAAGCAAAGATTTTAACTTATATGCTTCGCTTCATCCAGAAGCCGTCAGCATTTTTACAGGAAATCAGCAGGGGAAGTTTATTCAAGCGCCTAAAAAAGTGACACAAGCAGGCTATGATCCCAGAAAACGAGATTGGTACAAGCTAGCCATGCAAAACAAAGGGAAAACAGTTGTCACTGAACCTTATCCCTCAGCCTCTACAGGTCAAACCGTTATTACTGTAGCAAAAACAACGGCTGATGGCACAGGGGTTATTGCTTTAAATTTAGATATAAGCCGCATCAATAAAGCTGTCAGCAAAGTGAAAATCGGAGAAAAAGGATATCCATTTCTTTTAGATGGAGAAAGAAAATATATTGTTCACCCTACGGAAAAAGCAGGTACAAAAGCAACAGATTCTCTTTTTGACAAGCTTTATGCAAAGAGATCCGGATTCTTTGAATATACCTTTAACGGTGATGAAAAAAAGATGGTCTTTACGACAAATAAAACAACGAACTGGAAAGTTGCAGGCACTATGTATTCATCAGAAGTGAGTGAAGCAGCACATCCTATTTTTTACAAAACACTATTTATTATTGTAGTTTGTCTGATAATCGGGAGTCTTACCATTTTTGTGGTGTTACAATCGATTATTAAACCGCTCAAACAGCTTAAGAATCAGGCTCTGAGCGTTAGTGAAGGAGATTTGACAACAGCGATTACCGTCAGTTCAAAGGATGAAATCGGCGAGTTAGGGTATGCTTTTAGTCAGATGCAAAACAACCTTCGTACATTAATTCAAAATGTTGAAATGAGTGCAGAACAAGTGGCTGCTTCTTCAGAAGAGCTAACGGCCAGTTCACAGCAAACGAGCGCTGCGACTGAACAAGTATCGGTTGCGATACAAGAAGTGGCTTCCAGTGCAGAAAAACAAACGTCTGTTATTGACCAAAATGCAGCTTCTTTAGATGAGATTGTACAAGGAGTTTATACCATTGCCAAGCGTACAGAAACTGTTTCTCAGCTATCAAATCACACAACGTCTGAAGCGGTAGAAGGTGGAAAAGCCGTGAGAGAAACGGTCGAACAAATGGAATCCATTTCTCAGTCCGTCGAGCTATCTAATACAACGATTCGTACTTTGTTTCAACGTTCAAAAGAAGTTGGAACCATTTTAGAAGTAATCAGCGGCATTGCTGCTCAAACAAATTTACTAGCCTTAAATGCTGCAATCGAAGCGGCACGAGCTGGAGAACATGGAAAAGGGTTTTCCGTTGTAGCAGCAGAAGTAAGAAAGCTGGCAGAACAATCACAAGTGTCCGCGTCTCAAATTTCTGAGCTTATTCAAGCTATTCAACAAGACACTCAGGAATCTGTACATACAATGGAGCAAGTTACAAACAAAGTTGAAGAAGGACGAACGATATCACAAACGGCTATTCAAAAATTCGAACAAATTCTAAGCAGCATGAATGAAACGACTCCGCAAGTAGAAGAAGTGGCTGCGACTGCTCAGCAAATTTCAGCAGCGGTTGAAGAAGTGGCTCGTACAGCGGGTGAAATGGCAATCCTTGCTAAAGGAAATGCAGCTACATCTGAAGAAGTGGCTGCATCAACTGAAGAGCAGCTGGCTTCAATGGAGGAAATTGCTGTTTCCGCACAATCTCTGTCTCAAATGGCAGAACAATTAACAGCACTCATTAGCAAATTTAATTTGTAAACTTTCGTCAAATCGTCATAGACCTCTTTTATATTGGAAAAAGTAGAACATACACACACGAAAGAGGTGAAAGTATCTGATGGAGCAAACAAAAATGACCTTTGAGCCAGCTTCAATTAACGATGATATGCATGCGAAGCTTAAACAACTAGAAGAGCAGTTTCAACAAACGTTGGGAAAAAGAGTAGCTTTAGTTGCATACGAAGCTGAAAAATAAAAAAACAAAAAAAGAAAAGACCTAGTGTCTTTTCTTTTTTTGTTTCAATAAGGTTAACATACATTAAATTACAAGATTTTTTCATATACTTTCTCAAAATAAGTTATAATATAGTGTAAAAATACACTATATTAGTGTTATTCCACTTTTTGTATGGTATAATTTCACAGAAATAAAGAAAGGAGCTTACAGTTTGTGATGAAGAAAAACCTGTTGTTAGGATCTTCTTTATCTTTTTATCTAGTAGGTTCGTATACCTCATATCATATCTATAAACAGCAGCAAACCCGTCCTGTAACGGAGGATGTTGCGCAGCTTCTTCCTACAAAAGTCAAAGAAATAAAGCATGGAACCACTGAAAAACAGCTGAAAAATTGGGTGAAAACCGCTTCACAGCATCATGAAAAAATAGCGATTTCAGGCATGCAGCACAGCCAAGGAGGGCAGACATACTATCCTAATGCTATTTTACTTGATATGAAGCAGTACAATAAAATTATAGATTACAAGCCCCGTCAAAAAGAAATTACGGTTCAAAGCGGGACAACGTGGAATGATATTCAGCAATATATACATAAAGACGGTCTTGCTCTTAAAGTTATGCAATCACAAAATATTTTTACCGTTGGAGGTTCTATTAGCGTGAACGTACACGGCAGAGATATTCGATACGGTTCTTTAATGGATACTGTCAAATCTATGCGTCTCCTGCAGGCGGACGGATCTATTATCGAAATTAGCCGGACGAAACACCCCGAGCTGTTTTCTTTAGTAAACGGAGGCTACGGGTTATTTGGGGTCATTTTAGATGTGACGCTTCGTTTAACGGATGATGAATGGTACGAAGATGAAATTATTCGCTTAGATTATAGGCAGTATACAGCGTATTTTAAAAACTACGTACAGCATAATCCTGACGTTCGTATGCATATGGCGCGTATTTCTGTTTCTCCTAATCAATTGCTAACAGATATGTACGTCACAAACTACCGTTTATCTTCTCAAAATACTTCTACTGTAAACGAACCGCTCAAAACAGAAAAAATAGTGGCGCTTCCTAAATTTATGCTAGGACTGTCTCGATACAGCGACTGGGGAAAAGATATGCTGTGGGAAACACAAAAGGCTTATTTCTTAAAGCAAAATGGACGGCTTGAAACAAGAAATAATGTTATGCGTTCTGAAAGTGATTTTATGGAATACGAAAGTGCTAGCCGGACGGAAATTTTACAAGAATACTTTGTTCCAGTTGATGAATTTGCTTCTTACATCGAGGATTTACGTCAAGTGTTATCAACTGAGGAATTAAATTTATTGAACATTACCGTTCGCTATGTAGAGAAGGATAATAAAGCCGTCATGTCTTATGCAAAAGACGATATGTTTGCTCTTGTTTTACTTATTAACCAGAAAAGAGACAATCAAGGCATCTCTGATACACAAAGAGTTGTCCGAAAAATGGTGGATGTGACGCTGCAGCATCAGGGAAGCTATTACTTGCCTTACTACGGCTACCCAAGCAAGAAGCAGTTAGAAGAGGCTTACCCTCATACAACCGCCTTTTTTAATTTGAAAAGAAAATATGACCGGAACGAAACGTTCGTTAATTTATTTTATAAGGAGTATGGAAAATGACGTACAAACAACTCTTACATTCACAAAGCCTGATGATTACCGCAAGCAGTATTGTGTTTCCTTTTTACCTTTTACTGCTTCGAAATCTTGGCGATAGCTATTCACAATTTGGCTTAGCTTACGGAATTTTTGCTTTAACCGCAGCTTTGAGTCATCCGTTGATCGGTTCATGGAGTGACAGAGTAGGAGAAAAGCGCTTGCTTCTTTTATATACGTTTGGGATGGCCGTTGTTATGATTGTGATTCCTGTTTTAACAACGATCACACAGGTGTATATCATTCAAATTATAATGGGTCTGCTTGGAGCTCTTCAAAAAACAGCAGAAAAAATAGCGTTATCTAGGCAGACAGATCGTGCTCACACAGGAAAACAAGTAGGACACTATCATTTATGGACCTCTATATGGGCAGCCTTGGCCGTTATTGCAACAGGGTATATCATTGATTTTCTGACAATCGGAAGCCTTTTTTACATCACTTCGTTTATGTACGTAGCGGCAGGGGTATTAATATGGCAAAAACCAAAAACAATCGAGCTTGAACACCACCATTCGCTGTAAAAGCATATATGGACAGGTCACCTGAATTTTTTAGTTCGTACAGTAAGATACTATAAAAAATTTATGTTCTCCCGATATAAGTACTGAAAGGAGAAACGTTTATGCAAGGTATAAGTATATCAGGGCAAGATGCATGGTCTTCTATTATAGTATCGTTCGCTATTTTCATCATTATATGGGGTCTGATTCCAGGCTTAACTATAAAGTATGTATGTAAAAGTCAAACACTAGGTATAGCAAGTTTTTTTATCGGTATTGTCTATGGAGTTAAAGCAGGTCATTTTCTTATTTAAATACGGTTTAGGTTAAATAAGGAAGCTTGGACCGCTATTAGCTAAGTCGGAGTCCCTTTTGTTTCCTGTTATTTTTTTAGAGCAATTCTCCATAATAACAGTTAAAGAGGTGAATCCGATGACAGATAACAATGTCGGGTTTGGAGTTAGCGGAAGCGAAGAGACTAGAAAAAAATCTACTGTTTCTAGTAAAACTCCTATATCTAATGATGTACAACAAAATCAAAAACAAGATAACTACGAAAAGCTTAGCCATCAACTAAATTCATTATCTGATGATGAATTTAGAGCAGATCGTGATGAAGATTAAGGGCTACCTATCAAAAAAGAATATTTAAATTAAATAAAGTATTATGAAAGTAAACTAAGTGGATTCCATGACTTTAACGTGATAGCATTAAGTACTGGTACAAACATACCACTTGACTATTTTGACATGCTATCTTGTCAAAGTTCTTGGTTATTTCTTTGATAACTGAGAATTCATTTGTAACCTTTAAGTAGAGATATAAAGGTAATCCTTCACTTTAATAAGTGAAGGATTTTTTTTCATTCCGTAAAAGTTTTGCAATTGTTTGGATTAATAAGAATAAAACAGATACATTGTATACAATGTAAACGTCGTCATGTATAATGTAACTTATTCTTAGTTGAAAACTTGAATGAGCAGGACAGACATACTCGAGATAAGCGGAGGCATACACCGGTGTCTAAAAAAATACATGATTTTAATGATATTATCCGAAAGCTGCGCAAAAAACTTTTTGGAAAAGGTCCAGAACGAATTCATACTGTATTCGTTCAAAACATGGCTATTTCAACTTTGTACGGCAACTTAACGCCAGCTGAACAATTTATCGCGAGAACAACCGAAGGTAAAGAGACGGTACATATGGCAAGAACGAAGCTTATTCAAAACCTTTATGCTTCATCTCCTCCAGAGGGGCTTGAAGACTTGTTAGGAGCTAAGCTGGAGTACTTATTTTCTGATATCAAAGTGGAAGAAGATATTGCTGTTTCTGTGTTTGTGTTTGAAACTAATATTCAGTAGAACAACGCAAAATACATAATTTAATTAAATGAAAGAGAAGTAGGATCTGCTTGTTTTTTATTTGATTTTATTATAAATAATGATGACTGATATACTGTAAAGAAAGTGCAGGATTATTAGGCAGCATTCAAAAACCTTGTGTAAAAGGTGTTTTTGAGTGCTGCCTTTTTTAATTAAGGAGGAGTTTTATGGCATTTCACAAGCCGGATAAAATGTTAAACATCGCTTTAGAATCGGGGGTTTCAAAGACGAAGTTATCCCTTTCTTCTATTCTTATGCTTGGGTTTCTAGGAGGCGCGTTTATTGCGCTTGGTTTTTTACTAGATGTGCGCGTCATTGGTAATTTACCAGCTGAATGGGGAAGTTTATCAAATCTTTTAGGAGGAGCCGTCTTTCCTGTAGGTCTTATGCTGGTAGTACTTGGGGGAGCAGAGCTCATTACGGGGAATATGATGTCTGTCTCCATTGCCCTGTATGCAAGAAAAATTTCGCTTCGTCACTTGTTTCATAACTGGTTTTGGGTCACGCTTGCTAACTTTTTAGGTGCCGTATTTATTGCGTATTTCTTTGGACATATTGTCGGGTTAACAGAAACGGGGCCTTTTTTAGATAAAACGGTAGCAATTGCTCAAGCTAAAATTGACGACTCATTTTTTAAAACGCTTATTTCTGCCGTGGGCTGCAACTGGCTTGTATGTTTAGCTATTTGGCTTTCATACGGCGCTGACGACGTTACGGGGAAAATTCTTGGTATTTGGTTTCCGATTATGGCATTTGTTGCGATTGGCTTTCAGCACGTTGTAGCCAATATGTTTATTATTCCCGCTGCTATTTTTGCAGGTCATTTTACATGGATTGATTTTATGACAAATATTATCCCTACCTTTATTGGAAATATGATAGGTGGAGCTGTATTTGTAGGCCTTATTTATTTTTCTTCTTATCAACAGAAACAAAAAGAACGATTAAAAAAAGCTTCTTAATCAGGATTTATCAGTTGTCATTAAAAAAGCAGTCTCTTAGTAAAGAGGCTGCTTTTTTGATAGTGAAAGGTGAAAAAATGTACTTTTAACAATTTATGTATGATAACATATAAATCGATTAGAATATGGTACCATGAGCGTTTGAATCCACACTATTATTTTCATAATAATATTATGGTTAACTAGATGTTGATTAATACATTCGCAATTGAATATCTAGTACTACTTACTGTTTTATATGATTCATATGCAAATCATATTTAATAACTTACTAACGCTAACGGAGAGTGAAAAAATGAAGTTCATGCTTGCTGTTTTATTGATTATACTTGGTAGTATTTTAGTTGGTTTGACCAGTAACAGTCTAGGCGCAACAGGTAATAACATCATGCATTTATCTGGAATTGGGTGCCTTATAGCAGCTATTTTTATAGCAAAAGGCAAAAAAGATATCAAACACCGTAAAAAAAAGGAATGCGATGTTTAATCACGCATTCTTTTTTGATGTAAGCAGCTCTAGGCCTTTGTCATCCACTTTTTCTTACGATTATTATAAAATAGAAAGTAACAGCTATACATACAGCAGTAAGGTGGTATTTAACAATGAAACAATTCAACAAAACAATCGGTATTGCAGCGCATGTGGATGCAGGGAAGACTACGTTTTCCGAGCAGCTTCTTTACCACACAAAAAGTATTAAACAGCGAGGAAGAGTTGACCACAAAGATTCGTTTCTTGATACTCATACGATTGAGAAAGAACGGGGCATTACGGTATTTGCTGACCAAGGAACTTTTTCATATAACGGTTCTACTTATTATTTAATTGATACACCTGGCCACGTCGATTTTTCACCTGAAATGGAACGTTCTATTCAAGTGATGGACTATGCGATTGTTATCTTAAGCGCAGTCGAGGGAGTGGAAGGGCATACAGAAACGGTTTGGCAGCTGCTTCAAAAACATCGTGTGCCCGTATTCTTTTTCATCAATAAAATCGATCGTGTAGGAGCAGATCCTGAACGTGTTATAAATGATATTAAACATAACTTAACCCCTGATGTTTTTGACATAACTTCAGAGCTTATAGACGGCTCGTTAAGTGAGGAACTTATTGAATTTACAGCTGAAAAAGATGAAGAGCTTTTAGATGCATTTATGGAAGGCAAGAATGATCAAGCTTATTGGAAAGCGGCTATGCAAAAGCTTTTTCAAGCCAATCAGATTTTCCCGTGTGCTTGTGGCTCAGCTTTGCAAGACATCGGTATTGAAAGTTTTTTAGAAAAGCTCGATTTGCTAACAGAAACTCACTACTCGCAGGAAGAAGCATTTTCAGGGCGTGTATATAAAATTCGGCACGATGAAAACGGCATGCGCATCACGTTTATCAAAGCTCTAAGCGGGACACTGCAAGTGCGTGATGAAGTGGCTTATGAAAAAAACGGAGAGCTATACGAAGAAAAAATCACTCAAATTCGTGCTTATAACGGAAGCACATTCAAAAACGTAAATGAAGGTTCAGCCGGCGAACTTTTTGCAGTTACAGGATTGACTTCCGCATCCGTTGGAGACGGTCTTGGAACGTTAAAAGAAAGCCGCTCCTATGAACTTTTGCCTACGTTAAAATCAAAAGTTGTTTTTGATCCTTCTGTTCATCCAAAAGAAGGAATTAAACTTTTTCAACTATTAGATGCCGAAGATCCTTCTTTACATGTGACGTGGGAAGAAAGGACTCAAGAGCTTCATATTCATGTGATGGGAGCCATTCAGCTTGAAGTTCTCGAAAAACTGATAAAAGAACGCTTTAATATAAACGTACAGTTTGAAGAACCAGAAATTTTGTACAAAGAATCTATTGAAAATACAGTGATGGGCTACGGGCATTTTGAACCGTTGAAACACTATGCAGAAGTTCACTTGAGAATAGAAGCAGCGAAACAAAACAGCGGAATTACCTTTGAAAATGCTTGTCACGCCGATGATTTATCCGTTGGGTATCAAAATCTGGTCCGTCAGCATATATTTGAAAAGCCGCATCACGGTTTGCTAACGGGGTCGCCTACTACTGATCTAAAAGTGACGTTGTGTACCGGACGAGCTCACAACAAGCATACAAGCGGAGGAGATTTTAGAGAAGCAACGTACCGAGCATTACGACAAGGGTTAGAAAAAGCCAAAAATATTGTGCTAGAACCGTATTATGACTTTAAAATTAAAGTGGATATTGATCAAATGGGGAGGGTATTAGCTGATGTTCAAAGCGCACACGGCCGCTTTGATTCTCCTGTAACAACCGAAAACAAAGCGATTATTACAGGGAAAGTTCCTGTTGCTACTTTTATGAACTACGGTTCGACGCTAGCATCTTTTACGCACGGAAAAGGAGCGATGTCTCTATTATTCGGAGGGTATGAACGTTGTCATAATGAAGAAGAAGTTATTGAACGAATCCGCTACAATAAAGAGGCAGATCCGGAATACAGCTCATCCTCTGTCTTTTGCGCCAAAGGACAGGGATATACGGTTCCTTGGAAAGAAGCAGAAGAAAAAATGCACTGTTTATAAAAAAACACTGTAGCAATTGCTACAGTGTTTTTTCTCCATACCTTACCTTTACAATAAAAACCACATTATAGTATAGTTTACTTATATTTCTAAAAAATGAGGTGATAGAAACGTGGATGCTACTGTTAAAACAACTAAAAGCGGGATAATAGGTGGGGTTCTTGGAGGAATTTCACTTTTATATGTTATCATTAATACTTTATTGATCCTTAACTTTTTTACAGGACTTGTTGAGGCTGAAAAGCTTCAAGGTCTTCCTATTATCGCACCTATCTTTTTAGTTCCGCTCATGATTGTCCCTGCAATTATTGGTTTTTTTATAAAAAAAGACAAGCTCTGTCTATGGGCGATTATTTTAAATATCATCTTGTTTCTTGTACCAATTGGCTACCATGTCATCGGTACATTAGTATTCGGTCCTTAATCAAAAAACGAACAAACTTCAATATAAAGTTTGTTCGTTTTTTGATATCACATAACCACTATTGAGCCGGAGCAGTAGCTGTACTGCTGTTTTCGTCTTTCACCATCATCCTTACACCTTGTACAACCGCAATTCCTTCCCACTTATCAAGATCAGGTTCAAGAAATTCTAAAGCAAACGTGTGCGGACGTAACGACAGAAACGAAGAAAGTGTGCGGACTTGAATGACAGGAACGCCGGAACGTAAAACGTCAAATTTACGATCTGTTATATTCCCCGTAATTTCATATGTATCGCCGTCGTTTCTAATATAAAGATACTTCTTTTTAAAAAAAGTGAATTTCCGTTGAATCATTCCAACTTCATTTCCGTGGTGATCTGAAATAATCAGCTTTGGCATAAGGGCAAACATTTTAGATTTACCTGTAAACACGATCTCTTCGTTTTTTAAAATCTCAAATTTATTAGCAATAGATAACTTATATGCGACATTTCCAACAATGTCTTGTGATTCATTATAGATAGGAGATTCACCTAATTCGAAAAACTTGTCTTGCAAAATAATTCCTTGTTTCTCCATCTAAAAACCTCCTTTAGAATATATTACCATATCTTACACCTTTTGAGTTTGGCAAGACTATTTTCATGGGTATTATTAAATAAAGTTCGTCCTTACGTGCTACGAATAATGAAAAGAATGAAAATAGGTTTCAAAGCTCATAATGTGTAAAGGAGACCTGCTTGTTACAACACCAGGTGGAACGTAAAGCAATTTGTTAGATATACATAAGGAGATGATACTTTATGCCTCAATGGCATCCGCATCGTGAACAAAAAAATTTACCTGATGAATTTCCTGTTAATCCGCTTTTTTCTCGACAAGGAGAAGTGACGATTCCAAGGCTGCGTATTGGTGATCAAGGTATGCTTCCCGAAACAGCTTATCAAATCATTCATGATGAAATTGCTTTAGACGGGAATGCCCGCTTAAATTTAGCTACGTTTGTTACTACGTGGATGGAGCCTGATGCAAAGCGTTTGTATGGAGAGTCTTTTGATAAAAATATGATTGATAAAGACGAGTATCCGCAGACAGCGGCTATTGAAGAGAGATGTGTACGTATTTTAGCGGATTTGTGGAATTCACCTAATCCTGATACAACGATGGGTGTTTCTACTACAGGTTCATCTGAAGCTTGTATGCTTGGTGGACTGGCGTTAAAAAGACGGTGGCAGAAACTGCGTAAAAGTAAAGGGCTATCAACAGACCGGCCGAACATTGTATTTAGTTCATCCGTTCAAGTGGTGTGGGAGAAGTTCGCAAACTATTGGGACGTAGAGCCTCGTTATGTGAACATTAATGCAGATCATCCTTATTTAGATCCAGAAGGCGTCATTAATGCGGTTGACGAAAATACAATTGGTGTCGTACCGATTCTTGGAGTGACGTATACAGGAGTTTACGAACCAATTGCTGCTATTGCAAAAGCATTGGATGAGTTGCAGGAAAAGACAGGATTAGATATTCCTATCCACGTAGACGCTGCTTCTGGAGGTTTTATCGCTCCGTTTCTTCAACCAGACCTTATCTGGGATTTCCGCTTGCCGCGAGTAAAGTCCATTAACGTATCGGGACACAAGTACGGTTTAGTCTATCCTGGTTTAGGGTGGGTGATTTGGAGAGAAAAAGAAGACTTGCCTGAAGATCTTATTTTCCGCGTTTCTTATTTAGGGGGCAACATGCCAACTTTTGCGCTTAACTTCTCTAGACCAGGAGCACAAGTCCTTTTACAGTACTACAATTTCTTACGTTTAGGTAAAGAGGGCTATTATGCCGTGCAAAAAACCTCCCAAGAAAACGCGCTGTTTCTCAGCCAAGAAATTGGAGAAATGGACGCATTCGAAATTATCGCCGATGGTTCAGATATCCCGGTTCTTGCTTGGAAACTAAAAGAAGGATACACGCCAAACTGGACTCTTTATGACCTGTCTAGACAACTGCGCACGTATGGATGGCAAGTGCCTGCTTATCCACTCCCAGCAGACATGGAAGAAATCACAATCATGCGCATTGTTGTTAGAAATGGATTTTCAAGAGACCTTGCTCATTTATTTATGGTTAATTTCAAACAAGCCGTTGAATTTCTTAACTCATTGGATAGACCTGTTCTTAAAGACACGAAATACGACAATGGATTTCATCATTAACAGCGATTACAAAAACACAAAGCCGTGTTATGAAAAGTACATGGCTTTGTGTTTTTTATGCATAAAAAGATAATCTTTTCAAAAAAATACCATAAATCAAACAAGAAAATATTCTTATATTTTCTTAATTTTGGTATAATAACCCCTAAGGTTTTATAGTTCTTTAGAATTATATAAAACCTAAAAAAAGATAAAAAAAGGGGATAATAGTCTATGAAAATGTTGAAAGTTGCTTTTGGCATTCCGTTGTTAGCCGTATTGCTAGCAGGGTGTAGTGATGAGTCCAGTGAAACGGTATCGCAAAAAGAAGAGTCTGCAGAGAAATCAACAGCGGTTCATACGAAAGAAAACGGCAACAAAACGGCTGTAAAAGAATCATCGCCAAATACATTACAAACAAAAGCATCAACCATTAAAAAAGCCGTTAATTCTAAAGAAGCTGATCGCGATTACTTATTAAACGTAATGAATGGTTATCAGTATATCCAAGTAGGTGACAATCAGTATATTTACTACGGGATTAATCAAGAGCAAAATGTTTTTTGTATGATGGAAGTTAATTTTGACGCCAGTGGTGATTATGTAGAAAACATCAATTTTGTTGATAATGCTTCAGAAGAACAAATTGCTTTGCTTCAAAACCAAATACAAGAACAACAAAAGCAATTATCAGACCTTGAGCAGCAGCAAATGGAAAAAGAATTAGATGATTACTACGCGCAGCTAGAAGAAGACAAACAAAAAGAAGAAGAGGCGCAGGCCAAGGCCAAGGCTGATGCAGAAGCTGAAGCTCAGGCAGAAGCAGATCGCAAAGCGGAGGAAGAACGTTTAGCAGAAGAAGAGAAGAAACAGCAAGAGGAAGAGGAAACTCAGGCTGATTCGGAAGATGAGGCGCAAACAGAATCAGAATCAGAGCAAGAAGAAGATACAGAAACCCTTGAGGAAGAGGAACCAGCCGAACAAACAGTTTCCCAAGAGCAAGCTATCCAGCTAGTTCGTGACCAACAAGGCATATCTGAAGATTCACCTCTTCTTGTAGAATACGATCACCTTGACGACTCAGGAAACTATATTATCCATGTTTATGAAAATGTTGTGGATAATGAAGATACAGGAGAGGAACATACAGCTACACAAGGTTGGTATCAAGTAAGTCCTAGTGATGGGTCAATTACTGATGTTACGGTAGATGGTTACTAATAAAAAGAAAAAAGGTTTATTAAAAGAAGCGTTCCTAACTAAAAGGGAGTTGCTTCTTTTTTAAGGTATAATTTCATAGAATATATTTCTAAATTATGCACAAAAGGAGAAATCAGATGAAAAAACGTTATATATTCGCACTGCTTGCTCTCTTTCTACTCACGACCGCTTGCCAAAATCCCTCTCCACCTGTGGATAAAACGAGCAGACTAAGTAAAAAAGAGGCTCACGAGTTAGGAAATCACCTTGAACTTGTGAAAGTGGATGTATCGATTGTTACGGATAAACGTTTAGTTGGTTCAACCATTATCACAGAAGGAAAAGACAAAGGAAAAGAGCTCGTGCCTACTAGTTTATATTACGAAATCGACTTAAAAAACACAGGTAAAAAACGCGTTGGGAAAGAACATCCGGACAAAGGAATTGAAATGGAAATTCAGCCTCATATACCATTAAAAAATGCACTAGAAGAGAGCGTTGGCTTCAATGTATTTAATCCTGATGATAATCAAGATAGGTCTGGACTGGGATATGGTTTTTCGTCTCCTAGCATTCTCAGATATAATGAACAAGGAAATTTTACTTTGAATTATGATTTAGGGTTTAAAGGTTCAACTAATAAAGAGCAAGCTTCTCCTTTGAAAGCATCTGACCAACAGTTAAAAAAGCTAGAACTACAACTTTTAGATGGAGTTTTAGTTGTCAAGCAAGAAAAACAGGTGTTAGCCAAATTTGATATGAAAACTAAAAAGAGAATTGAAAAATAATAAACAACGGTAACATGGTAAAAGCCTACTTGACTAAGTAGGCTTTTTTAGAACCACATTTTTTTACATACGTTTTTACGATGAATGTCATATATTTGGCTGATGCCGTGTTTATCAAATTTATCAAGTAGCTTATCAGTTCCACGCTTCATTTTATAGTTCATTTCACTTTCGTAAAGAGGAAGTACATTATAGAACTCAACATCTTTTCCTTCACGGATATGAACGCTCCAGGCTTCTTCTTCAGTTAGTGGAGGGAGCAAAAGAGAAGCACAAAGCTTTGTATTAGAGCTAAATGGTTTAATTGGGTTGTCATTTTGAATCGTGTGACCAAACCCTACCCATGTATCTAATTCATGGGGGAAGCGAGCTAAAAATTTTAAATTTTCAATTGGCCAATATATTTCTTCTTGCTTAAATCCTTCTTCTGAAAGGTCCCATTCTGGTGGTAAAAAACAAAGGAGTTCAGTATAACGACCACCTTCGACTTCTGGCGGAGTATTCATTGCCTTATCACTCATTCCTTGAGTAATAAGCGTATGGTAAGGACGTTCTTCACTAGGTGCAATATGATAGACATCTACATGTACAAGATGAGACATAATTTCATGATAGACCATATAAATAGGTCCAAAATAACGTTCAATATGAGCTTCCATAATCTCTCTTGCTTCTTCATCTATGTCAACATTTGGATCAAAATCCTTACCTGAACCTTTATGAGTGTATAAAACATCCCCTGATTCTGTGTATTCATATTTATCTTCATTGTTTGACATGCTTTTAATTCCTTTCTATCTAGTAATTAGATAAATCAGCTATTTTAAAAGGTAAATAACCTATTTTGGTGATAACCTATGATAGACTTATATTACCATAATCACCTAAATAAAGTTAGTTAGGATTATTCAGTTAAAGCAGGAGGCAGTGGCAGCAGAAAGTAATTAAAGTTATCAGGGATATTTTATTGCTTAAAAACATAACAAGGAAACGAGGAGATTAGCAATGGAACTTGATCTAACTGTAAATTCGAAGAGACGCTACGCAAATTTTGTTAAAAGAGTTTCAGAAAGCACTGTGGTCTGGGGATTAAAAAGTGAAGATGGCTGGTGCGTATGTGAATCGAATAAATATGAACAGACAGTCGTTATGCTTTTTTGGTCGGATGAAGCATATGCAAAGCAATGTGCAGTAGAAGGATGGTCACATTATAAATCAGCATCTATACCGTTGGAGGAATTTATGGATAATTGGCTATACGGAATGAATGACGACGATTTGTTAGTTGGTGTTAACTGGAATGCCAAGTTAATTGGGTTAGAAGTCGAGCCGTATGATTTATTGACAGAATTAGAAGACTTGTTAGAAAAACAGTAGATTTACTTTTCTTTTTTATAATATAAGGAGTGACCAAGTTTGAACATTGAAGCGGCGACTATTTTTAGTATTGAACCTGATGACACTTATTTAACTATTATTGATGCAGATTATAGAGATAAATATGGACTAGTCTTAGTTCAAAAACGTCATAATAAATTCGAACTGTCTGTAAACGGTACTACACTTTATCCACGTTTAAAAATAAACTATCCTTTTGTCAGATGGATTGATTATAAGCATTTTTTGATAATGAATGCCAGAACCAAGGGAGAAGAGCACAATCTTTTTATTATGAATATTGCTGGAGAAGTCATTCGGTCATTTTATTGTGGAGATGCTGTACAAGACATAGCTGTTAGTAAAGATGGAATATGGTGCAGCTATTTTGACGAAGGCGTTTTTGGTGAAGGGATATCAACAGAAGGGTTAGTATTATTTGATAATACAGGTTCACCAACTTTTCAATATCATTCTCATTTACCAGATGCTCCGTCCATTGCAGATTGCTATGCAATTTGCAGAGGTAAAAATATGACACTTTGGCTATATCCATATACAGATTTTGAGTTAATTCAAGTAAATCCCGAGAAAAATTCCTTCATTGTACATCAAACTCCTGAAACGTTACATGGATCACAAGCAATAAGTATTAGAGGAGAATATAGCTATTTTTACAGTCCATACAATAAGAGAGGAGCATTATACAGTTGGAAAGCAGGAGAGAGTAGTTTTAAAAAAATAGGTAAGTTAAGCGGAACCCTTAGAGGGCTAGATACAAGGCAAAAAGCTCATTTTATAGGGATTGAGGAAAAGAACATAAAAGTTTACACCATCATGAACCCAAAAGAGTATTAAAACATAAGTTTAGATTATCTAAAAATTTTATTTATAAAACGAAGGAGTTTCCATGGAACAAAATTATTTTTCTAACCACTGAACCCTATTTTGGTTTCACATTGACTATGAATGGAAGAAAAAAATGTTAGTGTAGATGGGTTTATACAGTATCCCGCTGGCTGGGGAACAGAACTAAAGTTTGAATTTGAAACAGATTTAACTTACATAGATGCGTTTATTCAAGGGTTAGAATCCATTTTAATTCAGTATCCAATTAAAGAAATTTAAATTATATAAATCAAAGAGGTAATGTATTGTATGAAAAATTGGTTCAAAAAACATGCTAACAATAAAAAAATTGAGGATAATACACCTTGGCAATTAGATAACGTTTACAAAAGAAACAAAGAATCTCCTTATACATTTTACAAGCCAAGCAAAGCGGTGACGGATAAATTAAAAGCGGGAGACCTGGTGAAGTTAGTTTTCTTTAGTGATTCAGATACAGATGGTTACAAAGGAGAAAGAATGTGGGTGGAAATTACGGATAGAAACAAAGAGAACTTTGTTGGAAAGCTTGATAATGAACCTTATCATTTAAAGAGCTTAAAACTTGGTCAAATCCTGCATTTTGGCACTGAACATATTTGTGATACTGAATATGAAGACGATGACGCTGAAAAGATGGACTATTACTTTAATGCTCTCGTAACAGTTAGCAATGATGTTTTAGAAAGAAACGAGTTTAATTTCCTGTTAAAGGATAAACCAAATGAACCGAATGATTCAGGATGGGTTATCTTTAGCGGATACGAAGAAGATGAGTTCAACAGTAATCCAGATAATTTTCAAATTGTAGCTCTAGGAGTTGTTTTAAATGTTGATGACTCAATTTTAGCTTTTATAAATGAAACACCGCTATGTGCTTACGAAAGAAATGAGTTTGGGCAATTTGATAAAATTCATGACTACGATTGGGAAACATACCTTAGTGAGTGAAGCCTTGAAACTAGCAACTTGAAAAGTTTGTATGACAAGCGGATGGAGGGGAAGAAGTTATTCTTTTTCCTTTTTTTGCGCTTCTACATTAAATCAACTACTATCACACTGATTCATAGCTACTGTAAACTTGTGATGCAAAATTGTAAAGTTCTAGGATAAACCATAAGGAAATTCCTTAATTACATATAAAATGATACGTACTGGCGTATTCAGGCAATTGCGATTAAGTGAGCGGCCATTTTAACCACTTCTAAGATATAATCCATAGCTTGTACATAATTTAATTCATTTGACTTAAAGTTCGTCATTTAGGCGATTTTTAAGAGTTCTGTTTACAGCCAGCAAATTAAACTTATAAAAGCAAAAACTAGCTGACTTGAAAGAGAACTTACACACTTTAAGGAAAAAGTAAAAGACGATAGGTATTCTAAGGATCTAAGAGTAAGGGAGACCTCAATGATTTTATTTCTTTTTCTAGTTTACATAATATATATTCTAGGAACCAATTGATAAAACACAAATCTTGTCTCATTATAAAAGTATACTTATGATAGTGAGACAAGATTTAAAAATGAGATAGGGTTCGTATTTATATGATCTAACTCACTAAACTAATTAGCATCAAGATTTGTTCTAATTGAACAATTGCAGATATGATTTTATAGAAATACATATGAATTTCACCAGTTTATTTTTAGGATTGATCAGTTCGATTGATTTTTAGATTATAATTAGAGAGTTTGAAAAATGAATGAGTTTACTTATAGAAATTAAGTTTTACACTCATTCATTTTTTCTCATCGTATTCTCAATGAACATTTTGCAAAAAGTTGAAATCTGTTTGCGTTTAATATCTTAAGGATTTATTTGCTACTGAACGTATATTTTTCATTTAGTACATATGTTTGCATTAAATGGATTTTTATTCATTTATAAAAGTCAAAACCTCGTATTTTCTGCAATAAAATACATCATTTAGTATTTTTATTCTATAAAATTCTGTGTTAAAATTACAGCAAACCCCTTTCCTATCAGCTTTTTAGTGATTTTAGTTGTAGTTTCCTTTTTCATCGGGTATAATATTAAACAAATAGATGACGGTATAAATTGGATGTCATTATCCAGTTTTAAAGGAGCGATACTCATGAACATTACAATTTATTATGGAAATCATGAAGATAAAACAATTCATACAATGGATTGTCACGTAGATATCGATTTAGATGATGAAGATATGGTAGCTTTAACAGAAGCTCGTTAATGAATATATAAAAGGCTGTGGATGCTTTTCATCTGCAGCCTTTTATTTTTTTTGCTCCCCCTCTTCTTTTCCATCTTTTAATGACCGCTACGTTTTAAGATCATTAGCTACTTTTATTATAAAATTTCAAATTCTCCGTTAACTCCTCTTTACTTTTCGACACATTTTTTGTATCATTAGATAAGAACATATGTTCGTTTTATTTTTTATCGTATTGATGATCACAAGGAGTGTTTTTGAATGACGGTACGAAAAAGAAAAAGAAAGAAGCTCCCTCCTACCCTATCCAACACAGGCTTTATTGGAGCAACGTTTGCTGATACAGATGAATTAGCACGCAACGAATATCACTTTCCTCGTAAACAAATGAAAATTACCCATCATGTCTTAGATGCTTTGCTTCAAGGGGCAACACACTTATTTCAACAGCATAAAGTTGAAGCCGCTATCTCATGCGTGTATCTGCCTAAGTACAAAAAGATCGGTTTGGTTCTTTCTAAACAACCTTTTGGCCGCGATGAAGGCATTGGGTATTTTATTAATTACTTAAAGGAAATCGGACATATTGAATGGGATGAAAAAACGAAAGACTACGAAATACATAATACGAGTTTTATCGGCGTGGTATTTGCAGATCTAGAAAAAATTGCTAAGTTCACCTTCGACTTTGAGTTAGAATTACTGTCGAAGTTTGTCAAGGACTTAATTATTCCCGCTAAAGAGCTATTCTTGCAGCATAATGTAAAAGCGTATCTCTCAGGCGTTGAAAATGAAGATCAGCATAAAGTAGGGTTTGTTTTATCGATTAAGCCTTATGATGAACGTAAGGAAGCAGACTTATATTTTGTGGAATACTTAAAAGAACGTGGTTTATACGAAGAGGACGAGTCTGAAGAAGAGCTAGTACCTATTCATACAAAATGGAGCTTATTTAAATAACATATGTTATACCCGCTGTCGTAATAAGACAAGCGGGTCTTTTTTTGCTTTTTTACTAAAACCCAAAACAAATTAGTAGCAAGTACTAATAGTTAGTAATATAATAATAGTAATGATAAAAAATCATTGATATCTATAATATAAGGAGTCGTTTTTATGATTCAACTAAAAGATTTAGTTCCAAGTGAACATTACAACTTAACAGAGGAAATTGAAAAACATGCATCCGATCAACTTGCGCTAAAGTGGCAGGACGCTGACGGTGTGCGTGAGGAAATTACATATAACCAGCTGTTAGCAAAAGCAAATAAGGTGGCAAACGGGCTAACGGAGCTAGGATTAACAAAAGGCGATCACGTGTTGGTTATCGCACCTCGCCTTATTGAATCGTATGCTATTTACTTAGCATGCTTAAAAGCAGGTATTATTGTAATTCCTTCTTCAGAACTATTACGCGCAAAAGATATCCAATATCGTTTACATCACGCTGAAGCAAAAGCGATTATTTCTTACCATCCTTTCTGCAATGAGATCGATAAGATTGAAAACTTCCCTACTTCTCTACAACATAAAATTACATTTGGTGCTGATGTTACGTCGTGGACGCGCTTAGAGTCACTTACAGCGGATGCATCAGAACAGTTCCAAGCAGCTAACACAACTAAGGATGATACGGCATTCCTTCCTTATACATCTGGTACAACAGGACAGCCAAAAGGCGTTGTTCATACTCATGGATGGGCTTATGCTCACCTTCGTATCGCTGCTGCTGAATGGTTAGATATTAAAAAAGGCGATACGGTCTGGGCAACAGCAGGTCCTGGTTGGCAAAAATGGATTTGGACTCCGTTTTTATCTGTACTTGGACAAGGTGCAACAGGCATTATTTATAACGGACGTTTTGAACCTAAAAAGTTTTTAGAAATTTTACAGGATGAACAAGTAAACGTACTGTGCTGCACGCCAACAGAGTATCGCTTTATGGCTAAAATTGATGAGCTTGAACGTTTTGACCTGTCTCACCTTCATAGCGCTGTATCTGCCGGAGAACCGCTAAATGAAGAAGTAATTAATGTGTTTAAAAAATATTTTAATATCCAAGTACGTGATGGATACGGCCAAACGGAAAATACCCTTTTGATTGGTACCTTAAAAGGTGTAAAAACGAAGATTGGTTCAATGGGTAAACCGATGCTTGAAGGGTTTGTAGAAATCATTAATGAAGACGGCGAGCCTTGTAAGCCTGGAGAAGTTGGAGACATTGCCGTTCGTAGAGACCTCCCTTCTCTTTTCAAGCACTACTATAAAGACATGGAGCGCACTGAGAAAACGTATAAAGGAAACTACTATTTAACAGGCGACCGCGCTTCTAAAGATGAAGATAACTATTACTGGTTCCAAGGACGCGGAGATGATATCATTATCAGTTCCGGCTATACAATTGGGCCATTTGAAGTTGAAGATGCATTAATTAAGCATCCAGCGGTGAAAGAATGTGCCGTTATAGCTAGCCCAGATGCTGATCGCGGCCATGTTGTAAAAGCGTATGTGGTTCTTGTCGATCATGCAAAAATAACAGATGCAGGGTTTATTAAAGAGCTGCAAAATCACGTAAAAACTCTTACTGCACCTTACAAGTATCCTCGCGTAATTGAATTTATTGATGAATTACCAAAAACTAATTCAGGTAAAATTCGACGTGTGGAACTTCGTGAACGCGAGCAACAAAAAGCATAATAAATGAAAAAAAGACGTATCTGTTAGGATACGTCTTTTTTTATTAGATAGCACGCTGTGAAGTACGAACATCTACCGTTAAAACACCTGTATTTACGTTTGCATATGCTTTAATGATGACAGGATAATCTTTGTTGTTTGTGAACTTAAAATCAGGTCCTCCCCACGATACGGTCGCATCTCTTCCCGCAGGTACATAACCTACATGTTTTGAATGGTGAGACCTAGCTGTCACTTGAAGACCAGCGCCGTCAATCGCGTTAAATAACGTAGAAGATGTTTGACAAATACCTCCGCCAATTCCCATCACCAGCTGTTTATTGATAATTTCAGGAGCAGGCTGATAGCCTCTTTCTGCTGTGCGCTCCCCAACTGTTTGATTATAAGAAAATGAATCTCCTGGTCCTAACACAACGTTATTAATTGCTTCTGCTGATAGCTGAACATTTCTATTTCTGCTTGTATCACTTGGACGAAAACGTGTAGAATACGAAGCTAATGATACATCGGCGATCCCTTGAGCAGATGCTGCCGTGACATTTGGAGCGGTTTCGTATATCGGAACCTTTACCTCCAATTGTTTCGTATTTAAGTTCTGCAGATTTTTAACAAGTTCTGCTTCTTTTAAGATGATTTGCTTGGATCCGCCAGTCAACGATCCATTTTCATCTATTTTTATGTTTTGCATAGGTGTATCGATCCCTTTTGCCAGCTCAGACGCTAACTGTTTAATTTCTTGATCATATACACCTTTATCCTTGTAATGAACCGGCTTGAATTCTTTCATTACTTCTCCTGTACGGGAATCTTTTAACTGATACGTCAGTTCTTCGACTTTAAGGACTGGCTTTTTCTTTTTCTCAGCCTTTTTTTCTGGTTTTTTAGCCGCTTGTTTTTGTTCTATCGCAGCTGTTTGCTTTGCGGAATGATTTGTATACATGCCGTACGCAATAAACGCACTAACAATTGTCGCGCCAAGCAAGAGCGCCCCTAAGACTTTCTTCATGTAATTGAATCCCCCCATATCTCGGCTTTACCTCAATATGTTTTTTCTATAAAAATATGTATACATTCATTTTATACAAACATCTTATAAAAGACGATCTGCCAAAGTGAATACTCACCATTTTTTATATTTTTTTC
Source organism: Priestia sp. JSM ZJ58 (assembly GCF_044383985.1). Taxonomy (NCBI): domain Bacteria; kingdom Bacillati; phylum Bacillota; class Bacilli; order Caryophanales; family Bacillaceae; genus Priestia; species Priestia sp. JSM ZJ58. The sequence goes on from NZ_JBISEM010000001.1 coordinate 2,292,646, forward strand.
TTTATTCAACACATGAGGTAAAGCGGAATGATGTTCATAGACCCCATTTTTTCTTATGAACTCAATAGAAAACAAATGTTGTATGCGTTTCCTGTTATTACTATTCTTATATATAATAGCACGAAAACAAGGATTTTTTAACGAATTATGGTAATTATTTTAAAATTTTTCTGACAATTTTCGCGGTGTTGTTCATTTTTCTATGGGCATTATACATGGTATAATGGTAAAAATGGAATTTGTTTTATGAGGAGGATTTACGCTTGACTGAACGTTATAGCAAAGAAGAGATTAGTCATCAGCTAGAAAGTATAGATCATGTAAAAGAAGCTCTTTTAAAATATAAAAACACCGTAATCGGTGAGAAATATGATTTGCTTCCCTACCATTTAACTTCAACAAAAGAGGCAATCTTAAAGACGATTCACGATAAAAAAAGCTGTATTGTTAGCGATATCACAAAAGTACTTGGGCTCTCACCCGGTGCTATCACCATTGTATTAAATCAATTAGAAGATGATGAGCTTGTGAATCGTATATATAAAAAGCAAAACCGCCGAAGCGTGTGGGTAGAGTTGACAGAAAAAGGCGAAAAAGTTGTCGAAATATTGCAAGCTACTCGTGTCGATTTTTGGTCAGATTTACTTTCACACTTATCAGAAGAAGAAAGAGATCAATACTTTCACATTATGAAAAAAATATCTCAAAAATTACAGCAATAAATATAAAAAAAGCGGCTATAAAGGCCGCTTTTTTTATTATGCGTGTGCTAAGGCTTGTTTTTTCACTTCGTTTTTCAACACTTTTCCTACGCTGTTTTTAGGAAGTGATGAAACAAATACAACAGTTGGCACTTTATATGGTGCTAATCGTTCTTTACAGAAATTCACTACGTCTTCTTCAGTTAGAGCTGACGCTGCTTGTTTAACAACAAATGCATATGGAACTTCGCCGTACACATCATCAGGCATGCCGACAACTGTCGCTTCTAACACACCGTCTGCTGCTAGGACAACTTCTTCTACTTGATCTGGGTAGATGTTGTCTCCTCCATATACAATTACATCTTTATAGCGTCCTTCAATATAAAGAAATCCGTCTTCATCTAATCGACCTGCATCGCCCATCGCTAACCAGCCATCTTGTAAGACAGCGTTTGTTGCTTCTTCGTTTTGCCAGTAGCCTTTAAATAGATAAGGGCTTCGTACAAGCACTTCACCTTTTTCTCCAGTTGGAACTTCTTGACGTGTTTCTGGGTCTACAATTTTAACTTCCACATGTGGAGCCGGTTTCCCAGCTGAGCTTACTTTCTTCCATCCCATTTGAGGATGCCATGAACTGATAATCCAAGCTTCTGTGCTTCCGTATCCTTGAGCTAAAATCATACCGTTACGGTCATATTGTTCGATTAAAGACTCTGATACTTTTGTTCCGCCTGACACAGCAAGTTTTAGAGGGAAATCATAGTGATCTCCTTTTTCAAGCTCTTCTACGATGTATTTTAATGCTGGTGGTAGTGCAAACAGCATTTTAATGTTTTCTTTTTCGATTACCTCAATTACTTTAGCTGGATCTGTTTCTTCAGAACATACCATTGTGTTTCCTGTGTTAATGCACATAAATAAAATGCTCATCGAACTCATGTGGAAGAATGGATGAACAAATAAATAGCGCATGCTTTTATCAATATTTGCACGTTCTTCCTGTCCGCCAGAGTTTAAAAAGGCACTTACCGATCCGTGTGCAATCATACATCCTTTTGATTTACCTGTTGTACCTGATGTAAACATCATTAATGCTAAATCTTCAGGAAGTACTTCAGGAAGTGCTTCTGGTGTGTTTGTGTTATACGCTGAGAATTGAGTTGTAAATTCTTTTGCATCCTCAATTTTTAACGTAAAGCTAAGTCCAGCCGTTTGTTCCGCTTTTTCTAATACAGACGTAAATTCATTGTGGTGGATAATCGCTTTTAACTGTCCGCTTGTAATAATGCTATCAAGCTCATAAGGCGTCATGCTCTTACTTAATGGAACAACGACTGCTCCCACTTGTAAAATCCCCATTGTAACAACTGGGTAAGCAATGCTTGTATGAGCTAAAATACCAATACGATCTCCTTTTTGAATTCCTTTCTCTAAGAAGTAATGAGACAATTGATTTACTTTTTCATGAAATTCATTAAATGTATAACGTTCATTATGTTCAACTAGTGCTTCATGTTGAGGAGAAATCTCTGCACGTTCTGCGACTAAGTATTGTAATGTGTTCATTTTATCCTCTCCTTTGTCCGCTCGGACTAAATATTTCGTTCGTGAATATTTTAATGACTAAAACATAATAACAAAAAATTTTTCCGAAGTAAAAGTTTAAAATTATCAAAATGTGTTTATATAGGTTGTATCGGGAAATGTTAAAAGAGATACTGTTTTTAAGAAGTGTTGTATTACCAAGGGTTTGAGAAAAATTTACAAAATTTAAACAGTTCAGACACTGGGTTTAATGAACTATTTTTTTCCTTTTTTTGTTTGTAAATTAGTTTTTATTTCTTGTTTTTCATTTTTTTAATATATTTTCTTACTTTCCCCTTATTCACCGGATTTTGAGCTCATTCATTGAATGAAAACGGTGAATATGAAACAATAATATATAAGTATTTGGATTTGAAAGGAGCAAATTTAGACATGAAAGTTCTTGTAATTGGTGCGAATGGTCAAGTAGGCAAACATATTGTAAACATTTTGAATGAAAGTGATGTGCACACTGTACGTGCGATGGTTCGTAAAGAAGAACAAGCAAAAGAGCTTGAAGCAAGAGGTGTAGAAACGGCTTTTGCAAGCTTAGAAGGCACTGTGCATGAAATTAAGGAAGTGATGAAAGGCTGTGACGCCGTTATCTTTAGCGCAGGATCAGGCGGCAGCACAGGTCATGATAAGACACTTTTAATTGATTTAGATGGAGCAGTAAAAGCGATGGAAGCTGCAGAAGATTTAGGAATTAAACGATTTGTGATGGTAAGCGCCCTTCAAGCACATCACCGTGAAAACTGGAATACTTCACTAATTCCTTACTATGTAGCCAAACATTATGCAGATAAAATCTTAGAAGCAAGCGGATTAACATATACAATTGTTCGTCCAGGCGGATTGTTAAACGAACCAGGAACAGGACGTGTAGATGCCGGTGAGAACAAAGAGCGCGGATCCATTCCTCGTGAAGATGTCGCGCGTGTGGTAGTAGAAACGTTAAGTGAAGATCATACATTCGGACGTTCTTTTGATTTAGTTTCAGGTGATACACCTATCACAGAAGCTATTCAATCTATTTAATATAAAAAAGCAGCGAATACGTATTCGCTGCTTTTTATTTATCATTTAATACATGTATTAAATGATAAATTACTTTTGCTGTCAGTCCCCATATGACTCGATCTTCATAGTAATAAAAATGTTCTTCCATCTCTCTTGTTTGCCAATTATAATTTTCACCACCAATAATCGCGTCATAAGGAAAATTATGTTCGGGTTCTACTCTGAAATTAATATTGTGTATATCAGGTTCGGTACGCTGAAAAAAAGAAAGAGGCACGGTAAATACTTCTGCTACTTCCGAAGGATTCGGTCGAAGTTCAAGCGACCTATCAATGAAACCTACATAAGGATAAATGATTGTTCCGAATTGAGAAACAATATAATCTAAAGCTTGTACGTGCTGAATAGATTGGGGTGTAATCCCTAACTCTTCAGAGGTTTCACGGATAGCCGTTTCTTTTTCATCTGCATCCGTCTTTTCAACACGCCCTCCTGGAAAACAAATTTCTCCGGGCTGTCTACGTAAATCGAGCGCTCTTACTTCAAATAAAACTTGTAGTTCCCCTTGTTTTTCAATAAGCGGAACAAGAATGCCGAAGCGGGAGAACTGCTCCATCCCAAGGATTGTCGGCATCCGGTTTTCTAACTTAGCTATAATGCGGGATGCATCCATACGTCCACTTCCTTTCACAAAATAAATTATCAAAAGAATAGCGAGTTATAAGCTGCGATGTCAACTAACCTGCAAAAGAAAGCTGTTATCTTTATTATATGAAGAGATGTATTGAATTGACACTACAATTGATAAAAATATATAACATAAATATAAATAAAAACAGATAGCACCGGCTACCTGTCTTTTTGTCTTGTTTTTAACAAACCATAAATAAGTAAAAAGAATGCCACCACACTGATAAGCAATCCTCCTACTTGCTTATCAGTGAGTCCAAAACGAAGCTGAAGCCAAAAGATAACCAAGCAAATCAAAATGACGCTGGTAGCTAAATAAAAGTAAATGCTGTAGAAAAACGGATTCGTTCTTTTCCGTTTGTAGACAAGTAGTGAGATGCCTATATACGTACCCAATAGTGTGAGTAATACAACAACTTCCGTTAATGTTCTCACTGCATTCTCCCCTCTCCCTTTTTTCTTCTATACCCCGTTTCTTCTTTTATCAAAAGGTAAAAAGGTATTCATAAAAAACCGCTTTTACGACATAAGGCGGTTTTCTCGCTACGCTTTATCCTGAATTATTTCCTTTTTTACATCGGTCGTTTTCATCTTACTAACATCAGCTGCTTTTTTACAAAGGCGTTTGTATTATACATCAAGAGCAAAGGTAATGACCGCTTCACAAGCTAATTCGCTGCCTACAAATGCTTTTCCTTTTCCTTTTACAATCTTTCCGCGCTGCTTAAGAATCTCAAATTCTAAGCGTAGTGTATCTCCTGGCCTTACTTGACGCTTAAAGCGACATTCATCTATTCCTGCTAAAAAAGCAAGTCTTCCTTTTTGGTGGTCATCCGTAGCCATGGCAAATCCGCCGAGCTGAGCAAGAGCCTCCACAATAAGTACACCAGGCATTACCATGTAGTCCGGGAAGTGACCTTGAAAAAAAGGTTCATTTGCTGTTACTTGTTTAATTCCTACAGCAAGCTTTCCTTCTTCTTGCTCTAAGATGCGATCAACAAGTAAAAAAGGATAGCGGTGTTGAAGGGTATGTTTTATTTGTTCAATATCTTTCATATGTATCGCTCCTTTTTCTTATAATAAAGGGTCCTTACCGTCAAATGCAGGAAACGTATCTGGATGAAGAAGCGGCGCGAGTTTTTTTAACCCTAACAGCAATCGAGGTGAAGGACGACAATACAGCCATTCTTCTAGTACATATACACGATGTTCTTTTATGGCCGGCATGTCAGACCAGTTCGGTCTCTTGTGTAAAATCGTTGGATTTACTTTGTTTGTCTGTACGCCTACCCAAGCCAAACACACGTGATGTGGATTTCGTTTGAGCACTTCTTCCCAATCACTCTGTACATTTGCTTCTTTGTGATCAGCAAATATATTTTCTCCTCCCGCTAACACGCTAATTTCGGTCAGCCAGTTTGCTTTTCCAGGAGTAAAAACGGGTTTTGGCCACCATTCCCAGTATACAGTGGTTTTTTCGATTTGACTTGCCATTCCTTTATATGTAGAAAGAAACTGATCATACCGCTCTAACAGTTCAGCTGCTTTTGTTTCAATATTTAATCGCTGGCCTAAATCCTGTAGATTTTGACGGATATCTTCTAGCGAATTAGGATTATATACGACGTAAGGTATCTTTCGTTTTTTAAGTTCTTCAATATTTCGCTCCATTCCAGGAACGCTTAGTGAAGCTAGGACTAAATCTGGCTTGGCTTCTTCCACCGCATCCATATTAATAGATAAATCGGGACCTAAACGCGGCAGACTCTGAATAGACTGCGGCCAATCGGAATAATCATCAATTGCTACGAGCAAATGCTCAAATTTTAAATACGCTATTAGTTCTGTATTGCTTGGACAAAGCGAAACAATTCGCATATTTCCCCTCCTGCATCCATTTCTTTTTTTCTATTATACAATAGATTTCCATATAAAAAGCAGAGACTTTCACTGAAGTCTCTGCTTTTGGTGCTCTTTCTTATCCACCCATCGCACGATAAAAGAAATAAAAGAAACCCAAACAGCCAAGTGAACTAATGCTTGTAGTTAAAATACCGATTGAAAGCAGCACCTGTCCGTCTCTTTTTTGTTTGTATCGCAGCATATAATAAAAAGCTAAACAGGTGCCAATAAGTAAATAAATAGCCCATATGTAAGGTAGATTCTTTAGCTGAAAGATGTATCCTTGATTAAATAATAAACAGTAAATAAAAAAAAGATTTACGATAAAAAAGCTAGGAAGTACACTTTTATTCATCTATTAAACCCTCTTCTATTCTTTATTTTCTGCTATAGTTATCTTGTTTTGATTTCTCAGTTCATCCCGTATTTCACGTAAATATTGATTTCTCTCTTTCATTCTCTTTAACACTATAACAATAACAGCTATCATACCAGCAATGATTCCTATATAAAGAACTCCAAACACTAAGATAGGTACTACACCCCAAAGCTCCATCTCATCCCTCCTACTTTTTGGTTATTACCTTATTTTACCGTATTTTGTAAAGATGTCACGTCTTTTATCCATGAAAAAGGGAGTTTGAATATACATTCAAACCCCCTAAAGAGATAATAAAAAATAATATTTATTATAGCGCTTTGCTTTTGACACTTGCTCCCGTTCCGAAGAACTTATCAAAAATTTGATAAAGAGCAGACAGGCCAACTAACCAATAAATCGTTGTTACTAACCAATCCCAAGAGCCAAATAGCTCTTCTACTACATTCACGCCTAATGCTACAGCTAACCAATTTAAACCGCCTAAAATCACAAGAAGAGTCGTTAAACCTGAAAGAAATTTCACGTTGTCACCTCCTTGCGAACTGCATTAGGAAAAGCAGCTCATGTTACATCTTATGCGCTGTATAGATCAGTATATGCATAGGCGCTATGTAAAATAGTTATAAAGAATATGTGATTTATTCTTTTTTATTTCCTTATTGTGCAGCTGCTGCTTTCCCAATTTGCTTAATCGTTTCTACATGCATCGCTTCGTGATAGAAACTGAATAAAAACGTTTCGCCAACTGTTGTAAAGTTGATACCCGCTTTATTTGTAAAAGGTGTGATTAACTGCTTATCAAACTGCCCCGGCATAAACTCTTTAATACGATGTGCTTGATCTTTCAACACATTCGCAATTTCTTCAAGAGAAGGAGCAGCCTCCGTCCAATCGGCAGGTTTTGTTCCGGCACCAAAAAAGCTTTCATAACTCTCTGGCGTTTGCATCGGTTCACCAGCTAAGCCAAACACAAGCTTTTCTTGAATAAAGGCAATGTGTCCAAGATTCCAGTGAATATTGTTATTGAACCCTTTTGGTGTGATGTCCGCTGCCTCTTCTGTTGTTTTTTCAAGGATACTAATCGTAATTCCTCTTACAACGTCCATATGTTTTAAAATCATGTTTTCCATCGTCTAATCTCTCCTTACGTTGTCGTATTAGATAAACTATTCAATGTCTATTGTGCACAAATTACCCCTTAAATGCCACTCATAACATTTAAACCTTAAAATAAAAGAAAATTCAAAAGAAAATCCCCCTATATAAAAACTAGGGGGATTTTTTAAGCAGAAGACTTTAAATTTGAGACAGGTCCTTTGTTTGGCTTCGGTTTTAGCTGACCAAGCTTATTTTTCAGATAATCTTTTAATGCGCCGCGTTTTCTCTTGCGTCTTTTATCACGATTTTTAATAGTAATCTCCTCCTTTCCTTTTAGTTTTAAGACCTGCGTATTAAATGGATTCTTCTTTTATACATAAAATCCTTTTGAATTCTCAAATTTACCTTCATGTAATTCTTTCCTTTTTACAAAAAAAGACCAAAGTATCAAAACTTTGATCATTCAAGCTACATACGTAATCGATCCAATAGTGGAAATAATAGCGCTGTTTCTGTCATACCAAACAACAGGTTCGTATCTAACCGCCAAATAACTGAGGTGAGCGGTGTGAAGCCTGACAATTTCATCTGACAGGTAAGCTGATTGCTTTGCGTTGTCTTTTCTCTTTAAATTTAACACTTCAATAATTCTTTCCCGCGTCGTAATTCCAATTCCATGACCAAAATATAGAGTTTCATCTAATACAATGGTGTTTTCACCTTTCCACTGGGGAGTATCAGGGTTATAATCAGGGTTTTTAAAATACGCACAGTCTCCGGGCAAGTAGTCAGATCCTTTATAACCATGGAGCTCAAGATCGTCATCGTATTGCCAATCGTGTAAGTAAAGATCAGCAAAAAGCCTGTTAAAGTTTGCTTTTCCAATATTATTTAATACAGCTTTGTAAAAGATGATGATAACAGCCGTCGCGCATTCAAATGCATATTCGTGTCCGTTGTAGAAAATATCATCAATGGCCTGATGAGGAGAAACGGTAGGCAATAGCTGAAACCCTCCGTTATCGGTTCGTTTCCAATACTTTTCGTTGCACCTAGAACGGGCGAATGTAGCAAACCTAGCGCCGCTTTTGCGCAGCAACACAGACGATTCAATAATTTGTAATTTAACAGATACATCAAAATCAAGCTGGTCAAATGTAGCATACTCATACACTTCCCTATAGGCATCCATTTGTTTTAAAATGTCTGCTTTTTCTTTTGTTAACGAACTATTATTTAAATCGCTTATTTTCACAATTTGTTGATTAACTTTAATCATAGACGTTCTCTCCTTTACAGAAAATGATATCAATCACCTTCTCTAACAGGATATTGATAAAAATTTTTTTTGTGTATCTTCATTTATTTAAAATCGTGAAGATTAGGGAAAACGATGAAAAAAGTAAGTTAACCGCTAATTTTTTCATTTGTTCCTTTTTGTCCTTTTGTCACCTTTTTAAATATAAAGCGAGCAACTAACACGTACAGTGGTAACACAATAATGACGGCAATAACATTTAAAATCCAAGGTATTGTCCCCATAAAAACGTTTGAAGATGCTTTATCATACCAGCTCACAATCAGTAGTAAAAAGACCACACTGGATATAAAAGTACTTATATATCCCTTCTTATAGTTTGTACTTCTCACAGCAACAACAAAGCCAATTACCAATGAAATGCCTGCTGACATTAAGACAAAAATCAAAAATAAATTTGCTACCTTTTGAACGTCCATTACTTCCCTCTTTCTTATAAGATTTTCACTCCAGAATTTTCGTTGCGTCACTTATAAAAAAAGTAAATTTATATAGATTTGTTCACGCTCGGTCTTATTGTTGTAGCATCCTTAGGGACAGTAAGCCAATATGTATTAGAAAATATAAAAGTTAAGTCTGGCAATAGAATCAATCCTAAAATGTATAAATGTAGTCTATTCGTCTTTAAAGATTAATTAAGAAGTGTTATGGGCAATAGAAAAAAGGATGTTCAGGACTCTCTTGACAGTTTGAGAAACAGTTAACTTTACATAGGTTCAATGGCAAAGAATATTATAGCGCCGATACTTTAAGACAGACTATTAATGCTACTAAATAAGCACATAAGCAAAAAAGGACTTGATGTCTAATCAAGTCCTTTTTTATTATAACTGTATTAAAAAACTTGATCATTTCACGTAAAAGTTGCTGCTATAAAGGTTTCCAGCGAAAGTTCCATCATAATTGGTTAGCGGTTTGGTTATATGATATACAGCAAGCTTATAACGGTATGTGCCATTAGTATCAACTTTAAAACTCGTTCCAAATTTCTCTCCAGGGACTGCATACCATTGGGATGCAGATTGCACGTTTACCCATTTACCATTCTCTAAATGCTGCAATTGACCGACAAGTCGTACTTCAAATGAATTATGATTAATAAACTTCATAATAATTGATTCTTCTTTTGTCCAATTTGTCTTAGTTGAGTTAACCGATACACCGTATGATGAAGCGGCATCAGCTTCTTGAATATGCCCATTTGGAACCAATGGGAGACTTGCTACAGATCCTAATCCTAAACCACCTAATGTAATTACTCCGGCTAATGCTACTCGCGTTACTCTTTTCATATCATTTCTCCGTTTCATTATAAGATTATAGGCTTTATATCCTCTATAACACCTATTAATTTATCATTATAGCACAAAAAATAGCATATTATGGGTTATTTTGTAATGTAACTCATTAAATTAAGGGTTTTAAATAACACTATTGAAGCTTCTAAACACTAGATGCAAAAGATATTTTACCTCACATACGCCTAAAATGAGGGGATTAAGCTGGGATACTAGCCTTATTGGTCTTATAACAATAATGAAACCCTAACTTGTGGTCTGTAGAATTGCTGCTTGCAAAGAGCAATCTTCATACTGAATATTGTTATCTGTTTTTTTCTCCCACAAGTAATTTTTTTACTTAAAAAAACAGACAAAACAAGCTGGCATTTTAAATGCGCAGCTTGTTTTGTTTTTTAGAGTGTAAGATATTTATAAAAAAATTGGGGATAAGAACAGTCATCCTTACTACTATTGTGTTCTTGATTGTAAATTTATTTCTAACCATTATAAAAAGCTAAATAAATATATCTTTAATCTTAAAAATGTATTCATCCGGTAATTTGTCAGCTCTCCTTGAAATCTCTGCTCTGTGGCTCTTTCTCCCTTTAATAACAACTGAATCTTTTTTTATATTTATGCTTCCGAAGCTATACGGGCACCAAAATAAATTAATATCATCTATTTTTGTAGTTTTAACAGCGTTAGAATTACGGTCCGTAACACGCAGTTTAAATGGAGCATTTGTAAGATGAGATTTGGGCACTGTATAAATGACCTCGGCTAAATACTTATCATTTTGTTTCGAGAAGTATGTGAGCTCAATGTCGGTGCCTTCTTCTTTTATTTTTCCAATAACAGATTCTATTTTATTCTCTTCTAAGTGATCAAACTTTGTAATGCTTCTTAATGCTGAAACTATACTATTAAACATCATATTTGATTTAGTTTCGTTGTCACTCGCCATATATTTTTTAGTATCTATTATCGAAAATGCATCTTTTATCCGGTGATTTGGAGCAAATTCTTGTTTTGCTTCCACTAGTGTGTCCGCTAAATGTATAAAGATGTGACTATAACCCGGCAGCATCACTTCTGCTTTCCTTAGCAGGTTGCTGAAAACTTCGGTGTAGATAAAAGAGTGGTTTGGTTCTGTTTCTTCGATAGGAGCAGAAATACTAATTGTTATTAATGGCTTTGTTAGAGGTTTTGGATTAGACAAAGATCTTTTCATTGAAAGGTCAGCTAGTTTTGCCCAGTTACTTTGAACTGTTTGCTTTTGCTTCTTGAAGTATGCCTTTAGTTCTTCGAGTGTACGTGGTGCATTTTTTATCGACTGTTGAAACTTTAATAGAAGTTTGTCTTCACTAAAGTCGAGTTCTGACTTTAGTTCTATAGTTTTAACCAACATAATAGCCTCTTCAACTCTATGTAGACCTGTTAAGAAATCCTCTACATTAAGAGTTTTGTTATTGATAAAATTTCCGGGCAGCTCAATTTCGGCTATATCTTCATAGAGAACACGTAATTTGTACTTCTTCTTAGAGCTAGGATTATTTATAAAACGGATCAAAATGCACTCAAATGTGCTTCCGTGAAACTCTCCTATTAAATGTTCATTTAAAAAAGTATCTAATAATTGCAAAGAAAAGTTAGTTTCTTCTTTCGTTTTAAAATCCTTATACTCAATCAAAAATCTCATTGGAATCACCTTGGAATATATAGTATATTTTTACTATACATTATATTTGAAAAAGCAGTCAACGCAAAGCATACAGCCAGTAAAGGGCAGGTTTATACAGAATCAAGCAAACACATTATACAGCTAGGCGTGAAGGTTATCTAGAAGAACTTTAAGAAGGTGAAAAAGTTAGGAGAAGGACGATAAGTTCATTTCTAGAGAGAGGTTATTCACCTGCACACATTGAGATAGAATTGGACTATGATTCCGTTCCATATATTAAGGAGTTATACTATAATGTTGAAGAAAAAAAGCAGCCTCCCCTTTTCACCCCATAAAACATAGCCCCTACCTAAGTCTAGGCAGGGGCTATGTTTAGATTATGGATTTTATTATAAAATAATCATTTGATGTTCATTTTAAGTTTCCTTCTGCCACTTCTTAAAAACAATAAAAGGCAGCAGCTCAACTGATGAGCTGCTGCCTTTTATTTATAGAAACACAGAAATAACCTTTTAACGATACCAAATTGTTTTATCTTGATACGGAATACGTTTTGATGAAGCTTCTTTATTAGGATGACCGACGTAAATTAAGCCTAAGAGCTTGTCGTCTTCTTCTAGAGATAAAAAGTCATTCAGTTCTGTCTGATAGACAATTTCACCTGTTCTCCAAATTGTAGCCAAACCTTGTTCTTCCGCTACTAATAGCATATTTTGTATGCTTGCCGCTACGGCAGAGATTTCTTCAATTTCAGGCACTTTTCCTGAAGGACTTACTGCTACAGCAATAATGACAGGAGCGCGAAGCGGTCCTTTTTTTGCTTTTGTTGTTTTTTTCAACGCTTCTTCTTCACTTAAGTGAGCAGTTTTTTGCTTCATAATACGTTCCATTTCGTCTCCTAAACGAACGCGTGAATCCCCTGTAAACACTCGGAATTTCCAAGGCTCTGTCTTTTTATGGTTAGGAGCCCAAGTGCCTGCTTCTAACATAAGGTTGATAGCATCTTCTGATACGTCTTTGTCTTGCATAGCCCCAATCGTTCTTCTGGCTTTAATAATATCTAATACGCTCATGCTTTCTGTCTCCTTTTCTACATTCAATTTATTAGTATAGGTATGTATATATCTTATATATAGAATAATTGAAAATCATTCTCACTGTCAATTGTTTTGCCATCATTCGGGTTGCGATAAATAAATATGCCAATTTTTTAAGCGTGTTTGTTTTTTTAGCAGTTTTTCTTTTAATTATTTGGCAGTTCCGGCAAATAAAAAACGATTTGGAACATGTAATCCAAATCGTTTTTTTTTATCTTATACCCAGCCGCGGAAGCGAGAAGCTTCAGCTGATTTTTTGATTCCTGCCATGTAAGCAGCGAGTCTCATGTCTACGTCATTTTCTTGAGCGATTTGATAGATCGTTTCAAATGAATCCACCATTACCTTGCGTAATTTGTAAGCTACTTCCTCTTCAGACCAGTAGTAGCCTTGATTATTTTGCACCCATTCGAAGTATGAAACCGTTACGCCTCCAGCACTTGCTAAAATATCTGGCACTAAAAGCACGCCTTTTTCATCTAAAATGTGCGTGGCTTCAAGCGTAGTCGGTCCGTTCGCCGCTTCGACTACAATAGAGGCTTTAATGTGATGAGCGTTACGAACCGTAATTTGATTCGAAATGGCTGCGGGTACTAAAATATCACATTCTTTTTCTAATAGTTCTTCGTTTGTTATCACATTTGTAAATAAATTCGTTACGGTACCAAAACTGTCGCGTCGATCAAGCAGGTAATCAATATCAAGACCAAGCGGATCATAAAGAGCTCCGTACGCGTCTGAAATGCCAATTACTTTTGCTCCTGCGTCATGCATGAACTTAGCAAGAAAACTGCCGGCATTTCCGAAGCCTTGAATAATAATCCGTGCTTCTTGCAAGTTAAGGTTTTTCTTTTTAACAGCTTCTTCTATACAAATGGTTACTCCTTTAGCCGTTGCAGTTTCGCGTCCTTGAGATCCTCCGAGTACGATAGGTTTTCCGGTAATAAAACCAGGAGAATCGAACTCACGCAGTCGGCTATATTCGTCCATCATCCACGCCATGATTTGAGAATTTGTATAGACATCCGGTGCAGGAATATCTTTAGTAGGCCCAACTATTTGACTGATGGCTCTTACATAGCCGCGGCTGAGTCGCTCTAGTTCACCAAACGACATGTTTCTTGGGTCACATACAATTCCGCCTTTACCTCCGCCGTACGGAAGGTCGACAATCCCGCATTTTAAACTCATCCAAATGGATAATGCCTTCACTTCTTCTTCATTTACTTCAGGATGAAAGCGTACGCCTCCTTTAGTAGGCCCGACAGCATCATTATGCTGAGAGCGGTAGCCCGTAAATACTTTTACCGATCCGTTATCCATTTTAACTGGAATACGAACCGTCATCATGCGCAGCGGTTCTTTCAACAAATGATACATTTCTTCACCATACCCTAGTTTTTGAAGCGCTTCTTGAATAACAGTTTGAGTAGATAAAAATAAATTAAGTGATTCCTGTTCTTGCTGCTGTTCTTTTTTTAATTCACTAGCTGTTTTTGTAATGGACATTCTGTTCACCCCATATTAATCATTGAAATTTCTCAATGATTTAATATGCAATTCCTGTGCCAATTTCAGCGGTTTTACAACGCTTTTATTTTATAAATAATCTGCATTAGCACCCCTTATATTCCCTGCATAGGCTGATATTAGTATATACTTAAAGAAATAAGACAAACTATTTATACTGAAAAGGAGGAAAGTGCTATGTTACATGAAAGAAAAGAACAAGAGCGAAACAATCACTATATAGAATGCTGTTCCATCTGTGGAGAAAGGCTAACATCTTTTCAAGAAAAAGAAATCTTCACATGCGACAGCTGTTTTGAACAAAAAGTCAACGATGTGCTTTCTGAGTTGTAATCAGGTACTCTATTTTTTAGAAACAGGTGTCACAATATTAAAGTTTGGATCAATAGAATCCTGACAAGACAAAAAGAAATCCCATTTTGATTTATCTCCTTGAACAAATATGACCGAGCTATAAGAGTGATCATTTGTAGTTGTTAGCCGGTATAAGGTATCTTGCCACACCGTTACCGTCACCTCAGCTTTCTTTCGCGTATCTCCAAGATACCTAAAGATTCCATGCTTAAGTTCTGTGAGAGCTACTTCATTACGATCGGGTATCACAAACAATATACGATAGTTACATGCGCCCGCCTTTAATCCATCTACGCGAATGCTAAATAGTTCTAAAATATTTTTTAATGGAAGTGTATCCCATACTTCTTTTGTAATAATGTTGACTGGCAGCGGTATATTACCTAAACGAAGTTCTTTGGCTCCTGTTAAATATTCATTTCGCCAAGGACCAGATTCAGCTATATACCCTAATTGTTCAAGCGCGTCTGCGCATAAAAGTTTTGCCTTCACATGGTGAGGATCAGCGTAAATAACTTGTTTGGTCACTTCAGCTACCCATTGATAGTCGCCTTGTTGAAAACAGCGCTGTGCTTTTTGGACAATGTTGTCCGCTCCGCCCATATACTCTACATATTTCTTAGCTGACTCTTCAGGAAACAGTTTATTTAAATCTACAGGATTGCTGTTATACCAGCCCATATAGCGCTGATAAACCGCTTTTGCGTTATGGTTAACCGTTCCATAAAAGCCGTTTGTATACCACTCGTGAGATAGGGTTTCCGGTAGCTTCATCATTCGGCCGACGTGGTCGATGGTATAACCTTGATTCATCAGCCTTAATGTTTGGTCATGAATATATTGATAAACATCTCGTTGATTTTCGATATAGGTAATACACGACTCGTTTCCGAACCTTGGCCAATTATGTACCCCAAATACAGTTGTTAGTTCTTGGCCAAATAAATCGATTGCTTGCTGCAAGTATTTTGCCCACGCTGCTGCGTCTCTTACTTTTGCTCCTCTAAGGGTATAGAGGTTGTGCTGAGTGGCCGTACAGTTTTCTGCAATACAAAGAGCCTTTTCACTAGGAATATAGATGTTCATTTCAGCAGGCGCCTCCGTCCCTGGCGTAAGCTGAAACTGAAATGAGGCGCCGTCAATTTTCTTACTTACATAAGAATGATGTTCGGAAGGATGAATTTCTTCTATTCCTTTAATAAGCGTGATTGTTCCAAATGAAATTTCTTTTCCGATGCCGTTGTCAATTAGGCCTTTTTCATCGCGTCGCAGTCGAATACCGTACATGTATTGACTTCTTCGTGTCATTGCTGTTGCCGCCGTGACGTTTTCATCAATAACCGCATCCATAAATCCAGCAGGAGCATAAACTTTACTAGTTTTATTTTGTGTTGAGTCAGGTAATATCCCTAGAACTCCGCCGTAATGATCTATATGCGAATGAGAGAAGATAACAGCTCTAACAGGACGCTTACCGCACTGCTGGTTTACTAGTTCAAGCGCTTTTTCTGCCGTTTCTTTGGATGTTAAGCAATCAATAACAATCCACCCCGTTTTCCCTTTAACAAATGTAATATTAGCCATATCAAAGCCTCTTACTTGAAAGATGTTTTCAGTTACTTGATATAAACCGGCTTGTACATTTAATTTTCCTTGTTCCCACAGTTTAGGGTGGACAGTAGCAGGTGTAGATTGTTCAAATAAAAAAGCGTACTTTCTTAAATCCCATACAGGATACAGCTGATTTTTTTTGAAAATCAGCGGAAAAGGTACGCGTACAAGGGCTTGGTCATCCGCAAGATTTTGTTCTGATTTCACTTGTTCCCAGTCTATTTTTTTATAAGTCTCAGCATTAGTGACTGCAGTCTTTTGAGTAGCATCTTTTCGGTCAATCGTTAACTCCCGTTCATAATCAAACAGCATAACCCCCTCCTTTTTATTATTTTATGCGTAAAAATAAGACGAAGTACAAAAGAGAGAGAAAATAGAGTCAACAAAAAAGAAGATGCGCTTAGCACGCATCTTCTTTTTTATACTGAATGTTATGTTTGAATAGAATAGTCGAGTATTCTGTCTGAATTAGACAGCCTAGCACTTAGTATAACGATTGTTTACCAATGTTCCTTTTGTAATTAAAGCAAATCTTCCTTCTAAGGTGCTCAATACGTTTCTTGAAGTCGCTGTAAAACAATGCATGTGTACAGTCTCTCCTTTCCTGTATTGGCCTTACATAGAATATATACCCGGGGAAAAATAATTAAAACTTGATTTGGGTATTTTTTCAAAAATAATAATAAATCCATTCCGGTGTTTTTTTAAGAGAACGTTCCCATTTAGGGATTTCATCTATTACTGTTTTGGTTAATCTGCGGCTGTTTGTTTTATCTTCATTAATTTCTCGTTCTATGTGTGCAATCATCTCGCGATCGTAAATAATACAGCTTGCTTCATCATTTAAATAAAAACTTCTGGGATCCCAGTTGGCTGTGCTAATATTGGCAATCGTATGATCGATGACCATTACTTTTCCGTGAAAAAATCCCTTTTTATATAAGAAAATTCGAATACCTTTGTTTAATAGTTTCTCTGTTTTAGGGTAACTAGGCGGTTTAGTGAACCACGCATCGGTATTGTCTGGAAGTATAATATCAATTAAAACGCCTTTTTCTTTTGCTGAAATAAGTGCATTCATTAAATGTTCACTTGGAATAAAATAAGGGGTAGCAATGGTAAGCTTTACTTTGGCACGGTTGATTAGATCAATCATCTTTTGCTCAAGTTCTTCTCCAGTTGAAAACAGTAGCTGATAGTTTGCTCCGTTAGAGCGAGCGATAGGAACTCGCTGAGGAGATATATGTTGTCCCGTGTCTTCTTCCCAATCTTTCAAAAATTGCTTTTCAATTTCAAAAATACCTTCTCCTTTGATTCGCAAGTGGTAATCACGCCAATAGCCCAATTTTTTATGCTTCCCTAAGTATTCTTCTCCTATATTAAAACCTCCGAGATAGGCTTCTTGGCCATCTATTACGACAAACTTTCGGTGATTTCGATGATTAATGCTATAGAAAAAGTGCTGCCTGCTTGCTTTTCGGCTAAAAGTAAACTCAACTCCATTTTTCTTAAGATCATCTATGAGTGTTCGGGAGAGATCGTTTCCTCCAAAACGATCTACAGAAAGTTTAACCTTTACCCCTTCAGCTGCTTTCTCTTTCAATAGCTTAAATAGCTTCATGCTAATGTTGTCCGCTCGAATAATAAAAAATTGAATGTACACGTACTTTTTTGCTTTTTTAATGTCCTCAAATAAAGCAGGATATAAACTACTTCCTTGTGCATACAGCGCTATCTCGCCTTGGTAAACAGGCGTTTCGATAAGCGGATGTACGCGAACATAAGCGTTATAGCCTTTTTTTACGTCCCATTGAAAAAACAAACACAAACAAAGCCCGCATACTAAAATAAACAGCATTTTTTTAACCATACTGTACTCCTGATTTATCTAATATGTATACATAGGCTTTGGAGGTTTGTTTTATTTTATATGAGGAAATGTATGGAAATATAAAACGTGTAACACGAAAAGCTTAATCATTTTTGATTAAGCCTTTGTGTACTTCGCTAGCATTTAGTAAATATAGTCCTTATACAAGTCAGACTGAATAACCTTTTTATAAGCGAGACCGTGTTTCTTAGTAAGAGCTTTTACCTCATCTACACAGCTTTGAGCGCTTCTTGGCGATACGTAAATATCGTTGATAAGCTGATGTAAATTACATGTAAGGAGGTTGCCATGCTCATGAGAAAACTCATACGATCTTTTTTCAAGGATATCCATTCGTTTTTGCCATTGATTTGCGGAAATACCTTGAATTTCGAATAGCTTTTGCAGCTTCCAAGCGTGTATACGACTTGCCACAATAACAAGCCTCAATTCATTTTCATGCTGATAGGATTTGCGCTTGTAAAATAACGTGTCATATACAGAGTGACTGATCATTTCTTTTTGGAAGTCTATGTACTGCACTTTGCCAGAGAAGATTTTATAGCGCAAATCTTTAATACTGCACAATAAATTTTCATAGGTGGTTTTAATAGCTACGCCATCATTCCCCTTTAAATATAGATCCCACATTCCAGCGGCTTCGTAGTCATTGATATGCCAGGATGAAACAGCAGAAAATTCATGGATTTTTCTTATATAGGTTCTAGAGGTACGGTTATGACGTTCGCCTTTTTTTCTTAACTCTTCTATGTTCCACATTGAAGAGCATCCTTCAAGAGGGTCTGAAAATGCATCAGGTTTCGCGAAAAAAAGCGCATTGGTTTCTAGTAAATCTTGAAAATCAGACAGCGGCATAAATCGCCACACCGTCGGATTATTGTGCACCTTATAGCGTTCATCATAATCGTCATAGCTAGATTCGAATCTTTTAGCATATTCGTACGCTTTCTCTCTATAAGCTAAATCCATTGGTTTTCCTCCTCTGAATGCATATTCATACTTGAATTATAGCACTTAATTGTTGTAATTTTCAAAATTATCCACCTGCATTAACTTCTATTATCAGAAAAGAAGACACGCCTCAAAATCTACAGCGTGTCTTCTTATTTAATGAAATGAATGTTTTGCTTAATACTTTCACTTTCTGGCTGATTTAATTCTAATAAATAAATTTCATCCGCTCGAAAATCAGTATTCTTCATTTCTTTTTTTAAGGTACGAATAAAGGCAGCTGAACTTTTTCCATAGGCTTCAAAATAATGAAACGTGTGTACAACAAATAGAATGGATGCTCCACTGTAATCTTTTTTGCTCTTTTTTTGGATGTTTTCTAGCACTTTTTCTATATACTCTTCCACAGAACCTTCCGTCTGGATACGGGGTAGAGCAAAATTTCCTGAATTGACCCTCTGTGCATCTTCAAATTCCAGTTTCCCATCTTTATAAGAAGTAATTTCAATTCGTTTTTCAGTACCATCCGGCTGAAGAATTAATCCGTCGTATCCTTGACTTCCAATAATAAGCTTCAATTTTGAATTCCTCGGACAATAAGAAGATTGGCTGAAACAATAAAGCGGATAAAACTCTTCAAAAAACTTTTTGAAACGCCCTTTTTTGAGTCGAGCTAATTTTATATACTCTTTGTTTTGATGAATCATTTGCTGCGTATGTTCAAAATACTGTTTCATTTCTTCTTGCGTTCTGTACAGATCAAGATCTTTAAATAATTCATCCACCTTTTTCACCTTCAATCCCACCAACTAAAAAAGTCTTCTTACTTAGTAGATACATATTCATAAATGTGTGTGACAATTTTCTTTTTTTAAAGATATAGCTTTTTTAAAACAAAACGTGCACACTTTTCATTTTTTTGCATATCCTGTTATTCGTGCGTTCAATCATGAGCGTACGTTTCAGCCTTTAGTTGTAAAAGATAAACCGTAAAGTTACAGCTGATGGCCGATGATATGCGTCTGCTGATTTCATAAACTATAACAAACAGGAAACTTAACAATAATTGAGGTGTTGGAAATGTTTGATAATGATTACGTAGTTAAAACCATTCACGATTTACATGTAAAACGTACAGAAAGTCAATTAAAAGTTTTATTAACTTATTTTTTCCATAAAAAATAACACGTATTTATAGATGGTAATATATAGTCAGTTGTTACTTGATGTTTTTTATAAGAAGAATAGTTTGATACAAATAAAAAGGAATAGTGGGTAATCCACTATTCCTTTTTTTACTATACTTGCAATTCCCGAATCAGTTCAGCAAGAATTTCAATGCTTCTATCGATATCTGGTAAAGAGGCATAGGCGTAAGAAAGCCGAAGATAACTGCCGGTTTCTTGTGCATAAATACTTCCAGAGTTAAGCAATATCCCTCTTTTTAAAGCACGAGAGTATAAAGATTTCATTGAAATAGAAGGTTGAATATGCACCCATATAAAAAAGCCTCCTTCAGGATTCGTCCATGTTGCTATATCTCCTGCGTATGTTTCCAAAGCATTCAGCATCACTTTTCTTCTTGTTCGCAATTCCGTTCGTACAGTTTCCATATGCTGTTGATATAAGCCATTTTTAAACCATTCTGCTGCTACTCTTTGAGATAATGAGCTAGATCCATAATCTGTTTGCATTTTAATATCCGCCAAACGCTCAATGACTGGTTCTGGGCCGACTATCCATCCGATCCGTAATCCCGGGCTTAGTGTTTTAGAAAGACTGCTAACATATAACACGTGTCCATTTTTATCTAAAGCTTTTAATGGCAGCGGAGGCTGTTTATCTAGCCATAATTCGCGGTATAAATCATCTTCAATAATAGGAAGCTGATGTTCCTCACATTCTTTCAACAAATCGTAACGCCTATTTTGTGACATTAATGTTCCCGTTGGGTTATGGAAACATGGATTTGTATATAAAATAGCTTGCCCTTCTTGAGGGTCGGCGCGTTTTATAGCTGTTACTTTTATTCCTTCCTCATCCATAGCAAGGCCTTTGAGTTTCATTCCGGCTGATTGAAATACATGTAAGGAATATAGATAAGAAGGTTTTTCGAGCAAAACCGAAGAGTTTCTTTGCAGCAGTCCAATTGAAATAAGCTGAAGAGCTTGAAGAGCGCCGGAAACAATTAAAATAGAATCTGGAGAAGATTCAATCCCTATTGTTTTCATATATGCACTTAATTCTTTTCGTAAAGGAAAATACCCCTTTGGTTCTTCGTATCCTAGAACCTCCATATTTTCTGCTACTTTTTCTACGGCGTATTTCATTTTGTTTTTAGGAAATATGTCAGGTGAAAGCTCTCCTTTGCTTAATTGAATAAGGTTTGAGTTAAATTCGGATTCATTAATATCTTGTACCATTGCTTGACTCGGATGATGCATGCCTGATTTCACATGAACATCCCAATCGGGCGGAGTTGTAGCCAAAAGTGTCCACGTATTATTTATAACGATGGTTCCCTTTCCCATCTTACCTTCAATTAAACCGTCCGCTGTTAATTCCTCTAATGCGGTGATGACCGTACTTCGGTTAACATCAAACATAGCAGCAAGCTTTCGCTGACTAGGAATTTTACTTCCAATCGGCCATTCTCCACGCGCAATTTTCTCTTTCATAAAATCAATGATTTGCTTGTATTTTGGATAACTCGAACTGTTCTCTTGATTCATACACGTACTCCTGTTTTTAAAGTGGTTGGGTTAATTGCTTTTAAACTGGTTGAAGACATTTTATCAAATGTTTATTAACATGGGAACCACAATAGATACTGGTTGGATTCAAAATGAAAAATGGAGATGAATAGGTATGAAATTAACGTTTAGTCTGGT
Organism: Priestia sp. JSM ZJ58; assembly: GCF_044383985.1. NCBI lineage: Bacteria > Bacillati > Bacillota > Bacilli > Caryophanales > Bacillaceae > Priestia > Priestia sp. JSM ZJ58. The sequence goes on from NZ_JBISEM010000001.1 coordinate 2,314,630, forward strand.
GTTCTTACATATACTGATGATTAGCTTATGGGCTTCAGCATTTCCAGTTATTCAAATAGGGCTGGAATCGTTTTCTCCTCAGCACCTCGCTTTTGTTCGGTTAAGTATTGCTTCTGTAGTGCTGTTAGTTATTGCAATAGCCACACGCATGTCCTTGCCTGATATAAAAGATATTCCACTTCTTTTAGCGCTCGGTTTTTTAGGCTTTACCGTCTATCACACGGCCTTAAACATTGGAGAAAAAACGGTAAGTGCGGGTATTGCGAGTTTACTGATCTCGACTACTCCTATTTTTTCTTCGCTTTTAGCTATTTTTCTTTTTCAGGAGGAGTTCGGAAAAAGAAAATGGATTGGATCTGCAGTAAGCTTTGCTGGTATTGTACTTTTAACCTTCAGCAAAGAAAATTTTGTACACTCAGTTAATGGAATCTTACTGGTTCTGCTAGCTGCCCTTGCAGAAAGCGTCTATATAGTATGTCAAAAAAATTTATTAAAAAAATATGGTTTCCTTTCTTTTGTGACGTACAGTATTTGGGGAGCTGCAATTTCTATGCTTGTTTTTTTACCTGGGTTAGAAACGGAACTTGCGTATATCTCTGTCAGATCAGCAATAAGCGTGATATATTTAGGATTATTTCCAACCGTTATTCCCTATATGGTACTCGCTTATCTGACATCGCGTATAGGTTCTGCTGAGGCTGCCATCTCTCTTTACTTAACTCCTGCGCTGTCCTTTTTCTTAGCGTGGCTGCTTTTAAAAGATATCCCGAGTGCAGCTTCCATTGCTGGAAGCATCATTACGTTATGCGGCGTGTTGCTTACACATAGTAAAAGAAAAGTAGTGGTAAAAGAGACAATGTTCACAATGCAAAGGTAATGCGTATGGCTTAGGGAATTCTCTTAGATGCTATGTTTTTATTTATATATTTTATTTAGAACATACTTTAATTTCTTCTTTTTGCAGTTTAATTAATAATTAATATAAAAAAGCGCCCTTCTTTAATGTTTGAAATTTAAAGAAAGGCGCTTTTTTATGTAGTTTCTAATTCTGCTTTTATTTTCCCAGCCACTGCGTGAGTCAGCTGCTGAAGATCGTAAATCTCTTCTCCTGAAAGTACTACGTGTCCGTTTAAAACGTGGTTATGTTTATATGCTCGATACGTCACTTCAATACTTTTTATCGCACGCTCTACTTCATCATTCACCATAATGCTTTCATAGTGATAGGATAGTGTTTCAATTCGAATCTGCGTATTTTTCATATTCATTCACCCTCCATGAGTCGTTGACTAAAAATATGACTGTTAGAGGTCGACTATACATAAAAACTTTTTTGTTGCCACCTAATTTGTTATTTAGAACATATTTTAATTACTTAATTGATGTCTGCTCTTCTTTTTTATAAAACCTCAAAATAAAACCCTACTCTTCAGAGCGGGGTTTTATTGCTTGTAATACCAGCCTTTTTTATCTAAAAACTGCTTAACTTTTACAAAATCCAGTCCAGCTGCTGTGAGTTCAGCTGACGGATTACCTATTGCATGTACGTTTAATTCACTGTCAATTCCTTCATTTTTTAAGAAAGTACGAAACTCTGTTTCCATGTCTTTACTTAATCCGCCTGTTTTAATTGTAACTGGGATAGGTTCTACGTCTTTCATTTGCACGAATCCGCCTGGAACAGCCCATGCTGCACTCGTATAGCCATATACGCTAAATACCGTGCCTTTTTTTATAGTTCTGAAATTCTCTGTTACATTCGCATATTTGTAGACTCCAATATCCTTCTTCGCTTTTACTTGAAAAGAATATTTATCTCCGAGTGAAGTAACCTTTGGTAATGATTCTTCTATAGGATTACTTACACCCTTAAGCAATTCCATCATTTTAGCTAATGTTTTCTCATCAGCTTTTCCAGTTGACGTTAATCCATACTTTTCTTGAAAAGCTTTAACAGCTGCAACAGTTTCACTGCCATATTGGCCATCGGTTCCTTTCTGGGAAAGCTCAAATCCTAATTTAATTAAGTTTTGCTGCAGTTCTTTTACAGCTAGTCCGCTATCACCTTGCTGCAATTGTGCTGATGGCTGATTATTTTCCACCACCGTCACCCCTGTGTTAATACTATTAAAGAAATCCAGATCCATTTCATTGATATCAACATTGCCTTTAATCCCGTTTACTTTTCCTTGATCTGTATATTGAAACATAGACCATCTATCCCAAATGGCCGTATCACCTGGATTAGTAAACCCCTTGGAACGGTTACTTCCACTGTAACGAGCTATCCATAGCGGATATCTTGCCACGGCGCTTGTAAAATTGGATTTAATAAAACTATACCCGGTGTAAAGAATAGGCGTAATGCTTGTTTTCCTTTCAATATATTCCATCCATCTAACTGCAAAGGCTGTGACCTGCGCTTTTGTTTTCCCTTTATTTTCTTCCAAATCTAAGCAATGAGGCAAATCAACCTTCATGCTGCCTAATTTATTTAAAAAGAAATTAACTTCTGCAATAGGATCATTATCAGCATGAGCAAAGTGATAAAAGCCTACACTTAGACCTGCATTTTTTGCTCCTATATAATTATCATATGATTTTTTATCTAAGAAGGTTGTGCCTTCTGTTAATTTAATATACGCGCCTTTTACCCCATCCGACGCCACTTTTGCCCAATCAATTGTTCCGTTGTGATGAGAAACATCAATGACCTTAATATTTTGATTATTACGGTTTTGCATTGCTATCACTCCTTCATACAAACTATGAATAAAAAAGGAAATGGCAACTGATACAGGCCTATTAAATAGATATTAGGCTTTATAAAAAACCGTACAATAAGAAGGGCTTTTGGTAGCCTTACCTTATTATAAGAAATGAATTTGTGCAATTTCATAACGTTAGAAGAGCTATATTCGTTTATACTAATAATATGAAGATATACTGTATAAAAAATGGAGGAATATGATGTCTTTAATAAAAGAAGCACGTAGGTATGCAGAACACGCTCATACCGGCCAAATGCGCAAGCTTTCCGATACACCTTATATTGTTCATCCTATTAACGTAGGTAATATTTTAGAAAAAGCAGGTTTTAGTGAAGAAGTAATTGCAGCAGCTTATCTGCATGATGCTGTAGAAGATACAAGTGTAACACTCGAAGAAATTGTACGAAGATTTGGTTTAGAGGTAGCAGGGATTGTTGAAGCTCATACAGAAAACAAATCAAAAAGCTGGGAAGAACGTAAACAGCATACAATTCAAATTGTGAAAACTGGTTCTCTTGAAGTGAAATCTTTAATTGTAGCAGATAAATTAGACAATTTACGGTCTTTAAAAGAAAGCTACGATCAGCAAGGAGATACGATTTGGAATAGTTTTAAAAGAGGATTCGAAAAACAGAAATGGTACTACGAGTCCATCAGCAAATACGCTGAAAAAGGATTGGAACCAAGCCAAATTCCAAGTTTTTTTAATACGTACAAACAAGAAGTAAATGATTTTTTTAGAAGTTAATATTCATATGAAGAAATTAGAAAACACTGAAAATAACTATTGCGAACGTGCGTCATACGTATTAAAATATAGTAGAGTCAACAGGCAATAAAGACTCTACATAAGCGGGACTGTAGTTCAGTGGGAGAATACTTGTCTGGCAGACAAGGGGTCGTGGGTTCGAATCCCATCAGTTCCATAAAACCAGTCGCATCAAGAGTTTAAAACACTTTAAAACTCTGCCGGATGGAATGGGTGTAATACTATTTCATCTGACCTCTTCATGATTTTCATGAAGAGGTTTTTTATTTTCTTTTTACGATTGATCCTCATGATTTTTATAATTATTCTTTTCACTGCTCCTGCTTACAATTTCTCTAAGTTCGCCCTCGTCGCCTTTTGCATTGATGATTTCAAAAAGCTGATTCAGCCCTTCACTTGTTTCATCGTTTGGTTCTTTGCTCATTCTATCCCCTCCTTTTGCTTTTAGGGTGCCCATCTTTTTCGCATTGTTTCATGTAAAAAGCAATTTATCAATATTAATCGGCCATAAAAGTATACCTTTACGATCCTTGTACGATTACTGGTTGTACAGATATACTCAATCAATCCTTGAAATTTTGCAGCGTTTTATAGGGTTTCTAATACTCATCTATAATGAAATAATCATCACAAACTTCGTTAAAATCGTTCTCTTCTTGGAGATCTCCTTCTTTATCTTTAGATATCTCGGTTTCTTGTGTAAATAGTCTAAAAAGCTTGTTTAACATTGTTTCACCTCGTATCTTTCATTAATACATTCAGTATGATTCATTTATATGAAGCCAGTATGAATTGAAACTTAAGATAATGTGAATGTAGACATGAACGTGAGATGTTAAGCATGCTTATATCCTGGACAAAAAAGTTACTTCATTCTACTTATGTATTATCGCTTTGCTTCTTGAGTCCTCAACTTCTTTAAATGCCGTTCAAATCGCTTGCGTAATCGGAATTATACGTTTGCTTGTTTTTCTTTAGTTATATCTACAATCAAACGAAAAAACGCAAGCTATAAAAAAGAACTTTGGATGCTACTGTAAAGTTCTTTTCATAAACACTTACCGTTTGTTAAGAACTGTATTAAATATGAAATAGCTCATACACTTCTCATACAATCGCTAAGACCTATTCAGTTAACAGTCCTTCTTACGTTTTTTCTCGAACCATCCATATGCAATTTCAGCTTCGATTTCTTTATTTCCTGGAGAAACTAAGAAAATAACGTATGAACCGTTGTTTGGAAAGATAAATTTGCCGTCTTCATCACTTACTAATGTACTTTTCGGCGGAACAACACGGTTAAATACGTTTACCCCTTTAGCAGGAACGCCTTTTACCATTTCTGCAAATTTAATTTTCCCTTTTGGCTTTGAACGTATTGTAGTATTTGCTGGACTCACATTATCTGAAGTTGTTCCTTTTCCAGGGGGGATAGAATTAAACCAAATTTCAGCAGTAAAAGGTTCGTTTGAATAGTTAGTGATAGTAAAAGCATTCACAAATAAATCTACTCCGGAGCCGGAAGGGTTCACTAATCCGCCCCAAGCGTTTCTGTTTCCGCCAAAACGAATAGGCTCAGTTTGTCCAACAAAATAGTCTCCTTTTAACGATTGATATAAAGGATTAGGTATATTAACGGATTTAATATACGGTTTGCTCGACTCGTAATTTGACATACAATCGTCTCCTTTCTGGACTATATTTTAGGAGTTTTTTCTGTAAATGCTTGGACACATGCATATATAAATATATTTAATCTTTATATAAACGCAAAAAGATAGACCCGGTACTGAGCCTATCTTTTTCTATCGTTTTTACAAAAAATTTCCCCTTGGCCCTTTCCTTACTAATGCCCTCGTCGACTGCTGGTGTATAAACGGATTGTTTTTTGACTTTATATTCCGATGCTTTTTTTATCCGTCTACTATCCCTTCTTAAAGTAGTAATCACCTATTCTTTTGTAGTCATAAAATGAAGAATCTTTACCTTTTTTTCACAATACTCAATAATTTCATAACAGGTTGTGAGGATATCATGTCTAGACAGTTCTATTTCATCCAATACAAACTTTGAAAGCTGCTTTTGCAGAACCTCCAGCTTTTTGCTGTCTTCTTCATCGATCCACAGTCCTTCCGTAATACATACATCTGCTAGTTTGTTAATAGATTGAGCCGTCCAGTTTAAGCCGGCTGAAGAAACGGTTATTGTCAGTAAATCATTTTTTATAGCTAAAATAACCTGACACACATGGGTATAGGCATCAACTTTCTTTTGGATAAATGCTTTGCGAAGCTCTTGCTTGTATTGCTCTTTCGACATCGCTATAGCTACGACAGACGTAATGAAAGTTCCTGCCAGCGCGATGAGCGACCCTATCAAAATTCCTATCATTTCTCCTGACAAAACGTTCACCTCTTTAAAGGTATTTCTATATGCTATGGGAATGAAGGAAATGATATGAGGATAAGCACCATGTAAAAACAGCCCTAACTTAGAAAAGTTAGGGCTGAAACACTAAAATAGGATGATAACCAAATTAGATAATACGACTTGTAATAATTCCTTCAATTTGACCAATTTTTTCTTCTAGCTCAGGCACAATCTCGTCACTTACTTGATTGTCAATATCGATCATTGTATACGCATATTCACCGCGGCTTCTGTTCACCATATCTGCGATGTTTAAATTGTAGTTTGAGAATACTTGCGTAAGTTGTCCTACCATATTTGGTACGTTGTGATGGAAAGCAGCTACGCGTTTTTTCCCAGTGTAAGGAAGAGATGCATTCGGGAAGTTCACTGAATTTTTAACGTTTCCTGTTTCTAAGAAATTTTTCACTTGACGTGCTGCCATTACCGCACAGTTTTCTTCTGATTCTTGAGTTGATGCCCCTAAATGAGGAATTGGCACAACATTTTTCATGTTCAAGACATTTTGATTTGGGAAATCTGTAATATATCGACCAACTTTTCCACTTTCAAGAGCAGCTTTCATATCTTCTTCGTTTACAAGCTCACCGCGTGAGAAGTTCAAAATATGAACATCTGGTTTCATGATGCTAAACGTCTCTTTATTGAAAACACCTTTTGTATCGTCCGTTAATGGAACGTGAACCGTAATATAGTCAGATGCTGCAAATAGTTCTTCTAGAGACATTGCACGCTGTACGTTGCGAGACAAATTCCAAGCTGTATTAACAGAAATGAATGGATCAAAACCAATTACGTCCATATCTAAATCAAGCGCGTCGTTTGCTACAAGAGCACCAATTGCACCTAAACCAATAACGCCTAATGTTTTACCTTTGATTTCTTTTCCAACAAACTGTTTTTTACCTGCTTCAACTAACTTAGGAATTTGATCACCTTGGCCGTCTAATCCTTTTGTCCATTCAACTCCAGCAAATAAGTTACGAGAAGAAGCCATAATTGTAGTTAAAACCATTTCTTTTACTGCGTTTGCATTAGCTCCTGGCGTATTAAATACAACGATACCTTGCTCCGTGCAAGCGTCCACCGGTATATTGTTAACCCCTGCTCCAGCTCGTGCAATAGCTTTTAAATTTTGGTCAAATGCCATGCTGTGCATGTTAAAGCTACGCACGACAATCGCATCTGGATTTTCGCTGTCGTTGTCAATTTGATAACCTTCTTGATTAAAAACATTTAGACCTTTTTGTGCAATGTTGTTTAATGTTTTGATTGTTTGTACTTTTTCTAATGTTAATGTGCTCATTTTGTACTCTCCTCTGATTATCATCGTAGTTTTACATGTTTTTACCTTTGGATAAAGGAACTTCATTTTTAATTTTTTTAAAAGTCTGGTTTTTTAGCCTACATGTCTGATAACTTCTATATCCTCTCCCCCTAAACAGAAAGAGGTAAGAGATATGTATTAATCCCTTACCTCTGCCCAGGCGAACGGCTACGTCACTATATGCTTCCTCACGGTTATCCGCGTTTCGCCAGTCACATATAGTCTTTGAAATTAAGTATATTCTAGCAAACTCTTTCAGAACGTTCAACCTTTTTTTAAAAGTTTGCTTTTTTCAGTCTAATTTTTAATCTCTTTGGTGAATCTCCTAATATATTGACAAATACCCTAATACATGTTAAATAAAAAGAGTGATTAGCACTCTATCTATTCAAGTGCTAATTATTTTGTAAGCCCTATTTGGAAAGGAGAACTTCTTATGTCAAAAAAAGAATTTAAAGCCGAATCAAAGCGATTATTAGAGATGATGATTAATTCCATCTATTCTCAAAAAGAAGTATTTTTGAGAGAACTTCTATCAAATTCAAGCGATGCAATCGATAAAATTTATTACAAAGCTTTAACAGACGACTCCTTGCGTTTTAACAAAGAAAGCTATTACATAAAAGTAACACCCGATAAAACTAACCGTACCTTAACCATTACGGATACTGGAATTGGCATGACGCAAGAAGAGCTTGAAAGTAGCTTGGGCACAATTGCGCGAAGCGGTTCCCTTGCGTTTAAAAATGAAAATGAAACAAAGGACGGACACACGATTATTGGCCAATTCGGCGTTGGGTTTTACGCAGCGTTTATGGTGGCAGATGTCGTAACGGTGATTAGTAAAGCGTTAGGCAGCGATGAAGCCTATAAATGGGAATCTACTGGTGCTGATGGTTATACAATCGAACCTTGCGACAAAGAAACGGTTGGGACTCAAATCATTTTAAAAATTAAAGAAAATACAGAAGATGAAACGTATGATGAGTATCTAGAAGAGTATCGTTTAAAAGAAATCATTAAAAAGTATTCAGACTTTATCCGCTACCCGATTAAAATGGACATAACGGAAAAACGGCCTAAAGAAGGTTCTGATAACGAGCTAGAAGATTATACAGAAGAACAAGTTATCAACAGTATGGTACCGATCTGGAAGAAAAATAAAAATGAATTGACTTCAGAAGACTATGAGCAGTTTTATTCAGAAAAGCGCTACGGATTTGATAAACCGCTCACTCACCTTCATATTAATGTGGATGGAACGATTCGCTACAATGCTGTTTTATTTATTCCAGAAAATAGTCCGTTTGATTACTACTCAAAAGAATTTGAAAAAGGGCTTGAACTGTATTCAAACGGAGTCTTAATTATGAATAAATGTGCAGATCTTCTTCCAGACTACTTTAGCTTTGTAAAAGGTATGGTAGATTCTGAAGATTTATCTCTTAATATTTCACGTGAAATTTTGCAGCAAGACCGCCAGCTTCAGCTGATTGCCAAAAACATCGGCAAGAAAATCAAAAACGAATTAAAAAGCTTGCTTAAAAACGAACGTGAAAAGTACGAGAAGTTTTATGAATCATTTGGCCGCCAGCTAAAATACGGCGTTTACAGTGACTTTGGCAGCAACAAAGATGTATTAAAAGACCTGCTTTTATTCTATTCTTCTACAGAGAAAAAGCTCGTAACACTAAACGAGTATGTATCGCGCATGCCTGAGGATCAAAAGTATATCTATTATGCATCAGGCGAATCGTACGACCGAATTGAAAAGCTTCCTCAAGCAGAATTGGTTGCAGATAAAGGATACGAAATTCTGTATTTTACAGAAGATATCGATGAATTTGCGATTAAAATGTTAATGACGTACGAAGAAAAAGAATTTAAATCTGTTTCAAGCAGTGACTTAGGGATTGAAGCAGAAGAAGAACAGCTCAATGAGTCTGAGGAAAAAGAAAATAAAGAGCTATTTGACTATATGAAAAAAGCTTTGGCGGGAAAAGTAGGAGATGTGCGCGCGTCTAAACGTTTAAAAACACACCCCGTTTGCTTATCAGCTGATGGTGAAGTAACGATTGAAATGGAGAAAATTTTAAGTGCTATGCCTGACAATCAGCATGTAAAAGCAGAAAAAGTGTTAGAAATTAACGTAAATCATGATGTATTCGCTTCTTTAAAAGATGCATTTGAAAATGACAAAGAGAAACTAGACCTTTATACAAATTTATTATATAACCAAGCTCTTCTAATTGAAGGCTTATCTATTAGTGATCCCGTTGAATTCACAAATGATATTTGTAAAATCATGATATAAAAATCAGGCGCAGAATCATTCTGCGCCTGATTATATGCATGGCATAATAAAAGTAGTTATATAGTAAGAAGCGATAAAAATGGGTACGGGCAGTTCTTCTGTTACTCTTATTGAGTGTTTTCCTTGTTTAAAATGAAAAAGGTCTGATTTAAACTCCGCGACTTTTTCTCTTTTTTGATTAAAAATACATGCTTCCTCTACAGCTTCATGACTACTTAACATGTAGACGTTATTTCCCCATCTAATTTCTTGTGCTCCTTCGTTTTTGATTATTCCTTTACCTAATAGATCCCCCACTGTTTTTCCACTTTCTTTTATCACCCACCGGTGTTTCTTCACGTGATCAATAAACACCGTTCTTCCTTCCCATTGAACTTGTACATGTACCTTTAAGCCGCAGGAAAAGATAGGAAACCAAGAAATAGAATCTAAAACTGGAAGTCCATCACGAGTTACAAAATCAATACTTTTAGTCCACATATTTTTATGCACTCTCTTAAGCTGTCCGACGTTTTCTCCATTTTCATTTGTAACTGCTACGGTCTTCCCCGCTGATTTAAAATAGGGAAGATAAAAGATATATTCTTGCATATAATCCTCCAAAGCTTCTGTACCTCATATTAACAGCGTGTACATAGTTATGTTTCTATCTTTCATATATTTCGTTTGTTTCTTTGGATTTCTTCCTTTGTTTAAATTGGCTTTGATTTTCTTTTAAATGCTTTAGTAAAGCAACAATCAAGAAACTAACAATCACAAGAAGAAGCCAAGAGCTAATTTTACTTATATGAACCATTGTCCATTGCTGCTGTTGATCTGGATACTGCCATGCTCCGAAAAATGTTGCGATATTTTCAGCGATCCAAATGAAAAAGCCAATCAGTACAAAAGACAATACTAAAGGCATGCGATATGTACGTTTGTTAACCGTAAAATATACAAAAGTTCGATAAAAAATAAGTAAAGTAAAAAGTTTTAAAAACCAGCGGAAGTCGTAAATGAAATGATGCGTGAAAAAGTTAAGGTAAATAGTCATACTTAGTATACTGACAATCCACGTAGAAGGCCAATTCGCAAGCTTTAATTCAAGCCTTCTCCACACTTGGCACATGTAGCTGGCTACACTAGCATACATAAATCCGCTGTACAGCGGAACTCCCCAGACTTTAGTGAAAGCTTTTTCCGGATAGCTCCATGAGCCCATATGAACTTTGTAGAGTTCTAACGCTAGTCCAATTAAATGAAATACTGCAATGACTTTTACTTCATCAAGCGTTTCTCGTTTAAACGCCACCATTAAAACTTGAGTTCCTAGACAGACTAATAAAATAAGGTCATATCTAGAAATAAACGGTACTTCAATTATTTTTGTCATGGCCAATGTAAGAAAAATAATAACAGGAAAAACACAAGATTTTGCTTGTTCTAAACCAAAATAGATTAATTGCTTCATTGTAACATCCTATCTTTATAGTATTCCTTAGTATTTTCACAGAAATGATTCCCTGAAAATTATTGCAGATTTTTCAAATTTATTCAATAAGCATCTCCGCTGTTTTTGCAACTAAATTATCATACCCAGCGGAGATCAGTTTTCTCCATTAACTTTTCAAAAAATCGGTGACTCTCTGTACATAGCGCTCTTTATCGTAAGATAAGTACAGATAACTGGTTAACTGTACAGGCTCTCCAAAGAAAAAACGTTCATACAGCGTTTCTCTTGTGCCAAACGGACTCATCGTTAAATCCCATGCAAGTCGAAAAAGCTTAATTCGATCTTCTGCTCCTCTCGATTTAGCTTGCAAATAACGCGTAATATCTTCCTTAACCAATGAGCGGCACGTATTTTCTGTTGGTATTGCCATTAGTCCGCTTGCACCTAAAAGCTGGATAATCTCTGTAAAGGTAGGATATGTTTTTGAAAATATATTTGCGGCAATACGAAGTGTAGTTTCATTCGGACGCATGTATCCCCATGTATCAATCTCCGCTTCTTCTTCTGCTTTCATCACGAGAGCTTTCATCGTTTCTAACGCAATAATAAGCTCCGTGGCTTTTTCTCGCACATGCGGATAGTCCGTAATGTTAATGGTTTCAATCAGAGATTGTACAATTCCTAATACAAACTCTGTTTTGACAATTCTCCTTGAAGTTACTTGATGCAGAGCAAAAGCTGAGAAGGAACTAGAAGCAAGGAATGTATTTGATACGTCTACATTTTCATAGAAAAACACGCGGTTCCACGGTACTAATACATGGTCAAAGACAACAATTGTATCCATTTCTTCAAATCTAGAACTTAATGGATAATCAAACGTCGAATCTTTTCCTGCAAATGATTCTCTACAAATAAATTTAATTCCTTTTGTATTACTTGGAATTGAAAAAGCAAATCCTTTTTCTTTTCCTTGAATGCCCGCTGAAGACAGTACGAGCAGTTCATCTGTCATTCCGCCCTGTGTAGCAAGCAGTTTCGCGCCTTGGATAACGATTCCCTCATTGTTTTTATCAACTATTCTTGCTGCTATCGGTTCATCGTTTTGCTCGTAATAAAATTGGATTCGATTGACTTGAGGATCGATGAATGTATGAGTGAGCGATAAGTCGTGCTCTCTCACATATTCATAATAAGAAATGATGTTTTCAGGAAAGCAATTTTCTGCTCCTCTCAGGAGTTCTGCAGAGGATGCAAAAGCCATCAATACGGTATTCATATAATCTGGACTTCTCCCCATCATACCGTGAGTTAAGCGAGCCCACTGCTGAGTCATCTCTCGCCTCTTTTTTAACTCCTCTTTTGTTTTAGGCTGTAAATAAGATGTACCGACAAATTCCTTAGAAGCCGGAGATTGGTATGTCATGATATCTTTGATTTTTTTATCATGCTGAAGATCATAAAGCTTAGCTTGACTGTTAATGGCTCCTTTAAAAGCCGGATGTTCTGATATATCGCCTGTTACGAGCTTGCCATCAACCCATACATTTGCTTTTAATTGGTTAATTCTCTCTACGTATTGCTTCCCATTAATTGCTGACATACTCCCACTCCCAGACTTTCGATAAATATTTTCACCTATTGCATTTTTATCATATTACGATGTCTTTTCCATGTTTCCTTCATACATCACAGCTTTGAGCATAAAAAAAGAAGGTTACAGTAACCTTCTTTTTTTATGATTTATTTATATTGAATATCATTTCTTAGGGATTCAACTTTACTTAATGCTTGGTCAATATCAGGCTCTTCAACATTAAAGTGAGCAAGTGCATCGTGAAGATGCTTAGCAATTGCATTAAAATGTTCGGGCTGAATATTCATATTTGCATGCGCTTTGGCCATCGACTTTCCTGAATATTGATTCGGTCCACCTAAGGCAAAGCTTATGAACTTGGCTTGATGTCGACGTTGTTTATCCATATCCGTGTGCTCGAAAAAGTGACTAACTGTTTCGTCTTTTAAAACAAGTTCAGAATAAAAATAGTCTACTACTTTTTCAATCGCTTCTTGTCCGCCCACTTTTTCATACAATGTTTGTTCCAAAACAATTCCTCCTTTTGTACCTTTAACCATTGTTACCCAATACAAGTATTCATATTCTTTGAAAGGCTTCTTTATGGGAATTCGTTATCGTCATGTTTTATTCCTCTTCCTCATAATGAATAAAATGTAAAGGGAATGAACGCAGTGCAAAGGAGTTGTAGAAACTGCATTTAATATCTATCGTTACTGGTCTGAATCATTACATTTTGATAAGTGCTGGTCTAATATACGTAAGTATAAGCCGGTAAGCCTTTTACTCCTACTCGGCATGAAAAAAGAGAGCCGGCAGCTTCTTCGTATTTTTCTTCTTCCTTAGCTGTGGTGATAAATAAAGTTTGTAAATCGTCTCCTCCAAATGTACAGCAGGTTACATTGGAAACAGGAAGATGAATAGATTCTATAATTTCTCCTTTCTCTGGATCTACACAAATAACTTTCGAACCTCCCCAAAGCGCTACCCACAGTCGGTCGTGCTCATCAATTGTCATTCCATCAGGAAACCCGTCTATATCTGAAAGGTCAATCAACACTTTTTCATCTTCGAGCCTTGTTGTTTCTTTAGAAAATGAATAAGACATAATTTTATTTTTCGGGGAATCAACCAGAAAGAATTTGTCTCCTCTTCGATTCCAAGCTAGCCCGTTTGACACGCTTAATCCTTCTTTAGCACTCTTAATTACACCTTTTTCATCTACTACGTACAGCTGGGCTTTTCCTTCTTCATCTTCTTCACTCATCGTGCCAATCCAAAAGCGATTATATGGATCACATTTCCCGTCATTAAAACGCATGTTTTTTTCAAGAGTATCTAAACGGATATACTCTTCATGATTCTTTTTGTTTTTATCCACTAAAAGCAGCTGATTACGAGTGGAGACGACCAATTTTGAATGATTGGTTGTAGAAACGCTTGTAACAACTGAAGGAAGATCCATATCTTCTAATGTTGTCGTTTTTGGATCGTACGTAAGAAGTTTTTTATCTAAAATGTCTACTAGCACTAATCTTTGATTTTCTTCATCCCATAGGGGTCCTTCCAGTAAACGTCCATCGTACTTTTTTTCAATTTTCGCTTCCATTTTCAAGCTCCTTTGTTGTTTTTATGTACAACCGTTTTTTAATCGCTTTCTAAAAAATATTCCTTTAAGTATGCAAAACAAAAAAACAGGAATATGTTTCCTTTTTATAAATACCCGTTGCATAACCTTCTCTAAACACTAGGTTATTCTCTAAACACTAGGTTACAAGAGAATCTTTTCATAAAAAAACAGCACGCTGTATATAGCGTGCTGTTTTTTTATTATAAAGTTACGTGTTCGTTTTCTAACTCTTTAACACGTGCTGCAAATTCTTCTTCTGTTAAACCATGTTCTTTTACATAGCGGTTACGGGGACTTACTCGGCATTCATGTGAACAAGCGCGTAAATATTTGTGTTCGTTTTCTTCAGAAGCTAAGATTTTCTTATTGCATTCTGGGTTTGAGCAGTTAACATAACGTTCGCAAGGCTCGCCGGTAAAGTGATCCTTCCCGACAATCACATGCTCTTTTTGGTTAACTGGTACGCTGATGCGCTCATCAAATACATAGCACTGACCATCCCATAGTTCACCTTGTACTTCTGGATCTTTTCCGTATGTTACAATACCTCCGTGAAGCTGGCTTACATCTTCAAAACCTTCTTCAAGAAGCCATCCAGAGAATTTTTCACAGCGAATACCGCCTGTGCAGTACGTTAAGATTTTTTTATCTTCAAACTGATCTTTGTGGTCGCGAATCCATTCAGGAAGCTCACGGAAGTTTTGAATATCCGGACGAACAGCTCCTCGGAAGTGGCCTAAATCGTATTCATAATCGTTTCGTGCATCGATTACGACCGTATTTTCATCTTGCATCGCTTGATAAAATTCTTTTGGGCTTAAGTAATTACCCGTTACGCGAAGAGGATTCACATCTTCTTCTAATCGAAGAGTTACTAATTCTTTGCGGTGACGCACGTGCATTTTTTTGAACGCATGTTCATCTGCTTCGTCTATTTTAAATACAATACCTTCAAAACGAGGATCATTTTTCATCGTTTCCATGTATTTATCTGTTTGTTCAACTGTTCCTGATACTGTTCCATTGATCCCTTCAGCCGCAATTAAAATGCGTCCTTTTAGTTCAAGCTCTTTACAAAATGCCAAGTGCTGAGCTGTGAACTCTTCAGGATTTTCAATTGGAGTGTACAAATAATATAGTAGTACTTGATATGGTTTTCTTTCAGTCATGTTGCTTCTTCCACCTATCTGTTTATATTTGCAAGATATAATGCATGTAGGTCGGTTATTGTGAACCGAATTGATGGTAACAATTCATTACTTAAAGGTACATTACGACAAAAACAACATCCTTTTTATGAGGATGCTTCTATCTAAAAAGTATTACAGTGAATGATTGTTTCAAAAACATACAGTATTTAAGCCTGTAATAGTATAACATATCAAGGCGAACACTTCTAGGATTTGTTTTTTTATGAACATTTTCTTGCGGAGATACGTTCTACCTGAGCTTTTCTGCGCATACATGATGAGATATGAACCTTTGAGATTGGAGACGGAAATGATGCCTTTTTATACATTAAAAGACGGTGCAACTTTATACTATGAAAAACAAGGGGAAGGAACACCTATTATTTTCATTCACGGAGTTTGGATGAGCAGTCGTTTTTTTCACAACCAGCTTTCTTTTTTTTCGAAACAGTATCAAACTATTCTTTTGGATTTAAGAGGACATGGAAATTCAAGTCATACTCCATATGGTCACACAATTTCCACTTATGCTCGCGATGTGCATGAGTTTATAAATAATAATCGATTAAAAGACGTCATATTAGTAGGCTGGTCGATGGGTGCTTTTGTTGTGTGGGAATATTTGAAACAATTTGGTGAAGAAAATGTAAAAGGGAATATTATTGTAGATGAAATGGCTTCAGACTTTAAATGGTCAGACTTTCCAATCGGTGCATTTGATTTACCTGCCCTTATTTCGCTTATGCAAGGTATTCAGCTTGATCGAACAAGTACATTAGAAAGTTTTATTCCGCTTATGTTTAAGGATGAATTAACTGAAAAAGATAAACATTGGATTATGAAAGAAGTAACGAAAATGCCCGAGTCGATAGCTAGTGCTATTTTGTTTGATCAATCCATTGTGGATTATCGAGAATTCCTCCCGTTTATTACAATTCCTACTTTACTGTGCTTTGGAAAAGAAGAAAAACTCATTCCTGTAGCGGCTGGAAGGCATATTCAAAAGCTGGTTTCAGGTTCTGTACTTGAAGTTTTTGAGAACAGCTGTCACTGCCCTTTTCTCGAAGAAAGCGATCGGTTTAACAAAGTTGTGAGTGATTTTATCGAGCGCATCTAATTTACAACAAAAAAAGAATTGCCTTGTTTCTAACGGATTCGGTTGATAGAAAGAAGCATAAGTTAGAACTACAAATCAGCAATATAAATGGTAAGTAAAAGCGCTCGAAAAAAATCCGAGCGCTTTTACACTTAATGTTCTCCGCCCTCATTGAACTTAACTCTTTTACAGTTTGAGGCGATAACTTATAAGAATATCTTTTGGTTCAAAACCAACTTTCATATATACTCGATTTGCTTGACTATTTGCTCTATCAACGGTTAGTTTAATTTCATTAATTTGTGGAAATGAAAACATCTCTGTTAAAACTTCCTTTAACAACCTCGTTCCTAGACCTTGACTCTGAGCATTCTTTGAAACACCAATATACTCCAATGAAGCCTCTCGCATTTCAGTATCGACTTCAAAGTACGCATAGCCTTGCAACTCATTAGACATATTTTTAAGTATCTTTAACATATTTCTATCGTTAAGTCTCTCAATAATTGTTTTTCCATCATAATAAGTATTTTGAAACATTGCGTTATGCAGCATTTCAAATGCTTGAAAATCACTATGTTTAAATGGCTCGCTTTTCATTTCAATAACTTTATCAAAATTTTGTTCTTTAATTTCTAAGATCAAGTGTTCACCAGTCTTTTTTGCTTTTATTTCATTCATAAATACTTGTTGCAGCTCATTTTCTTCATTGATAAAAAAATGAAATTCTTGGATCAAAGGATTTTCATTAACTAACTGTTTCCATAATTGAGATTGCAAATCAATAGAAGATGTTTTATTAAAAGGTCCCCACACTTCTGCTACCATTTCTTCGATATCAAATCCAATAGCCGCTAAAATTTCTCCTGTCCTATTTCTAGCGATTAAAAATTTAATATCACCCTCGTCACTAATAAAATCTTCTTTTAATGTCTGGTAGATTTCTTCTTCTTTTTCACCACAATAACCAATATGTGATGTTTTCTGACTATTTTTTTCTAATAGAAATCGAGATAATTCACCGAGGTTATTTGGTTTTTCTATAATAGCATCCATAACACTATCCCCTTCTTTAGCTCCAATTTAGTGTCGTGTTCGTTCCTACTTCAAGCTATCCCTGCTTATTAACCCCTTTTACCTTCCTAGTTTGAAATTATTATTCTATAAGATATTAATTAATCTCAACACAAATAAGGTAATGAAATCTCGCGTCCGTCATAGGCAAAGCTTACGTTTTTATCTAAAAGCATCTCAGCGTGCTTTGGGATATCAATATTGTGTGATAAATGAGTGAACACCATGTTTTTTGCTTGTAGCTTCACTTTAATCTCCATTGCCTCTGTCACATCATATACGGATCTTTTTTCTTTTTGAAGATATTCTTTCCAAAAAGATGTACCGAATATCAGTAAATCTAAGTGGTAAAAAGGCTCCCACTGTTCTTTTGTCACATTAAAAGAATCGGATACATACGCCCAGCGTACGCCTTGTTTTTGATGAACCACAATGCCGTAGGAATGACCGTTAAATCCGTGATTCACTTTATGAAACGTAATGGCCGTTTCTCCGCTTTCCCACTTTAACGTGCCATTAAAAGTAAGCCCTTTTCTTTTTGCGAGATAAGGAAATCTTTTGATTAACTCGCTGATGACTTCAGGGGCTGCTACGACTTCTGTACTTACATTATTCCAGTAGCATAAGTCGGCTAAATCCCCTAAACCAGCAACATGATCATTGTGAGGATGAGTAATAAACACGGTAGAAGGGATTTTTTTGTTATTGTATAAATGAAATTGATGTTTAAAATCAGGTGATACATCAATCAAACACACGTTACCGTCCAGTGTGAACTGTGCACTAGGTCTTGTGCGCTGATTTAATGGATCTTTTTGCGTGCATACTTTACAGTCACATAATAATCGAGGCACTCCTTGAGCATCGCTCGTCCCATAAAATAAAAGCTTGTTCATTGCTCTGTTTCCCCCTTTTTTTCTTCTAAAGGTCTATCTTTTTATTTTAAGAAATGCCCTATGGTGTTCTGCATCTTTCTTTTATTTGTCCTTCTAGAATAAAACCAGCTTTTATGTAAAACAGCCAGTCTTTTTAACGACTGGCTTTGCTATATTCCTTATAAAAAACGTTTTTATGCTTTTTCTATTGATTTCTTTCTTCGTCTCTTTCAACAATATGCTGAAGAATAGATAATTTGTTTGTCCAAAATTGTTCGTAGTAAGAAAGCCAATCTTTTATTTCTTTCAAAGGCTCTGGCTGAAGATGATACACTTTTTCTCTGCCTTTTTTTTGTCCATGGACTAGGTCTGCTTCTGAAAGTATATGAAGATGCTTGACAACAGCGGTACGGCTTATTGAAAAATGGGACGTTATTTCTGAAATAGGCAATTCTTTTTCAGAAAGCAGCTCAAGTACTTTTCTTCGAGTAGGATCAGCAATGGCTTGAAAGATATCATGCTTGGCAGCTGATGAAGTCATTTAGTTTTCAACAACCTTTCGAAGTTTTTCATTCACGAGACTAGTCCACCCGTAGCTCATTCTATCTCGTACCACTGAACTCTTTTCGTTTGCTTTTTCAAGAAGTGTTTCAGCTTCTTTCCAGCCGCTATGAATAAGCGTAAATTCAGTTTGATTACCCATTTCTTTTAAGGTAAACGAAACGACCCATCCATCCGTATCCCAAGAGAAAGAAAGATAGTTTGGTGCATCTATTTCTAATACTTTGCACGGAGATGGTCCAAAAGGCGATTGCAAATGAAATTCATATCCTACCAGAGGCTGAAAATCATTAGGCATGAACCATTGTTGGAGCCCTTCTGCGGTTGCTACTTTATCCCAAACTTTTTGAATCGGCGCGTTAAATATTATCGTCTGTTTTACATCTTCTACTACACTTTTATCATTCATCGTTGTCTTCATTCTCCTTTTCCAAATATAACACCAAAAGGTGTTATATAAAAATAATATAACACCTTTTGGTTTCGTGTCAATTCTTCTTTTAAAAAATGAAATCCTTCAATACATTTCCGTTCTTCGATAAAGAGATTTGTTATGATGTTGAATGAGTGCATTTTGTTATATTTAAAATATATCTTTTAAACGATGCTTCGTCCGCTTTGTGCCAATGCATAATGAATGCCGTGCTGCAGTGTTTGAAAACAATCATATTTTGATAAATCAATATGAGTCTCTGATATAACTAAGCCTAAGTCAGCAGAAATTCCTACTAAAATGGTTTTTGTACCAATCAGGGACGCTGCTGCACCTAATTTTTCGATAAGACTTGCCGTATATTCAGTAAGTTCTTTATCCAATCCGGTTAAATCCAGCACAAGATAATTAGCCTGATGTTTTGGGAGGTTATTTAATGTATTGACAATCAAATCTTCCGTTCGATCCTCGTCGTATTTGCCAATCAAAGGAACGACGACTATGCCTTCCAAAACGGGAATAATAGGAGAAGACAGCTTTTTAATAAGATCTTTTAACTCTGCTGTTTTTTCCGCTACAATGTTTTGCAAATGTTCTATTTTCTGCGCTTCTTTTCTTCTCGCTAATTGATGAATATTTTGAGTGATATCAATGTTGGAAGGGAAGTATTCTACTGTGGTGCATTCATGCCCTTCTATTTGATGTTGAATCACCTTGTACCAAATATTTGTTCCGAATAGTCCTGTAAAAATCCCTGCATAATGGGCCGGAAGAAAATTTCCTCCCATTGTTTTCTTTTGCGCCACGTTAATTTTATGTTCCCAACTGTCTTTTAATTCAGCAGATAGAGTTTTACTTTCAGGATTTAAATATTTGATAGTTGTTTTTCCCCATCCAGCCGAAGCGTATGTATTTGTAATTAACTCAGCCGCTTCAAAAACCGTTACGCCCTTCATGTTTTGAAAGTACTCTCCTACTACTAATCCTTGTCGAAAACCAGTAGTTTCCAGTACTACCGAAGCTGCCTCTTCTCCAGATATTTCTTCGATTGTGTCAAACAATGTTTTCATCGCCGAAGAAATCCAAAAAAGAATCGCATCTTCTCCTTCAAAGCTAAATTTTCCTTTTTCTAAATCCCAAGCAAAACTAAGACCACCTATATCAATATTCTTTTTTTCACCCATGCCGGAATCTCCTTTTTATATAATCTCTCTACTATAGTGGTTTTTACGTAAAAGTGAGTATGAATTACCTTGGATGCTGCTTTTTTTAATCTTATCATTATTAGCTCTAAAGGAACAATTCTTTTCAATCTACTGAGCTTGTAATAGTGGTGAAATAAAAAAAGCTTCTATTTTATGAAGAAGCTTTTCGGCTGAATTATTTAGTTTTCCTCATTCCCCTGACAGCTCGGACATTCATAAACGTGCACAAAATAAAGCCCAACATGGTGAAAACGTTTTCCTAAGCAGTCTGGACATGTGCCTGCTTCACGCATTTGTTCGCGTCGTTTTTCTCGCTGATTAGCTAAAAGATTTACAAATTTCATTAAAAAGACCTCCGCATGTTTTTGACTATAGGTTTTCCTAGTAGGAAGCCTTTTATTCGACCCGGTATATTTATCACAGCGCCTGCTTGAGTTTACTTTTAATCATGCTCAAGTTTTCTAATAGCACAAAAAAAAGGATAGATAAAGCAGTCTCATGACGCTCATCTATCCTTCATTTTTACTCTATCTAATGCTTAACGTTATATCTGATTGTTGATAAAATCCAGCATATATAAGTTATTCTTCTACTTTGTATTTTTCTTTTTTTCGAAGAAACGGCCACCAGTTTCCTTCTCCAAGCGTCACGACAATCGCTGGCATAAGAAGCGGAAGAATAACAAGACCATAAAGTAAAAGACCGATGATAACAACTGTTGCTACATGAACAAGCGTTAATACACCTGATGGCATCATAGCCCCAAACGTTCCGGCTAGGATAATAGCGGCAGTAATAATAACCGACCCCATCTTACTCATAGACGTAACCATGCCTTCTGCTACGCCGCTTTTCACTTCTTCGTTAAAACGGTCTAACAAGAAAATAGAATAGTCAATTCCAAGAGCAACTAAAATAACAAAACTAAAGAATGGCACGGCCCAGCTGATTCCGTCATTCCCCATTATATCCACGAATAGAAGCTCTGAGATTCCCATTGCTGTATAATACGTAAGCAACAGTGAAGCAATCATGTATACAGGCATGATCATTGAACGGAATAAAATGGTCAAAACAATAAACAATCCAATCATCATAATAACCATTGTGCGTGAAAGATCCGTTGTAGATAAATCTTTTAAATCCGCATTTGAGCTCGATACCCCTCCGTACACAATTTCTGTATGCTCAAACGGCGTATCAACGACTTCGCTTGCCACCGCTTTTTCAATATTTTTTACGGTTGAAATGGCTTCTTCAGAATATGGATTTTGATCGAGCACTACGCTGAGCTTAACTCCTTTTCCATCTGCAAAAGAATAGTTGTCGATGGATTGTTTAAACCCTTTATCTTTCATCACTTCTGCTGGAAGATAAATACCCGTATCTCTAACTGTTGAGCTGTCACTCATGTTATCAAGCATACCTGTTGCTTTTGTTAAGCCATCTGAGATTTTCGTTAGCCCATCATTTGCACTATCAACACCTTCTGCTAATTGATTGATACTGTCTGATAGGGTTCCGACTTGGCCTTGCTGAGCTGAAAGATTCTCATTTGCTTGTTGAAGACCGGTTTGAATGGTAGTAAGCTGTTTGCTGATTGCTGCAAGCTGAGGAACCGCTTGCTGCACATTTCCTGTTGTAGAGAGCTGAGTGCTGACAAGCTGCAGCTGTTGATTAACTTGAGCTAATCCGTCTGCGGCAGGTGCAAGTGACCCGCCAGATTCTTTAGAAGCAGAACCCGTTTGGTCGGCTATTTGATTTAGCCCTTTTTCAATATCACTTAATCCTTTTTGTACATCTCCGATTCCTTTAACAGCATCTTTGATTCCGTCTGATACAGAGCCCAGCTGTGAATTAACATATAAATCATCAATCTTTTCTCCCGTAGGCTGTGTGATCGTCATAACAGAATCCACGTGATCCACTTTTTCAATTGCTTTGCTTATATTTCCTAAATACGGAATAACATCCGCCTTTGTTAACTCTTTATCTCCTTTAATAATAACATTGACAGGAAATGCTTTTCCTTCTCCCAGTGCGTCACTGATAGCATTTAGTCCTTTTATAGATTTATAATCACTGCTTATTTCAGCAGTAGAATCAAACGATACTTTTGAGTCATACGTTACAATAAAAGGCACGGTAATAATCGCTGTAATGACTAAAAATACGAACGGTCGCGCTACTGCCTTTCTTCCTAAAAACCCCCACAGCTTATTATCGCTATGAGAAGCCACTTTTTTAGACGGCCAAAATAATTTTTCTCCAAGCGTAACCATAAAAAGTGGCAGCAAGGTAAATAAAATCACTAGCAGCACACCAACTCCCACTGCTACGCCAACGGCCGATTGGAAAATAGCAAACTTGGCAAATCCGATGGCTGCAAAACCAATAAATACGGCAATTCCGCTAATGAATAACGTTCTTCCTGCTGTACGGTAAGCCGTGATCGTGGCTTCTACTTTATCATGTCCGTTAGCCAATTCTTCACGGAAACGGTTAAGTAAAAGAATGCAGTAATCCGTACCTATTCCAAACAAAATAGCTACTAAGAACGTTTGCGTGAACGTTGAGATTGGAAAATCGACATTTTTAACTAAAATACCTAGTAACGATTGACTGATTAAGTATGTGATTCCCACAATTAAAATAGGAATAAACGGCGTCACGACTGAACGGAAAACGAGTAGAAGCAAACCTAAAATCAAGAAGATAGTAATAAACTCGGTTTTCTTTAACCCTTCTTCTGAACTGTGTGCAAAATCCTGATTAATAAGAGATGCACCTGTTACATATGCCGTAACGTCTTTTGGCACGCTGTCATAAATCTGATTCGCTATTTTTTCAACTTTTTCATCCGATCCACTGACAGTAACCGGAACTAAAACGGTTTTTTTGTCTTTAGACATTAATTGGTTACGAACATCTTGATCATCTGTTAAAGGCGTTGTAACATCTTTTACACCTTTAATTTTCTCTGTCTTATCAATGATTTTCTGTATCTGTTTCTCACTATCTTTATCTAATGCGTTATCTAGCTTGATCACCATGCTGATGGTGTTACTGTCTTCCCCGGCATTTTTGAGAATTTGGCTGGCCCTAGATGAAACGGCATCATCAGGAAGCTGAGACTGCCCTTTTTCACTTGCGAGCTTTGTTAAATTGGGTGCCGTTAGCATCAATATGACCGTTAAAGCTAAAATAAAGGCCGCAATCACCCATTTAAATTTCACAATAAATTTCATTTTTTGCTTTCCCCTTTTATAGTTAACTTTTCTTTTGCCATTGTAAGAATTTCAATAAATGTATCTATTTTTTCTTCTTCTACATCATCAAACAAATTCTCAATGATACTAAAACACGCGGCATTTCCGTCATGTATTACCTTTTCTCCTTCAGCCGTAATCTTAATAAGCTTAGAACGTTTATCGCTCTCTAGTTCATTAGTGTCCCACTCCACAAGCCCTTTTTCGAGCAGTTTTTTAATTCGATTCGAAATGGCACTTTTATGAACACCTTGCAAGACAGCGAGACTGCCAGGTGAAGATGGACCTTTAATCATTAAACTATTTAACAAATCAAACTGCTGCCTTGAGACATGTTCGAAGAGGTTATGGCTCAGCTCTCTGTGAATGACTTCTGTTCCTACAAACAGCACTTCTTCAAAAAGTTCTACAGCTTGATATAACTTGCTTTTCGTCACTTCTTTCCCTCCTTTGCTCATTTAGTTTATAGGTATAAACTATTCAACTTTAAAAATAGTTTATAGGACTAAACTTTATTCTGTCAATAAATTTATGTCTGACTGTCTTCATATATGATAAAGATAAACGGAATCCCAAAAGATACCGCTTACATCAGCTTTTTTGGTTGTCAAAGCTCAATCACTTAAGTATTATTAGTAATTGACTTCTTTTCAAGGAGATATAAATTTTATACACAGAAAGGGTGATCACACATGAATACAATGCATGCTAATGAGCAGGTCAGTAAGAAAGATTCCTTTCCAATTGCTCTTATCTCGTTGACTCTTGGAGCTTTTGCTATTGGAATGACGGAATTCGTTATTATGGGGATACTGCCTAACGTTGCAGAAGACCTTCATGTTAGCATTTCGACTGCTGGTCAGCTAATTACGGGCTATGCTTTAGGAGTAGCGATTGGCGCGCCAATTTTAACCATTTTTACTCATCGACTTCCTCAAAAGCTTCTGCTTTGTTTACTCATGCTTTTATTTATTCTCGGAAATGCGATTGCTATTATTGCACCTAACTATGGAATTTTGATGGGAGCTCGTTTAGTTACGGCGTTATGTCACGGTACTTTCTTTGGAGTAGGCGCTGTTATTGCTTCACGGCTCGTACAACCGCATAAGCGAGCAAGTGCTGTTGCAACGATGATGGCAGGTTTAACCATTGCAAATATTATCGGCGTTCCTGTAGGAACATTTATTGGCCAACACTTAGGTTGGAGAGCTTCGTTTGGGGCTATTACCATTATGGGAATCATTGCATTTATCGGTATTATTCTGTTTATCCCAAAGCTTGGTCAAGAAAAATTAACGGGTCTAAAACAGCAGTTTGCTGCTTTTAGCCAACCAAAACTTCTTGTGATGCTTCTTTTAAGTGCAATAGGGTGCGGTAGTTTATTTACTGTATTTACGTACATTACACCGCTTCTTGAAGACGTTACGGGAGTAAGTGAACACAGCGTTACGTGGATACTTGTATTGTACGGATGCGGCGTTACGCTTGGAAATGTTGTTGGAGGAAAGCTTGCAGATTGGAAGTTAATGCCTTCGGTTGTAGGTATATTTGCTTTTCTTTGTATTGTGCTGACTATTTTTACGTTTACTGTCAAAAGCCCAACAGCCGCGATTATCACGCTGTTTTTCTGGGGAGCAGCAGCATTTGCTGTAATGCCTGGTATTCAAGTGAAAATTATGAACTTAGCACAGGAAGCACCTGCTTTAGCTTCTACTTCGAATCACTCATTTGCTAACTTAGGAAATGCTTTTGGCGCCTTTTTCGGAGGCGTAATTATTAACCATATGGGACTTACTTCACTTCCTTGGGTTGGCGCCATTTTTGTAGGAACGGCTTTTGTTATTAGCACTTGTCTGTTTATTGTGGAAACACGCAAAAAACATAGTGAACAATCGTCCTAACTGTCTAACAACTGAACAAAAAGCAAAAAAAGAGCCTTTCTTGGATGAAAGGCTCTTTTTCTGCTTCTAACTCGCTTTTTTCATTTCTTTACTTGTTAATCGACTGTGTTTACGAGAATAACCTATATACACAAATATACCAAGCACAATCCATATGCTAAAATATAGCCATGTTGTTTTAGGAAGATTAATCATTAAAAATAAACAAGATAATACAGATAAAATTGGTAAAACCGGGACAAACGGCATTGTAAATCCACGTTTTAAAGTTGGGTGCGTTTTGCGTAAGATGATAATGCTGACGCCCACCATACCGAAAGTTAAAAGGGCTCCGATATTTGCTAAATTCGCAAGTTCTTTTAAATCGATAAATCCTGAAATTAACGCTCCGATAATTCCTACTAGCCAAGTGGAGAGAGTCGGAACTCCCGTTTTCTCATTTGTTTTAGCAAATGCTTTTGGTAGCAAGCCGTCGCGGCTCATTGAGAATAAAATTCGTGTTGCTGCATAAATGTAGGCGAAAATAACAGCCATAATCCCAATGACAGCTCCTGCAGCAATAACTCCTGCCACTGCATTTTGTCCTACTGAATGAAGAACATAGGCCATTGCTTCTGGAACATTCAGTTCCTTGTAAGAAACAACCCCTGTCATAACAAGGCATACCGCTACATAAATAATCGTGCAGATCACGAGTGAACTAATAATTCCAATTGGCAAATTGCGCTGCGGGTTCTTTACTTCTTCTGCTGATGTAGATAAAGCATCAAAACCTAAGAAAGCAAAAAATACGGCCGCTCCCCCTGTCACAACCCCTTCAATTCCATAAGGCATAAAAGGAGTCCAATTAGACGGCTTCACATAAAAAGCCCCTACAATAATAAAGAGAAGGATAATAAATAATTTAACAAGCACCATAAAATTATTCACTTTTTTACTTTCTTTAGTTCCCCTTGAAAGCAGCCATGTAATAAGAAGGGTAATACAAATAGCAGGAAGGTTCACCAGGCCTCCATTTGCAGGGATCGTAATCAATTCTTTTGGGAGTGAAAAACCAAAGCCTTCTAAAAAATTATTAAAATAAGAAGACCATCCATTTGCTACTGCTGACATCGTTAATAAATAGACGGAAAGCAATGTCCATCCCATTAAGTGTGCTACCACTTCGCCGATGGTTGCATATGTATAGGTGTAAACGCTCCCAGATACAGGTATAGTTGAAGCAAATTCCGCATAGCACAGCGCTGCAAAACCGCATACAATAGAAGCCAGTATAAAAGAAAAAATAACGGCTGGCCCCGCATCGTTAGCAGCTACTAAGCCTGTTAAAACTAAAACCCCCGTTCCTATTACGGCTCCAATACCAAGAAGAGTCAAATCGAATGCCCCTAATGTTTTGACTAGAGATTTGTTTTGACTTTGTTCTAATAATTGCTCGATTGACTTCTTTTTAAATAGTTTTCCCATTGCACTCTCTCCTCTCTGTTGCCACTCATCCATTAAAAAACTTAAAAATGACGTCTTTTCCTATTTGACTACGCGTTTTTACTTCAGATACAGAAGTAATTATATAGAAATAATTACTAACTTGTCTATTAGTATACTAATATCATTATATATATTTCAAGAGTTTTTGTAAGCGATTTCTTAATCTCTATCTATTTTGGCTTTATCAACTAAATAAAGAAATCATCATTGTGATTATGTATAATAAGTTTGAATAAAATTAATATTCTAAAAAATAAATTGGTTCATTTTCAGATAGTTTTTTCGCCGCCTATCTTCAAATATAAATTCCTGACATAGGGATTATTTACAGAACGATGAATGTTTTACCTTAACGGGTGTTATAATGATGAAAACTGAAGTGTATGAAGGGCGGAGAGAGATGCTTAACTTACTTATTGGCTGTATTTTACTAGCATTAGGAGTGTACTTTATGTTTAAATTTCTTTTTTATTCTCCTTCTAAAAAGAAGCGAGGTCAGCAACCTATGAACAAATTGTCAAATGAAGATTCAGCTTCCCCCCGTACAAACGATTCGAATGGAACAAGATAATTTTTTTTATAAAATACCGGCGTTTGTCTAAGGCAAAAGTTATACTGCTGATATATATTATCTTATACCCTTCTAGTTCAATATTCCCTTCATTTTGGTGTAAGACAAGATGAAGGGAATCACTATCCGACTTAAAAAATCGGATTTTTCTATTTAGCAAGGTAAATGGCTTCAATAAACTCTGTTTGAATCCATTTCTTTATTCAAGTGTACAGCTGCCTCTTCAACACTTACTGTTCCAATGTTTTTCTTCCCATGCTTTCGCATAGCAAGCGATTTATTTTCTACTTCTTTATCTCCTATTACGGCCATATAAGGAACTTTGAGCATTTCGGCTTCTCTAATTTTCAGACCTATTTTTTCAATACGATCATCCACTTCAA
Source organism: Priestia sp. JSM ZJ58 (assembly GCF_044383985.1). Classification (NCBI taxonomy): domain Bacteria; kingdom Bacillati; phylum Bacillota; class Bacilli; order Caryophanales; family Bacillaceae; genus Priestia; species Priestia sp. JSM ZJ58. Next base: position 2,342,928 of record NZ_JBISEM010000001.1, read on the forward strand.
CACGATACCCTTGTGACTCCAGCTCGTGTTTCACCTTGTATGCATATTCCACATGCGGCGGTGCAATAGGCAAAAGCTTAAATTGAACAGGAGCCAGCCAAAGAGGAAATTGACCTTCATAATGTTCAATCAAGATGGCCATAAATCGTTCAACGGAACCGTATATAGCGCGGTGAATCATTACGGGACGGTGCGGTTTATTGTCCTCTCCAATATACATACAGTCAAACTTCTCTGGCATTAGAAAATCAAGCTGAACTGTTCCGCACTGCCAGCTGCGGCCTAGGGAATCTAAAATATGAAAATCGATTTTCGGCCCGTAAAAAGCTCCGTCTCCTTCATTTACCTGATAGTCTAAGCCTTTTTCATTTAGCACCGATTGAAGCGACTTTTCTGCTTGATTCCATGTTTCAATATCTCCCATAAATTTTTCAGGACGTGTGGATAGCTCCACTTTGTAATCAAAGCCAAAATGTGAATAAAAGTCATGGATAAACGCTAGAATGCGGCTAATCTCAGCTTCGATCTGACTGGGTTCTACGAATAAATGAGCGTCGTCCTGTGTGAATGACCGAACTCTTAGTAATCCGTTTAAAGAGCCAGAAAGCTCGTGGCGATGAACTAACCCGAGCTCCGCGTATCGAACTGGAAGTTCTCGGTAGCTTCTTCGCTTGCTGTTAAACAATAAAATGGCTCCCGGACAATTCATCGGTTTAATCGCATAGTTTTGTTTGTCAACATTTGAAAAATACATATTTTCATGATAGTGCTCCCAATGCCCTGATTGTTCCCATAGCTTCTGTTTCATCATGATGGGTGTTTTTATCTCTTGATAGCCTGCTTTGTAATGCTTTTGTTTCCAGTAGTTTTCTAACTCATTTCGAACAATCATTCCGTTAGGTAAGAAAAACGGCATACCAGGAGCTTCTTCCATCGACATAAACAGCTCCAGTTCTTGACCTAATTTTTGATGATTTCGTTTTTCTGCTTCCATTTGTTTTGACATGTTCATTCCTCCAATATGTTTTTATTCAACAAAAAAACCGCACTCATCCCTAATAAAGGGACGAATGCGGCCGTGGTACCACCCTAATTCCGTAAAATACCTATACGTATTTTACGCTTAAAAAGATAACGGTTTTACCGGTTGCAGTTTCAGTGTATACACATTCCCCGCCGCAGCTCCAAGGTGGTAAATTCATTTCGTTTTCTAAGGGTTCTCAGCCAGTGACCCTACTCTCTGTAAAGAAAATCCAAAAATGATTCATGTCCTTTTCAATGCTTGTATATTCATTTTTTCTACATAAAAAACCGCACTCATCCCTAGTGAAGGGACGAATGCGGTCGTGGTACCACCCTAATTCCGTAAAATACCTGTACGCATTTTACGCTCAAAAAAAGATAACGGTTTTACCGATTGCAGTTTCAGTTATGCACATTCCCTGCAATAGCTCTAAGGTGGTAAATTAGATGATTTCTTAAGGGCTCCCAGCCGCTGACCCTATTCTCTGCGAAGAAAACAGCACCTAATTCATGTCCTTTTCGTTGCCAAATAATGTTTGTTAGTTGTTAAAAGTGATTATAGTGTATAAATTTTACAGAAGTCAAGAAGTAATTTTTATTTCTTAATGTTATAGAATTAATTTATGCTTAAATTCCCGAAAAGTTACTTAAGAATATATGGGCTTAAAAAGTTTTTTATTATAATATTAACACCTACATTTTATTTTTGTTTTTACCTTTATTGTGTAAGAATAAAGGCAAAAAAGAAAGATGTTACAAGCATTTATTTGCTTTATCTAAGTATTATTAACGAATTAAAATCCAGTACTGCTCAAATCAGAATAAGTAACATAGCACAAGTATCATCAGTTTTTTATTTATATACTAAAATATTAAATATACCTTTTTCTACTTACACCAATATTTGGCTTGAACTCGTCGAAACTATTTTTTATCTATCTTTAGACGGAAGCTCCTGGTACATGCTTCCACTTTGCGGAAAAATCCGTTTTTTCCTGAGTTGTTCTTTAAGAATAACATCAAGCTGCCGCTGAATTTTCCTTGTTTCATTTGTTGAAAAATACGGGTAAGCCAAATTTACTGTTTCTAACGGATCCTTGGTCAAATTGTACATTTCAATTTGATCCGGAACCGATGTTTCTTTAAGGTTAGTAAGATCTACCGGGTAACTTTCATATTGCTCTCGGTGGATGACTTCATCTTTTTCGTTAGGTGCTGACCGAAATTGCGGATTATCATGGTATCGAGCGTATTTCCAGATTTCCTTTCCTGCGGCTGATTGAAACTCGACAATGATCGCTTGAATGTGATTAGGCTGAACGACTGACGGATAGCTTTCTCCTAAAAAATTTGTTTGGTGAAGTCCTTTTGTCGGGTCATCATCCGTCATAAAGAAAATCGGTGCTTTTTCTTTATGGAGCGATGTTTCTCCTCGCAACGTTCCTGAGAGGTCTCGCCCAACAAATGGATGTACTTCCGTATGACTTTTTTGCAATTGCTTTTGAACAGCGGAAGCATCGATATTAGCCAAGCTAAGCATTGTCGGGATCAAGTCAACATGACTAGTCAGCACGTCTGTACGTTGATAACTAGGAAACAAATGCTTGTTATGAATGAGAAGCGGCACGTGAATCGACTCTTCATACATGTTGTACCATTTTTGATGTAGTCCTCCGTGAGCCCCAAGCAAATCACCGTGATCCGACGTGAAAATAATAATGGTATTGTCATAGAACGAAGATTGTTCTATAGTCCGAAGGACTTTCAAAATTTGTTTATCAACATTTTTTTGAAGCTGATAATATAAGCGCCGGTAGAAACTAGAATTTGGCGTCGGCTGCAGCGCTTTTGGGTAGATGTATTTATAGCTGCTTTGAGCGCTAGGCTTCGTTTGTAAAGATTCTCTAATAGTAGGTGGCGGCTCGATGTTCGGAATTGTCTCATCAATAGAAAACTGAAACATAGCAAGGTGTTTGGTGATTGCTCCGAACAGCGCAATGTCATGCGGGTTCACAAACGAAGCTACCATGAGCCAAGGCTGCGCAGTCTTTTGATATTCTAATTGTTGAATAAGCTCTATGATTTCCTCTGCATATATTTCGTCTCGTCCACTCACTCCAATGGCCGCAGATGAACCAGAATTGTGCGGGTTTCTCCCTTCCGGCTCTGGACCAATCCACCCTGAAAAACTAAACTTTTCAAGCTTATTAGCCCGTTGATAGAGGCGCTCTTTTTCTGGATCCGGTATTCCTGTTTGCATCTGGTAGCTAGAAAAAACGTTATGTGTTCCTGGAATTAAGATGTTCTCATCAGAAATATGCCATTTTCCTTTATAAAAGGTTTGATACCCAGCCTGCTTAAAATAATCTCCCATCGTTGGGACGGTATTAGGCTGCAGCCAAAACATATCAGGATCTTGTGACTTCTTTGCGATACCTTGCGTTTGGGTCACTCCGTGCAAGGAAGGGTACTGCCCTGTAAACAATGTAGCTCGACTCGGTGAACAGGCTGTAGAACCGACGTAGTGACGAGTAAACCCCATTCCATGCTGTTTTAAAAATTCATGTGCTTTTAAATGTTTTTTTCGCCACTTTTTTACTTCTTTACTTTCATATACGGGTGGAAATCGTTCTTCGTCCACCATAATCAACAAAAAATTAGGCTGCTCCTTCATGTTTACTCCTCCGCGTGTTTATCAAATGTTCTGTATTGATAAACTATGTAAAAAGTACTTTTTTTAGAAGAACGGAGTACGGTTCATGTCTTTTTATACCCAAACAAAAAAAGACTTAGAGGATTTCTCTAAGTCTTTCATAACGCGTTTCAATACGATATTCCTTATTTTTTGTATGCTTTTAGCTGCTGATTTCGTTTATAGGTACCCATTATACTAGGTATACCTACAATTATGCTTATCATAAAACTCCACATCATGTAGCGCCAATCCCCTGTAAAAAGCGCTACTCCCATAAAAAAAATGAGCTGACCAACAAGAGCTAACCATGAAGCTATCCAAGCAAACATCATATTCTCTTTCAAGTTATCACCTCATATTTTTAATTACAAATGACCTCTTTTATTTTACCATAAAATTCTAATTTTGAAGGTTGTTCTACTGTTTATGTTATGTACATAACTAAAAAAGCTAATGACAGCACGTAGCTAGCCATTAGCTTTTTTATTATTTTGCAAATACATGATGCCCTATTTTAATTGTTTCTTGTTTTTGGCGCAGCCATTGATCTCCCGTTTTATCAGGATTAAAGAAGAATAATGAACCTTTTCCTTGACCTTGGAAGTTAATTGCTTCTTCTACAGCTTTTTTTGAACCTTTGTCTGCAGGTTTATTGATTTGACCGTTGCTGACCGGGCTGTACTGACCTTTTTGATAAATAACGCCTTTTACAGTGTCCGGGAATTTGCTGCTGTCGACTCTATTTAATACAACTGTTGCCACGGCTACTTTGCCTGCGTACGGCTCTCCTTTGGCTTCAGCTGATACAAGACGAGCTAATAGTTCTTTATCATTTTTATTTACTTGAATGTGCTGTTCATGAGCGGGTGCTGCAGCAAATGCTGAGTAACCTGCACCAAAACTCGGGATAAGCATTGCGATAGCAATTACTAGTTTTTTCATCATAAAAATAAAAGCCTCCTTGCTATTTCTTGACGTGGTTCATATGCTAGCAGAAATATAAGAGTCTTTCATTGCAAAAAATTATCCAGTTCCAAAAGAAATTGTATATTATCGTATTTTTTTAACTATTTTTCAGCATATAAAAATATAACTTTACTCATTAAATATGAGTTGCATTTCATTCTTTAGTGGTTTATGATATAAAAATATAAATAGTAATGATTACGATTTTCAAGAAGGGCTTTAAGAAAGGATTGATTATTTGGCTAAAAAATCAAAAATAGCAAAAGAAAAGCACCGACAAGCACTTGTCGAAAAATATGCTGAGTTAAGAAAACAGTTAAAGGAACAAGGAAATTATAATGAACTACGAAAGCTTCCTAGAGACTCTTCTTCTACTCGCTTGCATAATCGCTGTGAAGTAACGGGAAGACCTCGTGGATATTTACGTAAATTTAAGCTTTCGCGAATTGCATTTAGAGAACTTGCTCACAAGGGACAGCTTCCTAGGGTGAAAAAATCAAGCTGGTAAAATTCTAATGAGGTAAAGGGCCCTCTTTGCTAAAAAAGGAATCATTATACGTCATAAATCGTAATCATTACTTTTAATAGGAGGGATCAACATGGCTACATGGAACTTAGGTACAACGAAACATCACGTTCTCATTTGCAATGGAAGCAGCTGCAATCGAGTTGGAGCCGAAGAAGTTACACAAGCGATTCGAACTGAGATAGCTAATCAAGAGATGGACGAATACATACATACGACTCGCACTCGATGTAATGGAAGATGTCATGATAAATGCGTCGTCATTTCCTACCCAGACGGTATTTGGTATAAAGATATGAAGCCTGATGATGCACGAGAGCTTATTAACTCTTTAAAGACAGATCAACCTTTTGTCCAAAAAACAAGTCATACTTTTTGCGGAGAAGGTTTCCAGCGAACAGAAGGTACTGTTAAAGGTATCTCAAAACAAAAAGAAACCGTCATCAAAGTATCTAAAAAACTTTAATTTACAACGGTGAAATCCTGGTCTTTATAAAGTTAACCAATTAAAAGAGAAACATTATTAAAAATGTCTGTTTGTTTTCTTTAATGCGCCTATTGCTTAATCTAAACAAAAAAGCCGACCCTAGCAACCAGGTCGGCTTTTTTCACCTCTAAACCTTTAAGAAATTAGATTTTTTCTGTTTCACATATAAAATCTGAACTGTATACTTTCTTGACTACTGACGAAAGAATATCAATTCCTTTCTTTAACTCCTCATCTGTAGCAGTAAGACTTATGCGAATGCACTCCTGGTTGTGAGGACAAGACCGGTTGCCGTGAAAGAATGATCCGCCTGGTACTACAATCAAGTTTTCTGCTTTTAATTTATTGTATAGATCGTTATCACTGAAAGTCAAACCTTCTAACCAAAGCCAACCAAACAACGAACCTTCCGCTTTATGTAAATACCAAGGAATATCATCCGGCATATGTGTAGTTAAAAGATTTTTTAAATAGTCATGTTTTTGTTTATAATGAGTTCTTATATAGTTAGCTGAAATTCCAGGTAACTTTCCGTTCTTTAAGGTGTTAACCACCATCCGCTGACCTAACCTAGAAGAGTGAATCAAAATATTTGATTGAAATGCTTCCATTACTTTTATGAAGTCACTTTTTCCTATAGCAATTCCTATTCTCTCTCCAGGCAATCCGGCTTTAGAAAGACTCATGCAGTGAATGATGTTGTCATGTATAATTGGATTCATTTCAACAAAGTTCATAGCCGGAAAAGGAGGTGCGTACGCTGAATCAATTAGCAATGGAATGTTATAGTCCTTGCATACTTGGGATATAAAGTGTACGGCTTCTTTTGAAAGAATGTTGCCGCTTGGATTATTAGGTCTTGATAATACGACAGCTCCGATATCTGGGTCCTGTGCTATTTTATCTTTGAATGCCTGTTTGTTAAATTCATAACGAAACGTATGATGATCAAGCTTTGAGACGATAGGAGGAATTCCTTCTATTATAGCTTCCTCTAGTGCCACTCCGCTGTACCCAGCGTAATCCGGCAGCATAGGTATTAATGCTTTTTTAACTCTTCCTTCTTTACTTGTACCGCAAAATGAATTTATAGCTAAAAAAAACAGATTTTGACTTCCTGAAGTGATCAAGACTTGTTCTCTGTCCAGCTCAATACGATAATTCCTAAAGAAGTATTCTCTTATGCAATCAATTAATTCATACGTACCGTAACTAGACCCATATTGGCTAATCAAATTCTTTAGTTGTTTGTCGTTCACAATATCTTTTAAAGCTTCTTCCCACATTTCATAAACTTGAGGGAGTATGGCAGGATTTCCAGCGCTTAAATTCACATATTGATTGAGATCAGAATTGAGCACTTCTTGAATGTCATGCATAATAGCACGAACGCCTACTTTATTAGTCATTTTGTTTCCTATTTTACTTAAATGCAAAGCATTCATTAGTGCATCTTCTCCTTAGAGATTATGGTCATCGAATAGTAAGTATGGAACTTCAATCTTTTTATTTTGCTGATTAATAAAATAATTGTCCGGAATAGTAAATTTATCACCGTTCTCACTAGGCAATAAGTATTTTCGAACATAGCGTTCGGCTTCTTCTTTATAGCCAAGGTCACTTTGAATTGTTTCAAGTTGTTCAATTTCTTTTACTAAAAGGTCTAGTTCCTTCAAACACATGTCTAAATCTAAATAAGCATGGTCTTCTTTTCGGGATATTGAATGCCCATTTGCAACTAACCAGCTAAAAAGAAAAAATCCTGTGCCAGAATCAAAGTTTCGAGGTGCATTATGCTGACTAGGATACCTTAACAGACGTTCAAAGAGAACAAATTCTGTTATCTCTTCCCAAAAAGGGTATTTTCTTTTATGAAGAGTCAGCACCGTCTGACAGTCTACTTTAACTTCTTCCAGTATGCCTGCAAAAAAATTCATTTTTGCCTGTATATGTTGATCGAAAGGTTTATTTCCACAGTGATGATAATAGTCATGTAGATATCCCCAGATTACCCTTGCCTGATAGGTGTCTTCTCTATTCATAGTATGAGATTTAAAGTTAAAATCAGGAAAGATAGAATACGCTCTTTTTAATGTATCATCATTGTATATGCTGTGAAATTTATTAAAGAAAAATATCGCGAAGTTTTGAGTTGTTACCTTTTCTTTTGTTTGTACATTCTCAGGGAAAAATACAATACACTTCCCTTCCATAAATCCTTGAGTACCAGCCAACAGCTTTAACGATTCACATCCATTTTTAGGATGAGGAAGGTCTGCTTCAATGGAGTTCATGATTTCAGGTTCATCACGAACGGCGATAAAGGCTTCTAAATAAAACCCTCTTTTGGTAGGGCCATTAGGCGTTACAATCGGTCCTAAAAAGAACGTCGCCTCTCCGTTTGCAGGCGGGCTATAAGCAATTAACGTTTGATCAAAATAAGGAGATTGATCGAGTCCTCTTTCGATCCAATCACATACGTCATTTTTTAATGCATTCCACACTTTAGGTAAATTTAGAGAGTTATATATTGTTTCAGTTTCAGCAACTACTTTTAATAAGAGTTCTCTAGCTTTTTCGTAATTTCTTTTGACCTCTCCATTTGGGCCCTGATATTTTCTTATCTCATATAGAGCAGGTACTATTTTATCGTTTAATAACTCCACTAAACTTTGAGTATGATTTTTTGTTAACATGATTAAAACCCTCCTTTTTTTAGGGCAGCTACTTAGCAGAAATATTTTTAGATGATGTAAGAGTAGAGTTATTTGTGTTTTTCTCTACTTGCTTTTTCAAGTTAATAAATATAACCCCTGCTATTACAAATGCTGTACCTATATAGACCTGTTTGTTTAATGTTTCACCTAAAAAGACAAATCCTACATATAAGGCGATAACCGGTGAAATAAATAGATGCGCCGTTGCTTTTGATATATGCCATTTTTTTAATAAATAAATATTAATAGAAAACCCCAAGACCGATCCTATAATAGCCAAGTATAATAATGAGATAAGACTAACCCCAGAGAAAGTGCGGTTTCCATTTTCTATAAATAAACTAACAATCAGTAAACAAGCGCCTCCACTTAGCATCGAAAAGGAATTAAAGGTCATAATAGGCAAGGATTTTATGCGAGATTGAACTTGAACAGTTATAAAAGCAGAACCTAGCATAGCCATTAAAATGACAATCATGGCTACTATTTGAATCACATTTCCCTGTATAAACAGCTGATTTCCAAATACAACGCTCATACCAATTAAGCACATGACTACACCTATCTTTTGTCCTTTTGTAGCTGGTGTTCCTTTAAATAAGCGATTAAATAAAAGAGCAAACACTGAAATGCTGGCAGCTAAAACGGAAACAAGCCCGCTTGGCAAATAGACGGATGCCCAATAAACAGAACCAAACGGTAGAGCAAAGTACAAAATTCCGTTTAATGCTGAAATAATTACTACTTCTTTTGAAATGGCCATTTTTTTTGTGAGTAAGAGGTAGAGGGCAATTATTAAACTAGCAATTAAAAACCTCATACCTGCTGACCATAGAGGCAAGCTATCCTTTAAGCCAGTCTTTTGAAAAGCCCATGTCGTTCCCCCGATGACGGCTAACAGACAAAACAAAAGATGTACATGAATACGGGTTAATTTAGAAATCACTGTTTCACCTTATTTCTTTTTTAAAGTTGAGCCTATTTTCTTCCGTGAAGCGTAAAACACATCGGCACTTCTCCAAAATCTTTTACAACTGTTAAACCCTGCTCGTTAGCAGCTTTACTTGTTGTAATACATGCGTCTACCTTTCCTTCTAAGCAATCAATCGCGGCTTGAGCATTACTATTTACTAACTGAACATTGGAACTGATGGAATGAGCTAAATCAACAGGGGCAGGATGTGAAGCAATTAACAGGTTGTTGTTTGTTATCACCTCTTCTTTTGAGGCAAGCACCATGTTATACGTTGGCATAATAAAGCTATCTACTAGCTCTAAACTAGTTAAATTTTTGAACACAATATCATGTAAGTAAGGATATACCGCACAGCCTAGTAGAGCAGAACTCTCTGTTTCTTTCACATGAACTAAAGCTTCTTCCAACGTTTGATGCAAAAAGACCTGACCTTGTATGCTTTGGCGTTCAAACCACAGATAGCCTGCTTTTTCACAATTGGTTCCTTCAGGCCCTAAGGTATGGATAATGCTAATCTTTTGAAGCTGCTTATTTTTCTTACTAGACGACTCTGCAACTATCATAGCCTTTGATACCCCCTATGCGTTTACTTTATTTTGATAAACGATTTTTACTTTGTTATCCAAATAGCTGTAATACTGCTCACAGTCGGAATAAGAGTCATGAGTGCTTAAAATAAATCCAGGGTAACCTGAAAAGTGCGGATATGGTAAAATGTCTGTCCCTTCAGTTATAAATTGAATAACCCTTTTTACTTCAGTGTCTCTACGCACGTCTTCCAAGCCTTGAATTTCTTTAAAAATCCCATGGCCTTGCACAGGGATAATGTAGTTGCCCACCACTTTCTTTCGTTTTCTTTCATTTTTTAATACAGGAGGTTTTAATCCTAATACATAGTGAAAAACTAGCTCGATATAGTTAATACCTGTACTTTCTTTTACGATATAATGAGAAATCCCAGACCCTCCAATGCGCGCTCCTATTTCAATCACATAAGGTTTTCCTGCTGGGTCCAAACGTAATTCAATATGAGCGGGGCCATTCTCAATCCCTAAAGCGGTTGCTGCTTTAGCTGCTTCTTGCGAAATAGATTCCCAAACGTTTTCTTCTAGGTGAGCTGGCGCTATATAAACACCTTCTTCAAAAAAAGGCCCTTTGGAATTTCCTTTGTATCCTATAGAGAGTACACAAACCTCTCCTTCTACAGAAAACGTCTCAATAGCAAACTCTGGTCCGTCTACAAATTGTTCAATTACCATGCCCGTTTTATTTTTTGTGAATTTACTTAGGTCTTCTTCATTTACGCGTCTCACTTTTTCTATGCTGTCAATCAGTTCTTTTTTATTATTCGCTCGTGATACACCTTGACTGGAAAATCCGTTAGAAGGTTTTACTACGACAGGATAAGGCAGTGAAAGATTCTTTAATTCCTCCGTATTTTCAACCTCTTTAAAATACGGAGTGTTAAGATCATTATCTTTTAAAACCTCTCTCATTTTCTGTTTGTTGCGACAGTTACTAATCACAAACGGTGATAAGCCCGGTAAGTTTAATTTTTCTGTCAGCTGAGCTACAAACTCTAACGCGGGCTCATATAATGTCATAATGCCGTCAAAAGGATTTTTGTGATGCTCTGCTTTAATAATCTCAAGAGCTTTGTCTGAGGTGTGAAATAAATCAATGGGTATGAAATTTTGTACGTTTTTAAGATGCTTAGGTTCTACTTCTTCTTGGTTATAAAAAAACGTCACTTTAATTCCGAGAGCTTCTGCTTCTTCAAAAATAAACGGTAAATATGTATTTTGTAACACAACTGCTAGATGCTTGTTTTGTAACGGCATTTACTTCCCCCCTACTTTTAAACAGCTCTTCACTGTTCGATGACTAAATTCTAATGATCGCTTCATATATTTGTCAATTTAATTTTATATAACATTAGGAATATATAGAATATTTGATATATTAGTAAAAAGTAAAGAAAAGAATGGTTTGTAGGGTTAATACTAAAGCGAAATTAAAAGCAGGAATTTTGCTATTTGATTATAAAGATATTGTGAGAAAAAATTTAACAAGAATTTTTCTGAAAAAAAGAAAGGTCGACATAGATTCAACCTTTCTTTTTTTATTTTTTTATTAAAATAGATATTAACCATTTATAAAGTTACATCTTTTTCAGCCATCTCATTTAGTATTCTTTTTAATGCCACGTCGAGGTTTAATGCGGGATCCTTTATATTCACTTCTTTCATATTGCTCTCCTTTTTCATAGATATATCCATTTTTCACTTTCTTGTTTGAATTTATGTGAACCCTTTTTGTTTACTATAACGAAAGAGAAAATAAAAAGAAAAAGAAGTGAACTTATAAGTTCACTTCTTTTTTTGACGTAACATTTATTTCATAGGCTGCAAATGATTATTAGCTTTTTGTTTTGCATCACGCTGAACGAAAAAAATGATGCAAAGCGCCAGAAGATATAAACATGCAAAAGCTGTTATGTACCAAAGCGCTGAGGTAATGCCGCTTGCGTCCATAGTAAAGCCAATAAGCGCAGGGAAAACAGCACCTCCAAGCCCTGAAAAACCAGTAATTAAACTAGTGACAATACGAGCAGATCCGGTAAACGTATGATTAGCATATACCATCGTTATCGAATAGATACCTGACATTGCAAGCCCTAAAAACCCTAATAAAATATAGCCTGCTACTGCTTCTTTTAACAAGATAAACAGCCCTAAACTCACAATTGTCCCTCCAATGCTGCCAAAAAGATAACGTTCGTATGTAACAATTCGAATAATCCATCCAGTAGCCACTCGTCCTATGAGCATAGCCACCCAAAAAACGCTTATGCTTAAAGTAGCCTGTGAGGGAATTACATCTAGATACACGATAAAAATAGACGAAAGAAAATTATTCATACTGCTTTCCACTCCGGCATACATAAAAATCATCACACTAAAAAGAGCGAGTATTTTCCACCTTTGATTTTTAGCAAGCACAGGCGCAGGTTCTGAGCTGGCATCTGAAGCATCGCTTTCTGAAGTTGAAACAGTCTCTTTTTCAAAAGGAATCATTTTACAGACCACAACCATTAGTAAAGCTAGTACACTTGTTATAAAAAATGAAAACCTCCAGCTGTTCTGTGAAATCAATAAGCTAGCTACTAACGGCATCAACAGCGCACCTAGACCGAATGATACTTCTAAATAACTCATAACAATAGCTCTTCTACCGATAAATACTTCCATCATTAAAGTAGCTACAACTACTTCCAATGCGGCTACACCAATACCGTTTAAAAAATTGAATGCAATAATCCACTCAAATGGAGGCAATAAAAGCATACCTATTTGTGATAGCGCTATCATTAGTGCGGAAATTGTAAGTAAATTCATTTCTCTGAAGCGTCCTAATAAAAAAGAAGATAGCGGAACTCCTATCAAAAATCCTAAAGAACCTAATAATACAAGCTGCCCGCCAACTGTATAGGAAACATGATAATGTATTAACAATTGCGGTAAGACGGATCCTACGGCTGTAATGACTAATCCGCCCAACAAATAAAGCGCATATGAAGCTAGCGCAAACTTTTTCATCTTCCCACTCCCTTAAATTCTCTAAAACTTTCTTTCTGTACTTAATTATAAAGCTTTTCCTTTAGTTGTTAACTGAAATTTGAGAAAAAAAACCATTCTTCCTACTCTACTTAATTTCCAGTCATTTATAAGATAAAACAAAAAGAAGAAGACAGGTGTCTCCTTCTTTTTTATTTTTCACTTTACAGTGATGCTTTTAAAATAGCTAAAATATCATCTTTATTTAGTTTCTTAAAGTTACCGAAACCTCCGTGCTCCATTTCACGAGCAGCAATTCCAGCAATTTCGTCTAGTCGCTCTTCTCCGATATCGTAATCTGCTAAGCGAGAAGGTGCACCAAGGCTTGACCAAAAAGCGCTTAGCTTATCGATTCCTTCTAACGCAATTTCTTTGTCACTTTTACCTGCAGTTTCAATATCAAACATGCTTGTCATGACGCGTTTCATACGAGTTACATCTTGATCTACAACGTGTCGCATCCAATTTGGGAATAGGATTGCTAAACCGCCCGCATGAGGAATGTCATATACTGCTGATACCGCGTGTTCAATTGTATGTGAAGCCCAATCTCCAAAGTATCCCATTTGAAGTGTTCCATTTAATGCGATTGTTCCGGAATATAAAATCGTTTCGCGATGTTCGTAGCTTTGCAGATCTTCTAGCAATTTCGGTGCTGTTTCAATTACTGTTTGTAATACGGAATAGCACATACGATCTTGTAAAGGCGTGTTTTTCACGTTATGGAAATATTGTTCGAACACATGACTCATCATGTCTACCATGCCGTAGATAGTTTGATCTCTAGGAACAGACATCGTGTTCACAGGATCTAGTATAGAAAATACAGGGTGCGTAACGGTGCTTCCCCAAACGTATTTTTCATTTGTTTCCCAATTCGTAATAACAGAATCAGGATTCATTTCAGAACCTGTTGCTGCCAACGTTAATACCGTTCCAAACGGCAGTGCTTTTGTAGCCGTTACTTTTTTGTTAATAATATCCCAAACGTCGCCTTCATACTCAGCTCCGGCAGCGATTGCTTTTGTGCAGTCAATAACGCTTCCTCCGCCGACTGCTAACATGAAGTCAATGTTTTCATTTCGGCAAATTTCAATTCCTTTTCGTACCGTAGATAGTCGAGGATTTGGCTCTACGCCCGCTAACTCATGTATATTTACGTTTAACTCTTTTAACAGCGTAAGAACTTGATCGTATAAACCGTTTTTCTTAATGCTTCCTCCGCCATATACAAGCAAAATATTTTTTCCGTATTTCGGGAGTTCTTCTGATAATGCTTGAAGCTGATCTTTTCCGAAGATTAATTTTGTGGGATTATGATAAATGAAACTTTCCATACTATCTGTATACCTCCTAGTTGAATATAAAGTAAGTTGTCGCATTACGCGAACAAGAATGTAAGTATAAATGTAAAACAAAAATTTTTCAAGAGTTAGGTTCTCAAATCGCGTACTTTGTTTTGTTGAGTGATTAAAATAAAGAAAATGGCTTCCTAGACATAAAAAAGAGAGCAAGTAAATGCTCTCTTTAAAGCTCTTTATAAACCATTTTTCTATACGTAACAAAGCCTTCTTTTTCGTAAAAGCTCTCGGCAATTGTATTGTCACTCCAACAGTCTAACTCAATTGTAGTGATCTCTTTTTCACGAGCAATACTATAAATTTCTTTCATCAAACTCGAACCAAACCCTTTGTTTTTATAATGTTCGGCGATATTTATTTGATGAACATAAATTGACTCGTAAGCTTTTTTAAACACTGTCTCTGAATACTGCTTTATTTCTAGCCAAGCGAATTCCACATGCTCTCCATCGTCTTCTCCTAAAAGAAAGATAAATCTATCGTTTTTCATCGCTTTCTTAAAAAATTCATGTATCTTCTGAAAATCATATGCTTGAAAGTGCTCGGGGTATAATTCTACATGCAGTTGATGAACAGACTGATTAAGCTTGGCGATTTTATCAGCATCGAAAGTACGGCTAATCTTCAATTTTCTCTCTCCCACATATCTCGTATTTGGTAATGGTAGTTATGAATGTATTTCATTTAATATAGCCGGTGCGTTTGAAGTAAATAACAGATAGTTTTTATTGGTCGTTTTAATAAAAATTCGGTCAGTTGTTCCGTACGGAGGGCCAATTCGAATGGCATTCGCTTCTTTACCTCCGTACGTGTCATCTTCCGTTACTTCAAGAATGTCTTCTAACGGAATCGTAAAGTGTGCAATCTGCCATTTTATAATGAGGCTATCATTTATTTTTTGAACGCTAATAGCTGGTGTAAACATTTTATCCATCCCCTTTGGTTTCTATTAATCTTAACTTTGTCTCTCTGCAACGTGTTCTTTTATCCTTAAAATCGCTTCTTTCGGACAGCCTTGAAAATAGCCTCCGTGATAACAAATAACATGCTCAATCTCATAATTTAGAAACTTTTCGAGTGATTGAACCGCTTGGTCCATATTTAAGGTCGTTTGTTTAACAGGTCCCATTAGTTTTCCATTTACCAATACTAGAGCATCTCCAGCAACCAGCGTTTTTGATTTTCTTAAATAAAAACTAACATGCCCAGGCGTATGTCCGGGAGTAAAAATAACTTCAATACCTCCGCAGTATGGAAGCAGTTGATCTTCTTTTAATACTGTATCTACCTCAACTTTGGGAGGGTTTTTATATAAATATTTTATTTCATCAGGTATAGCTGCTAGTTCTTCGTTACTCATTCGGCTCGCATTCGTTTTAATAAGCGGAAGTTTTCCTTCAATGTACGGCTTATCAAATTCATGAGCATATACGATGATATTTTTATCTGAATTATTTCGTATATCAGTCGCACATCCTATATGATCTAAATCTTGATGTGTTAGAAGAATTACTTTTAGCTGTTCAATAGACATATTTAATTCGTTTAACGCCTCTTTAAGTTGATTGGTTTGGCCAGGCATACCTGTATCAATTAAAATCGCTTCTTCGTTATTCCACACTAATGTAGGATTTAATGTTATGTCTTGATTAAACGCTCTGGCAGTCAACTGTAGCATTTCAACACCTTCTGAAATTCTCATCACAAACCCCTTTTCCTATTAAAGTTACGAAGGTTTTAACCTCCCATAATTGTGCAGATTCCAGTGCTATTCTTGAATTTTATCAATAAACAAAATAAAAACCAGACTGGAAAAAAATCACTTTTTGTGTTATGCTATCTATAGAATGAAGCCTGATACGAATGATTTTTATAAGTAAAAAGGTGAGCCTTGTTGTCTAAGGCTCACCTTTTTTTATTTCTTATCCTCTTTTTGAATACACTCATGCAAAGACACAACCTTGGTTTTCTTTGCTATTTTATATCCCCACCACGTCGCTAAAAAGAGAGGCAGACCGATGTATGAGACCGTCAAGCCGTACCAATCAATTTTGTCGGAAAGTACCGCTTGATAGTTTTGTCCTAAAATAACAATGAGGCACATTCCAAATGCAAGAACAGGTCCTAGAGGGAACCATTTTGCTTTATAGGCTAGATCATTTAGATCTTGTCCTGAAGCAACATATGCTTTTCGGAAACGATAGTGGCTGACGGCAATACCAATCCACGCAATAAATCCGCTCATACCTGAAGCGTTTAAAAGCCACATATACATTTGATCACCAAAAACGGATGTTAAAAAGGCAAGACCGCCAATAATAGTGGTTAAAACAAGCGCATTTACTGGAATTCCTCGACGATTAATTTTCCGAAGCGCTTTAGGCGCTTGCCCTTCATTGGCCATTGACCATAACATTCGCGTAGAAGCATATAAACCAGATGTTCCGGCTGATAAAACGGATGTAAGAATAACAGCATTCATCACCGAAGCAGCTGCAGCAATTCCTGCTTTTTCAAAAACAAGCGTAAATGGACTAACCGCAATGTTATCCACATCTCCTCCTAGAAGAGATGGACTGGTGTAAGGAATGATAAGCCCGATTACAGCAATGGCTGCAATATAAAATAGAAGGATGCGCCAAAAGACTTGGCGAATGGCTTTTGGTATATTTTTTTGAGGGTTTTCACTTTCCCCTGCCGCAATACCGACTAGCTCTGTACCTTGAAAAGAAAATCCCGCGATAAAGAAAATGCTTAGTACGGACAGAAATCCGCCGTTGACCGGCGCTTCTTCTAATGTAAAGTTTTTAAAGCCGATATATTCACCGCCGAAGATGCCAAAGATCGTCAGAAGGCCCACTCCGATAAATACAATGATGGTTACTACTTTTACGAGAGCAAACCAATATTCAGATTCTCCATAGCTTTTTACAGATAGGAAATTAAGTAAAAAAATTAAGCCTAAAAACAAAGCGCTCCAGATAATACTTGGCACATCAGGGAACCAAAACTTCATGATAATAGCAGAAGCAGCTATTTCTACAGCGAGCGTAACAGCCCAGTTAAACCAGTAGTTCCAGCCGAGCGCAAACCCGAGAGCTGGGTCTACATAGTGACTGGCGTATGTTGAAAAAGAACCTGATACCGGCATAAACGTGGCCATTTCTCCAAGGCTAGTCATGAGAAAATAAACCATAATTCCAATAGCCCCGTAAGCAATCAGCGCTCCTCCCGGTCCAGCAGTTTGGATGGAAGATCCCGTGGCTAGAAATAAGCCAGTTCCTATTGAACCTCCAATGGCAATCATGGTCATATGACGAGCTTTTAAATGGCGTTTTACATGCTTATCGTCCTGTTTTTTTTCTTCTTCATTACGATTTATATCGACTGCTTCCATACTTATCCCACCTTCATAAAAGAACTATGCGAACATGTTTAACGTAAAGCGTATAAGAATATCCATCTCCTATAAAAAGTAGGAGATGGATCCTTTATTGCTCACTTTGAAAAATCAAAGTAGTTTCGTTTTAATAGACGAGGCAGGCTCATAAGCTGTTCGTACGTTACACTTTTTTCTAAGGCAGAGGTGTTGATTAAAAACAGTTGATCTTCAATGTGTCCAACTGTTTCGTCTGTTTGATACGTAATTCCACATTCTGAACATGTAATGGAAGGCGTCTCTTTAATTTCTATAGCTTTTGTACCGTCAGGAAGCTCCCAATAAACCGTTGCATCCGTCTCCTTGGCTTCATATGATTCGCACCATTGGCACTTCAATATTATTCCTCCTTCGCTCCCGCTGTTTCGTATTTTTTCATTTGCGTTTCAAATTTTTTCTCTTTTAATTGATCGCGCTTTTCACGCTTGTCTTTTAAAGAGCTATGCTCTGGATTTTGATCATACGTTTTCCGGCGGTCAAGACGGTTTAGACCTTCTGGCGTTAAGTTGAACTTTGTATCATCGATAATCGAAAGAACACCATTGCTTTCAAATTTTTCAAACACTTCAGGATATACTTTTTTATAAAATTCTTCTGCGCTTCCACTTTGGTAATTTTGCGGCTCTGGATAAGACGTAATAACACCTTCAAAGTTTCGAAGCACCACTTTATTGGAGCTTTGAGAAATAATATAGTTTGGCTGCAGCGGAATTTTACCGCCTCCTCCAGGAGCATCCACGATAAACGTAGGAACTGCATAGCCGGACGTATGGCCGCGAAGTCCTTCCATAATTTCTAGCCCTTTGCTGATTGGCGCACGGAAATGGCCGATTCCTTCTGATAAATCACATTGATAAATGTAGTAAGGACGCACGCGGATCTTTACTAAATCATGCATAAGCTGCTTCATGATTGGCACGCTGTCGTTAATTCCAGCTAAAATAACCGCTTGGTTTCCAACTGGAACTCCTACGTTCGCAAGCATTTCACATGCACGCTTTGATTCTTCTGTAATTTCAATTGATGTGTTAAAGTGCGTATTTAGCCAAACCGGATGATATTTCTTTAAGATGTTGCACAGATTTTCTGTAATGCGCTGAGGGAACACCACCGGCGCTCTTGTACCGATACGAATAATTTCTACGTGCGGAATATCGCGCAAATTTTTCAAAATATATTCTAAAATATTGTCATTGATTAATAGGCCGTCTCCTCCGGAAATTAATACATCACGAATTTGAGGGTTGGCTGCAATGTAATTAATCGCTGTATCCAGCTGTTTTTTTGGAACGCCCATTCCGATTTGTCCTGAAAAACGTCTTCTTGTACAATAGCGGCAGTACATGGAGCACTGATTTGTAACTAAAAACAGGACGCGGTCGGGATAACGGTGCGTTAAGCCAGGAACCGGTGAATCTTCATCTTCATGAAGCGGATCTTCTAAATCATACCTTGTTTTATGCAGTTCTTCTGAAATAGGAACGGACTGCATTCTGATTGGACATTTCGGATCGTTCACATCCATTAACCATGCGTAGTAAGGAGTGATATTTAACGGAATCGTTTTGGTTGCAATTTTAACACCTTCTTCTTCTTGAGGTGTTAAATTTATGACTTTCTTTAAATCTTCCAATGTTTTAATCGTGTTTGTCAGCTGCCATACCCAGTCGTTCCACTGCTCGTCCGTTACATCTTTCCAAAGCTCGATTTCTTTCCAATGTCTGCTTGCTTTATATAATGTATTTTTCATTTTATATTCCCTCCAAGGTTCATTTTTTGAATAGATGTTCTACTAAGAAATTGACCGCACCATATAATAGCGATCTTCTCCTTCGCCAAACTCTCCTGCTCGCGTTTCTTTAATCGTAAAGTCCATTTTTTTATACAGCTTAACAGCGCCTTCATTTTTTACATTCACAGTCAAACAAACACTTTCAAAATTATCTTTTTGTAGAATCGAAAATATCTCTTCTAAGAACAGCTGTCCAATTCCGCTTCCTTGTTTATCAGAGCGGACGTAGAACCCAAAGATATAAGCTTTTGTGACATCTTTGTAATCTCTAAGCAGCTCGCAAATGGCAATTGGCCTTGCGTCATTTTCCTGGAAATATTGAATGAGCTTTCCGTAGCGCGCTAAAGGTACAAGCGTCTGTTCATCAACGGCTCCCATGCCCGGAAACGCATCTTTTTCAAGTTCAATCATCATTTTTTGCTGCGCGGGACTTAACGACTCTGGGACTTCGATATAATACTGCTCTTTTAATGCATCCATTTTTCTTTCCTCCTTTTTTCACTTTCATATTTTGCATCTTGCAGCGGCCATATTGGACTTGGAAGGTGCTGATAATTAAAGGTCGTTAAGCGATTTGACGCTAAGCCTGGAGCATCCACATAGACGATAGACCCTACAAGCGGTTCAAAAGCGGCTCTGAAATGATTTTTAGCTTTTAAACCAATTATTTTTTTCCTTGCTGGCTCGATACCGATATGGCGAAAAAGTTCAGGGTCGTTTGCTGATACCGGCCTTCCAATCAACAAAATATCCAATTCTCCTACTCGAATATGAGCTGCGCCTTTTACATTTACTTTTAAATGCTGATTAAACGGTCCCGAATTGTAAAACTCACCTTCTGATAAGCCAATGACCTTTGCTTCAACTTCAACGGGCTTTCCAAACTCAGGAGAAACTTTTCCTCCTAAGGAAAGAGAGACGTAGCTTCCAACTCCTGCTTGCACGCATTGTTTAATAGATTCAGGGTCATAAAGACCTCCAAACAGTGTCCCCGGCATATTTAGCTTCAGCATGTATTCTAAAAGCTCTGTTGTATCACCGCTTCCACAGCTTAAAGGATTGTCCGCTATATCAGCGAGCACAATTGGCTGTTCGTTTGATCGTTTTAACGCTGTTTGCAGACCTTCTTCAACGGTAGGCAAATCCATGATAAAATCTTCTTTTATACTCCAAAACTGAGAAGCTAGTCTATTTGCTGTTTTTTCTGCTGTTTCAGGATTCAAAGCTGTTACGAGCACGCTTGCTCCCGCAATTGGAATATCAGAATACGGAAAGCCTCCAAAAATGGAAACATTGTATACGTCTTCTTCTTGCTCGGCTTGCTTAGCAAGATCAATCATTTTTTTCATCGGCCCTTCTGCTGTTCGCATATTAATCGACGGCAAAAGCATGGGCAGTTTTTTTAAAGACGCATAATAGATAGCGCTTTCTTTTACTTGTGTTAAAAGCGCTCGCGCAGCGTTAACTCCTTGTTCATACATATCAACGTGAGGATATGTTTTAAAACCAAAGTGAAGCGACGTGTACGTAAGCATATCTTCACTGACATTTGCATGCATATCGAGCGTAGTGGCAATAGGAACGTTATTTCCTATACAGCTTCTTATTTGACCTAACAAATGAGCTTCCGGATCGAAAAGATGCTCTGCTACCATTGCGCCGTGCAAGGCGATTAATAAGCCATCTAGCGGGCCGGCGTGAGTAAGCATATGCAGCATTTGCTTTTCAATTGTGTAATAAGCTGCCGAAGATACAACCCCAGACGGAATTGCAGCTGCACAAACAAGGGGAACGATTTCTACTTGCTTCTCTTGCTTTAATACATCCAAAAATCCCCCTACTTCTGTTTTGGTTCCTGAGTATGCTTTATATATTTCCGTTCCAACAAAATATCCTTCTTGTACAAACTGTTCTATTTCTGTTTTTAATGGACTAAAGCTGTGAGATTCATG
Source organism: Priestia sp. JSM ZJ58 (assembly GCF_044383985.1). Taxonomy (NCBI): domain Bacteria; kingdom Bacillati; phylum Bacillota; class Bacilli; order Caryophanales; family Bacillaceae; genus Priestia; species Priestia sp. JSM ZJ58. The sequence goes on from NZ_JBISEM010000001.1 coordinate 2,364,479, forward strand.
ATAAAAAAAGGCAATGCCAATGCGATATGAAGACATGTGCTCCTCCTTTTCGCTAAGGTGCGAGATTAATAGTTGGTGTAGACAGACTTCCATTCTGTCATCACATCAAATGCATGATGAGAAACTTCCCTGTGGCCGTTGCCAGACATTTTCATTCCACCGAATGCTACCCCCATTTCAGCATTAGATGTTCCGTTATTGATATAGACTAATCCGCTAACAGCGTCTTTGGCAGCTCGGCTGGCATAGTGCAAGCTGCTTGTATAAATAGAAGTGGAAAGTCCGTACACCGTTCCATTATTGACGCTCATTGCTTCTTCGTAGCCATCTACTTCAATAAAAGCAAGCACGGGACCAAAAATCTCTTCTTGAGCAATTGTGTGATTTGAATAGACGTTATCGATGATTGTAGGCATGTAATAACAAGTTCCTAACTCTGATAAAGCACGACCTCCGAGCGCAATATTCCCACCTTCTTCTACCGCTTTTTGTACGTAATCTTCTACTAAACGGCACTGCTGTTCATTAACAAGCGGTCCTATTGCAACCCCTTCATCAAGACCATTTCCAATCTTCATTTCTTCTGTAAGAGCTATTACTTTTTTCAACAGCTCTTCTTTTACTGAACGCTCCACGATGACTCTGCTAGCTGCGGTACAGCGCTGACCCGTTGTCGTGAATGCTGATTTAACGATTCCCTCTGCTGCTTTATCCAGATTGGCATCTTTTAATACGATAACCGCGTTTTTTCCTCCTAGCTCTAAAGAAATACGCTTTAAGGTTTTGCTGCTCATTTCTGCTAATTGCTGACCAACTTCCGTAGAACCTGTAAATGAGATGATTTTCACTTCAGAGTGCGTAGCAAGCTTTTGTCCAACGATTCTGCCCGATCCTGTAAGCAAGTTAATCGTTCCTTTTGGAAGCCCCGCAGCGTGCAATACTTCCATAAAAATCTTCGCTGAGAGCGCCACTTCTGAAGCCGGCTTCCAAACAACCGTGTTGCCAGCAATTAAAGCAGCAAACATTTTATAAGAAGCGAGAGAAACAGGAAAGTTCCAAGGTGTAATACATGCCACAACTCCAAGCGGTTCGCGCACCATTTTTATATCTCGGTCAGGAAAGCCAGCGGGCACTATTTCGCCAAACAAACGTCTTCCTTCTCCCGCCATATACTGAGCTGTTGCAATGACGACACCAACTTCCCCTATGGATTCTGTCAGTGGTTTTCCCATTTCTTTTGTCATCACTTGAGCTAGCTCTTCTTTTCTGTCTTCAAAAAGCAAAGCTGCTTTTGTTAAAAATGCTGCACGTTCAGGAATAGATGTATTTTTCCAGTGGCTGTAGGCTTTACTAGCCGCGTTTACGGCAGCATCGACTTGACTAGCCGTAGCGGCTGCGCACATTCCGACGAGCTCTTGTGTTGCAGGGTTTATACTTTTAAAATAGGTTTGCTCCTCTTCACTTACCCACTCGCCGTTAATATATAAATCTCCTTGCAGCAGTTCGGTTTTAGTTTGACTCATATCGTTACCCTCCTTTTCATTTAAAAAGCTAGTTAATTGAAACTGCTTCTGTGATGACTTCTTCTAATAAAGACAGCCCTTGATTCAGCACGTCTTTATCAATATTCAGCGGCAGCATTAAGCGAATGGTTTGCCCTTTGACTCCACAGTTCATGATAAGCAGTCTTCTTTCCAGCGCTTTTGATTTAATGGCAGGAACATAAGCAGCTGCTGTTTCAACATGAAATTCAATGCCAATCATCATGCCAATTCCTCTAACCTCTTTAATAGCCGGTAAATGTCCGATAGAATGCTGAAGACGTTTCACAATATCGGCACCTACTTTTTCACTGCGCTCTACAAGCTTTTCTTCTTCAATGATTGAAATGTTAGCTAAAGCAGCTGCGCACGATACTGGATTTCCACCAAAAGTAGAACCATGTCCGGCTGTTGGCCATTTCTCATGCAGTTCTCGGCTTGCTACAATCGCTCCTAGTGGCATACCACCGGAAAGAGCTTTTGCTAAAACTAAAATATCTGGTGTGACTCCAGCATGTTCCGCGGCAAACATTTTTCCAGTGCGCCCGAATCCCGTTTGCACTTCATCAAAGATAAGCAGAATGCCATAATCATTCGCTATGTCTCTCAGTGCGCGTAAAAAGCTAGAAGGAGCAGGGTAATAGCCTCCTTCGCCCATGACTGGCTCAATAACAATCGCCGCTACGCGTGAAGGATCCACTCGCAGTTCAAACAGCTTTTGCAGTTGATTTAAGCAATATGCTTCCGCTTCTTCCTCGTCAATATTAGGAAGCTGACTTGGATACGGATAAGGCGCGTGATACACTTCTCCCAAAATCGGCTCGTAGTAGCTTCGGTACTTGGAGCTTGAAGCCGTAATAGCTGTAGCTCCGAGTGTACGGCCATGAAAAGAACCTTCAAAAGCGATAATCCCTGGTCTGCCAGTGGCCGCTTTTGCTAACTTAAGCGCTCCATCAATAGCTTCTGCGCCTGAGTTTGAAAAGAAAACCGTATCTAAGTTTCCTGGCGTAATTTGCGCAAGTTTTTCTGCCAAATTCACAGCTGTTTCGTAGTATCCGTAATTTAAACCGAGGTGAAGCAGCTGATCTGCTTGTTTTTTAATTGCTTCTACCATCTTTTCATGTGTATGACCTACTGCATTGACAGCTACTCCTGATACAAAATCAATATATTCCGTGCCATCAGCTGTCCAAAATTTCGCACCGTGCGCTTTTTCAATAACAAGCTCTGTTACTCTTGTCATCACGGGTGATAAATGTTTTTTGCCTTTGATTTGAAGCTCTTCTGTTTTATTTTGCACTTTCATATGACTCATCCTTTCTTATGTGCTGATGAAAAATAGAAAACGCATGATCTAGCAATCTCACTATTTCATCAACTTCTGATTTCGTTATATTTAAAGGAGGACTAATAATGATATGTTCTCCTTTATGTCCATCTATAGATCCGGACCCTGGATAAAATACGCCTCCAAGCTCCATACAAATTTCATTGAGCTTTTCGCTGGCTGCTTCACCTGGCTCGAAAAATATCTGTTGATTGGCGTCTTTCATTAGTTCTAATCCAATTAAAAGTCCGCGGCCGCGAATATCTGAAATATACGGATGCTTGCGCTGCAGCGCTACTAAACATTCCATTAAATACGCACCTTGAGTTTCTACATTTTGAAGGATATTTACTTCTTCATACATGTCCAAAGCAGCAAGTCCTGCCGCTATCGAAACAGGATGTCCACTGTACGTATAGCCGTGAAGGAATTTTCCGCCGCTATTTTCTAACAGTCCTTGAATCAGACGGTCATGGACAACCATTCCTCCTAAAGGAGCGTACCCTGCTGAAACTCCTTTACCAAACGTTAGAATATCCGGTTCGATTCCGAATTGTTCCACTGCAAAATCAGTTCCCGTTCTCCCAAAGCCTGTCATCACTTCATCAACAATCAAAAGAATGTCATAACGGCTGCAGAGCTCACGTACTTTTTTGAAATAGTCAAGCGGAGGTACAACAGCTCCTTGCTGACTTCCTACGATGGTCTCTGCGATAAAAGCTGAAATATTTTCTGGACCAAGCTCTAAAATGGTGCGTTCAATATCGGTGATGCAGCTCCAGTTTTGATTTGCCACGCAGTCTTCTTGATTGCGATTATACGGACAGCGATGACAATACGGCGAATAGACGTGCGCAAAATGTAAAAGATTAGGTGTATAAGGATATCGTCTTTTTACGTCTCCTCCAGCTGATAGTGCCCCTATCGTGTTTCCATGGTAAGACTGCCACCTTCCGATTACGATGTGTTTTTGCATCTTTCCGGCATCCCTGTGATATTGCCTTGCTAATTTTAATGCACTTTCATTTGCTTCTGATCCTCCTGATGTAAAATAGACTTTGTTTAAATGAAGCGGCGCCATTTCTCCAATTTTGCCTGCAAGTTTATGCAAAACATCCGTTTCAAAACGTAATGTATGAACAAACGCCGCTTTTTTTGCCTGCTCCGCCATCGCCTCGGCTATTTGCGCAATGCCGTGCCCTAAGTTTGCCGCCACGGCGCCGGAGCAGCCGTCTAAATACTTTTTTCCTTGTTCATCTATTAAGTAGCTTCCTTCACCATGCGTAATCATTGGATACTTTTTTGTTAAATCTCTATGAAAAACATAATCTCTTTTTATTTCGTCCATCTTTCCACCACCATCGCCATTCCTAATCCTCCTGCAACGCAAATAGTAGCCAGGCCGTATCGTCTTTTTTGCTTGTGGAGTTCATGACACAGAGTTGTGATGATTCTTGCCCCGGAGCAGCCTAAAGGGTGTCCAAGAGCAATCGCTCCTCCGTTTACATTCACTTTTTCTGATGTGATGTCCCATTCTCTTAAGCAAGCAATACTTTGAGCGGCAAATGCTTCGTTTAATTCAATCAAGTCCATATCACCTAAGCTTAAACCAGCTTTATTTAAAGCAATTTGCGAAGCAGAAACGGGGCCAATTCCCATTTCCTTTGGAGAGACGCCGGCTGCGGCAAACGACACAATCTTTGCCATAGGCGTTAATCCAAGCTGCTCAGCTTTTTCTTCCGACATCAACAGCATCATTGAAGCGCCATCGTTTCTGCCGGATGAATTTCCAGCTGTCACCGTTCCATTTCTTTGAAAAACGGGCTTAAGCGTACCAAGCTTTTCTTTGCTAGTAAGACGAGGAAATTCATCTGTTGCAAAATGCCTCATTCCTTCTTTTACAGGAACCGGTATAATTTCTTCTTCGAACAAATCAAGTTCTATAGCCCGCCTAGCTTTTTCCTGACTATAAAAAGCAAACTCGTCCTGCTCCGTACGGCTAATGCTATACTTTTCAGCAAGCCACTCCGCCGTCTGTCCCATTGTAAACGTTCCGTATAGCGTTTCAGGCTGTGATTTTGGCTGACTTTCTGTATTAGAGTCATAGAGTGTTAAATCACCAACGTGAAAACCAAAACGAGTGCCTACCGTATAGTGCGGTGCTTGAGACATGCTTTCCGCTCCTCCGGCTAATACCACTTCGGCTTGACCTGATAAAATGGACATAGCTCCATTCATTACAGCCTGCATGCCTGAACCGCACTGGCGGTGCACGGTATAAGCTGGAATACGTTCAGAGAATTGAGCTCTCAGCCCGGCTACTCTCGCTATATTAGGAGCATGAGCGCTTTGTTTCGTCTGTCCGACAATGATTTCATCAACAATCTCTGAAGTATATCCCGCTGAAGACAAATTGTTTTTCATCACAAGAGAGACTAGTTCTTCTGGAAGCGTATCTGCAAGCGAACCGCCAAACTTTCCAATAGGGGTTCGAAATGCATTTACAATCACTGCCATTATGCCGTCACCTCATTGTTTTTATTAAATAATTTAGAAACATGAAAAGAAGCCTCTGTTTTTTGTTTTACTTCCTCTAAAGAAACACCCGGAGCTGTTTCAAGAAGTTCAAGACCAAGATGGGTTACCGAAAAGACAGCTAATTCCGTAATAATCATATCGACTCGTCGCTCTGAAGTAAGCGGATAGGTTAAATTCCTAACTAGCTTTGACTCTCCTTGACTATTCGTATGAAGAGTCGTCACAATCACTTTTTTCGATCCTTCTAATAAATCCATTGCTCCTCCTACGCCAAGAACACTTTTCCCAGGGACAGCCCAGTTCGCAATTCGCCCTGCTTCATCTACTTGAAGCACTCCAAGAATGGATACATTCACATGACCTCCGCGTATCATCGCAAAAGAATCAGCGCTGTTAAAAAATGAGGCACCTTCCAAGACCGTGACGGGAAGCTTCCCAGCATTCACAAGCTCTGGATCTATATAGGTTTCTTCAGGAGTAGGGCCAACGCCGAGAATTCCGTTTTCTGAATGTAAAAACACGTGAACATCGGGTGAAATATAATTAGCAACCAAAGTAGGAATCCCTATCCCTAAGTTCACTACATCTCCTTGACAAAGCTCTTTTGCAGCGCGCCCAGCAATATATTGTTTGACGTTCATCTTATTTTTCTCCTTTCACTACGATATAAGTAACGTATAAATGAGGAGTGATAATTTCTTCAGGAGAAATTTGTCCAACTTCAACCACTTCTTCTACTTCAGCAATCACGATATCAGCGGCCGTTGCCATCATTGGATTAAAGTTTCTTGCTGATTTGCTGTAAATAAGATTTCCGAGTCGGTCTGCTTTTTTAGCTTTTATAAGCGCTACATCTGCGTGCAGCGATTCTTGCAAAACATATTTCTTTCCTTTTAATACTCGTTCTTCTTTTCCTTCAGCGAGCTGAGTCCCTACGCTCACAGGCGTGTAAAATCCTCCAATGCCCGCACCTCCTGCTCTAATAGCCTCGGACATTGTTCCTTGCGGGATAAGCTCCACTTGAAGTTCTTGTTGTTGATAGGCATGCACAACTTCAGGATTGGAAGTGAAATACGAACCTATAGCTTTTTTTACTTGTTTTCTTTGAACCAATATACCCAATCCTTTTCCAGGTTCACCGAGGTTATTACTAATAATCTCTAAATCTTTAAGGTTTGATTTGGCAATCGCCTCAATTAGACTAAGCGGGCTTCCTACAAGACCAAATCCACCTACCATAATGCGTGCGCCATCAGTTATTTTTCCTACTGCTTCTTCGCGCGTGATGATTTTGTTCATTTTGTTTCCTCCTTTTCTTTTTATATTTCACAGCGCTTTACACGAAAAAAACCAAGCAGGACACAATGACTCCCCAAAGAAACAGGAACGTCCCCCATTCTTTGTAAAGCGTGTGTGTCTGCTTGGTTTTAATAAGACCATGAAAAGAGGTTGTCTTCTCACTTTATTCTAACCAAACGCTATGTAATTTTTTGATTCACATTATCCCAGTAACGTTGGATTGCAGCCTGAAGCGCTACGATAATCGCCTGTTGAGATGGAGCAAAATAATAATTTTGAATACGTTCAATAAGAGGTTCAATTCCATCTGCAAGGCAGTAACCAATAAGCAGCTTCCGGAAAAAATTTTGCGTCAGCTCCGTAATAAACGTAAACTCAGCATTTACAATTTTATGCTCTGTCAGATCCACTTCTAGTACAATTCCCGCATGCTTATACATTTCATACATGGAAGTTCCCTGTGGAGCTTTTGCATATCCTGTCACAATGACTGTATTCAGTATTTGCATGCCCCTTAATCTCCTTTTAAAAACTATTTAATTACTCCGCACATTTACACTAATAATTCTGAAAGGTCAAATGAGACTAACTCATATGCTTTTAGTTATGTAAGTGCTTTCATTTTTAAAAAGATATGTTCTTACACAACTAACATTTCGCCTTTTCTAGACAAAATCCTTCTTTTCTTTTAAAAAAACTTTCTATTTTTTTATTTATTCGGCTTTATTGAAATTTATTCGAATCTCCATCAAACTTTTCATCTGCTATACGGATGGACTCTGTTGGACAGCCTTCAAACGCATCTATTAAATCGTCTTCTAACTCTTGGGGCACTTCAACAGTGCCTTGATTATCATCAAGGATAACGAACGCAATTCCTTCATCATCATAATCATAAATATCAGGTGCCGCAGCTCCGCATGCGCCGCACGCAATACACGTTTCTTTATCGACTATTGTATATTTCCCCATGATCATTCTCCTAACTAAGTTTAAAAGTTATTACTTATTACCAGCCGCGTTCTTGCATACGATTTTCTGGTAATAATGATGAAATTTCAATTCCTTTCATTGCACTTCCTAGCCCTTTTGACAAGCTTGCAATGAGTTCATAATCTTGATAATGCGTTGTTGCCTCAACGATTGCTCGAGCAAATTTTTCAGGGTTGTCGGATTTAAAGATTCCTGATCCAACGAACACGCCGTCTGCTCCAAGCTGCATCATTAACGCTGCGTCCGCGGGTGTTGCTACGCCGCCTGCTGCAAAGTTTACAACCGGTAAGCGGCCTTCACGTTTAATTTGCAGTAATAGCTCATAGGGGGCACCTAATAGTTTGGCTTCTGTCATTAACTCGTCTTCATCCATGCCTACCACTTTACGTACTTGAGCGTTGACTTGGCGCATATGACGCACTGCTTCCACGATATTTCCTGTTCCTGGTTCGCCTTTTGTACGAAGCATCGAAGCACCTTCACCAATTCGTCTTGCTGCTTCCCCTAAATCACGGCATCCGCATACAAATGGAACCGTAAATGTACTTTTGTTAAGGTGATATTCCTCATCAGCTGGAGTAAGTACTTCACTTTCATCAATGTAGTCTACACCCATCGCTTCTAGCACGCGTGCTTCAACAATATGGCCGATTCGGGCTTTTGCCATAACTGGAATGGATACAGCGTTCATCACTTCTTCAACAATTGTTGGGTCTGCCATACGAGACACGCCGCCTGCTGCACGAATATCAGCTGGAACACGCTCTAACGCCATAACAGCAACAGCGCCTGCTACCTCTGCAATCTTTGCCTGTTCTGCATTAATCACGTCCATGATAACGCCGCCTTTTTGCATTTCTGCCATTCCCCGCTTCACGCGGTCCGTTCCATTTCTCACCATATTCAATTCCTCCTTTATATGTTCAAACACTTATTATGCAACTTCCATGCCAGTGTTAAAATATAGAAGAAATTAGTAAAAAGTACTGATTTTTATGCCGAATTATTAAGCGGTTTTTAAAAATTTGGCAGGCGAAAGCCAATTTTTTAAACTAAAACAGCTTCCATCCCTATTAGAGACGGAAGCTGTTTTATTAAGGAACTAACACTAATTTTCCGGTCGTTTTTCTTCCTTGAAGCAGACGATGTACATCTGCTGCTTCTTCAAGTGAAAATGTACCGCCCAGCATTAATTTTAACTGACCGGAATTCACGTAGTTTAATAGCTCATGCAGGCTTTGCTGATAAAGTGCTGGTTTTGCCATCATTTGAGGTAAGAAAAAGCCGAGAACCGACTGATTTTTTTCCATCAGGCGAGCAGGGTTAAACTTTACAGATTTTCCGCTAGCCATTCCGTAAAAAACGAGGCGTCCAAATGGTGCAAGACATTGAAGAGATTCATAGAATATATGCCCTCCTACCATTTCTAAAATAATATCGGCTCCTTTTCCTTCTGTTACTTCTAAAATCCGTTTTTCCCAGCCTGTTTCTGTATAGTTAATCACTTCGTCGGCTCCAAGATTTTTTGCAAGCTCAAGCTTTTCTTTAGAGCTCGCTGTAGCAATAACTTTTCCAGCTCCAAAAATTTTCGCAAGCTGAACAGCTAAGGTTCCGACGCCGCCTGCTGCTGCATGAACGATGACGATTTCTCCTTTTTCAAGGCGACCCATTGTTTTTAAAATATGATAAGCCGTTAGTCCTTGAAGAGGCAAAGCAACGGCCTGTGTTAAATCCACATTCTCCGGCAACGGAATAAGGCCTCTTGAATCTGCCAGCGTGTACTCAGCGTATCCTGTTGCTCGATTAGATCCCAGCAGTGTCACGACTTTTGTACCTACTTTTATCCCTTGTACATCCTCGCCTACTTCAACCACTTCGCCTGCTACTTCAGAGCCTGGAATAAAAGGCAGCGGCGTTTCGACTACATATGCTCCTTCGCGCCGCGCAGCGTCGGCATAATTAACGCCAATTGCCGCAACTTTAATGAGCACATCTTTCTTTTTAGGTACAGGGCGTGCAATATCGATAACTTGCAGAACATCAGGCCCTCCATACTGCGTGAATTGAATAGCTTTCATCTTTTATATCCCCCTCTTATTTCCCTTGAAATAGTGGCTTTCTTTTTTCTTTAAATGCAGATATTCCTTCTTGATGATCCCTCGTTTCTACCATAAGAACTTGCGTTAGCCTTTCTTGTTCAAGCACTTGTTCTAGCGTTAAATGGAATGAATCGTTGACGATTTTTTTCATTTTTCCGTACGCTTTCGTTGGCCCTTGTGATAAACGGCTTGCAAAAGACGTAACCTCATCTTTCAACTGATCTAACGGCACTACACGGTTCAAAAAACCGGCTTTGTAAGCCGTATCGGCATCCAGAGGCTCTGCTAAAAATAGCAGTTCTTTAGCTTTGTGGGGGCCAACGACTTTTGTGAGAAAGTAAAGACCTCCTCCATCTGAAATCAATCCCACTTGAGAAAAGCTTAATACAAATCGGCTTTCTTGTGATGCGATGATAAAGTCAGAGGCAAGAGCTAAATTAAAAGCAGCTCCTGCTGCAAACCCATGAACTGCTGAAATAATTGGCTTCTCTAGATTTTGCATCGCTAAAATACATTCATTTAAACGGCCGATATGTTCATAAACATCAGCTCCCGATGCTTGGCCCATCGTTTTCACATCGCCTCCGGCAGAAAACGAGCGCCCCGCTCCATTTAATATAACCACTTTAATAGACTCATCGCTTTGTGCCTGTTTTATTTCAGCTGTTAACTTTTCAATCATTTCCTCACTGAATGCATTTAAACGATCCGGTCGATTTAACGTTAAAGATAAAATAGTCCCCTGCTTTTCTACTACTAAATCACTCATAATTTCGACTTCCTCCTCTTTGCTTTGTATTAAACGATAAGCCACCCGCCGTCTACTAATAAATCACTTCCCGTCATATACGATGCCTCTTTAGACGCTACAAAAGCAATAACATTTGCAATTTCATCTGGTTTACCTACACGTTTTAAAGCCGTATTTTTTTCGATTGCCTTAGTGAAGCGCTCATTTTCAAGTCCAGGCTGTGTTAAAGGTGTTTCTACGAATCCAGGAGACACAGAGTTTACTCTGATTCCGTGAGGTGCTAATTCAAATGCCATTGCTTTTGTAAAGTTGATTAAAGCAGCTTTAGCAGCGCTATAGTGGGGAATTTGCGCACCTGCTTTATGTCCTGAAAGAGAAGCGATGTTAACAATAGATCGATTTTCTGCTATTTCTTCAGTTAAAATAGGAATCAAATGTTTTGTTACAAGAAATACGCTTGTTAAATTGACGTCCTGCACCTGTTTCCACTGTTCAAGCGTTGTTTCTTTGATTGTGGAATTAACAGATCCGCCTGCGTTATTAATTAATAAATGAATTTGTCCGTACTTTTCTTTTATAAACTCAGCAAGCTCTTTGACGTCTTCTTCTTGCGTTACATCAGCTGGGAAAATATCTGTACATTTTCGTTCACACCGTGTGTCAATAGCGGATGCAGCCTGTATTAGTTTTTCTTTCGTTCGCCCGACAAGAATGACGCGAGCGCCTTCTTTCGCCATTCTTTGAGCGGTCGCTTCTCCAATGCCGCTTCCAGCTCCTGTAATAACAGCTATTTGCCCTTCAAAACGCAGCATAATATCCCTCCTTATACAACATATCGTCCGCTGTCGATAAATTCACGGGCGATGTCTCGATTGCGCATGAACTCTCCTTCACTTTGCAAATCATTCATCCATTTTCCAAGAATTGTGCGGTACTGTCGGTGTTTTTCACCCGTTAACATCCCGTTTATTAATTGTCGAGCCTGCTTTTCAATTTCAAAGAGCGTTTCACTAACAACTGTTGCTGTGAGCTTGCTTTTTAACGTTTCTTTTTCTTCTCCATTTCTGGTTACAGCTTTTTCCACGCGCAGCACAGATGACTCCATAGCTAATAGCCCAATAGCAATTTCTGCTAGTTTCATCAGCGTTTCTTGTTCTTGCGCTAGATTTTTCTGAAACGTTTGGAATGCTGTTCCTAGCAATGCAAGAAATAAATGCCTTGTTGTAATAACAGCCTGCTTTTCTCGTGCTAGAAGTTCATTTGAAGATATTTCCCACTGACCGCTCATCAATTCACTAACGGCATGTTCTACTCGTTTGTTCAGCTCTATTTCTCCTTTGCCTGCTTTTTTTAGAAGCTGAGTTGGAAGCAAAAGGCGGTTGATTTCATTTGTACCTTCAAAAATACGATTGATGCGTGAGTCACGGTATACTTGTTCAATTTTATATTCTTGAATAAATCCTGCTCCGCCATGAAGCTGCAGCGATTCATCGGCAATTAAATCAAGAGTTTCCGATCCATACACTTTACACACTGAACATTCCATTGCAAATTCAGCCAGCTGTTTAGCTACTAACTTATGATTTTCACTTTCATATAGTCCACCAAGCGCCTCTTCTAGTAAACCAGCTGTACGGTACTGGATAGATTCAGATGCAAAAATACGAGCCGCCATTTTTGCTATTTTTTCTTTTGAAGCGTTAAATTCCGCAATAGCTGTTTTAAACTGCTTGCGTTCTTTTGTATAACCTAAAGCAAGTTCAAACGCATATTTCGCTGCGCCCATACATGCAGAACCTAAGTTAAAACGTCCAAGGTTTAAAACGTTCAGCGCAATTAAGTGACCTCTTCCTACTTGTCCAAGTACGTTTTCTACGGGTACTAAACAATCTTCATAAATAACCGGGCGAGTAGACGACCCTTTAATCCCCATTTTCTTTTCTTCTGGCCCGAGAGACAGTCCTTCAAAATCTTTTTCTACAATAAAAGCGGTAAAATGTTCTCCGTCTACTTTTGCATATGTGATGAACGTATCTGAAAAGGCAGCATTGGTAATGTACTGCTTCGTTCCATTTAATACATAATGCGTTTTTTCAGGATTTAATACGGCTTTTGTTTGGGCTGCAAGAGCATCAGAACCAGCTTCTGGCTCTGTCAAACAGTAGGCGCCAATATATTCACCGCTTGCCAATTTGGGCAAGTATTTTTCTTTTTGCTTTTTGGTACCAAAATACGTAATAGGAAGTGTCGCAATGCATGTATGATTAGAATGAGCGACTCCATATCCGCTTGTCCGGCCGATGATTTCACCGACGAGTCCTTTGCTTACTTTATCAAGACCTAGTCCTCCATATGCTTCTGGAATACTGTGAGCAAGAAGTCCGAGTTCGCCTGCTTTTTGCATCAATTCTACTACTTTATCAAAATCTTGCTGCTCAATGTCACTGTGGTAAGGGTCGACTTCTTTTTCAATAAACTGCTTTGCTGTCTGAGCGATCATACGATGCTCATCCGTTAAGTCTTCAGATGTATAGACGTGCTGCGCAGATGTTTTTTTAAGTAAAAATGATCCGCCTTTTGCTTCGGTTTTCATTTCAGACATATCATTTCCTCCCCGTTTACTAGCTTTTTCTTCACTACCTTAGGAACTACAGAATAGACGTTTTTCCGGCTTACAAAGCCAATTTCGTCTAGAAAGCCATACTGAGTGAGCATTTCTCCTACGGCTGAGTGTTTCAATATTTCAAGAGATGAATGCTCATAAGCCTTATACAAAAGCAGTGCGGCTTTTGCAGCATCCGTTAAATAAAATGTTTTTAGTTGCAGAAGACAGCTTATAAAGTACCCCGCTCCATATAAATCTTCTAGACAGAAGCGATCGGATGAACCTGAACAAACCAATAAAACAGTTTCATCTTGACTTGGTTGACAAACAGCACTGGCAACCGCTTCTCCGTTTAACAGTGAAGCTGCATAGACATGTTTTGCTTTTTCAGCGTTATGAATGGCCACCGTTCCATTAGTGGTGGACAAAATAACCGTTTTATCTTGAACATGCTGCTTTATCGTGCTGGGGCTTGGATCAAAAAAGCCTTCAATCGTTTTCCCTCTATATTCGCCTACAAGCGCAATTTCATCAGGCTTATACGTTTTTGCTTTATTGCGCGCTTCTTCTTCGTTTTTTACGGGAATAACCTCTATTGCTCCTTGTTGTAAAGCAGCCGCAATTGTTGAAGTAGCCAATAAGATGTCAAATATAACGACCGTTTTTCCTTCTAGCTTTTTGGCAAGAAGCTCTTCTTTTTTGAGTATTACGTGAACTTTTCTTTTCATATATGCCTGCGTTCTGTATGCAGAGCATGAATAATCAGCGTTTTTACATACTCTCCAAATTGTGAAAACCGTTTGTCATTTGTTTGGCCTTTTTTATAACGGTAATAAATTTGCTGACAAATGACAGCAAGTTTGAAGTACGCAAACTTCAGGTAAAAGTCAATGTGTGACACATCTCGTCCGCTTTTTTTAGCATACGCTTCCACAAAATCTCGACGGGAATAAAAGCTTTTTTGCACAGTAACAGGTGGGTTCCCCAATCCTCTTTTTAAAAGTTCAGGGTCGCTGTCTTCCATCCAATAGCTCATCGCCACTCCCAAATCAGAAAGCGGGTCTCCAACGGTTGTCATTTCCCAGTCAAATAATCCTACAATTTTATTTCCATCCGGTGAAAATAACGTATTGTTAAGCTTATAATCATAGTGAATAATGGTTGGATGCTGTGAAGTGGGGATGTGTGTGGTCAACCATTTCTTTAGTGCTTCTACTTCCGGTATGTCACTTGTTTTTGATTTTTCATAACGATGAATCCAGCCGTGTACTTGACGTTCTAAAAAACCTTCAGGCTTGCTGATTTCTTCAAGGAGCGTGCCTTTATAAGGAACATCATGAAGCTGAACAAGGACATCCACCATTTGTTCTGAAATACGACGGCAAAGTTGGCTCGTTTCTTTCACTTCTTTTGGAAACGCTGTGTCGATGAGAACACCGTGCTTTCGCTCCATTAAAAAAAAGGATTTTCCGACCACCGTCTCATCTTCACAAAACACATACGGCCTAGGAGCGAGAGGGAACGACTTCGATAAAACAGATAAAATCTTGTATTCTCTTTCCATGTCATGCGCTTTTGGCGCAACTGGCCCAAATGGCGGGCGTCTCAACACCGCCTCCCACTCTCCGACTGAAAGAGCGTAGGTTAAATTGGACGCACCTGATCCAAATTGCTTGATTACAAGAGGCTCTTTAGGTAAATCAAGAATCGAAACACGGAGAAACTGATGCAGTTTTTCCGTGTTTAATTCCTCTCCTTTTCGTACGGGAATGATTTGTGACATTCTTTTACCACCTGCTTTTTTATAGTTAAACAGCTACTTTATAATTCATCAAAAACTGCTTAATATCCGCTGGAATAGAAACGCTTTTTTGTGCATCAAAATCAAAGTACACGATGACAGCTTCTCCTTTGGCAATCAGCGATCCCGTCTTGCTGTCGGTAATTTCATGACCAATTGTAAAGCTTTTATTGCCGACATTAGATACAAAGGTTTTAATCATTAACACTTGATTAAAATATCCTTGCGCAACAAAATCACATTTAGTAGACGCTAAAATATACTCCCACTTTTCTGTATGCATGGATGCTCCCATTTCTTCAAAAAAAGCAATGCGTGCCTCTTCTAAATAAATGAAATAGCTCGTATTGTTAATGTGACCGAGTGCGTCTGTTTCGCAAAAACGCACTTTGACCTGTGTTTCATACATGGTTTTCTCCTCCTTTACTTATGTGAAAAAACAGCGGGACGCTTTTCAATAAATGCTGATACTCCTTCTTTAATATCTTCTGTTTGAAAGACTTCTTCAAACAGCTCTGCCTCAAGTTCAAGACCTTCAGATAGTGTACGATTCATTCCTTCGTTTACCGCTGCCTTAATTCGAGAAAGTGACGGAAGAGAGTGACGGTTAAATTTCTTAGCCAGCTCTTTTGCTTTTTCGAGCCCTTTTCCTTTAGGCGTTACATGATTGGCAAAGCCTGCATGAAGTGCTTCTTCCGCCGAAACAGGACTGCCGGCAAACATCCATTCTTTAGCTTTAGATGCGCCGATTACGCGCGGAAGACGCTGAGTTCCGCCGCCTCCGGGAAACAATCCGAGCTTCACTTCCGGAAGACCGATTTGAGCATGTTCTTCGGCAATGCGTATATCAGCGGTTAGTGAAAGTTCGCACCCTCCCCCAAACGTTAAACCGTTTAACACGACAATTGTTGGTTTTTCAATGTTTTCAAGTTTTTGCAAAACACGATGGGTTTTCATAAACTCTTCTTTAATACCGCTTTGTCCCATTAGCTGTGGAAATTCTTTAATATCAGCTCCAGCCATAAACGCCCGGTCGCCCGCTCCCGTTAAAATGATTGTAATGACATCAGGATCTTTACTAAGCTCTTCATACGTTTCTTCAAGCTGCTGCACAACAGCCTGGCTCATTACATTTAAAGGCGGATTATCAATGGTTACAATAGCTGTTTTCTCTTCTTTTTCAATACGTACAAATTTTTTCATCATTGCTTCACTCCCTGTGTGTGGTATGTGTAAAAACCTTTTCCTGTTTTGCGTCCAAGCTCGCCTTTTTGAACTTTTTCTTCTATGCACGCAGCTGGCTTGTCCTCAGGGTCCCCTGTTTCGCTATAGCGCTGCTGCATCACAAAATATCCGACGTCAATTCCTGAGAGATCCATCAATTCAAAAGGACCGATCGGGTGATTGAGCGCTTTTTTGCAAATCGTATCAATGTCTTCAAAATCTGCGTATCCATTTTCGTAAAGGAAAACGGCTTCTTTTTGCAGCGCTCCTAAAATTCGATTGGCAATAAAACCTGAGATTTCTTTTTTCAGAAGGACTGCTGTGCGATTAATTTGCTTGCAAACTTCCATTGTCGTTTGAGCTGTTTGTTCACTTGTCTTTTCACTCATCACAACTTCTACGCAGTCCATTACAAGAGGAGGAAAAAAGAAATGCATGTTAACGATTTGCTCTGGACGGTTTGTTGCACTTGCAATAAGCGAGTTAACAATTGTTGAACTATTCGATGCTAAAATGGCGTGACTTGGTGCGTACTCATCTATTTCTTTAAAGACGCTTTGTTTTACATCTAACTTTTCTACAACAGCTTCAATCACAAAATCAGCACTTGAAACCGCTTCCTTTAATGTGCTTGTAAAAGACAACCTTTGAAATGCGGCTTCTTTAGCATCAGAGGAAATTTTGCCTTTGTGAACCCACTTGTCTATAATTGCTTCCAGCTTATTTTTTGCCTCTATGAGTGATTGTTCATTCATATCTTGAATAATTGTTTCATATCCTCCAAGTGCACAAAGCATACCAATTTGATGTCCCATTTGTCCTGCGCCAATGACAGCAATACGCTGTATATCTTTACTATTCATGTTATAGCCTCCTTTTAATATAAAAGGAGAGAAAGAGCTTATACTTTCCCACCTTTTACGAGCACTGTCCAGCCTAGCAGCTACTGTGACTGAATACCTTTCATTAACATCTTATAAAAAATAGCCGCAACTTCTCGATCTGACTTTTCACCATCCGGCTGAAACCAAAAATAGCTCCAATTTGTCATTCCTAATATGCCTAGCGTCACGATATCTGAAGGCACATCTGAACGGAACTGCCCTGCTTCCATTCCTTTTTCAATAATTTCCTGTACGTTTTCTTTAAAACGATCGCGCTTTGGAATGATTTGCTGTAAGTGTTCTTCACTCAAATGACGCATCTCTCGAAAAAACACTTTAGCTCGAAGACCTTCTTTCTCAATATCATGAACAAGTTTAAAAATAATGCTGTGCAGCTTTTCAGGATAAGATATTGTCTTATCTGCAAGAATCGTCTCTTGGTTTTCTATTAATCTTTCAATATATTGAAGGTGAATATCCATTAAAAGCTCTTGCTTGCTTTTAAAATAATAATAAAACGTTCCTTTTGTGACGTTTAATTCATTTACAATATCTTGAATAGACGTTTCTTTGAAACCTTTTTGAGCAAAAAGCTGAATGCTTCGTTCCATCATCAAATCTTTCATCGTCAAACCCTCTCTGTCTTTTCTCATTTTCACAAATTATACCATGGCTTAGAGGGAGCTTTTGAAAAAGTTTGTTTATGTTCAGCTTCTTTACATCGTTTCTTTCACCACTTCTTCTCGCAGTGCTCTTCGTAAAATTTTCCCTACATTGGTCTTAGGAAGCTCAGCGCGAAACTCAAAGATTCGCGGAATTTTGTAAGCTGCAAGATGATGTCGACAATAAGAAGTAAGCTCTTCTTCAGAAAGAGATTTTCCTTCTTTCACTACTAAAATCGCTTTAATTGTTTCTCCTCTGTAAGGATGCGGAACGCCAATGACAACGGCTTCTTTAATGTGGCTGTGCTCATATAAAACTTCTTCAATATCTCGAGGATACACATTAAAACCACTCGCAATAATCATATCTTTTTTGCGATCAACAATGGATAAATACCCATCTTCGTCTATCTGTCCAATATCTCCTGTGTACAGCCAGCCGTTTCTAAGCGCGTGAGCTGTTTCTTCAGGCTGATTCCAATAGCCCTTCATAACTTGAGGGCCTTTAATCACTATTTCTCCAAGCTCTCCTCTTGGCAGTTCTTTTGTTCCTGTAGCCACGTCTACAATTTTATAAGCAGTTTGCGGAACGCCAAGTCCGACTGTGCCTGGCTTTCGTTCACAAAACGGCAGGTTGCAATGGGTAACGGGGGACGCTTCTGATAAGCCGTACCCTTCTAACACTTTAGCACCCGTTTTTCGTTCGAACTCTTTCATCAGCTCAACAGGCATTGGCGCACTGCCGCTGTTGCAGATGCGAATACTTTCGATATTGTATTCTTCTGCCCGCGGATGATTGGTAATCGCGACATACATAGTTGGCACTCCAGGAAAAATACTAGGCTGCTCTTTTTTGATTGTATTTAGTACTTCTTCTAAATCAAAACGCGGCAATAGCAATATTTCATTTCCGCAAAGAATTGATAAATGCATACAGGAAGTCATGCCAAATACGTGAAACAATGGAATAACGGTTAAGCATTTTTCTTTTCCTAATTCAATATCATGCTTAAATATTTCGTATGATTGAACTGCGTTTGTGTAAATGTTTGTATGTGTAAGCATCGCACCTTTAGATGGTCCGGTCGTTCCTCCCGTATACTGAAGAACAGCAATATCGTGTGCTGGATGGATGACCGGCTGATTAAATTCATGCTTAATGGTTAGAAAATCTAAGAAGGAAAGGTCTGGTGATGTAGGAACAAAAGGTTTTTGCAAGCTGACGGTTATCGCTTCTTCTATCTCAACACGATTCCTTATCTCTTGAAGTCTCGTATAAAAATCATCGAGTAGAATTATTTTTTTTGCGCCGGAATCGTGTAAAATATGCTTTAGTTCTTGTTCGACAAGCATGGGGTTGACCTGAGTGACAATGCCGCCCGCTGCTATAATGCCAAAATAGCTTATTATATATTGCGGACAATTTGGCAGCATAATTGCTACACGATCTCCTTTTTTAATCCCTTTTTTCTGCAGTGCTCCTGCAAATACGCGAACTGAGTGGTACAGCTCCTGGTACGTTAACGTATGCTGATACATGCGCGTGGCTGTGTGAGCAGGATAACGTTCGGCTGTTTCTTTCAGCATATCAAATAGTGAAATATCTTCGATGTGAATGTCATGAGTGTAGGCTTCTGGATAAGGTGTAAACCATTTTTTAACGTCTTCCATTGAGTAACTCCTTTCTTATTCACATAGCATGAACTCCACCGTCTACTGTCAGAATATCGCCCGTAATATAATTAGACGCTGCAGAAGCAAGAAAAACAGCCGCTCCTTTTAAATCAGCTTCGGAGCCAAAGCGTTTTAAAGGGGTTTGACTTAGAAAATAATCTTTTCCTTGTTCCATAATCGCACCTGACATTTTAGTAGGAAAAAATCCCGGCGCAATTGCATTAACTTGAATATTATGCTGTCCCCATTTGACAGCTAAATCTTTCGTGAACGTAATGACCGCTCCTTTACTCGTGTTGTACCCGATTGTATCCATATACTGAGGGTCCGTTCCTCCAAGACCCGCAATTGAAGCAATGTTAATAATCTTACCAGCTTTTTGTTTAATCATTTCTTTTCCAGCTTCTTGTGACATTAAAAACGTGCCCGTCACATTAATATTCATCACTTTTTGCCATGCTTCAAGAGGCATTTCTTCAGCCGAAGCTCCCCACGTAGCTCCGCTGTTGTTAATTAAAATATCGATGCGTCCAAATGTTTCAATCGTTTGATGCACGACATTTTTAATATCTTCAGGCTGACTGATGTCACATGCTAAAGCGAGGGTTTTTACGCCCACGGTGGCCAATCGATCAGCCACTTGCTGACATGCTTCTTTTTTTCTTGAGCATAGAACAATATTTGCCCCTGCCTCTGCAAGCCCTTCTGCCATTTGCTCTCCTAATCCTCTGCCTCCTCCGGTAATAATAGCTGTTTTTCCAGTTAAATCAAACAGATCCTTTATGTGCATAGGTTGCCTCCTGTTCTTGATAGGATTTTAGCTCAAGTCTTGCAAGCTGTGCTTTGTGCACTTCGTCTGGACCATCGGCAAGGCGCAAAGTGCGGGCATTTGCCCAAAGTGCCGCAAGCGGCGTGTCTTCTGAAACACCTGCTGCTCCAAATGCTTGAATGGCACGATCAATGACTTTTAAAGCCATAGCAGGAGCTATTACTTTAATCATGGCAATTTCTTTCCGCGCTTTTTTATTTCCAACTGTGTCCATCATATAAGCAGCTTTTAATGTTAATAAGCGAGCTTGCTCAATTTCAATACGCGATTCTGCCACCCATTCTTGAATAACCCCTTGCTGAGAAAGCAACTTATTAAATGTAGAACGACTTTGAATACGCTTACATAATTCTTCCAGCGCTCTTTCAGCTGCTCCTATTAGACGCATGCAGTGATGAATACGTCCAGGCCCTAATCTACCTTGAGCAATAGCAAACCCTTTTCCTTCGCCTAAAAGCATATTGGATGCTGGCACACGCACATTGTCATAATGAATTTCAGCATGTCCATGAGGAGCGTGATCGTATCCAAAGACTGGCAGCATTCGTTCAATTTTAACTCCCGGAGTATTTAATGGAACTAGAATCATAGACTGCTGTTCATATTTAGATGCGTTAAAATCGCTTTTTCCCATGACAATAGCAATTTTGCAGCGAGGATCTCCCGCACCTGAAGACCACCATTTTCTTCCATTGATTACATATTCATCGCCTTCTCTTACAATACTGCACTGAATGTTTGTGGCATCAGAAGAACCTATATCCGGTTCTGTCATAGAAAAGCAGGAGCGAATGTCTCCATTTAACAGAGGCTTTAGCCATTTTTCTTTCTGTTCAGGCGTTCCGTATCGAACCAGCACTTCCATATTGCCAGTGTCAGGAGCTCCGCAGTTAAAAGCTTCTGGTCCAATAATAGAACGGCCCATAATTTCGCAAAGAGGAGCGTATTCTACATTTGTTAGACCTGCTCCGTATTCGCTTTCTGGCAAAAATAAGTTCCATAGCCCAGCTCGCTTTGCTTTTTCTTTTAACTCTTCCATGATTGGAGGAACAGCTGACCATCTAGATGGCTGTTCATTCAGCTGTTGTTCGTATAGCTGTTCATTTGGATAAATATGCTCTTCCATAAAAGAGCTCAATTCTTTTTGCAGCTTCACTACTTTGTCAGAGTAAGAAAAATACACGGTAGTCCCTCGCTTTCATTTACTTACTAACCGGTTGGTATGTTACATATTCATCATAAATGAAGGGAAATAATTCAGCAAGATATTTTTAGAAAAATTCTAAATATTATATTATTTATAAATAAAAAAAGAGAGGTTGTAACCTCTCTTTTTACGCGGATGTCATTTCCTCAAATACGGCTGATACTTTTTCAAACTCATCATCATCTTCAATTGAAGACCATTCACCATCATCTTCAATTTTTAAAAAGAAAACATCAATTTCTTCTTCTGTTTCAATTAAAACTTCTTCCACAAACGCAACGGCAATATAATCGTGGCCTTCAATCGTCATTTTTCCAAGCACTTCAATATCTTGCTCTTGATCATTTTCATCTAAAATTGTAAAAATCTCTCCCGTTTCAATACGTTCCATCGTATTCCCTCCTATTTTAACCTCATTATTCGTTCACTAACATGTATTCCCCTTTAGAAAAGGTTTCATGCTTATAAAAGTAGAATCTACTTTTTAAAAGGCAAAAGAATGTCTACGGTAGTTCCTTTTCCAAGTTCACTTACAAAGTTAATTTCTCCTCTA
The DNA here is from genome assembly GCF_044383985.1 of Priestia sp. JSM ZJ58. NCBI lineage: Bacteria > Bacillati > Bacillota > Bacilli > Caryophanales > Bacillaceae > Priestia > Priestia sp. JSM ZJ58. The sequence goes on from NZ_JBISEM010000001.1 coordinate 2,386,466, forward strand.
TGTTCTCGAATGATCTTATAGCACACCATCAGTCCAAGCCCCGTTCCTTTCTCTTTCGTACTATAAAAAGGTTTTCCTAAATGCTGCATTCGTTCCTGCGTGATGCCTGGCCCCTCGTCGCTAAACCGGACAACAAGGTTCTCCTGATTAAATCTTTTTAGTTGAATCGTTACAGTTCCTCCACTTGGCATGGATTCGACGGCATTTTTAAATATATTGCTAAAGACCTGTTTTAACTGGTTTTCTTCGCATAATACGAGAGGAAGATGAAGATCAATCTCTTTTTTTACGTGAATTTTCTCTGTAATCCCCTGCACCTCAGCTAGCTTTAACGTGTTCTCTAAGATATCTTGGACGTGTTTGTCTTTGTAGGTTTTCGCCTGAGGCTTTGCAAGACTCAAGAACTCGTCGGCAATCAATTCGATTCTATCTAACTCATGATTTATCATTTCTACATAGTAAGGCTGACCGCTCGTTTCTTCTAATAACTGCATAAATCCTTTTACCGCTGTTAGAGGGTTTCTGATTTCGTGAGCGATACCCGCTGCTAACTGTCCGACTAAGGAAAGCTGAGCGGATTCACGCAGCAATTTTTCAGTTTTTTTACGTTCTGTAATATCACGAAACAAAACTTGAATGGCCTGCTTTCCCATATACGGAATAGGAAAGGCAATGGTTTCGGCATCAATCGTATGACCGTCTTTATGAATAAACTTTTCTTCCTGCAGATCCACAGATTTATTTTCTGTTTTCATTCGATAAATTCGCTGTTTTACAACATCATAGTAATCAGGGTGAACAAACTGATAAACACAAGCTCCTAATACATCTTGAGGATTCTTGTATCCTAGTGCTTTAGCTCCTGCAGGGTTGATATAATCAATTTTACCTTCACTATGAACGATAATTGCTTCCGGGGATAACTCAATCAAACTTCGGTAGCGCTGTTCGCTTTCTTTTAAAGCCGTCTCATCCTGCTTGCGCGATGTTATATCTCGATAGACAAACGCAATGCATAACGGCCAATCATTCATATTTTCAACGCGAAATAGTGTGACGCTTACATTAATTAAATGCCCGTCTTTATGCTGTCTGACCGTCTCGAATTCCGTTTTCGATTCCCCTGATTGAATAGTCTTATGAAGTTCGCACACGGGCTCCTTTAAAAACGAAGGTATAATCGGAAGAGGCTTTTGATGAATTTCTTCAAACGTCCAGCCAAATGTATTCTCAAACGCAGGGTTCACTTGAAGCGTTTTACCCTCTAAGTCAACGATAGCAACAGCATCTGCGTTATGATAAATAAAAGGCTGAATCTGTTCTTTTTTCTCCTGATAACTAGTTATATTCACGCAATGTCCCATAATTTCAGGTTTTTCTGTGTAAGATAAAGGGGTTAAGTTTACTACATAGCGTTTATCATTTATTTGAAGCTCGTACATAAGCTTTTTCTTTTTATTTAGCGCTTCGAAAAAATGCTCATACGAGACCCATTCTTCTAGAGGTATTTTTTGCTCAGAAACGCTTTCTCCTTGATACATACTGTAAACAAGGTGGTCACCTTTTTGTTTGTAAGCAAATATGATTCCTAGAGCCTCAGCTGAATGATTTTCTGCATGTAATCGGACTATTTTTTTATTTTCGTTCATCGTTCATATTTACCTACCCCTCACTAGCATCTTTCCTAATCGTTCTCATTCTCTTAATTTTACATGAGGCGTTTAAAATTTACTAGATAAAGAAGCAGATATTTTCCATTCATTCACATAAAAAAAGCGCCTGTATAGGCGCTTTTTTATGTGAATAGGAATTACTTTGAATGATGCATTTTATGACAGTGCCGCTTCGGAACAAACCCATTTTTCTCCATATGCTGATAGCGATTTTCCATATGTGAAGAAATGTTTTGACTCTCCGTTTTGCTTAGCACGCCGTACTCCACATATTTTGAAAGTATTTCTTTCTTTTTTTCGAACATTTCTTTGTAAAGAACGGATAATTCCTGCTTTTGCTGAGACGTCAGCTGCACGTCTTTTGTTTCTGGCTGAGGATTGTTTTCCGCTAATACAGGCGTCCCGCTCATAAATAAAAAAGCTGCTGCTGCACTTATCATAACCTTTCGCAAACAATCTACTTCCTTTCATCATATAGTAGTTATAGTTTGCGAACTTCTATTTGTTTTCATTCATTCTATTTGCTTAGGACTCAATAGCTCCTCTTACATCATAATCGCTAAGATCAATTTCCATTTCCATTTCAAGTGCTAATTTAGCAAGCTCTGAACCAAGATAAGGACCCGACGTTAAGCCTGAAGCTCCGAGACCGTTCGCTACTAGTATTCCTTCGTAAGCTGGAAGAGCCCCGATGACTGGCAAGAAGCCTGGAGTAAATGGTCGAAACCCTACCCTTGTTTCTAAGACTGTGCTTTCTGTTAAGCCAGGAGCAATTAATAAGGCCTTTGAAAAAATTTCATGAAGCCCCCCAGCCGTTACTCTCAAGTCATAACCCGTGTCGTTTTCATGTGTTGCTCCTATGACAATTTGACCTTGTTCAAACGAAAGAATATATTGGTCGCTTGGAGGCATTACAACGGGCCAGTCTTTTGTATCTAAATCAGGAAGATGCAAGTGGACAATTTGCGCTTTTTGAAAGCTTGCTAAAAATTTCACTCCAAGAGGCTCTAGTAATTGATTTGCCCACGCTCCTGCTGTCACGATTGTTGTACTTGCTAGAAGGGTTTGTCCATTTACGGCAACGCCCGTTACTCGATTATTTTCATAAAGTAGTTCTGCGTTTCCTTCTATTATTTTTGCACCGTTTTTCTTCGCTGCATTCACAAGTGCGTTTCGAAGAGCTTTTCCGTTAACGCGAGCGGCTCCACTAATATGAACTGAACTGTATTCTTCCGAAAGAGCCGGAAACAAAGCCTGTGTTTCTTTAGCGGATAAACGTGTAATCTCGCCTATTTCGGGGGCTTCTTCCCGACGCTTATATGCTCGTTCTTCCATTTTTTTAAGCTTTTGTTCATCAGTGTGTAAACTAATTGCTCCTACTCGCTTATATCCCGTATCCGTTTCTCCATCTTCTTCTAATTGCTGAATTAATGTTTGATAGTACTTGGCGCCGCCTTTTGCTAAGCGGTACCATGCTTTATTTCGACGCTGCGAAAGCCACGGACAAACAATTCCTGCTGCTGCATCAGTAGCTTGACCAGCATCCTTGCGATCTATCAATGTCACATCTGCTCCTGCTTTTGCTAAATGATATGCCGTAGAAGCTCCAAGTACCCCAGCTCCAACTACGATGTATGTTTTCATACCGAAACACCCTTTTCTTTCTTCTAGTATTCTCATGCTATATGTATGCAATTTTAGCATAGCAAAAAAAGAAGTCACATACTAGGCGAAGCTATTTTAAGCTTATTTTTAAGCCTTGCTGACTTTGACATATAGCTCCTTTAGTCTCGTAAGCAAAAGCGGTAGAAGTTCTTTTACCAAGATTATAACAGGGTGAAGAAAGCCATAAATAGTGGTAGTACGTCTTTAACGCTGTGGCTTACGGCTTTTCTATTATAGGTGCTGAATAAAAAAATGAAAGAATAAAACCACTATAATATGTAAATAAAAAGAAATAACCATTATTTTAAGGAGAGCGTATGCAATCTTCATTTGTATTATTTTTTATCATTCTTGGTTTACTATTTGGCAAGTGGCGAAGGTATCAAGAATACTACCCTACTTTGCTGTTTTGGGTCACGGGGAATTTGCTTTATGAAGTGCTGCTGTTTCATCACCGCGTATGGGTATTTCACCCTGTTGGTATTGATCATCTTTTTCTACCCGATCACCTAATGGTTTCTCTTGGAATAACCTTAATTATTTATCCGTTTGTTATACCGGTTTTTTTAGGAAGGCTGCCGCTGCATGTAAGCGGCCGGCTGTGGTGGATTCTTTTATGGGCGCTTTTATTTACTGTGATTGAGTTCATTGCTTATGTTAATCACAGTATCACTCATCATTATGGATGGTCGCTGCTATGTTCTTTTCTCTTCAATATTGTCACGTTCTCACTTTTAATCATTCATCAGAAGACAGCGCTGGCTGCTTGGATTCTATCTGGAAGCTTCATAGCTTTTTTATTTACCTTCTTTGATATTCCTATGCCTTAACTTTTCATTGACTAGACAGAGGAAAAGGAAATATAATAGGAGTTACATTTAAATATAATTTTCCTCTCTGAGAATAGAGGTGCATGAAATCAAGAGTCACTTATTGGAGACTAATGGAGTCTGTGAAGATAAGTAAAAGGGATTTCGTGCCGAAGTATATAAACATCCATTGTGTTCATATACTGGTTCAGTATTGAATAAATGCTGAGCTGTCACAAACCACTTGGTTTGTGGAGAGCTATTGAAGAGATGTTGATGCCTAGAATGTAATAATACTTTATTATTATGAAACCAAGACGCGTGAACATCACTTCACGGGTCTTTTTTGTGTTTTTCTACTGACCATCAAAGTTATAGTTGAATGATTTAAATGGAGGGATACGGATTATGTACTTACATGGAACGAGTAAAATTAACAGCAGCAATCATTTAGAAATTGGGCAGTGTGATACGGTCGAACTGAAAAAACAATACGGCACTCCCCTATACATCTACGATCAAGAATTAATTGAGACGAAATGCAAGGCCTTCCATTCAGCCTTTCAAAGAAGCGGATTTTCATATCAAATCGCCTATGCAGGGAAAGCGTTTCTTTGTATGGAAATGGCTAGCCTTTTAACGAAGCTTGATATGTCATTAGATGTGGTCTCAGGAGGCGAATTATTTACAGCTCTTGAAGCGGGATATCCAGCTGAACGCATTCATTTTCACGGAAATAACAAAACGATTGAAGAAATTGAAATGGCTCTTGATGCGAATATTGGCTGTTTTGTTGTGGATAACTTTACCGAACTTGAAGTTTTACATGCCTTAGCAGCTGAGCGCAAACAGAAAGCATCTATTCTTCTGCGTGTTACTCCAGGGATTGAAGCCCACACACATGAGTATATTATGACCGGACAGGAAGACTCCAAGTTTGGATTTGGTCTTTCCAATGACCAGGCTATGAAAGCGGTAAGTTCTGCATTAGAAAAGCCTTACTACGATCTTTTAGGCATTCATTGTCATATTGGTTCGCAAATTTTTGAAGTAGATGGTTTTTCTCGCGCCATTGATATTTTAACTGATTTCTTATTCAGTATTCGTGATAAAATGGAATTTGAAGTAAAAGTTTTAAACGTAGGTGGTGGTTTTGGTATTCGTTATACCGAAAGCGACTCTCCACTTCCAGTTGAGTATTATGTAGATGCACTGACAGAAAAGCTAAGCCGCACGTTAACTGAACAGAATTATACCCTTCCGGAAGTCTGGATTGAGCCTGGAAGAAGCATCGTAGGAGAAGCAGGTACAACGCTTTATACAATCGGCTCAACGAAGGAGATTCCAGGTGTACGCAAATACGTAGGAATTGATGGCGGTATGACCGATAATATCCGTCCTGCTCTTTACGATGCAAAACATGAAGCTGTCTTGGCTAATAGAGTGACGGATAAAAAAGATGAAACAGTATCAATTGCGGGGAAATGCTGTGAATCAGGAGATATGCTTATTTGGGATATCGATTTACCGCGCGTTAATCAAGGAGATTTACTAGCAGTATCCTCTACAGGTGCCTACAACTATTCAATGGCTAGCAATTACAACCGTATTCCGCGCCCTGCTGTTGTATTTGTGAAAAATGGAGAAGCTCGTCTTGCTGTAGAGCGAGAAACATACGAAGATTTGGTGCGTAAAGATGTAAAGCCAGTCGTTACTACGTATGCAATGAGCAAATGATAGCTGTTCTTGCGTAGTAAAGAAGCTATTGTTGTTTGGAGGAAATCTATATGGTTTTAAGTGTATTTAAAACGTACAGATCATCGCTTATTCTGCTTCTCGCTATTTTAATTGGCGGGATAGCAGGATATGCTATCGGGCCCGATGTGGCAGTCGTAAAGCCCTTTGGTGATTTGTTTCTTAATTTAATGTTCATGATTATCGTTCCCCTTGTCTTTTTTAGTGTGGCTTCGGCAATCGCAAACATGAACGAAATGAAACGTCTTGGTAAAATTATGCTAGGTATCGCCGTTGTGTTTGTCGCCACTGCTGCTGTTTCAGCCGTTCTAGGCTTTTTAGGCGCATCACTTTACAATCCGCTGCACAACGTAGATACTTCTGCCATTAAAGAATTAATGGGTGACAGTGAAAATACAGCTGAAAAAATGACGCTTTTAAATCAGCTTGTTAGTACATTTACTGTACCTGATTTTGTTCAGTTATTTTCGAAAGAGCATATTTTACAATTAATTGTCTTTGCCGTTATCTTCGGTATTGCTACCACGATGGCTGGTGAAAAAGGACAGCCTATGGCGAAATTTCTGACTTCGGGTCAAGAAGTATCGATGAAAGTCGTTAAAATTGTCATGTACTATGCTCCAATTGGTTTAGGGTGCTATTTTGCTACTGTAGTAGGAGAACTTGGACCAAAGATCTTGCAAGGGTATGCTAGAGCATTTATTCTTTATTTATTAATTGCAATCGTTTACTATTTTGGCTTCTTTACGCTATACGCATGGATTGCTGGCGGTAAAGCAGGAATTAAGCTGTTTTGGAAAAATGCAGCTGCTCCTTCTATCACTGCTATTGCTACCTGTTCTTCCGCGGCATCTATTCCAGTCAATTTAGACGCAACAAAGAAAATGGGTGTGCCGCTGGATATTGCTGAAACAGTGATTCCATTAGGAGCAAACACCCATAAAGATGGTTCTGTTATCGGTGGTATTCTAAAAATTGTTTTCTTATTCAGTTTGTTCGGCAAAGATATGACGTCTGCTACGAGTATTTTGAGCATATTAGGCGTAGCCTTTTTAGTTGGAGCCGTAATGGGAGCAATTCCTGGAGGCGGTATGATTGGCGAAATGTTAATCATTACAATTTACGGATTTTCGCCAGAAGTTCTGCCCATCATTGCGGTCATTTCCACAATTATTGACGCCCCTGCTACGCTCTTAAACAGTACGGGAAATACAGTAACAGCGATGCTTGTTACAAGGTTTACAGAAGGAAAAGACTGGATTAACAAAATTATCACCACCGATAAAGTCGCCTAGTAAAAAAGCAAAGGGAACAGTCTTAGTGACTCTCCCTTTGCTTTTTTCGTGTGCAGTAATATCGATAGCCGTGTATAAAGTTTGTAAATACGCACATTCTATAGGTATGTTTCATAACCGGACTGGAGGTGTCGTCTAATGAGTAACGCTGCAGGAGGTTCAAAGAAGAATCAACCGAATGATGCGAATCACGTAAGTGCAGAAACAAAAGCTCATCAAAAACGTCTCACTGAGCAAAACAAACAAGAGCATCAAGCTGAAGAGCGAAAATAAAATGACGTCAAAGAACGTTTGACACAGGCCCTGCGTTCTTTGACGTCATTTTATTTTGAGAGAGCTTAATGACGACGCTCTTTATAGGTCTATCGTACAACCTCCTTTCAAACTTTTACATATTCTATTAATAGGTTTGTAAAAGGAGGAATGATATGGTGTTTTCTTGGATAGAGATTACAGCTGCAGCCTTTGGGCTTTCAGTTATTTTGATAAGTTTTGCATTTTTGCCCGAACGTACAGGCAAAAATCTTTATATTCCTCATCAGCTAGTAGCAAAATCTATGTTTCTCTATAAAAAGATTATTGGTTTTATAAATCAATTTCGACAGAAACTTTAGTTCATTTCCTTTCCTCGTTTTTATTCATTGGATAGCTCCCTTTTTTAATCAGCGCATTTACAGTAAATAATTTAATGGTTAAAATAAAGAGTAAAAAAAAAGGATAAGCAGTTTGCAGAAATGGAGTTTCACATGGAAATCAGAGACTTAGAATACTTTATAGAGGTAGCGAATCATAAAAATTTTACAAAGGCAGCGCTGCAAGTTCATTTGTCACAAACGGCTTTAAGTAAAGCCGTCAAAAAAGTAGAAAATGAACTAGGATTTGAGCTTCTTGACCGTTCAACAAGAGAATTAAAGCTAACCGATGCAGGAGAAGTCGTGTATCATCAGGCAACTAAAGCGCTGTCGGTGTTAAAAGACATGCCTCACTTGTTGGGCGATTTAATGAACTTGCAAACAGGGCAAATCAAGATGGGAATCCCTCCGCTCATCGGGACCTTGTTTTTCCCGAAGATTGCAAAAGCATTTAATGAACAATACCCTAAAGTATCTCTAGAGCTTATTGAATTTGGAGCAAAAAAAATTGAAGCCCTTGTGGAAGAGGCTGGTGTAGATATGGGGATTGTTATGCTTCCTCTCACAAGCGGTCATGATGAGCATTTTCACTTATACCCGTTCGTTAAGGAGAGATTCCTTTTATACGCCCATAAAAACCATCCTTTAGCGAAACGTTCTTCCGTCTGGATGAAAGAATTGGAGCATGAAAAATTCATTATGTTCAGTGAAGAATTTACGCTGCACGACCGGTTAATTCAAGATGCTTTAAAATCAGGATTTGTGCCTTCTATCGCATATAAAAGTTCTCAATGGGATTTAATTATTGAATTAACAGCAGCAGAACTAGGTATTGCTATTTTACCCGAATCGCTTTATGCCAAAGTGAAAGATTCCAATATTATTACGGTACCTATTGCAGATCCTGAAATGATGTGGGAACTTGGAATTATTCTGTTAAAAGAACGCTACAGTTCATTCGCTGTAAGAGAGTTGATTAATTTTCTGACAGCAAAACAAATAACAAATAAGTTGGACGCAAATTAAATAGAGGCTGGGAGATAACGAAATCAATCCACAGCTAGAAGCACCTACGCCTACACACATGAAATTTACGTTCACTATCACCATGAAAAAATCCGACCGAGGAATCGAGATTCTCCATCAAGAATTTGAATTCATCGGTCGGATTTCCCTTCAACAAAACTACTTTTGTCCCAGCCTCTTTATATGTAACACGAGTTCTATCATTCAACAATCCCTACAATGAATCCATCATAGCCTTTGCTTCCAACGGTTTGTATAGCCGTGGCGCTGATTCGTTTTTCTTGAGCCAGAGCATCCATAAATTGTCGAATTCCCTTTACATTTTCATCTTCACTTTCTGAGTTCACCACATGCCCTTGACGAACAACATTATCACAAATAATCGTACTTCCTCGTTTTGATAATTCTAGAGCCCACTTTAAGTAATTTGGGTTATTCGGCTTGTCAGCATCAATAAAGATAAGATCAAACGGCTCTGTTCCCTTATCCTTTAATACAGCTAATGTATCAAGCCCGGGGCCGACAATGACTTCTACTAAGTGGCTTACTCCCGCTCTTTTTAAATTAGCTCGTGCTACTTCTGCATGCTGAGCGCTTAATTCGAGCGTAATCAGCTGTCCGTCTTTCGGAAGAGCTCTGGCTAGCCAAATCGTGCTGTACCCTCCAAGAGTACCAATTTCCAAAATGCGTTTAGCCCCTTTTAATGAAGCTAACAAATGCAGAAACTTTCCTTGACTAGGCGATACGTCGATGGCAGGTAATCCAGCCTCTTGATTTGCCTTCAATACCTCATCAAGAATAGGGTCAGGTTGTATGAGCTTATGATTCATATAAAGATCCACTTCATTCCAAATTTCATATATAGACATTTCCATACTCCTCCACATAAGTGATAAAAGCTTTATTATTCAAAGATACGAATATGTTTTTCTCATATTCAGCTTGTTGCCGTAATCGTTCGTATTATGAATGTGTTCTAGCTCTCTAATAAACTATCCTGCTCGCTCTTAAAAAGAATTGTTATATGTCCATAAAAAAAGACCTTCAGAGAGGTCTTTTTTTATCTTTAAATAATCGTAGCTCAATCCGTAAAAAATATCCGGTACCTTTCTACCGGCTATTTTCTAGAAGACATCTTATTATCCGTTATGACTGAACTTAAATACTATCGGTGTACGTTCTGTTTCTATTTTCCAAATCATGTGATGATATCCTTTGCTCCAGTAATCTTTTACTAAGTAATCGGGAATTCCAAATATGTTTTTCCATACTTTCTGAGCATTCTTGTATCCGCTATCCAAACAAATTTTTTTAATTTCTCTGCTTTGAAGCGTAAGCAGCATAATATGTATAAGCAGTGTTCCTACCCCTTTTCTTTGGTACTTTGGATGAACAAAAACTGTGCCGATTTCAATCCATCCTTGCAGCTCCCCTTTTGTACATGCCATAATTAATTCACTAACAGGGCCATATTCAATGCAGCCAATAATCTTATTGGTGCACGTATCTATTCCGAGCCAAAAGAATCGACATTTCCCATCGCTATCAAGGTCACTTTTTAAATATTGTTCTTTACTTTCAATTTCTATTTGTATATCGTTCACCATGTCAGATAGACCCTCTCTATGAAAGGTATCTGTGATCACTTCATTAAAAAGCTCGTGGAGTTCTGCGCTGTCCTCTATTTTTGGTCTTCTTATTTCAATATGATTCAATGTTCATCCCTCCTGATTATTTCACTGCCAAATATGAAGTTTTACTTTTATTATTTATCAATATATGTTGATAATCCTTTTCTTTTTCTACAGTTTTCCCAACAAAAAAAGCACGAGAAGCTTTAAGTTCTCGTACTTTTTTATAATATGGATTCTGCTTTTCTATTGGGAACTGTTAATACTGATTCACAAAGCTCTGGATTTTACATACGAATTCAGAAAGATTCTCCTTTATCTCTTTATCTTCTGTTTTCGTTACTTGCTCTTGTATGGCATCAATCATTAAACGTGCTCTTTTAGGATCTATAGAGGCCGGCTGGCTGCTATTATTTGATAAACTCTTCAAAATTTGATTAGTCATTTTGTTTTTATCATGAATATAAAATAACATTTGAGGAACTTGATTAATTAACAAATTTACATACCTGCGAAACTCCTCTATCTCATATAATTCTCTTGAAGTACCTTTAAAGCCATCAACGGAAAGCATAAGACTCTGGTAGCCTTTATCACTGCGTTGATTAAGTGCTTTAATGACTTTTAAAAATCGATCGAACTTTAGATAACGTATTTCGTCTTTCTTTAATTCTAAAAATTCAATTTCTCCTTTTTCTAAAAAAGGATCTTTGATAAGACTATTATCATTCATATACATTCTCTCCCTACTAATTTATTAGTTGCAGAGCTTGTTTTGAATTCATTTGTCTATCGTTTTAGTAATTGTTTACCTCTTTTAGGACCGTTTTAAAACCTTTATTTGTAAAACGCTTACATAAATGTTCTCAATTGCCTGACGCGTTGATGGAACCCTATTTATTATCTGATAAATGACGAATGAAAAAGAGCTCCTTTACAGAAGCTCTCTTTTTAAGATTATAGGAATGCTGATAACTTTATATCTTATTTGCCTCTTTTAATACTGCTAATAAGTATTCCCATGTCTTAATAGTAGACGGAATGCTCAGGTGTTCATCAGGTGTATGAACGTCGTACATATCGGGTCCGAGCGAAATGGCATCTAATCCAGGGATTTTTTCTAAGAAAATACCGCATTCAATTCCAGCATGGATGGCGATGATCTCCGCCTCTTCACCATACTTTTCTTTGTAAACCTTTTTACATAATTCGCGAATTTTTGAATCTCCATTGTACGCCCATTCAGGATAATTACCTTTTGTTTCAACTCTTCCCCCGACTACCTGAGCAAGTATGCGCACTTGACTTACTATTTTTTCTTTTAAGCTTTTTACTGAGCTGCGAATTTCATTTTGAAAAACAACCTCAGATTCTGTCGTCGTGATCACACCTAAGTTGGTAGAAGATTCTACTAATCCTTCAATATTCATACTCATGCTTTGAACGCCGTTTGGTGTTAGCATAATAGCTTGTACAATTCGTTCTGTCGTTTCTCTTGTAAAACATTTCTCAACGGAAGAAAATTTGTTTATTTTTACATATACGCTCGGATCAGCCGCTTGTAATTCATTTTTTACTATTTCGTTCCACTCACGAATCTTATTTTCTAGCTTTCCTACCTCAGAAGGCTCAACTGATAGAATTGCTTCTGATTCACGGGGAATTGCATTTGATTTTAATCCTCCGCTAATGCTGCTTAAAGAATAGGGAAGTTCTTGTTGTAAATCATACAAAACTCTCCCTAGCAGTTTATTCGCATTTCCTCTTTCTTTGTCAATTTCCATTCCGGAATGTCCGCCGCGCAGTCCTCCGATGCTTAAGCTATATGTTTCTGAGTTATTGGAAGACGACTCCCAGTTTATAGGAATACGAAGCACGCCTTTTACCCCGCCTGCGCTGCTGACAAGGAGCTTTCCGTCCTCTTCTGTATCAAGGTTAATAAAGATTTTCCCTTCAAAATAAGCTGGATTTACAGCAATGGCTCCGCCCATAGTCGTTTCTTCTTCAGTGGTAATGACTACTTCAAGAGAGGGATGCGCTATATTTTGAGCATCTAGTAAAGCCAGTGCATATGCAACGGCAATCCCGTTATCAGCTCCTAGCGTAGTACCATTTGCATAAAGCATATCTTCAACAATTCGCAGTTGAAGCGGATCTTTTTCAAAGTCATGGACAGTTCCTTTATTTAACTCGCATACCATGTCCATATGTCCTTGCAAAATGATAGCTGAAGCATGTTCATATCCTTTAGTTGCCGGCTTTTTAATGATTACATTTAAAGCTTCGTCTTGGATAACCTCAAGGCTTCTTTCTTTTGCAAAAGAAACTAAATAGTTACTAATTTCTTTTTCATTTCCAGATTCTCTAGGAATAGCTGAGATTTCGTTAAAGAAATAGAAAACCGGATGTTTAATTAATTCATTTACTGTTTGCACCATATGTATCATCCTTTCTAATCTGTACGCTTTTTTATCCTACTATTTATCTTGACAGTAGAAATAGCATATGAGGCTTTTTTTATGTATCGCCTAGTTATATTTTAACGTTGATTAACTCAATAGAATAGATATAACCTAAAAAAGCATAAATGAGCCCGTTGGACTCATTTATGCTTTTAATGATTTGTTCTATTTTTATTGAGCTGTATATCCGCCGTCCATTACTACCGCTTGACCAGTTACACCTTTTGCTTTATCACTCGCTAAGAAGATAGCGTAGTCAGCAATTTCGCTCACGTCTAGTAATCTTTTTTGAGGGACTAAAGGATAAATAACTTCTTCAAGAACGCTTTCTAATGGTACGTTTCTTGTTTTAGCTAAACCATCTAACTGACCTCTCACTAGTGGTGTATCCACATAACCAGGACAAAGTGCATTAACCGTAATACCGTGTGCTGCACCTTCAAGAGCAGCTACTTTTGTTAGCCCAATTACACCGTGTTTGGCACTGTTATAAGCCGCTTTGCCTGCAAAACCGATTAAACCATTGATAGAAGAAACGTTAATAATACGTCCGAACCCTTGTTTTTTCATGATTGGAAACGCGTGCTTAATCGCCATAAATGGAGCTGTCAGCATAATTTTAATCATTAACTCATACTTTTCAGTTGGAAACTCTTCGATTGGAGAAACATGCTGCAAACCAGCGTTGTTAATGAACGTATGAACCGCTCCAAAATGTGCGTTTGCTGTTTCAATTAAATGTTTGATTTCTTCTTCTTTTGTTACATCCGCTTTGACACCAAGTGCTTCGAATCCAGCTTCACGAAGATTTTGTGCTGCAGCTTCTACGGCAGTTTGATCAATATCAGATAACACAATTTTCCCGCCGTTTTCAGCGAATCGTTTACCTATTTCAAATCCAATTCCTCTTGCTGCTCCTGTGATTACAATTACTTGATTTTCAACCATGTGTATTCTCCTCCTGTTTTTAAATAATGCCGGCTGCCGCTAATGCGACTCCTGCAAATAAAGCGATTGTCGGGATGATAAATGCAACAACAAATACGTCTTTATACGTTTCTTTATGCCGAAGACCAGTTACAGCTAATAGCGTTAACAACGCGCCGTTATGCGGTAAAATAGATGCACCTGACGCAACGCTTGCAATACGGTGAAGCGCATCGGCGCTTAAATTCGTCGTTTGAGACAAGTGATACCACGTATCTCCTAATGCTTGAAGCGCAATACCCATACCACCGGATGCTGAACCCGTGATCATCGCTAGCACTTGAACGCTTAACGCTTCTGAAACGAGCGGATTACTCGAAATGTTTAGTAGTACGTGCGTGACATCTTTAAACTCTGGAACTGCTGTAATAACCGAGCCAAAGCCTACTGCTGCACTCGTGTTAATAACAGCCATTACGGATCCTTTTGCTCCTTCATTTATAGAAGAAATAAACGTCTTATAGTGTTTGAAATTAATAAGTAAAATAGAAAAAATACCAATTAATAATGATACGATAGGCTCCCATTTTAAAACGTTTAATGTCACGACAACGATAATCAGCGGTAAAATAGCTAACATTACATTCATCGAGTCCTGCTCTTCACTTGCGGCAACCGATGATTCATTAGGCTCAGTAAACCCTTGATTTTTAGCTTTTAATTTTTTATCGCGATAAGCTAACCATAAATAGCCTCCCACTGCCATAATAAGACCTGAGACAATTCCAATAATCGAACCGGACATTGCATTGGTTTTAAATGTAGCAGTCGGAATCAGATTTTGAATTTGAGGCGTACCTGGAATCGCTGTCATTGTAAATGTAAATGCTCCGAGTGCAATGGTTGCTGGCAGTAAATTTCGCGATACGTTAGCTTCTCGAAATAATGCGATTGCTAAAGGATAAATCGCAAAGACAACAACGAATAAACTGACTCCGCCGTATGTCAAAATGGCTGAAGCAATCAGCACCCCTAAAATGGCTCTTTTACTTCCAAACAATTTAGCAATGCGCTGCGCTAGCGACTTAGCTGCGCCTGTATCTTCCATTAGCTTTCCAAAGACGGCTCCTAATAAAAAGATGGGGAACCATTTTGCAGCGAAATCTACAAACCCTCCCATATACACATCTGTATAAGTAGGCAGTACTTTTAAACCGCTAAAATAAGCAACAAACGTAGCGACAACAGGTGCCACCCAGATAATAGACCATCCTAGATAAGCAAAAAACATCAACAATAACAATCCTACAATAATAACCACACGGTAACCTCCTTTCCTTTTAATACATATACATAATGGATTATTTCACAACACAACAAGTTTACACCCGTTAGTTTTATAAGTAAAATGAATAAAAGGAATCAAAACTATGAATAAAAGTCGTAGTTTATTTAAAAATTCACACTCAATTATTTTTTTCCTATAATTTCACTTTGAGTAGAAGCTATAAAATATACTTCCTTCTTTTTTCCTTGTACAAGCTAAGTTTTTTTCTGTTATATCCCGCGCTCTTCCTTTATTTTCTTTTCTCTTATAAGTTTTTCCGAACATATAGATGGGTATTTGAATGTTATGACACAGAAAAAGAGGCGATCTTATGCTACACTTCATAACAGACTTACTGAAACAATTTGGAATTTGGGGACTTTTAAGCGGACTGGCCATTGAGGCTTCCTCCCTGCCGTTTCCTGGTTCTCTTCTCACCCTTACCTACGGATACTTATTAAACATGCACATAGTGAAATTATTATTAATCGCTCTTGCAGGAAGCGCCGTTTATACAGCTTTTAGCTTTATACCGTATGGGATAGGCTATAAATTAGAAGATAAGGTAAAGAAAAAATTATCAAAAAAGAAAAAAGCATTTGAGAAATCGCAAAAATGGTTTAAAAAATGCGGATTATGGAGTATTGCGATTGCTCGTCCTTTAGGGCTCGGCAACTACATTTCTTACCTTTCAGGGCTATCTAAAGTAAAACCTATGCCGTTTGCTCTGCTCACATTTCTTGGTATCTTTCCTTTGAATATTGCCATGCTTTGGCTAGGACAAATCGGAAACTTTAAGTCCATTCAGTCTTTTATCTCAGATGCACAAACTTATATTCTAATTGCAGCGGTAGTGGCTGTATGCGGATTTTTAATTTATAAGTTCTATTTAAAAAAGAGCAGCTGCAGCGAACAGTCTAGTTCAACTTAAGATTAAGAATATAAAAAAAGACCCCTCGGGGTCTTTTTTTATTAAATAGAAATAACACCTAAGATTAATGCAGCTAGTGTCATCACCGCCGTAGTTCCTAGCGCCCACTTAATTAAAAATCGTTGCAAATCACTAAATTCAATTCCTACCATTCCAATTAATAAGTGAGCTGCTGCTACCAAGGGACTTATCACGTGAACAGGTTGTCCTAAGATAGCAGCTCTTCCAATTTCAGCTGCGCTAATGCCATAACTTTCGGCAGCTTGAGCAATAATCGGCAATACGCCAAAATAAAAAGCATTATTAGACATAAAAAATGTAAAAGGAGCACTTAAAAATGCTACTACAACTGGCAAAAAAGGGCCCATTGCATCTGGAATTATTCCTACAAGTGCATTTGCCATAGCATCAATCATCTTTGTTCCAGACATAATTCCTGTAAAAATACCTGCTGCAATAACAATTGAAACGACGGCTACCGCATTATTTGCATGAGATGAAATTCGCTGCTGTTGATCTTTGATGTTTGGATAATTTATTAGTAATGCAATAGCGAATGCTACCATGAACAAAAGCATCAGCGACATGAAGTCCATAATTAAGCACACCATAAGACTAACGGTAAGCAGAAAATTAAACCATACTAACTTAGGACGTCGATAGTCTGAATATTGCACTGTTCCCTCTACTTCATGTGCGTGTGCAATTTCATTTGCAGAATGTTTAATATTGATAACTCCTAACTTTTTTCTTTCCCTTCTTCCAAGTACAACAGAAACAAATAGCACCCATAGAAGCCCAAAACCCATTACAGGTATCAAAGGCAAAAACAACTGAGATGAATCCAAATTTAATGAACTCATAGCCATAGCAGAAGCACCTCCCCACGGAGTCATATTCATAACTCCCATAGATAGCATCGCTACTCCTGCAAGGATAAGTGGATTCATTTCTAAGCGTTTATATAGCGGAAGCAAAGAAGAAACCGTTATCATATATGTAGTAGTTCCATCCCCATCTAAAGCAACCATCATTGAAAGCACAGCAGTTCCTACAACGATTTTTAGAGGATCTCCTTTTACAACCTTTAAAATGAATGAAACAAGAGGGTCAAACAATCCTGAATCAATCATCAACCCAAAATATAAAATAGCAAATAAAATCATAATAGCTGTAGGCGCAATGTCTTTTACACCCTCGAGCATCATAGGTCCCATTCCACTAGCAAAACCGCCTATTAGACCAAATATGATGGGGATAATGATAAGAGCAACCATTGGGGTAAGTCGTTTTGACATAATTAAATACATGAAGACTGCAACCATTAAAAATCCTAATAAAGAAAGCACAGATATTTTTCCTCCTTTTTTGATAACGTTTTCATTTTTATTTGCTACACGTTACTAAAAAGGTATCACTTGTTGAAGCTGGTTCATAGATAACCAACATAAGTTTAATATCTTTTATAAAAGTAATTTTTTTCATTTTTTTCATGCATCATTTCTATATAAAAACGAGATAGCGGATAAAAACCCACTATCTCGTTTTTATGTAAGATTAGTTACTCGATATTTCCGTTCGGGCCTCCCTACACTTCCATACACTATTTCAACCTGCATTTCCTTACACGATACTAAATACTCTAAATACCTTCTCATTGTTGAATAACTGATACCGACTAATTGAGCAAACTCATCTACATTCAAGCTTTCCTGAACTTTGCAAACTTTATCTCTTACCAAACGAAGAGTATGTTTATCAATACCTTTAGGAAATGCTGTTACTGCAGCCGCTGATTGATTGCGGCGACTATGATGTGTTCTAAATAAATGGTCTATTTTGTCTTGATTAATCATTTTATTTTCAGTTAATTCTATTCTCGTAGACTGATAATGTTTTAAAGTAGATAAAAATTTATCAATAATTACAGGTTTCACCAAATAACCAAACGCTCCGCCTCTTATTGCTTCTCCTACTGTTTCAACATCATTGGCTGCCGTTATTAAAATAATGTCGATTCCTCGATACTTCTTTCTAATTTCCCATAGCAGTTCTACTCCATTGATATCTGGCAAAAAGACATCTAATAAAATTAATTGCGGTGTAAATATTGTCAGTAATTCTAAAGCCTGTTCTCCAGATCCTGCTGTCGCAACAACAGTGAAATGCTCTAGTTTCTTAGTAAATTGTTCATAAATTTGTGCAGCTGTAGAATCATCTTCTATAATCATGACATTAATTTGATTTTCAGTCATATCGATTCTTCCTTTTCATTATTTAATAGCTTTGGGATAACTAATGTGAATCTTGCTCCCTGTAACATACTTTTGCTTATGTATAGTTCACCTTTAAGCAACTCTACAGATCTTTTAACAATGGTCAATCCAATCCCGTGATTTTCACCTTTTTTCGTTGTGTAACCATCTATAAAAATCATATTTTCTACTTCTTTTGATATCCCTTGTCCATTGTCTTCAACTTCAAAAATCAGGTCGTTTCCTACATCTGTAAAAGATACCAGCACGTTCCCTTTATGTTCTCGCACAGCCTCGAGCGCATTATCAATTAAATTCCCCAAGATGGAAACAACGTTTTTTGCCTCTTCGATATCTAAAGTACTTGTTAAGTTACTATCTTGATCAATTTCTAAAGTGACGTCTAATTCTTTCGAACGATTGATTTTCCCAAGTAAGCAGGCAGCAATCAAAGGATCCTTCACAGAAGACATTAAAAAAGAAAGAATATCTTGGCGTTCCTTTACCTCTGATGAAATCATTTGCATGACATGCTCATATTTCTTTAACCTTAATAACCCGTAAATCACGTTCAGCTTATTTAAAAATTCGTGATTTTGAGCGCGTAAATTATCAGAGAACATTTTAATTTTAGAAATCTCTTCAGTCAATTCTTCAATTTGTGATAAAGTTCTTATGGTAAGAACGATACCTTGCACTTCTTTTTTTCTTACAATAGGAGATAAATCTAAAATATACTGCTGACCATCTAGTAGAAGGGATTGGTTAGAATACACGCATTTCTCTTCTATTGCTTGATCAATTAGCTGTCCTAAACGGGTGTTCTTTATCTCTCCTCCTATTGCTAAATGAAGGTTATCAAAGAGCTCTCTAGCCCTTCTATTCATCGACGTTACATATTTTTCGACATTTACAGTAACAGTAGCATCTCGAATAGATTCAAGGGTAGCCTCTTTTTCTTTAAAAAGAAAGGAAATTTCCTCTGGTTCCAGTCCAAATATTAGTCTTTTTACCCGCCTTGCAATAAAGAAAGCCCCAAATGCTCCAATAAGAAAAGGAATACAGGACAATTTAATAATTTTTATTCTATAATCATTAATCTGTTTTTCTATATTGCTTACAAGAAGCCCTACCGAAGAAACACCTATAACGTTTCCTTGGCTATCCCATATGGGGGTTTTGGCTTTAATTGCAAATCCTGAAATTCCTTTTCCTTTATAAATAATGGATTGATGCTTCTTTAAAGAAGCTTCATTGCTTGTTTTGGTATGTTTTCCAATGTAACTACTATTGGGATGAGAATAGCGTATTCCTTTATCATTGGCGATGGTGACATAATCTGCCCCTGTGGTTTTTCTTATTTTTTCAGCAACAGGTTGGATGTGCTCAGAAGGATTTTTCTGCTTAAAAGCTTTTACAATCATTTTATCTTCAGAAGCTAATTTTGCTACTGTCATAGCTTGATTACCTACATATTTTTCGACAATTTCATCTACCATTGCAGAAAATAAGATGCATACAAGGACGGTACTAACAAGAATAACTACAGTGATGAGTAATGTAATTTGGGCAAGTAAGCTAAGTCTTCTATTCACGTAAAGAGAACGCATACATTCCTCCTTTTAAGGAATTAATAATGAAATAAAATACCGTCTTTTGTTTTAAGTTTAGCATAAAAAAAAGGAAGTTTAGCACCAAACTTCAAATGTTTATAATCAGACTGATAAAGGGAAAAATAAATCGAATAAACGCTTGACTTAAAGTATACTTTAACAATTATAATCAATTCGAAAACATCGCAAATGGAGGAATTAACATGAAATATACAGTAATCACTGGCGCAAGTTCGGGAATTGGATATGAAACAGCTTTAGCTTTCGCAGCGCGCGGAAAAAACCTTATATTAGCTGCACGTAGAGAGGACAAGCTGGATGAGTTAAAAGAAAAGATTGAAAAACTGAACCAAGATGTAAATGTTATTATCCAGTCGGTTGATTTATCCGTGGCAGAAAATGCTCACACGTTTTATGAGTCGCTTAAAGAATATGAGTTAGAAACATGGATTAACAATGCTGGATTTGGAAACTTTGCTTCTGTCGGTGAACAAAAATTAACTAAAATTGAAACAATGCTTCACTTAAATATCGAAGCCTTAACCATTCTTTCTTCTCTATTTGTAAGAGATTATGAAAATGTTGAAGGTACACAGCTTATTAATGTCTCTTCTGGAGGCGGCTACACCATTGTTGCTGATGCAGTCACTTATTGCGCAACAAAATTCTATGTAAGTGCATTTACAGAAGGTCTTTCTCAAGAATTGAAAGGAAGAGGATCAAAAATGCAGGCTAAAGTTCTAGCTCCAGCGGCTACTGAAACAGAATTTGCACAGCGTTCGATGGATATGAGTGATTTTGAATACGAAGGACGAGTACCTAAGTTTCATACGTCAAAAGAAATGGCTGCTTTTATGCTGGACCTTTATGATAGCAATAAAACGGTAGGACTTGTAGATGGCGTGACTTACGAATTTCAATTAAAAGATCCTATCTATCCATATGCAGACAGAGCGACAAGTTCAGATTCTTAAACAGAAAAGCACCCTTTTAGGGGTGTTTTTTTATGGACTCTTGAATGGGTATCTTGTTTATGTGATGAAAATGCTTAAAGATAGTCGTGTTCAAACTCGACTTATACTTGCACTCTTTATTTCCTGATTTTTGTTTCACTTTTTTGCACATACTAACCGAACGGAGGTGACGAAAATGGGTACAAAAAAATCTGCTAACCGAGGTCAAGTAGCTCCTGGTGTTAACCCTCAAGGGCACGGAAAAGATGTTGAATTTTCAACAGAACCGAAAAGTGAACTTGAAAACAAAGCGAAAAAATCAAATACAAAAATTTAACTAAAAAGGAGAAGGTTCCTCTTCTCCTTTCTCCCCCTCTTAACTGCTTTCCTACATACACTCCCCAGGTCGTTTACTTCTTTCTGCTTCTTATAAAACTGTATCAATAGTATAAAAAAGTATACTATACAACAAAAATGTGCGTACTTGTTAGGATGAATTATATGATTTATGATAAATCTGCAAACGGATTTTACGACAAATTGTATGTTAACTGACTGTTAGTTGTAAGCTATACAGGGTATAGATTACTCTGAACAGTTCATCATTAAATATTTTTACAGAAAGGTTGTTTACACATGAACAATACAGATAAGAAACAAGAAATTTTAGACGCATTTAACTTTCGTCATGCTACAAAAGAGTTTGATCCAGCGAAGAAAATTTCCGATGAAGATTTCCAATTCATTTTAGAAACGGGGCGTTTATCTCCAAGCTCAGTAGGTTACGAGCCGTGGAAATTTTTAGTCGTTGAAAATGAAGATTTAAAAGAAAAATTAAAAGCTGTTTCTTGGGGAGCACAAGGCCAAATTCCTACAGCAAGTCATTTTGTTATTATTCTTTCTCGTACAGACGCAAGATATGACTCTGAATATGTGTTAAATCTTCAGAAAAACGTAAAAGAAATGCCGGAGGATGTATTAGAGACATTAATGCCTCGCTACAAAGAGTTCCAAGAAAATGATTTTCACTTGTTCGAAAGCAAGCGAGCACTATTTGATTGGGCCAGCAAACAATCTTATATTGCACTAGCTAATATGATGACATCAGCTGCTCAAATTGGCATTGATTCTTGCCCAATTGAAGGGTTTAACTATGACCAAGTACATGAAATTCTAAAAGAAGAAGGATTACTAGAAGACGGCAAGTTTGATGTTTCTGTTATGGTTGCGTTCGGCTACCGTATTCACGAACCTAAACGCGAAAAAACAAGAAGAAGTATGGATCAAGTTGTACAGTGGATCAAATAATAAACCAAAAAAAGAAGAGGTGACGTTGCTCACCTCTTCTTTTTTATATCTTTATATGCTGCTATAAAATCACCAGGATCGGTGTGTATGGTATAAGCGAACATTCCTTGATTTGTATGTAAGTATAAAAAGCCGCTTTCTTTTGAAACGCATTTGTAAGAGATGTCAAATACGCTGTTAATGTGAAAGGACTCATTCTCTGTTTCAATATTATCAGTATATAAGCACATGTCTTTTGAATGCTGAATCGTCACTTTTTTTGTTCGTTTTATTTTTCTTTCAACGTATGTATAAGGAATCATAGAAATAATGCTCATAGCACAGCTCCCCTTCTTTATGAATATTTTCCTTTTGGAGCATAAAATATCTCGTTAACAAAACTCTATCACTTACCAAAAAACAATTCCAGAAATACTCTTTCTGGAATTGTTTTTAAGATTGTTGCTCTTTATTTTCTTCATCTTTGCAAAAGTCGATATTACTGTTTGTCATAGAGGCAATAGCAGGAGAGCCATTTCCAAACGAAAAACAAGCTCCTACCGATTTTGTATTGGCCGTGTGACTATTTTGTACAACACAGCCTACGCTTACATTTGAATTGTCTTTTAACCCGTTAGTCACGATATTCTCAATGTTAATAATACATCCCATTTTACCACCTCTTTCGTTTCTATTAACGTATGTCATCTCTGTATATATGTATAGGATGTTCGCCTATTAATGATAAGTTGTTTGCTGCAAAATAGAAAAAAAGAATCTTCGTATACCCTTTAAATAGAGAAGACACTCAAATGATGTCTTCTCCTTAAGTGAATTTAACTTTTCACAGCTTTTTCCCAGTCTGATGCAAACTTTTCAATTCCTTGTTCTGTTAACGGGTGTTTTACTAATTGTTCAATTACAGCATACGGAATAGTCGCAATATGAGCCCCAGCAAGAGCTACTCGTGTGACGTGATCTGGGTGTCTGACTGACGCTGCTATAATTTGTGAGTCAATGTGTTGAATTCGAAATAGCTCGGCAATTCGAGATACCAGATACACACCGTCTTCTGAAATATCATCTAAGCGTCCTAAAAATGGCGATACGTATGTCGCACCAGCACGGGCTGCTAGAAGCGCTTGATTCACTGTAAAAATTAACGTTACGTTTGTTTTCACGCCTTTTTTAGCTAGATAACGGGTTGCTTCCAATCCAGCAATGGTCATAGGAAGTTTAATTGTTATATTTTTGTCTCCTCCGTTAATTTTTATAAGCTTTTCTGCTTGCGCAATCATGTCTTCTGCTGTTACTGTGTCGGGTGTGACTTCTGCTGAAACGGATTCTACTTCCGGGACGGTTTTTAAAATTTCTTCGATGCGATCTTCAAACTTTACGCCTTCTTTAGCTACTAGCGAAGGGTTTGTGGTAACACCTGATAATACCCCGATTTTATATGCTTTTTTAATATCTTCCAGGTTAGCTGTATCAATAAAAAATTTCATCATGTATTCCTCCACTCGTTATGTTAAAACCAGCTTTTCAGGGGCATTTTTGCATAACTTTATGTTCAAATGGAATTGCCCTCTTCATATTGTCTTCATAAAATAAAATTTATTTCCTTTCAAATGCTGTATGTTTTTCTCCAAGTTTTCCCTTCTTTAAACTCACCTGAATAACTTCTATTTGTATGTATCATACTAATGATGTTGAAAAACCTCTCATTTACTCAACTAAAAAACCTCTCATTTACTCAACTAAAAAACCTCCAGCATTTATGCTGAAGGTTAAGATACATTCTACTCTTAATTTTTTAGTCCTCTATAGCGAGCTGTTTTTAATTCTTGAACGTAGGGTTCAAAGTCCGGCATCTCTACAGCTCTCGCCAATTCGATTGCTTTTTCAATATCGTATGGAATACGCACAAATTGAATAGAAAATGCTGAAGGACTTTCGCCTTGATCCTTTCCTTCTAAGATAAGATAGGAAGCTTGTGGTAAATCAAGCGGGTTTCCTACACTTCCTACATTACACAGCGTTTTCCCTTTAATATGTTGAATAAATGCATTATGTACATCTCCGTAACAGATGACATCCGGTTCTCTTGATCCTTTTATATTTTCCGTATATTCCGTATTAGCAAATAGACTAAGGCGCTTTTCAAGTGAATCCCAGGGTTGAATTCGGTCATAAAGACTTCTAGGTGAAGCGTGAAACATTCTAATTAATTTCCCGCTCATCATAAACTCAACAGAAAAAGGAAGTTCCTTTAAGTATGCTTCTTGGTTTGAACTTAACTTCTCTTGATGCCATTTTAACGCTTCAAATTCCGCAGGCTTTGTAATGAAGTCATCCCAGTTCCCCATTACTGTTACTTCGCACTTTTCTTTTATGATATCAATTGCTTTACTTGAATCCGGTCCTTTTCCTACTAAATCACCTAGACAAATGATGCGATGGATATCTCGTTGTTGTATGTCAGCTAAAACTGCTTCTAATGCAGGGAGATTTCCGTGGATATCTGAAATAACAGCAATTTTGTCCATTGATTCCTCCACTCCTTTTTCATATGTATGTATTCAAGCCTTTTCTTTATTATAACATTTTATGATAAGACCGTTTACTAAAACGGGTCCTCTTCATTTAACAAGCAACGGTATAATTCGAATGGATATAAAAGGGAGGAATAAGAAGCGGATTTTTATGGATTGGGAAGAAATCTATCTTCCTTATTTATTAACATAAAATAAAGGAGTACTGTAATATATTTATACGAGTACTCCTTTATTGGTAGTTAGGTAGTATAGAGAGTCGCCAGATACCTCATTTATCTTGCGACTTTTGGTTTATAGCTTATTGAACACCAACTGCGTCAAATGACTTGCCTACTGAAATTACTTCTTGAGAGCCTGAACCGTATAGATCAGCAGCAGCTTGTACTAAACCTGCACGTGCTTGGCTGAACGTTGTAGACTGAGTGAAGTATAGCGTATTGGCACGGTAATAAATTTTTCCTAGCTTATCTCCGCCGATGCCTGTTACAGTAACTCCGTAATGAGTTCCTCCGTTAGCTAGCAAGTAGGCAGCTTTGTTGATAATACCGCTATTTGTATGAACCCCGCCGTTGTCACTAGAACCTGTATAGCGCTTTGAATAATGATCCGGATCTCCGTATTTCGCTGGGTTGCTCATTGAACGAAGTGCATCGCCGCTTGTTCCAGGCGTATAAATATCCTCTCCAATTTCCCAATCTGGATTTCGGTTGTCATAGTATTCTACCAACGTTCCGAAAATATCGGAAATCGCTTCGTTTAATGCACCTGATTCATATTGATAGATTAAATTAGAACTTCTTTCTGTCACCGCATGCGTCAATTCATGTCCGATAACATCTAATCCTCCTGATAGCGGAACAAAAGTAGTTCCATCTCCATCTCCATATACCATTTGAGAGCCATTCCAAAACGCATTGTTGTAGCCGCTGCTATAATGAACAGTCGATTTTAGCGGAGCTCCTGCATTGTCATAGGAGTTGCGGTTAAATTTGTTTTTATAATAATCATATGTCACGCCTGCATAATAGTGAGCATCTACTGCAGCTGCATCGCGAGTTGCATTGTACGTATTATCGGTATCGGCCCATAGCGTACCCGGAAGAGATGTACGATTTTTTGCATCGTACGTATAGATTGTAGCGCCTCTTGTATTATCTTGTAAGTAGTAAGTAGAACTAGATAACGTTGTCTTTAAGGATTTAGTATCTCCAAGAACTCCTTTACCTGAGCCAATAGCATTTGTGCCTGTTACAGGTTTCGCTGCCGGCTTTGCCACTTGCTTCACGTCGGCTTTTGGACCAGCTACGGAATCAATTGTATTGTACTTATCCAGTACTTTACCGCTAGTAGCATCAACAAAGTAATAATAGTTGCCTGGTTCAGGATTTAAGAAATTTAAATTTACTACATAAGCATATGTAGTGTCTGAACCATTTTGATAAATATACAGTTCAGATGAAGGAGATTTTTCATACGTCGGCTTAAAGCCTAAGTCTTTTTCAGCTACTTGAATCGCCTTTTTGCTGTCAAGTTGCTTTTGGCCTTTTAGCTTTTCCTTTTTATCTAAATCAGGAGCTACTGTACCTGATACAACTTTTAAGGTTCCATCTTTCGCTACGTGTGCTAATTGAGTAGATCCCCAAACGGGAATATTATTATATACTTGCTGCAAGCGTACCACGGTTGCTTGTTCAATAGGATCTTTCACCACTTCTGTCACTTTAAATGAGTTTTGAGCATTTTCGTTTCCTAATTTATATTTGTCTTTATTTGTATTCATATAGTGAAATACGACGTCTTGAGCCTTCTGTGATGACGGGCCTGAGAGCTTTCCGGAAATAAACTCAGTAGACTTAATTTCTTTGTTATACTTTTCAGTTGAAAGTACATTGTTTGGCGCAGCACTGCTCGTATGTGCAAAAGCAAATGATGAAGAAAGAATACCAACTGATAATAATACCTTTAAAGCCTGTTTTTTCTTTTTCATAGTTTTTTTCTCCCTATCCCTAGTAAATTTAATTACCTCAATTTTTCTGTTAATTGCGATAATTAGCAACATTATAGCAACTAAAAATTACTACGTCTATATATTATTTCAATATTCCTATTATTATGAAAATTAAAAATAAGTCCTCTACAATAAGTCTTTTTTACCTATTTAAACTATATGAAAATCATTTATGTTGATTTTCATACAAGTAAAATAATTCTTCTAGCCAGCTGATAAAAACTAGTAGGCTAGGTAGCGTTATTCGTTCTTACTGTCAGTTCTATGAAGCATTTTACAAAAATTACTTATAAGGAAAATTATAAATTTCAGACCATTTTTTCGGCTTAAATATACTCTTCCTCTTCATTTTTTTATTTTTTTAATCTATTAATTAAATTTTTTATATGTTTTTTATGTACGTGCACAACATTATTTTATTATAGTACTGTACTTCTTATGAACGTAAAAAAGCACGAATCTACTAAAATCTTTGTAAATCCGTGCTTTTTCTGTTTATTTCAAGCATACACAACCAACGATAACTAATAAAACAAATAGTACAACGATTAATGCAAAACCGCCACCGTAACTACCGTAGCCGCCGTAGCCATAACCACCGCCGTAACCCCAGTTGTAAAATCCCATTTCACTTCACCTCCGTAGCCTGTTTACTCTATAGCATATGTACAGGCTAGAAAAAATGCTCGCCCATTTATCGCCCTTTTATAACGATAAAAAAGAAATTGAGACATAACGAAATCACTCCAATCAATAGCTAGAAGCAACTAAATAGATGAAACCTACGTTCACCCTACCAATGAAAAAATCCGAACGATTCATCGTTCGGATTTTCCTTCAACTAAACTGCTTTTGTCACAGCCTCTTTTAAGATAACAAATATTAACTTATTTACTTTTAGAAGCTTGTTCTTTAAAGCGAAGTATGTAATACGGAACAATACAAATAACCGCCAAAACGAGAGCCGTTAAACTGACTATGCGGGGATTATTAAGCCCGAAAGAATAGTCTCCAAAAGATGCTCCAATTGCAATAATAGCAAAAATAATATACAGAATACGAAATATGTTAATCCACTTTTTCTGTTTAATCGTAACCACTCCTTTGCTTATTTTACTCCAACATAGAATATTATAACTTTACTAAACAACTTGTTGCAAAATTTCTTCTGCCTTTAACTGATTACCTTTTATTTTAACGGTAAACAAATTTCCACATTCGTCCCTTTGTTTACTTCACTTTCAATACTAAGAGTTCCTTTATGCTGCTGGATAATATTAAAGCAGATCATTAACCCTAACCCAATACCGTCTTCTTTAATACTGTAAAATGGTTCACCTAAATGTTTAATGCGATCTTTTGAAATTCCTACACCTTCATCAATAATTTGAATATGAAGGTGATTGTTGTCTTTTTGTCTCAGCTCAACTTTAATTTCGCCTCCGGAAGGCATTGCTTCAATCGCATTTTTAAGAATATTTATAAACACCTGTTTCATTTGATTGCTTTCACAATATACAAGAGGCAATTCTCCATATGAGTGAAGTTCAATAAAAATGTTTTTCATGGTTGCTTGAGGCTGCAGCAATAAAATCACTTGTTGAATTAACAGCTGCAAATCAATCGACTGAAATGTTACAGCCTGTGGTTTTGCCACAGACATGAATTCATCTGTAATCATTTCAATACGCTCAATTTCAGAGGATATAATGTTCATATAGGTTAACTCTTCTTTACTCGCTTTTTCAGTTAATAGCTGCATAAACCCTTTGATGGCCGTTAAAGGATTTCTAATTTCATGAGCAATAGCTGTAGCAAGCTGACCCACCGCTGCTAATTTCTCAGATTTCTGCAACAGCTCTTCTGTTTCTAGGTATTCTGTCCTGTCTCTTGAAACAATAAGAAGCACTTTTTTGTTTTCTATATTGAACAATTTCCCACTATATTCTAGTTTTTTTACTTCTCCAGACTTAAATGTAAACTGTGATTGCAGCGTGAAAGAAAGATTTCCTTGGCGAATTTCTTCAACCGTTTTTCGAACAATGTCAGAATCTCTAGGTATAATATCTTGGCATGGCATGGATAAAAGCTCTTCTCTCGTATATCCAAAGCGCTTACATCCAGCTTCATTTACTTCGATAAAACGAGAAGGAAAATGATTAGAACCTATTTCAAGTAAATAAATTGCATCGTTTGCATATTCAAATAACGTTCGATATTTCAACTCACTTTCCTTAAGCTTACGATGCAGCAAGTCAAGCTCTTTTCTCGCTTTTTTAGCCTCAGATATATCCACACATACTCCAGACAAACCTATTAACTCATCTTTCCCATTAAAAATTGGCGAAATAGTGATGCGAAGATCTACTAAACTTCCGTCTTTACGAGCTCTTACAACTTCTACTCGATTGATTGCCTCTTTTTCAGCAACCGTCTTTTTTATATTCTCATGTACGTCCTCACTAAAAGCCCCTGCTATTTCGTAATATGTTTTCCCAACTACTTCGTGGGCTTTCCAGCCATATACTTTTTCGTAGGCTTCATTAACTCGCAAGATCCGCCCTTCTAAATCAGTTATGATCACCGCATCCATGTGATGATTAATAAAAGACTCCAGCTGTTCTTTCGTATATTCTAGTTCTTTTTTCATTATTCTGACAAAAAAAGAATCTTCTTCATCCTTACATGAATCTGATCCAGCATAAGCAGCTTCTTCTGCTACAGCGTAAAATTTACGATAAAATTCTATCGTCGCTACAGCTACTCCCAGTCCGAGAATTCCGAACACTAAATATTCTATTTCGCTATAAAACGGCGACTGAATAGGTGTATTCCAGAAGTAATTCGTCAGTAAGACATGAACGATAAAATGAATAAAAAAACAAAGAAGAGATTGTTTTAATAAAGAAAACTGCTTTCTATATCGAATAAGAGGAAGGGAAAATAAAAAGGTAAAGATTAAAATTAAGATAGTCAGTAACCAATGACTTTCTAAATAGATACTGCACACAGCCATAGTGATACCTGCAACTGCACCGGCTCTATAACCAAAGTATAGAACGGTCAAAATAAGAGGAAGAAAACGTAAATCATATGTAATCTGTTGATACGTAACGCTATATATCATAAGAATAGCAGAAACAATACTTGCATAAATACCACTCATCCATTTGTATTTATGGGCTAGACGCTGCAGCAAAAATATTCGTATCGCAATCATAATGCTGACAAAAAACGAAAAAATACATAAGTTAACAAATAATCCGCTACTAATCACTCCTTCTATTCCTCCTTTACTTGTAAATATGCGTGAAATAATTCCCTTATATAGAGAGTGTAACATGAATAAGCGCTGCTATTTATAAAATTGATAAAAAAAACTAGTCTCGCCCGAGGCAAGACTAGTTTTTTTATTATCTATGCTGATCTTGATACATAGGTCCTTCTGAAATCATATTGCTTTCAGAAACGTACGTAGGATCTGAATGCGCATCTTTATTTAGGCTAGCATTTACCTGCTGTTTTTTGGATAAACTTGAAAGTTTTACTTTGGCACTTCGAACAAGTCCTTTTACTTTTCGGCGTTTCGCAGCATCGCTTAATAGATAAGACGTAATGCCGACTCCTACCGTTGATAGCGTAATACCTGATATCAATGCTTTTTGTTTTCGTTTTCTCATAATAGCTCCTTCCTTGTACCATTTTGAATCTTACAATAACTTTTCCCTCTCAGGTACTCTCTCAAACCCGATTATTCAGATTATTCACTTCTTTAACAAGGCGCTGCAGCGTGTCCGCTCCTGTTATTCCATCTGAAAAAAGGCCATACTGATTCTGGAATTTTTTCACTGCAGCGATTAATTCATCTCCATAGGAACCGTCTGCTCCAAACTTCGGAAGAGAAAAACCTAGCGTAAGTAAGTTTTGCTGAATTTGTTTGACTCCTAACCCTCTATCACCTTTGGAATAGACAAATGGTCCTTTTGTATTATTCGTCATAGAGAGATTTGTTGTGACTTCTTTAAAAAATGAGCAGTCCATTTCATTTATATCCACATTTGTAGAAATTCCTTTTACTCTGCCAGAATCCGTATACTGAAACATTGCCCATCGCTGCCATTGACTTAGCTCACCAGGGTGCTGCATACCGCCTTGTCTATTGTTTGCACTATATCTTGCTACCCACAAAGGATACTTACTTATTTCAGTTGTAAAAAAAGTTTTAGCAAAATGATAGTTAGTATATACGATAGGCTTAATACCTGTTGTTTTGTGAACATGCTCGAGCCAGCTTACGGCAAAACGAGAAACAAATTCTTTAGATTTTTTCTTGTCTTCTTCTAGATCCAAACACGGCGGAAGGTCTAGTTTCATTTGTCCAAGCTGAGCAATAAAAAAAGCAGCTTCTTTCTCCGGGCTATTTGTACAGTGAGCATAATGATAAAATCCTACTCTCAAGCCCGCATTTTTAGCACCTATATAATTTTCATAAGATCTAGGGTCTACAAAAGTTCCGCCTTCTGTTAACTTTATATACACCCCTTTCACTGAGGTGTTTTTTATTTCTTTCCAATTAATGATTCCTTGATGATGAGAAACATCGAGAATAATAGGATTATTTGAATGTCGACTTTGCATAGTTTTCACCTCTTTTGCTAGCTTCCTTATGTATACGACGAATATTTTAAAACCCCTGTTTTTCCGGATCTTGATATTCTTTTATAACGATGTGTAAAACGTTGCTCATTTGAATAGCTAAATAAGCTTCGTGTTTTTTGTCATAATAACGATACCATCCTTGCGTATGAATAATAGATTCCTCAAGCTCTTTTACATTTTCTGATTCAACCAATGTACTGATTGATTTTTCATTTCCAAAATAAAACTTCACTTCGTACGTCACTTGAATCCCTCCTTTATAAAGATGTAAATACCCTAATCGTATGTACTTGAATCTAGTACAAGGTAGTGTAAAAATTCTTTTAATCCGCTTTTTCTTTTTATATGTTTATTTAGAACAATGTTTATTTTATTATAAAACAAGAAGCCAAGCAGCTCAGAATGCTTGGCTTCTTGTTTTATTTTGATGGATGAATCATATTAGCTGGATTTACCCATTGCTCAAATTGTTCTTCTGTCAGAAGGCCTGTTTTTACCGCTGCTTCTTTTAATGTCGTTCCTTCTTGATGAGCCAGCTTGGCGATTTTAGCCGCATTTTCATACCCTATGTGCGGATTTAACGCTGTTACAAGCATAAGAGAATTTTCTAGATTATGCTGGATTTTCTCTTTGTTGGGTTCAATTCCTACTGCGCATTTATCGTTAAAAGCCTGCATGGAATCTGTCAGCAGTCTGACTGATTGTAAAAAATTATAAATAATAACCGGCTTAAATACATTTAATTCAAAGTTTCCTTGACTAGCCGCAATGCCAATCGTCACGTCATTCCCTAACACTTGTGCAGAAACCATTGTTAGAGCTTCACTTTGAGTTGGATTTACTTTTCCAGGCATAATAGAACTTCCTGGTTCGTTAGCAGGAATCGTGATTTCACCTAATCCGCTCCGAGGACCGCTTGCCAGCCAGCGTACGTCATTGGCGATTTTCATTAAGTCAGCTGCTAAGGCTTTGAGTGCACCATGGGCATAAACCACTTGATCGTGACTTGTTAATGCATGAAATTTATTAGGTGCTGAGATAAATGTTTTTCCAAGCGTGCTGCTGATTTCTTTCGCTACTTCATCGCCGAAGTCAGGATGTGCATTTATCCCCGTCCCAACAGCTGTACCGCCAATAGCTAGCTCCTTCATATACTCTACGCTTTGTTTAATCATTTCTTCATTTTTTTCGAGCATATGATGCCATCCGCTAATTTCTTGTCCTAGTGTTAGCGGTGTAGCATCTTGCAAATGGGTTCTTCCTATTTTAATAATATCTTTAAACTGCTCTTGCTTCGCAGCAAACGTTTCTTTTAATGTTTTTAAAGCAGGCAATAATTGATCTTCGACTTCTAGTACAGCTGCAATATGAAGAGCTGTAGGGAAAGTATCGTTAGAGCTTTGTGACATATTGACATCATCATTTGGATGGAGCGTTTCGTCGCCGTTTATTAGCTGGTTTCCCCGGTGTGAAATCACTTCATTTACATTCATGTTTGATTGCGTTCCGCTTCCTGTCTGCCATACTACTAAAGGAAAATGTTCATTCCATTTCCCTTCAATAATTTCGTTAGCAGCTTGCACGATGGCTTCCGATTTCCCTGCTGATAGTTTGCCTAGTTTATGATTGCTAATAGCCGCACTTTTCTTCAGAACCGCAAAAGCGCGTATTACTTCAATCGGCATTTTTTCAATCCCTATTGGAAAGTTTTCTTTACTTCTTTGCGTTTGCGCTCCCCATAGTTTATCTTCTGCCACTTTGATTTCTCCAATTGAATCTCTTTCGATACGATAGCTCATAGTTAGAACTCCTTTTCAATATTTTCTTTACCTATTAGTATTGATTATATGGATGAATTTCATGACATAATAACAATTATTCATTGTTGAAAATTCCCTTTTTTCTATTTTTTAAACGGGCTTAACTTATTTGATTATTTAGCTCATAGTTTATTTTGATTTTATAATACAAAAAAAGATCCGAAGAATACGCTCTTCAGATCTTTTTAATACGTCCAATTTTACTTATGAATCCATACAGCACCAGCTGAATTGTCTTTTGCTTCACCAATTACGTCTAATTTTAATCCGTTTTGAGGAAGCAAGCGGCCTGCATCTTTAATTCTTTCATCTAAATACGATTTTTTATCATTAAAGCTTGTAACACCATTTGATTCTTTAGATGAAATCGTTCCCCACGTTTTATGAGAATATGACCAAGCAGGTGATTTATCAAATGAGAACGCCGCGTCTGCAATTTGATATCGGCTTGAATTTGCTGTAGTGCTAATACCATTCACATTAAAGTAAAGAACTTTATGAGCATGTGAATCAATTACACCAAGGAATCCTTCACCCGGATGTTGTCCTACCCAGTTATCAAGATAGCTTTCATCTGCGTACCAAAGCAGCATGCCTGTATTATATTTTGCACCGCGCGCGAATTGAAGTGCTTTATCACTGCCTGCATAGTTTCTCCACTCAAGGTAATAATAGTTATCTTTATAGCTGATGCCGTTTGTCTTTTCAAATCCATCTAACGTTACTTTTGGAGCTCCTTCAGCATCGTCCGTGAATACCGTTTTTCCATCTACTACTAAACTAGCATTATCAAGAGCGAATCCTTGAAGAGCAAGTCCGCCGTCCGTGACGTATTCAAATTGAAGCTTGATTTTTTTACCTTTAAACTGCGTTAAGTCATAACTTTTATCTTCCCATTTTCCGTTAGATGTTTCAGCAGAACCATCTGCATTATTCGCTTTATCACCAATTGTATCTAACAGAACTTTTGAACCGTCAGGAAGAATCGCATTTACATATAAGTAATCGTATTCTGCCTCTACTTCATAGAACGCTTTGTAATTGAATTTAGCTGTGTTGGCTGTTGTTAAATCAAACTCTGGCGTTGTCATCGTCGTATGCAGATCGTCTCCGCGTTTACTGTAATAATAGTTGCTTCCAAACTCAGGCTTAATCCCTTGAACAGCTTTTTTAGGTAAATTAATCTTTACAATACCTGGTCGTTTAGATTTTGTGACACTTTGATCAACCACGCTCACAGAGCCCGATTTTGTAATGTTTTTGCTGTCAATTTGTTGAATATTTGCCCAGTTTCCACCCATATTTGCTTGGAAAAACTCTTTATTTTGCGGGGAGAAACTTGTCGGTTCTGTTCCAGCTACTTCACCAGCCCAGCTCCCTCCGCTCATAATTGACCAAACGCCTACCGGCTCACCTTGACCCGTATACTGTGTATCATACTCATCCGGCAAACCTAAATCATGGCCAAATTCATGAGCAAAAACCCCAACTGCTCCGTCTTCTGGTTCGATTGTATAATCATAAGCAGCCATGTTTGTTCCAGGAACTTTATATACTTGTCCCAAAGTAGAGCGGTGAGACCAGATAGCATCGTTTCCTAGTTTACCTCCACCTGCTTCTTGCCCAGTTCCAGCATGAATGACCATTAAGTGATCCACTATGCCGTCAGGCTCATTGCGGTTGCCATCTCCATCGATATCATATTGATCGAACTGATCATAATCTGAAAGGTTAATGCCGCTTTTTGCTGCTGCAGCAAGCGCTTCTTTTACAAGGTTACGAGGCCCTTTAGATCCAGGCGCATTATCGTTTCCTCCCGCTGGATTGTCTGCTCCGTATTCTTTTGCGTTTCCAGGTACGGTTAACCAGTCAGAAACCGTTCCATCTACTGTGTAACTACCTCCAGACTGTTCTTCATAATATTGTTTAAACGTTTTAATTTTCTTTCCGTTGAATAGCGTAAAGTCTTTCTTTCCAAACATTAATTGCTGATAGTGATTTCGGTTAAAGTCTTTTGCATACATGTAACCAGGTTCTTGAACGACATTATTGTGCTTAAAGTCTGCGTATTCGACTAAAAGTACAAGAACTTTATCTTTTCTCACTTGTCCGTTATATTTTGCCTGAGCTGCAGGTTTAACGTTTACCCCGTTCCCCGAATTGTTTCCTTGAGACTTAATGTTAGCAAATTCGCCTCGTTGAAACTTTTCTTTTTGTTTTGTTTGCATTTCTTTCGCTTTCAAATCAATTTTGCTAGCTTTATGTCCTTTCATGCTCTCTTTATGTGCATCTTTTTTGTTTATGTAAGAAGTAACGGCTTTCTTCACTTCTTGCGGTGTTGCACTTTGAGAAATAACTCCTTGGTTTTTCAGTGCGTTAGCCAATCTTTCTTCCGGTACTGTATTCATATCAATTGGTGAACTCGGAAGTTCCTCCGATTGTGCGGTTTTAGCTGAAGCAGTACTTCCATTCATAAGTACTGGTCCCACTCCGCTTAATGTAACAGTTGTGGCAAGAAAAGATGTCCCCAAAATCTTTTTCCAGCTTTTCAAGTAAACCCCTCCATTTTAGAATTTTCAAACTATTAGCAAGATTTATTTTATATTCTAAAACTAGGAAGGTCAACTACATTTTACTATATTATTAAAATTTTTTGATTCTAGTAGATAATGTAAAATAGTTTTATAGTATGTAACTAGTTTTCTTTGCCTGACAATTAAAATGTCTGATAAACCCTTCTTGCGTATGCAAATTCCATGCCAAATCGATAACCACAACTAAAACTGTATGAAGCGTATTTTTTTAGGGAATTAGAACCACCTTTTCCGTATTACTATTATATAAAAACAAAAAATTCCCCATTATGGATACAGAAAGATAAAAAAATCACTTCTCGATAGACGAGAAGTGATAACCTTTGTATGCAAGTAAATTTAAGAATGTTCTTTTTGACGATGCAGCAAGATATGATAGAGCGACGTGCTCCAAATAGACATATTGCGCGCTGCGATTTCATAAGGTTTTTCATCAATTTTAAACAAGAAATCCCCTTCATAACTCACGGATTTCCCTTGCTTTTCCAGCTCTTGTTTAACAGCTTCAATCCATTCTACTGCATTCGTATAATGTTTGTTCAAACGAACTTTAATAGTTTGATTCCTGTAATGAATAAAAGATGTAATTCCCCAAAAAATTAAGACAAGAAAAAGTACCATATACAGCAATTGCATGATAACGATCCCCTTCTTCCTTCATTTCATTATTTTCAATGAAGACTTAATTTAGATGAGTAAATATTACTATTCTCCTTTGCTATCGTCATCTCCTTTAAAAAAGTAAATTCCTTTTCCACGTGGGCGTATAAAATAAACCCGTGTACATGCTTGCTCATCTTTTTTACTAACGTTTTCTGTTAAAAAATGATAAGCTAATAGAATGATAAATAGAAAGGGAGGGCGACGAGTTGTCAACTGAACAAGTGAAATTAGCAGCCGTTTTAGATGTTGAAACAACGGGATTAAGTGCTCAAACATGCGATATTATCGAACTGGCAATTGCTGTTGTTTCTTATGATTCTTCTACCGGAGAAATAATCGACATTGTAGAAGAATATGAAGAATTTAATATGCCTTCAACTCCCATTTTCCCGTACATTACAAACTTAACGGGAATTACAAATGAGATGGTCAAAAATAAAACATTAGACGATAAAAAAGTGGAATCATTGTTAACTAGCGTTTCGGCTATCATCGCTCATAATGCTTCTTTCGATCGCAGTTTTCTTTTAAAACGGTATCCATCTTTATTTAACCAAAAATGGCACTGCTCTATGCGTGCTGTCAAATGGAAAGAGTACGGCTTTCCTAACAAAAAACTAACAACACTTCTTGACCATCATAAGATTGAGAGAGAGAACGCTCACAGAGCTATGGATGACGTGAAAGGAACTATTGACTTGCTAAGACAGCAAAATCCTAGCGGAGAGCCCTATTTTTCTGAAGTATTAAAAAAAGCAATGAGCAAACCTAAAAAAACAGCGGCTTCCACTCGTTTTTAACTTAATAAAAAAAGCGCAGCTTCTGCGCTTTTTTTGTTTTTATTTGCCTATTTCTTAAGTGTTGAGTTATATGTTTGAGGAATATGGTTGTAAACAGCGAGGTTGTAAACGCACCGGAAGAAAAAGAAAAGTGCCTGCTTTCAAACCAAAAAATCGCGGAGGAACAAACTGAACAGCTGGTGTTTACAGACATATACGAAATCAGCTGAATTGCTAATAATCTAGAAGATTCAAATTATACTTCTCTTACCTTTTGGCTTTGAAGGTCGTGATGCGTTTGTTCTAGTTCACTTAAATTCAATTCGTACAAATGTCTCCCGTCTTCTGCTTTAAAGTAACCCGATTCAATAATTTGATTCATTAAAAGATCTTTCTTTTGCTCAAATGCTTTTTCAGATGTCATGTTATCATCTCCTTTTTTAGGTGAATATCTTTCATAGAAAAGACGTACACCGCTTGTGGCATACGTCTTGTTGCTTTTCACACTCGTTACCTATGTTTAAAAACAACGCAATCGTTACATTTTATCGAGAAGGCTGCTTACGTCTTGCAGCCATATTGAACATTTTGGTGATGCACTACTTTTATACCCTTCATGATGTTCTTAAAACGCAATTGGAAAAAGATTTTCATAAAATCTGTTTGCCATCTACTGCCCCGCTTTCAAAATGCGGCTGTGAGGCGATTTTTTTTGTTGCTAAACTAACCACCATTAATACAACTAAATTAATAAATAAAGAAATGACGCCGACATTTGTATCTTTAATGATTTGTGGCAACGCAGGAAACAACGTGCCAAGCGTTGTTTCAGTAATCGTTATATACATCACAGACGCAATGCCGGCAACAATACCTGCACACGCCCCGTATTTAGTCACGATATTGTTTTTCATTAAACTAAAAATAAAAGCAGGAAACAGCTGCGTCACAATGCTGTAGCCCATTAGTAAAAGCGTTACAATTGTATTCCCTCCATGAATTGTAAAATAGACTGAAACAAGCGCAATGACTGGTACGAAGCATTTAGCCAGTATCGAAATTTGTTTGCCCGTCGCTGAGGGAACAAGCACGCCGTAAACGTTTTTAGATAGTGACGTAGAAGCTGCCATCAAGAGCATCGATCCAGGCACAAGCGCTGTTAATAAACCAGCTGCGCCGATAAAGCCGACAATCCACGGGTCAAATGTTTGAATGGAAAGACGAAGCAGTGACAAGTCCGCTTCTGCGCCTTGTAGTCCAGGTACCTGCATAAGAGCAGTAAACCCTACAAAAAAGACAAAAAGCAGCATTAACGTATAAATAGGACTTATAATAGAATTCTTTCTAAATACATTCTCGTTTTCAGCTGAATACGTTGCATTAAACGTATGCGGCCACATGTAAAATCCTAATACGGTCAGCATGACTGTAGAAATAAACCACGAAATACTGAGACCTGTCTTGGGAAGAGTAAGAAACGTTGGATTTGCTTGATGCACAGCCTCAAACATTGGCTGTAAGCCTCCGTAGTAATGAAACGGCATATATATTCCTAAAAATAAGACAACAATAAAAATCATAATATCTTTCACAATAGCCGTCCAAGCAGAACCATGTATGCCTGATATCATTAAGTAAACCGTTAATGATATGGCTCCAATCCAAATGGCTGCAGTTGAAGAGATAGAGCCATAAGAAGCTTCAGATACAATAATACCTAGGCCTTT
Organism: Priestia sp. JSM ZJ58; assembly: GCF_044383985.1. Taxonomy (NCBI): domain Bacteria; kingdom Bacillati; phylum Bacillota; class Bacilli; order Caryophanales; family Bacillaceae; genus Priestia; species Priestia sp. JSM ZJ58. The sequence goes on from NZ_JBISEM010000001.1 coordinate 2,425,512, forward strand.
GAATTGTAAAATAATATAAGGAACAATTGCCAGCACCCCTGCACATGAAACAACGATACCAAGAAACGGACTTTTGTATTTTGAAACAAAAAAATCCGGCTGAGACATAAGCTTATGCTGCTTCGCATATCGCCATATTTGCGGACCAATCCAATACCCTAACACGTACGCTAAAGAAATATAGGCTAAAATATAAAACGCCGGCCCTCCTTTCCCATATGCCCAAGCGCTTCCACCTAGAAACGTAAAAGTAGTATAGATTTCACCCGCCATCAAAAAGAAGACAAAAATAGTTCCAAAACCTCTGCCCCCTACGCTCCACTGTTCTAAATCCATTTTTTTGCCCCGCGTAGCTCGAATTCCAAGATAAATAACTAAAAGTAAAAAACCGAAAATAATAATCAGTGCGGTATTCATTGTTTATCTCCTCCTTTAACAGCAGGATCGAGCTTGTACACAATACCCATAATAAAAGATGTAAGGATTACCCACATAACAATCCAAAAAAGAAAAAAAGGCATCCCTAAAATAAACGGCGTCACTTTGTTAACAAAAGGCAATGAACCTAATATTCCTACAAACGGAAGCAGGCAAAGAAGATAAATTTTTTTCATAGAACTCCTCCTTAATCACACGGCTTATCAGTACTTATCTAAGGCTTTAACTATCTCATTATGTACTTCTCTTATTCTTCTCTTTACACCTCCATTCTTGAGCTAAACGAGACGTTTGTCATAGAAAACCGCCGTTTGTTTGCTCCTTAGTATCTTCCATTTGTCCCCATATGAAAAGGAGTTTGTAAGACATGCTTACAAAATTTTGAATGCAGCAGAATATTATTTCATATTTTCATATACAGAATATAGACAAACAAAAAAACGGAACTGAAAGTAAAGGTCTCAAACAGTTCCGTTTCGATCTAGCATTTCTATACTTTATTCCTCTTCTTTTTTCTTTACACCAAGCGAAGAGAGCGCTTGTTTTAAATGTCCGAACGTTTCAATTTTATTAAAACTGATTCCTACATTAACAGCCGTCTGAGCCATGTCAGGACTCACTCCTGACATAATCGCATGGATGCCTAGCAGCTGCAAAATGTTAATCAAATCAAAAAATTTGTGAGCGACATACGTATCTACATAATTTACACCCGATAAGTCAATGACTAAATGCCTTATATGTTTTTCTGCACACCTTTTTGGAACAACCTCGATAATGGAATCACCTTTGATTTCATCAATAAGCCCTACCAAAGGCAAGACCGCGATGTGGTCTACAATTGGAATAACAGGAAAACTCGTTTCGTCGATTAGCTCTTGCTGAAGACTTATTTTTTGCCTTGTGATTTTATAATACTGTTCGGAAAATTCATTAATGAGTTTATCAAATGTTGTATGATAAACTTCACTCCAAGACAGTATATCTTCTTTTGTAATAGATGAATGTATCAGGCTATATGTTTTGACATATGTCCAAATAATTTTTCTTGTTTTGCTTAGCGCTTCTACCACTTCGTAAATCGGCGTATCAAATTTAATTCTGCTGTTTACTACTTCCGTCGTCCATTTCATCATACGTTGTTTAAAAATCTCTTGATCGTCAAGAAAGCCGCTCGCAATTGTTTCGATCGTATAACGATGCTGCTCGCGCAGCTTTTTCTCAACTGATGCGTCTGCGTCCTTTGAGTAAATCGATCCTTTAATATTACTTCTTTGGTGCAGCCATTCTTCACTGATAGAGGCTGAATTCTCTAAAATATATTCAAAAAGACGTTGATTTTGTTCACTCACTACTGTTTAACCTCCGTTCACTTTCTCCTTCTGTACAATCACTTACAAAACGCACCTTATGAGAAATTCATGCTTCATGTTTTTTCCTCGTCCATCTCTATCATACACGATAACCGCTCTGCATACTTATAGAGAATTAGATATAAACAAGCAGGTATTTGATTATCTACATAGATAAACTGCCGTGTATGATGAAACTATCATTTATTTTGACATGAAAGGATGTTAATTGTATTGAAAAAATCAATTATTTTGTTGGGGCTTCTCGCTACAAGTATTGGATTATCAGCTTGCTCAAACAATACAACAACTTCTTCTGCTACAAACTCTTCTGCACATTCAGGTCATGAACATCATAAAGCTGCAGTTGCTGATATTCGCGAAGAGACTCCAGGAGCAGATGTTTTACCACAGTTTTTGAAGAACCAGCCTAAAGACATGAAGCTAGTTTATCTATCCGTTGCTAAAAATCGTGAACTACTTGAAAAAATCCCTTGCTACTGTGGATGTGGCATGGAAGCGAATCACAAAAATAGCTATGACTGCTTTATTTTTAAAAACAAAAGAAATGGAGCAGTTGTCTGGGATGATCATGGAACAAAATGCGGATTGTGTATAGAAATTGCAGCTAAAGCTATGCTCGACTATAACCGAGGCAAATCAATAAAAGATATTCGCAAAGACATCGATGAAAAATATAAGGAAGGCTATGCACAACCCACTCCTACTCCTTCCTTGTAGAACATTGGCATTGTTCAAGTAAACATTCGCGACAGATATATGTAAAAGTAGAAAACATCAAAAAACACTCAAATAGCTATTTGAGCGTTTTTTGTGTACTATTCTTTCACAAACTCTTTTGTACTTCTTACTGTATCAATCGGACGCACGAGCTTCTCAATTTCTGCACGTTTTGGCTCTAAAAATGGAGGAAGTGATAATTTTTCTCCGAGCGTTTCGTAAGGTTCATCTCCCATAAATCCTGGTCCATCTGTCGCAAATTCAAATAAAATTTGCGGAGCCACTCTTGCATACAACGATTCAAAGAAGTGACGATTCACATAACCAGACGTATGGAAACCGAAGCTTGGCATTCGGTTAATCCATTCTTCAAGAGCCTGTCGATTTTCTACGCGAAAAGCAACGTGATGAACCGTTCCAAAACCTTGCTGAGCCTGCGGAAGTTTTTCGTTGTGTTCGACTACTACTTGCGCACCGTTTCCCCCTTCTCCTACTTCAAATAGATGGAGATTTCCTTCTTGAGCAATCTCTTTAAATAAAAGGACTTTTTCCATCATTTCTTTAAAGTAATTAAACTCGGCGATACGAATAAAGATAGGACCGAGTCCCGTAATAGCGTATTGAAGAGGTACAGGACCTTTTTGCCAAGGAGTGCCTGATTCAACTCCTTGATTTCCTTCATCGGAAATTAACTGATACTGCTGATCATCAAAATCAACAAACGAAAGCGTCTTTTTCCCAAATAGCTCTTGAATCCCCGTATGCTTCACTTCTAAGCGATCAAAGCGCTTTACCCAATAGTCTAAAGCCTCATCATTTGGAACGCGGAAAGATGTTTTTGAAATTTCATTTGTTCCGTGAGAACCTTTTGGAATTCCTGGAAAATCAAAAAAAGTCATGTCCGTTCCGGCACTGCCTTTATCATCTGCGAAAAACAAATGATACGTTTGAATATCATCTTGATTGACCGTTTTTTTTACTAAGCGCATGCCTAACACATAGGTGAAAAATTCATAATTCTTTTCTGCGCTGCTCGTAATAGCCGTTACGTGGTGTATTCCTTTTAAGTGGTTCATTCTACATTCCTCCGGATAAATCGTCTAGTTTATCATTCGTTATTTATCTTTAATTTAAATATCTTTAATTAAAGATAATATACCATGATTAATTTTCCTTTGTCAATAAAGTATGGATGATCTCGGAAGGAAATATGTAGGTTTTTACATTTTAGCAAAATCTCATAAATGAGGACGGACCAAATCGGTAATAAAACACCGTATTGTTGCCTAGTTCCTTCTCTAACCTATACTAATTTATTTCTCTTACACGATATCATGTTTTTAAACCTTTGTCCGGTATTGGCTGAGATCATCACCCAACAGGCAAACATCAATTAATTCAATAACTCCCGGCAGCTAACTTTTTTAATCTTTTTATATAAAAGGAATAGTAAGAAAAAACTTCATCACATATACTATATAAATTTATATAAAAGGCAGGGATATCATGAAAGCACAGCGCTTGGTAGATGACAAAAAAGGAACGTACAGCAAGGAAGTTCAGAAGCACTTCAAAATAAAAATAAATGGAAAAATTTACACAAAACCCTCACCGCAACCACCTTCCTCACCCCCTGTGAATAAAAAAAATCTTAAATATAAACCTCAAAATAAAGTTCTACGCACGTATGATAAAAAAGATCAAGTGGTAAACGGCACACAAGAAAGGCTCATAAAATCTGCCAAAACTAGATTAACTAAATACGAAAAGCTTCTATTAAGCAATCAGCTTTCAGAATCCGCGGCTCTTTACTCACCTTTTGGGTTAGAAGAGCTCGTGCGAATGGCTAGTAGAGAGGAGTGAACGATTTGTGTTGGGTGAAAAAGTAATCATTGATACAAACATTTGGGCTTCACATGCGCTTAATTATCCAGAAGTTGTGGAATATATTAATGAACTTATTTCAAATAATACGGAATTTTTAATGCCTACCGTTGTACAAATGGAACTTCTGTCGCATTGGGAAGTAGAAACAAATCCTCAAGTCAAAGCAGTAAAAAATCATTATATTTACGATATGACCGATAAGATTGTAGACGTTACAAGTGAAATTGCACAGCTAGCAGCTCAAATTCGCAGAAAAGCCAAAATAGAATCAAATAAAAAAATTAAAGGCCCGGATGCGATGATTGCCGCATCTGCTTTTATACATAATGCAAAACTAATTTCCAACAATAATAAAGATTTTGCTTGGATTACATTTAATTTCAGCTACCGAGGTCAACCATTATCTTATGTAAATCCTATTAAAGACACGATTGCTTACGCTTCTTTTATTAAAAGCTTTGAACCTCCCAACCTTCCCGGTGCTGATAACTTACAAGAAAACGAGAAGGAAAGTTAATTTGTTTTTGCTTTCAAAATACTCCTTGTCTCCCGCCTTTTTCAAATTAAAAGTTTGATGGGTACATACTCCAATTCTTTCTATATTGAATACAGTAAAAAGCATAAAAACTTAGGCGGTGAAAAGAGTGAATTACCCATATTACCCGGAACAACCTTTAGAAGAGTATCAATATGGCTATGATTATTATTCCAATCCCCAAAAAACTGAAGAAAGATTCCCTTATGGTTATTATCCATATCCTCGCCCACGTCCATTTTATCCTTACCCTTACCCACGTCCTATTTATTACCACCCCCCTTACTTTTACCCTCGTCCTCGTCCGTTTTACCCACACCCAGTGTATTGGAGATAAAAAAGAAGAGCTGTCAGCTCTTCTTTTTTGTTTCTTGATATTTAGACATCTCTTCTTTAATAATGGTCACAAACGCTTCATTTTGCTCAATTTCAAAAACAGTAATAGCTTTTTCTAGGTAAGCTATTCCTTCTTTAAGCTCACCAAGCTGACAGAGTGCTTCTCCAATTTGATAGTGCAGTTCTCCTAATAAATAAAGCGTCTCATGCTGAATACACAGCTCTAGTCCTGCTTGTGCATATTTAACCGATTTTTCATAACGTTCCATTTGCAAAAGCGCATGTGATAATCCATATAAAATTCGAATTTTGACAAGAGGATCTTTTAACTTAGGAAGCAAAGCAATATGCTGCAATCCTTCCATAAACGTACTGAACGCTTTTTTTAAATGACCTTCTTCTTCGTAAATAATGGCAATACTATTTAAAATAGCAATCTCTTTTTCTGAATAAAACTGTTCGCTCGTACGCGTGAACGCAATCGCTTTTTCCAATTTACGAAGCGCTTGCTCAAATTTATTTCCAATATAATAATCACATATGGCTTCGTGCCATAGGAAAAATTGTGCGTGAAAAGGATCTTGAAACATAGGATTATCTTTTTCTTTATCCACCATATGTAACACGGTTGCATAATCGCGTTTTCGTATATAATGCCTAATGGTCGATTTAATTTCTTTTGAATAATCGTTGGGCGTTAGCTCTCCTGCTTCAAAGAAATAATTCATCGGAACCCCTAAGCGTTTCGATAAATGATAGAGAACTTCACTGCTTGCATGAATTTCACCTTGTTCAAATCGATGTAGCTCTTCTTCTGTACAAATTCCTTCTGATAACTCGACAGTTGTCATTTCCGCAATCTTTCGCAGATCTTGAATCAGCTGACCTACTTGTTTTTTATCATTCAAAAAATCACCTTACTTAATGTCAATGAACTCTGTGAAAACAACATTCCATTATGTTTTTATAAGTCTATTGTACCATTTAGGTGGTTTTTTTATCAATAGAAATAAGAAAATAATTCCAAAGGAAATTCTTGAAATTATAATTAAATTATTTCAAACAACCTCCAGCTTCTTCTTTAGTCATATCCCCTCTTTGTACAGCAGTCATAACTTGATCGCAATAGTATGATGTTTGACTATATCCTTCTTCATCAATTTCTTTTTGAATCTGTTCCTTTGCTTCATCGGAGAAATTAGCATCTTGTTCAGCAATGATTTGAGCTTCATATGCTTCTTGTTCTGCCTGTTCTTTAGCTAATCTTTCTTCTTCTTCCTTATTCAGTTCCTCCTCAATCTCAGCCTCTTCAGCCCATGTTTCAGCTTGATTTGCTTCATAATTATCGATTGTTTCTTGACTAACTGGAGATTCCGCTTCCTTCTTTCTTTTGCTCTGCTTGTTCAGTTGCTATACGTTGTTCTTCGGCAATCTTTTGTTGTCTTTGTTGTTCGGCTATTTCTACTTGTCGTTTAGCTTCCGCTTCTTCTTTTACTTTTTGTTCTGCTAATTCCTTAGCCTTTCTTTCTACTTCAACTTTTGTAGCGTAGGCACGTAAATCTTTCTGTTCATCTTGAATTTGTTGAGATTCAGATTTCTTATTTAATTCTCTTTCATTAGTCTTTTTTTCTGGCTTTACAGCAGTTTCTTCCTTAGAATTCTCAGCGTTCTTCTCTTCCCCTTGGTCACATGCTCCCATAGTGAAACTCAAAGACAACAAAATGCTACCAACTAACAACTTTTTCACAGCATTCTCCCCTTAACTTTTCTCTGTATGGAGTGTTACATTAAACTGATAAATTGATTTGACTAACTAATTTTTCTAAGTCCTTAATTAATTCTTTAGGCGTCCCTATATTGTTCATTACGTCATTACATATCTTTAGAAGCTCAAGTTTAACTTCTATGCTAATTTCCTCAGGTTTTAATTGTTCATTCACAACACACAGCCCCTTAACGAGTAAATAATATCACGAAAAAGGTTATTTTTTTATATATTCAATTATTTCCCTTATCAGTTTTTCGATAATTTTCTTTTTGAATCATTCTCATTCTCTGCATTTTCTTTCCTATAATTAATGTAATCCATCACTATACTTTCTATAGCTTTTAATAATTCTTTTACTTGCTTTTCTGTAAATAAGCATTCTCTAATAGGTTCTCTTATCTTCTTAATCTTCGTGTACTTCTTACCATCTACACCAAAGTGAACCTTATGGTGATGTGCTTTACGATCACTCTATAAGTTTTACTCCAATCCTCTTTAACTTCTATAAGGTGATAGGCTATTTCAATAGGAGTACACCTGCCTTCTTCAAGACAGACTTCATCTAAAGGATTTAATCTCTTCTTCCTATTGCATAATTTAATTCATGGGTTACTAGATTAAAAGGCTTTCCCTTCCTTATCTACTCTCTGTTCCTTGTACTCTTAATGATTATCTTTTTTGCACTTGTCACAATATGTATCATAAGCTAATTGACGACATTCCTCTGTGTTACATATCTTAGATGGCTTCTTAGGCATGTTGTTTAGCCACCTTTTTTACCATTTATTATTTAGCACATATTTTAATTTGCATACTATAGATATAATAAAAAGCCACTCTTCAGAGTGACTTAGCATTAGATTTATTTTTTTACTTCTTCAGGTACATAATCTAAAAGTGTGGATATTATCATATTAAAATGCCATGGAGTAAGGTTATTACCAGCACTTTCTTTTAGCTCAGTTCTTAGTTTTTCGCCCCATACTGGATATTTATTATTACTTTGTGCTTCCTCTAACATATGACCTACTACATTTATTACTTTATAATACTCATTTTCTTTTGCACTGATATAATAATCTTTTTGTTCATAATCCATAACTCCACCTCCTTTTAGTTACTTATTATTTTCTCTTCATTAACCAAATCAAACTTGTTAATTACCTAAAATAAAAAGTCGACCCTATGATTGACTTTCTCGACTGAATTAAATATCATCTCTTTCAGTCGCTTTAAATACTGCTTTAATTTTGTAGGTATCTTTCTTACCTTTTACGGCAGTAACCCTTGTAATCAGTTCAATAATAACCCCTGAAACTGAATGGTATTGCAGGTCCTGAAATAGGCGTCTGCCCCCCACCCAAAAATTTTGGAGCTTTCGCAGGATACCCTAACGGATAATTTCCCCACCAACTGTCAACTTCACCACTAGAATTCAGTACATATCCAGTAGGACGTCCAAAAGAAGGCATGAAATAAGGGTAGAAAGCATAGTTAAAAGGAGTATAAAAATTAGAATAGAACATTTAATCACCTACTTTGTTTCAACTTGTAAAAAACCTTCATTAAGATATGAAATCTTTTCTTTTATTGTGAAGCATCATTTTCAATAACTTCTATAACATTGTCTTTATTTATAACATTGAAATAACTTTAAAAGAGATAATAGGCTATTTTTTTGAAACTCTTTTTAACCTTTTCTCCCTCCAAATACAGAAAAGAACAGCACATCAATGTGCTGTTCTTTTCGAGTTTATATGATTTATGACACTATATATCCTTAAATAGAATCAAATACTTGACGCAGTTGAGCTGCGCTTTTATTGATCGCCTGCTGAGCGAGTGGAACAAATTCATGAAACCCTAAAAACCCGTGAATCATTGTTTCATAATTTTCGTAGGTGACGGGAACACCATGATTTTTTAATGCGTCCGCGTAGTCTTTTCCGCTATCTCTTAGAGGGTCGTACTGTGCTGTAAGAATGGTAGCGCTCGGCAGGCTCGATAAATCTTCTAGTAATACCGGAGCGTTATAGGGATGCTGTTCTTCTTCTTTATTATTTAAGTACTGAAGGCGAAACCAATCCATAAGATCTTTTGAAAGAAGATATCCTTCTGCATTTTCTTTCATAGATGCAGGGTGCTGATTTTTAAATCCTACAGATGGATAAATAAGCAGCTGATGAACAATGGATGGACCTTGTCTTTGTTTTGCTAAAATGCTTGCAACCGCAGCAAGGTTGCCACCGGCACTATCTCCTCCAACGGCAATTTTGTTTGAATCAATATTTAATTGAAACGCGTGAGCTGAAATCCACTCCAAGGCGTCATAGGCATCGTTCACCGCAGCGGGAAATTTACTCTCAGGAGCAAGGCGGTAATCAACAGACACTACAATACAGTTTGTTTCATTTGCATACGACCTGCATATGGAGTCATGAGTATCCAGGCTTCCTAATACCCAGCCTCCTCCGTGATAATAAACAAGAGCGGGAAATGGCCCTGTTCCTTCAGGCTCATACACTCGTATAGTGAGGGTACGTTCATTTAATTGGATTTCTTCATTATATACTTTTTTAACTGCTTCTTTAGAAGGAGTTAAAGACATTTTTTCCATTTCCCTCAGCTGCAGGGGTGTAACGTCCTCTAAAGAAGGACGGGGCATTTCGTTATATTGATTTAGAAATATTTGAATATGCGGATCTAACGGCATTTTTCTTCTCTCTCCTTTCAAGGTAACTCTATATGTAATGATGAATGAAATTTCAGAAAAAATCCAATATATTGTCTTCTCGGCAGGCTTTTGTTTGTTTTAATTAAAAATGGGTATAACAATTAAATAAAGAGGATGATATTCGTATATATTTTATTCTCACCTATATAAATATAAATACGTACAAAGGAGGCACAATGATGATTATTGTTTATATAAGCTTAGCTGTTGTTTTGGCATCACTTGCGTATCTTATTTACGCAGGCGTATCATTTAATAAAAAAATCAAGCCAACTGTGAACTCTGTAAACGCCACTTCTCAACATCTTCAAAACGAAACTGATCATATTAAAGAAAAAACAAACCATTTAAAAGTAACACAAGCAGCGATTAAAACGGATATACAGTACAAAAAAGATTCGGTCAAATATACAGCCAACTCATTTAAACAGCTTGTTAATAGCTTTAAACGTTAAAAAAGGAAACCTTTATAAAGGTTTCCTTTTTTATTACATCGCCTGAGACGTATCTTTAGGAGGTGCAGCCGTTTTGTTTCGTTGATAAATAGCATTAATCTCTCCTCCAATGACGAGAATTAACCCCGTTAAAAATAGCCAAAGCATCAGAACAATTACGCCTCCTAAGCTTCCATAAGTAGCAGAATAATTGCCAAAGTTGCTTACGTAAAATGAGAACCCTAAAGATGTCAGCTGCCATAGCAGCGTAGCAGCGAGTGCTCCGGGCCATACGTGAGCAAAAGGAAATGTTTTATTTGGCGCTAATCTGTATAATACGGATAAAACAAGTACCATAGTGCCGACACCAACAATCCAGCGCAGAATATTTAAAACCACTGTTGTACCTGAAGGAAGAGAAAACCATTCGCTTATCCAATTTAACAAAACCCCTCCGAACACTGGTAAAAGAAGCGATACAACAATTATTACAATTAATCCAATTGTTAAAAGAATGGACAAGCCTCTTACTTTAATAAACGAGCGCTGTTCTTTCACGTCGTAGGCTTGGTTCATTGCACGAATAAAGGCGTTCATACCGTTTGAAGCGGACCAAATGGTTCCTAAAATCCCTACAGTCAGTAACCCGCCGTTTGGTTGGCTCACAAATTGAGCTACGTTATCTTTAAAGATTGCAGCCGTTTCTCCCGGCATAACGCTTTGAAGAAGATCGATTGCCTCTTCCGGTTTAATCGATAGATACGGAACAATCGATATCAGTAAAATAAGCATAGGGAATAATGATAGCATATAATAATAGGCTTGCTCAGCCGCTAGTCCCGTTGCTTGGTCTTCTTGAATTTCTTTACCAAGACTTTTTCCAAATGATAATAGCTTTTTCATGATAAACCTCTACTTTCTCTTTTTTTGTTCTTTTCCCATTTTATGCACTTTTCAACCTTGAAAGTGGAGAATTTCGAGCAAAATCTCAAATCAAGCGACCATGAGAAAGTAGAATGATGTTTCCTACACAAAAAAAGTTCCGGCTCAAAAGAGCCAGAACTTTTCATCAAAGTGTTTATGTAGAGCAGACTAGCGAATGTGTCCTTGTGCACCGCTTAATTGCTGCTGCGCCATAGCAACAAGATGCTTCGTCATTTCTCCACCAACAGAACCATTTGCGCGAGCCGTTTGTTCCGCGCCAAGCTGAACGTTAAGTCTTCCCGCGATTTCCGTTTTTAACTGATCAAGAAGCTGTTCAGCACCTTGAACTAAAATAGGATTACGATTTGCCATGTTTATCACTCCTTTCCTTCAACAGCTTATATAGGTTAATGTTCCTTTCACTTGAAATTTTATACAATATCCTTCAAAAAAAAGATCTCTGGCTATCGCCGAGATCTTTTTTTCTTTTTAAGCTTTTTTACACTCGTTCAAGAGGCATTGTACAGCAGCGGAAAGAACCGCCGGATTTAATAATTTCAGATATATCAACTTCAATTACTTTATAGCCTCGTTTCCTTAACTCTTCATTCACTTCTGTATTCATTGGAAGACTGATCACCCGTTGATTACCGATGGATAATACATTGGTTCCCATCGTAAACTGCTCTTCTTTTGTTACTTCAATTAAATCATATTTCATGCGAAGTAAATTTAATTCTTTTTCATGTAAAGCGGGTGAAAATACAAGCGCTTCTGTAGATGATAAAATATTTAACACACAATCAAGATGAAGATAAGACCGATCAATAGGAATCGGAACAACCTCATACGCTGGAAGCAGCTCTTGGATATGCTCCACGCCTTCTTCACTTGTACGGTCGCTGAGTGCAATAAAAATAGCTTGTCCATCAATCAGCACATCTCCACCTTCAATGGAGTGGTCCGGTACCTGATGGAAAGGAATACCTTGCTGCTGCAGCCAATCGGCTAGTACCTGTTCTTCTCCGCTTCGAATTTCGCTGCCCATTTTCGTGACAATAACGGTATCTCCGAGCGTATAGCCAATATCCCGTGTAAATACTTGTTCTGGAAATGGCTCTTGTGCAGATAGCCCGATGACTTCCACTCCTTCTTTTTGAAGGCATTCGACAAATTGACGATGCTGTTTTGAAGCCAAGCTCTCATCAATGTTTTCGTCCGCATAGTGCTTTTGTGTTTCATTAATAATTTCTTCAATTTTCATATATGTAGGTGGACAAACGACCACACGTTTTAATGTATCATACTCATTTTTACATCCATAACGATTCGTCATTTTAGCTGGCTGTTTCATTTGCATCTTTTTAAATCCCCCTTCGTGCATTTATGTACAGTGTTCCCTAAATCGCCTGAAACATAAACACGATTTTGCTAAGGAAACACCCCTGCGCATCTATCTGAAAAGCTTTTTCAGGCAAGAAAAACAAAAAAACACAATACTTCTTCTAATTACAATAACTGTTAGTATAAAATAGTCTAGTAACTGTACAAAAAATTGGAGGTAAATATGAATAAAATAGCGAACGCATTATATGCGGGCAGAAAAATTTTATTACTGCTGTGGGTCATCCTAATTGTCGGATTTGGCTTTTATGCGGCTAAGCTTCCTTCTGTGCTTGGAGGAAACGGATTTGAAATGAAAGGAATGTATAAAGATACCGAGCAGCTTTTAGTTAATAAATTCGATGTTAGCGAAGCTCAGATCATCGTTTTGTTTGAAAAAAAAGACGGAGTTTCTGACTCGAAATTCCAGCAAACGATCGCTCAGTATATGCAAAAAGCAAAGGACAAATCAGACGCGTCGAACGTTGACATGCCAACGGCTTCTAACAAGATGATAAAAGGAAGCACAGCGTATGGAATTATCCACTTTAATCACGATGATGGAACGATGGATAAACGAGTGGAAAAAATCAGAACTCTTTCATCTGAAGAAAAAGAAATGAGTGTAAAATTAACCGGTGGTCCTATTATTGAAAAAGATATGAATACAGCAAGCCAAGCAGATTTAGCAAAAGCAGAAGCCATTGGTATTCCTGTTGCTTTAGTTGTGCTTCTTCTAGCTTTTGGCGGCGTGGTAGCCGCTGCAATTCCTCTTATGATAGGAATTGTAACTGTCGTTACCACCATGGGCGTTGTCTATTTCTTTCATCCGTACACAGAGCTGTCCATCTTCATTTTAAACGTGATTCCAATGATTGGATTAGCTCTTAGTATTGACTTTGCCCTTTTATTTATTAATCGCTTTAAAGAAGAAATTCAAACGAAATCGGTAGAACAAGCAATCAAAATCACCATTCAAACAGCGGGACGCTCAGTCATCTTCTCCGGATTATGCGTATTTATTGGATTAGCGGGAATGCTGTTTATTCAAGTTGATATTTTTCAAAACGTCGCTCTTGGAGGAATGGCTGTTGTTTTTATTGCTGTGTTTTCAGCTCTTACGCTGCTTCCTTCCATACTGGCTATACTAGGTACACGCATCAATCGTCTACGCATCTTAAAAATCAGTGAACAAGGCGGTCAATCTAGGTGGCGTTCATTCGCTACATTTGTCATGAAAAAGCCTGTAGCTATGACGATTGTTTCTCTTATTATTCTGTTAGTAGCACTTATTCCCGTTCGAGACATGCATCTAGAAATACCGTCTTCAGAAGCACTGCCAACAAAATACGAGTCTCGTCAAGCTTTTGACACGTATAACGATACGTTTATAAATAAAAACACGGCAGACGTTTATTTTGTGTTAGAAGCTAAGCAAGATATGCTGAAGGAAAAGCCTTTAACAAATGCCTTTACTTTTATAAAACAATTAAAAGAAGATTCGTTAGTTAAGCAAGTTGATTCTATTTCTACCGCTTTAAACGTAAAATCCAGTGATCAGCTTCAAGCTATGCTGAACAACCCGCAGATAAGCGCGCAGACAAAGCCAGCTGTAGATTCGTTTATTAACGAACATTATATGCTCATAAAAGCTACGCTAGATACAGACCAAAATTCAGATCAAGCAAAAGATTTTGTTCGAAAATGGAAAGAGAAACGTTCACCTTTCACCGTTCATATTGGCGGCTATCCAAAATTCGAACAGGAAATATTTGATGAAATTTATGAAAAGGCGCCTTATGGCCTGGCTCTTGTTTTATTTTCAACGTATGTCATTTTAATGATTGCTTTTCGTTCCGTCCTGATTCCTTTAAAAGCTATCATTATGAATATTTTAAGCTTAACAGCTACGTTTGGTTTACTTGTATGGCTGTTTCAAAATGGACATTTAGGTCTTACCCAATCCAATATCGCTTTAGTGCTGCCGGTCTTTGTTTTCGGCCTTGTATTTGGGCTTAGCATGGACTACGAAGTCTTTTTGATTTCACGCATTCACGAAGTGTATCATCAAACGAAGGATAACAATGTAGCAACGGTAGAAGGCCTAGCTTCCACTAGTAAAATCATTACGAGCGCTGCTTTAATCATGATTGTCATTACAGGAGCCTTTGCTTTTACAGACGTAACGCCTGTTAAACAAATGGGTGTAGGAATTGCCTTAGCTATATTTATCGATGCAACGATTGTCAGAATGCTTCTTGTCCCTTCTCTTATGAAATTGCTTGGAGATGCCAACTGGTGGTTTTTCACTAAAAAAAGCGATAAGTCCAGTTCCAACGAACAGGTAAAATCATGATAAAAAAACCCGCTCAAGTGAGCGGGTTTTTCATTGAAGATTTCTTTATCGACTTAATTTAGCAAAAGCGATAATGCCTTCTTCATCGTCTAATTCCAGTTCTAGTCCTGCTGCGTATGGGTCTACGTTCATTTCCGTATCCAGCCAATAGCGCAGGGCTTCGATAATGTTCAAAGTAATATGAACCTGTTTACGATCATGCACGTATGACTCTGCTGAAAAACCGTAGTCATCATCATACATTAGCTCAATCTCTACTTCTTGAGGCTGAACTTGTTTTTTTTCTGCGATATACAAACACATCGCATTGATAATATCTTGTTCAGAAATTTTTATTGTCTCCAAGATTTCACTTCCTCATTTTTACGCTTGTTGCTACGTACGCTTTGGAATAACTTTACTACAAGAAGAATTAAAGCTACAATCACAAGCATATTTACCATAAAGCCTAAAATTGGGCCTAATGGTCCTAAGCTAGATAATAAGCTTCCAAATAATAAGCCCGCAATTCCTCCCATTAAAAGACCTTTCATTAAGCCGCCGCGCTTTGAACCAGCTGCTGTACTTTTAGATGATGAGTTTTTAGACGTATTGTTTTGCTTAACCGAATTACTGTTATTGTTTTTAAATAAGCTTGATTGGTTATTGCTTCCGCTGTCAAAAGAGCGCTTTCCTGATTTATACCCTTTTGCACTTGCTACGTTTGAACCGTCATGAATAAGTGATCCACCGACTGGTGAAAACACAACCGCTAATGCGATAAATGCGGCCAATAATTTTTTTACCATTGCTTTCCCTCCACTAAATGACTAACGTCACATATGTTTTTTCATATATGATTTCCATATATGTTCCTACGTTTCATCATACCAAAAGGTTTCACTTTTTTATATAAAAATGCATAAAGCTCCATTAAATGTTCACAGGATTAAACATTTAGACGCGTTTCATATGGATATAAGACCCTTTTATGTACACATCAGTGAAATTTATAAAACTAACAAAGACTCTTCATCTTCGTTAACGCTTATTTTACACTTCGCCCAGCATATTACTTTCGCAGAGTTCTGTAGCAAGTCCCCTCTTTTAAAAATACCTTTATACGCTCCCTTCGCTCCTATTGGTGGTAATAAAGGAGATATGAGTTTACATGACGAATACCATACAGGAAACAGCGTCTCAGTATAGTACAATGCATCGAAAAATGGTTCTGAACACCTTTAATATTCCACGTTTGTAGTCGATTCGTAGTCAAATGTTATCTACTCCCCCTTTCATAAATAAGAGCTTTCTCTTATATGAATATGTATAGATAAACTAAAGTTACAAAGGAGAGATATGATGTTGAATGAACAGCTCCCATTATCAACAGCAAATTTATCAGATGCAATGGAAGGTGCCAACCACTTAGACTTTTCTATTAAGCCATTACAGCGTCATTACAAACTATTCGGGCCGGCTCTTACCGTAGATACGCCTGCTGGCAATAATTACTCAGTGCTTGAAGCGATTCGACTAGCGGAGCCGGGAAGTGTGCTCGTTATTGATGGTAAAAGCTACTGTAACCGTGCCTTAGCAGGAGATTTCGTAGTAGCCATGGCGAAGCTTGTTGGAATAAGCGGTATTGTACTAGATGGGGTTATACGAGATCAAGAAGACATCGAAAAGCTCGATTTCCCCGTATTTTGTAAGGGCTCTACAATCGCAGCAAGCAGCAAAAAAGAGAAAGGAAAGGTAAACGAGATCATTTCCTGCGGGGGCGTAAAAATCCGTCCTGGGGACTTTATTGCAGGTGATGACGGTGGAGTGATTGTCATTCCCAAGGAGCAAGCCGAAGAAGTATTAGCAAAAGCGCGAGAAAAATGGCAAAAAGATAAAGACCGAGAGAACGAAGTATTAATTAGCAAAGAAACGGTATATACCTATTTAGATAAAGCCCTAAAATAAAAGACCTCCGCTTGGAGGTCTTTTATTTGTCATATTGTAAAAATTCTAATCGATTTCCAAACGGGTCATGGACAAAAAAACGCTCTCTCCCTGCAATAGGCTCTTCTTCAGAAAGAACGCAGCCCGAATGTGCCAATTTACGTCTAAGCGTCTTGATATCTTCCACGACAAAAGCTGGATGCGCTTTTTTAGCAGGTATGTAGTCATCTTGAATACTGATATGCACTTCTTGAGTCCCACATTGAAACCATATGCCGCCTCTGTGCCTTAAATTTTCCGGCTTAAGAACAGTTTTCATTCCTAAAAGATTTTCATAAAAATTTCTTGCTTCTTGCTCGCATCCTTCTGGACCAAGAAGCTGAACATGATCAATTCCCAGAAACATCCACAAACCCCTTTCAAAAAACGTCTTCCTAAAAGTTATTAATCAATGACTCTAGGATTGTGAATAACCTGCAGCTCTTTTACAGCTTGCTTCATTTCGCTTTTGCAAATTGGACAAGTTGGCTGATCTCCGCTTTTAAAGTTATCTCGAACCCAACAATTACACGTATCTGATGTACATTCCCAAACTTTTGTTTCTTCAATAACAGCCGGCTCTAAATTTTTACGATTATACATACACATCGTCTCCTTTAAACAGTACTTTTTAAGTGGATAATAAATGAAGATTAACTTAGCGTGTAAATGCGGTAAATGGTGCAAGATAAAGTGATACTATACATCCGTAAATCAATCTTTGAGGAATAATACGGCGTCTTGAAAGACTAAAATAAAAATGAAGTTATAACAAAGCAGATAGCAGTTGCTTTTCTTAAAACAACGGGATAGTCTGAAAAGAACAAAAATGAAGATCACAAAAATTATATATTTTACTATTATAACAGAGTTTATAATTTTTTACAAATCAGCTTCCATTTACTTGTGTTGCTTTTCATAAAAAAAAAGCGAGCACATGATTAGGCTCGCTTTTGATTTCTTATCGAGTTTGTCCGTTTCCACTCATAATATATTTAATTGTCGTAAGTGCAGGAAGTCCCATTGGACCACGTGCATGAAGCTTTTGAGTTGAAATCCCAATTTCAGCTCCAAATCCTAAAGCTCCTCCGTCAGTAAAGCGCGTAGATGCATTATGATACAGTGCGGCTGCATCAACTAATGACATAAAGCGTGAAACGGCTTGTTCATCTTCTGAAATGATGGCTTCGGAGTGTTTTGTTCCATATGTTTCGATATGGTCAATCGCTTCATCCACACTCTCTACTACTTTCATCGCAATTGCTAAGCGTAAATACTCTTCAGCCCAGTCTTTTTCAGCCGCTGGTTTTGCTCCAGGAATTTCACCTACTGTCGCTTTGTCACCATATACTTCAATACTATGATCGTTGAATGCTTGAATCAATTCATCTTTATGAGAATCGAGCCAGTTTTTGTGTACAAGAACCGTTTCTGCTGCGTTACACACCGCTGGTCGATCTGTTTTTGCATTAATTAAAATCGGAATGGCCTTCTTAACGTCAGCTTTTTCATCGATGTAAATATGGCAGTTTCCGACTCCCGTTTCTAACACGGGAACGGTTGCGTTATTGACGACCGCTTGAATCAATGAAGCCCCTCCGCGCGGAATCAGCACGTCAATATGCTCTTTCATTGTAAATAATTCTTGCGTAGCCGCACGATCTGTACTTGAAATAAACTGTACCGCTTCTTTAGGAATTGGCGTTTCATCAAGAGCTTTATGAATAATGTCCACGATAGCTTGGTTAGATGAAATAGCTGAAGATCCGCCTTTTAACACAATAGCATTTCCAGATTTCAACGCTAGCCCTGTTGCATCTACCGTTACGTTTGGACGTGCTTCATAAATCATTCCGATCACGCCAAGAGGCACCCGTACTTGCTTTACATCTAGACCGTTATCCAATGTCCAGCTTGATAAAATATCGCCTGTTGGATCATCTAGCTCAGCAACTTCACGAAGGCCGTTTGCAAATTCTTTTACACGTTCCGCTGAAAGAGCAAGGCGGTCCATAAGCGCTTCGTCAAAACCTTTTTCTTTCCCGTTTTTTAAGTCTACTTCATTTGCTTTTAAAATATACTCCGTGTTGCTTTCAAGTGTAGAAGCAATCGTTAACAGCGCATCGTTCTTTTGCTTTGTTGTTAGTAAACTTAATTGCTTAGCTGCTTTTTTTGCTGAAATAGCTTGTTCTTCTACTGAATACGTTTCATTTGTTTGTAACACCAAATCACTCCTGGATTCGTTTTAGTTTTGTTTGATTTTAAAGTGTGAGGCATAAGAGGTAAATGCAATCATGCAAAGAAAAGGAAGGGCTCCTTTTCTTTACAGCATGTTTGCTTACAAACCGACCGGTACTGGAATTTCCAAGTGACACACTAGACCTTCGCTGTCAACAATCGGTTGATCAATTGGCTCATTCAGTGCAAGTTCATCAGATGAATAATTTGTCACGCCAAGAGCCAGCTCATTGTCATCTTTATCTAGAATACGTACAACTGCTCGTTCACTAAAGTGGCCTTTAATATATTTAACATGCTCGCGAAGTAAAGGCTCTTTATCTTCAATAATTGCACGTTTCGCGGCATCTTCGACTACTATTTCCCCTTCAGGACCAGAGTTAAACGCAATCCACTGCTTTTTCTGATTAAGGTTCGCAGAATCATCTTCAGATTCAAAATACGTTCCTGTTGCATCCCCGTCAACCGCTTGTGTTAAAATGTTTGGCACGCCAGCTCTTCCTAAAAATGCTGGAATTCCTGACGCCATAGCGATTTTGAACGCGTCAATTTTCGAGCGCATACCGCCTGTTCCAACTGAACTTCCTGAATCTCCTGCAGATTCTTCGATGTCTTGCGTGATTTCCCCTACATGAGGAACTAATTTTGCATTTGGATCCTGACGAGGGTCTGCGCTGTATAAGCCATCGATATCCGATAAAATAATAAGCAGGTCGGAATCCACTAGTCCAGCAACTTTAGCTGAAAGTGTATCATTGTCGCCAAATTTTAATCGATTGATGGTTACCGTGTCGTTTTCATTGACAATTGGTACGATACCACGTTCTAACAGCACATTAATTGTATTTCGTGCATTGTTGTAACGATTTTCGTCTGAAAAATCGTCTCTCGTAATTAAGATTTGAGAAGCAACGTATCCATGTGATAGAAACAGTTCTGAATAAGCCTCCATTAACAGTCCTTGACCAATTGAGGCAGCTGCTTGTTTTTCAGGTAAAGAGCTAGGTCGCTCTAAGCAGCCAAGCTTGCGGTATCCTGCAGCTACAGCTCCTGATGAAACCAATAGCACTTCATGACCGCTGTCTTTTAAGTCTACGACTTGATCCACAAGGCGCTCGAGCTTCCGTCTGCTGATTTCACCGTGTGAACTTGTTAATGAACTACTTCCAATTTTAATTACAACCCGCTTCTTATTGTCGGGACTCATCAAATCACTCCTAGTGTGTTCTGTATGTTTTCTTGTTTATGATTATTTTTTGTGGTGAGGAATTCACGAAGAAGATAAGTGACGAATTAATTAGTACTTGCCACTTTTTGTAGTTGAGCACTCATTTCTTTTGAACGCTTTGATGCTCCTTTGACTGCTTGCATCATTGCTTCTCCGCCGCCGTGTTTAGCTAAGGCGTCTAAACCAGCTGCTGTTGTACCGTTTGGAGACGTCACATTTTCACGAAGCTCCGTCGGCGTTTCATCTCTTTCCATCATCATTCTTGCTGCACCGTAAATGGTTTGGGCGCCAATTTCACGTGCTAGCTCAGGATCGAGACCTTCTTCTTTAGCTGCTTTTTCGATATGCTCCATAAGGAAATAAAAATAAGCGGGTCCACTTCCGGCAATTCCTGTGAAAATGTCCATTTGAGGCTCATCAATCACGTACACTTTTCCGATTGCAGAAAGCAGCTCTTTTGCTGTTAGCACAGCATCCATTGCAGCATATTGACCTGGAGATATAGCCGTTGCTGATTGCTGAATCATACTTGATGTATTCGGCATCACTCGAATGACCTGCTGTTCATCATGCAATAACTCTTCCATGTAAGAAGATGAAATCCCTGCAAGAACAGATAGGACAAGCTGGTCTTTGTTGATTTGAGGCTTTAATTCGTTTAATGCCTCTTCAGCGCCTTTTGGCTTCATCGCTAGAATAAAAACGTCAATGTCATCTGTTTTCAGCTCGCTGCGCTTTACTGCTTTGATACCATATCTATTTTCAAGTTCGTGCAGTCGCGCATCATTGCTGCGATTTGTTACGATAATATTTTCAGCAGGTAATTTCTTTGCATTGACCATACCAGAAATCATCGCTTCTGCCATTGATCCAGCACCTAAAAAAGCAACTTTTTGTTTTTGATCCATCAAATCTCCCCTGTCATTTGTTCGTATTTTTGTTCTCGTTTCTTTCAACGGTTCCTATAGTAACATGCTGAAAAAGAGTGTCAAGTTGAATTTAACCGGTTTTTTCCTCCTTGAGCGTATAACCTTATGCGCATGTAAGCGTAAACAAAACTTTTTTAAATATTTTTTTCTGCAAAAAAAAACGATTTTTTTTATAAAAATACGTTTATATAAGGAAAATCGGGGCATACTATATAGTTTGGACTTTAAAATTTTTTTGCGAAAAATAGAGGAATTTTGAAAACGTTATTTGAACAATATAATAGGTTTGCTAAAATGAACCTATGTACCAGCATCTTGGTTTTTTTTGAAAAATTTACTTTTGATGTAAACCACGCTGTGCTGTCGACATTAAAATAAACAAAACGACATACAATCTAGGAAGTGTCGAAACATTATTGGAGGTTCTATTATGAAGAACAACTCGTTTTCTACAGTTCCATCGTCTTCAGAAGGAATAGAGAAACAGGATTTACACGTTGTGGGAATTGGCGCTTCTGCCGGAGGGTTAGAAGCTATTGAGCAGTTTTTCGCTAATATGCCTTCACCAAATGGAATGGCGTTTATTATTGTACAGCACCTTTCCTCTAAATATAAAAGTTTTATGCCCGAACTTTTAGCAAAAAAAACAGGAATGAATATCAAACTGACACAAGACGGGATGACTTTACAAGAAGACACAATTTATTTAAATCCTCCCCATCATTATGTGACCGTTGTGGATCATACTCTTCGCCTTCGTCCTTATGAAGAAAATGATCAGGTAAAGTATCCGATTGACGCCTTTTTTCATTCTCTGGCCGCTGCAAAAAAACACCGGTGCACAGCCATTATTTTATCGGGAAAAGGAAATGATGGAACAGGAGGAGCAAAAACGATAAGAGAGTATGGCGGAACTGTACTTGTACAAGATGAAAGCACAGCAAAGTACAGAGATATGCCCCTAAGCGCTATTGATGCACACCTTGCTGATTATATTCTTTCTCCTGCTGATATGCCTGACCTTGTGCAAACGCATGTCAGCCAAACTGAATTTACATATAATGAAGAAACGCTGCAATACATTTATTCATTAATAAAGAAGAAAACAGGCATCGACTTCTCTATGTACAAAAAAAACACGGTGCTGCGACGACTTGAAAAAAGAATGGCTTTACTCGATCCGCCCTCTCAAACGATGGAAGAGTACCGGGACTATTTATGTAAGGAAGCCGAAGAAATCGTCGAACTGCAGCGAGACCTGCTGATTGGAGTGACGCAATTTCTTAGAGATAAAGAAGCATTCTCTATTATTGAAGAACAAGTCATCCCTCAATTAGTTGAAAGAAAGATTCATAGCCAAGAAGATGAAATCCGCATCTGGGTAGCAGGTTGTTCTACTGGTCAAGAAGCATATACATTAGCTATTTTGCTTCATGACTATTTATCAACAATCAACCGTTATTTCGATGTCCGAATCTTTGCTACGGACATCGATCGTCATGCAATCAAAAGAGCGAGTCAAGGCATTTATGAAGAAGCGGAAGTTCATTCCTTCTCAGCAGCTCAGATTAATGAATATTTTGAGCAAACAAAACACGGTGGTTATCAAGTTAAAAAAACAATCCGTAAAATGATTGTTTTTGCCCCGCATAATATAGGAAAAGACTCGCCTTTTGTAAACGTTGATTTAATCAGCTGTCGAAATATGATGATTTACTTCCAAGCTGAACTGCAGCAGCGCATTCTGTCTCTTTTTCATTTTTCTTTGACAGAAGAAGGCGTACTTTTTTTAGGCCCTAGTGAAACAACGGGAAATTTGTCTGATTTGTTCCGCCCTATCAACAGTAAGTGGAAAATATTTAAACGTTCGGGGCAGCCCAGCCGACAAATTACAGGAGCTTTTAATCTTTCAAAATCCAGCTTGCATGAAGGTGATTTTTCTAGCGTACCGCTGCCAAGTCAACTTTATAAGCCTCTTCCTTCGCTTAAATTGGATGAGATGTATCAGTCAATGATTGATCATTTTATGAGCCCTTGTCTTGTATTAAATGAATACAACGAAGTGATATTTTGTTCAAAAGAAGCGACTCAGCTTATTAACGTTCCTGTGGGGAAGATTAATTATACCATTTTCAAAATGGTTCCCGTTCACGTCTCTTTAGCCATTGGAGCAGCTATTAAACGCGTAAAAGAGCAAGGTATGAGCGTATGCTGTCAGCACATTGAATTTGTCATAAACAACGTGCAGCGCCGTTTTAATATTACGATATCTGCCCTTCCAACAAATCACTCTCTTTACTTACTTATGTTTGATGAACAGACAGATAGTGCCATTATTGATAAGGAAGAGCCCATGTTTCTTAATCAAACAAGCTCTATTAGTGAGCTTGTAGTAGATTTAGAGCAAGAGCTTCATTACACGCAGCAGCATTTGCAAACGACGATTGAAGAGCTAGAAACAGCAAATGAGGAGCTAAAGTCCACGAACGAAGAACTGATTGCTTCCAACGAAGAGCTGCAGTCCACAAATGAGGAATTGCAGTCTGTTAATGAAGAGTTAATTAGTGTTAACAACCAGTACGAGCGAAAGATTGAAGAATTAACGGACTTAAACAACGATATTGATAATTTATTAATCAGTACAACTATTGCTACCATCTTTTTAGACGAGCAGCTGAATATTAAATTATTTACGCCGGAAACGAAAACAGTAATCAACGTTCTTCATCAAGATATCGGAAGACCTTTCTTTCATATTTCGCATAACTTTAGATATGACCATCTAATTGAGGACGCAATGCACGTTTTAAGAACAAATAACACCCTTCAAAAAGAAATTCAAAGCTACGATAACCAATGGTATAGCATGAAAATGATGCCTTATCGTACGAATGAGAATTTAATTAACGGTGTAGTTATTACGTTTATTAATATTACAGAAATTAAACGTTCAAATGAAGAATTGGCTATTACATCATTTGCAGTAGCTCACAGTCCTACGGGCATTTTTATTACCGATCATCAAGGTAAAATTAAGTACATTAATCAAAAATTCATGGAGCAAAAGCATGCGCCGCAAGAAGTATTTGGGCTGCACCTCTACGACTTATATACAAAAAAGCTAGGCGTTAAAAGATTCCCTAAAATTTGGAATGAAGTATACAGAGGAGAAAAATGGAACGGAGAAATTTCCTACGTTCAAGAAGACGGAGAAACCGTTTGGGAACAGTTAGCCTTAATGCCTGTTAAAAATGATCAAGATGAAATCATCCATTACATTGGTTTAAGTGAAGACATTTCACAGCGCAAACAGTCGGAAATGATGCTCAAAAATTCAGAGATGCTGTCAGCACTTGGACAGCTGGCTGCCGGCATTGCCCATGAAATACGAAACCCTCTTACATCATTAAAGGGCTTTTTACAGCTTATGATGCAAGAAGAAACGTATAAAAAAGAATATATGGATGTCATGATGTCCGAGTTTAACCGCTTAGAGCTGATTATTAGCGAACTGCTCATTCTAGCCAAACCCGAAGTCGTAAAATATGAAAATAAGCAGATAAATTTAATTCTTCAAGACGTATGTACACTGCTGCATACACAGGCCATTCTTAAAAACATTACTATTTCAACGGATTTTGAAGAAAAATTACCTGTTGTTCATTGTATTGAAAAAGATATGAAACAAGTATTTATCAACATGGTGAAAAATTCTATTGAAGCGATGGATGACCCCGGGTCTATTCTAGTGGTATCTAAATTTGATCCAGATACAAATCAAGTAGTCGTCCAAGTGATAGATGAAGGAAAAGGCATGCCGAAAGATCGATTAACACGAATTGGCGAGCCTTTCTATACAACAAAAGAAAAAGGAACAGGATTAGGATTGATGGTGAGTCATAAAATCATTAGTAATCATAAAGGAAGCATTTCGTATGATAGTGAAGAAGGCAAAGGAACAACGGTAGAAATCCGATTGCCGCTTTCTTAATGTACTTTGTTCTTCTGTCTTAAGCAGTCAAGCTCCTGATTAATTAAATCTTGAATGTCAAACAAATGTGTAGAGACCAATTCAATATACTCTCCTTTTCCTGCTTCAATTACGTCGGAGCGGATAATACTTAGGAGGTCTTGAATGGTTAGCACATTTGTTTTCATTTCTCGAAAATGACGCTGAAGATCAACTAGCTGCATTTTTTTCGCCGTTTCTACATCTGTTTCTCTGACCGAAAAACCTTGGTTCACTTGTGGTGAGTCTTGCATAAGTATAGAGCGAAACTGTTGAAGGGTTGATTGAACACTCATCATATGCTCATGAATAGGATAGCAGAAAACAGCATGCAGCGAATGGTACGCTTCAGGCTTAAAATGAAAATCAAAAAGAGCAACCGGGTTGGAAAACGTGCGCATATTTACTTCGATTTGCACTTCTTCCTTTCCCTGGAGTGCTCTTTTTACTTTTTCTTGGCTGTCTTCATCAACTAGATCTAAAAAGTTCTGAACAGGCGGGAAATTTTTCGTGACGCTTGGTGTAAATTCAATTATTTCGTTGTCTTTATTGAGTAAAAACATTGGAACCGGAATGTGTTGAATCGGCAAACTGATCATATTTCTTCCCCCATTACTAACATTTTATCTTGCGTCGAACTTTCTTTATTGTTGATTAGAAGCCAGTCTTTAAAAGCTTGAATATGATTAATGAATATAGTTTTTGAAGATCCTGAAGCCGATAAATCATGCGTGCTGAGAAGCCTGCTGCCCACTAATACAAGAGGACTTTGCGACATGCTTTCAATCTCAGCAATGTATTTTTGTAAATCAGGCAGCAAATGCACTTGTGAGACGGACAAACATACTACATCAGGATCCCATCTTTCAATGCTTTTTAGAGCGAACGGCAGCGGCAAGTTTGCTCCTAAGTTTTTAACTTCCCATCCGTGTTCGCTCATAAGTCCTGCAATCATTTTAATGCCTAAGTAATGCTCTTCTCCTTCAATACAAAAAAGAAGTGCTCGATTACGCTGAAGCAATTGATGCTGTGATAGCTGAAAGCGAGTTAACACATAGTCACAGGCTGCAGTAGCCAAATGCTCGTCCGCGACTGAAATTTTATTTTCTTGCCACCTTTTCCCTACCTCATACATCGCTTCTGTCAGAAACGTATATACGTCAGTTGAAGAATGGCCTTCTTCTATATATATAGCAATGAGCAACCAGCTTTTTTGAACGTCTCCTTCTAGCAAACAATCAGCTAAAGCCGCTACACTACGAGAGTAAACGATAAGATCACGCCCTTTTCCTAAAGTTACAATAGATCTCTAGGCAAAACTTCTTTTTTGCACGATGGACAACATGCGTAGACGCCTTTATTTTCATCATACTCTACGTTCATCGGCTGCTTGCATGCTCTACATACAGCATGTACGTAGTTTAAATATTTTTCCACTAATAAACGTGTTGCCCCACTTGTTTTCCCGCAATAATAGCAAATAAACCTTACTTTTCCTTTTTTTGTTACCTCTACTTCTCGCATATGCTTACAAGATTCACAGCGATCCCAGCTGCGAAGATAATTACTCAAAGAATATTGTGGTTTATTTGTTTCTATATACATTTTTGTTTCTTGATTTCTTGTTTTATCTTCGGTAAAGTCAATTGACCGAAGAAGCTGTTTAGCGCCTAGCTTTGACTCAATTCTAGCTGCCATAAACGCTTCTGTTTTTCCGCCGTAAGGCATATTGATCCATATAGTGGATTCATCAATGATAAGCAGTGACATCGGAACAGCAGATGAAATGACATGAGCGCCGTCAATTCGAACTTCTTTTGGTTCACGAGTAAGAACGGTCACTTCACCTTTAAATGAATGTAACATACCCCATATTTCTTGAGGGACAAGAGAAGCATAAGGAATACACAATAAAATCTGCTGCCGAGCTTGATATAAGTCTTTTTTTAACTGACTGCTGTTCGATGGATGGTACCAAATCAATTTCCGATGCTGAATGACTTCTTTTAAAAATTGCTGAGGTTGGTATACTTTTTGATTTTCGTTAAAGTGGTTGACCAACTTCCATAATGCTCGCTCCTTTGGTACACGCTGCTGAACAAACGACCCGTCTGAAAACATCATAAATTTTCCTTTTGAACGCGTCACCGCTACATTTACCAATCGGTCGCTATTTTCATTTGTTAAAAGTAAACCTGGTTTTGACTGCGGCTTTGTATCGACCGTATCAAAAATCATGATATCTCGTTCCGCGCCTTGAAATTTGTGTACGGTTGCTGCGATTATACCGCTGGCTGGTTCAATATCTTGAAGAAATGCATTGATTAATTTAGCTTGAGACTTATAAGGAGTCACATAGCCAATAGTAGCCGAAGAAGCTTTGCGTGCCTGCAGCATCAAACTTACCGCCAAAACAGCTGTTATCACATTGTATCGTGAGCCGGAAGCGACATCTCGCATAGCGGAAGAGTGCAACTGACCAATGTTAAGCATAAGCGCTGCTTCATGAGAAAACGGCCGGCTGCTTGCTACTACTTCTCGACTTGTTGTGACAGATGGATGATCCCCTACTCGATTGCTGTAAATATAGCGATTTGTAAAAGCTGAGATATCTTTATGCATTCTTCTTTGCTTTTTCAACATAAAAAGATGCGGGTGGATCTCACCGCTTTCTACTTGCTCTACAAGACCCGTCTGCTCAAATAAATCTCGCTGCAGCCACTTCTTCACTTCAGCATGAGAAGATTGAGATACCGGGGGAAGCTGTTTAAAATCGCCGCATACGACAATTCGTTTTCCTAACGTAGCTGCAAAAGCAATTTGCGGTGCATATGCCATACTAATTTCGTCTACCACAACCATATCAAATTCACTTTGATAAAATAATCGGTCAATAGCCGCTTTTGATAAAGTAGTGCCTACAATATACGCTTGATCAAAAACATTTTTCTCCGCTTCAATCCACTTGTTACGAAGGGCGTTTAGCTTTTTGTTAACTTGCTGAAGCTGGTGAGCTCTATTGGGATATCTGCTTAAGTAGACTCGTTCTTCTTGCAAATCAAGCATCTCCTGAGCTAAATCCGGATCATCTTCTCCAATGACTTCTTCTACTTTTATATTTTCTAAGCCGCTGCTTTTTGTTGCTCCGTATCGAATGAGTTTTCCTTTTTTCCAAGCTTCTTTCTTTTTTAACTGACGTGCAGTTTCTTGCAGCAAACCGTCCACCGCTGCATTACTGTGAGATAATAAAAGGACACGCTTTGATTTCCGGTAATAGCTTGCCGCGATTTTGGACAGCGTATATGTTTTCCCTGTTCCAGGAGGCCCCCAAATATAAGTAGTACGGTTATAACGCGCTCGCAGCAACACTTCATGAAGAGCGTTCTTAGACGTATACTCTTTATGACGAACAGGACTATCGCCTCTCATAAGACGTTTGATTCTTACTATTTTTTGCTTGTAGTCTTTTGCTTCCGTCAGTCTATCAATGAGCGCCTGCAATAATTCCCATGGTTCGTTATATATATCGAGTTCGTCTACTTCTTGTCCAATAAACGCATCTATTTTAAGGTACAAATCAAATCCTTCCGTTCCGATAACTTCTCCTTTACTTTCTTTATGCTGGTGGACAAGGCGTACCTGAGCTCCATCAAAAAGGTATAAATCGGCTGTGCGTTCAAACCGGTAAAGATACGCATCTCCCTGCTGCCCTAAGTACTCTCCTTTTCCTACCGTATACTTTTCTCCGCCGTGTTTCTTCATATAATTAATCTCAATTGAAAGTGCGCGCACCCATGCTTTTAAATATGAAGAGATAGAGCGTTTTTCCATAGATGTCTAACTCCCTTTTTATCCGTTCATTTCTAACTTGTCTATTCTATCATGTCATTTGAATATAGCATAGCTTCTTTCCTCTTCATTTTTATAAAAGGAGAACACCTTTTTTACTAGTCTATCTCTCCAGACAAATTAGGACTTTTTTCATCATAATCGTAAAAAAACTGCGTTTTTTCTATATTTTTAGACGTATTGTTACAAACTTGTAATATAAAACCTACCATTTTGTCATGAGTTTGTTACATATTGCTGATAGAATAAGAGACAACTATTGGAAATAAAGGAGAATTATTAGATGAAAAAACACATTTTTACATTAGGGGCTACAGCTTTAGTATCAATTGGAATTGCAGACGCAGCATCAGCTGACACAGACACGCATAAAGTAAAAGCTGGAGAAACGTTATTCAGCATCTCACAGCAGCATAATGTAACAGTTGAGGACTTAAAAAAGTGGAATGGTCTTTCTTCGACATTAATTTATGCAAACCAAACATTACAAATTGGATCTACATCTACTGACTCTTCATCTAGTTCAACTCCAACTACAACATCTTCAAATCATACATATACAGTAAAATCAGGTGACACGCTTTATCGTATCGCTAAAAACAACGGTACTTCTGTACAGCAGCTAAAAGAGTGGAATAACTTATCTAGTCATTTAATTTATGTGAATCAAGTATTAAAAATAAACGGAACAGGAACTGTTTCATCATCAACTTCAGCACCTGTACAAGAAAAAACAAACGAAACGCAAGCATCCCCGGCTCCTAGCAACAGTAAAAGTTACAAAGTTCAGCCTGGAGATACAATGTGGAGCGTAGCACAGCGACACGGTATTTCAATTTCTCAATTAAAACAGTGGAATAACTTATCGTCTAATACGATTTACATTAATCAAGTGCTACAAGTAGGCGGACAAGCTGCAGCTCAGGCGAAACCATCAACGCCATCACCTGCTGCTCCTTCAAGACCGTCAACTTCAGCACCGTCGACTTCAACACCGGCACCTGCTCCAGCGCAAGAAAGTAAGTCGGTTTCGAAAGAGATTACGGTTGAAGCAACAGCTTATACTGCTTACTGTGCGGGCTGCAGCGGAATCACTGCTACAGGCATCGACTTAAGGTCAAATCCTAATCGAAAAGTAATTGCTGTTGATCCTCGCGTGATTCCATTAGGTTCTCGCGTATACGTAGAAGGTTACGGAGAAGCAATTGCTGGAGATACTGGCGGTGCCATTAAAGGTACTCGCGTTGATTTATTTATGGCATCTCAGAGCTCAGCTTTAAATTGGGGACGCAAAACGGTAAAACTTCAAATTTTAGATTAATCACTAAAAGCAGAAGCGTGTTAGTCGCTGCTGCTTTTTAATTTTTTTTCAAACATAATCATATCTATAGCTTGCAGGCCATTCTCGTAAATCGGTGGAACGTACTGCAAAAAGAAATTCTTTTTGACACCGCTTTGATAAAAGCCTGCCTTTTTATAAAATGCTATGTTTTCAAGACTGGAGTCCGCTGTTCCTACAATCATTTTAGAATATTGGTTACGTTCATACAGTACTTCTAACTTTTTAATGACTTTGCTGCCGATTCCTTTTCCTCTGTATGCTTCTTTTAAACCGATATTCTTTACTTCTACTGCCGATTCCTCTTCATCGGTGAGGCACTGCACAACTCCTATCTCCTTCTTTTCATACACAATGGTAAATAAGGAACCTTCATTTATATACGACTTCACTACTTTTTCGTCTTCATCCCCTATTAATAGCAGGTTTAAATAGGAAGCGTACCGGTCTTTATCAATTTCAATAAGGTCGATACTCATTTTCATCCTCCAAAAAATAAGTCAATAATATTGCTGCCTCTTGAAGATGATTTATTATATAGCTCTGAATACCCGCAGCTCGTGCAATATACCACAGTAAATTGATTGTGCTGAACGTCTAAGTATCTAGACAGCCCCGTTCCCGTTGTAGCAATTTCTTTTGTTTTTGCTTCTGTATGTCCGCATTTTACACAACCGTTTTTCCCCATTGTCATACTCCTTTACAAATAAAATAACTTCTTATTTATATAAACGGATATAAAAGGAAAAAGTTTCATTAAATTGATAAATAAAGGAAAGTAAGAAACCGCATCTCCAACAGAAGATGCGGTTTCTTACTTTTAATATCAACGGGATGACTGTACACTCGATTTCTATAACAGCAATTCTCTTTTCATAATTTCAACGTTTTTCTGATGACATTGTGCCGTGAAATCAGATGGAAATGCCAATTTATCGTTTAGCTTATCGAGCGCTTCTTTACTGTCTTCTTTCACTGCAGCTTGCAGTTCATCTAAATAAGAGCTGGCCATCTCCACTCGTCTTTGAATTTCAGCTCGGTGATGTGTCGTTTTTCCGTGTCCGGGAACTAGCGTTAGATTTTGGTGCTTAGCTAAAATGTGTCGCGCAGTAGCAAGCGTGTCTCGGTAATCGTTTACACTTTCATATATGTACGGATATTCAAAGTCCGATAAATAATCCCCTGCGATCCATATTGAATTATCGACAATCATAAATAGTCCATCGTTTGTATGACCTTTTGCAAAATAACAGGTAATAGATGTTTCACCTAAGGTAATGTGCTGTTCATTTTCGGTTACCACAATATCCAGCTCCGGGAATATAATATCATGAGATCTTTTTATATAATAGTCATGATCAAACTGCTTAATCATTTGAACCTTTTCTTCTTTGTCCGGATGATTTTTTAAAAATTTGCTGCCGATAAAGATGGCATTTAATTCTAAGAAAGCGCCATACCCAATGACATGATCAAAATCTCCGTGAGTAAAAAATACATACAGCTTGCGATGATTTAAGATCTCTTGAACATGCTGTTTAATTTCATTAATTTCGTGAGGAAGCCATGTTGGATCAACAACAATCACACAGTCTTTTGTTTCAATCACTGCAGATGTTGTTTGAAATAGCGCGCTTTCAAAAACCGTCATTTGCTCCGTTTTGTATTGAATCATAGAGAACAGCTCCTTATTTTTTCTATCACCCTTATTATAGCGGAAATAGAAAGATAAGGGCGCGTATGACGATTTATAAAACGAAACTATGCAAGATGTGATAAAATGCGGAACCAGCCAAACAATGAAATCCAAATAGGAATACTAAATAAGGTTCCCCAAAATAAACCTTTCAAAAAGTTCCCTTGATTCATTCTGATATTCCTCACCTTCATCATATGTTGGTTCTTAGTCTAGCTCAGCTTAATGAAATTTTAGTGAAAAATAAAAAAGAAGCAGCTGCTTCTTTTTTATTTATTATAAAATTGGTGGTCGTACTTAATTTTCGGCAGCTCGCGTACTTCCTGCGACATTCCTGTTCCGCACATCGGACAGTTATAATCAACCGTAACAAAATCTTCTCTCATCCACCCATTACATGATTCAGATTGACACGCATATACAGTCGTATCCATCATTTGATCTACTTCTTCTTCTACGGCTTTTTTTGCAAAATACATGTGCACAGCTCCCTTTTTTTCTTAGTATATGTAAAATTCCCATTTTTTATTTACAGCTTGATCACTTTTTCATCCAGCGTTATTGGACACCACTATTTAATTGTGTATAATTAAATAAAAAGCAATAGACTGGAGGCAACATGAATGGAACAACTTTATAAGCAGCTGCAGCTAGAAAACCAGCTTTGTTTCTCAATTTACGCCACGTCTCGAGAAATTACAAAGGTGTACAAGCCGCTGCTCGATAAATTAGGAGTAACCTATCCGCAGTATTTAGCCCTTCTTGTTTTATGGGAACATGAAACACTCAGCGTGAAAAAAATGGGCGAACTTCTGTATTTGGATTCAGGAACCCTTACTCCTATGCTAAAAAGAATGCAGGATCAAGAATTAGTGATTCGTGAGCGTTCTCATGAAGATGAACGCGTTGTTTTTATTAGTTTAACCGAAAAAGGAAAAAAATTACGTGATAAAGCTTGTCATATTCCAGAAGAAGTTTTTAGCATGACAAATAAGTCACAGGGAGAATTAGAAAAGCTGAAAGAAACGCTGCAGGAGTTACTGCAATCACTGCATACGTACAATCAAAAATAGACCATATAAAATTGCACATAAAAAAAAACGCCTGGATTTCAGAAAAATCCAAGCGTTTTTTTATTTACTCAACCGTTGTATTTAACGTTACGTTAACATTTCCGCGCGTTGCTTTAGAATACGGGCAGAATTGATGTGCATCTTCTACTAGCTTCTCAGCTACTTCTTGTGAAACGCCTTTAATATGAGCGTTTAACACCACGCCAATTTTGAATCCATCATCAGTGTGGTCTTTTAGTAGACTTACTTCTGCAGTAATAGACGAATCAATGTCTTTTTTTTGTTTCTTAGCGATTAAATTTAAAGCGCCGTCAAAACAAGCAGAATATCCTGCTGCAAACAGCTGCTCGGGATTTGTTCCTTCTTTTTTGTTATTTGGAGAAGGATTTACAAGGGTTAAATCAATAATACCATCATCTGATTTAACTCGACCATCTCGGCCTCCAACCGCTGTTGCTTTAGATGTAAATAGTGCGTCTGACATAAGATCACCTCATAGATTATTTTATGTAATTTCATTGCAGACAATTAAAAAAGTCGCAATCAAATTCATTTTGTAATCACTTTGATTACCGTGATAGTAATGTACTTCCCCTTCTATAATGAGTGTAAACCTATTATTTTATACAAAAAAAGAGAGTTACCTCTCTTCTTTTCCTCTTTGTTTTTTTAAACCGCTTTGAATAATGTTATCTCCATATTTTTCACGCAAACTTTCGACCGCTTTGTATAAAGGCTCTTTTTTTGCTTGTTCTCCGTATGTAAACAAATCCAACTGTTCTTCTTCTTGGAGTTGGTGACTCACTTGAAGAGCAGCTACGCCCAATAAACGAATCGGTTCTCCGTTCCAATGCTTTTGAAATAATACCGCACTGTAATGAAAAAGATCGTTTGGCTCGCTAATTGCTTTAGAAATAGTTTGGCTTCGAGTAATGGTTTTAAAATCACTATATCGTATCGTTAACTGAATCGTTTTGCTTACAACTTTTTTCGCTTTCATACGAGAACTCACTGAGTGCGATAGTTTATTTAAAATAGGCAGAACTTCATGTTCATCTACTGCATTTTGAGATAGCGTCGTAGAGTTTCCAATTGATTTAAACTGTGATTGGCGATCAGGGTTCACCTGTCGATCATCTTGGCCCCACGCTCGGTCTCTCATAACTTCTCCTTTTACTCCGAGAGTTTGTTTAAGAAGACCGGGAGCGGCATTTGCTAGATCACCGATCGTCACCACCTTAATCGCATTTAGCTTTTCAGCTGTCTTCTTACCGATTCCGTG
Source organism: Priestia sp. JSM ZJ58 (assembly GCF_044383985.1). NCBI lineage: Bacteria > Bacillati > Bacillota > Bacilli > Caryophanales > Bacillaceae > Priestia > Priestia sp. JSM ZJ58. Next base: position 2,460,008 of record NZ_JBISEM010000001.1, read on the forward strand.
CATTTCCTCTACGGCTTTTGGCCAAAGAACTGTCTGGACATCTCTTTTTCGAAGAACGGTAATTCCTAAAGGTTTTTGCATATCACTTGCAGTTTTGGCTAAAAATTTATTCGGTGCGATTCCAATTGACACAGGAATTTGCAGCGTCTGTATTAAATGCTGCTGAATGGACTTTGCTATGTCAAGAGGAGAGCCTAATTCAGCACAGTTTGTAATATCCAAATAGCCTTCATCAATTGAAGCGGGCTCTAAAAGAGGTGAAATGGTTACTAAATAATCAAACATGTTTTTGGACACTTGGCGATATAATGGAAAATTAGGCTTTATAACAACCAGCTCGGGGCATTTTCTTTTCGCTTCCCAAAGAGGCATAGGCGCATACACTCCGCGTTTACGAGCAATATAGTTACAGGTTACAACAATTCCTCTTCGTTCTTTTGGATTGCCAGCAATAGCAAGAGGCTTATCTTTGAGCGTATGATCATGTGCGGTTTCAACAGATGCATAAAAAGCATTAGCATCAATATGAAGAATAACTTTGCCGTTTTTAGGGTACATCATTTTCATACTATCACCTCTTTCTGTATAATTAATCCCCGAAAGAAGAACGTACATTCTTATTTATTATAACTCTTTTTTCCTAAGTTGTGCGTACCTATACTTTATTTTTATTTTGAGCGAACACTGTGTGTCACTCTCTCGTATTCTAATGAAGAAAGGAGGAAGAAAACGTGATTGATCAGCTTATCGGAGCCATTAACCAATTAGGCTACGGATATTTCTTTTTTATCATTTTAGTCGGAGCCAACCTTACTCCTATTCCTGACCCAGTATATATTATGCTTGCAGGCAGCCAGGCTACGTCTCCATCCGTTCAGTATATTCCAGCTTTTATACTTACCTACAGCGGCATGATGCTTAGCTTATACCTCAAGTTTTTGATAGCCAGTCTTTTTTCAGCTCAGGCGCTTGCGCTATTAAAACGCCCGCGATGGGAAAAGAATGTCATGAAAGTTGAGCGAACAATTCAAGAATATGGATCTCACGCCATCATCGCAAGCTACTTTTTACCAGGAATGCGACATGTGATGCCTTTTTTTCTCGGGGCAAGCGGAATGAATCATCGTCATTACATTAAAGTCTCATTTTCTTTTGGTTTCATTTGGACGCTGGCTTTATTTATTTTCGGTTCCTTTTTTAATACGACATCTTCTTATACTGATGTGATTGAGATCACTTTAGCTTTTTGTGCGATCAGTTTGATTATCTATGCCGTCCAAAGAAGAAAAATACGAAAAAAACAGCAGTAGTTTGTGTAAAAAAGTTCTTTTTCACAAACTGCTGCTGTTTCATTTATATTAAATGACTTCATTATATCCCTTCACAAAGTATTTGCGCGCGCGGTAAAGAGCTGATTTTAACGTAGTCATCTGCATATTTAATAACTCGGCAATTTCTTCATATTTAAATCCTAATCCATATTTTAACAGAAGTAAATTGCGATACTTAGGATTCAATTGATTTAAAATCGCCTGACATTCAGCCGCTTCTTCATTTCTGAGGACCTGCTGAATAGGCGTATACATAACGGGTTCTTCTTTGTAAGAAGACGTATAGCGGTCTTTCACTATTTTACGCCTTCCTAAGTCACAGCGTTTATTTAATGCGACGCGAAACATCCAAGCTTTTATTTTTTCAGGATCGACCATTTCTTGTTTTTCTAAATATTTTAATGCTACTTCTTGCGTAATATCTTCGGCGTCTTGTCTATTCACACCATTTTTTAATAAATAAGCCAGCACCTGATTTAAATAATCTTGTAATTCCTCGCCGCACATAATAAGTTCTCCCTTGTTATTTTAGTTTTTCTTTTAGTTCTGCTGGCAATTCATTTTCATTCAACATATAAATCTGAGGAGTATCTACTTGGTCTTTGTAATAAAAAGCAACAAGATAATCTCCCGTGTCTCGTAAGTTCGCATGTTGAAGAAGTGTTTCTACCTGCTGATTGTTTTTTACTTTAATTGCTTTCTCATCCTTCATTAGAGATGTAAACTCTTCTTGAAGACGATAATCGTTTTTAAGATGAGAAGAATTTTTAAACACTTCGGTTTTTTCTACGTCCTTTGGCATGAGACGAGCACGTTCATATAAACCCTCTTTTTTCAGCCATGCTTCTACTTCGCTATAAGACTTATCCCAAGATGCAGTTTGTACGTACTGTCCTTTTCCATCCATAAACTCAATTGAAGCCCAGCTTTCTTTTGTGCTGTACATTTCATCAAACGTTTCGTTCATCATCGACTGTTTGACTACGTGTATAAGTCCTTGTACTTTATCTGGATTTGTAATGTTGATTGAATTTGACTTTCCTTGAACAGAAAAACTCACGCTTTTAATTTTATCCGTGTTTTTTGTTCGTAAAAGCGGATGGAAATTTTCTTTGTATTCTTTTGTTTCTGCAATTTCTTTATAAAAAGCTTTATAGTCTGAAAATGGAATAAAGTATTCTCGGACCATTTGTTTTCCATTTTTTAATTTATAAGCAAATACAGCCATTTTACCGTTTCTGCTTTCTATTTCACTTTGTTTATCAGGATCCAGCTTCTTATCTTTAGATGCTGTAATTTGTTTTTGCAGCTGACGAACGCTCTGAATCGTTTCTTTACTTGTATAGTAATATGGAGCTTCATAATAGCCATTCATTCCATTTGCATAGTTTTCAGGTTTATCAGTCAATGGATATATATCTTCATCGAAATATACACTTTCAATCTCTGAAGCTGCCGGTACTTTAGTAGAGTAGCCAAATACATCTAAATGAATGATAAAGCCAACGATAGCTGCGGCTATAACAAAGCCTAGATACCCTTTCCATTTCGTAAAGATCCGCCACGTTTTATTTAAGATAATTTGAGCAACTATATAACCTATTAATGAACCAATAATATAGCCTACGACCATCCATGAAAATTCACCTTTCATGCTAATAAAGTAAAATCCGCCTAACATGAGTGAACAAGCGGTTACTCCGTATACGAATACCGGTTTTAACCAGCTAACTGAAATGGTTTGCGTAGCAGCTTCTACTTTTCTTTTTTGGTAGGTGATTAAAGCAATGATGTAAAATAAGACAATGAGTCCAATATAAACAAATGCACTAGTAGAAAAGCTTTTATGAGCTACCATTTGCGCTACGTGTGAAAACGGAACAAGGCTGTCAACATTTTTGTTCACGTAATAGTCATACGCATAGCCGTACCAGTAAAACTTTACATTAGATATAGCTAAATAAGAGATTCCGCCGGGTAGAAGAAATAGAACATATAAAAAGATTCCTTGGAGGACAGACATTCCGGTGAACATTCCCGCTAAAACAGTTCCAGTCAGCACAAATAAGTTAATTAAAATACTGTAACCGACCCAGCTTAGAACATCTCCTGTTGTATAAACATCCTCAACGGTTAAAACTCCTTTAACGGCAAAAGTAACGACTCCCGTAATTAAAATAGGAACAACTAAAACCAACGCGCCCAGAAGCATATTTTGATGAAACAGCGTAGAACGCTTAATTGGTAAACTATGAATATAGTCAGCCGCAATCTTCGTTTGGATATATCTAAATAGAAAAATACCAAGTAACACTGGTACAACAAACATAAACACAAATTCCAGCCCATCCAATACGTTAAATAGCGTATCTGGTTTTTCTATATAAGGCTCTACCTTTCCTGTGAAAGTAAAAATCAGTTGTAAAGGTAAAGCGAACAGCAGTACTAGCAAGTATACAAGCCCAATCCATCCCACGTTTCTCATGGATTGAATCCACATGCCGCGGTTAAACGATGATGTTTTCGATTGCATAACCCACATCCCCCATTTCATAAATAAAGATTTCTTCCAGCGTAAGTGGCAAGATGTCAAAAATTAAAGGTTTATACGATCGGACTTTGTTGACTAAGTGATTTTCTTTTCCTCGAACAATACAAAGCAAGACGCTTCCTCGTTTTTCTTGATATAAAATGTCTAGCGTGTCATAAAGCGCTAGCGGCACATCTCCTTCGAATGCAACTTGAATTTTGTGCACATCAGACTTTAAATCATCCAGCTCTTTTTCAATTAATAATTGACCGTGATGCAAGATGCCTACATGATCACACAGATCTTCCACTTCTCGCAGGTTATGTGACGAAATTAAAATCGTCATTTCCCGTTCTGCCACGTCTTGAACAAGAAGGTTTTTGATTTTTTGACGCATTACCGCATCTAAACCGTCGAGCGGCTCATCTAAGATAAGTACATCAGGCATAGCAGACAGCGCTAACCAAAAACCTACTTGACGCTGCATTCCCTTGGACATTCTATGTACCTTTTTATGTAATTGAATTGGGAAAGCTTCTTTTAATTTTTGGAACCGTTCTTCGTTCCAAGTCGGATAGACGCTTCTATAAAAAGACGCTAATTGCTTAATCGTTGTTTGAGGGAAAAAATAAAGAGAATCTGGCATAAAAATAATACGTTCTTTTAAACCAACGTTTTCGAATACTTCCTCGCCGTCTATGGCAATCTTTCCGTGATCCTGCTTGTAAATACCTGCAATGATTTTTAATAGCGTTGTTTTCCCTGCCCCGTTGGAGCCAAGCAGTCCGTAAATAGATCCTTTTTTTATAGAAAGCGTGACGTCTCTTAGAGCTTCCATTTCTTCAAACTCTTTTTTTATCGCCTTCAGTTCAATCACTATCGCTTCCTCCTTTTACTGCTTTTTCAGCCTGTGAAATAAGTGATAGAATTTCATCTTTGTCCATTCCTAAATACATAGCTTCTGCCAACAGCTTTACTAATTCTTCTTTCATCTTTTTCACCTTCTCGTTATTTAGTGTATCAACTTGAGGCGTTACAAAACTTCCTTTGCCTGGAACTGAATAAATATAGTTTTGATGTTCTAGTTCACGATACGCTTTTTGAATTGTATTTGGATTAATCGTTAATTCTTTTGCTAACAGCCGAACAGATGGAAGCTTTTGATCAGCCTTAAAGACTTCATGAATAATAAGCTCTTTCAATTTATCTACTAATTGCTCGTATATCGGCTTACGACTACGAATATCTAAATCGAACATAGTCTGCCTCCCTTCATCTACCCAAAATCATGATGTGTGTACTAGGTGTATTAACTGTATTACTTATCGCATTACAGTTAATATTATAGTATGTTTTCTGGAAAAAACAAGTATTTTTTTTACTTTTGTTACAAATAGATGACAAAAAAGTGTTTAATAGCTTTATAGATGAAATAAAAATAACTGTAAACAAATTGCGCAGGTTGCCTTCGTTGCAAGCTAACATACTCCTTTAAGTCAGCACCTTGTTTTACTTTTCTTAACCAAGTGCCTCTAGTTATTACCATAATAATGTTTTATAATGTTTATAATTAATTTTTTTAATATAAAAGGAGCCATACTCTATGTACTATGATGCGTTAAAGACGTTTGTTTCTGTTGTAGAAGAGCAAAGCTTTACAAAAGCTGCGGAAAAATTAATGATTTCACAGCCAAGCGTAAGCGTACACATCAAAAATCTCGAAAAAGAATTTCAAACTTCCCTGTTCCTGCGTTCACCTAAAATGTTAAAAATCACACCCAGCGGCGAAATTTTATACGATCGTGCTAAACAAATGATTCAAATATATGAGCATACGAAACGAGATATTTACGAACACCATCACCGTGTCAAAGGAATGCTAACGATTGGCGCCAGCTTTACAATTGGCGAATATATTCTTCCTTCCTTTTTAGCAAAGCTTCGTGAACAATATCCTGATATTGATGTAGAAGTGACGATCGGTAATACAAAAGAAATTGCTCAGCTTGTTCGTCATTTCAAAGTGGATGTAGGGCTTATTGAAGGTCACACGGAAGAGTCCGATTTACATATTCAGTCCTTTATGGACGATGAGCTTGCCATCGTTGCGTCAGTGGATCACCCTTTAGCTCAGCTTAAAAAAGTAGAAATTGATGATTTACAAAATCAGCGGTGGGTAGCGCGTGAAAAAGGCTCTGGAACAAGAGAATATTTAGATCACGTTCTAATGTCCAACGGTTTAAAAATGAAAAGCATGCTAACGATCAGCAGCAATCAAGGAATTAAAGAAGCGATTGTTCACGATTTAGGAATGTCTGTACTCTCGCTTTGTGCTATTAAAGAAGATGTAGAACAAAAGCACCTGTCGATTCTCAATGTTAACACCGCTCCTTTTAAGCGCCGCTTTTCTTATATCTATCCTGCTAACAGCGCTCATAAAAAAGTAGCGGAGCTTTTTATACAGCTTTTAAACTAGGGAATGAAATTAAGACATAACTAAATTATTTCAATCTAAAGACTAAAGTAGCTAGTATAAATTACTTGCGACACCGCAGTTGATTTCCGTGCAAGACTTCGCTTTCCGCGGGCGTCCGTTGAGCCTCCTCGTCGCTTCCGCTCCTGCGGGGTCTCACCTGTTCCGCTTTCCCGCAGGAGTCTCCGTCTTGCCCTCCAATCAGCTGCTAGAAGGAACGAAACAGATGAAACTATGTTCACCATAACAAAAAAAAACGAACCACTAATCAAACATGTTGATCAATGGTTCGTTTTTCACTTGGGCTAAAATCCTTTTGTACCGGCCTCTTTTTTTAAATCAATAGCTATATGTCTTTACATTTTCTTAGTGAACATGCGTCTGCTGAGCCGGCATTTTTGATAAACGAACAGCTAAGAAAAAGGCTGTTGTAAGAAACACACCAATTAGAGCAATCACACCTTTCCAGCCGTACGCGCTCCAGCATAAGCCAGCCGCAGTCCCTCCAATGCTCGATCCTGCATAGTAAAAAAACAAATACAAAGACGAAGCCTGCGCTTTGTCATGCGTTGCTCTTCTTCCTACCCAGCTGCTTGCGATGGAGTGACTTCCGAAAAAGCCAAACGTCAGCAGCAAAAGCCCGGTAATTTTTATCCATAAAACGGGATGCAGCGTAACGATTGAACCTATAAGCGTAACAGCAATCGTACATAACAGCACCTTTTTCCGGCCGTATCGATCCGCCAGCGTCCCCATCCAGACTGAGCTGAATACTCCAACAAAGAAAATAACAAAAATAAAACTTACAAGTGTATGATTCCAAGAATACGGAGGAGAAGATAAAGCGTATCCAATATAATTGTATAAAGCTACATTACTTCCAAGCAGTGCAAAACCAATAGCAAAAAGACAAAGCATTCCTTTATCTTGAAGATGACTGCGAAGAGAGCTGGTAAGCTGACGAAGTTCAAAAGACCGGGAAGTAAAGTTCTGTGAATCAGGCAAGTTCATAAAAAAAACAAATGTGGCCAATAAGCTGATTGCGCTTACAACATCAAGAGCTACAGACCAGTTAAAATACTCCGTGAGCACTCCTGTCATAAGCCTTCCCGCTACGCCTCCAAAGGCGTTTCCGCTTATATAAATCCCCATCGCTTTTCCTAAACTTCCGGGTTCAATTTCTTCTCCTAAGTAAGCCATGGCCACAGAAGGCAACCCTGCTAACACGATTCCTTGAATAACGCGAAAAACTAACAGCGTTTCAAAGGTAGAGCTAAATGCTGTCATGATACATAGCAATGACGCAAAAATTAACGATAGGCCCATCAGTTTCTTTCGTCCCCACACTTCCGACAAAGAACCTAAAAAAAGCATACTAACCGCAAGCGTGATAGTCGTTAACGAAAGAGATAAACTCGCAAAAGCCGGAGATATCCCAAATTCTCTAGAAAATTCAGGTAAAATGGCCTGTGTACAATATAAAATTGAAAATGTGTTGAATCCTGCTGCAAAAAGCGCAACGTTTGTTTTGCGAAAAGCCGATGTTCCAATTACGGTATAACTCACAGTTGGTCACTTCCTTTTTTCTCTAAAAAAAGCATATCACGGTTTTTTTATTCTGTATAATTCATTATGTAAATCGTTTTCATGCATTTCGGTAATGAGTAAAATGGCAATAGGAATGGACAACAGCCGGAGTATTTTCAAACGACTGTATGCAAGACTGCTATGCTTTCTTGCTTTACACACAAAAAAAATCGAGCCAATTTTTCATGGCTCAACTTTTTAATTCAATACATAAGATGCTAATACTTTTTGCACGTCGTAAATGCTTTTATCTTTACGAAATTCTTTTGAAATCGGCGCGCTAGAACCAGATACCCAAATATTTAATTCGGCATCTAAATCGAACGTTCCAGCCGTTTCTACGCTAAAATGGGTAATCGTCTTATAAGGAATGGAATGATAATCTGTTTTCTTTCCCGTCACTCCTTGTTTATCAACGATGATTAAACGTTTCGTCGTAAACACCATTAAATCGCGAATGACTTTATACGCTTGTTCCACTCGCTCGTTGGCAATTAAAATGTTTTGTAAATCTTTTTCAGTTCCTCTTATATCTGCTTCTGATGCATTTCCTAATAGTCCATCTAATATACCCATGCTTATCACTCCTTTCTATCTACACTACCGCATTTTGTTCTGTCTGGAAACCCAAAACGTTTTTTTAATGAATTAATTTACTTTCACGCGCTTTTTTTGTTAATTTTGCACTCGTTTTACTAAGAGGCTTATGAAGGAATATACCCACCAGCAGCACGCCAAGCCAAATGCAAAGAAGAACGGTAACATCTTTTCTTACAATATCCGCTAACATGCCTCCTACAACTTCTCTCATCATGCTTATTGCGTAGGTAAATGGCAAAAACGGATTGAGTGCTTGGAAAAAAGCAGGCACGACTTGAATCGGAAATGTACCGCCTGCAGCGGAAAGCTGAAGTACAAGCAAAACAATCGCCATCGCTTTTCCTGCATTGCCAAATATCGCTACAAGCGTATAGACAATCGTCATAAACACGAAGCTGCACAGCAAGCCTAAAAAGATAAAAGGCACTTTGTCTACGACGTACGTTTTGATTAAAAATAAATCGCCTAGCGTCACAATAAAAGCTTGCACAAGAGCAATAGACAAAAACGTTAAAAGTCTTCCAAGATAGACTTCATAGCTTTTGAACCGCTCTTCATCCGCTACTTCTACGCTTAAAATTGAAACTAACAGCAAAGCTCCGACCCACAAGCAAAGCGTTGTATAAAACGGCGACATAGCCGAGCCGTAGTTCGGAATAGGATAAAGTCTTTCTTCTTTTAAAAGAACCGGCTTAGCAAAAAAATCACTTTCTTTTTGTACATCGTTTTTTAACAAATTAATAATATCTTCGATGTTTTCTTTTCGCTGAAATTCGCGTATTTTATCCGCTATATTGTGCACGTTTTGTTCAATTCGCGGAAAGTCTTTTGTTATTTTCGCAAGCTCCTGCTGTCCGAGCAAAATGCCACTCGCTGTTTTAGACAGAACGTTCGAAACATCCGGCATGCTTTTATTGGCTTCATCAAGCAGTGCGTTTGCGCTTGCTGTTTTATCTTTCGCTTCTTTGATAGCTTGTTCAATAGCCGGCACAATCGTAGAAGAATACGAATTCGTTAACGTATTTAATTTAGAAACAGCTTGGTCGGTGCGAGAGCTGAATTTCTCAAGCACACTTGGATCTGGTGCACCTCCATTTTTTGTTTGCTGCTGCAAGTCGTTTACATCCGACAGCTGCTGCTGTAAAAGCGTATGTACACTTTTTATTTGATTAATAACCGGTGAAAGAACGTTCCCTTGAGACACCGCATTTAAATCCGTAAGAAGCGTAAGGATCTCTCCTGTGTCAGCAACTTGTTTTGTTAACTGCACTTTTAGCTGTTCCGCTGCTGCGCTGACTTCAGCCGGGGCTATATCTTTTTCCATCAGCTGATTCTTCAATTCTTGAACTCCGAGAGCTCGCTGTTGAACACGCTGCAGCGTTTCGTTGATCGTCGGCTCAGCGGTTTTTAAAACTTCGTCGCTTTTAGTTAAAAACGTATTGAGCTGCTGAGTCATCTGTGCGCCGTCAGCTGTTAATCTCTCTACTTCAGGAAGAGCAGCCTGAGCTTTTGATACAATAGCTCCAGCTTTTTGAGTGGTGTCGTTCGCTTCATTAATTACTGTTTTGATTTCAGGAAGACGATTTTCGAGCTCAAAAATTCGTTGTTCAACTTGTTGAATAGTCGGCAAATCCCGCTGCAGGGTAATGCCTAGTTCGTTAAAAACAGAAAAAATGGCTCCATTCGCTGTTTTGACGAATTTTTCACTAATCTGTTGTGTTAAGCTGCTGGCTCCTTTACTTGTAATTTTAGGCGCCACGGCGTTTATTTTTTCGTTTACTTTGTAAATAATGACCGGCTTTTCCAAACGATCTTGAAGAACGGTACCAAGCTTTTGTGAAAAATCTTTTGGAATAACAATACTTGCATAATAGTCTCCGTGCTTTACTCCGTGATCAGCTTTTTCTTTTGAAACAAACGTCCATCCAAGCGTTTTATTTTTCTTTAATGTTGCAATAATATCTTTTCCCACGTTTACGTGCTGCCCTCTTATCGTAGAACCTTCGTCTTCGCTCGTTACTGCAATGGCAATACCTTCAGTCCGCCCGTATGGATCCCAAGATGCTTTTATATTAAACCATGCGTAAAAAGACGGCAGAATCATAAGCGTCAGCACAATGATAATCATCGCCCAATTGGTGAAAATTCTTTTTAAATCGCGCGTATAAATATAAACAGTATTTTTCATATGTCCCACCCAGTTTTATTATTACAAGTTAGCTTATCCATGTTCGAAGAAACATATTTCTGATACTATAGAAAAAGTTAGATATGGTTTTAGTAGAAAGGATGATGAACATGACAGAAAGACTTTATTATAGCAATCCCTACACAAAAACGTGGGAAACAGAAGTGACAGAGACGCGCGCTCTTTCAAATGGCTACGCTTTAACATTAAAACAAACTGCTTTTTATCCAGAAGGCGGCGGACAGCCTTCTGATTACGGTACTATTGCCGGAATTGAGGTAAAAGATGTGTACGAAGAAAATGGAGAAGTCTATCACCTCGTTGATACGCTACCTGTACAAACGAACGTCACGTGTGAAATTGACTGGAATCGCCGCTTTGATCATATGCAGCAGCATAGCGGACAGCACTTACTTTCAGCTCTATTAATTGATACATATGATATTCATACCGTTAGCTTTCATTTAGGAAGCGAAGCTGTCTCTATTGATTTAAATGTGCCTCAGTTATCTCATGAGCAGCTATTACACATTGAAAAAGTTGTAAACGACGCTATTTACAGCAACCGCCCCATTAAAACGTACGAAGTGAAAAAGGAAGACTTACATACTCTTGCGCTTCGCAAAGTGCCCGAGCTAGAAGACGAAGTGGTACGCATCGTAGAAATTGAAGGCATTGATGTTTCTGCCTGCTGCGGTACTCATGTGAACCAAATTGGAGAGCTGGGTCTCATTAAACTTACAAAAACAGAAAAGCAGCGCGGCAATACACGCCTCTTTTTCAAATGCGGTATGCGTGCATTAGCTGATTATCAGCAGTCTCAAGAAATCGTAGCAGAACTTAGCAACAAATTCAGCACAAGCCGTGAATTAGTTGTAGAACGAATTAAAAAATTGGAGACTGAACAAAAAGAGCTGCAAAAACAACTAGAAGAATTAAAAAATGAAAATGCAGCTTTTTTAGCAAATGAATTAGAAGCCAAAAAAGAGGGATCATTTCTGTACCATCACTTTGAAAACCGTACATTAAAAGATGTGCAAGCTTTGACAAAGCAGCTGCTTCAAACGCCTGATACGACGCTTCTTTTTGCTTTTTCAAGTGATCAAAAAGTCTTACTGGCTCACAGCGGCAGTGAGGTAAAATGCGGAGAGCTTTATAAAGAGCTGCTTCCGCTTTACGATGGAAAAGGCGGCGGCGGACCAAAACAAGCTCAAGCCAGCTTTTCATCTTCTGAAAATATGAACGCATTTCTTAGCGCAGTAAAAGAAAAAATAACTGGAGCATAACAAAAAGCCTGTCTTTAAAAAGACAGGCTTTTTCAACACAATCAGCTTACTAAATAGCCAATTAATAACCCAATTGATAAAGTAAATCCAAAAAACGTATTTGTTTGAGCAGTTGCTTTCATTGCAATAAGCTCTCCGCGTACAAATGCTTGTACGGCTTGAATTGGCTTAGGTGCACTAAGAAACACTAAGAAAATCCAAGGACTAATATCGAAAAATACAACTAATGCAACGGTCCAAATATACGCAATGCCGAACAAAGCAGCTAAAAATCTGATCGCATTTTTAGAACCTAATAAAATAGCTAGCGTACGTCGTCCCCCTTTTGTATCTTCTTCTATATCACGAATGTTGTTAGACAAATTAATCGCGCCTACTAAAATCGCAATAGGGAGTGATACAAAGATGCTTTCAGACGTTACGGTATTCGTTTGAATAAAAAATGAAATCAACACGAACATCGCGCCCATGCACAGACCTGAAAATAACTCTCCAAACGGCGTATACGCAATCGGAAGCGGTCCGCCTGTATACAAATAACCAATCGCCATACCGACTAATCCAACTAAAGCAAGCCACCAGCTGCTGTTTGCACATATATATACGCCTAAAATAAGAGCAATTCCATAAGAAATCAGTGCTAAATTTAATACCGTTTTCGGCTTCATTCCGTGTCTGACGATGGCTCCTCCAATTCCTACGGAGTCTTCTGTGTCTAACCCGCGTTTAAAATCATAGTACTCGTTAAATAAGTTCGTCGCAATTTGAATCCACAAACATGAAAAAAGCATCGCTAGGAACATCCAAACGTTCACATGGCCATAAAACATAGCTAGAACTGTTCCAATCAAAACGGGTACAAACGATGCCGTTAACGTATGAGGACGGGTTAATTGCCACAAAATTTTCCCTTTACTGTACTGCTCGACTGCAGCTTTGTTTTCTTTGTTATGACTTGTCATCATCCTCTTCCCTTCTATTACGAACCGTATCTCTATTTAAAAGTGCTGCTTTTAACATAATGAATGATAGCAAACTTACTCTAAGACAATACACGTCCGCCCAACAAAAAAATCACGGAATCCTTTAAAATATAAGTTCCATCTTATATCATAATAATTTATTGCTCTTTTTACAAGATGACCGCTTATACATTTCCGGCTTTTTTCTACAAAAATCTGCTTTGACACGGAAATTCATAGGAAAAAGATTAAAAGCCTGTATAAAAAATGAGATTGAGACATAACTACATCAATGCCATCTAAAGAAGCACAAATGGGATACACGAGCGGAACAGCTTGTGACCCCGCAGCTGATTTCCGTGCAAGACGTCGCTTTCCGCGGGCGGCCGCTGAGCCTCCTCGTCGCTTACGATCCTGGGGGGGCTCACCTGTTCCGCTTCTCCCGCAGGAGTCTTTGCCTTGCCCTCCAATCAACTGCTAGAAGGAACGAAACACATGAAAGCTACCTTCACAATAAAAAAAGCCGAACGAATTGGATTCTCAATCGAGAATCGAACTCGTTCGGATCTTCCTTTAACTAACATACGTTCATACAAGCCTCTTTTTTTATCACTACATCTTAGTAATTAAAATCGTCGTCCCCGTGTCTTCTGCGAAATCTTTTATGAAAACACGAATCGCATATCGCATGATCATGATTCCAAGGAAGGTCTTTAGAACACGCACTGCACGTTCTTTTAAATTTTTTCATATCTTTTCTTAATACGTCATGTATTTTGTTTGTAAGCTCTTCTCGGACACGCTCCCAGTAAATAGCTTCGGGTCTTCTATCCATTCGATATAGAAATAAAAGATGCAGGCCAATCGCTTTATAAGACAGCTCTAATTTTTCGAGTGAACCTTCTATTATCCTTGGTTCAGGTAATTCTTCTCTGTTAACAATTGCATTCATGCTAGCCACCCACTGCTTTTTCAAAGAGCTTTCTTTTGCTGAAAACGGCAGCTGCAAGTAACCATATAAATCAACAATGGGCATTTTCGCTTCAATCAGCGTGTCTTTCACTTCCTCATAAAGCTCACGTTCTTGTGCCAGGTTTGATTTTTGTGTACCTTTTGGATTTTTAAATTTAGCCCACATGTCAAAAAACGTTCCGAGGTCATGATGATATTCTTTAAATCTTCTTAGCATATCTGAAGTAGGCGCAATTGAAAATTTGCTGATTTGCTCGTCTGTTGAAAATAACAGTTCTCTCATTTGCTTTGCATCTTTAGCGAATGCAACTTCTCCCACATTATAGAGACCCTTTCTTCCAGCACGACCTGCAATTTGCTTTAACTCTTGAGAAGTCAACAACCTCCGTTTTTGCCCATCAAATTTCATGTTTTCTAAAAGCACAATTCGTCTAATTGGAAGGTTTAACCCCATTCCAATTGCATCTGTAGACACAATGACAGTTGTTTCTCTATTAATGAACTGCTCAATTTGTTTTCTTCTTGTTTCAGGCGGCATACTTCCATAAATCACGCTCACTTTGTGACCATCTTTTTCTAGCTTAGCTGCTGTCTGGAGCACCTTTTTACGCGAGAAAACAATTAAAGCATCTGCGGGTTTCACTTGTTCAATTTTGAAATTTCGAAGATCTACTTTTAAAGGTATATCTCTTTCGTACTCATAAATTTCTGAGATCACACCGTCTAACATCTCTTCTAACATACTTCGAATGCTTAAACTTCCGATCACATGAACTTGTTTGGCATTAGCTCGGGTTATGGCTTTATACCATGAAAACCCCCGATCTCGGTCTTGAATCATCTGTGCTTCATCAATTACGGTTACATCGCCATGTTCTAATTCACTAAACATTTCTACCGTACCGGCCATGTGCTGAGCGTCTTCAACAATCTTTTCTTCTTCACCTGTTTTTAACGAACAAGCAACTCCGTCTTTATTCAGCTTTTCAAAAACTTCTAAAGCTAACAGGCGAAGCGGCGCTAAGTAGCTACCCGAAGCAGCTTTCTTTAATGACTTTAATGCTGTATACGTTTTTCCTGTGTTTGTATCACCGAGATGAAGAATGTATTCCGTTTCTTTTCTTGGGTCCATTTCGTATTCTGCACCAAAAATATAATTTAACTGTCGCTGTTCTTCTTCAATCAGCTTGTTCTTTTCTTCACGTTCACGTTCTTGTTGTAATCGTCTTTCTTCCAGCTGCTGTGCATATCGCTTTTTATGCTCTTCGATCGTTAAGTTGTGATCTGAAACTTCTAGTACATCGGAAAGCTTTTCTTCTACAAGCATTCTTTTATATTCATAGACCAAATCCGATAAATCACTTCTGAGTGCTTTTATAATATCCATTCGTGTTACCGAATCATTTGTATAAGATTTATACTCTTCTTTAAATGAAGCAGGAAGGTCATCCATAATCATAGTTGGAATGATTTCATAAATTTTATCGGTGATAAATACCTCGTATACATCTTCATACGTTTCAAACAAGATAATCGTTGAATATCTGTCTAATTCTGAGCTTACGTTCCCGGTGATCTCTTGAAAAAAGTCATGAACCGTTTCATAATCATGACGTGTTAAATCGCCGTTTTCTATTAATTCATCTTCAAGCTCAGTATGCGGCGCATAGTTTTCAATATACTTTGAGTTTGTTTCAATGTCTTTTGATAGCTGATGTGAAAGCTGTTCTCTTATATGTAGGTAATACAGCTCTTTGTTTACTTCCAAAATAGGAGCTGCTTCTAAATTTAACTGTAATTGATATCTGGCTTTTCGATCATTAATACTTTGCTGTCTTTCTTTCTCTTTTCTTTCTTCTTCTTTTTTGGCAAATTCAACTCTTGCTTCTCCGTATAGAGATAGCCACTCTGCTTTATTGCCCTTTCCGTACTGCTTTTCTAACCAAGAAAAAGCATCAAATTCTATACCTTTTCTCGTTTCTTTAGCAAATAACTTATCGATAGCTTGAGGTTTATATCCTTTTATCTCAAAGCCTCTTTCTGTTAAATACGATCTTCTGTTTTTCTTAGATACAGAAGAAACAACTATTTTTCTCCACGCAGTCCCCCAGGCTTTTTTAATAAAAGAGTGCCTGTCTGTTAAATACGTCTCTAAATCCGGACATTCGTCTTGTTCACCTAATACGCTTTTTATATCCTGTAGCAATGTATGCTTAGTTTTTTCAATGGCCCTGCTTTGAATAGCCTCTAATTCGAGCATAAAATTCTCCTTTGGAAAGTTTTCCTACATTTATTATAGGAAAGACCCCTTATAGAATCAAATACATTGTTATTACTTTATTTGAGGCTGGATTAAGAACTTCTCTTCCCCATGCTTTTGCTTATTTCTCACCTATTTTCAAGACAAAAAGCTCCTTTAAACAGGAGCTTTCGATACATTTTAGATAATTCAGTCTTTTTTGAATATCTATCAAGCATTTTTGTCGATTCCCTTTGAGTAAGTGATGGAGAGCTGTGAAAGCTTGGTTAACGATACGTGTAAAACACCTGTAAATAAAAAAGCTAAGATTGTTGCGCCTGTGGCTAGGGGGTGAACGTACGTAAAGTAGTAGGCAAATACAGCCCCCACTATGTATGATAGATACACATGAAGGTTAAATCCTTTTGTATACCAATATATTTTATTTTCCTTATCTAAAATAGCTGAAATGTCATAGTGTTTTCGGCGAATGATATAGTAATCAACAAGAACAATCGCAATAATAGGAATAAATAAGACGCCGATCATAAGCAAAAAGCTTTGAAAATTTGTCATTAACCACTCTTTTAATAAAGAACCTAGGACTGTGACAACTCCCATCGTTAGTGCCGGTATCCAAAAGCGCTGCTTTGGGAAAATAGACAAATAAGACATTGTTGCGCTATACAGTACCATTACGTTGGTTGACAACACCGATAAAAAAATGACGATGGCTGCTACTAATCCCAACAGCGGACTATATGCGCCAATTAAATTTACTGGGTCATACGTTTGCGTCATATTTCCGAGAATTGAAAAGCTGGAAACCGTTGCGCCTAATCCCATTGCAATCAAAGTCGCAACGTTATAGCCTAAATACGTTCCCGCAATTCCCGTTTTTTCAGATTTACAGTTTCGGTTATAATCGCAAACAATAGGAATCCACGTAAAAGCTGTAGCTACTACAGTATCAAAAGCTAACATTCCTGTAATACCGGGATTTTCACTTGCTTTCATTTGAATTAATTTTGCTGCATCAAATTCGATAAACAAATAGCTAAACACAACGGTTGCTAAAATGATCATAAGCGTAGCTACTAATTTTTCCGTTGCTTCAATACCTTTGTGTCCGTATATAGAAATAGCTACTACTAGTACTTGAGTAAGAATTGTAAATAGATTGATATTGCTGTAACCGGTCAAAAAGGTGACGGCATGATTTAAACTTAGCCCTGCCATGTAGGCTTGAATCCATGCCCATCCTATTAATGTAATAAGATTAACAGCAGCAGGAAGCATAGCTCCTCTTTGCCCAAAAGCAGGTCTCATCAAAACCATGGTTGGAAGACCGGTTCGAGTTCCGATATTCCCCATCAGCACGAGCGGCATAGCACCAACTAAAGAGCCAAGCACAATCACAAATAATGCCTTTAAAAAGGTCATATCGGGTACAAACAGCATTCCGGTAAAAACGGTCGTTACTACCACATTGGCTCCTATCCACATGGAAAATGTAGAGAAGAAGCCCATACTTCTTTTATTCATTGCAATCGGCTGCACATCATCATGGGCGAGACCACTTTTTGTTGTCATCCCTTTTCCACCTTTCACTTTTATTGATACCAATTGGCTCGAGCTAGCTTGGAATTTGTATTCACATGTTTTATTTCAGTAAAAGCAGCTAATCCTGATGGGCCTAACTCCCGGCCAATGCCGCTTTCTTTAAAACCGCCCCACGCCGTTTCAATATGAGGCGTATGGTAGCCGTTGATCCAAATCGTTCCCGCTTGAAGCTGTTCAGCAACTCGCTCTGCTTTCATTAAATCATTCGTTAAAACCCCTGCAGCTAAACCAAATCTCGTGCCGTTGGCAAGTGCTATGGCTTCTTCTTCACTTGAAAAAGATTGAACGGTAATGACGGGACCAAATATTTCTTCTTTGACGACTTTCATATGCTGCTCCACGTCAACGAGCACCGCTGGCGTTATATAGTTTCCACCTTCGCAGTCAATTAACGTTCCTCCTGTTAATAAATTCGCACCTTCTTCTTGACCTAGCTTAATAAAACTCTGTATTTTATTCAGATGCTCCTTGCTAATAACCGGACCCATCTCCGTTTCTTCTCTTAAGGGGTTACCAATTTTTATAGCAGCAACAGCCTCCGTAAGAGCAGAAAGAAACGGCTTATAAATAGACTCATGTACGAGTATACGCGATGAAGCTACACACACTTGTCCTTGGTTAAAAAATGAGCCAAACATTGTCCAGTCTACTGCAACATCAATTTCGCTATCTTCAAAAATAAGAAGCGGAGATTTCCCTCCCAGTTCAAGCGAAACTCTTTTAATCTCTTTTGCGCACTGCTGATAAATACGTTTGCCTGTTTCTGATCCTCCTGTAAAAGAGACTTTGGCTACGTCTTTGTGTTCAACAAGGGCACTTCCCACTTCACCGTCTCCTGTAAGTAAATTAAACACGCCTTCTGGTATACCAGCTTTTTTACATAGTGAAGCTAACTTTAAAAAAGAAAGCGGCGTTAATTCTGACGGCTTAAACACCACCGTATTTCCAGCTGCTAATGCAGGAGCCAGCTTCCACATGCCAAGCAGCAAAGGGAAATTCCAAGGAACGATTAGCGCACATACGCCAATAGGTTCTTGAATGATTTTACTGTTTGTGTCGTCGAACATGTTCTTTGTCCACGGCTGATTTTCTTCTATTAAATTTGCGTAATATCTTAAACAATTAATTGTATCTTCGATATCTAACTGCGCTTCTTTTATCGGTTTGCCAGTATTTAATGTTTCTGTTTCAGCGAATATACTCGCTTCTTTTTCTAATAAGTCTGCTAGTTTCGTAAGCACCGCTACACGCAGTGATTTATTTTTCTTCCATTCACTTTGTTCAAAAGCCTGCTTTGCTTTACCTACCGCTTCCTCTACTTGTTGAAGCGACGAGTCAAACACTTCCGCTATAATCTTATTGGTCGCTGGGTTGATTATTTCTCTTTTACATGGTTTTGCTTGTTTCTTATCTATTTTTACATTTACTTGCCCTTTCATAGTCAAACACCCCTCATAGAGAACTCTTATATAAAAATGGGAAGATAATAGTACCTTCCCACTTTTACCGTCTTGCTTATATTCAGTCGCGTGCTTTTACTAACAGCGTTTCTTCTTCTTCTTTTGCTTTTTTTCTTAACGCAATAAGGGTGATAAATTCATAGACAATATTAGCGGCCGCCGCTGCTGTAATTTGGCCATGATCATAAGCTGGCAGTACTTCTACTAAATCAAAACCGACAAAATCAATATTTGTTAAGCCTCGAACGAATTGAAGCGCATCGTCAATACTTGCACCTGAGACTTCAGGCGTTCCTGTTCCCGGCGCGTAAACTGGATCTAAAAAATCAATGTCAAACGATAAAAATACGGGTCCTTCCCCTACACGCTCATGAATAATGTCTAGCATTCTTTCAACGCTAAGCTTTTTATATTCATTTGTCGTATACAGAGCTAAACCTAGATTTTTTGCGTCTTCTAAATCTTCAATGCCGTACAGACCGCCTCGCATACCAATTTGAATCGAACGCGATACGTCGATTAACCCTTCTTCAATTGCTCGTCTAAATACCGTACCGTGATTGTATTTTTGTTCAAAATAACTATCCCACGTATCCGAATGAGCATCAAACTGTATAAGCGCTACCGGTCCGTGTTTTTTTGCAATCGCACGAAGTTCACCAAGGGTCATCGAATGATCACCGCCTAGTGAAATAGGAATAATTCCTTCATTCACAACCGGCGTTAACCCTTCTTCAATTTTTTTATACGTTTCTAAAATATATCCGGGAACAACTGACAAATCACCGTAGTCCACGCCTGAAATGTAGTCAAAAATATTAATCTTTTGTTCTGGGTTATACGGGCGGAGCAAAATGGAGAAATCTCGAATGGCTTCCGGTCCAAAACGTGCTCCTGTTCGAAAAGATTGACCTGAATCAAATGGAATACCTGTGACAATAAAATCCATTTCTGAATTTACTTGTTCTACATACGGAAGTCTCATAAATGTACGTGGTCCGCAAAAACGCGGAGATTCAAATGAATTTTTCGGCTGATATTTTGGCATAATTTATTCCTCCTAGTGGGTTTCATTCATTAGCGCCGCATCATTATTTTAAATACTGACGCTTTTTATTTAGATACTTTTTATTAATGCAAAATGCATGCCAATTTTTATTATCTTATTCCGCGCAATTATGGACGATTTTTAATTCATAATAGAATCAAAACAAAAAAACTGATTCAGTATTGAATCAGCTAATTCATTTTGAATTAAAATCTCATTATTTTATATTGTACTTTCGTAAACGTCTTACGACCGTAGGCTGGCTGATTCCTAATATATTTGCCATTTCATACGTTGTTTGACACTGACGATAAGCGCGAATCAGCCAGTTTTTCTCCACTTCTGCAAGTGCTTGCTGAAGCGTCATTCCCTGAGAGGTTAACGTGTCAAGAGACTCCCATTCTTCTTTTTCACTGCTGCTATTTTCTGAATAAAACGGGAGGTCTTGAGACGAGATGCTGTTTTCATCCGTTGTTAACACAAGGCGTTCAATTGTATTTTCAAGTTCGCGCACATTTCCAGGCCACTGATGTTCAAGAAGCAGATTTAATGCTTCTGCGTGAAAAAATTTCTTCATGCTATATTTTTCATTTTGCTTATGTAACACGTGATAAAGCAGTGCCGCAATGTCTTCTTTTCGCTCTCGAAGCGGAGGAATGGTAATCGGAATAACGTGTAAACGATAAAATAAATCTTCGCGAAACGTTCCTTTTTTGACCATTTCTTCAAGCCGCTGATTTGTGGCTACAATCAGCCTAAAGTTTGCGTGTTTGGCTCGTTCACTTCCAATTTTGGTGACTGTTTTTTCTTGCAGCACTTTTAACAGCTTTACTTGCATATCAAGGGGAAGCTCTCCTATTTCATCTAAAAAAAGCGTACCGTTATGAGCTAATTCAAACTTTCCTATTTTCCCTTTTGTACTGGCACCTGTAAAAGAGCCTGCTTCGTATCCAAACATTTCAGATTCGAACAAACTAGCTGGAATGGCTCCGCAGTTAATTTCAATAAACGGCTCTTCTTTTCGTTCACTTCCACAGTGTAAAGCACGAGCAAAAGCCGTTTTACCAACACCCGATTCACCTAGCAGCACAACCGTTGCATCGCTGTCTGCCACGCGATTAATAATCGACCATACCTTTTTCATCGATTCACTTCGTATGACCATATCATTCGACTGCTGTTCCCGGAGTTCTTCCATTTCGAGCTGATATGTTTTCATTTTCACTTCGAGCTGCTGATAATCTTCTTTTAAGCGCTGAAGCTCTGTTAAATCATGCGAAAAGCTGATGACTCTTTTCATACACTGATGTTCATCATACACGGGAATACCGGTTGCCATTACAACTTTACCCGTTTCTGTTTGTTGCATCAGCTGTACTTCTTTCTTTTTCTTTAACACTTCAATCGTAACGGAAGGTGAAAAGATCCCGCGTTTTTGCAGTTCGTAGACGGTTTGACCGACCAACTCTGACACATCGTATCCATATATATCACGGCAGTTTTGACTTGCTCGTAAAACAAGTCCTTTTTCATCAGTGATCACGATATTGTCGTGAGAAGCATGCAAAATCGCTTCAAGCTCTCGTTCAATCATTCCCCTTCACTCCTCCTTTTTATGTAATCTGATTTTTCTAACATTTATATCTATTATTTTATCAGTAAACTCGCTTATTCAACACAAAAAGCTCCTTTAATAGGAGCTTTTTGTTTACGATAGCTGCTTCATTTTTTGTTTAAACAGTGCTACTTTTATCATAAAATAAGTGATGTTTTCAGGTAATTCTTCTTTGATTGGCTTTAACTTTTCATCGCCTACTGACGAAGCAGCTTGTAAAATTTGCTGTTCGTCTTCATCCGAAAGAAAAGGCGTCCAGTCGATTTCTTTTTCTTCTTCCGCGCATTTAAACAAATGGTTTTCAATGGTAATGCGGCTCAACTCACGTTCTTCAGCAATTTCGTCTAAAGATTTTCCTTGCTGAAATAGCTCATACGTCATTAAGTGAGAGCCTTCTTTTGATGAAGCTCTTGCTTTTTTTGGAGCAGGCGCTGAAACTTCTCGCTTTCGGTCTGGATGTTCTTCACAAAACTGTTTGATTTCAGTCGTGAATCGTTCTCCGTATCGCTCTTGTTTTTGTTCTCCAACTCCTTTTACAGTGGCGAACTGTTCAAGAGTTACCGGAAGTTTTGTACACATATCATGAAGAGTGTCGTCTGAGAAAATAACAAAAGGAGGCACGCCCGCTTCATCTGCTAGCTGCTTTCGAACGGAGCGCAAATGAGCAAACAGTTCGTCATCTTGGACAATTTGCTTCACTTCCATTTGTTCTTTCCTCATCACTTTTTCCGTACCAAGAAGCACCCCTTTTCCTTTGGACGCTACGGATAAAGTAGGAAATGACCCTTGTCCTACTAAAATAAACTGCTCTGAAATCAAATACTCGATAAAATCGCTCACTTCTTTAGCCGACCGGTCGCTCATGACGCCGTACGTTTTCAGTTTATCAAAACCAAAATCAACTACTTTTTTATTTCGAGAACCCGTTAACACTTGAGCAATCATCATTTTACCGAAACGTTCGCCCATACGAATCATACAAGATAACACTTTTTGCGTATCGACCGTTACGTCTATTTCCACGCGATCATCCGTACAGTTGCTACAGCGGCCGCACTCATGTGCTTCACTTTCTCCAAAATAATGAAGAATATACGCTTGCAAACAGCCTTCTGTATGACAGTAGTTCACCATATTTTGCAGCTTTTCAAGATCTTGAATCTGCTTTTTAGGATTCGACGTTGACTGTTCAATCAAAAAGCGCTGCACGCGAATATCTTGAGGTGAATAAAGTACGATACACTCACTTGGAAGTCCGTCACGACCAGCACGTCCTGCCTCTTGATAATAGCTTTCCATATTTTTTGGAAGCTGATAGTGAAGAACAAAGCGAATATTCGATTTATCGATTCCCATTCCGAAGGCAGACGTGGCTATCATTACCTGAACATCATCTTGAAGAAAGCGGTTCTGCTCTTCATCACGGCTGCTTGCGTTCATACCAGCATGGTATTTTGATACGTTAACTCCTGATTTTTGCAATCTAGCATGAAGTTCTTCAACATCTTTACGCGTAGCGGCATAAATGATACCTGCTTCTTGATCATTTTTACGGATATACTGATCGATATAGCTGATTCGATCCTGACCTTTTACAACAGCGAACGATAAATTTTCACGTTCAAACCCAGTCATCACCGTGTACTCTTCATTAATGTGAAGAGCTCGGCAAATATCTTCACGTACTTGAGGCGTCGCAGTAGCCGTTAGCCCCATCACAATCGGCGCGTTAGACAGCTTGCTGATTAGGTCACTGATGCGCAAATAGCTCGGTCTGAAATCATGCCCCCACTGTGAAATACAGTGCGCTTCATCTACCGCTACAAGCGGGATAGGAAGCATTTGAAGCTGTTCTAAAAACTGCGAAGACTCCAGTCGTTCCGGTGCTACATAAAGCAACTTATATTCACCAAGCGCTACTTCTTCTAAGCGCTGCTGTACCTCCGTGTGAGTCAGGGAGCTGTTAATATACGTGGCCGGAATACCAGCTGCATTCAGCGTGTCCACTTGGTCTTTCATCAAGGAAATCAACGGAGAAATCACCAGTGTTGTACCTTCTAATAATAATGAAGGAATTTGATAACAAAGTGATTTCCCTCCTCCTGTTGGCATAATACAAGCGGTATTGTGCCCTTCTAAAACATAACGAATCGACTCTTCCTGTCCTTTTCGAAACGAATCATAACCAAAATAGGACTGTAAATGTGTTAAAGCTTGTTCAAACTGCAAAATAGCGTCCTCCTTTAAAATAAGTAGAAATAGTAGTTGAGGGATTCATTAGAAGGAATTGAGACGTAGGATTTTATTTTATCAAATCTTAGAGGAAGTTGCACAGAATTCGTTGATTTAAGGATATAGCAAAAATGATAAGCGAAAAGCCATCAATTTATAACTCTCTTTCCTATCACAAACAATCTTTTTATGTATGTCAGGACTCCTTTCCTAAAAATCTTTCCCCATTCCATTCTTTTTTCCTGTATACTTAAGAATAGGAAAGAGGTGCTTATCACGAGACATCCTGTAGAAACGATTTATTATTTAGAAAATCCACAGCGTAATATCTCAACATATGCTTCCACAACTCAGTTAACGGTTGAGTCTGTTGTGAAAGATGTGTTTGGTGTTGCTTGCGTAGCAGATATTCAAATTATGCTTCAATATAATAAAGAATTCCGCAAAAGTATTAGTCAATTACACAATGCGATGGACGATGATCTTACGTTAGAAATGGTTTTTCGAGTTGCTTCAAAAGAAGATTTGCTTCGATTTAAAAAACGTTTACTTGAAAGTAGTTTAGATGACGCAGAAACGTCAATAGACTGTCCATTCAGCGCAACCATTCAATTACAAGATGGTCGATATACATGGAACGAGTCTACTTCTGTTTATGAAAAACAAAAAGAACGTCTTTCATCTTAAATTTCTCTATTTTTATGTATGCAAAAAGCCTGGATCTTAGCTGTTTAAGATCTAGGCTTTTTGCAGTTTGTACTGTACCTTAAAAGGTCAAAAAAAAGATGCAGGAAAAAGGCTGGCTAAAGCCTTCTTCTGCTTATTGTCCGCCAGATTCTCCTCAAAGATAACCGCGCTGTTTCCTCTTCTCCTATGTTAGACTTTTTAACTCAATTTTATGAAATAGGTTTTATCTCTTCCAATAACGTGTATACACAAAGCAAGAGGATAAGTTACTTAAACTTCTCTTCATTACTAAACATATTCTAGAAAGTTGTCTATCATACAAGGAGGTTTTTTGAAATGGTAAATGTAAAAGTAGTTGAAAATGGCGTACAGGCAAAAGATACAATCGAACAATTTTTGCGTGAAGGATTTACAAAAGACGAAGTTTATTTACTTGCACACCATCAAGATCGCTCCGAGGATTTAACAGCTGCAACAAATACAAACAATATCGGCCTTTCTGAACAAGGTGTTTTTGATGCGATTGCGAATGTATTTCGTTCTCGAGGAGACGAGCTTCGTGCCAAAATGCGTTCATTAGGCCTATCACAGCCGGAAGCTGAACGCTATGAAGAAGAATTAGATCACGGCAAAGTAATCGTGGTTGCATCAAAAGTTGCTTAATCTAAAAGCCCTACAGCAGGGCTTTTTTATTTTTGTCTTCTGCCCTTTTTCCCCTTTCATTAAAGAAGTCATCCCTACATATTATTATGAAGATAAGAGTTACTGTGAGGAGTGATATATTTGATTATAGGAATTGAGTACACAAAGCGTGTGAAAAATGGATTAGTCGTTAAAAATATTCCTTACAAGATACACGATAAACCTTGTGATGAAGGCTGCTGTAAAAATGATAAAACGATAGGCGTCAGAGACAAATTAAGGGTTAATTGGCTGTTAAACGTTTTTATGCCCAGTACAAATATAACGGTATTTGATTATAAATATTGGTCAGAAGAGCTAACTTCTTTATGGAGAGAGTATCGGAGAAAAACTGTATAATACTCAAGATAAAAAATCTCCTTGATGAGCAAGGAGATTTTTTTCTATTGACTTTATCTTCTAGCACCAACCTATTTATTAAGCATTTCAACAATTTTTATACCTTTAGATGTTTGTACCATCACTATTATAAATTGCTGAATGGGATGCTTTTTCTTCCACTCATCATAATCAATTTTATATGTAACATTTCTTAGCTGTGTTTATCCTTTTCTGCTGAAGGTAATAAGATGCATAAACTATATAAAGGGTGAAAAGTTATGATTAACGTCATTGAGACACTACTTGATTATATAAAGAACTCTTCTACAGATGATCCGCCCCCTCGCCCACATATCGGTGAGACTATGGGATGCTGGCTGTATTTTACTGCTTTAGCGGAAGAAATACCTGCCTTAGAAACTTGTCTTAATACAACAACCAACAGTGAACTGCTTAAGCTTGCTCAAGACTCAAAAAACCTGGCTGAATCTCAGATTGATACACTAAAAAAATTAATGATTAAAGAAGGAATTCCCCTTCCTGAAATACCGGCTACCAAACCGAAATCCGACCCTAACAGTATTCCATTAGGAGCAAAAGCCACGGATTCTGAAATCGCTAACTTAATATCTATAAAAATTGCCTCTAATATCGTCATGTGCAGCACGAATATGGGACAATCTATTAGAACCGATATTGGATTAATGTGGTTGAAATTCCACACTGAAAAGGTCATATTAGGATCAAAAATAAAAATTCTAATGCAGCAAAAAGGATGGCTCAAAATTCCGCCTTATTATTATCCACCTGGAGCCCCTCATAACTCTAATTGAAGTGTTCTTAGGTAAAACAGCATAGATAATCTTAAATCCAACACATTTAACGAGGTGCTTGAACATGGATTTCCCTACAATTCATACAAATTTTTGGGACGCAGTCATTGGTGTTCCTGTCGTATTAATCGTGACGCAGCTGATCAAATGGCTTTTTCATCCTAAAAAGCAATTTGTTCCGACTATCGCTTTAGCTGTCGGCGTGCTTTTTTCAGTATTGATCAGTCACCCTCATCATATTATTGCCGGATTGTTTATGGGATATTTTTATGGATACGCCGCAATTGGAAGCTATGCAGGTCTTAAAACAACGTGGAGAACGATTAGAAAAGATACGTCTCCTTATTCATCAGACTAAAAACCAGCGAAGTATTCGCTGGTTTTTTATTCTTCATTGCTTATTTCTTCTGCTCCTAGCTCTTTGGCTAAGTGAACAACCGATTGATTGATTTTCCATACGTAATAAATGTTATGCAGCAGCTGCAGATGCTGTAAGTTTCTTGATTGAACGGACGTATCAAAATAATCTAAAGATTGTTCAATCTTTTGTCTTACATCTTCAAGCGTGTATACATACGTTCCTCTTTCTCCTCGTAATGCTTTTTCAAGCTGAGTGAAGTTGCTTGCCACTTTCTCTTCCACTTCCTTTACTACGCCATGAAATTCTGCTTCCTTATAAAAAGCTTCGTTTCTAGTAGAAGATGCCACCAAATGCTTAGCGTAATAATTAATAGCGGTAAAAACAGTTAAAAATTGCTGAAGACGTGAACGGCCAACGAAACCTTTGATAATAGGATCTGAATCGACATGAAGCTGTTTTAGCTTTTTTTCTAATTCCATTCCTTTATCAGCTAAATTGGCAAATGCGTACTGATTCGTAAAACGATGTAAATAAGTATGAACAAATTCTTTTAAAGCCGCTACGTATTCTACTGAAGTGTCGGTTATTTTATCTCTTGTTCTTTTAGGAAACACAAGAGCAGATACGGCTAAGCCAATTCCAACTCCTACGACCGTATCTAACACGCGGGCCAGCAATAAACTCTCTGAAATTCCGCCAAGAAGCATGTCATACATAAAGGCCAGCATCATCGTAATCCAAAAACTCATAAACGAATACGTAATGGGAAAGAAATAAAAAGCCATAAACACACAGATAAAAAGCAGCGTTACTTCAAGTATTCCAGGGGAAACGTAGCTTGCAACAACAAAGCCGACAGCTGCTCCTAAAAGCGTGCCTACGCTTCGCTGCACGGCTTTTACAAACGTACTTCCTATCGTTTCTGTACCGAGAAGCACTAAATAGCCTGCTAAGAGCGCCCAATATTGATGCGATGGAGATAAAAACGAGCCAAATATTAATGTCGCAACAGCAGTGATGACCGCTTGAATAGACTTTTTCGTAGACGGTTTTAATCCTTTTTCTTCATCATTATCCTCTTCGTCTTCTTGTTCTTCCGCTTCTTTTTGAGGCTGTTTTTCTTGTTTCACAATTGCTTGCTGCAGCTCATACGCTTCATCAATGACATGATTTGATATCGTTTCGATACGGCGTATTAAGTAAAGCCAGTCTTTATACCTTTCGTCTTGAGGTTCGAGTTCGCTTAATTTTTGGCGCAGCTCTTGCAAATGCTGAGCTGCATCCGTTAAGGAATGAGTAGGATTTTCATTTAATACCTCTGCTTCGCGAATCGATTCCACTAGCTTTAACAGCACCTGCTGAATATCAAAATGATTAAATGCCTTTAATTCACTAAGTTTTCGGATCGCCGGAGAATATGTCTGCAGCAGCATCACTGTATCAAATACATAAAGGCGCATTTGCTCAGCTGTTACGCCAGGCCATATGTCGTGAGGATCTGTATTTCCAAGCTCTTCTGATGCTACACGGGCATACTCCGCTAGTTTTTTAATATTGCGGTTATACTGTTTGATTTGAGCTGGTTCAATTTGTTTCTTTTGAATTAACTCAATAATTAAATCAAGCACCAAATTTACTTGAATATGAAAGGATTTCATTGAAGACCTTAGCACGTTGGAAGGCCGGTCTTTAAAAATAACAAAATTATAGATAAATGCACAGCAGGCTCCTACTATAACGCCAGCTAACAGCCACGGCAGCTGAGAAAATGTAACGTGTAAAATAGAAGCAAAATAAAACGACATAAATGCTACCATCGACAGAGAGAAGTAGCGAATACCAAATTTCTGTAAATAAAAAGACAAAAACACCAATAGAACGAGAAAAACATTTTCTGCTTGTCCATATCGTGATAAAAACGAGCCAATTCCAAGAGAAACGGCGCTAGAAAGTGCTACTAAGACGGTTGTCACTTTTTTTGCTTTTGTTGTTTCATCATTTACAACCAATATACCCATCAGGCCGATTACGCCGGATAAAATAGCAGCGGTAATTTGAGAGCTTCCCGCTGCTTTTAATACAATCAGCATAATAACGACCGCTGTAATGACACTGATTGTAGCTTTAGAAGCTGTTTTGAGCCTTTTTCGTCCAGGATCTGCAGCGACTAAGCGACTAAACCAATATGAAAAAATAAACACCCTCTCCTTTCGTGCTGTAAAGTTCTTTGTAGAAAGAGTAATATTATTACTTATACCCTTTTTAATTCTTTTCTATCGTATGTAAGTATGTTTTTCACTATAACATTGCAAACGGCTAAAGAGCTAAACAAATGATTAAAAACACATCTGTTTTCTGTCAGATGTGTTTTTAAAAAATAATGGTTCATTACAGTGTAAGAGAAGAAATTTCCCACCCGTTTGTTAACGGATTTCTTTTTAAAGTAAAAACCATCGTTGTCTTGTGAGCCCCTTTATTTTCGTAATAAATAAGGCAATCTACGGAGATTTTCTCTTTTGTTTTATACTTTTTTGCATGAAATAAGTCCGTTTTATAATAAATGGTGGAGATACTATGCAGCTTTGCCCATAGCTTATGCTCTTGCTTTACGCGCAAAACCGGCTGCATTAAGGCATCGTCATCTTGCTTTAATCCGGTTAAAAACATATTGACGACTTCTGCCGGCTCAGCTTTTAATGCATATTCATCAAGCTTTCCTCCTGCTTTTAATACCATTAACTGATGACCTGGATCTACATTTTGGGACTTGTGAGTCGTACTTCCTGCAAAATGAATGCAAAAATGACCGGGGAACCCATTGTCAAGCGCACCGGCTCCATGAGGCATTCCATTCATGGAAGCTGCAAGCATTTTTCCTTTAAATGGAATAAGAACAGCTCTTCGGTTCCAGCTCCATTTTCCATTATATAAGTGCTTCATTACTTTCGTATCTTGACGTGTAAGCGGCTGAACATCTGCGTGGTGTGAGCCTGCTCTTCGCTGCACATAAAAGTAAAAACCGGTTTCTACATCGATTACTTTAAATTTTTTTCCCTTTGGCAGTAAGGTTTCTACACGTTTCCACTTTAATACTTTTCCTGTGTCGCTTACCGGAAAGTACGTAAGGTTTTCTTCTGCTTTCATCTTTTGGGGATGCACAAAAAAACTAATAAGCATAAAGACTAAAATCATTAATTTTATCATTGTCTACCCTCATTACCTTGTAGTTTCTCTATGTAATATGCGAAAGTACACATACAATTATAAATAGAAATTTTTACACGCTCGTCTCATGGAAAATAATACAAAAAAGAGCTTGTGAATCCTATACATTAAACGGTTCATTTTATTCATACTAACAGGTGAAAGCGAGGTATATGATATGAATTTCACTTGGATGGTTGGACTTTTAATGCTTATTCAACCTCTTTCTACACAAGACCACCTATCTATTACTCATGACGGTAAACCAATTGAACGGATTGAACGGGACAAAGTGGCAGTACCTCTTCTTCCTGTACCCATGGTGGATTATGATCGATACAATCTTCTTCTAAAAGAATTGGATAAAAAAACATATAGAGAGCCCATAAATGCCCGCATTGATAAAAGCGGACAAATTGTTCCTGAGCAAGCGGGTGTCAAACTATATCATAAAGATTTTGCGGAGAAATTTTATACTTATTTTTTTAACGGCGGTACGTCAATCTTAGAAATCCCGACGCTTCCTGTTCCGCCTCGCGTGGATAAGGAGCTGCTTGCAACGATTCGTATTAAGCAAATCGGTCATTATCATACGGTATTTAACCCCCATAATAAAAATCGTTCTCACAATATTTCTCTTGCAGCTGAATCACTAGACAGCAGCGTCATATTTCCTGGGGAAGTTTTCTCTTTTAATCAAACCGTTGGAAAAAGAACGGCAGCAAAAGGGTATATGCGTGCCCCAATCATTGTAAAAGGAGAGTATTCTGAAGGAGTTGGAGGAGGAATTTGCCAAGTTTCTTCTACTTTATTTAACGCCGTCGATAACGCTGGCGTCACGATTACGCAGCGCTACTCCCACAGCCGCAGTGTTTCCTACGTACCTCCTGGGCGAGACGCTACCGTCAGCTGGTATGGACCTGACTTTCATTTTAAAAATACGTATAGTGATCCTTTGTTGATTCGAGCACAGGTGCAAGGCGGAGTCGTAAGCGTAGCCGTTTATTCTACCGATGCGATTGAATATAAGCCTCGCCGCGTGCCTTGGTCTTCTAATGAACCCTTGCCAAAAGAGAAAAAACCTAAATCACATGTTCATAGTGACATTGCTGATTAAAACATAAAAAAGCAAGGAGTAAGTTCTCCTTGCTTTTATTTATACAGCTTTTGTTTCATCCGCTTCTTTAATCGCAGCATTTTTATCTACCTTTGTAGTTCGATCGTATTTGGCTGGATTTTGAGCAATTTTGACTAACGCAATAAGAACACCTATACCTAAAAACAGTGCAGGAACTCCTCCTAGATTGGCTAACATTTTAATTCCGTCTAGCTTTGCAAAACTAATCATTACCCATCCTACCAAACTTACGGTCACACCCCATACTACTTTAATCATAATGCCCGGAGACGGACTTTGAGGAGAAATCCCCGATGAACTGATTCCGCCCATCGCTTCCATGTTAGAATCCGCGGCTGTAACGAAGGAAATGAACACGATAAACAAGTAGAACGGAATAACAAATTTCGCAAATGGTAAAGCAGCAAATACTGCATACAAAACGGCTTCAGGCCCGTTTTGTGCCATAATATCTGCGAGTTCCCCTCCTGTCATTTGCATATGAATCGATGTTCCGCCAAATATCGTCATCCATACGCCTCCAAAAAAGGCTGGTAAAATAAAGTTAACAAGAATCATCGTTTTCACTTTATATCCATATGCAATTCTTCCTAAAAATAATGCGGTGATAGCGGCCCATGAAAACCAGCTTGCCCAATAAAAAGTAGTCCATGACTGCGGCCACGTATCACCTGCTGCCGCTCCTGTAAATAAACTTTTTTCAAAAAAATGAGTAAAATAATTACCCGCCGATTCCGTTCCTAAATTTAAAATATAAGAGCTTGGTCCTACAATAAAGATAAAGATGGCAATTCCATAGAATGCTTTCATATTAATATCTGATAAAATTCTAATTCCTTTCATTAAGCCGCTTGATGCGGATAAAATAAAGGTAATGGTAACGGCAGCCGTTATAATCGCCCACAGTAAAGGGTTGCTGGCAATACCGCTCAAATGATTAACGCCTCCTGCTAAATTTAAAACACTCGTTCCAAGAGAAGAGGCCATTCCAAGAGCAAGAGTGTACAAACATACTGCATCAATTACTTTTCCTGTTTTCCCGTTAATTTTATCCCCTAAAATCGGAGCTAGCGTAGACCCTAGACTGAACGGTTTTTTCATATTGTAATAAGCAAATGCAAATACAATTGCAGGTACGCAATAAATTGCATATGGCGAAATGGTCCAGTGAAGATACATAGAAGACATAGAGAAAATGGCTGCTTCTGGAGAATTCGGTTTAATTCCTAACGATTCAGGAGGTGCAGATACATGGTAAATCGGTTCCACAATCCCCCAAAACGTAACGCCTGCAGCTATTGTTGTACATAAGGTAATCGCAAACCAGTTGCCAAATTTAAGAATGGGTTTTGCATCAGGTCCTCCTATTTTAACATTGCCAAGCGGTGAAAAATAAACACCAATGCATGCAATTACCATCAGCAGCCCGCTAATGCTAAACAGCCAGCCTAGATTGGAAATAACCCAATTATTTGCATTAGTTGTAACTGTAGTAAATGTTTCACGGTTTGTAAAACTTAGTAATGCAGCTCCAATTAACAATAAAAATGGAGGCCAAAATACAGCATGTCTGATCTTTTTCATTACGCTTCCTCCTGCCTAATTAATGAGATGGTACATACCGCTTCTTGGAAACGGTATGTGCTTCTATCAAACTTTCGACGCTCCTACGCTCATAATTGCATGTGCAAACTGCTGTAAATCATCTTCACTGGCAAAACGTGCATTATTTACTCTCATCGGTTCATTTTCAACTGAAAGCATCACGTCCACAAAGTCAGAGATGTTCAAAGCCGGTTCATGCCCCTCTCCAATCGCAAGGTTTAATCCACTTACAGCCACTAGACGCTTAAATTCTTCTGCCCCTGCATAAGCAAGCTCTTCCTTCGTTGAAAATGTTTCTTTTACTCCCAAAGCTCTTGCTACGTCTGCATACAGTTCCACTGCACCTTCAGTATTCCAGTCGTACACAGCGTGCAAGGCAATTGAAACCGCACGGCCGTGATGGATTTTCCCGACTGTTCCCAAGGCGTGTCCTATGCAGTGTGCAAGCCCCGTTCCTCCTTGTTCGATTGCCATTCCTGCAAGCGTTGCCGCTATCGCGAGGTTTCCTCTTGCCTCTAAGTTTTCAGGTTGTTGCAGAGCTGTTTCTAAATTTTGACTCACTAATGAAATCGCTTGAAGGCTCAGCGCTTGAATAAAAGGGTTCGTACGCTTGCCTGTGCATGCTTCAATTGCATGTACAAGCGCATCTAACGTAGTGGCAGCTGTCAAGAAATCCGGCAGTTTTGTAGTAAATCGCGGTTCTAGTATCGCTAGTTCCGGTGCCATATCTTGATCCCACGCCCACACCTTGACTTGATTATGTGTAGAGAAGACAACCGTGCTCGTGACTTCTGCTCCTGTACCGGAAGTAGTGGGAAGCATAATCGTTTTCACTTTCTTTTTCGCAAAAGGGTTCGCCATGAGAGCATAATGCATCGTTTCATACTGATCACCTGCAACTAGCGCAGCCATTTTAGCCACGTCCATAGCTGAACCGCCTCCAAGACCAATGACGCACTTTATCTGTTGTTCACGAATAAGCTGTGCAGCAGCATCTATTGAAGCGGCCGTAGGATCACTTTTCACATCATGAAAAACGAACGTTTCTACACCATTATTTTGAAGCGCTTTCAATACAATGTCTGCTAAACCAACTTTTATTACCCCTGGATCCGTCACTAACACGGCTCTTTTTTCCCCGCTCACTGCTTCAACATCTTTTCCAATTTGCAAAGCTCGGTCTACTCCATACGCTATGCTTGTTTTTGTTGTAAATTCAAATACTGAATTCATTGTTTTTCCCCTTTCTTAGCTCATTTACATTATGAAACGATGTCAAATTCATCTCCGTTTTCTAACGAATCTTGAGATGCAATTGATGGAAATTCGATTACTGACCGGCCTACGTTTACACAATTACAATCGTGAAATGATTGAAAAGCTTCGTTAATATCGTCAAGCTGCATGCGCCCAAGAATCAGTTCGTCTAACATAAATTTTCCGTCTAAATAAAGCTGAGCAATTTTAGGGAAATCACGAAACGGCTGCGTGTCTCCGTAAAAGCTTCCTTTCAATATTTTGCCGACACGATGAAACCCTCCGCCTGGTAAACTGATAGACATGGATGGGTTAAAGGCTCCTACTACAACTACCGTGCCTCCTTTTCTCGTTCCATTCCAAGCAGATTCAGTAGCTTTTGTATGACCCGAGCAGTCAATCGCGAAATGGACGCCGTGGCCTCCTGTTAAAGCTTTTAAAGCTTCACTTGCTTCTTCTGAAGCTACATTTATCGTATGAGTAGCTCCGAATGTTTTAGCAAGTTCCAAATTAGCTGGTTTTACATCGCATGCAATAATTTTGCTCGCTCCTGCAATCCGAGCCCCTTGAATGGCGTTAATGCCTACTCCTCCGATGCCAAAGACGGCTACGGTAGAACCCGGCGTAACTTTGGCTGCGTTTACAGCTGCTCCGTACCCCGTCGCTACACCGCATCCAATTAAAGAGGCTTGAGCCATCGGCATCTCATCAGGAAGCTTAATACAAGACATTTCCGGCACCACCGCATATTCAGCAAAAGTGGAAAGCAGCGAGTTGTGAAAAACCAGCTCTCCATCTTTGCTTAATCGAGAGGTACCGTCTAACAGCGTTCCGTTAAACATCGGACCAAAAGCTGAATCACACAGATGTACGGCCCCCGTCACACAAAACTCACACGTGCCGCAGTAAGGAACCCAGCTAAGCGCTACTTTATCTCCTACTTTTACCGTTTTTACATTCAAACCGACTGCCGTTACAATACCTGCACCTTCGTGTCCTAAAATAGTAGGCGTTGGTGTAGAAGGATCTTCCAAAGCATTTAAATCACTATGACACACGCCCGTTGCTTCTATTTTCACAAGTACTTCATTGGCTTTTGGTGCTGCTAAATCCACCGCTAAAATTTCAAGAGGCGCATTAACGCCCGTCATGACCGCTGCTTTCATCTTCATCATACTTTCCTCCAGCTTTTTAATTTAATAAGCCATCCATATTGCTTTTACTTTTGTGTAAGATTGAAGAGAATGAATCGCATATTCTTTCCCCCATCCGCTTTGTTTCCATCCTCCAAACGGGCTAGCAAAATCATAGCAGCCGTATTTATTGATAAAAACCATGCCTGCTTCTAGCTTTTTTGCTACACGATTGGCTCTTGATACATCTTTTGTCCAGAGTCCAGCTGCTAAACCATAAATCGTATCATTCGCAATTTGCACCGCTTCATCTTCTGTATCAAATGGAATCACACACAGGACAGGGCCAAAAATTTCTTCTTGTGCAATAGTCATCTTATTATCAACATCTGCAAAAATAGTAGGACGGATAAAATACCCGTGCTTATTATCTCCGCTCATATCGCGCTCGCCGCCCGCTGCTAGCGTAGCTCCTTCACGTATGCCACTCTCGATATAGTGCAAGATTGACTGCATATGAGATTCAGAGACTTGAGCTCCTTGATTTGAATCAGGATCAAAAGGGTTGCCGCACTTGTAGCTATTTGCATAATCTGCTAGCTTATCAACTACTTGCTTATAAATGTCACGCTGTACTAACAAGCGCGTAGGCGCTGAGCATTTTTCTCCTTTATGTGTAAACAAGCCGTAAAAAGAACGTTCAATCGCTTCATTCAAATCCGGTGCATCGCTAAAGATAATATTAGGTGATTTCCCTCCAAGCTCAAGCGTGACAGGCTTTAAATTAGAGTCAGCAGAATCGTGAACCAATTGTTTGCCTACTCCTGTGCTTCCAGTAAAAGATACTTTATCAACTCCCATATGACGGCTGATATGAGAACCAATCGATCCTTTTCCTAGAATTAAATTTAAAACACCTGGCGGTAAGATGTTTGCTTCATCGATGATTTCTACCAAGCGAATCGCAGAAAAAGATGTGGTGCTAGACGGCTTTAAAATAACGGTGTTCCCCATTGCTAGAGCCGGCGCTAGTTTCCATGCGGCCATATCGATTGGAAAGTTAAATGGTACAATTTGACCGCATACACCGATCGGATCGCGGGTTGTATAACTCACAAAATCTCCTTCCACCGGATTATTTTCACCGTAATATTTATCCGTCCAGCCAGCGTAATACTCAAATAAATCGGACGCTTCTTGCACATCATCATGGTATGATTCTGTATAAAGCTTGCCGTTATCAAGAGACTCTAATGTGGCGAGCTCTGCCTGATGTTTTTTAATTAAGCTGCTTATTTCTCTTAAGATTCGCGCGCGTTCTTTTCTTGTAACGCTTGGCCAAGGACCGTGGTCAAACGCGTGTCTAGCTGAGGCTACTGCTTCATCGATATCTTGTTTTGCTGCACTTTGAATTTGACCATTAATTTCTCCGTTTGCAGGGTTAATAGAATCTATTAATTCGCCGCTTGAACTCTCTTGCCACTTGCCGTTGATGTATAGTTTTTTAGGCTCTTTCAGCCACTCTTTTGCCCATACCAATGCAGGTTGTTCCATTCCTTTAAATAAGGTTTTTTCATTTAGTTTTGTCATATTCACGTTCCCTCCATTTTTTGAGTCCTTCATATCCTGTCTTTTTTAAACGATCTGCAACGCGGCTGTAGCCATGCTTTTCTTTCATTTCTACAATCAATGGAATAAACGATTGAGAAAGCTGCTGACAGCGCTCTGAATTAGCTGATAAATCTTGCACACAAAAAGTCGCAAAATTCCTTACAGCTTTTGTTAAAAACTGAATGCTGTCTAAAATATTAATTCCAGCAGCTCCTTCAAATACATTTAAATTCAATTCTCCATGTTCAAGGGCAGCTTGAACGGTTCTGTCACACCCTAACACTTGAAAACAGCATTGAATCAACGTTTCTGGTACAACCGGGTTGACTTTGCCCGGAAAAAATGAGGAACCTGCTTGAACAGACGGCAATTGAATTTCTCCAAAGCCAGCTTCTGGTCCGGAAGACAGCAGTCTTAAATCTTTAGCAAATTTTATAAAAGATGTAGCCAGCTGTTTTAATTCGTTCGAAACATTAGCTAAATCATCAATATTTTGTGCTGCATCAAATAAATTAGCGCGGTGGTAAAGCCCCATACCAGATAGACGAGACAGCTGCTGAACGACTTTACTTCGGTATATTTCTGATGCTCCCGTCCCAGAGCCAATAACCGTACCTCCAAGATTAACAGCGTGCAGTTCTTCTGCAGCTCTTTTTAAATAGTGCGTACGCCGTGAAAAAACCGCTTCATATCCGCTGAATATATTACTAAGCGAAATACTCATCGCATCTTGCAAGCAAGTCCTTGCGATTGTCATCACAGGCTGGAACTCTTCAATCTTTTTTTGAAGAATAGAATGGAGATGCTCCATTTCTTTTTCTAAAAAATGATAGCTTTTAATAATCGCAATTCGAATAGCGGTATGACAAACATCAGAAGTTGATTGAGATGCATTTACATGTTCAATCGGATGAACGGGAAGATGATGTGGCCACTGCTGGTTTATCCAGCCTGCTATTACTTCGTTCACATTCATATTCGTCCCAATACCGCCTCCGCCGTGCAGCACATCAATCAAAAAATGATGTTGATAAGCAGTGCTTTGCAATTGGTCACATGCATTTGATATGGATTCTCCAATGTCTTTTGGAATTACGCTAGCTTCTACATTTGTTAAGGCAGCTGCTTTTTTTACGGTTAACAGTGCATACACGTAGTCCGGATATTCATGCAATCTTTTATTAGAAAATGATAAATTTTCAATTGTCCGGGCCGTCTGAATGCCATACAAAACCTCTGCTGGGAGCTCAACTTTTCCTACACTATCTTCTTCCACACGCGTTTTCTCCACCTGTGTTCACCTGCTTTTTAAAATTAAAATTTCATATAAACTGTTTTTACCTGTAAAAACTCTTCAAATCCATGCTTGCCATCGTCTCCGCCGATTCCCGACTGCTTCCAGCCGGAGTGATAGCCTTGATACGCCTCGCCCTGCTGGCGGTTCACGTATACTTCACCGCATTCTAGCTGCGTAGTCAGCTCCATTACGTAGCGATAGCTGGATGTATATACATTAGCGGTTAAGCCGTATTCAGAATCGTTCGCTAGATCAATTGCTTCTTCAAGAGATTCAAACGAGATAATTGGAAGAACGGGTCCAAACACTTCTTTTTGCACGATGTTCATTTGTTGCGTGCACTGATCTAACAGCGTTGGCGGATAAAAGCTGTCACCTAATTCCTCTAGCAAATAGCCTCCGCATAATATAGCGGCTCCTTCTTCTGCGGCCTCAAGTACCATTTGATGAACGCGATTTGCTTCAGATTTGTTAATCAGACAGCTCATTTCTGCATCTGGATTAGCCAAACCATCTTTCACTTCTACATTTTGAAACGCTTTCAATAGTTTAGTAGTAAACGCTTCTTTTACACTTTTATGAACGTATACACGCTCAGTATTATTGCAGACTTGACCGGAGTTAGCTAACCTGCCTCCCTTAATTGCTTCAACCGCTAAATCAATATCGGCATCTTCCATTACAATAGCAGGAGCTTTTCCGCCTAATTCAAGCGATGTCCGGATCATATGACGAGAGCATTTTTCCATAATGCCTTTGCCTACTTTAGTACTTCCGGTAAATGTCACCATGTTCACATCAGGAGATGAAGTTAACGTTTCTCCTACAATGTCATCCATACCTGTTACGATATTAATAACACCTTTTGGAAAGCCGGATTGATGAATGCACTCCGCTAATGCTAAAGCAGATAAAGAAGATTTTACGCTTGGCTTGACTACAACCGTATTACCTGCGACAAGCGCCGGCACGATTTTTCTCATCAAAACATAAATTGGAAAATTCCAAGGTACAATCACCGCGACTACGCCAAGAGGCTCTTTATAAGAAATAATCTTTTCTTTTACGTTATCGCTGTCTACTACGTGACCTTCAATGCGTCTTGCCCACTGAGTTTGGTATTCGCCAAGCTCCGCTCCGTAAAACACCTCTGATTTCGCTGCATTTAAAGGTTTTCCCATTTCCTGTGTAATAGCTGTTCCAATGCGTTCAATATGTTCTTCTGTTTTCATGTTTGTTAAAAATTTTTTAATTTGTTCAGACCGGTCATATGAAGGACGAAGCTTCCACTCTTTAAAAGCTTGTTTAGCGCAATAAACAGCGTGCTCTGTTTCTTCTATACTGCAGGAAGAGACTTGGGCTACGACTTCACCCGTTCCTGGGTACGTAACATTCATTTGATTGCTGCTTTGAACAAATTCTCCGTTTATATAAGCACTATATTTCTTCATTTTGTGTTCACCCTTTATATCAGTTAAATAGAAACTGTATTTTTTTCACCCACGTAGAAATGATTAATTTCGTACTGCTTTAAAGCTTCTTCATCCAAATCGATACCTAAACCCGGCTGTTCTGGAGCTACTAAGTAACCATCTTTGTCGATCATAAGTGGTTTTTGCTGAATATAATCTCTCCGTTCGTTAGACCATGCCGGAGGATCATAAGGAAATTCTAAATACGGACAGTGGCTGACCGCCGCTGCTAGATGTAAATTTGCCAGTAAACCAATGCCGTTTGTCCATGTATGCGGGCTGAACCAAGCGCCGCTTCCTTGAACAAGATCCGCAACTTTTTTCGTTTGCGTAATTCCTCCTGACAATGCTACATCCGGCTGATAAACGTCTAATGCATTTACTTTGTTCAACTCTCTAAAGTCATGCATATGACGGTTCATCTCTCCCCCTGCGATTCGAATACCTACTGAATCCCGAAGTTTTGCCATCAGTTCAAACTGATGAGAAGGCAGTGGTTCTTCAAGCCAAAAAACTTTCAGCTCTTCGAGTTCTTTCGCTACTTGATAGGCCATTTTTAAATCCCACGTCCGTTCAACGTCCCAAGGCATTTTCCATCCTTGATTTGCGTCAACCATAATTTCTAGCTTGTCGCCAACTGCTTTTCTGACCGCTTCCACTACTTGAATATCGTCTTTTACATCTTTGTGATGAAAACGAATTTTCATTGCTTTGAACCCTTGCTCTACAAATCGAACCGCACGTTCCGCACGTTCTTCAGGAGTCACGATTTCTCCCGTTGAAGCATAAGCGAGAAGCTTGTTAGATCGGGCTCCAAGCAGTTTATAGACGGGCTGTTTTGTTGCTTTTCCCATCAAATCCCATAGAGCTAAATCAAGCGGCCAGCATCTTCCATAGTGAAAATCTATATTTTGTATCACTTGTGCATGTCGTTCAATGGCAAAAGGATCTTGACCGATAAACAAATGTTCATGTCCCTCAAGCCCCATCATTAAATCTCCTGATCCCACTCCCGTTATTCCTTCATCCGTATGTACATAGACAACGGTAGAAGCAAACTTCTTGCGGGGCTCGGGGTCCCAAGCTGCTTTAAAAGGCGGATTTAAAGGCAGTAAATAATGTTTGATCTCTATTCCCGTAATTTTCATTGAATACTAATCTCCTTACATTTCAGCATTTTTACTTTCACTTATATCTATTGCAAGATGCGTGCCAAGTTTAAATGATTGATGTAATCAATACTTAATAGAAAACAAAAAATAAATTGTAGAAAATTCACACAATTAACTGTAGAAATTTTCTACACTCTACAATAAAAAAGAGGTTGAGACATAACGAAATAAATCCAATTGAAAGACGAACAAATGAGATACATGAGCTGGACTGCTTATGACACCGCAATTGATTTCCGTGCAAGACTTCGCTTTCCGCGGGCGGCCGCTGAGCCTCCTCGTCGCTTTCGCTCCTGCGGGGTCTCACCTGTTCCGCTTTTCCCGCAGGAGTCTTCGCCTTGCCCTCCAAATCAACTGCTAGAAGCAACGAAACAAATAAAACTATATGCACCATCACAAAAAAAACGAACCACTCATCAAACAGGTTGATGAATGGTTCGTTTTTTACTTGGGCTCAACTACTTTTGTCCCAGCCTCTTTTTTTATTATATCTATCAACGAGTAATCAAGTGATTTTCCAGTAAAAATTTATAGGCAACATCTGATACGTCTTTGTGTAAAATATCAACTTGGTAATTCAGCTCTACCATCTTTTTATTCGTTAGTTTACTTG
Source organism: Priestia sp. JSM ZJ58 (assembly GCF_044383985.1). Taxonomy (NCBI): domain Bacteria; kingdom Bacillati; phylum Bacillota; class Bacilli; order Caryophanales; family Bacillaceae; genus Priestia; species Priestia sp. JSM ZJ58. The sequence continues at coordinate 2,501,560 of NZ_JBISEM010000001.1, forward strand.
ATAGTTCATTTAAAGTGGAAACAACAGACGGATAACGGCTTGCTAATGATTGTTTTACTACAGGAGCCGCATAATAAGGCGGAAAAAGAGATTGATCTTCCTTTAGTAACACAAGGCCGTATGCTTGAATTCGACTATCAGATATCATTCCAATCCCTACGTCTACTCTGCCTTCTTTCACCGCCAAAGGAATAATTTCTGAATCGATTCCAATGATTTCAGTTGAAACGGACTTTAACTCATAGTTATTAGCTAATTGCATCAAGCCGTCTTTTCTTTTTAGAAATTCATTGTTTGTAGCTATCTTTACTTCTTTATTTTGCTTTTTTATGTAGGAAATCAAGTCAGAAACAGAGTTTAAATGATGCTCCTTTGCAAAAGAACGGTTAACTAAAACCCCCCAGCTGCTGTTAAAATGGCTAGTGTTCAGCCACGTTAAGTGGTTTTTCGCATCCGTTTCTTTCACCAGCTGATACAACTTTTTTTCATTATAAACCGGCTCTTGGTTTTGATGCACAATCCTTGCCGTACTCGTATATTCCCAGTACATATCAATATAGCCCGCCAAGCTTGCTTTTCGAATAGAATCGCTGTCTAAAAAGCGCCTTTCGTGTACAGTAGCTCCTTGTTCTTTTAATAGAAGCGCGGTCATTTTCATTAGTAGATATTGCTCTGTCATAGATTTCGACCCAACTGTAATACTAACAGAATCGAGAGACTTCTTTTCTTCCCTAAGAGGGGTAGTACTGTGCTGCTGACATGCTCCCAGTACTGTAAAACACAGTACTAGTAAGCTGAATATTTTACGATAGGTCATTTCTTTCATATCCTTTTTCTAAAATTTAAGACCCATTTTTTTCATTTTATAAATTAACGTATGGCGAGCAATTCCTAGTTTTTGAGCTGCTTTCGTTTGATTGCCTTTCATTTCTTCAAGAGCGTTTTTAATCATTTCTTCCTCTACTTCACCTAATGCATGTGATAAGTTTGTTTGTTTTGCTTTCACCTGCTGATTCCTATATGAATGAGACTCTTGCTTATTAAAAAGATATGTTAAATCAGAGAGCTCAATTGTCCCATACCGTTTTAAAATATGAACTCTTTCAATCGCATTTAACAGCTCACGAATATTTCCCGGCCACTCATAAGAAATTAGCTGTTGAAGTGCCGCGTTTGAAACAGCAAGCGTCTTATTGTATTTTGTATTTAACTTTATAATGTGGTGATGAATGAGCGGCTCAATATCTTCTTTTCGGTGCCTTAGAGGAGGAATGGTGATCTCCATTAAATTTAATCGATAGTATAAATCTTCCCGAAATTTCTTTTGTTCTACTAACTGTTGAAGCGGTTTATTTGTAGCTGAAATAATTCGGACGTCCAAGGATTCATACTCGTTGCTTCCGAGCTGCATTACTTTTTTTTCTTCGATTACATGCAATAGCTTTGCCTGCATGCTTAACGAAATTTCTCCAATTTCATCTAAAAAGATTGTACCGCCGTCCGCAGCAGAAAACTTTCCTTTTTGAGAAGAAGCAGCCCCTGTAAACGCTCCTTTTCTATAGCCAAACAGTTCACTTTCAAGAAGGGCTTCTGGTATGGCTGCGCAGTTGATAGCCACAAAAGGATTGTTTTTTCTATGACTCTGCTCATGTATCCATTTAGCCATCGCGGTTTTACCTACTCCGCTTTCACCTAGAATTAAAATGCTAGCGTCTGTATCTTTTACGTACTCTACCATTTCCACTAACTTGTTCATTTCTGAGCTTTTTGAAATAAAGTCTTTGTCTTTACCTTTTTCCATCACGGCATCCGGTTGCTTGTCCGTACATAGCGAAGCAATAATATTCTTTAGTTCTTCAAGTTCAACAGGCTTATTCAAATAATCAGCAGCCCCTATTTTCATAGATTGCACAGCGCTCTCAACATTTCCGTATGCAGTAAGCATGATTACTTTTGATTGCGTTACCTCTTTTAACTTCTTTAACACATCGATCCCCGTCATATCCGGAAGCATATAATCTAGTATCACCACATCGATATCCAGCGTTTTAGCCATTTCGATTCCTTTTCCTCCAGTATATGCCGCGTGCGTATGAAAACCAGATTTCTGAAGCTTTTTGGCTACCAGCTTACAAAGGTTCTGTTCATCATCAATCATTAACACACTGCACTTATTCTCCATGTTTTTTAGCCTCCTTTTGTATTTTTCTGTTTGGGAAAACGACATGTAATGGTTGTCCCTTTGCCTTCTATACTTTCAATAAATAATTCTCCTCCATGTTCTTTTACAATATCTCTTGCAATCGTTAACCCTAGTCCTGAACCTGTTTCTTTCGTTGAGTAAAAGGGATTAAACAGCCACTCTAAGTCCTGCTTGTTAATGCCTGAACCCGTATCTTCTATACGAACAACCACATATTCTTCGTTCATATTCATCGTTTGAATGGAAGCGATAATATACCCGCCCTCATCCATTGCTTCCATTGCGTTTAAGACAATATTTAAAAACACTTGAATCAATTGATCATAGACCCCTGCAATCAAACATTTTTCTTCAAAGTCTTTTACAATGCTAATGTTTGCTTCATTACACTTTAAACGCAGTAAATGAAACACTTCTTCTAACACTTGTACAAGTGACACTTCCTTCTTTTCCTTTTGACTCATGTTTGCAAAATTAAGAAAATTATTTGTAATCTCTTTGAGACGGTTTACAACGATGAATACATCCGCAGCAAGCTCTTTTACTTCTTCTGAGCAGGCGCTTTCTTCCGCTTCATCTAGCAAAAGTTCAGCTGATCCTGATAAAATGGCTAGAGGATTCTTTATTTCGTGGGCAATTCCTGCCGTAATTTGCCCAATAGACGCCAGCTTATCACTTTGCTGCAGTCTTAGCTGTAACTGCTTTATTTCGGTAATATCTTGCATGACCGCGATAATCCCCATCACTTCACTTGTGTCGGTATAAAAAGTAGAGGTCGTAACTTTAACAATTCTTTTTCTGCCGTCTGAATCGAGAATATAGCTTTCTACCTCTTCCATGTCTTTTCCCGATGCCAATGTGTGAAGCAAAATAAAATCTACGCTTTCCGATTTTATTGGTAAATCTTCTAAGTTAACACCAATCATGTCCTGACGCTGAAAAGCAACCATTCTTTCAAACTGCTGATTCACGTATGTAATTTTACTCCTCGGGTCAATTGTAATAATTCCATAAGGAATTCCTTCTAATACATCGTGAAGGTATCTCTCACTTTGCTCAAGCATTTTTTGTTTTTCATAATTGCTATTTCCCATTTCAATAATTGTACGTGTCAATATACTCAGCTCATCATCCCTTGCCGGCGCTTCTTTATTTAATGGCACGAACGTTTGAGAATTCCGGTACGTTTTTGCATAGCTTGTAAGCTTTACGATTGGCTGTAAAATATTTTTGATGCCTAACCATATAAAAAATAAAGCAAGCAGCAATATACTAATAAAACTAACGCGCAGTAAAAGAGATAATTTATGTAAAGGAGAAAAGGCTACGTTAGTCGGTACACCATAAACCAAGTTCCAGCCTTCTTGGTTCGTTTGATAAGCTGCTAAACTCTCTTGTCCATTATGATTTATTTGAGTATAGCCAGAAACGTTTGGTATTTTGTCTACTGAAAACTTCTTGTTAAGCTGCTTATCGCTTGTAGATGCGATGACATTTCCTTTGCGATCTGCTAAAAAACCGAAGTGTCCTCGTGACAGGCTGACGCTTTTTAACACCTCTGATAAATAATCCCGGCTTAGTTCTGCAACAATAATTCCTTTAAATTCTTTATCCTTAGTAAGAACGGGTACAGAAATGGTTACTACTTTTTGATGACGATAATTTTGAATAAGATCCGATAAAGCGTACGTATGTGTCCAATACACCTGGGTAAAATTAGGGTGATGATAAATTAAATTGTTTTGACTTGAAGCAAAAGGCGTTTCAAACTTTACGCGTTTTTGTTCATTGATATAGTAAATGGAATGAATAACTGAACTTTGTGAATTTGCTTGTTTAGCTCGGTTATACATTCTATTTATGTTAAGATCTGACTCTAGCCCCTCTCCTGCAATAAGCTGCAGCTGCGAAGCCACATGCTCAATTTCTGAATTCAGCCTTTTAGCTATAATATCTTTACTTGCAATGTTTTGAACCTTTACATCTTCTTTAATAATTTTGCTTGCATAACCCGTAATGATGTAATAAATGATGATGCCCGGTACAATTAAAATAACCGTAAATAAAAGAAGATATTTAGTTGTAATACTTTTCGAAATAGGAAAGTTCACCTTATGCCCTCTCTTTTTTGTTTGCTTCTTCATAAATGTAAGCGTTATTATCTTTATTAAAAGTATAGCAGATATCGATCGTAATAGGGTTTTTAATTGTTCAACCGTTCATCATAGCCGCTAATGGGTAAGTAATTCTCTTAAAAGCTAACGGACGTTTAAAACACAAAAAAGCCTAAAGAAATTTCTTTAGGCTATTCAGTGATCTAATTAGCAGCCGTAGCCGCCACCGTAACCACCGCTATAACAACTACATCCGATAATTACTAATAGAATAAATAATACAACTAATAAAGCGAAACCAGAACCAAATCCACATCCAGCATTAGACATACAAGCACTCCCTTTCAACGTAATTTTCTGTTGCTAAAACAAAGAAGGTTCAAACATGGGGTGTTTCTCATGGATAGGTTATTGTATGTCTGCCTAGACGTTTTGGTTTGCTGTCCTGCTCATTTTTTAAAAATTGGGCTTGTTTTCATCTTTACAACTCGTAAAATGTAATTCCTTAAGAGTAAAGCTCATTTCCACTCTTCCTTTAAAATCGCGTAATAATATTCATCCCACCATCCTTTTTCAGTTGGAATACATTTTTTGAAATACCCTTCTCTTCTCATCCCGATCTTCTCCATAACACGATAAGAAGAAATATTCTCAGGTTGACAAGTAGCAATAACCCGATGCAGTTTCATTGTATTAAAGCCATAGTCCACGATTGCTTTTGCCGCTTCTGACGCATATCCTTTCTGATGATAGAGGGAATTAAATACCCAGCCAATTTCATAAGTATGGTCCTCAAAATAGTTGAAAAAGACGATATGACCAATTAGGATTTTTTCGTTTTTTAATAAAACTGGAAAATTTTTAACGTTTTCTTTCATATTTTCATTTACAAATTTCTTCGCATCATCCTTACTAAAAACACCTTCTGGTATGTATTTCATGACATTAGCATCAGAAGTATATGTGTAGACATCTTGCCAATCTTCATATTTAAATTTGCGTATTAGTAGTCTGCTAGTCTCAATGTTCATGTGGTTCTCCCCTATCTCAAAGCTATCTTTCTATACGCTTGTTTCGATAGCGAAGAGATAAAAACCTCTTTGCACCAAGTTACTAGTGCTTTTGTTGACGCTTCTTTAAAACAAGGTAAAGCGACTCTGCAAAAAAGAAAAACAAAAGAGAAAAAAGGACAAATAATTCGGCCACTTCCATTACACGAAACGGGCTTAAAGCATTGTATAGTGCCTGCAGTACGTTCGCTCCTTGAAAAAGATCAATTCCTACAGAAAGAGCAATCACAGATCCAAATAGCAGCAGGCTAACTCCAATAATTTTCATTCCTTTCACTCCTTACCTAATGGTTACTTACCTCATAGGGTCGTCATTTTCATTTACCGTCATGCAAAAGATATTTTGTTAAAAATTACATAATTATACGGTTTTTGGTCAAATTAATAAAAACTATAGTAAGGGTGCTTTCATTTATGCCTTCGTTTTTTAAAAATCAAAAACTTAAAAATAAGCTTGAACCTCAGGCAGATCAAACAAACAGCGAACAAACAGCTTCTTCTCTTAAGAATCTGCTGTCGGAGAACCTTACCTTAATTAAAAAGAAAACTGGAAACAGCTCAGATATTGTGATTCGTCATTTTAAACTAGGTGTCAATAACAGCTTGGCTGCTGCTATCGTCTATATAGAAGGGATTGTAGATAATCAGGCTATTCAAGATTACTTACTGCAGTCTCTGATGAAAGATAATCAAAAAAATGACCTAAACGATCAAAATGCATTAGAGTTAATCTCCGAAGACATCGTCACAATCGGCAACGTATCGTTTGCAGACAACTGGAATGATTTACTTTCTTCTTTGATGTCAGGCGATAGCCTTCTTATTGTCGACGGCATAAACCGCGTACTCAGCGTGAGTACACAAGGCGGTGAAAAGCGTGCCATTTCAGAATCTACTACCCAAATGGTAGTGCGGGGACCAAAAGGTGCCTTTACTGAGTCTATTGGCACAAACTTAGCCATGGTGCGCCGAATTATTAAAACACCCGACTTATGGCTAGAGTCGATGAAGATTGGCCGAGTAACTAAAACGGATGTCACTCTTATGTATATTCATGGCATCGCAAACGATAAAGTTGTGAAAGAAATTCGAAAGCGATTAAAAAACATTGATATTGATAGTATTTTGGAATCAGGTTATGTTGAGCAGCTGATTGAAGATCAAACGGTCACTCCTTTTCCCACTATTTACAACACAGAAAGACCCGATGTGGTGGCGGGTAACCTTTTGGAAGGAAGAATTGCTATTTTTGTGGACGGAACTCCTTTTGTCCTTATTGCTCCAGCGTTGTTCATTCAATTTTTCCAATCGGCTGAAGATTACTACGCACGCTTTGATATTGCCACGTCCATTCGTCTTTTGCGGGTGTTTATGTTTATGATTTCACTTATCGCGCCTGCTACGTATGTAGCGGTTACAACATTTCATCAAGAGATGGTACCTACAACGCTTATTGTAGCTCTTGCAGCACAGCGAGAATCCGTTCCATTTCCCGCGTTCGTGGAAGCTTTTTTTATGGAAGTCACCTTTGAAATTTTGCGTGAAGCAGGTATTCGTTTACCAAAAGCTATCGGCTCAGCTGTATCGATCGTTGGAGCTCTTGTTATTGGGCAAGCAGCAGTTCAAGCAGGGATTGTCTCACCAGCTATGGTTATTATTGTATCGATTACAGCCATTGCTAGCTTTGCCACACCATCTTTCGATATGGCTATTTCAGCGCGTTTAATTCGTTTTTTATTTATACTAGGAGCGGCTACATTCGGTTTCTATGGCATTATCCTTATTCTTTTAATGGGGGTTGGACACCTATGCAGCTTACGTTCATTTGGTGTTCCTTACATGACCCCATTAGCACCCTTTATTCCTGCAAGCAATGAAGATACATTGCTGCGGTTACCTTGGTGGACGATGAGAAGAAGACCTAAATTAATTAGTGATAACAAAGTTCGTCAAAGCAAACATCAAAAGCCTGAGCCTCCTTCTTCAAGAGGTATGATTAACCAGGAACTTGAAAAAGGTGATCAAAATGAAACGTAAAAGTTTATTTTTACTGGTAATGACCATAATGATGGTATTGCTTACGAGCTGCTGGAGTAAAAAAGAATTAACAGACCTTGCATTTGTATCGGCAATGGGCATTGATAAAACGAAAAACGGACGGTATGAGCTTACCTTTCAAATTATTAACCCGGGAAACGTAGCTGGCTTACAAGGGGGCGGCGGTACCCAAAGTCCGCCTGTTACGATCTATTCTGCTTCTGGCGATAATTTAGTTGAAGCAAGCAGACGCGCTTCAGCTAGAATTTCCCGAAGACTTTATTATGCCCATACCAACTTAGTCGTGATCGGAGAAAAACTAGCGCGTGAAGAAGGAATTAACATTCTTATTGATTCTATTGATCGCGATCCTGAATTTCGAATTACGACTTCCCTAGTCATCGCAAACCAGTCAAGTGCTGCTGATTTGGTAAAAGCACTAACGCCTGTCGATAAAATTCCAGCAAACAAAATTATGAAAACGCTGGAGTTCACTCAAAGAAAATGGGGAGAAAATCTAAAGGTTTCCTTTCAAGAAGTGATGAGGTCTCTCGAATCTCCCGGAGGAGAAGCACTAGTCTCGGGTTTTCGTTTAGTTGGAAATCCTCAACAAGCAGAAAAATTAGATAACCTCCAGCAAAGCGCACCAGAAGCTACCCTTCGTGCTTCTGGCATTGCTGTTTTTAAAAATGGAAAGTTAATCGACTGGTTGTACAATAGTCCAGCCAGAGGCAGCGTTTGGATTCTTGATAAAATACAAGGAACGGATATTAATATAGATTGGAAAGGAAAAAAAGAAGCGCTTGCCTATCAAACAGTTCGTCAAAAAACGGATGTATCTGTAAAAATGAAAAAAGGAAAACCTTACGTGTCCGTTCACACTCGCGTAGAAGGCGATCTTGGAGAAGTGGAGGTCCCTGTTGATACACGTCAACCTGCCGTAATCAAAAAAATGGAAAAAGCTGCAGGTAAAGAAATAAAAAAAGAATTACAAACAGCTATTAAACAAGCTCAGACAGACAAAGTTGACATCTTTGGGTTTGGAGAAGCACTGGAACGCACGCGCCCCAATCAGTGGGAAAAATTCAAATCAGAATGGGATGACGTTTATTTTCCAAAATTAGATGTAGACGTTACAGTAGAAGCTTACATTCGCCGAACGGGTCTGCGCAATAAATCGTTTCTCTCTAGCGTAAAAGAAAAACAACAATGAGGTAAGGAGGTTCTGGCTATATGGAAAAAGCAAAAATCAGCGCCACTCAATTATTCATTCTCATGGTATTATTCGAACTGGGGAGCGCTTTATTAGTTCCTCTTGCAATGAGAGCGAAGCAAGATGCATGGCTAGCTATTTTAATTGGAATGCTGTTCAGCTTTTTTTTCTTCTTAGTCTATCATAAGCTCTATTCCTACTATCCGGACCTCCTGCCTACAGAGTATATGCAGAAAATTTTAGGTAAGGTACTGGGAACGCTTCTTGCATTCGTATATATTGTTTATTTTTTATACGATGCATCACGAGTTCTAAGAGATTTCGGAGAAATGCTTCTTACTTTTGCTTATCCCGATACGCCTTTATTTATTGCTAATGCTTTATTAATGCTGGTCATTATCTATATAACACGAAAAGGAATTGAAGCGATAGCGAGGTCAGGAGAGCTTCTGTTTATTTTTATGTATTTTCTGGCTGTTGCAGGCTTCATTTTAATTATTAGCTCAGGATTAATTGATTTTAAGAACTTACAGCCGGTATTAAAAGAAGGAGTGCTCCCTGTTGCAAAAATTGCTTTAACCGAAACGCTGTATTTTCCTTTCACAGAGGCTATTGTATTTACCATGCTTCTTCCTTATTTGAGCAATCCCAAAAAAGCGAGTGTCACCATGCTATGCGCAACGGGATTAAGCGGAATTAATCTAATTATTACGATGATCATTAACATTAGCGTGCTTGGAGTTGATCTGACGACAAGATCACAGTTCCCTCTTCTTAGTACTGTCCAAACGATCCAAGTAGCTGATTTTTTAGAGCGTCTAGATGTATTTTTTATGTTCGCTATGGTGATTGGGATTTATTTCAAAGTTAGCATCTTGTTTTATGCTTCTATAATAGGTACAGCTACTTTATTTAAAATTAAATCTCCTTCACGTCTAGCGTATCCTTTAGGCATCATTGTGTTATTTTTGTCGATTACAATCGCTAGTAATTTTCAAGAACACCTTTATGAAGGACTACACGTAGCGAGATTTCTTTTGCATATGCCGCTATTTTCTATCGTACCCCTACTGCTTCTGATTATCGCCTTTTTGAAGAATAGGAAGAAGCAGCACAGATAGTGTATCTCTACTAAATAAAAAAATGGCGTTAAAATTATTGAGGTGATGTGCGTGTATATATGGTTTTATGATCATTTTGTTAATACCATCTTATTTCCGCTTACTTGTATCATCCTAGTGTGCCTGTCATTAGGACTGTATGCATACTTTAAATTAAAAAAATGAAAAATTGATACTAGACGGCTATTTTTCTCATTCAAAATAAGAAAGATACAACAAGATAGAAAGCAACTGTTATTCCCGCTGCAATTAAAGCTGGCTTTAATTTATATTTGGCATATTCAATAACAGATAAATCTAATATTTTGGCGATGGTATTCGTATCATCGCTTAAAGGTGAAGAAAACGCTCCAAAGGAACCGCTCGCAAACACCGCACCGATAATTAACGGCAAAGAAAGATCTGCAGAACTTGCAAGCGATACGCCAAGCGGCATTAAAATCCCCCACGTTCCCCAAGCAGATCCGATAAAGTAAGAAATAGCGGCTCCAAAGATAAACATGAACGGAGTGACAAACATTTGAGGAATCCACTTAGAATGTGCCGTCACGAAATTTGAAAAACCTAAGTCTTCTGTCACAGCGGATAATCCCCATACTACCGATAACAACAAAATAACGGACATCAAGTCATTGCCTCCTGTGATAAAACCATTAAGCAAATTCTGTAATGTAAAGCGCTGAAACAAGAAAAAAATGAGGGTAATTAACGTAGTCATAATTAAAGCTACTACCATCGCTTCTAACACGTCTGCTTTAATAAATGCTTCAAAAAAGGTGTGACTCTTACGATGTCCACTCCACCATGTTAAAAGTAAGGTAAGTGAAATCACAACAAGTAAAGGTACTAACAAATTCCAAGGCTTAGAAGGCAAATCCTTCGATACGCAAGGATGACAATCATGCCAATCTTTTTCGTCTTCTTCCTCGAGCTTCATAGGAGCCGTAGACGTTGAATGATGAAAAAAGCTGAAATAAATCCCTACTAAAATAATCACAATCGAAAAGAAATTATAAGGAATGCTTTGAATAAACAAAGAATAAGCGTCTTGTTTTATGCCTTGATGATCAATTGCCATTTGAATGATTGAGACCATATATCCCACAAATGCCGTTGCCACGGGAATTAAGACGATAACAGGAGTAGCAGTTGTTTCAATAACAAACCCTAGCTCTGCTGTCGTCATTTTCACTTTTTTCAGCAGCGCTCTCATAATGGGCGCGATCGTCACAAAACGAAAGGTGGGAGCACTGAATGTTCCAATGGTTGAAACATAGGTTAAAATAAGAGCTTTTTTTCTTGTATCAATTCTTTCTGCAGCTGTTTCCACAAAACCTTTAACTCCTCCAGCCATCTTAATCATTCCGATAAGCCCTGAAAACGCGTATAAAAAGACAACGATTTCTATATTACTTTTATTTCTAAGAGCTTGTACAACGTAGTGAAGTAACTTTTCAACACCTCCGACAATCGAATGATCAATCAAATAAGCGCCTACTAATAAGCCTAAAAACAACCCTGGCAGCACTTGTTTGGTGAAAATAGCTATTGGAATAACAATTAAAAACGGTATAATTGAAAACCAACTAGATTCCATAGGACTCTCCCCTATCTTAAAAACCATATTAGACGTCTTCACGTATCGTTCATTAGCTTTTAATGTAACCCCAATAATATGTGTATATTCATGAAAGCAATACGTATAAGCAGCACTGATTGAATAAACTATTTCTAATTAAAAACAGCATAGTAAAAATCTTTATTTCTACAACAAAAAAAGCAGTTTGCACATGCAAACTGCTTTTGAAAAGAAGCGGAAGACGAGGTTCGAACTCGCGACCCCCACCTTGGCAAGGTGGTGTTCTACCACTGAACTACTTCCGCGCAATATATAAAAGTAAAGATGCGGGTGAAGGGACTTGAACCCCCACGTCATAAGACACTAGATCCTAAGTCTAGCGCGTCTGCCAATTCCGCCACACCCGCGTGTGAATTGAAAAATAACTCCAAAATGGCAGGGGCAGTAGGAATCGAACCCACACTGACGGTTTTGGAGACCGTAGTTCTACCTTTAAACTATGCCCCTAGAAATGATTTCTTCAAAAGAACCTCGTTTATTGACGACGCTATATTATAATAAAACATATATGGAATTTCGTCAATAGGTCTTTTTATGAATCATGACTAGTACTGGCGACTTCAAAAAAACTGTGAGGCATATCACAGCTTTTCACACTTCCCACCACCAGTTGCAGCACCTTTTATCCTCTACCATTTATTTTTATAAGCTTTCTGCAAAAGCACTTTTTCAGGAAAAGTGCAGAACTATACAAAATGTCTCCAAAATCGCGTGAAGACTGAAAGAATATGGAGGAGTGCAGATTTTACAGGAGGCACGTTTTTTTGAGAATCCGTATTAAAACCCACAGGTTCCCCCTCATTTCCCACAAGCGTACTGTGAGAAATTTTAGTTTCAATAGCCCCTGTTAGCTCGGCTGCAAATTCTTCACTATCTATCATAACCATAGATTCAGTATTTAAAAATACAGAACGTGAATCTAAGTTAAAAGAACCAACTGCGCTCAAACGCTGGTCGTAAACAACGGATTTCCCGTGAATGGAATAAGGCTGTTGATATTCATAAAGCTTTGAAGCCGCTTTTATGACGCGGTTTTTCACTCCTAAGTATGCAGAAAAAGCCATAGCATTCGGAGTGGACGTAATAGAATTCGTTAAAATAATTCTTTGCACTTTAGATTTTACTGACTTATCTATATACTGTTCCATCTCTTTTGTTGGTACAATATAAGGACTTTGAACGACAATGGATTTTTCAGCTTGCTCAGAAAGCTTAATAAACGTTTTCCATATAAAAGGGCTTTTATTCATTCTTTGAATAGGATTTGCAATAAAAGAAACCTTTCTTGTAGGCATCGTTGATTCTCTCCATACAATATAAGGATGGACAAAGGGTTCGTTTGCTTTTTTGGCCTCTTCGTATTGATCTATTAACAATTTCTTTCCTGAAAGGCCACGAAATTGTTTAGTTTTCTTGAGCTTTGGAAAAGCTTTGCGCGTATACGGGTGGTTCCATAATTTCTCTACATACTTCTCCATTGAGAGAATGACACTATTACTTTCTTGCTTTGTATTATAAATCAGCACATCACGGTCATAGACAAAATTTTTATCCGGTTGACTGGCCAAGTATTTATCTCCGATATTTCGTCCTCCACTAATACCTAATTGGCCATCGACTACTATTATTTTATCGTGAAGACGGTTATGCCATGTCCAAGGTTTAAGAATAGTAAAGGGCTCATAGTACTTTAATTCAATATTATTGTGGAAAGCTAGAGCATAAAGAACATTTTTTCTCTTGCCTTTTAGCCCATGAGAGATCCCGTCTAACAGCACTCGAATACGTATACCTCGGTCCGCAGCTTCGAATAAAGCACCCATAAGTAAATCCGACGAACGACCTTTGCCGATGGAAAAGTACGCAATATCGATTGTATGCCTCGCTTCTTGAATCATCTGCATCCGAACAAGCCCTGAAAAATAACCGTTTTCCAAAAGCATAACACGGTCTGTGGATTCTTTCTTTCCGTAAAAATTCTCAGTATTCATTACTTTTAAGTCTTTTCCCTTGTGCAAAGGGACATAAAACAGTACCACTGCAGTTACGAATACATATATGAAGTACAATACGACAATCATTATTAGTATATTTATTAGCATGTTTCCTGTCACAATCCCTTTCCATTCTTATCGTTCTGTTTTTATTAGGATTCTTACTTTTTTAACTTCTATACCTTTTAAAATAAGAATGGAACGATGGATTATTTGTTACACTACTGTTGATTTCCGTGCAAGCCTTCGCTTCCGCTCCTGCAGGGTCTCACCTATTCTGTTTTCCCTATAGGAGCCTTCGCCTTGCCCTCCAAACAACTGCTAAAAGCCATTATATACACGAAACCTACATTCACTCTGCCAATAAAAAAAAGCAGAAGTTCATTATCTTCTGCTTTTGCAATTTATACTCTATTGTGAACCTGCTGTAAGTCTAAGTAAAACAGCTACTCTTTTATTGATTAAGGTCGTTTTCCATATCTTTTATGTCTTGCTGAAACTCAGTTAAACGCTGACGCTGTGTTTCAGAAGCATTTTCAAGCGCATTTTCGATTTGCTGAGAGGCTTCGTTCACTTCACCTATCGCTTGCTTCGCTTCATGTCCATACGATGCATCATTTTTAGCTTCATTTGCCTGTTCATATGCATCTACTGCTTCTTTATGCCCCTGCTGTGCTGCTTGAAATGATTGTTGTTTATCTTTGTTATATGGGAATTTTTTCATCATAGTGCTCCTTTCCATTTGTTCACTCTATAGTGTGGCATTTTTCCACTTATTCATACGACGTTTCGATAGGTTGAAGCTGCGTAAATATTCCGCATAACAAATTCCTTTATTATTTAAGAGCGTCCAATGATATCTTTTATCCCTTGAAATACTTTCTATATTTTACATAAATGTATAATCACTTTCTTTAGCGGACATCATACGAATAGCCTATTTGAACGTCAAAATATATTGGGGTTGACTGCATGCACTTGTTTCTTTCCTTTTTGATCATTTGTGCAGGGATTATATGGATGGAAATAAAAAGATTACCTCAACACTCTCATAAAAAAGAACGGAAAATTTTTATTGTATTCATGACAATCAGTATCATGATCGCTCTTGCAAAAATCTTTCGGCTGCCTCTACCGAACCCTTCTGATTGGGTAGAAGCAATGTTTCAGCCTTTAAGTCACTTATTATTCCGTTGGATCACTTAATTCGTGTATATGGCAAAAGGATGTGCTCATTTTGCTTAATGAAATCAATATTTCGGCTGCGCAATTTCGCAAGCTAGTAACTTTATATAGCATCGGAAGCACAATTATTGTTGTGCCTGCTGCTATTACGGCTGATGCTCATCAAGACGCCTGGATTGCAGCACTTTTCGGTGTAGCATCAGGAATTGGCTTAGTTTTGCTTTTTACCTCACTAGGAAAAATGTTTCCAACGCTTACGCTGATGGAAATGAACGAAAAAATTTTAGGTAAACTGTTTGGAAAGATTGTTTCTGCTGTTTTTGTATTATCCAATTTGTTTATCAGCAGTCAAGTTCTTTACTATGTAGGGAATTTTCTCACTACACAAATTCTTCCCTACACGCCGCTTACAGCCATCCACATTGCGTTTATGAGTGTGGTTATCGTAGGAGTACGCCTAGGAATAGAAGTTATTGCACGAAGTGCCGAGATTTTATTCCCTTGGTTTGTCGGATTGTTCGGACTTCTGATTTTGTCTATGATTCCGCAAATTAAAATAGAGCATATTCAGCCTGTGTTCGAAATACATCCAAAAGCTTTTATTCGGGCTGTTTTAACGTTTTTAAGCATGAGTTCTTTGACTTATACGATTCTGCTTATGATTTTCCCTTCCCATACACCAGACACAAAAAAGTCCACTCAATCTTTTTATATAGGGAATATAGCCGGTGGACTAGTGATGGTTACGTTAATCTTACTCGGAATTTTAGTGCTTGGTCCTTATTACTCCCAAATCACCATGTTTCCAAGCTATGAATTAGGAAGAAGAATTGATGTAGGAAACTTTCTTCAAGGAATTGAAGTAGTCATTGCTATTTTGTGGTTTATTACTCTCTTTTTTAAGCTTTGCATTTACTTTTACGCTACTCTTTTGGGGTTTGCCAATGTATTTCATATAAAGGACTACAAGCTATTTTCTTTTCCAGTCGCACTCATCATGATTACACTTTCCCTTATTGTGTATCCAAGCGTTTCTTATCAAAAAGATTGGGATACAAAAACGTGGATTCCCTACAGCTTACTTGTAGGCATCTTATATCCGCTTTTCCTTTTAATTGCAGGATTTATTCAAAACAAAAAGCAGCATTCTTCTAACAGCGACTAAAAAATCAAAAACCTTTAATAGAGAATGCACCTTCAGTATAAGTAGTTATTTTTCTGGAAAATATAACATTAATTATTCATGTATAGGAGCTAGTCTATGCTAGGGGTATTCGGGTTACTTATTGTTTGCACGCTCGTCATTTGGTTTGAAGTACCTAACTTACGGCAAAAAAAAGCGAAGAAAGAATTATGGCTATTCTACACAGTTCTTGTAATTGGAACGTCCGTAAGCATCTGTAAAGCACTGGGTTTGTATGTTCCAAATCCTTCTGATTTATCAGCTGCTATCTTTAGACCAATCAGCATATTTTTACTTCATTTATTATCTTAATACGTAAGACGAGGAAGTGAATACCGTGAAACCTGTAGTTAAAATTTCAACGATTCAATTTCGCATGCTCGTCATGCTTTATACAATTGGAAGCACAATTGTTATTGCTCCAGCGGCTATGACTGTTGATTCTAAGCAAACCGCTTGGATTCCGGCTATCCTTGGAGTAGCATGCGGATTTGTATTAGTGAAAGTATATATAGCTCTCGGACTTTTATTTAAAGATAAAAATCTGGTAGAAATCAATGATGTAGTATTTGGAAAATATCTAGGAAAAGGTGTATCTTGTTTATTTGTCCTATCTACTGTCATAACGTGCAGCCGCATTGTATACTACGTCGGAAGTTTTTTAAATACCCATATTATGATGGAAACGCCGCTGCTTGCTATTCACATTATTTTTATGCTTGTGGTTGTTTTCGGGGCAAGACTCGGGCTAGAAACAATTGCACGCTGCTGTGAAATCTTTTTCCCGTGGTTTGTTGGCCTTCTCGGGATTTTTATTTTTTCACTAACTCCTCAAATGAAACTTGAAAATCTTATGCCTTTAATGGACATTCACTTAAAGCCGCTGACTCATTCGGTTCTTATCTTTCTTAGCATTACTTATTTTACTTTTGCTCCTTTGATGATGATTTTCCCCCTTCATTTAAGAAAACCTGAAAAAGGAGCTAAAGCTTTAATGAGCGGCAGCCTGCTAGGTGGATTTATTATGGTAATTGTTATTTTTTCTTGTATAATCGTTATTGGTTCTTATCATTCTTCAACTACCATGTTTCCCGTATATGAAATGGCTAAGCGAATTGAGGTGGGAAATTTTTTGCAAGGAATCGAGGTAATTATTGCCATTATATGGTTTCTTACTCTTTTCTTTAAAGTTTCTCTTTATTTTCATGCTTCCATCGCTGGACTTTGTCATATTTTTAACATCAATGAAACTCGATTTCTAACGTTACCGATGGGATTAATTGTTACGACTTTTTCCATTATTGTGTACCCAACCATTACCTATCAAAAAACATGGTTAGCCGAAACGTGGATTCCCTATAGTTTTTTGATGGGAGCTTTATATCCTTTTATTCTTCTTATCATAGGATGGATCCGCTTTAAACCTGCTAAAATAAAAAAGATAATAAAATCCACATAAAAAAAGCAGGTAGTCACCTGCTTTCTTATGCTTGAAGCGCTTGAAGCCCTGCTTGGTTTAAGAAATGCCAAGGCTTATTAAAGTGGGGTTGAAAGAAAAAGTCCATAAAGCCAAGCTCATCGATCGTCATTTCCTGCTGTACGCATACGGACAATGTATTGATTGCTTGAGTAGCATCAATTTTAGAAATAACCTGTGCCCCTACAATTCGTCTTGTTTCTTCTTCATATACTACTTTTAACGTAATATTTTCGTACGTTGGCATGAATTCAGGTCGGTTATTTTCTGATATTGTGATACTTTTCACATTCATATCAAAAAGAGAAGCCGCTGTTTCAGTTATGCCGGTAGATGCAACATTGTAATCATAAATATGCAAGCCTGATGTTCCTTGTGTTCCCATATACTTAATCGTCGGTTTAACAAGGTTTTGAGCAACTAATGTTCCCATTCTAACCGCATTTGTAGCAAGCGGAATATAGGCATGTTTCTTAATCGGATTGTAGTAAATGGCACAGCTATCTCCGGCAGCAAATATATCTTTTTTGCTTGTTTGCATATATTCATCGACCACAATTGCCCCGTTTGGAAGCATTTCTATCTGCCCTTTTACTAAGTCTGTGTTTGGACGGAAGCCAACACACAAAATCACAAGATCCGCTTCGTATTCACCTTCAGTTGTCACTACTTTTTCAACCGATCCATCGCTGCCTACAAATTTAGTAACCGCTTGGTTTAATGCTAATGTAACTCCGCGTTTTTTAAATTCCGTTTCCATCAAGCTTGTAAACTCTGGATCAAGATATTTATTTAAAATACGATCAGCACTATCAATAAATGTGACTTCTTTTCCATATACTTCAAATGCTTCTACTAATTCTGCACCGATATAACCAGCACCAATTACGGCGATTTTTTTTGCTTGTTTTGCTTTTTCAATAATGTGATTAGCATGCTGATAATTTTTACAAAGCACAACATTATTTAAATCGATGCCTTCAAGGTTTGGAATAATCGGCCATGATCCAGTTGTCATCACTAATTTATCAAATGTATCTTCAAATTCTTCGTTGGTTTCTAAATTTCGCACTGCTATTTTTTTGTCTTCTGTATCAATATTCGTAACTTCATGTTTCATTTTCATATTTACACCCATCTCTTGCAATTCAGACGGTGAAGAGTAAAATAAACCATTTGCATCTTTTACGACCCCGCCTACATAGAGCGCAATTCCACAAGACAAAAATGAAACATTATCATTTCGCTCATAAACTGTAATTTTAGCTTCTGGATAAAGTTCTGCCATATTTTTTACTGCTGCTGTTCCTGCATGTGTACACCCTACTACTGCAATTTTCATAGATGATATCCCCCTTAGGATTATAGAAAATATGATATTGTGAAGTTATTCACATATATTGTGAAATGTTTCACATATCTTTTACAATTCTTATTATACAAACATGTTTGTCCTTTTTCAAGAGATATGTGAAAAAAATCACATACTTTTTTAAAAGAATATGTTACAGGGTTCTTTAAATAGCGTTGAAGCTTGATATGATGCTTTTTTTTGTTGATGCCCTGCTGATGAAAAACTTCATCAGCTTGTTTTTTTACGTAGAAACTCACTATCCAATGCACTCTCCATCCAAAAAAATAAGACGGATAAAAGAGTCACCGCTAAAATAGATACACGGATTCCGCTCACAAGCAAGTCTGCTATATAAACTGATAGAAAAGTAAAAAATATATCCACAAAAGCTACAGATGTTATAAATAGTACTCTGTTCATAATAGCATTCTTCATTAAAAAAATAAGTGCCTTTGAAAAAAGCTCTGTGATAGAACCAAACACAAAAATAAAAAATAGAAATAAACATATGGCCCAGTAAGAGTCATATTCCACTCCCATCACTCTAAGGAAGCCTATAAAACCAAAAAAGTAGCTTCCCATTAAGATAGCTAAAATGATTAGTACCATCACTCCTGCTATAAAGAACGCAATTAAACGATCCATTCCCTTGTTTTTTCTTTTCATTGTTCCACGCCACCTTGCTTACTCATCACTTAATCCATATTATACTAAAAAAGTGCGATACCATGGTATCGCACTTTTCATCGTTACTTATCTTTTTTATCTTGAAGAGCTTGTTTTAAAGCATCCCCCAAGCTTGAACCAAATGCTCCGTCATCGTTATATTTGTTAAGAAGCTTTCGTTCTTCTCGTTTTGAAATCTTTTTCTTTTTGTCCTCAGCTTTTTCCACTACTTGACATGAACGGCATTGGAAGTACGTCCCGGCTTTTCCTGAATGAATTTCCATTCGTTTATGACACTGCGGACAGCGGCGGTTCGATAGTTTAGGGTCTTTTGCGCGTCTATAGCTGCACTCAAGGCTTGAACAAACGAGCACTCTGCCTTGCTTTGTTTTCTTTTCTTTTAAAAACGAACCGCATTCTGGGCATTTAGAGCCCGTTAAATTATGGGGTTTGTACGTTTGATTACTTGTTTTTACTTGTTTAACCAGCTTTTTCGTTTGCTCACGAATATTTGTTAAAAACTCTTTTGCATTTCCTTTTCCTTTAGCAATTGCTTCTAACTCACGTTCCCACTTAGCCGTGAGTTCAGGCGACTTTAACTCATCCGCTACTAGGTCAATTAGCTGCTTTCCTTTTTTGGTTGCATGCAGACGATTGTTTTGGCGATCAATGGATTCGTTTTGCAGAAGCTTTTCAATAATATCTGCACGTGTTGCCGGCGTGCCTAAATTATGTTTTTCCATTTGTCCAAGAAGATCTGCTTCTGTATAGCGCTGCGGCGGCTCTGTAAATGCACTTTTCATCGTTACATCTTGAATGCTCAGCTTGCTGCCTTCTTTCATATCAGGTAGCTTCACCGTTGCTTCTGATTCTCCACCAGAAACTTTTTTAAAGCCTGCATTTACGACTTGCTTTCCGCTTGCTACTAACTGTTCCCCATTGACTTCAAGCTCGGCTTTGACCACTTCATACTCATATGCAGGATAAAATAACGAAATAAATCGCTTTGCAATTAAGTCATACAGCTTTCTTTCATCAGCTGATAAGTCCTGTAAAAACACAGGCTGATCCGTTACGATAATAGCATGGTGATCACTTACTTTCTCGTTATTCACCACTCGTTTTGGCAACTGTGCATTTCTTAAAATTGGGCGAACTTCTTCTTTATATACAGCAGAGATACTTTCCAAGCGCTCCTTCATAGTGGAAACCATATCTGTTGTTAAATAACGAGAATCTGTACGTGGATACGTGACTAATTTATGCTGTTCATATAACTTTTGAAGTACATTTAATGTCTTCTTAGCAGAGAAATTAAAGCGTTTATTAGCATCTCGCTGCAGTTCATTTAAGTCATAAGGAAGCGGCTGCGCTTCTTTATGCATTTTGCGCTTAATTGTGTTTACAACTGCCTCACCTGATAATTTTGAGTGCAGCTCTTTTGCGCGTTTTTCATCAAAAATGCGCTTTTCATTGCCTTTTTGCCAAGCTGCTTCAAAAGATGAAAACTGAGCTGTAAGCGTCCAATATTCACTAGGCTTAAATGTGTTAATTACTTGTTCACGCTCAATTATCATGGCAAGCGTCGGTGTTTGTACCCGCCCTGCCGATAACGGTTCTTCGTATTTAGTCGTTAACGCTCTCGTTACGTTTAAACCGATAAGCCAATCGGCTTCTGAACGGCAAACCGCTGAATCATATAAGCGATTAAATTCTTTTCCTGGTTTTAACTGTTTAAACCCGTCACGAATTGCTTTATCCGTTTGAGACGAAATCCAAAGGCGTTTAAACGGCTTGTTCCAGCGTACCTTTTCCATAATCCAACGTGCTACAAGCTCTCCTTCACGCCCTGCATCAGTCGCAATAATTAACTCTCCAATATCCTTTCTTTTTGCTAGATCGGATACTGTGCGAAACTGAGAGCTCACTTTACGAATTACTTTCAATTTCATTTTCTCAGGCATGATTGGCAGATCTTCTAATCGCCATGTTTTATATTGGTTATCATAATCCTCTGGTGTTTGTAATTCAACTAAATGACCAAGTGCCCATGTTACGACATACTTTGGCCCTTCAATATACCCTTTTTTTGTTTGTGTGCTGCCAAGTACGCGCGCAAGATCACGTGCTACACTTGGCTTTTCTGCTAATACAAGTGATTTCATTTTATGTATACCTCCAATTCACTTGTTCCATTATACATGATTGTATACCTTTTGTACGACTTCAAGGATAAGTTTACATAATCATATTATAATAAAGAAAGCTGAAGAATTTCTCTTCAGCTTCTAGCTACTTCTTTTTATAAAATAGGCGCGAAATAATTAAACCGATGGCTCCTAAGACGATAAATAGTAAGGCACGTATAGCCATTGGAATAAAAGGTAAATCATATAAAACAAGTTTGAAAAGTGTTAAAAATAACAGGCCGACACCGATATACGTGGCTGTTTTAAAGGTTCGAAGTGACCCTATTACGAATGCAGCAATGGCCAAACATAGCCAAACAGCCGTCATAATAAGCGTTTGCGTATTAGCGGAAAGATCATTGGTGCCAGCGTTCGTCACTTCCGTTGCAAAAATTAAAGAAAGAATAGAAAAAACAATACTTCCTCCAATTTTGAACGTATCGTGCTCATCTTTTTCTGTTTTTTGAATACTGATCCATACAAATACTAGAATAGAAGCTAACACAACAACCCAATTTAATGTCGGAAGAGACAGCACTTGTTCGATTGGTGTAACTAAGATATACGTGGCACTCAGTATATAAATCGTATAAGAAAACAGTTGATGAAGTAGATTTTTATACGTCATGGCGATATAGTAAACAGCAAGTCCTTGAATCACATATAAAATGGCTCCTTCTCTTAAATCGACGAGCTGATGAATAAAAAACGCTACTGCAACAATTAAATAGGTAATAAAAAATTCAAATTTCTCTTTAGAACTTCTTACTGTGTAAACACCTAATGCGTAAATAATAACTAGCGCAAGCAGCACCATGGTGGTCGTGCCATCGTCAAAAACGGCAAGCAGCCAGCCGTACGTAACTGCTAAACTCGATAGAAGGGTAAACGCATATACTTGGAGTACGGATTGCGATAGAAAAAAACTAGAAATTAAGCATAAATGCTGAATCAGAATCGCCATACCTAATAACTCTTTTACACCATTATCACCAACAAACGAATAATAAATGAGTAGCGTAAAATTTAGTAGTACCGCGGAAAGAACATATAAAATTGAATATTTTTGTTTGATTGCCACATATAAAAAGGCAATATACAGAAGCGTTTCATAGCCAATGAAAACGAGCGCATTAGGCGAATTACTTTCAATAAGAAAAGGAACTAGTACGCCTCCAACCGCGCTAATAACCCCTAATGCCTGTGAACGATAAAAGACTGTCGCGATAATCCCTAAGATAATCCAGCTCGTATTTAGTATAAAAGCAAGCGTTGGTCCCGCTAAATGATATAGGCTATGCATCGCAAACGTCGTTAACATGAGAATAGGAATAGCTCCTCCTACAAGTACTTGCCCGAGCACCAACCTACCCTTTTTAATTTGGAAATGACCTGTCACAGCAAAACCTATTGAAACAACGAAACCGAGAACAACTTTTACTTTTTCATTCATTAATCCATAGTCAGAGGCTGCTTTAAATCCCCATAGCACGCCAATAATAAATACAAAAATAAAGATTCTCGGTAGCCATATTTGAAAAAGGACTTTTTCCCAATCAACAGGTTCTTCTATTACCTGTGAACTTTTAGCTGCTGTCTGAATAGGACGTTTAGCTGTCTCTTCGCGCCGCTGAGGAGGAGCGTGAACTGCTTTTGGCCTTGGAGAATTTGTTTTATATACAAGCGACTTTAGTCTGGCTACGTCTTCTTCTAAACTGCTTATTTTTCGTTCAAGTTCTTCTATTCTTTCTTTTTCCATATTTCCTCACCCTTTCTCTTTAAAGTATTTGTGATTTTTATATGTATATCTTACAACACTTAACTATTATACCATTAAAAGGAATAACACTTAGAAACATTCTATTTTTGGCAAAAAAAAATACAGCGCCCTTTTCAAAAGAAAAGTTCGTTGTATAGGATGTGCTGCATTTTTTATGTCACTTTCTCGCTGTATGTACTATGAAATCCCGCTTCGATGTGGGCTACTTGAAAACTATGGTGACCAATTAAATATTTAACAATATCCACACGGTCAATTTTACCGGGCTTATTGTTCATTGCTTCTCGCACCATAGATTGAAATGTTTCTTTGCAAAACTTCTTTTCATGAAGCAGAATCGTTTCACAATACTCTTCATGGTCTCCCTCTGAAATACGATAATAATGCATTTCTTTCACCCCTTTTTAATGTTATACCTATTACATACCCCAAATATTGCTATTTTAACAAATTAATTTTATTATTCTTTATTTTTCCATTTATATATGGTTTACAGCGCAACGTTTCGAAACTCTTCGTTATAAATGCTAATTTGAAGCCGCTGAGAAAAACGTTCTTGTTCGATATATGTTTCAGGCATTAATCCAACAGGATATACCTTAGGGTTTTCGCCACTTCCTAATATGTATACATACATCTTTCCTTCGCTTGTATATCGAACCTTCGTGGAAATACCCCCTTGCCCTTGAAGAGGCGCATAAACAGCTCTTACATTATCTCTTATTTCTTGTACAAATCCATGTAGTTCAATATCAGAATCATAGTAATGGTTTGCTTCATACAAGCCGTAAATACGAGACTTATCGATATCGCATAATATGTTCCAAAATTCAGATAAATCTTCTTGGAACAACACTTGAATAAAATTCCGTGCAGCTTCTTTCTGTTCTTTTGTTAATTCTTTTGTTAGCGCAAACTCTTCATTTTTTAACACCTCAGTCACCTCCCTTTTGTATGTAATACGACAAGAGATAAAAATAACCTCTTTTTTTCAACTTATTAGCAAGCAATTTATTTTTTTACATTAAAAATTGAAAAGTTATTTTGACTAAGGCATCAGAATAACTTTTCAATTACTGTAGAATAATTACGTAAAATATTCGATTTTTGCATTTGGAAAATACTGATCAATGTAATATTCTAATGTTTCTCTTAATTCTTGTTCTTCATCTTTTGCGTATACATATTTTCCAATTCCGTAACGCCCCCATTTGTAGCGGCGCTCCTCTTCATTCATTTCAAGCTTCGTTTTTGGATAATTTTTCTCAATTACCCGCTTGGCCGGCTTGGTAAAGCGATGCTGAATCATTTCAAACGTAATATCATCTCTTGACTCCTCAGGTATAGAGGCGTCAAGCTTTTCAAACAGCTGACGGTACCCCTCTTGCCAACCTTCATGAATGTAAATAGGGGCCACAATAAAACCAAGTGGATATCCCGCTTTTGCGACTTTATTAGCAGCTTCAATCCGGTAATCGAGAGGAGATGTACCAGGTTCAAAGTTTTTTATAACATAATCTGCATTTATGCTAAAGCGAAAGCGCGTGCGACCATTATGTTTAGCATCCAATAAATGATCCACGTGATGAAACTTAGTCACAAAGCGCAGTTGACCTAGTTCACTTTCTCCAAAATATTCAATCGCGCGTTTTAATGAATGTGTTAAATGGTCAATTCCTACGATGTCAGATGTACAAGCCGCTTCAAATCGCGTTATTTGAGGGGCTCTTTCCTGCATATATTGTTCTGCTTGACCTAATATTTCTTCAACATTCACATACGTGCGAATATATGGTTTGCTTCCCATTGTTGTCTGCAAATAACAATAGTGACAGTGCCCCATACACCCTGTTGCAAAAGGTATTGCATATTCAGCTGACGGTTTAGATGTATCAAATTTCAAGGTTTTACGCACACCAACTACTAAAGTAGACTTGGCATTCCGATATTTTTGCAAATCATTTTTTCCCGGTATATTACGCACTTGATTATGAGAAGTTGTTTGACGAATCTCAATTCCCATCTTCTCAAATTTTTCTTTTAATTGAACACCAAGCGGGTACTCCATTGCCCCTGGTTCAATGTATACTAATTGAGGTACAAAAGGTTTTATCATCATGTACACTTCCTTTTTTCTAATACTAATAGCGTTTGAAAAACAAAAAGACTCTATCCTTGGTAATTATTTTTCACACAAAAAAAGCTCTCTGTTTAAGAGAGCCTTGCGTCAGTCATATTGTTCATAATCAAATATCTTGTTATACATTTTCTCTGCTTCTTCATACGTTGAATACACCGCATCATCTTCAGCTAACAAATGATAAGACTCATGTAAAAAGAGCGCTTTTTCGCCTTTGTTTTCAGGATGTTCAACAATTTCAGCTTGATTAATATTGGCAACGTTTGCCGTATGAGGATTTCGATAAATAACAAATACTTGATCTCCCACTTGATATTCTTTTTTCTCCACGATCATCATCCTTTTCTTCTTACTTTACTCGTATGATGTCCGCTTTTGCTCATTTTATCCGGTAAAAACACCCCATAACGTCATCAAGAATTTATACGCTTTTACGCTCGATAAACCGAAAAGGAAGCTCAATTTTTTGAAGATCCTTGCTCCCGACTAGTTTAAAAAGCGTTTCTCCCATTTCTTTAAGCGGAAGTTCGATCGTTGTAATTTGTAAATAAGAAGAAAGCGGATGATTATCAAAACCAATGATAGCTAAATCGCCTGGAACTGACATACCAGCTTGTTCGCACTGAGCTTTTATTCCGATAGCTACTTGATCGTTTGTTACTAAAAGCGCCTGAGGCCGATTTTTCATCTGCACTAGTTTTTCCACCACTTTTTCACCGTCTGTCACGTTCAAACAGCCTTGAAAAACCCATTCTGGATGATAAGGCTGATTTATTCTTTCTACATATTCTTTGTATGCTTGTTGCCTCTGTTGACTATTTGTACCCGTCATTCTTCCAATACAATAGCCAATATCCGTATATCCTTTTTCTTTTAAATACATGAGCGCTTTCTTAAAAGCTGCATAATGATCAACGTATACGGAGCGAATAGAACGATTTTGTACGTTTTCGCACACGGCTATCGGCCCGTACTGCTGATAATATTCAATCGTGCTCCACCTGCTTGCTCTAGAACAAATAATCACTCCATCAACCTGCTTTGTTTTTAGCATATGAAGCGCTTCTTCTTCTTTTTTTACATCATAGTTCGTCTGACAAATAACAAGCTGATACTGCTTTTCTAATGCTTGAGAGGCCACTCCTTCTAAAAGCAGACTGAAATAAGGATGGTTAATAAAAGGCAAGACGACGGCAATCATATTTGTTTTCCCTTTTGATAAGTGAACGGCATTAATATTTTGTTCGTAATTAAGTTCTTGAATTACTTCTTCTACCAGACGGCGCTTTTCTTCTTTTACATACGGATGATGATTTAAAACCCGTGACACGGTCGAAACAGATACACCAGCTTTTTTTGCGATATCTCGGATATTTGTCATGTTTTCACCTTTTTCTCTTGCGCTGAAACGCGTTTCATACTTTATTCTCATTATAAAGTGAAACAGCAATAAGCTAAACCCGTTACAATCATGTTTTTATTCACTTATATAAGGAGGTCATATCATGGGTATTTTATTATTCATTTTATTATGCGGAATTGAAATCGGAGGAGCGGCTTATGCACTTAAACAAAATGAGACACTTTGGAAGGAGCTAGATGAAGAAAAGCCGACTGATTTTTTCAAACAGTAAAAAACCCTTAAAAAGAATGTTCTTTTTAAGGGTTTGATATTACGCAACTTCTTTAGATGATTTTGATTTTTTATTTAAACGAGGAAAGCCAATTACAATCGCAATGATACCGCAAACCGCTGTTAACATTGGATAGAATGTAAATGGAATAATCTCAATCGGTGAAACTTTAGCAAATCCTGCTGCTAGAAGCATTTGTGCACCGTAAGGGATAAGCCCTTGAACGCTGCATGAAAACAAGTCGAGCAGACTGGCTGATTTACGATTATCAATTGAATACTTATCAGCGATTTCTTTCGCTAACGGACCTGCTGTAATAATTGAAATCGTGTTATTAGCCGTGGCTAAATTGGTTAAACTTACTAATCCAGCGATACTGAATTCTCCGCCTTTTTTTGTTTGAATGCGTCGTGTTAATAAGTTCAATAAGAACTGAATACCGCCGTTATAGCGAATGAGTTCAACCATTCCGCCAATTAAAAGAGATAAAATAATTAATTCCGACATTCCGCCAATACCTTCTGTCACAGTTTTAGCAAGAGAAGAAAGCGTGTAGCTTCCGTCAGCTAATCCAATCACGCCGGCTAATACAATTCCTCCGGTTAAAATGCTTAATACGTTTGCACCAAATATGGCAGCAACTAGTACGCCGACATAAGGCAAGATTTTAAACCAGCTAAAACCTTTAATTTCTACTGATGATGTATTGCCTAGCGTCATTACAAGTAATAAAACTACCGTAACAATCGCTGCAGGAAGTACGATAAAAAAGTTTACTTTTAATTTATCTGACATATTTGTTTTTTGCGTACGAACTGCCGCAATGGTTGTATCAGAGATTATAGATAAATTATCTCCAAACATTGCACCACCAATAACAGCGGCAATTGCCAATGTAATGGATACATGCGCTTGCTCACTGATCCCTACAGCGATAGGCCCTAACGCAGCGATTGTTCCCATTGACGTTCCCATCGAAATTGAAATGAATGCGCCAATAACAAAGATTCCAACTACCACTAAGCTTTGCGGAAGCACAGACAGAGCTAAGTTTACCGTTGAATCAACAGCTCCCATGCCTTTAGCAACTTGAGAAAAAGCACCTGCTAAAATAAAAATAAGCACCATAATAATGATATCAGGATGCCCTGCTCCTTTAGCAAAACGCTCCACTTTTACATTAAATGAATCTTTGCGGTTCATAGCCAGCGCCACAATGGCTGCAATGATAATGGCTACTAATACAGGCAGTTTATAAAAATCTCCCGTTATAATTCCTGATCCGACAAACAGGACTAAAAAGACACCCAGCGGTAACAGCGCCCAGCCGTTTCCTTTTTGTTGTTCCATTCTTAACACCTCTTGTTTACGTAATAAAAAAAGACCTCTTCTTATTGATAAGAAGAGGTCTCTTATTTGTATCATAAGATTACCCTTCTCATCTTCCAAACGAAACATCGTCTGCTGGATTTGGCACCGCACTGCGTACAGCCAGTTGCCGAGACATCATAGGGCCAGTCCCTCCGTCTCTCTTGATAAGAAGTTTATAGTTGTTTTAAAAATAGTCTTTCACTACTGTAATCTCTTTTTATTTAATTGTCAAATGCTATTTTAGAAAAATATATAGTGTGAAAATTCTCACATCAATTAGCTACGTCACGTTTTAAAAACGCTGCCCAAGCTACGCCCATAAAGAAGGCAAAGTGTGCAACTAAAATGAAGATTGAAAATGGAATCGTCATGCCGTCAAACATCGTCTTCATTCCGTCCATATACTGCACAAAGTTTGTGTTGGCGAACAGTAAAAATTTCCCCCACCATAAACCAAACTGTGATACTATTCCAGTTACTGCTTTCGCCCCGATACTTACGACAATAGCTAGACTAGAAGCAAGCGCGCTGTTTCTAAATAAAGACGACAGCATAAAAGCAAACGTCATCATCATAAACGTTTCCATATACGCACTGTCATACGTAAGCGTAATGTTTTTAAGCAGCTGCGCATCTCCTTCTAGACTGGTAAAGCCAAAGAACAATGCTCCCCATACAAACGAAAAAAGCAAATAGCTTAGTAAATAATATAAGCTAATTAAAATGAGGGTTAGATACTTGGATGCTAAAATCGTTGAGCGTCTAGCCGGGCGAATTAAAAGAAGCTTAATGGTACCTGCTTCAAACTCTTTTGCAACCATTGACCCTCCAACAGCAAGCGCGAAAAATTGAACGAGAATCAGCATACCCGAACTAAATGACAAGAAGTGTAAGAGGTTGTCTTCTGTTCCTGCACTGTTTGACACTTTCTTCACTAAAAGAGCCATACAAAGAGTTAAAATGCCGATTGTAATAAACGTGATTTTTGTACTTCTTTTGTGAAACCATTTCATGTGTTCATTTTGAATTAACTTAAGCATGATGCTCTCCTTCCGTAACGGACATAAAGGAATCTTCAAGCGTCTCATGAACAGGAGTGATTCGGTAGACTAAAATATCGCTGTCCACTAATTTTCTATTCACAGCTGGAATTTGTTCTTTCATAATCACTACGTCAATACTATCGGATTTTATTGTTACTTGGAATTCTTGAGATAAAAGATCCGCTGCTTTTTGCGCGTCAGATACTTCAAATTCTACATACATCCCTTGATCTTGACGATTTGGAGATAGATCTTGAATAGCTTTTAACTCGCCGTTTTGAATAATACCAACGCGGTCACATAGTGCTTCTACCTCTTTTAATAAGTGGCTCGCGATTAAAATTGAAATTCCTTCTTCCCTGCAAAGCGTTTGTAAATATGTACGAAATTCTCTCATTCCCGCTGGGTCTAGACCGTTTGTTGGCTCGTCTAGTAAAAGCAATGCAGGTTTATGTAAAATAGCTTGAGCTACTCCTAAACGCTGTCTCATCCCAAGAGAATACGTCTTCACTTTTGCATGAATGCTGTTTTCAAGTTTTACTAGCGCAATGACTTCATCCAAGCGTTCTAATGTGATGCCTTCATGCATATTAGCAAAGTGTTTTAAATTTTGATAGCCCGTCAGATAATCATAGAACTCAGGGTTTTCAATAATCGCTCCAATTGATTTCATAGCTGATGTAAACTGTTCCTTTAAAGGAAAGCCGTTAACGGTAATCGTTCCCTCTGTTTCTTTAATGAGTCCTACGACGGTACGAATTAGCGTTGTCTTTCCAGAGCCATTCGGACCAAGCAACCCGAAAATCTCACCGCGCTCAACCGATAAGGATACATCATGCAAAATGGTTTTCTTCCCAATTACTTTACTGACATGATCTACTTGTAGCACTGTTTCTGTCATCATGTACATCCTTTCTTTAATTAGCAATACGCCTTCTATTGTTTCTCTTTTTTAACTATTTGTCTACTATAACCTTATTTTTGGAAAAGTAGCTCATTCAAATCATTCGTATTATCCGCTTACATTTGATAAAATAAAACAAACTTTAGTTAGAGGAGGACTTCTACATAATGAACTTAACCGTATACCTTGCCGGGCAAATTCACGATAACTGGCGAGACGAAATTAAAAACCAAGCGGAACAATTAAACCTTCCCCTTACCTTTGTCGGTCCCATGACAGACCATGACCGCTCCGACAACATTGGAGAAGAAATTTTAGGAAAACAGCCTAACGCTGTCTTAAAAGATGAAGCTGCTTCTCAAATTAATAATTTACGCACGCAGGTGCTCCTTAAAAAATCTGATGTGGTCATTGCTTTATTTGGTGAAAAATACAAGCAGTGGAACAGCTCAATGGATGCAGCGACAGCCATCGCATTAGATAAACCGCTAATTTTGGTTCGCCCTGAAAAACTGCACCACCCGCTTAAAGAACTGTCAAACAAAGCCCAAGTTGTAGTCGAAACGCCAGAACAGGCTCTTCAAGCACTAGCTTATATTTTTGAATAACAACAAATAAGAGCTGTCGAAAACCGGCAGCTCTTATTTGTTGTTTGTTGAAGGCTCTGTACGAAGCATACGATGAGTATTTCGTGGGAAGTTCCGAGATTATTATTTTTTTAGGTTTTTTTCATTTTTGACATAACGATAAGCAAAGTTACAGTCGGGTGCTTACTTTTTTGACCCGGATGCTCCATAATCTTTAATCGTTAACTTCACATCATAGTTAATTGGCACTTCACTAAATGTTTGATCCCAATTTCCTTTGACCCTCATCCATGTTCTAGGCTGCTTAATTCTCAATTGATTTCCGAAACCTGCAACATCAACTTTATATTTTGTTTGCATTTTTTCTAGTACGTTTCTTACCAGGTACTTTACTTTTTTTTCTGAAGTTTTTTGCGCATTCTGTAAAAATTGATTATTAAAAGAGCTCCCTGAGGTCATCCAACTTTCAGATAGCCTTCCCACTGATTCAATGTGTACATCAAAAGAGATATTATCTCCTTTAACATGGGGTTGAATGTGACTTTTCATAGACTCTATTTCATATACAATCAGCTGACCGGTCTTTTTATCAAAGCTTTTTACTAGCCCGCCTTTCCCTTTCCCTGTAATCCAAGCCAAACCATCTAGTTCTTCTTCATTCAAAAAACCAATCATTTTGCTTGTTTCCCCTTTAATTATACCAGCACCCGCAAATTTGATTTCTCCATTTGCTGATAATACATTTTGCAATAGAAAACTAGATCCAGTTTGAATCTTGCTTGCTAATTTAATAAGCGGCATGGGCGGTAAAACCCGCGTTGTTCGATACGTATTGTCTATCATTCCATACAGGTGAAAAGCTGGGATCTCTCCTGCTGTTTTTGATTCTAACGTGTCGCTAGCTCTTCCTTTACTAATAAACACAAGGCAACTAGGTCTAAAATCATTGTCCCGAAGAGTTTGGTCCACTAATTGCTCTAAACTATACGCTCGTGCAAGGGCCTCACTGATAACCATTACTTTCATATGAGGACTAGTTAAAGGAGTGTCACTTCTTAAAGATAATTCACGAAGCATTTGAAAAGGAGAATCTCCTGTTTCCGAAATATTTACGTAAGATTTCTGCTGCGGTCCTCCTTGTTTAGTGGTTGAACTTGCGACTTGAGGAGTGATAAGTTGATAAGTTGACGTAATCAGGTTCTTTTTAGTATACCCTTCTCCTTGTTCATCAAATTCTTTTTCAGCTATGGACTCCTTACCTTTATCATAGGCCACACCCACTCCAAAACTTTGCTCTTCAATTTCATGACTGCTCCAGCAGCCTGCCAGAGGAAAGAGCAAAAAAACAGAAAACAAAACCAATAGGTACTGGAAATGGTTAAAGGTTTGTTTCATATTTTACTCCCTTTACTTTTGAAATAATGAGAAGAAGCAGCGGCAAAAAGCCAAATAAAACTAAGGCGATATTGCCAATCATATCTCCCAATTTAAATACATCATTAATATTTTTAGGAATCATGGAAATAAGATATATGACCGGAAGCAAACCATACATAAATGGATGAATGTTTTTTTTGAAAAGCTGAGACAGTCCTAATGAAGCGGCGTAATGGTTAATAGTAAAAGAAGCAAACATCTGCATGATCCATACAACTAGAAGCAAGGAATCAAATCGTTCAAAAATCAAGCCTGTCAGCTCAAAACTCCTTATTAAATCAAGCGTTGGCCATGTTCTTATTACTACTCCATCAATCGATAACGCTCCAATCACCATTACAACAGTAATCACATAAATAAATATAGGAATAGTAATTCCAACTAGCACAGCTTTTCCTGCTTTGTGCGGTTCTTTCATAAAAGCTAAAATGATTAACATGACTTCAGGACCGGTGAATGCAAGAGCAGTTGTTTTTACCCCTTTTAATACAGGAAGGACTCCTGATCCAAGTACGGGGCGCAGATTATCTATTTCAAATATTTTCATACTCATAAAAGCTACCAGTAAAAAAAGAATAACGGTAATAGGGAATATAATTTCAAACAGTCGAGCGATCGGATTAATGCCCCCTCTAATTAAATAGAGGCTTATCCACATAAATGGCATAATAATAGCCCACGTCGGCGTTCCTTCCAGCAAGAGATATCCGGTTACTTCTGCCAATGAACGGGCGTGAAAACCACCAAGCAGTAAAAAATAACCTATCATAAGTAAGCTAATTAACTTACTCAACCATTTCCCTGTAATTTCTTTACTGTATTGATAAAACGTCTTTCCAGGGAATTTCCGGCTTAACTTCACCATGATTATCGCTGCTATCATGGTGACTATTCCTCCTAGAATAACAGTTAACCACACATCTGGTGTTTTCACTTGTTCCGCAGCTGTTCGAGGCAACGTCAGAATACCAGTTCCAAGTATAAAATTGATGACAATAATAGCTGTTTGTGGCGTCGTAATACGATCTTTTGAATTTATCATTACCTCTGATTCACTTCCTTTTATCATAAGCTGCTATCCTTTTCGTAGAGAATCTTTGGTGTGCATCATCTTTGGACGTCTTTTCATCATCATAAGAGGCATACGGACCATCAAGTCTTTCCATTCACTTAAACGATAGGGTACCGCTGGACTCATGTAAGATACGCCAAAACTTTTTAGTTTCACCAAATGACTGGTCATAAAAAGGAAAAATAAAACGACGCCGTATAATCCAAGTATGGCAGCACATAGCATAGCTATGAAGCGAAGAATACGCAATGAAATCCCGACGCTATATTGCGGAATAGCAAACGATGAAATGGCAGTTAACGCCACAATAATCACTAAAATAGGGCTAACAATCCCTGCCTGCACAGCAGCTTCTCCAATAATTAATCCACCGACAATTCCCATTGCTGGACCAATTGGTTTTGGTAATCTGAGTCCAGCTTCTCTCAAGATTTCGATAGCTATTTCCATGAATAAGGCTTCTATAAGGGCTGGAAACGGCACTCCAGACTTTGTTCCTATAATGGAAATAGCCAATTTAGTCGGAATCATCCCTGGGTGGAACGAAATAAAAGCAATATACAAAGCCGGTGTAAAAAGGGAAAGAACTACTGCAATATAACGAAGAAAACGAATAAATGTACCGGGAATCCACCTTTCATAATAATCTTCCGGCGACTGTAGCATCATGCTAAACGTAACGGGGGCAATCAAAGCAAAAGGCGTCCCGTCTAATAAGATGGCTACTCTCCCTTCCATCAAAGCAGCAATTACACGATCAGGACGCTCCGTATTCTGCACCTGAGGAAATAGGCTAAGGTAATTATCTTCAATGAGTTGTTCCACATATCCTGACTCCGGTACATTATCAAGATCAATTTTTTTAATTCGTTTTTCTACTTCTTCAACTAGTTCTGGATCAACAATTTCCTTTATGTAAGCAACAACTAAGTCTTTTTTGGAACGCTTTCCTACTTGAAATTTCACCAGCGACAAATTTTCAATGTCTCCGCTTCCTCTTAATAAAGAAGTATTATCACTTAAAGATTCAGTGAAGCCTACTCTCGGCCCTCTCACTAATGCTTCTGATACGGGCTCTTCAATCGTCCTTGTTTTCACTTTGCTTGTACCAAGAATTAAGGCAGGTGATATTCCGTCAATTAAAAGAGCCGTAGATCCTGTTAAGACTTTTGATGTTACTTCTTTAATGAAATGAACCTCTTCTACATCACTGATTGATAATACTTGGCTTTTAATAAACTGTTTTGAAAGGCTTTCCTTTACGTAAAGCTGATCTTGTTGGTATTCTTTTGAAAAATCAGCCATCAATGATGACAAAATATGTTTTTCAATAAGATCTTTATCTGATAGCCCCTCTACAAAAATAATAGCTGCCTGAATGCCTGTACGTCCTATAATAAACTCCCGAAAATGAACGTCGGAGTTATGACCAATTTCATTTTTAACTGCTTTTAGAGTTAAAGCTAAATGATCCGTAACATGATTAGATGAATTTTGAGATGTAAATTCCTGTTTGTTTTCCTTTTCATTCGCATGGTTTCCTATTTTTTTTATTGTTGATCTCCATTTTTTCACTTTCATCACTCTTCCTCTGAATTACGAATCCCGCTTAATAATTTGTAGATTATATACGGGATGAAAAAAACCAGAACTGCTTGTATAAAAACTGGCCCTTCTGGAAGATAGGAAACAACTAATTTCCACATAATCATCACCCTATTTATGTCCATATCAAAGCAATTTTAGAAATAAGCATCCGTAAAATATCAGTGTTTACTTCATAGAAATTCTTTTATTTACCAGGTAGTATTATTCTTCTTTTTGTTTCTTATACAAAGGAATACAACATCCATCTTAAAAATGAAAAAGAGCTGCTTACTGAAGGCTTAGATATACTAGTTTGCTGCTCAAAGTTTTGGTGAATGCTAGAATAATCAAGCGTTACCGCTCAAAAAATCCCTTAAATGGTTGACGAGTGCTTAAAGTGTCGGTTACACTTTATGTTTGAAATATTGTATTCATATCGCTCTTATCTCAAAAGAATGGTATAATTTTATAGATATTGAATTTGGAGGACTGCTCATACATGATTACAGTTAGTAATGTAAGTTTACGATTTGGCGACCGAAAGTTATTTGAAGATGTGAATATTAAATTCACGCCTGGTAACTGCTATGGATTAATCGGCGCAAACGGTGCTGGAAAATCAACGTTTTTAAAAATTTTATCTGGTGAAATTGAATCTCAGACTGGTGATGTACATATGGGCCCTGGCGAACGCCTTGCTGTCTTAAAACAGAACCACTTCGAATATGAAGATCAAGAAGTTATGAAAACCGTTATTATGGGGCACGCTCGCCTTTATGAAGTAATGCAAGAAAAAGATGCTATTTATATGAAAGCAGACTTCACAGATGAAGACGGAATGAAAGCAGCTGAGCTTGAAGGTGAATTTGCTGAATTAAACGGTTGGGAAGCAGAATCAGAAGCGGCTATTCTTTTAAAAGGATTAGGTATTTCTGAAGATCTTCACGCAAAAAAAATGGCTGAACTAACGGGTAGTGAAAAAGTAAAAGTGCTTCTTGCACAAGCTTTATTCGGAAAACCTGATGTATTACTTCTAGATGAGCCTACGAATAACTTGGATATCCAAGCAATTCAATGGTTAGAAGAGTTCTTAATTAACTTTGAAAACACAGTCATTGTTGTATCACATGACCGTCACTTCTTAAACAAAGTATGTACGCACATTGCTGACCTTGACTTCAGTAAAATCCAAGTCTACGTTGGTAACTATGATTTCTGGTATGAATCAAGTCAATTAGCACAAAAAATGGCGTCAGATGCAAACAAGAAAAAAGAAGAAAAAATTAAAGAGCTTCAAGCCTTTATCGCTCGCTTTAGCGCAAATGCATCGAAATCAAAACAAGCAACGTCTCGTAAAAAATTGCTTGATAAAATTTCATTAGATGACATCCGTCCTTCTTCTCGTCGTTACCCATACGTGAACTTCACGCCGGAACGTGAGATTGGAAATGACGTACTTCGCGTTGAAGGTTTAACAAAAACAATTGACGGCGTAAAAGTACTTGATAACGTAAGCTTTATTATGAATAAAGATGACAAGATTGCTCTTGTAGGCCGAAACGAACTTGCAAATTCAACATTAATGAAGATTTTAATGGGTGAAATGGAAGCAGACAGCGGTACGTACAAATGGGGTGTCACAACGTCTCAAGCCTTTTTCCCAAAAGACAACTCCGAGTACTTTGAAAACGGAGATTTAAACTTAGTAGACTGGCTGCGTCAGTATTCACCTAATGATCAAAGCGAAAGCTTCTTACGCGGTTTCTTAGGTAGAATGCTATTCTCTGGTGAAGAAGTGTTGAAAAAAGCCAACGTTCTTTCCGGAGGAGAAAAAGTTCGCTGTATGCTTTCTAAAATGATGCTAAGCGGTTCAAACGTTCTTTTACTAGACGACCCTACGAATCACCTTGACTTAGAATCAATCACAGCACTAAATAATGGACTTATCAGCTACAAAGGTTCAATGATTTTCACATCTCATGACCATCAGTTCGTTGAAACGATTGCAAATCGTGTAATTGAAATTACGCCAAATGGAGTAATTGACAAGCAAATGACGTACGATGAGTATTTAGAAGACAGCAACCTGCAAAAACAAGTAGCTAGTATGTACGCTTAATAAGAAATCCCCTTTCTATAGAGAAAGGGGATTTTTTTATATACGCACCTCTTGATTTAGCGATGACTTCGGAGAATACGTTAAAAACGCTAAGCTAGCAAATACTAGTGCTGCTCCGCATATGTTCACCAAAGTTAGAGATTCTCCTAAGAAAAAGACGCCAAGTAAAAAAGCGGTAACGGGCTCTGCTAACGATAACGTTACGGCGGTAGACGCTTGCACTGACTTAAGCGCTGTAGAAAATAATACATAAGCAATCGCCGTCGTAAGTATTCCTAAATGAAGAGCAATCCCCATTCCATTTAAAGAGACCAGCCAGCTCATATCGTACATAAACCAGCATGGTATCAGTAAAACGGCGGCGGCTGTGAACACAAGCGAAGCTCCTACTTGCGGATCAACATGCTGAACAATTTTTTTATTGACAGTCGTATAGCAAGCAAAAGACGCCCCTGCTCCTATCGCCATACCCAAACCTATCACGTCGATTTGAGTATCTTTTCTTAACAACAAGCAGCAGCACCCTATAATACCAGTAACCGTAGCAAGCAACCATTTTTTTGTAGGTTTCTTGCGGTACACTATGTAATCTAATACTCCTGATAAAACAGGCGCACTGCCAATTGCCACCATTGTTCCTACTGCAACACCCGTTGTGATAACGGCTGAAAAAAACAGCGGCTGATAAGCGGCCATGCTTGCTGCAGCAACCGCAAGAGGCAAAATAGGAAGACGTCTTACGTCCACTTTCTTTCGTTGTATAAGACAAGCTCCAAGAAGCGACAGTCCCCCTACCGCTAAACGTACGGCTCCAATCGCCACGGAATGCGCTTCAGCAGATGCTAAAGCTTGGGCAGTCCCTGTTGTTCCCCATAGTACAGCTGCACATAAAATAAGTATTTTTGATAATGAAGTATTCATCGTTTCATCTCCTTTCTTTTATCATAGCTAAAAGAAAGAAAAAAGTTTTTCCGCTTTTATGATCTTATTTGTCTGTTTTTAAGATACTTCGATATCGCGTCGGTGAGACTCCCTCTTGTTTTGCAAACCATTTCGTAAATGAAGACAAGCTGTGATAGCCCACTTCATGCGCAATATACGTTACCGAGTAGCTGCTCTCTTTTAGCAGTTCTTTTGCTTTATTTAAACGTATATGCGCTACATAGCTTTGAGGCGAATAACCCGTTTTTTGTTTAAACCAAGTGGAAAAATAGGCAGGATGATAATTTTCCAGCTTAGCAAGACTTTCTATATTTAACTCTTGATTGAAGTTAGCATGAAGGTAATCAATGGATTTAAACGTTTGTTTCTTTGGCAAATAATGCTGAACGTAACGGACTAAATCTTCAAGCGCCCCCCTGTCAGTGCTTTTTTGAAGCCCCTCAAGTAACAGGTAGCGAAGTGCTTTCCACGTTGAATCCCATTGAATAAAAGCTGCTTCTTGAGAAAGATGCGCACTTTCTGTAAATTTCAAAGGAATATCAACAACCAAACATTCATTTGTATTTTTAGCTTGATACGTATGCAGTTGACGAGGCGGAATGTAAAAGCATCCTTCTTGCAGCGTTAAGTGCTGCTCGCTTGCTTGAATATCAAGAGCACCTGCTAGCGGAAACAAAAGCTGACTGTAGTTATGATCATGAGTATGAGGTGAATAGCTGTAGGCTCTTTTTTCGCAAATAATTTCACGTAGCGTATCCATTTTGTTCTCCTTTCCTTATTTCCTGTCTCATAGAAGCTGTTCTATGCCGTCCAAAACGGTTCCCAGCGCCCTTAACGATTCTGCTGGAGCATATAAAACATCCAATGAATGATCGGCATTTTCGATGACCGCAATATTCATTGGATTTGTTTTTAATCGATAAACTTCTTCAGTATAATAGTGATCACCACTTCCTATTACAAGAAGACCTTTGTGAGAGCTTTTTAGTAAACTTTCAAACAGTTCTGTTCTTGTTAAAAGCGGCGTCAGTAAAAGCATCACTGCGTCTTTGTAAACTTCATCTTTCATAACTCGCTGAATTAGAGGAATGGTCCCAAGCGATTTCCCTGCAAATATGATATCTTTATAGCTATTTTGAGGCAAAACGTCTTGCAGCACTAAACAAATGTCTTTCATCATAACGTCTGCAATCTCATCTGTAGACTTTGTCATCAGCTCTTTTGAATATGTATAGTGAATCTGAACCACGTCAATTCCGTGTTTTATCATCAGCATCGTTACATAATACAACAGGGGCTTTTCGTACGTATAGCCTAGCCCTGAAAACATAAAGCAAATGCGAGGCCCTCCTGTTTTAATATATGTATAGGTAATCTTATTAGTTTGGCTGCTTACACTTTTTTGCTCTACTTGCATGTCACTCCTCCTTTTTAAATATTCTAACATTTAATTACGTAAAAAAACCCCATCTTTTTCTTAGAAAAATGAGGGTTGAGGAAATAGCTCTGCAAGCAGTTGATAAGACTTCTTTTTTGCTTCATAATCATGGATATTTGTAATAATTAAAAATTCGTCGTTATCGTATTTTTGCTGCAGCTGCGTTAATCCTTGTTTTACTTCAGCTGGATTTCCTACGATCATACGAGGACGATTGGTGCTTATTTTTTTAAGCTCTTCTTCTGAATAAGAACGATTGCGCACTTCTTCTATCGATGAAACCGTTGTGTCTCCGCCTTTGGCTACTTTCAACAGCCAATCATCTAGCGTTTTGGCGTGCTCCTCGGCTTCTTCTGTTGTTTCTGCACATACAACAAATACACATACGTTGGTTTTAGGCTTTGATTGATACGAAGAAGGGATAAATTCTTGTTTATAATGACGAATGGCTTCTTGTCCACCAACTGAATAAATAAAGTGTCCAAACGTAAAAGAAATGCCCAGCTCAGCAGCTGATCTTGCTCCTCTTTTATTGATACCAAGATGCCACAGTTCCGGCTTTGTTTCACTTAACGGATAAGCTGTCACACCGTAATACGGATGATCAGACGGCAAATTATGCTCAAGATGCCCTTTTAACGCCTGAATTTGACGCGGAAATTCATTGAGGCTTTTACGTACTCCATCTGTAAGCGCTATCCGCGTCAGCGCATCTCCTCCCGGTGAGCGTCCAAGACCTAAATCGATTCGGTTCGGAAACAGATTTTCAAGCAGCTGAGCATCTTCTGCTACTTTATACGGACTGTATTGAGGAAGAAGGACTCCTCCAGATCCAATTCGGATTCGGCTCGTTTGAGAAGCTAAGTGCGTCATTAAAAGAGTTGGAGATGAGCCTGCAAGACCGTTCGTATTATGATGTTCCGCTACCCAAAAGCGGTGGTAGCCCAACTTTTCCGTTAATTTTGCCAGTTCCACCGTACGTTTTAACGCTTCCTTTGGTGTTGATCCGCTTGAAACTGGAGACTGATCCAATACGCTTAGCTTAATCATAGCTGATTCTTCCTTTCGATTTTCAATTTCTATTGTATCTATTGTAGGAGAAAAATATGAATTCGTCTTGAAATTTGCTTCACGCTCATAAAAAAAGCAAATGCTAAGGCGCGTTTGCTTTTTCTTTTCTTATTTTGCTTCGTGTATTTCTTTCACACGCTTATCGCTCGGCAACAGCCATGTTAACAGCCCTAGGATTGGTAAATAGCTGCAAAACAGCATAATAAACTGAAGGCTGAAGACATCGGCTAATTTACCGAATACAACAGCTCCTAAAGCTCCCATCCCAAAAGCAAGCCCTACAATTAAGCCGGAAACCAAGCCAATTTTCCCCGGCATCAGCTCTTGAGCATAGACGACCGTGACGCTGAAACTTGACTGGAGAATAAAGCCGATTAGTATTAAAAGAGGCGCTGCGACTCCGAGAGAAACGTGAGGGAGTAATAAAGTAAACGGTACTGACCCTAACATAGAAAACAATAAAATATTTCGTTTTCCGAAACGATCGGCAAGCGGACCTCCAAAGAATGTTCCAAACACCCCTGCAATCATAAATAAAAAAACGTAAAGCTGAGCGCTTTTGATAGGCAAATTAAATTTTTCAATAATATAAAACTGAAAGAAATTAAGGATGCCTGCTCCGTACCATGAACGTGCAAAAACGAGAAAAATTAAAAGTCCAATCGCAAAAATAATTTGCTTGTTCATCGTAAATGAAGCATCTGACTGCTTTTTCTTCAAGCGTTGACGAGTAGCTAACTCTGATTTATACCATTTAGACACGCTGTATAAAACCACTACGCCAATACCTGCAATTAACGTAAACCAAATTGTTCCAAACTGACCAAGTCCGATAAAGATAAATGCCGTAAACAGCGGAGCCATCGACTGTCCAGTATTCCCGCCAACTTGATAAATAGACTGTGCCAGCCCCCGCTTTCCTCCTGCTGCCATATACGCTACGCGAGAACCTTCCGGGTGAAAAATAGCGGATCCGAATCCTACAAATAAAACAGATATAATCACAAAATAAAAATTTGGCGCTAAAGCGAGTCCAACCATACCAATCATGCTTAAACACATTGCAATTGGCAATAAAAACGGCGAGGGACGCTTATCGGCAAATACGCCGAATACCGGCTGCATAATCGATGACGTCATGTTTAAAGCAAAGGCAATCCAGCCGATTTGCGTGTAGTTTAAATTCATCGATTTTTCAAGGACTGGAAAAAGTGCCGGTATAACAGACTGCATACAATCATTTAGAAAATGTCCTAAACTAATAGCAAATAAAATACGGTAAATCGTCGCCGGCTGCGCTTGCTGCGTTCGTGCTGCTGCTTGCATTCATAACCCTTCTTTCTTATTTAATCTACATTAAAACTGTTAAAGTCTTACAATGTCTTTTTCTATTATACAGTGAAAAGTAAAATTATAGTTGTTTTCTTTTTTATAAAAAAGGGAAAATTGCCTGTGAGGTGAGAACAGTGAAAAAACATGTGCATATGATTGTAGACGGACGCGTTCAAGGGGTTGGGTTCCGTCACTACACGCAGCTAAAAGCAATGGAATGCTCCATTAACGGATGGGTACGAAATCGAGAAGATCAAAAAGTAGAAATTGATGCTGAAGGTGAAGAAAGTAATATCCAAAAATTTATTGAAGAAATTAAAAAAGGTCCCTCGCCGTTCGCTTCTGTCAGCAATGTGGAAGTAAAGGTAGTAAACACCCCTTCCCACACCCATTCTTTTCGCGTAAAGTACAGTTAAAATACTCGCTAAATTAAGATAATTTTTGATAAAATGGAAAAGTAAGCGATTTTATATCATCTACATATAAGGGGGAAAAAACGATGGTTGAAAACAAAATTGTGTTAATTACAGGTGCAGCTCAAGGTATTGGTTATCAAATTGGTGAGCGCTTTGCTGAAGACGGAGCGACTGTTGTCTTAACTGACTTGAATGAAGACGGAGTTAAGAAAGCAGCAGACAAATTGAAGACAAAAGGCTACGAAGCATTAGGCATTAAAGCAGATGTGACAAATGAAAGTGACATTGAACAAATGATTGCTCAAACGGTTGAAACATATGGCCGCCTTGATGTATTAATTAACAATGCTGGCATGCAATTTGTTTCCCCGCTCGAAGAATTTCCTACTGAAAAATTTGAACTTTTAACGAAAATTATGCTTGTTGCACCTTTTGTTGCGACTAAGCATGCGTTTCCTATTATGAAAAAGCAAAAATTCGGCCGCATTTTGAACATGTCTTCCATTAACGGATTGATTGGTTTCTCAGGAAAAGCGGCATACAACAGTGCTAAGCACGGCGTGATTGGCTTAACGAAAGTGGCTGCTCTTGAAGGTGCGGAGCACGGCATTACGGTAAATGCCATTTGCCCTGGTTATGTTGATACACCGCTTGTTCAAAATCAATTAAAAGATTTAGCACGTACGCGAAATGTAGCGCTTGAAAAAGTACTAGAAGAAGTTATTTATCCTCTTGTTCCTCAAAAACGCTTGCTGGCAGTTGATGAAATTGCAGACTACGCAATGTTTTTAGCAAGTGATTTAGCAAAAGGCGTCACCGGCCAAGCTGCTGTGATCGATGGAGGATATACGGCTCAATAAAAAAAGAGTGTCAGTGTAACTGACACTCTTTTTTATTTATTGAATTTCAAATTCTCCTAAAGAACCGGTCGTCTGACCTGCTTTTACTGCTTCTGCGTATAAATAATACGTTCCCGCTGGAAGAGCTTCACCATTAATTTTTCCGTCCCACGTTGCGCTAGAGAATCCTTTTCCTACATTCGTATACGAACTTAACAATTCC
Source organism: Priestia sp. JSM ZJ58 (assembly GCF_044383985.1). Taxonomy (NCBI): domain Bacteria; kingdom Bacillati; phylum Bacillota; class Bacilli; order Caryophanales; family Bacillaceae; genus Priestia; species Priestia sp. JSM ZJ58. Next base: position 2,544,940 of record NZ_JBISEM010000001.1, read on the forward strand.
CCTTTTTCTAGCGTTGCATCGTAAATGTAATAGCTAAGCTTCTCTGCTCCTCCTGGTAAATAACTGCCGTATTCAAACGAGCCATTTCCTAGTACATCTACATACGCAGAAGTAACGCGAGGATAATCCGGCTCTTTTACAAATAAGATCGTTGGAACATCGTACGTTTCTTTATTGTTACTTACCGTAATTGTGCCTTCGTAATAGCCAGGAGATAATTTCCCTGCATCTACTTTTACATTGAGATTTACTTTTTGCGTTTTTCCTGCATTAACAACTAAATCGTTTGTTGATTTAACATCAATTGCTTGATGGCTTTTCTTAAATTTCACTTTGACCGAGTATTTTTGACTGTGATTTGATAGATTTTTAATCTTAAAGCTTTGTTTTTCTACTTGTTTCCCTTTATCTTTATAAAAGACGCCGTACGAGTGACTTCCTGGGGTAATAAGCGTTTTTGCTTTAATTGCATCTACTACGCGCATGCTTCCTGCACCCTGCGTATTATGAGGGTAAATGAGCCCATTGCGGTCACGAAGCAGTTCCGTTGTGTTCATTAAAGATGCTTTTACGTCTTCTACTTTATAATTGGGATGCGCCTGTAAAATTAACGCTGCTGCTCCTGCTACGTGCGGTGCGGCCATACTTGTGCCTTGTTTTGATCCATATCCATGAGGATTGCTCGGATCATCTGTTGGCACTGTACTGATAATATCGACTCCCGGTGCCGAAATGTCCGGCTTAATCATCCACGTATCCACAACGGGTCCGCGAGACGAAAAGTCAGCCATTGTTTCATCGACTGTCTGATCAAATGTTGCGTTAAAAGAGCCGGTGACGGATCCTTTTGCTAAAGAAGCTATCAAAGCTTGTCCATCGGCTTTCGATAGGCGAATACTCGGCAGAGATGTACCTGGAATATCAGGAATTGTTCCTTCTACGTTATTGTAAATGACTGTTGCAACAGCGCCGGCTTTTTTCGCATTGTCAACTTTATCTACAAATGCAATGTCACCGCGGGAAATAACCGCTACTTTTCCTTTTACATCCTTTCCTTCAAAGTCTTCTGGTTTTCCAAGTCCGACAGGGACAAATTCATAATTTTTACCGCTTGCATCCAGTAACGCCTTGTCGTTTGGAAAGCCCATTACTTCAGCTGAAGCATAGCTTGCGTTATCTACGGTTAATGTCGTTTTATACAAATTGTAAGGAAGCTGAGTCGCACCAACTGAAATAGCTTCACGAGACGTTCCCGGAGAGCCTACTGTCCAGTTAGCTGGTCCACTGTTTCCATTTGATGTAACGGCTACTACTCCTTCTTCCATTGCCCAATCTAATGCAATACTCGTTGCCAAGTCCGGATTATTAATCGTATCTCCAAGCGACAGGTTCATTACATCCGCCCCGTCTTCTACCGCACGTTCAATACCGGCAATTACGTCTTCTGTTGAACCTGTTCCTCCTGGGCCTAGTACACGATACGCAAGTAAATGAGCATCAGGAGCTATCCCTTTAATTTTCCCGTCCGCTGCAATTGTTCCCGCTACGTGCGTACCGTGCGTTGTCGCTTCGCCTTTTGGATCTCCAGCCGGCGTTTCTTGAGGGTCTTTGTCATCATCAACAAAATCCCATCCTTTATATTTCTCAAACGCCGACTTTAAATCCGGGTGGTCGTAATCAACGCCTGTATCGATAACGGCTACGGTCATATTTTTACCTGTATATCCTGATTTCCACGCTTGATCTGCTCCCACGTAGTAAATGCTTTTATCCATTTCAGAACCGTATTCTTCGGCGCTCACTTCTTTCGATTTTACTTCTGTTGTATGATATTCAACGCTTGGATAAATAGCTTTTACTCCAGGTAAACTTGCTACTTTTTCAAGGTCATTAGCTGGAAGTTCCGCTGAAAACCCGGAAAACACTTGGTCGTATTCTCGCTTTACTTTTGAAGTTTTAGAAGCTTTTGAAAGCTCTTTTTTCACTTCGTCACGCGCTTTTTTAATCTTTCCTTTACTTTGCGCTACTCCTTTTTTCTTTGCTTCCGCTACAGACTCTTCATTTAACTCCACAATAACTTTTACTTTTTTAGCCGACTTTAAGTTATAGTCTCCTTGAATTTTAACTAGTGACGGTTCCAGCGCCGGCTTTGAATTCCCGTTAGCCGATGCTCCCATTGCAAAAGAAGATAAAGCAACCGAAAATGCTACTGTACTCAATACAGCCCGAATTGATACTTTTTTCATCGTTTTTCCCTCTCCATTTCTCTCTATAATTCGTACGACTATGTATGTCTTCATCCCCAAAACATACGCATCTTTTACTTAGCTAATGAGCTAAAAACTAGAATAGTATGGAAGTTCTATATATTACTATAAAATCCTTGAGTCTATGGAATCATTTTATATATTTCTCCAAACTGAGCACTACTGCTCAAAAAAGGAAGAATTTTGTCTGTTCTTTGCTTTTTCAGCACTTTTTTATTCCTAAAATTATGAAGGAATTAGATGAATATACAAGAATACTGGCGATTTTCTGTTAATTTAGCTATTTCGATGAGGGACTCATTCCTACTTTCTCTTCGTTTACTTATAAGGTTTTTTTATTATTTTAAGAAAATTGTTCTTATAAGCGTTTTTTATTTTATAAGTTATTATTTAGAACATAGTTTAATTTAATATAAAATATTGCACTTAATTAAATGAAATTTTTAAAAATTACGAATAATAAAAGTAGTTCGTGCAGATACTAACGTCAACGCTCGCAAAAAGGGAGGTATGATTATGATAGATTTAAATTTCATCCTACTCATCCTTGATCTTCTTTCATCGCTTGTTACGATTGGCATCTACTTTACAACTAAGTAAGTGCTTAACCTTCTCTTTACTCTTCTAGCGTATGTACTTAAGCTATCACAAAAAAGAAGCAAGCCAATTTTTACTGGCTTGCTTCAACTATATAATAAAGTAGTTAGAGTGGAAGGGATTTATCCGCGTCTTCCGCCTCTGCCACCTCGTTTTGATTCAGTGCTGCGTTTTAGTGTAGATAAATTATCTTCACTATCTTTTAAGAAACGCGCCATTTTTTGTTCGAAGTTTTCCTTTGGTTGGAAGTTGCTTTTAGAACGATTATCATTATTTCTTGCCTGACGTGGCGGGCGTTGTGAATAAGAAGATGAGGGTCTTTCCGGTTTATCTATCGCTTTTTTAATCGATAATCCAATTTTTCCGTCTTTCTCATTAACGACTTTCACTTCAATTTCTTGACCAACTTTAAGATGGTCATTAATGTCTTTTACATAGCTGTCAGCTACCTCACTAATATGTACAAGCCCAGTTTGACCTCCAGGTAATTCTACAAATGCTCCAAAATTAGTAATACCTGTTACTTTACCTTGTACCTTGCTACCTACTTCAACTGCCATAAAAAATGTTCCTCCTCAATAATATTAAAAGCACTTCATTATACCAAAGTGCGTAAGAATAACAAAGTGTGTATGAGAAAACAATTTGTTAAATTACACTTTTTCCGCCACTTTTTTGTTTTATGAAAGAAATCAGTCAAAATAATGCCCATATTAGATATACCTAATATGGGCATTTCTCTCATTTCCACCATTCATCAAACATGCTAGCCGGTAACTGACGCTTATGTTCAGTAATACGATAGCGCTGTTCAATTTTTTCAACGGCTTCTTGTGATACTTCTTTTCCTTCCAAATAATCGTCTAGTTCATCATAAGAAATTCCTAGTTCCGTTTCATCAGATTGACCAGGACTATTATCTAATAAGTCAGCGGTTGGTACTTTTTCGTACAATCGTTTATCTGCACCTAATTCTTTTAGCAATGCTTTTCCTTGACGTTTTGTTAATCCCGTTAGAGGCAGCACGTCTGCTCCGCCATCTCCGTATTTTGTAAAAAAGCCTGTTACTGCTTCTGCTGCATGATCGGTTCCGATAACTAAAAGGCCGTTTTCTCCTCCGATTGCATACTGTACAATCATACGCGTACGTGCTTTGACATTTCCTTTATGAAAATCAGACAGTGCTATATCTGTAGAACCTGTAAACGAACTTTCAAATGCTTCCACCGTGTTTTTAATATTAAATGTATATGTTTCATTAGGTTTAATAAATTCTAGTGACGCCTTCGCATCCGCTTCATCATGCTGCGTGCCATGAGGCAAGCGAACGGCTACAAATTTTGCTTCATATTCTTCTTTTCGCAATTCGTCTACAGCAATCTGCGCTAATCGTCCAGCTAAACTAGAGTCCTGCCCTCCGCTTATACCTAATACAAAGCCTTTTGCATTTGCTGACTTTAGGTAGTTTTTCAAAAAATCAACGCGGGCACGAATTTCTTGTGCTGGATCAATTTCAGATTTCACATGTAGCTCTTTTCTTATTTTTTCTTGCATGTCTGACATGATACATGCTCTCCTTCCATTATATGTAGATTTCTTACTGATACAATCCATGTTTTTTACTATAAAAATAACAGAGATCAGGCATTAAATATCGTGGTTCTCCGCCCCTGGCAAATTCTTGACGAATATAAGTAGAGCTGATTTCCATTGCTAGCCCCTTATCAAGAAGCTGAAACCGGCCGTCGTCATAATTTCGAAGCAAAGGAGAATGACTAATAGCTTTCAACATGTCTATTCCCTCTCTTGCCATGATGATAAACTGGTTTTGACTAATAAGTTCATCTGCTTTCTTCCACTTGCCCTCACCAATATCTTGCAGTAAGTCGGCTCCCATAATAAAAAATAAGTCAGCGTGTGGGAGCAATTTTTTAAAGTGCTCCATAGTGTAGTATGTGTAATGATAGCCGGGCAATACGTCTAGCTCATACGTATCGAGCAAAAATTTCGGGTTGTCTTTAATCGCTAAGCTAACCATATTTACACGGTGTTCATCGGACGTTTGGAGCTTTTTGTCTGTCCGTTTGTGCGATGAAGGCAAGAAGATAATAGCATCTAACTTCTTTCGATGCGCAACCGTTGATGCCGTCCAAAGATGAACGTTGGTAACCGGATCAAAAGATGAACCATAAATCCCAATTTTCGCTCCTTTTTCTAAAAGCGTATCTATTTTCTTATCAGGGTTTAGCTGTTGAAAATAAGCAAGCGTATCTGACATGTCTCCAGCTCCCTACTATTTTTTATTTAGGGCTTCCGCTACTTTTTGTTTTACGTACGCAATTTGACGCGTTTTATTTTCCCAACACTTTTCGCTTAAATCTACTGGATATTCTTCTGGATTGCGCGTGCGCTTATATTCATCCCAAAGCAGCTCTAAATTATCTTTTACGTACTGCTGAATTTCTTGAAGTTCTTCTGTTTCATACACAAGCTTTCCGTTTACAAAGATATCATGATGAAGTTCTTTTGCCTCAAAATTTGTGACGAATTTACTGATAAACGTATGAACAGGGTGGAACATTTTTAAACGCTCTTCGCTTTGAGGGTCTTCGTCTTCCATCGTAATATAATCCCCTTCAGATTTCCCATTCAAATTATTAATAATACGATATACGCGCTTTAACCCTGGTGTACTGACTTTTTCAGGATTCGCACTAATTTTAATCGTATCCATCATCTCGCCATTTTCTCCTTCAATAGAGACGAGTTTATACACTGCTCCAAGCGCCGGCTGATCATATGCAGTAATGAGCTTCGTACCAATTCCCCACATGTCTATCTGTGCACCTTGCGACTTTAAATGCATAATCGTATCTTCATCTAAATCGTTGGAAGCAACAATTTTTGTCTCTGTAAACCCTGCTTCATCCAACATTTGACGAGCTTTTTTAGACAAATAAGTTAAATCGCCGCTGTCTAAACGAATTGCCGTAAAATTAATTTTGTCTCCTAATTCTTTTGCTACTTTAATCGCATTGGGAACTCCTGATTTTAAGGTGTCGTACGTATCAACTAGAAACACACAGTTTTTATGGCGACGAGCGTATTTATGAAATGCAATATATTCATCTTTATAAGCTTGCACCATTGCATGGGCATGCGTTCCTGCAACTGGAATTCCAAATTTCTTTCCTGCACGCACGTTAGAAGTAGCACCAAATCCGCCAATATAGGCTGCTCTTGTTCCCCAAATAGCAGCATCCATTTCTTGAGCGCGTCGCGTTCCAAACTCCATTGCCACTTGATCTCCTACTACATGTTTGATTCGGGCTGCTTTTGTTGCAATCAGCGTTTGGTAATTCACAATATTTAAAATCGCTGTTTCTACAAGCTGAGCTTCAATTAACGGTGCTTCTACACGTAAAATTGGTTCATTATGAAACACAAGCTCACCTTCACGCATACATCGAATTGTCCCAGTAAATGTAAGGTCTTTTAAGTAAGCTAAATAATCTTCTTTAAAACCTAATTCTTCGTGCAAGTACGTTAAATCAGATTCGCTAAATTTAAATGCTTTAATATATTCAATAATTCTTTCTAATCCAGCAAAAACAGCATACCCATTCCCAAAAGGAAGTTTGCGGAAAAAAACTTCAAAAACAGCCTTCTTTTGATGAATGTTATCTTCCCAATACGTTTCTCCCATATTAATTTGATATAAATCGGTGTGTAGCATTACGCTGTCATCTGTAAACATATTCATTGAGTTCCTCCACTTTTATGTCCTTAAATAATTTCTGCTCCGAGGCAAGATTTAAAGTGTTCGAGCGCCCACTCATGGCCTTTTTGATTAAAGCTCGCTACGGCTTTTTCATAAATATAAATAGCAAATCCTTTATTATAAGCATCTACTGCTGTATGAAGTACACAGATATCCGTACATACACCTGCTAAGTAGACATCGGTAATCTGTCTTTCTCGCAGTTTAATCTCCAGATCTGTTCCAGCAAATGCGCTGTATCTCGTTTTATTTATCCATTCTACATTTGCCTTTGATTGATACACATTATATAAATCATTTAACTTTCCGTATAGCTTCCTTCCTGCAGAACCTTCAATATTATGAGGCGGAAACAGCGCTGATTCTGGATGCAAGGAATCATTTTCTTTATGAAAATCAATGGCAAACACGACATACTCGTCTTGCTCAATAAATTGACGCGTGATATCGCTTATAGATGTTTCAATGTGTTGCCCTGGTTCTCCGCATGTCAAAGCTCCGTTTTCAGCTACAAAATCATTGGTATAATCAATGTTAATCAGTGCTTTTTTCATTATGTTTCCCCCTCATAAATAAAAATTAACAGTTAACATATTGTTAATTATTTGAATTGAAAGTTTTTTCTTTTAATAGCGTGCTGTATAGATTGGCTTCATCACATTCATCTCAACAAACCGGTAGAGCTTTGTTGGCTTTTTAGACGTTCTCGTCGTTGTTTTTCCGTCTACTTCTTCAATGAATGGCAGCATTCTTATTTTTCGTGCAAACGCCTGATCACTTTTAATTGCCGCATCATCCGTTACGGTAAGCAGCACAGCCTGCAGTTCAGAGTATGTAAACTGAGAAGGCAGAAACTTCTGAGCAATAGTCGTTTGCAATAAATCTTTCTTAATTTCCTTGATTGCATCTCGAATGATGATTTCATGATCAAAAGCTAAAGGCAATGAAAAGATTTCATCTATTTTAAATAATTCAACTCGAGCAGCATCATCATTCGCTTTTCGTTTTATTAGACTATCTTCTGGGACAATTGCATAATGTGCGTTTGTGATGACCCATCCCCTATCGTCTCTTCCGGGCTCATCATAGACACCATAGTGTTTTAAATGGATATCGTTCACGCCCGTTTCTTCTTCGAGCTCTCTTTTAGCCGCTTCAAAAGCTGATTCATCAGGATGGACAAATCCGCCGGGAAGCGCCCACTTTCCTGCTTCGCTGTTCTTTTCTCCCTCCGCGTTTAGCATTGCTCGCTGGATAAGCATTAATTTTAAATTCATTTTAGGTGGTTTGTATGGTTCTTTTTCTTCCGTCACAATCGTAAATACAGCAATATCTGACGTATAGCCATAGGGTTTAGGGTATTCTTTTTTCATTTGATTCGTCATTGCTTTTTTGTTCGACATTCAGCATTTCTCCTGATCACTCTTTTTACAATTAACAATATGATTAATGTTAATTATATTTGTTTTATGGAAAATGTCAATACTTTTCCCACTAATTATAAAGAGAAGGTAATTTATGTTGTAAATAACGTTATGTTTCGTATTTTTTAGAGTTTATATGCATAAAAAGCCGAGTGAAGAAGTTCTCATTCCCCCTCTTCCCTCAGCTTTTTTCCCTTTTAATTAACGTGCTGCTAAACCAATCATCATTTTACCGTCTTTAAAATATTCAATGACATAGTCAACAGACGGACAGTAAATAAACGCTTCTTCTGTAAGATCAGCTGTTTGTTGGAAAAACGTTAGAGCCTGAGCTAAATCGACGCTTACGGCTTTAGTTGCTCGTTTCCAAAATAAAACAACCTGATGTTCTTTTATATTCATCTCTTGAAGCCATTTTTTGATTTCTTCAATATGCCGGGCGGACTTTTTAATTAATACTTTTCTCCAATTAATTTGCATGATTGTTAAAAAAGGAAAGGTGTTTGAAAGTTTTTCGAAGTAAATGCTTGTCTGCTTTTTCGTTAGCAAATCTGCACTGTTACCCAATGTTTGAATATAATGTTCTACTTTTGTCATAATCATCCTCCAGTCGAAATTGGAGTTTGCTAGAATTTTCAGAGACGTTCTCTACTCTTCTTGCTAAAAATCCTGCAGCTTTCCAACCGTGCTTTTTCTCAACAATGTTTAAATTTCACCTTTTTATACAAATTATTCAAAATAATTTGTGTATTTTAGTTTACCATAAAACTTAATCTTTGACTTTGTTTATGTAAAACCTTATTTGTGTTTCGACCAAAGAACGAATTCCATAGAAGAAAAGCTATAAAAAAGTTGACATTAACATTTATAAAAGTTAATATACTTACTAAAAGTAACTTAATTGCATATAACAAACAAGGTGAAGAAAATGAACTATCAAACAGATGTGTGTATAATAGGAGCCGGACCAGGCGGTGCTCTACTAGCCTATCTACTGGCTAAACAAAATATATCAACTATACTGATAGAGAGATCTGATAAGCTTGGAAAAGAATTTCGAGGCGAACATTTAAATGAAGATGGAGAAATGATTCTTAAAAAACATCATATATTTGAAGAAATTGAAAGCTTAGGCCTCCTTCGAATGTCTAGGGTCGAATACTGGAAAGATGGACATGTATTCAAAACGATAGAATCTGAACTTGGACATGCAGGAATTCATGTTCCACAGCAGCATCTTCTTCAGTCTATAGATAGCCGAGCAAGCAGCCATCCCTCCTACAAACTTATGCTGGGCACAAAAGTAACGGAGCTAACGCAAAATGAAAAAGGACAATATACTGGAATAAAATCTCAGCAAAAAGGCCGGGGTGAAATAATAGTTGAAAGTAAAATCATTATTGGAGCAGATGGTCGATATTCAACTGTTCGCAAACTTGCGCACATAAAAAACAATATTCATAATCATGGATACGATTTGCTTTGGGCGAAAATTCCTGCACCTGAGAAATGGGAACCTACTATTCGCTTTACGGTAGTGAACAATCAGCAAATGGCACTGTTTACACAGACAGGCGGCTTTATTCAAATAGGCTGGAATATTAAAAAAGGGTCCTATACTTTTCTAAAGAAGCAGTCTGTCCAGCCTTTTCTTGATCAGCTAATTCTGGCATTTCCTCAATTAAAAGAAAGTATGGAGCAGAACCTTCATTCATGGAAAGATTTCATTTTATTGTCTGTTTATAGCTCTCACTGTGATACGTGGGTAAAAAACGGATTAGCAATCATAGGAGACGCCGCGCATACTATGACTCCAACCGGCGCATATGGTATGAATGCCGCTATAATGGATGCTGATGTTCTTTCTCAAATTTTACCTAACTTACTTTCTCAAGGTTCCTTAGAAGCTGGAAAATTAAAAGTATTTGAAAATGCAAGAAGAAAAATAGTAGAAGATTTGCAGGCTCAACAAGTGGTGACCGAAGATTCTTTTATGGAAAAATTCACAAATTCCTTAAAGATCGAAAAAGAAAATATTACTCTTTATTAATTTCAATAAAACAAAAAGAAGCTACCTCTTTGTCGAGCGTAGCTTTGCTGTTAATAAACCTTATCATATATAAGCAGATTTTTCTCATTCAGCTTTCCCACTTTTAAATGTTAGTACGTTAATTTCAGGTGAGTCAAAAAGCCGAAAATTCAAAAATGGGATGGGACCGTTGCTTCCTAATCCTGCACTAACATATTGCTTAATATGTTTGTATTCCCACAGTCCTTTAACTCGATCTTGAGGAGGAAACAGGCCACTCTTTTCATACCATGCTTCCGGGACAAAAAGTGCGCCGAAAAATGGAATACGAAATTGCCCTCCGTGATAATGCCCAGCCATAATTAAATCGTAATACCTAAAGGTAACGCTGGGATCTGCAAGAAGAGCATCGATGTGAGAATCAACTACTGGAAAGTGATTCAACCCAATAATAAGATTTGTGGTTTCCTTTTTCGGATAATTTTTGTTTTTCAACAAATTATTTCTGTCTTTTTCTAATTTATTCTCTGTCTTCAACGACCAGTCAAAGTTAACAAACTGAGCATAGGCATTTCCCCTTTTTACTGTATACGTGGAATCAAGCAGCTTAACGCCCTTTTTTTCCATATGTTTAACAAATTCACTTTTCTCAAGACTATTTGAAGAAGTACGATAGCTTTTAGGATCTGTATTTCCGGGTACAAATAAAGCAGATCGTTTATTTTCAATACCTTCTATTAACGTGTAAAACGGCACGGCGTTTGTACTATTATTTTTCATCATGTCACCAGTAAAAACAATAGCATCATAATGAATTGAATTAATAGCATTTATTAGTCTTTCTTGATTTTCCCCAAATTCTTTTTCATGCAAATCTGTAATTTGAACAATAGAAAATCCTTCAAGCTCTTTAGGTAAGTCCTTAATTATGATGTCTTGCTTAGCTATAGTAATTCGTTGATTATCCCAAACTGTATATCCAACTACTACAGCTATTAAAAAGAAAGAGGCTGCTATCACTTTTCCTTTCATCTTTCTCACTAGCATCCCCTCCTATGTATGAAGATTAAAAAGTGGTACAGACTTCTTTATAAGTTAAACTCTCTATAAATTCGAATCTTAAGACCCTAGAACTTTCACCAAACTATTACATCTCTGCTTATATAACATAAGTAAACTATAAGAATACGAACGTTGTTTTGACGTCTCTTTTAACTGAGAAGTTACTTCAAACCTATTCGGTAATAACCAGCTGCGCATTTCACTTAAACTATGCCAAACAGAATCATAGCTGAAAAATTGATAATCCATAAAGGCAAAATATTTTTTAATTCCTTTCTTTTCTTGTTCCAATGTTGAAGACGCAAAACCCTTAAATTGATTTTCAATAGAACTTAATTCTTTTATTTGTTCCAATATGCTGTACTGGCTATACACGATGGACAATGTTCGAATCATCCTCTTATATGTTTGATGACGCTTTGCATCCTTAAAGAGAGTTTCATAGCTTATCTTATCCTTTACAACATCAATCATTTGAATAATATCTAAAAAATGCTTAGGCGAATCTAAATTGTGCCTCCAACCGTGAAGACATATCATATAAAACGTATGATAGTCGGATAAAGTCTTTACAAACTGAAAGCCTTCTAACCTTACTGCTTCACCCCAAAACTCTTGGATGTTGAAGTTAGCAGTTTTTTCTTTCAATATATCCCAATGAATTTCAACTGTTAGCGGGATAGCCAATCCAGGGATTTCTTTACTAAAACTACTGTGAAAGTGAGAAGGAATAAATTCTTCTTCAATTTCAAAATTCATGGATTTTACTGCTTCTTTCGCTTTATTTATGTCTTTCCTTTTAACTAAGATATCGATATCTGAAGTCCCTCTAGCACCTATGTGACCAAAATATTTTTCAGCAAAGTAGACTCCCTTAAGAGGTATAACTTCTATCTGTTCTTCTTCAAATTTTCGAATAATATGATCCGTTTGATTTTTAATAAATAAATTTTGATATAGTGTTTCTTGATATTTTTGCTTGAGTCTTGTTTGAAAAAATAAAGGAGTATTTCCTAGCTTTCCTTTTTCTTTCAATAAGGAGTAGACTTGTGGGGAAATGAAATACAATTCAATCTCTTTTATTACTTCATAATAAAATTCATCATCACTTGGTAGATTAGCGTTAGAATCGTAAAGGTATGTTATGAGTTTATCAAGCAAAGCACTTCTTCCTTCCTATTATTTAGCTTTCAGCATGATTGGATTCTGTTCACTGATTTCTTGTGCGTTATTTAATCTGCGGTACATTCCACTTTGTCTCATTAACTCTTCGTGGGTGCCCTTTTGAACAACTTCTCCTTGATCCATTACCACAATGAGGTCTGCATGTTGAATAGTAGACAATCGATGGGCAATCATGATAGTTGTACGATTTATCATTAAACGGTCCAATGCTTCTTTTACCAAATGTTCCGTTTCACTGTCTAGTGCTGAAGTTGCTTCGTCTAATAGAAGAATAGGCGCATCTTTTAAAATGGCTCTTGCGATGGCTAATCGCTGTCTTTGACCTCCTGACAGCTTAGCTCCTCGTTCCCCGACTTCTGTTTCATAGCCGTTAGGCAGCGTCATAATATGATCATGAATATTTGCATGAACAGCGGCATTAATCATTTCTTCTTCCGTAGCCAAAGGTCTCGCTATCATTAGATTATCTTTTATCGTACCGCTAAAAAGAAATGTCTCTTGAGGAACGTATGCAATTGAACTTCTTAGTTCTGAAATGGTTAACTCATCAATTGAATGTCCATCGATTGAAATAGTGCCAAAATGAGGTTCATAAAAATGTTGAATCAAATTAAAAAGCGTTGATTTTCCGGCACCACTTGGACCAACTAGCGCTACTGCTTTACCAGCAGGAATGTATAAGTTGAAATCCTTGAATACAATCGCGCTCTCATGATAGCTAAATGTAAGATTTCTAACCTGTATATCCTTTTGAACAAGCGTTGCGGAAGTATAGTGAGGCAGCGCCTTCGCTTGAGTTGGATAATTAAGTAGTTTAGTAATTCTTTCTAACGCTGACACAGACCGCTGATAGCCAGCCCACTGTCCAGCTAGTCCTGTCAAGGGAGAAATCAACTGGTTCACAAGGTTAATAAACGTTAATAATGCACCAATCGTAATAATCTTGTCTGTTACAAAAAAAGCACCTATAATTAAGCTAATAAGAAACGCAATGGCTCCAATTGCTTCGCTTCCAGCGTAAAACCAGCCTCTTAACTTTGCCTCTCTCATTTCCAATGAATAAAGCTGCTCGTTCTTTTGTCTATAATCTCTATAAAACAGTTTTTCCAATGTAAAAGATCGAATTACAGTAAATCCGTGAAACGTATCATTCAGTTTTTTAATAATATTGCTAATTAATTCATTCATGATACGGCTATTATTTCGAAGTAAAACCCCAAATATAGCTCCACCAGTAATCGCAATAGGAGATACGAGCACAATTAATAACGATAATTTCCAATTAATTTGAATTAAATAGATAAAGGCAGCGATAGAAATGATAGGAAATCTAACTAGATTGATTAAGCCTCGTCCAATTACGCCTTCAACATTATGTATATCGTTAGTGAAATGAGACAACAATTCGCCGGAATGTAAATTTGAAACATCTCGTTCTCGTAAAAGTAAAATATGTTTATATAAATCCAAATTCAGGTCTCGCTTGACGGCATTGACCGCAATTGTTTCAAGGTATGTATCAATAAAATTAGCTGTAATACTTGTTACTGACAACCCTACACCAATAGCTACTAGCCACTTAAGCCGTTCAAAATTACCATGAACAGCAGCATCGGTAATGTTTCCAATAAACCATGCAGATAATAAAGTAAGGGTAATTTCAACAAATAACAAAATAAACAGTCCAATATAAGCACCTTTATGCTTCATTACGTATGGCCAGAGCCACTGAACCATGCTTTTTGTCTCTTTGATAGAAATATATTCGCGGATGTCGAATTGCTTTATCTTTTTTAAACTAATCATAACGACATCCTCCTTTCAATCTGCTTTTTTCCATTCTTGATAGTTTATATACCTTCGTAACAGCACTGACAGAAGAGGAAAAGCAAGAATGAGCTTTCCCCACAAAACAGCAGCTACATTTTTTTCTTGAATCGTCACTGATTTTTTTTGAATAACAACAAGTTTTCCGATAATCTTTTCTTGGGTAACCAGATCATCCACCCCGTAGTTCGTATCACCTTTAAAAATATAACATTCTTCTTCTTGAACGTAGGAACAGTTTAAAAGTCGATGAGCAATGAGTTTATTAGCTGGACTTTCAAATAAAACAATGTCTCCTCTTTTTAGCGGAGAATGCTTTATTGAAGTAAACCGGCAAATATCTCCTCGTTTAATAAGAGGATACATACTCGTTCCTTCAGCAGGAAGTTCAAGTAATCCATTCCGATCAATCAAAGCTTTTAGTATATGCCCCTGCTTATCATCAGCTTGCATACTGTTCAACAAGGCCGCAATCAATTAACTTATTTAAAAAATGCTGTATATCTCCTTTAATCAATTCAGCTTCTGTATTGTAATAGGCTGCAACAGCTTTAATAATTTCCGCAAGCGTTTTTTTATTTTCTATTACCTTCCAACAGTAGCCTCCTACTTCGTTTAAAGTAGTCACTGTATAGGCCTGCGGATTTAAAATCACCCACTCTGAGTCTACTTCCATTACTTCATAACCGCCTTTTTGAATATAACTTGTCACGATGACATCAACTCCCAAAATGTATTATTTTTTTGAAAATGAAGCTCATACACAGGAACTTGTTTAACTAACAGTTTTAACAGGACCATGATTGTTTTCGTTTCTTCAGGTTTATAAGACCAGTAAAACACTTTATCTATTAGCTTCATCAACGCTTCTATTCTCCTTACCTCTATCCGTTGATTAGATAGTGACTGATGCAATAGCTGAATACTTTCTAAAGGTGTGTTTTTTTCACTTCCCTTGGCTTTTAACTCACTCCTAAACGGTGAGTTAAAAACTGTTACACTCCCTTCTGTAATCTTTAAAATCGTAGCTTCATCAGAAAGAAGTTCCCTTGGCATTGATAACTTTGCTGCAGTCGACTTTCCGGCTCCTGAATGCCCTGTAAAAATATGCGCCTTACCGCTGTTAATAACACACGATGAATGGAGAAGAATCCCCCAGTTATGATGAACGATGAACGAACTGTATAAGTTCATAAGAGCATGTTTTAAAGCCAATTCATCGTGGATAGCTACGTTAGCCAGTTTATACTCTGAATCTACTTCAATTAAATAGTCTGCTCTTTTAAAAGTAATTGTATTGAGTTTTTCTTCTATAGCGACTTCATAATCTTGAAACGAAACACCATAGCCATTTGTGATTGTGACGGTCAGATCCGGCTGGTTTTCGGCTATACTAACACATAAAAAATATTGTTTGAGTATTTTCCATACGTCATCAAATTCTGTTTTAATATCAATATAGTGATCCCCTATTTTTGTATGCAACGTCTTCATTATTCGTCTCCTCAATCAATTTCTCTTAAAACAGCAGTCAATGGAACACCATTGACTTTCTGCTTTATATATTGCTGTATTAAGTAAATAAAATAGCTAAAAAATATTTTATTTATTTTTCCCTTTTCCTTTTCCTGGGGCACCTGCACCACCTGGAGTAGGATTTGGATTCGTAGACGGCCAGTTGGAACCATTGTTTCCTTTTCCAGGATGATCTAAGTTTCCTTTTCCAGGATTCCAGCTTTGAGCGGTTTCAAAACGGATTGGCTGATGATTTAACACTTCTGGAGCGCTATAAGTCTTCTCTTGCATATGATCACCACCTTTCAATTAGTTCTTTATTAAGAACGATTGGTTTTAAAAATTTAACTCACTGCTGTTTAGTAACGGTCTAATGAGCAACTTCCATTTGTTTTCCTAGTAATTGACTAAATGTATTACTCTTTTCTTCAGCAAGTTGAGTAAAGCCGCCTTGTTGAATAATTTCACCTTGCTCCAGCACGATAACCTGATCAGCATTACGGATTGTAGACAGACGATGAGCAATAACAATAATCGTCATTTTTCCTTTTAATCGTTCCAATGCTTCTTGAATTTTCGTTTCATTTTCCGTGTCAAGCGCGCTCGTTGCTTCGTCTAAGACTAAAATAGATGGATTGCGTAAAATAGCACGGGCTAGCACAAGCCGCTGCCTTTCTCCTCCTGAAAGCTTAATTCCTCGGTCTCCAATTAATGAATCTAGACCTTGCGGAAGCCTCCTTACAAATTCTGCAGCCGATGAAAACTCAAGCGCTTCCCACATTTGCTGTTCACTTGCGTTAGGTTCTACTAACAATAAATTTTCTCTTATACTCGCATTAAACAAAAAAGGATCTTGTGGAACATAGCTAATAGCTCGTCTTAACGATAATAAATTATCTTTTGATAACGGAATCCCATCAATTAAAACCTGACCTTTTTCAGGCTGATTAAGTCCCATCAACAAATCTATCAGCGTGCTTTTCCCAGCACCGGACCGACCTACAAAAGCTGTCATTTGATTAGATGGAATGATTAAATTAATATGCTGCAAAGCGTAAGATGCACCTTGGTTATAGCGAAAATAAACGTTTCTGCACTGAATGTCTTTTTTAAATTGAACTGGTTCGACACTTTGATTAGCTTCTTTTTCAAATTCTCTTGCATTTTTGCATTCATCTTGCAAGGCTTTCACAGCTTTAAATGCTGGTAGAGTTGTCGCAATCTGTTCCATAGAGGCTTGAATACCGGCGACTTTTGGCCATAATCGTGAAAAAATAAGAATGATAAGCATTAATTGGCTTGCTTCAGCATGAAACAACTTCACTGCAGCATATATAAAGGCTGCAACTAATACAGCAGATGATATTTTATAATAAGATTGTGACGTTGTATTTAGCTTAGTATATTCAACTTGCTCATTTTTCATTTCTTCTGTAATTGATCGGTACCAGTTCATTCTCGATTCTTCTAAAGTATTACTTTTAATATCTTTAATTCCGTTAATCTGATCGGTTATCCCTGCAAGATAGCTTTTTCCCAGCTCAAAGTTTCTATTGCCCAATGTCAGCGATCGTTTGAGAAATTTACGGTTCAGAAAGATAATCACTACACCGCAAAGCAATACAAAAAGAGTTATTTTAGGTGAAAGCCAAAATGCCAGCCCAATTTGTATGCACGTAAATATAAGAGAAGCTATAAACTGCAAAAACGAGGTTGTTCCTCCACTAGTACGAGCAATTTCTGTAAGTACTATATTAATAAGATCTGACTTTCTTTTTTTTATAAAGAACTCCCAGTTCGCATGAAGTAAGGTGCTATAAGTCTCCATTTGCATATGTCTAAGAAAACCGAGCTGAATGACTCTATTTTGAATCGTTATCTGTCGTTGTAATATAGTTTGACCAGTAACTATTAACACATAAATACTCAAAATTAGAAGCAAGGTCATAGATACAGGGGTATTTTGTAAAAATGAAAATACCCTTAAAATTGATGGTCCTCCTGTATCAAAATCCACGATACCACTTAAGCTAATCATCGGAATTAATAATAAAATCCCGATACCTTCAAGTAAACTCATAAACACCGTTGCTAAGAGGTTAATATAGAGCCTTTTGCCAGCAAACGAACGTATTTGCTTCAAGAAGTATACAAGCTGTTTCATTATGTTCTCCCCTTACGTAACTCATCTTTTTTAGTCTTCCTCCAAGCCCATAAAACAGGACGCAAAGGAAAATATAAGAAATGAAGTTTTTTAGGCAAAGGTAACATCTCTGCATCTTCAGGGTAAGGATGCAATAAACTTGCGGTAAAGAAAAGTTTTTGTTGAGCAGACATTAATGAGAATAAATGGCGACTATGATATTTGGATACATATTCAGGCACGGAATCAGTATGTAAATTTATCATAGTTTCAAGATAAAAGACTGCCTCTTGAGCTAGTTTTTGGGATCGTTTGCTTATTAATAAAGGTTTCATTTTTTTTTCTACCCTCACGTTTAACAACTGTGAGGCCAAAATAATTGCCTGTCCCCCTACATAAGGATTATGATAAGTCGTAAATAAAGTATAAAGTTTTACCCAATCAATTTTTCTTTTCACTATTTGCTGAATATCAATCAGCCAGCGAAGGCGAGACCAGCCATGACGCGCTCCGTGAGCCACAAGAAATTGAAATAGGTCTTCTGTGCCTAATAAGTACACAGGATAACTGGTAATTGAACTTTTCTCTTTTCGCTTCCATAGTTCATCAAAACATGGTTCCTTTCCAGGACCTGGGTGTAATCTCCAATGAATTTCTAGTTTTATTTCTGTATGAGGATGAATATATGTGACATGATGATGCCTCCACTTCCAGTCATTTAATACAGTGTGAATATAATCATCCTTTTCATATCCAAGACTTACTAAAAGGTCTTCTGCTTTCGCAAGATCTTGAATTGGAATAAGGAAATCTAAATCACTGGAAGTACGAAGAGAGATATCTCCATACAAACATTTAGCCAAAATGGGACCTTTTAAAAATAGAGTCTGTATTTGATGTTTAGAAAAGAGCAGGCTAACTTTTTCCATTTCTGCACTTAAACGAAGCATTTGAAATGTATTTCTTTTATATTGTCTATTTAAAAATTGAACTACATAGGTTGGGACTACATCCGCATCCAACATTTTTATTTTGAAATTTATCGCTGGATAAACACGATGATGCAGCGTCAGTTTGATAAAAAGGTTCCAGTCAATATCTCGACATAATCCTTCGCTATATTTTTCAAGGTATTGTTCATTCCCTTCCTTCAATAATTCAAGAATTAGTTTTAATTCCTTAGGCATGCGGTCTAAGTTGAGTATGTTATCCATAATTTTCTCCTTCACGCTTTTTCACACTGATTTCCTTTGCAAACTTAGCTATAACGGTAAATTTCGCTTTACCTTCTGCACCGGAAATAAAAAATGGACCGCTGCGCAACCATGCATGTGCAATTAATTTTCCGTTTTCATCTTTAGCAGTACCTAAATAAAGTGTACTTTCAATCTTCCGTTTTTCTAACATCTTCATTCCTGCAATTGCTTTAACGAGACATTGACTTTCCCAAAAAGTGTAACGGCTCATAATATGAAGAGATTGGGCTATATCCTTTAGAACTTTATCATCGGATGAACTAGTAGTGAACGCTGTTTCCTTCATTTGCTGTCCTAAGGAAGGAGATATTTTAGAAAAAGGTAACGTTTTAAGAAAACGGGCCCATCCTAAATAAATAAATGCCTCTATCAACAACAGTTTTGCTCTCATGTTCAATTTTAAAAAAACCGTTATTTTTCGCAAAATTTTCATTTTTCCCTCCCACGGATAAAAAAACATTGAAACTAAGAGCGATTATTCTCTGCTACTTGAATTAAACCTTCTTTTATAAGCCCACTTAAAAAAGCAATGACTTGTTCTTCGCAATCGGATTGTTCGACATTATATTGAGTTACTAATGTAGAAATTAATTCGCTTACTGAAATGGGTTCTTTAATTTTCTCCCATATTTCTCCACCTATTTCACCTAAATTATAGTACTTACCATTGCTGATACTTAACATCACTTTTTCTCCATCCATGTCACTGACGATATGGCCTGTTTCTTGACTAACTAATTGATTCATCGAAATGTCTTGATTTTTAATCATTTGTTTTCTCTCCTTTTTATTGTAGTTAAAATTAAGTCTGTTAAATCATAAGCCGTAAAACCAGAGATTGGTCGATGCAATCGGTAAAGGTCAACTTTATTAACAATTTTTGCTGATGCATCAAAGTGCCATTTCATTAAACCAGAGAGTTCAATGAAAAAATTACGGTATGTATGGTTGAAAAGCATATGAAGCCTTTCTAATTTTTCAATAGACTGAATTTTAATTTCATTACTGTCGTTTTTAATTAATTCAAATATACCAGCAAGAGGATAAGCTTCGGTGGCAAACTGAGATTCTACTGGAATAGTAAACTTGGTTTCCCGGTCAAAGATTGGACGGTAACAAGTTGATTCCATTCCAAGTTGAGTCAAGCTTTCCTGCCATAATTTTTGTTGTGGATACGCTGGCGTTACAATAGGAATATTCTCTTCAGTAAACGTTACGGGTATGACATCATCACTTAGAAGCCGATATCCTCTCTTTAGAAAAGCAGAGGCAAGCGTTGATTTTCCTGCACCCGATTCACCTACTACTGCATAGGCCTTTCCATCAATAGCTATAGCACTTCCATGTAACGGGAAGATTTTTCTTTGTATTAATAATGCTCCCATGCATGTTCCTAGAATATATAGCCGACTCAAGTCTTCATTAAAGCCCTCTGTCGGAGAAACCGTAATCTCTTTACCATCTTGAATTAGATAAATAGCTAAACCAGGAACTTTAAACATACACAGGTTTTCTTTCACGATAAAATACGCGCCTGATTTATTTTTTTCCGACCATAGTGTGGTTAAATCCCCCTTCTTAACTATGATTTCTACTGATCCTCCCGAGATACTTATTTCAGGTAGTTCAGGTAAAGGAATTTCACTGAGTAATTTTAATCCAAATGCCTCATACACAACCTTTTTGGTAGTATCTATCATTGAGACTCACCTTTGTTTGCAAATAATTTTTTCATAATAGATACCCTCCTGTACTTTTTCAACAACATAGTCATTACCTAATAAAATCACACACTTAAGTTCATTATAAAGAACAAAAAAGATAAAAAAAATACTTTTACGTGAATATGTTAGAAAAAATCGCTTAGTTAAAACAAAGTTATTCTTTATAAAGAACAATATCTAAAATAAAGTTATCACCTTTTCTTGATGGTGTCAATCACTTAAAATTACTACCTATATCTTGAGTAATAAATATTCTAAACAATAACTTACTTAACTGCCTATTTTATTTATTTCATTAGGATATGAAAATCAGAATTTAGCACCTCACTCTAACTTTTAAAATAAAAACCCCAAATACACTATTATGTATAAGGGGCTTTCAAAAATTCGAGAAAAATGAAACAAGAGAGGTTAATATAAGATCAAATTTTATATTTTATTTGTCTCAACTCGTAAAACGTTTCCATGTACCAGGGTTATCTTTATCAACATCTTTACCTGGTACATATGCTTCATCCGTATAAGGACCATAGACTGTAGAAGCCATTGTCATTGTAATATCTAACGTTTCCAATACAGGTATTTGCCACTCTTTCTTCATCATCTCACCTCCTCTCAATTAAATTTTTTTATAAAGCGATGTACGATTAAACTACGCATCATTATCTTATAATAAGGATTAATTGCATGCTTTGCATGCACGCCTTCATGAATATTAGACATCGCTTCTTTTATTCCTTTCCCATCTAAAAATTCAAGAATTGTTTGATCTTTACTAAGTTGGTGCAGCTCATCCGTAAATTCACTCCAGTGCGGCATCATACGATGGACCCAATCCGCACCTTGAACACCACGAATTCGTTGATTTAACCTCACTGTATCAGGTAAAAGCTTTTCTGTTGCTCTTCGAATCAGAGCTCGATCCATTCCTTTTTGAACATACTGTTCCTCAGGCAAAGACAAGCAAAAACGAATCACTCTAAGATCATTGGTGGGATCCCGCTTCCATAATGGGTAACGCAAAGATAATTTGGTTGCAAGTGTATTACTTGCATTCCAATGAAAAATATCTTCAAAATGCCTTTTTCTCTGTTCATATATATTTGTTGCTGAAAACCATCCTGTTTCATCTATACCGTAGTTTTGCAGCTTATGAAAAACACCTGTTCTTTTTGCAAATTCTGGGTTAATCAGCATCGGAAACTCATATGAATCTCCTAGTGGAAAAAGTCGCTCAATAAAAGGAAACGCTACTCTTGCAATAACTGGGATTCTTCGAAATCTACTTCCTCCAGCTTTGTGGCTATAGTGGTGAAGTTCGCTAGCTAATCGAATCCATTTTAATTTTTTTAAAAGAAGAGCATAGTAATCAATAGCTGAACCCCAGGATATGCTTAAATTCCCCCTACCGCCATTTAGCAGCACTCCTACATTTTCCTCACTAGCCTTCTCAAACATCCCTTTTAACCAGAAAGAATTTTCAAAAAATTTATAAGGCATTTCCATAGTGTTGAGAAAATCATCAATTTCCGAATAGGAATCTCTTCCTTCAAAATCTAAATAATGATCTTTGATACCACCTATATGCTGTACAGTTGATTGAATGAAGGGCGTTTCGTTTGGCATTAAGTGTTTAGGTGTAAAATCTTTAAAATCATTAGGAGGAACATAGCTAAATGTATATAGTTGCTTATGTGTCCCACTAAGACTTTTTGCAGCAAAACTAACAATTGAACCTGAGTCTAAACCTCCACTCAACTGAGCTCCAACTTGACGATAAGTGCGTAAACGTGAAGTAACTGCCTCTTGAAACACTTCTTGAAACGCTTCTATATACTCTTCATTAGATTTCAATTTTAATGTTTGGACGGAAGTTAATGTACAATATTGCTTAACCTTTACTGTTTCTTCCATTACGGTAATACTGTGTGCAGGGGGCATCTGTGCTATATTTTTATAAGGGGTTAGTGATGCGTCTACTACATCAACCATTCCAGAAATTGCCAAAAATTCCGCAAGCCACTGTTCATTTAATTTCTTTTCTACATAGGGAAGGGATAACAATGGTTCTATAGTAGTGCAGAAAGCAAATCTATTTGTATCATGATAAAAGTAAAGGGTTCTACTTCCTGAAAAATCTCTCGCACCAAAGAGTATTTGCTTTCTCTCATCCCAAATTACAAAAGCAAAATCACCTACTAAATACTTTGGGGACTCCTCTCCCCACTTGTAATAGGCAAGTAAGATTAATTGACTATCCGTCATCGCTTTTCTTTCAATGTATTTAACCTGCAGTTTCTCGAATAATTCATCTCGATTGTCGATAATGACATCAGCTGTAATTGCTAGCTGCCTTTCATAATCACAATAAGGCTGCTGCTCTCCCACTGATTCCGGTGTAATCCATTGTGCATGGCAACCAAGAAAGATATTTTTCTTATGCGATATTTGAATATCATTAGCAGGATATTTTTGTAAAGATTGCATAACTCTATTCACATGCTCGACAGGTACAGGTTCATTATTAGAATGATAAATACCAGCAATTGCACTCATGATTTTCTCCCTTTCAAATATGTATCATGATAGAACTTATTCTTTTTAAAGAACTAAGATTTAAAATAATTTACTTTTATATCTTAAATCGTTTTAATTTAACTTTATAAATTCCAAATCAATTTCTCTATCCAACCTATATTGTTCTTTATAAAGAACAATATAGGTAAATTATATCTTATTTACATCAGATGTCAATGACTCAGAAGAAAATTTCAAATGATATTTTAATTAACACATGAATTCACCATAATTTCACAATAATTACCGTTTAGTCCAAGCAATAAGAGGAAATTTCGAATTTAATATTATAAGGAAAAAATAAAGATGAGCATCTCTTTTTATTAAAGCTATAACAATTAACGGGGGGATTTGCATTGGCATATAAGATACAAATCAGCAGTAGTTTAAAGAAGGATTTACCAACTTTAGGTATTGGGGAATTTGGATTATGCACAGATACAGCCGAATTATTTATCGGTTCTGATTCTGGTAATATCCAAATAGCAAATAAAAGTGAAATTGGGCTTTTATCAAATTTAACAACTATCGATAAAGAAAATTTAGTTAATGCAATTAATGAAATAGAAAGAAAAATTAGTGACAATCACGGAGCCACTAGTTTAGATGAGTTGAGTGACGTAGATATATCTACATTATCACCTAAAAATGGGGATGTTCTCAAATATGAAGCCGGCATTTGGAAACCAGCAACAAATTTATCAGGTACAATATCCTCATCTCCTTATGTAATTGAACTCAATAGGTGGAATATTAAAAACGATGGAACTTCTTCGAAAACTACTACCCAGGGTATCAATGATGCAATTATTTGGGCTAAGTCTCAAGGCGTTAACCATGTAATATTACCTAGTGGTTTTTATAAACTAAAGCTAAAACCATGGGTATGGCAAGATGCTGCTTCATTATCCTTCACATGTATTAATATGGTAAATGACCTTCACTTTGAAATGGCAGATGGTTGCATACTAGAATTAGAAGGTAACAGTTCTCCAGGCTACAGTATTTTTCAAGTTAAAGATGTCAAAAACGTAAAGATTTCTGGCGGTAAGATAATCGGAGACCGAAAAACACATTATTACGAAATTGGTGTGAAATTTGTTCGGGGTGGAATCAACCCTGATGGATCATTAAACGATAATCTTAATTTCATAAGAAGTGAAATAATTGATAGATTTAAGGATCCGGGACTTTTAAACAATTTTAGGCTATGGAAAATCGAAGGGATAGATGTATCTAAAGGCTATAGCTTTTATCAGTACAAAGACACAGTTTCTAATAACACATTAGTTGGTTTTAGAAATAATGGACAATTTGCTCCATCATCACCAACAGGCAGAGGATGGCTCTTACAGCCTAATATTGGAGCAAACAACAAAATGGTTTTCACTATTGATATTACTAATACCCCATTAACGGATAATCAAATTGCGGCTATTACTGCGAAAGTTGATAATGAAAGATATACTCATGAATGGGGACAAGGAATCGAAATAGCAGGTTCAAATCATGTAGAAATTAAAAACACAGAGATATGTGATTGTACTGGAGATGCTGTTTCAACAGGTTGGTTACAATACCGAACTAATTCATCTGACTATACTCAGAACGAAATGGGACACCACATTTGGGTTCATGGCTGTGATATACACCACTGTAGAAGACAAGGTATTACTCTTGCTTCAGCAAACGATGTATACATTTATGATAATAAGATTCATCATATAGGTAAAGCAGATGATAATGTTACATCAGACTTTCGCAATGGAATTCCTCCTATGTTTGCAATAGATATTGAGTCTATGGTAGGTGAAAGCAACATACCATATAAACAGCCTTACTATAATAAAGATGGTCTAGAGCTGAACTTTAGGTTATACATTTTTAACAATCATATTCACGATAATGAAAGAGGCCACTTTGTGAACGCAGATGGTAACCATGTAACCGTAGAAAATAATATTTTCGAAGGTTGGAATGTTGGAGGAGTTAGTTCTTATCCTACAAACATGTATATAAAGTATTTAAATAATACTTTTATTAATACAGAATTTATTGTATCTGGTGACAATTATGTAAATGGCTTAGTTGGTCAACAGTCTAATCTTAGATTAATGGACGTTAGAGGTTCTGTTATTCAAGACATACGTTTAAATAATGGCATTTTTTATGGAAATGCCAACTATGGTTATTTTGGTACGCCTACAGTTGATGTTTCAACGAGTTCTTTTATTATCAATAATCACGGTATGGGAAATACGGCTAAAATTTGTTTTGAACAATGGGTAGGAAAGGTTCCTAGCAGTATTAGTGTCGACAAAATATACTATGTTGTAAATCGTACTACTAATTCTTTTCAAGTATCTGAAACTGAAGATGGCCCTCCTGTCACCTTTTATGATTCCGGCGAGTGGGGATTTAATGTTAGTCGATTTAATTATGGAAGGTGCTATATTAATAATGTTGTTATTGAAAGAGACTGGAATAGTGGTGGAACAACACCCGGCTTTGCAGTAACTGCAGCAGGTAGCATTATTCAGAATGTCACACTTAAAAATCATAGTGTAAGTATTAATGGAAACGGATCTAATATTTATGTAGGCAGGCCGTTAACAGTTGACGGTTTAACTATTATAGACGGTAGTGCGAATATTAAAGATTGTAATGTATTAAATAGTCAATTCATCAGAAATAGAAACAAGTCAATTAGTCCTGACTTAAAATTTGGTGATTCAGCTTTCCCAGAAACAAAAGTTAATATTAAAAACAGCCTATTTAGAAATATCGATGCAACTTTAATAAATTCTACTGTAGATAATTGTTCATTTTTTAACGTAAAGCTCAGTAAAACTGATAACAACACCCAAACAATTTTGAACCATTGCTATTTAGAAAATTCTATAGTTGATGGGTACTGGCTAGAACTAAAAAAAGGATATTTAATTACAAGATGTACCCTTCTTAATACAGCTATGACTGTAAATAAAAATCCTGGAACAACCTTGTTATTAGAAAACATTGATATCACTAATTCCACAGCTGACCTTAATGCACCTAGGGTAACTGTTAACCCTAATGGGGGAATATATAATACAGATAAAACGGTAACATTATTAGCAAATGAAGATGCAATTATTTACTATACCTTAGACGGAACGCTTCCAACTACATCTAGTATTCAATATTCTACGCCCCTTAAACTTTCAAATCCCACTACCCTAAAAGTTATTGCAGTAGATGCTGCTGGTAATCAAAGTAAAGTTAAATCAGTTCAGTTTAATATAGATAAAACTCCTCCAACCAATGTTACAAATTTAACTGCTGCACCGTTTAATGATAAAGTAGATTTATCCTGGACAGCTAGTACTTCTAACGATGTATTAAATTATGAAGTATATAACGGGGATACACTTATAAGGTCCATTAACAGTACTACGTATACTGTTAATGGTCTTCTAGCTGCAAGTCAATATTCATTTACTGTTAAAACGGTAGACAAAGCAGGAAATAAATCATCTGGTATTTCTATCATAGTTACTACTTCACAAGATACCACACCGCCAGAAGAGATTTCAAACTTATTAGCAAGCAGTATCACTTCAGACTCGATTGGATTAACTTGGACTCGAAGCTTATCCTCTGATGTTGCAAGTTACGAAATATACCAGGACTCTGTCTTATTAAATGGAAATGTTACAACTACGAATTACAGTATAACTGGATTAAAAGCAAATATACAATATAAGTTAACTGTAAAATCAAAAGATATAAACGGAAATGTTTCTGATGGTATTAGTGTTACAGTAGAGACTTCAGCCGTATCAGCTAACTACGTAACAAATGGCCTTATTTTATATAAAGATAATCCTTCCAACAATTTAATTATTGAAAATCCGGACAGCTATTTTATGGTGAATGATACATTTACCGTTTCCTTTACTGCAAAAGTACCTAAATTTGGTGACTTAATTAGCAGATATGAATTGGGTGGATCTCAAAATAAAATATTGTTAGAACGCAATGGAAATAATGCTTTTGGGTTTTCTATATGGGGAAATACCGCTAACACAACCGTTACCTCTCCTCAGTATGCAGATGAATCTTTGTATTATCACATTGATGTAATAAGAACCGGCACAGCATTGTTAATGTATATCAATAATGTTAAAGTCTCGGAAGCAGGAATAGCTAATAACGTTTATACTAAACCTTCCTCCCTCCCGCTCATTATAGGCGATAAAGCAGTACCAGTTTTATTTAAAAATGTAGCATATTATAATAGAATATTAACTCCTGAAGAATTAGCCCTTAACTTTAATGCGCTTAAGTAATATGATTACATTTTTAATTTCCCTAAAATAATAATTCAAAAAGACTAGAATACCTTTAATAATTAAATCATTCTAGTCTTCTATATTTCTGCAATTATTTCTTTACTCTTTACTCTTTTCTTTTTTAATTTTGCCACTTTCTCTACAAACCATTATTTAGATACAATCTAAATTTGAAGTTTTATTACTTTTCTTGATTTTAATATATTCCTCATTTTTCATTTGCAATAATGAGTACTCTTTTATCTTATTGTTTTTATTTATTACATACTATAATGATGAAATTATTATTACCGCTAAAACTAACATTTAACTTTTATAAGTAACTTTTTTATTTATTTTAAATCGTTCTAATATCGTTCCCATTATGTTTTTAATTATATTAAATAAATATTTGAACTCCTTGGTTTTGTAAAAAACTAATATATATATCGTATTGATAGTTATTAAACAGATAATTCCCTTTAAAACTAATGTTACGAAAGTGTCGGGTTCTATAAGACTCCACACTAAATTTGTCGTAAAATAGGTTCCTGTAGCTATAATTGTAAAGTAAAAATATCTTACGAAATACATTATTATGGGTTTATTAAATACTTTTTTATAGACTAAATAAGGTGTTACCCAAAAAGGCACGACTAGGGCACTAATAAGAGTTCCGATAAAAACACCTGCAATGCCTATGTGCTGAACCACAATAATTGAAATAACTAGATTAACAGCTGCCTGAAATAAAGGGGCAAACCTGTCTTCATGAAAAATTCCTGAAGTTGTTTTCACTGTAGAAATTGAATTTCTCATACCTCTTTCATAAAAAATAATAATTAGTATTATTACTACACCTTTACTCATTAAAAATTTGGATCCTATCCAAATAGCAATGAACGGTTCTAACATGATTAGTAGCAAAATACCCAGAGTTGAATATAGCCAGAAGCTCAATAACATAGTTACTTTATAAATGCTATAAACCTTCTCTTTAGTTTCTTGTGCTATTAAATTTCCAACGCTATGATAAATATTACTAAAAACTTGATTTACAAAAGTCCTACAAATTTCTATTAGCATATTATAATTAGAATACAACCCAACTGCTGTGACACTTACAAATGTAGATATAATAATATTGTCAGTACCAAACACAAGATAGGTTCCAATATTTTGCAAGACAATAGCCTTTATATTTTTAATAATGTTGCTTCTAGTTTCGCTGTCTAATTTTCTGGTTACTTTATTTTTCAAAAATGGATACATTTTATTTACAATAATGGCTAAAACAGCAGATGTAACTATTGTTATAAAACAATCTGCAACTAAGTATAAAATAAAGTTTTTAGTATAATATAATATACCTATTTTAAGGCAAACAGATGCAATCGAAGATATAGAGTAGATTCCTGTTATCATATATGTTTTTTGACATACGCTTAAAAAGTTGTTTTTGTGTAAGTACAAGTATGGTAAAACAGTATTAATTAAAAAGATTAGATAGATTAAATGAATGTTTTCTACACTAGTATCCTTAGTAAAAAGTTCAAGAAATGGCATGATCGATAAGCCCACCAGTAATACAATTAAGGCAATCACCATATATGCTTTCTTATATAAGTTCATTAGAACATTTATTTTTTCCTGATCATTTTCTGCTACTGGTTTATAAAGGCTATAAACAATACTTGAGCCTACACCCGCTTCAGCTAATGCTAACATTGCTAATATACTAGTAAAGAGCCCACTGATTCCTAAGTATTCGACCCCTAAATATGTTATAAATACCGTTCTTGAAATAAAGCTTAATGATGTAATAATAATTTGATTCCCTAAACCCGTTGCTATGTTAATAATTGAATGTTTAGTTCTCATTTGCTCTCCTTTAGGTCACATGTATAAGAAATATAAAATTTATACTCTCCTGTATATTTAACAACCTATTTAATAAAAACTATTTCATCTTTTTAGCTGTTCATGCATTTTATTCTGACTGATACGTGATACATTTTCTTTTATAGTATAATTACTTTCTTATATATTAGCTTTAGTATCATTAAATTTTTAGGGATTTTTTCTAGGTTACGTTTCCTGTTAAAGAATTCGTTACTATGATCCTATAAATTCCATGTAATAACTATTGAATTTTTATTATTAGTTACTTCTGATATAATTAAAGCTCTAGCACCGCTAAATACACTTGAGGTGCTGGAAGGACATTGTATATGAGAGTAAACAAATATTATTCCCGTCTTAATTAACCAATTATCACCAAGTTTCATTCCTGTTTCAATAAGATTTTCTATTCGCATTTTACTTCTTTGTAATAGATATAGCATTTATCATTCTTATGCAAAATCCTTGCGTGAATGGCAGTATATTGAATAACATTGCATACACCCCTATATCTTTTGTATCTCCTTGAGAAAAATCAACTTCTCCAGTTCTTCTTGTAACGCTCATCAGATAATTTATGGCTTTGGTAGTGCTGTCTAGACATTCTTTGGAAATCCCATCAATTTTTGAAGCATTAATTAAAAACCAGCCTAAGGTGGCGGTGGTAGAAGAATCCGCTCTAGATTCATTTCTAGTGACAGTCCAGTTCCAGCTTCCGTTATCCTGCTGAAAGCTCATAGCAGCTTTAGCGAATTTTTTCACACTTTCTTCTAGTATCGATTTATGTCTACTATCGGTTGGCAGTTCGGCCCATGAATCTATAAGACCGATAGCATACCAGCCAAGACCTCTTCCCCAACCGTATAATCCTAAGGGTATTTTATTATCTACCTTATAAGCGTGACACGGGATAGAGTATATTTCTAACATGCCATATCGTTCGTACTCTTTAATTTGTTTTACTGCTAATTCTATGCATTCACCTTTATTATATTTTGTTCCATAAGCAATTAAAAAAGGACATATGAAACCTATCGTATCTACATATCTGTAGCCCGGCATAGATTTCCTATATTCAACTGTGCCTTCTTCGCCTATATGCTCTTTTATCATTTCCCATGTATAATCCAATGCTTTTCTGTACGTATCAGTTTCTATAAAGTCCAATTTCATGACAGCATAAGCCAATATTGCCCCATCTACATGTACAGGCTTCTTTATCCATTGACCTGCACTATCAAACTTTTTGTTTAAAAACTTTACTATCTCATTTTCAGCTTTGTGATCTTCAATACTTTTTAAATATTCTGATAAACCTAATAATATTGATGCCTCTTGCCAGTGCTGTATAGCACTTTTAGTATAATTTCCTTTTAACATATCTAATACAATTAAGCGTGTATTATCGGTTACCTTTATCTTTGGGGTATCATTTAACCAACTAACTGCTTTCTCAGTAATTAATTTATTCCAGATGTTTTTATTGTCATATCTCCCTATGTGAATCCGCCCCAACCAGTCTTTAAATATAGGAATAATATCTATTAGTATAACTATTACTATTAGAGTAATTAATAAAAAAACACTTGTTTGAATAATCATTTCTATGTCCTTTCCTATCCTGCATTAAACAATTTATATAACTTTTCTATTTCAGACTCAGTTCCCAGCTTTTCTTTTGACAAATTGTTTGTTAATTTTCCTCTTAAATGATCATCATCAAGCAATCTTTTGATTCCCTCAGCAATTGATGATGATGTCATATCTACAATTAATCCAGTTTCCTGATCTTTAATTTGATCTTTAACTGTAGTAAAGTTAGTTACTACAATTGGTTTATTAAGTATCTTTGCTTCATCAATAGCTATAGATTTACCTTCAAATCTGGAAGGATGAACATAAATATCTGCATTTTTTATGTATGGATATGGGTTTTCTTTAAGACCTAACAGTATAAAGTTCTCTTCAAGCCTATTGGCTTTAATTAGCTTTTCTAGCTTAGTTCTTTCCTCCCCTTCTCCAATTACATGCCACTTTATTTTATAACCGCTATCAATTAAATTCTTACATGCTTCTATCGCCAGCTCAAACCCTTTTTGTTGATGTAACCTGCCTAATGAAACTAAATTTACTCCACGGTATTTTATGTTCAAATGGTTCGATGACATTTTATTTATTACTTTCGGTGAAACAATATTATACATCACTTCAACTTTGTCTTTGTATACAGGAAATCGTTGTTTTAAAACACTAGCACATTCTTCAGATACTGTAACAATGTTGCCCAGTTTATCGAAATATTTTTGATCAATTTCAGGGTCCATTCCAAGTTTGTCGTAATCATTATGAATAAATCCTATTTTCTTTTTTGCATTTACTTTGTCTACACAAAAGTAAATGGGGGTTTTTTCCAGGTAACCAATTGCAACATCATACTTCTTATTTATACTTTTTAAAGAATTACATATATATTTCCAGACTCTTTGTTCACACCTAACTCTGTTTTGTTCAGTTTTAAATATGAAACCAGCTTTTAACCTTGATAAAGCTATGTTAAGTCTGCCTTTCTTAATACAACTTATTATTGCTCTTTTTATAGGCATGTCATAATATTTATATTCATAAGGCTCTTTTAATAAATTTACTTGTTTAGGTATTTTCGAAAAAAATAAACCTTCATGTTTAAATAAAAATAAGTCCACATTAAACTTAGAGTAATCTATGGTTTCTAATAAAGAAATAAGAGCCTTTTCGGCACCCCCACAGCTTAAATTATTCATTACAAATAATAGATTTTTTTTCATTAATAGTCACCCTCTATAATATTTCATACAACTTATTTATTTCTTCTTCTGTACCTAATTCTTCTTTAGATAAATTACTTATTATGGTTTTTTTGAGTTCAAAATCTTTTATAAGTTGTTCAATTCCTTCAGAAATAGCTATTGAATTCATATCTACTATTAGTCCATTGACACCGTCTGTTATTTGGTCTCTAGCTGTGCTGAAATTAGTAACAATAATAGGTTTTTGAAGGATCTTAGCTTCATCTATAGCTATAGATTTACCTTCAAACCTTGATGTTTGTGCATATATATCGGCTTGTTTTATGTAGGGATATGGGTTAGATTTTAACCCTAACAATATAACATGATTTTCCAGATTATTTATTTTAATTAACTTTGTAAGATTCTCTCTCTCTTCGCCATCACCTATAATGTTCCATTTTATATTAAAACCTTTATCTACTAATTTTCTACATGCTTTAATAGCCAACTCAAATCCTTTTTGATAGTGTAGCCTTCCTATAGACAAAATGACAATCTCATTACATTTTTTGTCATAAACACCCATTTTAACTTGTTTAGCCATCTTATTTATCAATTTTGGTGAAACGATATTGTACATGATTCTTACTTTATTGCGTTCACTAGGGAAACGACTTTTCAGAATATTACCACATTCTTCTGAGACGGTAATAATATTATTGAGCTTTCTAAAATATCGTATATCAAATTTTGGATCCATACCTAATTTGTCATAATCAATATGAATCCAACCTATTTTTTTTAAAGCGTCTACCTTATCTATACAAAAGTAGGTAGATGTTTTCTCTAAAAAACCTATAGCTACATCATATTTTTTATCAATTTTTTCTAAAGATTCAGAAATATACTTCCAGCCATATTGTTCTTTTTGAGAAATGTTTTTATTATTTTTATTTATTAATGCAAACATGATCCTATTAAATAGTAAAGATATTTTACCTTTTAGTAGAAGCTTCTTTATTGATTGATAAAATGGTAAAGAAAACAGATGATAAGATTCAGGTAAGCAAAGAACTTTTACCTCTTTTGGTATATAATCCATAAAAATCCCATTGTGATTCAATAAAAATAGATCCACATTATATGAATTATAATCAATTTGAGACAGTAAATTTACTAAACTTTTTTCTCCCCCGCCGGCAGATAAGCTTGGTATTACAAATAATAGATTTTTTTTCATTTTACACCTCAAATTATCTATTTAATTTACTTAAATAATCTACTGCTTTGTACGACATTTCTTTAATTCTTGGTACTGATTGCTGTAAATGTTTTTTTATTACTTCTTCCTCTTCTACCATTTGATCAAAGTTAGCTTTTAATTTGACACTATCAGAAATATCATCAATACCTAAAACTAATTTTTCTTCTCCAAAAAGATCCTTAGCAATCCCTTTCGATTTTACACTATAACCTAATACCATCGTAGGAACATATGAAGAGTAAGCTGCGATAGTTGCATGTGTTCTTGCTCCAATAAAAAATTTCATTCTTGCTATATAGCCTTTATATTGTATTGCGTTTAAATTCTCTGGCAATAATAGAACTCTTCCTGTATTTTCAAATTCCTCATAATAATTTTTTAGAACTTCATAGTCATTATTTCCTTCTTGAATGACATGGGGAGTCAAAGCAATTGTTAGATCTGTAGTATTTAGTATGTGATTAATAAGATCTCGTACCGCTGCACGGGACTCTTTATTTCTATTCCAAACAAGCGGACTAAAATTTAATCCTACTGTTTTTCCTTCTTCCCACCCTTCCGGCAACTCCATCTCTTCTTTTTCCATTGTAAATGCGGGATCTGCACATAGTTTAACGTTCGTAAGTCCTTTATTTTTCAAGATATTGTAAGTAAGAGTTTCCCTTGCTAGTATTAAATCAAATAATTTTAAGTCTTCTAGTTTTTTTGGCGATATGTCTTCTTCGCCAATAGAACATCCCCATAAAACTAATTTCTTTCCCTGTGCCTTTATTCTTCTATCTATTTCATACCATCCGGGTTGCTCTCCATAACAGTAGTTATCTCCGCCAATAGACAAAAATACATCTATATCTTTTATATGCTTAATTATGTTATGTTCAATTTTACCTAAAGCATAAGACTCGTCATTGAAAAACTTCACTTTAATTGACGACAATAACCAATCAAGCGAATACTTTTTTATATTTTTCTTTGAAGCATCATAGATACCATCTAATTTAACTAATATCTTATCTGTTTCAGGCTTCCCAGATGCTAAATATATTTTTGTTCCTTTTATTTTTTCTTTTATTATATCGTTAGAAGACCTGACAATAGCTTCACACCCTCTATTAAGACTGCCATCATGGGCAAACATCATAACCTTCATTAAAAAATACCTCCAAATATTATTTATTCCGTACTCTGCTGTACGTCGTAGCAAAGTATAGTCCTAAAGTTGATTCTCTTTTTATCATATTAACAATGAATTTTTCATAGTTTCCCATTGTATTGTAATTTTCGTTACAATAAATCGCTAACGCTTCTTTAACGCATTTATTGCCTATCATTTCCTTTATATACCTGTATCTCATTTTAAAACTTAATTCTTTACCTGGACCAAAATATACATGTATGTATGACATTACGCTTCTTATAAGCTTTAATGATTTAAATTTTTGTATTTTAACTTTATTAATGTTACCTATTAAATTTGTAGGTAATTCTAATCTATAGACCTCCAAAGCTCTTTGAAAATAGTCCTTTTCTGCTACATTTCTAGTGGCACTTCCTTTAACCTCTCTGTAATGATATCCCGTATAATCTATATATATCATAGTATCGATAGACCCTATAAAGCTTATATTAAACATCCCGTCTTCACCAAGTGAAACATTTTGAGGAAATCTTATAAAGTTTTCTTTTAATATTTTATTCCTATAGAGTTTATTACAGGCAGTATTTAAGTCGTCGGCCTTAAGAAAATAAGGCAATATTTCTCCCTTTATATAACTTTCATCTAGAATGCTCCCAATTGGAAAAGAATATTTAGTGATTAACTTATGCCCTTCTATCTCACTTTCAAAGTTTGATAAAATAAGATCATAATTATATTGTTTTGTACAGTTATATAATGTTTCATACATGTCTTTTTCTATATAATCATCTGCATCCACGAATCCTACGTATTCCCCTAAAGCTATTTCTAAGCCATTATTTCGTGCAATACTCACCCCTTGATTCTCTTGATTAATTAATTTTACCCTATTGTCTTTTTTTCTATAGTTCTCTATAATTTGCAAACTATTATCTTTTGAACCATCATTTACGAAAATAAATTCGCATTGTTTAAGCGTCTGGTTTAAGAGTGACTCAATGCATTCAGTAATATATTTTTCTGCATTGTATACAGGTATAACAACACTTACTTTTACATTCATCATTAAATCACTCCTTTTATAGAATCTTTCTCTGTGCCTAAAAAGCTATAATTATTATTTATATCCATTATTTTGTATAGCTTTTCTAATTCATTACTGTTGTTGAAGTCTGCAGTTTCACAGTTATTAGATAGAGTGTTTCTCAATTGAAGATTCTTATATAACCTTTCTATTCCTTGTGCTATTCCTTGAATAGATAATTCACAAATATATCCATCAAATCCATCTTTAACTTGACTTGAAGCAGTTGGATAGTTAGTTATCATAACAGGCTTTGTAAGTATTTGAGCTTCTCCTACAGTAACGGCCTTTCCCTCATACCTAGACGGTTGAACGTATAGATCAGCCTCTTTTATAAATGGATACGGATTTGTTTGTTTACCTAGCAGAATAAAACTATCTTCTAAGCCATTCTTAGATATTAATTCTTTGATCATAGCTTCGTCTCCACCATATCCAACTACGTACCAAGAAATATTACTGTACCCTTTATCTCTTAATAGCTTCAACGCTTTAACAGCATTATCAATTCCTTTTGCATGCGATAATCTTGCTACTGTTACAATTTTAAACCGATTATCCCTGATCATTGGATTTTCCAGTTCTTCATTTGCCATTTTTTTAATAAAATCAGGAGAGGTAATATTTTCCATTATCAAAACTTTATTTTCTAATTCACTGTATTTTTTTAAAAACGAAGTCTTGCACGATTCTGAAACTGCGATTATATGATCGAATTGCTGCCACATTTTCAAATCCATCTTTTTATCGGGTTCAATTGTAGAGTAGTCTGTATGAATCCAAGCAATTTTTTTCTTGGCTTTTACCTTTCCGGCGATAAAGTAATGAGGCCATAGATAACTAATTGCTACGTCATACTCTTTTTCCACTTTAGGAAGAAAAGGTAATGCATATTTCCACATGAGTTGCATTTGATAGTAACCGGGTTCTGCGATTCCTTTCAGTCTTCCTTTGAGATCAGCATTTATCTTAGAAAAAACTCTTGATATTCCAATGGAATAGTGCCTATCCTTTATCGTTTCACCTATAGATTTTCTGAACGTTGTATATTGAGGAACTTCCGTCAATAAGCTAGCTTTATTTGGAAGTAAATTCAGAAAATCCCCTTGATGTTTGTGTAATATCAAATCAACTGTATAATTTTTATAATCAAAATTTTCAAGCATACTGATTAGACTTCTTTCGACTCCTCCAACTTCCATATCAAAAGAGGCTATTAATATATTATTCATCTTCCCCCCCCTATGTTCTAGAAACTATCTTTCTAATTCTGGCAATATTGTCTCCACCTATTACTTTAGCAGTTAAAACTTTGAGGTTACTTTTTAATCTAGCTTTAGGCGGCAACCAACTTTTATAAAAGTGGTGCATAGCATATGTGTCTTTCGTAATTTGTTTCCTGCAATTTATATAATCGTAAGGAGAAAAATATGTTTGAGGATAGAAAGTTCCTATACCATCGATTTCTTGATATTCTCCGTTCTTTTTCAGTCCGATATTTTCTAAAATCTTGGTTACGATTGCTACATTAGTTGATTGATCAAATCTTCCATTCTTTTTGATGAAGCTTTTTTCCCCATATGAATCCAAAAATACCTTTATTATTTTATTTTCTTTAGCTGCTCCAATTGTACTCGTAGCTATAAAATTCTCTTGTTCAAATCCCCAAAATGAGTCATGGTGTAATAGATTATCGAAAGATTTGAAAACTTCAACATCAGTATCTAAGTAAATGCCTCCAAAATTATATAAAGCATGTATCCTTGCGTAGTCGCTAACAAAAGCAAATTTTTTAGAATCATACGCCTCTTTTACATAAGAATTACAATTTATATCAAAAATTTTTTCATTCCATTCTATTATTTCGTAGTCTGATAAATGGTTTTTCCAGGTATCTATACATCTTTTTACTATGTCTGGCTTCTCTTTTCCTCCGAACCAGCAATAATGAATAATCTTTGGTATTTTAATATCTTTACTCATTTTTATACCTCTTTTCAAAAAATAATAAGTGCTGGTATATTCTATCTTTTATTTTCCACATTATTATTCTGCCATTTTATAAATTCAATAATAGCTTTATACTCTGAAAGCTGTTCTTTTCTAACCCCCAGTTTTTTTAATTCGTTTACGAAATGAAGCCATTCACTTTCTAAAAAATGTGAGGGTTCATGCTTAATTTCGATAAGTGTATGTAAATCTACATTTAAAACAGCCGCAATTCTTTCAACTACTTGAATAGAAGGATTATCATTTAGATTACGCTCGATATTACTTAAATACGACTTGGACATATTAGCTCTTTCAGCCAGTTCAGATAATGTAAGTCCCTTTTTTTTGCGGATTTTATGAATTTTGTCTCCAATCATTCATCCTTACCTCATATTTTCTAATATTGGACGATTCCTTCTTTATTTAAGACTCCTAATCCTTTTTTTAGGCATTTAATGACTTTATTTTGTTCATCTTCCGTCATACTTGAACCTGATGGAAGACAGATGCCGGTTTTAAATAGCTGTTGGGCTACGTCTTTATTTTCATCATGGGAATAGTAACGTGCTCCTTTAAAAAGAGGCTGCATATGGAGGGGCTTCCATACCGGGCGCGCTTCAATATCTTGTTCCGTGAACGCTTGTACCAGCTCTGCTGCAGATGTTCCTGCTTCTTTTTCATTAACAGTTAAAACAGTAAGCCAACGATTTGTTTTCGTGTTTGATAGCTCGGGCATGAATGCAATACCTGATAAACCAGATAATTCTTGATAATAACGCTCGAAAATTTTTCTTCGTGTTTCTACTCTGTTCTCTAACACTTGTAACTGTGCCCTTCCGACTCCTGCGAGAATATTACTCATTCGATAATTATACCCAAGCTGACTATGCTGATAGTGAGGAGCAGAGTCACGTGCTTGCGTTGCTAAAAAGCGCGCTTTTTGTAACGCGTCTATATCATTAGAAACAAGCATTCCTCCGCCAGATGTCGTGATAATTTTATTTCCGTTAAAAGAGTATACGCCGAACTTACCAAAACTACCGCTTGCTTTTCCTTTATAAGTAGACCCTAGTGATTCAGCCGCGTCTTCAATGACAGGAACGTTATATTGATTACACAGTGAAAGAATTTGATCCATTTTTGCGCTTTGACCATATAAATTTACGACAATCACTGCTTTGGGAAGCTTTCCTTGTATAAAAGCATCCTGTAACGCTCTTTTTAATGCCTCGGGTGACATATTCCATGTTTCTGGCTCTGAATCAATGAATACAGGATCTGCACCTTGGTAAATAACGGGATTTGCACTTGCTACAAAGGTAAGAGTCGAACAAAATACGATATCTCCTTTTGTCACTTCCAATAAAGAAAGGGCCAAATGAATCGCTGCAGTTCCTGAACTTACTGCAACCGCTTCACTAACCCCTACATAAGAAGCAAGTTCTTTT
Source organism: Priestia sp. JSM ZJ58 (assembly GCF_044383985.1). NCBI lineage: Bacteria > Bacillati > Bacillota > Bacilli > Caryophanales > Bacillaceae > Priestia > Priestia sp. JSM ZJ58. Next base: position 2,584,236 of record NZ_JBISEM010000001.1, read on the forward strand.
TCAAAAGCATCTACATTTGTCCCTAGTGGCGCAATCCAATTAGTTTCAAATGCTTCATCTATATATCTTTTCTCATCTCCGCTCATATGAGGAGGGGAAAGATATATTTTGGAATTAGTCATTAAAAGTCATCACCTTTTCTACTTATTCTGTTTAATCGCTATAAATAACTCTGGCTGGAGATCCTACCGCTTTGCAACTAGAAGAAATATGATGGATGACAGTTGAACCGGCTCCAATCACCGACCACTCACCAATTTCTATTCCTGGAATAACAGTAGCGGATGCTCCTATATGTACACCTTCACCTAGCGAAACATTTCCTGTTAAGGTAGCGTTAGGCGAGATGTGGACATAATTTGCAAGTTTATTTTCATGTTCAACAATGGCTCCGGTGTTAATAATGGAATGCTCTCCAATTTCCGCATCTGCATTAATCACCGCATTCGGCATTACAACAGTTCCATTTCCAATCATAGCTGTTGAACTTACAACTGCCGTTGGATGGATAACCGATAAATACTGGTCTGTTCGTAAATTTAATGTTTCCACTAGCCTTTTTCTTACTGTATTGCTGCCGATTGCAATCACAACTTTTACATCTGTATCAAGTAGCTTATTTAGAGACGAAAAAGGCGCATACGTAATTCCATTTCTTTCTTTTTTTTCTTTATATTTATCATCTAAAATAACGATAATTTCGTAATTTCGTAAAGAAGAGATCATTTCTTGAATGACCTTACTATGTCCGCCATTACCTATTACGATAACTTTCAAGTTATATCACGTCTTTCGTTCCTTTGAATTTTTCTATCGTTACATGCCCTTGCTGAGTAACACCTTCTTTTTTCGCAACTTTAAGAACCGTTAGAATTAAGACTTTAAAATCAAGAAATATGGTTTGGTTCCTTACATACCAAGTATCCATGTGGAATTTTTCTTCCCATGTAATTGCATTTCTGCCGTTTACTTGAGCCCACCCGGTAATTCCTGGTCTTACATTATGTCTAAGCATTTGTTCTTCTGTATAAAGAGGCAAATACTCCATCAATAATGGTCTTGGTCCGACTAAACTCATATCTCCTTTTACTACATTAATAAGCTGTGGAAGTTCGTCTAAGCTATACTTTCTCAGAAACTGTCCGGCTGTTGTTAAACGGGCTTGATCAGATAGCAGGTTTCCTTGCTTGTCTTTTAAATTAGCCATTGTACGAAATTTATAAAGGTAAAATGGGTTACTATCTTTCCCAGGACGCTGCTGTTTAAACAAAACAGGCGCACCCATCTTTACTCTAACCAATATGGCAGTGGACAAAATAACAGGAGACAATAATATTAATAGAGTCAATGAAATGACTAAATCCATTATTCGTTTCATCATGCATACCCTCTATTTCTTTTTATTTCTTACTTTGCTTATTTAGCTAATCAGAAGAATTAACAGTTAAAATCGTTTGTTTAATCTCATTTACAATATCGGTTGGTTTAATATCATGAGATTGATTGCCTTTTTCATAAAAACGGATTAGAATTTCCTGCAGCTTTTTTTCAGTAAGGATATTAGATATATTCATCGAGATTTCTCCTTAATTAGACACTAAAAAACCCGCTGCAGAAGCAAGCACCGGAAAATTATGTTCGATTAAGTTGTCATGATCTTCAACATATCCATCTGGATTATTTTTCTGCCACCTCCAGGTATCTTGGCACATTTCATTAATTCCTTTAGCGGCAACCCAGCCAAGCTCATTTTTTGCTTTTGAAACATCTGCAAAACAAATGGCTGCATCTCCTGATCGTCGATCCGTAAAGGTATAAGAAACTTTTTTCCCAGAAGCCGCTTCAAATGCTTTAACCATTTCTAATACACTATAGCCTTTTCCTGTCCCAAGGTTGTAAACATTCACACCTTTTGATGACTGTACTTTCTCTAAAGCTTTTAAGTGCCCTTTGGCTAGGTCAACAACATGAATGTAGTCTCTAACTCCTGTTCCATCTTTTGTTGAATAATCACTCCCAAATATATTAAGGCTCTGTAATTTACCAACTGCTACTTGCGAAATATATGGCATTAAGTTGTTTGGAATACCATTTGGATCTTCTCCAATCAACCCGCTTTCATGAGCCCCAATGGGATTAAAATATCGTAAAAGAGTAATACTCCATGCCTCATCGGAAATATATAAATCTCCTAATATCTCTTCTATTATCTGCTTCGTTTTTCCGTATGGATTTACAGCTCCTAATGGAACGTCTTCGGATATAGGAACTTGATCCGTTGATCCATAAACGGTTGCTGAAGAACTAAATACTAGTTTTTTCACTCCGTATTTTTTCATCAGTTCACACAGTACAAACGTACCCGTAAGGTTATTATGATAGTACCAAAGAGGAAAAGATACAGATTCACCTACAGCTTTAAGCCCTGCAAAGTGAATAACTGACTCAATCTTATTTTCAGAAAATACTCTTTCAAGCCCTTTTTGATTGAGTAAATCCACGTTATACGTTTTAAATGTTTTTCCCGTTATGTCAGATACACGTTTTAATGATTCAAGTTTGCTGTTGAAAAAGTTATCTACAACCACGACTTCATGACCTGCATTTAACAGCTCTACGCACGTATGACTTCCAATATAACCTGCTCCTCCTGTAACAAGAACCGCCATTCATTCATTCCTCCAATTTTTAGGGAATTAAATTCAAATAATCACTTTTATAAAATATTCCTAAGCTAATTACATTTTCGTAATAGTAATAGATAAAGTAAAGAACCAAGATGGCATAGTAGATAAGTTTTTCATCTTTTTCTCGAAATAGCTTTACAATCCATGAAATCACAATTAATTGATATAAATTAAAATAAATCCAAAACCTTGCGAAAATCCAATTTTGAGTAGAAATTAACATAAACACGCAGCCAATTAAAGCCATATTGATAATAGAATCGCTGTTAGGAAATATTCTTCTTAATTTATCTCGTCCTAAAAAAGCAATGAGTAAAGGCCCAGCGTTCACTGCTACTCTCAGAATATTAGCTCCACCTTCGTTAACATTTTGATAATCACTGTACTGCGTATCTTGAATAGCCGAAAACAACAGTGTTGAAAATTGATTAAACCCTAAAACAATTATAATGGCTAAAGCTATGAGAACAACCGTAGCTTTAGACCATGCCTTACTTCTAACAATAAAGTAAATTGGAATTAATATAAGGGCACTTTGATGAAAAAAGGATGCAAAAACAACAACTAAGAAATAACTTTTCCAATTTCCTTCTATTAAAAATTTTGTTGCTGTAAATATAATCGCTGCTGCTAAAGTTTGTCTAATCCCGTTCATTGTGACTAAAAATAACCCACCCGTTATATATATATACAGACTTAACTCAAACATTCGCGAATATCTATATAAAACGAACACAACAAGAACGTTAGTTATTAAGGCAGTAGTAAAAACCAATATCTGTGGATCTTCTGATATTTTTTGTAACAATATTTGGAGAATTCCAAAACCTATATCTTTCCCATTTTTAATAGAATCCCATGTATAATCGTTTGTTTCATAAGAATGCATGTAAGCGAAAGTATCGCCTATGTTGTTTCTAAGGCCTGATAACAAAACTAAAGATACTAATGCAATAAAGGTAAGCATCTTTTTAGGCTTTATAGACACTGTTGAAATATTTGTTATAACAGTATTCCCAAAGTATCTTCCAAAAAAAGAAAATATAAATACTAAAAAAAGGTTAATCCAAAGGAAAGTCATATTATGTACCCTCTCAAAGACAAAAACAGAAGTTGTTAAACCAATTAAATTTTAATGGACTTTGTTTTTGCCGTGATATAGAAATATAATGCTATCCCTAAAGGCATCGCTAAAATTGTTAAACTTTTACTAGGTGTTTCTTTTAAAAACAGCCAATTTTTACTTATAAAACTACTTGATACATAATGAACAGCTTGCTTAAATTTAAATAACATACTTCCAAAAGGTAAGCTCATCAATTCTTTACGATAAAAAGCAAAACCGCGAGGATTTTTACGATATTGATTTAGCATATTAAGTGATGATCCATCTGGTAGATATTCTACACAGCATAGTACTTCATTCATGAGTAGCAGTTCATATTGCTTATCAATCATATGATACTTATAGGCTAACCCCACATATCTTTCATTTTGAAATAATGGGTATGGATATGGTTTTGTTAATGTAGTTCGATAAACTAGTTTTTTATCACCCTTCACCCCGTGTTTGTTATATAAATCGAACAATGTAGAATGTTTAATATCTTTTGGCAAACTTGTACCTACTATTGCACCATCGTTATAAGAATCTAAGCCAATAATTCCACTAAATTTTTCACTGCCATGTTTACTCCAAAAGTTTGTGATCTTTTCAATAGCATCGTCTGGCATATAGTCATCTGAGTCTATACAAACATTTAATTCGGTATCGATAAGCTCATATGCTGCGTTGTGAGCTCCGTGCATTCCTTGATTTTGTTGATAGTAATATCTAATCGATATTTTATTATCCTTCATCCAACTTTCTACCAATTCTTTCGTATTATCACTTGATCCATCGTCAATGATTAACCATACAAAGTCTCGACATGTTTGTCTTATTAAACTTTCATAACATAAATGAAGGGTATAAGCTCTGTTGTAGGTTGGAGTAAACACCGTTAAAGTAGGAACCATTTTTCTTTCCCTCCTAATTTCTTCATACACTCACAGCGCATGTTCTCTATAATATTCCATCAGCCACTTAGACATTGTTTTAGTATCATACCCTTGCTCATTTAGTATTCTTGAAGTGTCCTTATGTTCATACGATGCGGACAGAATTTTATCTGCCCAAGTTTCAGTGGGTTCTCCTAAGCTTATATATTCTACATTTCCTGTTATGTTTGATTCGACCGTAATTGTGTCTGAAACAATGCACTGTAAACCTGCCGCTTGTGCTTCAACCAATACAACCGGAAGTCCTTCAAATAAGGAAGGAAACAAAAATAAATCCATTGCTTGCATTAAGTTTGAAATATCATTTCGAACGCCTAAAAATTTAACATTAGCTGAGAGACCTAAGCTCTTAACTTTCCTTTCAATACCCTGGCGTAAGTCTCCATCTCCAACTAGCGTTAATATCGAATTAGGTCTTTGTTTGTAAACAGCATGGAATATATCAATTAAGTACTCATGGTTTTTTTGCTTATTAAACCTGCCAATATGCCCGATAACAAGTTGACTTTTATCAATGCCAAGCTCATTTCTAATATCATTTCGCATATTTTCGTTATATCTAAACTCTTTAGTATTCACAGCATTATTTAGGACGATCACTTCCTTAGTACTTGTAGACCTATTATTAAATAACCATTGACCTGCCTTTACTGAACAAGCAAAATAACTATTAGGATAATTTTTCATTGAATACCTAGCGTATAAACGAAAAGGCAACTTAAAATCAATTCCTAAATCACTTAAATGACTATGTGCAATTCTGCAAGGAACTCCGACTCTTTTTGCTGCTCTTAATACAAAGCTACTGTTTTCATTAATATGTGAATGTACTACTTTATACTCGTTATGATTTATAAAGAACTCATTTAAGTGCTTAAAGTATTTGCGGTAGTTACCAGGTCTTATTGGGGGCATTCGAAAAATATTTCCTCCAAGTTTTTTAATCTCCTCATCATAATGTCCTTCTTCCATACGATGGACCATAAAATCAAACTGTATTTTACTTCGATCCATTTCCCGGTAATAGTTCATTAACATCGTTTCAAGTCCACCACGGTTCATGATGGTCACTACTTGCAGGATCCGAATTGGTTTCAAAATCTTCACTCCTATCTAACAGCCTTCCTAAGGGTCTCTATTGAAACTAATAATATATAAAAACCTATTGAAATACGCATTTTTGCGCAGTAATAAAACACCTTCCAAATGATTGGAAAGTGCGACAGTTGAAATTGACTAAATGAGCGTTTTATTCGATAGTCGTTTAAGAAGGATTTTATATACTTTATTTTTAACAAACCGGATAACTCGTTACTTTTGCTGATTGTATTCAAACCAAGGCCTAGTGTATTTAAGCAAATTCGATTATTCAAAGCAAGATAATACTCCTCTTTCATATTTTTACTTTTTAAAAACATCTCAATTATTTTATAGAGATTAAACCACTGCTCCAGTAAATTCGGCTTAAAACCTGTTGTTACAGAAGAATTGTTTGCTCGCCAATAATGATAAAAAGGGTTGTTTAAAAAAACGAAAGAATTGGCGTAATACACTACTTGGATGTTAAACAATGTATCTTCGTTTGTGCCGATCTGCTTGAGGTCAACAAATGTAAGGTTATTTTGCTTGATAATATCTGCACGATATAGCTTTGACCACACAGTCCCCCATGCATCCAACAATTCTGGATTTGCGACTTCTTGATTTAAAGGCCCTACTAATCTCCTCATCACATTCAATTTAACTTCTTCATTCTCATAGGTAACTTTATTGGGCAAGTTAAATATTTTTTCCTTTGAATGAGTACCAAATTCACGAGTATATGTGCACATTACAATATCTATTTTATCTTTGATTGCTGTATTGTACATGGTTTCGTACATCTTGGGCTCTACCCAATCATCTGGATCTACAAAACCTATAAAATCTCCGGTAGCAGCTTTTATTCCTTCGTTCCTAGCAGATGATACTCCCATATTATTCGTATTAATTATTTTAATACGATAGTCTTTCTTGGTATACTCATTAAGAATTGGGAGAGTAGAGTCTGTCGAACCATCATTAACTGCGATAATTTCAATTTCTTTAAGACTTTGTATTAATAAACTATCTAAACATCTGTTTAAATAATTTTCCATATTATATATAGGTACAATTATACTTACCCTTGGATTCATTTATTTCCTCCGCCGCATATCTCAAATAAATATTGTTTAACTCTTTTTTCACTTCGTTTAGAGAAAAATTCTGTGCCCTTCTCTTACCTTCCATTGACATTTTTCTATAAAGTTCTTTTGATCGATATATTTCTAACAGTCTAAAAGAAAAAGTTTGATATTCATTTGCTGGTACTATATATCCATTTTCACCATCTTGTATGAGCTCTATATGTCCTCTATTTGAACATGCCACTACAGGTAAACCACAAGCCATAGCTTCCATAATATTCACAGGCAGCCCTTCACGAAAACTTGATGCCACTGCCACGTCACACATTGGAACAATTTGATCAAGGTCGTTTCGATAACCCAAAAAGTCCACCATATGAGAAATTTCTAAGTCTGCTGCTAGTTCTCGGCATTTTTCCAGCAAAGGTCCTTTACCTGCTAAAAGAAGTTTTGTCTGCGGAATTTTATCTTTTATAAGTGCTAGCGACTGAATAAGAAGCTGCTGGTTTTTATTTTTATTAAACTCGGCTGCGTAAAATAGTAAAAAATCATTTGGCTGATACCCAAATGATTTTTTAAGCTGAATTTTTTCCTTTTCATTTACGGGCTTAAATTTGTCTGTGTCAATTCCTACTCCGTGCACGTGCTCAATATGCTTAGCTTTAAAACGCTTAGTTGCCAATTGGTAATCTTCTTGATTGATTGTAATTAAGCAGTCTGTATAACGGGCAAGTATCTTTTCTATCGGATAATATAACAGCCAATTCACAAAAGGTGCTCCTTTACAAAAGTGAAAACCATGAGCAGTATAAATAACGGCCGTTCCTTTTTTTCTTGCTTGCCGTGCTGCTAAACGCGCTATCACTCCCCCCATTGGAGTATGACAGTGAATAAGATTGTATTTATTATGATCTATAACTGCTTTTAATTCCTTATAAGCTTTCATATTTGCCGTGTGAAAGGGTGATCTTTGAATTGGAAGGTTATATTTTTTATCAACATAAGGAAGCTCCATATTCCCGCTTGCAGCTACATGAACCTCCCATCCTTGTTCCTTAAACCATTCGATATAAGGCAAATGAAACGCTTTAAAATGAAAGTCTACGGTTGCACAAAACAATACTTTTTTAGTCACCTATACCACCCATCTGTATAACGTTTCAACTTCTTTTCTTTAACTTGAAACAGAGACAATTTTTTTAGAAGCCGAAGTTAGATTATTATTTGCCAAACTTAATAACGTTTCCCTTAAAGATTCTTTATCCATCGTCTCATATGTTGCAATAACCTCATTAATTTCTTCTACATATAGTTTTGCTGTTTTTCCAACATAGATTTTTGGATATACTTGCTGTTCATGAATTTCATCTTCTTTCAACAATTCTTCAAAAAGCTTTTCACCTGGCCTCATACCGGTATATTTTAAGCCAATTTCGTCGATGGAATTTCCAGATAGCTTTATTAAATTTTTAGCAAGATCTACTATTTTTATTGGTTCTCCCATATCTAAAACAAAAATTTCTCCTCCGCCAGCTAACGCTCCAGCTTGAATAACAAGTCTTGATGCTTCCGGGATTGTCATAAAGTAGCGAACCATATCCGGATGAGTTACGGTTACCGGTCCTCCTTTTTCAATTTGTTTTTTAAATAACGGAATGACACTTCCTCGACTTCCCAACACATTACCAAATCGGACTGCAACGAATTTTGTAGCGCTATGTGCATCCATTCCTTGAATAATCATTTCTGCCAGTCTTTTCGTTGCACCCATCACACTTGTGGGATTCACTGCTTTATCACTAGAAATCATGACAAAAGTTCCTACACCATGCCAGCTCGCTGCCTTTGCAACATTCATGGTTCCAATTATATTATTTTTAACAGCCTCTTCTGGATTACGCTCCATTAGCGGCACGTGCTTATGAGCTGCAGCGTGATATACCACGTCTGGACTATGTACATTCATTACCGACATCATCCTCTTAGCATCTTGTAAATCGGCAATCTCTGTTGTAAATTCAATGTTTGTCTCTTTAAACATATTTTTCAGTTCCATTTCAATGGAATAAATGCTGTTTTCACCGTGACCAAGTAAAATAAGCTTTTTTGGACTGAATTTTGAGATTTGTCTGGAAATTTCTGACCCAATTGATCCGCCAGCTCCCGTCACTAAAATTACTTTATTCGTAACATAACCGGAGATACTTTCAACATCCATTTCCACAGGGTCTCTTCCCAAAAGGTCTTCTACTTGCACATCTCGAAACTGATTTACTGAAATTTTCCCTGTAACAAGATGCTCAAGCATAGGCAAGGTTTGAGTTCTAGCTTTTGTCTTAGCACATTCCTGAAAGATGATATTTAATTCCTTTTTACTAAGGGAAGGAATGGAAATAATAATATTTTCAATGGCGAATTTTTCAACAGTTTCTTCTATTTTCTCTGCTCCACCTAGGACAGGAATACCTAAGATATCAAGGTGATGCTTTTTTATGTTGTCATCGATAAAACCAATAGGAAGAAGATTGCTTCCATTTTTCTTTAAAAGCTGCCTAGCTACCATAGTACCTGCAGATCCAGCGCCAATGATTAACGTTCTTTTTTTATTGCTTGATTTGTTTATAATAGAATCCCGATACATTCTCCACACGAATCGTGATCCCCCCATTAATAACATATGCAGCAGCCATGTCACGGCTAACAGTCTAAAAAATGTTTCTTTAAAAACCAGTTGCTGAATGATGGCAGCACAGAGAATAGAATAAGAGACAACTTTAAAAATGATGACTAGTTCTCCAATACTTGCATATTCCCAAGATTTTTTATAAAGTTTAAACCTAATCGAGAAAAAATGATGACTCAACAAAAACGCAAGTGAACTTACAATAACAGGAAAAGTAATTACGTAAATACTCGCATCTACAAGAAAGCGGCTCATAAAAATAGCTAACATCACAATACAAGAATCAACTACAATAAATAAAGACAACCTTTGTCGATAAGTCATACACGTTCTCCTTTCTTTAGTTGATAATTTGTTAGTTGTCTACTTCAAGAGCCTTTATCCTTTTTTGAATCGTACTATTCAAAAATTCCCCTATTCCAATCTGCTGCTCTTTAGATGCATCTTGCTTAATGTACCCAACAACTTTTTTAATAGATTTTGGATAATTATCAAAACTCCCCATTGCACTTTACATCTCCTTCACTATAAAAATAATAAAGCCCTTATGTATACGTTTTTTGTAAAATCGTATACATAAAAGCTTTATAAAAATTGAAATGGGCATTTAACCCAGCCTCACACCACACTTTTGACGACTTGCGTCTAAGGTTTCTTTCAACCCACAGCATGATCGAGTGCCTGCATTGATAACGGCAAGTAGGCATCGCCAACCTATTTTGTTAAATGTCTTTTTAAAGAACAATAATGTTCTTTATTGAGAGCTAAGATATAAAAAAATATTTTTATTTTTCATTCATAACTGCGCCTACTATTTTAGCTCCGGCAATATCTAGAACTTTTTTCGCTTCTTTTATTTTCTCCACCTTTGTGTTGCCTCGCTTCAAGATTAATATTACTCCGTCACAGTACGTTGATAATAAACTTGTTTCAGGAGACATTAATACAGAAGGAGAATCAATTAGTACAACATCATAGCAAGCAGACAATTTAGCCAACAAATTTTTCATCTTTTTATTTCCCAATAACTCTCCAAAGTGTTTTGAAAAAGAGCCGCACGTTAATATATCTAAATTCTCTACTCTTGTTTGATGTACAACTTCTTCGAAAGGTTCTTCAGATTCTAGTATATCTATTAATCCCCCATTGTTTGGTATATCGAAAATATCTTGAATTGCTGGATCTCTTAAATTCGCATCAATTAATAGGATTTTCTCTTTTTTTTGGGCCATGGAAACAGCGAGATTAGCTGCCGTAGTTGATTTTCCTTCTCCCGTTTCAGGAGAAGTAATAAGAAAAAGCTTGCACGTTTTTTCCTTTGTTAAAAAATGAACGTTTGCTCTAATTGCACGAAATTGATCTGAAATAATAGAATTAGGATGAGAGTGGGTAAAGAGGATTGGTGTTTTCACTTTAGATTTTTTACTTACTGCCAATGGTCTCACTCCTTAATTCTACGTCTGTTTTAGCAGATAATTTTAATTTTTGTTTATTCATGCTCGAAATTGTTCCTATTACCGGTACACCTAATAATTGTTCCACTTCACTGTCTTTTTTTACTCTTCCATCTAAAGAATCTAGCAAGAAAGTAAGCCCAAGTCCTATTATAATACCTGCAATCAAAGCGAGCATGATGGTGCGATTTTGATTTCCATCAATAGGAGAAGAGTTCTTTGCTGGAGATAATAATTGGACTCCTTTAATACCTAGAATATTCCCTACTTCTTCTTTAAATACTTCAGCTGTTGAATTGGCGATTTTAACAGCAGTTGTGGGATCCGTACTTGTTGCAGAAAGACTAATGATTTGTGATCCATCAAGGCTTGCCGCCTGGACTTGACCTGCTGTGGCTTCTGCAGGCTGCTCTAAATTCAACTGTTTTGTTACCTTTCCCATCACGATCGGATCTTTAACCATTACTAGAAGCGTACTCATTTTCTGGGTATCTACATCTACAACCACTCTGGTCGAAGCTTGATAATATACTGTAGTATTATTCTGATGACTATAAAAAAAGCCAGCCAGTGTAGTAAAGATAGTAACGATAATGATAAGCCAAATACGTTTTTTAATGACTTCATAGTATTCTTTTAAATTAATGTCTTTACCCTTTTGTTGGTGGAGAAAATTCTTTTCTTGCAGTGTACTCATTAGAACCACCTTTGCTTCAATTATTTTTTAATGTTCTTGATATCAAAAACTAAAATTCTTTATAACGAACAAAAAACCACTTTTACTTAACTCCTTATTTTCGTATGCGCTCCAAACTCTAGTTATTAGCTTCTACCTCATTTTAATTCTTTATAAAGAACAAGTCAATATTAATTTAAACTACAAAGTCTAAATATGTACCCATAGTCCTTTTGAATTTCTGATATAAAATATAAATCTTTATTGTTTTTTATAAAGAACAAATTCTATTGAGTTAATAACTAAGTAAACTCATAAAATAATACCGTTAAAGAAGTTGAATTATCACTTATCTCACCTTCTTTATAAGTTCCGAGTTCAGATAAGTGACTAGAAGTATTAATTATAAATATGAATAGCTTTATAGTAGGTAGTTATGCATTTCAGATGTTTGATTTAGAAAGTCTCTTTCTTTTAATATTTTATAGCTCTTTAAATACTTTTCTATAAATACAATAAAGAAGTGAAGTTTATACAGCTACCATCCATCCTTTAAAATATTGCCTAAGTGTCCACTCTAATAAATTATACTTCATCCTTAGTTGTAAAACTTAACCACATTTTTATTCTAATTATTATAAAACCGACAAATTATGACACATTCAGGTATTTTCTTGCAGTAAAATGTTCGTAATACAAATGATTCAGAAAAGAGCAAACTGTTTGAAAGAGCACGACGCAAAGCTGCGGGTCTAAAGTCATGGCAAAAAATATAAAAGACTATGATAGCCGGGTTACCTGATAGAGAAAAGTTGGAGGTAGAATAATGCTGAATCGTACTAACGTTATGGAAGAAAATAAAAAGGTAGAGAAGCTAGATAAAGAATGGGTTGAGCTTATGGATACTGCTTATAAAATGGGGATCTGTATTGAAGAAGTAAGAAGATTTATCGCTTATAATAAACCTCGCTAAAAGGAAAAAAGAGGACACAAGGGATTTAATTCACATAGGGATTAGATTCTTTTTTTTGAGCTGAGAACTATTAAAAGAGTGAATTTGTTTGTAGACGCTATACTTTAAGGGTTGTTTACTGCCATCAAAATAAAAGGAAAAATTTGTAACATACAGTTAGAATAGGAAGGGAAAAAGATGATTTTAAAAGCCGCTGCCTCTTAAAACGTTGAACTAAGCGAAGGAATTATTTTAATTTTACTTGACAATAACTTTTTTAGTAACAATCAAGAACATTTAAGACCTTTAGGGGCAGCTACAATTAATCAGTTTCTACTGCCCTTTAAACCAAATGCTCTTGAATTCATTGATTTGAACGCTGCCACTTTTGGAATTCAAGAAACTGTTTGAATTGCTCTTTGCTTATACCAGATTCAGCCGCTTCTTTTGCTAAATCTAACCATTCATTATCTATAGAGGTTGAGCTATCACTCTCGGAAGAATCATGAATTAACTTATCTACACTGACATGTAAAGAAGCTGCAATCTTATTTAGAAATTGAATAGAGGGGTTTAACTGAATATCTCTTTCGACAGAGGAAATATAAGACTTAGCTACTCCAGCACGGTTAGCAAGCTCAGTTAATGATATTCCTTGTTTCTTTCGAAGTTCCCGGATACGTTGACCAATTGTCATATTTATCACCCTTAATAAATGCTTATAAGGATAATTGTACCACAGTTCTATACTAAATCCTATAACAAATTAAAATCGCTGGGCTATGAAAAACTGCTTATATGGATTGAAATAACCTTATTATGTATTCAAAATAAGATGTCATGTTTTGTACAGCCAAGCCGTTCAATCGATTGTAATTATATGGTGATTTTTTTACGCGTTATAAGTTTTATAAAAAATGATTATTCACTTCCTGTGCTAAAATGATAAAAAGGAATTTAGTTAAGCTATCTTCCCTGTATCAGATTCTTCTTTACTTCACAAAAGGTTCTTATTTATTATATTCTTTCTTATTGAATTGGTTTGGATTAGAGATAAATTCTTTAACTTCTTGTATGCTAACCCCTTGATTTTGCGCTTCTAGCATTAAATGAACCCATTCCAAATCAACAGTACTTTTATCATTTGCGCTCATCATTCCAGTCCCCTTCATTTTAAATTTGATAACGCTTTCTAAAAAAATGACCAAATAAAAAATACCTATTTTTCCCTGTTTTTTTACAGTATAATGGACATTGCAAGAGTATTAGACATTTTTTATTACTAAAAGCACCAATTTTTTTGAAATTTTTGTCTATTCCTATCATAATGATTTTACCGTTACACAAACGCTACAGTTAGATACTAGGAGGATTGCTTTTATGCCTTTTCTGCATACGGCGACAGAAAAAATTTACTATGAAATTCATTCGCCCGTGTTCACTGACAAGACAGAAACCGTTGTTATGGTTCATTCTTGTGTCACTGATCATACGCTTTTTGATTCTATTACTGCGGAATTAACCCAACATTACCGTGTTATTCAATACGATTTGAGAGAGACAGGACAGAGCACCTCTGCTACAGGGGAGTTATCGTTTGAGGCTCATATTGAAGATCTTTTCCTCTTATTACATACGTTAAATATAAAGAAGTGCTACTTAGTTGGAGTGGGATTTGGAGGACAAATCGCTGTTAAATTTGCTGCACGCTATGAATTTCTTGTTGAAGGACTGATACTATTGTCTCTTCCTTTTTATTCAGATAGCACCATTCAAAAGATTAAGAGATGTTACAACGAAGAAAGCAAAAATCAAATACCCGTAGAAAAAATTTTCGAATTAGGCAGACTAGAAAGTATTGAACATGCAAATATACAACAGCTGATTGAAAGACTTAAAAAAATGGATCCTAATGTATATTTCCACTTCGTTAAACTTTCTATTACAGCCAATCTATTTCAAGAGCTGAGCAGCATTTCACTTCCTGTACTCACTTTATCTGGCCAAAATGATTTGTTGTTTTCATCTCAGTATCTGATTTCAAAAACGATGTTTTTAAAAAACTACAGTCATATGACCATACCTAACGCACATTCTTTGTTTCTAGTAAAAGAAAAAACAGCTTTATTCAGAGAAATTGTCGTAGATTTTATTAAAAGTAATACATACCAGCTCCCTTCTTTAAAGAATGATTCTATGAAAATACTAAAAAACTGGGAAAGTGATACGGCTATAGACATACAAAAAGACTTCCATGCCCACACACCCTCTCTTAAAGTAGATTTCTTGTACTCTTTTTCCGTCTATGTAAATGGTCAGCTTATTACAGAAGGCTGGAATAAGCGCTTTGCTCAAGAAATTTTACTATATCTTATTTTTCACCATTCTATCAGCAGAGAACAGCTATGCGAAGCGCTGTGGCCCGAAATGCCTTTAAGCAACGCCAAAAAGAATTTACGCGTCTACTTGTCTCATTTAAAAAAATTATTGAACGCAGAAAATTCAGAGCCGGTTTTACTTGTTAACAGGCAGCTCATTTCTTTAAATGCAGATGTGTCAAGCGATGGATTAGATTTACTAACTGACCTTCAGTGGATAACCGAACAGTCTGACCCGGCGCTGAAATTCAAGGAAGCTGAACAGCGACTGCATCAATTAGTTCCTCATTATTTAACAACGATTTATGACGATTGGTTCCTTGATATCCGAGTGAAAATAGAGATTATTCTTCTTGATCTATTAATATGGATGAAAGAATGGCTTTGTGAAAATGGAAAAGTTTCAAAAGCCGTATTTTTACTTATTAAATTTATTGATTTAGTAGAAGAAAAGGAATTCATTTATGATGAAATTGTCGATTGCTATATCAAGCTCGATAACAATGAAAAATCAGAGTACTGGCTGGATCAAAAAATGCGGTATTTAGTTGAATAAAAAGGATGTGAATACATGAATTCGTACTGTGAGATGGTGTTTAATCAGATACACGTCAACATCCATTCTCTAACCGCAATCATTGATGAGGTTACAGAAGAAGAGCTTGCCTATCGTCCCCTCCCTCACAAGCGGTCTATTCAAGAACTGCTGCAGCATTTATGTCTCATTTGTAGTGCAGACTATTATATTTCCTTAGGCTACTCTGCAGATAAAATGAATGACTTTTATCTGCAGCATCCAGCTTATACAAACCTTGAACTCAAAACAGCTTTAATAGATGGTTTTAACCAGCTAAAAGCAGACTACTCTTCTTTTGACGAACAAAAGCTATTTTCACTGCAGACATCCTATTGGGGATGTACGTATACGCACTTTGAATGGCTGCTTGAAATTCAGTCTCATTTATATCATCACCGTGCAGAATTGTATACGCTTCTAACCTGTTACCGCAGAAACCAATTGGATGTCGTGCTTTTTGAGTGATATAATTTTCACTTTCAATATTTCCTTAGCTTTTTAGAGGCCTAAAGGAAGCTTCTTTTAGTTATTTACCATTTTCCATCCATTATGAAATATAATTTGTATATAGAAAGCATTAAAAGAAAAAGAGGTTGGCTTATGAAAGAAACAATTGTTGCAGCTTTAAAGAAAATTGAAGAAGATTACGACGTGAAGATATTATACGCTTGTGAATCTGGAAGTAGAGCATGGGACTTTCCATCTAAAGATAGTGATTATGATGTTAGATTTATTTATATTCATAAGAAAAATAAGTATTTAAGCATTGATCCAATCGGTGTAGGTAAAAAGCGAGATGTAATAGAGCTACCTATTAATGACCTGTTAGATGTTAGCGGCTGGGACTTAACCAAGACATTAAAACTTTTTAGAAAATCAAACCCACCTTTACTAGAATGGATGCAATCAAACATTGTATATTACAAGGCGTATTCAACATTTGATAAAATGAAAGAACTACATTCTAACATCTTTACTCCTACTTCTTGTATATACCACTATTTAAATATGGCTAGAAATAACTTTAGAGAGTATTTGCAAGGTGATGAAGTAAAAATCAAAAAATATTTTTACGTTTTAAGACCTGTGTTAGCTGCTAAGTGGATTGAACAATATAACGAATTTCCTCCGCTAGAATTCCCTATTCTCTTAGAGAAACTGTTACCAGAAGGAGAATTAAAAAAAGAAGTTAGCAAGCTGTTAAAGCGGAAAATTAGTGGTGATGAGTTAGATTTAGAACCACGCATTAATGTTATTAATGAATTTTTAAACTTAGAAATTCACCGTTTAGACAAATACGTCCGAACTTTATCTGTAGAATTAGATGACCCTACATATGAATTAGATCAATTGTTTAGAGATACTTTAGACGAAGTTTGGAACTAAGTATAAAACAAAAAGGCTTATCCCTAATGCAATTAGCAGCGGATAAGCCTTTTATTTATATCTATTAAAGCGGTATATTATTATTCGTATTTTTTGTTTCATTCAAATAGTTCTCCACATATATTTGTTCTGCATCTGTAGCATTTTTAATTCCATTCTCTGGACTAAATTCAATGTTTCTCCTTATTGCTACACGATCTGCAATGTAACCCATTGCTAACAAAAACACTATACATCCGCCTGCCCACAACCACATTGTCATCTTAATACCCCCTTTTTCTTCTTTAGTTCACCTAGCGTTGCGTAATACAGCATATATCCTCCGCAGGATAAAAGCCCTCCAACAAGTAAAATCGCAATTTTTTTAATAACTATCCCCTCCACATTCTTTTAAACAAAACAGAACTAACAGATAATTTGACTTCATATTAAACGTTTTTCCGCAAAAAGGAATTTAAATTAACATTCCCTATACTTACTATACGTTTTAGTACGAAGAAAAGTTTCAGAAAATTACATTAATAATTTTTAAGTTAATTTTCAACAAATCTGATTATAATTTTTTATGTTTCATCCTACTAGTTCTGATTCAAAATAATAAATTTGCAATTTTTGTAGTAAACTGACTTGTTTTTCTAAAGTGGAAATTAACCATTTTCTTCATAAAAATAGTACTATTTTCAAGAGGAATCTTTTATTTCTCCTGAGAATAGTACTACACTATATTAGATAACCTTTATTTTTGTTTTAATTGTATAATATGTATCTGCTAAGAATCCTACTGCAAGTCCGCTAATCATACCGTACGGTAATACACCTGATACATTTTGATAAAAAGTGCCGATTAACATTGCAGCTAGGATGCCGAAAAGTACGCCTATCACAATATGCGAACCAAACTTCACCTGTTTTGCGGTATACATTCTTCCTCCTCCTCACTTTTTTTCCATTATATCACAACAGCATCGTTTATTTAATGATAACTGAGCGAGGAATGCGAATGTAATAAAACTGTAACCTTATATAACTATTTTAGTACTACTCTTTTGGCGAATAAAATGTCATATGAGGCTTTTCTTCTTGGTAATACGCTAAACGGTCTTGGAGCGTACCGGTATGAAATTCAAATTTATGCCCATCTGGATCCGTAAAATAAATAGATTTTTTGTCTCTCTCGTCACGATTTCTTCCAGGTAAGATATTTACATTATGCTGTTTTAACAGCTCTTTTGCCTCGTCAAAGCTTTTAATGGAAATAGAAAATGCTAAATGAGTATACGAATACTGAATTTCTGATCTAGGAATATTTTTTTCTTCGTTTAACGCCAGCCACAATCCATTTAGACTAAAGTAAGCGGTGGACTTTCCTTTTACTAAAAGTTCCGCTCCTAGCACTTTCTGATAAAATGTGATAGATTGTTCTAAATTTGACACAGAAAAGCACATATGATTAATTCCTTGAATCATCTTTACCCCTCGCTTTCTAGAAAAAAAGTATTACATAACTTTCCTTTTAGCATCTATTTTACTGAAAAAACATACTTTTTGCCATGTAAAGAGCTACTCCCCAAATCATACATGCAGAAGCCTTATTGACCCAAATCATTATTTTCCCATTTGAATCCATTTTTCCTACTGCTTTTCCTGCAAAAGCTAAGGATAAAAACCATATCCACGAAACGGATATCGTCACCAGCGTAAAAACCCATTTTTCTTTTCCGCTGTATAGTAGAGAATTTGTTCCGATTACGCCCATAATATCCATCAGCGCGTGGGGATTTAGCAGAGATACAGAAGCAGCAAATAAAATTTGTGCTTTTAGCGTCATCCCTTCCTTTAATGACGTTTTTGAAGGTTCACTCTTCCACGTCACAAAGCCCATATACGCTAAAAAAAGAATACCTATTCCAAAAATAAGCGTTTGAAAAAATGAAAAAGCAGCGGCTACCGCTGAAACTCCCAGCACTGCTACTAGAATTAAAATCGTATCACAAACAGAAGCCGTCACCACTACGGGAAGCGCCTGTTTGATCGTTCGTTGATTTGCTCCTTGGTTAAAAACAAACACATTTTGTACTCCTAAAGGTAAAATCAAACCGAATGCTAACAACAAAGCGTGTATAACCACTGTAAACATGTTACTCTCTCCTTTCTCTTTCATCTTACAATTGACATCCCCTGTTGTCTCCATCCAAGTTTTGATTTATAATACCAACCAAATTACAAAAAGGTGGTCTCACATGAATTGGACTCCAAATCCGGCTGATAAAAAGCCAATGCACAAACAAATCCAAGAGTATATGACAGAAAAAATCACAAATGGAGAATGGCCTATTGGAACTAAAATTCCTTCGCAGCGCCATTTGGCTGCTGCCTTTTCTGTAAATAGAAGCACGGTGGTGACGGCAACCGAAAACTTAATTGCGGAAGGACTTCTCAGTGGAAACAAAGGCGGTGGCACTAAGGTCATTAACAATACGTGGAGCTTACTAGCATCAGCCTCTCAGATGAACTGGAATTCGTATGTAGAAGCAGGAATATACCAACCAAATTCTCCAACTATCCGCCGTATTAATGAAGCTGAATTTCAAAGGGGCATTATTCGTTTAGGAACTGGAGAGTTAGCACCTGACCTGCTCCCTTCTGATCAGCTTTCCGAGCTGTTTAGCGGAATGAAACATAGAAGCGTACACTTGGGGTACGAGCACCCAAAAGGTAACGGTGAACTGCGACAAGAATTAGCGAAGCATGTAAAAAAACGAGGCATTGAAACGTCTCCTTCATCTATTTTAATTGTATCTGGTTCACTTCAAGCGCTTCAATTAATTTCAATCGGCCTGCTGCCTCCAGGTGCCAATATTTTAGCTGAAAAGCCATCTTATCTTTATTCTCTGCCATTGTTTCAGTCCGCACAAATGAAAATAACGGGCGTTTCATTAGATAAAGAAGGAATTCAATTATCTTCATTAAAAGACCAGCATGAAAAAGAAAAAGGCGCAGTCTTATATACGATACCCAACTTTCATAACCCGACCAATGTGACGATGAGCGAACAAAGGCGTCAAGAGCTACTTCATCGGTGTGAAATGATGCATTTGCCTATTATTGAAGATGATGCTTACGGAGAGCTTTGGTTTCATTCACCCCCTCCGCTTTCATTAAAAGCTCGAGATAAAAACGGAATGGTTCTTTATTTAGGAACGCTCTCTAAAACATTCAGTCCGGGATTTCGAATTGGATGGATTGTAGGGCCTGAACATGTAATTGAGCGATTGGCCGACCTTAAAATGCAAGTTGACTACGGAGCCAGTTCCTTATCTCAATGGGCAGCTGCTGAAGCTCTAAAAACCGGAATTTATGACAAGCACGTTGCCAGCGTACGCTATAAATTAAAAGAAAAATCTCAGCAAACACAGGCTATTTTAGAGAAGCATTTAAAAAGTCTTGCTACGTGGAATACTCCGATCGGAGGTTTTTATTTTTGGCTTACGCTGCATAAGCCTATTTCGATGCGGAAATTATTTAAGCACTGTCTCCACGAAGGAGTTCTTTTAAATCCAGGCGCATTGTATGACCATGAAACGTCACAGCATATCAGAATATCCTTTTCTTATGCAACTCTTGCAGAATTTGAATACGGCATCAAAATAGTCGCAAAAAGCCTTAAGAATCTTTACAAGTGATTCTTAAGGCTTTCTTGTGTTAGCGGCAGCTTTATCAAAAAAGTGAGCTTATTATGCTGACGCTCTGCTCGTATCTCCCCTTGATGCAGCTGAATGATTTGTTTTGCAATAGCCAGCCCTAAACCTGAACCATTCGCGTCCGTTCTTGATTCATCACCTCGATAAAATCGATCAAATAACTTTTCTACCTCAATTTTTTCACTGATGTTAATGCTGTTCCTAAAGGAAATTACCAACGAATCCTCATCAATTTCCTGATTCACCTCTAATACGGAAGGCTTTTTGCTGTACTTCTTGGCATTTTCGAGCAAGTTTTGAAAGACTCTTACCATTTTTTCTACATCAATAAATGCATGCCATTCACAAGCAAAGTTAGTCTGAACATCAATGCCCTCTCTTTTTAAGATCGGCTCGTACTCTCCTATTACCTGCTGAAGCAAACGTTTCATATCAACCTCATTTCGCTGAAGCTGAAAATCCGGACTCGTTAATTTTGTATAGTCAAACAACTCGTCTATTAAATCCGTTAAATAATTTGCTTTTGAATCAACAATATATAAATAGCTATCTAATGTTTCATCGTCCATATTTTCTCTTTTTTTGATTAAATCGAGGTATCCCACAATGGACGTTAAGGGCGTACGCAAATCGTGAGACACGCTGGATATTAGCTCATTTTTTGCTTGTTCGATTTCTCGTTCCCGATCAAACTTTGTACGAAGCTGTGCAGACATTTTGTTAATATTTTGACTTAGCTCAGCCAGTTCATCTTTTCCTCGCACATGGATGGTTGCGCCTAAATCTCCATTTGATATTTTTTGAACCTGTTCGGAAATTTCTTTCAGGTAACGAATATGGGAACGAATAAGTACTAAAAAAACAAAAATAAAGACCACAACCGCCATAGAAATAAGCCCAAACGCCAATAGGTTATATGCAGAAACATTCATTTTCTCTTCTTGTATATACCTGCTTAAAACAAGCCTAGCAATTAAAATAAAAGTTAAATTGGTGACCAAAAAGCTTATAATCACAGCGAAAAGAAGCTTTACACTTAATTTTCTCATATCCTGTATCCTACGCCCCATATGGTTTTAATATAAATAGGCTTTTTCGGATCATCCTCAATTTTTTCACGGATTTTTGTGATATGGACCATTACAGTATTATCGGATTTAAACGCGTCTTCTTGCCACACGGCTTCATATATTTTCCCCATACTCATTACCGTTCCCTTATGGCGTGCAAGCAGCTCTAAAATATCAAACTCTTTTGGTGTTAAACGAATCTCTTGACCGCGCACAAAGACAAGGCGAGTACTGCGGTTAATTTCCAAATCGCCAATTTGAATAACGTCACGCTCAGCGCGTTCATTGTATTTTTTATAGCGTCTAATTTGTGATTTCACTCGTGCGATGAGTTCGAGTGGGTTAAATGGTTTTGTTAAGTAATCATCTGCTCCTGCTGTTAGACCAGAAATTTTGTCCATATCTTCTGACTTAGCCGAAAGCATAATAATAGGCATATTTTTTTCTTCACGTATTTTAAAAGCAGCGTCGATTCCATTCATCTGCGGCATCATAATATCTAATATAATTAAATCTACTTCTTGTTCCTCTAAAAGCGCTAAGCCAGATACAGCATTAGAAACTTTCAGCGCTTCAAATCCTTCATTTTCTAAGTAAATAGCAATTAAATTACGAATTTGCTCATCGTCATCTATAATTAAAATTCTGTCTTTCATTTACAAACTCCTTATATCTCATTCTTTTCGCATGTAAAAATGTATGCGGGAGGAACGTTTCTCCACTCTTTTTCAACTTTAATGTGCGGGAAAAACGAGCGGATTAGCTGTTTTTTTAAATTCGTATACTGAAACGTAATAAATTTCCCTTCATCGGCTAATACGCTGCGCGTGTTTTGCAAGATACAGTCCGACACTTCAGACGTTAAAGAAGCAAAAGGAAGACCTGATAGTACGTAATCCACTTTTGGAATATCATACTGTATCAAGTACTTTTGAACATGTTCAGCGGATCCGTGTATCACATACACATTTTTTTCATCTCTTACTTGTTCCTTTACTTTTTCGTAAAAATGCCGATTGTATTCGATAAGAAGCAAAGTTGTCTGAGCGCTTCGTCTTCTTATTAATTCACGGGTGAAAACTCCGGTTCCTGGCCCGTACTCTACTATACAGGCTGCATGTTCAAAATCAATCCCTTTTACCATTTTTTTTGCTAAGTGCGTAGAGCTTGGCAAAAGTGCTCCTACCGTTCGCGGCTGGTGAAAATATTGATACATAAAAGCTAAGTTCATTTTCTATTCCTTCTTTCTACTCTTTCTTTCTAGAATAGAAAAAAAAACTAAAGAAACGTTAAGTAAATTTCTTAAGAATTCTTAAGAAAATAAAAAGGAGGATGTGACAAACGTATTTTAGTTGAAGAAAGATCCGAACGATGAATTGAGATTCTTTATTGAGAATCAAGTTCGTTCGGATTTTTTATGGTTATGGTGAACGTAGGTTTCAGGTATGTAGCAGCTTCTAGCCGGTGATTGGAGGGCAAGACGGAGTCTCCTGCGGGAAAAGCGGAACAGATGAGACCCCGCAGGAGCGCAAGCGACGAGGAGGCTCATCGGCCGCCCGCGGAAAGCGCAGTCTTGCACGGAAATCAACTGCGGTGTAACAAGCGTCATACTAGATTATTAATGCCACTTTTTCGCCTTTAAATTGAATTGAGGCAGTTATGTCTCAATCTCTTTTGAAAGAGTATTCAGCGCAAATAACATCCGCTATTTAAATCAAAGGTAGCTCCTGTATAATGTTTTGCTTGAGGACTCAGCAAAAAAAGAACCGTATCTGCCACGTCTTGAGGCGTAACAAAGCTTGGAACCAGCTGATGAGCGATGTATTCATTTTTGCGCCACTCTGGAATATTTTTCATCATATTGGTATTTACCATTGTAGGTGCTACGGCATTCACCCGGATATAAGGAGAAAAATTCATTGCACAGCTCTTGGTTAATCCTAATATCGCTGCTTTAGACATTCCATATATAGCATCGGAGCTTCCTTCCATTCCCGATACGGACGATATATTAATAATCGCTCCTTCTGTTTCCTTTTCCATTAATAATTCGCCAAAATATTTGGAAAAATAAATACATCCTTTAATATTAATGTCCATCACAAAATCTATTTCGCTTTCTTCATAATCCAATAAATTTTTTCCTAAATACACGCCTGCATTATTTACTAATCCATATAAATTTTTATCTTTTATTTGATAAAAAAGGTTTTTTACGTCCTTCCCTTCTTTAACATCTATTACATATGTTTCAATATGACCTTTCGTATCTTCAGCTAGCTGTTTCAAAGCTCCTTCATTAATATCACAAGCAATAACTGAATAGCACTTCGACACACATTCTTTTACAATTTCTTTGCCAATTCCAGAACCTGCACCCGTGACGATTATCCATTTTTCTTTCATCTCGACACCTCTTGTCTACTTTCTGTTATACATACTTTTTATGTAAATATTCGAACATTTATTATACCATTATTTTCTATATGAACATCCCTTTCTTGCGCTCTTTTTTAGCTTACCTGACAAAGAACGTATAGTTTTTTATACGAGTGATAACGATAAGACAGTACATTATTCCAAATAAGAAAGAGATGATAAGACATGGCAAAAGTACTTTATATTACAGCTCATCCTCACGATGAGTCTCAATCATTCAGTATGGCAACTGGAAAAGCGTTTATCGATGCTTACAAAGAGCACAATGCAAGTGACGAAGTTGTACATATTGACCTTTATAAAGAAAATATCCCTCATATTGATGCAGATGTATTTAGCGGATGGGGCAAACTGCAGTCTGGCTCGGAACTCTCTTCTCACGAACAAGAAAAGGTCAATCGCCTTGCAGAACTGAGCGAACAGTTTGTAGGAGCGGACAAATATGTTTTTGTAACGCCAATGTGGAACTTTTCGTTTCCACCGGTTATGAAAGCTTATTTAGACTCTGTAGCCGTAGCGGGTAAGTCATTTAAATACACGGCAGAAGGTCCCGTTGGGCTATTAACGGATAAAAAAGCGCTTCATATTCAAGCACGCGGAGGCATTTATTCTGAAGGTCCTGCAGCTGAGATGGAAATGGGACATCGTTATATTGGAATTATGATGAATTTCTTTGGAGTCCCTTCATTAGACGGCATTTTTGTCGAAGGGCATAACGCAATGCCAGACAAAGCCCAAGAAATTAAAGAAAAAGGAATAGCAGAAGCAAAAAAACTTGCACAAACTTTTTAATACAAAAACCCGCGTAAAGCGGGTTTTTCTACGCAAAAAAGCTTTCTCTTTCCTTTTCAATCCACCTGTCCATTTCCTGATCACTTTTTTCTACAAGCCTGTTAACGAGAATATCATGCCAAATATAGTTTTCAAGTAAATTAATGTTGACTGCGTTATTTGTATAGTAAGCCATTTCTTTATGACCATAAATCATTTCACTGCTATCAACAGATATAATAAACCAGTTTTGATTCCCAATGTTTTCGGTATAGCTTGTATGACGGTGCCGGTCAAATTCCTCCATCGCTTCATCTTGTTCAAACACAATTCCTTTTAGTTTTACCCTCTCCCTTAGCTGTAAGAAAAGAGGCTTCAACTCATTATAAATATCGGGCCAAAGCGAGATGACAATTTTATTTTTTGCTTTTAACAATATCGACTCACAAAAAGCAAGAATGGCAGTTTCTCCTTTCATCGTCATAACCCGGCTTTCTTCTATAGACTCTGCAGCTTCAAGACGTTTAAGCGTTTCGCTAACGTCTTCATACGTTTCGTTCCATTTTTTCTGCAGTGAATGCAAAAAAGCATCGACGGGCAGCGACGTGTACTGAGTGCCATCATTACTCTCTTCTTTTAACACCATGCCTTTTTCCTCTAGTGTTTGTAAAATATCGTATACACGCGCTCTTGGCACACCTGAATGTTTACTAATGCTATAAGCAGTGGAAGATCCTTTTTTGACAAGCGTCACGTATACCTTTGATTCATACTGATTAAATCCAAGCCACTGCAGCTGCTGAATAATATTTTCCATAAAGGAAGCCTCCATGTTTTTTAAGTTATTTGAAATTTTCATCATTTACATATTTACAACTGCTTTTTATATAGTTACTATTTAAGTAGTCACTATATATTATGACATGAGGAAGGTGCTTTATGGAAGAATTAAGTTTACAGATTGTTCTTTTGCTTTTACTATTTGGTTTTTTAGCTGCATTCATTGACTCTGTAGTTGGCGGAGGCGGTTTAATTTCAACGCCTGCCCTTTTATTTTTAGGCCTGCCTCCCGCTGCTGCCTTAGCTACAAATAAATTAGCTGGAACGATGGGCGTATTAACGAGTACCATTCGATTTGTCAAATCCGGGAAAGTCGATTTTCGCGTCGTAGGTAAATGGTTTCCTTTTGTATTTGTTGGTTCTTTAGGAGGTTCAATCACCGTTCATTTTCTATCCTCTGCTTTTTTGAAACCTGTTATTTTGATTCTCCTTGTTTTAGTTGCTATTTATACAATCTTCAAAAAAAACTGGGGCACCACGTCCACATATAAGCCGCTGTCTATTAAGAAACTTATTTTCTTTACTGCACTTATTTTTATTATTGGCTTTTACGATGGATTTTTAGGAGCAGGCACAGGTTCATTTATTTTATTTGCTTTTTTATTTATGGGGTTTGATTTCCTGCAGTCAGCAGGCAGCGCAAAATTTTTAAATTTCGGCAGTAATTTAGGTGCTTTGCTTGTATTTTTATATTTTGATTCTGTTGTATTTTCTTACGGATTAATTATGGGGTTTGCGATGATTGTGGGTTCTTTTGTTGGATCAAATGTCGCTCTATCAAAAGGCGTGACGTACGTCCGAACGCTCTTTATTCTTGTCACTTTAAGCCTTATTAGCAAAAACATATTTGATTATGTGAATCAGTACAAATAGATCAATGGTTTCTTTAGAACTATAACAATGAACCTATATATCTATTAGATTAATAAAACCACCTCTTACTATTTTCTTATTTTTGGGTAAATGTGTAAAAAACCACTAAAATTGTTGTATACTGGTCGATGTTGTTTTACATAATTTAGAAACATTATACAGAGGTGAACATTTTGTTTAAGAAATTTAGGTTTTTATGGTTTATTTTGCTGATCTTTGCACTTATTTTTGTCAAAAATACGTTCTTTTCTTCTTCAGAGAACGCTACTGAGACGCTAGCAACGTCAGATGTTCCACAAGCCGCAGCTACTTTCAAAGAGGGAAACAATCAGCAGGACGGAGTCATTATTCAAAAATATCGCAAACAGCTAGATGCAGCACAGAAAAAAAACGATGAAAAAGCAACTAAAGAAATACAAGAAAAAATTTATGAAGACGGAAGACAGGCGGCACTAAACTTTTTACCGCGCAATAAATTTCAAAGAGCTTTTTCTCAGCCTTCGAAAAAATCGGTCGATGACATTTATAACTTTCTAATTGCCCAAGTAGGGTTTGGAGGATATGATTTTCTTTATCAAGAAGTAATAGCTTCAAAAAAAGAGACAGCTTCTTCTACTGATGAATTAAATATGAGTGGCATTCAATCTAAAACCGCTGCACTTACATACGGCACACTAGCACAAAGAGAGCAACTGCTTGTTACAAGTCTTGCCTATGACTTAAGCAGCGTGGGCGTCATTTCTTCCGATACAGCTAAAGGTATTGATAAAAAAGCTACTCATATGCTAGAAATTAGAAAAGAAGGAATAAATGCCGCGATGCAAGAATAGTTCTGCAAAGTGAAAAGCAGCAGGTAAAAACTGCTGTTTTTTTATTCTAAATAACGATGGTTATAGCTTTCATATAATGATATAAAAATGGGGGGGATTTTTATGAAAAAAGCGATTGTTTATCAATACGACGCGTTTAGCACGCGCCCTAATAAAGGAAATCCTGCGGGAATTGTGTTTAACGGAGATGATTTTTCGACTGAAGAAATGCAGAAGATTGCTTATCAAGCACAGTTTAACGAAACGGCTTTTATCATGAAGTCTTCCCGCGCTGATTTACGAATTCGATACTTTACGCCTGGACAAGAAGCGGATTTGTGCGGCCATGCGACTGTCGCTTCTCTTTATGCTTTACATAGTAAAAACAAACTTCAAAAGACTACATTTACAGTGGAAACAAATGCTGGAATTTTGCCTATGACTGTACAGAGTAGAAACGGACAACCTGTTATCACCATGACTCAAGCTTCTCCACAGTTTCATCCGTTTTCAGGTTCAAAAGAAAAGCTGGCAAAAGCTCTTAATCTTCATATTGATGACCTTGATCAAAGACTTCCTATTGTATATGGAAGTACAGGAAACTGGACGCTTATTGTACCTTTAAAAAATTTAGATGCCTGTAAAAAGATGAAGGCTAATCAAGAAGATTTCCCTCATATTTTAACTGATATGCCAAAAGCATCTATTCATCCCTTTTGTTTTGAAACAATTCACTCAGAAGCTCATATGCACGGAAGACATTTCTCTTCACCATTTTCGGGTACGGTAGAAGATGCTGTAACTGGAACAGCATCAGGCGTGATGGGCGCCTATTATGCGAGATATGTGGATCAGCAAGATAACGACCGCTGGCAATTTGTGATTGAGCAAGGACAGGAAATAGATAGAGATGGCTTCGTTCATGTAGAAATTACAAAAAAAGAGAATACGTATGGTGTGGTAATCGCAGGAGAAGCTGCCTATGTAACAAAGCAAATCGTTTCTCTTTCCTAATAAAAACGTGTCCGCCTGTTTGGCGAACACGTTTTTTTGTTTAATAAATAATAGCTTGTACGCTCATTATTGTAACGGTTAAAATAAGAATCACGTTCCCTATAATTAACCACGGCTTTGCGCTTCCTCTTCTCCCTTTAATAGCCGTGATTAGTCCAGCAATGGGCAATAAAGCCATAATGATGACCCAAATTTTACGAAGAATGCTGGAATCCAAATAAAAACCAAACTGCATCATCGCAAATAACACGACTGTAATAAGGAAGAAAAGTGTAGGCACGGCTAAATGAATGCCTCTTGGTCTCATTGAGTAGTACACAACATCACTTTCTTTCTATGTAAAATCTTACGTAAAATAACGTTATCATTTACACAGAGTTTTGACAACTTTTTGAAGGATTTTGTCAACAAATTTTAATAATCTAGAAGAAATTACTTCTCACTCAGCTGTTCGAAGACTGCCGGAAGTGCAGAAATAACGTCGCTTGCTAACATATCTATCATTGTATGCCCCTGGTCCAGCAGCACATCCGCCGCTTTTCCGTGAACATATACCGCATTACTGATTGCTTCTTGAAGAGAATCATGCTGCATGATAAAAGCGAGGATGATCCCTGTTAACGTGTCACCCGTTCCACCTTTCGCAAGTCCCGCGTTTCCAGTTACATTTACGTATTGTTTTCCGTCAGGTGTTGTAACAATCGTATTTGGACCTTTTAATACAAGGTACACACCATTTTCTACTGCGTATTGCCTAGATATTGAAAATCGATTTGCTTCTACTTCGGCGATTGTTGTGTCCACGAGCCTTGCCATTTCCCCCGGATGAGGCGTTAAAATCGTTGCGTGTTCTCTTTCTTTTACTTCTTTTTCTAAATGGGGAAGATGAAAAAGACCATCGGCGTCCACCACAACGGAAACCGGCTGTTGAAGCACTTGTTCGACTACTTTCTTCGTTTCTTTCGTTCTCCCAAGCCCCGGTCCGACTGCAATCGCATCATACTTCGCTTCTTCTAAAGGAATCTCGCCTGCAAAAAAGCCATCTTTGCTTGGACATGGTTTATACATCACTTCCAACATGTGAGCAGCTGCAATCGCATGAATATCACTTGGAAGCCCAAGAGTTAAAAGCCCTGCTCCGCTGGTGAGTGCTGCTTTTGACGTTAGCATCGGCGCTCCAGGTGTTTGGAGTGAACCTCCTATTACGATTCCTTTTCCGTGTGTACCTTTATTGGACGAAGCGTTCCGAATAGGAAAAGATTTCTTAATATGCTGCGTTGACCATATTTCTTTAAAAGATGAACTTTTTTCAATTGCTAGCGGTGGGATACCGATATCTACTACAATCAATTCACCATAGCTTTCTTTGCTCGGGTATGTAAATGCCGTGACTTTCGGCTGCTGAAGCGTAATCGTAGCATCTGCACGTACCGTAAGCTCTTGCTTCTGTTCCATTACTCCACTTGGGACATCGATGCTGTATATGTAAGCATTAGAATCGTTTACTTTTTTTATAATGTTATCATAAGGAGATTTGATGCTGCCTTTTACTCCTATTCCTAGTAGACAGTCAATAATCACCGTATACTTTTTTACAGAGAAGTTATCTCCCGCCGATTGCCACGTGAACCCGGCATTTTCATAGATGATCATGGCTTTTTTAGCTGCCCCTTTTATTTTTTCCCGTGCAGGAACTACCCAGACGTCAACTTCATAGCCTTTTGACTTCAGCGCACGGGCAATAACAAAGCCGTCTCCTCCGTTGTTTCCCGTTCCTATAAGCAGCCCTATGTTTTCATATTTTTCTATTCGCTCACTCAGCACGTTTGCAGCAGCCTGCCCGGCATTTTCCATAAGGGACTCTTCACTCATCCCAATTGTATTCATCATATAATCATCTACTTGATACATCTCTTGATTCGTTACAATTCTCATTATGCTGCTCCTTACTGAAACGGAAATGGTTCGTCCGTATTTACCGTTCCTTTTATTTTCGTTATAGTTAATTGTTCTCCTTTCACCCAATCCTCAAACGAAAAAATGAGAGGTTTTGCTTTGCGTCCAATCCCCACAATGACTTGCAGCGTCTCCGGTACATACGCCACTGTATGAAGCGTTCCAGCAGAATTCCGGTAATCTTCTTTAAAAATACCGTGTTCATCTTCATTAAATAAAGAGAAAGCTTCAAGAGGCGATAGCTTTTTTTCAATATGATCTCGAATATGATCGAGCCTTTCCTTTGACTCTACCAAATGATGACGATTTTCTTCGACTAGCTGATTAAAATGGTTCGTGCACCCCATCATCGTTCCTCTTTGTACATGAACGCCTCGTCCAGATGCTTCGACTACTGCTCCCTGTCCGCTGCGGTCATAAATGGAATAATTAAACGCATGACGGTGTGGTGCCCTTTCTAAAATAGCAACAGCCTCTTCTGTCGTTTCACATGTTTCTAAAATAAACCGAGCAAGCGTACAGCAAATAAATCCGTTTGTTTGACGGCGGCGATTAACAAAATGATAGCCAATTGCTAATCCTTTTTCGTTCATTCCATCCATTCGCCCAATCATTCTCGTTCCAAACCCGACGCTTGCATATCCTTCATTTGGCTGAAAAAGCAAAAATCGACCTTCGTAGGTTTTAGGATGATAATCGTAGTTTCGCACGTACACGCCGTGCTGCATAAGAGCCGAACATCCCGTTTTTTTCCACTCTTGCTGATACCCGCTGTACTCATGTATAACGTCTTCAAGAGGCCAATCTAAACCTTCTGCTAAGCCCACCAGCTCATCCCACAGTCCAGGAGCAAATAAGTCGTAATAATGACGAGCTTCTTTTGCTATCGTTTGATAGCTTCGTAATGAACGTTTTCTTCTTTTTTGATGATTTTCAAACAGCTTTGTTCCTTTATGTAACTTCCCTTGCATTTTACCAAGCTCTCGGTAAGAGCCTCGTCCTTGAATGACTTCTACCTGTATTTCTTTCACTTCTATCACTCCAATTTTCCAGTACCTTTATTGTGCAGCAAGCGCTCTATTCTTTGCAACTTTCTCCTCTCATAGAACTCTCTTCCTTTGAATACAGTTATAAAGAAACAGGTCGAAAGATTGAAAAGCATTATTATAAGAGGTGATCATATTGCTAAAGGAAGTTCAGCTAGAGATTCAGCGAAGAATCGCCTATCTGCGCCCAACACAAAAAAATGACGGGTCATTTCGCTACTGTTTTGAAACAGGCGTTATGCCTGATGCGTTTTTAATTATGCTTCTTCGCACCTTTGATTTAGATAAAGAAGTGTTGATTAAACAATTAACCGAACGGATCGTTTCCCTTCAAAATGAAGAGGGTCTTTGGACGTTGTTTGATGATGAAGAACATAACTTATCCGCCACTATTCAAGCTTATACAGCTCTTTTATATTCAGGCTATTACCAAAAAAATGACCGGATTTTGCGAAAAGCAGAAAGATATATTATAGATTCAGGAGGCATTTCTCGCGCTCATTTTCTCACAAGATGGATGCTTTGTGTGAACGGCTTATACGAGTGGCCAAAGCTATTTTACCTCCCGCTTTCTCTTTTGCTCGTGCCTACCTATGTACCGCTTAATTTTTATGAATTAAGCACCTATGCCAGAATTCACTTCGTTCCGATGATGGTAGCGGGAAACAAAAAATTTTCACTTACTTCTAGGCATACACCTTCTCTTTCTCATTTAGATGTAAGAGAACAGAAACAGAAATCGAATGAAACTGCTCAAGAATCACGCGCTTCTATTTTTTTAGTCGACCATTTAAAACAACTGGCTTCTTTACCGTCTTACATCCACAAGCTTGGTTATCAAGCAGCCGAGCGTTACATGCTAGAAAGAATTGAAAAAGATGGAACACTCTACAGCTACGCCACCTCTACTTTTTTTATGATTTACGGTCTTTTGGCTCTTGGCTATAAAAAAGATTCCTTTGTGGTTCAGAAAGCAATTGACGGTATTTGTTCACTACTTAGTACATGCAGCGGCCACTTGCACGTGGAAAACTCCACGTCAACCGTTTGGGATACCGCCCTGCTATCTTACGCTCTACAAGAAGCCGGGGTACCGCAACAGGATCCCATGATTAAAGGCACAACCCGTTACTTAAAGAAAAGACAGCATACAAAGCTTGGAGACTGGCAGTTTCATAACCCGAATACAGCACCTGGAGGCTGGGGGTTTTCCGATATTAATACGAATAACCCTGACTTAGACGATACGTCTGCTGCTATCAGAGCTCTTTCTAGAAGAGCACAAACCGATACAGATTATTTGGAGTCTTGGCAAAGAGGCATTAACTGGCTGTTGTCCATGCAAAACAAAGACGGGGGTTTTGCTGCATTTGAAAAAAATACCGACTCTATCTTATTTACTTATCTGCCGCTTGAAAACGCAAAAGATGCAGCGACGGATCCGGCTACTGCCGATTTAACCGGTCGAGTGCTTGAGTGCCTCGGAAATTTTGCCGGTATGAATAAATCCCATCCTTCGATTAAAGCTGCAGTAAAATGGCTGTTTGATCATCAATTGGATAACGGGAGCTGGTACGGCCGGTGGGGTGTTTGCTACATTTACGGAACGTGGGCCGCTATTACAGGACTCCGTGCTGTAGGCATTTCTGCTTCTGATCCGCGTATCATCAAAGCCATCAATTGGCTCAAAAGCATTCAACAAGAAGACGGCGGCTTCGGAGAATCATGCTATAGCGCTTCTTTAAAAAAATATGTGCCACTATCGTTTAGCACTCCTTCTCAAACGGCTTGGGCTCTCGATGCTTTAATGACAATATGTCCATTAAAAGATCGAGCCGTTGAAAAAGGAATTAAATTTTTACTGAATCCAAATCTTACAGAGCAGCAAATTCATTATCCCACGGGAATTGGTCTTCCTGGACAATTTTATATTCAGTACCACAGCTACAATGATATTTTCCCTCTTCTTGCACTTGCCCACTACGCAAAAAAACATTCTTCGTAAAGAAACAGCGCCTATAGCTGTTTCTTTTTATACATAAAAGCAGGTTTTTTTAGGAGACAAGTGGAATACCTTTTTAATGTTAGGAAAGAAAGGATGCATCAAATGAATAATGTTTCACCACTTTTAAAAGGAAAAAACGTGATACTAAGAAAACCAAAAGACAGCGATGTACATGACTATCTAGCGTGCAAGCAAACAAAAGAGCTTATTCGTATGTACGGAGGCGATACCCGAAACTTAAAACCTCTTACATTACAAGATGCCAAGCGGCACGTCGAGTACATAAAGTCTCAAAAGCTGAATTGGTGTGTTGAATATCAGCAGCAGTTTGTTGGAGAAGCCCGGCTGACCGTTAACGAGTACGACCGGCGCGCACGGTATGCTATTGGTTTATTTGATTCTTCCGTTTGGAATCAAGGGCTTGGCACTGAAGTTACAAAATTGGTGCTGGCATACGCATTTGAACACCTTCACTTGCACAGAGTCGATTTACGAGTGCTCGAATACAACCATAGAGCCATTGCTTGTTATGAAAAATGCGGTTTTGTAAAAGAAGGAATAGAGCGTGAAGGTGCTTTTATTGAAGAAGCATTTCAGACAGATATTATCATGAGTATACTCGAACAAGAGTATTATCAGCTTTAGAGGAG
This sequence comes from Priestia sp. JSM ZJ58, assembly GCF_044383985.1. Taxonomy (NCBI): domain Bacteria; kingdom Bacillati; phylum Bacillota; class Bacilli; order Caryophanales; family Bacillaceae; genus Priestia; species Priestia sp. JSM ZJ58. The sequence goes on from NZ_JBISEM010000001.1 coordinate 2,618,432, forward strand.
AGAATCAGCTGTCATCATCGTACTTCTTTAAAAGTTCGTATAGCCCAAGCCTTTTGTGAATAAAGTAACATAACGATATAACCAAAGGAGCCAACGATGACAGCTTATGATTCCTCTTCTTTTGTATTTGTAACCATTGATAAACATGACATTGCTGCTTTTTTACTCATTGATATTATTTGCAGCACCACTATTTATGTAGCATGTAAACATTATCTCCACAATGAGCTTGTTTCCATTGCAAGCAGCGCTCTTTTTCCCATGGTATGTAAGAAGGTTTCTCGACGCTAGCTCAGCTTTTTACCGGTTCTTTTAATGACAGCCAAGTGCGTTCCTTCTGCTGCTGAATCTCTACGGAGTGATTAAAAAATTTAGAAAGATGCGGCTCAGTGAGCTGGTCTTTCGTTTTTCCAGAAGAAAACACTTCTCCTTGGCGCATACAAAGCGTATGGGTAAAGCAAGGCAAAATTTCTTCTACATGGTGAGTAACATAAATAAGCGTAGGAGCATTTGGCTGCTCTGCCATTTTTGCAATCAGCTGAAGAAGCTGTTCTCGGGCCATTATATCTAGACCTGTACATGGCTCATCAAGTATTAAAAGCTTTGGTGAAGCCATAAGAGCTCGAGCAATTAGCACTCGCTGGCGCTCTCCTTGAGAAAGTGTTCCGTAGGCCTGATTTTGTAAATCTTCGCAATTTAGCAGCTTCATTAATTCTATGGCTTGGTTCATATCTTTTTGCTCCACTTGTTCATATAACCCAATAGATGCAAATTTTCCGCTTAAAATCATTTCTACAACCGTATCGTCATCTCGAAACCGCTGTTGAAGCGAAGAGCTTACCCATCCAATTTCTTTTCTGAGCTCAGACAGATTTGTTTCTCCAAATTTCCTTGAAAGAACTTCTACTTCCCCTTTTGTAGGCCAGATATATCCGTTGATGATATTTAAAAGCGTCGTTTTTCCGGAACCATTTAACCCAAGCAAACACCAATGTTCCCCTTTTTCCACTGACCACGACACGCTTTTTAAAATTTCTTTTTCTGCTCGTTTTACCGAAACGTTGTTAATGTTGATCATGCTAACACTCCTTTACTCTCATTTTTCATTATATATACTATAAAAGAATAATGATTTATCCCATTTGTTAACTTGCTTTTCTTTTTTCATGCCAATTCTTTCAGCCACTTTAATCGATGGATAATTGGCCGGATCAATTAATGATATAATCTTCTGAAATTTCAGCGTATGAAGGCCATAATCTAAACAAGCTTTTGCTGCTTCACTCGCATAGCCTTTTCCCCAGCGGCTGCGTAAAAATAAATAGCCAAGCTCCGGGTCTACCTTGTCGTCTACTTTTTGAAGAACCATGCCGCACTGCCCTAGAAACTCTCGATTCTGTTTATCCTCAGCGATCCACATGCTAATGCCATATGTTTGATAATGCTGCTTCATCCATTGAATCCAGCGATATGTGTCTTGTTCATTTTTAGTAGAAGAATAATACTTCATTGCTTCAGCATCTTCAAATATTTTCATTAAATTGCCTGCATCGCTTTCAGCCATAGCTCGCAGCGTCATTCGCTCTGTCTCAATAATCGTATAAATCCTCTCCTTTCTTCCATTCCAACATCTACTATCTTTATTATCCGCTACTATTTTCTTTTCGTAAAGTTTTCCTTTTTTTATTTAAATGAAACAGAAAAAAGGCACCAAAAAAGGCTGCTACACACAGCCCTTTAATCTGGATCACACGTTTTCCCGTACCGTAATACGTTATATATAGCACGTCCATCACTTGCAGATGTTTCTGTATATTGAATTGGCAGCAGTGAAAAAATAACATAATAGACTGAAAAATAAACAAATTGATAGCAAAATATATCTTCAGGCAGAATATTAGCCATAATTAATCCATTTATTATAAAAATAGTAAGTAAATTAAACAGTACACCGCCCGCATACACCACTGCATGGGAAAAGCGACTGTCGTTCTTAAGATTTTCATATTTACAAAACGAGTCTAGAAAATAGACTGACTTAATTTTAAACTTCCCCATTTTAAGAATCGTTTTCCCCCGCCCAATAGTAAAATCGACCTTCCCTCCGAAAATAATTGCCATGACGGAATGCCCCAGCTGATGAACAAATGATACAAGTGGCAATACAAGACAGAATGACCACACAAACTTTGGAAGATCATTTAACCCAAACACGTTTATCCCTCCTTTTTGTTTCTTCTCTCTACTTTTCCTCCCCGTTTTTACTTAAAACTACATTTAAATTCTTTTTTAAAACTCATACGAAATAACTAGCATCCACATCATTTCTTATAACCTAGATAAAACCCAATGTATGTAACTTATGAAAAATACATTTTCCGAAAAACAGTTGGAGTCACGTTTTCTTGTTCTTTGAAGCGCTTGATAAAATAGCTTGGATGTTCATACCCTACTTGTCTTGCTATATCTTGTACAGAGATTTGGTTGTTTTTAAGCAGCAGTTTCTTTGCTTTTTGAATTCGGACGCGCGTTACGTATTCAAACGGCCGGATACCAAGAGATTGTTGAAAAAGCAAACACGTATACTGCTCTGTTACGTTGAGCTGCTTCGCCAGTACTTCTAGCGTTAACGGCTGATGATAATATTTCTCAATATAGCGAAGGACTGGGTTTAGCTGAGTAATTTGCTGCAGGCGACTTTTGCTTTCTATATATACGCTGTCTTGGCGAAGTTTCAAAATGACGCTATATAGTAGTTCAGAGCACTTCATGGTGCTAGAGGTATGATTTTCTTCTAATCGATCCATTAGCTCTTGCAGCATCCTATAAAGGCTTTCAGCATGTGTAAGGACGATTTTTCCGGAATTAATAAATTGAAGAGAAAGCATGATATCATCAATTACACTTCCATTAAAAGAAACCCAGCATACTTGCCATTCGCTCGTAATGGGGTAGTATTCGTGCGGAACATGCGGCGTCAGAAACATCCCTTCATTTTCTTTTATAATATAAACCTCGTCATTTACACGAAGCTCGCCTCTTCCTTTTATACATTGAATCCATTGATAATCAGGAAACTCTCCCTGACGTTTAATATGCGTTTGATGTCTCCAACTTCCAGCGCTTGTAACATAGAATGGCAGTTTCATATCTTCATCTGAAAGAGCCGGAAAGTACATACGGTCCACATTACTTCCTCCTTTTTATGTGAATATAGTTATATTATCATGAAAATAATTAGATTGATAAGGTTTTCAGAAAACGTTATCATTTTCATATAAACTAATAACCTAGTAATCTAGAAATGAGGGATCGACATGTTAAAAACCGGCAAGAAATTTAATTATACAGCACCTGCAAACGGATACCCTGAATGGAATAACAACCCTGAAATTTTTCAATTGAACCGTTCGAAAGCACACGCTTTACTAATGCCTTATCAAACGGTCGAAGAGGCCTTAAAAAATGATAGAAAATCTTCTGTTTACTACCAAAGCTTAAATGGAAGCTGGTACTTTCATTTTGCTGAAAATGCGGATGGCCGCGTCAAAAACTTTTTCGCTCCTGAATTTTCATATAAGAAATGGGACTCTATTTCAGTTCCTTCACACTGGCAGCTGCAAGGATATGACTATCCTCAATATACAAACGTGACATACCCTTGGGTTGAAAACGAAAACCTCGAACCTCCTTTTGCACCGACTAAATATAACCCTGTCGGTCAGTACGTCCGTACTTTTACACCTAAATCAGAATGGGAAAATCAGCCGGTGTACGTCAGCTTCCAAGGCGTCGAATCTGCTTTTTACGTCTGGGTTAACGGTGAGTTTGTTGGATACAGCGAAGACAGCTTTACTCCAGCTGAATTTGATATAACTTCTTATCTTCAAGATGGTGAAAATACGATAGCAGTAGAAGTATATCGCTGGAGTGACGCAAGCTGGCTTGAAGACCAAGATTTTTGGCGAATGAGCGGCATCTTCCGAGATGTGTATCTGTACTCTACTCCACCGGTTCACATCTATGACTTTAGCGTTCGTTCGTCGCTTGATAACAACTACGAAGATGGTGAACTTAGCGTTTCAGCTGATATTTTAAATTACTTTCAGCACGATACTCAAGATCTAACATTTGAAGTCATGCTGTATGACGCGAATGGCCAAGAAGTACTACAAGCTCCGCTGCAAACAAATGTAAGTGTAAGCGATCAATATACAGCGTCCTTACGTACACACATTAAAAGCCCTGCAAAATGGAGCGCAGAAAGTCCTAATTTGTATACCCTTGTACTCAGCTTAAAGAATGCTGCTGGTTCTATTATCGAAACGGAAAGCTGTAAAGTCGGCTTCCGTACGTTTGAACTAAAGAATGGCCTTATGACAATCAACGGCAAGCGTATTGTACTTCGAGGAGTAAATCGCCACGAATTTGATTCAGTAAAAGGCCGTGCAGGCATCACACGCAAAGACATGATTCACGATATTTTGCTGATGAAACAGCATAATATTAACGCAGTGCGTACATCCCATTACCCTAACGATTCAGTATGGTATGAGCTGTGTGATGAATACGGACTGTACGTAATTGATGAAACCAATTTAGAAACGCACGGAACGTGGACTTATTTACAAGAAGGCGAGCAAAAAGCCGTTCCAGGAAGCAAGCCAGAATGGAAAGAAAACGTACTAGATCGCTGTCGTTCGATGTACGAACGTGACAAAAACCACCCTTCTATTATTATTTGGTCGCTTGGTAATGAATCATTTGGCGGAGAAAACTTTCAGCATATGTATACTTTTTTAAAAGAGAAAGATTCCACGAGACTTGTTCATTATGAAGGAATCTTCCATCACCGCGACTATGATGCTTCTGATATAGAAAGCACGATGTACATTAAGCCAGCAGATGTAGAGCGCTATGCTTTAATGAATCCGAAAAAACCTTATATTCTGTGTGAATACAGTCATGCGATGGGTAATTCTTGCGGAAATCTATACAAATACTGGGAGCTGTTCGATCAATATCCAATCTTGCAAGGCGGTTTTATATGGGACTGGAAAGATCAAGCTCTTCAAACAACAGCAGAAGACGGTACTTCTTACTTAGCTTACGGCGGAGATTTTGGTGATACGCCTAACGACGGCAACTTCTGCGGAAACGGCTTAATCTTTGCTGATGGGACAGCTAGCCCGAAAATTGCAGAAGTAAAAAAATGCTATCAGCCTGTAAAGTGGACAGCAGTCGACGCTGCAAAAGGAAAGTTTGCCGTTCAAAACAAACACCTGTTTACAAACTTGAACGCCTATGATTTTGTTTGGACTGTTGAAAAAAACGGTGAACTACTTGAAAAGCATGCGTCCCTTTTAAATGTAGATCCTGATGGTACAGACGAACTGACGCTTTCTTATCCTTTTTACGAGCAAGAAAACGAAACTGATGAATTTGTTTTAACTCTTTCTATCAGATTATCCAAAGATACAGCCTGGGCTTCAGCTGGATATGAAGTGGCGTACGAACAGTTTGTACTGCCTGCCAAAACCGCTGTACCTTCAGTAAAAGCTATTTATCCTGCTTTATCAGTTGACCAAAACGAACAAACGCTGACGGTTACAGGAACTAACTTCACGGCTATTTTTGACAAGCAAAAAGGGCAGTTTATCTCTTACAACTATGAGCATACCGAGCTGCTTGCATCGGGTTTCCGTCCGAACTTTTGGCGCGCAATCACCGATAATGACCTCGGCAATAAATTGCATGAAAGATGTCAAACGTGGCGTCAAGCAAGTTTAGAGCAGCACGTAAAAAAAGTAAGTGTTCAACCGCAAATTGACTTTGTTATCATTTCGGTTGAGCTAGCTTTAGACATCTCTCTTGCTTCTTGCTATGTAACGTATACGCTATATAACGATGGTGAAATGAAGATTGAACAATCTTTAGCACCTTCTGAGTCAATGCCTGAAATTCCTGAAATTGGGATGCTGTTTACGATGGATGCGGCTTTTGATTCTTTAACATGGTACGGCAGAGGCCCTCATGAAAATTATTGGGATCGTAAAACTGGCGCTAAGCTTGGCCTTCATAAAGGCAGTGTAAAAGAGCAAGTTACACCGTATTTACGCCCTCAAGAATGCGGAAACAAAACGGACGTTAGATGGGCAACTATTACAAACGATCAAGGACGCGGCTTTTTACTAAAAGGTTTGCCAACAGTCGAGCTGAATGCTTTACCTTACTCACCTTTTGAACTGGAGGCTTACGATCATTTTTACAAATTGCCGTTAAGCGATTCCGTAACCGTGCGGGTTAACTACAAGCAAATGGGCGTTGGCGGAGACGACAGCTGGGGAGCTAAAACACATCCTGATTACACACTATACGCCAACCGCTCGTATACAAACACGTTTACGCTAAAACCTCTATAAAAATAAAAAGGACTTTCAAATGAAAGTCCTTTTTACTTATGATGTCACCTCTGGCTTTCGCTGAGAAAGCAAAAATACCGTAGCGATAATAAGAATTGTACCTAGCCACTCCGTCCACCCAAAAGTCACATGAAGCCATAGAACAGAGAGCGCCGCTGCTGACAAAGGCTCTGCTGACGCAAGAACAATGGCTTCAGAAGCGCCAATGTGCTTCAAACTTTCCAAGTAGCAATAAAAGGCAATGAGCGTTCCAAAGATAATCACAAATAGCACCGCACACAGCGACAATAGCGACCACTCACCGGCTATATGCCACGGCGGATGAATAAATGAAAAACTTACGCCGCCTATTACCATTCCCCAGCCTACTACTTCAACTGAGCTCCATTTTGCAAGAAGACGTTTAGGCTGAAGCGTATAAAAAGCAGACGTCACAGCTGCTCCAATCCCCCAAAACAACCCCCATCCTGTAATAGACAGCTCGTTAAAATTTCCGCTTGTTGCAAGAAAAAATGTCCCCGTTATGACGAGCGCAACAGAAATCATTTCTACTTTCACCGGCCACTTTCTTGCTTGCACGGCTAAATAGCCAATAATAAATATTGGCGACGTATATTGAAGCACTGTAGCTGTAGCAGCGTTTCCTGCTTCAATAGCTGCAAAATATGTATACTGCACGCCGAGCATACCGATTACACCAAACAAAAGCAGCGAAGTCCTCTCTTCTTTTGTTTTCCAAATTGCAAAAATATTGCGCTGCTTAGAGGCTATTGCCAAAAGCAGCAATCCAGATACTAACATACGAACGACGACCAGCCACTCTGCGTTAAAACTCTTATGCTGAAATAAATATTGAGCTACCGTGCCAGACACTCCCCACATCGTGGCACCAATGATTACAAGCAGCAGCCCCCACGCTCTTTTAGATGAAGTTTGAACTCCTTCCACTTACCATTTCTTCTCTCTTTTTCATATATATTTAACTTACCTCCCTCCGCATTAACGGTCAATAGCAAAAAAAGTCGAAGCAATATGCTTCGACTTTTTTTAAATGCTTTTATGAAGTAATTTCTTGAGTAAAGGAAATAGCACATCGGGAAGTTCTTCGATGTTTGGTACTAGAATACTATATTTGCCGTACATATTTTGAATGGTTTTCTTTTGTCCTTCATCAATTTCCCCGTTGGATAAAAAGACGTTGATGACTTCAATTCCGTGCTTGCGTGCTTCTAATACCGCTTCGTGCGTATCTACAATACCATTTTGTTCATATCCCATAGCGGCTGGTTCACCGTCTGAAAACACAAGTAAAAACTTTTGCTGTTCAGAACGCTGAAGCAAGCGGCGTGTCATATGGCGAATGGCAAATCCATCACGGTTGTCTTCTTCAGGCTCAAGCTGCATAATTTCAGGACCGCTTTTACGCTTTAATGATGCTTGAAAGTCCATCACCGTCTGCAGGTAGTTAGGCTGGCTTGTTTCAGTAGCATCATTTGTATCTTCCCAAAATCCAACAATTTGATGAGGCACCATAACAGACTTTAACGCTTCATGAAATAGCGTAATCCCGAGCTTCGTTTCATCCATTTTGTCGTACATCGATGCCGAACAGTCAACTAGAAGAGAAAACACAGCATCAATTTGGGCAGAATCTTCATCTTTTTTATAAAACAAACGAGGATTATCATCCGTCCATAGTTTTAGAAGTTTTTTATTTAATCGGCCAAAGTGCAGCTCGCTTCTAGGTAGCGTTTTTTTATGTTCAAGCGTTTTTTCAATCATTTGCTTTAATTTTTTTTGATACGATGCAATGATTTTTTTATTCTCATCATACTGAACAACGTGATCGTCGCTTGGAAGTTTAGAATCTACAAACACAGCATAGGCATGCTTATTTTCTTTCCCATACTCATAATCCGCTTCCCCGTCTTTTTCCGGATGCGTTTGCTCCATGGCTTCGATTTGAGAGTAATCGTTCCGGGATGTTTTTTGAGAAGATCCTTGCACCATGCCCATTGCTTGATCTCCATCGTCGCCTTCACGAACCCCATCGCCTAACATATCTGTTTTTGAACCTTGATCCATATCAAACTGCAGAAAACTTTGCGTCGCTTCGCTTGTCTCTCGATGCCACATTTCCATTTTCTCTTCGTGAATGTCTTCATCTCCGTCTTTTTCATGTTCTAAAATATCATCGTTCACTAATGAATCTTTGCGTTTTAAATCTTCAAATGTTAACCCTTCTTCTAACTGATCATACTGAAGTTCAGCCAAGAAGAAATAAGTATTAAGCATATCTTTTTCGATAATATCATCAAAAACATCTATGAGTTCAAGGCAGATGCGCGATACGTCTTTTGTTGTTTTCGCTTCATATACATTTGTTAGCTGTCTGCGAATAAAAGGCATCGCTAAGTTAATCGATTCACTCATTGAAGGAATTTCTTCAAACGGATTTTCAGCCGTTAATAGCAAGTAAATGCCGTTAAAAAGTGCATCCGTGTACACGCTTTTTGTTAAATTTGCGCTCATTTGTGTAGCAAAATATTTTCTATAGAGCTGCCTTCTGACGGCGAAGGCTTTTTTCGTTCCAGGACGTTCGCGTTTGCATACTTCTTCTAAACGAATATCTTCAAACAGCATAAACAGCTGCTTAGCTAAGCTAGGTACCGACGTTTTATTTATTTTCTTTAAATATGCATTAATTTCTTTGAAGTTTGAATGCTTATAGCTTCCAATACTTCTTAAAAATACATCACTTTTTAAGCCGTACACTTTGTCTTCTTCTGGACGGTTATCCCAAAAGTGACTGAGATAAATAATGCCGTGTACAGGATCATAATAAGATGAAACGCGATACTCTACTTCAATTTCATCATTTTTTGTTAATGTTTTCGTTAAATCTGCCAGCTCCATATAGAGAAAGGAATCTACATTTTTGTCGTTAAATTTAATAAATCGCATAGCGCCACTCCTTACTCAAATAATGTTTCAGCAATATTTTGAATGGCGGCTTTTTCCCTTTCATCTTCTAGCTTTTCAATAATACCGCGTTTAATCGCGCGAAGAGGCGGCATATAAAGAGCTAAATCACACGTATCAATAAGCGCACGAATAGACGCAGCTTCTTCTGATACATGGCCGCTTTGAACTTGAGTAATTAAATCTGCAGAGAACGTGACAAATTTATCAATTAATTTTTCGTCTTTTAACTGAGACTGAGACATTAGAACTTGCTTTAAGCTGCTCCCTTGAATATATGGCACTTCAATGACAACAAAACGATTTTTTAACGCTTCGTTTAATGGAACAGTCCCAACATACCCTTCGTTAATAGCCGCTACTACGCCGAATGTTTGCTGACCGCGCACTACATCTCCAGTGAATGGGTTTGTAATCATTTTCCGGTAGTCAAGTACCCCGTTTAAAATAGGAAGCGTTTCAGGTTTCGACATGTTAATTTCATCAATATATAATAAATGGCCTTTTTTCATTGCCTGAATAACAGGTCCTTCTACAAACTCGATACCTGTTTTCCCTTCTTGTTCAGAAATTGTTTTAAAGCCAAGCAGCGCTTCTGCATCTAAATCCACCGAGCAGTTAACGCTATGCATCGGCTGAGAAAATAAATGCGACAGCGTTTCAGCAAGCTTTGTTTTACCTGAACCTGTTGGCCCTTTTAAAAGTACGTTTTTCCCTAGTGATAAGGCAATAATGGCATCTTCTAAAATATCTGCTTCTTCTGCTGTATAGCCGCCTTTTCCGATTAATAGCTGATCAGCATGAGACAGATTTTCATATTTACGATTCGCTAAAAGCGAAAGAACCTCTTTTGGTAATGATAATTGTGATAATTGAATTGACATAACAAAAAATCCTTTCTTTCTACATACTTTCTATAGTTTACTAAAAATCCTTTCTTTCTACATACTTTCTATAGTTTACTAAAAAACATTCTTCTTCTCAAAGAATTGCTTTACCTATGCGTTTCTCTAAAGTTTCCGGTAGAAAAATCGCCGTCTTTAAACATATATTCAGTAAAAAAAAGTAGGTTATTCACCTACTTTTTTACGATTTTATAGTTTTTATGATTAACGACTGTTTTCATGGATTCGCCTGTTTCAGCATCTTTTCCAAAATCTACGATAACCGAATTGTCTCGCACTACCATAACAATTCCTTTAAATCCTTTATAGTCGCCTTTTTTAGGCTGAATCGTATCGCCAACTTTAGCTGCCTTGACTTTAGGTGCTTGTTCTTCTGTACCTTGTGTATTTTCTACGTCCATCATGACCCCACCTTTTCCAATTTACCGTGTTTTTTATAAGTGAAAACACAATTTAATTTACTTTTTGTTGAAAATACTTAGTTTATTTTCCCACAAACATCCATGGTTAAACACCATATGTTTGTCCATTTTCATTCTGCAAACAAACGCTGTATTTTTTATTATGTATGTAGCTGTTTTTTGTAAGAGCACATCCTTGTTCTATCATAACATTTTCTGTTTCCTTCGAACACCAATTACCCTTTAGTTTTTTAAAAAAATGACAAATTACACGGAATTATGTCGAATTTCATATGATTTTCTTTTTAGTATGATAAGCTATATATCGTATTTTAAGCATGTTTTATCTATTACATACGATTTTTGATAAAAAAACCGAAACTTTTATCCACAAATTGCGTTGATTAAATGAAAGGGGGAGAAAATGGCACAACAGCATAACTTTGAACACATTTATAAACAGCACATGCATGATTTGCTGCGCTATCTTCTCTCTCTTACTCGCAGAAAAGAATCAGCGGAAGATTTAATGCAGGAGACCTTTTACCGGGCACTTTTACACTTAGAAACGTATAAAGGCGAGGAAGTAAAGCCTTGGCTGTTCAAAATTGCTTATCACGCCTTTATTGACTGGTATCGAAAAGAAAAAAAACGCCCTACTGTCGAAATAGAAGAATGGCACTTTACTCCTCAGCCAAGTGCTGAAGAACAAGTGATGATTCAAAGTGAAATCGACGGCTGGCTTTCTGATGTATCTGCTTTGCCTCCGGCTAAGCAGAATATTGTACTGTTACGAGATTATCATGGCTTCACATATGAAGAGATTGCAGAAATGACTGGCTTTACTCTGTCAAAAGTGAAAATGGACTTGTATCGTGGTCGTCAACAATTGAAAAAAAGAAAGGAAGAGGACGGATGAGCTGTCAAGATATGAAGCATCAATGGGAAAAATATAAAAACGGCACTTTGACAGACAAAGAAGCAGAAACACTTGAACAACATACGGAAAATTGTGAAGCATGCTCAGCTCATTTAGAGCACTTGCTAACCGAAGATGAACCGTTATCGCCAACTCCATCAACTACTTCACTAAATGACGATACGATGTTGGATAATAAAAAAGTGAAAAAGTCCATTTATATGGCCAAATGGAAGCAGCGCCTTTCAAATGTGACAACTGTCATTAGCTCTGTCGTTCTGCTATGGATGATCGGCAGCTTTTTATCCATTGTATATTATCATCAATCAAAAACCGAATACATAAATAGCGTCAATCAAGCGGCTATCGAATCTGCTTTTCCGAACGTTCATATACGTGAAACCACTTCTGATACACAGTCCTTTTTCCGAATGCAGTCGCAAATGGAAGCTTATAAGCAAATTGGACGTGAAGAGCAGGCCATTGGGACGTTTACATTTCATCAGCTGTTTGATAAAACGAGCGGTGTAGAAAAAGAATTTTCCGGCGGTAAATACGACCTTAACCTTTCCTTTGTCTATCCTGATCAAAAAAAACTAAAGCTACATGCAAAAGAGTATAAGGAATGGACGAATGAAACATGGAATGCATTAGAAAACCTACCAAAAGGAACGGTAAGCGAAGTGGCTATTTCTTTTGATGATACGTATTCGCTAAAAGAAGTTCAGCAAAAAATGAACGCCATCGACAGCCGTGATTTTTCTACCTCTTGGTATGCGCTTAATACAGGGAACGAACAAAAAACAAGCACAAAAGATGAGCCCTTAATTGACTTAACATCAACATTTGGTTTTCCAGAGTTTTTAGACTTGCCTTACGAGCACAAAGGAAATCAAACGCACTCTACTAGCAAGTCGAACGTTTTAAATATGATGAAACTATTAGCCGATAATGAAGAAACAGTCCAAAAAGTTCGTCAGCTAGACCATTCCGATTTGTTGCTAAAGCAGCGATATTCTTATGTAAAGAAACATGGAGTCGGTGTGTACGGCGTTGTGATTACAGGACCTACCAAAAAGCTGCTGAAATTAAAAAATGATCCGTCTATCACCTACGCGTCACTTGGAGATGTAGAGCTATGGAATTGGTTCAACCGCCCTTCATCCGGCACGTTAATGAATCAGTAACAAGCACTTGAAAACAAGTGCTTGTTTTTATTTCTTCGTTAATTCTTCAAACCTTTCTACAGCTTCGCTTTTATCAAATGAACTAAACCATCGATAGTCTTGGTCATCTAAAATACGATAGTGCTGACTAATCATATTTTGCTGCAGACGAAAAGAACCTTCTTTTTGAATCTCTTTCCACCATACTCTTCCTCCGAGCGTTTTATCTTTTGGAGAAGATACGCCGTTATGAGCAATGATTTCTACTACTTCTAAGGGGACGTCTCCTAAAACCGATTGAAGGATTTCACTGTCACGAAACAAACCGCATACTGCAACAGTGGTCGTCCACCCTGCTTCCGTGCGCCCTTTTTCAATTTGAACCAATGTTTTTTTTGAAATACCAATAACTTCAGCCATTCTGTCTTGTGAATAGTTTCTTTCTAAACGAATTAATCGTATTTTATCCGATACGGATTTAATCACTTCTTGTTTATCCATTTTTACAGCCCTTTCTTTCTATACACGCACATGTCTTTAGTGTAATATTACACCTAATTAAAGAAGAGTTTCAAGCGTTTCCCTTCATCACAAAACGGGGAAATATACTGAAATGGTTTTTGTATACTAAAACAATTAAAAGGAGTTGAGAATATGTACATCATTGTATGGACTATGCTTGTACTATACGCCTTTCTGCTAGCTCCGGGAGCAAGCGCCGCTGATGATATGCTGTTTAAAAACCTTGTCACAGGAAATTTTCAACAGGTAGATCCGCTCGTAGTTATGGTATTCTCTTTTTTAGGACTTTTCCCAATATTGTTCATGGTAATGATTTGTAAAAAAGATACGTACAAACTGCCTGGATGGCCATTTTCTCTCCTATCATTTGCGCTTGGAGCTTTTTCTCTTTTGTTCTATTATCATTGGAAAGGACAAAAAGTTCGAACACGTTCGCGTATTCCTTCACGTTTCATTGCCATCATTTCTTCTCGTCTATGGATTGGACTATGCTTAGCACTCACGATTGCTGGTTACGTATACGGACTATCCATAGGTTCAATAAGAGCTTATGAAGATGCTTTTATGCAGTCACAGCTTGTTAGCGTGATGACCGCTGATTTTTTTGTTTTAACGTGGCTTTCTTATTCCGTTATGACAAAAGAAAAGATAGCATCCCGGCCTTACCTTCTCTTATGTTTCATTCCAGTTGCGGGCCCTTTTTTTATTTTGTTACGGCATAACCGCCAAGATGTTAGAGAAGAAAAACTTTAAATAAAAGTCTTGCGTTCCATTCATTATTCCGTTATAATCATTTCTTGTACGATGAAAGTTGATTAATTAGAAAACATTTATATATCGGCATTTTATTTACATTTGTTATACATACCTGCGCTGTGCGTATACTCATGTTGTCTTAAACCTTTGAGTGTTAAAAGGGAGCTCAAAATTTAGCTGCAGATAGCACGCCCTTCTTGGGACGCTAAACCCGGCTATGAGGGCACCCACCTAGTAGATCTGGGTATTTAAGACACTTAGGGTTACGGCAGTGCGGGCTTATTTTTTAGTTAGCTGTAGCTAGCTTTTTTTATTTTTTTATTTATTAGTTTACATAATTATTTTATTGTTAACTTATATTTTTTTTAGACATGTATGTTTTATTTATCTTCGATTGAGGAACATAAAAAGTAATAAAGGAGATGGATAAAATGAATGAACAAAAAATTGCTAAAAAAGTAAATGAAGTATTAGAAGGAAATCGTGTAGGAACATTAGCCACAGTGGTAAACAACAAACCCCACTCTCGCTATATGACATTTTTCAGCGATGAAGATGGTATCGCTCTTTACACACCAACAAATATCAATACACATAAGGCAGAAGAAATCGAAGCCAATCCGAACGTGCACGTACTATTAGGCTACAGCGGCGAAGGATATGGCGATCAATACTTAGAATTATCCGGAACAGCTGTTCTTCGTACCGGTGATCAATTAAAAGGACGTATATGGAACGATCACATGAAAGAATGGTTTGACGGTCCAAATGACCCTGAGTATGTTGTTCTGGAAATTACACCAAACGAAATTCGCTTTATGAATGAAGGCGAAGAAACTCCTCAAACCGTTCAGCTATAATAAAAAAGCGCACACTGTGCGCTTTTTTTATTTTCCTACCGCTTCTTTCAATTGAGCTGCTTTTTCTTTTGGAGACGCTGCTAAGCTAATCGCGGTAATAATAGAAACACCATCTGCACCTGCTTCTACTACTTGTTTGGCATTTTCAGGCGTGATGCCACCGATTCCTACAATTGGAAAGTCAATATTCTGGTTTCGCACTTCTTCAATTAATTTTGTACCTTGCACTGCTTTTGCGTCTTTTTTTGTAGAAGTAGGAAAAACAGGTCCCATTCCTACATAATCCGCCCCGTCTTTTATGGCTTGCTGCAGCTCTTGTACATTATGAACAGAGACGCCCACAATTCCTTTTCCTATTTTTTCTCGAACAATATGAGCTTTTTCATCTTCTTGTCCAATATGAACGCCATCTGCTTGTAAACGGATCGCTAAGTCAAGATCATCATTCACAACAAAAGGAACGCTGTGCTGCTGACAAATTTGCTGAAGTTCTTTCGCCAGCTGATATTTCGCTTCTCCTTTTAGTGCACCTTCGCCTTTTTCACGAAATTGAAACACGGTAACGCCGCCTTCAATTGCTTCTTTTAATACTTCTTTCGGATTTTTTGTACAGTTATTGCTGCCCATTATAAAATAAACTTTCAGCAGCTTTTTAATTTCTTCGTTTGTCATTTTCCCGCTCCTTTTAACGTTGATGTACTCTTGCATATGATTCAATATCCTGTCCAGATAAAAGATGAAGCTGATTTAACAGCTCAATTTGAAAGCTCCCCGGCCCTTCTTCACCTTTTTTCGCTGCGGCGATTTCACCTGCCACTCCGTAAAAACTTAAAGCAGCAACGCTTGCCTCGACATATTCTTTTTCTACAGCCGCGAAAGCTCCTATAATTGATGTCAGCAGACATCCAGTACCCGTCACCTTCGTAAATAACGGGTGACCGTTGTCTACTGTATACGTTGTGTTTCCATCGGTGATCACATCTTGTTTCCCCGTAATAACAATCACTGTATCTAATTTGTTCGCTGCTTTCTCAGCAAGTTCAATGACGTCTCCTTGCCCTTCTAATGAATCAACGCCTTTAATGAGCCATGACTCGCCTACTACATTCGCAACTTCAGCAGCGTTACCGCGAATAACGGCAATATTTAATTCTTCTACAAGCTGACATGCCACTTCTGTACGAAACGGTGTTGCTCCGGCTCCTACAGGATCGAAAATAACCGGCACGCCGTTTTCATTTGCTGATTTTCCTGCTATTCTCATCGCTTCTACTTCTTGAGCCGTCAGTGTACCCATATTTAAGACAAGCGCTCCGGCGATTCGAGCCATATCAGCCACTTCTTCCTTCGCATAAGCCATAACAGGTGACGCTCCTAGGGCAAGCAGTCCATTTGCTGTAAAATTGGTTACCACAACATTCGTAATATTATGAACAAGCGGACTTGTATCTCTTACTTTTTCTAATTGAGCTGAAATTTTACTAATATCCATGTTCTCTCACTCTTTTCATTTAGTTTTAACACTGCAAAAAAAAGACAAAAAAGCACCTTGCATGCGCAAAGTGCTTTGGTATGTACTCACATTCCCTGCGCTGGCATTATCCAACAGGTTCAAATGGTCAACAGGCGCCCCTGTACTCTCAGCCTGCCCCGCGCAAGCTCCCATACTATTCTTGTTACGTTTAAAGTTTACTATTAACCTTTTTTATTTGCAACCATTTCACTGTTTTGCCCATAAAATAAAGCTTCGCTATAGGCTGAGTGGTGTTGTAAATCTTACAGCTTTACTAAAAGCATCATTAAAAGACCTCCAGTAAACTACTGGAGGTCTTCTATCCCCTAAAAATTCTATCATTTTTCTTGAATCGCTTGATTTCTCACAGCTGTTTTTCGGTCCTTTCCTGCTCTTAAAGATAAAAGAAAACAAAGCAGCAGTACAAGTGCAGCTGATACGTACGGGTAATTAATGTTTATATCAAAAAGAAAGCCTGCTACAACAGGTCCAATAATATTACCAAGACTTGTATAAGCAGAATTTAGTCCGGCTACATACCCTTGGTCGTCTTGTGCCATCATCGACATTTGCGTGCTGATTGCCGGACGTAAAATATCTGTTGCTAAAAAGACGATAAATGTCACAACAATAATAAGCCAGTACGTGTGCACAAATAGTGTAAGTAAAATAAAAAGTCCCGTCATCATCAAGCAAAACGAAATCACTCTTTTTTCACCGAATTTATTTAAAATCCAGCCAAAAATCGTAACCTGCACAACAGCCCCTGCAATAGAGCCAAACGTAATAACAAACGCAATATCTTTTGGCGTAAAGCTAAATTTATGATCAACAAATAGTGAAAAGATCGTTTCATAATTGGATAATCCAAACGATGTCACAAAAACGATAATTAAACTTAAAAAATAAGGTTCTTTGTAGGAATTCATAAGCTGCAGTAGCAGCCGATCTTCTTTTGGATTCTCATTGTTTGAAACAGCATGACCTTGTACAGGACGAGACTCCGGCAAAACAAAAAGCGTAATCACTGCAGCCAAGCCTCCTGCTACTGCGGCCATGTAAAATGGCACGCGCATGCCGTATTCAGCTAAAAAGCCTCCAATACCGGGCCCGATAATAAATCCTGTTGTAATCGCTGCCGTCACATAGCCCATTCCTTTAGCGCGTTCTTTAGCAGACGTCACGTCCGCTGTATAGGCCATAACAGCAGGCATAATAAGCGCGGCCCCGACCCCACCTAGCATTCTGGATACAAATAATAAAAGAGGTGTACTCACTGAACCAAAGAACCATTCAGACAGGGCAAAAACAATCATTCCCGCTACAATAATTTTCTTTCTCCCTAACGAATCTGATAATCGCCCCGCTAAAGGCGAAAACAGGAATTGAGTTAGTGAAAACACCGCTACTAAAAGCCCCATCACGCTGCCGTTGATATGAAGCTCCGTCATATAGGTTGGCATAATTGGAATAACGAGACCGATTCCCGTAAAGATAATAAAAATATTTAGCATGAGCAGCAAAATCGCCGCTCGATTTCTTAACAATAATGACATATAAACCTCCTGATTACAAAAATACTGAACGTTCGGTCTATAAAAATACAAAATAATGAGGGATTACTCATTGCCGCAATAAGCATCCCCGCTTATTTAAGAAGACCTTGCTATAATTCCGTTTAAAAATACATCGATTGCTGAATGGTAAAGCTGCAGGGCATTTTCCGTACTCGTTTTTCGAGACATGCGGCTCATTCCAACAAACAACCCTTCTAAAATTACTGCAAGCTGCTCTGCATTTTTATGAGAAAACTCGCCTTCATCGATGCCCTGTTGCAAAAGTTCCCGGTTAAACTCCACGTGTCGTTTCACCATCTCATCAATTCGCTCTTCGATGTCGCTGCCCTTCTCCTCGTTGTTAAAAAACTCATCCGCAGCTTTCGTAAGAGGATGATTCAAATCATCTAAAATGATTTGCTCCGCTATTCCAAAAAGCTTATCTCTTGTTGTTTTGTAAAGAGACTCTCTTTCTTTCCAGTTTCGTTCCCACTCAAGATCCCATTCGTCTATTAAATAAAGAAAAAGCCCTTCTTTACTTTTAAAGTGATAATAAATATTCCCTTTACTGCTTCCCGTAGCTTCTACAATTTCCTCAATAGATGTAGCTTTATAGCCTTTTTGAGAAAACAATGCTTTAGCGGCATCTGCCACTTTTCTTTTGGTTTGTTCACTTTGAAGCTTTTTTTTATTCAAGCTATTTCCACCGCCCCGTACATTTATTATTTATACTGAACATTCGTTTTGTATTATCTGACACCTATACTACATAGGAAAAACCTTTTTGTCTAGTGAGAAAACCTAGTTTATACCTTTTTATATGAATCATGACCAAAACAAAGCCTCCTAAAAAGGCTTTGCCTAAAAAGCTTACTTGCTAACAGGATAAATGACAGCTGCTTGCGCGCACAGTTTGCATACAAATAAACAAATCATCTGCGCCTTCTTTCCTGTCTTTTACTCATTCAATTTCTTTGTCATAAACACACTGTATGGATCTTCTTTGTAGGTAGAAAACGGTTCGCACTCGTAAAATCCAAAACTGGCGTATAGCTTTCTAGCCGGTTCAAAAGCAGGTGCGGATCCTGTTTCTAAGCTTAAGCGTCGGTACCCTCGTTTTTGCGCTTCATTTATTATGTACTGCAGCAGCTCTCTAGCAATTCCTTTCCGCAAATGAGCGGTAGCTGTTCGCATCGATTTAATTTCTCCGTGGTGCTCATCTAACTCTTTTACAGCTCCGCACCCTGCTAGCTGACTTCCTTCCCACACGCTCCAAAACGTAATATGACGTTGTTTTAAACTTTCAATATCTAGAGCATGAATACTTTCAGGGGGGGAATGTAAGTTCATTCCTTGAAGGTGAGAACTTACTAGCTCAATAACTTCATTGTTCGTTAAGTGGTCTCTTTTTATTTTAATCATCTTCTCTTCCTTCCTGCTACTAAAGGGTGGTCAACTACAAACCAACTTATGAATACATTCACTGTCGACCTTTAAAAATCCTTTTATACACTCCCTTCTTTTTCTCCAGTTATTAAAACAGACTTTGCCAAGCAGATGTTTCATACATTGTTAAACGGAGGTGAAATTCGTTGAAGAAAGTTTTATTTTGTCTTGTCCCTCTTTTGTTTTTATTATCCGCCTGCTTTAGTGATCCTGTTCAAGATGATTTAATCGATTATAACAATCAAGATTTAAAGAAAGCGGCTCAGCTTGAAAAAGAGGCGATTGACGCATACGATTCCGTTACAGGCGCTAACTACACAAGTGACGCTGTTATGTACGATACGATGACGAGTGAAGTCATTCCTACCTATCGTAAATTTGTTGACGAACTGGAAAACATCGATGTAGAAACCGACGATCTTCGAAAGGTTCATGAAGGCTATATAAAGGCTGCCAATACCCAGTATAATGCTTTTATTAAAATTGTCAGTGCTTTGGAAAAGCAGGACCGCAACCTTATTGCTGAGGCAAACGCTATGCTTGATGAAGCACGAAAAGGTATACGCGATTACAATGCAGCTATTAAAAAGCTGGCTAAAGAACATGATGTAAAAATTGAAGAACCAAAAACACAGCGCGAAAACAGCCTATAGTTTTGATGCAAAAAGAAGGTCTCTAAAAACAGTAAGAGACCTTCTTTCGTATGATGTTTCAATTTCTCCACGTTCGTTCAATAAATGAAGAAGAATATCAGGAAATATTGCTTAACGATGCATAATAAGAGGCAATAATTTCTTCATCTGAATGCGGAATTTCATTTCCTTTTACAAGCTGAGCGCCGTTAATACAGCCGCTTGTAAGTAAAATAATATCATTCGCCTTTCCTAAAGAAAGCGACTTTAATACTCCTTCTGTTCGAGTAGGGGCGCGGTGAATATTGCTTGCGCTCGGATTCGAAAAACCTGTCATCACTTGATCTACAATTACGTTAGGATCATGATAACCTGGGTGATCAACCGTTACGATAATTTCATCTGCTTTTCCTTCAATGGTACGCGCCATTTTAGGCATTTTATTAAAATCTCGAATGCCGATCCCTGCAATCATGACAATCAGCTGGTTATACTCCATCTTTTTTACTTCTTCTACCAAACGCGTAAGGGCAACAGGCGTATGGGCATAGTCTAAAATCACTTTTTGGTTATTAGGACCTTCTATCACCTGAAATCGCCCTTCTGGACTTTCCAATTGAGGAAGTACGCTAATAATATCTTCAATGTGGTATTCAAAGTGAAGAGCTGTACCAATGGCCGCTAGCACGTTAGCAATGTTGTAATCACCATATACAGGCACTGCTACTTTGTATGACTGTCCTTTATAAAGTAAATCAAAGAAAGAGCCTCCTTCTTTGACGGTGATGTTTGTTGCTTGCAGAGTTGCCTCCTTGTTATTTAATAAACTATACGTGACTTTAGGTCCTTCAAATACCCTGCTTAAGTCTTTGCCCATGTCCTGATCATCTATATTAATAACGGCATGTTTGGCCTGTTGAAATAATTTCATCTTGCATTTTTTATAGTGCTCAAACGTTTTATGATACTCTAAATGTTCTTCCGATAAGTTTGTATGAATGGCTACATCAAAATAAATATTTTCTACTCGTTGCTGATCAATCGCAATCGAAGATACTTCCATCACTGCCGCTTCATCACCTCTTGTATACAAATCATAAAAAATTTTATGCAAGTCTACCGACTCAGGTGTTGTAGGCGTACTTTTTTTATAAACTAACTTCTGCTTTGATGACCAAATGCCGGTCGTTCCAATCGATCCTGTTGGCAATTTTAAAAGAGTTAAAAGCGACCTTACGTAAGCTGCTACGGTTGTTTTGCCATTTGTACCTGTAACGCCAATTGTCTCAATTTTTTCATCCGTATAATCAAAATACATTTTAGAAAAAGACGCCATTACTTTGCGAACGTCGTCAACAGCTAAAAACGTACAGTGAGAATACTGAGTGCTCAAAAGACGAAGCTCCTCGATGCTTGTCCCAAAGACTGCTACGGCTCCTCTAGCTATAGCTTCTTTAATATATTGATGTCCATCTTCATTTTCACCTTTTATACTAAAAAATACGGATCCGTCGTGAACTTGTTTTGAATGATATGTGAGATGGGTGATTGTTTGAGATGCAGGCCCAAAAATATGTTTAATTGATAAATTCGTTAATGTATCAAAGTAGATGTTCATAGCTATTCCTCACAGTGTATAAATTTTATTTTTAATATGTTCTAAAATCCCTTAAATACTCTTTGAAGGATATTTTTTCTTTATTTCCATTTATAAAGAACTTTCTACAATTCAATCTTTTTATTTTGCTTTCATGTGTAGAACGAAAATAAAGAAAAGACGGATCACTATTTTTTAAAACTAAAAGCATGTAAAATATGGATGAACTGTGTATATCATACCAGCAGCAAAAGCGAAGTATTGTAGTAAAATATTCCCCCTACACGTGCAAAACGAAACCCTTCTTTAAAATAATTTCATAGAGTAAGTTGAATCATGATAAATACTTGAACGTGGGTAAGAAAGATTACTGTATGAATCAATCCCTCCCTTTGCAAAATAACAAAGAAAACATCATAATAAAAGATGCGCAATAACAGCGTGAATGACTTTGCTTTGAAAGGATGGACTACAGCAAATGACGCGTTCTCTTTTAGCGATTGAACCACTTCCTCTTTCGTTTTATCAACAGCCTACGCTTGAACTAGCTCAGTCGCTGTTAGGATGTCTTCTTGTTCACGAAACGGCAGAAGGAGCTGCATCTGGTTTTATTGTGGAAACAGAGGCTTATAAAGGGCCTTTCGACCGAGCAGCTCATAGCTTTAATAACCGGCGCACAAAAAGAACAGAGGTAATGTTCGGTCCTCCTGGTCATGCCTATACGCATACAATGCATACACATTGTTTACTCAATGTTGTAAGCAGCGACATCGATTGTCCAGAAGGCGTCCTCATTCGAGCTATTGAGCCATTTAGCGGAAAAGATTTGATGAAAACTAGACGTCGAGGTATGGAAAATGAAATAAATTGGACAAACGGTCCTGGGAAACTAACAAAAGCACTAGGGGTTTCAATGGATTTGTACGGTCATGATTTAACCACCCCTCCTCTTTACATTGCTCGTGGCTTCACTCCTTCAGCGATTTCCGCCGGACCTCGCGTTGGCATTGATAATTCTGGTGAAGCGAAGGATTACCCTTGGCGCTTTTGGGTTACCAATCACCCGTTTGTATCGAAATTCAGGTGAACAAAAGGCAAATAATTTATCAACGAAAATAAAAGAAGCACCTCTTTTTAAGAGATGCTTCTTTTTGCTTACGCCCACCACATTTGTGACGGAGTTTCTTCAATTAATACACTTTGTAAGTTTGTAACCGCGCGTTTAAATCCTTCTTCAATCGACATGATTGGATCTTCATGCTCAATGCTGACTACATAATCGTATCCGTATGTGCGAAGGGCACTCATCATATCAGACCACTCTTTTACATCATGTCCGCATCCTACGGATCTAAACGTCCATGCACGCGTTTGGACTTCTCCGTATGGCTGCATATCCGTCAGTCCATACATGTTAATATTATCCTGGTCCAAGTACGTATCCTTTGCATGGAAATGATGAATCGCATTTTCTTTTGCTAAAATTTTAATAGCTCCTACCGGATCAATTCCTTGCCACCATAAATGACTTGGATCAAGGTTAGCGCCAATCGCTGGACTTGTTTTTTCGCGAAGCTTTAGGAGCGTATACGGAGTATGAACTAAAAATCCACCGTGAAGTTCTAAACCAATTTTTACGTTATGCTCCTCCGCTAGTTCTCCAATTTCTTTCCAATAAGGAACAAGCTTATTTTCCCACTGCCAATTCAATACGTCTCCATACTCGTTAGGCCAAGGAGTAACAGGCCAGTTTGGGTACTTCGCTTCTTCGTGATCTCCTGCTGTTCCAGAAAAGCAGTTAACCACTGGAACATCTACTAATGATGCTAGTTGGATGGTCTTGCGAAGCGTTTCGTCAGATTCTTTTGCAAAACTTGCCTCAGGTGAAATAGGATTGCCGTGGCAGCTAAATGCGCTGATTGTAAGTCCGCGGTCTTTTATCTGCTTCATATATGCTTCTCTTTTTCCCTCATCTTCAAGCAGCTCATCTAGCGGACAATGGCTGTTTCCCGGATAGCCTCCCGTTCCGATTTCAACAGCATGAAGACCTGCTGATTTTACTTTATCTAACATCTCTTCAAAAGAAAGATCCGCAAATAAGACCGTGAATACTCCAAGTTTCATTTTAATTTCCCCCTGTGCGATATATTTCATCAATAATAGCTGAGACTTGAAGCGCTTCTTGTGGCTTTACTACTAATTCAGCATTTCCTTTACACGCTTCAACGAAATTTTTAGCCTGACTTAAGCTGTAATCATCTTCTCCATCTATCCAAGGTGACGTACTGTTCATGAGCATACCGTTTTTGGACGTGTATAGTTCAAACGGAAACACGCTTAAACCGCCCTCTACCCCTGATATGCTTACGTGCTCTTCATCATCTTCGATATTAGCAGCCCAAGAAGTTTCTAAAAGAAGCGACGCTCCATTTTCAAATTTAATATAGGCCGTTACATGATCATCCACACCGAATGTTTCATGATCAAATGCTCCCCATTGATTTAATTGGTTAGGCGTTTTACTCAGGTCATTATATGTACTTCCCAGTACTTCAGTATGCTTTGGGTTTCCCATTAGCCAAAGCGTTAAATCAAGCAAATGGCAACCGTAATCAATTAAGCTGCCTCCTCCTTGAAGATCTTTGTTCGTAAATACGCCCCAACCGGGAACCTTACGGCGACGCATTGCTCTGACACGTGCAACTAATGGACGCCCTACCTCTGTCATCATTTTTTTCGCAGCCTGCGCTTCTTTCATGAATCGGTAGTGATACGCAATCGCTAACTGCTTACCTGATTCTCTAGCAGCAGCAAGCATTTCTTCACCTTGCTCTTTAGACATCGCCATCGGCTTTTCACATAGAACGTGAACGCCTGCTTTTAGCGCTTCTACTGCAAACTCGGCGTGAAATTTATTAGGTGTACAAATACATACAGCATCCACTTCTTTAAACATATCTTTGTAATCAACAAATACGTGAGGGATATTATGTTCATTGGCTACCTCTGTGGCTCTTTCACTATTAATATCGCTAAGCCCCCAAATCACACATTCATCACCCAGTTGTTTGAATGCCGGGATATGCCTGCTTACAGCAATCCCTCCTGCTCCGATTATGCCAATTCTCACGTTTTTCACCTCTTACACGCGCGTAATTTGTTTCGTTTGACTTGATTTTAAAGCTGCTAAAATAACAGCAAGTGATTTTAATCCTTCTTCACCAGGAACCGGAGATTCTTTATCTTCTGCAACTGCATCTACAAATTGTTCAATGACGTGAGAATTACTTTGTCCGCCTTCATCGTTCGACTGGATTTTTCCTAATTCATAGTTCACCACTTCACCCGTTGCATATTGTGCAACTAATGAATACGTCGGATCGTCCTCTAAACGAAGAATCCCTTTCTCGCCGTAAACAATCGTGGAGTTATCTTCTTTTCCATTGTAAGCCCAGCTTGCCGCAAGCGTCCCGATAATCCCGCTTTCCGTTTTTAATACGCACACAGCATTGTCGTCTACATTTGCAAAGTCTTTTGCATTGCTTTCAACGAATGCACCGACTTCTACAATTTCTTCATTTAATATGTAGCGGAGCATATCGGTTTTATGAACGCCTAAATCCCCCATAGCACCAATAAACGCTTCGTCTTTTTTGAAGAACCAGCTTTCTTTTCCGTCCACGCTCCAGCCTTCAGGACCACCGTGGCCAAAAGCCGTACGGAAACTATAAATTTTACCGATTTCCCCTTTTTCAATAAGTTCACGAGCTTTTTGATGAGAAGCTACAAAGCGCTGATTATGTCCGATCATTAGTTTTTTACCGTTTGTTTTTGCTGCTTCAATCATCGCTTTTGCTTCTTCTTCTGATGTTGCCATCGGCTTTTCACACAGAACATGAACTCCGCTGTTTAACGCTGCAACCGAAATAGGCGCATGAAGATAATTGGGCGTACATACGCTCACTGCTTCCACTGTACCGCTTGCTAAAAGTTCTTCATAGTTTGCGTACGCTTTTACACCGTACTGCTGTGCTACGCTGTTTGCACGTTCTGTGTTTATATCGCAAACGGCTACTAATTCTACTTGTTCATTCATCTTATATTCTGGTAAGTGACGGTGTTGCGCAATGCTTCCGCACCCAATAACGCCAATTTTTACTTTTGCCATCTTTCCTATCCCCTTTGCTTAAGCATTATTAATTAGTTTTTAACTGCGATTGATTCAAGCGGTTGCGCATTGCCGTAAACAGGACGTTTTCTCTCTGCCGGTTTCGCCCATTTAATAGCATTCATAATGACACGCTGAATGTCTTTGTTATGGTATGTTGGATATGTTTCATGTCCAGGTCTGAAATAAAATACTTTTCCGTTTCCGCGTTTGTACGTGCAGCCGCTTCTGAAAATTTCTCCGCCTTCAAACCAGCTCGTGAAAATCAGTTCATCAGGTGCTGGAATATCAAAGTGCTCTCCGTACATTTCTTCACGCTCAAGCTCGATAAATTCACCAATACTTTCCACAATCGGATGGCTCGGTTCTACTACCCACAAGCGCTCTTTTTCATCTGCTTCACGCCATTTTAAGTCGCAGCTTGTGCCCATTAACGTTTTAAAGATCTTGGAAAAGTGACCTGAGTGTAAGACAATAAGCCCCATACCGTCTAGCACGCGCTGCTTTACTTTCTCAACGATGTCATCTTTTACTTCGTCATGCGCTAAGTGACCCCACCATACTAAAACATCCGTTTGATTTAATACTTCTTCAGTCAACCCGTGTTCTACTTCGTCTAATGTTGCTGTGTGCGTACGAAATCCTCCTTCTTCTAAGAAAGAAGCGATGGCACCGTGAATGCCTTCAGAGTAAATTTCTCTTACAACCGGATTTTTCTGTTCATGACGATTTTCGTTCCATACTGTAACATTAATCATTTTCATATCCCCTTTTTTTGTGAATGCTAACTTATATCCCCTTTTTTTATCAATGCTAAACTTTGGTTAACCGGTTAACTTACTGTGGTTCACTCGCGCTTAGCAGTCGAATCTCGAATAACAAGTTCAACCGATAATTTTACATGCTGCAGCGTGCTGAAACGGTGTTCGATTGCTTGAATAACAGACGTCGCGGCGACGACTCCTTTGTTAAATACATCTTGACGAATGGTTGTTAGACTTGGAGATGCATAGCTGCTAAACGTGATGTCGTCAAACCCTACGATTGAATAGTCCTGCGGAATTCTTTTCCCCTTTTCTTGCAGTGCTTTCATAATTCCAAGCGCCAGCGTATCAGAGGATGCAAAAACCGCCCGAATATCCTTATGATCTTGCAGCAGCTTGTTTCCTAAATTGTAACCGTTATCAAATGAGCTTTCGTTCACTTCAAAAACAAACGTCTTTGATGGTGTAATGCCCGCTTCTTTTAATGCTTTCTCGTAGCCTATATACCTCTTTTTATCCACTGGACTATTGACGAGGTGATGAGCAACAAAGGCAATTTCTTTATGCCCCAAACTCACTAAATGTGTTGTAGCGAGATATCCTCCATACTCATCGTCTACCGAAATATGATGATAATCACGTTCGCACTTTTCATATGTATCTACTAACACAATCGGATTCGATAACGCTTTCATTTTTTCATATAATCGATGCGGGAAGGCTCCTAAAAACAGAAGACCATCAATATTTCTCGTTCGAATCCATTTTAAGCAATCAGCTGGGCTACTCACTCCAGATATGACTAGATCGTAACCATGCTTACGGATTACATATTCAATTCCACTAATCATTTCACTGTAATAATGGTTATCTTTAAATATAGTAGAAAGTGAATCATCTGTAAGCGGGAACATCACGCCAATCATATTTGACTTTTGTTTCGAAAGACTAACGGCGGTTAAATTTGGTTCGTAGTTTAATTCTTTTACCGCTGTTAAAATTCGCTCTTTTGTTTCATCGGATACTTTGTTAATTCCGTTTAAGACGTAAGATACTGAAGCTGCAGACACCCCTGCATGCTTTGCTACATCACGAATCGTTATCTTTTCTCCCATAAAATCTCTCCAGTTAAACGGTTAACTATTTACTCGTTCATTATAATTCACTCCTTTATTATCAGTCAACGTATTTTTCAAATTATCTGTTAACTATTATAATATCTTCCTAGATTGGTATGTTTTAAGCAGTGACAAGATGTATTGACACCTGTTAATCTTTGAAACGTACATATAAAGTTCGGTGCACAGCACGCACCGATCCGTGATAAAAGGGGCGTTCAAAAGGATTTCAGGAGGTACTTACTTTATGTTTAAGAAACTAGCAATTATTGGAGCACTAGCCGTTCCTATGTTCGGCATGAGTCACGGGGCAAATGCCGCTGAAACAACCCATCGCGTAAAAGCCGGAGAGACTCTTTACAAGATTGGCGCTGAATACGGCGTTACGGTTAAACAGTTAAAAGAAGCGAATCACAAATCTACCGACTCTACTAATGCAAATGAAACATTAACAATCCCTAACTCTATTAGCGAAAGCGATAAAGAATTGTTAGCTCGCCTTGTACAAGCTGAAGCAAAAGGTGAACCTTACGCTGGCAAAGTGGCTGTAGCAACAGTCGTTTTAAACCGCGTGGATAGCGATTCTTTCCCAAACTCTATTCATGATGTCATTTATCAAGGTACACAGTTTACACCTGTACAAAACGGTGAAATTAATAAAGCAGCGGATGCTGAAGCAAAAAAAGCTGTAAATGAAGCACTAGCGTTTAGAGGTCAAGGAAAAGGCTCGTTATTCTTCTTTAACCCAGATAAAACAAGCGATCAATGGCTTCGTCAAAAACAGGTTACGATTACAATCGGAAATCACGTTTTTGCAAAATAAACAAAAAAAAGCACTCAGATGAGTGCTTTTTTTAATATGCAACAAGTAAGCTTAACAGAACAGCTATAATAATAATAGGTAATACGTATTTAACTAGAAAGAACCATGCGTTGAATAATTTAGCGCCTTTTGTACTTCCTGAAATAAACTCTTCATACACGGCTTCTTTTTTCATTTTAAATGTCACAAAAATCGCAATGGCTAAACTTCCAAGAGGCAGCATTAAATTGCTCACAAAAAAGTCAGCTACGTCAAATATACTTCTGCCAAAAAGTGAGACATGTTTTAGTACACCAAACGAAAGCGCTGATGGGATACCTACTACAAACACAAGAATCCCTGCTAAAGAAGCATAGCGAGTTCGTTTTGTCTGATCGTCTTTGGTTAAAGCAGCTACGATAATTTCCAGCAGTGAAAAAGCAGACGTAAGCGTAGCAAATAGAAATAAAATTAAAAACAGTGCTAAAAAGACGGTGCCAAACGGCATTTTCTCAAATACTGTTGGCAAGACCACAAACAAAAGTCCAGGTCCTTCGGTTGGCTTTAATCCGAATGAAAAAACAGCTGGAAAAATAGCCAAGCCTGCAAGCAGCGAAACAAACAAGTTCAAAATAGCAATGGTGCCCGCTGAACGCGTCAAGCTTACTTTTTTCCCTAAATAAGAGCTATATGTCACCATGCAGGATAATCCTACGCAAAGCGAGAAAAACGACTGACCGAGCGCATAGAGAACAGATGACCCTGTAATGGCTGAAAAATCCGGTTTTAAAAAGAACTTTACTCCGTCCATAGCTCCGTCTAATGTTAAAGAGCGAACCACAATGATAATAAAACAGATAAATAACAACGGCATCATGTATTTATTAGCACGCTCTATGCCTTTTTGTACGCCTTTTGAAATAACAAACACTGTAATTAATAAAAACAGCGCCTGTGCACCTAATACCACATAAGGTTGGCTAATGACGGCATTGAACAACGGACCGTACTCTTTTCCGCTTAGCATACCGGTTACGCTCATAATCGTATATAAAATCACCCAGCCGCCAACGACGCTGTAAAAGGAAAGCAAAACGACACAGCTGAGTACTCCCAGCCTGCCAATCCATACCCAAGCGGACTTTGGAGCAATTGCTTTATAAGCACTAATCGCTTCTTTTCCCGTATGTCTTCCAATGATAAATTCTGCCAACAGAAGCGGCAATCCAATAAAAATTGTAAATAAAATAAACAACGCAAAAAATGCTCCACCGCCACTGGTTCCGGTTACGTATGGAAATTTCCATATCGCTCCTAGACCAATTGCTGCCCCAGCAGATGCTAAAATAAAACCGAGGCGTGAAGACCACTGATTTCCTTTACTCATATAATGTTACTCTCTCCTCTTCTAAACTCAAAACTCATCTGATTAGTACTGTAACATAAATGCAGAAGAAAATCATTCCCGTTTTACTTTTTTCTATAAAACGATATCTATATAGAATAGAAAAAATGAAGAAGCAGCTGCCTCTTCATTTTGAGTTTGATGTTTCTATTCAAAAATTATTCTCTGTACGATGATTCGTCTCCACGGTAGGCTTCTTGATTTGATATTTCTTCAATATGCATATGCCCTTCTCTCTCTAAACGAAGAACTGTACGCTCTGCATCTTCATAACTCTCGCACGTCACTTGTTTATATTCCATATCGTCTTTATCTGTGTAAGCCACTAAATATGTTTCCATTTTAACTCCTCCTATATAAACTATATGTAACGTATGTTGCCTTTTTCGTTTATTTCTAAACATATAGGCTCCAAACATAAAGCCTAGCATACTATAATAGCGGAACTTCAATTTAAAAAGTTGAATTTTTCATTATGCACCGATGCAACATGGAGGTTACGCTTATGACATTTATTTTATCATTCGTACCAATTGTTGTTCCTTTTGGTATTTTAATTAGCTTAATTGCTTTTACAGCTGCTTTTTTACAATCAAAAGAGCATCATAAAAAGCTCTAGCTTACAAAAGCTAGAGCTTCTTTTTAAAAACGTCTATAGCGTTTAATCAGTCCCACAATAATAGCAATTGCTAATAAAACAATCGAGATGATAACAGTAATGACAATTGGCTGATTTCCACTTTGTTTCACCGCAATGGCAATATAAGCCCAAATAAAAACAAGCGGATAAACAGCGTCTCGGTTTTTTAATGTAAACATAATGCCCAGCGCAGCCCCTACCAGCAGCATAATAATCGTCCATGCTAACTCATTTAGGCCAAGTAAGTGCTGTATTCCATTTGCTTGAAATACGACAAATACATTAACAATAGTCGCAACAGAAATCCATCCAAGATAAAGCGAAATCGGCAGACGCATAAACCATGTCGTCATCCGAGAATGCTGAATAATGGAATATACAATCATTAATGTGCCTAAAATAAAGAGCATAACTAAAAGGGATAACTTATAGTAATCGTTTTGGAAAATAAAGATCCACGCACTATTTAACAAACAGTTTAGAAAAAACCAAATGCCGATACGTGCATATATTTCCTTTTGATCTTCTCTTGCAAAAAATTGGCGTATAACCCAAATGGTTAATAACAAATAAATAACGCCCCAGATAGCAAAGGCATAACCGGCTGGTGTAAACAACGTAGGAACTTGCGCAGAAGCCTCTGCCGTTGTTTTGCCTCCTATTGGAATCGCATTTGCTAAATAATTCACAAGAAGTGTAATAGCCAAGCCTACTGTATTTAATACAGCATACAAACGAAATTTTGCCATTTTGTTCTCTCCTTTCTTCTATTTATATGGGAATGTTTCGGAGACGAAAACGGCTCTTCCCTTCATTAATACCTCTTCTTCCCTAAAAATATGCATTTTTAAACAAAAATGATTAAAAATAGCTTCAAGAAGCTACCTCTTTAAGAGATAAAAACCGTTAGGGAACAATTTTCCGTAACGCTTTCTATTTTTCAGAATATATGGTAAGTTAAACATAGACTAATAGGAAGTCCACTAGGGGTGCCGACCGGCTGAGACAAGTTTTCTTGATCCCTTTGAACCTGATCTGGCTCATACCAGCGTAGGAAAGTGGCAATGTTCAGTTTTGTACTGTCCTTTGCCACTCCGTTTATAAACGGAGTGTTTTTTATTTCCTTTATGTGCTTGTTTGTGACTTCCTCATAATTAAAGGAGGATTTTGATGTCATTTTCATCTCAATTAAGACAAGAAGCAAACTATATTTACGAAGCCATTTTTAACCACCCTTTTATTAAAGGAATTGCTGAAGGAGACGTGCCAAAAGAAGCGCTTATTCACTACGTTTCTCAAGACTACGAATACTTAACAGCATTTGTCCGCATTTACGGCGCTGCTTTAACAAAATGCCGTACGCGTACCGAAATGGAAGCCTTTAATGCCGGCATTTCTACGGTATTACATAGTGAAGTACACCCTCATAATAATTTTTGTGAAGTAGCAGGCGTACGCTATGAAGACCTCCACACTGAGGCTCTTTCACCAACGGCCAGCCACTACATTAACCATATGACAAGCGTTGCGCATACAGGCAGCTTAGCGGAAATCATTGCCGTGCTTCTTCCATGTCCGTGGACGTACGTTGAAATTGGCCAGCGCATTACAGAACAAGTAAATCCATCTCCTTCTCATCCTTTTTATGAATGGATTCAGTTTTATAATAATGAAGAAATGAATGGCACAACACAATGGTTTTGTAACAAACTTGATGAACTCACCGAGCAAGCGACTGAAGAAGAACGTAATCGTATGAAAGATCACTTTATCAAAAGCTGTGAGCTGGAGTATTTATTTTGGGAAATGGCGTATACACAAGAAAAATGGCCGCTTTCTCAGCTTTCACTTTCAAAATAACGAAAAAGCCTCCTATCAGGAGGCTTTTTATTTCAATAATTTTTTAATCATTTTCAAGTTTTGTTTCTCTGAAGGATAGCGGAATGACAAATCAAACTTGGTTGTTTGAGACAGCATGCTTTTAAAATGAGAAAATGTCTGAAAGCTGTCTTTTCCATGATATTGGCCCGTACCGCTTTCTCCAACTCCGCCAAAGGGTAAATATGGCGTAGCGATATGCATAAGCGTATCATTTATACAGCCTCCTCCAAATGAAAGACGCTCCGTTATGACGTTTTGTACATTTGCACTTTCCGTAAACAAGTAAAGAGCTAACGGCTTAGCTTTTTCTTGAACTTTATGAATAACTTCGTCTAACGTTTCGTATTCAATCATAGGAAGAATAGGCCCAAAAATTTCTTCTTGCATAACGTCTGATGTCCAGCTTACTTCACTTAACACCGTAGGTTCTATTGTGAGCGTACTTTTATTATACCCGCCTCCAACTATAGCGTTTCCGTCTTTTAAAAACTCAACTAGCCGAATAAAATGGCGCTCACTGACAATACGGCCGTAGCGCTCACTTTCAAGCGGATTACTACCGTAAAATTGATAAATCGCTTCGCGAAGTTTCTCCACTAGCTGCGCTTTTACCTTTTTATGCACGAGCAAATAATCGGGAGCAACGCACGTTTGGCCTGCATTCATTCCTTTGCCAAACATAATTCGCTTCGCTGCAAGATCTAGGTTTGCATCTTCATGTACAATGCACGGACTTTTTCCTCCTAGCTCCAGCGTGACGGGAATAAGCTGCTTCCCTGCTTCTTGCATAATAATTTTCCCTACATTTACACTTCCCGTAAAGAAAATATAATCGAGGGGCTGTTTTAAAAGCAGGCTCGTCGTGTCTACAGCGCCTTCAATCACGGTCACAAATGCTGGATCAAAAGCCTCAGCTAGTAATTCTTGTATAACCCGAGATACGCTAGGCGTTAATTCAGAAGGCTTTATAATCGCCGTGTTTCCAGCGGCAATCGCTCCTACTAAAGGAGACAGCGCTAATTGAAACGGATAGTTCCACGGAGCAATAATTAACGCGACTCCATACGGTTCAGGAACAATTTTCCCTTTAGAGCCCACGTGTGTTAAAGCGGTTTTTACTTTTTTAGGCTTCATCCATTTTGCTAAATGCTTAAGCGTAAACCGAATTTCCTCTAGTAAAATCCCAATTTCCGACGTGTACGCCTCTACTTCGGATTTATTCAAGTCTTGTTTTAAAGCATCCATAATTCTCTGCTCGTTTTGTTTGACTGCGTCTCTGAGCTTATTCAGCGCTTGAATGCGGCTGCTGATGCTCTTTGTCTTTTGTGCATAGAAATACTGCTTTTGTGTAGAGACAATATGTTCAATGACCGTTTCATCTGTGATATAGAATTGCTCGTGGTTCATCTCTTTCATCTCCCTATAAACATTCAGCTTCAACTGTAGCAAGCAAGCTTTTTAATAGCTCAACTGCCTCGTTTAAAGCTAATGAATAATATCTCTGCGTTCCTTTTTGCTCAATTTGCACAAGCTTTTGATCACGTAAAATTTTTAAATGATGAGAAATTGCCGGTCGTGATAAAGTAGACTCGTTTGCAATTTCATTAACGGTTAAAGGCTCTTTTTCCGCGAGCAGCAAAATAATATCTTGTCTTGCTGAATCACTTAGAGCCTGAAAAATAGGAATGCTGGCACGAAATAACTCCACTGCTTTTTCACTCATAAATATTCTCCTTTATTTAATTTCTTGTGTTCTGCGGACAACGGATGAAAGCCACTTTCTTGGTACAAAGCGCGGGATGAAGGTGGCGAGACGAAACTGTACTCCTGGTACGATAACCGTCTGACCTTTCATAAATTTTTTATAGCCCGCTTTAGCAACTGCTTCTACATCCATTGCACCGCTTTGAAAAAGCTTGGAATTGCTCAGCTGGGCCCGATCGCTAAAACCCGTTTTAGTTGGACCCGGGCATAGAGCACTTACCGTTACATTGGTACCTCTTAATTCATTTTCAAGGGCCTCTGTGAAAGATAATACGTACGCTTTCGTTGCGTAATACACTGTCATAAGCGGACCCGGCATAAATGCAGCAACGGACGCAATGTTTAAAATTTTCCCGTGATTTCTTTTGACCATATCGGGTAAAAATAATTTTGTTAAATGAGTTAATGCTCGGATATTTAAGTCAATCATGTTTAACTCTTCATCTAAAGCTGTTTCAATAAATTTACCGTATAGTCCAAAACCTGCATTGTTCACTAAATAATCAACGTGCATTTCTTTATTTTTAAGTTCTTCATACAGTGACTGTATCTCTTCTTCTCTTGATAAATCCTTTACAACCGTTATCACGTCAATATTATAAGTAGATTTTAAATTCTCTCTAATCGCTGTTAGTTTATCAGCACTTCTGGCAACTAAAATTAAAGAATGGCCATCCTTTGCGAATTGATAAGCTAACTCTTTACCTATTCCTCCGGACGCACCGGTGATGAGCGCATAATGCTGTGACATAGTGTTCACTCCTTATGTTTATATGTTCAAGAACTTAAACATTTAAACTTATCTTATAGGATTCATTTTTTCCCGTCAACTGTTTTCTATACTCTCCTTTTCTTTTATGTTTTCCATTTTTGCCATTTGCGCATTTCTGTACATTTTTTTACAAAATATGCGTTTTCTTTACATAGAAGGCTAATGTCGTCTAGTTTTGACAACCTTTGTCACCTAGCAGGAAAACAAGTGAAGATATGGTGAATACAACATACAACAAATAATCCATTACATAGTTGGATGAAAATAGATAAGGGAGGAAATAAAAAATGATGGAGACGTATACAATTAAAAAAGTAAGTGATCAATTAGAGGTAGAAAAGAAAACGTTAAAACAATGGGAAAAATTATTGGGCAGCTATTTAACAATTGAACGAGTAGATGGGGCCCGTGTCTATACAGAGGAACAAATTGAATTATTTAATGATATTAAACAGCTGTTTGATGAACAATGTACGTTAGATGAAGTCAAAGAATATGTTCAGCTGCTGATAAAGGAACAAGAAGAGCAGGAGCATTTAGTGATGGAATCAGAGGCAGCGGTTTCAAAAGAAGAGGAACCAGCAAAGTTGAAAACTGCTAAAAAAGAAAACGTCATCGATTTTCAAGAACACTCCAATAAACAGATGAAGCAAGAAAAGAAAAAAGCTGCTGAAAAGCAGGAAAGCATTTCAGAGAATAAGCAAGAGAAGACCCCTCCTATACCTGAAGCACGATTAGCTACTGAAGAAGAAAAGCAGGCTATTTCTGCTTCTATTGAAGAACCAAAACCAAACGACCTTGTCGTGAATGAAAAAGAGCTGCTTCAAGGGGAACTAGTAGAAGCTGTTCGCCGCTATGAAGATGTGTTTGAAGTACTTGATACGTTTAAAGCTGATTTGTTAAAAGAAATGCGAGAAGGAATGCGAAATGAAGTTCGGGAAGAAATTGTCGGAGAAGTAAAAAAAGA
Source organism: Priestia sp. JSM ZJ58 (assembly GCF_044383985.1). NCBI lineage: Bacteria > Bacillati > Bacillota > Bacilli > Caryophanales > Bacillaceae > Priestia > Priestia sp. JSM ZJ58. The sequence goes on from NZ_JBISEM010000001.1 coordinate 2,654,390, forward strand.
GCTTGAAAAAAGTGCTACTCAAACTGTAGAAATGGTGGAGTCGGTCGGGGCATATATCTCTGAGTCTTCAGAACGCAGCGCAAGAGATGTAGAAAATATGTCTAAAAAAATTATCCGTTCTAACGAAAAATCGTTTGATGAAGTCACTTCTTTGATTGAAGATTATTCAACAATTGCGGAAGAAAAAACAGAGGATATGCGTCTGTTCATGAAAGATGTCATGGAGAATGCGGATGAATCCTCTAAAGAAATGCAGTATTTATTAGACCGATTCTCAAGCAATTCTACCGTTGCGATGAATCAAGTGAAATTTATGGTTGAAAAACTAAACAATTCTTCAACTAATACGACAGAAGAGCTTCGTGATTTAATTGATTCGATGAATGAAGAACGAGTCTATTATTTGAAAGAAATGGAGAAAGAGCGTAAGCTTCATCGTCAAAGCGTAGCTGAACGCGAAGAAATGTTTAGTGATTTTGTCCAAACCTTCAGACAAACCGCCGCTGCTGATATGAAGCGAAAACGGAAGTGGTGGAAGCTGTTTCTCTCCTGAAAACACCGGCCCTATGATAATAGGGCCGGTGTTTTTTGATGGTATAAGCACTAGTAGTTTGTCTGTACGAAACGTTAAGGTAACCTATGCTGATGAGACGTTATACTTTGAAAAGCATGATAGCCGCTTACCGATACGCCTATAGTCCCCGCTCCCGGAAACACTGTATCTCCGCATAACCACAGCCCTTGTAAGCCAGATCGATGCGAAATGCTGTTGAACAAGGCATGATCTAACGTTTGCGGAAAGCCTCCCACTCCGCCGTTTGGGCGAGAAGTGAACCTTTCCCATGCTTTAGGAGCTCCTGAAATTTGATGCTCTGCTTCTTCAATGTTAGGAATGATAGTTTTAATTCCTGCTATCATTTTTTTCTCAAGAACTTGTTTTTGAACATCATAGGTTTCCTTGTTACTCCACTTGCTAAGCTCAATGTGAGTAGATGCTGTAATTGTACGCTTGCCTTGAGGCGCACGAAAACGATCGTCAGGATGAGACACGGAAATAAATAAATGATTTCCTTCCGTCATCTCGCCTTGTTCGGATTGAAGCACTTGCTGAAACAACTCTACCTTCTGCGGAAGATCTCTTTCATCAATCGCAACATACATCGAAAACGTTCCCCACTGCGGAAGCTTGCTTTTTTCTTTGGCCCTCTTATGGATATGTTGGTAATCTTCATCATGCAGTAAAGACTTTAAGCTTTGAATTGGCGCGTTGCATACAACGTCTGAAGCGCGGTAGCGGTTACCTCTATGATCATGCACGATCCACTCGTCGTTATCACGCTCTATCTTTACTACTTTCCTTCCTAGAGTCGTTTTTCCTCCGTTGGCTTTAATAGATTTTTGCAGGGCTTCTGCGACTTTGTATAAGCCACCGTTCACATAGAAAGCTCCTTCGTGATAAATATCCAACGCTAGACATCCGATAAGCATTGAACAGTTCTCACTCGTTGTCTGCATGCTGTCTATTAATTGACCATCAATAAAATGAATAAAGTCCGTTTCGTCTAGCAACCTGTGTTTTTTTAGTAAATGACTAAACGATCGATGAAAATAAGGTAATAACTTCACAGACCCAAGATTTAACGAACTTACCAGCCTACTCCACTCACCGATTGTGAGAGGAGGAAGAACCGGCAGCGGCCGCATGAGCTTGCGAATTTCTTTTGCAACTCTAAAAACACTTTCATAGAAGCTCCTAATATTCTTCGCTTTATGAGGAAATTGTTTTTGAATATACGAAATATGCTGATACCGGTCTTGATAATAAATTAGTGTACGATGTGGAAGATGAACTTTCATGATTTTCTCAAGAGAAATCTTTTCAATTTCTAGGCCCAGGTATGTGCTGATTCGCTCATGTATCCCTCCGCGCTCAAATCCCATTCCAAGCGTCGCTCCGACAGGAAATGTATAGAGATGGCGCTGGAATTTCCCGGCACAGCCTCCCCACTCTCGAGAAGCTTCTAAAACCGTCACTTCATAGCCATGTTTAGCTAAAAGCGCTCCCGCTGTTAACCCACCTATTCCTCCACCTATTACAACAACTTGCTTATGCATGTTTTCACCTTCTTTAACTCTTTCTTCTATTGTGCAAAAAAAAGAAGCTCACCGCAATTTAGAAGCGGCTCGTTACAGCAATAAAAAAGCTGTGAATGATCTCACAGCTTTTTGGCTTATTTCGTAATCACTCCACAAACAATTCGATCTCCTGAGTTTCCTGAAGGATCTGTTGTGTAATCGTCTACTTTATCATGTATCACTAATGCCGACCCATCCATATCTATAAGAGAATTCGGCTTTCCTTCTTGCAACGTCACAAGAGAAGCAAAAATTTCGGTATCTACTTTTCCATTTGGCGCAACTTCTAAGTTGGGCAAGTCACCCGCATGCGGGCCTTTTGTATTTTTAAAGCCGTGTTCACGTTTAAAAGGATTAAAATGGGCCCCTGCTGTTTTGAAATCCGGCACCTCACATTTTCCTATTTCATGAATATGAAATCCATGTCTCCCGGGTGAAAGACCTTGAGCAGTTAATTTAATTTGCACGCCGTTCTTTGCTTCTGTCAGCGTAGCCTCTCCTACTTTTTTGCCTGAGGTATTCGTTAAATCTACTTTAACAGGTCCTACCGATACCTCGCTCGTTTCTTTCGCTTCCTCGGTTTTCAGGTGGTTTTCATGAGCGTTATTTTGCTCTTTTACCATGCTGCATGCTCCTAACAACAACAGAACAAAGACTACGCATCCGTTCATTATCAACTTTTGCATCCGTGATTCCTCCTTTTGCTTATTTATCACCATCCTTTCACTATTTTCCTTTTTTTAGACATCAAAACTAAGATTGAGACATACGTTCACCTTACCAAAGAAAAAATCCGAACGAGTTGGATTCTTAATAAAGAACCTCAATTCATCGTTCGGATTTTCCTTCAACTAAAATACTTTGTTTTAACGTCTTACTTTTGTTTAAAGTTGTATTCTTTTTCCGTTCCGTTTGAAAAACGAACTTCTAATTCAAACGACTGAAAATCTTTTTTCAGGCCAAACGCATCGATTACTTCCTTTTTTACATCTTCATCGGGGGTGCGCTGATCAAAATTTAACTTTTTAAATGTTGAAGATAATTTATTAAACGCTTTGTCTCCGTTCAAGTGCTCATCGTTAATATTATCATCCACTTTGGCTTCTATCTCATCGTTTTCATTTTCATAGTCGGCTTCATAATCATTATTAAGCCCCTTGTAGTCTACTTCTAAATCAAATTTTGAAAAGTTAAAAGATGTGTTTTCACTTTGATTATCATAGCTCATCGGCGTTCCGCCATTTGTCACGCCTTGTTTATTTTGAGCTTCTCTCGCGGGTGCTGCATCATCATTGTGACATGCTGAAAGTACGCTCATACCTATAAGGGAAAAGAATATGAAAAAGGGTCTTTTCTTCACTGTATTTCCTCCTTTGACTTCACTCTTCCTTCCCTTTATGTCCACAAATTCAATTTATATACGCCTTCACTAGAAAACCCCGCTCTCTAAAAAGAAAGCGGGGTTTTTCGTCTTGTTTATTTTACATTAGAATAAGAAATACTGTACATGCTGTTAAAATAGGTATTATAAAGAGCTTGAACAGCACGGTCTAAAGCGTCTGCTTTCACACCAAACATCATGCTTACCTCAGAAGAACCTTGGTTAATCATTTCAAGATTCACTTCAGCACGAGCAAAAGCTTCTGTAGCTTTCGCAGCAATTCCTACTGTGCTATTCATTCCCTCTCCTACTACCATAACCATAGCAAGATCACGTTCAATAAAGATTTCATCTACTTCAAGTTCTTTTTCAATTCGAGCAAATACGCGTTTTTCCACATCTGGCGTAAGCTGATGCTCGCGCATGATGACAGAGATATTATCAATTCCTGAAGGAGTATGTTCGTATGAAATACCTTCATCTTCTAAAATTTCAAGCAATCTTCTGCCAAAACCAATTTCACGGTTTAATAAGTATTTGCTCACATGAATATTGCAAAAACCTTTGTCCCCAGCGATTCCAACTACTGGCGTATCGCCGTGAGAGCGCTCAGCTACAATGAATGTACCTTTTGCTTCAGGATTATTTGTATTCTTAACACATACAGGAATGCCTAGTTTATAAACCGGCTCTAGCGCTTCATCATGGAAGACAGAAAAACCTGCATAGGATAGTTCACGCATTTCTCTGTATGTGACTTCTTTCATTTCATGAGGCTTTTCCACAAGTCTTGGATCTACGCTGTAAATAGCATCTACGTCAGTAAAGTTTTCATACAAGTCAGCTTTTACTCCTGCTGCTACAATTGAACCTGTAATATCTGACCCACCGCGCGAGAACGTAACCATGTTCCCTTCTTCAGAGTAGCCAAAAAATCCTGGAATCACCAAAATGCCCGAACGCTCTCTTAGCTGCGGCAGTTTTTCATAAGACAGTGGAAGCACTCTTGCTCTTCCTGGTTCATCAGAAACAAAAATACCTGCTTCTTTTGGATTTACATAATGAGCTTCAAACCCTAAATGGTTTAAATAAGCAGCCATTACCTTTGCGTTATTATCTTCTCCACTTGCTTTGAGACAATCTAATAAGCGAAACGGATCGTTTTTATGTAAATCAATAAGTGATTGTAAATTCGCAATAATATCAGTAATAATCGTTTCTGGCATAGACAAGTCAACCACGATTTCACGATAGCGATCGATTACTTGCCCAAACTCATCGACGTAATCTTCTCCAAGCTGTATTTTGGCAGAAAGTGCGATTAACAAATCTGTCATTTTTGTATCTTCTCCGTATCGCTTGCCCGGAGCTGATACAACTACCAGCTTTCTCTCTTTATCAGACGTTACAATATGCGCAACCTGTTTAAATTTCTCTGCGCTTGCAACTGAACTCCCGCCAAACTTCGCAACCTTCATGTTTGAGACACTTCCTTACTTTGTTTTTAATATTCGATTATTGTACCATATTTTATCAAGTAGAAAAGCTTATCTATCTAACTTTTCTAAAAATTAAAGGAATACTACCGTAATTGTACTCTCATAAAGAACAAATGTCTACCACAAAAACACAAAAAGACTGATTTTACATCATGTAAAATCAGTCTTTTTGTGTTATTCTGCTTTTGGTTTTTTTAATATACCTACAAGGACTGCTGTCACAATGGCACCAATTAAAATTGCTAGTGCATATAAAAGAGGATTTCCTTGTACAATTCCGATAACGAATACACCGCCGTGTGGTGCTGGTAAACCGATGTGGAACATCATTGTTAAAGCACCTGCTACTGCAGCACCGATAACCGATGCGGGAATAACACGGCCTGGGTCAGCTGCTGCGAATGGAATCGCACCTTCTGTGATAAATGAAAGACCCATTACATAACACGTTTTACCTGTTTCACGCTCTTGGCGAGTAAATTTGTTTTTGAACAAAGTTGTCGCAATAGCCATACCTAGTGGCGGAACCATACCGCCTGCCATAATCGCTGCGTGTGGAGCATAGTTTCCAGCATCAATCATTGCGATACCAAATGTAAAGGCTGCCTTATTAATAGGACCACCCATATCAATAGCCATCATACCGCCTAAGATAATACCTAATAATACTAAGTTACCCGTGCCAAATCCACTTAACCAGTGCGTTAACCCTTTGTTAATTGCACTAACTGGCTCATTTACAACATAAAGCATAATCAATCCTGAGATAAAAATCCCAAATAGCGGATAAAGAAGAACTGGCTTAATTCCATCAAGAGCTTGCGGCAGGACGCTGAACAATTTCTTTAATCCCACTACTACATAACCCGCTAAGAAACCAGCGATTAAACCACCTAAGAAACCGCCTCCGCCAGAAGCTGCTAAAAGACCTGCAACCATACCAGGAGCTAAACCAGGACGATCAGCAATACTCATTGCAATGAACCCTGCTAGTACCGGTACTAGTAAAAAGAATGCATTATCTCCGCCAATTGTTTTTAGCGCCGCTGCAAACGCATTGTACGTTGGATCTTTCGGTTCTGCTGAGTGAATACCAAACATAAATGAAATGGCGATTAAGATCCCGCCCCCTACAACAAACGGAAGCATTGCTGATACACCGCTCATTAGGTGTTTGTAAAACCCTGTACGCTCTGATCCTTTACTTTCTCCGCCTTCTTTGCTGCCACCGCCGCCGCTGTATACAGGAGCGTCTCCTTTTAACGCGCGGTTAATTAATTCTTCGGGCTTACGAATTCCTTCAGCTACTGGAACTTGAATAACTTTTTTACCTGCAAAACGTTCCATTTCTACTTGCTTGTCCGCTGCAACAATAATAGCGGTAGCGTTTTCAATTTCTTCCTTCGTCAACGCGTTTTTAACACCGCTGGAACCATTCGTTTCAACTTTGAGCGTCACGTTCATGTCTTTCGCTTTTGCTTTTAGGCTATCCGCTGCCATATACGTGTGGGCAATTCCCGTTGGACAAGCCGTTACAGCAAGCACTAATTGATCTGAAGCTGTATCCACTTCTTCTTCCGGCGCTTCATTTTCAGTTTCTTTATCATCAATTGCTTTAATGACTTCATCAATTGATGATGCTGTTAGCAACGTTTTTCGGAACGATTCGTCCATTAATAACGTAGACAAACGAGATAATGTTTCTAAGTGAGCATTATTCGCGCCTTCACTCGCTGCAATCATGAAGAATAAATGTGCAGGCTGTCCGTCTAATGATTCATAATCAATACCTTCTGTTGAGCGTCCAAATGCAATGGCCGGTGTTTTTACCGAGCTTGTTTTTGCATGCGGAATGGCAATGCCTTCCCCAATTCCCGTTGTACTTTGAGATTCACGATTTAAAATTGCTTCTTTATAGCCAGCTCGGTCGCTTAAGCGACCAGCTTCGTCTAATTTTCCAACTAACTCATCAATAACATCAGCTTTTGACGTGCTTTTTAAATCAAGAATGATTGTATCTTTTTTTAATAGTTCTGTAATTCTCATTCTCGGTTCCCCCTACTCTACCTTTGTGATTGACACTTGTTCACGAAGCGTCTTTACATCTTCTGCTGTACATAATTCAAGTGAGAATGCTGTGGCACTTCCTGAAGCAACTCCTGTTTGAAAGGCTTCTAATAAATCCCCTTGCTTTACATAAGAAGCAATAAATCCAGCTACAAGTGAATCGCCAGCTCCAACAGAATTTTTCACTGTTCCTTTAGGGACTGTGGCACTGTAGACACCGCTTTCGTTAATAAGAAGTGCTCCATCGCCTGCCATGGATACAACGACGTTTTGCGCTCCTTGTTCCACAAGCTTTTTACCGTATACTAGCGCATCTTCTGCACTGTTTACTTCTACATCAAACAATTCTGCAAGTTCATGATGATTTGGTTTGATAAAAAACGGCTTGTGAGACACGACGTCTAGCAAGGTTTTTCCACTTGCATCTACTACTACTTTTACTCCGTTCGCTGCTGCTAGTTCCGTTAACGTTTCATACACAGAACTTGGAAGCGTTTTCGGTATACTTCCTGCTAATACGAAGATATCGCCTTCAGTCATTTGCTTTACTTGACTCAATAAAGACTGAAGCGCTTCGTCTGTAATAGCAGGCCCTTGACCGTTAATTTCTGTTTCTTTTTCCGTTTTTAACTTTACGTTAATGCGGGTATCTCCATCAACTCTTGTAAAAGCTGTTTCAATATTCTCCGCTTTTAAGTAGTCTTCGATATAGGTTCCTGTAAAGCCGGCTACAAAACCGAGAGCTTTATTATCAACATCTAATCGCTTTAAAACGCGAGAGACGTTAATGCCTTTCCCTCCTGGAAACTTGGCTTCATTCGTTGTGCGGTTAAGTCCGCCTTCTTCGAATGCTGAAACATGTACTACGTAATCAACGGATGGGTTCAACGTACATGTATAAATCATGATTTCACAACCTTTATGTCTGTTTTGTTTGCATACTGTATAAGTACATCACTAGGTACGTCATTTGTTATAATTTTTGCTTCATGTAAATCGGCTATTTTCGCAAAACTTGTTTCAAAAAACTTAGTAGAATCTGATAAAATATAAGATTCTCTAGAAAGCTTCATTGCCGTTTGCTTGATCAATGCTTCTTCTGGATCAGGAGTTGTATATCCATATTGATGATGAATCCCATTCGCTCCCATAAAGCACTTATCAAAACGATACTGCTCAAGACTTAAAAGAGCTCCATTGCCAATTAAAGCGCCCGTTTTATGTTTAACAGATCCTCCAATTAAATAGAGGGTGATACCTTGTTCTAGCATCGGGTTTAAATGCATTAAACCATTTGTCACGACAACTACATCTTTTTGCTTCAAAAAAGGAATCATTTCATACGTTGTAGTTCCTGCATCTAAAAAAATACAGTCACCTTCATTTATAATGGAAGCCGCATACTCTGCAATGTTTCGTTTATCTTGAATATTTTTAGCAGATTTTTCGATAACGCTCAGTTCGATTCGTTTACTGCGAATAAGCGAAGCGCCACCGTGAACACGTTTGAGCATTTGCTCTTCTTCTAGTTGACTTAAGTCTCTTCTAATTGTGGATTCCGAAGCGCCTGTAACTTCGATAAACTCTTGCACTTTTACAAGTTCTTTCTCTTTTAAAAGTTTTAAGATTAGTTGATGTCTCTCCGGCGTTAACATGTTCTAGCTCCTTTTTCAAAAAAGCGTTTTCATTTATTTCATGTACTTACTTTATCACGGTTTACATTCAAAATCAATCATAAAAAATCAAAAACATTCATTTTTTTAATTACAAAATAAAGTTTTTTGAACGAACAATTAGATTTGCATTTGTTTTGATAATAGTTTATACAAAAGGAAATAAGCTGGTAATTCAAGAATTTGTCTACTTTTCTCATTATATGTAAAGGTTTTCTTGCAACTAATTAGCTATGACTGTTTTTGACTATTTCTTGACCGATTTAATTTCTCTTGACTGAATTATGTTTAGCTTGTCCTGTTTTAATGAGAGCCTATACATCAAAAAAGTTGTCCACCTTTTTGGACAACTCAAAGTGACCCATCATTTAAATAAAAACAGAAGCATATATAATATAGAAGCAAGGGCAGAAGAAATAGCCAAACTTGAGATAAAACGAACGAGTCTTTTCTTAATGAACTGCGTTAATTCAATTTCTCTTACTTGAGTTTTTTCATTTTGCATACAATATCCCTTCTTTAATCAAAATTTCCTAGTAGCTAAAAGTGACTACTCGCAGAATATGCTTTTATGTATTGTATGCAAGCGTTAAAAAAAAGATACAAATTCAACAAAAAAGCTACTCTTAGCTAGAGTAGCTTTCATCTTTCCATACATCTGCTTCAATTACTGCATCCGCTCGAATCGAATATGTATAACAAGGCCCTGTCACCATCAGCGTATTCGACTGCAGAGAAACTTTATCGATTGTCACTCGTTCATATCTTTGAATATGTCCTGCTTCATAGACGTGAAGGGTTACTGGATGATGCTCCGAGTAACTGTTCATAATGACCTTTTCAATATGCTCAATCTTTTCTTTTTTCAACCCTAAAGACTGCTTATGCGCCTCGGGACTGTACATTTTCTTCATTTTCTCTAAATGCTCAGGCATTACTAACTTCGCATACTGTTTTAATTCATCTTGATACACGTTCATTCTCCCCCTTGACTCTTGCTTCTATTTTACCGAACGAACATTCTCATTGCAAAACTTTTTAATCAAAATAAAAGCAAACAATTTATTTTTTCATACTCCATAAAAACTGTCAAAAGATTTTATGTTGATAGCAGAAATTGATTTTTTAAAAAATAATAATATCCCATCTTTAATTCAGCCTCTAGAGTTGGTATAATACATTGTCATGACTGTGTTTTCGGAGTTTTTGATGATTGGAGGTAACGTTCATGATCAATAAAATAAAAGAAATTATCCTCATTATTCTAGGAAGCCTCATTTTCGCACTGGCCATTAATTATTTTGCTATTCCAAATGAATTAGCAGAAGGCGGCGTAACCGGTGTAACAATGATTACCTATTATGTACTAGGCTGGTCTCCTGGTATCACAAACTTTATATTAAACGGTTTGCTGGTACTGATCGGATACAAATTGCTTCACAAACGTGTGATTGCTTACACAATTATATGTATTATTTTCACATCTCTATTCCTACATATAACTGAAGGACTGGGAAATCCTCTTGACGATACGCTACTTGGGGCTATTTTTGCTGGTATTTTAGCCGGTGTAGGACTCGGGCTTGTGTTTAGAGGTGGCGGAACTTCCGGAGGCTCGGCAGTTATCGCCCGCTTAGCTAATCAATATCTAGACTGGAATATTAGCAAAACGATGCTAGCAATTGATTTATTAGTTGTAGCAAGCGCCTATTTTGTCATCGGTGGAGAAAAGACGATGTACACGGTTATTTCTCTTTATATCGGAACAAAGGTGCTTGATTATATTATTGAAGGACTTAACCCCCGCAAAGCAATCACTATTATTTCACACCGTTCAGCTGAAGTAGCCGAACAAGTTAACAAAAAGATGCAGCGAGGCGTCACTGTCTTTTCTGCTCATGGAAGCTATACAAAAGAAGCAAAAGACGTATTGTACGTAGTTGTGAACAAACAAGAACTATTAGAGTTAAAGCGCATTATTCATAAAGTCGATGAACAGGCTTTTGTGGTTGTCCACGATGTGCGAGACGTCTTTGGAGTAGGTTTTACTATTCCAAAAGCCAGCTAAAAACCCGCTGTAAAAAAGCGGGTTTTTTCTATTATATATGTTTGCGCTGAAAATACAGTAAACCTGCTACTCCAAAAAGCAGAAAGCTGCTTATAACAACCACTAAGAAATTCTGTGTAGTCAGCATCAACCCCCATGATGCTTTTCCGGTTACACCTAACATTCCATACATTGGCTGAGTCCATGGGTACCAGGGGCCAAATCGTTCAGAATTAGCAACGAATAAATTCGGTAGTGTTAAAATGACGTTGACTGTCAAAGATGCTCCAAGGCTAGAACATGCCATTGACACAGCTAGCATAAACGCAAGAATGGGCAACACCGCAACCCATCCGCCTAGCATATTTCCAGCTATCATCTTTAATGGCACAGCGCTCGGATAGTCTTTTAACATGCTAACTCCTAATAAAACAACAAATACAAGCACTTGAAGAATTCCCATGAAAGCTGCTGCTGTAATCAATTTTGCTCCGTATACCGATGTCCTTGTCACAGGAAGAGATAATAATTGCTTCCATCCTCCCGCTTCGTGTTCATACCGACAGATGAAGGATGTTACTAACCCGCCAATTAACGGATAAAACACCAATCCGTGAACATTGGCAATCAAGGCATCTGCCATTGCCCATTTCGTTCTCCCGCTTGGCATTGCCTGATCACCTACAAAAAGGATAATAGCGATTAGAATAGGACTCACAAAAAGGTACGTCCAGGCTTTTGTTTTAAACAATTTAAACGATTCTATCCTACATAATTGCAAAAACATTTAGGCCACATCCTTTTTGATAAAGTGCAAGGCGCCTGCAGCATATAGGAAAATACCGATAATTACACCTGCTATTATGTACATATTCCGATAGTCAGAAAACGCTAGCATTGGCCATTGCCAGAAAAACCAGCTCGGCAATTCTCTCATACCACTCATCGTCACACTCATCACAATACCTAGTGCAAGAGAGCGGCCTTGATTTTTAAAAAGCATAGATAACCATATTTGAATAGCTACAAATGGAATGGCAGAAAAAAACGGATAAAAGGTATACACGAAAAGATTTTTCCAAGAAGACGGAAAACCAAATCCTAACCACCAGCCTAACCCAATTATACCGATTAATAGAACAGCAGAAGCGATAAGTAGCATAAACATAACTACTAAAAATTTTGCTGTATAAACACTCAGTCTGCTCACAGGTAAGCTCAGCAGCTGCTTCCATGAGCTTCTATGATATTCAATATGCGCTACATTTGAAGCAAGAATCGTTCCTCCCAGTAAAAAAGCTATTGGAAGCGTGATGTTTAGTTCATGCAAAAGACCTTCCCACACATTCGGATTTTGCTGAATTAAATATTCATATCGAACGCTATAATCAACTAGAGTTAAGCCAATTACACCCGCTGGACCTAAAAATAGTAAAAACCAGAGCCATTTTCTTTTTAACTTTATACACTCAGCCTGCAGTATTTTTGTGAACATATCTATTCTCCTCGCTTGTCAGCTTTAAAAAGATATCTTCTAATGATTTCGATTTTTCTTCAACTCGGTAGATTGAGACATTTTCTTGCACAAGCTGATAAACAAGATGTGCCACTTGCTCATGATCAATATAATCTAAAAGAAGACTATGTTTATCGATAGTAGGTACAAACCCGTTTGCTAATAGTATTGTTTTAGCCTTTTCTATCTCTCCTGTTGTAAATGCCACTTGATGCTTAGCTTTTTTGCGAAGCGATTCAATCGAGCCATTAAATAGCATCTTTCCTTTTGTAATAATACCTACTTGAGTCGCTAAATGGTCGATTTCATAGAGTAAATGACTTGAAATCAATACGGTAACTCCGTTTTCCCCTGGCATTTCTTTAATTAATGAACGAATTTCTTGAATTCCTGCAGGATCCAGTCCGTTGGTTGGTTCGTCTAAGATTAATAAACGAGGATTTCCGAGGAGTGCAGAAGCAATACCAAGCCGCTGTTTCATTCCAAGAGAAAAGCCTTTGACTGGGCGATTTGCTTCTTTTGTTAATTTTACAATATTTAGTACTTCATCCACTCTGTTTTTAGATACACCTAGTATTTTACGAAGTACCTCTAAATTTTCTCTTGCAGTTAAATGCGCATAATAGGAAGGGCTCTCTACAAGTGAACCTATCTTTTTTAAGGCGTGAATATGCTGCCTGTGATTTTTTATTCTTTCTCCAAACAGCTCAATTTCCCCGCTCGTTGGCTTCATTAGCCCGAGCAACATTCGGATTGTTGTCGTCTTCCCTGCTCCATTAGGCCCTAGAAACCCGTAGATTTCTCCTTCTTTAATGGATAAATTCACTTCATTTACAGCTTCTGCTCCTTTAAATACTTTTATCAGCTGAGTCGTTTTAACAATTTCCACTTTTATCACCTCTCCTTTACTATAAACAGCCAAAGTTAAGAGGACGGAAAAGAAAGGTTAAAATTCGTTTAAAAAAGCGAGTGAATTAATCACTCGCTTTGTACACAATTTGAATATCCGTTCCATGTTTTGTAGAATGAATTGACCACGTTAACTCCATTTCTTTAATCATCGCATCCACAATCGCTAGACCTACACCGTTTTGCTTCGTATGGCTATTCTTTTTAAAGCCTGACCCTTTATCAGAAATGGTGAGAGAAGATAAATCATGCTCTTGAACAAGACGAAAGCTAATAAAGTTACCTTCTTTGGCATGACGGATGACATTTTGACATAAATTATCTATTATTCTTTCTAACCACTGAACATCTCCGCGCCAATATATGGACTGAGAAGGCAGTTGAATATCCACTTCCATATTCTCTTCTTCAAATAATGGATACCATTGCGCAATGCTTTTTCTAAGAAATCGAGCCATATCAACTTCCTCTTCCCGATATGGATATTTTCCATTTAACAGCAGCGTATAGGAAAATAAATTATCTATTAAATCACTAACAAATTCTACTTTTGTATCAATTACCTCAAGAGATTGTTGAATGTTCAAGGCCATTTCTTCGTTTTTTAGCTGATAAATATGCGTTCGAACAGTCGTGAGCGGTGTTCGTAAGTCATGCGATAGACTCATAATTAAGTCTTGCCGCAGCTGTTCTTCTTGCTTCTCTCGATACCGGCTTTCATGAAGCTGTTTAACCATTTGATTAAAGGATTGTTCTAGCTGACCAATTTCATCCGTGGACTCAGATACAACAGGTAAAGGAATTCCTCGCTCGCCTTTGTTGTTCATAGCAGCTTGTAACACTCGCAGCCTTTTTCGAATTCGAAGAAAAAAGAACAGAGAAAGTACAATAAAAGAAAGCACGATAATAAAAACAAATCCTAAATAAATATTATAGTAGGCTGGGTCTAGCCTTTGAATAGGAGGCTCAACGGCTTTTTCTGGCACTTCAATGACCATAAAACCTTGCTTTTTATCTGTTCCAATAAAGGTAATAACCGTATACGGATTGTTTCCGTATCGTTTTTTTATAAATTCAGCCGTATAAGACGATGACCATTGCTTCGGAAGGGCTGCATGATAAGGAAGCGGAAGCTGTGTTTGTCCATCTTCGTTTACCCAGAACATTGAAGCTTCAGGGTATTTTTCTTTTAATAATTTTAGCTTTTGATTAATTGTTTTCTCATTTGCTCCTTCTAGCTTTCGGGCTTCTTCATTCCACATTTGTTCGTAGTAGCTTTTTCCTTTATACTCTTCATTTAATAATCCTTGAATATGCATAAAAGGGACGGTGATCAGCCATGAGCCTGCAAAGAATGATACCGGTATAATTAGTACAGCTGAAAGCATAATTAAGATATACTTCGTGATAAGAGACTGTGTAACGTTCATTGCTTCACCCTGTACCCAATCCCTCGTATTGTTTCAATAATTTCAGGCTTAGCTGCATTTTTCTCCAATTTTTCTCGTAAATAGCGAATATGTACCATTAATGTTTTATCTCCTTCTATATAACGCTCTTTCCATACTCCTTCATAAATTTGTTCTTTTGTTAAAATTTGATTTAAATGCTGAAGGAAATAAGTAAAAATATGAAATTGCTTACCTGTTAAACTAATTTCTTCACTTGTCTCTCTGTTCATCACGCGATAGTCTATCATCGAAATATGCAAATGTTTTACAATAAGCTCTTCTTTCTTTCTTGAAAATCTTCTTAACAATACTTCGAGCCTTGCAAGCAGCTCTTCTGGATGAAACGGCTTTGTGACATAGTCATCGGCAAACTCTAGCCCCATGATCTTATCTTCTAGGGCTGTACGAGCTGAAAGCATTAAAATCGGGACATCAGGTGCTAGTTTTTTAAGCTTTTTTCCCACTGTAAATCCATCTAACCCAGGCAGCATTACATCTAGAATGACAATATCCGTTTGTTTAATAAACTGACTGGCGATATCTCCTGATTGTAACCAAGTAACTTCATAGTTTTGCTTTTTAAGCTCATTTTGAATCATTAATCCAATTTCTTCATTGTCTTCAATGTATAAAACGTGATTCATGCGCACACCCCCTTTACTTCTTTTTCCATTTTACCGAATTCTTGTTAACGATAAAAGCCTAAAAAACTAAAAGGCGATGCCTTTTAGCTTTTTTCTTTACACATCCATTTAATTAACAAACCGCAATGCGTTAATCCTCCTCCAAACCCATAGAGAATAAGAAGGTCATTATCCCGTACTTTTCCTGTCATTATTCCTTCGTTCAAGGCAAGTGGAATAGAAGCTGAAGATGTATTTCCGCAGTATTGTACACTCGTTAACGTTTTATCCATTGAAACACCTGTTTTAGCACAAATAGCTTCAATCATCCGAAGGTTTGCACTGTGCGGAATAAACCAATTTACATCAGAAAGAGAAATGGAAGTACCCTTTAACAATGCTTCTACTCCTTTTGGAATCGTTCGGACAGCAAAGCGGTATACTTCACGCCCATTTTGAACTAAATTTCCGCTCGCGTTAATTTCTTTTCCTGAAAGAGTATCAGATAAATTAGAACGATATAAATTCACCCCTCCGCTTCCGTCCGTTCCGTAGTGACATCCTAAGAAACTTGGATTATGCTCATCGTATTCTACAAGCATAGCTCCCGCTCCGTCACCGAACAGCACGCAGGTGGCCCGGTCCGTATAATCTGTAATTTTCGACATGACTTCAGCACCAATAACTAAAATCTTTTTATGCAATCCGGACGTCACTAAGCCGTTCGCCACGTGAAGTCCATATGTAAAACCGGCGCATGCGGCACTTAAATCAAATGCAGCAGCTTGATCAATATGAAAGTAATCTTGAACCTGACATGCTACGCTAGGAAAAAAGTGATCCGGTGTTGTTGTCGAAACAATAATTGCATCTACATCTTCTATTTCTACAGCATATCGGTTGAGCAAATTTTCAACTGCTCGAATGGCAAGCGTAGACGTGTATTCGCCTTCACCAGCAATTCGCCGTTCTTTCATTCCCGTGCGCTGTACAATCCATTCGTCACTTGTATCAACCATTTCTTTTAAATGGTCGTTCGTTAATTTTTGCTTTGGTGTATATATCCCCATTCCTGTGATTCTAGCTTTTGATTGCATCATTTCTCCACCTCAAATCAGTTTATACTTAATTATAACACCTACTTTTAATATCTGGTACTAATTTATTAATAGATAAAAAGCGCAAAGGTATACCCTTCACGCTTTTTATCAAATAGAATAATCTTCTGGAATAAATACTTTTAGCTGCTTAGGCTTTACATACACCTGCTCTCCTACTTGAAGGCTGAGTGTTTTATAATGCTCTTTGCTTAATTCAGCTTCTAAAAATTCTTCTGCATCTTCTCTTTTTAATTCAATTTGCACGATAGGTCCTATCACATGAATATGGCTAACGGTTGCAGAAACGGCATCTGCGCTTGTTTTTACTTTTTCAAGGTGAATATCATGAGGTCGCACATATCCAACAGCTGCTTCTTCATTTCTTCCGCTAAATTCTGGAACATCCATTTCAAAGCTTCCTTGTTTTAGCCTGCCTTTATGAATGCGACCCTTAAATAAATTGACGTTTCCTAAAAAATCGTACACAAATGGACTGTTAGGATGATCATATACTTCCTCAGGACTTCCAATCTGCTCAATTTTCCCGTTGTTCATTACAACAATACGATCAGCTACATCTAAAGCTTCTTCTTGATCATGCGTAACGAATATACTCGTAATATGAAAGTCATTATGCAATTTACGCAGCCATCTGCGTAAATCTTTACGAACTTTCGCATCCAAAGCGCCAAAAGGTTCATCTAATAGCAGTACTTTCGGTTCCACTGCTAACGCTCGAGCAAGCGCTACTCGCTGGCGCTGCCCTCCCGATAATTGAGAAGGATAGCGATTTGCAAGCGGCTCTAGTTTCACAAGCTGCAGCAGCTCGGTTACTTTCTTGTTAATGTCCATTTTAGAAGGTCTTGTTTTTTTAGGTCGTACTTTTAAACCATACGCAACGTTATCAAACACAGTCATATGCCTGAACAAAGCATAGTGTTGAAAAACAAACCCTACATTCCGCTCTTTTGGATTTACGTGCGTAATTTCCTTTCCATCAAATAAAATAGCTCCTTGGTCAAGATGTTCAAGACCGGCAATGATGCGAAGCAAAGATGTTTTTCCAGAACCGGACGGACCGAGCAAAGCTACTAATTCACCCGTTTGAATATCAATGTTAATAGAATCCAGCGCTTTAAAATCACCAAAGTTCTTTGATACGTGCTTAATATGGATACTCATCTCATAAGCTCCTTCCTTTTTAAATATGTTTGGCTTTCCACTCAATAATGTTTTTTATAATTAATGTAAATATAGCTAAAACTGACATTAAAGATGCTACCGCAAACGCTGCTGCAAATTGATATTCATTGTAGAGAATTTCAATATGAAGAGGCATCGTATTTGTCATTCCTCGAATGTGCCCCGACACAACGGAAACAGCTCCAAACTCTCCAATCGCCCTCGCATTACATAAAATGATTCCATATAATAAGCCCCATTTAATATTAGGTAATGTCACTAGAAAAAAAGTTTTGAAACCGCTGGCTCCTAACGTTAACGATGCCTCTTCTTCGGCTGACCCTTGAGCTTGCATGAGTGGAATCAATTCTTTGGCAACAAACGGAAGCGTTACAAAAAGGGTAGCTAATATAATACCGGGAATAGCAAAGACAATTTTGATGTCGTGATTAAACAGCCATTCTCCGAACAACCCTTGTGCACCAAATAATAAAATAAAAATCAATCCAGCAATAACAGGCGAAACGGCAAATGGTAAATCAATAAGCGTAATTAAAATATTCTTTCCTTTAAAATCAAACTTCGTAATTAACCATGCAGCTACCACGCCAAAAACGGCATTTAACGGAACGGTAATCAGCACGACGATTAACGTTAGTTTAATAGCAGCCAGGGCATCTGGATTTGTAATCGCAGCGAGATATGTTTCCCACCCTTTTTGAAAGGCTGTTATAAAAATCGTGATAAGCGGAAGCACTAAGAATAGAGCTAAAAAAGCCAGTGCAATAAATGTAAGCAGCCATCGGACGACTTTGGGCTCTTTTAAACTAGAATGAGTGATTTCAACAGTCGTTTTTGCGTGCTGCATTGGAACATGTCCTGCCAATGTCATCCCTCCTTAACTATGTATAAATTTACGATTTGTCCACCATTGAATAATATTAATAAGTAATAACAGAAAAAATGATACAACGAGCATGACTGATGCAATAGCAGTAGCTCCCGCATAATCGTACTGCTCGAGTTTTGTCATAATAATAAGCGGCGTAATTTCAGTTTTCATCGGCATATTTCCAGCAATAAAAACAACGGACCCGTATTCTCCAAGCGCTCTTGCGAACGAAAGAGAAAAACCTGTTAAAATAGCGGGCACCAGCTCTGGAAAAATAACTTTTCTGAACGTTTGCATTCGGCTGGCTCCTAAACTAGCAGATGCTTCTTCAATCTCTGCATTAAAGTTTTGCAATACTGGCTGCACCATTCGGACAACAAACGGCAGACCAATAAACGTAAGAGCGATAATAATTCCGATAGGCGTAAATGCGATTTTAAACGTAAATAATTGACCAATCCATCCTTTCGGAACGTAAAGAGTGGTCAAGGCAATGCCGGCAACAGCCGTTGGCAAGGCAAACGGCAAATCCACAAGTCCGTCAATAAACCTCTTTCCAGGAAAATGATACCTCACTAATACCCACGCAATAATGGTTCCAAAAATAACATTAATGATGCCGGCTGCAAATGCTGCTCCAAAACTTAATTTATACGACGCTACTACTCTAGGTTCTGTAACAGTTTTAATAAAGTCGCTCCATCCCATAGATGCCGTATTTAAAAAAATCATAGCTAACGGAAAAAGCACAAGGATACTTGCATAAAACATCGTAAAACCTAAAGAAAGCCCAAATCCAGGTAAGATGCTTTTCTTTTTTTTCTGTCGTTGTAACACGCTCACGTCTTACACCTCTCTCTGCTTTCAAGATACATGTACACAGAAGATACGAATCACCATTCGTATCTTCCTCGTTCTACTTTTTTAATGAATCATATTACTTTGGCTGATAAATCTGATCGAATGTTCCCCCATCATTAAAATGCGTTTCTTGAGCTTTTTTCCAGCCGCCAAAATCTTTAATAGTGACTAGGTTAAGCGAAGGGAATTGATCTTTGTGTTTCTCTAATACTTTTTTATTTCGAGGACGATAGTAGTTTTCCGCTGCGATTTCCTGACCTTTTTCTGTATATAGGTATTTTAAGTATGCTTTTGCTACCTTTGTCGTGCCTTTCTTTTTAGCTACTTTATCTACTACAGCAACAGGTGGCTCTGCTAAAATACTTAATGACGGTGTTACAATTTCAAATTTATCTTTTCCTAGCTCATTTAACGATAAGTAAGCTTCGTTTTCCCATGCAATTAACACGTCTCCAATGCCTCGCTCTACAAAGGTAGTGGTAGCTCCGCGTGCGCCTGAGTCTAACACTTCGACATTTCCATAAAGCTTACTCATGAAGTCTTCAATCTTTTTGTTATCGCCGTTATATTTATCCTTCGCATATGCCCATGCAGCTAAATAATTCCAGCGCGCGCCTCCAGAAGTTTTTGGATTTGGCGTAATAACAGATGTACCTTTTTTCGTTAAATCATCCCAATCTTTAATTCCTTTTGGATTTCCTTTACGAACTAAAAAAACAATCGTTGATGTGTATGGTGTAGAATTATGAGCCAATTCTTTCTCCCAGTCTTTGTTTAATAATTGACGAGTTTGAGCGATTTCATCAATATCGTAAGCAAGCGCCAGCGTTACTACATCCGCTTCTAAACCGTCAATAACTGCTCGGCCTTGCTTACCAGAGCCACCGTGTGATTGCTGAATAGTGACGTCTTGCCCTGTTTTATCTTTCCAATAAGACGCAAAGCTCTTATTGAACTCCTGATAAAGCTCACGTGTAGGATCATATGAAACGTTTAAAAGTTCTACTGGTTTTTTTGAATCGTTTTTACTCGCAGAACTATCTTTCCCTGCTGTTTCAGTAGATTTTCCATTGCCGCAACCTGCTAGCACCACGAGCAGTGCTGTCAGCACCATTAAAAACTGAACTGCTTTTTTCTTCATGTTTTACTCCCCTTTTTATAAAAAAATACAAAAAGGCCGCTATCTCTTAAAAAAGAGAAGCAGCCTTCAGTTAGTCTGATCAGCGTATATGCTCTTAAATTATTCTTATTAAATTTATTCGTAAGAATAAAAAGAAGATACTTTCTGAAAAGACAATTTATTCTTGTTTTTATAATAAACACACTTTACCCATTAGTCAACTAGGTTTTGAATCTTTTTTACACTTATTTTAGTTCTTTTTACGTATTTTCCTTACTTACTGCGTGCCTGATACTCTTTTTCTAAGTCAGAGAGTGTGAGTTCAAAAAGATGATGATTTTCTTTTTTATAAATCCCTTTTTTCAGTAACTCTTCAATGAGGTATTGTTTTCTTTGGCGCACCGCTGCTCGTAATAAATTTTCCATCTTTTCTCCTCCTATTATATTAATTTAAGAATAAAAAAAAGACTCCTAACACAGGTCAGAAGCCTTCGGTAATCCGATCAGCACAGGAATGAAACTGTCAGATCTTCATAATTTTAAAACGTATAAAGCTGCTGCTTTAGCAGCTTTACACTTTTCATCGTCATACTCATACAACCTATAACTCAATTTTAATTCGAAAAATTCTAAATCTTCAACCGAAAAGAAAGTCAATTCTTCTTCGAATGCGCACGTTTTCTATATTTAATACAGTACTTGCTTGCCCCGCCGTCAAGCGTTCGCTATCTAGACAGGCCCTTCAGTTTCTCTAAATACGTATTGAAATAGGCTTATTTGTGGCTTGCTACTTTGCTTTTAGCTAAAAAGCGGTTTTTTTCCGTGCTGTCCACTTGAGTAATTTGTCCGTCGTGAAGAGTAATTAGTACAGACCCATAGTTGATTTCAGTTAGTAATTTAACAATATAATCTAATTTTTCTTGTGTAATTGAAGCCATTTTATCATTCTCCTATCCATAGATAAATTTATATTTTAGTTGCAGTTGAATAAACAAAGCGAACAACATCTATAAGTACTTGTATAATGTGCAGAAGATAAATACATCGTAATCCTCCCCATATGTTCAGTTGAAGATTGAGATTTTAATGACCACAACCAATGTACAGAAAAGGCCCACACCAGTAGCGAACAAGTATGAGCCTTCGGTTGACCGATCAGCTTCTTTAGCATCCCAATTTTTTCAAAAGATTTATACTATCTATATTATTTACACTTTACCTATATGTCAAGTAGGGATTAAAAAAATAAATAGATATTATTAATTTTTTTTATATCTTTGACCTAATAAAAAAGACTCATCTGCATGAACTTACACAGACGAGTCTTTTTTATTCCTATTTTTTTGGATAGGCAAAGTTACCGTAAAGATGCTTCCTTGTTCTTTTTTGCTTTCAACACGTATTGCGCCCTCATGCAGTCGCACAATTTTTTTTGTAATAGCTAGACCGAGGCCGCTTCCTTTTAACGTTCTGGATTTATCTACTTTATAAAAGCTTTCAAAAATATATTTTTGATCTTCTTCGATAATACCAATTCCATTATCCTTTATTTTCACGTCTATTTCTTCGTTTTTTTGATGAATGGATATTTTCACAAATCCATTTTCAGGCGTATATTTAACAGCATTTGTTACTAAATTTAGCCAAACTTGCTCTAACAAATCTTTATCTGCTTCTATTTGAACATTGGATAAATCAAGGTCAATTTCTATATTCTTTTTTATCCACTGAGGTTCTAAAGCCATGACCACATGCCTGATTTGTTCATCTAACCGGTATTGCTGCAGCATTAGCGTTTGATGTTCAGAGTCAAGAGAAGCAAGCTTTAACAAATTGGAACTAAGCTGAGATAGTCTTGTACTTTCTTTTTCGATAATCGTTAAATATTGTATCTTTTTATCTTCACTGACGATATCATCTTTAAGTGCCGCTGAAAAACCGCGAATAGAGGTCAGCGGTGATTGAATTTCATGGGAAACGCTAGCAATAAACTCTTGCCTCATCGTTTCTATTTTGTTTAATTCTTTAGTCATTTGATTAAAGTTTTTAGTTAACAGACCAATTTCATCATTCGCTGCGTGCTCGACTTGCACATTGTATTCGCCTTGTCCGACAACTTTCATCGCTGTACTGAGACGCTTAATCGGTTTAATAATAATCGTTGAAACATATGCAAACAATACAATACCTACTAATAAAATCGTAATAAGCTGGATATTTTGAACATCTTGAATAACTGAAAATTGCCGCTGTGGATGAGACTGAATAAATAGAGCATACGACCGTCCATTTTCTTTAAAAGGGAGACCCACTACGTTTGGCTGTGGACGATCACCTTTTTCCTCGTTTAAATTAGAATAACGCTTCCCACCTAATACTTGATCTACTTCTTTCGGTGTAATTGGAATAGGCGGCCCCGGCTGTCCTAATACTTTCTCTTTATGCTGATCATCAATAATAATAAACGAAAAATGAATGAATGATGAATTAGATAAAAACCTTGCAGCTTTATCGGAGTCTTCTGCTCCGTACAAATCGATAAAATCTTCTCCCATCTTCACCATATCCTGACCTAATCGCATTTCGAGCTTCTGCTTGCTAAGAAATGTCGTGACAACAACGGTAATCACAACGCTCAATAAAATTGTAATGATGAACGATAGAACCAGCTTTACATAAATTGATTTCACGTTAACACCCTTCTGCTCTATAGCCTA
Organism: Priestia sp. JSM ZJ58; assembly: GCF_044383985.1. Taxonomy (NCBI): domain Bacteria; kingdom Bacillati; phylum Bacillota; class Bacilli; order Caryophanales; family Bacillaceae; genus Priestia; species Priestia sp. JSM ZJ58. The sequence continues at coordinate 2,677,564 of NZ_JBISEM010000001.1, forward strand.
GTCCGCGAATTGTTTTGATTTCCATACCGACGTTTTTCATATGATTAAGCCTCTCTCGCAGACGTTTTATGTGAACGTCTACCGTGCGCTCATCACCTTCATAATCATATCCCCAAATTAATTGAATAAGCTGATCACGAGTAAAAATCTTTCCTGGAGAACTAACTAATGTGAACAGTAATTCAAACTCTTTTAACGGCAGCTGTTCGCTTGTTTCTCCTGCACTCATCTCTAATTTGGTACGGTCCAATTTTATATTCCCCATATAAATTACATTGTTAGCTTCTACTCGGTACCTGCGTAAAAGGGCCTTTACACGAGCAACCATTTCCTGAGGATCAAAAGGCTTCACGACATAGTCGTCTGTTCCAATATCAAATCCTTTTAGTTTATCATGCGATTCGCCTCTAGCTGTTACCATCAAAACCGGTATATCAAAATACTCCTTAATTTCCTTTGTTAGTTCCCATCCGTCTTTAAATGGCATCATGATATCAACGACCGCTAGATCAATTCGAAACTCTTCCATTTTCGCCCACGCTTCTTCACCATCTGCTGCTTTTATAATTTTAAATCCTTGATTTTCTAAATATAATGATATCAGCTCTCGAATGTGTTGATCATCATCTGCAACTAATATTTGAATCATACATGTCTCTCCCTATTCCTAAGTTTGTCCAGCTTTTACGCACAGTAAGCTCTCTGTTTATACCAAACAGAGAGCCACATAAGATCATACAATGATTTTATACTTCAAATATGAACTGAATATGAACAAACTGATTAACTCTTATTAGCTGAAGTTGTTTGCTCGTTCTTTTTCTACAATTCCTTCCAAATACGATAAAAACGTTTGACGTAAATCTTTACGCTTTAACCCCACTTCTACCATTGCTTTCATATAGCCTACCTTATCTCCAATGTCAAAGCGCTGCCCTTCAAGTTCAAGAGCAAACAATCGCTCTTTTTCACATACGACGCGCAGTGCATCTGTTAATTGTAATTCATTTCCTACCCCTCTTTCAATCGTTTTTAGATAAGAAAAAATAGAAGGGTTTAAAATGTAGCGGCCCATAACGGCAATCGTTGACGGAGCTTGTTCTATTGATGGTTTTTCAATCAAGTCATTCACTTCATGAATGCTGCCAGATTTATTTCTCGGCTGAATAATGCCGTATTTTGATACTTCTTCCACATCCACTTTTTGAACTCCAATAACTGATTGATTAGTCGTTTCATACGCTTGAATCATCTGTTTGAGCGCAGGTTCTTCAGAAGTCATAATATCGTCTCCAAGAAGAACGGCAAACGGCTCATCTCCAATAAATTGCTCAGCACAAAGAATAGCATGACCAAGTCCTAACGGCTCTTTTTGACGAATATAGTGAATACTGGCCATTGATGAAATCGTTTGTACTTCTTTTAACATTTCGAACTTGTGCTTTTCTTCAAGCATTTGCTCTAGTTCAATTGATTTATCAAAATGGTCTTCAATTGATTTTTTATTTCGACCTGTAATAAAAATAATACTTTCAATACCTGATTTCACAGCTTCTTCTACAATGTATTGTACAGCAGGCTTATCGACAATTGGCAGCATTTCTTTGGGCTGCGCTTTTGTCGCTGGCAAAAATCGAGTTCCTAAACCGCCTACTGGAATAACTGCTTTTTTTATCGTCATATATGAATCCCTCTTTCTTTTTTAGTAGTAAATACAAATAATTTGGTGCCAATAAAATTGATACCGACACTTACGATTGTAATTAAAAGTTTACTGATTAGCAGTGGTATACCCCATTTATTATATAGAACAGTCAACAGAAAAGATGTTAGGGATAAAGTGATTAAATTCACGATCACGAATGAAATCACTTCACGCTTACTGCTTTTTTCTTTTTTCTCAAACGTCCATTTACGATTCATGACATAACTGTTTAAAATGCCCGCACTGTATGAAATCCACTGCGCTAGTATGTAGTTCACACCGATTGTTGTTAAAAGTGCGTATACTGCAAAATCAATCAGTGTATTTACCACTCCTACTAACGCAAATTTAATCAAGGGTATCCATTTGTTAGTCACGAAGTGATACTTCCTTGCGTGTTTCAAGCTGATACTTTTCACGGACGATATAGAGTGGACGATTTTTTGTTTCATCGTAGATGCGGCCAATATATTCTCCGATCATACCAAGAATGATTAAAATGATGCCGCTAAAGAATAGCTGAATGACAATTAATGACGACCACCCTGTGATGGTGCTGTCTGTAAATAACTTCAAATACAGCACCACTAAAAGATAAATAAAACCAACACCTGATAGCGTTACACCAGCATAGCTAGCTAGCTTCAGCGGTTTATAGGAGAAAGACGTAATGCCATCCATTGAAAGCTTCAGCATCTTTTTCAAAGGATATTTTGACTCCCCGGCCAAACGCTCGTCTCGCTCATATTCTACTGCTATTTGCTTAAAGCCAACCCAGCTTACTAATCCGCGAACAAAGCGATTTTTTTCTTGAATGCTATTCATTTGATTGCACACTTTACGATCTAGCAAACGAAAATCCCCTGTATCGAGCGGAATATCAATATCGGTCATCGCACGTAAGAAACGATAAAACATAGCCGCTGTTTGCTTTTTAAAATATGTTTCTCCTTTTCGCTTTGTACGCTTAGCGTATACAACGTCAAATCCTTGCTTCCATTTTTCAATCATCTCTAAAATTAATTCGGGCGGGTCTTGCAAATCAGCATCAATCACAACGACCGCCTCTCCTCGTGCATAATCCATACCAGCTGTAATAGCAATTTGATGACCAAAGTTACGGGCAAAATCTAATAAAACAACCGCTGGGTCTTGCTCACTGTACTCTTTAATAATTTCTGCCGTTCGGTCTCTACTGCCGTCGTTCACGAAAAGAAGCTCGTAAGCTTCTTTCGTTGAACGCATCACTTCTGTTAGACGGCGATAGGTTTCATGAATCACTTCTTCTTCGTTGTAGACAGGAACAACAATAGAATATTTAATAATTGAACTCATGTTCATGTCCTCCTTATTTAAGCGTTATTTCGTATAATGTTCCGTTTCCAGATGGTCCTTGCTGAGAACTTGATGAAGTAGACTGCCATTTGGAAGAAGGGATCTCCTTACTATTTTCTTTAATCCACGTGATAACGTCAGATTGGCCTCCCTTACCCATTCCAGACAGGTAGAAATATTTCACTTCACCTTTTTTAATCATAGATTTTAATTTACTCACCGTTAGAATTGGATCTGAACCGCTAAATCCTCCCATTGCCATGACTGGCTTGCCCGTTTTGATAATGTAAGGCGCAGCTGAAGTTGAATCCGTTGTGGCAAATAAATATTTTTCGCCTGTATTATTTTTTGTTAAATAGTTTAGTAGCTTTGTGTTTACTTCTGCGTTCATCCCTCCACTTTTTCGTTTTGAAGATGATAATTTGCTTGAAGAGCTACTTGGCATTTGCATTTGACCATTATTTTTGGACGAGCCTCCTGGCATTTGACCGCTGTTTGACGATCCGCTTGGCGGCTGCATTTGACCATTATTGGACGAACCGCCCGGCATTTGCATTTGACCGCCGTTCGATGAACCGCTTGGCGGCTGCATTTGATTGTTTGAAGATGAATTGCTGTCAGAGCTTCCTGGAGGCTGCATGCCGTTAAAGCCAGACTGTTTGCTATTTGTAGCTGTGCTTGGAGGTCCTCCCATACCGCTTGAAGAATCAGGACCTGCTGCTGGAAGCATGCTATTTCCACCATAAATAATTGGTGTCATCGCCCAGTACGCCGGCATTGCAAGCAAGACAACCATTGCTGCTACTCCTAAATAATTCGTTACAGAATTTTTACGCTCTTTACGAATAGCTAAAACAAGAGCTAGAATGACGCCCAGTGCCCCTACACCTGCAATTGGCGCTACGCCGATTGAGCTGACATAAGGAGACATGATATATACTTGAAGCGCTGCTGTTGTTAAAATACCACTCGGCAGCAGCCATGATTTCCAGCCATTATGCTGTTTGTACATACTCCATAAAGCTACTGCTCCCGCTCCTGCAAATGCTGCGATTGGAGGTGCCAGCATAATTAAATAATACTGATGGAAAAATCCTGCGATACTAAAGAAAACAGCTACCGGCAGCAGCCAAGCTAACCAAAATAAACTTTCTTTTTGTTTTGCCGTGTAAGGTCCTTTAAATTTCACTCCAGCAAATAGACCCACGATTGAAAAGATTACAAATGGCAATAACCAGCTGATTTGATCTGATAACCCTTTTTGGAACAGTCGGAATGGACCAGGGTTCCCCGTGTTGAACATTCCGTTTTGATTTCCTCCATCTGGAGCCTGCATCTTTTGAGAAGAGCTGCTCTTGCTTTGATTTGAGCTTTGTGAAGACTCAGCATTTGAATTACTCGTTTGTTTTGTTTCACTGCTTGCTGTTTGCTGCTGAGCTTGAGCAGGCTGTTTATGACTGCTTCCCGTCACGCTTGTATTTCCAGTTAAACGATTGATACCGTTATATCCAAAAGCAAGCTCTAGAACTGAATTTGTTTGACTGCTTCCCATATAAGGACGCTTATCAGCCGAAGTTGAATCTACTACAACTGCCCATGAGACAGAAACAGCAAGCATCAGTGCAGTTGCTGTTGTTAAAAAAGCAATTTTCTTTTTCCACGTAATTTTGGTTGCCACTACATAGAAAACATAGAATGCTGGTAAAACCATGTATGCTTGAAGCATTTTCATGTTAAATGCAACACCAATCATCGCAAAAGCCGCTAACACCCAGCCAAATTTAGCTGTACGCACAGCACGAAACAACATCCACGTTGCTACTAATAATGTAAACACAAGCATACTATCAATATTATTTGTTCGGCTTACCGCGGGCACAATCGGCGTCAGAGCCATCGCAAGAGCAGCAAACCTCCCAGCCCATACGCCAAACGTACGTTTCACGAGTACGTATAGTAAAAGAACTGAACCGATGCCTGCTAATGCTTGCGGTAAAATGACGCTCCACCCGTGAAATCCAAATATTTTGGCGCTAATTGTCTGAATCCAAAACACAACCGGCGGCTTATCAATGGTTACATAGCCTCCTGGATCAAAAGATGCGTAAAAGAAATTATGAAAACTTTGAAGCATACTTTTGACAGCTGCCGTGTAATAAGCGTTGGCGTATTCATCTGTCCAAATTTTAAATAAGTTCAAAAACGCTGCAATTAAAACAATTGGAACTAAAAATAAGTCTATTCTTTTTTTGTTTGAAGTCCGTTCTTCTTTCACTTCACTGTTCATGTGTTTCATTTCACTCCTTCGTAATTTCTGACTTTAGTCTAACAAGCTTATGTGAACTGATTATGAACAGTGAAAATAATGTTTTTATTTTTTAAAAAGCTATTTGACCTCTTACGCTCAGCAATGAAATATTTTACAATTAAAGAATCAAGTACATGAAATGAAAAGGGTCTTTCTTGGATGCTGCAGCTTCTATGAAACATTCTTATCAACACTTCATCCACTTCTTGCTGAGAAAGGAGACAACTTTATGATTCAAGTAAAAGATATATACGGAAATTTACCCACACTAGAAACAGAAAGACTCCGCTTGCGGAAAGTTACCAAAAAAGATGTGCGTGACATGTTTGAATATGCCTCAAATGAAAAGGTAAGCAGATATGTAAATTGGGAAAAGCACCGAAAGCTTCAAGATACAAAAGAGTTTGTTTCCTTCGTTTTAAAGCAGTACAGCAACCAATCCATTTCTCCTTGGGCTATGGAAATCAAAGCCCTGAAAAAATGTATTGGCACCATTGACTTTGTCACTTGGAACCCTACTCATCGCATTGCGGAAATTGGCTATGCGATTTCTGAAGCATATTGGAATAAGGGATTTGTTACGGAAGCAGCTGAAAAAGTAATTGCGTTTGGATTTGAAGAAATGGATTTAGTGCGCATTCAGGCGAGGTGCTTTGTTGAAAATGCCGCTTCTGAGAAAGTGATGAAAAAAATCGGTATGTCTTATGAAGGAACAATTCGAAAAGCCATGTTTATTAAAGGAGCTCATCAAGACTTAAAGTTATATTCAATCTTGCGAGAAGAATACACGCGTAACGCGTAGAAAATGTATAGAATACTTTCCATAACACAGGCTAACTTGAACACTAACTCTTCCTTTTGAGGTGAACAATGTTGGAGCAAGCAATTCAGCATTTAGACTTATCTGCACACGGTTTGTGGTTTCCGATTACCGTTAGTTTATGCTTATTTATTCTTGCCCTTGTTTTATTTAAACGGCTGGTTTTTTATCTATTCAATAGCGGTATACTTCCTCGTTTATGCTTTTGTGCTGCCATGGCATATCGCATTTATTAAGTAAAAAAGCGGATGTTGATTAACATCCGCTTTTTTACTATGCACTTACTTTCTACATGCTGAAATCCATATTTATGGCCGGTCATTTTATGCGCCGCGATGACACATGCGTGCGGCTATGCTCTTCAGGACGTGTAAACCCAATTTTTAAAAGCGCCGCTTCTAAATTTGCTTCTGTTTTAATTTGATTAAAATCAATTCCTAGTTTCACTACCGTTTGGGCAATTTCCGGTCGTATCCCCGTTATAATAGCTTCCACTCCCACCAATTTAAGCGATCGATGAATTTTAAAAAGATTGTCTGCTACCATTGTATCAATAATCACGACACCTGAAATATCTAAAATAAGATAAGATAATTGAAGGCTTGTCCCTTTTTTCAAGCAGGTTTCCATAATAACTTGTGAGCGGTGGGTATCAATTTCTCCAATAATCGGCATAATAGCAATCCCTTTTGTGACAGGTACGAGTGGAACTGAAAGTTCTTCTAGTGACGTATAAGCTAAATTCATCATATATCGATTATGCTCGTCATAAATTTGACCAAAAACACATGTTACCGTATCTAAAAGTGGATCAATTCGTTCACTGACATGCAGCATGGTAATTGCCGCAAACTGATGCTCCTCTAGTTCTCTTGTAAATACATCCCAAATAACGCTGCGATAGATTGGAAGGATACCTAGTGCTTTTTCTAAAGGAATATTTTTTTCCACTGCATATTTACCCGTATCAAGTGCCCATTCTTTAACAAGTTTAAGTACAGCCTCCTGTTCTTCAAATAGAGATCTCCCAAAGTATTCCATAATTGACACTCGCCACTTCAGAATTTTCTTTTCTTTCAATTCCTCTAGACTTAGTGTATGTGTAGCATCTAAACGTTCGGCTAATTTTTCTGACAAGCTATATTTATGTTCAAGAATCTTTTTTCCTATATACACGAGCTCCTCTTTCATAAAATACGTTCAGCTCCTCTTTTCTGCTATTTTTACTGCGTATACAACCTTGACTAAGCCTACTTATCCATCCGAAAATTGACTAGCCTTCCTAAAAATAACAAAAAAGCGGTTATTTTATGAATTTTCTTTCTTTTTATTATAGTACCAGAGTAAGAGCCGCACAACTTAAAATTTGCTTCGGAAAAAATTTATGCTTTTATATAAAAAGCGAGATGGGGGCATAACGAAATCAACAGTTAGAAGCCAGTACATACATTAAATCTACGTTTACGATGAGCATAAAAAAACACGAACTATCCATCACCTTTCAATAGATCGTTCGTGTTCAACTTTAACTAACATACTTTTGTCTCAGCCTCGTTTTTTATATTCACTTTCTTTTATCTCGCCTTACACTTGGAATAGCCAGACAACAATTGGCCCAAAAACGGATCCTAATACAGCGCTTAACGTCATTGATACTGAACTCATCGATACCGTTAGCTCACCGTATTCAAATGCTTTAGAAGTTCCTAGCGCATGAGAAGCACTGCCTAATGCAATTCCTTTTCCTAAAGAACTCTTGATCCGAATCCATTTTAAAAGTAGCGGTCCAAGGATTACTCCAGAAAAACCTGCGATCATAACAAATACCACGGTCATCGATGGAACGCCCCCTAGCCCTGTGGCGATCTGAATCGCTACAGGAGTAGTAATAGACTTAGGAATAATGGATAAAATCAGGCTTCGATCAACGCCAAATACTTCAGCAAACACAAGTCCGCTGATCATGCCTGCGAATAACCCTACAAATACCCCTCCAATAATAGGAACGCTGTATTTTACTAGCATCTCACGCTGTTTATAGAGTGGATACGCTAATGCAACAACCGCTGGTCCTAGAAGTGAATTAATCCATTTGCCTCCAATCATATACTCATCATAGGAAACATGAAAAGCAAGCAAAAGAAGAATAACGAATATGGTTGTAGTTAAAACAGGAATAAGAATCGGATAGGAGAACCGCACGTATACTTTTGCCATGACTAGATACAAAGCAACTGTAGCTACGATTATAAAGACCGCGATAAAGAATTCTTGCACTGTTGTTTCTCCTTTCGTTTGTTCGCTTTCTTTTCCAAAAGTTGGCTGGCAGTCCCTGCAGCGGCCATCGTAACAATCGTACTAAGCACAATAATTAAAAATAAAACCGCTCCGCTGCTTGAAAGAAGCGAAGGATAATTCATCACACCTGCCATAGCTGGTATGAATAATAGCGGTAAAAAAGATAACAAGAAACTTGCTCCGTCTTCAATTATTTTGATGGGAACAACTTTGCACGTTAAGCAAATGAGCATTAAAATTAAGCCTATAATACTGCCTGGAATAGGTAGATGAAGCATATGGTGAACAGCTTCGCCGATCATAGAAAAAGCATAAAGAATCGCAATTTGTAAAATGATTCGTATCACTTTCATTATAGGTCACTGTCCTATAAATAAAGAACAGCTGCCCTCCTCTCTTTATTTTGTCATGTTGTCTAACATTTAACTATATAAACACCTTTACTTTACCTACTTTTACTTGTACTATACAACTATATATACATTTGTATTATACAAGTATATATTTCTTTGTCAATGAATGATTTTGTAAGGGGCGATTATAATGCAAGAAAAGAATTCAATTGAATTGATTGAATATGAACTTACTACCTTTATTAGACGAGCGGTCTATCTTGATAATTCCGAAAATAAAATAGGAAACCTAGAAAGATCAGCTTATTTATTGCTGCGGCAATTAGATGAATTTGGACCAGCTCGTGTAAAAGAACTGGCAGAAGCATTTAAACTCGACATTTCAACTCTTTCTAGACAGGCTGCTGCTTTAGAAAATAAAAAGCTTATTTCTCGCTCCTCTGATCCTTCGGATGGACGAGTCAGCCTATTTGACATCACAACACACGGGAAACAAATGCTGCAAACTGATAAGCAAATGCGCCTTGAACGCTATCATAGTATGTTAAAAAAATGGTCAAGTGAAGAAAAGGAGCTATTTGGCAAACTATTAATGCGGATGAATGACGCATTTATCGATTAAATAGAAATTCATGAAAATTAGGCTACTGCTGCAAGGTGTTTGTCCCTTTCTCTTTTCTCTTTTTTGCATTTAATGTAAAGAGACTATTGAAAAGGATGTATGATTATGTCTGTTCCGAATAAACGGAAAGCCACGCCCTGCCTCTTCCCCGGCTATAAATGGTGTGGCCCCGGATGCAGTGGTCCGGGATGTCCTGTAAATGATGTAGACTGCTGCTGTAAATACCATGATTTATGCTATGAAGATTACGGATCATGCCGCTCATGTGATGAGCAATTTCTTGAGTGTCTTTGCTCCAAAGCAAATCCTTACAGTTTAAAAGGAAGACAGGCATACGCTATGTATACCTATATGCGGCTGAAGTTAGCTTTAAAACAATATGACTAAGCAGAAAAGAGGTGAATTAAAAAATTCATCTCTTTTTTATGCCATTTTATCCGTATGAATCCAAAAGCGTTGAACAATAGCCCCGTCCTCTTCTATATAATCCTCGTCTTGTATACCACCGTTTGCCAGAATAGTTCGACGAGAAGCAGTGTTCCAATCATCACACACAACTAATGCCCGTTGAACTCCCAGCTTTTTAATCTCTTGAAGAGATAACCTCAGTAGCAGCTTGGCATATCCTTTTTGTCTTTCACTTGGCCGAATACCATACCCTATATGTCCTCCGCTGTTTCGAAGTATTTCACTTAGCTCATGGCGGATATTAACTACGCCTATTACTCTTTCGTGATGCATTAGCCAGTAGGTGGAATCGGGTACAAATCCTTTTTTTAATCCGATCCCTTTTTCTGCATCTAATAACTCTTGAACCATTTTTTCAAAGTAAGCAGGATCTTTAGCAATGACCCACGGAATCATTTTTTCTCCGCTTGCTTTCCATTCATGATAAAAGCTCATATAAGCCTTTTTATAAGCTGCATCTGGTTTAATTAAAACAGCGGCTTCCACGTACCTTCCTCCTTTTTGTTTATTATGTTTATACTACCTAATTCTCCCAATAAATAAAAGAGGATAATTTACGTGATGTGATCGTTGTATGAGCTTATTTATAAAGTATGTAACAAAAAGTACTCAATGAATGTTCATTGAGTACTTTTTTTCTACTGCCGGTTGTTTAAATAAACTCCTTAAAAAACCTCGTTACTTTTGCAAGGGTATACAGTAAGGTACGCTTCATAACAGGCTCTTCTTTCTTTTGGATTTCAGGAGGTTTAACCCAGCGCTTGTGATTGGCAATAAGAATACTTTTATCCATTTTGTTTTCCATCGCCATCGTCAACTCTTTTGCAAATTTTTGACTATCGATAATGACCATTGATTCGTTATTCAAAAATGTAGAACGGGAATCTAAATTAAAAGAGCCTACGGCGCTAAGTCTTTGATCATAAATCACAGACTTTGCATGGATCGAATAAGGTCCTTGGTATTCGTAAAGCTTTACACCTGTCTTCATAATCGTATCACGCATACTAATATATCCGGAAAAAGCCAACACATTGGGCGTAGATGTAACTGAATTTGTGAGTAGCGTCCATTGAACGTCTGGCTTCTTTTTCATGGCTGTATACTTTCTCATCGCATTGGTGGGCACCACATAAGGACTTTGAATAAGAACAGAGCGGTTAGCTTCTTCTGCTAGGTTAATAAACGTTTTCCACATAAAAGGTCGTTTATTAAAGCGTTCAATTGGATTATGAATAAAAGAAACACGCTTTGTAGAAACGGTGGAAGCATTCCAATTAATCTTGGGGGTCGCAAACGTTTCTCCTACTTGCTTAGCTTTATCATATTGCTGCAGCAGCAAAGCTTTCATCCTCTTCCCCTGATCAACCTGGTACTGTGTGAGATGATGAAAAGCTTTTTTAGTGTAGGGATGAGCCCATAATTCATTTATATAATTTTGCATTTGAGTGATGACGCTATCTTGTTTATGTTTACTGTTTGTAATAAAGACATCACGATCATAGACGAAGTGTGGAGGAGGCTTTTTAGCCAAATATTTGTCCCCTATATTCCGTCCCCCTATTATGCCTAGCTGTCCGTCTACAACCATTATTTTGTCATGCATACGATTTTGCCACGCCCAAGGTTTAAACAATTGAAACGGTTCGTAATACTTCACTTCAATATTAGGATGTGAAGCTAATGCATAGAGCACGCCCCTTCGGTTTCCCCGTAAGCCGTTAGCTATCCCATCCAAAAGAACGCGAGTATGGACGCCTCGATCAGCTGCTTTAAAAAGAGCGGCCATAATTAAATCAGTTGACTCTCCTTTTCCTATTGAGTAATAAGCAATATCAATCGATTTCTCAGCTTGTTGAATCATTTGAATACGAACTCTTCCTGCCTCATAACCATCTTCAAGAAGTCTCACTCGGTCCGTAGACTCACTGTGACCAAAAAAGCTAGCCGGTTTAATTGAGGTCGTTTCCTCTCCTATTTTTAAAGGTACATAAAAGAGAACCACCGCCGTTATAACCACATACAGAATATATAAAGATAAAATAATAAGTAATCCTTTGAATGCTATTTTTATCATCGCAACTCCAGCTTTTTGTCTTTTTCTGTTATCGTTCACAAATAATGATCATTACATGCAAGAAACTGCTTCCTTGATTACTTTGCGCTTTGTTCTTTTGACACATTTATTTTTTCTGATTCACTATTTGTATAGTATGCTAGTACATATCATAGAAAAAAGGATGATGGTGATGGAGGAATATTCTTTTCGTTTTCATATTACAGATTCTTACCCTTTGCAAAATGAAAACGATAAAATAGAAGCTGTTGTACGCACCAAAATCAAGCATGCGGAGCGAGGATGCTTGTACGAGGGTTATCTTCGCGTTCATATCACTAAAATCGGAGTGTTTCCTGTAGCAAAAGATATTGCTGAAGCGATTGGCGTTCGTTCGCTTCGTCAGCAGTTAGCGGCCGAATTAAAAAGATACGTACGGCCGCACCGCAATTTTTTATAACTTTATCCAAACATTTGTCCAAGTGGACTTTCATCTGCAATAATATCTTGAATAGCATAGATAGAAATTGGAAAGTAAGGAATTCCATATGCGTAAGGAGCCAGGTCATACAGCTGATAAAATAGTACAAGTGATTTATCGGCGATATAAAAATCCTGATCTGGTTTAATTCCTTTATATTCTCCAAGAACCATAATATCGCGCTCTTTTATTTGCGCTCCTACTATTTTAGAAAGAACACTTACGTAATTACTGTCTTTTTTAAACAAATCTTTTAGTTGATACGTTTTTCCAGTCAGCACATTAAACGTTAACGGAACTACCACGGTCAATCCGTGCGCTCCCCCGGAATAAGCAAAATTGACAAGCGTTAAGCTGAGCACATTTCGCTCGTTTGTTTTCAACTCATAATAACCCGTTTCTTCTGTATCCGGATTTTCTTCATATCCCTGCTGACGAATTAATTCATTCGTACGCTGCAAGATCTTACTGTTAATGCTGTGCTGAACAGCTGGATTAGTCAAATGAACAGCTGGATAGTAAACGTTTAACTTTTTCTTCACTATTTGTTGAGAATATACCGTTGCAGGTAACGTAACCATCGCTTCCTCCTCTTTCTATACAGAATGTTACATTCTATTCTTTTAGCTTTCATTCCATTACTGAAGCAAAAAAATCCCGTGCATATACGCACGGGATTTTTAACTTTCTATTATTTTACGTTGTTAATTGTTTTAGCAGCGTCTACCGTATTTTTTAATAGCATTGTGATGGTCATCGGACCAACGCCTCCTGGTACTGGTGTGATATAACCTGCAACTTCTAAAGCCGCTTCGTAATCAACATCACCAACGAGTTTACCATTTTCCATTGTGTTACCTACATCAATTACAATGGCACCCGGCTTAATATCATCTGCTTTGATAAGTCTAGGTTGTCCTACAGCTGACACAAGAATATCAGCTTGTTTTGTTAAAGCAGATAAATCTTTTGTGCGAGAGTGAGCAATTGTTACCGTTGCACTTTCTTGAAGTAACAGCATGGATACTGGTTTACCAACAATATTGCTTCGTCCAATTACTACCGCATGTTTACCTGAAATTTCTTCACCTGAACGTTTAATTAACTCAACGATACCGTGTGGTGTACATGGTAAATAGCACTCATCGCCAATGACCATATTCCCTACGCTTACTGGGTGGAAGCCATCTACATCTTTTTTAGGAGATACAGCATTTAATACTGCTTTTTCATCAATATGTTTTGGTAATGGAAGTTGAATAAGAATACCATGAACAGATGGATTTCCATTCAAGTGATGGATTTCGTTTAAAAGCTCTTCTTCCGTAATCGTTACGTCACGTTTGATAATTTCAGACGCAACACCGATTTCTTCACAAGCCTTTGCTTTTGCTTTTACATATGATTGGGAAGCAGGATTTTCTCCTACTAAAATTACGGTTAAACCAGGAACGATACCTTTTGTTTTTAATTGAGCTACCTCTTCTTTTAATGCGGCGCGCAGTTCTTGCGCTACTTCTTTTCCTTTAATTACTTTCGCTGTCATGATGTTTTTTGCTCCTTTCAACTGTAGCCATTTAATAAATGTACGAATTATAGTTATTAATCTAACACAAAAGTTCGGTTTTGTTCAATGTTTTTATTATTTTTATTTTAAATAGATAAAAATAAATAACAAATAACGTATATTCCATTCTTATCGCACTATAATATTTTGTATTCATAGAAGCTGTTTTTATTCAAATGTTGCTTTTCTAAATTAAAAACCGCGCCTTCGGCACGGTTTTCGACGATTTATTTTTTTGTTGATATGCTTTTCTTTGTAGTCAACGGCAGCACGTCTTCCTCTGTTTTTAGATCCTTTACATGCATTTCCTTGAGAGGCACACTTATTTTCTTATTTTTCGGAGGTTCTTCAAAATTCTCCACCCAATCACATAGCAGTTCAAATCCTTGATACACATAAGGAAGGAGAGGCTGAAGCTTTCGATCTGGATCAATTTGATGATTCCATACTAAGCTATCAATATGGTTTCCATTTTCAATTACGTAGTGACGATGAAGGTGCTGCTTACCAGAATCTTTTACCAGTTGTTCATAAGGATAAGCATGAATATCCGGAAAAATAAGAGCATCTAACGACCCTGTAATGCTTATCAACGGAACGGAAATATCACCTGTATTTTCAATTTCACGAACTTTTTGCTTAACATCTTGTGGTCTTTCTTGATAATCATACTTTTTAAAAATAGAATCTAACGAACGATCTCTAACTCCGTTTTCAAAAAGCGTCAAGTATTTTTGCCACGGAATGCTTCCAGGTGCTTGACTGTCAAACTCATCTCTATATATATTAAGCGTTAAAAACCAATAATACTGGTCATGATATGGCCATAAAAACTCAGATCCTTTTGGCAACCCTGCTTGATACAACCGGTGCAAAGCTTCTTTTTGCGATTCACCTACCGTATACAGTGCTTCTTCGGCATGATTTACAACAGGTGTTAGGGAAGTGATCAAGTTATCGTGATCAGCTCGCCACATAACCCCTTCCCATTCAACCCCTCCATTAAAAAGCTGAGGCTCTCCATTTTTCCCATCGTTTTCTAAAGCATAGCGAACAACATAACCCCCATTAGAAATACCTAAAGCATACGTTTTTATATCAAAATATTCTGTCACTTCTTTCTGGAGTTTGTGACGATAATTTTCAAACAAAAATCTCTGAGCAATTTTTGTCACTTCTCGGTATTGAATATGCCATTTTCTAATGGAGTCTTCTTCTTTGACTAGAGCGTTTTTTGCTTTAGCAAATGGATCATCTCTCACTTCTTCTCCCTGTGTCCCTTTATCAGAAGCAGCAAACGCAAACCCTTTTGCCAACACATAGTCGCTGAACAGTAAATCCGTTGATTTCTCATCTCTGGTAGCTGGAACTCCCGACATAACTAACTTTCCATTCCAGTCATCAGGAATTCGAATGAGAAATTTACCACCATCAACTTCACTTTCTACTTGAACGCCCGTTATTTCTTCAGGCTGATACATGTAATACCATCCATTTTTTTCTTCTTTTGTTCCCCAATAGATAGGAGCCAGCCCAATGTTCCCATAGGCAGTCGCTGCTTGAAATTGAAGAGGGTTTTTAGTCGTTAACCAGTTTCCATACTTACCGTCAAACGTTGTGATATTCAAGTGATAACCTCCATTCACATTTGCTTTTGAAGACAATCTTCGGGGACTGTACACGCATAATTTTAGTTAAATATTACCATTCATTTCTCAAAAAGTACATCAAAACGCCTTTGTTGCAGAAAGAAAGTAGACATTTATCACATCTGAGCCCATAGCGCCGTATAATATTGAAATTTATTCAAAAAAAGGAGTGTAAATGACTATGAGTTCGTTTAATTCTTCAAAACTCTCTACGACTCTCATTCCCCCTGCTACTTCCTCCTATCCGGTTTCTGGAAGAAAATATACTCTTACTCATTCTGATACAACCGGTCAGCTTTTTTTAAGCATCGGATGCTCATATAACAACAAGGCGATAGATAAAAATATGCGTGATGAAGTACTAGCTGCTCTTCACGTAACAGATCGACAAGCAGTTATTCAAGGCGAAGTTTTTGTTAGCGGAGGTGAGTTCAGCCGCGAGCAAGCACAGCTTCGTTATCACATTTTCCGCCGGGAGCTTCCGCTTGCTTTAGAAGCAATATTTTACGGAGACCAAGCGTTTTTTCAACATTATCCAGACTTGCTAAATACACCGATTTACATTTATTTTGTATCGACTTATCAAGAATTTAGAGGGTGGTCCTATTATCAAACCCCTAAATTTTATTTAAAACAAACATGCAGCAGCTAGCACGCTAGTGCATAAACTAATGGAAAATGAACGAGGAAGGTGTGAATGTCTCATGTACAGTCAATGGGTTTACCCCTATATGCCGCGCTACTACCATCCAGTGGTTCCTACTACGAATGAAAATTATTTAGAACCTTATAGATACAATGAAGACTTATTTTCTTATATCCTGCATGAAGAAGAAGAAGTTAGATCTACACGCGATGTAGACAGAGTGATGAAAATTTTAAAACGCCAGTATCAGTCCATCTACAGAGATGCTCAACGAGGTGGGATGGATAGCAAACTAACAGAATACTTATTTCGTTCCATTGTAAGATTTGTTGATGATAACTATAACAATTACAGCGGATCTATTAACGAACGCGTCGAAAAAGCCGCGCGACAGCTGAAAAAACGTGATCCCTGGACATTTGAACTTTTTAACTTATACAGCGTTTCCCCTGTTTCACAAGTTCGAATTACTAACACGATTTTAACCGTTTCATTTGAAAATTTACGTAGAGGAAATGAAGTGCCAAATCCTAGATAAACAAAAAACCGCCACAATTGTGACGGTTTTTTGTTATGGTAATACAGTTGCTCCCATTAGATGGCTATCAACTTGTTTAGCTACTTCACGACCTTCATGAATAGCCCATACGATTAAACTTTGCCCACGACGAGCATCACCAGCAGCAAAAACACCTTCAACATTTGTTTTGTAATTTCCATACGCTGCATCTACGCGACGATTTTTCGTTTCAACACCAAACGCTGATAGAACCGGATGCTCTGGACCTTCAAACCCAATCGCAATAAAGACAAGCTGAGCTGGCCATACTTTTTCTGTTCCTGGAATTTCGGTAAAGATGTACTGTCCATTTTCACCTTTTACTTTTTCCATTTGAACCGTATGAAGTTCTTTTAGATTACCTTGCTCATCTGCCACGATTTTTTTCGTTTGAATTGAATATTCACGTGGATCGTCCCCAAATTTCGCCTGTGCTTCTTCATAAGCATATTCAAGATTAAATACATGTGGATATTCAGGCCACATATTATCTGCCGTACGCTCAGCAGGAAGCTGAGGATGTTTACCAAACTGAACAACGCTGCGGCATTTTTGACGAAGAGCACTAGCTACACAGTCAGCTCCCGTGTCTCCGCCTCCAATAACAATAACGTCTTTTCCTTCAGCATCAATAAATTGACCATCTTTGAAGTTAGAATCTAAAAGGCTTTTTGTTGAAGTTGTTAAGTAGTCCATTGCAAAGTGAACTCCTTTTGCTTCACGGCCTTCTAATACTAGATCTCTTTGCTTCTGAGCTCCTGTACACAAAATGACAGCATCATATTGTTCTTTTAACTCTTCAGCAGTAATGTCTTTTCCAACTTCCGTATTCGTTACAAAATCAATACCTTCTTGTGTCAATAAGCGAACACGTCTTTCCACTACTTCTTTATCTAGCTTCATATTCGGAATTCCATATGTTAATAAACCACCGGCACGATCTGCTCTTTCATATACCGTTACTGAATGACCCGCTTGATTCAGCTGATCTGCGCTCGCTAAGCCTGCTGGCCCAGAGCCAATAACAGCAATTTTTTTGCCTGTTCTTTTCTCCGGAATACGCGGAGTAATCCACCCATTCTCAAAGCCTTTATCAATAATAGCGCGTTCGATATTCTTGATCGAAACCGCTGGATCTGAAATAGCAAGCGTACAGGAACCTTCACACGGAGCAGGACAAACGCGTCCTGTAAACTCCGGGAAGTTGTTCGTTTTCATTAAACGCTCTAAAGCTTCTTTCCAGCGTCCTTTATAAACTAAATCATTCCACTCTGGAATTAAGTTATAGATTGGACATCCAGAAGTAAAAGCATTAATATCCATTCCCATGTGGCAAAAAGGTGTGCCACAATCCATACATCGTGCTCCTTGACGGCTTAGCGCTTCATCAGATAAAGGAGCAGCATACTCTTTCCAATCACCTAAACGTTTTAACGGGTCACGTTCCTTCCCTTTTTCACGTTTGATTTCCATAAATCCTGTTGGTTTTCCCATCGTACTCTCCCCTTTCTTACTGAGCTACCGCTTCTTGTTGTTTTGCCGATGCTTTCTTTTCTTGTTTTGCATTTTCCTCAAACGCACTCATAGCTGCTTCTTCTTCCGTTAACCCAGCTGCTTTTTGCTCTTCAATGCGATTCATCATGCGTTTATAATCATTCGGAATCACTTTTACAAATTTCGAAAGCGATTCTTCCCAATTTTCTAATACAAATGCTGCTTTATGACTGTCAGTATATTTTAGGTGATTTGCAATCATCTCTTTTACTTCTTCTGCTTCTTCGCCTTTTAAGCTCTCAAACCCAATCATGTCTTTATTACAAAGGTTTTTGAATGCTTCTTGATCATCAGCAAATACGTAAGCAATACCGCCAGACATTCCCGCACCGAAGTTTTTACCTACATCACCTAATACGACAACGCGTCCGCCAGTCATATATTCACAGCCATGATCGCCAATTCCTTCAACCACTACGTTCACACCGCTGTTACGAACCGCAAAACGTTCTCCTGCTAGCCCGCTAACATAAGCTTCACCGCTTGTTGCACCGTAAAATGCCACGTTCCCGACGATAACATTTTCACCTGACACAGCTGTTGTTTCCTTAGGTGGAGCAACGATGATTTTACCTCCTGATAACCCTTTTCCGATATAATCATTTGCATCTCCAGTTAGATACATAGACATTCCTTTTGGAACAAATGCACCAAAACTTTGTCCTGCAGAGCCAGTGAATCGAAGAGTAATCGTATCTTCTGGCAGACCTTTCTCACCGTAACGTTTTGTAACTTCACTTCCTACAATTGTTCCAGCTACACGGTTAATATTAGAAATTGGCAGTTCTAACTCGACTTGATACTTATGCTCGATTGCTTGCTGTACCGCTGGCAAGATTTTTTGCATATCAAGAGATTCGTCAATTTTA
Organism: Priestia sp. JSM ZJ58; assembly: GCF_044383985.1. Taxonomy (NCBI): domain Bacteria; kingdom Bacillati; phylum Bacillota; class Bacilli; order Caryophanales; family Bacillaceae; genus Priestia; species Priestia sp. JSM ZJ58. The sequence continues at coordinate 2,696,854 of NZ_JBISEM010000001.1, forward strand.
TGGTTTTGAGGTGTTTTAAAAGTACGTACACCTTCAGCTTGATATAAAAGAGTTGTTAAGTCTAAGTGCTGCGCCTTCCAGTGATTTTTTGCACGTTCGCTAACGCTTAATACGTCTGTACGTCCAACCATTTCATCTACTGTTTTAAATCCAAGTTCAGCCATAATTTCGCGTACTTCTTGTGCAACAAATTTCATATAGTTAACGATGTGATCCGCTTCTCCTAGGAACTTTTTACGAAGCTCTGGGTTTTGCGTCGCCACTCCAACTGGACATGTATCTAAGTGACACGCACGCATCATGATACAGCCTAAAACAATTAAAGGCGCCGTAGCAAAACCAAACTCTTCTGCTCCTAAAAGTGCTGCCATGACTACATCTTTACCCGTCATTAATTTCCCGTCTGTTTCAAGCACTACCTTTTCGCGAAGACCGTTTAACATAAGCGTTTGATGAGCTTCCGCTAAGCCCAGTTCCCACGGTAGTCCCGTATGTTTAATACTTGTTTTTGGAGATGCTCCCGTACCTCCGTCGTAGCCGCTAATAACGATAACGTCCGCTACTCCTTTTGCTACTCCGGCAGCAATCGTTCCTACTCCTGCTTTTGAAACGAGTTTGACGCTGATTCGTGCATCACGGTTTATATTTTTTAAGTCATGAATAAGCTGTGCTAAATCTTCAATCGAGTAAATATCGTGGTGTGGAGGAGGTGAAATTAAGCCTACTCCTGGCGTTGATCCACGCACATCTGCTACCCATGGATATACTTTGTTTCCTGGAAGCTGACCGCCTTCTCCGGGTTTTGCACCTTGTGCCATTTTAATTTGAAGCTCATCCGCATTCACAAGGTAATGACTTTTCACTCCAAAACGGCCAGAAGCAATCTGTTTAATCGCACTGCGGCGATTATCTCCATTTTCATCCACAGTGTAGCGGCTAGGGTGCTCGCCACCTTCTCCACTGTTACTGCGTGCGCCTAAACGGTTCATCGCAATCGCTAATGTTTCATGAGCTTCTTGACTTAAAGATCCAAACGACATAGCACCTGATTTAAAACGTTTTACAATCGAATCAACTGATTCCACTTCATCAATGGAGATAGATGAACGCGTTCCATTAAACGAGAATAGGTTGCGCAAGAAACCGATGCGTTCTTCATTAGCCGATTCAGAGAATTTTTTAAATAAGCTGTAATCTCCCTTACGGCAAGCCCACTGCAGCGTGTGAATTGTTTTTGGATTAAACGCATGATGCTCGCCCGTGTGTCTCCACTGGAAGTCGCTTCCTGACTCTAACGTTTGCTCAATTGTTTCAACATAAGCATTGTCGTGACGCGTTTTCGCTTCTTTTGCAATAACATCTAAACCGATACCGCCAAGTTGCGAGGCAGTACCTGTAAAATATTGCTCGATAACCTCTGCACTGATTCCAACTGCTTCAAAAATTTGTGCGCCCCGATAACTTTGCACCGTTGAAATGCCCATTTTAGACATTACTTTTACAACACCTTCAGTAACGGCTTTTACATATTTCTCAACAGCATAGTCATACGATACGTTCAACGTACCTGCGTTAATTTCATTTTGATATGTTGCAAAAGTAAGATATGGATTAATTGCGTCTGCTCCGTAACCAATCAGTGCTGCAAAATGGTGCACTTCGCGCGCTTCTCCTGTTTCCACTACAATGCTCGCCTTTGTACGGTTTCCTTTTCGCACTAGGTGCTGGTGCAGCCCACTGACCGCTAATAAAGCTGGAATGGCTACAGAGTGAGCTCCCGCTTCACGGTCTGTCAGAACAAGAATGCTAGCGCCTGCGTTAATTGCCGCTTCAGCTTCAGCAAATACGCGATCAAGATCTTCTTTTAAATCATTTGTGAACACCGCAGAAATAACAGCACTTTTGAAATCTGGATGAATGGCAGACTTCAGCTGATGAGTTTGATTGTTTGTTAAAACCGGCGTCTCAAGCTGAATTCGATGAATGTTTTCTTTGGTTGGATGCAGTAAATTCCCTTCTGCACCAAGCAACGTCATTGTTGATGTAACCAACTGTTCACGAATAGCGTCAATCGGTGGGTTCGTTACTTGAGCAAACAGCTGCTTAAAGTAATTGAACAGCGATTGAGGACGATCAGACAACACGGCTAATGGAGTATCATTACCCATTGAACCAAGCGGATCTTTTCCTTCTGTAATAACTGGAACTAAATATTTATGAATATCTTCATACGTGTAGCCAAATGACTTCTGGCGAATGACCAAATCATCGAAGTATTCAGATTTTTCTTCCTGCACTTCTGGCAACGTTACCAGCTGTTCATCTAACCATTCTTGATAAGGCTCAGCCTGTGCCATTTCAGATTTAATTTCTTCATCTGAAATAATTCGGCCTTCTTCTAAATCGATTAGAAGCATTTTACCTGGGCTTAAACGATCTTTATATAACACATTTTCATCTTCAACATCAATGACGCCTACTTCTGATGAAAGTATGATGTAATCATCTTTTGTAACATAATAGCGAGCTGGACGTAAACCGTTACGGTCTAAAATAGCACCGATTTGCTTTCCATCCGTAAACGAAATAGCAGTCGGACCATCCCATGGCTCCATTAATGCGCTATGATACTCATAGAAAGCACGTTTTTCTTTTGACATGTGCGGATTCTCAGACCAAGGCTCTGGAATAAGCATCATCGCTGCATGGGCTGGCTTGCGGCCGGCCAATACAAAGAACTCTAGCGCATTATCTAACATGGATGAGTCGCTTCCTTCAGCATCTAAAATTGGAAGAACCTTCGGCAAATCCTTACCAAATGCGTCCGAAACAAACTGCTGTTCACGCGCTCTCATCCAGTTTTGATTACCGCGAAGCGTATTGATTTCACCGTTGTGAATTAAATAACGGTTTGGATGTGCTCTTTCCCAGCTTGGGAACGTGTTTGTGCTAAAGCGAGAATGCACTAAAGCAAACGCTGAAGTAAAGTCTTCATCTTGTAGGTCAAGATAAAAAGCATCCACTTGTTCAGGTGTTAACAACCCTTTGTACACAATTGTTCTGCTTGAAAGACTTGTAAAATAAAAACGGTTTTGACGTGCCTGCGCCCAATTTTCCGCTTGCTTACGAATAACATATAGCTTGCGCTCAAACGCTAAGTCATCTTGAATACTGTCATTTGCCCCAATAAATACTTGTCGTACGTATGGACAGCTTTCTTTTGCAACTTTTCCGATTTTTCCGACATTTACAGGCACAGTTCTCCAACCTAATAACGTTTGTCCCTCTTCTTCAATTAATTTATTAATATAAGCTTCAATTTCTCGACGCTCGTCTTCATTATTTGAGAAAAAGATCATTCCAACTCCATAACGACCGTTTTCTGGCAAGTTCAGTTCAACGCATGTCTTTTTAAAGAACGCGTGTGGAATTTGTACCATTAATCCAGCTCCATCTCCTGTTAGCGGATCACTTCCCTGTCCGCCTCGATGGTCAAGCTGGCAAAGCATGTTTAGTCCTTTTTTAACGATATCATGTGACGCTACGCCTTTCAATTGAGCGTATAGTCCGATTCCACATGCATCGTGCTCAAATTCAGGACGGTAGAGACCTTGAGCTTTTGGCATTTGATTGTATGTCATCTTCTTCTCCCCCGTTCGTTTTCTTTATCTTTTTAAGATCACCTGTTTACATTGTAAGTTTTCAAATCAATATAAACAATATATAATTTAGATAAAACCAATCTAATTTTGATATATATAGATGGAGGATGCTTATGGAACTGCGTCAATTACGCTATTTTATGGAAGTTGCAAAAAGAGAACACGTATCTGAGGCGGCAGAATATCTGCATGTAGCTCAATCAGCAATCAGCCGTCAAATTGCGAACCTGGAATCTGAGCTAGGTGTTAGTTTATTCAAACGTGAAGGAAGAAATGTCAAGTTAACAGCAATAGGAAAAGTCTTTCTTGAGCATACGGAGACGGCTATGAAAGCTATTGACTATGCGAAAGAACAAATTGATGAATACTTGGATCCCGAAAGAGGAACGATTAAAATCGGATTTCCAACAAGTCTTGCTAGTCACCTTCTTCCTACTATTATATCAGCCTTTAAAGAAGAACACCCAAATGTTGCTTTTCATCTTAGACAAGGTTCGTACAAATTTTTAATTGAATCGGTTAAAAAAAGAGATATCAATATCGCTTTTTTAGGCCCTGTACCTGTAGAAGATCAGAGTATTGAAGGGCATATTCTATTCACTGAAAATCTTTTAGCCCTTGTTCCTTCTCATCACCCGCTCGCTGAACGGGATAACATTCGGCTGCGGGATTTAAGAAATGAAGATTTTGTGCTATTTCCAAAAGGATTCATTTTACATAAAATGGCCTTTGACGCTTGCAAACAAGCAGGATTCATGCCCAATATTTCATCTGAAGGAGAAGATTTAGATGCGATTAAAGGTCTTGTATCTGCAGGAATTGGCGTGACGCTTCTTCCTGAAAGTACAGTGTCTGAAACGACTCCTCGTTTTACGACTAAACTTCCTATTCATACGCCGCAGCTTCAGCGGACAGTCGGAATGATTATTCCTAGAAATCGTGATTTAGCACCTTCTGATAAAATTTTTTATAAGTTTGTCAAAACCTTTTTTGAACGTTTGGAACAGTATAAATAAGAGAGGCCCCCTGCCTCTCCTATTCTTTGCTTTACACACTATTCCTCAGCTGATCAATTGTATAAATAGATCTTTTTCCCCTAAAGCTAACAGGCATTGACGCTTACCAGACTCTTTCTTATACTGAAGTAACTGACTAAAAAGAAACAAGGTGACTGCTATGGATTTTAAAATTAATTTTTTATCATTTTACGTAATACAAGTAGAAGGAAAAGAAGAACAGGCCTCTAAACAATATAAGCATTTTCAAACGCTTGATACGGAAGAATATGAAGAAAGTTCCATTAAAGATTTTTTAGACGGTGAATTTAAAAAAATTGTAAAGCGCAAAGTAGAGCGACACCCCAAAGCAGAACAAGTGCCTACAAAGCTCGGGTATTTTATAGTTGAACCGGGACACGCTCTCGACTCAAACCCTAATTATAATTTATTTCACCGCACTCGTTTTGCCACAACCAAAGAAGAATTTGAAGAAAACAGCGAACAGTTTATCAATGCGTACCTTGATACTGCAGCCGTTCGAGGAGGAGCATTTTTAGTGGTATCTGCTGTTCCAAGAAAATATTTTGATCATGCTTTTGTGTTTATTTTAAAATGTGACTTCGAACCAAAAGTGGCTTCAATTTCAGATGAATCAACCCTTATTCGTCACGTAGAAATGGCGATTACTACTAAAAACATGAAATCCATTCAATACCCATACATGCCTGAAGAAGGCATGGTGGAAGAAAGCGAACTCGTTATCCACCAAGCGTCTCACGCCCGTTATTTTGAAGACTTTTTGAAATTCATTGATTACAACGAGCCCATGCCTGAGATTATGAAAACACAAGTGATGGATATGGTGCGTGAACACGTCAGCGAAACGCTTGAAGCAGAAAGCGTAGAGCTTGAACAGTTTGAATCAGACATGGAACTGTGGGCAACAAGCGAAAAGCGTGAGCTTCAAGAACGTTTGGATACCCATCAAGTCATGGAAGCCGCTGCTCATATCGTCGAGCATACGCCTGATGCCGAGCTAAAAATGAAGCTTGGCGAAACCGAGATTAAAGGACTGTTAGCTGATTTTGGGGAGAATATTCACTTAGCGAAAGTGAACGGACGCTACGTGGCGTTAATTGAAGCGGAATCGATTCTGTTTGAAAAAGGCGCGTCTCCGATTGAGTTTCATAAGCCTGGTGATTTGCACGGGATTATTGAGAAGATTAACAGTAAGAAATGGGAAGAATAAATAAAAGGAAGAGAGCTGTGTATCTGCTCTCTTCCTTTTATTTAACTGAACTAGTAGCTCTATTTATCCACCTTAATTCTCTACTAATTGACTCACCGCAACATTTTGTTCATTTTCCGGCTGACCTAGCGGATAAATTCTTGCCGTATCATTTTCTTCGCTTACATGTTGAATATAAACGGCCGTATCGTTATACGTAACGTTAGCCATAACGGGTGAATCAGCAATTTGTTTTGCTCGCTGCTTGTCCACGTTTCTTCCCCCCTCTATGCTGATATACATATAAGGTTTGCTTAAAGAATGGATGATATTCGCCGTTTATAATCGTTCTAGCGCTTTTTAGCGGTGCGGTAGCCAAGGTAAAAGATGAAAGAAGTATAGATAATAAATGCAGCTCCAGCTAGCAAGATCATTTTGTGATGATGCCAAAGGTCTACGTATGTTTTGATGAAGACCCCTTTTGTAAGTAAAATATATTGATACACAATAAAACCAACCGCCAAAGCAAGAAACAGCACGCGAAACAAACGAATGAAATCAATGTTAGATAAAATGGAAGCAGCTTTTACCCAGGGCGATGTAGGAGGCGGAGCTTTTTTGGTGCTGCGGCTCTTCGGCTTTTGTTTCTTTGCAGGCGGAGCTTTTGATTCTTCTATTTTAGGTGCTGGTTTTTGTTTCCCTTGAGCCATCGGTCACTTTCCCTCTTTCTTAAATAAAGTGTCTAAAAAAGAAGCTTTTCTATTTTGCATATTCAAGAAAGGGTTTGCTATCTCCTTTTTCCTCTTAAAAATACTTTCCTTTTTTAAAATACAGAATGTCTTTAGGTATGTGCCTATAGCATTTTTCTTATCTTCGCATACGTTATATCGTGTTTGATTTGAAGTTACTATTTAAAAGGAGCGGTGCCCTAATGAACCCTTATTATTTCAACCCTGGATATATTCCTCAGCAAGTTGATTACTCAGTTCAACAATACTATCCCCCTTACGTACCACAGCATGAAGAATACGATGAAAGACAGCAGCTTCAAAATCTTGGAGGATTTGAACGAAGAATTCGTGCTCTTGAGAGACAAAATGAGGAGCAAGTCAGAGAAATTACTCGTTTAAATCGAATTGTGGAGCGACATACTGACCGTATAAACAGATTAAATCAGCGCTTACGCAATGTAGAAAGAAGACTTAACATTCCATTTACAGCAAGCCAGGACGGATTTTAAACTTACCTTAAGCATTCCCGTTTCTTTTGAGCGAGAATGCTTTTTACATATCTTCCGTCGTTTTTGATAGCACGAAGGATATTTGATTAAACTTTACATAAAATAAAATTCGACTATAAAAAAGAAAAGGAGAAAATCACATGAAATCCCCTGTTGTTATTTGTCCTAACTGTCATTCTCAAAAAGAGCTCGCTACCGTTTTAACTGCTCAGTCCAATCAAAACGTTATCTATATATGCTCAGCTTGCGGCTATAAGCTGACAAACATTAAAACAAGCAAAGGATAACCAGTATCTCTCCCCTCACTTAGTACCTATACTTAATACGTTCTTCTGTCCACATACAAAAATTAACGTTTACGTAAATGTTATTAATTTTGTATACTGATAGTATTATGGGAAAGGGAGTTGAAGAAGTTGAAGTTTAAAATGAAGGAACGCGGGCAGCTGCATTTGAGTCCGGAAGGAAAACAATTGATTTTAGACTTATACGAATCAAATATGATGGAATCTGTAAATGAAGCTTTGGATGCTGAAACAAGAAGCTTTCACAGCGGAAAAGCCGACGGGATACAGGCTATTCTACTTCTTTTAGGGGTACAGCTAGAAGAAAACTCTTCACAATCATAAATAAATTCCCTATAAAACACATAAAAGCAGACGCACTCTTCTGGTGAATGCGCCTGCTTTTTATGATTCTTCCTGCTCGAATTTTACAATTGCAGCCTTAGCACGATCTCTCAGTGACAGAAGGTCAGACTCTACTTTTAAGATGTTTTTCTTTTTCTGTTCAATCAGCTTGAGCTGCTCTTCTACCGTATGTAACACTCGCTCTAACTTTTCTTTTTGTTGACTTGTTCCTTTCACTTGCCTATAATCCATCTTTTGTATTTCAAGAGTATCACTTAAAGCAAGAAATTCCTGTAATTCTTGAAGTGAAAAACCCATGACTTCTTTGGCATTCGTAATTTTCTTTAAGAATTCTACGTGTTCTTCCGTGTACAGACGAAATCCACCTTCACTTCTTGGAGGTGCTGGCATCAGTCCAATTTGTTCATAATAACGAATCGTACGTTTTGTTAAACCGCTTTGCTTCGCTACATCATCTATTTTTAGTTCACTCATTTTTAAATCCCCTTTAATCAATTAACAATGTCAACTTTTCGTACTTTTTACTATTATACACTAACGCTAGATATCTCAAAACAAATCTGAACAGCTGTGCACTTATTTAAAAATAAATAAGCAATTTCTTCACCCTTTTTTAGAGTAAAAAAATTGCTTATACAGTATATGCTGGGTTCTTTTCTCTAAAACCTTATCATAAATGCCGTTTCTGTTAATTTACGATTTAGCATACAAATTAATAAATTTGTTTTTGAGACTTCTTATTTCTATCGACTAAATGTTTATTAACTTGTATGTAGCCTTCTCTTTCTGTACTAGCCCCGCCTGCGCTGAGTACACCGATAGCCACGCATGCTATCCAACCTAGTTTCATTATAACAGAAAGCGCTTACATAATAAAGTGTTATGCTTTAATTTCTAAAAAGTTATAAATAAAATCAGCAGGTCTTTTTCTAGCCCCTGCTGATTTGTTAAATAGAACGAGCGACGATACACCTTTATGAAATAGTAAATAAGTCGTCTTAATAAGCTACTTTATAAATCAAAAACCGTTCATATGGATTTTTACGATTCAACTCTGGCAGCATTACCTCTTCTTTTAAAATGAAAGAAGGGTGTTTTTCGAGATGATGAAGATAATCCTCTGAACTATAATACAAAATTAAATCAATCTCGCGCTTATTCTCTTCCCACGAAAGCAAAATATTGTTCACTACTTGGATAAAAATTTGAACTGAAAAAGGATTAAAAAAATAAAAGCAGTTGTCTAGTGGGTGAATCTTATATTCCTGGGCTAAACAACACTGAAAATAAATATGACTTTTTCGGCCCTTGGCTTTTTTTAAATAGCGCCTCTGATTATCTATGGCCTGCTCATAGAAGTGCTCATTCATTTCTATCCCTACAGCGGTGGCATTACATAGGTAGTTCACATAAAAATTCAGCCTTCCTTTCCCACACCCGAAGTCGACAATTCTATCGCTGCTTGTTAGCTCATACTGACTGAAAAGTGCTTCTAATGCACTATAAGGCGTGGGTTCATAACGATGGTAATGAAATGAATCATTAAATCCCTTTTGTTCTCCCGTTGTTTTTATATTTAATAAAGCGTCATAATATTGTTCATTCATGGCCAATCTCCTGTTTATAGTTGTCGAAAAAGAGAAAGAAGGACAGATGTCCTTCTTTCTCTTTTTACTCACTCTACTTTTACGCGCATTTCTGATATTTTAAGACCAATCTCTTCGATTAACTGCACAGCTTCCGCTCGTTTTTGATCATCTAATGTGCTGATTTCTGGTATGTCTATGCTTTTTAAATATCGATAAGAGGCTTTAAGTCGTTCTAGGGTATCTTCTTGGTCAAACTTTTTCATGATTATCTCCTCCAGTTTATGTAGTTACTATATGTATACCACAAACATGTCCGTAATAAATCTAACCTGTTTAATAAATACTAAACGTATCTGATTTATCTAAGAGGAAATGCACTTCTAATAGCTGATATATACTCAAAAAATTCCTGGGTTTTCGAATTTTTACGTTCATTTCTCGTGTTAGTTGAAAAAAAAGCTTCTCTTTGCCCTTTACTTATCTCAATTTGCACACCCATCCGCCTAGCTGTTTTATTGGTTATATTTCTAGGGCTGGTACCGGAAACAGGATCTTGATCTGATAAAATTTCTGTACTAAAGCCTTTAGAAACAAGCGCTTCATGTACTTTGGACCTTAACGCTTTGTCAGCACCGCCGATTTTAGTATGCTTTTCACTTTTGTCGTTGTATCCATGAAAAGATACTGCATAGTCTTCTTTTGATATAATCGTTAACGCATGAGGTTCATCAAAATGAGTGGATGTGATATGAAGATCGGCATTTCCTGATTTCTTTAACCCTTCAAATAAATAGTACGAGTATTCGTTGCCCGCTAGGCCAACAGCAAGTTCGGATGTTCCAGTTTCGATACCTCCGCCGTGTATCGCGAGCATAATAATGTTAGAAGGTCTGATTTCAAATTGAATTTTGTAGTCTTGGTTGTATACTTCATAAGAGGCAAGTTCAGAGAAGCTAGCATATTTATCTGGCATCATATATCCTCCTTGTGAATAAGACATAGTAAATAAACTTATTAGTTCTTTCTTTAATGTACCACATCTTTTCTTTCATCACATACTATGTGATTGCAATTACCAATAAATATGGTACGATTAAGTTCGAGTTTCTTGCTCGTTAAAAGTTCACCAGATAGTCAAAATTTTCGTTTTTAAGCATTCCATTTTTATCTTATAATAAAGGATGTACTTATTTTCAGTCGGAAATTCGACATTTTTCTTTGTTTTTTAAAAAAGTTCAAGGAATGTTAACAAATTTTACGAGCAACCTTGATGTAATTACGATATTTTTTTGTTAAAATAGTTTAGTTGATTAATAAAGATTAGGTTTATTCATGTAAGAATAAGCTCAAAAAGGAGAATTGCTGTGAAAAATACCGAAGTTATCACAAAGGAATCACTTCCTATCAATCAGTATTTTTCCCGGGAAGTAATCAGTGCTATTATAAAAACTGGGATTATTAAATCGAACTCACTAGGAATGGTTGCTGGGCTTTGTCTCGCAATTGCTGTTAATGACTTAAGCTTTGTGACACAAATTCCTATCATTATTTTGGCTTTAATTGGGACATCCTTTGTCGTAGGAGGAGCTGGGGCAGTTAATAACTTCTATGACCGTGATATCGATGCAATCATGAAACGTACAAAAGACAGACCGACGGTAACAGGAGCGGTCAACCCTAAATTTGCTCTATGGTTAGGACTGGCTTTATTTGTTATTGGTGTAGGTATTTTATTTTTAGTTTCTAACATGGCCGCCATTATGGGTATTTTAGGATTTTTCTTTTATGTAGTGCCTTATACTATGCTTACAAAACGTACAACCATTTATAATACCGAAGTCGGAAGTATTTCTGGAGCTATGCCTCCAATCATTGGCTGGGCCGCTATTTCACCAGACTTATTTCATCCGGTAGCAATTGGATTGTTTGTATTTATGTTTTTATGGCAGCCTCCTCACTTCTACGCTATTGCGATTAGAAGACTTGAGGAATATAAAGCCGCAGGTGTACCAATGCTTCCTGTAGTAAAAGGTATCCGTCGTTCCAAAGTCCAAACGCTTGTATACCTAGTTATTTTACTAGCGGCATCGTTCTTATTTTTATCGTTTAGTAAAATTATCGCATTTACAATGTTCGGTTTAACACTCGTGTGGATGCTTCTTGGAATTGTTGGATTTAAAAAATTAGAAGATACAAAATGGGCTACTTTAATGTTTGTGTTCTCATTGAACCATCTTACGATTATTTTTGCCCTTATGATTATACTGTCATTTTTTAAATAATAAATGCTCAAAAGCAGGTAGCTATCAGCTACCTGCTTTTATATTAGATACATCTTTTGCTTTAAGCGAAATCATTCCTCCGTATCTCGCCGAAACTGCTCCACCTAACGCGTTGGCAAACATTGTGTACTGCTTACATGACTCCTCACTTTCAGGCAAACCTTTTTCATGAATACACCAGAGAATTCCTGCCATAAATGCATCACCCGCTCCTGTTGTATCTATCGCCTGTACTTTCTTTGCACTCACATGAAGCATTTGATTTGCAGTAACGGCTACTGCGCCCTTTTCTCCTTGAGTGACCCATACGAACGGAATATGATACGCTCTCAGTTTTTCTAGGCTTTCTGCCAGATCTGTTGAATTCATCAAAAATAGGAGCTCATCTTGAGAGATTTTCAAAATATCTGTTTCGTACAAAAACGATGTTACAATATTTCTACATGCTGCTTCACTTTCCCATCTTTTCATTCGAATATTCGGATCAAAAGCTACCAGCATAAGATATTTTTTTGCGAGCCTCACAGCTTCTCTTGTAGTTTCCTGGGAAATCGGATGAAACAAAGTGCCTGATCCAAAATAAAAAATCGCTGCCTTCTCAAATAGAGCTTCCTGCAGCTCATATTTATACACTTGCTCATGAGGGGTAGAATCTATGTAGGAATGAAAGTAACGATCTCCTTCTTTACTTTTATGTACATACACTTCACAAACTTTTTTCGTCACCGAAGTTACACAGCCGCTTTGGTTTACTCCTTCAATTAAAAGCTTCTTTCTTACAAAATCACTTGTTTCATCACTCCCTAACTTGCAGATATAAGATGCTTTTGCTCCTAACTTCTGAACTCCAACTGCTACATTAACGGTTGTGCCTCCTAAAAAAGGGTCAAAGTCAGTGTTAGATTCATTTTTAGCGATAAAATCAATAAATGCCTCACCGTATGAAATAATTCCTTTTTTCACGTTAATCCCCACCTTCTTCCTTCTGTCTCGCAACGCATTTGACGCATACACACGCTTTCCCTCTGCTTTCCAAAGGAATTTGTTTAAACAAATCAGGAGTAAAAACTTTCTGCATGCACCAACACTTTTCTATTTCTCTGCCTTGTACAGAAGCACAGTTATTTTTCTCTTCGCAGATAGGACATCTGCTATCATCGCCTGAAAATGCCATAAATTCCTCTCCTTTTTTCTATGCAGTTGTATAAGTTATCTTTATTAGTATACAAGAGGCAGTTAAAATGCGCTTTCTGCTTTTTGATATTTTCGTTTTCAACTTCTTCTATTCTTGATACTATACATATAAAGGAAATAACATATTGAGAAAGGAGCCTTTATGACGATACATTTATTTCACCAAAAACCCCTTGCTACATGGATGCGTGAATATCCTTTATTAACACCTTTAATCAATAAACAGGAAATACTTTGGATAAATCCTTATTTAAAACCTGCTCAAGAAGCACTTTCGTCTCTTTCTTTACATACCAAAGATATAAAAGATGCAAAAGAGCGACTTTCTCGCTTTTCTTCTTTTCTTCAAATCGCTTTTCCGGAGCTAAAAGCATCAAAAGGAATCATTGAATCACCTCTTCAAGAAATTGCATACATGAAAGACTATTTAAATCAACAAATGAATAACGAGCTGCAAGGAAAATTATTGATGAAATGCGATCACGATCTTCCTATATCAGGTTCTATTAAAGCAAGAGGCGGCATTTATGAAGTATTAAAATTTGCTGAAAGTCTTGCTACCAAAGAAGGGCTGCTTACCGAAGAAGACAGCTATGCTCTTCTAGCTGAAGAACGATGTAAAAAGTTATTTTCTTCTTATTCTATTGCAGTAGGATCTACCGGTAATTTAGGTTTAAGCATTGGTATTATAAGCGCCGCTCTCGGCTTTAACGTCACCGTCCATATGTCAGCCGATGCGAAGAAATGGAAAAAAGATTTGCTTCGTTCGAAAGGCGTAACCGTTATTGAATATCAGTCTGACTACGGAAAAGCCGTGGAAGAAGGACGAAAGCAAGCCGAAGCAGACCCCGCCTGTCATTTTATTGACGATGAGCAGTCTAGAGATTTATTTCTTGGTTATTCCGTCGCTGCCTTACGCTTGGAAAAGCAGCTAGCCGAGCTGCAAATTCAAGTAGACGCTGAACATCCTTTATTTGTCTATTTACCTTGCGGAGTAGGGGGAGGTCCTGGCGGTATTACGTTTGGATTAAAAGCAATATACGGTGATCATGTTCACTGCTTTTTTGCTGAACCTACTCACTCTCCTTGCATGCTGCTCGGATTAATGACCGAGCTGCATGATGGCATTTCCGTTACCGATATTGGACTTGATAACATAACAGCTGCCGATGGACTAGCTGTAGGAAGGCCATCTAGCTTTGTAGGCGAAACGATAAAATCGCTTATTAGCGGAATTTATACTGTAGAAGATGATCAGCTTTTCCGATTTATTTATGAGCTAGCCAATCGTGAAAATATGTATATAGAACCTTCAGCAGCGGCTGGTTTACAAGGGCCTCTTCACCTGATGGAAAGCGGGTCTTCCTATATACAAGCGCAAGCACTAGAAAACGATATGTCAAAAGCTACTCACCTTGTATGGTCAACTGGAGGCAGTATGGTGCCCGCTGACGTGATGAATAGCTATTACGAGCAAGGAAAAAATTTAATGAATAGATAACGTCAAAAGGCATGAAGAACAATGATGTTCTTCATGCCTTTTTAGAAGAAGTAGCTTGCAGAAAGATAGGATGCCAAATTTCAAATGGAAAATATCCCGATTTATAGCTGCCGCTTGTACCCATAGTTGAAATTTTTATTTTCCTGTATCCTTTTTTCCATAAAAAGGTGCCTGCAAACACCTCAATTTGCTCCACTTTCTTCCTTCTAATAATCGTTGTTTTTCGTGTTAAAAACTGTGAGCGAATAGCGACAAATACCTCGTTCATCATTAAGCCGCCTTGGCGATAGCCCAACCAGTGAATAAGTACATATGCAAGGCATAGCACAGCAATAACCCACACGAACATTGATTTCCAAAAGCTGATGCCAATCCCTGCCGCTACAAATAACAAGAGCGGTAATAGTAATGGGTACCATGCATATTGAATAGCTGTATTTCTTGGACACTTTATATATTCGTAGTGCGGGACATATACGTTCATTAACGATGAAATCTCTTTTTGCTGGATAAACGGGTGTAAATAGACCTTTTCTTTTAAATCAGAGGTTACGACATTTAACGAAACGGAAGACCATCCAAATAAGCGTCGAACCAACCCTTCCTCTATCGTAACAGCCTGTATTTTATGAAAAGGAATCGTAAGGGATTTCTTATTTAATAGTCCGTATTTAATATGTAGATAATGATCGTAGCGTTCCACTGTAAAACCGCCAAATCGTATCACATATAAAACGATAGACAACAAATAAGCAAGCACCACAATTGCAGCGACTAATACAAATAAACCAAGCATCGATTGATGAATCACTTCTTCGTAAGCTGTCTTCACCCAGCGGTTGATATACGTATCAATATACTGATAGAGAAAACCAAGAGCAGCAAATATATAGCCAAAATTCCCGGAAAACGCAGCAGCTAACGCCAGCTGTTTCACCGACACTTTCATCATACGTTCAGGACTTTTTTCTGTTATTTCCGGCTGACTCCCTGACAGCTTTAACGTATCTTTAAGATGGTGCGCTTCTTTTAGTGAAATACCAGATAAATCAATTTCAGCATCCGTACCGCTGCTGGCCGTGTCAATACGAAGCCGGGCTAAGCGAAGAATTCTAAAGACAAACGGCTGATCTAACTGAATCGATTGAATGCGATTTCGTTGAATAAATCGTTTTTCTTTTTTAAAAATCCCTTTATACAGACGCACTTCCGTTTCCGTTACTTCATAACGAAATTCCCTCCAGGTAAAAAAAGCAAATAAAGCGACTACGCCTCCCGCTAATAGCGTTGCCCACCAATATGTAAACAACAGGTGCCGATTGACGATAAATACAAACACAAAAGGCAGGATATTATTTTTTATATGTTCAATAAATGCTATTGCAATATATAGCGGATGCAGCCGCTTACTCATCTTCATCATCTACCTCTGCTAGTCTAGCAATATACTCTCGCAGTGCTTCAGCATCTCTTTGTACGAGTGCAGGAATTTCGACGCTTCCAGCTGCTGTGATGATTTTAACAGATGCCAAGTCAAATTTTCGAAAAATCGGCCCTGTCAACGTTTCAACGTGCTGTACTTTCACAAGGGGAATTTTCGTATGATACCAGATGAAGAGCCCTCTTTGCACATCAATTTGAGTATCTGTTACTTCATATGAATATACATTCATATATACATTTGGAGCTATAATTGTATATATGATAAAGCTCACGACTAATAGTCCAGCTGATATCCATCCAATAATTGACCACCAATCAAAAAAATGAACGAGTAGAAAATAACCCGCTGTTGCCAGAAGCCACAGGCTATGCGTAAAAATGGATTGCCAGCGCATCGCTTTTTTAGCCTCGAGGGGCAATTTGCCCTTTAAATGTTCAAACTCCATAAAAACTCCTTTCTCTACCTTTTTTACTATTTCTATTACTATATTACGTTAAAAAAGGAAAAAAGTTTCATCGTTTACTATTTTCTTATTATTTTTTGATAAAAAACAAACAAGGCTGCCTATTTCGAGGCAGCCTTGTTTGTTATCGATAAACGCCGTCTTTCTCTCCGTGTGCAACAGCCGCTCTTTCAACTGCTTCAGATACTGCTTCGTGTACAGCTAGATTAAGAGGGTGAGGAACTAAATCGCCTGGACGCGTTGAATTTGCAATGGCTTCAGCTGCAGCTACAAGCATCGTATGCGTAATATCACGCACTCCCGCATTTAATACTCCTCTGAAAATACCTGGGAATCCAAGCACATTATTCACTGACCTTCCGTCAGTAGCATAAATAGCTCCTGCTTCAAGAGCATCTTCAGGTTCAATTTCTGGTTTTGGATTAGAAAGTGCTAAAATGATTTGCCCTTTTCGAATCCATTCTTTCTGTATTAAGCCAGGTACACCTGTTGTCGCAATAACAATATCACAGTTCTCCATAAGCTCTTCTAATGAATCCGCTACTTTTCCACCGTAGCTGACCAAGCGCTCATTCGCTTCAGGAGACTTATCAGCTCCTATCACCTGTTTGACACCGTAAGCCATGAACATTCTGCAAGTAGCGATACCAGCAGCTCCTAAACCAATCTGCCCTACTTTTGCTTCTTTCAAATTCACACCTGTGCTGCGACAAGCTGAGATAGCTGCTGCTAGCGTCACAACTGCTGTTCCGTGTTGATCATCATGCATAACTGGAATATCTAGCTCTTCTTTTAAACGTTCTTCAATTTCAAAGCAGTGAGGCGACCCTATATCTTCTAGTAAAATACCGCCAAATCCTGGTGAAATATTTTTAACCGTTTGAATGATTTCTTCCGGCTCATTTACATTCAACAAAATAGGGATAGCGTTTACACTGGCAAGCTGATCAAATAACGCAGCTTTTCCTTCCATAACAGGCATTCCTGCAACTGGACCAATATTCCCTAGTCCTAGTATAGCGGTACCATCCGTTACAATCGCAACCGTGTTTCCAATGCTCGTATAAATTTTAGCTTTGTCGGGCTGTTCTTGAATAGCACGGCAAACGTTTGCTACACCTGGTGTATATACTCTTCTTAAGTCAGCGATCGACTCAATTTTCATTTTGCTTTTCATTTGAATTTTACCGCCTTCATGCGCATGAAGAACTTCATCTGATACTGTATGTAAAGTAATGCCTTCTAAACTGCGAACCGCTTCAAGCAATTCCTCAAGCTGGTCTTCACTTTCTACTTGAACCGTAATACTTCTCATCGTGTAGTTATGTCCTACTTTAACGGTTTCAACCTCGCCAATGTCTCCTCCAACATTTCCAATGGCTGTTGCTACTCTTCCTAAGTTTCCTGGTACAGTCGGTGTTTGTACCATTAATGTGCGTATTAAATTATTCATCATATCCCCATATCCCCCTTGTCCTAATCCTGCAAGTACGTATACTTACTAATGAAGCGTTTAAAACGGTCCAATCTCCCATAAGTTCATATTATCTACTTATCTTACAAGTAGATCTATGCGTACTCTCTTTTTCATCAAAAGAAAAGAAATAGATAACGCTTTCAAACAGATGTTTCGCTTTGATTATAAGCAAAGTTTTTAGAATAATCAAGCGATGACATTGTGAAAATTCATAAATTATTAAGAAGGATTTTGTTGTTCATAAACAGAAAAGACTTATATAGAGAAGAAACAAAGGAGTGAAGAAATTGAAATCAATTTGTGTGTTTGCAGGATCAAGCGCAGGAATAAAAACAGAATATAAAGAGGCCGCCGTCTCGCTAGGACGCTACATGGCCCAAGAAAACTACCGGCTGATTTACGGAGGCTCACGAATGGGCCTGATGGGAGAAGTCGCAAATGAAATGCTTGAACATGGGGGCGAAGTCATTGGTATTATGCCCCGCGGTTTGTTTAGCGGTGAAATTGTTCATACCGCGCTGACAGAACTCATCGAAGTAGAGAGCATGCACGAGCGAAAAGCAACTATGCACGAGTTAGCAGATGCTTATATTGCCCTTCCTGGAGGTTTCGGGACATTTGAAGAGCTGTTTGAAGCTCTTTGCTGGGCTCAAATTGGCATACATAAAAAACCAGTGGGGTTATTAAATGTAAACGGCTACTACAACCCCCTTATGCAAATGGTTCAGCATGCAGTAGATGAAGGATTTTCTACGGATTCTGCTATTCGTCTCATCAATATTTCTGATACTCCCGAACAGCTTATCTCTTCAATGGACACCTATACGTCTCCTTCAGAGGACCAAAAATGGAAGACTGAACGCTAAAAAGCAAGCGCATCATTTGCGCTCGCTTTTCAGGCGTTGTCAAAAGTAATTTCATATTTTTTTACCCCAAAAACAAAAGGGCTATCTATTGGCTTTAAAGACTGATTCTGAACTTTGGAAAATTCCCCTTTTTCTAGTAATTTAGCAAAGGCAATTTTCCCTTCCATTCTTGCTAACGGTGCTCCTAAGCAAAAATGGATGCCAAAACCAAAGCTTACGTGAGGATTCGTTTTACGACGCACGACAAAAGTGTTAGACCGTTCAAACTTAGCTGAATCTCTATTTGCACTTGCTGCCCAGCTAATTACCTGCTGCCCTTTTTTAATTTTACACTCTCCAAGTTCTACATCTTCAGCGGCTATGCGTCCAATCGCTTGAATAGGAGGATAATAGCGGAGCGTTTCTTCCACGAGATTCGGAACTAGGGATATGTCTTGACGAACTTCATTCTGTATGTCTACGTCTTCTGTCATATACCGGACTCCGTTCGTAATTAAGTTTGTTGTTGTTTCATTGCCTGCTACTAGCAATAGAATACAAAACCCTAGTACTTCCTCTTCTGTTAAATGTTCGCCGTCAATTTCTGCTTCTAAAAGCAGCGAAATCAGATCTTCTTGTTTCTTTCTCTGACGCTCAGCGATAATTTCTTTAAAATACCCTTGTAAAAAAAGCACCCCTTCATTACGCTTTTGCATCATTTTCGCAAAAGCTTCGTCTGAATTATTTTCAGCACCGCTCACTAAGTCATCGGAGTACTTTTTAAACAGCGCTCGATCTTGTATAGGTACTCCTAGCAGCTCAGCTATTACAATAATCGGCAGTGGTCCAGCAAAATCTTCTACTATATCAAACTTTTTTTTGCTGCTTACTTCATCTAATAAATAATCTGCAATCTCTTCAATATGACCCTCCAAGTGCTGAATAGCTCTTGGTGTAAAAGCTTTATTCACTAAGTTTCGTAATTTTGTGTGTTTTGGAGGATCCATCATTAAGATACTTTCTTGGCGTTCTTCCATTGCTCGTTTGGATGAAAAAAGCGACGGGTTTTTTAAAATATACTTTACTGTTTCATAATCAAATACATCCCAGCAGTTTCGGCTTTCATCGTAACGAATAGGTGCTTCTTGACGCAGACTGTTATAAATATCAAATGGGTAAAGCTGCTGTTCAACGGATTTAATTTCTTGCATAGGAATTAAGTTAGCATAACGATTTTCTCTTTTCACTGCTTTTGGATTCATCTCGTCTTCCTTCTTTCGTTTAAAAGTGACCTCATTAAGTTTTTTGACCTTCTACAGATGAAAGAATTTTTTTCCATCTTTATATCTTTTGATCAGACTATCACAAGGTTTTTTCACTTTCAACGGACATAATCAGAAAATTTTGTCAATTATACAGAAGACTTATTTTATTTAAGGTCTAAATCAGTGATTCTTTTCCATTTTTTTAGTTCTTTTATCTTGTTTCATAATAATCACATAGATGGTTACACTACAAATAAGTACGCAAGAAAGTAGGGATCTCATGTGATAGATGCCCTTATGTGGGGTGGTGTCTCAGGCTCAGCTGTATTAATTGGAGCTATTATAGCTATTTTTGTACCTTTAAAAAAACAGTTGACTGCTTATATTATGGCTTTTGGCACGGGCGTTTTGTTAGGAGCTGCTGCTTACGAGCTCATTCAAGATTCGGTAAAAGAAGCGGGAATTATTGCTTCTTCTTTAGGCTTCTTAACAGGCGCAGCACTTTTTACTCTTCTTGATATGTCTTTAGCTAAAAAAGGTGCTCACAAAAGAAAACGTTCAAACCACCTTGTCCCAGCTAGCTCAGGACTAGCCATTTTTATTGGTACCATTATGGATGCTATACCTGAATCACTAATGATTGGCGCAAGTTTGATTGAACAGCACCACGTTAGCTGGGTGCTTGTTGTTTCTATTTTTATCAGCAATATACCGGAAGGAATCTCCGGGACAAGCGGACTACTAAAAAGCCAATATAAGCGAAAGAAAATTTTTTCATTATGGCTTTCGGTCTTCTTTATATCAGCTCTTTGCTCTTGGATTGGATATCTATTTCTTCAAGACGCTACCCCAAACATGATGGGCTTTATTGCCTCATTTGCCGGTGGTGGAATTGTGGCCATGGTTGCTTCTACGATGTTGCCGGAAGCTTTTGAAGAAGGTGGTCCTGTTATTGGTTTTATTGCTTCATTAGGGTTATTAACTTCTATTATTTTGGATTATCTGTCTTTTTAATGAATAAATTTATATTTTGTATGAAACAAAAAGTGTAGGTCTTTCGTCTTTACAAGTAGATATAAACAAAAGGAGTTACCATTATGAAAAAAATAGATGCTTCTCTTACACTTTGTATAGTGCTCACTTGCCTATCAGGGTGTGCCTATGCACCTCATAATAATCTGTCTGCTGAAAGAGTCTCTGCTTCTTCTATTCATCATACTTCTTCTTTAAAACGTGATACTTCAATAGAAGAAATAACAAATAAACTTCCAGGACACGTTTATTTAAAAGGTATAACTTTTCAAAATGCGCAAAAACCTTACTACTTAGCAATTAACTACGCTGCAACAGATAATCAGCATGCGTTTGAAAAAAGCTGGACGTCTGTTAAAACTAAACGTACACTTTTACATAACGCAACCATTTTACTTTCTGCCGTACAAAATGTTGACAGCGTTCACTTTACTATTAACACGACTGTTCCTCAGACAATCACGATTACTCGAAAAGAGTTAACCGACTTCTACGGAACAGATCTGCGCAATTATAAGGACGGGACTCAAGCATGGAAAGCAAAATACGAAGGGCAGCAAGAAAAAATCGAGGAATTTTATGATGCACATCCAATTACGGAAATGCAGTAAAAGCGGCCCATTGCCGCTTTTTAAAGTTGTTTTTTCATAAACACCTGCTCAAGTTTGATTCCTTCATCTGTATATAAATCTTGAAAACCAAATGATTTTAACATTTTCACGAGTAAGCTATTTCCTTTTTCAGGTACATTATGTGTATTGTAAGCAATTGGTCCATACATATTAAAAATGGTTGCTAATAAAAAGGCCAGAACGTCCTCTGAATTTGAGATATGTTCCTTAACGCTTCCTTGATAAAAAGTAACGGAATTCACGATGCCTATGGAAGAAAAATTCTTTTGAAATAATAGATAGCCAACTTCTTCGTTTCTTTCATTCAACGCAATAAACGATTCTCCATCACAAATACAGTCAAATTGATTTTTCCACGGAACGTCGTATGTATAAAAGGGTAGGTTCTGAATATCTTTTGCAAGCCTTCGCTTTAACGAATACGCAAGCTGATTCTTCTTTTTAAGTAAAGAAGCGGGAAAACTACCTCTATGCTTTAGAAAGAAAAGCGTATCTACAATTTCATATCCATATTTCTCATAAAGGTGAATGGCTTTTTTATTGACTGTAAATGCTTCCAGACTGGCTTCCACTACTCCTTGCTGCTGATATTTCTCAAGTGTAGCTTTTAGTAAGGCTTCACCAATTCCCATTTTTCGGTAAAGGAATGCTACACTTGTACCTCCATTCCAAGCATGTTTCTTTCCTTTGACTCTTTTTATTCCATTTAACATAATTCCAGCTGGTGTGTCATTATAAAAAGCTACAAAAGAATGCTCGACAGATAAACGATCCACACCAAACCTACAAATGAATTGATCTAGTGACATCTCAACCGGAATGTAATAATCTTCAAAACCCTTATTAAATGCTTCTAGCGCATCAGAAAAAGAACACTGACTTAAAGGCTTAATTATAATCACAGGACATTCCTTCCTTTTTTAAAAAGATAATAAGCTAAAAAACCATTATAAGGAAAAATCATCAATAACATTCTGAATTTTTGTGGTTTTAAAAAGGAAAGGAAGAAACAAACCCTTTATACACCCTGTCTCTTCCTTTCTTTTAACACTCTATTCTATTGTTTTTTAATCTCTACATCCGAAGCTTTCACAAACGCATAGCGGTGATTAAAATAAATTTGATAATATTCATCTTTTCCCACAATCATTTTGTGATCGTTTGGATTTGTTGTAAAAGTGGGTGCATAGTAATAGTCACTCCTTACTTTTTCTACCCCTACGTACACCTGATCCGGAGAGATTGTATACTGAAGTGGGACCATGTCTTTAACCGGGATATCAGAAGGATAGGCTGAAGCTTCCGGGAAAGCTCCTCCGTACACTTGAATGCCTTCTTTTCCTGCTTTTGGCGTTAATAATATGCCCGTACCTTTACTCGTATTTTTATTATGCGGATTGTAAAACCAGGCTTTTTGTCCTCCGTACCAAATCGCTGTCCATTCTCCTTTTGTCTCAGCCACTGCGTACGTTTGGCCCGTTACAGCTTTGCTTCCCCAGTCTAACGTTTGTTTCGTTCCTGGCCCTGAAGCTGCAGGCTCATTCAGTAGCGGTGAATCATTGCTCGGAGCTTGATGCAAATACACAAAGTTGGCCGGCTGCTTTGGTGCATCTGATACCTCTGGCTGATTGTTTTCAAAGACGGGATTAATTGTAACGGCTAGTTTGCTTGTATGCTGGCGCTCGACTGGGCTTCCTACTAAATCCATATAGTGCCCCCAATCCCAAAACGGCCCGGGATCCGAATGCATACCTGATTGAGCCTTAGGAGACAAACCCGGTACCTCGTCATGACCGATAATATGAGCTCGGTCTAATGGAATATGATATTCTTTGGCAAGGTGGCGTACGAGTCTTGCTGAAGAACGGTACATTTCTTCTGTAAACCACGTGGATCCTTCAAGGGCGAACCCTTCATGTTCGATTCCAATACTGTGCGTATTAAAATACCAGTTTCCTGCATGCCATGCTACATCTTTGTTATGGATCATCTGTGCAATGTGGCCATCACTTGAACGTATGACATAGTTTGCAGCTGCTCTATTAGGGTTAGCAAACAAATCAATGGTTCCGTCATAACTTACTTCTGTATCGTGAATAACAATATAGCGAACATCTGATTTTTGACGATTTGCAATATCATAGTTTCCGTAATCTGAAGGACTTTCGCTGAATTTCCCGTAAAAAGCAGGAATATATTCACATTTTAAAGATGCCGGACAATCCGCTTTATTCGTATTGGAATTTTCAGCACGAGGAATCGACATACCTATATGTTGAGGAGAAATTTTAAGATGCTGTCCATCTGATGTTGTACGCTCTGCCCCTTTTTCCAGCGTTTCATATACATCATCGGCAAATACTTGAGCGTTTTCTTTATCTTGAGAAGAACTGTAAGCGGCGACTGCGTCGTACCATTTCTGATCAGTAGACGGTACGTTTCCATTTTTGTCCTTTGCAATAAAAGCTAGTACAGCAGCGCCACCACGAATATTTTGCACAGGGTCATTTTTTAATCTTTCTTTATCTGATTTAAGCAGCTTAGCAGCTAAGGAGAGCGTTTGCTGTTTGTCATATGCTGGCTTTGAAGGCGCAGCTCCATTTCCTTTTCCATCTTCTAAAGAAGGGATGTCTGTTAAATGCATCAGGCCGTATCCCCCGGCTGCGCTGGGTTTTCCATTATGACTTTCCCAGCGCGACTTGTTGTAGGAAATTGCTTTTAAAAGCGAAGCTGGCACACCAAATTCTTTAGATGCTTGTGCAAATGCTAGCTCCAAAGAGTCCGACTGATTCTCTGCAGCCTGAGCGACTAGAGGCGCTTGTAGCATATGAATAGGCGTATAACCTGTACATATCACCCCAGCCGCAAGCATGGCTGCCCCTATCTTGTTTAGTTTAAATCGTTTTTTTAGTTTCAAACGTATTCCTCCCCCGTAAAGTATGTAAATGAGGTAAATAAAGACATAATATGACTTTACCTCGTTCTCAACCATTTCGTCTTCTTTCTTTCTATTCCCTTGAGACAATAGTCTAGAAGATTCGACAGAGTTACTAGGAGGAAAGATGTGGTAGGAGGAAAAAATGATAAAAACCATCCCTCTTCTTTAAAGCTGCGCTTTCAAAAATGGTGAGTACAAAGGCGGTATATTCATCCCTTTGGCTGCCTTTTTAATAAAGCAGCAATATTGTAGATAATGACATTACTTCTATAATTCAACTATTACTAAACCAAATTTCTTAATTTACCAGTTTTTTAACAGACTGTACGTTCGACATTTTAGTAACTTTTCACCATAGTTAACCATGGAAAAGGTTGCTATTATTAAAGACAAGAGAATGTTTACATATGATTGAACGCAGCAAGAACTGCTCTTGAAAGGAGATACCTTATGAGAGGACACAGCATTCCAGCAATTAAGTTGAATGAAGAAGAAAAAGAAAAATTAGAGGAACTTATTGAACACTATAATTTAAAACGAACGTCTCTCATTCGAAAATTTATTATGGATGGAAAAGTTAAGCCGCCTTTAATCGGCAAAGAAGCAGGTGTGGAACTATTAGTTAACCTGCGAAAAATTGAGTCTGAGCTAAGCCGGCTAAGCAATAATATGCATCAAATCGCAAAGTATTTACATAAACCAAAAGATAAGCAAAATCATTCACAGAACCTTGAACAAATCCTGTTAGAAATGATGAAAAAACAAAAACATGTGCAAGAAGATGTAGAAACTATTTCAGAGCAGCTTAGCGATCATTTATACGTTAAATAGAGAAAAAACGCTCTTTTCATTTTAGAAAAGAGCGTTTTTTATAAAGAAGTAGGGATTTAAATACTTTTTTTCATGCCGCACTTTGCGCATGTACGGATAAAAATAAAGTCTTTTACTAAGCTTTTAAATTTCACATGTCCACAGTTATCGCATCTGCCTGCAACTTTATCCGGAAACTCCTCATATACATATACTTTTGTTAAATCAATCGCTTCTTGTTGCTCTTCCATCTCCATCACACCTTTATACATCTTTACGATTCAGCTCTTTATATTCTATCAAAAATAAGTAAAATTACTAGGGTGAAAGCTTCAAAAAAACAAGCAGGTTTCTTCACGATGTTTTTATCCGTTCAGCTTTGTACCACCATTTTTCTCTATCTAAAAATGCTTTTACATTCAATATTTTTTTATCGTGAAGTGTAAAGATGGCTACCGCAGCTCCTTCTTCAGAAAAGGTTACCGCTGTTTCTAACTTTTCTTTCGTCACAAACACTTTTAATGTTTCCATATTCTCTTTTGTTAATTCCGCAGTTGTGATAGTTTCTCCTTCAATGATTGTATCTTTTTTTTCAATAAAATGTTCTCCATCAATTATCCAGGCTGCATGCGTTTCACTATAAACTTGAAAGAGGGTATTCTTTTTTAAATAACCTGTTCTCTCTGACATATTGATATACTTATACGTCTCCTTATCCTCGGTTGTTTTTATCCATAAAGGTTTATATAAAAAAGTAGGCTTTAGAAACCCTTCCTCGTCAGGATCTCCCACAGAATTTGTAGATTTAGGCTCTAAGTTTAAAAACTGCGCAATCCCTTTTGCATATGCCACCCCCATATCTTTTAGAAATTGAGGATTTTTTAAGAGCTTTGCATCGTGTTCTGTATCAATAAACCCAATTTCAGTTAATACAGACGGCATATATGAACGCCTTAACACACTATAATTAGCTAATTTCCTGCCTCGGTTAGAGTGATTGTATTTAGCGAGAACAAATTTCACATGATCGTGAATATCGTTTCGTAACACAATGGTTTGGTTATTTATATTTTTGCTATAAATAAAATCTTCATATCCCGTTTCGCCACCTGAATTTATATGAATAGATAAGTATATATCAGCCCCCCACACATTGGCTTTGTTGACCCGTTCATTTAATGACAAAAACACATCGGTTGTACGCGTTGTGCAAAGAGAAAATCCTTGATAGTGAGTAGAAAGAAAAGAGATGATGTACTGTTGAACAGCTAACACTACGTCTTTTTCATATAACCCGCTGGCTACGGCTCCTAGATCTGCCCCTCCGTGACCTGCATCTAAATAAATTTTTTTCATATAACCTGTCTCCTCCTTATTCCTAGCATATGCATAAATAAGCGAAGACGTTTGTTATACAAAACTACTTTTATGTATAAAGCTTTTTGCTATGGCTCATTTAGAAGTCTTTACAACTGATTTACCATAGCTGGTAACATCAAAATATGTATTTGATCCATCGTCTTCATTGATCACAACATCTAAGTCATGAAAATAACGATGAAGTTCTTTTAACATTGCTTGATCTTTCGTCTGCTCTAGCTGTCCAGCAAGCTTCTCCATATGCTGAAAGTCTTTCTTTAAAACAGAATCTTTTACTTCAATCGTGCCAATGGTATTTTTAATGGCTGCCGCTTCTTCTTGTACGGCAGGCCAGTCTGGGTGCTCAATGGCACTCCACCCCGTCAAATCATTTAGTACGTCATGATGTTCAGCTATAAAATCTTTTGCCTGCTGATCGCTGCTTTCCAGCTTATCAACTTTTTGTTGATTCACCTTAATGGCACTTGCCTTTATACTTTGCTGTGATAAAAAAGGAATTTTTCCGTTTTGGTACAATATCCATCCTGTCGCTCCTCCTCCGACTAAAAGAACGGATAAAGATATCGAAATGATCATACGCTTCTTCTTACTTTTATGTCTTTTTTCCATTTGACTCCTTTCCGGGTATTCAAAACCCTTTAGGCCTTATGAACTGAAACGAATAACCTACAAAAATAATTTTACCATATTTTTAATATTAAAAATATTAAAAAAAGAGACTCCTTCGAGTCTCTTTTAATCCACTTCAGTTAACTTTCACCTGTGTGTAACGATTTTTAGGAACATTCAATTGCAAGTTACTTCTTAACGTACTCCCTTCGTATTCTGTACGATACAGGCCTCTTTCTTGCAGTATCGGTACGACGTGTTCAACAAAGTCATCTAAGCCATGCGGAACGCTTGAATGAATAATAAAGCCGTCAGCTCCTTTTTCTTCAAACCACTGTTGCATCAAATTAGCGATATGCTCTGGCGTCCCAATAAATTGTGTTTTAGGTGTAGCAATTCGCAGCGCCACTTCTCGCAGTGTCCACTTATGTTTTTTAGCGTTTTCTTTGATTTTATCAGTTGTACTGCGGAAACTATTACTTCCGATATCCCCTAAATCAGGAAACGCCTCATCTAATGGAAACTGTGAAAAATCAAAATGATCGAAAAAACGTCCTAAATAGTTGAGCGCATGTTCAATTGTTACCAATTGAGCAAGTTCTTCATATTTTCTTTCGGCTTCTTCGGTTGTACTGCCAATGATAGGACCTATTCCCGGGAAAATTAAAAGTTCGTTTTCATTGCGTCCTTGCGCTACGGCTCTTGATTTTACATCTTGGTAAAAAGCTTTCGCTTCTTCTAAATTATCTTGTCCCGTAAACACTGCGTCAGCCGTTTTCGCTGCTAAATCTTTTCCGCTTTCAGAGGAGCCTGCTTGAAACACTACGGGCTGCCCCTGAGCTGAGCGGCCAATGTTTAACGGACCTTCTACAGAAAAAAATTCCCCTTTGTGGTGCAAGCGATGCAGCTTTTTCTCTTCAAAAAATTGTCCGGTTTCTTTATTTCGAATAAATGCATCATCTTCCCAAGAATCCCATAATCCCTTCGTTACCTCTAGAAACTCTTCAGCTATTCTATAACGTTTATCATGAGTGGGGTGCTCTTTTCCATAGTTAAGCGCAGATCCTTCCAATGGAGATGTTACAACATTCCACCCTGCTCGGCCGCTGCTAATATGATCAAGTGAAGCAAATTGTCTAGCCACCGTAAACGGCTCGCTATACGAAGTCGATAGAGTGCCAACTAAACCAATATGAGAAGTGACAGAAGCAAGTGCTGATAGAATAGTGAGAGGTTCAAAACGATTCAAAAAATGCGGAAGCGATTTTTCATTAATATATAACCCATCGGCAATGAACACTAAATCAAATTTTCCTTCTTCCGCTTTTTGAGCCTGCTGCTTGTAAAAACCGAAATTAACGCTGGCATCTGACAAAATTTCAGGGTGTCTCCATGCCCCCATGTTTCCTCCCACTCCATGAATAATAGCCCCTATCTTTAATTGTCTTTTTATTGTCATATTACCATTCTCCTTTTTCATATCCATTCATAAATTCTCGTAATTGATTGGTCAAACCACCTGCTCCAAAGCGAAGGACTCCTTCTTTTTCGGTCTTTCTTTCATTTCCTTCCTGTGCAAATTGCAAAAAAGCAATAACGTGAACTCTTCTAGGGTGAATATTTTCAATTCCTGCGTCATAAAACCATTGATCAATTGTATTGTAAATCCCTTTATTGACTCTGAATTGACTGTGGCACCAATTAAAAAACTGTAGATCAGGAAGATTTAAATACCGCGCTTGCCCTAGCTTGGAAGCTGTATGTTCACTAGATACATAGCCCATATGTTGAAATCTTTGCTTAACTTGCAGCGTATCCGCTTTAATTTGATGCTTTAAAAACTCAATAGAAGGGAACTTTTTCTCTCCTCGCACCCGAAAGATCACGTCGCATTGAACTGTCTCTCCATAAATAACGTCGTTAAAATCCAAAATATGAACCTCAAATGTTTTAGATAGTTCCGATCCAAATGTCGGCTTAACGCCTACATTCATAACTCCTATATGATCAAGTCCCCGCAGATGAACGAGGACACCATACACGCCATTTTTTAATTCCTCATGCTGAGTATCTATATTAGCTGTTGGAAAACCCAAATGTCTTCCTTGCTGCCGTCCAGGTACAACCAGGCCTTTTATAATAAGTTTTTTGCTTGTTTTAGCTTTTAATGCTCCTCTATTCACTACGTTCACCCTTCTTCCCTTAAGTCTAGTTAAAAATAAAAGGTTCTTTGCACAATGCGTGACATTGTGCAAAGAACCTCTAGTGATCTAGTCGGTTTGTTTAATTTGATGATTTTATCATATACTTATTATTCCTATGAGTCAAGTGGGTTTTAAATTAAAATATTAGATTGTTTTTTCATAAACATAAGAGTAAGGCGAATGCGTTGGGTTAATACGCTTGAAAAATTGCTTTGTTCGATCTTCTTTTGGGTTTAAAAATATTTCTTCAGGATGACCTTGTTCGACAATCTTTCCTCCGTCCATAAACACCACGTGATTAGAGACTTCACGGGCAAAACTCATTTCGTGCGTAACAATAATCATCGTAATTCCTTCTTCAGCAATTTTACGAATAACAGACAGTACTTCACCCACCAGTTCAGGGTCCAAAGCAGACGTTGGCTCATCAAATAAAATGACTTCAGGATTTAAAGCAAGCGCTCTAGCGATACCCACTCGCTGCTGTTGACCTCCTGATAACTGACTTGGATACGCATTTGCTTTTTCAGCAAGCCCAACTTTTTCAAGGACGTCTAAACTTCGTTGTTTTGCTTCTTCCTTTGGCAGCTTTTGAACAATAACTAGCCCCTCCATAATATTTTCAATAACGGTTTTGTGTTTAAACAAATTGTATTGCTGAAAAACCATCGTTGTTTTTTGGCGAAGAGTTAAAATATCTTTGCGGTTTGGCTTTTGGCACTGCACCGTAAATTGATCGATCGAAACTTCTCCTTCATCTGCTTTTTCTAAGAAATTAATGCAGCGTAAAAACGTAGTCTTTCCAGAGCCACTCGGCCCTAAAATGGTCACAACGTCCCCTTTTTTAACAACTAAATCAATACCGTCCAATACTGTATGTTGACCAAATGTTTTTTTAATATTTGTTAATGTAATCATACAACCCCTCCTCGATTATAAACCGTTAATTTTCGTTCAAGCAGCGCTGTTATTCCTTCTATTAACATCGTCAGCATCCAATAAATAAGGGCAGCAGCAATATAGGCTTCTAAAAACTTAAGATTATTTGAAGCTACGATATTAGCTGCACCGTTTAACTCTTTTTGTGAGACGATGAATGCGATAGAAGACGTATGCAAAAAGCCAATGAAGATATTGCATAAATTTGGTAAAGATAAAGCAAACGCCTGAGGGAAAACAATTCGTTTCATCGATTGAAAACGATTCATTCCAATGGAATACGCAGCCTCAATTTGTCCTTTTTCTACCGCTAACAAACCAGAGCGAATGATCTCTGACATATAAGCTCCCGCTGTAAAAGACAAAGCGATTAATACAAATACGACAATAGGAATGCTGTTTGCATTGAAGCCCCACCCATAGTAGCTTGATAGTTTATTAATCAATAGCGGGAACCCTAGATAAATAACCATAATATGAAGAATGGCAGGCGTTCCTCGAAAAAATGATACGTATACGTTGGCAATAGGCGTTATTATTTTTACTGAATTAATTCTCACAGCCGCAACAGCAATACCAATAAGCAATCCGCCTAGTAATGGACAGATGGTAATAAGGAGTGTTAAAGGTAATGCCTTCAAAATTTCTACAAATGCTGTCCATATAAACGGTACGTCAATAATCATGTTTACACCTCTTTTAGTAAGCTCGTTTTATACATGAACAGGCTGATCGTGTTTTTGCAGCTTCTGTTCGGATTTCATAAAAAATTTCTCTAATATAATGGCTACAAAATAATAAATAATGGCAAGTGCAATATATACTTCAACTGCATGAGCCGTTGCTGCGATAATGGTATCTCCTCTTCCCATCATATCCATGACACCAATGGTAAAGGCTAAAGACGTATCTTTTAAGGAACCAATCACAAGGTTTCCAAAGTTAGGAAATGCTACAACGAGAGCTTGCGGCAGCACAATTCGAGTGAACGTTTGTTTTCCGGTCATTCCTACACTATACGCTGCTTCAGTTTGCCCTTTATCTACACTATTAATGGCACCGCGCATCATTTCAGAAAAAGACGCCGCCGTGCTCAGTGAATATGTGATAATCACAAATACGAGCGGAGCCATTCTAGAAACGTCAATATGAATCAATTGTAAGAGGGCAGGTACCCCGTAAAAAACTAAAAATAATTGAATTAAAATAGGCGTCCCCCTCATAAAAGAAATATAAATTGCTGCTAATTGACTTAACACCGGTACTTTATAAATACGAGGCAGGGCAATAAACAATCCCAAGGTACTGCCAATCAAAAGTGAAGCAACCAAAATCCAAATTGTAATATGCAAATAAGATAATAATTGAGGAATAGAGGTGAAAATCAGCTCTATATCAAATGCTTTTCCCATCTTTTTCTCTCCTTTGTTTCCCTCTACAGGTAGCGAAAGGACCCAAGTTCAAGGCTTGGGTCACAGTAAGTGATTTAGTTATTTCCAGCTGCTTTTGTATAATCTTCTCCTAGCCATTTTTTGCTTAATTTTGTCAATGTTCCGTCTTCTTTTATTTCTTTTAGCGCTTTATCAACATCTTTTTGTAAACCTGTTTCATTTTTTCGAAGCATAAAATATACTTTTGAATTTGAAATAGCAGGTCCCACAACTTTTTGCTCTGCGTCCGCTTGCTTATTGACAAAGTCAACTGCAAACGGCGTACTAATTGTAGCGTCCGCACGTCCTGTTTTTAGCTGCGTTTTTGTATCATCAGATCCTTGACCTGAATAAACGATATCAATTTTATTTCCATGTTCTTTGTTGTACTTATCGATTAAGTTAGCAGAGTTACTCGTTGCTCCTACAATTACCTTTTTACCGCTCAAATCTTTAATTGATTTAATTGACGTATTTTTTTCATTTACAACTACATGTAGCGGAAAGATATTATAAGGTTCTTTATTAAACAGGAACTTTTGTTTTCTTTCTTCATTCACTTCCATCTGATGGGCGACTAAATCAATTTTGTTGGATTCCAAGCTCAAAAGTAAATTAGAAAAATCCATCGTTTTGAATTCAAACTTATAGTTTGGAAGACGTTTGTCTATTTCTTTAACAAGCTCTACGTCATACCCCGTTAGATTTCCTTTATTGTCAAGAAAGCAAATGTTGGGAAATTGCGTACCCGTTCCTACAATAATTTTTTGCACTTTGTCTTTGCTTGCGTTAGCTGCTGTTTCTTTATTGGGTGTTCCGCAAGCGGCTAATAATAAAAGAAGTGATAAAAAGATAGCTGTCAGCTGTAGTTTTTTCATGTGTTTGGTCCCTCACTATGTCTCAAAATAATTTATTGTTTTAACGAGTTAATAAAATGGATGTTGCAGCTATTTAACGATTGGTGAATAGTCTTCAATCAACTTTTCTATTTGTTCATAATCTTTTTCAATAACTCCTTTAAACTGCCCCTTATCTCCAATTTCAACGACCGGTACATGACGAATACCGTATTTAATTTCAAGTAGATCTCGCAAATAATCTTTTCCTTCTACATCGATACTTTCATATTGATGGCCTTTTTCATGAAAATATGCTTTTAGTTCTTCGCAATGATGACAACCTTTTCGATTCCATAATAAAATTTTTACTGACATGGTTTCTCCTCTTTTCTTTTAAATGATTAATTAGCTTGTTGTAACTCCTTGTGTTTTTCTAACTCATATCTTTCGGGATGTAAGATCTTCCTTAAGAATACGCCTTTTCCTTCTTCTCCTTGATCGACTTCAAAAAAGCGTTCATACCCTTTTCTTTCATACATAGGAATCAGCCATGGGTGTCGATCAGAAGTAGCTAATGTAACAGCAGGAGCCCCCAGTTGATCTCGAATAACCGTTTCTTCAACCCACGTTAAGAGTTTAGAACCTACTCCTTTCTTTTTAAGCAAAGGATCTACCGCAAACCACCATAAGAAAGGCCAGTTCGTTATTTCTTTATACGTTCTTGCTGTAATCGTAGCTACGATTTTTTCATCACTTTCCAGCACGTAGCAGCGGCTGTTTTGAATGTTTTCTTTTACAAGTTGAATCGTTGCCGTCGCAGCAGGAAATTTAATTCCTAGCTTTCGAATCGGCTCATATGCTCGAAGCGTTAAATCCAACAGTTCTTCAGCATCTTCTACGGTAGCTAATCGAAATAATTCACTCATTTTCTTCACCTCATTTTATAAATGTTTGAAGGGATAGATTACCTTTGTAAATCAGCTCATCCACCGCTTCCTTTAAACGACTTTTGGCATTCGCATTGTTAATACCTGTAAAAGAGACGTATTCATGCAGTAGAAAAAGACTGCTGAGCCAGTAAGGTCTACCTAAAAAAGACGCTAAAAGTTTTAAATCATACTTAGCTTTTAGTAAAGAATTCACATTTTCACCAATAAGAATTGGCAGAAGTATTTTTTTATACAATAAATCTTCTGGCAATATTTTTGTTAGCCGTTCAAAAGATTCTACGTATGTTTCATTTACTCCCGATAACAGAACGACAATGCTTTTAGCTTGGTTCATTTTTGAAATAAATGCCTTTACTTCTTTCTGCGCTTCCTGCTTCAAAGCGTGTACATCATGATACGAGATAGCTTCGGCGTGCACTCCTTTTGAGGTTAAGCAAGCTTCTAGCTCATCTTTCACTGAGGCTATTTGTTGATAATTATGAGAGCTTCCGTTATATAAAATACATACATCGCTCACCTTTTCCCCCTCCTTTTTACAGCAAAAAGGCTCCTAGAGTTTCCTCAGGAGCCTTTGGTAGACCAATCAGCTTTAACTGTTTCTTTGATAAAACCGGAGAATGAAGTGAAGTGTCTTTGAAACATACTCACTCAATTCTTATTTATCCAAGTTGTTTTATCGGCTTTTCTATTTGATGATTCAACTATATAGCCTCAAAATGGCAAAGTCAACTTATTTTTCAAAAAATATTTTTCTTTAAAAAAACTCTTTTCATCTGGAAAGTCCTTTGCTAAAATTAATCCCAATTATTCTTACCTTTTTTATCAACTTTAAGGAGTGTTTTCAGTGAAATTAAGTATTTTAGATCAAAGCCCGCGTTATGAAGGTGAGCGTGCTGAAGATGCATTTCAGCATACCATTCAATTAGCTCAGCTAGCAGAAGAACTTGGCTACCACCGTTTTTGGGTAGCGGAGCATCATGACTCTGAACATGTTGTAGGATCATCACCCGAAGTGTTAATTTCTCACCTGCTCGCCAAAACACATCATATCCGTATCGGCTCAGGCGGTGTTATGCTTCAACACTACAGCCCTTATAAAGTAGCAGAAAATTTTAACGTTTTAGCCTCATTATCTCCAAATCGCATCGATCTTGGAATCGGCAGAGCACCAGGAGGACTACCTCATTCTACTCAAGCCTTGCAACAAAACTCTCAGCCCACTAAGTCCTTAACAGACAAACTGATAGAACTTAAACAATACCTAAACGATACGCTGCCGGAAGATCACCCTCTTTACGGTTTAAAAGCCTATCCAAGGCCCCAAAAAGCAGCAGATATGTTTTTACTGGGAGCAAGTGCTTCAAGCGCAGAGCTAGCGGCATCTCTAAATCTTCCTTATGTATTTGCTCAATTCATTAATGGTGATCAAAAAGTGCTAGAAGAAGCGATTTCCGTCTATAATCAGCACGTTTCATCCCATGCACGCTCGCTTTTCGTTGCCCTTTCCGTCATCGTAGCGGATACCGTAGAAGAAGCAAAAGCATTAGCATCCAGCACAAAAATATTTAAAGTATACTTACAAAATGGGAAATCCGCTACAATAGGCACCAAAGAAAAAGCGGAAGAATTTGGTCAGCAGTCTAAAGAAAGCTATCGAATTGAAGAAAAAGAATCAAACGTCATATACGGTACAAAAGAAACCGTTCGTCAAAAGCTCCAAGCTTTGAAACAGGCATTTTCTATTGATGAATTTATTATTCTTACTGCTCTTCAAGATTTTGAACAAAAAAAGCGGTCTTATACGCTCTTAAAAGAAGCTTTCAGTGAAGGAGATGCTCAGAAAACGAATCAAACTCTAGCAGCTTACTAATCAAGAGGCTGAATTAAAAGAATTTTAGTCGAAGTAAAATACGAAGTAATAATCAAAATGATTGATTATTACTTCGTATTTTTTCGTTGTCATGGTAAACGTAGCTTTCATGTGTTTAATTGCTTTTAGCTATTGATTGGGCTGTTTTAGCTATGTCTCAAGTTCTTTGTTTCATCTACTTACGAGGCGTTCAAACAAAGTATACGCATGCTTCTTTTTTTCAAAAAATCATTAAATTGAATCAAACGTTTTTTTATAGTACCATATGAAGATATGAGTCTAGTAGAAGAAGGGAATTTAAAATTATGCCTTACAAAATGATTGTTTTAGATTTGGATGATACACTATTATGCGATGATCACACTATTTCTCCGCGCACAAAAGAAGCATTAATGAAGGCGCAAGAATCGGGAGTAAAAGTTGTACTTGCTTCTGGCCGACCAACTTACGGAATGGTTCACATCGCCAAAGAACTGGAGTTAGAAAAGTACGGAAGCTTTATTTTATCGTTTAACGGGGCGAAAATTATTAATTGCTTAACAAATGAAGAGCTATTTAGCAGCACATTATCTCCGAGAACCGTTGCACGTCTCGACGATATTAGCCGCGAAGAAGGAGTTTTAATTCATACGTACGTTGGAGATGAAATTATAACAGAAGTAGAAAATAAATTTACGGATATTGAAAGTGACATTACAGGTCTGCCGATCCGTGTTGTTTCATCTTTTACTGATGCCGTTACAGAACCTGTTGTAAAAGTACTCATGCTTGCAGAACCGGAAATGCTGGTTCACGTTGAAAAGAAACTTCAAAAGCAGCTTCAAGGAGAGCTAAGCGTAATGCGCTCTAAACCATACTTCCTTGAATTCACAGAAGAAGGTGTCACAAAAGGGACAAGCTTACATTTATTAATTCAGCAGCTTGGCATTACACGCGATGAAGTGATTGCTATTGGCGACAGTTATAATGACCTTGCCATGATTGAATTTGCTGGACTTGGCGTAGCAATGGGAAATGCTCCTGAAGATATTAAAGAAAAAGCCAACCACGTAACAGATACAAACATGAACGACGGTGTGGCAAAAGTTGTGGAAGAATTCATCTTAAAACCTGTTAGTGTTTCATAAGACAAAAAAAGCAGCTCGTACGAACCGAGCTGCTTTTTTGTTTTGATTTTATACTCCTAAAAGTTTCATAAGAAGCGTAGCTAAAATAACAGTGGAAGCGCCTCCAAGTCTTGTTGCTACTTGAGCAAATGGCATAAGTGACATACGGTTGGAAGCTGATAAAATCGCTACGTCTCCCGTACCTCCTAAACCGCTGTGACAGCCGGTTACAATTGCTGCATCCACCGGATGCATTTTCATCATTTTACCTACAAAATAACCGGTTGCTACCATAGCCATAACAACTGCTGCACATACGACTACATAACCTGGTGTCACAATTTTCACTACATCTTCAAGAGGAATATACAAAATTCCTAGGCCTACCATTAACGGCCATGTCAAGCTCGTAGAAATGAATTTGTACATATGGTAAGCACCTTGCTCCATCTTAGCAGGCATTACTTGTAAACATTTGACTAGCGTTGCCGCTACAATCATTAAAACTGGACCTGGAATTCCTAAAAACTTATGTGCTAAGCCTCCAAAAATAAAGAAACTACATGCAATTAAAAGACCTGCGCCCATTAACGAAAAATCTACTGGTTTCTTGATATTTGTATCTTCTGAGATGCCATCTCCGCCTTTTGTCTTCACAAGAACTCCATTACCTGTTAATTCTGGCTTTTTCTCTCCTAGACGTTTCATTAAGCCAGCACATACGATAGCAACGATGTTTCCAATAACAGCAGCTGGAATCATTTGCGACACAAAAGATTCTGCTGAACTACCTAAAATTTGAGAATAAGCAAGTGAAAGCGGTAAAATACCTTCACCAATTCCTCCTCCAATGATTGGTACAACAATATAGAAAAATGTATGTTTTGCTCCGTAACCAAATAACATCCCAACGGCTACGCCTGCAGCTACAGCGGCTAGCGTACCTAACACAAGCGGTACGAACATACGTGTAAAGCCTTGAATTAAAACTTTACGGTTCATGCCCAGAATACTTCCGGCTACTAAACAAGAAATATAAAGGTATAAAAAGTTTGATGTTTTCATCAAAGTTGTTACCGCTTCCATAGACGCGGGATTTAAAACATTATAAAAAACTAATACGGAAGGTACAAGCAGTGATAAAATAGCTGGTCCGCCAATATCTTTTAAAATCGGAATTTTTAATCCTAAATCACCAAGCAGCATTCCCATTACCATAATAATCGCAAATCCGCCAATCATATCTGGAGGAAGTTCGTTGTAAACGGCCGCGCCATATACAATTAATGCAAGTAAAACGTATAGCGGTAGAGGAATAACTCCTACTTTAATATTGTTGATTCGGTTCCAAAAACCCTTATTTTCAGGCTGTGAATCTTGAGTAAACGTTTCCAATTTACGTGCTGTATTCATCTCATAACCCCCTGTGGTTCTAATATAGAGAATCATACACAAGTTTAAAAAAACTATATACGTTATGTAACTTAAGAATTCTTTTTGTAACTAAAAAAAGCACAGCTTCTTTTTTCAGAAGCTGTGCTTTTTCTATCTAAAAATTAAGCATTTACCGTTTCTAAAGCTTTAATTTCTTTGTATGTTGGTTCCCACATTGCTGCTTTTACTGCCGCTTTTACATCTGTTGGAACTTCTTTTGCAACGCCATCTTTAATTGCTGCGTTAGCAACCGCTAAAGCAACGTTATATGATACTTCACGTAATTCTTCTACGCGTGGTAGTAATGAAGCTCCTGGTTTGCTGCTGTCTACCATTTGAGCTACAGCGTGTGCACATGCTGCGAACATGCTGTCTGTAATAACTTCTGCTTTTACCACGATTGATCCAAGACCAAGACCAGGGAAAACAAAAGCATTATTAGATTGACCAATTTCATATTCCACACCATCGTAGTTAACTGGTTCAAACGGACTTCCAGTCGCTACAAGTGCTTTTCCTTCTGTCCAATTTAATAGGTTTTCAGGAGTAGCTTCCGCAAGCGGAGTTGGATTTGACATTGGTAAAATAGCTGGGCGTTCTACATGCTTCGCCATTTCTTTTACGATTTCTTCTGAGAATGCGCCTGCTACACCAGACGTACCAATTAAGATTGTTGGCTTAACTTGTCTGACAACTTCTAAAAGAGAAATTTTGTCTTCTTCACGGTTCCAGTCCTTCACTTCTTCTGCTTTTCGTGCATAAGGCGTTTGGAAACCTAATAAGTCGTCCATGTCATCTGTTAAAAGGCCTCGGAAATCGACTGCCCAGAAGTTTTTGTATGCTTCATCTTCTGTGATCCCGTCTAATACCATTGCATCACGTACTTGATCTGCAATACCGATACCTGCTGTACCTGGTCCAAAGATTAAAACACGGTGGTCACGAAGTGGCATTTTAGACACTTGAACTGCTGAGAAAATAGCGGCAAGCGTTACGGCACCTGTGCCTTGAATATCATCATTAAACGTTAGAATTTCTTTTCCGTACTTGTTAATAATATTACGAGCATTTACATTACCGAAATCTTCCCAGTGTAACAGTGCATTAGGGAATATTTCAAGAGATTTTGAAATAAATTGATCTACGAAATGATCATAGCGCTCACCGCGGATACGTTCATGGCGGTTTCCGATATATAAAGGATCATTTAATAATTTTTCATTGTTTGTTCCTACATCAAGAACAACTGGAAGTACTCTGCTTGGATCGATTCCTGCTGCAGCTGTGTACACGGCTAATTTACCGATAGCAATATTAATACCACCAACGCCCCAGTCACCAATTCCTAAAATACTTTCTGAATCTGTAATAACCATTAAATCAATGTCTTCACTATTTGCATCGATATTTTTAAGAGCTTCTTCAATGCCTTCTACATTATCGATTGACAAGTATACGCCACCCGGACGGCGATATTCGTGGCTGTATTCTTGGATTGCTTGTCCAACTGTTGGTGTATAAACAACCGGAAGCATTTCTTTTAAGTGATCTTGCAATAAACGATAAAATAATACAGCATTACGGTTCTGTAAATCGTTTAAATACACATTCTTACCAAGGTTATCTGCCTGAGCTAAAAACTGCTCATATGCACGTTTTGCCTGCTCATCTAAACTTAAAGTCATTGGAGGAAGTAAACCTTCTAATCCTAACGTTTTACGCTCTTCTTTTGTAAAAGCTACTCCTTTGTTTAACATTGGAGCTCCTAAAATTTCTTTCCCACGTAAAGTCGTTTCAATTGTTTCATTATCTGTAAAAAATACGTTACGCATACGACTATCTTCCTTTCTGTAGACTTGTATGACAAGCATACAAGTTGGTTAGATTTAAGTAATTGATACCTTATATGGATATTACTCATATTATTCAAATGTCCGTTAACTTTTTATGAATAGCTTGCTAATTCATTTGACAATAGTATATTTTATGCCTATCTATTTCTGCTGTCAACTATTTTAGTAGAGCAATTTTTTAGTTATAAAGAGGTAGAAATTTCTGAATTTAATATTTTTTATCAATTTTCTTTTTATATAGGTACTAAGAACCCTCTTTATTCTATTCATCTCTTTTGGAAAGTCAAAATAATCCTTTAATATGGAAAAAATGTTTAATTATAAAAAATTTATTTTGAAATAATTTTAGTTTGCCTATAAAAGAATATTTTTTATTTTTTTGTCTATGCTGATTAGTGAATTACTATGAATATTTTTTCCTTTCTATCTATACATATAAACTACATAGTTCTTTTTTATAATAATGGAGGTTATTATATGTTAAAACCAGATACAGCTATTATTTTTGGATTTCTTATCGAAGAAGCGGCCAGTCGATTAGACGATCAAGAGATTAAAGAAATTGCGGCTAAAGAGCTAGAGAATGGAGAATTGGTGTTTGAAGAAGCCAGTTATTTTTATAAACGCTTTTTTATCCCTGCTTCCTCTGAATTAAGACAAGCTCTTCGCCGAGAGGTCTTATCGCTTCATTTAACATTAAATCAAATTAAAAATGCTTATGGCAACGGATCCATGTCTAAGATTGCTCATATGCATCAAATTATTGCAGAAACTGAAAAATCAACAAACGAACTTAACAGACTTTTAAATCTTGCGTTCTATGAGGGTGAGGACGATCAGACATACGCCTCCTTCATGAATATTTTTTCAAATAAATCATAAAAAAAAACCGCCCTTAAGGACGGTTTTTTTTATTGAACACCTTTCATTAAACGCTGAATTTTTGGCGAAATCATTAGTACAATTACACCTAAAATGACCGACACTCCGCCCAATGCAGCAAAATAAACAACTTGCGAAATGTTTTCATAGTATTGAACAAGCTGAGCATTGATTGCCTGCGCCGCTGCGCTTGTTAAGAACCATAAACTCATTGTCTGAGCAGAAAACGCTGCAGGTGCTAGTTTTGTTGTAGTTGATAGCCCTACTGGTGATAAACAAAGCTCTCCAACTACAACTAAGAAGAAGCTTAATACTAGCCATAGCGGGCTCGCTAACGTTTCGTTTCCATGAATACTAGCCGGGATAACCATGACAAGGAAAGAAAGCCCTGCAAATAAAAGTCCTAATGAAAACTTCTTTGGTGTAGAAGGCTGTCTGTTTCCTAATTTCACCCAAATTGCTGCAAAAACTGGGGCAAATATAATAATAAATAACGGATTTAACGATTGGAACCAGCCAACTGGAATTTTAAAGCCGCCATACGTTAGCTGTGTATGATCTTTTGCATACGTTGCTAAAATTGTTGACCCCTGCTCTTGAATTGCCCAGAACATTACTCCAGAAATAAAAAGAGGGATATAAGCTAATACGCGTGAACGCTCATCAGCTGTTGTCTTGGGACTCTTATACATAACCACAAAGTAAATAATTGGAATAACAATCGCTAAAATACTTACAAATAAAATAACGCCTTCAACTGTTAAAATACCTGCTAAAGAAGTCAGTACAATAAAGATAGCAAGTACAACTACAGCAAGTGCAATAGTACCAAAAACTTTTTTGCGCTCTTCTGGTTTTAAAGGGTTTGGAACTTGTCTACCTGCACGCCCTAGGTTTTTACCTCGTGTAGCCATAAATACGATTAGGCCTAAAAGCATTCCTACTGCCGCGATTCCAAAACCTAAGTGGTAGTTATACTTTTCACCTACTGTTGAAACAACTAGCGGCGCGATAAATGCTCCAGCATTTACACCCATATAGAAGATACTAAATCCAGCATCTCGACGGTTATCAGTCGGGCTATACATATCGCCCACAACGCTTGAAACGTTTGGTTTTAATAAACCTGTTCCAATGATAATCAAGAACATTGAAATAAACAGCGCCGTTACACCTGCTGGCAATGCAAGCACTAGATGTCCGAGCATAATAAATATACCGCCGTAAAACACCGTATTAGACGTACCTAAAATGCGGTCTGCAATCCAACCGCCAATAATTCCAGACATATAAACAAGAGAACCATAAATAGAAAAGATCGCTAAAGCGGTTCCTTGTTCCATTCCTAATCCACCGTTTGCAATTGTATCGTACATGTACAATACAAGTAGCGCACGCATTCCATAGTATGAAAAACGCTCCCAGAATTCTGTAAAGAACAAGGTAAATAAACCTTTAGGATGTCCGAAGAATCCTTTTTGAGGAACTGTTTCATACACTTTTTCTCTCTCTACTGACATATTCCTTAACCTCTCTTTCAACCGTAAACCACCATAGACAAAACTGTCAAAAAATTATGATGATATAAAAAAATAGAAACAAGAAAATTTTATTCTTATAAAATGATTCTGTCAATATCAGAATTTTACAATGAGTGCATAATATACGGTTTTTCATTATAAAATTGCACCTATAAAAAGCTTTAAATCAAGATTTCCTTTCTTAAAATATCTTTTTGAAAATTTTTTTATACAAAACCCTTGATTACAAAGCATCTGATTATCTACTTTTCATACAACCAGATAATATTTTTCTTTTTGGGAAATTTTTCTTTATATTTAAAAAGAAGCTTTATTCTTTTTAAATTATGCTTCCCTCAATCAAAAATATACTTTTTTAAAATAATAAAACCTTCTTTAAAAATGTCTCTTTTGTTATAGTAGATACTCTTTTTTCACCTATGTAATACTTTTAATATAAGTCATCCTCATTTTTTTATGTAAAAAAAGAGATAAAAGGTTTATTTTTCATCTCTTTTTTCACTGTGCCTACAATTTTACGTATTCACCATTTACCATTTGTCCTTTGTGAAGAGGAAACACACCTTCTTCTTTAGTGTATACAATCGTTCCTCTATTAATGGTAGTTAAAATAACGCTATTAAATACCGTTCCTTCATATATACTGTGCTTATGTTTGAAAACCATTCCTTCTTTTGTCACTTTTTCAGTTTGATTAAGATCAACGATAACCAAATCCGCATCGGCTCCTAGCAAAATGCTTCCTTTTTTGGGATATAAGCCGAATCGTTTAGCTGGATTGGTTGATACAAGCTTTGAAATGTGAGAAAGAGAAATCCCTCTAGTGATCGCTCCTTCACTAATCATTGCTTGCAAAGAGTACTGACCGCCTGATATTCCACCCCAAACTTTAAATAAATCATTCTGATGAGCTGTTTTTAACTCAATCGGGCAAGGAGAATGATCCGAAGAAATCATATCTACTTCTTCTGATTGAATACATGCCCATAATTTTTCTTTTTGACTCCTGCTGCGAAGAGGAGGTGCACACTTAGCCGTTACGCCAATTTCTTCAAAGTCTTCCTCTGTAAAAAGTAAATAATGCGGACAAGTTTCCAGCGTAACGTTCATTCCATTCTTCTTTGCTTCCGTAATAAGCTGCACTGCTTCATAGCTGCTAATGTGTACAAAGTGAAGCGGACATCCCGTTTCTTCACCGTACTCAAGCGCTTGCTTTACTGCGTTTACTTCTGCTACAACCGGTCGCGTTTCTAAATAATCTTTAATAGCCGTTTGCTTTTGCTTCTGTTTAGCCTGTTCAAGCTTTTGTATTAAGTCATTTCTTTCAGCATGCAGGGCAAGCACTTTATTTAGTTTTGCAATCTCTTTCATTCCTTCGTATAATGTGAGGTCATCTGAGAAATCAAATTCAGAACCTGCTTCTGACATAAATGCTTTAAAACCTATTACACCCGAATGAGCCATTTTGGCTAATTCTTCTTTATTACCAGGAACCAACCCTCCCCATAGACCGTAATCTACTACTGACTTTTGATCAGCCAGCTTTTTCTTTTCCCACAGCGCTGCTTCTGTTACGGTAGGAGGAACGCCGTTTAAAGGCATATCAAAATATGTAGTGCAGCCTCCTGCGGCCATAGATGCTGAACCGTAGT
Organism: Priestia sp. JSM ZJ58; assembly: GCF_044383985.1. Lineage (NCBI taxonomy): Bacteria > Bacillati > Bacillota > Bacilli > Caryophanales > Bacillaceae > Priestia > Priestia sp. JSM ZJ58. Next base: position 2,740,793 of record NZ_JBISEM010000001.1, read on the forward strand.
CAAACCCTTCCCAATGGTCTCGGCTCGGTTCATCAAAATGCACATGAATATCAATCATTCCAGGCAGAACATATTTGCCTTTAGCATCTACGTATTTTTTTGCTGGTATGCTAACACCTTGCGCTATTTCTGCAATCTTTCCTTTTTTAACACCTATGTCCGCTTTTACTATTTCGTCTTCTAATACGACCGAACCATCCCGAATAATTAAATCGTACATATTATCAAACTCCCCTTTACTTACTTCATCTTTTTGTTAAACGAAGTAGTCTGCTATTGTTCTATCATGCACTGTTTCCTTTAAAAAGTCTTTATCATTGTAAAGAACCCTGACACACAGACTGATTATTACGCCAGTTAATATAACTGAATTATCCGATTTTTTCATTCGCCATTTTGTCTAAACTTTTCTTTTTCATTTGGTCACTTTCACTAACTGAAAAGAGATGGAGACATAACTAAATCAACGGACGAACAAATTGGATAAATGAAACCTACCTCCACTCTAACCATAAAAAAATCCGAACGAGTTTGATTCTCCATCAAGAATCAAACTCGTTCGGATCTTCCTTCAACTAATTTTGTCACAGTCTCTTTTAACTCTTTTTTACTTTTTGTGACATTGGCAACCTTACTGTAAATGTACTTCCTTTTTCTTGTTCACTTTCTACATCAATTTTGCCTTTATGTGTTTCTACGATCCATTTAGCGATTGCTAGGCCTAGCCCGTGACCTCCCATTTGACGGGATCGGGATTTATCAGCACGATAAAAGCGGTCGAAGATTCGATCCTTTTCGTCGGGATGAATTCCAACCCCTGTATCACGTACTTTTAATGTACATTCACTCCCGTGCTGAACCACTTGAATGTTTACACTTCCATGAGGAGTCGTATATTTAATCGCATTGTCTAACAAAATGTAAATCAGCTGAGTGAGACGCTCTTGATCTCCAGTTACGACTAATTTTTCAGGCGTATCCAGCTGCAAATCAATATGTTTAGAAATCGCTAGAGTTTCAACCGATTCCATTACCTTTTGTACCGCATCTGTAATATCAAATGGCATCATTGCTTTTTCTACTTTATTAGAGTCTGAGCGTGCAAGCGTAAGTAAATCACTGACGAGACTCGTCATCCGCTTCACTTCAGCTTTCATATTATTAATTAATTTTTTAGAGAAGGGATCTTCTGTTACTTCCTCCTGCATTTCTAAAGCGTTGATAGAAGAAAGCATAACGCTAAGCGGTGTCCTTAGCTCATGGGATGCATCCGCCACAAATTCTTTTTGCTTTTGGAAAGCTGTTTCAATTGGGACCATGGCACGTTTTGACATTAAGCGGCTGATATAAATGGCTACTCCTACAAACAGTACCGTAAGGCTCAGCATAATAATGAGGAGCCACTTTAACAGCTGATAAAGAAACGAAACGTCTTTTCCAATATAAAGCATCCCTAAAAATTGGCCTTTATAAAAAATAGGTTCCCCCGCCATCATTAAATCAATATCTATTTTGCCTTCCCCGTTTTGCCCTTTTACTCCTTCGATGTGCTCAAAACTAGGACGCGGGGCTTTTATTCGTTCTTTTCGCACTTCGTTTTCAATAGGGATCCATCCATCAATTAAATCTAACAAGTTAGAGCGAAGACGCTCACTCGCTTCGTTGCCCATAATAAGGTCCCCTTCAGGACTGATGACATAATAAAAAAACTGGTCTTCACCGGCTACGACAATGTTTTTATACTCTTCTTTCGACTGTTGATTCGAACTGTTTACCGCTTGTTTAATTAAGATGCTTTGGACAATTCGAGACTCTTGTTTTAACATGCTATTTAAGTTTTGCTGCTGACTATTGGATACAACCACATACACCAATGCATAAACAATAAATACGAATAAAAGCAGAAACAGCATTAGCAATGCGCTGTATCGGAATGTTAAACGATTTTGCGTCTGGCTGAATAAATCTTGCTTTACTTTTTGTTTTACTTTCTGTTTAGCCCTCGTAAGAAGTTTAGCTTTCAATTTTGTAGCCTACTCCGCGAATGCTTTGAATAAGATCTTGTTTGTTAAATTTCTCTAGTTTTTTTCGCAAAAGTTTAACCGTCGCATCAATCGTTTTAATCGAAACATCTGATTCATATCCCCATACCCTGTCTAAAATAATATCCCGGGAAAGAACTTGTCCTTTGTTTTTTACTAAAAAATCTAGCAGTTGAAATTCACGAGGACTTAATTGAATAAACTCCTCGTCAAACTGCACGGTTTGACTTGCTCTTTTTAATATCATGCTGGCAATCTCTACTTCTTCTTCTAAAATTGGTGCATAATTACGACGAGCCAAAGCGCGAAGCCTTGCAAGCAGCTCGTCAATTTCAAATGGCTTAATAACGTAATCATCCGCTCCCGCATCTAAGCCTTGTATACGATCTTGAACCGCATCTTTTGCTGTTAACATAAGAATGGCCCCGGCGTATCCTTCTTTTCTTAGACGTTTACATACATCGATTCCGTCTCCATTGGGCATCATCCAGTCAAGAATTAACACATCATAATGTGCTTCAGATGCATAGTCATATGCATCATTCCCTTCCGTCACCCATTCGACGTTATAGCCTCCTTTTTTCTTCAGCATATAACTAACTAATTCACCTAGCTGCAAATCATCTTCTGCTAGCAGTACGTTCATTCTGCGTAACTCCTTCCTTCGTTTGATACATTTCCCTGCATCCTTTTGTTTACTTTATTATACAAAAAGAATCAGCAGAAACAAGCTGCCTCTACTGATCTCTTTTCATTTTAATTTTCCCTACCTGTATTAAGAACGAGAGCAAACTGCTGTTCAGCCGTTCGCGTCTTTTGTACTTTTATGAATGACTAACGATTTGATTTGAATATGAAGGATTTGATCCATTAACAGTTTCTGTGACCTTTACAACACGCCGGCATATTTCAGCTCGTACACCTCTGTGCTTCAATTGTTCGACGATTTTTTCTAATTTGCTATAAGACGCTGTTTGTTTCATATCCATCCCCTCATTTCGTTAAGGTATTATTTATGAATCAAGTTTGTTTGTAATATCATACTTTTTCTTTAGCTTTTGTAACCATGTTGGATACTCTGTTTGGTATTTTTGATCAAGCAGCGTTTGCTTGATTTTTGCTTTGCTGTTTTCATATGTTGCTTTTTGCGCTTCTTTTTTGCCTGTTACTTTAATAATATGGTAACCGTATTCTGTTTTAACAGGATCACTTACTTCATTTACCTTCATTGAAAATGCTTTGTTGGCAAAAGCTTCGACCATATCGCCTTTTTTGAAGTATCCAAGGTTTCCGCCATCTGATTTAGAAGCTGTATCCGTTGAATATTCTTTTGCTAGCTTTGCAAAATCTTCTCCTTTATCAAGCTTTGCCTTTACTTCTTTTGCTGTTTTTTCGTCTGCTACTAAGATATGACTAGCTTTTACCTGTGCTTCTGTAGCTAGTGAATCTTTATTTTGATTAAAGTACGATTTTATTTCACTATCTTTAATATTAATAGTCGACTCGACCATTTTTTTTGCTTCAATATTCGTCTTTAAATCTTTTTTCAGCTCTGACAATTTTACACCGCTAGATGCTAATGCTTGATTTAGTGCATCTTCTCCACCGTACTGACTTTTAAGGTTTTCTAATTCAGCATTAATTTCTTTATCGGTTACTTTAATATTTTGTTTAGCTGCTTCTTTTGAAATGACTTTTTGTTCGATTAGTGAATCAAGGACGCTTGATCCTCCTTGAGCAAGAAGAGCATCATACAGCTGATCTTTTGTGATTTTTTCATCACCAACGGTAGCAACTACCTTTGATTTATTCATTGCTACGGCACCAATAGCTACTGCAGCAATAATGACAACGGCTGCGATAATCATAATTATTTTGTTTTTAGACATCATTAAACTCCTTTTCCATTTCTCATTACTTACCTAAACTTAAACTTTTGCGCGTTGGTAACGGTTTAAGCTCAATTAAAGGCCTTGCAATCGTAGATACGTATTTACTCGACAACAGCCACGCCACTCCACAAGCTCCAATCAAAAGAATGCTGTATCCTTGTACACTTTCTATCCAGTCTCCAAAAGAAGATAAGCGAATATATTTAATCAGAAATCCATGTAGCAAATACACATAAAAGGTTTGAGCACCTCGAGATGTAAAAGACATCGTCTGTGTAGGGGTCAAAGCTAAAAAGGAAACCGTCATTGCTAAGCTGATGCTATAAAATAGTGTACGAATGATCATTCCCTCTACTTGATTTACACCTAAGGAGGCATAAGATTTTGAACCAAATAGCCACTCCTTCTCAAAATCCGGTGCTACGTACTGGATCCACAGAGCAATAATGAGCAATGTGCCTCCAGCTATTTTCTTACAAGAAACAGACGTCAACTTTTTAAAATGTTCTTTTTTCATATAAAACCCTGCTAAGAAGAAGGGGAAGAATACAAATGTTCTAGAAAGACTTAACGTTGTTTCTAGCGGTTCACATAAGCCAATCATAATTCCTAAAACTGCCGCGACAGCTAAAGGATATTTGATCTTTGTAAAAATGAACAGCATCGCATTCCAACAAAATAAACTTAGTAAAAACCACAGTGACCAAGCTGGCTGAAATACTGAAACTTCAAATGACGATTCATCATACAGTTTATAATCATATACCGCATAGATAAGTTGAAAGATAATATAAGGAAGTAATACTTTCTTCGCCATCTTCCACATATATCCTTTCTTTCGGTATCCTTTTGCAAAATATCCGCTTATTAAAATAAACGCTGGCATATGAAAAGTATAAATAAATATGTAGAGTGTTCGTAACCACTGTTCATCATTAATGAAGGGAGTTAACAAATGGCCAAACACTACCAGTACAATTAAGATAAATTTCACGTTATCAAAATACGCATCCCGCTTAGCCATTTGACTTCCTCCTTTCTTTTACGTTCTATGGATTTGTACGACGTGCTGCTGCGAATATCTTTTCTTTACATCCCTTACTATACATAGTGAAAATGAAAAAACAGTGAAAACTTTTCTTTTTTCTATTTTTAAATAAGGCGCCGCTAAATAAGTTTGACAAATGGCGCCTCTTTCTCTACTATATAGATACGCACCCTATCCAATTCAATTTCGCTTGTTGCGGGACACTTAACCAGTACGGATGGATAGGGTGTTTTTGTATGCAAAAAAAAGCAGAAGACCTAGGTCTTCTGCTTTTTATTTTGCTATAGGCTGACTGTCACCTTTTCCGTTTTCTTTTTTACTTTTTAAATAATAAAACAGATAACAAAAAAGGACAAATGGGATACCGCAGTATAATGCGATACGCTGACTCTTATCAAAAGCAAGTCCTACACAAGCAGCAAAGCATAAAACGAATGCTAAGATAGGAACGAGAGGATATAAAGGAGCTTTGTAAACAAGCTTTGATACATCATTTCCTTCTTTAATATAGCGTCTTCTGAACATAAAATGAGAAGCTGCAATAGCCATCCATACAGCTACCACCGCAAATCCAGAAATAGAAACTAATACTAAGTAAACAGTAGTTGGTGCAACCACGCTTGACAGCAAGGACAGACAAGCCACTCCCATGCTGATAAGCAACGAATTAAATGGAACTCCTTTAGACGTTACTTTCCCTAGCCAGCTGCTAACCATTTTTTGATCGGATAATGACCAGAGCATTCTCGAGCATGCATATAAGCCTGCATTAGCGTTTGATAGTAAAGCTGTTAAAATAACCAAGTTCATAATATCTGCTGCATAAGGAATACCTATTTGATCAAACACCGTCACAAAAGGACTTTCTAACACTCCTGCTTGTTTCCATGAGATCAACCCAGATAGTACAAACATGGCGCCGATAAAGAAGAAGAATGTACGCCAAATGATATTTTTAATGGCTCGAGGTATGTTCTTTTCTGGATCTTCGGTTTCTCCCGCCGTAATACCAATTAATTCTGTTCCTGAAAAAGCAAAACTTACGGAAACCATCGTAATTAATACAGGCATAAGTCCATTTGGAAATAAACCGCCCTCTCCTGTAAAATGAGAAAGCATCGGCGCTTTTTCATGACCGCTAAGGGGAATGAATCCAAACATCGCTGCTGCGCCTAAAATAATAAATACAATAATCGTTAATACTTTAATACTTGAAAACCAAAATTCTGTTTCGCCGAAAAAACGTACAGATGTTGCATTTAAACCAAATAATAAAAGAGCAAACAGCGCGCTCCATATCCAAACCGAAACGTCAGGAAACCATCTTTGCATAAGCAGCCCAGACGCTGTAAACTCCGAACCGACAGATACTACCCAAGTCAGCCAGTAGAGCCAGCCCACCGCAAAACCAGTTCCCGGCCCTATAAACTTTGTAGCGTATACTTGAAATGATCCTGACACAGGCATTGCTACGCTTAGCTCCCCTAGACATATCATGACTAAATACATAATTAATCCACCGATTAAATAAGCAAGGAGCGTTCCCCCAGGACCTGCTGCATTAATTGTATAGCCAGAATTAAGAAACAACCCCGTACCGATAACACCGCCAAGGGAAATCATAAATAAATGACGGCTTTTCATTTTTCTTTGTAACTGATTCATAGATGTTGTATTCTCACCCATTATGTACCTCCTTTTTTTATAGTAAACCCATCCAAAAACTTGGTTTTTTTACATATTCTCTATAGTCTCTTCTCTTCAGGAATAGGCTCTATTTCTTCGATATGTACGAATTTTGTATATTGTATACAATATACACTTCTTAAATCTTTTTACGATTATATCATTTTTCAGATTTTTTACAACAATGAATAGTAAAAAATATTTCAATAATTCTATTTTTTATATTCTAACTAAGATTAAATGAAGTGATATGATATGATTATTTTTACACCCGTACGTTCTTTCATGCTATTTTTATACTCTTTCGTCACCATGACATGAAGAGAAGGAACGGCTGATGCGATATTTATTTTAGGGGGAAACAATGAACAAGGGGCCTATGATTTATCATTCATTAAAGGATCATGTATATAACTACATAGCAAGTCAAATTCAAGACGGTACACTGCTGCCTAACGACAAAATAAATGAAGCCAGTATTTGTTCTCAGCTGAATGTCAGCCGAACGCCTGTAAGAGAAGCGCTTATTAAATTAGCTTCAGACAACCTATTAGAATACAGACCGCGCAGAGGGTTTACTGTAAAGGAAATTGATACACACAAAAAACTAGAAGTATTTGAAATCGTCGGTGCTTTAGATGGTCTGGCAGCTGCCTTGTCGATTGATCACTTAACTGAAGAAGATTTTACGAAGATGGATGAGCTTATTAAAAAAATCGATGTTTCGATTGAATCAGAAAATTATCAGGATTATCAAAAATATCAAACGTATTTTCATCGAGTATATTTGAACCGATGCGATAATGTGACCTTAAAAGAACAGCTTATGTCTTTACAAGACGGATTCATCAGACAAACGTACTTTAGCGATGACACCAAAGAGCTATACGCCATTTTACGCGTAATGAATGAACATCACCGCCATATTCTAAAACTTCTGCAGCAGAAAAAAAAGGCCGATGTTCAGCTTTACCTTCAAAATGTTCACTGGAAAATCGAATACCCAGAAATGATTTGATCAAAAAGAACTCGAGACATGACTAAATCAATTCGATCAACAGCTAGAAGAAACGAAATACATGAAACCTACGTTTATCATACCAATGAAAAAATCCGAACGAAGTTGATTCTTCATTAAGAATCTCAATTCATCGTTCGGATTTTTCTTCAACTAAAACTCTTTTGTCCCAGCCTCTTTTATTTTGCTATAGCAGAACGCTGTTTTTCTTCTTTTACGTACCAAATGAATTTCCCTGTATATCCGTAAACAATCGCCAAAATAATAGAGACAAAACTGAGCCACATAAACGGCAGATAAGCGAATGTAGAGATCCCAAGCGTTGTAGCTAGAAATACACCGTTATCCGTCCACGGAACCATTCCAGAAGTTAAGGTTCCCCCTACTTCTGAGTTACGGGCAAGCACTAGACGCTGTATTCTTAACTTATCGTAACTTTTCTCCATAATTTTCGGTGTTAAAATTAATGAAACATACATCGCACAACCAAATATATTTCCTAATAATCCAACGAAAATAGTAGAAGCCGTAACGTTTCCTGAATTGACAAGAATTTTTTCAAATTTAGATAGCAGGACTTCTAAGACGCCGAGCTCATCTAATAACCCGCCAAATCCTAGTCCAAAAATAATGACAATAATAGAACCGACCATGCTTAAAATTCCGCCACGATTTAATAGCTCACTTAAAAATGTGTTGTCGGTATTAATTTTAAATCCTTCATAAGCCGTATTAAATGCGCTCGCCACATCCATATGTTGAAAGACAACTGCCCATATAATTCCTAATAATGAACCAACCGCAATTGCTGGAAGAGAAGGTTTCTTTAATGCTAAAAGGACAATGACAGCCAAAGCCGGAATCAGCATCCACCCGCTGATGTGAAATGTATCCAACAGCGAAGATTTTAATTCTTCTACCCGTCCAGCATCAAAATCTTTTCCCCCATACATAAACCCTGTTACCGTAAATAATACTGCCGTAATGAGATAAGCAGGAATATCCAATACTAACATTGCTTTTACGTGATCGATAACGTTCACTCGGGCCATTGACGCAGATAAAATGGTACTATCAGAAAGAGGAGAAAGCTTGTCTCCAAAATAAGCTCCTGAAATCACGGCTCCAGCTACTAAAGGAAGCGGCATACCTAAGCCTTGTCCGATTCCCATCATCGCGATTCCGGCTGTACCAACCGTTCCCCAAGATGTTCCTGTTGAAATCGAGGTAATAGAGCAAATGATAAGTGTAGCAAGTAAAAAGAATGTTGGATTAATAAACTCTAATCCAAAATAAATAAGAGAAGGAACAACTCCTCCGGCAATCCATGTTCCAATTAACGTACCGACGGCTAATAAAATTAAAATAGCTTCTAAGCCGTTTGATATTCCTCTTGTAATGGCCCCTTGCAGCTGATTATACGTATACCCAAGTCGTACTCCTAGCGCCATAACAATAAACCATGAAATAAATAAAGCGAGCTGAATAGGTAAATCAAAAACAGTTGCAAACGAAATAACAACAGCTAAAAATAAAGCAAGCACAATCATTATTTCCCACATAGATGGTAAACGGGTTGTGTTCAAACTAGCTCCTCCTAAACTGGTATGTAGATTCTGGAATGTGGTATCGTTTAAGAGCAAAACGTCCTTATTTTTTAATTGTTCCTCTTACTGCTCCAACGTATGTATTTCTATGAGTACTTAAACAATAAACTGCATCTTTTTAAGAACATAAAATAAGGATACTCGCGTAAACAATAAGCCATCTTTCTTTTATCCAGTGGTCATAATACCATAAGAGTGTGCTTTCTTACAAGACACGTTATAAAGCGCTTTCTGTTTGTTTATACATTTTAATATATAAATATATTTTCATTTATTTTATTCAACGAAAAGAGGAAAGTAACATGAAAGAATATGCAACGTTTGCAGGAGGATGCTTTTGGTGCATGGTCGCTCCTTTTGATCAGCTTACAGGAATCATTAGTATCCGCTCGGGCTACGCTAGAGATGAACAAATCGCTTCTGAAGCTAAACAGGAAAGCGAGTACGTAGAGGCCGTGCAAATTGTATGGGATCCTTCTCAAATTACGTTTGAAGAGCTGCTTAACCTGTATTGGCAGCAAATTGACCCTACGGATTCCGCCGGACAGTTTTCAGACCGCGGACCATCGTATCGAGCCATTATTTTTTATCATAACGAAAAGCAAAAAGAAGTGGCTCTCGATTCTAAAAGAAAGCTCGCCCAAAGCGGACGTTTTAAGAACCCTATCGTCACACCTATTTTACCTTTTTCTTCTTTTTACGAAGCAGAAGAACAGCAGCAGGATTATTATCGAAAAAATGCATTTCACTATAAATTATACAAAGAAGGCTCGGGGCGAACTGATTTTCTGACGCAGCATTGGCCCAAGGACCGCTCTTACCTTAAAAAGTTCCTAACGCCTATGCAATATTTTGTTACGCAGGAAAACGGAACCGAACCCCCTTTTACAAATTTATATTGGAATAACAAAAAAAAAGGAATTTACGTTGACCTTCTAACTGGAGAAGCACTGTTCAAAACGTCAGATCAGCTTCCTTCTCATACAGGCTGGCCCATTTTTAAGCGTCCTATCTTATACGGAAACATAAAAAAAGTGCCGGCTCAGCATTCAACAGCGCTAAAAAGCAAAGAAGGAGATAACTATCTTGGTTTACTTTTAACAGAAGAAAACAGCGAATACTATCAAGTAAATTCTGCGGCTCTTCGCTTTATTCCAAAAGAGAAGCTTAAAGAAGAAGGCTATGAAGATTTTTTAATTTTATTTTGATGCCTATACTTTCTTAAACGGGTAAAAATAAGCAGTTACTTTCTTTGCGTAGTGTACAGTTAAATTATGATAGTCCGCCGGACGCAAAAAAGGCTGAGTGATAGAATCATCTCTTATTTCACACTCTCCTTTTTGCAGCTCCCAAGGATCATGATAAAGGTCTCCTCTGTAGACATTTCCTTGGTGAGTGGTAAATAAGCAATAGCGCTCTGTAAGCCAATGAGCTAATTCTCCTTTTCTACTGCGATAGGAGGGAGAAGTACCTCTATATGTAAGCTTTACTCGCTCTTTTTTTGAGTCTCTGTGCGTTCGAACTGACTGAAAAGAAATATAGTTCTGAGTTTTGTTGAATGTCATAGCAGCGTGGTAATAAGGCAAGTGAAAAAACTGACGAGCAATCCATACTCCTAGTGGATTGCTTGCGTCTAAACTAAAAAAATAAACGCCTTTTTCCCCTTTATATGTAACATAGGTACGCACATTTAGCTCATATAGCCGTGAAAAGATGGGCACGGCGGGCGTTCCTTTGAATCGAATGTCTGTCATCGTAAAAGGCACAAGCGCAATCCACGCTTGACCATTATAGGTGTCAGGCTCTAACTGACTCGGCAATAAAGAAGCCAAAAATGCCGGATCTACAGGCCAATGAATAAACAGTAAATCTTTCCACGTTTGTTTCATTATCCAATTATTTTTCACTTCTTGGTCCCTCCTTTTTCTAGATGTTCTTTTCCATTAATTCAGCGGCTGCCGATTTGCCTGACAAATATGCGCTCTCTAACCGTGAGTGATTCGTCTCGTCTTCCCTTCTTAAAAAAGCATCTCCTGCCACCAGTAGCGACGGCATAATTTTAGCAAAGGGCTGATGAAGAACTTGTTCAACCTCTGCATAGCGCCATTTCTTTATCTGGATGCTTTTAATATGATTTGCACCTATCCATTCTTTTATTTCATTTTTTATCATCGGCAGCAACTCACGTTCATGTTCATCAAAATGTTTTTCTGACCAGTCTTTATTCATATATATGCTAAGAACGGGCGTCTTTGATATTCCTTTTTGCTCATGATTAACAATTCTTTGGATTGTGCTAGATGGATTTGTGATTTGACCATGATCACTATACAGCATCTCTGTGTAAAGCTCCACGATAGCAACCAAGCAGGGACTAAATTTAAGTGTTTTAAGAATAGATTGGTCCGCTTGCAGCTTACTATTATTAAATACCTCAATAACCTGAGGAGACGGAGGTGTAAGAATGATATCAGTCGCTTCAAAAATCTCATTTTCTTCTGTATACAGCTGGTACCTTCCGTTTTGAAAGTCAATGGTTTGAACTTTTCGATTCAAGTATACGCGTAGATCTTTTGCTAAATATTTAGCTAATGCATTCATGCCATTTATACTTTGATAACGAGGGTGATGCTCACCAAACCACTTCTTAACCTTTCTATCAGCTATCCATTTATTTACGGCTTGCTGAAATTCATCGGATCTCACTGTAAAAAATTGAGCTCCGTGATCTGCTTTTCCATCCCCTACTCTTCGTGTAGCCATTCGTCCCCCTACACTTTTGCCCTTATCAAGAAGAAAGACCTCTATTCCTGCTTTTTGTAATTCAGCCGCAGCTGTAAGGCCGGTCATTCCTGCACCTACTATTCCTACTCGTTTCATTTTTTCCTCCTTATTTAACTCATTTACTTACAGTATAAAAAAAGCGGAATAATTGAGCTAATTTAAACTGTCTTTTTCATTTACCTTCGCTCCTGCTTGTCTCAAAAAAATAGTCTACGATTCTTTTCATCTTAATATACTTGTTGTATACAAATATATCTTTACCTGCTAGCACGTCTATAGATAGGAGGACCGTCACATGATGCTCTATGATATTAAGCACAAAGTATATTACGAAGTATTTAATACAGCTCGCCCTAAAATGAAGGACGCTCACCAAGGACGAAGCTGGGGATATGTTTATAAAAATCTCAATGGACAACCTACAAAGTTCTGGATTGACTTTACACACGGTCGTTTTATGTACTTTCAAGTTGAAGACAAGTGGTATCGCGTGCAATATTTGCAGTCCAATGATAAGAAAAAAACAGCGGATGTCTTTAAAGGCGCTCTCATTGATTTGATTTTAGATGGAATGGATCTCAAACTAGTACGAGGAAACTTTGAGAAGAGAAGACTCTTAGCTTTATAACACATAGAAAAACAGCCGTAAAAGCAGTCCTGCTTTTACGGCTGTTTAATTGTACGAGGAGTAATCAATATTTCAACCCTTCTATTTTTCGCTTGCCCCTCTGCTGTATTGTTAGATGTCACGGGTTTGAACTCTCCAAACCCTTTTGCACTGAACATGCTTGGATTAAGCTTATCGTTTTTTAAGATAGCTTTCATAAAGTTAACGGCTCTCATCACGCTTAACTCCCAGTTGGATTCAAAACCAGCGTTCCGAATAGGTACGTTATCGGTGTGACCGCTAATAATAATATTACGAGGAGGATCAATCACCAAAAGCTCTGAAATATCATTTGCGATTTTTGTATCTTCACTCCGAACTTGTGCTCTTCCCGAATCAAACAATACATTGTCTCGAATGGAAATTAAGAGACCTTCATCTGTTAGCGAAGTCTGCAATTGATTTGTTAAGTTTTTCTTTTGAATATACGCATTAATTTTAGATTGAATTTGCTGAAGCTCTTCTTGATCAGCTTCTCGAATGGTTTGCTCCTTTTGTTCGCTCGTTAACGATTGTGAAGAAGCAGGAGACTGATTGGGAGCTGTCTCTACTTCATTTGTTTTTTCCGTACTTTTAGCTGCAGGAGTATTTGAAGGCTGAACCGCTTCTTCAGATTCCTGCAGAGATTGAAATTCCATCACGCCCGTTCCTCCAACGAACGCTTCATTAAATGCGCGGGAAAGGTTTTTAAATTTTTGCGCATCCACTGAGCTCATTGCAAACAATACAATGAATAAAGCAAGTAAAAGTGTAAGCAAATCTGAGTAAGGAAGCAGCCAGCTTTCGTCAACATGGTCCTCTTCATGCTTTCGTTTTCTGCGTCTACTCATTTATGCCCACTTCGCTTTCTTGAAGAAGCTTTTTACGTTCCGCTGTTGGCAAATAGGAAGCCAGCTTTTGCTCAATTACTTTCGGTGTTTCTCCTTCTAGAAGTGAAAGCACTCCTTCGATCATCATATACTTTACCTTTACTTCATGTTTCGATTTACGCTTCAGTTTATTTGCAAACGGATGCCATAGTACATACCCAGTAAAAATACCAAGAAGCGTAGCAACAAACGCCGCGCTGATCGCATGTCCTAGCGTATCCGTATCTTCCATGTTCCCAAGCGCAGCAATTAACCCTATAACAGCTCCAAGTACACCCAGAGTTGGAGCATATGTACCTGCTAAAGCGAAAATACTTGCACCCGTTTGATGTCTCTCTTCCATAGCATCAATTTCTTCAGACAACACGTCTCGTATATAATCCGCACTTTGACCATCAATAGCTAAATTCAAACCATTTTTTAAGAAAGGGTCATCTACATCAATAATTTGGGCTTCAAGTGATAGTAACCCTTCTTTTCGAACAACTTGTCCCCATTCTGAAAACATGGATACTAAATCAACGGGCTGCAGCATTTTTTGTTCTTTAAACAGGACACCAAACAGTTTTGGGACTCTTTTGATTTCATTTGAAGGAAATGCAATCACTACTGCTCCGACGGTTCCGACAATAATAATTAAAATAGCAGCCGGATTTCCTAACACAGATGGATTAACCCCTTTGAAAAACATGCCTACAATAAGAGAGGCTATTCCTAAAATCAGTCCAATAAAAGATGTTTTATCCATATGTAATTCTCCTATCCTTAACTTCCTGTTCTTTCTTTTTGTGTATTTTATCCTCATCTTTTATTTCGACTATTTCATAGAATTTTTAAGCTTTTTATGAATCATATTTACAATTACATCTTTTCTCTATTATAAAAACACTTTTTTCAACTTTTCATACAGAATATCTGAAGGTCCAGCTATAATCGCTACAATTTGATTTTCCACATAAATAGCAGCCGTCATCTTATTATCAATATCAGCTAAAATTGCAAACCCGACGTTAATATTCAACTTTACTCACCTCTGTAACGTTGTTGTTTATTCAACATATAAAAAGAACAGTCTTACCATTTATTTTTCCGTGTTTTATTGACATTTGTAAATTTTATATTAAGATTATGTAAATGAGTTGACAAAATGGAGGTGATATTATGCTACTAGAAAAATACTGTAAAGACACTGATTTAATGATTATCCAGTTTACAATCGAACTAACAAAAGATATTCACGCTAAAATCTCCGCACGTACTTTATTTTATGAAGAACAGGTGATACGTTATGCTGAAAAAAGAATACGTTCTTTCTTACATCCTCTTTCCCTTAAACATACGCTGAAATTTGTCTATCAATCTGAAATACTACAAACCATTCTATTCAAATTAAAACCAACTTTTGAACAGCAGCACGTACTGCGCTGTATTTCATCTTAAAAAGGAGTTCCCTTTAGCGGAAACTCCTTTTTGATTTGATTCTACGATATAGACGATATGCTTTTCTGATAACGTTTAAAAGCGGATACGGCAAGCGGATATGGTATTTATCAATAAACGGATAAAAGGTGTAATAAGCTTTTACAAGGTCTGTCCATTTTTTATCAATACCCTCCTTATAAAAGTCAGAAATATCCACCACATATCCTCTTCCATCTTTCATCATGACATTTTTGCCATGCACATCATACGGGTTTAACCCCTGGCTTCTTGCATAGTCCAAAGCTTTGTTCACATCTTTTATGACTTGTTCTGGAATCTTTATTCCCCGCTGTACAGCATCATACAAAGTAACACCTGTAAGTCTTTTTAAAATCAAGTACGTCTTTCCCTCATGAAAAAGTTGAGAATAAGCTGGGTGAACGCCCAGCTTTCTATACACTTGCGCTTCTTTTTTTACACCATAAACGTCTCTTCCGTATACTTTTACGACAAATTCAGGATAATTCTCGTGCGTAAACACACCGGCATAGTTTCCTTTACCAATAAGTACCCACTCTTTTGTTTTGTTCGTAACTTCAACTGGATCATAGTCACTTTCACTTTGAATCTTAACTTGCGTTAGTAATGATGTTTCAACTAGCGACACTAACTGTTTAATTGTTTTATCCATAGTCCCCTCTAAAAATCCTTCAGTAATCTCTATCAAATATTATCCTATGATAAATCTCAATGCAGGATGTGTCAATAAATTGACAGCCTGATATAAAGAGGGAAAGGATTCCCGTTCATTCAAGACTGCGTGTGAACTTTGTGAACATTCACATCCAGTTCTTCTTTCATATTCAGCATAACGCCCGCCATCGGAGCAATAGGCTCGGGCTTAGTCAGTTGAAATAAAAAGCGCTTTGTCATTTCTGACAGAAAAATAGTTACTATTTCAGTGATATAGTCCATGCCTCTTTCCGCTTGATGCTCAATCCCAAGCGGCATATACATATAGCTTGGGACATCAATGGATCCTCCTTTTTCAAAACGGTCAGGTAAAAATTCACTTGGCTCTAAAAAATAATCTTCATGGCGATGCATCATATAAGGGCTAATTAACATAATCTCCCCTTTTTTAATGCTGTAACCATCTATTTGTATATCTTCACGTGCTTGACGCCCAAATAGCCAAAGAGGCGGATACAGCCTCATGCTTTCAGCAATTATTTTGCGCATATAGGTCAAATTTTTGGTTGAAAGTGATTCACCGCTAGCATAGGCTTGAATTTCTTTATGCAGCTGAAGGTGCTCCCTAATATTTTGAGACAGTAAATGAATAGACCAGCTGCATACGTGCGTAATCATTTCATACATCGAAAGGAATATAGAATTTAGCTGTTCGTATATTTCTCTTTCATCGATGTCTTCCCCGTGAGAATTTAATACACACTGCAGTAAGTCATTTCCTTCGGTTTTGTTTTGAACACGCATTTGAACGCGTTCAAAAAGGAGTTGTTCTAGCTGCTCATCTGAGTCAGGCTGGTGCAAGGGTAGACGAATATAAATTTTGCCTAACTTTTCTTTTTTTCTCATAAGCGCTTGAACATAGTGAATTTTGTCTTTATCCTCAATCGAAATGCCAAATACAAGTTGAAGGAGTACAGCTACGACTATCTGTCTTATGTCTTTTACTATCGTTCGAAGCTGCCCTTCTTCCCACGTTTCCGTATGCTTTTCAATTATTTTTGCGATTGCTTCCTTATTATAAGTTAGATGTTGTTTAAGTTGTGAGGGTTGAATGGGGCTCATGTATAATGCTTCATCTGTCCATAACATTTCTTCACCCAGCAGCGTTTTAAACATATGCGTTAGTTTAATTTTTTGAAACGCCTTGCTGTTTGTAATGACTACATCTTTAATAAGTTGAGGGTCTCTCGTTACATAAAAGCGTTTGTGCGCAACTCTAAATGTTGCAATTTCTCCATACTGAGTCAAGTTTTCCAAAAAACCCAATGGGTTCTCTCTAAACTTTTGCAGGTGACCGGTAAGCTTATACGACGAGGGGCCCTGTATAACCGGCAATGTTATCACTCCTTTTCTAAAAATGCGGGACTTAAACAAATAAAAGAGTAGTCCACTAAAGACTACTCTTTTTCACACAAAGATATGCTATTGATTTTCACAAAAAATCTTACTTATTATTCCATATTGATCCATACGCTTTTCACTTCAGTGTAATTATCAAGCGCATAGCTTCCCATTTCACGACCAATTCCCGACTGCTTATAACCTCCAAACGGGCTTGCTGCATCAAATACGTTGTAACAGTTCACCCAAACTGTACCCGCTTTAATACCATGAGCAATATAGTGTGCTTTCTTTAAATCCTGTGTCCAGACGCCTGCTGCTAGACCATATGCTGTATCATTTGCTTTGGCAATCAAATCATCAAGATCGTCAAACGGCATAGCAGCTACAACCGGACCAAAGATTTCTTCACGAGCAATCGTCATCGAATGATCGACATCTGCAAAGATAGTCGGTTCTACGAAATAGCCTTGATCAAACGGTATGTTTCCTCCTGCGAGTACTTCCGCTCCTTCTTCAATTCCTTTATCAATATAGGTTTTCACTCGTTTTTGCTGCTGCGCAGATACAAGCGGACCCATTGTTGTCTCATCAGCTAATCCATTTCCTTGTTTAATAGATTTCGTTTGAGAAACTAAATCAGCTACGACATTATCATATAAGCTTTTTTGGACATACAGACGACTTCCAGCACAACATACTTGTCCCTGGTTAAACATAATACCTGAAAGCGCACCAGGAACAGCTTTTGTTAAGTCTGCATCCGGGAGGATAATGTTTGGTGATTTTCCTCCAAGCTCTAACGTCACACGCTTTAAAGAGTCGCTAGCTTGTTTCATAATTGCTTTTCCGACAGCAGTAGATCCTGTAAAAGCAATTTTATCGACAAGATCATGATGAACGAGCGGTTCACCTGCTGTTTTCCCGTAGCCTGGCACAATGTTTAGCACGCCTTTTGGGAATCCTGCTTCATCGGCTAGTCGAGCTAAGTAAAGTGCAGAAAGAGGCGTTTGCTCGGCTGGCTTGAGCACAATTGTACATCCAGTTGCCAAAGCGGCTCCGAGCTTCCAAGCGGCCATTAAAAGCGGGAAGTTCCACGGAATAATTTGGCCAACAACTCCTACTGGTTCATATCTCGTATAGTTAAAATACGCTCCTTGCACAGGAATAGTTTGTCCAACCATTTTAGTTGACCACCCTGCAAAGTAGCGGAAATGTTCGATGGCTAATGGAATGTCTGCATTTGATGTTTCACGAATTGGTTTTCCGTTATCAAGCGTTTCAAGCTGCGCAAGTTCCAATTGATGTGTTTCCATTAAATCAGCTAATTTATAAATAAGTCGACTTCTTTCAGCTGCTGACATCTTTGTCCAAGGTCCATGATCAAAGGCTTCTCTAGCCGCTCTGACGGCGCGATCAATATCCTCTGGATTTGCTTCAGCTACATCTGCCAACTTTTCACCCGTTGCTGGATTTACTGTTTCAAACGTTTTTCCTGAAACAGAGTCTACCCATTCGCCATTAATGTATAGCTGTTTAACTCCTTTTAAAAACTCCACTACTTTCGGACTCATTTCAACTTTTTTCGCTCCAAGATTTTGCATCAAATACATACCTCCCCACGAATTTTGAAAACGCTAACAATGAATATTTTACCATGTTATCTAGTAAAATCAACAATTTTGCATACAATATTCTGAATTTTTCTACATGCATTCTAGCTATCTAAAACTTATCTTACTAGTACAAATGTCGAAAGAGGCGAAACGTTTATTGTATTTCCTTTCACCGTACGGAGCGTTTTTGTTCCGGCCCGCTCGCCGTCAACAAGTAATCTCCACGTTCTGTTAGAAGGCAAATGAACCGTTTGAGCTTGTTTATTTGCATTATGAATCACCATTATTTCGTTTGCTTTATCTTTATTAGCTTTAGCATTTAACGTATAACCTACTACGTTTGCTGGTGCATCAACAAAGCGTAAATTTTGATGAATAGCCTGTGCACTCGTCATTCTAAATGACGAATATTGCTTTCGAAGCGCAATAAGTCCCTTCATGTAATTTACTTCTTGGCTGAAAGCTGCTCGGCGCTTCCAATCTAGCTGATTGACAGAATCGGGTGACTGATAGCTGTTATGGTCTCCGCCTTTTGTTCTCATAAACTCTTGACCTGCATGTATAAAGTTCATTCCTTGAGATGTTAAAATAATAGAAGAAGCAAGCTTGTGCATTTGCTTTTTCGTTTGCTCGGTGTCAGCAGGGTTCGTCAGCTGAAGCTTATCCCATAACGTATGGTTATCGTGCGCTTCTACATACGTAACAACTTGATCTGGATCTTCATACGTGGCAGTTGAACGATCATAATCAATTCCAGCTGCTATACTTTGCTGTATGAGCTTTTCTTGTCCTTGCTTTCCATTCACAAATCCGTTGTCATGATCAAAAAATACGCTGCCTTTAAGACCATCCCGCATACCGTCATTAAAGTGAGCGATGCGCTTCATATCCTGAGCGTTTTTCTGGTTAGCTTTGAGCTTAGCGTCAAGCTCGGTTCCTAGATCCCAGCCCTCTCCTAAGACGATAATGGAAGGATCAAGTTCATCTAATTTCTTTCTCACTTCATTCATTGTCTTTGTATCGTGAATCCCCATTAAATCAAACCGAAACCCGTCAATGTGGTACTCTTTTGCCCAATACGCAACAGAATCTACGATAAACTTCCGAACCATTTTCCGTTCAGACGCCGTGTCGTTTCCAACACCTGTTCCGTTGGATAGAGTTCCATCTTCTTTATAACGGAAGTAGTAGCCTGGAACTAGTTTATCAAAACTATGCTCACTCACTGCATACACGTGATTATAAACAACGTCCATTACCATGCGAAGCTGCTTGTCATGAAGCGTTTGAATCATTTGTTTGAGCTCAATAATTCTAGTCTTAGGATTATATGGGTTTGTTGAATAGGAGCCTTCTGGGACGTTATAATTTTTCGGATCATATCCCCAGTTAAACTGCGGCTCGTTTAATTTCGTTTCATCCACCGTACGATAATCGTAAATAGGCAG
Source organism: Priestia sp. JSM ZJ58 (assembly GCF_044383985.1). Classification (NCBI taxonomy): domain Bacteria; kingdom Bacillati; phylum Bacillota; class Bacilli; order Caryophanales; family Bacillaceae; genus Priestia; species Priestia sp. JSM ZJ58. The sequence continues at coordinate 2,760,986 of NZ_JBISEM010000001.1, forward strand.
GAACTGGACGTGCGTTACACCTAAATCTTTAATATGACTGAGTCCTGTTTTTACTCCATTTGGTCCTTTCGTATTCCACTCCGCTACGCCTAAATATTTTCCTTTGTTTTTGATACCGCTCTCTTTTTGAGACGATAAATCTCGTACGTGCAGTTCATAGATAATGGCATCTTCTGGATTTTTAAATTTCGGCTTATTTGTACTCCACTTTTTCGGATTTGTTTTAGCCAAATCTACGACGACTCCGCGATCTCCATTGACCGTTGTTGCTCGTACATATGGATCAACCGCTTCATTCCAGACGTTCCCAATTTTTACTTTGTACGTATAAATTAGTTCATCTTGATTTCCTTTTAACTCCGCTTTCCACGTTCCTTTTTCACTTTTAGTCATAGAAATTTCTTTTAAAGCTTTCGAGTTCCATGACGAATAAGTCACTAGCTTGGCTTCGCTTGCAGTTGGAGCCCATACGCGAAAATTTGTTTGTTTCTTAGAATATGTGTTTCCTAAATCGTTTCCGCTATATGCATACTTTTCGTCAAATTCTTTCGTACGCACGACATTTCCATTGACTACATCAGCTGATCCGTATCCTTTTTGCTTAACTTTATACGTTTTTGTAACGTCCAGAGGCTGTTTTGTTATGATTTTAACTTTAGTAGTAACAGAGTCTCCTCCCTCTTTATAAGGTGTCACTTTCTCAATTTGAGCTCCGTCAATTTCAATGTCTCCTACACTCTTAGAAGAATCGAACGGTACGTTTGTTTCTAATGTAATTTGATTAAATGCATCCATAGTCGCTTTCGTGATTTTCCGAGTGATATCTACTACAGCTCTATCATAATAAATTCGATTTTGCCCTTGAACAATCCATACTTCTACATTCCCATCTTTCCCAACCTTGGTAATAAAGCGGTTTCCTCCGTCTTTATTTTCCCAATCGCTATCACTAGTAGAATGGCGTACAATAAAACCAATTTTGTCAAATAAATTACCACTTCCACTGTTAATTGTGTAAGTTGCTTTCTTCCCAAAATTCGTGTCTTCCGTAAATTCGATTTGCTTGCCTTCTTTTTCATCACCTGGCCATGTCCAAATGTTCCACCCGCTGTAATCTCCATCGTACCGATGATAGTTTAAGGTAACGTTTACTTTATCAAATTCCGGTAAATCTCGATATTCACCGTCAGGAGGAGACGTATATGTATGTTCATCTCCACTTTTTACCCATACTTCTCCTTCACCGTTCTCCACTGAAACGAAGCGGTCTCCTCCATCTTTTTCCCACGACTCGGTTCGTACAATAAAACCTACTTTGTCATAAGTACCGGGTAGTTCAACTTCCGCTACTTTTCCAAATTGATCTTCCCCTGTAAATGCGTAAGGCTTCCCTTCTCCTCCTTCAGGAAAAACCCATAATCCCCATTCTTTTGTATCGTTTGAAGCAGGCTGATAGTGAATCGTGAGTTTTGTGGTATCCGCTGCAGATGCAAACGATTGCATAAACGGGCTAAAAAAAGAGCTTACTAGTAAGAGTAAAGCCGTCAGTACCATTGCATATTTAGTCCAACTACGTTTCAATTAAAACCCTCCCGTAAAATAAAGTACGTACACATTTTTCACTATAACCTTTTTTGAAAGCGTTATCATAAGTATTTTTTCCTATTTTATGCGGATAAAGAAAAAAAATCCATAGTTAACAATGTTAACTATGGATGCCGTATCTCTTTTACACTTCTGCTGTTTCAGGTGAGATGGTTTGATCGTTGTATACGTTTGTATCTAACTCTTTTGTTAGTTTACTAGTTACGACTCCGGCTGTCATGCTTCCACTTACATTAAGTGCCGTACGTCCCATATCAATCAGTGGTTCTACTGAAATTAATAAGCCTGCTAGCGCTACGGGCAAATTCATAGAAGATAATACAAGTAAAGCCGCAAATGTCGCTCCTCCGCCAACCCCTGCTACGCCAAACGAACTAATTGCTACAATGGCAATCAACGTGAAAATAAATGAAGGCGTTAAAGGATCAATACCTACCGTTGGTGCAATCATAACGGCTAACATAGCTGGATATATTCCAGCGCATCCGTTTTGACCGATTGTAAGACCAAATGAACCTGCAAAATTCGCAATTCCTTCTGGAACCCCTAACTGTCTTGTTTGTGTGTTAACATTCAAAGGCAATGCTCCAGCACTCGTACGAGAAGTAAAGGCAAACGCCAATACAGGAAATACTTTCTTAACATATGTGATCGGATTTACACCGATGATTGTTAGAATAACTAAGTGAACGATAAACATAGCTGCCAATGCGACATATGATGCTACAACAAATTTTCCAAGTTTAACAATTGCATCAACATCACTCGTTGCTACTGTTTTGGTCATAATTGCAAGTACCCCATAAGGAGTTAAACGAAGAATTAGCGTCACTACACGCATCACAATTGCATACAGCGTATCAATAATTTTTGAAAATAACGCTGCTTCCTCTGGCTTTTTACGCTTCACGCCTAAATATGCAATTCCCACAAATGCTGCAAAGATGACAACGCCAATCGTGGAAGTTGAACGTGCGCCTGTTAAGTCAAGGAACGGGTTAGCTGGTAATAATTCTACTACTTGCTGCGGGATTGTTTTTGCTTCTAGACTAGATAAATTGTTTTCTAAGTCCTCTCCGCGCTGAAGTTCCGCTTCCCCTTTTGTAATTTGGACAGATTCTAAATTAAAGCTCGTCGTTGTAAAAATACCAATAGCAGCTGCTATCGCTGTTGTAACAAGCAAAATGCCAATAATTAAACTACTAATCTTTCCAATGTTGCTCGTCAATTTTAAGCGAGTGAATGCCGCTACGATCGACACAAATACAAGCGGCATGACAATCATTTGAAGAAACTTCACATATCCGCTTCCTACAATGCTAAACCAATCGGCGGTCGTTATCGTTACTTCATGAGTCGGACCATACACCCACTGAAGAGCAAAGCCAAAAATAATCCCTAGTCCAAGCGCCGTAAACACACGCTTTGAAAATGATACATGTTTTTTCTGCATCATAAACAGCCCCGCAAGCAGTGCCAGCATAATAAGGATGTTTAGAATGACTAATAAGTTATTCATAGATGTTCCCCCTGTGATTTTTCCATAATTTATGTCTCTATTACTTATAATACAACAATACCAATAAGTCAACTAGGTTTTGTATTTTTTCCTAAAGACAGTTTTTTTGAATAATTTTGACAAAACAAAAAAGCTAAGGATTTTCCTTAGCTTTCTATTTTACGCTTGTATGTACTTCAGTGGTCTTTTGCTCCGTTACCAGAGATGGCCTTTCTTTCATCAGACCGGATGTACTACAATTCATATATAGGATTACATTTCATATAATTCATTCAGCCATTTTACAAACAAATGTCTAGGTAATTCTAGTTCGTGAAGCTCGACATATTGAATATCAGATAGCGTCGTTCCTCTAGCCATATAAAAGTACCACTGCCAGCCAATATCTTTAGCAATGGCATAAGATTTAGCTAGATCTTGCCTATTATCTGTCTGCTGCATATCATTCATCCACTGCGTTTCATCCGCTTCATACTCATAATAATGGAGAGTATATTTATCACACCAATACGCAAGGTCTTGATGGGAAAACGGATTTTCTCCGTCACATACTTGAAGCAATAGCATTCTTAAATTTTCCGGTGTATACGGTAATATAATTTTTTGATCTGCACGTCTCATTTTGCTACCTTCCTGACATGTTCGTTTCTTTTATTACATCATGTACGGCTGCGTTTAGCAATAAGAAATGGATGACGTTTTCATTACTTTTCGTTTACAACATTTCATTTGCTTGCAAAAACCGCCGTATCTTTTACATACAGAGGCAGTCGGATTTTAACAATCGTCCCTTTGTTCTGTTCACTCTCAATCCGCAGGGTACCGTGATGATCATGAATAATTTTGGAGCTGATTGTTAATCCAAGCCCCATTCCTTTTTCTTTTAAAGTAAAAAACGGTTCTCCTATATGTTCTAGACGGTCTTTAGAAATTCCTACTCCTTCATCTCTAACTTCTATAAAAATATGGTCATCCTGCGCTGTTTTGATTGTAATGTAAATATTCCCAGGCTTATCCATGGCTTCAATTGCGTTTTTAAAAACATTAAGTAATACTTGAATAAGGTGATTTTTATTTCCATACACACTAGCTTTACTTGTTTGTTCATCGTATAAGAAGTCAATGTTTTTCAATAAAGCTTCATGGGAAGTTAAACTCATTACATACTTAACCGCTTCTGTAAGAGAAAACACGCGAAAATGTTCACTTTCAGGTTTTGACAACAGGAGCATTTCACTGACAATACCATTAATTCGTTCCAGCTCATCAAGCATGATATTAGCATACCCTACCGCGGATCGGTCTGTTTCTTTCATGAGCTGAACAAACCCTTTAATACTCGTAAGCGGATTTCTAATTTCATGGGCAATTCCAGCAGCTAATTCGCCTACTACAGAAAGCTTTTCCTTTTTTATCAGAAGCGCTTCTGCAAGCTTTTGCTGAGTGATATCTCGTCCAATCGTGATAAGAGCTTTTCTTGAGCCATCATCAAAAAACACAGGTACTTTAATAACATCAAATGTTTTGACCTCGCCGTTTGGTATTTCAAATGCTTCTTCCATGCGTACCTTTTCCTTTTTTCTCCAAGCTTCTTCATCCGATGAAATACAGTGTAAGAAAGCGGCTTGAAAGAACGGCACAAGCTCTCCAAGTTCTGCATCGGTTTTACCCCTGTAATCAATACCCTTTAAATGATAAAGTTCTCTTCCAAAATCGTTCACCGCCAACCATTTGCCAGCTCCATCTTTAAAACAAATAAAATCTGGCATTGAGTTTATTAATGTAGCAAGCTGATACTGTTCATCAGACACCTGTGTATGAACCGAACGCTTATGAAGTAAATAAAACGTGCCAGCCGTTATGCCCACTAGTAAACTATCTTTTATCAAACTGCTAAGAGCATATGCTCCTTTAAAAAATGCCATTGTTTGAAAGACGATGTACACCCCTACAACCAGAAGACCAGCAACCGCCGCTGCTTTTCGTACACCCTCCCTATTTTTTATCAATATTTCCCACCAGCCTTTGTTTTTTACGTGAACACTCTCTATGTCTCATCAATTAAGTTCTGAACATTCTTCTTACTTTTAAACTAGTTTACCTTATTTTTTTATTCTTATCTAATACCTTTTTTTATTACTTTTGACACAGTTTCTTTTATCCCCTTTATTTGTTTCCGCATTTTCATTTTATTTGAATTATTTTTTCTATCAAAATAGGAATTTAGATATGGAATACTCTGGAACATTTAGGTAATAATGCTCTTTTTTGTATTTTCTTAATATTGTAAATTCGAATAGTACCAACTACATCGATAAATTTAGGGGGATTTTAATGAAAAAAACCGTGATTTCTTTGGCTGTAGCAACAAGTTTGACTTTATCTTTTACAAGTGTACAAGCTTCTACTTCTGCAAATGTTTCTCACAATCAAAGTTCTGAACAAAAAGTATTAAAAAAAGTAAATTCCGAGAAAATTTATCAAGACATTGCGTATCTCTCAAAAAAACCTCGTGTGGCAGGAACTGAATCTGAACGCGAAGCTGCTACATTTGTTCAAAAGCGTTTGTCTAAACTAGGCTATGAGAGCGCAGTAGAGCCTTTTACATTTACCGGTTACACACCAGCAGCTAGTTTTTCACTAAGCGTAAACGGTACCAGCTACTCTCCAACAACTTTTACTTATACCACCAATGGAAATGTCACAGCTGAAATTGTAGATGGAGGACTGGGTACAAAAGATAATTTAGCAAACAAAGATGTGACAGGTAAAATTGTATTAGTTCAGCGAGGCACTATTACTTTTGGTGAAAAAGTATTAAATGCTGCTGAAAAAGGGGCTGCAGCCGTCATTATTTTTAATAATACAGACGGTGAGCTAAACGGAACGCTTGGCGGCGCTAATGATAACTACATTCCGTCTCTTGCTGTAACCAAAGAAGAAGGTGAAAAGATTCTTACTTCTATTCAAAAAGGCGAAAAACCTTCAGGTACAGTAAAAATTGAAGGAGCTGTCGTAAGTGAGCGAACATCTTATAATGTAACCGCTACTAAGCCTTCTATTTTTAAGAAAAAAGGAACAAATGATATTATTGTAGTAGGCGCTCATCATGATTCTGTAGCCGGAGCGCCTGGGGCAAATGACGATGCTTCTGGAACAGCAATGGTGCTTGAATTAGCTCGCGTATTTAAAAGTCTTCCTACTGATACAGAACTGCGATTTGTTACATTCGGAGCTGAAGAAGTAGGCTTACTAGGATCCGAGCATTATGTTAGTGAGTTATCTGAAGATGAGAAAAATCGTATTGTTGGAATGTTTAATTTAGACATGGTAGGAAGTCGAGATGCGGGAGATTTAGTGATGAATACAGCTGATGGAACACCAAACCTTGTCACAGAATTAGCTCAAGCTTCAAGTACAAGATTAAATGGATCACCTACGCCATTCCAAGCTGGCGGCCGAAGTGATCATGTTCCTTTTGCAGAGGCAGGAATACCGGCTGCTCTATTTATTCACAGTCCGTCTGAACCTTGGTATCATTCCCCTGAAGATACCCTTGATAAAATAAGCAAAGAAAAACTTCAAGATGTGGCTGAGATTGTTGGAACAGCTATTTACGATCGTTCCCGTCCCGATCAACAAGGTTCTTCCGATAAAAAGAGAGCAACATTTAAAGCACCTCATCTTTATCACGAGCAAGATGTCAAATAATAATCTATCCCCGTTATTCATACATGACCAAAAAAGAGATGTTTATGCATCTCTTTTTTTGATAAGCAGATTTCTCAAGGTTTTAAATCCATTATGCTACAATTATCATAGAGGAACCTCGCTTAATGCTTACATAAAAATTTTGAACAAAAGAGGTGTATTTTTTGGATTTTACGGTAGACCATTCAATTCTTTTATTATCTATTCTCCTTGTCATAGGGGTACTTACTGCAAAGTTCTCTACTCGCCTTGGGGTCCCTTCGCTCGTACTTTTTATCATCGTAGGAATGGTTGTTAGCCACTACATCTACTTTGACAATGCTCTTTTAACACAAGGATTCGGAATATTAGCGCTTATCATTATTCTTTTTGATGGAGGCGTGCAGACCAAATGGAAAGATGTCAAACGCGTTGTTCGCCCTTCCGTTTCATTAGCTACTTTCGGAGTCCTCATTACGACAGTTTTAACCGGCGTACTTGCCAAATATATTTTAGGCGTTACTTGGCTTGAAGGCTTTTTATTTGGGGCAATCGTTGGCTCTACAGATGCTGCAGCCGTGTTCTCTGTACTCGGGACACAGAACATCCGCCAAAAACTAAACTCCACGCTAGAAGCAGAATCTGGTTCCAATGATCCGATGGCCATCTTCTTAACCGTTTCTATTATTGAATTAATTCAACATCCAGACTCTCCAATCCTCTCATTAATCCTTAATTTCTTTTGGCAAATGGGAATCGGACTATTACTTGGTTTAGTACTTGGAAAAGCATCCGTTTGGATTATTAATCGAATTAATTTGGATTCTTCAGGACTTTATCCTGTTCTTACATTGTCATTGGCCGCCTTGACCTATGGAATTTCCACATTTGTAGAAGCAAGCGGTCTACTTGCTGTATATGTAATGGCAGTGGTAGTAGGAAATGCAGATCTAACTTATCGTCACACAATTGTCCGCTTTAACGAAGGTTTTGCATGGATGATGCAAATTTTAATGTTTATTTTACTCGGCCTTCTTGTCTTTCCTAATCAACTGCTAGATATTATTTGGCAGGGTATACTGTTATCTCTTTTACTTATGTTTGTCGCTCGTCCACTCGGCGTATTTCTTTCGATGATGTTTGCTAAATACTCATCCAAAGAAAAACTGTTTATTTCTTGGGCCGGTTTAAAAGGAGCTGTTCCAATTGTATTGGCTACTTATCCTATGATGGCAGGTTTGGAGAACAGCACGCTCATTTTTAACGTCGTTTTCTTTGTTGTCTTAACTTCCGCTCTTCTTCAAGGAGCAACAATCGCTCCTTTAGCCAAATTTCTAAACCTTTCTCAAGGTGAAAAAGAGACGGTTCCTCACAGTCTCGAGCTTGTTTCGATGGGCAAAACCAAAAATGAAATGATTGAGTTGAAGCTCGTGGAACATGCAGATATATCAGGAAAATCGCTTGAAGAACTTCACCTCCCTGAAGATATTTTAGTGACTGCTGTTATTCGAGATGATAAATTACTTACACCTAGAGGAAATACACAAATTTTTGCAGGTGATACATTATATATTCTTATTTCAAAGAAAAAACGAGATAAAGTAAAAGCATTTTTCCAAAAAAATACGTCTGATGGGGACGAAAGAGAAGGAAAAACCAGTTAAAAGATTGGCTAAAGCTTTTACTGGAAAAACAGCACCCGCTTATTGAACGGAGTGCTGTTTTTGCTGTTGCATCAAATAAAGAGATTTATAATTGGGATGATGTTTTAAAAGTTCTGAGACCGTGACAAATTTATACCCCTCTTCCTTTAACTTCGGTAAAATTTGTTTTAATGCTTCAATGGTTTGGGTTCGATCTCCTCCCGTATCATGAAACAATACAATATCTCCTGACCTGGCATGGTTAAGCACTTGACTTACAATTTTATCGACGCCTGGATTTCTCCAATCAAATGTATCTTGATGCCAAGACCAAAGAATAATCGTATACTGCTGATTTTTAGCAGCTTTTACTACCCGATCGTCATAATAGCCAGTAGGCGGACGAAACAGGTAAGGTTTTATTCCTGTAATAGCTTGTATACGTTCATCCGCTTTTTCAATTTCTTGTTCAATTCTCTCTACTTCCTGGCCCCTTACTTTCAAATGGCTATATGTATGATTAGCAAGTTCATGACCTTCACGAACTTCTCTTTGAGCAAGCTTGGGAAACGACGTTATTCGATCGCCGACTACAAAAAAAGTTGCTTTGGCACCGTACTTTTGCAATAAATTTAAAATAGTCGGCGTATATTTAGGATCTGGTCCATCATCAAATGTAAGCGCAATTAACTTCTCATCTTTCATGGGAACTTCCCACACGATATCTCCTTTTCTTTCATAATAAAATCTGCTCTTCTTTGCAGCATCCACCTGAATACCGTAGAAATTAATGGAAACAATAATAATAATTGACAAGCACCATTTCACTCAATGACCTCCTTTTTTGTCTAGGTGTGATTCATGCGTATTGTCAATAAACGCTTTAATACCAACTGCAAATAATCGTTCATTACCCAAACACACGCGCTGTTGACGGCGATTAGCTGTAGAAGTTGATTTACGGTTTTTCATAGTCTTCTCTCCATTACTAATTGATTGTGTTTTTAGGTTTACCAAAAAGTCAAAAATAAACCTACGGGTTCTCACATGGCAAAACATTTTTATATAGCAATTACACGCTGTCTAGCGTTTTGAATAGGAGATATATACATGCGAAAATTTTATTTAGCGCTTCTGTTAATAATAAGCGGAACCATGGTTATACTGCCTTCTGTTAAAGCAATCAGTGAAAGCAACGAGAAACATCAGCAGCTCACCGTAAGCGAACAAGGATATTCTCTTTCATTGCCCGGTGAATATACGCTTCAAAAAGAAGAAAATGGAAAAGATATTCTTTTTTCAACCAAGACTCCCTATACGTGGATGCGAATTGAAGTCCTTTCCGGGAAAGAAAGTACAAGCAAATCATATCTAGGTCGTTCAAAAGAATTGTTTGATGACCAGTTTGGAAAATCGTTAAAAATTTCTTCTACATTCCCATTTATTCAACCCGTTGTGTTTGCATCTATGTCTGGGAGTAAAAAAGAAACGGCAAAACTATATGTATTAAGAGAAACAAAGGGGCACCCTGCTTTAAAAATCACGATGGTTACGGCTAAAAATTCTGATGATGAAAAAAAGTTAATTTCAATTGTTGACTCAGTAAAAACGCATGAATGAAAATAGATAAGGAAGCCAGCTATGAAAAAAAAGATATTTCTTGTTTGTTTTATATGTTTGATGAGTGGCTGCTCAACTGCTTTTCGCGAAGAGCTTATCAACACACAAAAAGAAATTCCAAGAGAACGCTTGCCACAGCAAAACTTCACCTATCCTTACAAAGGAAGCAGCAGAACAGATGTTGGTTATCTTAAAAGAAGCAGTAATCAAAACTATACGCTTTACGTACTAGAAGGATACGAGTTTACAGAAGAAGAGCCCCGAAAAGATGTCATTTACAATAAAAAAAATGATGCTTTGTGGATGCGGATTGAAGTGTTTCCCTCAAATAAAAGTGTAGAGGAGCTGAAGAAAGAAACAAAAGAAATTTTAAGAGCTGGCTTTTCGGAAGTGGCTTCCCTTGACACGCACCTCATTCACTCTAGCTTAGAGATAGAAGCTGCGTACAAAGCGTCCGATGATAAAAGTAATGCATACGGCTTTCTTGTTCGAAAGCAAAATCAACACCCTACTTTCCGATTAACGATCTTTGCTCCTAAATCCGAAAGGGATTTAACTCCGCTTTTGGAAATGGCGAGAACGCTTCAAAATGCATAAATCAGAAAAAAAGTCGGTTTACAAAGTGTGTAAACCGACTTTTTCTTTATTTCATATCTAACAGTTTAGTTTTTAAATCTTTTTCCATTTGATACAGCTCTGATTCTGCCTCGGTACGCTTCGTACGCCCTTCTTCTTGTATCTTTAGTACTTCTTCTAACGTAGTAATCAAGTCGGACTGCGTTTTTTTCAATGTTTCGATATCGACAATCCCCGCCTCGTTTTCACGAGCTACTTCAATTGTATTCTGCTTGAGCAGCTCTGAATTTTTAGTAAGCAAGTCGTTTGTTGTCTTAGATACTTGTTTTTGGGCTTCCATTGCTTTCTTTTGGCGTAATAAAGTGGTTGCGATGACTACTTGATTTTTCCAAAGTGGAATAGCTGTTAAAATAGAGCTTTGAATTTTTTCCACAAGGGTCTGATTGACTTCTTGAATTAATCGAATCTGCGGTGCACTTTGAATGGCAATTTGACGGCTCAGCTTTAAATCGTGCACTCGTTTTTCTAGCCTATTGATAAATTGATTTAAATCATTGACCTCCTGAGCCATTAAGTAGTCATTTTTTTGAGAGGCTGTTTGCTGAAGCTGGGGCAGCGTTTCATTCTGCAGCGCCACTAACTTGTATTCTGCCGCTGCAATGTAGACGTTAAGCGCCTCGTAAAACTGTTTATTTTTATCATATAAGCTATCTAACATTGTAATGTCTCGATACAGCATTTGTTTTGAGCGCTCTAACTTATCTGCAATTTTATCAATTTCAACATTAATGCTTTGATATTTTGTTAATAAATTTTGAATAGGCCTAGAGACTCCTGAAAACAATCGACCGATGACTCCTTTTTTCTTTGAAGAAAAGTCATCGGGATTTACTTGGCGAATCTTACTCATCAAATCTCCTATAACGTCTCCTACTGGTCCCGTATCTTTCGTTTGAACATGCTGTAGTACAGATTGAGAAAACTGAGATAGTTCTGACTGAGCTGCTACCCCGTACTGTAAGATAGCCTGCTGATTTTTATAATCAATTTGATTTGCGATTTTCTGCGCTTTTTCCTGATATTCCGGTGTCAAATCATCGTATGTGTTTCTTTTTGCAGCGCGAGTATCCGGTTGTAACTGCGGGGTAGGCGAAGCAAAAGGATCATCAAGCAGCGCATCTAACGATTTATTTTGATCATATTCTTTCATCATAAAATCCCATCCTTTGCATTTACATTACTTTGTGCGATTAGTAGCTGTCGGTATATACGGCTGCTCTTCTTCAAATGCTTGCTTTAGCACTTTAAGCTCTACATCTAATGTCAGCTTATCTTGTGAAAGAGCATTTGTTAATAAATGCTCATACTTCCCTGATAACCCGCGCAGCATGTCTTCCGCTTCATGAAGACTTTCTTTTACTTCTATGCTTTTCGTTGGTTTTGATAATAAAAACATATACCTTTCAATGACGGTAACCGTTGATTGTAAGTAGTTCGTAAAAAAGGGCTGAACATCTTTATATCGTGCGGGCTCTTTTTCTACCATTTCAATGATGCTTTTGCCTACTTTGTATAGTTTAGAAAGTTCTGTCCACATATGAACAGACCGAATTTTAAAACGATAGCTTCCAATGGTTCTTAATTGCTTTCTTGCCTCTTTTACTTGATGACGCACGTATGCAATTTCTTCTCTATATGGATTTTGATAATGACGTCGAGCACTGCTCATAATAAAAAACAGGCTCATCACGACCATTACTCCTATACTAATGCCAACGGATTGAATCATCGTGGTACTGAATCCAAAATAGCTGACCGGAACGGCTACTGCTCCTGTTACCCAAATGGCAAGAATCTTTTTTATGATTCGAACGACTTTCATCGCTTTCACTCCTATCTTAAATGTGACCGAACTTTTAAACGTATACATATTATACCATTGTCTTCCCATCTCTTAAAACGATTACTGTTATAATTTATATACGGATAAATCCCTTAAAAGTTTCACAAAACAAAAAAACAGGCAGCTTTTATAGCTGCCTGTTTTTTATTGATCTTCGCGCTTGTTGTAATCATACTTCGAACGTTCAATTGGTTTGAACCCTTCTGGTGTATGAAAGCGGAGTAAGTCTCCGTAAACAAGTTTATCTGATAGTTCTAGCTTTTTCTTAACTAGTTCATCATACTTATCATACTGTTTCGCTTCCTTATCTGAAAGCTGCTTGCCCGTTGCGTTGTCATACACTTTCTGATCAACTTTTGTTACCTTCGGTGTAACAAAATCACCGTTACGGAAAGGTACAACTTGCTGATGTTCTTTTGATAATAAGTCTGTACCAAAGTCAATATAGTCTTTTGTATCAAGACCTAATAAATGCATCACTGTTGGACGAACATCTACATCTCCACCATACGTATGATTTACGCCGCCTTTAAGGCCTGGTGAAGTAATAAATAATGGTACGCGCTGCAGTTGAGCTTGTTCAAAATCATTGATGTTTTTACCCATTACTTTGCCCATTGCACGCTTATGGTTTTCAGAAATACCATAGTGGTCACCGTACATCACAACCATCGTATTGTCTGCTAAGCCAGAGGCCTGTAAGTCCTCAAAGAATTGCTTGATTGATTCATCTAAATAACGAGCCGTTTGGAAGTATTGGTCAACTGACTTATCTCCCGTATTATGAGGTCCAATCGTTTGGTCTTCCTTATCTAATGGATAAGGGAAGTGGTTTGATAACGTAATGAACTTCGCGCTAAATGGCTGCTTTAAGCCTTTTAGGTACGGCATTGATTCTTTAAAGAATGGTTTATCTTTTAAACCATAGTTCAGCGTATCTTCGTCTGACATATTGTAATAAGCTGAATCAAAGAATTTTTCTACACCCATTGATTTATACATCTCATCACGGTTCCAGAACGATTTTCCATTTCCGTGGAACACAGATGTTGTATAGCCTTGCTGATCTAGAATACCAGATAGCGACTGATAGGTGTTATTTGCTTTTGTTGTAAATACAGAACCCTGAGGTAAGCCGAATAATGAGTTCTCCATCATGAATTCAGCATCTGACGTTTTACCTTGCCCTGTTTGATGGAAGAAGTTATCGAAATACATTGTGTTCTGATCTTTTAATAGTGAATTTAAGAATGGCGTTACTTCTTCACCATTTAACTTATAACCAATCATAAATGACTGAAGTGATTCTAATGAAATATAGATAACGTTTTTGCCTTTTGCTTGACCGAAATATTCTTTGTTCGGCTCAGCATACGTTGCTTTTGCATAGTTCTCTACCTCAGCCACATCACTGCTATCTGCTAGCGCGCGCTGTGCTGAAGATTTCGAGCTCTGGATGATGTCATAGATCGTATAGTTATACGTTCCTAAATATTTTACTAAATAGTTGCGGTCAAATGTTCTCGTTAATAGTTGAGGACGATCCATTTCCGCTAGTGCAATGTTGGCACTTAAGAATAAAATCCCTGATAAAAATACACCTGTCACAGTACGTCGACTAATTGTTGCTGGTAAGTCAACTTTTTTCCATAGTACTAAAACTAAAAGAATAAAGAAATCTGTGAAGTATAAAATATCAGTTGGGCTGATTAAAGCCATGGCACTGCCGCCTAATTGACCAAAGTTGTTTGACTGAGTCAATACAGGAACAGTAATAAAATCATTAAAGAAGCGATAGTACACTACATTTGCGTACAGGATGAATGAAAGTAAAAAATTCATTCCAAGCAGTGCTCGTACTTTTCCGCGCCCTTTAAATAGTAATGCAATGGCAAAAAAGAAAATTGCCGAACCAATTGGGTTTATGAAAAGTAAGAACTTTTGCATAAAATTATCTAGCCCTAAGTTAAATTCGATACGATAAACGGTATACGTTTTAATCCAAAACAACAAAACTGCAATTAGAAATAACGGCAGCTGTTTCGAAAAAATATTTTTACCGTTTGTCATGAGCTGTTTCATATTCCCACCTCTGTCTCTATTGAAATTTAAGCTCACTTTTATTTTTATAGTAAATGTAAAAAGAAATCTCCCTTACAAAAAATGTAAGAGAGCTAATCTGTTCTTTCACATTTTAACTCTTTAAAAAAAATTGTCAACACCGCTACGTATAATTTTCACCAAACGTGAGAAAATAACTACTTTCTTATTCCCAGCTCTATCGGCTTTCAAACACAAATATATCCTGCGCTTTTTTCTTCTCACTATTTAATACGGACAGCTTCTCTTTAGGTTTCACTATTTTATATTTATTTTTTATTTTGTCCACTATACATATAAATTTAACACTTGCCTTAGTTTTCCTTCTGCTTTACAAGAGAATGCATAAAAGCACTTGTGAATATTTGTTATATCAATGCCTCTTATTTTCTTTTCTTTCTACAGTAAACCACATATTCTGAGTTATTTCTTTCTTTAAATATGAAAAAAATGTGTCAGTTTGCATCGAAAATTTTTATTTTTTTACCTTTTTGTTTATAATATAAATTATAAATATTATTTGAAATTTCAGATCTCTTTAATATTTGATCTAGAAAGTGCATTTTTTATATAAAATTGGAATGAGTACGGGCTACGTATACTTGTATACCTAGAAGTTTAAACGTCTTACATTTTTATAAAGGAGAAAAAATGAAAGAATGTATTGTTTTCATTACAAATATTATTAATGTATTGCACGATGGATTAATTTATATTTTTTATTTACTAGGATTTTCTCTTTCAGATAAAGAACTTCACTTCTGGATTATTGGCATTATTGGACTGCTCACGTTTTTAAGCGTTTATATGATCTTTAAATTATTGTCAAAATGGAAATTTAGTATTACAGCTATTTCTTTTATCTATACTCTTACCGTTATGCTTGTCTTAGTTTTTGCTATTGAAATTCAGCAAGGAATTACTACCCGGGGCAACATGGAATTTGATGATGCCATAGCAGGCTTATGGGGATTTTTAGTGTTTTTTAGTATTTATATCGCCTTTGCTTCTTTTTTTCTTTTATCCAAGAAATTATTGTCTTCAAATAAGGAGAAAAAGATAAAAACCGAGGCCCCTACTCGGAGCCAAAGGCATGTTAATTAATTTCGTTTGAGTTTTAAAACGACTTGATGAATCCGTATTCGATTATATCGTTGAACCAAAATAAACGGTACGTTTGCAATAATCGCATAAATAACCATCCAAACACCTATAGAAGGAGAGTTCCATATAAAAAAAAGAATAGAAGGAAGTATGCTGATCCAGTGAGTTAACTCTGCTCGATTTGTTTCCATTAAAAAAAGCTGTGCATATTCCTTCGTTCTACTCTCCCATTTCTTTTTATAAAACCCTCGTTTAAATAGCTTTCCTGCATCAGGAAGCCAGGTTTTCCATCGGTGCACCCCGAATTTTTTATATATTCCAACTGTTTCCCAGCTGTGAACCTTAAACAGCGCAAGGTCTTTTTTTAAATAAAAGGCAGAAATTTTTGCGCACCTGTAGGCGATGAACATGTGAATCACAAACCATGCCATGATATTAATTAAGAGCTGAGCACCTGTCATTTTATCACTTTCTTCTTTTTTTCTTCTTCTATAGATATGCTGCGTTCTTTCCATTTAACTTGCTTTCTCACCGCTGTTTGGATGAAAGACCATACGAATAGGCCCAGAAAAAACAGCACGTGAATAGGAAATAAGCACAAAGAAAAAAAAGTAAACGAACCTATTTTTCTTAAGCTATTAAATAAGAGACTGACATAGCAAACATAACTGCTAATTGCCAAGCCTGCATGTTGATTCCATAGAGTAGGTAAAAAAAGAACATAATTAATCATGCTAGTAAGCCATAAACTTACTAGAAATAAATAAATGGCTTCCGTTTTCCCCGCACCTGAAGCAAAGCTTTTACTCCACCCTCTTATCAGGCTTTTCATACCATCTGGATACATGCGCATGGAAAGAGCTCCTTGTCCACTCATACACGTAATAAATTCACCTTGTTTGCTCATTTTCTCAACCAGTGCCATATTTTCAACCACTTCTTTTTTTATCCCTTCGTGGCCTCTGCTTTGAAAGTAGGAGGCTGCGCTGCAAAGCAAGCACTGCCCGAAACCGACGGAAGGACTTTTCCAATTTTTAAAGGGGTGAAAAGCGCCAATCGATGCAAACGTAACATAGTGAAATAAAGCAGAAAACATTTCATAAGGCCTCTTAACAAGATGATAAGGATGAACCGACAGCACCCCCCCTTGCTGTTGATAGTAGAAAAATACTTTTTCAATTCCGTCTTTCTCTACTGTAAGATCAGCATCTAAAAACAAAAGCAACGAGCCTTTTGCTTCTCTTGCTCCATTCCAGCATGCCCATGACTTTCCTAACCATCCAGCTGGAAGTGTCCCCGGGTGCACTACTTTCACGCCAAATGCTTTGGCTACCCGCTCAGTATGATCTGTTGAGTTGTCATCTACAACAATCACTTCAAAGTCAGCGTTCTGTAACTGGAGTGACTGCAATAAAAAGGTAAGGTTTTTTTCTTCATTTCTAGCTGGAATAATAATGGACAAACATGACATATCGTTTCTTACTATTTTTACACGTTTAAATGTAGGGATAGTGATGACAAGCGTACCTGTCAAGACAAGAGCAACCAGTAAAAAAGACATCTCTTTCTCCTTTCCTTCACGTATGAAAATTAGCGAACTGGACAAAATAAAAAGTTGTAGACCTATTTTTATTTTGCGTGAAGTCATTTTATACACATTGTTGACAACTCGCTTTTGTTTTATAAGGAGGAAAAAGATGAAAAAGAAAGTAATTGTTGTAGGCGCAGGTTTAGGTGGTCTGTCAGCTGCTATTCGTCTGTCAGCTGATGGATATGATGTAACAGTCGTTGAAAAAAGCGAGCGAATTGGCGGTAAGTTAAATATTCGCAGCGGCAAAGGGTTTTCTTTCGATACGGGACCTTCTATTTTAACAATGCCGTGGGTGCTAGAGCAGCTGTTTGACAGTGCAGGTCGCAATATCCACGACTACTTGACAATAGAACGAATTGAGCCTCAGTGGAGAACTTTTTTCCAAGATGGAACACAAATTGATTTGACCAGTGACCTTCCTCGCATGCTTCAGCAGCTTCAAGAACTTGCTCCAGAAGACATTGAAGGTTTTTTTGACTATTTATCTTATGCAAATAAAATGTACGAATCGAACTTAAAAAGTTTTTATAAAAAAAGTTTATCTGGACTGCACGATTTACGAACGATGCACACGGTAAAAGAACTGCTTCAAATGGATCCAATGAGATCTATGGATGCTACTACACGCAAATATTTTTCAAACAAACATTTGCGTCAATTGTTTAATTTTTTAATTATGTACATCGGCTCTTCTCCTTATCATGCACCGGCTGTATTAACACAGCTTGCTCACGTTCAGCTAGGATTAGGTATTTATTACGTAAAAGGCGGAATGTACAAAATTGCTGAAGCGATGGATAAGCTCCTTCAAGAACTTGGCGTCACTGTGCATCTAAATACGCCGGTAAAAGAAATCACAACAAGCGGAGCAAAGGCAACTGGAATTACACTAGAAAACGGTGAAAGCCTATCAGCAGATGTTGTGGTATCTAATCTAGAAGCCATTCCAACTTACCGCTATTTATTAAAAAATCATGCGCAAGCAGCTAAGCAAACTCAGCAGCTTGCAAAATTTGAACCTACTGTTTCTGGCCTTGTTCTTTTATTAGGGGTTAACAAACAGTACAAACAGCTTCAACATCATAATTTCTTCTTCTCAAAGGATCAGAAAGAAGAGTTTGATACAATCTTTAACAAAGGTCAAGTAGCCATGGATCCGACAATTTACATTGGCGTATCGTCTAAATCAGACCCTACGCAAGCTCCTGAAGGAAAAGAAAACCTGTTCGTTCTTACTCATGTACCTCCTTTAAAAGAAGGCGACGACTGGGCTGCATTAAAAGACCGCTACCGTGATGTCGTACTAAAAAAGCTTGAGGCAATGGGATTAGAAGACTTACGTTCCAGCATCGAGTTTGAATATACGTTTACTCCTAACGATATCCAAGAGCTTTACGGCGCTAACGGTGGGTCCATTTATGGCGTAGCAACTGACCGTAAGAAAAATGGAGGGTTTAAAATTCCGGCAAGAAGTCAGCTTCTTTCTAACCTTTATTTTGTAGGAGGCTCTACACACCCTGGAGGCGGCGTGCCAATGGTGACATTATCAGGTCAGCTTACAGCGGACGCGATTAATGAAGATTTTCAAATTCCTCGTATGCAAAAAGATATTGGATAATGAAAAAGTGCAGGAAATTCCTGCACTTTTTTTAAAAGTTCATTTTTGACTGTCCACCGTCTACGTTTAATGTCGCACCTACTATCCATGAAGCTTGAGAAGATGCTAAAAAAACAACGGCGTTTGCCACTTCTTCTGGCTCTCCAAAGCGCCCTGCTGGTATTTCATTTTCAACAAACTGCTTAATCTTTTCCGGATTTTCATCCATTCTTTTTTTCCAATTACCCGTTTCATGCAAGATGCTTCCAGGCGCTACTCCATTTACACGAATTCCTTTAGAAATCATTTCATCTGCAAACGACTTTGTAAAGCTGATAAGCGCTGCTTTTGCGTTATTGTACGTGACTTTCCCTCCACTTTCTCTCCCAAAAATAGAGGTAACGTTAATGATGGACCCACCTTTTGTCATATGTGCCGCTGCTAATTTACTCAAGTGGACAGCTGAAAAGTAGTTTAGCTCCATCGCTTCCTGAAAAAGAGATAAATCTGTTTCCATTGCCGTGCTTCCATTACTTCCTCCAGCGTTATTAATTAAAATATCAATACTCCCAAAGTCGTTAATGAATTTCTTAATTAACGCAACTCTATCCGCTTCGTTTGTTAGATCTGCTGTATATGTACGTACGTTTTCTAATTCTGACTGTGCATGCTGTAATGCTTCCTCTCCTCTTGCAGCAATTCCAACGTTTGCTCCTTCTTGAATAAACAAAGCAGCTATAGCTTTCCCAATCCCTTTTGATCCACCGGTAATGAGTACATTTTTGCTTTGCAACTGTAAATCCACACGTATCCCTCCACGTTAAATGATAACTACTATACTTTCTATCATATCCCACCGCGTCTCAAAATTAAAATCATATACTACTTTACCTTTTACTTCCTTTCAAAGTGTGTTCTTTATGGATACATTCTTTGAATTTATTATCAGAACTCTTAGCAAAAACAAGCCTTTGCGTGATATAATGCTTTTTGGTGTAAATGTTTTCAAATTGGGGGTTTTTTAATGCAACAAACGTTTTCAACGTCTCAAAAAGTTAAGCAGTTCGTTTTTATTTTATTTCCGATATTGGTCACCCAGTTTGGAATGTTTTCAATGACTTTTTTTGATACGATGATGTCAGGAAGAGTTAGTGCAGATGACTTGGCAGGGGTAGCAATTGGTTCGAGCTTATGGGTGCCTGTTTTTACAGGGCTAAGCGGAATTTTAATGTCTATTACGCCAATTGTTGCACAGCTGGTGGGAGCTAATCAAAAGAAAAAAGTTCCGTTCTCTGTCATTCAAGGGCTTTATGTCTCCATTTTAATGGCCGCTGTTATCATTTTAATCGGCTTTTTTGTTGTTAGTCCTATCTTAAAAGGAATGAATTTAGAAGCAAACGTGATGCGCATTGCCAAACAGTATTTAATCGCTTTATCTTTTGGTATTATTCCGCTTTTTATTTATACGGTTTTACGAAACTTTATTGATGCTTTAGGGCAAACTCGTACGTCTATGCTGGTCACCATTTTAGGGCTTCCGATTAATGTGGCTTTAAACTATGTATTAATCTTCGGTAAGCTGGGCTTCCCTCACTTGGGTGGAGTAGGCTCTGGTTATGCAACGGCCATCACATATTGGTGCATACTTGTCATATCGATTTTAATTATTCATAAAAAAGAGCCTTTTTCTAGCTTCGGTTTATTTAAAAAATTTCACCGTATCTCATTTTCTACCTGGAAAGAAATATTAAAAATTGGTTTACCTATCGGTTTTTCCGTATTTTTCGAAACAAGTATTTTTTCAGCTGTCACGCTGTTTATGAGCTCATATAATACCATTACAATCGCTTCTCACCAAGCAGCTATTAATTTCGCCTCATTTCTCTATATGATTCCACTGAGTATTTCGATGGCTTTAACAATCGTTGTAGGATTTGAAGCGGGTGCTAAACGGAATCAGGATGCACGAAGCTATAGCAGAATTGGTATAACAATTGCTGTTGGCATGGCTTTTGTTTGCGCAGGTCTTTTATTTACTCTTCGAGAATCCGTAGCATCTTTATATACAAAAGATGCAGAGGTACTGGCATTAACTTCTCACTTTTTGATTTATGCAATTTTCTTTCAGCTTTCTGATGCTCTTCAAGCTCCTATTCAAGGTGCGCTGCGAGGATATAAGGATGTAAATGTAACCTTTTTAATGTCCTTGGTATCTTATTGGGTAATTGGTCTACCTTTAGGCATTGTGTTAGCAAAATACACCGATTTGCAGGCGTTTGGCTATTGGGTTGGACTAATTGCTGGGCTCGCTGCAGGAGCAACAGGACTTGCGTATCGTTTGATAAAAATACAAAAAAAGCAGCTGCTAGAGGAGGATAAATCTTCTCGAACGGCTTAAACCAAAAAAGAACGTTCTCAAAAGAACGTTCTTTTTTGGTTCAAAGATGGATGGATATTCTTCCTTATACTAAGACCTAAAACTTCTTATTTATTTAAGGTACGCTCTAACTCTTGTAAAAGTTGTTCCGCACCTTTTTTACTTAACACAACGTTTCCATTACCAAAGGTTAAGTTTTCACGCGTAATTTCCCCAGTTACTAAGCAAGCACCATACGGGCTATACTTTTGTAAAATAATAATATCTTCATCAACATATATTTCTACTGGATCACCTGTGTTGATATTTAAAATACGGCGCAATTCAATAGGAATTACTACGCGACCCAATTCATCTACTTTTCTTACAATTCCTGTAGACTTCATAAAATCCATTCCTTTCATAGTAAACAAATAATATCTTCTCGATACAAATCTAGTCAAATTCGTCAGAGTTGCTAAAACCAAAATGCTTGAATGATGGTCTGATAACGGTTTATAAGTTCTTAAAATATGGCAAATAACGTATTAAATAGATTTATATACACTTTGTATCATATCAATTCGTACACTATTTATGAATAGTGCATAATCTTTAAAATCGAATTCATCCATATATGTTAAAAGTGTGTATTTTATCCATAATATAACTATATATCCATCTTTTACACTACTTTGTACCCATTTTATAACTTTTATTCCGACATAAGACGACAAAATCAGCTATAGAAAAAACGTGTCTTTTCTAACTAAAGACACGTTCATTTGGACCCGAAGTTGTCACGAATAGCTTTTTGAATCATAGCTTCACACCGCTCCAGCTCTACTTTTAATTGTTTTTTATATAATTTAGCTTTCTCTTCTCCCTCATTTGTAAATGTATAATAAACCACTTCTTGAAGCTTCATTCCTTCTTTTTTACGCTTCACCTGTTTGAGGACACCGTCTTCAATCAAGTCATGAAGAGCTTTGTATACCTCAGAATGATTAGGTTTGAATCCAAAAGGTCGAAATTCATCTCTCAACACATCTAATAACCGAAGGCCATACAGACGCTCTTGCTCCGTCATTGTAATCATATATAATTTTAAGAAAGCACGTTGTTTTAATAGAAAACCACTGGATGTACGCTTTTCTCTCATCTCAACTTCCCCCTTCACATACTTGCTTTCATTTAGAATAATAGAAAGCTCTATACGTAATTATACTTTTTTTATTCTACATAATCCTTCTTTTTCATTCAAAATCTCTTTTTTTCCTCACATTTTTTCACTTATTTACGCATTTTTCTCATTCTTTGTAAGCAGGCATTGAATTTTCTTTTTTTCATATATATAGAAGGAATTTACGTGAATATAAGGAGGGGTTCCTTTGAGTAAAAAATATGAAGAGATTGATTGGGGTTCAATTCAGCATAAGGTAGAAGATATGCTTGGAAATCACTTTTGGAGCGATTTAAATCACATCTTGCCAAAGCGATTTCCAAACGTCGATTTATATGAAACCGATAAAGAAGGCATTATCGTCGTTGAAGTTCCTGGACTACATTCCACTAACGACATTCAAATTAAGTTGGACGCAAATATATTAACCGTTGAAGGGAACGTTCCTTATGCTTATGAAGCATCTAAACAAAAGCTAAAACTGAACGAACGCCATACAGGCGTATTTTCTCGCACGGTCAAACTTCCTTTTCACTACACGGACGAACCAGTTCGCGCTAAGTACAAAAATGGTTTATTGGAAATTCGACTGAATAAGATAGAAAATGATCAAACCATTGCTATACAGTTTGAAGATGATTAACTGCACGTAACAAAAACCCTTCTGCTAGCAGAAGGGTTTTTGTTAGAGCGCTGAACTTAACACAACGTTTCCTTTTGGCGTCTTATTATTCGCGTTCGGTTCTAAAGTAATGGCCATAACATCCCACTTTTCACTCTGTTCTTTTTGGCTCATCGTATAGACCACTGTCCCATTTCCATTTTTATCTGTTACAAAAGCACCTGCCGGGTGAGGCTTATCACCTTTTATGAGCCATACCTGATAGACTTCATTCCCTTTTACATTTTTCAAGTTATTCGCTTGAATGACCACATTTAAATTTCCACCTTTTTTCGTCAGAGATGCTGTTGCTTCACCAGAAACATTCGGCTCTGCCTGCAGCTTCATCGTTTTCTCAGATGTAAGAGGTTCATTTTGAGGAGCAACCGAAACATTTGGTTCTTGTTTGCCTTTGTCTCCATCTTTCAACAGAAAGTAGCTGTTTCCTACAAGGGATAAAATAAGTGCCGCAGCTAATCCAATAATGACGGATTTTTTATTTGATTTCTTAGACGCAGCATATTGTTTTTCATTTTTTAAAGCTATTGATTCTCTCTTTGTCTCACCTTGATCTTCTTCGAATACATTTGCAAGTATTCGCTGTTTCATTTCTGGAGGAGGAGATTGCTCTGGTGTCAAATACGTTAGATCTCCAAGAACTTCCTCCAGTTCTTTTAGTTCATCCTGACAGCTTTGACAGTTTTTCAAGTGCATTTCAAACTCTTTTTTCTCATGGGAAGTCAACTGATCATTATAGTAATCAATTAGTTTATCGCACATACTCATGAATCAGCTCTCCCTTCTGCATCGGTACCTAAATATGTTTTTAATTTCCGCAACGCTAATCGCACCCTACCCTTTACTGTTCCTAATGGGATTTGCTGCTCTTCTGCTACTTTTTGCTGCGTTAATCCCTTAAAATAAACGGATTGAATAATCTTTTTTTGGTCTTCAGACAATTTTGATACAGCGTGCCGTACTCTCTGCTGTTCTTCTTTCCACTGAAGATGCTCGTCAATCTGAGGATGATCATCTTCAATAAAATCAAAAATTTCTTCTGAGAAAATAGGATCGTTTTTTCTTTTTCTCACCATATCAATCGCGGTGTTTCTTGTAATCGTAAACAGCCATGATGAAAACTTCCCTTTTTCATCGCTGTAAACTCCCTTTCCTCTCCACAGCTTAATAAATACTTCTTGAACAGCTTCTTCAGCAATATCAGAGCTATTTGTTAACCGGTATACAAACGAATAAAGAATTCGCTCGTACTTGTCATACAGCAGTTCAAGGGCTTTTTTGTCTTGTTCTTTTATTCTATTGTATAAGACAACGTCGTTTTGCTCTTTCATACCCTTCTCCTTTAACTCTTATGAGTCCTTATTATATAATCGAATTACCTTTGCATTTGGATCACTTTCACATCTTTTAAACGTACCTTTATTTTTCAAAAATGACAAGTAATTATACTTTTTTTATGGAATAGGAGCGAAATTGTCCAATGAAACATTTGATTCTTTTTGATGGCATATGTAATTTATGTAACAGCAGTGTTCAATTTATTATTAAACATGATGAACAAGCTTTGTTTTCTTTCGCCTCTCTTCAATCAGATTTCGGAAAGCAGCAGCTCGCCTCTCACGGCTTACTTCCTGAGCAATTAGACAGCATTGTATATATCCATGGAAAACAAAGATATATAAAATCAACGGCTGCTTTAAAAATCGCCAAGCGCTTAGATGGACCCGTTAAATTTTTATATGCACTTATTATCATTCCTGCGCCTATTCGAGATATCGTATACAACTGGATCGCTCGCAACCGATATAAGTGGTTTGGCAAACAGCAGCACTGCATGCTCCCAACTTCTGATACAAAAAAGCGATTTGTCGATGACTAAAAAAGCTCGGCACATAGAGAAAAAACGATTCCAAAGAGGCATATTTTTATGTTAAGAAAGTCTATTCATAAAAAAATCCGAACTGATTCAACATTCTAATGAAAGAATGCTGAACTATAGTTCGGATTTTTTATCTAACATATGGTTGTATGAGCTTTTTTAGCTTCCACCCATTGCTTTTTTATTCGTTGCTTCAATTGCCTGCTTCATTGTTAAGAAAAAGTCTTGTTCTTTCATCACTTTTAATCCTTCGGCAGTAGCGCCGCCTGGAGTTGTTACTTGCTCTCTTAAAGACGCAGGATCTTTGGTTTCATGCAGCATTTGTACAGAGCCATACATCATTTGAATAACTAAATCTTTGGCTGTTTTTTCGTCCACACCGTAAGCAGTCGTTGCATCAATTAACGATTCTGCAAAATAATATAAAAACGCAGGTGCACTGCCAGTTACAGCCGTTAGCTCATGTACTTCTTTTTCTGAACACTCATGCGCTTCACCAATTCCTTTTAAAATCATTTGAAGCACTTCTTTATGCTCTTTTGTTGCAGAAGTTCCAAGTGTATACAGGGACATCGATTGCCCAATCATAGCAGCTGTATTTGGCATAATCCAAGCGACAGGCGTTTCCTGAGGAAGGTGGTTTTCTAAATAACTCGGACCAATTCCTGCAGCTAACGTTACAACAAATTGCTGATTTAAATGAGTCGAAAGTTCCTTGAGAACGGAAGGATGCGCCTCGGGAGGCATCGCTAAAATAATAACATCCGAATTGTCAACTTCTTGGCGCCAATTTTGCGTCGTTTGTACGCCGTACGTTTTTTCAACTCGCTGTAACCGACCGATATCTCCGTTGTTTGACATCACCACTGCCTCAATACTATCAGCGCTGCTCGTAACCAAGCCAGCCGCTACGGCTTCAGCCATTCGTCCTGCTCCAATAAATAAAATTCGCTGTTTTTTCATCTGTTACTCCCAGTTATATGTCCAGAATTCTTCTCTTGTTAATAGACGTTCCATTTGCGGATAGTCAGATAAGCGATCGAAGTCAATTGCGTTCATCATTCCTTCTGTTTGAGAACGATGGGCTTTTAACGCTTCAATTTTTTTATCTTTCATCGCTGTTACATCAAAAATAACATCTGGTTCTCCAATATGTTCAATACGATCTTTTGAAAACGCATGACACCAAACAACCGGACGCTTTTCTTTTGGCATACGTTTTACCGCTTGGATCGTAGCTGCTCCCGTGGCATTATGATCAGGGTGTACTGCAAAGCCAGGGTAATGCGTTAAAATGTGAGTCGGCTTTACATCGTTAATAATTTCTTCAATTTTATCTGCAAAAACATCAATATCAAGAAATTCTAGCGTTTTATCACGAAGCCCTAGCATACGCAAGTCTTGAATGTCTAAAACGTTTGCTAAATCTAAAAGTTCTTTTTTTCGGATTTGAGGTAGAGTTTCACGGTTAGCAAACAGCGGTCTACCCATGTTTCGTCCCATTTCACCTAGCGTAACACAAGCATATGTAACGGGCGTTCCTTTTTGTCTAGCTTGCGTGATCATTCCTGCTGCTCCATATGCTTCATCGTCAGGATGCGGAAATACAATTAATAATCTTTCTTCCATGTTCTATTCTCCTCTCTTTTCTGTTATGAAAACGGATGTTCACTTAATTGAAGGGCAACTGCTAAACGACCTTCAAAGTCATGCCCTGCTAAAAGAAGTCTGCCTTCTTCATCAATTTCCCAATCTGTTAATCCCTCTGCATAAATCCATCCTAAATCAATTTGAAGACCTACACGATAAGGACCTTCTCCAGTTATCTTTCCGTTTGAAATAGTGACTTTACCATTGCGAATAAAAGCCCCAACTGTCATTACTTTTTCATTTACGTGTGAAGCATATGCACCGTTTGTCGTTTCAAGGTGTACATATACGTCTTTATTTAAAAATGTTTGTATTTTTTTTTGAACTGTTTCTTTATGAATTGGTTGCACGCTTGTTACTCCTTTCTCATGTTCATAAATTGTATTGTACTAAAAATCAGGAGCGAATCCTAATGTTTAGTTCTAGACTTTGAATTTCTTTATTCCATCGTTCATAATCATACATAAATGTTAATTCTTCCCAATTCAACATACTGATTTCTTGAATGTCTATAATAATCTCAGCGAGTTCACGGCTAAGCATACCTAGTTCTTTTCCTTCTGCTAGCTTTTTTTTGTAACGATTAAAAGCTGGATCTAATTGTTCAATTTGTGCATAAATTTCATGGATAGAGCCATATTGTTGAATAAGAGGCAGTGCGGCTTTTTCTCCTACACCTGGAACGCCCGGAATATTATCAGATTTGTCACCAAGCAATGCTTTTACGTCCACCCATTGACGAGGATGAATATTATATTCTTCTTGAAAGTGCTTAAAGCCATAAACAAGATCGCCAACCTGCTTTTTAGCAATAATTTGCGAAATATGTTGATCTAGGAGCTGAAGCAAGTCTCGGTCGTTGCTATAGATGTACCCTGGACTTTGCTTTTCCTTACTCCACTTGCTTGCAAGTGCTCCAATTAAATCATCTGCTTCATAAGAAGACAATGACATTTGATAAATGCCTACTGTATCAAAAAATTGCTTTAACGTTTCGTACTGCTGAATCAGCGGATCAGGCAGCTCTGCTCTTGTTTGCTTATATAAAGCGTATGTATCTTTACGTTTTGTATCCTCGCGTTTAACATCCCAAGCGACGAAAATATGGCTTGGCTCATATTGGTGAATCAATGCATGCATTTTTTGAATCGTTACTCTCAGGGCATTCGTAAATTGGCCCTTACTGTTTCTTGTCAACGCTGCTTCATCTCTTCCATAAGAAGTAGCAAAATAACAGCGGCTTAATAAATTAAATCCATCAATTACTAATAGTGTTTCGTTCACATAGTCACGTCCTTTGAAAACTTTGCTCCTTTAGCTTTTAGAGCAAACATACTATAGCACTTGTTCTTTGCACGCGTCAATGAAGTGCACAAAGCTCAAAACCCGCCCATTTTTTTCTCTCAATGTAAATGTAGTATAAAGATGTTAAATTGTTGTTATGATTTATTCGTTTGACTTTTAGAACTTTTGACTATCCTATAAAATGAGGATGAAAGATCAATCCTACAAATGAAGGTGAAAAAAGTGAATAAAAACACGATGATTAAAACATTAAAAGTTATATCTGTTGTGTCGCTTCTCGCTTTGTTATTTATCATTGCTTATGATCGTTCCATGTCTACATCCATGATTATTTTGTTCAGTTCGCTCATTTTCTTTGTATTTGTACTTAGCGACTTTTTTTTCGATCGCAAGCCGTGGGGATTAAAAGGCCTTCAATTATATATATCACTGATGTTATTCATCATTGCCATTTTTGAAATGCATCAAGTTGTCAGTTCACTTTGCGTTATTTCCATTATGGCTCTACCAAAAGTTATTGACGAATTAGCTTAAGCGCGAATGATAAATGATAAAATCCATGATCACAATGATCATGGATTTTATTACGTTTTGAGTAATTTTTCAGAGATGCGAAGAGCTTCTTCTATGCCAAATTTACGCACTAAACTGATGGCTTCCTTTATTTCTCTCTTTTTCAAATCATGAGTCGGATTTAAATTTAACAACACTTGAATAACAACTAAATCCCGCATCGTAAACATCATATTCTTTTTCATATCTCGCTGAAATGTATACTGTTCTTTTAAGAGCCGGTCACTTATTGCTAACACTTTCGACTCCGGAAGATGTAGCTGCGCTCCTGCTTCTTGACAAGACCACAATTTTTTCACTCGATCTTCAGCATTCATATTTGCGACTCGTGCATATGTAATATCGCTGTTTTCTTGACGAATCTCTATCTCTTTTAACGTTGGCTTTAGCACCGTTTTTCGCTTAGAGACTTTTTTCTTGTTAACTCCTGTATCCCTGAGGACTCTGCCGTGAACGGTGTAAATGTCGTATTCATTTTCTCTTTTTACATCTTGTTTATTGTATTTTGGAAAATAACCATTCACAAGCATCGTTCTCAACATATCTAATTCTTTTTTTAATCCATGAACTTCAATATATCCAACCGCATGAATTTCTTTGTGGAATTTTTTTGTATTGCTAACACCTTTTCCTGCAACGTGAGCTCTTACTCTTTCTGATAGAGAGCCCGTCGTGGTTCCGATATACAAAAGCCGGCCGGGTTCATCAAAGAAAAAATAAATGCCAGGAGCGGAAGGTAATTGTCCCATTTCTGCTGTACTTAGCAGCTTTTGCAATACTTGCATGACTGCTAAATCAATTTTTGCTGTCATTATTTTTGATAACCTTTTAACATTTCTTCATATACTTTTAGATGCGTATGTACAGTTTGAAGAAGCGGTACGTGTATAGACGATTTTTCAGCTAACTTCAGCAAATATCCTTGAAGGTGGTCTCCTTCAATTTGAGAGCTTTTTTCCATGTCGCGCTGCATCGATGACTTCATGTCATACGTCATTTTGTCCATCGTATTCATATGCTGTTCAATGATTCCTTCGGCTAATGGTGCATCGTAGGCCATCATAATATTTTCCACTTCTTTAAAAAGTTCTTGCACAAATTGACGCCCGCCTTTTGCTGCTAAAACTGGTCCAACAGGTGCGCGCATAAGAGTAGTCATGCCTGACATAACCGTAATAAACAAATACTTATGCCACATATCCTGTTCAATATATGAACTTTTCACAAACGAAGCTTTTGTACCACTGAACGCTTGCTCAATCAGTTGTAATCGTTCTGTGTCCTTCTGCTTAAATTCACCAAATACAAGTCTGTGAGCAGGACTCGTCTGGACGACCTCTCCATCTTGGTTTAAAGTAGTTTCAATAAAGCACAGCCCTCCAATGACTTTCTCTTCCCCAAAAGCTTCCTGCAATGGAGCGACATGAGCCATACCGTTTAACAAAGGTATTACAACGGTCTGATTCCCTACAAAAGGACGGACATCTTCAATTGCTTGTGTAAGATGATAAGCCTTCGTTGTGAACAAAATAACATCATAAGGTCCTTTTACCTCAGATTTTGTAATAGCTTGTACAGGTGAAGTGAAGTCACCGTGTGCACTTTTAATCACAAGTCCGTTTTGTTCCAGCTCTTTTTTTCTGCGTTCTCTGACAAGGAAAGTAACATCTTCTCCTTTTTCCACAAGCCTGCCTCCAAAATAACCGCCAACGCCGCCTGCGCCTAAAACTAATATTCGCATAACTTTTGCTCCCCTTTTCTTTTTCTTTTATTGTAGCACAGCTAGTTTGAAATTTTATAATATTCTTATTTCATTGTATTTTGAGTTTTCTACAAAAGATAGCCATAGCGCTTTTAAAGTTGTTATAATGAATACAAAAAAGCATAAAAATTTACGTTTAGACATTTATCCCCTCTTGGATATACGATTTACCAACCCTTAATCGGAAAAATTCCGATTTAAATAATGTTATTTACATAGGAGAGACTGAAATGAAAACAGAAATCTACATTTTATCTGGATTTTTAGGAAGCGGAAAAACAACGTTGCTTAAACAGCTGCTTCAGCAAGAAAAAGATCGTAATCGCAATATTGCTGTTGTGATGAATGAGCTTGGCCAAGTTTCGATTGACTCAAATGAAGTAGAAGAAGACACGCCGTTAAAAGAATTGCTAAATGGCTGCGTGTGCTGTACGATTCAAGGTCAATTTGAAACGCAGCTTCATTCACTTTTACAGGAGAACACATTGGATGCTATCTATATAGAAACAACGGGAGTTGCCCATCCCATTGAAGTATTAGATGCTTGTATGTCTCCTCTTTTTGCGCATCAAGTTACGATTAAAAGTATTATCACCACACTGGATGCGACAAGATGGAAAGAACGTGGTTCCTTAAGCATTCAACTTCAAAAACTTCTTCAAGAACAAGTAAAACATGGGGATGTAATTTTATTAAATAAAACGGACATGCTGTCTGAGTCAGAAAAGTCTTCCCTTCTTTTTGAGATTCAATCCATTAACGCTAGTGCAAGGACATTATTAACGACATTTTCCCGCGTGAAGCTTGATGTGATTCAAAAAGCTCAGCTGTCTCAAAAACAGCCGCACCATAAGGCTCATGTTGAAGATCATCTTCATTTGAAAACATTTGTATATGAGTTTACGAAAAAAGTGGATCTTGAATTATTTGAAAATTGGCTGCGCCAAATGCCAGATACCATTTATCGCATTAAAGGCTACATGCGCTTCACTCATTCGAATGATACGTATTCGTTTCAATATTCATACGGCATGCCTCTATATATGAAAGAAATGATGAAGCTGCCCACCACTCTTGTCTTTATAGGTGAAAACCTCGATCACGCTAAGATGAAACAAGAATTATTTAATCTTGAACAGCAATCTCATTAAAAATCCCGCTCTAGGCGGGATTTTTTTATTACTTATAAACAGGCATTTTGTACTCTGCGCAAAATTTCATATGCACGATTTCCGGCTAACTCTGTCAATTCTTCAAATTTTTCATCTCTTTTCAAATCGAGTTCAATAATTTCTTTTGCCAGCTCAATAATCTCTTCTTTTTTCAATTGTTGCACAGCCATGTAAAACGCCCTTCCCTTTTAGAATTTATGTATATTCTCACATTTATTTTCTATTCATCATTTTGAAAGCAAGTGATTAACCACAAGGCTTTATCCTGTATGGTTAACCACTTGGGATCGAGTTAATCATTAGTTTATAGGACTCTTTTCCCTATTTCATTATTTATGTCACTTTTTCTCACATAGTAATTCAAAAATATAACATATATATGTTAGAATGTATTACATGTTATAATTTTTTGTATTTTTTTCCTTTATAATAACATACTACTACGTACTCAGGGGTGAGGGAGATTGTCTACGAATGAAGCGTCATATCGAGATAAAAAAGTCATGTCTATTGGGATTGTAAAAGAATTAACCGGTTTATCAGAAAGACAAATTCGCTACTATGAGAAAAGAAGCCTGCTCTTTCCGGACCGAACCAATACGGGTATCCGGAAATATTCGTTTTCAGACGTCGAACGATTAATGGATATTGCCGATCGTATAGAAGAAGGAGTTCAAACGAGTGAAATACGCACAGAACTGGCTAAAAAAGATGAAGCGAGAAAAATGAAAGAAGTAAAAAACCAAATGCTTCAAGGTCAGTTGAACGCTCATTTCAAGCGGAAGCTATAAAGTATACATACGGTGACTTTTCCGTCTCCGTTTTTATTTCTTTACAGCAGACAAAAAAGCGCATATCTAAAGATATCCGCTTTTTTGTCCGTTAAGCTGAACGCCCTTTAAAGAATTTCGGCTGATGAGAGCTCATGAACTTAGTTTTAGATAAAATGAACATAACCGACCCGCCCCAAATGAACAAAAAGGCAATCATTTCCACGCTAGAAAACGGTTCGTGATACACGAATACCCCTAATAAAAGCGTCATGGTAGGAGCAATGTACTGCAAAAAACCGACCATCGATAGCGGAATAAGCGGGGCTCCTTTAGCGAAATACAATAGTGGCATAGCTGTAGCAACACCGCCTCCAATTAAAAGAGCACTCACATCAAGCGACTGAAGGGAAAAACTTGAAGATCCTTTCACTAAAAGAAAAATAAAATAAATAACTGCAATAGGTGCAACCATCATCGTTTCAATCGTTAATCCTACTTTTGCTTCTAACTGAATAGTCTTTTTTACAAGACCGTACAAACCAAAGCTAAACGCTAAGCTTAATGATACCCATGGGATATGTCCGTATGTAACTGTCATAACGATAACACCTATAGCAGCCAATCCAACAGAAGCACCTTGCCAAAAATTAAGCTTCTCTTTTAAAACGACTATGCCAAGCAAAATACTAACGAGCGGATTGATGTAGTAACCTAAACTTGTTTCAATAATATGATTATGGTTAACCGCCCAAATGTAAACGAACCAGTTGATGCTGATTAGCACTGAAGCCACAAATAAAATGACCGCTTGTTTCGTATTACGAAATAATAAACCAAGCGTCTTCTTTAAAGAACTCATTTGCTTTGTCACAAGCAAAAGTAAAAGCATAAAAATAAATGACCATATAACGCGGTGAGCGAGTATTTCATTCGCATTCACCTCGCCAAGAAGCTTCCAGTAAAGCGGAAAAAGCCCCCACATAACGTAAGCGCTGGCTGTATAAACAATACCTGCTCGTTTAGAATCTTGATTCATTTCTCAACCTCTTTTCTTTATCTCTCTGTCTCTTATCATTATAGATGCATTTACCTCTTTTTTATAGCTTTATTTTGCCTATCGAAATAGCTCAAAAAAAAAAAAAAAAAAACGATCGCTTTTAGCTCGACCGTTTTTTATACATTATTTTTTAGGTTGTTTAAATACTTTGGCACTGCGAATATACTCTACGTCTTGTACATTTTCTCGCGCGTTAGCGATTCGAGCCGCAGCAAAGAAATAATCGGATAAACGATTTAAATACTGAAGCACCGCCACATTAATTTTATGCTCACGCTGCACGCCAACAACAAGCCGTTCTGCGCGGCGTGTAATCGTCCGACAAATATGAAGCGTTGTCGCTGCAGGTGTGCCTCCAGGTAAAATAAAACGCTCAATGGCCGGCGCTTCTGACATATAGACATCAATGCGCTTTTCAAGTACTGCTATCATGTCATTCGTTACTTTGTACGGATGATCATCTTTTGCAAATGCTAAATCACTTCCACAGTCAAAAAGCTCATGCTGAATCGTAATTAGCTCTTCTTTTACATCTTTTAATGTTGCTTCATCCAGCTGATAAATCGCTTGACCTACAAAGCCATTTAGCTCATCAATCGTCCCGTATGCTTCCACTCGAATATCATCTTTGTTTACTCTTCCTCCAATCAAGCTTGTCTGCCCTTTGTCCCCTGTTTTTGTGTAAATGTTCATTGTATTTCCTCCTTCAATCGATTAGCAATTCCGTACCAAATGTGATCTACTTTCTGGGCATGTGCCGCCAAATGCTGATACGCATACCCGCATTCATCTCTCCACTGCCGCTCTATTGGATCTAAAGGAACAATGCCTTTGCCGACTTCAGTTCCAATCACTATTAACTGTTCCCATACACCGCTGTCTCTCCACTTCTGTATGACCTTTTTAACAACAAGATGCGGAGCCTCCAGCTCGCTATGTATTAATTCCTTAACATAGTGCTCAAATCCTTCTAGCACAATGTAACTTTCTTCAAACTCAATGGCCGGTAAAACGGGGTCTTCATACAAACAATGCCATTTTATCGACTTACTGGCATACTGCTGCTTCACCCATTTTCTTTTGCCGGTAAATGCACCGCCGAATACGAAATGCATGCTCTTCTCTCCTTTGCCTGTTTGTATGTGCACGTTACTGAAAAACCTTCTCCATAAGAAAAAGAAACATCCCAAAGCGACGCTGTCTGTTTAAAATGGGACGCAAGTAAACGCAGTGGTCCGCCGTGTGAAACAATAGCAATGTGACGCAATTGCTGACTAGCCGCCAAATCGACCGCTTCTTCCCAAGCTTCCCAAACTCGGTTTGAAAACCCTGAGAAGCTTTCACCATTCGGAGGCGTATGTTCTGCCCAGTGATCGATCCAATTTCTATATGCCCGTATGTTTTTTAAATCTTCATACGTCTTCTCTTCCCAATCTCCAAAATGCAGCTCACGCCAACTTTCCCTTTTAATCACCTGAGATTTAGGAAAAACAATTGAACTTGTTTCTAGCGCTCTTTTTAAGTCACTGGAAATAACGAGCTCCGGCTCTAGAGAAAGCTCTTTTAATTCATTTTTCCCTTCTATACTTAAAGGCGGATCACTCCACCCTATATATTTTTTTTGTTGATTTTCAAGCGTCATGCCATGGCGAATACATGTGATAACCAAAGAATTATCCATAAAAACGTTTCTCCTCCTTCAATGGTTGCACCTATAACATCTCCTGTTACGCCACCAAACTGCGAACGATAAAACCGTATCCAGAGCCATAAAAAACCGGCAAAGAAAAAGATAATGAATTTATTGTCTATAAAAACAATGAAAATAGCAACTAAGAATAGGCTCATGACGATAAATGCATAAATAGACCATTTGGTGACTCCTTTTTGAAAATAAGCAGCAAGCCCCGTATCTTTAGCGGGCTTATCTCTCATAACTAAGAAAGCGGCTCCGATTCTTGGAAGTGTAAAGACGGTTATACATGCCCAAACCGATAAAGAAGAAAGAGACGTTAATTCATAGATTGCACTAAAGCGCAGCAGAAGCAGAACAATAAGAGAAAGAATAGCAAAAGACCCAACGTGCGGATCGCTTAAAATCTGCAGTTTCTTTTCCTTTGACTGATGGGAAAAATACGCATCACTTACATCCATCCACCCGTCTACATGAAGACCACCCGTTAAAACAAGCGGCAAAAGCAAAACTAAAATACTGCTAACAATAGCAGTGATAGGTGAATAGTGAAGCAGCTGTAAAAAGCTATAAAACATTAAACCTAGTAATATGCCAATCCAAGGCAGAACAAAAAGTGAGCGTGCCGTTCTTTTTTCAGTCCATTGAACGGTTTTAGCCAGTGGTAAGATCGTAAAAAACTGAAGAGAGATTCGTAGTATGGCTATCCATTCTTTCATTTGCTTACACATTCCTTTCCTTTTTTAAAACGGGAAAGTCCCGCTTCTACACAAATAGCCACATCTGCTTTTTCTACAATATACTGATGTAATTTCCCTAACATATGCATATAGCTATATGTCGGCTCCTCTAACACGCCCGCTTCAAACAGTTCATTAGATACTAGCACGACCGTCTGAGACTGCGCAAACAGCTTATCGAGCGCTTCTATCATCTGACGAAAAACCTCTTGTTTACCTTCTTTTGTTTGCCACCTTTTTTCGGTTAAAAAAAGCTCATTGGCAAGCCAGTTTGTGACACAATCCAAGAGTATAGTATCATCACTTCGAAGGTTTGGAAGAATTTGTTGTAAATCTACAGACTGCTCGATCGTTGCCCAAGGCGTGTTCGCCGCTTGACGTTCTGTTTGATGAAGCTGGATACGTTTTTGCATTTCACTATCTGTTTGCCGGCTTGTGGCAATATAAACAGC
Organism: Priestia sp. JSM ZJ58; assembly: GCF_044383985.1. Taxonomy (NCBI): domain Bacteria; kingdom Bacillati; phylum Bacillota; class Bacilli; order Caryophanales; family Bacillaceae; genus Priestia; species Priestia sp. JSM ZJ58. Next base: position 2,797,208 of record NZ_JBISEM010000001.1, read on the forward strand.
GCGCTTTGTACAAAAAGTTTGAACCATGTTCTCCGCTGCACGTGATTTGCCGCTTCGAACCCCTCCGCTAATAAAGATGATCATATTTCATCGAGTCCTTGTTTGATTACGTTAAGTAAATAGTCATTTTCTTCTTTCGTTTTCACAGCCAAACGGATATAGCGTCCATTTAAAAATGGGAAGTTTTCAGTATGCCGAGCTACCACACCGCGGCTTGCTAAATAGATAAGCCAGTCGCGCGTTTTAATAGAAGACGGAACGCTGCAAAGATAATAGTTTGTTTGAGACGGAGAAACCAAAAGCCCCCATTCTTCTAGTTGACTCAAGATCCGTTTTCGTTCTTGTTTAATATAATGTACGGTTTTTTTCACAAAATCTTTTTCATCTACACATATCATCCCTACTTGCTGCGACAATCCGTTTACACTCCAAGGAGGTTGTTTTTTAGACATCTTGCTAATAATTTTTTCATTTGCCAAAATATAGCCAAGGCGAAGCCCCGCAATATTAAACATCTTTGTCATCGAACGCACAACAATGAGATGTTCATAGTTTAGAATAAGAGAATCAAATGAAGGCTGATGTTCGACAAAATCAATAAATGCTTCATCAATTATTAAGTATGTACCATGATGAGCAGCAGCTTTTACTACTTTCATCCATTCCTCGTGACTATACATAACGCCCGTTGGATTATTTGGGTGACAAATCCATAGTACTTTTATATCCGGAAGAATACTCATAATCAACTCTATATCCCAGCTCCAGCCATTTTCTTCAGCTAAAGGAACGTATGTCACTTCACATCCATACGCTTTACTTGCCTGTTCGTATTCGACAAACGTCGGCTGTACAATCCCCGCTTTCTCTCCTGAAAATAAAGAAGCAATAAGGAAAAAAGCTTCAGCGGCCCCATTTGTGGGCAGCACTTGGGCAGCGGAAACATGATGATGAGCTGCAAGTTTATTTTTTAGTTCTGTTACTTCAGGATCAGGGTAACTAAACGCAGCTTCCTTGAATTCGTTCCACTTTTCGTGAAGAACAAGGGGAGCCCCTAAAGGATTTGTGTTTACGCTAAAGTCTTTTAGATGCGACAAATTCTCGGCCCCTATTGCTTTTAAAAAGACATTGGGGTTAGCTCCATGTGTAGGTAATAGCACTAATAACTCCTCCTAACAAAAGATAGAATAACCACGTAGCATAGACCGTCCTTTTCATAATGAAAACAGCTTGTTCAATATGACCGGGTTGCAGGGGAATGAGTGGTTCGCCCATTTTTGCACGATTAGATTCTATGCCTTTATATGTATTAAGCCCGCCGAGTTGAATACCTAAAAGGGCAGCCACTGCACTTTCCCCGTATCCGCTATTTGGACTTGGATGCTTCTTAGCATCGCGCTTAATCAAACTCGTTACATGCCAAAGAGAATATTGGCTTTTTGCTACATTAACAGCGGTCATCACCACTGCAGTTAACCGACTTGGAATATAGTTTAATACGTCATCGGTTTTTGCACTAAAATAGCCGAACAGAAAGTAGCGGTCATTTTTATACCCAACCATTGAATCGCATGTGTTAATAGCTCGGTAAAAAAAGGCTAGGGCTCCCCCTCCTATAAATGCATAAAAAAGCGGAGCTGTAATACCATCACTTGTATTTTCAGCCACGGTCTCTACCGTCGCTCTGGCAATTTCTCCTTCTGATAAACGGTCCGTATCTCGTCCCACAATCATGCTTACTTCATATCTAGCTTTCTCCATATCTCCTAGCTGAAGCGGCTTTTGCACCTTATAAGCAGCTTCGCTTAAGGAACGAGTGGATATAGTAGTCGCAATCATTACGCCCTCTACTAAAACACCTAGTATAAAATGAACTCCGTACAAAGCATGAAGGAATAAAAAAGGAATAACTCCTGCGAGCACCACCATACTTATCACAAGAAGCAATCCTTTGAATCGTTTTCCTGCGCCTTTATTTAATCTGGAATCCATCCAATAAATCCACTTGCCAAACCAGCGAACGGGATGCGGCCAATTTTCTGGGTCACCTATGATTCGGTCAATGAGTAGAGCAATCGTCATGGCTGTCAGGTGTGCAATCATCGCTTGTGCAATACTCATTTCTTCACCTCTTTTCCTTAAGTGCCTGCTCTAAGCTTATTTTTACCAGCTTGGCTACCGCTTGACCTAAAGCGGTCATAGAGCCTGCATATTCATATAATGGTCCTTGCTGAGACGCTGCAACTGAGATACTGTCCGTAGATGTTCCCGTAGCAATCGTCTTTGTAGCTGGATCTATGACACCCAGCTGTGACAGCGTTTTTGTTTTGGCTTCTGTAGCGGCAATAAAAAGCTGTAAAAACGCCGCATCCGTAAGCCTGCCTTCCACGAAAAAAAACATATTAATTGTACCGGGAGAGGAATAGAAAGGGACAGCTTCGTCAGCTGTAATATCCACTGCGTTTCCTACTCCAGCCGTTATCACGGAAGCTACTCTTACTCCGTAGCCTTCATAACAGTAAATCGCTCTTTCTTTTAACCAAACCGCTGTCATCAACCCTACGATTTGCTCATGGCGCACATTTTCTTTCATCAAATATTGCTCATACTCTAAAGAAGGAGTATCTGAATAATAGTCTTTATGAACAAATCGATTGTAAAAGGTGTCCGTTTCCGTGATGCCTGTTCCTAAAACGCCTGAGCTGTATGTTTTATAAGAAGTCTCGGTTTTCATGATTAAAAGCTCAGGCCGTTCTTCAATTTTAAGATGTGAAAAGGGACCAATCCCCTTTTCGATTCGAACTGGAATATGGTCCCTCTTTTTATTTATTGTACACCTCAGGGTATACTGCTTTTGCTAAGTCCTCTAAGCCATCTACAATACGAGGTCCTAAGCGGTTGATTTTGTTTTGATCAACCTTTTCAATATTCCCCTCTTTTACAGCAGTCATGCTGCTCCAAGCGGGACGCTTCATAATCTCATTTTTGTCTGCATCATACGTTGCGATAATAACGTCAGGGTTTAACTTAACAACTTGCTCTTCAGAAAACTTAACCCAACCCTTTTCACTAGCCGCTACGTTATCAGCACCGATCATAGTAAGCATTTCGTTCATGAACGTACCTTTTCCTGTTGTATAAATCTCAGGAGCTCCCGATACCTCTATCCATACTTTTTTACGATCTTCTTTTGAAATCGTTTTTGCTTTTTTCTCAATTGAAGCTACTTTTTCTTTCATGTCTTTAATTGTTTGATTAGCTTCTTTTGTTTTACCCGTTAATTTACCAATTTGCGTAATAGAATCATAAACCGTATCAAACGTTGTTGAATCTTTTACAACAAATACCGGAATACCCGCACTTTCAATTTGTTTAAATACTTCATCTGAAACGCCCATACTTGAAGCGTGTGCCAGCACTAAATCAGGATTTAAAGCAATAACTTTTTCTGCATTAACGTTCATATCTCCCACCTGCGCTTTTTTCTTTACGCTTTTAGGATAATCATCGTTGCTTGTGACACCGACTAATTCTTTTTCAAGGCCAAGGGCATATACAATCTCCGTATTACTTGGCATTAATGAAACAATTTTCTTAGGCTGTTTTTTCAACGTAATTTCTTTATCACGCGCGTCTTTTACCTTCACTGGAAACGCAGCTTGTGACGTTTGTTCTGTATCTTGCTTCGTTTTTTTATCACTGTTGCTTTGGCTGCCTGCACCGCATGCAGCAAGTACGATGACTAACAGCGCAATAATGGAATACGAAAGCCATTTTTTCATCTAAATACTCCCCCTATATATTGTTCATTGTGAATACGAAACCTCCACGTTAAAGAAAAAGCAAATGATCATGCAAAAAGCAGCGCTATCCCGTTTTTTCCGCTTTGACTATGTATACTGCTCGGCAGCAGCTTCAAAATAAAAAAGCTTTACTTTCAATTGAAAGCAAAGCAGGTAACGTCAAGATAAGCAGGAAAAGAATCCGTTCACTATACTTGATATGTATGTTCATTACCCTGCTTCACCCTTCCTCGAAGGTTTCACAGCTAACAATAAGGCAGGTCTCCTGACTTACGCACAAAGCGCTTACAGTGGCGGGACCGCGCTGGTTTTTCACCAGACTTCCCTTTTCACTCAATCTTTAAATTGAGACCTTATTGCTTTACGATTATTCACTTGTCCTAGTATACCCCACTCATCGAAAAATGGAAATAGCCATTCTCACAAAAAAAGCTGCGAGAATGCTCTCGCAGCTTAGGGAATTAAAGAGTTGCTAAAAATTCACGGACCGCTTCAGGCGTTTTAGCATTTGCACTGTGCAGGTGCGCAATTTTTTCACCGTTTTTATATACAAGAAGAGAAGGAATACCCATTACATTGTTTTCAGCAGAAAGTTCTTCAAACTCATCCTTGTCAATTTTAAACCATGCTTTATCTGTATTTTCGTCAACGATTTCATCAATAAACATATCCAAACGTTTGCAATCAGGACACCACGTTGTCGTAAAAATCCCAACGCTTAGTGTTTCATTCTTAATTTGTTCGCGAAATTGTTTTTCTTCCGTAAATTGTTTCATTGTGTTACCTCCAGCGTCTATTCGTTGCTTCCTACAATTCTATAGTAAGAAGTCTGACTTCATTATAAACGATTTTTTTATCGTTGTGCTAATGTTTCAGCTTATTTAGACCATAACGGTTTTAGACGTAAAAAAATGCTAGCTTAAAAAAGCTAACATTTCGAAATTGTAGAATGTTGTGTCTATTATCAGCTGAACCACTTAGGCGGCATGTTTCGGTTCCAATAAATTTTCCCTAAATCATAATGCTTTTGAAAATTATCTGCGGCCGCATGATAGTGAAAATTAAACCAGTATCCATCTTTTGGAGGATTTTCACGCCGTACATGAAACCGTATTAAGTCCTGACCGGTTTCCCGGTCATATACATGGAAAATCTTTTCACCGTAGCCAGCAGCAGGGTGCTCGCTTATCTCGAGATTCTGAATCGACTGTTCACGTTCAGTGCCAATGTCGGTCAGCACTTCTTCAATTTTAGGTAACACTGCTAGACGAAATTCATCTTCAATGACAGGTCCAATTTTTGTTCCGAATTTTTCCACTGACTGTTTTTCAGCTGATTCCATTGCATACGTAACAAATGATGAAACGTCTTCATATTTTGGTTCTTCATATGGCAAATGAATATCTTCTATAACAGCTGTGACAGGAGTTGTTTCTCTTACATACCCTGCTTTATGTTGCTTGTCCGCTTTTGCATCATCAACGTATAAATATTCTGGTGGAGTGACAAGCCCAAATGTAAATACTGTAATAAATACAATTAGCATTCTTTTTATCCATCTAGGCATTCGTATCTTTCCTTTCTCATCTTTTCCCATATGGTCTTTTCATATTGTAAAATTCATTATCATAACTCACTAGGTATTGTAACATACTTATTAATTTTTTACCTATATTTGCTTATTCATTTATGCTGTCTACGGGCATTTGACGACTTTTCAGTTACCACCTTCCTTCTTCTGTTTGAGGTTGTCACACCGAGCGGAAACCTATACAAGATATTCCTTTTTTGCTGGATGCTTAAACACAAAAGTATTTTTATGTTCAAAAATATATCATACTTTTATGAACTTTAGATGAAATTCATAAAAAAAACTTCCAAAACTTTTTAATTCCTAAAAGGTTTTGGAAGTCTTTTCAATGAGCGTAATTAATTTTACTTTTTTGGTTATTTTTGTATATCAATTGTCCCGTAATGAAATTTTGATGTTTTTCGTTTTTGCACAGTAAATCCATGCTCTTTAAAACGACTGCTTTTCCAATGATCTTTTAGCACGACCTTTTGTTTGGCTACTCTTTTTGCTTCTTGTATAGCCATTGGCGTCAGCGTGGTATACAGTGCTATTGCTTTAATACCGTTAATTCCATTCGATTCCTCAATTTGTTCTTGAAACATAGGATCAAAGTAGACAACATCAAAAGAATTATCTTCACAACACGCCAAAAACGATTCAAAATTTTGATGAACCACGTTTATACGCTTCATTGCATCATTCAACTCTTGTACGTCACTTTCCCAATTTAAAAGTCCTTGTTTGACTAAATAAGCTACATAGCGGTTGCCTTCTAGTCCGACAACTTTCCCACTTTTCCCTACCGCCACGCTCGCCATCATACTATCCGATGCAAGACCAAGTGTACAGTCAAGCACGCTCATTCCTTTTTCTAAACCAGCAGCTTCAATAAACGGATCACGTTCTCCCCGCAGCCATCTCTTCACTCTAAACATAGCGGAATTTGGATGAAAAAAAATAGGTTCTTCTTCACTTTGGACGTGCAATTCTACTCTATTTTTACCGACAACCAGCACGTCTGCCGCTTCAAGATTTTGAAGATCTGCAACAGATTTCTTCTCTCTTGTTACAAAAGGTATACTTAAATCAGCGGCTACTTGTTTGGCTTTTACAATCATCTGTTCATTTGTTCGACCAGCAGTCGTAACAATCACTTTCATAACTCCCCCTACACTGTTTGGCTATTTACATAAAGAAAAAGGATGCCGATAGACATCCTTTTTCTTATAAAGTATATGCGATTTTTCTTTAAAAATCTATATACTAGATGTGACAAAAGCAGGACATTTTATGAACAGTGCTGCTTAAAGCCATTTAAAATGTTTTCAAAAATAACTTCTAACGGCTGACCTTCAATTTCATGTCGAGGAATAAAATGAACAACTTCTTTTCCTTTTAAAAGTGCCATAGACGGTGATGAAGGCTCAATGTCCCCAAAATATTCACGCATTTTAGCTGTTGCTTCCTTATCTTGACCGGCAAAAACAGTTACCACTTGATCTGGTTTTTGCTCAGACTGTAAGTACGCTTGCGTTGCTGCAGGACGTGCTAAACCAGCAGCGCATCCACAAACTGAATTAACGACAACAAAAGTTGTTCCTTCTACGTTTTCCATAAAATCAACTACGGCTTCCTCTGTTGTTAATTCTTCATAACCGGCTTGAGTTAATTCTTGACGCATTGGTTTAACTAACTGACGCATATATTCTTCATATGCCATTGACATATTAACATTCCTCCTAACAATCATTCACGCTAAAAGCATACTATAAAAACCAGGAAAAATCTAGCTACTCACTCTTCAAATCCTTATCGCTGTCCCGTTCTCCTTTTTCATTTGACAAAAAAGATTAAAACCGGGTCATATCATCTAATTTTTTTCCATAAAAATGTCGATTTTTACTATTAATATTCCATTTTTTGTACTATAGTAGTAAATAGTAGTTTAGTAGAAAGGATTTTCAAATTGAACCAGCGATTTAAACCGAACAAACGATTTAAGCCAAACAAACGATTTTATGCATTTTTGTCTTTAGTGTTAGTGATTGTCGCTTCTTTATTTTTTATTACAGAAGCCAAAGGAAGTGAATCCGCTGCATCTCAGCAAGTCTTAGCATCTACTGCATTGCCGCTGAAAGAAGCTGCATCTTCAGCACAACCTGAGAAGCTGCTTAATACACTTCACCATAATATGTATGTAGGAAATACCGTGAACGATCAAAATCAAGCTCTTACACAGCCTGTTTACCTTACGTTTGACGATGGTCCAACGCCTGATACCCTTCACATTTTAGATGCTTTGCGTCAATATAACGTAAAAGCAACTTTCTTTATGTTAAAGTATCAAATTGACGCTCACCCTGAAATTGCTAAAAAAGTAGCACAGGAAGGACATGCCATCGGCTGTCACGGCGTCTCTCATGATATTCATGTCATGTATAGTGAAGACGGCGCCGCGTTAAAAGAAATGCAGGAGTGTCAAGCGACAGTTAAGAAAGTAACCGGTGTTGACAGTAAGTTAATCCGCGTTCCTTACGGCAGCGTTCCTTATTTAAAAGAGCCGCACCGTACAGAGTTGCTAAGCCACTTTAAATTATGGGACTGGAATGTAGACAGTGAAGACTGGGCACTTCGTTCTGCACCTAGAATTATTCAGGGCCTTGAACCTCATATTCAAGGGGTTAACTCCAACGGAAGAACACCCGTCATTTTATTTCATGACAAATCCTTTACGGCACAGTCTCTACCGACTATTTTGACTTACTTAAAACAGTCCGGTTATCAGCCTATTAAAATTGATAACACGATGCAGCCTATGCAGTTTCCAACTCCCGCTGCAAAACAGTCATAAAAAAAGATCATTCAAGTGAATGATCTTTTTTTATGCTTTTCTGCTTTCCGTCATTTGTTTCCAAACAGAACCTTTTGCTTCTTCTCCGCCTTCGATACGTTCAATCGCTAGCTTGATTTGTAAATCTACCTCAAATTCTTTGTCATTCTCTGCTGCTTTTAATGCAGGAAGAGCCGTCTCATCCCCTACCTCGTATAAATACATCGCTGCACGCCAGCGCACAAGCTTGTTTTTATCACCAAGGGCTTCACACATTGCCGGAATACCTTCTTCAAAACCTAAATCCGACATGCAGTCTCCAGCAGTACGGCGCACAGTGACTGATTTATCTTTTAATGCTTTGTATAAATAAGGCAGTACCGCTTTTGATTCAATCATTCCTAAGTAGACCGTAGCTAAGCGGCGAATAGATGCTTTTTCATCATCAAGCGCTTTATTTAAAACGTCTAAATCAGCTTCTGTTGGATCCATTTGTTCTAAATGGGCATAGCGCACTGACCAATCGTTGTCTTCTAGCATCTCTTCTGTAACTTTATAGGTTTTACGCGGCTGTACCGTTTTTCCGCCTTCTTTTTCTTCTTGTGCATTGGCTACAAGGCGAGTTAATCTTTCTTGCGGATATGCTGCTGCTAATTCTTCCACTACTTCGTCTCCGATAGCCGCTAACTCTCCGTAACGAACGCCTTGTTCTTTCCATTTCCGTTCTAACACTACATTATCTGAAAAGCTTTGAAGCTCTGCTACCGCTTTTGCGAATCGTTCAGGCAGACCAAATCGCTTTTCTTCATTTCCATCCGTTAGCTTAACTTGCATTGGTACGTTTTTGAACATTTGAACGGACACATTGACCTCACCAAAATGCTCATTCATTTTGTGCTGTTCGCTGTTACTCTGCAAATCTTCACCAAACGCTGCACGAACTTGCGGCAAAATTTGCTTCCAGTCATATTTAGCATTTCGCTCTACTGCTAAGAAGTCCGCTACGTGATAGACTCCTTTTACCCCTTCTACTTTCAAGATGTCTTGAACAACTTCAGGCGCTGCTTCAGCATTTTTTTCCGTATAGTTATTGCTTTTTCCGCCTGATAGCACTTCGTCTAAATTAATTTTCATTGTATTCGGACTTGGCGTTGGCTCAATTGATTTAATGTTCATATCGTATCGTACTCCTCTCATTAAAATTGTAGCATGTGGCTTATACTCAGTCTAACGACTTGTTTACGCGTTTTCAATTTCTTCAATCAGCTCTGAAAGCTCTGCCCAGCGATCAAGCAGTGCATTTAATTCTTCATTTGCTTTTTCTTGTTCTAACGATAGGTTATGCGCTTTTGTATAATCGCTGCCCACCTGTTCAATTTCACTTGTTAAGCGTTCAATTTCTTCTTCTTTTGCTGCAATATGATCTTCGATTTCTTCCCATTCTTTTTGTTCTTTATACGTTAAGCGACGCTTTTTCGTTTTCTCCGGCTGTTTTGGCTTTTCTTCTTTCACTTTAGCCTGCTGAGCCATTGCCTGCTTCTTTTTCACCGCTTCTTCTAATTGATCTGTATAAGCGCCAAAATAAGTCGAAATGTTTCCTTCTCCTTCAAAGACAAGTAAGTAATCTGCTACTTTATCTAAGAAATAGCGATCATGTGATACCGTGATAACAACACCTGGAAATTCTTCGAGGTAGTCTTCAAGCACCGTTAGCGTTTGAGTATCCAAATCATTAGTCGGCTCATCTAGCAGTAAAACATTTGGCGATGTCATCAACAATTTCAATAAATATAAACGACGGCGCTCTCCTCCGGACAACTTTTGAATCGGTGTTCCGTGCGTATGTGAAGGAAATAGAAATCTCTCAAGCATTTGCGATGCAGAGATCATTTTCCCATCCGTCGTATGAACAACTTCTGCCGATTCTTTAATATAATCAAGCATGCGTTGATTCAAGTCCATATCATCGCTTTCTTGAGTATAGTAAGCAATTTTAACCGTTTGTCCTCTGTCAATTTCACCGCTGTCCGGCTCAATGCGTCCTGCAATCATATTCAACAGGGTAGACTTTCCGCTTCCGTTCTTACCGACAATTCCAATTCGGTCTTGTTTTTTCACGATGTGCGTAAAGTCTGAAAGAATGATTTTATTTTCATACGTCTTAGACACATCTTTTAATTCAAACACTTTTTTCCCAAGGCGGCTGCCTGCTAAACTTAAATCTAGTGATTCTTTTTCAGAAGAATCGAGTTTTCCTTCTAATTCATCAAATCGCTGAATACGCGCTTTTTGTTTAGTCGTACGCGCTTTTGCTCCTCGGCGAATCCAAGCCAATTCATTGCGATATAAGTTACTTAATTTTGCTTGAGTTGCTTTTTCCTGCTCTTCTCGAATCGCTTTTCCTTCTAGAAAAGCAGCATAGTTTCCTTTATAGCTATATAAATTTCCACCGTCTAACTCAAAAATTCGGTTTGTAACAGCATCCAAGAAATAGCGATCATGAGTAACAAGCAATACGGCTCCTTGATATTTGGATAAATATTCTTCGAGCCATTTAACCGTCTCATAATCCAAGTGGTTAGTCGGCTCATCCAAAATTAATAAATCAGGTGTTTGAATTAGGCTTTGGGCAATTGACACGCGCTTTTTCTGTCCACCTGAAAGCTCACCAATTTTTGCACTCATATTTGAAATTCCCAGCTTCGTTAAGATCGACTGTGCGTTAGAATTGGCTTCCCACGCGTTCATCGCATCCATTTTCTGCTGTAAATCATACAGTGTCTGCTGGTTCTTCTCGTTTGCAGAATCTTGCTCTAACGCATACAGAGCCAGCTCATAGTTTTTTAATAAATTAAGAAGGGGCGTATCTCCGCTGAAAACTTGCTCTAAAACCGTTAAGTCTTCATCAAAATCCGGATGCTGAGGTAAATATGTCACGCTGTAGTCTTTAGCATGAATAATATCCCCTTCATCTCCCAGCTCTAGACCTGCGATAATTTTAAGAAGCGTCGATTTTCCTGTTCCGTTTACACCAATTAAGCCGATTCGCTCATTTTCCGTAATTGTAAACGTTAGCTGATGAAACAGCTCTTTTTCTCCATATGTTTTTGTTAAGTTTTCAACAGTCAGCATTTTCATAATGATAATTCCACTCTTTCTTAAATTGAACTAAAAATTCTTTCATATATGTATGTCGCTCTTGCGCTAGAGACCGTGCTGTTTGAGTATTCATTAACGCAGTCAGCTTTAACAACTTTTCATAAAAATGAGCAATAGCCGTTGATTTTCCGTGTCTGTATTCTTCCTCTGTCATCTCACTTCGTACAGCAATGTTTTCGTCATACAGAGCCGTGCCTTTAGAACCTGCATACATAAACGTACGTGCGATACCAATCGCACCAATTGCATCTAAGCGATCTGCATCTTGAACAACTTGACCTTCAAGCGTGGCCATAGCCGGACGGTTGCCGCCTTTATATGACATCGTTTGTAAAATATGAACGATATGCTTGCAGTTCTCTTCTTCTACGCGCTGACTCTTCAGCCACTCCCGCACTTCTTCATACGCTTTTTCAACATCTTCCACTAGCTTATCATCTACCACATCGTGTAAAAGCGCGGCTAGTTCAATAACTTCCCGGTTGCCGCCTTCTTTTTTATATAAAAGCACTGCATTTCGACGCACGCGATCGATATGCTGCCAGTCATGTCCCGTCGTGTCATGCGCAAGCTTTGCTTGAACCCACTTTTCCGTCTTTTCTATTTTGTTCATTTGCTCACCTCAATTATATCCACCATTATTTTAGCACAAAGTAAGGCGCTCGTCTCACTGACAGCTGAGCACCCTTTGAAAACCCTGGCTGAAAAATAAAAAACAGATGGAGATCCACCTGCTTTTACAGCAATTCTTTTATATCTTTTTGAATATCTTTTGGTGCAGTTTGAGGTGCGTATCGCTTCACGACTTCACCTTGACGATTCACTAAAAACTTTGTGAAATTCCACTTTATCGCTTTAGAACCTAGCAGGCCAGGTGCTTGTTCCGTTAAGTATGCAAATAACGGATGTGCATGCTCACCTTTTACATCTACTTTTGCAAACATTGGAAACGAAACGCCGTAGTTTAACTCGCAAAATTGTTCAATATCATTTGAACTTCCTGGCTCTTGACCACCGAACTGATTGCAAGGAAAACCTAGAACCGTTAGACCGTTTTCTTTTTCTTCTTCATACAGCGCCTGTAAATCTTTATATTGAGGGGTGAAGCCGCATTTGCTAGCTGTATTCACAATCAACAGTACGTCACCTTGATAGTTAGATAGTGATACGTCTTCGTCTTTAATTGTTTTTGCAGAGTATTCATACACGCTCATTAAAACGCCTCCTTTTCTCTATTGTAATTCACTTTATTTCTAGAGTACAACTGAAACGCTCTTATGATTTGTCGTAAAGAACCTTTAGCTGGTCAGTCGTTTGCAGCATATAATCAATCATTTCGATTAAATCTCCTACTTGATCTTCGTAAATGAATCGGTTAAAGGTTACCGCAATATTGTTTTCATATTCGTTTCCTCCAACTTCATGAGTAATACGCTGCTTAACCACTCTTGTTGTTCCCCAGATCCTTTCACACATTTCCTGTATGTTTCTAAACTCAGCTTCTTCAAACGGTTTTTGTTTTTTCAGCTGAAAATGAATATAAACTGTACAACCTGGTTTTTCTACACGGGAAGGCGTTAATTCCGCATGAATATTATCTAAGTCGGTTGATAAAGTTAGCGACGCGGTACAGCAAAAATGCTGTTGAAAAGAAATGCGGTACGTTCGAGTAAACTGAGCTAAGTCTACAAAATCTTCGCGATTTGTAACAGATACTTGCCCAGATAAGTCAAGATCATAGATCTCTCCTTCTACAACCACTTTTAAATTATCAAATACAATTGGATCAAACATTTCAACTACTTCCTTTTTTTATAAAATACGAACAGTCAGCTCTTCTTCTTTCTTGCCAAATTAATTCATAACATACCTGTTATTTTGTTTTATCTCATAAGAAAAGCGATGCCAAGGCATCGCTTTTCTCTTAAAAAATACCTAGTGCATGTCCATTCTCGTCAATATCCATATTGAGCGCAGCAGGTTTTTTTGGAAGTCCAGGCATTGTCATAATTGAACCTGTTAGCGCAACGAGAAACCCAGCTCCGAGTGAAGGACGGAATTCCCTTACCGTAATCTTAAAATCCGTTGGTCGTCCAAGCTTCGTCTGATCGTCACTTAACGAATACTGCGTTTTGGCCATACAGATCGGCAGGTGATCCCATCCGTTTGCTTCAAATTGCTGTATTTGCTTTAACGCTTTTGGAGCAAACTCTACGCCTTGTGCTCCGTATACGGTTTTAGCAATAGCTTCTACTTTTTCTGGAATCGAAGCTGACACATCATAAAGAGGAGAAAACTGACTTTCTGTCTCGTTCATGACCTCAAGAATTTTTTCAGCAAGCATGACGCCGCCTTCTCCACCTTTTTCCCATACTTCTGTTAAAGCAACTGGAACATTCTTTGAAGCGCACCAATTCATAAGCGCTTCTACTTCACCTTTTGAATCTGTTACAAAACGGTTCACGGCTACCACATAAGGAACGCCGAATGCCTGAATCGTTTCAATATGTTTTTCAAGATTTTCAATTCCCGCTTCTAAAGCCTCAATGTTTTCTTCATTTAAACGCTCTTTAGGAACACCCCCATGCATTTTCAGAGCGCGAATTGTGGCAACGATTACTACCGTTTCTGGTTTAATATCTGCCATACGAGCTTTAATATTCAGGAATTTTTCTGCGCCTAAATCTGCCCCAAATCCCGCTTCTGTTACTACATAGTCGCCTAGTTTTGCAGCCATTTTTGTTGCAATGACGCTATTGCAGCCGTGGGCAATATTAGCAAAAGGACCTCCGTGAATGAGGGCTGGAGTATGTTCCAACGTCTGTACAAGGTTTGGTTTAATCGCATCTTTTAAAAGAAGGGTAAGCGCTCCTTGTGCACCTAAGTCTGCAACCGTTACAGGCTCATTGTCTATGTTATAAGCTACCACAATAGACGCTAAGCGACGCTTTAAGTCTTGTAAATCTGACGCTAAGCAGAAAATAGCCATAATTTCTGACGCAACCGTAATATCAAATCCATCTTCTCGAGGAACACCTTGCATCGGACCACCTAATCCAACGACAACCTGACGCAGCGCGCGGTCGTTTAAATCCACCACTCGTTTCCACGTAATTTTACGTGTATCAATACGCAGTTCATTACCTTGATGTATATGGTTATCTAAAATGGCTGCCAGCGCGTTGTTAGCTGTTGTGATGGCATGCAGGTCTCCAGTAAAGTGTAAATTAATATCCTCCATTGGTAGCACTTGAGCATAGCCACCTCCAGCGGCACCTCCTTTAATTCCCATTACCGGACCAAGAGAAGGTTCACGCATGGCGACAATCGCTTTTTTACCTAATCTATGTAATGCCTGAGCTAAGCCAACCGTCACTGTCGACTTCCCTTCTCCTGCTGGAGTTGGATTAATAGCTGTAACTAAAATCACTTTTCCATCTTGTTTTGTGTGTAAACGTTCCATAACGGACAAAGAAAGCTTGGCTTTATAATGTCCGTACGGCTCTAGCTCGTCCTCTAAAATATCGAGCTGCTCGGCAATCTCTTTAATCGGTTTAATCGTTGCCTCTTGTGCAATTTGCAAATCACTTTTTATTTGCTTCTTAGTTGTCATATAAAAACCCCTTTTCTGCTGAGAATTCTTTTTAAACACTTCATCAAAAAAGGATAAAATCCGTTTTCTGGGGGAGATATGAAGTTTAATAAATACAGGAACGACTGCTCTATAAATTTTACTGAGTTTCAGTCATGCTAAAAAAGCATAGCAACGCTCCAATTTAACCTTATTGTACCATTTCATTTTAGCCATTACGCATATTAATGCTCTTTTTTTTCAAAATTCAATTGCTTAATATTCTGTATATTCCTATAATAGTATATTGTACATAAATGTTGAACCTCATCTTCACGTGAGAAAGAACATTTATACGCGTCATTACTTCGAAATCGAATAGGAGGAATTTTATTGCCTATTAATATTCCACGTGATCTTCCGGCAAAAGAAATTTTAGAAAAAGAGAGAATTTTCATCATGGACGACGTGCGCGCTGTTAACCAAGAAATTCGCCCGCTTAATATTGTTATCCTAAACTTAATGCCGGAAAAAGAAAAAGCTGAAACGCAATTGTTACGTTTACTCGGGAACTCACCGCTGCAAGTGCATATTACACTTCTTTACACGGCAAGCCATAAAGCAAAAACAACGAGTAAAAATCACCTAGATCAGTTTTATAAAACGTTTGAACAAATTAAAGAACGAAAATATGACGGAATGATTATTACAGGAGCACCTGTAGAACATATACCATTTGAAGAAGTAAACTACTGGAAAGAACTTCAAGAAATTATGGATTGGTGTAAAACAAATGTGACTTCTACCCTTCATATCTGTTGGGGAGCTCAAGCCGGACTTTATCATCACTTTGGGATTGACAAGCGACCTCTTTCTGATAAATGCACGGGTGTATTTACACATGTTGTATCGAGTGAAGAGCCCATTAAGCTGCTGCGAGGATTTGATGATGTCTTTTATTCTCCTCATTCCCGTCACACTGATGTAGACATGAATGAAGTGAAAAATCATCCTGACCTTGAGCTTCTTTCCTACTCTGAAGAAGCTGGTGTTTATATGGCGATGTCTAAAGACGAAAAGTTTGTTTTCGTGACAGGCCACCCAGAGTACGACGTTCAAACACTGCAAGAAGAATTTCTTCGAGATACAGAAAAAGGACTAGAACCAAAGCTTCCGGAACACTATTTCCCAAACAATGATCCTGACAAAAAACCTTTAAAAACATGGCGTTCTCATGCCAACCTGCTGTTTATGAATTGGTTAAACTATTATGTTTACCAAGAGACTCCATATCTGTGGGAATGAAAGAACCGATCTATCCCAGTGTTCAATTAAATTACGCATGCTCTTTTTCATGTTGAAACTGCAGCGGCCTAGAAATAAAATAGAAAACCTGCCGCTCGTTTAGAGCGCAGGTTTTCTATTTTATTTCCTAATTAAAGCTTTTTTTTCAGAAATCCAGCTTCGACAACAATGATTTGAGAATCCAAAGTTTTTACTCTCTTCCTCATCCTTCTTCATCCTCGTCTAGCTTTGTTTCATCCATTTCCTTCTTTTGTTCTTCTATCATTGTGTCCAGCCATTCAGGCGGCTTTTCACCTTGGTTTTCATTGTATACTTCTGAAGCATCTTTTTCCTCTAAAGAGGATAAGATGTCATGTATATCATTTTGATTGCCCAAAATATTGCCAAATCCCTGACTCACTTTTTTATGACTTCTAAAATTTGTCGGAAAGTTATTACCAAAGTTTACAGCTGAAGCATCTTCGATTGTACCAATATGAATGTCACCTATGCTAAAGATTGATTCTAGAGCCTGATTAGACTCCCTCATTTTTTCTGTATGGATTAGTTTGTAAGGGACACTTCTTTCATTAATTTTAACTGATATTTCAGAAGGACCCTTTTCTTTATTTTTGGCTTTATTATTCTGACTACCCGATTTCCGATTAACATCAGAGTCATTTGTTGTTTTCTTACCTTTCTTTCTCGGCGCTTGATATTGATTCGTTTGCGCAGGAAAAGTATTACCAATATTCAAAGTTCCACTAAGTTCCTTTACATCAATATGTTCTAAATAATAAGACAGTTCGTCCAAGTTCAGTGTTTCAACATTCTTTATGTCTAAATGAAAAGATTGGACCTTTTCTTTTGAAAGTTCATTTACGTGTTTTTCTAAGCTTGCGAGCCTTTTTTCAATGTTTTTGAGTATATTCAACACCTTTTCATCCATAGAGTTTGACCCCTCATTTGTTTTAACACTTTTAGCCCATTTACAACATATAGTAGTGTATTAGATAACTTTAATTAATGTCTCATATGTATCGGGAGGAATTATGAAAATAGATCTCCGTTCTCCGCAAATCATTTTTGATGACCTCACCGTAAATACGGTTAAAAACAACGCAGGAGTATTTATAGGAAAAAATATGCAAAAAAATTGGGAAACTACAATCAGCAGCAGCAATTCAGGTTTTGGCACAATTTCGGGAGATGATAATCAACTATCCTACAATACACATCTTGTTCTTGGTGAAGATGATGTAAATGACTCTTTTAAGCAGGCCGCAAAAGAAGCTTAACTCTACGATTTTACTCATCATTTTTTTTAGGGGTTTTCGCCACGGTGGTATTATTTAAAATTTTATTAGAATGACCAACTATTTTTCCAAAACCGTCAGAAATTTGACTTTTATGACTCCATTTATATTGAATATTAACGCCATAAAAACACCTCACAGACAGCAATTTATTTCAGTTAATACCATATAAAACTCAAATACATGATCTTATGTTTAAATTCTTATCTGCTTCGTCTCTTTAATCATTTAAGCTTTTACGCCTTTTCTATGATATTTACTCCATTTACTATAAAAGTATTCCTCTCATTACTCTTGAGTGTTATTCCTCTAAAATAAGCTAGCAAAAAAACCATCTGTATAAAAGATGGTTTAAGCCTGTTACTCATATATCCTCCCCACTCTGCCAAAATAACCGATTGATAGAATGCCTAATTACTTTTACTTCTTTAACTTTGTGTAACAGGAGCATTGTTGAAATCTATGTGTTCAGAAAAATTGGAATCAACGACGTCATTATCGTTAATAACATTTACCATTTGAGAGGCAAAGTTATTATAGCCAATTATTTCACCAAACCCCGTATTACTTTTCCAATTCACTTCCCAATCTGATTGAGTATTTTCTCCTGTGAAAATACCAGAGTTATTAGAAATATACGTAACATTAAGATTAGTAAATTTTATAATCAACTTTTCTCAACTTCTTTCATCTTCTTTTTCCTAGAACTGAGAAACTGGCTGAGGATTAATATTTTCAGGCTGAGTAATTGGCGTATCACAAACATCCTGATCATTAATGATATTCGTGCTGCCCAATATAGCTGAATTTATAGCAAAACCGTTTCCTAAGTTAAATTTACCTTGGGAATTCCAATCTGGCTGGCTATTTTGACCTGAAGCAATTACTGAATTGGACACCATACTTACCACGTTTATTTGGTTGAAAATGACGGAAACAGGCATTAGTCCATTCCTCCGCTTTCTAAAATTTTAATGTAGTATATGCGTCCGTTTAAAGTATGGTTCAATTGATTTTCTGCAATTAACATGTTCGTTAAATCTATCGCCACTAAATTCATATATGTTCTTCTCGTAAACCCTTTGTACTCCCCTACCTAGTAAGTTTAAAACGGGAGTTTTTTAATCGCCCTGAATAAGGTGAAGCATTCAGGCATCACTTCTTCTTTGTAAGCGGCCATGTCTTGTAGTTTGTATTTAGAACATAGTTTTATCAAATAAAGAAAAGAGATTGAGACATCACGAGATCAATCCAATCCCAGAAGAAACGAACGGGATAAAAAATCGAGTATGAATCGCCTATGACACTGCTGTTGATTTCGGTGCAATACCTTACTTTTTATAGGATGATGTTGAGCTTCCTCGCCGTTTGCGCTCCTGCGGCGAGTTCTTATCTATTTAGCTTTTCTAGACCTTGTCCTTCAACCAATCGCTAGAATCAGCTACATACATAAGGTCTACGTTCAGCCTATCCATGAAAAAAACCGAACGATTCACCGTTCGGATTTTTCTTCAACTAATATACGTTTGTCTCAGCCTCTTTAAAGTTCTTTAATATATTCAATGACCGAATCTGGAAATTCGTTTCGAATTCCGCAATTCCCACAATAAAATCCGCTATATTCGTCTGTCGCAACGTACTGTCTTAAAAGAAACAATGTTAACCTGTTTGGGAGACCGCATTCTGTGCAAAACGCCAGGTATTTGCTGCGCTGTCTGTTTGCTGACATACGTTTCATCCTTTCGATTAACTATAGAAAGCGTTTTCTTATTTATATGGAGCTTTCTTATTAGTTTATGACAGCAATTACGGTCTATCTCCAATTATTGTCGCGACGAGAAGGGCGGAATAAACGCAGAATTAAATTAATTATAAGCACAATAGCCAAAATGTTAATTAATAACCCAAAAATCCCGCCCAGTGCACCCATATGACCAAGCAAACCGCCAAATAACATCCCTGCCAGACCGCCGTACAGCAGTCCACGAGCGAATCCTCCTCGTTTTGAACGGGTAACGCCTCGATTTACAGTTCCATTTCTGCGATTTGAAAAATTAGATCTCGGCTCATTTTGTCTAACGCTTGGCTGTCTATTAAACGACCGCTTCCCCGAACGATACGACCTTGCACTTACGTTATAGTCGTCGTGATAGGAAATATATTCAGCTAAGGGAGATAAACTTAGCGAAAAAATCAATGCTACGGCAATCATTATTTTTTTCATCTGCTTTTTCCTTTCTTCACCTAATAGTAACTGTTTATTATAGTGCGCTGTTTCATGCATATCATACGTTTTGACACAAAAGGGCATTTCAGCTTCATACAAAATTTTTAATCGGGTATCATAACGTTATACTTTGCCCTAGAAAGGAGCGTGCATGTACATGATACGAAGAATTAGTATACTGCTGTTCACACTGTGCTTCTTATTGAATGGAGCCCTTCCTGCACTATGTAAAGCGGAACAAGTAAAAAATATAGCTGTGCGTGACCGTTTGCTTTATCAAGGTAATAACCACCTAAAGGAAACCGCCCTAACATTTGATGATGGACCAGATCCGCGCTTTACTCCACATGTATTGGATCAATTGAAAAAGCATGGTATTAAAGCAACCTTTTTTCTTATTGGGGCAAAAGCTCATGAACATCCTGAGCTGGTGAAGAGAATGGTAGCTGAAGGTCATGCTGTTGGAATTCATACCTATTGGCACCCCAATTTACTAAAAGAATCGACTGAAAAGTTTCACTGGGAAATTGCCAAAACTCAGGCTATTATTAAAAACATTACCGGTTTTGAAACACAGCTGTTTCGTCCTCCATATGGAAATTTAACGCAAGAAATGATCAGCGAGCTGCCAAATGAAAATGTCTATGCGATTAACTGGTCTTCTGATTCATTAGACTGGAAGCAAATCCCAGAAGCAGAAATCACCAAGAATGTATTTAAGAACATGCACGCCGGAACAATTGTTTTGATGCACGACGGAGGCCATTGGACCATGGACCTTTCCAACACCGCAAAGTCGCTGGATACCATCATTCCTAGACTTAAACAAGAAGGATATCATTTTGTGACCGTCCCAGAACTTTTGCACATCCCTTATCCAAAAAATTAAGCTCCAACGAGTTTCTGATATAGAAACTCGTTGGAGCTTTACGATTTCCCTTAATAGAAAGTAAATATGCCCCTCCTACAAAAAGTGCGTGTCAAAAGATCTAATTCAAATCCATCTTAAAACTCAAAGATATGCCTTATTTCTTCAAAACGTTATCATACTAAAGATACAAAATGAGGCATTCTTTTTTTGTTCCATCGCTCTACAATAGAGGGAATTTAAGGATAACCTCTAAAATAGGTTTTAAGTTGCATGATTAGGAGTAAATATTACTATAACTACTCTCATATTTTTAGACAAGCTGCATATGTATAAAATGAGAGAGTCGAACGCATTCCACATATCCCTAAATTTCTTCTTCTCACAAAAAAATTGACGAACTTTTTTTGTCAACAGGTGCGTATAGATATGATAGAATTCCTATATAATGACCTGGATTCATTTCTAAACAAGGAGTTTTGACTATGATTAATGAACAAGAGACGTTGTTATTTATTAAAGAACTTGGCCGCTTGTTGAAAGACTATCAAAACTGTTCAAACGCCTCTGTAAAAAGTGAAATATATAAAGATATCGTGTTGTTGAGCAATGTTATCCAGTTAGATCACGTGAACGTTTCTTACGCTTAGAAAATCCTTTTTATTTCTTTATAAATTTCAGTTTTTCTACTATAACTACAGAAAAGGAAGAAAAGAGACGATTTCCATCCATCTCTTTTCTTCCTTTTCTCGTTATCGTTTTTTATGGTTATTCAGAACATAGTTTTATTAAAATTGCTATAGAGTTTTTCTAGTGTCTTCGGTCCAACTATTCCATCTACCTGCAGATAAAGTGCTTGTTGAAAAGCTTTTACCGCTTTGAGAGTGGCAGACCCGAATATACCGTCTGCGCCTCCAGAAAGAGAATAACCTAAGTGAATAAGCATACGCTGGATTAACTGTACGTGATTTCCTCGATCTCCGTATTCAATTAGCACTCTTGAAGCCTTTTTCGTCTGTTTCTCAGGTTTTTTTCCACTTCGAAGCTCCGACAAAGATAAACCGAATGTATATTGAAAATGAGGATAATCTTTTAAGCTTTTCCAATCTCCTCCCCATTCCAACCCGATCCTTTTTCCTACCTCTCCCGCTTTGTTCCATCTTCGATCAATGGTCCAGTCAACTTCTCCGTTGTTATCAAGCAGCGCAATATCAATAGCTAGTCCATAATTATGATAAGAATAGCCGCCTTTGGCATTAGTCACGATACTTCCTGGTGTTGTTCGGCCTTGTGAATATAGTTTATGCTGCTGCTCTATCGATCTAAATCCTTCAGTGATCACAATAAATATACTTTCTTTATATGCTTGCCTAATGAGTTCGTACGCTTTTTCTTGCACTATTTCATGTACATTCTGCAGCTTATTTTCTGCTTTTTTTAACAGCTTGTCTAATGATAAATCGCTCATACTCCCCACTCCTTAACTAGATGGCTTCTCCTTATATATACGTATAAGACAAACTCTAAGGGAGGCATCCAGTATCAGTTTATGCGAGAAGTAGTAAAATGGTGCAACAGTGCCGCCTGCTGTGTAGAGCTGCTGTTATTTCAGTACCCAGTGGCTGATAGCCTTCGCTACTCCGTTGTTGACATTTGTATCTGTCACCCAGTCCGCTGCTTCTTTTACAGCTTCCTGAGCATTTCCCATGGCGATTCCACAACCTGCCGCTTCAATCATAGCCATATCATTTAAGCTGTCTCCCATTGCAATGACTTCATCCATTGAAATGCCCAAACGTTCACATACAGTCATGATCCCTTTTGCTTTGTTAATACCAAGTGCATTAATTTCTAGATTCGTTAAACTAGAATTGCTGATTTCAAAATCTGAAATGCCTGCTATTTGTTTCAGCACTTCTTCTCGTAAAGCATCATCTGGAATATCGTAGCCAAACTTCAGCCATTCCTGTGAAGCAATATCTTCTGGAAATTCATCTCTCCATACTTTATCCGTCGTCACAGCCCAGAAGTTAAGCTTATGCTCTTGCGTTAGATTCCACATTTTCTCAATGTGTGAAGCATCAATTAACTTTCGTTCTACAAGCTGTCCAGATTCATCCCAAATTTCACTTCCGTTTACTGTAATAAGGTAAGAAGACAGCTGAAGAGACTGCGCGTATTCACGGCATGTTAAAAGAGATCGCCCCGTGCTTAATACCACATGAACACCTTGTTCTTGAGCTTTAGCAATGGCCGCACGATTTTCTTCAGAAATTTCTTGCTGATCGTTCAGCAGGGTTCCATCCATATCTAGTGCAATCAGTTTAAATTCTTTCTTTTCATTTGTTTGCATCTTTCTCTCTCCTTCTCATCAATAGTAAGTATGACCTTACGGTGAGCATTTGGCTTATACTATGTAACTCTTACTATAACTGTAGCACAGGAGCATTTCACTCTGCATCAGATAAGCGCTAAAATGGTCAATTATTCTATGGGGAATAATTGAAGGAAAGCAGCATACCTTTGCCGTAATTTATATTTAAAGCTTTTCATTTTTATTTATTTCAACTAGAATTTTGGTAAAAGGATGTGAATGTTATGAACACTATTATTTCACCGGCTGACTTACATACTGCATTACAGCAACCCCAACACTCCATTGTGTTGCTTGACTGCCGATTTACCCTTGGAAAGCCTGAGGCAGGAGCAGATGCTTATCAAAATGAGCACCTCCCGGATGCTCATTATTTGGATTTAGAAAAAGATTTGTCCTCTGTGGCTACTTCTCACGGAGGCAGACACCCGCTGCCCGATGTTCAAAAGCTCGCTCAGAAGCTCGGCAGCTTAGGAATTAATGCTGATTCCAGAGTCGTCGTTTATGATGAACAAAACGGAATGATGGCTTCAAGAGCATGGTGGCTACTGCGATATATAGGAATTGAATACGTACAAATTTTAAATGGAGGTTTTACTAACTGGAAAAAATCGGGATATGAAACAACTAAGAGCGTTCCAGCAGCTTCTCCTCAAACTTTTGTACCTTTCGTTCAACAAGACTGGGGACTTGCAGGAGTTGAATACGTAAAAGAAAACCTTCATAATCCTAATGTCGTTCTTATCGATTCTCGTGAAAAAAAGAGATATCTAGGCTTAGAAGAACCTATTGATTTTATAGCAGGACATATTCCAGGCGCCATTCATTCTTTTTGGCAAGATGTGTTAACTTCAGAAGGTTTATGGAAAACAGATAAAGAGTGGAAGGAGATGTTTTCAGCTATTGATTCTCACGCTGAAATCATTGTATACTGCGGATCGGGTGTATCTGCTTGCCCTAACGTTTTAGCTTTAAAATCAGCAGGTTTTCCAAATGTAAAATTATATGCCGGCAGCTGGAGCGATTGGATTAGCTATCGTGACAATCCAATCGAGAAAAACAGATAGACAAAGAAGGCTCAGTCTCACCAAAAGTATAGAGACTGAACCTTCTTTTTTTGTATTTTTCTTATTAGCCTCATGTTATTTACTAAGCCTCAACATAAAATCATGAAGCCGCTCTAAGGTAAGCAAGTTTTGATTACACGCTTCGCTATCTTGACAAATATAATTTCCTCGTTGGGTAAATGTTCCTTGAACAGTTCCTTTGATTTCAGCAGTGAACATACCGACTTCTTCGTAGCTGTGACAAAGCGTGCATATTCCCTTCTGGTTGATAGGTTTAAACGTTCCTTGAATACCTTTTAGCTTCTGAGTATAGAGATCCTGCGCTACGATAAACTTTTTGTTTGAGCCTTTATCGACCCAGCTAACATATGAAATGCTCCCTAGATCAATGGTATCAACTGAAGGAATCTTTAACTTTTTCACTTTCGGAAACAATTTTTTCACGCCAGCTTCTGTAAACGATTTAAATGGAATCACGTAAGGCTTTATCGTTTCTAAAAACACCTCTGCTTGTTCTTTATTTTTAACTTCAGCAACCGGTAGCAATAACTCTTCCTGTTCCTCAGTAAGAACTTCAAACGCGTTTAATACTTTTTCTTTTGCAAGAGCTTTTAAAGCCTGCAGCACATCGGAATTGTTCACTGTTCCATACCCATTGATAAGAATTTGCGTTTGGCTTTTGATAAAGTTATATTGATCATTTCTTATAAACGCTTCCACGATCTTCACTCCTTCTTCAGGTAATCAGCTACTTTTTACTTTACCGTATGGATTCCTTTTACGAAATGTAAAAAATAAATCAGAAATAAACTATACCTAAAAAAGCGCGGGCATTCAGTCGCCCGCGCTTGATTTTTACCGTTGCTTTTTATATACAATTTTTTTGATGGTTTCGGTTGATAAGAAGTATTCACGGGCTAGCTCCTCGATTGAAGCTCCTTTTTTGAACAACGTCTTAATCTGTTCGTTTCGCTCGTCAATCAACTTTCTTCCACCAGAGCAAGTGCCCCATTTCTTCCTTGCCTTCTGCGGCTTCGGAATATAAATGGTTTCTCCTTGAATATATTTTTGAATTTCACTAATCAGCTCTTCAGGTAAAATATTTGTTGCTTTTACATACGTCATTTCTGCCAGCTCCTTATGTGATTTTGCTTATACAATAAGGGGCAAAGCCGTATATATTAGAAATGAGATATGCTCGGTTAGGCGATGTCTATTACTAAACCGTCCACCCCATGCAAAGTATCGCCTCTCTAATATCAGGCTTTGCATGAGACGCTGCAGTATCCGGTAAATATCTTTTATTCACCATTTATTACACCTCCGCTTTACATCGAATGGAAACCAAGCTTGTAGAAAATTACAATTATTGGCTCAGATTTTATTATAAGCTATCTGCAATCTTGCAGACAATACCTTCTTACTTATAAAGATGACACCGTAAATAAAACGAACTTGCAGTGAGCTCGTTGTTCTCCCTGCAAGTTCGTTTTATTTTTGTTATGAACGCTTCTGCTTTTTGTTAGCTGAACTGCTTTGAACATCTTGTTCAGAAGTGGTCGTCCCTTGTCCTTCTACATTTGGTGAACCTAGCTCTGATTTTGAGCGGTCTTTTTTAATTTTACTCATGTCACTCACCTCCAGTTTGTAGTGTACCCTTTGTACAGCTACATATAAGGAGACGCGTGCTGTTTTTATTGTTTCTTGAGCATAAATAGCCATAGAAACGTTAAGGCTTGCTTTAATTCATTTGGGAGCTGTCCAATCAGCTTATCAGTAACATTTCGCTTATATACACCTTCGCCATCGATTACTTCCCAACCATTTTCTTTTGCAAGCTGTTCAAACTCCCACGGCATCATCGTATTGCAAATAACGTCTTCCCCATATAGCCTTTGATAACTGTTGGTACGAGGCTGAGCAGTTGGCCCAAGAATACCTACGCATGCATATCCTCCTGGTTTTACAACTCGGTACAATTCCTTCAAAGCTAATCGAGGATGCTCAGTCCATTCTAACGCATTGATTACCATAACCCCTTCTACTGATTCAGAAGACAGCGGGAGCTTCATAATATCAGCTTGAGCGAACGACAAATTTTCACTTTTATGCAGCTGCGATGCTTTTTGAATCATTTCTTCCGATAAATCAAGACCGATTGTTTTGTATCCAGAAGCAGCTAGAAGAGATGTCCCAAACCCATCACCGCAGCCCACGTCTGCCACTATACCACCTGATTTAAGATGTTTTTGAACAAATGGAATCACTGTTTTCCGACTTCCGTTTTTCCACATTTCTTCACTTCGGCTATTCCAAAATGATACTTTTTGGTTCCACTCGTCTTGAGCTTGATCATGCCAATTAAATGTTGTCATTTTTTATCCCCTTTGCACTCTTTTCTTTACCTTATCACTTTTTATAATGAATAAAAACGACTATTTCAGCAACCATATAGATGTAAAGGAAGGTGTTTATTTGTATGAAAGAACGTTTCGTTGCAGTACGTAAAAATGCAGACGGTGACCTCTTAGAATTCCAAACGGCTTCAGGAGACGTTTTAACCTATGAAGAAGCGTTAAAGAAAGTAGAAGCTGGGGACGTTGAGCATGTGAGTACCTTTGTAGGGAAAGACGGCGGTACGTATATTCGCAGCATTCCTGACCATGACAAAACAAATAATCTCGATGCATTGCCATCGTTTTAAAGGAGAATGGATATGACAAAAAAGAATAACAAAGGAAGCGCTAATCAAAGTAATCCAAAAACGCAGCACCACCTTGTTGAAATGGGTGAAGAAATTTCAAGCGGGGATAATTCAAAGGGAAACAAACGCAACAAAGATCAGTCTAGTAAAACACAATAAAAAAAGCCGTGCTTTTTAGCACGGCTTTTTTTATTAATGTTGGCTTGGAAGACCTAATGTTGAAAAATCTCCTGTTGCTACGCTTGTTCCAACTGAAGCAACACCTGCTACTAATGTAAACGCTAATGCCATACCGACTAATACTTTTTTCATAATTATTTCCTCCTCTTTCTTTGATTTGACTCTAGTGTATCACAGGATAAAAGTAGATGAATTCCTTTCTATCAGCATTTATCACCTTAAAACCATGGATTTCCTCCATTTTGATAGAAATTTCTCAAAAATTATAATGATAGGAATATTTTAAACAAATAGAGCTTCAAGTTCTTTTTCTACTAGCTTGACGAATCGCTCGTTTCGCTGCAAGGTGAAAATGGTCATAGACTTTTCCATATATTCTTTACCTTGTTCAATTTTACCTAATTTGATTAAGCTCTCTCCTGCTTGGTAATGAAGTTCTCCAAATAAATACATTGATTCATTACTAATGCACAAATCGATTCCTCGGTTGCTATATATCAATGATTCATCATAGTTACTCATATCTCCAAGCGTTTTGGCAAGTGCATTTAAAATTCTAATTTTTATATTTTCGTCTTTTGTTTGGGGCAGCTCATTTAAGCTTTTGAGTGCTGTTTGATATGTATCTAGAGCCTGTTCATACTCTTTCTCTTCATAAAGAATAATCCCAATGCTATTTAAAATTTCAATTTCTCTTTCTTTATAAAACGTTGCTGATTGCTTAGTAAGCTCGATCGCTTGGTACATTTTAGACAGCGCATCTTCTTTGTTGTGATGAATGTAATACACGCAAATACCTTCGTGCCACATTAAAAACTGCTTGTTCAGCGGATTTTGAAACAGGGGACTTTCTTTTTCTTTTACAATGATATTATGAATAGCATCATAATCTCTCTGACGAATATATTGACGAATTAACGATTGAACCGCATCTACGTAATCAAGTCGAGGTGATTCTACACTATCAAAAAAGTAGTTAACATCTACGCCAAGGCGCTTAGAAATTTTATAGAGGGTAATGCTTGATGGATATTCTTCACCATTTTCAATTTTGCTGATTTGCGCTTGTGTACAAATGTCTCTTGATAATTCTTGTTGTGTCAACCCTGCCATTTTGCGAAGGTCTCTCATAACACTCCCAATTCTATACTCTCTCATCTCTTTTCTCACCCTTACTTTCACATAATATATTCTCTCTATAAACATATAGTGCTTTTATTTAGATAGTCAACTGTAAACACGTTAAAAATTTATACACTGTTTCGAAATTGACCATTCCCTATAATAGCAAATTAATCTATAAGAGTAAAATAGTGTATTATTTTTCTTCTCTAAAAAATCCGAACGATAAATCGTTCGGATTTTCCTTCAACTAACATATTTTTGTTCCAGCCTCATTTACATTTTTCATTTATAAACAGGATATCCAACAAATTTAAAGTCTTTACCAATTGAAGTAACAGAAAGACGCTCCACGTCCACTGCATCCCACATCTTTTCTACGCCTTTTCCTTCTAGAAAAGTAGGAGCTTCTTTTCCTCCTGAAAGCTTTGGAGCCATATACAGCACCAATTTATCAATTAAACGATTTTCTAGAAATGCGGCATTCACTTCGCCGCCTCCTTCAATTAAAAGAGACGACACAAATTTCTCACCTAGTATAGAAAGCATATCTTCAAGATTTACTTTGTCCTCACCGCTTGTGACAAATACTTCGACGCCTTGTTTCTCAAGCTGTTCTTTTTTTTCTTTTGAATAGCCCTGACTTGTAAATACCCATGTTGGGGCTAAAGAATCCGTTGCTAGCTTGGAATCAAGGGGCATACGCAACTTCGAATCCATCACAATACGAATCGGGCTTCGGCCGCCTTCGATGCGAGTTGTCAGCTCGGGGTTGTCCTTAATGACCGTGTTCACCCCTACTAAGATACCCGCCGTTTCATGACGAAGCTGATGTACATCCAAACGAGCTGCCTCAGACGTAATCCACTTGCTGTGAGAAAAAGCAGTAGCTATTTTACCGTCTAACGTAATCGCTGACTTTAACGAAACAAACGGCTTCTTCGTTACAATATACTTATTGAAGACTTCGTTCATTTGACGTGACTCTTCTTCACATACACCTGTTATGACCTCAATGCCTGCTTTTTCTAAAATTTCAACTCCATTACCTGCTACTAAAGGGTTGGGGTCTAAAGTTGCTATGACCACTTTTTTTACACCGGCTTCAACCAGCGCTTCAGCACAAGGACCTGTACGTCCATGGTGTGAACAAGGCTCTAGCGTTACATAAGCAGTCGCTCCTTGTGCTTGTTCGCCAGCCATTCGCAGCGCATGAATTTCAGCGTGAGGCTCTCCCGCTTTTAAATGCGTACCGATTCCAACGATTCGATTATCGTTTACAATGACAGATCCTACAAGCGGATTTGGATCTGTTTGTCCTTTTGTTGCTTTTGCGTTTTGTAAAGCTATATTCATATAAAATTCGTGATTGATCAAAGAAGAACCTCCTCTTTTAAGTGTCCTGAACGTTTAACTTTGGTGTCTAGATACTTTTCATTAAACTGAGATACATCTCCCCAAAGTGGAACGCGCCCTGATAAAAGTGCACCGTTTTTCTCAAGTGCGATTAGCTTTTTCGGATTATTCGTAATCAGCGTAACAGGTTTTTGACGCAGCACTTTTAACACACTGATGGCCTCGCTATAGCTGCGAGTATCATCTTCAAATCCTAACCCTTCATTCGCCTCTACCGTATCAAATCCGTTTTCTTGAAGAACGTATGCCATTGCTTTGCTGAATAGGCCAATGCCGCGTCCTTCATGATTTGCTAAATAAAATAGCGCTCCGCTTCCATTTTCGACAATCATTTTCATCGATTGTTTTAATTGAAAACCACAGTCGCAGCGTTTGCTTCCGAATATGTCTCCCGTATGGCAGATACTGTGCATACGAATGAGTGCCTCATGCGATTCTTGAAAATCTCCGTACACAAGAACACTCGATTGCTGCATGTCAGCTAAATTAGCTCCTTGCATTTTTTCAATAAGCTCTTCCGTACTTAAAGATCCTTCTTTTACATTATCAGAACGCAACCATGAATACCAACTAAATACTTGTGTCTCTCCATCTAGATTCACCGGAAGCGTGATAGGTCCTACTATATAAATAAAATGATCATCATTTTTTACTACATTAATTTTATCTTTTAAAATTGAAACAACTTTTTCGTTAATCACAGTCATTTCCTCCTCTTATGTGTCTTTCACTTATCTACTCTTTTCACATTGTGCTCAATCTCTCACATGAACAAATATTTTTTCTAGCACTTCACTACATTTATCTTTTTTAATTGATGTATTAGCTTACTAAAAGTAAGTAACTTTACTTGCTTAAAGTATTATATGACGATACATTTATCTTGTAAAGCTTTTATGTTCTCTTTGTTACTTTTAGTAATTAACTTCTTTAATTATATAAATTATATAATTAAAACATAAAAACGTAAAGTAATTTATGTTCTTTAAGTAATTAAATTACACAACACTAGATAAAATGCTGACTTTGTTTTATAATATAGGAAGAGAATGGAGGTAATAACATGGACGGTTTAGCACTCTGCCCGCGTTTTGAAAAGGCTGTTACTATACTAACGAAACGTTGGACGAGTTTGATCATTTTTCAGCTACTTTCCGGCTCACAGCGGTTTTCTCAAATGCAAGAAGCACTTCCAGTAAGCGGAAGGCTCTTATCCGAGCGCTTAAAAGAATTAGAGCATGAAGGAATCGTCATTCGTACGGTTATTCCGGAAACTCCTGTTCGAATCGAGTATTCGCTATCCGACAAAGGATTAGCACTGGCGCCGGTAATTCAGGAAATTCAGACATGGTCCAGTGAGTGGATTACAAAAGAAGAAGTGGAATAAAAGAAATCTCTAAAGAAATCAGGAAGGCTTCAATATCGATGTGCTCACAACCGTTTTCTTTAGAGCTCCATAAATAAAAAAGGCATGCTCCCCTTGAGCACGCCTTTTTTTATTTATATTATTTTCCTAATGATTCATTTTGAGAAATAATACGCTGTTTCTGGCTTTTTCGGCCGTGCAATACAAGGTATACTGCTATAGCTAAAAGAGCAACAATGGAACAGAATACATACATTCCTTTATATCCGGCTGCTGTAGATAAAATACCTAATAAAAAGGACCCTAACCCCATTCCAGAGTCAAAAAACACAAAAAACGTAGCCGTGGCGACACCTCGGCGATGAGGAGAAGCTTTTTTTACAGCAATGGATTGAAAACTTGATGTAATCGTTCCAAATCCTAATCCAATCAATGCTCCAGCTAATAAAAACACCCAGCTTGTTGTCGCTTGGCTAAGCAAAAAGATACCGATAGCTAGAGATAAAATGGACGGATATACCACGCTGTTTTCTCCGTATTGATCAAACCATTTTCCAGTAAAAGGTCTAGAAGCTAATAAGCACACCGCGTATACAACAAAGAAAAAGCTTGAAGCTTGCGTAAAGCCCATTTCTTTTGCATACATAGACACAAACGAAATAACACTTGCATATGAAAAAGCTACCACAAGGCCAGCAACAGAAATAGGCAGCGAACGGTATTCAAAAAACGCCGCAAGACCTTTAGCTGGCTGTATTTTATTTGTTGCAGAAGAAGCTGGCTCCACCTCAGGTACACGAAGTACTAAACTGCATAATGCTGCTAAAACAGAAGATACAATCGCAACGGTAAAGACCGCTGTATGACCCAAAGTATTTGTTAACGTTAAGCCTACAAACGGACCCACTACCATCGCTAAATTCATGAACGTCGCATAGTATCCCATCCCTTCTCCTTTTCTCTGTTCAGGGATTACATTTGCAACAATTGCTCCTGTAGCAGTTGTGCTCATTCCAAAACCAATACCATGAAGCACACGCAGCAGCAGCAGCGCTGATAATGAGTGGATATTCATATATAAAATAGAACCAATTAAAAAGATGAAGACACCTATTAATAGGACTTTCTTTTGTCCTAATGTTGTCATCCACTTACCGGCTAGCGGTCTGAACACAATGCCGGAGACTAAAAAAATTGTCACAATTAACCCTAAGCTTTGCTTACTTGCATGAAGTTCATCCGTTGCAAACAGCGGCAATGTGACAGTTAACATATAAAAAATGACAAAAACAAAAAAGCTAGTCAGTGAGACCGCTAAAAAATCTTTTGTCCATAATTTCGATTTCTGCATGATTTTCCTCCTTTTATCTTTTCATTCGTACCTATTTATTAAAACAAACTAAAGCATAGTCCATAAATAATATGTATACGAATTATCTCAACTCAAACTATTATAGGGTTCATATATGTAAGTGTCAACATGTATTTATCGATTTCATTTTTCTATAGAAACAAATCGATAAATGAAACCTACATTCACCATCACAATGAAAAAATCCGAACGATTAATCGTTCGGATTTCCCTTCAACTACATTACTTTTATCCCAGCCTCTTTTAGAAGCGTCACTTTTTTAAATGAGAAATAATTTGATCCGTTACTTCACTAGTAGTTGCGCTGCCTCCAACATCTGGTGTAATGATACCCGATTCCGTCACTTGCTCAATAACCTCTAACAAATGACTGCCTAATTCTTGTTCACCGAAATGATCCAACATCATTTTAGCCGTCCAAATCTGTCCGATTGGATTTGCAATTCCTTTTCCGACAATATCAGGAGCAGACCCGTGCACCGGTTCAAACATCGAAGGATATTTTCCGTTCACATTAATATTTGCAGCAGGAGCAACGCCAATACTCCCCATAATAGCAGCTCCAATATCTGTTAAAATATCTCCAAATAAATTGCTTGCCACAATGACATCAAAACGACTTGGATTTGTTACGAAGAAAGCCGCCAGCGCATCGATGTGCTGGGAATCTGTTTCAATATGAGGATAACTCTTTGCAACATCTTGAAACACTTCGTCCCAAAACGGCATGGAATGAACAATTCCGTTTGACTTCGTGGCGCTTGTAACTTTGGCTTTTCTTTTAGAAGCTAATTCAAAGGCATAGCGCATCGCTCGTTCTGTTCCTTTTCGAGAAAAAACCGCATTTTGAATCGAAATTTGATCTTCTCCTTGATATATCCGGCCTCCTACTTCACTGTATTCCCCTTCACTATTTTCACGAACAACAATTAAATCAAAGTCTTTTGGGTTCGTTAGTGGAGATGCGATGCCTTTTAGCCTCTTGGCCGGACGAATATTAATTACCTGCTGAAATTCTCGACGAATCTTAATAAGCAGACCCCATAGCGACACGTGGTCTGGCACAAGATTTAAATTTCCTACGGCTCCTAAAAAAATTCCGTCAAAGTCTTGAAGCTGCTGTAGCCCATCTTCCGGCATCATTTGTCCGTACTTCAAATAATAATCACAGCTCCAAGGAAATTCTGTAAATTCAAATTTTAATTCCCCGTGAAGCTCTGCAATCGTATGAAGAACTCTAACTGCCTCTGGAACAACTTCTTTCCCTACTCCATCTCCTGGTATATTCGCTATTTTTAACGTTTTCATCAAAAGTCCCCCTGCGTCTTTTTATATAGATCTATACACAATACCTCATGGATTATACTCTTTTGATTATACGCAGGGAAAATAATCATCTCAAGAAAATTCAGAATATACAAACCGTGAAAAAGACATCCCTCAAAGAGATGTCTTTTTCAAATCGGCAAAAACACTCCAGGTGCTTCCCCATGTTCATCGTCATCGAGCCACCATTTAAAGCCTTCCTGTGCAACTAATTTTTGTGCTTCTTCAGGGCCTTGTGAACCAGATGGATATTCATAAAGCGGCAGCATATCAGCTTCGAATGCATCTAATACTGGCTGTACCCACTGCCAAGATAGCTCTACTTCTTTCCAATGGGCAAAAAATGTGGAGTCGCCGATTAATGCGTCGTAAATAATTCGTTCATATGCCTCCGGCACACTTTCTTCTTCTCTTGAAAACGTAATACGAACCGGCTCAATCACACCATTTTTTAATGGATTTTTGCTATTAAGCTGCAAAGCGACGTTTTCGCTTGGGCTAATTTCAATAATAAATAAGTTTGGCGCTACTTTATCATAAGGAGTTTCATACAGACCTTTTAACGAATCTTTAAATTCAATGACGATACGAGTTGATTTTTCTTTCATTCGTTTACCCGTTCGAATATAAAAAGGAACACCTTTCCAAAATGGATTATCAATCCATAAGCGAGCGGCTACAAACGTGTCATTTTTAGAGTTTGCTTCTACGCCGGGCTCTTCTTTGTATCCTTTAACAGATTTGTGATCAATTTCTCCGCTTCCGTATTGTCCTCGTACAACATCGCGAGCTACTTCTTGTGCTGGAATTTTCCTCAGTGACTCCATTACTTTTTGCTTTTCTTCTAAAATGTTTTCTGAGCAAATTCGTTTTGGAAGATGCATGGCTGTCATCATGAGAACCTGCAGCATATGATTTTGAATCATGTCGCGTATGGCTCCCGTATGATCATAATACCCTGCACGATTTTCAACACCGACTGTTTCACTTGCTGTAATTTGGACATTCGCAATGTGTTTGTTATTCCACAATGATTGCAGTACAGGGTTCGTAAATTCAAGCGCTTCTAAATTTTGTACCATCGGTTTACCTAAATAATGATCAATTCGATAAATTTCTTCTTCTTTAAACGTACTGCTTAACTTTTCATTAAGCTTTCTTGCTGAAGCAAGATCATGTCCAAACGGCTTCTCAATCATAAGACGCTTCCAGCCTCCGGTTTGATCCAAGCCGCTTTTTTTTATATGCAGCGCAATTACATCGAAGTATTCTGGTGCTACAGACAAATAAAACAAACGATTTCCTTTACTTCTATGAGTTGTTTCTTGCTCATTCACAAGATTTAGCAGCTGTTTGTAATCTTCTGTTTTGCTTGCGTCTACTGCTTGGTAATGAAACAGCGACAAAAAATCTTCCTCGTTACTTTCCATTTTCCGTCTCGAAAAATCGTTTATAGATTGCTTTACACGCTCTTTAAAATCCTCATGAGATAGCTGCTCGTACCCTGATCCAATAATAGAAATAGCATCAGGGAGCTTTTTGTCTGTAAATAAATTATAAAGAGCAGGAAAGATTTTTCTTTTTGCTAAATCACCCGTTGCGCCAAATAAAACAAAAGTTAAGGACTCCACGTTTTTTCCTCCCGTCAGGTTGTATGTATGATGGATTTTCTCTTCTCCTAGCTTACCTCTGTTTATTTGGGAATATCCTTTTTTCATCAAAAAGGACGCTCACAAGTGCGAGCGTCCTTTGTTATTCACATTAAAATATTTGTCATTCCCCACAGCAGCAAAAAGCTCAGCAAAATCGTCATATTTGAAACGGTCCCGACAAATTTCTGATCGTATTTGAATTCTACTGCGTAAGGTAAAACGGATCCCGCTACGGGTAGAATGAAACAAACTAAAATTGTATACCGGAACATATCTTCAAATGGAAGCAAGAAAAACAGCGCAATTCCTACGCCAAGTCCGATCACATAGCGAATGCTTAAAAACATGATAATTTTTTTTAAGTAGCTTTTTTGGAACGAAAAATTTAAATATACGCCTAAAAGCAAAAGAGAAAGCGGCATATTCGCTTTAGAGATAATACCTGAGACGTCTAAAATATATGATGGTAAATGAAGGCCTATAATCGCAAGAAGACAAATGATTACATAGGTCAGAAGCGGCATCGATTTTAATACTTTGTATAAAATCTTTTTAAATTCAATATCAATATCGTCCCCTGAATAGTAGCTGCCAATTACATAGCATAAAACAAAAATAACAAAAGCATTTCCGACATCAAACATACCAAAGTATTTAAGCCCTTCTTTTCCCCAAATGCCTTCCACTAATGGATAGGCAAACATTCCAATATTAAACCCTGGAATCATCATCGTCAGCATGCCTTTCACCTTTCGCTCATCTTTTCGAAAAACAAAAATTCCGACTGCAGCTAACAGCAAGCCATAGACAATCCCAATAACTAATAGTAAAATAAGCGATCCATCAATTTTAATACTGCTGAATGTAACAATAATCAAGCAAGGCATTGTAATATTAAAAATAATTCTTGCTAAAGCTTCCCCGTCTTTTTGCTGAAGGAGGTTTGTTCGTTTTAGTATGTATCCTAATAGAATAATTGTAATGGAATACAAAAACTGACTGTTAAAGCTACTCATAGACCTACTCCCTTACCTTCTTTTATACTTATTTAATCGATTGTTTTACCCTGTCTTTTTTAATCCTTGTTTCATTATAATATAAGCAGCCTAAAAAGAAACTAGAGAATTGGATGCAGTTTACCTATTTGTCAGACAAAAACAGCTTAGAAACAAACGCAAAAACTTTTTTCTAAATTGATTTTAAAACAGGACATTTTTCTTTTTTATGGAATTTACTTAAAAGGTATGAGTATTTTCATGAGGAGGAAGAAACGTGAAACGAAAAATGATAGCGCTTACTTTTTCTGCTGCTCTTTGTTTTTCCGCTTCAGGATCTCTTGCTGAAGCTGCTAACAAAACAGATGTCATTCCAAATGCTGATCAATCAGCAGAAACCTATTTTGACGGAGCGAACGGGAATTGGCTGACGACTAAAAACCCCGCTCAATATCAGCTGGCTACGCTCTATGGAAACATCGGGCTTACTCCTTATAACTGGGGAAAAGCTGAAGATGAATCAGGCTGGTATCGAATCAATCAGCCCGCTGCGGTTAAAGGAACGCAAGTAAATGGAATTTTTGAAGACGCTCAGTTCGTCATCCGGGTTCCTGATAACTGGAATGGAAAACTTGTGGTAGCCGGCATTCCTGCTACGCGCAACGAAACGTCCACCGATTTATTATTCAGCGATTACGTTCTTAAAAAAGGCTATGCGTTTGCCGCGATTGATAAAGGAACGCAAGGAGAAAGTGACCCTACCGATCCTTTTGCTAAAGTAAAAAATGCGCTTGCTAACGATGACGACAGCGTAGCAGAATGGAATATGCGCTATCGTCAAATGACAAAAGCAGCTCAGCAATACTTGACTACTCATTACTCAGACAAACTAATCAATCCGGCTAATCGAAAAAACCCTGCAAGCGATTTGATTCGAAACGATCATAAAGTACCCACGTATGCAATTGGCATTTCAAACGGCGGATACGTTGTCAGATACGCACTTGAACACGACGATCCAAAACAAACCAAAGAGCCTCGTTTATTTGATGGAGGCGTCGATTGGGAAGGCGTATTGTGGAGTGCAAAAGCGCCAAATTTAATCAGCTCACTAACACCGGTTGTAAACAACGCGGAAGAAGCGCTGTACGGAACGGGAAAAGAGCAGAAAAAAGCTATTAAACAAATGTATAAAGCCGGCCTTCCCAAAGGATCAGAAAAACTGTGGAATTACCATGATCAAGTGTACTGGGCGGTTACTTTAAACATTTACCGTGACCATTTTGATCCGACAGCTCCAGGAAGAACAAACTGGCACAACTATTTAAACTTTACTTCATCAGGCCTGCGCGACCGTTCATGGGACTATATCTTTGAAAATTATCGCTATCAAACCCGTCCAAAAAGCGTAAAAGAAAATGTAGCAAAAGTAGAAAATACGGGCGATATCGATGTGCCTCTTATCAGTATGACTGGCTCTCTCGATTCACTTATCTTCCCGTCTATTCACGCCGAAGGCTATGAAAAACTCGTTAAAAAAGCTGGCAAGGCAAATCTTCATCGCCTTTATACTGTGAAAAACGGAAATCACGTTGATAGCTTAGTGTGGAATAAACAAACGGATCCAAATCAAGAGCTTCAGCCCCTGCTCCCATATGCTCATCAATCTTTTGATTTGTTAGTAGACTGGGTAGAAAATAAAAAAGCAGCGCCTGCAAGTAAAGATATTAAAGCACCAAAAGACAGCCTTAAAGTCATCGACATAAAATCTGGACGAGAAGTAGATCCCCGCTGAGGCTGAGACATAACGAAATGAATTCAGCCTAAAGGCGAACAAATGAGATACATGAGCTGGACTGCTTGTGACACCGAAGTTGATTTCCGTGCAAGACTTCGCTTTCCGCGGGCGGCCGCTGAGCCTCCTCGTCGCTTGCGCTCCTGCGGGGTCTCACCTGATCCGCTTTTTCCGCAGGATTCTTCACCTTGCCCTCCAATCAACTGCTAGAGGGAACGAAACAGATAAAACGATATGTACCATCACAAAAAAACGAACCACTAATCAACATGTTGATTAGTGGTTCGTTTTTCACTCGGGCTAAAATACGTTTGTCCTAGCCTCAGTCTTCATAATAATCAAGATAGAGATGACCCGCTGAGTCTGCTTGCCCTAAAAATACTTTGTCGACTGCAGCACCTTTCTCTTTGAGCTGTTCTTTAACCCACGCTACGCTATACCCCAGCTCATGAACCGCTTCTTTCATTATATTTCCGTCCATGATAATCGTTTGAGGTAATCTCGTCGCCTCTCCTTTTATTAATAAATCTTCTCTTGTAACGTTCTGCTTTTCTTTTTTTAACAGCACGCTTAATTCGCCGTTTGTTTCGAGCATGGCAAAAGCGACGTCTTCCACATAAAAGATGTCTTTTTTGCGAAGCTGTTCCACGAGCTCATCTACGGTATATTTTTCTTTTTTTACATTTTCCTCAAGAATTTTTCCTTCTTTAATGAGGATTGTCGTCGTCCCTTCCACCGCTTTTCGAAAGCTAATACTTTTTAACGATACGTTTGAGACAAAAATAAGAAACGATGCCCACACTAAAATCGCGACTACCCCATGACTTGCCTGTAAATCTACGTCCATTGAAATGGTTCCCGCAATATCACCAATCGTAATGCCAACGATATATTCAAAAAAAGAAAGTTTGGATAACTGTTTTTTTCCTAACAGCTTTGTAATAAAAAACAAGCCAAGTAAAATCAGCACTGAACGAAGTACTACTTCCATCCAATGATTCAACGCATGCACCTTCTTTACTAAAATTGATGTATCTTTTATTTTGTGCATATTTGTATGTATCAAAGCAGATTTTCATCTTCCATTATTTACATACCTTTCACGGCAGGTTAGAGTAGAAAGAAGTAGGAAAAAAATTGGGGGACTTACGATGAACGATGAGGTGTTAACCATATTTAACAACCAACAGGAGCGCATAGGAACCGCGTCTCGCAAAGAAGTTCACGAAAAAGGCTATTGGCACGAAGCGTTTCACTGCTGGTTTGTCAGCCGCGAAAATGATATAGACTATATTTATTTCCAAATTCGCAGCGAGCAAAAGCAAGATTACCCCGGTGCACTCGATATCACAGCTGCCGGACATTTGCTTCATACAGAAACCGCTGAGGACGGTGTAAGAGAAATTCACGAAGAGCTCGGCGTCAACATTTCATTTGATGAATTGCTTCCTTTAGATGTCTTTAAATACGAAGTATCTCAGCCGCACTATGTTGATAAAGAATTTGCACATGTATTTTTATACTACAGCTCTCACCCTCTTAGTGCGTTTACGTTGCAGCAAGAAGAAGTATCAGGACTTGTAAAAGCGCCTTTTTCTAACTTTTGCGAACTGTGGCTTGGAAATCAAACAGAACTGATCATTGAAGGGATAACAAATGAAAAAGAGCCAATTCACCGTACAGCACATAAAAGTGAATTTGCTCCCCATCCCAAAGCTTACTATAAAACAATTATTGCATGTATTAGTCAGCAGCTGAATTCAGCAGAAAAAGCTTAGAATCCTAAGCTTTTTTTGCTGAAAAAATCATATATGTTGCACTGCCAAGCGCAACAAGCTTGCCGCTGCTGTCTTCAATTTTCACTTCTCCAACAGCAAGCGTTTTGCCGCGGTGAGACAATGTAGACTTTGCAACTAAATATTCGCCTATACCCGGCCTTGTGTAATTTACTTTTAACTCAACTGTACTGGCACTTTCCTCCTCAGAAAGAGAAGAACGCACAGCCGAACCAACAGCCGCGTCGATAAGCGTGGCAATAACGCCTCCATGAACCGTTCCTCTTCCTTGCAGAAGCTGCGGTTGAATCGTAATTTTCAACTCTGCATATCCTTTTTCAAGCAGCGTTTCTTCAATGCCAATATAATCCCAAAACGGAATCATCCCTTTACTCGTTCGTTTCATTAATCTCATCCTTTACATAAATAAGCTATGTAGGAAATTCTAGAAAGGCTGGAAAACTCCTGTTTTTACATACAAAAAGCGCCTGCTCTTTATCTTTAGCAAGCGCTTTTTATTTCTCTACTTTTCAAATAAAAACTGCACTTTGTTTTCTTTCCATTCTAACTTCGCATTAAAGGTCTTATCACCTTTTTTAAAGCCTTCAATCAAGTCTGTCTGCCCTTCGCTTAACAGTTTTTTTAAATTAGCTTGAGTAACTGTTTTACCTAAAATCTTTTTCGATACGGTAAATGTACATTTTGTTTTTGCATAGTTTGAGCATCCGTAAAATGAACCTTTATCGACTACTTTTCCGTCGCAAAGCTTACATGGACCAAACGATTTAGAGGAAAAACTTTTACCTTTTCCCTTGCCTTTTCGCTGAATGGATTCAGTGTCGTATCCGCTGAAATTCCACTTGCTTTCTGCTTCGACAGCGTCTTCGATAATTTTAGCTGAAAGTTTCTTTGTTTGTTCCATAAAAGTAGCGGCCGATGCTGCTCCTTGCCCAATTTCAGCTAAACGCTGCTCCCACTTAGCCGTCATTTCTGGTGAAGCTAAAATTTTATCTCCAATCGCGTCAATCAATACCTTTCCTTTATCAGTCGCAAACACTTGGTTTTTTTTCACATCAATATATTTACGATCTTTAAGCATTGTAATGATTCCAGCGCGCGTAGCTTCTGTTCCTAAGCCTTCTGATTTTGCTAGAATTTTCTCCAGCTCATCGTTATCTAAATGCTTACCCGCTGTCTTCATCAGTGTAATCAACTGACCTTCGGTGTAGCGTTTTGGAGGCTGTGTTTTGCCTTCTTTTACGTCTACCTTAATAACTTTACCTTCTTCGCCTTCTTGAACATTCGGAAGAATGACATCGTCGTCTTTCTCATTTTGAAAAATTACCTTGCGCCAGCCTTCTTGAATTTGCTGCTTTCCTTTTGAAATAAAAGCTGCTCGCTTTTCCACAAGTGTCGTAATCGTTGTGTAGTCGAAAATCGCTTTTTCGTAGTGTGCCGCAATTAGCCGTCTTACGACTAAGTCGTAAATTTTCTGTTCCTCTCCTGACAGTTTGCTAGGGTCCTTCACTTGTTCCGTTGGAATGATCGCATAGTGATCGCTCACTTTTTTTGCATTTACGTAGCGTTTATTTCCTAAAATTGAAGCGTACGGAAGCGGAAATAAATGTTCATATTCAGAAAAAGCACTCAGCTTTTCTAAAATCTCAGGAAACGTTTCCGCTTCGCCTTCTGTTACGTAGTTTGAGTCTGATCGTGGATAAGAAACAATTCCTTTCTGGTATAGCCCTTGCAGCACATCAAGCGTCTTTTTAGGTGAAAACTTAAACGCTTTATTCGCCGTTGCTTGAAGTGATGATAAGTTAAATAATAAAGGCGGCTGGAACTCTTTTCGCTCCGTTACGAGTTCATGAACTTGTGCGTCTTTTCCTTCGCAAAACTGAGCAATTTTATACGCCATTTCTTTTTCTTTAAGACGCGACTCTCCGTCTTGATGCCATTTGCCTTCATACTTTTTTCCTTCAATATCAAACTTAGCAAGCACTTCCCAAAAAGGCTCTGATTTAAAATTATCAATTTCCTTTTCACGCTTTACAATTAAAGCAAGCGTTGGTGTCTGCACGCGCCCTGCTGAAAAAACATCTGACATGCCATGCTTTTTCAATAAGATGCTATACACGCGTGAAGCATTCATCCCAACGACCCAATCCGCGCATGCTCTTGTATAGGCTTCATAATAAAGATTACGCGTATCGCTTTCGTCTTTTAACTGTTGAAACCCATCATAAATGGCTTTTGGCGTTAAGGAAGAAATCCACAATCGCTTCATCGGCTTATGCACACCTGACAGCTGGATGATATTACGGACGATTAATTCTCCTTCGCGTCCCGCATCTCCCGCATGTATAATTTCTGTGACCGTCGGCTTTTTAAGCAATTTTTTCACCACTTGAAACTGCTTTGCTTTTGAGCGCGTCACTTCATATTGAAAACGGTCTGGAATCATCGGCAGCGTGTCAATTGACCACTTTTTCCACTCCGGCTTATAATCTTCCGGGCTCACAAGCTGACATAAATGCCCCACTGCCCACGTTACATATGCTCCGTCTGTAAACACTTCATTCGGTGGAATCTCTAAATAGCCGTCGTGACGCTTCGGCTTGAACTGTGAAGCGAGCGTCGATCCTTGATCCGGCTTTTCTGCAATAATTAACTTCATGTATTTAATCACCTTACATTTCAAATTTCCATGTGAAACTTATTCAGTTTTATTATTTTATCATAGAAAGAGCTGTTGGAGTATGAATGGGGAGAAAAGTAGTTTCAATGAGAAATACATATCCCATTTTAAAAGCGTGTCAGTGTCCGTTATACTTTTTCAATGAAAAAGCTGTAGATTATTTTCTACAGCTTCGATACACATCTGAAATTTTCTAATAACAGCGATTATCCTATTGACTGAAACACATCTCTTTTAGGACATGTTATGAAATAATTAATAGCCAAATATACAAACCAGCAAGCGTAATAAACAATGTCGGAATCGTTAAAATAATACCCGTTTTAAGATACGTTCCCCATGAAATTTTCACGCCTTTTGTTGACAGAACATGAAGCCATAAAAGCGTTGCTAAAGAACCAATCGGGGTAATTTTCGGACCTAAATCCGATCCAATGACGTTTGCATAAACGAGCGCTTCCTTGATTGTGCCAGCTGCGTGTGTTGCATCGATTGCTAGTGCATCAATCATAACGGTTGGCATATTGTTCATAATTGATGAAAGAATAGCGGCAGTGAATCCCATGCCAATTGTTGCCGCAAACAGTCCATGACTAGCCGTTGCTTGGATCACATCAGCCAGAATTTCTGTTAAACCAGCATTACGCAAGCCGTATACAACGACATACATGCCGATAGAGAAAAAGACAATCGCCCATGGAGCTCCCTTTAGCACTTTTTTTGTATGAACCGCTCGGCTTTTTTTTGCCATCATCAAAAACAGAATAGCAATAATACCTGCGATGATCGAAACGGGGACGCTAAAGAATTCTCCAATTAAATAGCCTAGCACTAGCAAAACTAAGACAATTCCAGATAGCCGGAACATCTTTTCATCTTTGATGGCATCCACTGGCTTCTGCAAATCTGCTACATTGTATTTCTTAGGAATTCTTTTGCGGAAATACAGATACAAGACCATAATACTTGCAAACAGAGAAACTAAATCTGGAACAATCATGCGTGATGCAAATTCAGAAAAGCTAATGCCAAAGAAGTCGGCTGATACGATATTCACTAAGTTACTAACAACAAGCGGCAGCGAAGTTGTATCCGCAATAAATCCACTTGCGATGATAAACGGAAAAACCATTTTGTCGTCGAACTTTAATGCCCGAACCATGGCTAAAACAATGGGTGTTAAAATCAAAGCTGCTCCGTCATTAGCAAATAGCGCTGCTACAACGGCTCCAAGAAGAGACACGTAGACAAACATACGCACGCCGTTCCCTCCTGCAGCTCTAGCCATATGAAGCGCTGCCCATTCAAAGAAACCAATTTCATCTAAAATTAAAGAAATAATAATAATAGCAATAAACGTAAGAGTCGCATTCCACACAATGCTGGTTACCTCAAGGACGTCTTGAAAATCAACAACGCCTGCCAGTAAAGCAAGGATAGCTCCCCCGCAAGCCGACCAGCCGATTGACAAATTCTTCGGCTGCCAAATGACAAAAATTAGTGTTACTAAAAAAATCAATGATGCTAGTACAACTGATGCCACTTTTTAAACCTCCAATTATTCACAACAACTAATACGCAGTCCTTGTTTTTCTAGCTCTTTTAAACGTTCGTCCTGACTTGGTACAGATTCAAGTATACCTAGAACAAACTCATAGTACCGGCTTTCTTTATTAAGAGAATAAAAAACCCATTGCCCTTTTCTTCTTTCCTTCACAAGCTCAGCATCTCTTAATTTTCGCAAATGCTGACTAATTGAAGGTTGGCTAGCTTGATAGATATCCACGAACTCACACACACAGCATTCATTGTTCTCTATTAATTTCACCATCGAAAGCCTTGTTTTATCTCCCAATAATTTTAAGATTTGAGCTGCCTTTTCAATACTATCTATAGATTTTGTACTCATTAATGAACACCTCCTACTCCCTTTCAGCTGATGTATAAATGGGCTTATGTATTAATGCTTCATTACTATAATTGATTTTTAACTGATTTACAATTTTTTAGTGAACTAAGAGTGATTTAGTAGTTGTTTAAGGATTGGATTTAAGGAATTATTTTCCCTACTAATTTAAGTCAAATCTAACATGCGATAATATAGATATGTTTTC
Source organism: Priestia sp. JSM ZJ58 (assembly GCF_044383985.1). Lineage (NCBI taxonomy): Bacteria > Bacillati > Bacillota > Bacilli > Caryophanales > Bacillaceae > Priestia > Priestia sp. JSM ZJ58. The sequence goes on from NZ_JBISEM010000001.1 coordinate 2,841,795, forward strand.
TCGTAAAAATGCTACTAATGTCCTTGGACAAACATACATACTTATTTTGTTTATCTGAATAAAATATAGAGAAAAATAAGAAAGGATGATTACGATTAAAAAACATTATTCCTATTATAATCCGCAAGATGGTAAATATTATGTAGACAAGCCTTACTCTCTTAGAGACGATAAAGTATCCCCCTCTGCTGCCCCTAAAATGCCTTTAAAAAATACAGCCGACAGAGCTTATAAAATTCCTGTATTCCTCAGCCACCCTTCTATGCTTAATGCTACTCAAACAAGATTTCTTAATCGTTTAATTGATGAAATTGAACGTGCTCTTCTTTTCCCTCGTACACTGCCTGATACGGAGCAATATCCTAATAAAACGATTACAAGCGTTCGCCGAATGATCCTCTCTAGCTATGGATTGATTGCGGTGAATATGCAGCAAGTCTTCGCCAATTATACCATGACGAATATTCCCGGCGGTACACCTCCGCCACCATCATGGGAAGGTGCTCCATTTTTACAAATAGAGCCAAGCATGGGTTATCAACGAGGCCTGCCTTTACTTCTTATCAAAGAAGCAGGTGTCAATAGTATAGGCGTATGGAATCCATCAGTAGTTCCGTTCTTTATCATTGAATGGGATTCTTCAAAGCCGCTTGATGAGTTTTTTAACCGTGTTGAATGGAGAGAAATATTTCAAAACTGGGTAGCTCAAGTACGAAATGGCTATTTTATTCAAACACAGCCTTCCTATCGATATGGCCCGGATGATCTATAGAAATCACTTCAAACGAAGAGTACTTTCGAAAGCTATTTCTATAAACAACGTTGAAATGTGAGGTGAATATAATTGACTCTAATTACTAGTGGGACATGCGTAGGAGTTCTATATCGAGCTAATGCCGGTGCATCATGCAGAAACGGGTACTGTGTTCATAATGGAAGATTAGTAGGCGGCGTCATAAGCTCAAATGCCGGTACCTTAACGGTTACAAGAAGCATCGATAACACAAAGTTACAGACCTATAATGGTATTCTTCTAAGTCACCGAGCCGTAAATCGAACGACAGGGCAAGTCACGCAGCAATATTTGTATTTTAGAAAAAATCAATTGGAAAAGGTAGAAGTCACACCTTATACACAATATAGTGACCCTAGCTGTCAAAGAGAAAGTCATTACAACATCCCTGATATTATCTATCCCGGTGAATGTGTAGGAATCAGATATCGGTCAGAAGATGAATGGCATATAGGAAACGGGCGATATCTATATTGGACAGGCCAAGTGAATCACTGTATATTTGATGAACGTCCACAAAGTACAAATAGACAATTTTTACGTCAGATTTGGTACGTACACTGGATACTTGACCCAAAAAATGAACGAAATATTATACCTCAAAAGACCTCTCGAGGACGTGGATCTCCAAGAGGTGAACGTAGAATTTATGCTTTTAAGAATCTGCTTCCAGCTAATGGTGAGACGGTCCTTGTAAAAGCTGCTTCTCCTGTAAATTCTGCTTCTTGGCCTTTTCGTATTATCTATCAGTAAGAAAAACAGATTGTAATCCTTAATGCTATTACAACTCCCATCCTCCACCTAGTTTTCTCTCAAAATCCCACAAATAGGCCGAGGTTAATTTGAACTGCCCCTCCAATGGTTAACCATTGGAGGGGCAGTTTCTTATGACTTTCTGTTTTTATTTGTCCATACGCTTCTCTACTTTATTTCCTTGTACTGCTTCCCTTTTTCTCTTTTTTGTAAGAAAATAGAGGCACTAATCCAAGAGGTAATCGGAATAATAATGGCTACACCAATGCCTCCGCTTAAAATAGAAATGACTTCTGCACAAAAGGTTTTTGAATTGATAATGTCTCCAAACGAATACGACAATCTCTTAAACCAGATAATTAACGTCAAATATCCGCCTACAAAGGCAAAATACAGTGTATTGGTTGTGGTGCCCAAAATATCTCTTCCGATTTTCAAACCAGAATTGAAGAGATTCTTTTTAGTTACGGACGGATCATGAACAAATAATTCATTCATAGAAGACGAAATAGATAGCGAAATATCAATGATCGCTCCTATGGCACCCATAATAATTGTACAAATGGCTATTTTAGCAAAGTCAATTCCAACATAAAGTGAAAAAGCGTTAATTTCTTCTTCCTGTTCTTCTCCAAATCCTTGAATCATTGCATGATGTTCAATAATAAAAATAAAGAGTACTAAAACAGCTAAGGTAATAATCGTTGAAACAAACGCAGCAAGCGTTTTATGATTGAATTTATTAATATAAAATAAATTAATGCAGCTAATGATTGTACAAGCGATCAACGTAACAACAATCGTATTTTTTATAGACAGCATAAAGAGAATGGTGAGAAAAATAACGCCAAAATTCAAGAACAGCGCAAGGAAAGACCGGATTCCTTTTTTTCCGCCCACAATACTCATCAGAATAAATAAAATAAGAGCAAGCAATAGTAAAACGTTCACTTTCTGTTCCCCTTTCTAAAAATAAAAAGAATCGAAAGATAGAGTGTAATGGGAATCGTTAAAACAATGCCAATGCTGCCAGTAAGAGCACGGATTAACTCCAAGGAGAAATTCATCGAAAACGTATATCCTAAAGGAGAGCCATTCTTTAAATAAAGAAGAACCATTGGGATTGTTCCGCTTATATATGAAAAAAATAAAATATTCGTCATAGCTCCCATGATGTCTCCACCAATTTCTTTGCCTGATTTCAGTAAATCTTTGCGCGCAATCTCTTTATTTTTTTCATATAGTTCATAGACAGAAGAAGTAATCGTAATCGCTACATCCATAACAGCTCCTAAAGATCCTATTAATACCTCACTCATAAATATTTTTTGAGGAGGAATCGTCACAAACTCCATTCCTTCATAATGAAGGCCATTAGAATCTGTTAGTTGCATGACACCATACGCGATTAAAAGAGAAACAAATGTACCTATTAAAGTTGAAATAATTGCTACATGCGTTTTTTCTTTATTACCGCTTACTAATAACAAAGAAATAACCGTAAAAAGAACGACCGCAACAATACATACAGCTAGCAAGCTCACATTTCCTAGTGCTAAATATACATTGAGGGCCCCGATTAAAAGAACAATATTAATAAATAAGCTAATGATTGAATAAAAACCTTGTTTTCTTCCAATAGCCAGCAAAATTAATATAAATAAACCAGCGACAGCGGTAACCTGCTTGTCCCGCTTCACTCCTTCAATCGTTCCATTTAGAGCATGCTGTGAATTCTTTTCTAAGGAGACAAAAAGATCTGTTCCGACAGTATACTTTTGATCATAAGCACCTGAATATGAGTACGTATTCTCTAAATGGATAAGCCTTCCTTTATATTTTCCGTTCATTATTTTAGCAACAATTTCCTGAGAGTATACGGTATCTTTGTTATGATTTAAATCAGCAGATTTGTTTTTTTCTACAACATTCGTCTTCACTACCTCAGCTATTGGTTTTTTATAAAGAGAATAATTGTGGTTTGTTACAATGAGCGCTATACACAAACAGCAAATCCCTAATATGTAGAGAAAAATTTGTTTCCGTGATGATTTATTGGACTTTATTTTCGAAAAAAGGTTCCTTATGTGCTGAGCATACAAAGTAGACATAAATACTTTCCTTTCTGGTTATCAGTTGAACGCAGAGCTTTTGAACATGAAGAGACTGCAAAGAGATCCAAATTCCCTTTGCAGTCTTTTCATTCGTTTATTATGAGCGTTATAGAGCAAGACATACTCCAAGTACACAAGACGCTTAAACCTACTGTTTTTTCCCTTCCGTACTGTATCAGAGAAAAATGAAATTATAGTGAAAACATAGAACGATTTATCTACTTCACTAGTTTTTTATGACTATCTTATATAATCATAGGAATATAAAAACAAATAGAAAACTGGCTGCGCTATAATAAGTTGACTTTATAGCTACTAATTAGTTATAAAGCTCATGAAAAGCGACAAATAGTTGCTAAAAACAAGGAGGTTATTTCATGTTAACGAAAAAAACACTTGTCATGCTTTCTACTCTTACGCTTGCAACAACATGCGTAGCATTCAGCACTCCAACTACTGAAGCAGCTGCTAAAGATGCCTACTCACAAAAAATTGAAGCTAAAGCAGAAACGAGGCCTACGCTTCGTAAAGGTTCCCACTCTAGCTACGTAAGAGACTTACAGCAAAGTTTAAAGGATGTGAAGTATAACACATCAGTTGATGGAATTTTCGGTACGCGAACGCAAAATGTAGTAAAAGAATTTCAAACCGATCACCGCTTGTCTCCAGATGGTATTGTTGGCCCCTTAACATGGGCAGCTTTAGATGAGAACAAGGTAGAAAGAAAGCAATTTCCTGTCAGCACGGCTATTGCATTCGGTAAAAAAGAACTCGGTGACAACATTGTCTTCAGTACAGACGACCGCTTACGGAAAGATAACAACGATAAAGCTTACTATAGATTCGTAGCAAAAAATAAAGACTGGATGGATCAAGGGGGATCAGGTACCATAGGCTGGTATCATATTTACAAAAGTGGAGATGTGATTGAAGAATCCAATTAAATCTATTTGCAGATAACCGTTCGAAAAAAGCCTTTATAATCACTCTTTTGAGTGATTTACTGCCCGCCTTACAGAATGCTAAAATTTAAAGGAATCATTCCGTAGGTATTTTACTTGAACAAGAACAGCTGCTACTCCCCTTAGCTGTTCTTGTTATTTTTTTAAGTAAACATACAAAAAGCAGCATGTAAACATTCCACACGCTGCTTTTTGCAATTACATGACTACTCTGTGGGTCGAGGTCCTGCTTCTCGTCCTGAGCTTTCTACCGTTAGTATTGGCCGAACGGTGACATCTTCATTTACACGAATTTGGCACGATAAGCGCAAATGATCTTCAATTGAACTTTCTGAGTATGCATTTTTCTCCGCGTGTGTTAAATCACAATATTCACCTTCGAGCACTTCTACCCTGCAAGTCGTGCATTTAGCTTTCCCACCGCACCGATGAAGAATATTTATACCGTTGTCTTCGAGTGCCAAGACAAGCTTTTTTCCTTTTGCCACTTCAAAACTGCCGTATCCTAAAACGGTTACTCTTGGCATATATCTCCCTCTTTCCCTCTACTGTATCCAAGCGATTTGAATTACACTCTATGCAGTTTTTTTGTTGCATGCCTAAGTTGCAATCCATTATTTCTACTGATTGCGACGTCTGTTGTACGTTATAAGCTCCTTTTACATGCCTAAATCCAATTAAGAAGACCATCATTTTGTAATACGGCCACTAAAACGACAAGCCCAAGTATAATAACAGGTATCAGTGCCTTTAAAATTTGATACTTAGATAATTCTATGCGCTGAGGCTCCTTTAACAAATGACTTTGATTTAACTCAGTATTGCTTTCACTTTCTTTATGATTCATGTTCCTCTGCCTTTCTATTTTTTTATAGTGCGGTTCGTATCTACTTCTGCTGAAATAACAAAACTAGACACAAGGTTTCTTCATAAAAACCATCTTAACCTTTTTAAGAACATGCTATACTAACAATTCTGTTTTAAAATAAGTCTCTATCATATGTTTTAAACAAACAAATTTACCTTATTTCCCTTCTTAATAGCGTTTCTCACATCGCTAAACGCACAAGCAAGGTCGTTATTTATAATCAAAAGTAAAACCCCATAACGAGTCATGGGGTTTTACTTCGTACGTTAATTTTTTGGAATTTTAATTTGTTTAATATCTCCTAGCACATAAATATAAAAAATTAAGCCTAGCAACAATACAATTCCCGCTACCATAAAGCTTAGGTTAAAAGAACCTGTTTTATCTAAAAGGTACCCTGTTAAAGCTGTAGCTATAATTCCTCCAAACAAATTATTAGCTAAATTAACAATAGAACTAAGAAGGGAAATAGAGCCTGCAGGTGCAATTTCTGCAGAAATAGACCAGCCGATTGGTGCGGTTGCAGATATACCTGCCAGTCCAATCGAGATACAAATCATCGCTAAGACGACACTATTAGTGAAAATAGAGCCTAAAAAAACAAACCCTAAGCATAATCCTATAACAATGATGGTGCGATATACTTTTTGACTGTCATAACCTTTTTTTATGAGGTAATCAACAAGCCACCCGCCTACTAAAATGCCAGCAAATGTAGCAATTAGCCAAGGTACTGCCGTAAGCAGGCCCGATGACATGATATCCATACCGTATTTTTCTTTTAAAAAAGTTGGCAGCCACGTTAACAGTAAATTAAACGTATATCCATAGCCTGTAAACCCAATCATTAGCCCCCAAACTTTTCGATTCGTAAATAATACTTTCAAGGTATGTAAAAATTTTGATGTTTGCTCATCGTTTGCATTTAAATTATTTTCTTGAATATACTTCAGCTCATCATCTGATATGCGTCTATGCTTTTCTGGCTTTTCGTAATAAAACCAAAACAGCAGCGTAAACAGCACGTTTATAATTCCAATAGATAAGAATGCTGTGCGCCAATCAAATTTGGTGATGAGAAACGCTACAAGAGGCGCGCCAAGTACATTCGAAAATTTGGCCGCTGAATCAAACAAAGAATTTGGTAAGCTTCTTTCATTTGGAGGAAACCATAGCGACGTAGCTTTTGATGCTGCCGGAAATGCAGAAGCACTCATTATTCCTATTAAAAATCGGACAATATAGAGAAGAAGTTTTCCTTGCAAAAAGGCCATCGACATCGTTAATAAACTCCAAATCACCATACCGACTCTTGTCACCCATGCTACTCCGAACCGATCAAGCAAGCTTCCCGCAGGTATTTGCATGATCGTATAAGAATACGTATAAATAGAAAAGACAATTCCAAGCTCTGTTCCCGTTAAGTGAAATGCATCTTGTATTGCAGGAGCGGCCACTGACACCGCTACACGATCAAAATAGTTTAAAATAATCATACTGCTTAACAAAGATGAAATGAACCATCGTGTGCGTCCTGTTCGCTTTACTGTATGTTCACTCATAGCTAGCTCCTTTCATCAGTAGTTTGTTCGTTTTATTACCGTAGCATTCTACTTAATACCGCAGCTAGAAGACACTACATAAAACCTAAGCTCACCCTACCCATAAAAAATCCGAACGATGAATCGAGATTCTCAATCAAGAATCTTGATTCATTGTTCGGATCTTCTTTCACCAAAAATACTTCTGTCCAGCCTTTTTTCTCGCTAACAGTCTATTTTGCTGAAAGCTCATCTTCCGTTACCCACTTATGATTTTTCACTTTCTCTCCGCCTGTAGTCGGCGTGTAGTCTACCATATATACCGTTGTTTTTTCGGCTGAATCAATCGTTGCTTTTGCCCCTTTCATACCTTTCATATGATCTGCTTCAAGCGTCACTTCGCTGCCTGGCTTTAACTGCTCGTTACCCGCATCTTTTATTTCTTCTTGAATAACCCACTTATGATTTTTTACTTTTTCCCCGCCAGTCTTTGGCTTATACGAAACGGTATAGGCCGTAGTATCGTAAGCACCAACAATCGTTGCTTCAGCCCCGTTCATGCCTTTCATATGATCAGCTTTCATAATGGCTTTATCTCCAACTTTATATGTTGGATTTTCAGCTTGCTTTAATCCTTTTGGAACCTCTCCTGAACTAGAGTGATTCATCTCTGAGTGATCGTGCATGGATTCATTTTTGTCAGCTGAAGGTTTTTCATGACTAGAATCGTTTCCGCATCCGCTTAGTCCAATAATGACAGATGCACCAAGAATAAATAGCTGTTTTTTCATGACAGTCCCTCTTTTCCACCTAATAAATTTTAAAATAAAAATCCTTTAATCCTTAGAAACAACTTATCTTTGCATACTCTTCTTCTTTTCTTTATTGTAGCCAGACTTTGTGCAGATTTTGTGAAGATGAAGGTAATTAGGTACGAAAATTTCCTATGCCTAAAAAAGGCCTTCGTATGAAACACTTACCACTAGGAAAAAGTATAAAAATAAAAGGAGGAAAGAAACATGCTAAAAATACGCTTTGCTCTATCCTCACTCTTACTTGTAGTTAGCTTGGTGATGGGAGTCCCCTCTTTTTCCGCACAGTCCACGCTCTCACCTAGCGTACAAAAGATAGAAGTAACGTCCATTAAAATGAAAACGCTCAAAACGTTTATCGATGAACAAGATATGAATACATTCACCAATAGTATAAAAAAGGCTGAGCGCATGAAACTTCTCTTAGATGAAGAGTCTGCTGGGAGCATCGATTGCAAAATGACCATTACCTATGGAGATGGTTCTAGCCGTCATTATTTCATTTGGATTATGGATGATGGACGTGATGTGTTAATTGCTCAGCAAAAGCATCCAGAAGACCTTCATCTTAAAGGGTATGAATTGAATCAAAAAAATTCCTTGCACCTGACAAAGCTGCTAAAGAATATTCTTTAGCAGCTTTGTTTTACATCACTTTCACCGAAAATGGCTTGGTGACCCAAATATTTTTCACTTTATATTTCCCACACAGCATATACTGCTATAACAGCAAGCACGTACAAAATAGCTGAGATGATCCACTTTTTCATACCTTATAGCCTCACTCTCTGCAATCGCAGTGCATTTAATACAACCGATACAGAACTAAAAGCCATCGCGGCACCAGCAACCCAAGGAGCTAACAGCCCAACTGCTGCAATTGGAATACCGAGCGTGTTATAACCCATCGCCCAGAATAGATTTTGCTTGATATTAGAAATCGTTTTTCTACTCATTTCAATCGCATCTGCAATGCTCATCAAGTCTCCTCGCATCAGCGTAATATCAGCGGCTTCCATCGCTACATCCGTTCCTGTTCCGATGGCCATTCCAATATCAGCTAACGCAAGTGCAGGAGCATCGTTAATACCGTCTCCTACCATTGCGACTTTTTTACCTTGCTGCTGAAGCTTTTTCACTTCTTCTGCTTTGCCTTCTGGCAACACTTCTGCTATAACGTGCTCAATACCCGCTTGCATCGCAATAGCCTGAGCTGTTTGACGATTATCTCCGGTAATCATCATCACTTCTAAGCCCATCTCTTTTAACCTAGAAACTGCTTCTTTAGAAGTCTCTTTAATAGTGTCTGCAACAGCAAGCATGCCGGCATATTTTCCGTCAAGAGCAACGAGCATGGCCGTTTTTCCTTCTCGTTCTAAATTTGTAATTTCTTCTAAAGCTGCATCAATATTCACTTTATGTTGGTTCATAAGCTTTCTTGTTCCTACTAACAGCTCTCGTTCTTGTACAGTTGCCCTTACTCCATGCCCTGGAATCGCTTCAAAAGATAACGGATCTTGAATTTCTATACCTTTATTTTTTATACCTGCTACGAGTGCTTGAGCTAGAGGATGCTCCGATAAACGCTCAGCTGATGCAACTAACTGTAATAGCTCATTTTCTTCGTAGCCCTGTGCAATACGTACATCGGTTAGCTCAGGCGTTCCATTTGTAACAGTTCCCGTTTTATCTAAAAGAATCGTATCGATTTTATGCGTCGCTTCTAAATGCTCGCCGCCTTTAAACAAAATACCAAATTCTGCTGCGCGGCCCGACCCCGCCATAATGGAAGTTGGAGTAGCTAAACCTAATGCGCATGGACATGCGATCACTAATACGGCGATAAGCTTTTCTAAAGCCGGTGCAAATTCGCCAGGCACAATCCAAATGTACCAGACAAAGAACGTAAGAAGAGCAATTCCAACCACAATTGGCACGAATATACCTGAAATATAATCAGCTAATCTCTGAATAGGGGCTTTAGATCCCTGCGCTTCTTCTACTACTTTAATAATTTGCGCAAGCGCCGTCTCTTTTCCAACGTTTGTAGCTTTTATTTTTAGAAAACCATTTTTATTGAGTGTGGCTCCAATTACTTTATCTCCAATGCTTTTATCTACCGGTACGCTTTCCCCTGTCAGCATGGACTCATCTAAAGCCGATTGTCCTTCAATAATCTCTCCGTCTACAGGTACTTTTTCACCGGGTTTAATAAAAATAACTTCGCCTTTTTGCACTTCTTCCACTGGAATTTCAATTTCCGCTCCGTCTCTTACTACAACGGCCGTTTTAGCTTGTAAACCCATCATCTTTTTAATTGCTTCTGAAGAACGGCCTTTGGCATTGGCTTCAAATAATTTCCCTAAAAGAATCAGCGTAATTAATATAGCACTCGTTTCATAGTAAAGCTGAGTAGTATGAGCAGATGAGCCAAGCGATTTAAGAGAAGAGTATAAACTATAGAAATAAGCTGCGCTTGTACCTAGTGCTACTAAAACATCCATGTTGGCACTTTTGTTACGAAGAGCTTTAAATGCACCTATATAAAATTGCTTCCCTACGACGAATTGAACAGGCGTAGCTAAAGCGAGCTGAACCCATGGATTCATCAGCATATGAGGCAAAGGAATAAACGACGTAAACGTAAAATGACTAACCATTGCCCATAATAACGGTACGCTTAAAATAAATGAAAACCAAAACTTTCCTTTTTGTTTACTCAGTTCTTTTTCTCTGTAGCTTTGCTCTTCTTCTTTTTCTTCTGACTTTAGCTTGGCTCCGTATCCAAGCTTTTCAACTCGCTGCGTTATGTCTTGCGGATCTATTTGAGAAGGGCTGTATTCAACAGAAGCCGTTTCTAAAGCAAGGTTAACACTTGCCTTTGTCACGCCTTCTAATTTGTTTAACCCTTTTTCAATACGAGTCGAACAAGCGGCGCACGTCATGCCCGTAATAGCAAATTCGGCTTTTTCACTTACAACTCCGTACCCAAGCTTTTCGATTTTTTCTTCAAAGGCCTGTGGACTTGTTTTAGACGGATCAAATATGATAGTAGATCTTTCCAAAGCCAAATTCACGTTTGCTTCTTTTACACCTTCTATTTTTTTTAACCCTTTTTCAATCCGGTTAGAACACGCTGCGCATGTCATACCCGTAATTTGCAAGGTGGCTTCTTTTTGTTTGTCACTCACCGCGTTTCGCCTCCTGTTATATACCTACAAGGGGTATATTTTTCTCCTAAATCAAGCGTGCGAAGGTATTCGCACGCGATGCTGTTTATGCTACGTCATAACCTTGGTCATCAATAGCTTCTTTAATATCTTCGACCGTTACTTGACTTGGATCAAATGCAACCGTTACTTTTGCATCTTCTAAGCTTACTTCTACGCTTTTAACGCCATTAAGTTCGCCTACGCCGCCTTCAACAGCTTTGACACAATGACCGCAAGACATTCCTTGTACTGATAATGTTACGTTTTCCATTTCTAGCATCTCCTTTATTTCATTAATCGTTTAATGGTTGTTAATAATTCATCCACTACTTCTTCATCACCATCTTGCACACGTTCTACAATGCAATGCTTCAAGTGACCTTCAAGCAAAATTTTACTTACACTATTCAAAGCAGACTGCGCAGCTGCGATTTGAGTAATCACGTCGTCACAATACGTATCTTTTTCAATTAATCCTTTAATTCCTCGAATTTGTCCTTCAATTCGATTTAATCGGCTTGTTAGGTTTTTTTTCACTTCTGGAGAATGGTGACTTTTTCTTTCACTATTTATCGTACAACATTTTTCTTCACTATTCATGTGATTCGCTTCGACCATCTAACATCCTCCCTTCATAACTTCATGATACTATACCCCCCTACCCTATGTAAAGCGAAAAGCTGGCTTCTGCTTACTTTATCTTTTCACCAATTTCAGTAGCTATGCTCATATCATTTTCAACTAACATCAACCCACTTATAGCCTATTCCCCATACGGTTTGCAAGTATTCGTCTACGGGAAAGCCCGCTTTTCTAAGCTTATCCCGAACATTTCGCACATGAGAGTCAATAGTACGGTCTCCAATCTCCGCCTCATATCCCCACACTAACACAAGCAAGTCGTCTCGGCTGAACACACGATTTAAATGCTGAAGAAGTAACCCCACCAATTCAAACTCTTTAGGCGTTACTTGAATCTGCTGATCTTTATATTGTAATACGTGATTTTCCTTGCTCCATACTAACCCTTTGTAGGTGATTTCATGTTTTTCCTTTAACGAACGTCTAAGAACGGCACCGATGCGTGCAACCAATTCTTCTTCGCTAAACGGTTTGGTAATATAGTCGTCTGCCCCTATATTTAATCCTTTTACTACATCTAACGTTTGGCTGCGGGCTGTGAGCATAATGACCGGTAGATCAGACATTTTTCTTACTTTTTGACAAATCTCCCACCCATCTTCGCTTGGCATCATAATATCTAATAACATCAAATCTGCTTTGTTACCTTCATAAAGATAGCGCAGCGCTTCTGTGCCTTTTTCAAATTTTATACATGTAAATCCGTTTGGCAGCAGATAAAGTTCTAGTAAATCCAGCATCCTTGCTTCATCATCTACTAATAAAATAGTTGCCATCCTATCCATCCTCTCTTAATACAATCTCTACAGTCGTACCTTTTCCCGTCTCGCTTGTGATTGTTATTTCTCCTCCATGAGCTTCTACAATCTCCTTTACAATTGATAAGCCTAATCCGTAGCCTCCGCTTTTTCTCGAGCGGGATTTTTCCACTCGATACAGCTTGTCAAATACGTAAGGTAGATCTTTTTCTGGAATGCCTATTCCTTGATCTTTAAGAGTTATTGTCAATGATTCAGCTGATTTTTTTACACTTAAATCAATTTTGGTCTCTTCTTTTGAATAGTTCATTGCGTTATCAAGTAAATTGATAATCACTTGCTGAAATCTTTCAGGATCTAGTGAAACGTAAAGACCTTGAGGGCAGCTTATCTCCAGCTCCATCTCCTTTTCTTTTAAAGCTAAATGAAAATGCGCGCATACGGTGTGCAAATACGTAGCTAGCTCTACTTTTTGTTTTTGAATAAAAAATGTATGCTGATCCAGCTGCGCCAGCTGAAACAAATCTTTGACTAACTGTGAAATTCTTCCTGCTTCTTCTTCCACAATAGCAAGATACTTATCACGTTCTTGCGGTGTATTAGAAGGCCTTCTTGCTACGTCTGCATAGCCCTTTAAATACATCAAAGGCGTTTGAAGTTCATGTGAAATGCTGCTTAAAAATTCATTTCTCTCTTTTCGTAACCGCTGCAGCTCATTCGCTAACGACTGAATGGACATTCCTAATTGTCCAAGTTCATCTCTTGAATGAGCGCCAAGTTTCACAGACAAATCTCCTTGACTCAGCTTCTCTGTTGCTTTTTTCATTTTGATTAAAGGAGCGGTTATAAATTTAGACAGAGCAAAAATAGTCACAATGGAAAATAAAACGGACACAGCTCCCGCTACGTAAAAATGATGCTGTAGTCTCGCAATCATTTCGTGAATATCCTTTGTGTTTTTGAACATATAAACCGTTCCGAACTGTTGATGGCCTTCTTTAATAGGTGATGCCGTGGCGATATAAGGTTTGCTTTTCCAGTCGCCTTGCATAATTTCACCTTTATATGTAAGAGACTTTCCTTTCCATTTCTCTACTGCTTTTCTTGCACCTTGAATTAAAGGTCTAGATGAACTGATAATTTTTCCTGTTTTATCCGTTATGATAACATCAGTTTCTGCTTCTGATTCCATCAGTGCAACATGGTTAAGCGTAGCAGAATCATGATGCTTCTCTAATACTTCCCGGTGACTGTTTCCTCTTAAACGCAAGCTTTGCAGCTCCTCTGAAATTCGTGTATTGGCAAGACCGCTATATAAATAGAAAAAGAGAGCGGCTTCAATTAGTAAAATGAACATTAAAAACAAGAGTCCAAGCTTAATAGAAATACGATTCATTTATTCACATCCCTTGCTTTCATTATAAAAGTAATAAATGAAGAAACTGTGCAGAATAAAACATACCTAATTAAATAACGATTATTCTTTGACATTTTACCACGGGTATCTGACAGCTTAGCGTATGAAGTAAGTTTATCATACAGCAAATTTCGAACTTACGAAGCGTGCAGCAATACATAATCCAAAAGCAAAAAGAGATTGAGACATAACAAAATCACTCTAATCTAAAGACGAACGAATTGGATAAGGGAGCTAGTATAAATTACTGGTCACACCGCAGTTGATTTCCGTGCAAGACTTCGCTTTCCGCGGGCGGCCGCTGAGCCTCCTCGTTGTTTACGCTCCTGCGGGGTCTCACCTGTTCCGCTTTCCCCGCAGGAGTCTTCGTCTTACCCTCCAATCAACTGCTAGAAGCAACTATATACATGAAACCTACGTTCACCATACCAATAAAAAAATCCAAACGAGTTGGATTCTTCATCAAGAATCTCGATTCATCGTTCGGATTTTTCTTTAACTAAACTACTTTTACCCCAGCCTCTTTTTATTTAACAATAATAACAGGACATTCTGCGGATTGAGCAACTTCGTGACTTACACTTCCTAGAAAGGTCTCTTTAACAAAGCCCTTTCCTCGGCTTCCTATTACAATGACGTCTTGTTGATTATCACGTGCGTATTCAATAATTTTCTTTGAAGCAGTGCCTTCTACACCGTATGCCTCATATGGAATACCTGATTGAGTTAAATGATTGTGAGCTTCAGATAAAATATCGCGGTTTTCTTCTTCTATCAGTGCGTCCAAGTCAACGCTAAAAACAGGCTGCTGCAAGTGAATTCTTTCCTTAATATGTACAATTGTCAGCTTATTAGCATTTACGCTTTCAGCTAGTTTACTTGCATGTTGAAGAGCACGAATAGAAGGTGCGGAACCATCAAAGGCGACTAAGATTTTGTTATACATATCAAGAACCCTCTCTCTTTTTGTTCTTTCATGATGTATTACCATCTAGATGCTTTAGATGATAAAGCAAAAAATAATAAAGTAAGAGACTTCTTGATTTTTGCTTTATCATCCATACTATACTTTTACCGCTTTCAGAAAAAACAAAACATTTATCCGTTTTTTTCCATATGAAAAGCCTTTGCTCACTAGAAGCAAAGGCTGATTGTTTATGTTAGTAGGTTATTTAACAAACTTCTTTTAACTCTTCAGTTAAACGTAAAAAAGTTTCTTTATCTCTTTTTTCTAAAGACTGATCGATTTGCAGTAAAAGCTGTGCTTTTTTAAAGTCACAAAGAGATTTGTTTAGCACTAGTTGAGCTGCTGTCGCGTCTGATACTTTTACTTCTTCTCGTGTCATTTTGCGGGACGTATAGTTTTCCATTACAAGTCAACTCCTCATCCTTTTCGCTATTATATAAGAAATCATATAATTATTCAAATATTTTTTCTTATTTTTCATTTTAAATTTGACCCCCAAAAACCGAGATTAAGACATAGCGAAATTAATTCAATCTAAAGACAAACAAATTGGATACATGAGCTGAACCGCTTGTGACACCGCTGTTGATTTCCGTGCAAGCGCTAGAAGCATCTACCCACATAAACGAAACCTATGTTCATCACAATAACAAAAAAATCCGAACGAGTTGGATCCTTTATCAAGAATCTCAATTCATCGTTCGGATTTTCTTTCCACTAAAATAATTTTGTCTCAGCCTCTTGTTATCACAACCACTCTGGGCGTGAAGAACCTCGAGGAACGAGAACCGTCTTATATTCCCCTGGAGTTTCCGACATTTCGATTTGTTCTGTAAGCCCTTGGTACAATCCTAAAGGTGTTTGGGCTGTAAAGAGATCCGGTGCAATGTACTCATGCTTCTCTGACGAACCAGCTGTTTGATGAGCATATGTTTTATCATAGATGCCCATTGATAAAATCCATAAAGATACGCGATCTAATGATACACGCACGCGGTAGCTGCCTCCTTCTTTTGCTCTTCTTTCTAGTGCCATTAAAGCACCAACTTCAAGCAGCCAAGAAACTGCATAATCATTGACAACTACAATAGGAGGCAGCTTAGGATTTTCTGGCGATCCTTCTAACGCCATGACTCCCGTTACGCTTCCCGCTGTCTGGTCAAATCCATTTCTTTTTGCCCACTCTCCTTGCGTCCCGTGCAGGTTAACGGTGCAGTGGATGATTCCAGGTTTTAATTTTGCACACTCTTCAGCTGTTAGACCGTATCTCTCTAGAAATCCGTAGCGACGGTTCCCAAAAAAGATATCGGCTTCTTTTAGAAGATCAACCATTTTTTCTTTTCCTTCTTTTTCACCGATATCCAGCGTTGAAGAGCGCATACCGACATTAGACGTAGCGTAAATCGTATCATGCTCCCAATCCGTTGGCTTCCAAATATTTAAGACGTCCGCACCGTGTAAAGCGAGAGCTCTACCGAATCCTGCTCCTGCAATAACGTGACCAAGCCCTAATGCTCGAATACCATCTAGCGGCGTTTTAGGATTCTTGGAAAAAGGAATCGGCTCACTTTCTCCAATCTTTTCAATTTCAATTAAAGGAAGCTGAGCTATTTCTTCATACGCGGCTTCTTTCATAAACTCTTCAATTGTCCGCACAACAGGCATGATCACTCCTCGCTCCGCTGCAGCTTTTTCCAATTCTTCTGCATTCCATCCGCGAATCGCTTTTGCCACTGCATCAGGGTCTTCTATACAATTTAATAGCTTGAGCGTTTCATGCTTAGAGCGTGGATACGGATTCAGCGGCATTACCCATTTGCCGTCTTTTGTTTGATAAAAGCGAAAGCCTAATGGATTATAAGGATCATTTGCTTTACTCGGGGCATACCCATTAAGCTTTTCCCATTTTTTATCGTAAAAAGGTGATAATCTTCGGATCGCTTTTCGTAAATCCATATGAATATCTTGACCTTTTCCTCCGCGTATTCTCCAAATTTTTGAGACAGCTACTGACTTAGCAACCAGTGCAATAGCTGCTGCTGAGGCAAGTCGCAGCGTACTAGGAACAATCGGATCTTCTCCGTAAAATGTAATGTTTCCTCCGCTGTCTTTTGCTGATAAGCCGACTCCTTGAAGCACATTTTCCAGCTCTTGATAGATATCAAAATCACTATTATCCGTTAAACGATTTTCATTTGCTTTCACAATAGATTTTGTTAGCTGACCTTTCGTAATGTTGCTCATGTGTAGTCCCTTCTTTCCTCATATAATTACCTCATTATGTCCCTGCTTGCTGAAGTTATGCTCTCATCGAGTTAAATAAAAACACTTTAAATATAACCTTTACGTTAACGTTAATATTATCTTAAAACGAATGTATCATATATCACTTGGGCGAACAAATAATTTGTTTCATAAACAAACAAAAGCGCTTTATGTTTTTGTACATAAAACGCTTTTTCCTATTTCATATTTTCTTTTTCGAACTACTTTTCGATTGGTTTTTTTAATGCATGTAAATTTTCTTCTGCAGAAAGCATGACCTGGTTCATAATATCTTCCGCATCTTTAATGGCTTGGTTATAAAAATGAGGACCTATATGTTCTTTAATAAACTCCAATACATTTTCCGCTGCAAATTCACTAATTTCTTCATCTCGTTCGTTATAAAAAAACGTTTGAATTTCATTCAGCATTTTATCTTTGTCTTCTTTTGAAAAATTAATAAACATAAACAAAACTCCTCTTTACATTGATATCTGTCTACCTGACATCATAGCAAGAGGAGCTGAGAAAATGCAGTCTTTTTTTCTTGTGATTTTTGTGTACAATGCTTGTGTTGATTTGAATTAGCTAGACACTTTCATAGCCGGTTTTTCTTTTATGCGGCTTGAGCGTTTTTTCATATCCTGTAAAATCTCTAAATATCTCTTTTCCGTCAACTCATATTTTACGAGTGGGACAAGTGATAACAAGCAAAGAATACCCGGAATAATCGTAAAGATTAAAGCAATCCAAATGAGCGTGCTGTGTGACTGAATTTGATTTGGCATGTACCCTACTGCTGAAAGGATGTACCCACCTACTGCTCCACCCACTGCTGAAGCGACCTTTGTTTTGAAAATATTCGTAGAAAACACCATTCCTTCTGCTCGGTTCCCCGTTTTCCATTCGCCGTATTCTACACAGTCAGCGAGCATAGATGTTTGAGCAATGTTACTAACCCCACCGCCAAAAGAAGCTAAAAAGCTTAAAATCATCACTGGCATAACGTGGAAACCCGTTGCAAACATTGTAAGAGTGGCTACAGCATTTAGGGCAATTCCCCCTATTGCTGCACGTTTCTTTCCAAATTTATTTGAAATGAAAGGAGACGCGATCGCTCCTACAATTTGTGCTGTGAAAAATAAGGTTAAATAAAGAGACGCGATGTTCTCTGCATTTAAATTGTATTTAAAATAGTAAATAGAAAACGTAGTTCGAATCGTTAAAATTGTTTCAACTAAAAGCATTGAGAAAATCAGGTAGCGCAACGGTCTATTTTGAATAAATAAGTTCCAAACTGCTTTTGGCGTCTGCTTTTCCTGTCTTTTTACGGTATAGTTTTCTTTTACTCCTGAAAATGTGATGATCATTGTAATCATTAAGATACACGCATAAATAAGACTAAGCATAAACCAGTTTCCAAAATAATGAGCTAGTGGAAGAGTTAATAAACTAGCAAATAAAGACCCTACTGCTGCAATTGTTCTAGGAAAAGCTACAACTTTATTTCGTTCTTTTACATCTTGTGTAATCGTTGCTGAAAGCGACCAATAAGGAATATCCATGATAGCAAAGCTTGTTCCCCACGCGATATAAGTGATATAAGCATAAATTAATTTTCCTGTGTGAGAAAGATCCGGACTAATAAAACACGCGACTGTAGCAACAGCTGCAAAAAATCCGCCTATTAAAAGATAGGGCCTAAACTTACCAAATCTCGTTTCTGTATTATCAACAATCATTCCGATAATAATGTCCGCAATCCCATCCCATATCCTAGCAATAAGAAATAAAGTTCCTACGGCTGCAGCATTTAATCCTACACTATCCGTATAAAAAATCATTAAATATGTACTTGTTAATGCATAAATAATATTGTTTCCAAAACTCCCCATTCCGTATGATAATACGGTTTTGAGAGAAACTTTTGACTGTACCCCCATGCTCATATAACCTAACTCCCTTCTCCTATAAAACGCTTTCATATCATATTATGAGTGACTAGAATCTCATTGCTTTATGAGATTCTAGTGTCCTATTGCTACTACATGTTTTCTACAATACGACTTTCATAAGGCTGCAGAACAATATCTTTAAATACTTTTACTTCTGGCGTATGGTTCATAAGGAAGTAATAACTTGTCTTTCCAAGCTTGCGAGGATATACTTCAACTCCATCTTCACTTTCCGTATGCTCAATCTGCTGCTCTGTTACAATATCAAGCGCCATTTTTTCAAACGTTTGCCCTTCAATTCCACAGCCTACATAATAGACCGTCCCGCGACCAAACTGATTTTTTGTTACAGCCGCTTGATTATAAAATGGATCATCATACTCATACAGCACTTCAGCTGTTACAGGTGTGATAATGTCTCTCCACACGGACGCACTTGCTTGTTCTCCTTCATACGGTCCTTTTCCTTTAATAGCTGCTTTTTGAGTAGAAGACAGTGCTTCCACTTCATGAATTTCAATCCCTGTTATTTCTTTTACATATCCGGGTAGCGTCTGTTTAAAGTGAATATTATTTTGTTTGTCTTTAATGCCGGTTCTAAACGTAAAAACGATGACGCCTCCGTTTTCAGTAAATTCAGTAAATCTTTTACCTAGTTCTTTATCAATGATTTGCAAAGCCGGAACAACCAGTACTTTATAGCTTGAAAAATCTCTTGTAGCAGGAATAACATCAATTGGTGTATTCAACTTATAAAACGGGGTATATCCTCTAAGAAGCTCTTGCGTAAAGTCAAATCCTTCACTTTGCTGCTGAAAACGCCATGACCATATATTTTCATAGTCATATAAAACGGCAATCTCCGATTTAATATCAGACTCAAGCACATGTTCGTAATGAACGATTTCACTAAATAACGACTGAACTTCTTTGTAACGTTTTCCATAGTGATTATCGTGACCTACAATTCCGTAGCAGTATTGCTCAGCTCCTCTTGTCATTCCGCGCCAGCGAAAATACAGCATATTCGTGCATCCATGAGCAAAAGCTTGATAAGACCACATTTTTGCCTGATTAGGTCGCGGTAGATAACCGATGATATCATGACCTTGAGCACCCATTAATTCCTCTACAATCCAGAAATTTTTATGTAACAAGCCTCTATTAAAATCATGACCTAGTGCAATATGAGCCGGGGTAATTGGCTCTGTTTGACCGCCCCATACCGGATAATTATCATAGGATACAAAGTCCATTACTTCTAGGTTTTCTTCATGATCGAACCATTTATCAAAAAAGCCTCCTGATACGTTCGTGGTCAACAGCTGGTGATCACCTTTATATTTCTTCACAATCGCTGTTTGTTCGTGAGCGTATCTGTTTAACGAAAAAGAGCGAAAGCGGGCCCAGTCTAGCTTTAACGAAGGGCTGTGTGTCGTAATTGTTTTTACAGGCATAGGCACTTCGGTAAAGTCGTTATACGTTTGTCCCCAGAAAATAGTGCCATACTTTTCATTTAACTCATTAATATCTTTATATTTTCTTTCCAAAAACTGCTGAAACTCTTTATGACATTGTTCGCAGTAACACATATCACTGCCTTCATGGCCAAATTCATTGTCAACTTGCCATGCTACGATTGCTTCTTCTGAGCAGTAGTGCTTTACTAGTTGTTCTGTAATCTGAGCGCTATACTGCCGGTAAAGAGGAGAATTAAAACAATATTGACGTCTTCCTCCAAATGCTCTGACCGCCCCATTTTCATCTTTTGATAAAATAGAAGGATGCTGCTTCGCAAGCCAAGCCGGAAAAGTGGCAGTAGGGGTACCAAACATAACGTCAATATTCTGTTTTTTAAGCTTATTGATAACGCTATCAAAAAAAGAAAAGTCATATTGCCCTTCTTTAGGCTCCATAAGATGCCAAGCGAACTCCCCTATTCTCACCATATTTGATCCTAACTCTTTAATACCTTGGATATCTTCTTCTATCATATTCTCTGGCCAATGTTCAGGGTAATAATCGACGCCGATGTACATTTTTCTCTACTCCTATCTATTTCTTTATTTCATTAAATGAACGTTTTGCTGTTACTTGTTAAGGTATTCTTGGAAACGGTGATCAAAAGCAAAAAAATCACATTTCCTGTCTTCATAAATAATTCTCTATTCAACTTTTAAGATACATACTTTCTAATCTTTTAAAACGCTTACAAGTTTATTTTATGAACTTTATTCAAAATATTCAATGGTAAAAATTTAGAGAAAAACATCCTTTTTTTGCTCTTTATTAAAATAAAGAATAAAACGCTTACAAAGACAAATGTTTTTATAATTCTTTTATATATCTTCCCTCACACTCCCCACATCCACATTTAGGTAATAAATTGCTTAGAAAACACTCTTCAAAAGTCATTTCTTTCATACATGTTATCTATCAATTAGTAAGAGTCATTTGACTTATCTATAAAATAGTAAAAATTCCAGAGCAGGTTTTTACCATTATTAACACATTGATCCTACGTTCACCATCACGACAAAAAAAAGACCGCACAATGAATCGATAATCTCGATTCATTGTGCGGATACTTCTTGGGCTAAAATACGTTTGTTCTACCTCTTACTTGCAGCTGATTATGAACACGCCCTTTTACGGATTTGTATTCATGCAGCTTCCATTTATACAAAACTCTTCAAACACAGGGTTCTTTACATTCTCCATTAACAATGGGGTTGCAACATGCTGGAAATTAGAATGACGAATTGTTAGGTTTGTAACGGGAGAACGTTCATAGGCTCGAATCCATAAGCCGTATTTCCCTCCATTACTTTGCAAATTTTCTATGTTGATACTACGAACAACGGGCGTAAAATTCCCTGTGTCTCCTTCTTCATAGTACATGTCTATTTGAATCACTTCACTGCCAACGCTTTTGACCGTATTGTTGCTAAAGTCGATATCTTCAATCGTTCCGCCGCGAACTGAATTTGTTTTAATACGCAGCGCCCGGTCTAGATTGGGACTGTCCATAACATTGTGCTGAGCAAATACGTTCCGGACGCTTCCTGATATTTCGCTGCCGATCACAACGCCCCCGTGGCCATCTTTCATTTCGTTTCCTTCAATAATAATATTTTCACTTGGTACGTTGATTCTTCTTCCATCTGCATTACGCCCCGACTTAATCGCAATACAATCATCTCCATTGTCAAAATAAGAATCTTTAATAAGCACATTTTTACTCGATTCAGGGTCTACTCCATCATTATTAGGACCATGACCTATAATTTTTACATCATCGATTAAAATGTTCTCGCTTAAGACAGGGTTGATTTGCCACATGGGCGAATTTAAAATGGTTACACCTTTTATCATGATATTTTTGCTGTGATAAGGCTGAATAAAACTAGGTCGCAAATAGTGCCCTTTGCCAAATACGCGCTCTTTAACAGGAACTTTCTCTTCTGCCATTTTAAACAGCAAATCGCGATCTTGCTGTTGATTGGGCTCGCCTTCTTTCCATCCAAACTCCTTTTTTCCTTTCCAGGGCCACCAATGTTCGTTATCACCCTGTCCATCTAACGTACCTTCTCCTGTAATCGCAATATTTTTTTCGTTATAAGCATAGATAAGCGGTGAATAATTATATAGCTCCACGCCTTCCCATCTTGTTAAGACAGCAGGTAAGTATTTGTCAGGATTTTGACTAAACTTAATGGTAGCTTTTTTCATTACATGAAGATTTACGTTGCTTTTTAAATAAATCGCACCGGTAACATAAGTTCCTGGTGGAACAACAACGCGCCCTCCTCCTGCTTTGTTAGCCGCTTCGATTGCTTTTTTAAAAGCAGCCGTTGAATCAGACTTTCCATCTCCTGCTGCTCCGTACCGCTTAATATTAAACGTACGGTTCGGAAATGAAGGAGGCTGAATTTGTTCTTTAACTGCTGTTATTTTTTCACTTGCTGAAAGAGCTTCTCCTTGGGCAGAAAACGGTAAAATAAGCATCAGAGTCATCACAAACAAAGAAAGCACATATTTTTTCACTAGCTTTTCCCCTTTCGTTTAACAATCTAGTAACCGACTTATTTATAAAGTAACGCCTGTTTTAAAAATGGCCATTTCTTTAAAATCATTTTTTTCGTTATTTACAAGCTCTCCGCTAGAAACCCCGATCATGTACTCAATAAAGCTTTCTAACGTAGCTTCTTCTGTGTCACCTTCAACCAGTACCCCTCCATTAAAATCAATCCAGTGCGGCTTCTTGTTATAAAGAGCGGTGTTTGTAGAAATTTTTATAGTGGGCACAAACGTTCCAAACGGCGTTCCTCGTCCCGTTGTAAACAGTACAATATGACACCCTGAAGCCGCTAAAGCAGTTGAGGCAACTAAATCATTTCCAGGAGCACTTAGTAAATTTAAACCGTTAGTTTGTAAGCGATCTCCGTAATTTAACACGTCTACGACTGGGGCCGTGCCTGCTTTTTGAGTACAGCCAAGTGATTTATCTTCTAACGTTGTAATGCCGCCTGCTTTATTGCCGGGAGAAGGATTTTCATACACCGGCTGTTTATGATTGAGAAAATACGTTTTAAAGTCATTAACCAGATGAACAATTTTATCAAATGTTTGTTCATCAACAGCTCTTTCCATTAGCAGGGTTTCTGCACCAAACATTTCAGGTACTTCTGTTAAAACTGTTGTGCCTCCTTGAGCAATGAGCCAGTCAGAGAATTTACCGAGCAGCGGATTTGCTGTAATACCAGATAATCCATCTGACCCACCGCATTTAAGACCTACTTTCAGCCTGGAAATATCAACGTCTTCTCTTTTATCATCTTTAGCAGCAGCATAAATTTCTTTTAACAAAGTGACTCCTGCCTCAATTTCATCCTCGACGTCTTGAGATTGTAAAAACTTCACTCTGCTTTCATCAATTGTACCTAGCGCTTGTTTAAATTCTGTTAAGCTATTATTCTCACATCCAAGCCCTAATACTAATACGCCTCCAGCATTTGGATGCTGTACCATTCTCGTAAGCATGGTTCTTGTATTAAGGTGATCATCACCGAGCTGAGAACATCCGTAATTGTGTTTTAAAACGGTTACATGTTCAAAAGGCGAGATATCACCTATTTCTTTTTGAAACTGTTTAATCATTTGTTCGGCTATACCATTTACGCACCCTACCGTTGGAATAATCCAAAGCTCATTTCTAATTCCAATGTCTCCGTTTTTGCGGCGATATCCTTTAAACGTTAGCGATTGTTTTTTTTCTTTAGGAGCTGCTAACTTTTGATGAAATTCATATTCGTTAACATTATTTAAATTTGTTTTTGTGTTATGCGTATGCACCCATTCACCAGGTGAAATAGAGTGCGTCGCATGCCCGATTGGAAAACCATATTTTATAATGTTGCCGCCCGCTGAAATTGGCGTAAGAGCTATTTTATGGCCCCGTTTCACTTCTTCTTTTAGAGAAATTTCTTTTCCATCAACCATAAGGTTCTCTTGTGCTAAAAAATCTCGTAAAGCTACTGCTACATTATCTTCCTCATGAATACGAATTACTTCTTTCATATGCTTCACCTCTTACTGTTTAGTTGCGGTTACATAGAGAATTTCTTTTATTGCCTGTTTCATTCCGAGAGTTTCAATGGCTAAGACTCCATTTGTTACGGCTTCTGTTAAGCTAGGAATCGTATTTAAATTCTCTCCCCAATGCTCTTTATATCCCAGTACTTCTTTTACAATGTAAGAAATGCTTTTTTCAGTACCGTCAAACGTATTCCAAAGAGATTCATACATTTCTAGAACTGCAGGGTCATCTGATAGTTCAATTTTTTCTCCTTCTCTTTTTCCTTTATAAAAAGAAATGAGGGCACTGAGAGAAAATGTAAGCAAAGCCGGCAGCGCTCCTTGCTTTTCAACGTACTCTTTAAGAGTTGGGATGTTTCGCGTTTTAAACTTTGTCATGCTGTTCAAAGAGATGCTCATTAATGCGTGGTGGATAAACGGATTTTGAAAGCGTTCTAATGCAGATTTAGCAACTGGCAAAGACTCTTCTTCCGAAACTGGTAAACTAGGAATAATTTCTTCATACAGACACTTTCGAATAAACGTTCCGATTACATCATCTTCGACTGCTTCTCTGACCGTATTTAGTTCCGCTAAATACGCAACAGGCATCATAGCAGTATGAATCCCATTTAAAATTCTGACTTTCTGCAGCGCATATGGTGCAATGTCGTCCACAAATTTCACATGTAAACCAGCTTCTTCCGCGGGAAACTCTTCTTTTACCCACTCAGGTCCCTCAATAACCCATAAGTAAAATGGCTCTGCGATCACAAAAAACTCATCTTCATAACTCAGTTCATTGAGCAGATTTTCATCGTTTGGATAACCTGGCACAATTCGGTCAACAAGCGTGCAGCAAAAAGCATTTGCTTCGTGTATCCATTCGGTAAACTTTTTCTCTAAATTCCATTTGTCGGCATAGCGCAATACCATTTTCTTTAACAAATCCCCGTTTCGCTCCACTAATTCACAAGGAAGGATAATAAGTCCCTTTGTTGGATCTCCTTGAAAAGCTTGAAACCGCTTATATAGAAATGCCGTAACTTTACCAGGAAAACTCGTTTGCGGTGCATGTTCCAAGCGGTCTTCTTCTAAAAATGCGATACCTGCTTCTGTTGTATTAGAAATAAGAAATCTTAGCTCTTCTTTCTCCGCTAATTGCATATACGCCTCATAATCTTCATATGGATTTAGACCTCGGCTAATAGATTCAATTACTTCATGTTCTTTGACTGCTTTACCGTCTTGAATTCCTTGAAGAGAAACCGTAAACAAACCGTCTTGCTCATTCAATTTACCTGCATTTCCCGTAATTCTCGGATTGACAGCTACTATACTGCCTTTAAATGCAGTGCGTTTGTTCATTTGATGAATTTGCCAATCAGCAAACCCTCTTAGAAATACGCCTTCTCCAAACTGCAGTACTTTTTCTGGGTATATACGTGTGTTAGCTTGCATCTGACGGTTTAACTTCATGTTAGCATCTCCTTTTTTGCACACATTAACATTGTTATTTTTATAGCTTTTTATATTGTTTTATTTCTTAAAAATGTTAACGTTAACATTTTTGGGCCGGTTATACTAAATAACCGGCTACATAGATGAGCGTGACTTTACAGACTGGCGAACCATTAATTCGGTATTAATTAAAACTTTATTTTGCAGCATCTTTTTGTCATCTTTGTCCATTAATGATAAAACTGCTTCTGCTCCGGTCATGCTGATTTTCTCGATTGGTCTTTTAACGGTTGTGAGTGAAGGAGTGGTGTATTTGGCTAATTCAATATCATCAAATCCAATAATTGAGATATCACTCGGTACGTTTAGCCCAGACTCGAATGCGGCGTTCATAGCACCGATTGCCATATCATCATTTGAACAAAAAACAGCAGTAGGCGGCTGCTTTAACCTTAACAGTGCTTTCATTCCTTCATATCCGCTTTGCATATCGTAATTTCCTTGAATCATATACTCTTGGCGAATGGAAACATTGTGATCAATTAACGAGTTAAGAAATCCTTCCTTACGCTGTTGAGTTGATTTAAAACCTTCTATTCCTTCTATGATTGCAATATGCCTGTGACCTAATTCAATCAAATATTCGCCGGCTTTGTAGGCTCCTTCTTTGTCATTTGACAAAATATTAATAATCGATGAATCGTCAACTTGACGGTTGAGCACAATCAACGGGATGCCTTTTTCTACTACGTTATATATAAAAGCGTTATCACGGTCGCTTTGACTCATTAAAATAATCGCATCAAAGCGTTTATTGTTGATGTACGTATAATCATCATAATCGTCAATGCCTCTTACAAATAAATTATACTGAACATCAATTACTTTACTTACCCCTCTAATACTATCTACTAAAAAACTTGGTGACGTACCGTTTGCCATGCTCGTAAAAAACAATCCAATTGTATGAGATTTTTGAAGCACTAAATTTTTCGCATGATAATCAGGAATATAGTTAAGCGTATTTGCAATCTCTAAAATTTTCTTTTTTGTTTTTTCTTTAATAAGCGGACTATTGTTTAATGCACGTGAAACCGTTGTATGTGATACGTTTGCTAGTTTTGCAATATCCTTAATTGTAACACCCATTTCATTTACCTTCCTTTAATGAATCAGTATCGATTTTTATTATAAGGATATCACAAGTTAGTAGGAATAATAAGCAAATGGTGAATGTTATGACAGTTTTGACTAAGACCTAGCATGAATATCTTGGACAATCTCCGCGTGTTTCTTATCCGTTAGCTTATACATAAAACCAATAATCACTGCAGCAATGGATAAAGCAATAGCAGGATATAGTAACAGCAAACTTTTAATTCCCACTAATGTACCTGCCTTTTGTGCCACGTTTGGGATATACCCAACTAACCCTAAACCAATACCTGATAAGAAGCCGGATAGCGACTGAGCAAGCTTTCGAGAAAAGTTGAACAATGAATACGTTGTGCCTTCTTTTCTTTCGCCTGTTTTCCATTCACCATAATCAATAATATCTGATACAAATGCCCATGTAATCCCGTTAGGAATGCTGATACCTATAAAGGCAATACTTGCTAAAATCGTAAAAATTATGACGTTAGAAGGCATAAAGAAATTTACTGTGTCCGCTGCAATACTGATTCCTAAGCCAATCATTGCAGCTTGCTTTTTTCCAAATCGGCTAACAAGCTTTGGCAGCATAATGACTCCTAGAAAGGATGAACCAATAATAATAAAGTTCATGTAAGCCATCAATTTAACATTTCCTAAATTATACTGTGCAAAGTAAATAAGCATAGCTGATTTAATATTGTAAGCTGAAATGGTAAATACCGTCATAAACACTAAAATTAAAAGAGGTTTGTTACTTACAAACGTTTTAAAAATAGACTTAACTGATAGTTTTTCTTTTGGACTCTCTTTTACGACAATGCGTTCTTTGCAATTGCGATAGCATACATAAAAAGCGATGATGCCAATGACCGACATAATTCCCATGACAACGGGATAACCGATTTTTTCATTTGGAAATAACAGAATGAGCGGTACAACAGCAATGCTGGTTACAAACAGTGCACCTAATGATCCTGTTTGACGAAAAGCAGCAAGAGACGTGCGATCAGAAGTATTTTGAGTCATGGATGCGCCTAGCGATCCGTATGGAATATTGACAAATGAATAGCCAATTCCCCAAATCATATAAGAAGCGTACGCATAAATTAATTTACCCGCCGGTGAAAGATTTGGCGAAATAAACGTGAGTACGGTTAAAATGGCTAACACCATACTTCCGAATAGTAAATACGGCCGGAATTTTCCTTTAGCTCCGATGTTTTTTCGGTAATCAATGGACGAACCAACAATGGGATCACAAACTGCTGCAAATAACTTACTTACTAGAAAAATCCCTCCCGCAGCCGCGGCAGGGATGCCTGCCACATCTGTAAAGAACTTCAACAAATAAAGCTGCCCTAAATCAAACATGAAACCGTTACCAAAATCACCCATACCATAAGATATTTTTTCTTTTACACTAAGATTTTTCTTTTCTACTTTTATTTCAACCTTTCTTTCTGTTGCCACAACACTCATGGTAATCCCCCTTCTCCCCTTGCAATTCTTTAAACTATTTTGCCCCTTTATTTTTGCAGCGTATAGGCTGGGAAGCTAAAGTAGTCTTTAGCATTTTCATAACATATTCCTTTTACAATTTGCTCAAGCAGCTGTTGGTCATTAGGTACTTCCCCTTCTTCTACCCACGTACCAATTAAGCTGCATACTAGTCTTCTGAAATATTCATGCCTTGTATACGAAAGAAAACTTCGGGAATCTGTTAACATACCGATAAACCGACTAAACAACCCAATATTTGATAACGCTTTCATTTGTTCTAACATACCTTCTCGTTGATCATTAAACCACCAAGCCGTGCCAAGCTGCAGCTTGCCAGGAATACCGTCTCCTTGAAAGCTGCCAATTATACTTGCTAATACATAATTATCTTTTGGATTTAACGAATATAAAATCGTCTTTGGCAAACTATTTTGTACGTCCATTTGATCAAGAAGCTGTACGAGAGGCTCTGCCACTTGTCCGTCATACATCGAGTCATACCCTGTATCTGGACCTAACTGACGAAACATTTTGGTGTTATTGTTTCTAAGAGCATGAAGGTGAAATTGCATTGCCCAACCTAGCTCATTATACAGCTTCCCTAAAAAGATTAACGTATATGACTTGTATTTACTTTCTTCTTCAGTACTTACGCCTTCACCTTTTAAGGCTTTTAAGAAAATCTCCGAAACTTCTTCTTTCGAAGTCTTCGTATATACCATTTTATTTAGTGCGTGATCAGATAAACGCCCTCCCATGGAATGAAAAAAACGAGCTCGACTTTCAAGAGCTTTTAACAAATCCTCATAGGTGTGAATGCAGCGGTTTGAACAATCTTGCAACTTTGCAATCCAGCTCTTAAACCCTTCTTGGTTGATTTCAAGCCCTTTATCCGGACGAAAACTTGGAAGTACTTGGGTCTCAAAACCTTGGACATCTCTTAGTTTCATATGATACTCTAATGAATCTGTTGGGTCATCCGTTGTACAGATAACTTTTACGTTAGAACGTGTAATAAGATCTCTTGCACCAAACTTACCGCTGCGTAATTTCTCGTTTGCTTTTTCCCAAATAAACGGTGCCGTCTGTTCATTTAATATCTCATCAATATTAAAAAAACGCTTTAACTCTAGATGCGTCCAATGATATAGTGGATTCCCAATCGTCATCGGAACTGTTTTAGCCCACGCGAGAAATTTTTCATAGTCACTCGCTGATCCTGTTATCTTTTCTTCTTCAATTCCGTTCGCTCTCATCAGTCTCCATTTATAGTGATCTCCATCTAGCCAAACGTTAGTTAACGTTTTAAACTGTTTATTCTCATAAACTTCCTGCGGGTTTAAGTGGCAATGATAATCAATAATCGGCATATCTTTTGCGTAAGTATTATACAAGTGTGCTGCTGTTTCATTTGTTAATAAAAAATGGTCATCCATAAACTGTTTCATTTCTACCTACTCCTTTACTTTTTTGTTAACGTTAACAAAATTTTATATGAGGATAAATAATCTTATTTATAGATAAATATTTTAATAAGATATAATCTTCAACAACAAAAATGTTAACGTTAACATTTTATTTAATTCTATTACTTATTTCTAAATTTTACAACAATTTATCTTTATATTTTTTCGATTTTTTTCTTTTCTTGTTTTCATATACTGATTCTTTAATTTTAAAAACACGATTTCTGACATGATTCCATAAGAATTAAAGCAAATTTTTTTACATAGAGCTTATAAGGTTACTAAGACGAATAGCTATCTTTAATGCTATAATTAGCGTCGGATGCGAAAGGAAAAAATATCACTACAAGCATTTAAATCATACATAGCCGCTCCACCTTGTTTTCGTATCATTTAAAATAAAGGAATTTTAAAGAGAAAAGTGAATAGTATAAACATGCACTTTATTTACTATCTCTTTTTAATTTTCATATATTCATTGCTTTTAAAGGAGAGGATATCATGCCAGGAGCCACAAGCATGGTCGTAATCGGGATTACTGCCTTAATTGTATTTGGACCAAGTAAATTGCCGGACATAGGACGAGCATTTGGACATTCCCTGCGAGAATTTAAAAATGCAGCAGAAGGAATTATACAAGATGACGACAAAAAAACTCCAGAGGATACCACTAAAGATAAAGAGGAAAAAGCCTAATTTTTATTTAAATGAAAGTTATACAGACTAAAAAAGCCCACTTTTAACGTGCAGTGGGTTTCTTTTTTGATGTATGATAGTAAAAAATAGTAAAGAAAGAGGGTAACTTTTTGTTTAAATCGAAACTGCATTTTTGGACATTAGAACTATTAATGATTGCTTTACTGATTTACATTTGTAAACATATTTCGTTTGTTTTTCTACCAATCGGTGTGTTTATCTCCACTTTGTTTTTTCCTATTCTTGTAGCTGGTTTTCTTTTCTTTTTATTCGAACCAATTGTGTCATTTCTCACAAGAAAAAAAGTGCCAAAAACACTGGCCATTTTACTATTATACGTTGTTTTTATCGGCGTAATTGCTTCTATTGTGGGCGGTGTGGGACCTACCTTATCTAAACAATTAACTGATTTGGCTAAGAATATTCCGTCTTACATTGTAGAAACGAGAGAGTACATAAATGATTTATCTAACTCAAGATGGTTTAACTGGCTGGTTGAACAAAAATATGTGTCGCTCGATCATATTGAAGAGTCACTTTTAAACTACGCGTCTACTTTACCTACGAATCTCACAAACAGTATTTCATCTGTTTTAAGCGTCGTAACAAATATTACTCTTACGGTTGTAACCGTTCCTTTCATTCTTTTTTATATGCTCAAAGACAGCCATAAACTTCGTAAAAATACGCTGCGTATGGTTCCTGCTTCTTATCGAAAAGAAACGTTACGTACAATGAAAGAAACAACAAATACGCTAGCTACTTATATTCAAGGCCAAATGCTCGTTTGTTTGTTTGTCGGTATTAGTACATTCATTGGTTACCTCATCATCGGGTTGCCTTATGCATTAATACTCGCACTAATAGGAGCCCTTACTAATATTATCCCGTACGTCGGCCCTTTTATTGGCGTAGCACCCGCTTTAATCGTAGGCTTATTATACTCTCCTACAAAAGCGATATTAGTAATTATCGTCGTCGTAATCGTTCAACAGCTCGATGGGAACATTATTTCTCCGCTGGTAATTGGAAAGAAATTAAACACTCATCCTTTAACGATTATTATTTTATTGCTTGTTGCGGGTAATATTGCAGGAATACTCGGAATGATCTTAGCGATTCCGGCTTATGCTGTAACAAAAACAATTGTGATAAATATTGTAAGAATGATTCAATTCAGAAACAAATCTATCAAGTTATAAAATGCAAAGGCAATACAATAAAAGGACCTTCTCTTGAAGGTCCTTTTATTATTCCATAGGTTCAGCATTCACACACCATAAGATGATTTCCATCTGGATCTTTAAATATAAACCAGTGATCGTGTTCAATTCCTGTCGTTAGCTCTACTTTTTTCTGTTTCATATACTCATAAGCTTCTTTGATATCGTTTGTATTCAAATGAAAAGCCGGTGTTTTAAAAAGCGTATTTTTTGAATAAGTTTTGCTATCTAATACAATTCCTGTTCCATTCATAGGTATCACATATAAATGATCATATAAAATGTCTCCATCTGCCGGCAAACCTAGCACGTCACAATACCAGTCTCGTGCTTTTTGTATATCTTCTACAGGAATAAAAATCGTGCCTACTTCATTTAATATAGGGTTCATTCATGACCTCCAGGGTATGTTTAGTAGTTTTAGAAAGTATTCTCTTTTAACCGCTGATATCCTTTTATTTTAAATTGCTTGCTATTCATCCAGTAAACTCCGCAGCAGAATTAGCAGTCTTGCGAACAGAGTTACCCTCCTTACATAAGCTACGCAGCAAATGTATATACTTCATGACCAAATTTAGATTACGAAAAAAGAAAATAAGAAAATCCCCCCCTTCGCCCCCTTTGCACGTGTATAATGAAAAATAGACTATAGATAGTAGCCGTCTTTTGTTTGTGGCATCGAACTTTCGTGCATTACAATAGATTTAAAGCTACTATCCAACTAAGGATTAAAATGACTAACTTAAGATTAAGGAGGTTAGATGTGTATGGATTATTCATCTTTACTCATACGCGAAGTCATTGATAGAGTATCTAAATTACGCCTCTTATCCGTTTATAACGAAAGTATAAAAGGTGATTTAGAGAGCACCATCCTCCCTCTTTATCAGCAGCACTTTGAAAATAAAGATGTAAACGAAGCGTTGAGGATTTTAAAAAAAGACTTTCTCAATCGTACGAAACGCAGGTGGTTAGATGCTGCTATACGCGACTATGAGCAAAAAAAGCCCAAGAAGAATAAAGAGCTGATTGGGGAATACAGAGCGCTAACAGCTTATTATAAAACAAACGGAAAAGAACTCTTTTGCAAACAGTTTGAAAACATACCGTCTCCGGAAGAAGTCATTAATAAACGAATTGATATCCTACGTGAATGGAGTCAAGAAGATAGCTTCTTCTTAACTGATTATCCTTATATTCATCAAAAAACCAAAACGCAGCGAGAAAAAGCAATTCATACGGATATATCTATTATTATTGGGCTGACTATACTGGACCCTAGCTTCCAAAACGGAAACCATAGTATTATTGAAAGCCCTTTTTCAACTGTAGAGAACCCTTTTTTCTCTAACTCAAGAGCAAAGCTTCTCGTCGAGCAACCCCTATTAGAGAAAGAAGGAAAAGAATATTTCTTAAGTACTTATAACTCTGAAGACGGGACAGATTACGAATTGTTAATAGAAAAAGAATACGCTGAAGAAAATGGAAATAAAATTAGTGATTTAGATCGGTTTGATTATAAAGTGTTTTTAGAGATCATGAGCCAACGCGACGAGTTGTTCGCTACACAAAAAATCATTAATGTAAAGATTGGTGACCTTGTGAAAGCACTTTATAAAACAGACAGTAAGCGCAACTATCAGATGATAGAAGAAAGAATTACAAAAATGAAGCACTACAGCATGTCAAAAGTACAGCATAATAAGACAATTGCCTATGGTATTTTTGACTTTGTGGATATTACTACGATGCCAAACGGAACGCGAATTGCTGAAATTCACGTCAATGAAGTGATATATAGAGACTATATTCAACGCCAAACGGTGCGTATTTACAAAAATAAAGTAGAAAAATTAAGTTTAGACGCCGCTTACCATTTGCTATTCGTTATGCAAAAAGAGCGTCTCATTTGCTATGAAACAAAATCTTCATACAATGTCACAAGAGATTATTTATATTTTTCGACAAGAGTCCGCTTTCGAAAAAGACGCAAAAAAGAAAACCTTGTCGAAATTGAAACAGCCTTAGATGAGCTAGTCGAACAAAAACTAGCTGTCCAATCTTATAAAAGAGTGGGCCAAGTGTTTCAGATCACCTTTATTCCTGTGGGAGAAAGTGAAGTAAAAGACTTATTAGCCGGTGATTACGAATATGCTCCCCTTTCTATCTATCAAAACGTAACAAGTTCTATAGGCTAAAAAAAGAATGCTCTTATGATCTTTATAAGAGCATTCTTTTTATCTGCCTACCATTAGTTACTGCATTTTTTGCTCCACATTTCCGTGCAAAAGTGTTTTTTTGCTCCAATTCTCCATATAAACATACTATTTCCCCTGCTGATATAGTTATTAAACTTCACCTTCCCTATCATTTTGTGAACTTTTTGTGTCTAAAAGAAGTGTTATAACTAATTTTTGCTCCAGGTTCCCGTGTAAAAGTGTCGTTTTTCTTTCTATACTGCATTTACTATAAGTTTGGCTCCAATCTTCCGTGCAAATATGCCACTTTTACATAATTTTTCTTGAGACAGCGACTTTCCCCCTTCGTTTTCTGCATTTTTTGCTCCAAATCTCCGTGCAAAAGTGTTTTTTGCTCTAGATTTCCGTGCAAACATGCCACTTTTTTAAAAAAGCGCGATTTTTTCTGCAAATGTTCATTTATTCTTTGTAAAAATGTGAACTTTCTGTGTCTAAAAAAGGGCATTTTTTTGTTTTATGTCCCTATTTTCCGTGCAAATGTGTCACTTTGTTGCCCAAATCTTTATTTTTATCATTTTTGCTCCTATTCTCCGTGCAAATATGTCATTTTTACATCAAATTTTTTTTTGAATTTGTCACATTACGTGTATTTCATCCGTCATAATACGACATTTGTCTTAAGAATGCTGTTTTATCAACGTTTATGAAATGTAACGCTATTTTTGCTCCACATCTCCGTGCAAATATGTCACCTTGTAAATAGATGTCTCGTCCCTTGGTATCACTAGTCTTTTAAAAAAATGCACCATTTTTCCGTGCAAATATGTCATTTTACAGCCTATATGACTGTGTCTATACTGTAAAAGATGACGTATATAGTTTTGGAAAGGAGGTAACTACATGAGTATACAAAAGCTGGCACTAAAACGGCACACTCTGATAGCAAACAAGCTGCTGATTGTCATGAGTGGTTTAAATAGAGAGACGAAACGAGACAACAGCTATTACTATGAAAAACATTCATTTGGTCTAGCAAAAAACTTTGTAGACATAAAGTGGACGGGTTCTCTGATGAAGCAAATTTTAGCTTACGTAGCCAAATGTAACAGCCAAGGTCATATTTCAATTATTTCTGAGCAAGAACTGGCTAATACAATCCAATGTTCCGTTCGGACCGTTCAAAATAATAATAAGCTTTTAGAAGACTATGACATCATTCGCTGGGATCGTTTATGGGGAGACTATATTCAAGTTTCTTTAAACAACTATTTAGAGGATTTTTTAGATTTACATATAAAAGAAGCTGCTGATGCTCAAAACATATCATATACTCCGGAAATGCTTGATAAAGATCACAATACATATACTTCAAAAGGTGGTTACACTTCTGTTTCAATGGAAGTGATTTATCAATTGCTGGCTATCAAAAATATTAACATGCTGCGCCTGGCTTTACGTGCTTTGTATGTATACGAATCTGATGTAAACGTAAAGAAAGATTCAGAAGCCCTTTTATCTTACACCGAGGTAAAACATATTCTTCCGAAATACATTGGCTATAAAGCTGCTATTAAAGAAATGGCTAGTAAATTAAGTGAAATTTTCCGTATCGATGTACTAGAAAAAGATGATTGTGTCAAAACATTATTAGAAGAAAAGCAGCCAAGAAAATCGATTATTGAAAAAATCAAGGATGGTTTTATTTTAAGTTTCAATTTAACTGGTGCTCATGATAGTAAAAAACAAAAAGAAATCGAAAAAATCCGTGGAGAGCATGCATTTGCTCAGTTTAAGAATTTCTTTAAATCTTTTGGCCATTATTCTATTAAAAAAGAAGATATTCATTCCATTGTGCATGAGTTCGGTTTAGATATAATCGAAAAATCATTAACGTCCGTTCAGCGTTACCTACAACAAACTTACATAGAAGAAAGTATGGATGCATTTCGCCCTCTTGTGCATGAAATGGAGTCAAACTTCTTTACGTATATCCGCAAAATTGCCAACGGGTATTATCAGGCAAAAATTAACGCTCTATAATACTCTTTTTTGTTATGCCTTTTTTTCCTCATCTCTACTCTATTTCCCTCCTACTCTTCTTTTCTCTTTAACTTACTAAAACATATTTGTCTCTCAGCTATAATAAATCTCTTTAAATGATAATGATTTTCGTTTTCATGAAAAAAATCAACTAAATGAACAAAAAATACAATAAATAAACGTTATTTTCCGATCGACTGCGTAGAAAATATAGCTGTTATAAAAAAATCCTATATTTTTTCGTGAAAATTCTTGTAGTAATCTGCAGTTTTTTTGATTGCTTCATTCCCTATAACCTCAGTCAGCAGAAGGCTTTTGTCCATATAAGTTTTAGCAATGTTTATAATTTCTTTAATTTCTTTTTAATCTCTTATAAATGTATAGTAATTTCTATAAAATAATGAGCAGCAAATAAATAACATTTTTTATACATAGAGACATTAAGCTCATATACAAATTGTAATCATAAATTGCTTTAGTTTAATGAGCAGCAAATATAAAAACAGGATTTACAGCTTTTTTCTCTTCAAATAAAAAACACACAAAATTTGGAGATTTGTTTTGTGTGTTTTTTACTCATTCAAGCTATATAGGTTAAGAGCTTTTACATATTTTAAGGCAAGTCATTTAATTAGTTGGAGTTTAAATGATTTCTATCTACGGCTGCCGGTGGTGTTTCCATCCAGCCGTTTTCCATCATAATATCCGCTGCATCTTTTACAAACCTCGAGATATTTGTCATTGATTTTCCATATTCGATTTGTTTTTAGGTCGGTCTTTTCTATTTTATCTATTCTTACACTTTTGATTTAACATTATTAGGTGAGAAATGCAGGTTTTCAGTATTTCAATCTATAGTCGGACCTATTCGCTGTTTGTTTCCGTGCTTAACCTGTACGTTGACCTTCACGTTTATTGAGTCTTTTGTTAGAGGAATGGCCCCGTTGCTTTGAACAGCTTTCCATTTACGCAGTTCTTTTTTGTAAAGAACATGAGAAAGCCTGTAAACATCGCTGTTTATACTTAAGCCTTGCGCGTATGTTTCAATAATTTGTTTCTTAATTTTCTGTTCAGCTTCTTTTTTTATAGTTGATAGTTTTTCGTGCTGCGGCATAACTAAAATCGTTGCTTTTGCCCGAACTTTTATATTAAAGGTTAGATTACTACCTTTTAGAACAGGTTCGATCTTTACTTTTTTCTTGTCTACCACAAGATCAATATCGGAATGATCAGGTAGCCTTACCCGTAAACCAGCTCGTACAAATTCATCAGTTATCCATCTAAGCCCTTTGATTTTACTTTCAGAAAAAACTCCTTTTAATTCAGATGATGTAATAGCCACTGCTCCGTTTACTTGAATAGCTGTTTCACTTTTTTGATCCGTTGTTAAATGTTCTTTAGTCTGAACTAAAGGGATGTTTACTTCGTGACTTGGTTCATTAAGATGGATAATGAGCTCTCTTAAATCAACTGGTGGAATAAAGGAGTTTTGCTTGAAAATCACTTTAGGATCGCTCAAGCGAGAAAGAGCATTCGATACTTCGAACATCGGCGTAGCTAACAGCGTTTTTTTCAAAGGGCTTTTCGTAGCATACATCCAAATGTTATATCTCGTTTCCCGATAACGATCTAAAAAGTCCACCGCAGATTTGACAGCACCATGCTTTAACGCATCGTCCGTTAGAACAAGGAAAGCTAAGTGCCCAAAAAAGATTCTACGCTGAGAAATTTGATAATATCTAAAAATAGCTTCATCAATGGTTTTTCCTGTTGCGTAGCCAACTTCTACTTTGACTTGACCCGCGCCAGCACCGCTTGCCTCAGATTTTGCCAATAAACTTAAATTGATTGTCTGCAGGTAAAGAACGTAACGATTATCTTTAAAATCTACCCCCATTCCCTGTGCGTATACCATTTGTTCCGGTTCATTCGTATCCCAGCACCCCGAAAGAAACAATAAAAAAGAGCTCATAGCAAATATAAGTAAGTTCCTTATGGTCCTTTTCACTAACTTCCTCCTTCTTCGCGGGTGGAATCGCTGGGGTTAAGCATACTAGCTCTCGTTGCTTTTTTACTTTCGGGCAGGCGGAAGAGAGATTTTAAAATATTTTTCGCATCTAATCGGGTTGCTAATTCGAAATATGGCACACCAAACGTTCGAATGTTTGTAATATAGATCATGACTAAAAAGATGGAAATAAAAAAGCCAAAAAAACCTAAAATGCTAACACAGATAATACTAAAAAAGCGGATCAGTGAAATTGTTCCTATAAGGGACTGATTTGCTAGCGTAAAGGTAGCAATCGTAGAGCCTGCAATGACAACCAGCATGGCAGGACTTGTTAAACCGGCTCTAATCGCTGCATCACCGATAATAAGCCCTCCGATTACACTGAGTGTCTGCCCGACAGAAGTCGGGAGTCTAAACCCTGCCTCTCGAAACAATTCAAATAAAAGGAGCATTAATATTGCTTCAAGAGAGGTAGGAAACGGGACACCTCTTCTTGCTTCAACAATCGTAGCTAATAAGCTGAGAGGAAGCTGATTTTGATGAAAAGCCGTCATTGCAACCCAAAAACCGGGCAAAAAAGCAGCGATAGAAAGCCCGAAGATTCGAAGAATACGCTCAAAAGAGCTGTATAAATATGTATTTTCTTTATCCTCAGATCCTTTTAATAAGTAAAAAAGGTTAATAGGTGTAACATACGCATATGAAGTGCCATCAATTAATATAATGAACCGGCCATTTAACAGAGATTGAACCGCAAAATCAGGTCTCCCTGTATAAGCGTGGCGAGGAAAAAAGCTATACGGATTTTTATTAATGAGCTCTTCTAGCTGTGTTCCGCTGAAAATACCGTCGATATCGATATTCCCTAACTTCTCCATAATTTCGTCAAGTATCTTCTTATCAGCTACGTCTTCCATGTATAAAATGCTTACTTTTGTTTTTGTTCGTTTTCCAATTTCTGAAGATTTTGTTAACAAGGAAACCGATTTAAGACGCTTACGAATTAAAGCAATATTCACAGGTAAGTCTTCAATAAAATTATCTCTAGGACCCAATATGGTTACTTCATTTTTCGTTTCTTCTGGACTTCTTTGAGGACGGTCAGAAATATCGATAGACACAACAGCGTTCGGTAATCCAAAATCAATGAATAATTTCCCAGAAAAAATTTCCGAAACTACCTGTTCTTCATTTTGAACGATAGAAACTGAGGGAAGGTTTAATAATTTTATGATCTGGTCTCCTTCTACTTCCCCCTCTAACTTAGCGCAGCATTCCTCTAATCTTTTAGGGATCATTCCATATAGCATTTCCGTACTCACTAAACCGGTACAATAAATCATAAGCACTCGTTTGTTATAGAAATAAACGGTCTCGAAGTTAATATCGCCGCATTTTCCAAATAAATCTCTTAACGTACGCTCATTGATGATCTGAGAACAAGAAGAACTTTCTTTTAAAAGACTTTCGCTCTCTTGTTTTTTAGAGCTGTAGTCTTTTTGCTTCTTAAAAAATTCCACTTTTACCCCTCCTTGTTTTATGAGAAATTAGAAAGACTATGACTACTAAGAAAAGAGAAAAAGCAACAAACAGCCAGAAAGTAGCCGGTATGATTGTAAAAAATAAAAGATTTGAAAAAGTAAAGTCTGTTATAGGAGCCAGCGTGCATACAGTGATAACCACTAAAATGAGTAAAAGAAACCTTTTGTGGCCTTTTTGAAATGGAACTAATTCTTTCATAATAAAAAGAAAGGTCGAAATGCGGATGAAGGTACCCGACAGCCACTGATAAATAGATAAAAAGTCGATATGCTCTATAAACTTTCCAAGCGATGCAATTCCCCATTCTTCATAGGGAGGGAAACGTTGCTTAGAGGCTTCTACAGGACCAAATTCAGTAATTGCCCCAATGAGAGGCCCAATTGTAAGGCCTGTTAAGAGAATTCCTGCCACCGCTAAATGCTTATAGCGTATAGGCTGCGGTACTTTGTGCTGCAAGAAAAGCAGCAGCAGCAGCTCTACCATCCCTGATCCTTGAAATACAATACTTTTGATAACCGGAAAATAGCCATTTTCTAAAACAGGCTGCAATAAAGAATAATCTTTAAATTGAAAGTTTGTAAAAGAAACAAAAAAACCTAATAGTACAATAAAAAATAAAAGAAACACGTTTACAATACTAATCGTTCTCATGCTCGTAGCGGCAAGTAAGCAACAGGGAAAACCAAATAATAAAACGAGTATAATTAAAGGTGTTCGCTGAAGAAAAATAATATTGATCCACGTAATCGTCTCTCGTAAGGTGGCAATTTCCATAATGGCCAAATAAGCGATTATAAGAAAAATAACAACGTTGGTAAATGACTTATTCATATGTTTTTTCATCCATTGAAAAAGATGTTCGCCGTTTGTTTTTTTATTTACATATACGAGTAAAGGAACCCATATGAGTGTTAAAAGACAAGTAAGAAGAACAGTGATCCAAGCATCGCGCCCTGCCGTTTTAATTAATGGAGATATAAGCATCACATGAGTTTTTAAGCCAATAAACGTCATCGAAAGAAGGATCAGCTGAAAAACAGAAATTGAGTCTGACTTATTCATGGTATCTACTCCTTCTCTCCGGTAAATTTACTACTGGTAGCTTATCCTAAATTTCTCATAATATAATGGAGAATCATTATTCACAAAATAAAAAAGAGCTGTTTTATACGTGAAGTTTCTCACGGATAAAACAGCTCGGTCTGTTATTCACTTATTTTCACGAAGCCCTATTCTCTGCCCATTATTCAGCGCGTTCAATTACTAGTTAGCTGGACTTCTTTCTTATCTTCATTTTCTTCTATTCCCGCTTCTTCTATATTCACAAAAGGTTGATCAGCAACGGTCACTAGGTCGCCGCCGCAAACGTGACGAACAACGGTTACGAGCTCTGGAAAATCGGGAAATTTTCCGTATAACGTTTTTAAAGGAAGTGCGCCTTTGCACACCTTACTGTTATGTGGTTCATACCCTTTGAGCGTGTCAAGCAATAATTGTTCTCCATTTTCAGTCAGTTTGATATAGGTGTTTCTTTTATCATTTTCTCTTTTGGATAGATACAGATACCCTTGATTTTCTAATTTTTTCGAAAAATTAAATGCTGTAGAGATATGCATAGCTCCTAAGTTAGCTAACTCTGACATCGAGATTTCTCCCGTGCTGCTAGCCAAACATAAAATATGATGCTCATTTACATTCAGACCATAAGGCTTCACCCATTGCTCCCAATCATCTTCTGCAGCTCGCCAGATGGCTTTACTTACCTGCATTAATTTAAATCCAAACAATGATGCATCTTTTATTGTGTATTCATTTTCTTGTTTCGACATACTATCATTCCTTATTTGTAGGCTATTGTAAGTTAGTTTATTTTTAAAGCGTGTAAAAACATTTTTATTTCATCTAATTTATCAGTATACCTACAAAATCAGACGAAAAAATACACGTGCAGTTTAATTTCTCAGCTTTATTCCACAATATCTCTGCAATTTTGAAGAAACTTCTACCAACTAAAAAGAGTTGCTTACCTTATTTTTATTTAAAAAAGTAATACATGTCTTTTTAATTACTAATAGGTGATGCAGATTCTAAGTGAGCAAATGCTTGTTCTAAGTCTGCAATTAAATCTTCCGTATCTTCAATTCCTACAGATATGCGAACCAGTCCTTCGGATATTCCAAGAGCTTTACGTTCTTCAAGCGTACATTCTACGTGACTAGTCGTTCTTGCCGGACCGTAAATCGTTTCAACTGCTCCTAAATTACCGGCTTTATTTGCATACGTTAACTTTGGCAGCAAAATTTTAATAGCTTCCATTTCTCCTTTTAACACAAAGCTTAATATTCCGCCAAAGCCTTTCATTTGTTTTTTGGCAATATGATGATGAGGGTGTGTTTCCAATCCAGGATAATAGACGGCTTCAACAGCTTCTTTCTTTTGAAGAAATTTAGCAATTTCCAAAGCGCTTCGTTCTTGTTGACGTATACGTAATTTTAACGTCTTCATTCCTCTTAAAATAAGATACGCTGACATAGGGTCCATGGTCGCGCCATTGATCTCACGGTAGTGATACACATGCTGTATTAATTCTTTAGAGCCGCATACTACTCCTCCTAAGGCATCCGCATGTCCGCTTAAAAATTTTGTGGCGCTGTGAATGACAAGATCTACTCCTAATTGAAGAGGGTTTTGGTTAATTGGTGTCGCAAACGTATTATCAATAATGACCACTGCCCCTACCGATTTCCCTGCTTTCGCTATTCTTTCAATATCAATAATTTTCATCGTAGGATTTGTAGGTGACTCTAAATACAGCACTTTACATCCTTTATTTACTTCCGCTTCAATTTCTTCATGATTTCCCGTATTACATAAGGTTACATCCACTCCAATGTTAGGAAGAAACTCAGTGAAGATTTTGTTTGTTCCTCCATATGTATCTTTTACCGATACGACTCGGTCTCCGGGTTTTAAAAACGTGTATAATGTGCTGCTAATAGCCGCCATGCCGGAAGAAAATGCGACCGCTTCTTCTGCTTCTTCGAGTATCCTTACTTTTTCTTCAAAAGCTTTAACCGTAGGATTACTCATG
The DNA here is from genome assembly GCF_044383985.1 of Priestia sp. JSM ZJ58. Lineage (NCBI taxonomy): Bacteria > Bacillati > Bacillota > Bacilli > Caryophanales > Bacillaceae > Priestia > Priestia sp. JSM ZJ58. Next base: position 2,884,814 of record NZ_JBISEM010000001.1, read on the forward strand.
CGATTATACGTATAGCCTGGTTTGTTTCCTAACGCAACTTCTTGCCATTCGTCTACATCATCATAATTGTAAGCTACGCTGAAGACGACGGGAACTTGAGTGGCATTGTAAGCAAGCGATTCTTTTTCTCCTGCCCATACCGCTTTTGTTCCGTCTTGTACATTTTTAAACTGTTTGTCTGTCATTCACTCATCACCTCTGGTTTTGTTAATTAGATATTGATTAAATTATATATTGTATACAATATACTGTATATAGTACAGAATAATCTGATAATAAAATATGCGTACATTCTTCATTAAATTTAAAAAAGATCGAGATATAACGAAATCAATTCAATCTAACGACGAACAAATAGGATACATGAGCTGAACGCTCGTGACAGGTCAGTTGGTTCCGTGCAAGACTTCGCTTTCCGCAGTCGGCCGCTGAGCCTTCTCGTCGCATACGCTCCTGTGGAGTCTCACCTGTTCCGCTTTTCCCGCAGGAGTTTTCGTCTTGCCCTCCAATCAACTGCTAGAAGGGTCTAAACAAATCGAACGTACGTTCACCCTAAAAAAAAACGAACCACTAATCGAAAATCTTGATCAATGGTTCATTTTTTACTTCGTCTAAATTTAAAACAGCTAAAAACTCTCAGCTTATAAATTGAATTTTTTTAGTCTGTTATAAAATGTACTTCTTGGTATATCTAACAGCTTAGCAGCAAGCGACACATTTCCCTGCGTTTTACGTAAAGCATCCATCATCAAGTCTTTTTGAACTTTTTCACGAAATGTGAGTGCGGATAGGGACGTAAAATCGTTTTCTTCTATTTCTTGTGAAGTATCAGAGTGAGAGATGTTCCTCTGACCACCAAGATGTAAAGAACTCAAATAACTCAATATTGTCTCTTTTTCTGTGTCCGCGTTTAGTGAAATTTTCAAGCGCTCAAGTACATTAAATAATTCTCGAACGTTTCCGGGCCACTGGTAATCTATCAATTTATCTACTAGTTCCTTGGGGAAATTCATATTCCAATCATTCGTTTGACAAAAGTACCGCATAAGATGCGGAATATCTTCTTTTCTTTCCCGTAAAGGCGGAACATGCACGGGGTACACGTGAAGCCGGTAGTATAAATCTTCTCGAAACTTCCTTTCATTGACAAGTTGGCGAAGATCTCGATGAGTAGCGGTAATAATCCGGATGTCTACCGGAATTTCCTGATTGCTTCCCACAGGCGTGACCTTGCGCTCTTGCAATACTCTTAACAAAGAAACTTGCATAGAATGAGGAAGCTCACCTATTTCATCAAGAAAAATCGTACCATGATTAGCCTGTTCAAACTTCCCTTGATATCCTTGACGCCGTGCTCCTGTAAAGGCTCCTTCCGCATAGCCAAATAATTCACTTTCCATAAGTTCCTTCGGAATGGCACCACAATTAAGAGCAATAAAAGGCCCGTTTTTACGCGAACTGTTTTCATGAATCGTTCTCGCCACTACTTCTTTTCCAGTACCTGTTTCCCCTAAAATATAGACCGTTGTATCCGTAGGAGCCGCCTGCTTTATTTCTTCTAATGTTCGCTGAAAGGATCGGCTTATGCCTGCTTCTCCTTTAAAACAAAATGATTGAGCAGAGATCTGTTTAGTTATTTGGTTATGAGTCGTTTCTTCTGATAAGTAAACAATCTTTCCAATAGAATGACCGTGTCTTTTTGAAATGACAGGCACTTCCATCACTATACGAAATCCCTGTTGTACAATCGTATTCAACTGTTGTCCTGACCATTTAGGTATACATTCCCGAACGGTTTTACTTGCTCCTACAATCACTTCTTTGTAATTGCAAAGCAGCAAGAGCTGCTTGCTATCGACAAAATTCATAGAAGCATGAACCAACTCAATTTCGTCTTTGTGCATTCGAATGCTTAACTCCCGTTCGATTGTATACGCAATGGACGTAACCATTCCAAGCATATAAGGATGCGCTCTGTTTACGGGACAGGAAATATTAATAATCCCAATTAAATTTCCGTCGTCATTTCGAACAGGCGCCGCCGAACAGCTCCATTGATGCGAAGCAATCGAATAATGTTCTGTACCTGTTATCATAATGGGTTCTTCCGTTTGCAGAGCCGTCCCGATTGCATTTGTTCCTACTTCTTTTTCTGTCCAACAGGCACCTTCCACAAAATTAATTTTTCTTGCTTCATTCAGTGTAAGTCTATTTCCTGTAATAGATAAAATATAGCCTTCTGGGTCAATTAATAGAGCAACCATTCCTAAATCTGCCGCTGATTGTCTGATTCTTTCTAAGTGCGGCAACGCCGTTTCAAGAAATAAAGAGTTCATTTGTTTTCGAGAATGAAAATCTTCGTTTCTTAAAATCGATCTGCCTTTATCTAGGTAAGGGTTAACATCTGCGCTTTTACAGCGGTGCCACGATTTTACAATGATGTCGTTTAACCTTGAAGATTCAAGTGCTCCTTCGTTTACAAAACGTTTCCATGTGTTTAAAGAAAGTGTGGATTCCATTTCTTACCTCTCCCCTATAAACTTAATTGAATATAGTAAATCAAGGCTTGTTACTATTATTATAAATCACAAAGAAAACGTTATCATTACCAAAGATAGATTCTTAAACTCACGTTATGTAAAAATTAATAGAAAAACTAGACGAGGATGCAGGAAAACCCCTATCCCTCTTTCATGATTCCTTCATCCTCTAGTTTACCTTTTTGAATCATTCATTTTTACTTTTCATTCTTAAAGAGCTTAATAACTTGAGCACTCGTATAATCATGAGTGAACGGCCTGACCCGCTGAATGCAAAAGAGCTTCATGAATCGCTTCGGATAATGTAGGATGAGCAGCGATAAAGTCTTCCATTACATCCGTGGTCAACTCCCCGTGCAGCATGATGGTTCCTTGTCCAATTAATTCTGTAGCATGTGCACCTACAATGGAAAGCCCAATAATTTCATTAAACTGCGGTTCTACGATTACTTTCACTTTTCCAACAGAATCATTTGCAATCATCGCTTTGCCGTTTGCCGTAAACGAAAATTCTCCGATACGAACATCACCGTATTTTTCTCGGGCCTGTTTTTCTGTCAAACCGACACTTGCAATTTCAGGATGAGTATAGATGCAGCGTGGTACAGCTCGGTAATTCACGCTCTTATCTGTTCCACATGCATGCAAAGCAGCAACTGTGCCTTCATGAAAGGCTACATGAGCAAGCTGAATTCCGCCGACTACATCTCCACAAGCATAGATATTAGGTATATTCGTTTGCATATGCTCATTAACATCAATTCCTTGTTTTGAAAAATGTATGCCAAGCTTTTCTAAACCTAAACCTAGCACTCTAGGCTTTCTCCCAATTGAAATTAATGCATAGTCAGCCTGCAGTTCATGCAGTTCTTCTTTATGTTTAAATAGAGCCGTTTTATCTTCTGGCTGCATTTCTGTTAGCGAAGCGGATGTATAAATCGTTACGCCTTTTTTCTCTAACTTTTCCTGCAACATAAAGGCGATATCGGCGTCTTCACCAGAAAGCAGCTGATCTGCCGCTTCCACAATCGTTACTTTTGTTCCCATTTGACTGTAAATGCTTGCAAATTCACACCCAATTACACCTCCTCCTACTATCAAAAGAGATGAAGGGATAGCAGGCAGCGACATCGCTTGTCCACTGTGAATGATCCACTTTCCATCAAACGGAGCAAATGGCAGGCTAGCAGGTTCTGAACCTGCAGCAATAATAAACTGTTCAGCCTCTATTTCTTCTACTTGATTTTCATTTCGCACGGCTAGGCGATGATTTGTCAAAAAAGAAGCTTCTCCTTTCATGACTTTAATACTGTTCTTTTTCATCAAATAGCCAATTCCCCTGACCAAGTTTTTAACAATGGTTGTTTTATGATGCTGAACGCCATCCCAGTTAATTTTCACTTGTTCTAAAGGAAGAGTGATGCCGAATTGCTCAGCTTGCTTTATTTTCTCATAGGCTTCCGCGCTTGCTAATAATGACTTTGTCGGCATACAGCCCTCATTTAAACATGTTCCACCTAAATCTTTTTGTTCGATTAACGTAACTTGTTTTCCTTGCCGGGCGGCAGTGATTGCCGCCACATATCCTGCAGGACCGCCGCCAATGACAACTAAAGGTTTCATGGAATGCACCACCTTTCTATAAGAGTAGTAAAATAGGTTGCTCTAAGTATTGTTTAATAGTTCCAAGGAAATTAGCTGCAGGTGCTCCGTCCAGTACGCGATGATCAAACGTCAGGCTTAAAGGCAGCACGTTTCTTCTTTGTAAATTCTCTCCTATATACATAGGTACATCTTCAGTAGCTCCCACACCAAGGATTCCTGTTTCAGGCGGGTTCAATACAGGTGTAAAATACTCTACTCCGTAGGCACCGAGATTAGTAATAGTGAATGTGGAACCTTGCATGCTATCAGTACTCAACTGACCTTGCCGAGCATCTGCTGCTCGTGTTTTTATCTCTGCAGCTAATTCAACTAACGGCATTTTTTCAGCATGTTGCACAACAGGAACAACTAGCCCATTCTCTAAAGCCACGGCCATTCCAAGATGAACATGATGATAGAGATGAATTTCGTTATCGATATACGCACTGTTCATTTGCTTGTGTTCTTGAAGTGAAAGAACAACAGCGCGAGCAATAAAATCAGTTAGAGAGATTTTCACCTTATGGCGTTGTTGAATCACTTCTTTAATTTCTCGTTGAAGAGACAGCAAATCCGTCACGTCAGCTTTCATATTAATCGTTAATTGAGCACTGTTTAGTAAGCTATTATGCATTCGGCCTGCAATGACTTTCCTCATCCCCGCTACTGGAAGCGTTTCTTTTTTTGTAGCTTTATCTATTTCAACTGGTAGATGACTTGTTTCTGAAGCTTTTTCTGTCAGCACTTTCTCTACATCCGCTTTTGTGATTCTTCCTTTTGGTCCCGTGCCTTTAATCATTTCAATGTCAAGGTTTTCAGATTCTGCTATTTTCCGTGCAATTGGTGAAATGCGCACAGTTTCTTTGCTCTTCTTTGATGAAGCTACGTTTGCTGGTGGCTCTTCTAAAGAGATAGTGGCGGCTACCTCGTTTTTAGGAGCCTGAAGCTCATTTGCTGAACTGCTTTGCTCAGTAAGCTGCTCGTTTGGATTTCCAACATAACAGATAATCGTTCCAGGAGGCACACCTACATCTTCTTGCACAAGGATATCAAGAATCACACCGTCCTGCGGCGCTTCAATTTCCATTTCTATTTTTTCAGAATTAATACTTGCAATCATATCTCCTTTTGAAACGGAGTCTCCCACTTTTTTATTCCATGTCGAAACGGTTCCTTCTTTCATTGCCATACCTAGTTTTGGCATTACAACCTCTTCAGCCATTTGCTTCCTCCTCCTTTCTCTTTACTTACACGCTTAGAAGCGATTTATCTCCTAGCAACTCCGATACAACTTCAATTACTTTTTGCGGTGTTGGCAGATAAATATCTTCTAATGGAGGTGAAAATGGTACAGGTGTATGTGGTGCTGTAATTCGTTTAATAGGTGCATCAAGCATATCAAATCCTTTATCAGCAACTAGCGCAGCAATATCTGTTGCGATGCTGCATCTTGGGTTAGCTTCGTCAATAACAATTAATCGATTCGTTTTTTCTACAGAAGAAAGAATCGTCTCTTCGTCAAAAGGTGATAGACTTCGCGGATCGACTACTTCTACGTCAATTCCTTTGTGAGATAATTGATCTGCGGCTGTAAGTGCAGTATTTACTTGTTTGCCAATCGCTACAATAGTTAAATCTGTTCCTTCGCGTTTCACGTCTGCTTTTCCTAATGGAATCGTATAATAGCCTTCAGGAACCTCACCTTTCATGTTGTACAGTGTTTTGTCTTCAAAAAAGATAACCGGATCATTGTCTTCAATTGCTGCTAATAATAAACCTTTTGCATCGTAAGGGGTAGAAGGCACCACTACTTTAATGCCAGGAATGCTAGTGAACAAAGCATACAAGCTCTGAGAATGCTGAGCCGCAGCTCTGAATCCAGCTCCATGAGTCGTTCGAATCGTGACGGGCACTTCTGCTTTTCCTCCGAACATGTATCTAAATTTTGCGCCTTGATTCAGCACTTGATCTAAGCAGCAGCCAATAAAGTCATTAAACATTAATTCTGCAACCGGTCTTAACCCCGTAGCTGCCGCTCCCATTGCAGCTCCTATATAAGCTGCTTCTGAAATAGGCGTATCAAGAATTCGTTCACGTCCAAATTCTTGTACAAGTCCCTTTGTCACTCCAAGGACACCGCCCCAAGCCTCATCATCTTGCAGGTGGTCAATTTCCGCTCCGCCAGCTACATCTTCTCCCAGCAGAATCACATTCTCATCTTTTCGCATCGCTAGTTTCATTGCTTCATTGATAGCTTCAGACATACTTAATTTTCTAGTCATTTTCTTTTCCCCCTTTAATTAGTAAGATACATAAACATCTGTTAATAGTTCGGAAGCATCAGGATAATCGCTTGTTTCTGCTAGCTCAACTGCGCGTTTTACTGCTTTTTCTACGTCACTTTCAATATCTCTAAGCTCTTTTTCTGTTACTACTTGTTCTGAAAGCAAATAGTTTTCAAAAAGAGCAATCGCATCTTTTTCCTGAAGATGTTCTTTCTTTTCACTGCCTGATTTATACGTTTGTGCGTCGCCTTCGAAATGCCCGTAATTTCGATACGTTACACATTCAATTAACGTTGGGCCTTCCCCTCTGCGAGCTCGTTGAATCGCTTCAGCAGCTGCTTCATAAACAGCCATCACGTCTTTTCCATCCACTCGTACGCCTGGAATATTGTAAGATGCGGCACGGTCTGCAATCGTGCTGCAGCTTGAAGCATAAGAAAAGGGAGTTGCCTCTCCGTAGCCATTATTCTCAGCAACAAAAACAACAGGCAGTTTCCAAATGGCTGCTAAGTTAATTCCTTCATGAAACGTTCCTTCATTGCCCGCTCCGTCTCCAAAAAAGCAAACGCTTACATCTTTTGTCTTTTTATATTTAGCAGTTAAAGCAGAACCACATGCAAGCGGAAATCCTCCTCCTACAATTCCATTTGCTCCTAAAATTCCTTTATCTAAATCCGCGATATGCATAGATCCGCCTTTTCCTTTGCCTAACCCGGTTACCTTCCCAAATAGTTCAGCCATCATTCCATCTAAATCGCCGCCTTTAGCAATACAATGACCGTGTCCACGATGAGTGCTCGTAATACTGTCACTGTCATTAAGGTGAGCGCACATTCCAACCGCTATCGCTTCTTCACCTGCATACAGATGAACAAAACCAGGCAGTACACCTTTTGCAAAAATTTGATGTACTTCATCTTCAAACTTTCGAATTTCTACCATTTTCTGATACATCCAGCTGGCTTTTTCTTTCGTAAGCTTTTCTGTTTTATTTTGAGCAGTTTTCATTATGGTAAGCCTCCTCATTTGATTATCAAACTTCACTTAATTACTCTTGCAAGTACCGTGCCAACATGAAAACCGCTTTATCTTAGCAATCCATTGTTTTATTTGTTCTCACAAAGTTAGACAAAATTGGACACTGTTCCAACTTTGTCTAACTTTGTCCGATATTAGAGGAATCAATTATGTAAACTGAATTTAAGGTGCATAATAAGCGTGTGGGTTGAAAATCACATGAATAATTAGCAAGAAAGCTTTTATGTAAATATGATATAATGCTGAAGGAATCGTCTTCATTTTGAAGAACACCAAAGCTTTTAAAGGAGGTTGGTTAAAGGAAAGCGGATTTTATAGAAGTTTCACCGTAAAGTTGGATGTAAATTAAACGATGAAAGATGAGGTGAAAACCTGGACAACATCCAAAGTTCTCGTCACTAGATGACATATCGCCAGGTTACTGTTATGCACAATGCAATTCAACACATTACAAGTTTTCATGTATACGCAGCCATTATTATATTTATCATTACATATTTTTTGATTATGACCGAGAAGATCAATCGCGCTTCAGCAGCTCTTTTAGGTGCTATATTAATGATTTTGTTAGGTATTGTCGATTTTAATAATGCTATTACCGAACACATTCAGTGGGAAACAATTGTCCTTCTTATGGGTATGATGATTTTAGTCGGCATCACAAACAAAACAGGCGTGTTTCAATACGCAGCCATCAAGTCTGCTAAAATTGCTAAAGGTGATCCGGTTCGAATTCTAGTTATTTTATCGATTTTAACAGGCGTCGGATCAGCTTTTTTAGACAATGTGACAACCGTGTTATTAATTGTTCCCGTTACATTTTCGATTACTACTATCTTAAACATTAATCCTTTTCCGTTTCTTATATCAGAAGTGCTGTTTTCAAATATTGGAGGAACGGCAACTTTAATAGGCGACCCGCCTAATATCATGATTGGGGCAGCGAACCCTCACCTTGATTTTAATGCTTTTTTATTAAATTTAACTCCTGCAGTACTGATTATCGGTGTTGTTACACTGGGGATTCTTGTTCTTATCTATCGTAAAAAGTTAAAAGTAGAAGATAGTAAAAAGCAAGAGCTAATGAGTTTAAATGAAAAAGATTATATTCAAGATTCTGTTTTAATGAAAAAATCGTTAACTGTATTAGTATTAACGATTCTAGGTTTTACCCTGCATTCTGTTTTGCACATTGATGCGGCTATGGTAGCCATTACAGGTGCTGCTGTACTACTGGTAATTGGATTAAGAACTCATGATGAAGTAGAAAGCGCATTTGATTCTGTTGAATGGACAACCATTATTTTCTTTGCAGGTTTGTTTGTTCTTGTCGGAGGCTTAATCGATGTAGGCATTATTAAAAAGCTGGCTGCTGGCGCGTTGAACGTTACAGACGGCAATATCGCACTGTCAGCTTATCTCATTTTGTGGATTAGTGGCATTGCCTCAGCTGTTATTGATAACATTCCTTTTGTTGCTACAATGATTCCACTTATTCAAGATATGGCTCATGGAATGGGAATGAGCCCTGATTCTGCTCAAATCAATGTACTATGGTGGTCATTGGCTCTAGGAGCATGTTTGGGAGGAAACGGTACGTTAATTGGAGCATCTGCCAACGTCATTGTAGCTGGCATGGCTGTAAAAAAAGGACATAAATTTTCGTTTATGGATTTTTTGAAAATTGGAGCTCCAATTATGCTTGTATCTCTTTTGATTTCAACGTTATATATCTTTCTTCGCTACCTTTTATTCCTGTAAAGAAAGAGCAATTAAAATTTACATGAACAGTAAAAAGACTTCTCAGCTGAGAAGTCTTTTTTGCTCTAGATATATGCGTTCAAGCAGCCCAGATGAAGTTGATAATAAAAGCGGCGCTAATGATGTACATAATCCAGTGGATTTCTTTCGCCTTGCCGGCTAACAATTTAACGAACGTATAAGATAAAAACCCTAGCGCTAAGCCTTCGCCGATACTAAATGTTAACGGCATCAAAATAATGGTGCAAAAAGCAGGTACAGCATCTGTTATTTCGTCGAGAGGAATGTTTTTAATTTCTGTTAACATGAGAGCTCCAACCATAATTAAAATAGGTGCTGTAGCAAAAGCAGGAATAATGCTGATCAATGGAGTGAACAAAATACTGACTAAAAACAGCATGGCAACAACCAGTGCTTTAAGACCCGTTTTGCCTCCTTCTGCAATTCCCGCAGCGTTTTCTACATACGCGTTCATTGCGGTAGATCCCATAGCAGCACTGGCTACAGTCGCAAGAGAATCTGCCATAAGCGCTTTATCTAACCCTTTAATTTCTCCTTTTTCATCCATTAGTCCAGCTTTTTTAGATAATCCAATCATCGATCCTAAATTATCAAATAGCTCCACAAGCGTAAATGAAAAAATAATAGAGAAAAGACCGTAATGGAGAGCAGATTTAATATCCATTTGTAAAAAAGTTTCTGACATGCTTGGCATTGAAAACGACACAACGCTGCTGATGCTTTTAGGTGCTTCTACTATGCCCAGCGCCATCCCTGCAATTGATACTAGTAAAATACTAATCAAAGCAGCTCCTTTAATTTTTCGAGCAGTTAATACAGTTACCGCGATAAAACCTAATAAAGCAAGTAATGGGCCCGGTTTTGTCAGTTGTCCAAGCGCTACTAAATTTTCTTTGTTGCTTACAATAATTCCAGCTTGCTTAAAACCGATAAAAGCAATAAATAGACCGATTCCAACGGAAATAGCACTTTTTAAAATAGCGGGTATCCCTTCAATAATCTTCTTGCGTAAGCCTGTTATGGTTAAAATAAAAAATACAACCCCTGAAATAAATACGGCTCCTAAACCTGTTTGCCACGTTAACCCTTCACCCAATACCACTGTATACGTAAAAAAAGCGTTTAGTCCCATTCCTGGTGCAACTGCAATAGGCATGTTCGCCCACAGTGCAAACAAAAGAGTTGCAAAAACAGTGGCAAAAATTGTTGCCGCAATTGCCGCTTCTTTTGGAATGCCTGCATCTGCTAAAATCGTCGGATTAACAAAGATAATATAGCTCATTGTCACAAAAGTCGTAATTCCCGCAAGAATTTCTGTTTTTACATCTGTTTTACGTTCTGTTAAATGAAACAGCTTATCTACCCATGAAGGATTAGGTGCTGATTTTTTTGTTAGTTCCATATGCTGAGTTTCCATTTTTTCATTCATCGCCACTTGCTTTTCACTCCTTTAATGATCGATTGGATTTTTTTAACTAGTTTTTACAGCCGCTTTATCAACAAGTGTATATTCAGTCATTTCCCCACTCCTTTTTTATGAAAATATGTATAAAAAGAGCCGTGAAAACAGAAGGAAACCCTTCTATCTTCACGGCTCTTTGCTTCTGTAAACAGAAGATAAGCATCCGTCTTTTACGTTTTTTGCAAAACAAACGATTTCATCGAACGTTTTGCCATTTATATAGAGAAGTTATTTAAAGCAAATAACCGTACAAGAATTCTCAGTAGCAGGATCATAATCTCTAAATAAAGAAGTGACCTGGATATCGAATAATAGCTCCACTTTTTGCTTTAGCATTTTTTTATATTTAGTCGACAAAGCCGCATCAAGAGACATCACTAATTCTTTATATTCTTCACTGAGGGCGTCTAGCGCTGGCATTCTTTTTGATTGAGCTAGTATAAGAATTTTATTATCAATAATATCTATTTTTTGAGTATTCACGCCTACATTAAAAATTTCTTGGCTAATTTGAGTATACAAAGTAGCTATCTTCTTTTTAGAGATCGGCTCCATATGCTTCACCTTTTTCATTGTTAAAAATGTAGTTTTATTATGTTGTTTTCACTTGATTAGCGTCTTTTGACCAGCTGCCGATAAATTCAGGCTCATTATAGTCAAAGAAATTGGTTAAATTCTCATGGCGGTTATCAATAAAAAGCTGATTGGCGACTTCTGATACGAGCTTCGGTATCGCATATTTCAGCCCTGAAAGAGCGGAAGCAGAAATTCCACAGCTAATTAAAGCAGAATAATTAAAAGCAAAAAGGCCATATACCATTTTTTGACCTTCCCCATTGCGATTTGAAAAAGCAAAGCCATTACTAAGGTAAGGGTGGGCATCCAATACTGGATTGGCAATTTCATGCGGTGCTTTGTAATGATCGCTCCAGCGGGCGATGTGTTTTTCAACAAGACGTAATTCTGGACGAAGAGCCGGATCTGTTAGAAGGCCTGTGCTAATAATTAAATAGTCAAATGTAAAGACTCCCTGAGGAGTTGTTACAACTGCTTTGTCCTGTTTTCCCTCGACATCGAGCCACGGTGCATGTACGTGCAAATGAAAACCTGGCCATGAGGAAGCGCGTCCAAATGTATCATTCGTAGGCGGCTGATTGTATTCGAAAAAATGAGCCATTACTTCATATTTTTCAGCATCTGACAGAGCATGAAAACGCTCAATCATTCCTGAAGCTTCCATTTGTCTGATTGGATTAATACGCGGAAGTTCTTTTCGTCGAACAAATACATGAGCTTCAGCAACTCCTTCGGAAAGCGCATAGTTGGCGTTATCAAACGCCGAAGCTCCTCCTCCTAAAACAGCTACTTTTTTGTTCTTTAACGTAGTAAAATCAATCGTTTGTGAAGTATGAGAATAAAGATGAGGCGGCAATTTTTCAGAAATCATAGGCGGGACATGCCACTCTCCTCCTCCTTGAATTCCTGTAGCTAGTATAACTTTACGTGCCATCAGTGTAGGACATGCAGCTCCATTTCCTTCAATATGCAAGCGATGAATACCTGTTTCCGTCGGCTCAATTAACGTTAATTTTATTTCATTTGCCACAGGAAGGTTAAGAATACTCCGGTACCAGCGTAAATAATTCATCCAGTCTCCTTTTGGAATTTTGTCAAGAGCTTCCCAGCCCTCTGAGCCAAATTGTGCTTCCCACCACGCTTGAAACGTAAGCGAAGGCATACCTAAATCGATAGATGTTAAGTTTTTGGGCGTTCTCAGCGTAATCATTCGTGCATACGTTTCCCACGGACCTTCTAAACCCGAACGGTTTTCATCAATAACAAGAATATTTGACACGCGTTCTCGCAGCAAGCCAAAAGCCGTTCCTAAACCGCTTTGACCTCCTCCAATAATGATTACATCGTATACGTGTCCACTTTTAGGGATAATTGGCTGTACTTCTGTTGGTTTCCTGAAAGAAAGGTAAGAAAGATCGGTTTCTACTCTTTTATTTAAAGCTTCTAAGCTCATCGTTATCTCTCCTTTCAATAAAGTTTCTCCGTGATAAAAAAGTTTATTTTATACCTAACATAAAATGATAGGTTTTATAACATCATTTGATTTATATTTATATTATCACTTTTGGAATATGATTGTATCTCCATTCTCTCTAAAGTTTTTTTTGCAAATTGTATAAAATCACTAATATAATTTTTTATATCTTATGTATGAAAGCATATTTACATTGTTTAAAAGGAAAAAACCATTACAAAGCTTAGTGAAGAAAGCTTTTCTGACATCAACTTTAAGGAAAACATGTGCGAGTTTGTGACAGTTATTTGTTAATTACGCTCTACTACTTGACTATCGTATTCATCAAATCTATAGTCATAATTAGTAACTCAACAAAGGGAGTCAACGTATGAGAAATTTATTTAAAATAACAGCTATATTTACAACGATTGTTATGTTTATTTTAATGATTGCCGGCAGTCTGGTCACAACCACAGGATCTGGATTAGGGTGCGGAAACGAGTGGCCATTGTGTAACGGGCAGTTAATACCCGAATACGCAGTAGCAACAATGATTGAATATACGCATCGTTTGATTACCGCATTTGCAGGTCTTCTTGTTTTAGCATTTTCTATTTGGGCTTGGATTCGTTATCGCAGAAACCGTGAAGTGAAAATTTTAGCGATCATGAGTATTGCATTTATCGTTATCGAGTCGTTGCTCGGGGCTTCTGCCGTTATCTGGCCTCAGTCAGCTGAGGCGCTAGCCCTGCATTTCGGTCTTTCGCTTATTGCGTTTACCGGTGTATTTTTACTTTCAATATTTGTTATTCAAAAGGACCGTTCGGATCATTTTATTAAAGGAGCCGTTACAGGCAAATTTAGATGGCTCGCATGGTTTACGCTTATATTTACCTACTGCGATATTTATTTAGGTGCATATGTGCGTCACAAAGGTGCAAGCTTAGCGTGTACAAGCTTTCCGGCTTGTTATGGCAACACTCTTATTCCAAAGCTATCAGGAACAACAGGCATTCACTTTGCTCACCGATTTGCTGCTCTTGTGCTGTTTGTTCTTATCATTTGGATTATGGTATCTGCTATCAAACAGTATAAAGAAACTCGCCGTGATATTTACTACGCGTCCATCATTGCAGTTGCTTTAACCTTTGCTCAAATATTTAGCGGTATCTTTGTTGTCATGTCTCGTTTAAATGTCTTTGCTACACTGTCTCACTCGGCATTTATTACAGCATTATTCGCTACGCTTAGCTACATTTGTGTACAAACTTTAAAAGGTAAAAGACGATAAAACAAAAAAACACGTGCAGTTCATAACTGCACGTGTTTTTTGTTTTAAGCTAGTTCTATTCCGCCTGTAATTCCGTAAACTTGAGCTGTTACGTAGCTTGCATCCGTTGAAGCTAAAAATACGTATACATTTGCTAACTCTACCGGCTGACCAGCACGCTGCAAAGGTGTATCTTGTCCAAAGCTTGGAATAGCGTCGCTTGGCTGCCCTCCAGAAATTTGAAGCGGCGTCCAGATAGGTCCTGGAGCAACGGAGTTAACGCGAATACCTTTTGGAGCTAATTGCTTGGCTAGTCCGCGAGTGAATCCGTTAATGGCAAACTTTGTAGCTGCATAATCTAATAAATTAGGACTTGGGCTATAGCCTTGTACAGAACTTGTGGTAATAATAGAAGCACCTGCCGGTAAATAAGGCAGCGCTGCTTTTACGATCCAATATAAAGAGAATACATTTACTTCAAAGGTTTTGCGCAGCTGATCCGTTTCTAAATCAGCAAGATCTTCTACTGCCTGCTGTTTACCTGCTACGAGCGCTAAAACGTCTAATCCATCTAATTCTTTATAAGCTTTTTCTACTAGCTCCTTGCAAAAAGATTCTTCGCCTACATCACCAGGTATGAGTACTGCTTTTTTGCCTTCTGCCTCAATAAGCTTTTTTACTTCTTCTGCATCAGTTTGCTCTTGTGGCAAGTAATTAAGCGCAACGTCCGCTCCTTCTCTTGCATAAGCGATAGCTGCTGCTCGGCCAATACCTGAATCCCCACCTGTTACAAGAGCTTTTCTGCCTTTTAATTTACCTGCACCTATGTAACTGTTCTCCCCGCAGTCTGGGATGACGTTCATGTCTTTTTGTACACCAGGCGGTTCTTGATACTGCTTTGGATAGTCTTCATGGAAATATTGAGTTAATGGATTATTTAACTTTGACATATTCGTCACTCCTTTATAAATCAACCTTAACCAACTAAGGAAAAGTTTTCTATATGCTTGTTCTTCCCCTCTTCTTCTTTCATAAACATGTTTGATGTGCTCTACTATCCTCACCTTTCTTTCTGCTATTCCCTTTCAATCAACAGCTAGAAACAGCTGGATACATGAAAACTACATTCACCATCACAATAAAAAAATCCGAACGAGTCACGTTCTCTCTTGAGAACCTTGACTCCTTGTTCGGATCTTCTTTTAACTAAAATACGTTTCCCCCCACTCTTTAAATAAATGAAATGGTGAGAGCTTTGTATTTTGCTGTACACAACAAGTTTTATTTCTCGTCTGTGCCTGCTACTCTGTTAGTTCTACTTGTAAAGGCTTTGATTCCTCTTCAGCTTCTTTAGGCGTGCGAACGATTAACACATCACATTTGGCATAGCGTAAAATATGCTGAGATACACTTCCGATTAAGATACGCTCTACCGCGTTTAACCCGGTTGCACCGCATACAATTAAATCAACGTGCTTATCGGGAGCAATTTTTTTAGATATTTTTGTTTTAGGAGAACCGTGTTCAATTAAGGTCTCGACTTTCGTTACTCCAGCCTTAATGGCTAGGTTACTATAGTTGGTTAAAAGTTCTTCAGCAAATTTCTCTGCATCTTGAAAGCGTGTATCCGTATAAAATGCATAAGGTGATGGACTTAACGCCTGTATATCGATAACGTGACAAATTATCAAATGAGCGTTATTTTTTTTCGCACTGTTAACTGCTTTTTTGAATGCCCACTCCGCTTCTACAGAACCGTCTACTGCTACGAGGATGTTACGATAAGCCATATTCATCATAATCTCTCCTTTAACATTCGTTTATAAAGAACTTTCTTTGCTACACTTTTATTGTACTTCTTGCGCAAGCGAAAGTATGTGATTTTTATCACAAGTTATAGAAATTAATAAAAAATGGAGCCGCGCACATCGTACACGGCTCCATTTTTATTGAACTTGAGAGTTAAAAGTCATTATCCAAATAGATCCTGCTACAATCGTAATAACAAAAACGATTCCAAGTATTAAAGCCATCACATTATAACGAGGCTTCTCTCCGTCTTTAATATGCATAAAGAAAAACAATTGAACGAAAAATTGAAGCACGGCCATTCCTAGAATGCTAGCTAGTAATATATTTTTAGCAAGTACGTGGTTTAATACCAGCAGCAGAGGAATAACGGTTAAAATAATTGAGAAAATAAATCCGGTTGTATAAGCTTTTAACGACCCATGGTTCTCCATCTACATCACCCCCATTAAATACACAACCGTATAAAGGAAGATCCAGACAGCATCAAGAAAATGCCAGTATAAGCTGATAATCGTCACTTTTCGTTTTGTTACAGAGGTAATTCCGTATCGTTTTAACTGGATTGTAATTGAAATCATCCAAATGATTCCAACCGAAACGTGCAGCCCGTGTGTACTAACTAGTGTATAGAAAGCCGTAAAAAATGCGCTTGTGGAAATGGTTGCTCCTTCGTGAACCATTGTTTGAAATTCATGAATTTCAAGGCCAACAAAGCATACACCTAAAAGCAGAGTTACGATTAGCCAGCCAATTAAAGACTTTATTTTTCCTTTGTGCATGCTTAATACAGCTAATCCGCTCGTAAAGCTGCTCGTTAATAAGATAAACGTTTCAGAAACAAATCCTGGGACTTCAAAAAATTCCTTTCCCGTAAGGCCTCCTGCAGTATGATTAACAAGAACAGCATACGTAGCAAATAATGCTCCAAATAAGATGCAGTCCGTTACGAGGAAAAGCCAAAAACCCATAACTTTGATTTCTTCATCATGTTCATGATGATGTTCTTCGTGGTGCGCTGTCGCATATGCCATGTTACCCGACCCTCCCTACTGAATTTTCTGTATGTCGAATTTCATCAACGGGAATATAATAATCCGAGTTGTATTGAAAAGAACGAGCTAGTAAACAAGCTCCGACTCCTGTCAAACCGAATATCGCCATCCATACCCAGTGGAACGTTAAGCCAAAACCAGCAATGAACCAAAAAACTGACATAATAAACGGGATACCTGAATTCTTTGGCATATGAATTGGAGAAAAAGCCGCTGCTTCCTTCGCTTTTTTCTTTTTTCTTTCTTCTTTTATCGTCCACCACGCATCTTGCCCGGTTACTGTTGGAATCACTGCAAAATTGTAGTGCGGCGGAGGTGAAGGAATGGACCATTCTAATGTGCGGCCATTCCAAGGATCTCCTGTTACATCTCGTTCTCCGTACTTAATGCCATGAAGAATCTGCCATGCTTGAAAGATAAACCCTATTCCCATAAAGAAGGCTCCCACTGTAGAGATAACGTTCAGCGGTCCCCATCCCATGTCAAAATCGTACGTATAAATACGGCGCGTCATTCCCATAAACCCTAGTGCATATTGAGGCATGAAGCATACATAAAAACCAATATTCCACGTCCAAAATGCCCATTTGCCAAGACGGTCATTTAACTTAAAGCCAAACATTTTTGGCCACCAATAGTACAAACCTGCAAAAAAACCGAATACAACGCCTCCGATTAACACTTGGTGAAAGTGTGCAACTAAAAAGTAGCTATTATGATACTGATAGTCTGCGGGAGCTGCTGAAAGCATAACACCCGTTGCTCCTCCCACAACAAAGCACGGGATAAAAGCAATTGTCCATAGCATCGGCTGGGTCATTTGAATACGGCCGCGGAACATTGTAAATAACCAGTTGAACACTTTAACACCCGTTGGAATTCCGATAGCCATCGTCGTAATAGCAAAAAACACATTTACATTAGCACCTGCACCCATCGTAAAGAAATGATGCACCCATGTGAAATACGATAGAACGCTAATAATCATCATTGAAAAAACCATAGATTTATAGCCAAATATCTTCTTTTGAGAAAACGTTGCAACGATTTCAGAAAAAATGCCAAATGCAGGAAGTACAACGATATACACTTCAGGATGTCCCCACATCCAAATTAAGTTAATGTACATCATCGGATTTCCACCGCCGGTCATGGTAAACAAGTGTCCGTCAAAGAAGCGGTCGATAAACAATAAAGCAAGCGTTACGGTTAATACAGGAAATGCGAAAATGATAATAATACAGCTTGCTAGAACAGACCACGTGAATAGCGGCATATGCATAAGTTTCATGCCAGGCGCACGCATTTTTAAAATGGTCATAATAAAATTAATTCCAGAAGCCAAGCTGCCAATACCTGATATTTGAATGCCCCAAATATAAAAATCTTGACCTGGTCCAGGACTGAACTGCATGCCAGAAAGCGGCGGATAACTCAACCACCCTGCATCTGGCGATCCTCCGGTTACAAACGACAAATTGAAAAGCATGGCGCCAAAGAAAAATAGCCAAAAGCTTACCGCGTTTAAAAAAGGATAGGCGACATCTCTTGCTCCAATTTGAAGCGGCACAACGATATTAAAGAAAGCAAACATAAGCGGCATTGCCATAAATAGAATCATAATGGTTCCGTGCGTAGTGAAAATTTCATTGTAATGATTAGAATCTAGAAAATGCCACTGGGGAAATGCTAGCTGCATACGCATTAATAATGCATCTACTCCGCCTCGAAACAGCATTAACAATGAAGAAAGCATATACATGATTCCAATTTTTTTATGATCCACCGTTGTGAGCCACTCACGCCATAGCCACTTCCACTTTTTAAGATACGTAAGAACAAAAATAATACCGGCTAGTGTTAACAATATGGCGACATCGGCTCCGTAAATCATTGGCTCCCCTGTCACAAAAAAATGAGATGAAAAATCTTTTAATTTGTCTAACAACTTAGTTTCCCCCTTCCTGGTGCTCATGCTGTGTATGTGCTTGTTCTTCAGAAGCCACATTCATAGTCTTCATGTCTTCATTTTTCATATGGTGATGCTGACTATAATATTGACCACCGTTTTTAATAACAATTTCTTGAAACAAACCTTTAGGAATGGTAGAGTACGATTTTTCCAAGGAAAGACCTTGTTTGGCAAGATTGTTATAATCAGCTTTTGTTAAAGCTGGTGATGTTTCTTTCACTTGCTTTACCCACTGATTAAATTCTTTTGTCGATGTAGATTTAACTTTAAAGTTCATATGAGCGAACCCTTCACCCGTAAAATTAGCACCCGAACCAAAATATTCTCCCTTGTGATTAGCTTGTAGCCAAAGCCCCATGGCCATTCCCGGCATTGTATATAATTGTCCTCCTAGCTGGGGTACCCAAAAGGAATTCATAGGTGCATCTGACGTTAGCACGAATTGAACGGGCACATTCTTTGGAATTTCGACATAGTTGACTGTCGCAATATCTTGATCCGGATATTGGAATAACCATTTCCAATCAAGAGACGTTACTTCAATCGTTAGCGGCTTTACATCTTTTTTCGGCGGATCTACTAATTCATAAGTCGTCTTGGCCGTAGCGAAACCTAAAATGCCAATAATAATAATGGGGATGCCCCACCAAATAAATTCAAGACGCTTGCTATCGTCCCAATCTGGTCGATACGGAGCCTTGTTTCCAGGCTTATCACGGTAGCGTAAAACGATATACACAAGCAGACCTAAAACAGGAATAACGACAATTGCGCATAAAATTATGGAAAAAATAATTAACTGGTATTCTTTTTGAGCTACCGCCCCCTGTGGATTTAAAATCAAATAACGACTATCACAGCCTGCTAAAAAAATTGTGATGAATACGGAGAGAATGATTAACTTGACAATATGCATTGATTTTTGCTTTCTCACCTAAGTTCAGGCTCCCTTCCTCTAAATCTCTGTACATAATAATGGTATATAAACGTTCATATTAGAGATGCATCTCAACAGATTAAAAGGCTAAAAACCTCCTAACATATTGAAGTTTGTCATGACATATTGCTTACTCCTAAAAAATTATCATGTTGTATGTTTAAAAGGTGTGATATTTCTCACACTTGAAGCGATTTTTATTTAGTTTAAATGGCTTTACCATAATTTCGTCACATATTTGGTTAAATGTGGTGTGAAATATCTTTCTCCTAGCGCGTAGATTCTGATAAAAGTAAAAAAGCTCTTCCAGTTCTTATTAACTGGAAGAGCTTTTTGGGAGTAATGAAGTATGGAGCTTTATTTCTTACTAGTTTGTTTGCTTTACTTGCTGAAACATCCAATCAATCATTTTTTGTTAAGAGAGTCACGACTTCCTTATATTCCTCTAGCTCTTTGGTCTGTGCGAGAGTATTGATTTTCTCTAGCGATAAAAGAGAGCTCTGAATGATAAACGTGCGAGGCTCCTTATCATTTTGCAGTAATTCACGTTAACGAACTATCAGCTATTGCCTTCTCTTCCTTAATACATCTTCTATAAAATAATGATAGAAATAATTAATAAGAGCAGTGGCAATCGAGATCACAAAAAGTTGAAAACGCGTCATGTTGACCATTTTGTATACCTTTAATTTTTCTGCCAAACTGGTCAAGGGATAAGCAAATAGATAGTCAAATAGGATGTTAATTAACAAATATTTTTTGAAATTCCCATAGGTCAGCTTGAATACCCAAAAATTAGCTATAAAAAACGGTCCAAATATAAAAGAAACGTCGCTTGAAAGTTTAGGGAAAAGAGGTTTCCTCACTTTCCACCATGTAAAGCTTTTAGATAACTCACTGATAAAAGCAATAACTAATGAACTAAATGTCAAAACAGGTAGGTATCTTTTAAAGACAAATTTATCAACTTTTATTATAGACAGCCAAGGCAATAAAAGTACTGCCAAAAGCGTTAACTTTCCTTTCATTATGTACCCAACTCCTGCCGTTACGAAAATGTAAGCTAAACCATATTCTCTTTAGTTTGTGTAATAGGCTCTTTTTTATGTGTTTATTACACTGCGTTCGTTCTTTTATTCGTCTTTTATTACAAGATTTTTTGCTTTCAGGAAATTATTGATTCTCATATTCTGCATGTGCATGGAGAAAATACGGAGGTGAATGTTTAATTAAAAGGAGGAATTAAAAATGACTACAGTACGTGAAGTTATGACTAAAGATGTGAAAGCTTGTGCACCGCACGACCCAGTAACAGCTGCAGCAAAATTAATGCGTGATATTAATTGTGGCTCTGTGCCAGTGTGTCAAGAAAATCGAGTAATGGGAATGATCACAGACCGTGATATCGTGTTAAACTGCGTGGCGGATGGAAAAGATTGCAACACTGTGCATTGCCATGATTGTATGACTAAAGATGTGATTACTTGTTCTCCAGATACGGATATTCATGAATGTGCACGTATGATGGCCGATCATCAAATTCGCCGCATTATTGTAGTGGAGAATAATAATATGGTTGGAATCTGTGCAATCGGTGACCTTGCGACCGTGAACGTATATGTTGATGAAGCCGGTGCAGCATTGAGCGAAATTTCTAATCAAGTTCATTAAAACTTTTTAGCATATAAATCCTTAATGTTTGTACAAAATAACCCTGTCTGCAAGGAGGTGCTAATATGCCAAATTTAAACGATAACAAATTTAAAAAGATTCAGTCTGAGAGTCAAAAGCAAGGAAAGTCTCAAGAAGAATATGCGGCTGAGCTTGACGCTAATCGTGCAAAAAGCCAAAAGAAAAAGTAAGAATAAAAAAGGATTACAATCGGCAGAGGCTCGGTTGTAATCCTTTTTTTAGTGAAATCCTAATCTGTTTCTTTCTTTCTTTTCTCTTCTTCCTCTTCCACTAATGTGCGGCGCAAAATTTTTCCTACCGTGGACTTAGGCAGCTTATTTTTAAACTCAATCAAGCGAGGGACCTTGTACTTAGCTAACCTTAAATTGCACCATTCTTCTAATTCCTGTTCTGTAGCAGATGCATCAGTTTTTAAAACAATCGCAGCTTTAACGGTTTCCCCTCGATAAAAATCTGGTACTCCAAACACACATACTTCTTTTACAGCTGGATGCTGATAAATAATATCTTCTATCTCCACTGGATAAACGTTATATCCACTAGCAATAATCATATCTTTTTTTCTTCCTACAATATAGAAATAACCGTCTTCATCCATAGTAGCAATATCTCCTGTATATAGCCAGTCATGTCGTATTACCGCTTCTGTTTCATTCTCTTTCCTCCAGTAACCTTTCATTACTTGGGGGCCTTTAATAATTAACTCTCCCGCTTCACCAGGCATCAATTCTGTAATGCCTTTTTCAATATCTACAATTTTAGCATCTGTATTTGGGTAGGGAAGACCAATACTTCCTTGTTTTCTTTTTCCTACAACTGGATTTCTATGAGTGGTCGGTGACGTTTCCGTCATACCATACCCTTCGAAAATGGGTAGATTAAACTTTTGGTCAAATCTTTGAAGGATCTCTATAGGGAGAGACGCTGAACCACTACTGCAATATTTAAAGCATGATAAATCCTCAGCTGTTAAATCTGGATGGTTAAGTAGCGCTACATACATAGTTGGTACACCTGGAAAAATGGTTGGTCGGTGCTTTCGAATTAAATTTATGACTTCATTTATCTCAAACCTTTCTACAGCAATGTACGTTGAAGCAGAAAAGATAGAACAATTCATACGAGCCATGCCATATACATGAAATAACGGCGCTAAACCTAGCATTCGTTCAGGTGATTCTTGATGTGGAAGAACGTTTAATGTACAGGAAAGATCTTGATAGACATTGGAGAACAAGTTAGAATGAGTCAGCATGACTCCTTTAGACTTACCTGTTGTTCCTCCTGTATATTGCAAAACCGCTAAGTCTTCCTTGGGTTCAATTTTAAGCTTTGGAAGTTCTTTCTCTCCTTTTTTAATCAAAAAATAAAGGTTATCTTCTTCATTTTGCTTGTTGTTAGTTGAAATAAAATTGAGTGGAGTCTTCAAGTTTATTTGATCTATTTTTGTCCTTTGGTCTTCACGACTAATAAACCATACGGCTTCAGAATCCTGTAAAATATAATCTAGTTCATCCGTTTGATACATGGGGTTTACCTGTACAATAATTCCTCCTAAGCGTTGAACTGCATAGTAGGAGATAATATATTCCGTACAATTTGGTAACATTACAGCGACTCGATCTCCTTTACAAAATCCTTTTTGATGTAAAGCTGATGCAAGACGCTCACAGGCTGTCTTTAATTCAACATAAGTTAGCTCCTTTTCTCTTTCTATCACCGCTACTCGTAACGGGTAACGATGAGCTGAATGCTCCAACAAGTCATATAGCGTTAATGAAGGAATTTCAATTTCCTGAGGCAGAGATTCAGGGTACTTCCTATTCCCAATCCAGTTCACTATTCTCACCCCTTAACTATTTTAATTCATTAACTTTGCTCCACCTGTTTCCCATTCTTTCCACAGTGGCTTTTGCCTCATTTACTACTCCTAAAATGATTTCTTGTACCGTTTTTATCTCTTGAATTCTGGCCACAGATTGACCGCATGAAAAGATTCCTGCATCGATATCTCCTTCGTTATATACCCGCACAGCCTTTTTCCCTGAAATTAGTGGCAACAGTTCTTCTAGTGAAGCCCCTCTACTTTCAGCATCCATCACTTGTAAAGCCATCGCATTTCGAGCGACTCTTGAAGTTGAACCAATTGTTTTTTGAATTAATGCCGTATCTCCTTCTGAAGCTTGTACCATCCACTTTTTCACGTTGTCGTGGACTAGTGCCTCTTGAGAAGCTAGGAATCGTGTGCCCATAACAATACCTTCTGCTCCGAGAGCTAGCATGGCAGCCAATCCCCGTCCATCCGCAATTCCACCACCGGCAAGAACGGGGATAGTTAGTGCATCAACTGTTTGAGGGACTAAAACTATATTTCCCACATCTTCCATTCCAGGGTGACCTCCCGCTTCAAATCCCACTACAGTTACAGCGTCACATCCTACTCGTTCAGCCGTTTTTGCATATTTCACTCCGGCAACTTTATGAATAACGACTACGTTATTGTCTTTTAATACTTTCATATATGGCTCAGGGCTTCTGCCAGAGGTCTCTACAATACGTATACCTTCTTCTAGTAATACATCTATATAGGCTTCGTTTGGCATCCGCTTCACACTTGGAAATAAGTTAATATTAATGCCAATTGGCTTATCCGTTAATTCTCTTACTTTTCGGATTTCGTGCCGCAGCTCTTTTGCTGTTTCAAAAGTGGCCGATGTAATAATACCGAGCCCGCCAGCTTCTGAAACAGCAGCAGCTAAAGGAGCTCGTCCAATTCTAAATAAACCTCCGCAAATAACCGGATATTGAATATTTAGCAACTCTGTAATACGGGTTTTCATCTTTTACCCTCCTTTTTATAGCCATTTATATTAGGTATATTCAACGTCTTTATGAGAAAATAATTAGTTGATTAAAATGGCGTCGCCTCATAAGACTATGCCATCCTTAGTCGCGAAGGTTTGTCTTGTGCAATAATCGATTGTTTTAGGTTATGAATATTTTATATTTGAATTTTCAGATAAATCATCGTGATCTAAAGCTTTCTTTTTTGCTCCAGATGGTTTGACAAAAAACGCAAATAGTATCCCAAAAACCAAAACGAGAATTGCCATTGAGATAATTGATAAGTTGTAACCTGCAATTTTGTTTGCTCCAGCTAGCCCAACGATATAACCAGTTAAAATGGGAGCGATAATTCCTGCGATATTACCTGAAGAAGTTAAAATACTTGTCATTAATGCACCGCGTTCAGGCCACTCATTAATCATAATAGTTGGTCCAATTGGCAAAATAGCGTAGGTTAAACCTTTGGCTAGACACATAGCGATAACCACCCATAGCGGATTTTGAAAGACTGTAATAGACGCTAATAGTAAAGCTCCTGCTATCATAGCTCCCGCTACTACAAATATCCTTGATATCTGCCAGCTTTCGTTTTTCTTAAACAAATAATCAGACAGCATCGAAACTCCTGTATAAATGAGCACAGAAACAATTCCAATAATCGCGACGCTATACCCCATTTCGCCAGGAGACATTTTTATTGCTTCTACTAGATAAATAGGTAACCAAACTGAAAACCAAACAACTAAAATATATGTTGAAAAATAGGCTAGCGTTGTAAATAAAGCTGAAGGAGACCCAAGGAGTTTTAAAAAATCTTTTACATTTATTTTTTCTAGCTGTGCTTTCTTTTGCACTTTTTGATACCTTTTCACTGGACTCTCTTTGGTAAAGAATTGAAACAAGAAAAACCACACAATACTCGCTAGTCCAAGACAAGCAAAAGCAGCCTTCCATCCTAATAGAGTAATTAGAGAAACAAGAAGCGGTGCGGCAATCATAGCTCCTACAGTTCCGCCAGCAACTACGATAGAATTAGCAAATCCTCTTTGCTTTGGTGGAAACCATTTATCTGCATGGTTATAGGCAACTGGACTAAATGGGCCTTCAAATGCCCCTAATAAAATTCGGTAAATAACTAGTAGTGGTAAAGCAGCAATAGCTAAGACACCAAATTGTAAAAAAGCCCATGTTAACATTAAAAAGCCAAGGACTTTTTTAGCTCCAATCCGATCGGCCCATGCTGCTCCGAAAATACCTGTTATGGGGTAAAGCCAGTAATAACTACTCCCTACAAGCCCCCACTCGGCATAAGATAAGTTCATTTCTTTCATGATAGGAACAGCTGCAAGCCCTATAATTGATTTATCTGCAAAGTTAATAACTGCGCCGAAAAATAGCATTAGAAGAACAAACCATCGCATATGAATCCCTCTTTTCTTCATTTTTATTTTTGAACTTTCAGCTAAAACGTTTATCAAATGGTTCAGTGGTACATTTTTTTCTTTTTTTGAAAAAGGATTTGCAGTATTCCTTCAGCTTGCCATAAATAAATGCAAGTTTTATGCCATTCCAAAAGCCTTAATCTCCCCACTCTTATAAGAGAAATATTTATAAAAAATTTAGTAATGCATTAAGTATGTGACCCGTTCCTTTATCTATTGAAACAAGCCGGTGATTCAAAGAAAAATCATAATTCATATTTAAATCAAACGTTCTTTTATAAATCTTATAAAAAAACGATTGGTATTAACAACTCACCAATCATTTGCTCTTACACTACTATTATTAAAATTTTGGCCCTCCGGCTACGTATAAGATTTGACCGTTGACAAAGGAGGATTCTTTTAATGAAAAAAAGAGTGCCGTATTTGCAATATCTTCGGGTTTTCCAGTACGTTGCATGGGAATTTCCTTTTTCTTTTCTTCGATTAACTCTTCAAATTTAAGGCCTAGTCGTTCTGCGGTAGCTTTAGTCATATCAGTTTCAATGAATCCAGGGGCAATTGCATTGACAGTAATACCAAATTTGCCAAGCTCTATTGCCAAAGTTTTAGTAAACCCCTGTATGCCAGCTTTGGCAGTTGCATAATTAGCTTGTCCCTTGTTTCCTAACGCAGACACTGAAGAAATATTTATAATCCTCCCAAATTGCTGCTGGACCATATATTTTTGAGCAGTTTGGCTACAAAAATAGGTTCCTTTTAAATGAACATTCATAATAAGATCCCAATCATCTTCAGTCATTTTATGAAAAGAATTATCTCTCGTTAATCCTGCATTATTAACAAGGATGTCAATGCTCCCTAATGTACGGACTATTTCTTCCATACTGCTCTCTACTTGCTCTCGTTTCGTTACATCACAGACCAAACCTGTTACGTCCAGTCCTTCCATTTGAAATTCCTCTATCGTTTGATAGAGTTCCTGTTCATTAAGATCTACAATACAAACTTTTGCTCCTTCACGAGAAAACGTCTTGGCGATTGCCTTGCCAATTCCTTTACTTCCCCCAGTGATATACGCTACGTTCTCTTTTAATTGACCCACTGTTATTCTCCTCTTTTCATTTATCTCGAATCAGCTTGAAAGTACCAATCCCTTTTGCAAGAATATTTCCTTGACCATCCTTAATTTCTCCTTCAGTAAAAGCAAGTTTATATCCTTCCTGCAGCACTTTAGCTTCCGCAAAGATTTCTCCTTGAGATATGCTCGAAAGGTAATGAACAGTTAAATTTGTTGTCACTACCTTTGCTTTTGTTACAGATCGAGTAACCATGCCAAGGATATAATCGAGCATTGTCGCATGAACACCGCCATGAAGGGTTCCATTTATATTAAGTAAATGTTCTTTAATATCTAACTTTATAT
The DNA here is from genome assembly GCF_044383985.1 of Priestia sp. JSM ZJ58. Taxonomy (NCBI): domain Bacteria; kingdom Bacillati; phylum Bacillota; class Bacilli; order Caryophanales; family Bacillaceae; genus Priestia; species Priestia sp. JSM ZJ58. Next base: position 2,912,047 of record NZ_JBISEM010000001.1, read on the forward strand.
TCACATTTCCTTCTTCAAATCTAACAATCTCAAACCCTATATGCATAAAGAACGGGTTCTCTTCAAATTTTTCGCGGATATCCTCTACTGTAATTGGCAACTCACGCTTCCTCCTTTCTTATTTTCCTTGATACTCAGGTTTCCGTTTTTCTAGAAACGCTGTTGTTCCTTCTCTTTTATCTTCTGATGAAAAGAGAATAGCTTGAGCAAGCTTTTCAATCATTAACCCCGTTTTCATGTCCACGTCGGACCCTAAATTTACAGCAATCTTAGCTAACTTCACAGCTAACGGGCCTTTTGACAGAATTTGATTGGCGACTTCTTCTACTTTTGCTTCAAGTTCTTCCGGCTTAGCAACTTCTGATACAAGGCCGATTCGAAGGGCCTCATCGGCATCAACCATTTTCCCCATTAAAATTAGCTCCAGTGCTTTTCCTTTCCCTACAATTCTGACTAGGCGCTGGGTTCCTCCAGCACTTGGAATAATTGATAAATTTAGTTCTGGTAAACCAAGCTTGGCACTTGTAGAAGCGACTCGTATATCACAGGACATGGCTAATTCACAGCCTCCTCCCAAAGCATAACCATTAATCATAGCAATAGTTGGCTTCTCAAAACCTTCTATAAGATTGTACACATGCTGCATACCGCTTTGGCTTAACGCATCAAGCACTGTTTTTTCACGCAGCTGACCAATATCAGCTCCCGCTGCAAACGATTTATCTCCTTGCCCCGTAAAAACTAAACAAGCTACCGTTTCATCTTTCTTTATTTCTTCTAAGGCTTCTGTTATTTCTTCTAACGTTTCTTTTGTCAATGCATTTCTCTGCTCAGGACGATTAATTACGATATAAGCAAGCTGTCCTTTTTTCAGCACGTCTATATTTGCAAATGTAATCATATTTACGATACCTCCACTATTGATGATTTTATCGTTCAAGTATTAAAGCAATGCCTTGCCCTCCACCGATGCAGGCTGCTACGAGTGCGCGTTTTGCATCCCGTCTTTTCATTTCATACACCAGTTTTGTAATTAACATAGCCCCAGTTGCTGCAATAGGGTGACCATGAGCAATTGCTCCTCCATTTACATTTACTTTTTTCATATTCATAGATAGCTCTCGATTACAAGCAAGTACCTGAGCAGCAAACGCCTCATTAAATTCAATTAAATCGAAATCTTCAAGAGACAAGCCTGCTTTTTGAAGCACTTTTTGAACAGCTGGCACTGGCCCAATCCCCATCATATTTGGATCTACTCCTACAACGGCCCACTCTTTTACTTTCGCTAATACTTCTATGCCCTCTTCGTTTGCACGATTTTCGGACATAAGTACAACTGCTGACGCTCCATCATTAACACCAGAGGAGTTTCCTGCCGTTACACTTCCTTCTTTTTTAAAGGCGGGAGAAAGTTTTGATAAATCTTCTATGGTCGTACTCGGACGAACGTGTTCGTCATGATTAAATAAATAAGATTCTCCTTTTCTATTCGTAATATTAATAGGTACAATTTGTTCTTTAAAGTATCCGCTGTTTATCGCGTTGGTCATTTTTTGCTGACTTTCTAAAGCAAATAAATCTTGTTCTTCTCTCGTTACTTCGTACTTTTCAGCCAAGTTTTCCGCAGTAATCCCCATAGAAGGATCTCCAATATGATTCGGAGAAAGTTTTCGCTTTATAAATTGAGGTGGCATTCGATCGTAAGGTCTGCTTTGTGGTGCAAGTAAGTATGGTGAACGTGACATACTTTCTGTTCCACCCGCAAGAAAGATCTCTCCATTTCCTGCTCGAATTTGATCAGCGGCAAGACCTATACTGTTAATTCCTGAACCGCATTGACGATCAATGGTCATACCAGGAATTGCTAGAGGCAAACCGGCTTCGAGTAACGTTAACCTTGCCATATTTCCTCCTCCAGCCAGACAATTTCCAAAGATGACATCATCAATATCTGTTGATTGAATACAAGCACGTTCGATTGCTTCTTTCATGACAGCAGCGCCGTAAACGGAGGGATCTATATTAGCAAGAGTTCCTCCTTGTTTTGCAATGGCGGTTCGAACCGCTGATACGATAACAGGCTGTTTCATAAAATCCTCTCCTTATTAACATTTAAAGAATGGTTTCAATCATGATTGCCATACCTTGTCCTCCACCTACACAAAGAGTAGCAATTCCATATCTCTCCTGTCTCCGGATCATCTCATGAAGTAAAGTGGTTACTATACGAGCGCCTGTTGCTCCAACAGGATGACCAAGAGCAATTGCCCCTCCGTTGACGTTCACTTTATTTACGTCTAAATTAAGCTCTCGAATAACAGCTAAAGCTTGAGAAGCAAATGCTTCATTCAGCTCAAAAAGCCCAATGTCTTCTACTTTTTTTCCAGTCCTTTGTAATAATTTTTTTACAGCTGGAACAGGACCAATTCCCATAACTTCTGGAGAAACTCCAGCTGCCGCCCAATCGACAATTCTTACTAGAGGTTTAAGCTCTAAGCGCTCAGCTTCTCTTCTTTTCATTAAAACTAATGCAGAAGCTCCGTCATTTCGTCCACAAGTATTACCAGCTGTAACAGTTCCGTTTTCTTTAAAAGCAGGCTTTAAATTCGATATCTGTTCAATTGTCGTTTGAGGGCGAGGGTGTTCGTCTCGATCAACTGTAACAGTGGCTTTTCTTTGTTGGATCTTAACTGGAATGATTTCATCTTTAAATGCCCCATTTTTTATAGCTTTGGCAGCTTTTTGTTGACTTTCTACTGCAAAACCATCCTGATCTTCTTTTGAAATATGGTACCTTTCAGCTACATTTTCCGCTGTAACTCCCATACCTAGATGCTGACCATATATCTCCTGAGGCTGCTGACCATTTTCTGTATTTGAATCTACTAAAGTAGATCTGTCTCCTCCAAAACGTGTATTTCTTAAATAAAGAGGTGCACGACTCATACTTTCTGTTCCGCCTGCCACCACAACTGTTGCTTGATTTGAGTGTAGCTGCTGAACAGCTGAGGCGATTGCCTGCATACCTGATGCACATAATCGATTGATGGTAAAAGCTGGTGCAGTATCGGGTATCCCTGCTCTTAGAGCCGCTACTCTGGCAACATTCGATGCTTCTGTTGATTGTCTTACTTCTCCGAAAATAACTTCACTCACTTGTTCCGCCGCGATATTAGCCCTTTTTACAGACTCTTCGATAACAAGACTTGCTAGATGACCGGAGCTGACTTCTTTCAAAGCACCTCCATAACGCCCAATAGGTGTTCTGGTAGCGCTTACAATAACGATTTCTTCTTGCATTTTTTCTCCTCCTTTACTAACCGTTAACTATATTCTTTTTTTAATTGTCCAGCTATAATATTTTTCTGAATCTCAGATGTTCCTTCATATATTCTGGTGATTCTAGCATCTCGGAAAAAGCGTTCAATTGGATAGTCAGCAATATAGCCAATGCCTCCATGAACTTGTACAGCTTTATCTGCAACGCGATTGTATGCTTCTGAACCAAATAGTTTTAGCATAGCCGCTTCTTTGATTACTTTCATTCCTTCATCAACCATCCATGCTACGCGGTATGTAAATGATCGTAACGACTCAACGTCTACAGCCATTTCAGCAAGCATATGTGATACGGCTTGATGTTCAATAATTGGAACATCAAATTGAATTCGTTCTTGTGCATACGCTGCACTTAGATCAAGCAGCTTCTGGCAGGAACCAAGATTGCGTGCTGCTAATCCAGCACGTCCATTTGCTAAAATTTTTAGAGCGTTAACGTATCCTTGACCTTCTGCTCCCAATACATTTTCAACGGGTACTTCACAATCTTCTAAAATAATTTCAGCTGAATGTGAGCCTCTAAGCCCCATCTTCCTCTCTACAGCTCCAACATGAAAACCGGGAAAATCTTTTTCTATAATAAAAGATGTAATGCCTTTTGCCCCTTTATCTGGATCTGTTATGGCCATTACTGTAAACACATCAGCTTCTGTAGCATTTGTAATGTAGTGCTTTGTCCCATTTAAAATATATTTGTCTCCTTTTTTCACAGCAGTTGTTTTTAAATTCGTAGCGTTTGAACCAGCACTAGGCTCTGTTAACGCAAACGCCCCAATTTTTTCACCTCGAGCCATAGCGGGCAAATATCTTTGTTTTTGTTCGTCGTTGCCCATTTCTACAATACCTACTGTACCAATTCCTGTATGTGCTCCAATTAACGTTGTATATCCGTTGTGCGTAGCTCCGATCTCCTCGTATAGTGCACACTTTCCAACCATTCCAATTCCAAGCCCTTCGTACTGCTCTGGAATACTTAGTCCAAATAAGCCTAAATCTTTCGACATGTCGATAATTCGCTGCGGAATTTTATCCTCTTGTTCTATCTGCATCGCTACTGCTTCTACTTCTGTTTGTACAAAGTCCCGCACATTTTTTTTCAAAAACTGAATGTCTTCACTTAGACGAAAGTCCATTCTCAACCCTTCTTTCTATTTTCTAATTCGCTACTTTTCATGATCATATTCATAAAATCCTCTTCCAGTTTTCTTACCTAACCTTCCAGCTTTTACATACTTAGTAAGAATAGGACAAGGACGATATGTCTCACCTAGTGTTTTATAGAGATATTCCATATTACGCAGCCTCGTATCTAACCCGACTAAGTCTGCTAGCTCTAAAGGACCCATTGGATGATTTAAACCTAGCTTCATAGCTTTATCAATATCATTAATACTTCCAACACCTTCCATTACCATTTTCATTGCTTCATTTCCTATTAAACAATTCATTCTACTGACTGCGAAGCCTGGGAACTCGTTAATCCTGACACATTCTTTTTTAATTTTCTCTCCAAATTGAAAGCTTTTAGCTACCGTGTCCTCCGATGTTTCTAATCCGCAGATAACTTCAATTAATTTCATTTTGGGAACGGGGTTAAAAAAGTGAAGAGCAATACATTGAGATGGTCTGCTTGTTTGTGCTCCAATTTCTGTTGGACTCATTGTAGAAGTATTTGTCGCCAGAATAGCATGCTTAGGAGCAAATTTATCAAGTTGTTTAAAGATCTTAATCTTTAATTCCATAATTTCAAGAACAGCTTCAATTACTAAATCTGCTTGCTCAGTTGCTTCTTCGAGACTTGTAGTATATAAAATATTTTCAGAATAAGCGTTTGCCTGTTCAACAGTTAGGAGCTCTTTTTCTGAAGCTTTTTGAAATTGTCCAGCTATATATTCTTTACAGGTCTTTAGCATATGAGGATCAATATCATGTACAGCAATTGAAAGTCCGGCTGCCGCACACGTGTAAGCAATCCCTCGTCCCATCGTTCCAGCGCCAATGACACTTACGTGTTGAACCATTGATATCCTCCTTTCTTTGTCTTAAGACAGTTCTTTTTCGTGAGCTTTCTTATGCTTGAACCTTTGCTTGATTGTAAGTGTAAAATCCTTTTCCAGTTTTCCGGCCCAGTTCTCCTTTATGCACTTTGTCTTGCACAATTTGTGCGGGCTTATCAGCTTCATTACCACTTTCTTGATATCGCTGCATCCGAACAAAATAATTTACATCAATTCCTGTTAAATCCATAAGTGAGAAAGGACCAATAGGGTGATTTAGAGCTTTTGTACAAACCAGATCAATTTCTTCGTGATCAGCATATCCATTTTCTAGTAAGTAAACAGCTTCATCCATTAACTTGCCTAAGATACGATTGGCAATAAAACCTGAAATTTCTTTTTTCAAAAGAACCGGTGTTTTTCCAATATTTCTTACAAATTCTACTGCCAATTGAGCTGTTTCTTTTGACGTATGAGGTCCACGCACTACCTCTACAAGTTCCATCACCAGTGCTGGATTAAAAAAGTGAACGTTACACACTTTTTCTGGCCTGCTTGTTACATCAGCAATTTTTGAACTAACAATAGTTGAACTATTTGTTGCTAAGATTGCGTGCTCCGGGACTATTTTATCTAACTTTGCAAAGAGCTCACGCTTAGCATCTAACCGTTCTACGATAGCTTCAATAACCAAGTTTGTGTGATTCAGCTCCTCCAATGAAGAAGAAAATATCAATCTGCCGAATGCATTATTTACTTCTTCTTCTGTTAATCTACCTTTGCTTATTTTTCTATTCATATGGCCATGCAAAGACTCTTTTGCCTTTGTAAGACTTTCTTCACTAACGTCGTGCAAAATAACAGAGTATCCACCTAAGGCACATACCATAGCAATCTGTGATCCCATTGCGCCAGATCCAACGACCCCTATTTGTTTAATATCTTTAATTTGCATTTTTATGTTCCTCCTTCTCTTGTTCCTCTTGCACCAATAGTCTTTTTAATAACTTGCCAACCGCATTTCGAGGAAGAGACTCCCTTATTTCAAACTCCTTTGGAACTTTATAACGAGTTAGTTTCATATAACAATGTCCTTTTAATTCTTCTAAATCTACTTGACACTCATCCTTTGGAACAATATATGCCTTTATAACCTCTCCGTTCGATTGATCAGGAATACCAACTACAGCTGCTTCTTTTACAGCCGGATGTTCGTACAAAATACTCTCTACTTCCTGAGGGTAAATATTAAATCCCCCTACAATAACCATTTCTTTTTTTCTTCCAACTATGTAAAAGTAACCTTCTTCATCCATAGTGGCTAAATCTCCCGTTAAAAGCCATCCATCCTGCAAAGAGCGAAGCGTTTCCTTTTCATTATTCCAATAACCTTTCATGACTTGGGGTCCTTTTATGAGTAATTCTCCAACACATCTAGGCGGTAATTCTTGCGCATTATCGTCAATAATCATACAATCTGTTCCAGGCATTGGAATTCCAATACTTCCAATCTTTCTTACGCCATTGGTAGGATTTCGATGCGTAGATGGAGATGCTTCAGAAAGTCCGAAACCTTCTCCAATTATCGCTCCTGTTAAATACTCAAAACGTTTAATAATTTCAATTGGAAGAGGTGCTGATCCACAGGAACACAGTTTTAAGCACTCCAGTCCGTAACTTTCTACTTCGGGATGATTCACAAAAGCATTATACATTTTAGGAACACCTGGGAAAAAAGTTGGACGATATGTTTTTATACACTCCAAAACGTTATCTACTTCAAATTTTTTAAATAGTAGCAGCGTTCCTCCAATATATATCCCTAAATTCATCGCACTTGTCATGGCATATACATGATATAGAGGAGTTGCAGTTAAAATAACTTCTTGTCCTAAGAGCATTTTTTCTCCGTACATACAATAACTTTGGACTACGTTTGCAACCAAATTGTAGTGTGTTAGCATCGCTCCTTTCATTTGTCCTGTTGTTCCTCCTGTGTACTGAATAACAGCTACATCTTGATGTACAGACACAGCAGCAGGTTTATCTAAGGGATGACTAGAGCGTTTTAAATCTTCTAGGCTATGGAACAAATGACCCTGAGTCTTCTTCTGGTCTTGGGATACAAAAATATGCTTGAATTTATAGCTTTCGTATACTTCGCAAACTGCGTTTAATGCACCTGAATCTGTCACAAGATAAGACATTTTGGAATCGCTTACAATTTGGAAGAGTTCTCTTGGCGTATACATTGGATTTACCTGTACAACAATAAGCCCAAGCGCTTGGGCGGCATAATAAGAAATAATGTAATCCGGATGATTGGACAGCATTAAGCCTATTCGCTGCCCTTTGTAAGCGCCCATATCTCTCCAAGAAGCGGCTAAACAATCTACTTGGTGCTTTAATTCACTATACGTAATTCTCTTATGTTCAAAAATAATTGCCGTTTGCTTCCCGTATTGGTTGGCTGTTTTCTCTAAAATAGCGTACAACGAAATTTCTGGAACTCTTAGTTCTTTTTCCTTTACATAAAATGTAGACCAGGGCCGCGTTATTAGATTGCGCAAAAAGCTTTCACCTTCCTCTATGTTTCAGCTTAATACATGTAGATGTATTCTTTTTTAACACTCTTGTAAAACATTTCTAGCAATAATTAAACGTTGAACTTCATTTGTCCCTTCATAAATTTTTGTAATGCGGGCATCTCTATAAAAGCGCTCGACCGGATAGTCTGACACATATCCCATTCCACCATGAATTTGAACAGCTTTATCTGCTACTCTATTAAACACATCAGATGCAAATAATTTCGCCATTGAAGCTTCCTTAACCACTTTTTTTCCTTCATCAATTTTTTGTGCTGCCATCATAGTCAATGTTCTTGCTGCTTCTGTTTCTGTTGCCATATCGGCTAGCATCCATTGAATTGCTTGATTATCAGCAATAGGCTTACCAAACTGAATACGTTCTTTTGCGTAACTCGCCGATAATTCAATTAATTTATCACATGATCCAACTGCTCTAGCTGCTAAGCCTACACGCCCTTCTCCTAATATTTTAAGAGCAGACATATATCCCATTCCTACTTCGCCAATTACATTTTCCTCTGGAATAATACATTCTTCAAAAATAATTTGAGATGTGTAAGAGCCTCTTAGACCCATCTTTTTATCTTTCTTGCCAATAATTAACCCAGGAAAATCTTTTTCTACTAAAAAAGCTGTAATTCCACCTTTTGCTCCTTTTTCTCTATCGGTTAATGCAAATACTGTAAACACATCGGCAATTGGACCATTTGTAATAAAATGTTTTGTGCCATTCATGACCCAATAGTTACCTTTTTTCTCCGCTCTTGTTGCTAAATTAGTTGCATCAGATCCAGCACCGGGTTCTGATAAGGCAAAAGCTCCAATTTTATTGCCAGCTGCCATGTCAGGTAAATACTTATTTTTTAAATACTCTGATGCCAATTTTACAAGACCCGTGCTTCCAATCCCTGTATGAGCACTGATTAATGAAACAAACCCGTTATGTGTTCTTCCTAATTGTTCTAATACAGTGGCTTTTTCTACTGTGTTTAATCCAATTCCACCATATTGTTCTGGTATACTAATCCCAAACAGCCCTAAATCTTTAGCTTTCTCTACTAAGTGTTCCGGGATTGCGTCTTCTTCTTCAATTTGCTGTGCAAATGGTTCCACTTCTTTTTCCACAAAGTTTCGAATCATGCTTTTCATTTGCTGCATTTCTTCTGTTAATGCTACGGTCATTGATCATCTTCCTCTCTAAAAAAGTTTCACTTATATTATCTGCAAGAAGTATGCCAACTACCACAAGCTCTAGTTAATAAGACTTTTTAACAAATAAAAAAATAGGAACATTCAAATTTGAATCAGAACTACGTGTTGAGGAGGTAAATAGCCGTTTTTTCAATTCAACTATGTATCAATTGATTTATTTTTGAATCAGCTGATTTTTTGTATTAAAAAAGAATCCAAAGAACTAATAAGTATCTTTGAATTCTTCGAATTTAGCACATTTTGTCATTTATATGCTATTCTATTACCTCGAAATGAACACGCTTTCATTTTTGAGTGGATTATATACGCTACTGCCCTTATTACCTTTATTTTTTGTTTTTACTCTTTTATTTTTAAATGATATTTTTTAAGCTTCCTTACGATAGTAGGCTGACTAGTGTTTAATGCGTCGGCTATTTCATATGTTGTTTTACATGCTTGGACCGCAAGCGACAGAACTTTTTCCTCAGCTAGCTCTACTGCTTCTTTTAACGTCATTAATTCAGCAAACGCTAAGCTCGAATTTTCGGATTCTCTATATTCTAACGGAAGATCTTGTATTTTTATTTCTTGTTCTTGAGTAGTAAGCACGAGTCTTTCAATAAGGTTAGAGAGTTCCCTAACGTTTCCGGGCCAATTGTAGCGATAAAAAAAATCGTTTAGTTTGACATCAATTCTTTTATCTTTTTTATATCTGTGATTTATCTGAGTTAAAAATAACTGAATGAGAGGCAAGATGTCATCTCTTCTTTCTTTTAAAGAGGGAATAGATATAGGGATGACATTTAATCGATAATACAAATCTTCACGAAACTCACCGTTAAGCACCATTTCTTTTAAGTTTCTGTTCGTCGCCGCTATAATACGTACGTTCACTTTTTTCGTTTTAGTTGCCCCGACTCGGCGTATTTCTTTTTCTTGCAGTGTTCTTAAGAGCTTAACCTGCAATTCAAATGATAATTCTCCTACTTCATCGAGAAAAAGTATGCCGTTATCTGCCAGCTCAAACATCCCTGGTTTCCCTTTAGCATTCGCTCCTGTAAACGCTCCGCTTTCATACCCAAATAATTCTGATTCTAACAGGTTAGACGGAATAGCTCCGCAGTTAAGCTTAATAAAATTCCCTTGCTTCGCTCTCGTACTTTTGCTATAAATAAATTTAGCCAATACATCTTTTCCTACACCTGTCTCACCTAGAATCAATACTGTGGCATCTACATCTGCAATACGCTCAGCCATTTCATAAATGAGCTTCATTTGATGATTTGTAATAATAACATCTTCTTCTTTCTTTGTTGAACTCTTTAACTTTTCAATCTCTTGTTTATAACTATTATTTAGCTCATTTGCTTTTTTTAAAGCTGTTTGGAGCTCATTTAATTCAGACAGGTCTCTAATATTTGTGACTACTTTTTCTATTTCCCCCTCATCATTCATGACTGGATTACCAGTAATAAGAGTTTCTTTTCCTGAATAATTGTATTGAATGGTAGAAACAGAACGCTTTTGTTTCAACACTTTATGTGTAACCGAACTTTTTAAAATGCCTCTCTTCATAAGAGCATCTACGTTTTTACCTACATAATATTCTTTTGGAATACCTGTAATCCTTTCAATTGCAGAGTTTGTCTTTAAGGTAACTCCATTTTTATCAGTGATATAGATAACGTCGTACGAGCTCTCAATAATTGCTTCTAATTCACGGTTTAGTGTTTTTAACTTTTTCAGTTCTTGCGTGACTTGTTCTAATTTTGATAACTCGGTGCTCATGCAAATCCCACCCTTTTTATTAGCAACAAAGTTTCGACAAACTTATTAGTATTTCTCCTTATTTCTCCAAAAGTTTTCAAATTCCTGCAGTAAAGAGCTCCTCTTCTTCTACAAACTTGCCTAACACCTTTGGTTCGAAGTGAACTTATTATTTTTTAAAATACGCTTTCCTCATTATGTAATACAGTTTAGAGGTGTCTCTACTAAACATAAATAACGCAAAGCCCATTGTTAAAAACTGAGCTCTACGTTATTGAGACAAATACTATGAAGGAATAAAAATTTGTGGATTGATTTCAATTTCTGGTACTTTATTAGCAATGGCTTTTCCAATTGGAAGGCACGCTGTAGCTGCTGGAGATGGCGCATTGCATACATGAATACTGCGTTTACTTGAGACAATATAAAAATCATCCACTAACGTTCCATCGGACTTAAGTGCCTGCGCTCTTACACCTGAAGAAGCAGGCACAAGATCTTCTCCTTGAATAGACGGAATAAGATCTTGCAGACTTTTGACAAAAGCTTTTTTACTATAAGAGCGCCACATTTCCTTGGCGCCTTCTTGCCAATACTTAGAGGCAAGTTTCCAAAACCCTTTATATTTCATAACTTCGGAAAAGTCCTTCATATTAATATCCGTCTTTTTGTACCCTTCTCTTTTGAAGCTTAGCACAGCGTTCGGGCCAGCTTCTACTCCGCCTCCAATCATTCTTGTAAAATGGACACCTAGAAATGGGAAATCAGGATTAGGAACGGGATATATAAGATTTTTGACAAGATGGTGTTTTTCAGGTTTTAGTTCGTAATATTCTCCTCGGAACGGAATAATCTGCAAATCTATTTCGACCCCAGCTCTTTTTGTTACTCGATCACTATGCAGTCCTGTACAATTCACTACATAGTTTGCAGTAAATGTTTTATTTTCTGTTATAATCTCGACGTTATCATCATGCTCCAGAACTTTTTTGACTTCCGTTTCTAAATTCAGCTCTGCTCCGCGTGTTCTTAAATAATCTACCATCTTTTCACAAACCTGTTTATAATTAATAATCCCGGCTTGTGGTACTTTTATTGCTTTTATTCCTTTAACATACGGTTCTTCTTCCTGTAGTTGTTCTCTGCCTATAGTTGAAATGTCAAGTCCATTTGCTAAGCCGCGTTGAAACAAATTTTCTAGTAGTGGCAACTCCGATTGTTTAGTCGCAACAATTACTTTTCCACATTGATCATAACTCACTCCATGCTCTTGACAAAACTGAATGATTTGACGGCTACCTTCTCTTGCAAATTTCGCCTTTAGGCTCCCGGGTTTATAATAAATTCCTGAATGGATAACGCCGCTGTTATTTCCAGTTTGATGTTTAGCCCAACTACTTTCCTTTTCCAGCACTGCAAGGCGAGCGTGAGGGAAACGTTTACTTAGCGAGAAAGCCGTTGATAACCCCACGATGCCCCCTCCAATAATAACAATGTCTTTCATCCTTTCCCTCCTCATATACGAATCTATTTTAGACTTTTGCAAAGTAGCCTCTTTGTCTTAACAGCTCACGATGTAGATTTGAATTTTTTTCAAATGGTGCTCTTCCATGGAGCCAAAAACGATTGTTAATCATCACTACATCCCCTACTGGAAGGGGCAAGGCAATGGTAGCCGAGCTGTTTTCCATTGAATCAGAAAGATCTTTTAAATACGCTGCTTGTTCTAACGTAGCCGGATAAGCAAATTGGTCAATGAAACAAATACAAGGTTCCCCATTCTGTTCATAGAATGTTTGGTTATAAACATTTTGGCTGACATTTTTACTTGAAGGCGCTCTGTATTCTATACGACAAGTGGCTAATGGGTGGTTTGCAAATTTCCCTAGGTCTTCCCAATCGTCTAAGTGAAGTAATCTTGATTCTCCACCCACTGCATTTTCTTCGGCAAATTTCATCATTAATAACCAGTCCGTTGGCTCATCGACAAATGTACCATCTGTATGCAATGTAAATAAACGATAAGCCTGCCTTAAATATGAATCACTGCTATCCGTATCTTTTACAGTAAATCTTGCGTAGTAGGTGTTAGACATGGCATCAAAATTAACTCCTCCTACTAAATGAGTAAGCGCTGTAGAAAATTTGACGTAATCTTGATCACTCGTAGTTTGATTCTGCATACCAATTGTAAAACCTCCTGATGTTCGATCATGTAAAATAGCGCGTATCTTCTCAACAAACGTTTTGCCCGCTACGTTTTGCAAGCGCTCAGCTAGTACTAATCTCATATAGGGTACATACTCTAACTGCTGTGTATTTACATCTTGATTCTCTTCTAAAAATGCACCTATTACTTCGTTATTCATTTCAATTGAATACAGGCGCTGGTGATGGCAGTGTTCTTTTACCTCAAATGTATCGTATTTTCCTATGAAAGACTTTGTTCCCTCTTGAGTCACATTCATGTTTTCTCCTCCTTTTTAATCAAAGCAATAAAAATAGCCAGTAATATCATCTCTGCGCATACATATGCATAGAGAAATAATATTACTGGCTACGGTCTACTGATGGCTTCTGGTATGAAGTCCGATAGACTTAACAGTTAATTTAAGATGCTAGTAGAATAATAAATTACTGACCACGAAAGGGTAACCTTTCTAGGAGTAATTTGATAGTTCTAGTTTACAAAGTTAATGCTTATTTGTCAATTTAATTTTTGAAAATTCTAATTTTTCATTTAAATTAATTTGATTGTACTGTTTGTAAGCATCTTTTACTGCAGCAACTAATGCAGATTGAGCCTTGCCATAATAATGTTCTTCAATTTCTTTTATAATAGCTTCTAGACCATCTAACAAACTGTGTCCTTTTAGTAATTGGTCCAAAAACTTTTGTGCATGCTCAGTGGCAAGCGTACAGGACGCATTTAAAATGACCCAATACTTTAAATCTGTTTCTAATGTAACTGTTAAAGTCTGATGGATATCACTGGCTGCCATCCCTTGCGGAAGCTTGGCGTGACCAGCTAGCATTACTGTTTTTTTCAAAATGAAACCTCCTTGTTATCCTGTTTAAGCCTGAAATATGTAAGCTGGAACAATTTAATTAATCTATATAAGGATTCTCCATTAGCTTGAAAAGCCCTTTGTCCCTAAGTCTTTTTATTTTTACCATTCGTTTATCGAAGATCTTGGCATCGGCTTTGGATATTCATCATTTTTATAACTTCTTAACGTCAATAAAAAAGTGCTCTTCTCAATGAGAGCACTTTTTTATTTAGATAGTGTTATTAGTAAATAAATATTTAGTAGATGCTTCATATTTCTCACCGGGCTTTAATACACAAGAAGGAAAATGCTTATGATGAATAGCGTCTGGTAAACCTTGTGTTTCCAAGCAAACACCGAGGTATTTCTCTGAGTGAACCCCTCTAATTTCAAATTCTTCGTCTAGATGATTTCCCGTATAGAGAACAACTGAAGGCTGATCCGTTTTGACTTCTATTTTGCGACCGCTTGCTGGATCAAATAATGACATCTGGTTTTCAGTTTCTGCTTCTAAAAGAAATGGATGATCGTATCCTTTACCAACTAATACATTTTGCGGATGTGTAGATTCCACTCCTTCCTTGAGGCTATGTCCTTCTCTAAAATCAAATGGGGTATCTGTGACACTTATCGTTTCTCCAGTAGGTAAAAGATCATCATTCAGCTCTAAGAATTCGTTACTTTTCAGCTTTAAAACATGATCTAAGACCGTTTCCTTTAGATTTCCGCTTAAATTGAAATACGTATGGTTTGTTAAATTGATAAGAGTGTCTTGATCTGTTGTTCCTTCGTAAGAGATATGAAACTCATTTTTATTAGTCAACGTATACGTAACTTTCACTTCAAGATTGCCAGGGTACCCTTCTTCTCCATCTTTACTTACATATGTAAATTCAACACCTACGTGATCACTTGCCTCGATTGTTTTTGCATGCCATATTTTGTGGCTAAACCCTTCTGAACCGCCATGCAAATGGTTATTTCCTTCATTTTTCTCTAGACGATAGGTTTCATCATTAAGCTGAAACTCCGCTCTCCCTATACGTCCTGCTACGCGTCCGACCACAGCTCCGAAATAAGGAGAATACTTTTGGTATTCTTCTATTGAATCAAATCCCAAGACAACACTTTCAATCTTCCCTTCAGAATCCGGCATTTCAATATTTGATATCACACATCCATAGTCAAGGCAGGTGATTTTAAGCCCTTCATCATTTAATAAGGTATAAGCATGTACAGCTTGATTGTTTAGTTCGCCAAATTTCTCAAAATTCACTTTCATTTTTAATCAGTCCAATCCTCTTTTTATTCGTAAATTGCTTAACGGACCCTACATGTTATACACATGGGATATGTTCTTATAGTTCCCTCTGCAATCCTTCCTGAATCTTCATTATTCTCATTTTATTGTAATCGTGTACATTTCGTAATTCAAGCTTGAATGATAAAGGCTGGCTACTGTTTGTCATTGCTATTTCTTTAGTATTCCTAAGTATTCTTCCCAAGGTCCTACATCTTCTCTGTATCGTTCTGCCATTACTCGAACAATTTGGGCAATATGCGTTAAATCGTGAGCAACCCAAGTCGAGAGCAACTCTCTGACTTTTACTTCCCCAAACTCCGGGTGTTCTCCTCTCACTTCAAGATGCTTTTCAGGCTTAATTAACAGCTTTAGTTGTTGTAAATTCTGCATTCTTATCATGTTGAATTCAAGAAGCTTTTCTTCAATAGAACTAGTAGATTCCTTGTGTAAATGAGCATAGCGATCAAATGGAGGGAAAGCTCCTCCTTTTCCTTCTTGAAGGATGAATTTTAGCCTTGGTATCCAATTGTTTTTTTCTGCTTCTATTAAATGTTCTATTACTTCCGAGGTACTCCAAGTTCCTTCTCCTTCATTACATTGCAGCCACCCTGCAGATAGACCCGACAAAAGTTTTTCAAGCGTCTTAGGCGTACGCTCAAGTATTTCGGTCGCTTCTTTTAAATTAAAATTCATGCTCATTCCCCTTTCTCAACGTAATGATGCTGAGCTGTCAGTTATGTAAAAATTCTTGCGATTCTAGTCAATTTTACCACAATTGACTTTTATTAAAGGAAGGAGCTAATCTTCTACTTACTTTAATGCTTACTAAAACAAAAACAGAACACACGTTTGGTTTTTCTCTAGAAATATGATAAAATATATACAGGCTAGAACGCAGTGAGTATCAGTCTGAATGGGTACTGCTCATTCGTAAAATAGATTGCTAGCAACTTTTTCATCTTGAGCTTTTCGTTTGAATTGGAGTGAGACAACAGTGAGTAAAAATCAAAAGCGATGGACAAAAGAAGAAGATAAATTTCTTATCCAACACTATGGCGTTATGACGCTTCAAAAGATGGGTGAGCATTTACATAGAAGCAAGGAATCGGTTAATAAACGGCTTACTCGATTAAATCTTCGAGCTTCAGATACAGCTTTACGTAAAAAGTGGACGCCGAAACAAGATGCTTTTTTACAGCAGAACATTGATATCATGAACAACCGTGAAATGGCAGACTCCTTAGACAGAAGTCCTTCTTCTATTGCTACGCGCATAAAAGTTTTGGGTTTAACTCGATAAACTGCGATGCGAAGATGGACCGTACAAGAAGACGAATATTTGCTAAGGTATTACGGAACAAAACCCCTTTCGCGCATATCAGCGAAATTGCAGCGAAGTGTGCAGGCACTAGAATCGAGGTTAAGTCGTTTAGAGGTGTATGGAGCTAAATCGCACGTAGGACATATCACAGCGTGTGAGCTAGCAGCCTGCCTCGAAGTAGATGTTCATACAATTTACAAGTGGATTCATAAAGAGAATCTACCGTATAAAATGATCATCGCCAAGACAAGAACATTCATGGGAATTGACATTCAATCTTTTTGGAAGTGGGCTGAACAAAATAAATCGTGCCTTAACTTTTTTAAAATACCTAAAAATACACTTATTCCAGAACCAGCGTGGGTGAATGAACAAAGAAGGCTAGACTATGTAAAGCGCCCTAAATACGAGCATAAAAAGTGGACAGCAGAAGAAGATGCCAAGTTGTGGCGTATGTTTTATCAGGAAAAGCGCAATCAGCGAGAAATTGGGCAGCTGCTCGGGCGTTCGAGAAATAGCGTGCAGCGACGCTTAGAGCGTTTACGCAAAAAGAAACTAGCTAGTTAAACGATAAAAAGCTTGGAATAAGCTATGCTTACCCCAAGCTTTTTTTATTGATATGACTTTTGGTTAAGCTTTAACTGCTTTTTCCCAATCTGCTGAAAATTTTTCCATTCCTTGGTCAGTTAACGGGTGTTTTGCTAATTGCTCAATAACAGCGTATGGAATTGTGGCAATATGAGCCCCTGCAAGTGCTACGCGCGTTACATGATCCGGGTGTCTTACAGATGCGGCGATAATTTGAGAGTCGATGTTTTGAACGCGGAATAACTCAGCAATTTTAGATACCAGCTGTACTCCGTCTTCTGAAATATCATCAAGACGTCCTAAAAATGGAGAAACATACGTCGCTCCAGCACGAGCTGCTAAAAGCGCTTGGTTTACTGTAAAGATTAGGGTTACATTTGTTTTTACGCCTTTTTTTGCAAGGTAGCGCGTCGCTTCCAAGCCAGCTAATGTCATAGGCAGCTTAATCGTAATGTTTTTATCTCCATCGTTAATTTTAATCAGTTCTTCAGCTTGAGCGATCATGTCTTCAGCAGAAAGTGCGTCAGGCGTTACCTCAGCGGAAACGGATTCAACCTCCGGTACCATTTGAAGAATTTCTTCGATGCGGTCTTCAAATCTTACGCCTTCTTTTGCTACTAAAGATGGATTGGTTGTTACACCTGCTAGAACACCAACTTTATATGCTTTCTTAATATCCTCAAGGTTTGCTGTATCAATAAAAAATTTCATCTCACTATTCCTCCTTATTGTTGTACATCAATCTGCATCTCAACTTGCGTGAACTATCGCCTAGCCAATTTGCTGCAGGGCATATAGATTTTCTATAGAAGCGTTTTCAATCTCTTTTGCAGTTAGTACCTTTAATTTTTCTAAAAATTGTATGGCGTCCACTCTGTCTTCAATGTCTTCTTCTGTACGAATATTCTCCGTTTTAATCTGATGGATACATTCGTTGATGACTTCTTTATACGCATTTGTTTGGATAAACCATTCTGCTAACAGCGTTTTTGTTGCTTCTCTTTCTTCTTCACTTTTAACTGCAAACAAACTCTCTGTTTCCGTTTCACTCAGCATAAGGCTGCTAAAATCGTGATTCATACAAAGCCAAAAATAACCTTTTTGGCTATCGTAATACTTTCCTTCTCTTAAAAGAAAATACTTGATTCCAAATTTAATTTTGTGAGATTGGCTCTCTGAACTCGGCATATGAATTTCTTTTATTTCTACGCTTTCTGATACATCCAGATATGTTTCTAAACCGTACTTTGTATTCACTACTTTTGCATCCAATATGTCCATCCTCATTCTCCTTTTCTCAAATTCTATTTATTTTTATAAAAACAGAGGTCTGATTTTATGTAATAACGAATCCCATTTTTGTGGATGTTTTTCTTAACCAACCGACATGTTTTACTGTTTACGCTTTCATTATATATCAGATTATTCGAAAAATCATCAAAAACAATCAAATTCATTCAAAAAAAGTCATAAAATCGTAAAAAGTAGTCAAAAAAGTTCATATGACATAAAAATTACGTAGTCATAAAAGATTTTCACAATACAATTGTAAAAATTAGGGGTAAAGTAGCTAAACTCAACGATGTACTAATAAGCGTTGCACTTGAAACAAATTCTGGCTCAGTATCAAATTGCAGCGCATACATGGTCGTGTTTGCTGCTGTTGGCATAGCGGCCGTAATAATCATAATCTGTTTAACCATGTCATCAACTGGAAGAAACAAAGTAAGTAAATAAGCAACGGCAGGAGAAATGATCAGTTTAATTATAAGCGATAAAGAAACTTTGCTTTTGGCTAAATTTTTAACTGATATTTTTGCCAGCTGCATGCCGAGTACAATCATAACCGTAGGAATTGCTGCATTCGCAACTAAATCTACCGCTTCGAGGACTGATTTCCCTAAATGAATATTGAAAAATTGAAAAAAAGCTCCCAAAAAGGCGCTATATATAGCAGGCATGCGCTGAACAGCACGAATAGCTGAACGTATACCATTTCCTTCTGCACTTCCTTTTGCGGCGTAGTAGACTCCAATTGTACACATTGCCAGCTGTTGAATAACCATTAAAATGATTGCACAGTCAAGCCCTGAAACTCCAAAGATTAGTAAAACCACAGGAGTACCGTAATTCCCATTGTTCATAAAAGAAGAGGCTAATATCATTCCGCATGTCTCTCGAGTGGAATACTTCTGAATAAACGCCACAATATATACAACTATAATTAAAGTAAAACAAAGGGCAAACGTATAAAAAGCAAGATATAAATAATCCACCTGAAATTTTGTCGTATAAAACGTTCTAAAAACTAATATCGGAGACATTAAATAAAGCGCCATGGTGGATATCGTTTTTGTATCGAACCCTATTTTCTTTTGCCCAATAAAACCTAGTGTAAATATGCCGAAAATAGGTAATAGGATTGTTAAAAATTCCATTTTAATCACCTGTTTATATTCTATTCTTTAGAGAAACAATTGAAAAGCCTAGATAGTCAACTCTCTAGGCTTTTCATTCCCTAATTCATGTACGTTCCGCCATTCACATTAATAGATTCACCCGTTATAAAATCAGACATACTTGAAGCTAAAAACAAAACACTTTCCCCAACATTTTGAGGAGTTCCTAACTTATTTAACGGAATTCGCTTTGTTACTTCTTTCCTGTATTCATCTGTCCATTGATTGCTCATGTCCGTTTCTACAGGACCTGGACATACAGCATTTACAAAAATATTATGATGCGCCATTTCTAAAGCTAAATGCATCGTAAGGTAGTTAACTGCAGCTTTTGAAGCTCCGTAAGATGGCGCTGCATTTCTATGCGCTGTTTTGGCTGTTGTAGAACTTACATTGACAATTTTCCCATAGTTTCGTTCTATCATATAAGGTAAGACGGCTTTACAGAAATATAAAGTTCCATTCAAATTAACATCTAATACCTTTTTCCAATCATCCAAAGTCATTTCTAATGTTGAGCTGCGCATATTGATACCCGCATTATTTATTAAAATATCAATTTTTCCAAAACGCTCTACAGCAGCTCTTACAACCTCGGTTGCAACATTTGGATCTGCTACGTCCCCAGCTTTTACAATACATTCTCTACCTAAGTCCTCAACCTGTAAAGCTAATTCATTTAATAAAGTCTGATTCGTACCGTGTATAACTAATGAGGCACCATTTTTAGCTAAAGTTAAAGCGATAGCCTTTCCAATACCTCTACTAGCTCCTGTAATAATCGCAATTTTGTTTTCCAAAAGCATACTTTATCCCTCCGAAGTATATGAAGCTATTAAGACTTTATGAATTCTTCTGACACACATACATATTTAATAGCTTGTCTAAAATACGTAAAAGCGATATGAATTTTTCCATCAGCGCTTTGTTTAATAGAAGGATATGAGTATTCTCTATTTAATTTTTCTTTTGAATTATTGGTCATTGCATAGCCATCCCCTATTTCAATATCCTTTTTATATGGCCATGTTCTCCCTCCATCTTCTGAAATCGCAACTGTCATCGGTGCTCTAGGTGCTCCCCAAAATGCTTGTCTACCTTCATCATCTTTTTCAGGCGTATCTTGATTAGCAGACAGAATATCTGTATCCTCTTCATCTTCAATTTCATCATAAAGCGACAGCCTGCGTTCCGTACAATTATCGGCGTTCATATTGTTAAAGACGAGCGCTAAATCCCCGTTATTTAATTTTGTGAATTGAATAGAAGAATTGTTATTAGGTAACTGCGTTGGAATCGGCTCGCTCCACGTTTCCCCGTAATCAGTTGAACGGCTGCTATAAATATGATCAGCCCAGCGGCTGCGGAATAATGCTAAAAGCGTACCATCATCTAATTTTTCAATATTCATATGAACACACCCTAAGCTATTAGGCACTTCATACTCTTCCCAAGACTCACCTTGATCTTTTGAGATTTTCACCGCGCTTATATCTTTATTTCCTGTCCACTTTTGTCCCGGAGGCGTAATGCAATAGAAAACAGGTAAAAGCCAATCACCGTTATCTAATACAACAATAGGCTGTCGAATAAAAGTACCTGGCTGATCAAATAAAGTCTCAATAGGTCCCCACGAATAGCCTTCATCTTCCGAAATACGATATCTTACAATCGCTGTGTCTTGATTACCGGATTTTTGTGCCGTGTACAATAACCATAATTTATTGTCTGGAGCACGAAATAAAATGGGGTTTTGCTCAGAACGAGCGGGATCATCTGAAAGTTTTACAGCTTTACTCCATTCTTTTTGGCCTTTTTTAAGTCTTGATAGATAAATGTGAATGTCGGCTATTCCCTCTTGTGTGCCGCCAAACCAAGTGCATAACAGGTCACCGTTGTCTAACACAAGTAAATTAGAAGCATGATTTTGTATACAATCAGAGGGAATATATGCCTCTACATGTTCCAATCCGTCTGGACACATTTTTAATTTTCCATCTGCTACAATAGTCGTTGATTGATTACTCATTACATATCTCTCCTTTTAACGTATTAACGTAAACTAAGCTATTTTCTACTTTGCATCTATATATTCTACAGTATTAGATTCAGTATTTTCAGACTTTTTATCTTTTCCACCGATAAATCGGTCAATTACCATCACAATAAATGGTGTAATGACAGCGACATACATATTGTCAATACCAAAAGGGTTTCCTAGCAAATACCATACAGTTGTGAAAATACCGGACATTGCTAAGCCGATAGTTGCACCTCGGTTTGAACTAAAAAATGGAAGATAAAATCCCATTGCAGCTACCACAGCAATAGATGTTCTCAATGCACGAGTGAAAAAAGATAAAGTTAATAGTTCTGGGGCTAAAACCACACCAAGTAAAGGAATGATACCAACAACTACAGAAATAATTCGAGTCATCTTCATCTGTTGTTCTGGAGATGGTTTAGCTTTTGGAACATAAAAATCGTCAACAATTAATGTTGTTGTAGCTAAAGCCACGGTTGAAACCCCAACGAAAATGGATGCTACTAAGGAAGTTGCTACAATTGCTGTTAATACTGGATTCATATGTTCTAAGAATACTGGAAACGCGTAGATAGGATCGATATTTGGATACAAATATCGTGCACATACCCCAATTACTCCGATTGCCAATGCAAGCGGCAAGCATAATAGTGCTGCATATAAACTTGATTTTTTAGCTGCTTTTGCACTTTTTGACGACGTAATGGCTTGAATAATAAATTGTGTAGAGAAAATAGCTCCCATATTCCCGATAAGCCATGCAAAAATAGTCCCTCCACCAATCGTTCCATCCCATGTAAAGTAGCTTTTTGGCAGTTCGTGCACGATAGGCTTGAACCCACCGCAAAGGTACAATGCCACTCCTACTGTGATCAAGACACCCGCATATTTCACGAATGAGTGAAGAATGGTTACCCAAGCAACCCCTTTCATTCCCCCAAATGTAAAATAAAATGTACTGACAATGGCTGTAATAATAGCACATGTCATTAATGGTAAACCTAACAAAGAAGCAATGGCCGCAGAACCACTCAAGTAGTTTCCTAGATTCACAAGTAAAAGAGCCGCTATCATAATAATTGATACAACCGTTTTTGTAGATCTTCCAAATTTCTGCTCAATTATACCGGAAATAGTATATTTCCCAGTCCCATAAAATTTATTAACCAAAAAGAATGAAAAGAGGAAAAAAGCAATTGTTACCGTAATAAGTGACCAAGAAGCCGCGATACCACCAGTAAATGATGATTCAGCAGTCCCTACTGTTGATTTCGTGCCGATAAACTCTGACATTAATAAGATTCCAACTACAAGCGCAGGCAATGTTTTGGCTGCGTTATTAAATTCCGCGCTGGATTTACTTCTTAATCTCATTGTTAACCATGTTGTAAATAGAATGTATACAACAATTACTGCTAAAACAAAAACCAGGCTTGAAGGATTTAATGCTTTCATTATAGATTTCCTCCTATAATAACAACAGAATTTTGATATATGTCGATAAAACTTTCAATATTTTAGGATTTATTTTTCTCAATGCTTCTACCATTTTTTCTGTTCTAAAAAGATTCATTGGTCAGTAGTCAAACGTTTTTATGCAGATATTTATTAAGCGCTTTCATTTGTGTTCTGTGAAGAAGTAATAAAACATTACCAAATATAACTCACTGTCTTCGGAGTTCTTTGATTACAATTCATATTATTACTACTATACTCATAGTAAAAGATATTCAAATTCCTCCGAAGACATTTTATAAAAAATTGATAACAACGCCACTTTTAAAACTTATTTAAAACCTTTTTAGGTGATAGCTCAGCAGCTGATTGAAGAGCAGCTAACATACTTCTTTCATCAGCAATTCCTTTTCCTGCGATATCAAATGCTGTACCGTGATCGACAGAAGTGCGAATAACGCCGCCGTTTAAACCAACTGTGATGTTAACACCCTCTTCTAACCCTAGGACTTTAATAGGCACATGTCCCTGATCGTGATAACAAGCGATGACAATATCGAAATCTCCGCGAACTGCACGGAAAAATAGCGTATCCGCAGGGTATGGACCTGTAACATTTATCCCTTCAGAAGCTGCAATTTGAATACCTGGAATTAGTTTTTCTTCCTCTTCTCCTTCTCCAAATAAACCGTTCTCTCCAGCGTGAGGATTAATTCCGCAAACGGCAATTCGCGGGTTTTTATACCCTGCGCGACTTAATGTTTCATGAGCAAGTTTGATAACGGTGTATGTTCGTTCCGGTGTAATAGCATCTATTGCTTTTTTTAATCCTACATGAGTAGTAAGGTGGATGACTTTTAGCTTTGGTGAAGATAACATCATGGAATAATCCTTTGTATTCGTAAGCTCTGCCAAAATTTCAGTATGGCCAGGGTAAGTGTAGCCGCCTTTATGTAACGCTTCTTTATTTAAAGGTGCCGTACAAATGGCCTGTATCTCTTGCTGTTTTGCTAATTCAATCGCTTTTTTAATAAATTTAAACGCTGCGCTCCCAGCTAATGATGAGATTTCTCCAACTGGAAGATCTTCCGGCACTAAGTCCAAATGAAGACAATCAATTACCCCATGAGTAAATTCTCCTTGATTTACCTCGTTAACGCGATGGACAGTTAACGAGGTTCGTGTCATTTTGATCGCTCTTTCTACTATCTTAGCGTCTCCTACAACAATAGGACGACAAGCTTCATAAACCGATGGGTCTGCTAGTGCTTTTACAATAACTTCTGGACCTACTCCAGCTGCATCGCCCATTGTAATTCCGATAACAGGTTTCATCATATTCCTCCTTTAAAATTCACTTCCATTTTTATTGCACTGTTTAATTATTTGCTTAATCTTACAGAGGGTTCCCAAACATCTTTTTTCCCCTGCAGCTTCGACTTAGCTTTAAGCATAGCTACATCTGTACCAAAACTTCCTGCTTTCGTTACAGCAAAAATCTCTCTTTTATAATCTAACTTGCCAAGCGGTATACCAGGCTCCACTTCATCAACCAAATGAAGTCTATGAACCTGTAATTGACTTAACACTTGTTGAGCCGTGTCTCCTCCTGTAAGAAAAAGATTAGTAATAGTACATTGATTAATTAGATCTACAGCTACTTCTCCCATGGCCATTGAAATATAGTCACTTATTTCAATAGCGCTATAGCCTTGTTTTTTACCAATCTCTTGTGTTTTTTTTACTTCTTCTGAAGAGAATAAAGCAATACTTTTTCCTGTTTTCAGAAATGTTAAGGCCCTCTCTATTACCTGATCTATTTCTTTTTGTCTGGAAACACCGTCTAAAATGATTTTTGATGGGTTCATTTCTACACTAATGGTGTCAGAGTATAGTAATAGTTGGTTCAGCTGATTTCTTCCAACTTTACTTACGCTTCCAATAACAAATAGCACGGGTTGATCATTTCTTAGAAAACTGACTTTCTTTGTGGATGGCTGTAGTCCATAAGCTTGAGGTAAATAGTTAATTAATCCGCTTGAACCGGACCATACAACAGAAAATTCCGTCTTTTTTATCGTTTCAACGAGACATTTAAGATCTGATTCATGAATTGAATCTACTGTGATGTATGAAATGTTTTGATTTTTGTATGCTTTAAGCTTTTTGAAGATAAATTCATATCCTGCATGAAGATCTTTGTACGAAAGATGGCCCACTTCCTTTTGCGCTTGGTTTTTAACCAGTCGGGCAATTAAAGAATCCTTTACGGGAGTTTTAGGATCGTTCGCTACTTCAGTTTCATCTAAACGTTTTTGATTCAGAAAATGTACGCCGTTAATTACTTGTCTTCCGGCGTTTGGAAAGGCTGGAGCGATAAAAACAAAATCAGGTTGAAATACGTCGTACACAGCATTAATTTCTTGTCCGATATTGCCTCTCATTGTGGAGTCAATTTTTTTGTAAATAACATCAAATGTTTCACCTTGAATTCTTTCACAAACGTTTTTAACTCTTTCGTAAGCCTCTTTCCCTGAAACAGCGCGGCTATCCGTATTAAATATAAAAGCTTCTTTTTTACTTAAATTACTATTGTCATCGGTTAAAACGACAGAAACATCTAACCCATAACGAACTAATTGTCCTCCGCAATCACTTGCGCCTGTTAAATCATCAGAAATAACGGATATTTTCATAGAATGTCATCACCTTTTTAAACAAGTAATTTACGGTAAATTCCTTCCATATCTTTCAAACTTACTTCTTTAGGATTATTATTTAATAATCGCGTTACTTTTGAAGCGGAAAGAGCTAGCTCTGGAACATCTTCTTCCTTTACTCCATATTCTTTTAGATTTTGTGGGATTTCTAAAACGTTTGTCCACTCTACAATACGATTTACTACTTTTTGAGCTACTTCCGTCTTTGAAAAACCCTCTATTTTAATTCCCATAGGCTCAGCTACGAGGAACAACCGATCTTCAATGGCATCCATGTTAAACTCCATCACATGGGGTAAAAGCATCGAATTAGCTACACCGTGAGGAATTTTAAATTTTCCGCCTAGCGGATATGCTAATGCATGAACCGCAGCAGTACCTGCACTTGTTAAAGCCATTCCGCCATACATAGAACCTACAAGCATTTTTTCTCTCGCCTCGACCGAATTCCCATTTTGATAAGCTTCTATAATACTAGACGAGATGAGACGAATTGATTCTAATGCAACCATATCGCTTATTAAATTTGATTTATTTGAAATAAATGATTCTAATGAGTGAGTAAATGCATCCATCCCGGTTGCAGCTGTGATAGGTCTTGGCAAACTTAATGTTAGAACTGGATCGAGTACCACTAATTTAGGCAGTAAATACTTACTTACGATTCCAATCTTCAATTCTTCATCGGGCAGTGTAACAATCGCATTAGGCGTTACTTCCGAACCTGTTCCTGAAGTAGTTGGAATTAAGATAGTTGGTGTACCTGGGTTTTTAACTAAATCTGTACCTAATAGTTCACGGATAGATTGGTTATTTGTTTGTAAGACTGAAAGAATTTTTGTTGCATCAAGCACGCTTCCTCCACCAAATCCAATTAATACATCATACTGTTCTTTGCTAATAGCTTGAAAAACTTCCTCAATGTTTTCAATCGTTGGCTCTGGAAGAACATCAATATTTACATAGGCTGATACGCCTTTGTCAGATAACTGATGAATAAGCTTCTCGACAAAACCTAACCTTTTCATCGATGGTTGAGTAATAATTAAGGCTGACTTGACTTCTGTACCTAATAGAGAAAGGTGTTCTCCTACTTTTTCAATTGAGTTTGGTCCTGCGATAAGATGATTTGCTGTTTGAAATTGATAAAGCTTTTGCATCATTTTAACCTCTTTCCCTTATAGTTAGTTTATTTTAAAGTGCATTCTGTTTTTTATATCCCGCAACCATTTCTTTTACCTTTTCAAGTCCCTCTCCTGATAGTTCAGAGACTGGCAGTTTAGGAGGGCCTACCGGAATTCCATATAGTTCGACAGCTTTTTTCAAAGCCGATGGAAGCGTCCCGTATTGAAATGTGTCTCGAAGAGGCTGTAATTTTTTTTGAGCTTCTTCCGCTTCGTTGTTAAATCCCTTTAACCAGCTGGTGTAAATAGATACGACAATATCAGGGACCATATTTGCAGTTGCTGCAACTGCTCCTACTCCTCCTGCTTCTAAGGTCTTTAGTATTAAAGAATCCGTTCCCGCAAACACGGAAAAGTCTTTGTCTTTTGTTACATGAATATAGTTTTTGATATTTTCGAAGCTGCCGCTGCTATCTTTAATTCCTACTATATTAGGAACATCTGCTAGCTTGGCGACAGTGTCGGGTTCTAAGCTCATTCCCGTTTTTGAAGGGATATTGTATAAAAGAACTGGTAAAGATGTTTCTTCTGCTATTCGCTGAAAATGAACGATCACTTCTTCTTGAGTTGGTGTAACAAAATAAGGAGTAATAACAGAAAGAGCATTTGCTCCAAGGTTTTCCATCTGCTTTGATAATTCAATAACTTCTTCTGTACTGTTCCCTCCCGTACCAACAATTACGGGGATTCTTCCTTTGACCTCATCAATGATCACTTGAGCAATTTTTAATTTTTCTTCTTTTGTGAAGAGATGAAATTCACCATTTGTTCCTAAAGCAAAAATGCCGTGCACACCAGATTCAATAAGATGACTAGTTAATTGACGCAGTACCGGTTCATTTATTGTCTGCTCTTTTGTTAAAGGCGTTAATAACGCTGGAATAATTCCTTTTAACTCCATATTCCTTCCTCCCTACAGTATCTATTTGCATTTAGTTAATTGTTTATTTTTGCAACGTATATGTACAATTCGCTTTTTTTAAAACGTTTACAATTTGAATTATATACATAAATGTTTAATTAATCAACAGTTAAAGAAAACAAAAATTAATATTTTCTAAATTGTTTAAAAATTAAACAACAAAAACCACTTTATCTTTACTAACTTATAGATAAAGTGGTTTTTAAATTTGACTCAATAGAATACATATAGGAAATTTTATTTTAGTTTCCGCCACAGAGTGGTTCGATTTATACCTAACCTTTCAGCTGTCTTTGTTTGATTCATACCCTCTTCTAACCATATTCTTTTTATGATTTTTCGTTCGATTTCTTCTAACGTTCCGTTTAAATCAATTTCCTGATTGTCACTTGTAACGCGAATGGTACTTATTACTTTCTTTAAATCATGAAGCTCTAAAAAAGCCCCTTCAGCTAATAGTACACTCTCTTTAATGATCTGTTTTAGCTGCTTTATATTACCAGTCCATTCAAAATTCTTTAAGTTTTCGTTTGCATCGCTACGTATCCCTACGATTTGCTTGCCGAATTTTATATTGTATTCCCCGATAAAGAAAAGAGCTAAGCTTTCGATATCTTCTTTTCTTTCTGTTAATGAAGGAAGGTCCAAGGTTAAACTAGCTAATAAATAATACAACTCTTGATCAAAACGCTGTGTTTCAGTTAAGTATTCGATACTTTTACGCGATAAAGTTATAAAACGGCACGTAGTTGAATTCTTTTTTAAGTAACTCACTAATTGTTTTTGAGTATCCAATTCTAAAAAATCTATATTGTTTAAAATAACGCTTCCATGCGGATTGTGGGCTAATAAATCATCATAGGAACTTTTGTCTATAAGGCGCGCCCACTGTGCTTTTGAGAGAACTTCACAATCTATAATAAGCAGTGGATATTCACGTCTTTCACTATTAAGATGAATAAGTTTTGCTAGTCGTTCTTTTCCAGTTCCTTCTTCACCGCTAATCCATACAGGTTCTTCCGTATTAGCATAAATAGTTGCAGCTTTTAAAACACCTTGCATTCTCTCATTTTTTGTGACGATAGTAGTAAGGTTACTTGCAGAGCTTGCTTCGTTTTGTAAAGACACAATTGAGATTCCATCTATACCTTGATTTTCATTGGACTTATATTGATTAATGCGAAACATAATCAATTTTGAATGTGAGGTTTCCAGAGGATATCCTTTTACTGTCCAAAAGTCATCATCCCTACTAAAGACTGTTTCAAAAGAACCTGTGTTACATACAGTCTTTACAGCCTCTTCTACATTGAGGTTTTGTTTAAAGCTGTCAGTAAAATTCTTATTAAAATAAGGATTAGAAAAAATAGCCCGAGACGTTGAATTGTATACAACAATTCCTTCCATTTCATTTTGAATAATATCATAAGACATCAAGTAGTTTTTTTTGAAAGACGAAAGAAATCCATATATTTTCTTTGCATTTTGAAAAGATTTTAAAACACTTTCTTTTCCAGAAGTCAGCAATATACCATTGAGTCCAAGCTTTTCAGCTATTTTTACCGTAATGGCATCTCCAATAATATTTGTATATCCATCTTGCTGTAATTGAACTAAAATAGGCTCGATTTCTTTCTCGCTTTTGACTTTGTATGCAGACATATTGATATCTAGTATTTCACAAATTGTAGAAGCTCCTTCTGAAATAGGAGAGAACCCAACAATTGCTTTTTTTCCTGGGTAACCTTTAGCAAGCGTCAGCACGCGAAGCATATCGTAACCAGAAACTTCAATTTCAACAACCGGGATAGTCAACTCTCTTTGGATGAGTTCCGCCGTTCCTCCTCGACTGATGATGATATCTATGCCATTATGTATTGCATCTTTAGCAAGAGTCAGGCCTTCTTCTAAATCACCTATCTCTACTTGCAACTCGAACTCTTCTTTTTCTCCTAGGGTAATCATTAGCTCTTTTAAACCGTTATAAGGAGCGATAGCCAGTACTTTCATTCAATCACCTTCTGTTGCATTTTTAAACACATCTATAATATACCAAAAAATTCTTTTGATGCAAAATGAATCAACTTACAAATATTTTTAAAAAAGCTTTATATCGATTAAATATAGGTAAGGCTTGAAAACACGGACAAAGGTTACCTGCTAAATGACCTCTTCTTTTATTAGTACAAACTTCTCTATATTGAAAATATACCCACTCATTTCACCAATTTTTCACTTTAACATGATATCCTGTAGTATAATTTTGTTTCACGTGCTAATTCCCATGAATTTTTGCTATTTAAGGTTATTCATTTTTATTAGTGGGAAAGTTACATAAATACAACACGTTATAGGGGGACTTTAACATGGATAAAAGAATTGAAACATTAAAAGAAAAACTGCCTGATAATCATAAAGAGGTTGCTGTTCTGACCTCTCATATTTTTGATGCGCTTGATAAATTAACAACTGAACATCGCAGATATGTTGATATTTCGGCAGCAGCCAAAATAAAGCCGAATCCGGATGAAGAGAAAGCTTTTTTTGATACCATCTATGAAGTAAAAACACTCATTATGTCAGAGCTCGAAAAAACCGTTGAAGATATAGAGCACAAAGGGGATAAAAACTGGCATAAGAACTATAAAGACGGAATCGAGTGATAGACAAATAAGACGTTTAAAAGCCTGTGCTTTTTGGAGCACAGGCTTTTTCCATGAGATTCTCTACATTCTACCGGGTCGATTGGATAGCTCATGGAATTCAATCATTGAAGGTTTAATACCGTTACTTTTTCACGAGTCATCGATTCAATACTTTTACGAATACCTTGAGCGCCCATACCGGATCCTTTTACGCCGATAAAAGGAAAATGATCGGGGCCGCGTTCTGTGCGGCCGTTGATTTGAACGGAACCGACTTCCATTTTATTTGCAATTGAGAAGGCTTTATTAATATCTTTTGTAAAAACGCTTGCTTGTAAGCCAAATTCTGATTCGTTTGCGATGTCAATGGCTTCTTGGTCAGAAGCGACGCGGATAATTGGTAACACAGGACCAAATGGTTCTTCCCATGCTACGCGCATAGTATCATTCACGTTATCTAAAAGAGTAGGATAGATAAGGTTGCCTTCACGCTTGTTCCCAGTCACAACTTCTGCACCTTTTCCGAGCGCGTCTGCAATTAAAATTTGAATAAAGTCCGCTGCCTTACTATCAATTAATGGAACGATTGTACATCCATCTTCAGGAGAACCAACTGATAGTTTATGTACTTCTTCTTTTAGGATGTCGACCAGCTCGTTTGCCACTTTTTCATGTACAAGTACACGTTTAATAGCTGTACAGCGCTGACCCGAATAAGAAAATGCTCCGCTTATAATATGTTTTGCTGCCTCCTGTAAATCTGCATCTTCACATACAATACCCGGGTCTTTTCCTCCAAGTTCTAGTACAAGAGGAATCATGCCTGCTTTTTTAGCTAACTGAGTACCCGTATTTGTTCCTCCGGTAAAGGAAATCATGTTAATGCCTTTATGTTCAACCAAGTAATCCCCAATTACAGATCCGCGCCCCGTTACGACGTTTACAAGTCCTTGTGGAATCCCTGCTTGATCAAGAGCTTCAATCATCTTAATACCGCTGATCGCTCCTTGCGTTGCGGGTTTGAAGATAACTGCATTTCCTGAAATAAGAGCAGGCGCAAGCTTAGCAGCAGACAAATTTACCGGATAGTTAAAAGGAGGAATCGCGAGTACCACGCCTAAAGGCACGCGTTCAACAATCGCAACCTTTGACTTAGAACCTCCAGGAAAGCTATCTCCTTTCATGCTTTCTCCGTTCACATGAAGAGCTTCTTCAACTGTATAGCGAATGAAATCTGCCGTGCGTACGACTTCGTTCCTTGCATCTTTTAAGCTTTTTCCAACTTCTTTCATAATAATTTCGGCAATTTCACTCTGCATTTTTACCAGCTCATCTGCCCACTTATATAAATATTTGGCACGGTCTTGCAGAGAAGTTTCCGCCCACCCCTTCTGAGCTTTTTGCGCGGCATGTACCGCTTCATCGACTTCTTCTTTTGTGATAGCCTGCACTTTTCCAATCACATCATGACGGTATGGAGAAACAATATCGATCGTCTGCCCTGATTTGCTTTCTTTCCACTCACCGTTAAGATAAAAAGAATAAGTTGATACATTTAAAACCGTTGTTGTCATAAAAAGTCCCCCTTAATAAAAGTGAAATTTATTATCAAAATTTTCAGTCTTTTTTACGAATGAAAACTATGTGAATATTTGAGCAAAAAGAATTCTACTTGTATTCATTTCTATAACTTTTATATTCCGTGTAACTCCTTAATCTTATACTGCTTACTTGTTGCCTTTAAAGCAGCAGCTTCTTTCTTTTTAACTTAAAACAAACCCTCGTATAATTTAATGAATATTTCGTATTTTTAATATATATAAATTTCTTTCATTCGTACAATACAAATAAGTTATCTCAATGATTAATAATTTTAATGATTTATATCCCGAATACGAAAAAATCTTTATGGTTTCCTACTTTTTTAAGTTCCCTTGATTGTATTTACTTTGGATGGATATTCAGCCGATGCGATGCATACACTCTTTTTATTCTATGTGTTGAGAAAATAAAATAAGGGTATAAAATAAATATAGGAAAATGAAGATGAAAGTAGAATATATATTCTAAAGGGAGGGATTTATTGTGATTGTTACTTTAGGTTTTGTGGCATCAATTATTGCGTTGTTTATGCTTTTTACTAACCGGACGTCCAATATCCCGGAAGAAATAATCCATGAAACAACACATGCCAATAAAGAAGAGCAGTATATGTATTATATATAAAGCGTCTTAACAGACGCTTTTTTGTTGCGCTTTTTACAAAGTCTATAGCGGTTAGAAACGGCCCTCACCTATCATTTATCTTTATTTGTCAGTGCCTGATAGCCATAAATAGTTAAACAGAAACCAATAAATGAAAAAAAGATATGTTTTAGTTTAAAGTTGACTAACTTAAATAAGTCCAATCTTATGTTAACATGCCTAAATGTAATCTGATTATGCCTATATACAAAAAACAGGGTAAGCTCTGTTACTCCGTCAGTTATTTACAACCGGTGGAACAATCAGAGCGCAGCTTCGAGCAAAACGTTTAAGAGTTAATTCTTTTTAAATGAAAATATCTGAATTCAAAATACGACAGACTTCGACACTATCTATTTGTTACTATATTTTTTAGGTTCTATTTTTAGATTTGAACCGTTTTTACATAAAAAATTCAATAATTTAAACCTTTAAAATGACGTGGCAAGTGGAGGAAACTTAATGTGTTTCAAATGTAGGCTACTGCTGATAAAGATAGAATTTATACGAAAAATGATGATGATGATTGCCCTAGAAGAAGGGTTTACAAGTAGTAATACGATTAAAATCAGTCAGGATCTAGATGTATTGTTAAATCGGTTTGAAGCTACTTGTTAAGAAATGCTGGTTGATAACAGAAAAGGATCTTTCGATAAGATCCTTTTTTACTGTTGGTAGACGATTATTCGTTTCAAGAAAATGAAAGGCAAATGTTATTTAGTAACATATTGTGATCGCTCTTTCATGCTCTATTTAATCATTGTGGGCTTCAAAAAAATCCCACATCATTTTTGAAGCATTAGGACCTTTTGAATCAGTATCTGATCCATTGTCATTTCCACCTGACCATGCATGCCCCATATCCTCTACCATAATTTTTTTCATCCAGATTTTATTTTCTGCATCTACGTAGTCATAAGTTATGTAACTATAATGATTTTCGTTTTCCCTTGAAGTGTAAGAAGCAGCATTTTCATGTAGGTCGATACCGAAATACTTATATGTATAAATCCACTGCTGAATTAATGTAGACGCATTAATTGGATTAACTGTTGTATCTGATTGGCCATGAACCGTAATGATGGGAACAGGCCGTGCGTAAGGTCCCATTTTCTTATAAGCTTCATCACCGTCAAATTCAGGATTTAGAGATCCATATAGCATAACTTCTCCGGCTGTTATGAGGTCTACAGCATACGCATTACTGCCTGCTGAATGAATGCCTACCGCTTTAAATATATCAGGATAAGCAATAGCCATCACATTCGCCATAAAGCCTCCAGCTGACATGCCAGCAAGGTATATATTAGTAGAATCAATCGCATACTTAGTGGTTATGTGATCAATCATATCTTTTATTATGTCTGGCTCTCCATTACCGCGAAACTGGTTATACTCATAAAACCAATTCCAGCACCCGTTGGAATTAGCAAAGTAATTCATTTGGGGATAGAGAACAATAAAACCTTTTTCTTCCGCTAGCTTATTCATTTCCGTACCCGCAGCAAAATCATCTGCGTCTTGTTGACACCCATGAAGCATAACGATTAATGGTACTTTACTTAATCCAGTATATGTACTTGGAACATATACCTTGTAGGTAAAATAATCATCATAATTATACTCTTTCCAAATAGGTTGAAAGAACACGCTCTGTAATTCTATTAAAAGCGTAGAAGCAGTTAAAATTGGATTTGTAAAAAAGGAACATAAAGTATTCACGGAGTTTACCCTCTCTCTATTTCTGATGTATATACTCTCTATTTCGTTATATCACAAAATAATCCTTTTATTATGGCGCTGATCTTTTTTATATGCCTTTAATTATTTTCCTCTTTATGCTTTAATCGTACAAATTCATAATGCAAAACTATAGAAAAAAGAATTCTATAGCAAGAACCGTCACTTAGTGCGTTTAATACAAGTATACGCGCGGAATACTAGAAAAGGACGGGCTATAAAAGCCCGTCCTTTTTTATGTTATCAAACGATTATTTATTTAACCAAAATTAAAAACTGATATTATTTGGCGGTACATTGTCTCCTTTGTCATCTGTCTTGAGCTCGGACTCTATGTATGAATCTTTAGAGGATTCTCCCATACGCCAATAAACAAGAAAGCTGATGGCAATACACCCTGCTACATAGAAGAAGAAAATTGATTCATGGCCAATACTTTTTAGCCATAGTGCGATAAATTCTGCTGTCCCTCCAAATATGGCAACTGTAAGTCCGTACGGTAATCCTACACCAAGAGCTCGAATCTCTGTTGGAAAAAGCTCAGCTTTTACAATTGCGTTAATAGATGTATAACCAGTTACAATGATAAGTCCAACTGTCATTAATAAAAAGGCCATGACTGGGTTATGTGCTTGCTTCATAAAAAGAAACAGCGGTACAGTCAGCAATGTTCCCAAAATACCAAAGCTCATTAACAGAGGTCTGCGTCCAATTTTATCAGATAGCATACCTGCTATTGGCTGAATAACAACAAATACAAGTAGCGCACAGAAATTAATCCAGCTTACGACTCCTTTATCCAGACCTACACTGTTTACCATAAATTTTTGCAAATATGTTGTATACGTATAAAAAGCGACCGTTCCTCCTAAAGTTAAGCCAATAACGGTTAATACTGCTTTAGGATGCTTCATAAGTGCTTTAATAGTCCCTGCGTTTTCACGGCTTTCAGAGTCCATTTTAGAAAATTGTTCTGACTCATCCATTGTACGGCGCAGCCATAAAACGCTTAGCGCTCCGATAGCTCCAATGACAAAAGGAATACGCCAGCCCCATGAAATCATATCTGCTTCACTGAGAACGTTTTGCAGAATAATTTGAACACCTAATGCTACCAGCTGACCAGCAACAAGCGTTACATACTGAAAGCTTGAATAAAATCCTCTTCGCCCGCTGCTTGCCATTTCAGAAAGATAAGTTGCAGACGTTCCGTATTCTCCCCCTAAGGAGATTCCTTGAAGCAAACGTGCGAGTACTAGAATAATAGGAGATAATAATCCTATCGTACTGTAGCTGGGGGTACAAGCGATAATCAAAGAACCGCTCGCCATAATCGTAATAGATAAGGTAAGCGCAGCACGGCGACCATATCGGTCCGCGTAGCGTCCCATTAATAAACTACCGATTGGACGCATTAAGAAACCGACGGCAAAGATTGCCGCTGTGTTAAGCAGCTGACTTGTTGGATCGCCTTCTGGGAAAAATTGCGATGAAAAATAGACGGCAAAAGCAGAGTAAACGTACCAATCGTACCATTCAATTAAATTCCCAACAGATCCTTTAAAAATATTACTTGTAACACGCCTGTTGTTTGCAGCTTCACTGGTATGAGCCATGAGTGATCCCTCTTTTCTTTGAGTGTTTAATGTTGGTTCTCCTGTAACATGAAGTAGTAAGTAATTTACCAGCAAATCTTTTTTAACAGCTAGATTGTATTGCTTTCTATAAAACCTGTTCAACCAATTATTTATATAATGAGAGCGCTTAAAAAAGGTTGAATAATTCATTTTGATATCACCTATAGATACAAAATAAGCGGGTTTAAAAGCGGCTGCTGTCTATTACATATGTAGTGTTAATCCTCCCTTCTATTTATATATTGTACTATTGATTTATTAGAAAATATAATATTTTCTAATTATTTATACAAAAATTTTACAAAGTTTGGTTTTCTAATTTATATGTGAAACAGAAAAAAACCACGTTCTTTAAGTAAGAACATGGTTAAGAAAATACTCTTTTCAACTTGAGAGTGTAAGCTGCTTACATTTACATAATATGTAGAATAAACATAACTTGTACTAAGCTCTAACCTAAATTTAAGATAATTATCGAATTTTAATCTTATCCTCTAATATATATACAGCCATAGATGTTCTATAATTTTGTTACATTGGCAACCTTAATTTGGCTCATTTGATTTTAAATTCACACAAAAAGCGTTCCACTCCGAGATATTTTTCACCTAAACTTGTTATTTGGAAGCCAAAATTAGAATAAAAGTTTACTGCCTCTTTATCTGTCTCAGCAAAAATAGAATGTATATCATAGTTCTTACAAAGAAAGCTAATCATGCTGCTTCCTATTCCTTTCCCTCTCTCTTTTGGTAAAACAGCTATATGTTTTACAACAGCTTCCTTGGCGTTAAGAAATTCAACTCCTATACAGCTAACTGTTTCTCCATTTACTTCAATACTATATAATTTCCGACTTGGCAAACAAGTGTATTTTTTATATTCTCCATCAACCTTCTCTTCTAAAGTGGCATAAGATAACAGCTTTTTTATTGTCGGGTTCACCATAGTTGAAGTGATTTCTTTCATCCTAGCACCTCTTTTCGCTATTATCTTATGAATAATTAGTTTGTTTTTTAGGACCTTGCGGCTTGCTCTTACATGTCGAAGAATAAACTATACAAAGTAATGAATGAGAAGAAATACCCCGAGAACTGGAGCGGCAGCTAACATAAGGTTTATAGAGTTTGTAATTCTCCACTTCTTGTCCGTTTTTGATTCTGTGGAAAGGTTAGCTCTCATTCGATCACCGCTTACAGCTACTCCAGATATGATAAGAGCTAGCCCCACTAATATAATGAAAGCGGTGAAAAGTACTGTTTCTGAATTTACGTTAGCTATTGTACATGCTACTAAAAGAATAAAAGATAAAATGAACCCACCAATAATTGATTTAATCATTTCTGTCTTCCTCCTAGTTTTTTTATAAAACCCCCATGCATTATCTATATAATATCATTTTTTCTATATTTTTACTTTTATTTTTCGTTATTCCAACAGTAATTAAAGCAATTAAAAAAGCGAAACGCTTATGTCTAAGTGCGTTTCGCTCAAGGGAACTACATTTCAACTATCTTTTGTGATGTCTGCCGGACGTATACGAATTACTTTTGATAAGTCACTTAGTGGTAGCTGTATCTGATGACCTACACGCCCGCCTGAAAAGTAAATCGTTTCACAGTCTTCTGCCGTAGAGTCGATGAAGGTTGTGAACTGCTTTTTCATTCCGATAGGAGAACACCCGCCGTGAACATATCCTGTAAGAGGTAACAGCTCTTTTTGAGGAATCATTTCTAAGGACTTTTCACCAGCTGCTTTTGCCGCTTTCTTTAAATCAAGCTCCTTTTCAACCGGTACCATGAAGACATAATGTTCTTTTGATTTCCCTACGGTCACAAGTGTCTTGAAGACTTTAGCAAGATCCTCTCCGAGCGAAGTAGCTACCTGTACTCCACTCAGATTTTTAGTTTCATAAGAATAATAATTGTACTCAATTTTTTTCTGATCTAAAATTCGCATTACGTTCGTTTTGTCTGCTTTTTTACCCATAATTATCACCGATACCATCATAACACGTTTTGTTTTCATATCTCCATATATTAGGATAGGTAGGTTAGTAAGGGTTATTCATATCTTTTATATAAAAATGAATCTAATATGCTAAATAATGACTTTTCACTATCCTTGGAACCCGCGGTTTTCACAGGAAAAAAGCCACTAGAGGCACTAGTGACTTTTTTCATTTATGTCTATTCAATTGTTCTACTGTATCAATACGGTTGTCTTCCATATCGCTACAACTTTTCACATTAATTATATAGATGACATTTTACTTTATGCTTGCTGTCAATCACTGTGTCTTCAGGTGTTTCTTTCATGCAGCGGTCAAATGCGAACGGGCATCTTTTATGAAACGCACAGCCTGAAGGTGGATTAAGAGGAGAAGGAATTTCACCTTTAACCTCAATTTTTTCGCGTTTTTCATGTTCGTGAATTGCCGGGACAGATGATAAAAGAAGTTTTGTGTAAGGATGACGAGGATTTGAAAAAATCTCATCTGTTGGCCCTTCTTCTACTAATCTTCCTAAATACATCACGCCAACGCGGTCTGCAATATGTCTTACGACGCTTAAATCGTGGGAGATAAAGAGATATGAAAGCTTCATTTCTCTTTGCAAACTGCGCAGTAAGTTTAAGATTTGTGCTTGAATGGATACGTCCAGTGCTGAAACCGGCTCATCACAAATGATAAGCTTTGGGTTTAAAATTAATGAACGCGCAATGCCTATGCGCTGGCGCTGGCCGCCTGAAAATTCGTGCGGATAACGGTTGTAATCTTCTTCATTAAACCCAAGCTTTTTTAATAACTCAATGACAAGCTGCTTTCGTTCGCTTTTGGCACCTACATTATGAATTGTTAATGTTTCTTGAATGGAAGCACCAATTTTTTTTCTTGGATTAAGAGAAGTATGCGGATCTTGGAAAATCATTTGTAAATCTTTACGAATTGTCCGCAAGCGTGATGCTTTAGATTCGAAAATACTTTCTCCATTAAACTGTGCTTCTCCGCCCGTTGGTTCTACTAATTTTAAAAGCGTGCGCCCCGCTGTACTTTTCCCGCACCCAGATTCACCTACTAGTCCGTACGTTTCGCCTTCATAAATATCAAAGGATACATCTTGAACTGCTTTGATTTGGCCCTTCGCTTTCCCTAAGGCAGAACGAACCGGATAATATTTTTGCAGGTTGCGAACTTCAAGCAAGGGCTTGGCACTTTGCTGCTTTGCTTCACTAGACATACGCAACCTCTCCTTCTTGAATTTTTTCATAGTGCCAGCATCGAACGCGATGCGTATCATCGGCATGCTCTAAAACAGGTACTTCTTTATGGCATTTTTCCGTTGCAAACGGGCATCTTGGTGCAAAACGACAGCCGTCCGGCACGTTTGAAAGCGGCGGAACCGTTCCTGGAATGGACGAAAGCTCTTTTGTTCGGTCGCCATCTAAGTGAGGAACCGACTTAATTAAGCCCATTGTATAAGGATGAAGCGGCTTTGAAAACAGCGTTTTAACGTCCGTTTCTTCCATCACTTGTCCTAAATACATC
Organism: Priestia sp. JSM ZJ58; assembly: GCF_044383985.1. NCBI lineage: Bacteria > Bacillati > Bacillota > Bacilli > Caryophanales > Bacillaceae > Priestia > Priestia sp. JSM ZJ58. Next base: position 2,951,794 of record NZ_JBISEM010000001.1, read on the forward strand.
ACAGCTACTTTTGTACAAATATTAGCGACAACTCCTAAGTCATGGGTGATGAACAGCACGCCCATGTTGAGCTTGTCTTTTAAATCCATCATAAGGTCAAGGATTTGCGCTTGAATGGTTACGTCTAAAGCCGTTGTTGGCTCGTCGGCAATAAGAAGCTTCGGCTCACAGGCTAAAGCCATCGCAATCATAATGCGCTGCCTCATTCCTCCCGAGATTTCATGCGGATACTCTTTTGCTCGCTGCTCTGGAGACGGAATGCCAGTTAGTCTTAAAAGCTCTACGACTTTCTTTTGCGCTTCTTTTTTAGAGACTTTTTGATGCAGACGAATCACTTCAGCAATTTGTTTTCCAATTGGCATAACAGGATTTAATGACGACATGGGATCCTGGAAAATCATTGAGATCTCGTTTCCTCTTAGCTTTTGAATTTGCTTTGAAGACATGTCTAATAAGTTTTTTCCTTCAAACAAAATCTTACCATCGTAGCTTGTTAGGTCTTCATCTAATAACTGAAGAATAGATTCGGACGTTACGCTTTTTCCAGATCCGGATTCACCGACAATGCCCAATACTTCTCCTTTATTTAATTGAAGAGATACATTGTCAACAGCCGTTACTTCTCCGCTATACGTTGTAAAAGTTACTTGTAAGTCTTCTAATTTTAAAAGGGCGTTACTCAACGTTTTTTCCTCCTTTTCTTCAGCATTACGTTTTTCGGATTTAACCAATCGCGCAGACCGTCACCAAATAAATTAAGGCCAAGTACAATTAAAATGATAAATACACCCGGAAACACGGTCATCCACCACGCGTTGTAAATTGCAAGCTTTCCGTCATACAGCATATTTCCTAAGCTTGGTGTTGGCGCAGGAATTCCGGCTCCTAAAAAGCTTAGCGAAGCCTCTGTTAAAATCGTCACGGCAAACACGTATGTTACTTGAACGATTAAAGGCGATAAGACGTTTGGCGCCATATGAAAACAAATGATTCGAAGTGAGCTTGCTCCTTGAGCTTTTAGCGCTTCAATAAATGTTTTTTCTTTTACAACAAGCGCAGCTGAACGAACAATTCTCGCAATCGAAGGAATAAATACAAGGCTCAGTGCGATAATAACATTGCTTGTTTTAGGTCCTAAAGCAGACATGATGGCAATTGCTAGTAAAATAGACGGGAAAGCAAACAAGCCGTCACAAATTCTCATTAAAATATAATCAAGAATTTTATAATAAGAAGATAAAAGTCCAACGATTAAACCCAGTACAGTAGCAATAATCGTTACTGCGGCTCCAATCATTAACGATATTCTGACGCCGTACATTGTCCGACTAAATACATCTCGCCCAAAGTTATCCGTTCCAAACCAGTGCGTGCTTGACGGCGGTGCTAATCGATTTGCAGGGTCGATTTGTAAGCTGCCAAAAGGAGAAATGAGCGGAGCAAAAACAGCAATCAAAATAGATAATAAAATAAGTATCGCTCCTCTTACTAGCAAACGATTTGAGAAGAAACGCGCTGCCGCTGGGTTTCTTTTTTTCTTTGAAGTTACTGAAATGGTCTCTGTATTTTGTTGTGCATTCACATTCATCACCCTCCTTTAATCATGATAAGAATTGCGTACACGCGGATCGATCACGGCATACAGCAAATCAACAACTAAATTGATGACCACATAAGCAACCGTAATTAAAAGTACAGCTCCTTGAATAAGCGCGTAATCACGGCGTTCAATTGATGAAACAATCAGCTGACCTAATCCCGGGATGTTAAATAATGATTCTGTTACTGCCGCTCCGGTCACAAGTCCCGCAAATGATTCTCCGATAACTGTTAAAATCGGTAAAAAACTCACGCGCAGCGTATGCTTAAGCATAATTGTGCGTTCATTTAATCCTTTTGCTTTTGCCGTTTTAACAAAGTTTTCAGAAATGGTATCGAGTAAAGATGAACGCGTCATACGTGTAATTAATGCAGCTTGAATCGCTCCAAGCGTAATCGTTGGTAAAACTAAATACTTTAAGTATTCAAATAATCCGGCATTTAACGGAACGTATCCTGAAACAGGGAAAATTCGAAGCTGTACAGCAAAAAGCAAAATAAGGAATGAACCGAGAAGAAAGCTAGGAATAGAGATACCTAAAAGGCTGGCTCCCATAATGCTTTCATCACGAATCGTTCCTTTATGTTTAGCTGCATATATACCAAATAGTAAAGCAAACACCACGCCAAAAATTTGCGCAAGTATAGCTAGAGAAACCGTAGGACCTACGTTATCCCAAATTGCCCCGAGCACAGGTTTATTTAAAAAGTAGGAATAACCAAAATCTCCGTGAAAGATGTTAGATAGCCAGATAAAGTATTGATTGACAATAGGCTCATCCAATCCCATTTCTTTGCTTAGCGCTGCAATTTGTTCCGGACTTGCGCCTTGTCCTAAAATGATTGCTGCGGGACTCCCAGGCGTTAAGCGTGTAATTAAGAACACAACAATAGATACAATGAATAAAACAGGAATTAGTGCAAAAAGTCTCTTAAGTGTATAAGCTCCCATCGTAAACTCCTTTCTAAAACAGAGAGCGTAAGCCCTCTGTTTATTAGAATAATAAGATATTATTTTGTTAAACTCATATTGTAGAAAATTGGACCTAAATTATACTCATAGCCTTTTGAATTGTTAGAAACGGCATTGATGTTCACTTTATGACCAATAAGCGTGAACGGAAGCTCGTCCCATACGTATTGCTGGATGGCATCAATGTCACCGCGAGCTTCTTTAACAGAAGGAGCAGCTTTAATTTTGTTTAAGTAGTCCATTGATTTTTCAACTGATGTACCTTTTGTCGTCCAGAATCCTTGGAAGATGGTAGAACGAGCATTCCAGTCAACAGGATAGATGTCCCATTGGTTTGTATCACTCATTTTATCGCTGAATGTCGCCCAGTCGTATACTTCTAATTTTACATTCATACCAATGTCTTTTAATTCTTGTTGAACCACAACAGCTGTATTGTATTGATCTTGGTAATCACGAGACGCCATTAAGCGAATTTCTTCTCCGTTATAACCAGATTTCTTCAAATATTCTTTTGCTTTTTTCTTATCATGCTGGTTATATTCTTCTTTTCCAGCTGTACTGTAGTAGTTTGGATACTCTTTGTTCACAATGGATGAAGAAAGCTTGTAATAATCTGAGCTTCCGTAAGAACTGTCTAAGATATCTTTTGAGTTAAGAGCTGCGTTAACTGCTTTTCGCGCATTGATGTCTTTAAAGACGCCTTTATCTGCGTTGTAGAAAAGTCCCATAAATCCGCCTGGTGATGTTTCTACTTTTGCATTTTGACTGCCTTCAACTTGTTTGGCATTATCGCTTGATACAGATAGCGCAACGTCAAATTGTCCGGTTGTAATACCAGAAATCCTAGTTGACTCATCGCTTACGAAACTAATCTTAATTTCATCGACGTGAGGAGTTTTCTTAACTTCGCGGCCTTTCGAAGAATAATCTTTAAATTTTTCTAATAAAAGATATTGATTTTTCTTCCACTCTTTTACTTTATATGGACCTGTTCCTATGTAGTCTTTGATCCCTTCATCAGATGCATTGTCAACCACTTCTTTTGGTAAAATAGCTGCTGCGGGGATTGGATCAGCTAATAAAGATAGCGTGTTAACATTTGGTGATGGTAAATGAAGCTCTACCGTATAATCACCGGTTTTTGTCATTTCAGCACCAGAGAAGTTTGTTTTTCCAAGGGATGATAGCTTAATCCAGCGGTTAATAGAAGCGACAACGTCATCTGCAGTCATTTCTTTACCGTTATGGAATTTAACCCCATTTCTTAATTGGAACGTGTATGTTTTTTTATCATCGCTAATATCTACTTTAGACGCTAAGTCAGGCTTAGGATTTCCTTTGTCGTCTAAAATCATTAACCCTTCATAGATACTGCGCGTTGCATCTTTCACATCTGAGTCCCCAGTGATTTGAGCATCTAGCGTTGCTGGCTCACTTTGAGACGCGACGTTTAGCGTTCCGCCTTCTTTTCCTTCTTTTTCACTTGAAGTATTTTCACTTGCGTTACCACTGCACCCTGCTACCATGAGGACAATGGTTAAAAGAGAGATGAAAAGTAAATAAGTCCTTTTCACTAAAATCACTCCTATTTCCTTGTATAAAATTTTAATCCGACTATAATAAGAAGAATAGTAGGAATGTGAACAATTGTAGCACTACCTTCTACCTTTGGCAATTAGTATTTTTGACACACAGAGGCTATTATACCATTTTCTATTAAATAAATATGGTATATATGTATAATAGTTGAATAAAAGAACCATTTATTTCTTATAAAGCAAGCGATTGAAAACACTTTATCAACGCAGTAAAAAAGAAAAAACATCTTAAGAAATGGTAATTTAACAAAAAAGGAGAAAACAACAGTGGGATTTTTAATTGGTATATCAGGAAGCATTATTGTGGATCAAGGAGGACGCTTTCCAGGCTATAAGCGAGCGTATGTGAATAACGACTATATCGAATCAACAGCGCTAAGCGGCGGAGTTCCTTTTATCTTGCCAGTACTAGAAGATGAAGAAATGATTAAAGCGCAGGCAGAAAGTATAGACGGGTTGATTTTATCAGGTGGACAAGACGTCAATCCCCTTTTATACGGTGAAGAACCGACAACCAAAACAGGTTCACCTTTTTTAGCACGAGATCAGTCTGAACATCTATTGTTAAAGCATGTGATTGATCAAGGAAAGCCCGTATTAGCGATTTGCCGCGGTTTACAAATTTTAAACGTTGCTTACGGCGGCACGCTTTATCAAGACATGTCAGACATTAAAGAGTCATTTATCAAACATGATCAATACAACAATACAAGCGACCCTTCTCATTCCATCATGATTAAAGACGGAACACGCCTACATGACCTTTACGGTAATCAAGCTCTTATTAATTCATTTCACCATCAAGCGATTAAAGACGTAGCGTCAGGCTTTGAAGTTTCCGCATGGGCAAAAGACGGAGTCATTGAAGCCATTGAAAAACAAGGAAATCAATTTGTAGTCGGCGTCCAGTGGCATCCAGAAATGATGGCAAAAGAACATAATTCAATGCTGAACTTGTTTAAGCTGTTTATGGAGCATGTGCAGCAGACAGCTACGAAAAAAGTCAGCATTTGACGTTTCAATCTACTTTGTTACCAATATAAAAAAGGCAGGCCATTGTGGCCTGCCTTTTTGTATGAACTGAAGATGCGCAAAGAAATCTAGACAAATCTTCATCTATTAATTAGATAAAATAGTGCAAGTATTTTTGGCTTTTACAGTATTTCAATATACCCTTCTGTTCCATGTACGCGAATTCGCTGACCGTCTTTTATTAGCCGAGTAGCATTCTCTACTCCGACAACCGCTGGCAATCCGTATTCACGTGCAATGACTGCGCCGTGAGTCATCAGTCCGCCAACTTCCGTAACAAGCCCCTTTATCCCTACGAATAACGGGGTCCAGCTAGGGTCAGTAAAGGAAGTGACTAATATATCTCCATCTGATAGATTAGCTTTTTCCATGTTTAAAATGACGCGCGCTCGCCCTTCTATCACTCCGGAAGAAACCGGTAAACCTACAATTGCTTGGGACGGAAGGTTTTCTCGTTTATACGCACCTGTAATAATTTCACCTTGAGACGTAATCACACGCGGAGGCGTTAGCTTTTCATATAATTTGTACTCTTCTTTTCGTTTACTGATGATTTGGTAATCCAGTTTATGTGTGCGCACAACTTCTTGAAGTTCTTCAAATGTCAAATAGTATATATCTTCTAGTTCATCAATAACGCGGGCTTTTACTAGCAGAGCGGCTTCTTTCAGGAGAGCCTGCTTATAAACAAAATAACGGTTAATCATCCCGTATTTGGGATATTCACGATAACCGATAAAATTTCGGAGGAGATTAATTCTTTCTTTTGTTTCTTTTGCTTTTTGTTCGCCATTGGGCAATTGCTTTAATCTACTTAATAGCTCTTTCTCTTTTTTTAAGGCTTCCTGCAAACCTTTTTCAAATTTTTGTTTGCTGGCGCTAGCCTCAAAGTTTTTAATATTACCAAGAATCACAGGGATAAGTGCAGCTGGCTTTTCGCTCCACCGAGTTTTCGTAATATCGATTTCCCCGGGACATCGCATTCCGTATTTGCTGAGATAATCATAGATAGCGTCTTTGGTTTCCTGTCCGCCTTCTAACTTAACCAGGTTTTCTAAAAAGTTATCATCTTTTACATGTTTTAAATAATGCATGACTTCTGGATAAGGGCGAATTACATCTGCGACATCCAATAGCGCCAGACCCATTTCTGAAGTAATATTGTTTGGTACGGATTGAGAAAGCGCGTCTGCTGCGTTTTTTTCACCTAACCATGTCTCCATTTTTTCATTAATCCATGATGAAGCATCCATAGCGGCCATAAACACAGCTGTACTTTGTGGATCAAATAAAATCTTCTTTAATATCCCGATATCTTCTGAAATAAAATCGACTAATTCCGGCCCTGACTTCGTTTGGATGGTTTGTTTTAGCTCTTCTATTGAAGCTTGATTCTTCTTGATCAAGTCAGAAACGATTGTAAAGTCGTTTTCGATTTGTACCTTAGGCTTCGTAGGCGGCACGCTTTTATTGCTTTTACCGAAACTTTGATCGTTGGATAAAGATTTTATGAAATCTCTGCGTTCTATTATGCTTGTAAGTGCGTCTTTCATAAGCGGATCATGCTGTCCCATGGCACCTAACATCCTTTTTCTGCTGTCAGGGGAAGCCAGCGTAGGCGTGACATCGACAAACAGCCTTCCACCGGCTGTACGCATCGGTGCATTAGTCGTTAACAGAAAAAAAGACAATCCCAGTGGTTTCATGGCATCGGTCATCATTTGTTGGTGTCCAACAGATACATACACGTGATTTTCTTGATCAGCTGCTTCAGGAATTGGATATAAAGTAGTGATTGGGCGACTTTGGACAATGTAAAATGTATCATCAGCCAAGCACCATTCAATATCTTGAGGACAATCAAAATAAGCTTCAAGCTGTCTTCCAACGCGTTCTAATTGTAAAATTTGAGAGTCAGTGAGCGCTTGCGTTTTTTGCAGATCAAAATGAACTTCCTTGGTTTCTGTTCCACCTTCTTTTAATCCGTAGATAGCTACCTTTTTAGCTGCTATTTTTTTATCGACGATTTCTCCTTCTTGTACTTTATAGCAATCGGCGGATACCAAACCAGATACCAGCGCTTCTCCAAGTCCAAATCCTGCATCAATGGATAGCAGCTTTCGATTAGAAGTGACTGGGTCAGCGGTAAACAAAATACCTGAAGCCTGCGGGAAAACCATTCGTTGAACAATAACCGATGCGTGCACTTGACTATGGTCAAATCCATTTTTTATACGGTAGGTTACCGCGCGATTTGTAAACAGGGAAGCCCAGCATTTGCTAATGTGCTCAAGGATGGCTTCTTTGCCTCTGAGATTTAAATAGGTGTCATGCTGACCAGCAAAAGAAGCATGTGGCAGATCTTCAGCTGTCGCACTTGAACGAACTGCATAAGCATGCTCTTCCCCAAACTGAGAGAGAGAATGAATAACTGCTTTTACAACGTCAGAAGGAATTTTTATTTCCATAATGGTTTGGCGAATTTTTTCGCTGATTTCACCAATTTGATCTCGATCATCAGCATTTAGCATCGTCAGCTGGTTCAGTAACGCTTGAAATGTTTCATTTTGTTCAAGAGCTTTTTGATACCCGGCCGCTGTCACGCAAAATCCTTCCGGTACTTGTATTCCTTGAATTTTTGATAACGCGCCTAAATTTAAAGCTTTTCCTCCAACAAGTGAAAGCTGTGTATCTTTTATTTCTTGAAAGCTAAGAACTAAAGAGTTCATTCAACATCTCTCCTAACCGGTAATGTTTTATTGATTTTACCAGCAGTAAATGAGAATAAACAGTCTATATCGGCATTTTTTTATGTGGTATAATTAAAGTAGGAAGAGAAATACACAACTTTTTGTTTGCGTTTACATATTTGGGAGTTGTATAACTAACTTATCTAATTGATTTGTATCCTTTTTAAAGCAGATAAGCACACGCCTCATAACGCTGCTATTCTTCCCTCCTCGTTTGACTGCAAGAGCATTTTTTTCAATGTTTTTAATCACTTTATCTTCTCATACAGAATGAATTTCTTTTTACCCCTTCTTTCAGCTAGTCATCTGAAGAGTCTGGCCCATCAAATGACTAACTCTCTTTTTTGCTATTTTGAAACCATAGCGTTACGAATGTATCTCTTCGCTCGCTTTCTAGCAACTGTATAAACAATCATCTGCAGTACAAGCGCCGCAAGGCTTATGAGTACGATTTGCTCAACCGAAGTAACAGGCGAAAAGTATTTTTCCCATTTTGGATCAGGAAGTCTTAACGCGTTATAAAAATATGAAGTACTAAAAGAAACGATATTTCCTAAAATAAGTGACAAATCTGCTCTAATCAGCCCGCTTAGATAAGATAGTACGACTGTAACCATGGCCATGATTATATAGTTTATTTTTGAATCATCTTCAAAATCTTTTCGTATAGATAGATAAACATATGGAATGCAGTAAATGGTAAAAATTATAAAAGGAAGTATTCTTCTCATATAGTAATCTCTCCAATATTTAGGATTCGACATAGTTCTCTATTATTATAAATGAACGAAGAGAATTTTTTCCAGTTTTTTGTGCACAGCGAGTGTAGAAATACCCATATGTATCATGATTGTTTGTAAAATCATTTCTTAAGGCAAAGTAAAAAGCACTCTTGTGAGTGCTTTTTTACAGCATATTTATTTAAGCAGCACATGTGTTTATTCAACTATTCTTTGTTTACTAAAGAATAGTGCGTCTTTATATACTACTGCTGCGCTCATAGAGTTTTTAATTGTAACTGAACTTTTTCATTTTCACGCCCGGCGTACTGTTTTTCCGTTTGGCTAAAATGATTAAATTGTAGTGTAATCCTTATATTTTCAACAATAAATTAGCCAATAAAGATGAACGTTCAGCTAGCTTATCAATTTGTATATGTTCATGCGCAGCATGAATTCCTTTACCACAAGCACCTAAACCATCCAGTGTAGGAGTACCTATCGCGGCGGTGAAATTTCCATCACTGCCCCCTCCAACAGCTTCCTCTGTTAACGCTATATCTAATTCGTTAGCAATAGATTGAGCGCATTCGAATAGTTCCTTTGTTTGTTCAGTTTTGACCATAGGAGGTCGATTCATCCCGCCAGTTACTTCAAGTTTGATTCCTTTTGAAAGTGGTTTTAAGTTTAAAATGATGTCCGTCACTCTTTTTGCCTCTTCTTCTGTCGAGACACGCAAATCAATATTTGCTTCTGCGTATTCGGGAACCACGTTTATTCCACTTCCTCCAGTAATTGTTCCCACATTAACAGTTGTCCCTTTTTGATAGTCAGTTAATCTTTGTAGTACTATTACTTGTTTAGCTAATTCTTCAATCGCATTTACACCGTCTTCATGATGATTACCGGCATGAGCTGCACGTCCCCATATTTTTAAGTTGAAAATCCCTGCCCCTTTACGAGAAGTCTTTAAGGCTCCTGAACCAGCCACAGCAGGCTCAGCAACGAGCACGGCTTCACTTTTTTTAGCTTCCTCTTCAATATATTTTTTAGAGGCAATCGAACCAATTTCTTCATCGGAGTTGCAAAGAAAAACAATTTTTTTATTAAGAGGAAGCTGCAATTCTTGAATTGCTTTTATTGCCCATAGAGATTGAATAATTCCCCCTTTCATATCCAAGATTCCAGGGCCAAACAACTTGTTTCCTTCTTTTTTAAGTTTAAGTCTACCTTTCTCCCAAACCGTATCAAAATGTCCTATAATTAAAATTTGTTGTTCTCCTTTTCCTATTGTAAACTTCATGTGATTTCCCACTTTATCTTCTTTTATTACTTCATAGTGTTCCACATCTAATCGGTATTGGAACAGGTCAGTTAAATATGCACCACATTCGTCTACTAACTTTTTATTACGTGAAGGCGATTCTTTTTTTACAAATTTAATTAAATCATCTAGCATAGCTTGTTCATGTTCTTCTAAATAACTATGAATAGTTTGCGGTGTTAACAACTTACCCAATATAATTCCTCCTCTGAGCTCTACAATATCTGTTTGGTGAGCCGTACGCGGCCTCAATTAATACCAATGCAAGAACCTTGCCAACTTTGTTTTCTTAGTAAATTTGTATATTTTTAATTTACTTTCTTTTTATAGGATGTTTTTTGTTTGGTTAATAACCTATAAACGATCCTATAAATTCTATTCTTTTAATGTAAAATACTTTAAAGGCTTAATTTAGGGGTTTAAGTATTTGGCATGCTTTTTGCATTTATTGTAAGTGTGTAAAGTAACAAAAATTTTCAGGGGTTTAAAATTCTGAATAATTAAAATCATTAGAGAGGAGCGAGCATTTTTCTGAACTGTGTACAAGTTAAATTGAAGGGGGATTTATATTTATGCAATCTACAGCTGAAAAAACAGTCCATAAACCTATTAAACGTAAGTTATTTAAACCTGACGCCTATGTCCTTTTATTTTATATTTTAATCTTCTGCACTATTGCTACGTACCTTGTTCCATCTGGAGTATTTGATCGAGTAAAAAAAGGTGACATTACCATGACCGTTCCTGGAAGCTATCACTTGGTTAAGTCCACTCCTGTTAATTTCCTTGAGATTTTTACAGCTATTCAAGCTGGAATGGTAGCTGGAGCGCCCCTAATTTTCCTTATTTTATTTACAGGTGGCGCACTAGCTGTTATTGATAAAACCGGAGCCATTGATACATTTATTCGTAATGTTATAAATTTATGTAAAGGAAGAGTTCTTCTTCTTATCATTCCTATTTGTTTAATGTTTTCTATACTAGGCACCACAGGTATCATTGTTAATTCTGTTATAGCTTTTATTCCAATAGGAGTAATGATTGCGCGTAAATTAAAATCAGATGCCATTTTTGGTGTATCTCTTATCTATCTTGGTACGTATGCAGGATGGAATGTTTCATTAATAAGTCCACAAACCTTAGGGTTATCCCAACGAATTGCGGAGCTTCCTTTGTTATCTGGGATGAGTTTTCGTATTGTGATTTATCTAACTTTTCTATTGTGTACCATATGTTATATCTATTGGTATGCACGTAAAATCAAGAAGGATATTAGCCAAAGTATTTTGGGTTTAGACCGTTTTCCTAATTCTTTAGGTATAAACGAGAACGAAATAAAAACAGAGAAATTAACATTGCAACACAAAATTGTTTTATTATTTTCAGGAGGTTCTCTATTAGCATTCATTATCTGCACACTTATCTTTAAATGGACTGAAAACGAGATGGCAGGCTTGTTTATTTTTATTGCTATAGGTGCAGGGATTATTTCTCGTATGAAAGTTAATGATATTGCTAAAACATTCATGGATGGATGTCAAAAACTTGTATATGGAGCTTTAATTGTAGGAATGGCACGCGCAGTCATTATTTTGCTTGAGCAAGGCCAACTTTTAGATACAATTGTTCATGGCCTTTCAACTCTTTTAGCGCCCCTTTCTCCAGTTACTGGAACGTTAGGTATGTTCATAGGTAGTGCCGCTATTCACTTTTTAATTTCATCTGGCTCTGGTGAATCAACGATGTTAATGCCAATACTAGTACCGCTTGCAGATTTGTTACACATTACCCGTCAAGTAGCCGTACAGTCCGTTTTGTTTGGTGAGGGAGTAGTAAACTGTATTAATCCAACATCAGGGGTTTTAATGGCTATATTGGCTACTAGTGGTATCTCATATGGTAAATGGCTGAGATTTATGATTCCTTTAACTGTTATCTGGGCTGTATTGGCTGCTATCTTTTTAACGATTGGTGTATTAATAAAATGGGGTCCTTTTTAATTCCATTTAAAATCTGATAGAATAAGAGCAAAATGCAACCGTGGGGTAAGGAGAAAATAATGAAAAAACCTACTATACTTCTGGTGACTATCAGTAAAAAAGTATGCAAAACATTTGAGGAAAATCTAAGGATGTTTTTTGGATCGAAAATTCGTATTGAGACATGTTATGAATCTCTACAATTAAATAAGGAGATGATCAATAAAGCAGATTTGGTTGTATTATCAAGCCCAGTGCTTGAAGATACTATTAAAGTCCTGAAACCGAGCATTCCTGTTATGCTTGCTAGACGATCTATCCGAATTGCGAAGCTAGAGCAACTTCTAGATTTGGCTCCTCAAACAAAAATTTTATTGGTTACTAATTATATACAGAATGTTAGAGATTCTATTGACCTTCTGCATGCGTTTGGTTTTGGTCATTTAACATTAATTCCTTATGTGCCAGGAGTTACAAATGCCAAAGAGACTCACAACATCGAGCTGGCAATTACACTTGGACAAGTTGAGTTAGTTCCTAGTCATATAAAAAAAATTATTGATTTAGAGAACCGACCTATCGATCTAACAACTATGCTCGATATTGCTCGTCTTTTAAATCTATCTTTAGAAAATGCTCATTTTTATACAGCAGAATTCTTTAGGGATTTTGTGAAAATGGGAAGGAATTTATCATTATCTATTCAGAATGAGAAAGAGTTAACGCAGAAATTAGAATCTGTTTTAAATGCAGTCCACGAAGGAATTGTAGGGCTAGATGAAAAAGGATTCATTACATTAATTAATGAAGATGCTCATCGAATTCTACAACTCCCTTCTATAAACTATATTGGAAAGCATTACAATGAGGTTATACCTAATTTTCAGATTAGTGAAAATTTAAATAAGCAGAAAGAACAACTAGATAGCATATTTCAAATAAATAACCGATCGATGCTAGTGTCTAAAGTCCCATTAACCTTTAATCAAAAATTTACAGGACTGGTCATTACGTTTCAAGATGTTACGAGAGTTCAAAGAATGGAACAAGAAATTAGACGGAAAAGTACAGAACTGGGTCTAACAACTAAATACTCATTTGATAATATTATTGGAAACAGCCATTTAATTGTATCCGCCAAACAGAAAGCAAATCGTTTAGCTCAAAGTGACTATACAGTTTTGATCACTGGAGAGAATGGGACAGGAAAAGAAGTCTTTGCCCAAGCCATACATAATGATTCTGAAAGGAAAGATGGACCGTTTGTAGCAGTAAATTTTGCAGGGTTAACCGAGACTTTAATCGAAAGTGAATTGTTTGGTTATGAGGGTGGAGCATTTACAGGCGCTAAAAAAGAAGGCAAAATGGGATTGTTTGAATTAGCTCATAATGGAACTATTTTTATGGACGAAATTGGAGACGCTTCTTTAAATATTCAAGCATCCCTTTTGCGAGTCCTTCAGGAACGACAGGTAATGCGTGTAGGCGGTCATAAAGTTATACCAATTAATGTACGAGTAATTGCTGCAACCAATAAAAACTTACAGGAAATGATTAAGGAAGGTACGTTTCGAGAAGATTTATATTTTCGGTTCAACGTCTTACCACTAAACATCCCGCCACTTCGAGAAAGAAAAGAAGATTTATTTATATTAATAGATTTCTTCTTTAAGCTAAATAAAAAAAGGTTAACATTTGATTCAATTGTTAAAGATTTTTTAATAAATTATAATTGGCCAGGCAATATACGTGAGCTCGAAAATTTCATTCGCTATTTAATAGTTATCGTCGAAGGTAATACAGTAACTAAAAATCACCTGCCAGATCAAATTTTGTCATCACAAAGGCCTTCTAATTTAGCAAATGATTCATTTTCGGAGATTGAAGAAGCTCTTCTCTTTTTAAAAAATGGAAGGTTCACAGAAGATTATAAATCTATACTAAAAATACTAAAGGTTTTTAAAAAACAGGGCTTAAATATAGGAAGAGGAGTTATGCAAGAAATGCTCCCTTATTTCCTTTCTGATTCACAATTGAGACGTCGGTTAGCTACGTTAAATAAGGTTAAGTGTATTAAAGTCGGAAAGAGAAAACAAGGAACAGAGATTACAGAATTAGGTATAGAAGTACTAAGTCAATTTGAAAATTTGATGACTGCTAATGAAAAAAAGGCTGTTACTCTTTTGGAGTAACGGCCTTTTCGGTAAGTATTTAATTAACCCATAATTAAGTAACATCTTCTACAAACTCTTCTAGAGAATCATATATTTCTAAAGCGTCCCATTCACCCATACCATGTTCAGCTGTAAAAACTGGATAATCTTCATTCGCTATATCAATAAAAAGCGGGTCACCGCCGATTTCTTCATCATACCCTATGACAAACCAGCTTTCTTGCCAATCTCCTTCTTGATTTCCTATAAGGGAATTTGCTTCTAGACCTTCTCTATAGCCTAATTGTCCATCTAAAAACTCGCTTTTAAGATAGATATAATAAGGAGTAGAAAGAATTTCTCCCACTTCATCTTCAAATTCTACTTTCACTGACGTACCTGGAAGTGCTTTAAGAATTTTATAGATTCTCTCTATATCCGGCTTTATCATTTGCTTCTCCCCTTTAATGATCTGTATGATTTATCGTAGCCATCACCCATTCTTCTAAGCTATCTGCTATTACTTCACGCTGTTCCCAATCGTGCCAAAAGGTGATAATTTGGCCGACTTTTCCTCCTTCATCAGGATCCAAGTCTATACAAATATCGTCTCCTCCTCCATTCGTGGCAATCGAAATCCAACGCGGGTTCCACCACAATTCTTTTTTCACTGGTCCAACAGGTTCTACTTCTGGAAAATCTTCAAATTCTCCTCCATCTAAAAGCTCTTTTAAGGTTTGCCACGTATACAGAATCTCCTCTAGAGGTAATAGAGTATAATTTTCAATAACTCCTATATACTCATCGCTCTGTCCATTATGTATCATTAACCAGTCTTTAAGGTTTTGGGGGAAGGTTAGTCCCATCTTTTGTTCAACCGCTGCAATTTCTGATTCAGCAGCTGCTTCGTTAAGTGTTCCTACTGCTTCTGGCCGATTTATTCTCAACCACTGTTCAAATTCATGCCAAACCTGCTTCATTTTAAAAGCCCCCTTATATAACATTACTAAATGAATCTATGAAAATGATCCTGTACTTTTTAAGCTTATACTAATTATGTATGGAAATCTTATGTAAATAAACTGTTTTATTATTTTCTACTACATGAAACGAACATCAATTAGTTCACTTAGCCTCATTTTGTTTGTTTGCTTACATCCTTCATCTATAAAAACAAAGACATCTCCTAGAGAATCAACAAATTGAATAATTCCTGTTTCCGTTATACACTGCCCATGCTTGTAATACGTCAGGTACACTTTTTTATGTGTATGAAGCGCTTCGATCAAAGTGAAATTAATCTGTTCCATTTGATCTTCTGTTAAAAAAGGTTGTGGTATCTCTGCTTGTTTTTTTATAATTTCCTGTAATCCTTTGTATTGCTCTGGCATAGTGGCGAACGGTCGCCATTTTTTCATTCCTCTGTTCTGCATATTATTTTCCTCCTTTATGCTTTATGACCTCCTAGAAGGCCGTTTCGATAACGAGCCGTTGAATGATCGAGATAGCTTGAGGCCCGTAGAACGCTATTCTTTCCATAACGAAGACGAATGTCATCGATCGTTTTTGCAAGTGCATAGGCTCTTTCACGCTGGTCAATGTCTTCAAATAAACTCATTTGCTCCTCTTCTTGAATGCGTGTGTTCGATAAGGAAATGCCAATGGAGCGAATCGGCATTCCACTATCAAACGTATGTAAAATGGTTAAACAGTACGGAAAGATATCTTGACTTAAGTTCGAAGCTCTCCCCATTTTCTTTTGTCTGGAGAAGCCTCCACCTGTTTGTTTGCTGTAGCCAATGGATAAATGGATCGTTTGAGCCACCACTTGATGCATGCGTAAGCGAAAACAGACATCGTCCAATAGCTCCAACAGCAATAACTCCACTTGTTTTCGGTTTGTATAATCACGGAATAGAATTTGACTCTTTCCAAAGGAACGAGAACTAGGAATATATACATCAGAAATGCGACTGTAATCAATGCCATTCGCATGTTGGTGCAACTCTTCGCCTAGTATGCCAAATTCCTTTTGTAACATCTCTTTTGAAGAAAGAGCGAGTTCCTTTATGGAGTGAATGCCCAAACGATTTAAGCGCCTTTCCGTAGCAGACGAGATCCCCCAGAAATCCTTCATCGGATGAATGGACCACAACTTAAAGGGAATATCCTCATATCGCCAATAGGCAACTCCTGTTGGGCTGTTCTTGGCTTCATGATCTAAGCTCACCTTCGCCAGTAAGAGATTCGGACCGATACCTGCGGTAGCTGTCAGCCGTGTCTTGCGATAAATCTCGTTGATGATTCTATGGGCCAGTTCTTCTGGTGTTTGAGCGAATAAATGCAACGAAGCTGTCGCATCAATAAATAACTCATCAATGCTATACGCATGAAAGTCTTCAGGAGCCACATACTGTAACACCAAACTCGAAATATAGTTCGAAGCCTTGATATATCTCTCCATGGATGGATTCACCACATGGATATCTTTCCTTTTAGGAATGTCAAAAAGACGACTTCCTGTTTTGATCCCTTCTTTCTTTAATAAGGGTGTAGCAGCTAACACAACAGATCCTGACCTTTTGATATCTCCTACCACCGCAAGCCTTGTTTTCAACGGATCTAAGCCCCGTATGACAGAAGAAACAGAAGCAAAAAACGATTTCATGTCTATACAAATAATCACTCTGTTTGGTAGCTGCCCATCATCCATCAAAAGAACTCCTTAAATAAAAGAACATTTGTTCTATATATTATATACGAACAAATGTTCTTTTTTCAAGGATGAAATCTAAATTTTTCCCGATTATTGCTACCCTATCAGAAATGGAATGCAGATTAGCCTTTTACTCTTATGTTTTGTCTTTCTTTTTTTATAAGAAAATAAATTCGAATCACATGATAAAGAGCATTGCCAGTAACACCAATAACAGAACTAAGTAAAAGTAAATTCATAAAATCACCTCTTTTTGTTAATATTTTAGGAAGAGGTAGGAAACAAGACTTTTTATCCTCCCAGTTGTAGTAGAGAAGCAAACTCTTTAAAACTAAGAAGATTTTTAAAAAAATTTAAATGTGTGTTAGAAAGGGAAATTTGTTAATGTATCAAATGAGAATTTTTACATTAAGATACGGCACTAAAAGGAAAATAAAGATCGAAGAGGGAATGACCCTTAAAGATGAGTTAAATAAGGCAGGAATTACAGAATCAGATATATTTCAAATGCAATTAGTAATTCAAGATGATAAAATATAATTCTAGTTGTGTAATTTTGCTAAAAAGGCAGCCAAAAATATTTGGCTGCCTTTTTTAATCTTTTCATCATATATTTTATATTCGCTCTGGGTATCTTTCATAATAATCATCTAATACATTTTTAATTAATTTAAACTTGATAGTTCCTCTAGAATGATAAGGGATATGCAGATTATTTTCTCTTAAATCATTTTCGACCAAATAATATTCGTATGCTAAAGCCGTTAGAAAATAATTCAATTCTTCAGTTTTAACCAGATGGTTTAAAAATACTATTTTAGCAATTTGCTTGAAACTGCCAACTGTTAAATTAATAAAAACTATAACCAACACAATAAATATTAAATAAATATAGGATTCTTTTAGGTTGCCCGCAGATTTAAATACTGAATTATTTGTTGCAGACCAAACAGGAATAAATAATATCATGAAAGAACCTATATAAAACGGAACTTGGGTTTTAATTTTAAATTCAGCTCTTTCTTTCAAATCTTCTTTTAGTTGTTCAATAGCTTCTTTAGTATTAATACGTTTTCTTTCAAGATAAACTTTCAAAATCATTAATTGAAATAATTCCCAATCCTTACTGTACATTGAGAAAATTCTGTGCTTCACCTTAAATTTATACTTATTTCTTAGCACTCTTGTTGCTTGGTAATTAATAAATAATGCACCTAACAAGAGGACTACACCACTACCAGGAAAGAATCCTATGATACTATACTTTAAATTATGTTCTTTAGCGTAAAAACAAAAAATGAAATATGCGCCTATAAAAACAATAGTTATAAAAATATAAAGTTTCATATACCTAAAGATTAATCTTCGGGCACTTAAGCCATATTGAAAAAAGTGCAATAAATCATCAGTTATCATAATAGTCCCCTCAAAATAACCATTCAGTTATCTACTATTGTCTTATTTGTATTTTTCTTCTTATACAGAAACCTAACATATATATTACCAGTAAAAAGAGCATACTAATATAACTAATTATGTGTGAGAAGGTGAAATGAAAGAATGAGCATTTTTAAAATAGACAGGTCTGTTGTTGTAGAGGAAAAAGTAATGAGACATAGAAAAGATGACCTTTATAAGCTCGTTAATGAAATAATGGATCAGCATGATTTGGAAACATTGATGGTTGCTACCCTATCAAAAATCGCTTTTATTGATTATATGTTGGGGCTTGATGTTATGGAAAACAAACGTCTTGAATCCATGATTAATATGGTTAATAGTAATCGTAATACCAATCATCAATTAACTGATTTTTATATCCGTTTTTAAAAAAGGTTCGCAAAAGTACATGTTAAACAATGAACGTTCATAAAGTGTTTTTTAACTTTTACGGATATATAAAACAATTGGTTCTGATAATTTTTCATACGTTCGTAAAGGTATACTTTTACGGTCGGTACGTGCAATTTTCTTCAAAAATTATAGAGGTAAAGTCAAGAGTTTTATTTGTAACTTTTTAACGCTGTTTAAATAAAAAGTAAATTACTCCTTCTGCTCATTTGTAAAATTAGAACATTTCCCTCTACAATTATTGATAATTTTCAAATTGCAGAATATAATAATAACAAGAGTTTACCACAGGAAACTTTTTAGCGTACGGTAAATAAGCTTTTAATCATTTAAAATGATTCCCTCATCATGAATAAAAAGAGTGAGAGGTAGCCTGGAACTATCTCTCACTCTTTTTATCATTATTTTACTTGTAGCTCAGCAATCATATCTTCTAGACGCTCTTTCTGTGCTTGAAGCTCTTCCATAGAAGGTTGATAAGATGATATAGTTTGTTGTCCACCATATGCCTGTTTAGGTTGAACCAAACGTTGTAATTGCCCACCGTTTTGTTCATATAAACGGTAGCCTACTGCGCCTACCACTGTTCCTGATACAAATCCCATTAGAAAATCGCGATTAATCATTATAAAACTCCCCCATAATCCTAAGTTTTTTATATCAATTCATACAAAAGGTATGAATGAATATCTTACGTAATTGTAGATAGCTTTTGTGATTGCACTTTCTGCTTTTCATGTAACAATTCCAATACATTCACAATCCATGTAATCATTGCTACATATAGCATATTTGAGGGCCCTAGAGATAACATCGTAACAATTCCAGTTAAAATATCTGGGTGCCTCATTTTATTGCTCGTACCGTGGGATAAGACCGTGTAGCCTGTCGCAACTACTGCTCCATATACGAGTGCATCTGGTTTATAAAAAGATGCTTTTCGAATACCTGCCAGTAGAAGTAATCCCCCAGAAAACAATGTACGTAGCCAATCATTTCGTGTGGCAGGATCCATTTGAATCATAATATCATCTAATGGATCTAAACGCGTTTGCTGAAAAAAGATAGATACATAACGAAAAATGGTATTGCGAGAAAGTTGTGAAACATCGTAGTATATAAGCATGGTTTGAATAGTGGGTTCTATTCTCACACTCGTTATACCTTTTAAAGCAGAAAACATATGCTCTATTTCCACATGATTTTTCTTATCTCTCAATGCTGGGATATGAAATCGAATACGACCTGGTATATCATGCAGAACGTAGAATTTGGGATTCATTGGTTTCCCTCCCTAGCCATAAAATTCTTGCACTATTTATTACTACACCAATAGTGGCCGCATTATGAATAGCTGCTCCCACAATTGGAGAGAAGATACCTAAAGCACCAAATAAAATTGCAATACCATTAATAGCAAACGTGGCAATAAAGTTTTGTTTAATAATGTTCATGGTCTTTTTAGATAGTCCAACTAACTCAGAAAGCATTTCTGGGTTATCAGACGTAATAATAACGTCACTGGCTTCTGAAGCAATGTCTGTTCGTTTAGCCCCCATCGTTACACCTACATGGGCATGAGCTAGAGCTGGAGCATCATTGATGCCATCACCTACCATCATGACAGCCCCTGTTCTCCCATACCTTTTTACATAAAAGGCTTTATCTTCTGGCAAAGCCTCTGCATGATACCAGTTCAGTTTTAAGCGACGCGCCATTTCTCTCGCAACCGTTCTCTTGTCTCCTGTGAGCATAATAATGTCGTTAATACCTTGATGTCGAAGATTTTTCACTGCGCGATGCATACCAGAACGTATTTTGTCAAAAATGCTGACTACTCCTACAAGTGTTTGATCATAGGCTACATAAATTACATTTTCGTCGTTTTGCATGTGTTGAAGTAAGTTAGTTGTTTTAATCTTTAATTCATTCATAAAACGTAAACTTCCAACAACAACTTTTTTACCATTTAGCCAAGTGGAAATTCCTTTTCCTACCGTTGTTTCTACCTGAGCATTATTGTCTCTATTAGGAATTGAAATATTCCAATCTTTCGCTTGCTTCATAATTGCATCAGCAATAGGGTGGGTAGAATTTTTCTCAACTGCCGCAGCTAAACGAATGACATCTTCTTGATTAAAGCCTTCAGCAGCAATTACTTGCTGAACCACAGGCGTTCCTTCTGTAATAGTTCCGGTTTTATCAAGAATAACTGTATTTAGTTTAGACATCTTTTCAATATGATCACTGCCTTTAACAATAGCCCCTTCTTTTGCAGCACGTCCAATGGATGCGTATAAAGCTGTGGCCGTTGATAATTTAATTCCACAAATAAAATCAATAACTAACATACTCATCGCTCTGTTAAGGTTTCGAGTGAAGAAAAATGTAAGAAGTGCCAAACCAAAAGAAACAGGAACCATTTTTTCAGCTACTGTATCGGCTATATTTTGAATAGGAGCGCGTTTATCTTGTGCTTCCTCCAACAGTTTCACAATTTTAGAGAGGGATGTATCTTCTCCTACTTTTTCAACTGTTACAGTAACATGTCCACTTTGCAAAACACTTCCAGCGTACACATTATCTCCACCACTTACCTCTCGCGGCATATACTCCCCAGTAATTGAAGACTCATCTGCTGTACCGTTCCCCTCTATTATGATTCCATCCACGGGGATCTTTTCTCCAGTAAAAACTACAACCTTATCACCAACTTGAATATCCTCGACTAAAACCTTTTCTTCAAGGCCCTTTTCTTTTACTCTCCAGGCATATGAGACATCTAATTTTAGAACTGAGTGAATATAATGCTTGGTTTGTTCAGACGTATAGTCTGTTAATAGCTCACTAATAGTAGACATCAAAGTAATAATTAAAGCCGATCCCGGATTCTTCATATATAAAGAAGCAAATATAGAGGCAGCTGTTAATGTATTAGCATTCCCTTTTCGCTCTTTTAGGACATGAACAACACCGTCTTTAATGACCTCATAGGAAGTACTAATAGCAGTAAGGGTGCTAATCCAATAAGAAACTACCTTTACTATAGGAGAATATGAAGAACGTTGTAAGTACCAGTTAATTAAAAATGTAGTTCCACAAGCTATAACAGGGACAAATTTCTTCCACGAAGATGTTACTTGACTGATTGTATGTCTATATTTCCAGATAAAAGACTTTAGATTGTTCAAAGAAAGGTTAATGTGATGGTAAACAAGTAGGCTTCCGGTTACTTGTTTATAGCTTGCAGAATACACTCCTGGAAAAGAGCGTAGCCAAGTTTCAATACGGCTTATTTCTAACTGTTTAGGTATATAAAATCGGGTCCTACCAGGAAGAGAATGAGCTACCTTTACCCCAAACATCATCACCTATTCTTTTCCCCCTTCTCCTTAATGATATTGTATGACCAATAAAGTAAACTTGCAGAAAAAGCAGGCGCACTTCCAAATGTCTGAATACCTTTCCCTAATAAAAAGAGAACAAATAAACTATCAAAGTCAGCAAAACCGTTGGTTTGCTTTTTAATTCCTTTATCTACAAATCTAAGTGTGTTAGTCATACCATTCATTAATGTCGCATCTTTGTTTAAGATGGCATTAGATGCGATTTGTACAATATAGCTCATGAGTTCGTCTAGCTCTTCTTGGTTAATATGCGGGACAACAAATTGAAGCACTAAACTTCCGGTTAGTTCTGAAGCCTTCGATGTTAGAATAAGAGGGTGTTTCTTTACCTCTTCCGTTAAAGTCTTTGCAATAATACGATGCTTCCAACTGTCGCATTGTATGCGCAGGCGCCCTGGCATGGCATGTATTACTTTTATTTTTTGATCACGGAATTGAGACATAATTTTCGGGGCAATAAAGGAAGCACCTAAACCTATTACAGTGGGAAGCATGCTCATTCCTTCCTTTCCTTAAGATTTATATTCTTTTTGATATATTTGTTCAATAAGGTGAAACCACTCTTCAATTTCTTTGTTATTTGTCATGTGGGAAGCTTTATATGTAATAAGTAAACTCCCGGTATCTGGTGTAAATACTGCGTCATAGACAAGGGGTTGAGATTTCAAATTTAAAATAATTAATTCAACTAGCCTACTATTATCTTTCCAAACAGTTGAACGAAGTCTAATTCTTCCTGGAATGAAATGTACAAGATTAATCTGTAACTTATTCAATTTCTTCTCTGCAAATTTCATTAATACTTTCTCTTTGATACTCATTAATATCCAAATACCACCAATCATTTTTCTTTATTTTACCAACTTATATATTTTATAACAATATGATTATTAAAATACTGTAAATTTTATTACGTACAAGTAAGTACTAAAATTTACAGTATTCTAGTACTGATTTTCAACAATAAGATAAGAAATTGCAAAACTAAACGTATCTGTATTTCTCAGTTCTATACCTTATGCTTTTTACATAATATACATTAAATCGTAAGCGTTACGTTTTGGTGGAGGGATAATTATTATTTTTGAGGTTTTTATCTTTTAAATATTTTTTATATTAACTCTTTCTTATTAGCTGCATAATGTGTTTAAACTCTATCATATAGTTTTAGTAATTGGAGGTGAAATGATAGATTATGACAACTCTATCACAGTTAAGTAAAGACCTAATAGGTGTGCTGTTACTAGTGCTTTTTGGTTATTGTTTTTTCTTTGTCGATATAAATACGCACGATTTAGCTATCCCAGCATCTCTATTAAATGTAAACTCCATTTTTTTAAGCATTGTACTTGAGGCTATACCCTTCATTTTAATCGGAGTATTTGCATCTGCCCTGATTCAAGTATTTGTCTCAGAAGAATTCATTCAACGTCTAATTCCAAAAAATCCGTATATAGCTCTTTTACCAGCTGTTCTAGTAAGTGTTCTTTTACCTGTTTGTGAATGTGCCATTATTCCAGTTATAAGGCGGTTATTAAAAAAAGGAATGCCTCTTCATATCGGGGTTGTCATTCTAGTGGGGGCCCCCATTTTAAATCCCGTTGTCTTTGCTGCTACTTTTTATGCCTTTCAATCAAATACATCCATCGTCTACAGCCGTATGGGACTAGCTGTTGTTGCTTGTCTATTAATTGGTCTATCCGTTTATTTCTTTTTTAAAAATTCGAATCAGCTACGACATGTACACGTTCATGAACATGAGGACGCAAAAGTAGGTAATAAGTTAAAGCAAACGTTGTATCATGCTAGTGATGAATTTTTCGATATGGGTAAATATTTATTATTCGGGGCGCTTGTGGCAAGTCTGTTTCAAACCTTTTTAGATAGACAATTATTAACAAACCTTGCAAGTAATGAATTTATGTCTTCTGCCGTTATGATGGGATTTGCTTATGTACTGTCACTTTGTTCAGAAGCAGATGCTTTTGTTGCTTCATCTTTTTCTCATACATTTTCACCTACAGCTCTTCTTGCCTTTCTACTATATGGTCCTATGATGGATTTTAAAAACACCATTATGCTATTGTCTTTTTTTAAAAAACGTTTTGCATTTAGTCTGATTCTTATCATTACTGTGGTTGTATACGTTATTGTCATGACTTATGGGATAGTTAGTAGATAGGAGAAGTGGTATGAAAAAAATTGACCAGCAATTTGTCATCTATATAAGGGGGATATTGCTAATTGGTTTTTCCCTCCTTATGTTTAAACTCATATTAACAGGTAAAATCATTCAATTTATTGCGCCTAAAATGATGCCTTTTATATTGTTTTCTTCTGGTACCTTTTTTTTGTTGGGAATTATACAAATTTGGCGAAGTAGTATCAATAAGGATTTATCTTGTGAATGTGGTCATGATCATACGGAAAAAGGAAAAATTCGAACAACGTTTTTTTACTCTTTATTTCTATTACCTATTATGACGGGCTTTTTATTTTCAAATCACACACTTGATAGTTCGGTTGCAGTAAGAAGAGGGTTAAGCTTTTCAGTTAATACGCCTGATACTCCACAACAAGCCGGAAATGATGAAAAAATTGACACCACTAATTCAGAATTGGAAAAGGATACGAATGATTTCCTGTTTGGAAATTCAGAGGAAACACCAAAGAATGTTCCAACAAGACACCAAAATAGTATTGCTGCTAAAGTAGCACCTAAAGGTTTTCATGAATTACTTGAAAAGAAGCTACTCAAAAAACCGAAAATTTCTATAAATGATACGGATTATATTCCAGTCATGAATATTATTGAAAACAATACAGATCAGTTTGTTGGAAAAAAAATCGAAGTCAGTGGCTTTGTATACCATGAAAAAGGATTTAAAGATAATCAATTTGTTGTTGCTCGTTTTGGAATATCTTGTTGTGCAGCAGATGCATCTGTATATGGCTTATTATCTACCCTAGAAAATGCCTCAGCATTGAAAAAAGATACTTGGGTTCATATAAAAGGAATCATACAAAAAACTACGTACAACGGAGAAAATGTCCCCTATATTCAGGTTCAACGGATTGAGTCCATTCACAAGCCTGATAACCCGTACGTATATGAACTTTATCAAGGTGAACAACTGATAGGACCTGGAGAATAAAAAGACTATAAGGCACGTGTATGCTACCAAGGGCCAACTACACGTAATTTATTCGTTACGTTAGATGCTTGGGAAGTACAATGTTGTCTAAAAAGCTATACTTTTGCGAACATATAATTTTTTGTTTTTTAGAATGTGAGTATTGATATTAAAAAGAAGCCACTACGATTGTTTGGCTTCTTTTTACGTGTACAATGAATTTAGTTGCTATTTTCGTCAGACCATTTGTCTTCGCTATCGATCCATTCGTTCTTCTTTAAATCAAAAGATTCTATATCATCATGAAAATCTAGATAAACAGGCAGATTTATTCCATTATCGCCAGCTTTATTCCAACAAGTGATAAACCATTTTGAAATCAGTTCTTTCTCAGCAGCAGATATTTCTTCTTCATTTTGTTCATAAAAATCCCAAAACTCATCTGAATGCTCGTCGGCTAGCTCATAGTATTCAAACTCTTCAAGTAGCTCATAACTACCTGAAAAAATGGCACGATTGTTTCCTTCATAGAAAACTTCATTCGCTTCATTGTCCATAGAAAACATCCTAATAGACAAATCAAATGGCTGAATGAAGATTTCAAAGTTCAGTAAGTCAATGTCCTTATAATAATGAAAAGTATGTATTTTTTCGATATTGTTAATTAACTTATCTTCATTTTGTTCAAGTGTTTTCTTTAATGAACCAATATATGAATCAACCGTAAATAACTTATCACCTTTATTTTCTTCCTTTGTATGCTTCCAAGTATCAAAACGCTCATTAATCTTTGTATTAATCGCCTCATAATTATTCCACGTATCTTCTACCTCATAAAGGGATTTTATATGAGGAAATATAGCTTCATAATCATCTAAATAAGTACCTTTATCGAAATCAAAGTAATCTGTTGTAAAGGCCTTTCCTTCCGCATTCAGCATATCACTGGCAAAGACGCCATCCCATTCCATATATATTTCAGTTCCGGTCATGTTCTTTTGTTTAAACTCTATAATTTCTTGCGCAGCCTCTTCTTCAAATTCTTTGCTATATAAGTTTTCTTCAATAATCCAACCGAGATACATTCCAGTATGAACGAATGCCTGCTTTTCACTCAAGTTACTCGGGAAATCTCCTTCATAATGCCATTTAGCTTTATCATAGACGGTTGTCATGGCCTCTTCCTCTTTCTCTATATCTTCTATTAAGGTAGTTTCTTCTTGTTCACGACTACTTTTTTTATTTAATGAGTCTTCGCAGCCTTGCAGGAACAAAATAATAAACACAAAAAATGGAATGCACTTTAATTTATACAAAATTCCCTCCATGAATTACATTAAAAGTAAATGATATACCACATTATATACTGTAAAGGTTAAACAATATATATTTAACCAATGAAAATAGGATTATAGTAAAAAATGTAGTTTCTAAAAAGCTTGTTTAGCTTAATCATTCTTTGCGGCTATAACTACTTTTTAATTGTTTTGGATCTAGGGCGGGTACACGAAATAATTGCTTTAGAAAATCATCGAAAGTATCTGCTATTTTGATATACTCCCATTCTGTAGTATCGTGTGTTGAAGCTGAGAAGTTTTCTGCGATATACATAACAGTAGGGTCTTGTGATCTATTACGATAATCCAACACGACCCAATAGTGAAAATCCGTCCACAAAACCACAAATTCACCGGTGAGTTTGACTTCTTCTAATAGTTCTTTGGAAGATAAGATGCTTATATCTTCCTTTTCAAAGTGTATAGGATCAATATCGCTAATCCTTGCTCTTTGCCCGTAAGGAATACTTTCTGTATCTCCATCAGGTAACATAAAGTATGGGTAGTTTAATCCCCCACCATTTCTTATTTTCAGTAAATCCAATAATGAACTAGGTAACTTAACACCTAAAATAACTTCAGCTTGCTTTATGATTTCATCATTTATCGGATAATCTATACGCTTATATTCACTATCATCGCTCCAAAAACTATCTCCCTGATAAAATTCTTTTTTCAAAACTTCACCTTCTTCAATCTAATGTCTATAAACTTCATACTTTTACTTCTGATAAACTTTCAAGACTATCTGTAATCCCCTTAATTAATCCTTCTAGTTTATATACAAAATCATCAATTTGGTTTAATTCAGTAATAAGATAAAAATTCACGCGTGTTTTATCTGGAATATCTAGCTTATTATCAAGTACAAACTCGACTCCGATATGTCCTTGATTGTTAAAATGAAAGAATCTAACTTGTACATATTGAGCAGCACTTTCATTATCTTCCCCTTGAATCCATTGATACTCTTTTCGTTTTAAGTTTGAAAATAAAATTAGATTATCTTTCAACTCTTTGAGATCTTCAATAGTGGTGTAAAAATGAGTATTTACTTTACAATAGGGAGAAGTGACAACCATATTTAATTCAAGAAAGTTTTCATCTTCCCAAACTTTCTTTAATTTAACTCTATACTCAGACATTAAGTATCTCCTTTATTTTTAACTATTTTTCATTTAACTTATTACTTCACTATCAGCTCTGATCTCCTAAAATAACAAACTGACTACAACTTGCTTTGGCCCACTTAACAAACAAAGTGTCGAATACCAATATAAAAAATATTACATAATTATACTCTATAGGTAACTTAACTTCTATCTAAAAAGCAAAATAAAAAGCCACCCAGTATTTGCAGGACAGGTGGCTTTTTACTATAAAATGCATGTGCAGACATATAATAACACATTTTTTACCTTATAGACTATATTTTTCTGTACGAGCATATGAATAAAAGGTGCGCTTTTTATTCATTCGTTTGGGTTATGCCCTAGTATGAAACCCTTACGCGTCAAGGATGTATAAAAAGATGCATAATCGATAAAGAGGACCCTTTTGAGAACCTTTGCCTCCCAAGGGTTCTTTTTTGTGATGTGTTCCGGAAAGAGTGATTATGTTAACTACTTTTGTATACGGTATACATTATGACTAGGAAATTCAATACTGATTAAGTTACGTCAATGAATCTATAATAAATTCCTTTTATGTAAAATAAAAGATAAAATGATATAATTGAAAACGATTATAATGTAAGAGGAAAGGGTTGTTTAAAATTAAAGTTAAAAAACATCTACTGATTTGCACATGTATTCTAGGCCTATCTGCCACAGGAGTCCTGATTCAAAGTATTACTCAATCGGGAACTACAAAATCAAATTTAGCACTAAATGAAGTTGTTGAAACTCATATAACAGCTGAGCAACAAAAACAGGCTGAATTAACTAATTCTGACTTAAGTATTTTGAAGAGTAGTGAAAATGTTCAATTAGAAAGTGAAGTTGTTGAAGCTCATATAACAGCTGAACAACAAAAACAAGCCGAATTAAATATTGTTAAAGGGGCTATGTTTAAAGGTAGTGAGGATTTAAATTCAGAAAGCGATAGTTTAAAAATTCATGTAATGACCGAAGAGCACCAGAAGGTCGGACAAACTGAAAGTTAAAAGGATTTTAAGAGTGTAAGAAACCCTTTTCTTTTATGAAAGGTGGTTTTCTTTTATAACTTGAGACACGTAGTATGGTTGTAGAGGAGT
This sequence comes from Priestia sp. JSM ZJ58, assembly GCF_044383985.1. Lineage (NCBI taxonomy): Bacteria > Bacillati > Bacillota > Bacilli > Caryophanales > Bacillaceae > Priestia > Priestia sp. JSM ZJ58. The sequence continues at coordinate 2,980,623 of NZ_JBISEM010000001.1, forward strand.
TTTCAGTTGAAGAAAAAAGAGATTTTTTCATGGATTAAGTCAATTATCATTGCCTGTATTTTGATTTTTATGGTAAGAGAATACATATTTGCCCCTATAGTCGTTAACGGTGAATCAATGATGCCAACTTTAAAAAACGATGAACATATCATTCTTAATGAAATGGGTAAAAACAAAGTAAAAAATATAAACAGATTTGATATTATTGTTTTTCATGCTACAAAGAAAAAAGACTATATCAAAAGGGTAATTGGTTTACCTGGTGATCATATAGAGTATCGTAACGATATGCTATATATAAATGGTAAGAAGTACGATGAACCCTACTTAGATCAATATAAGAAAGACATAATGACAGGTCCATTAACAGAAGATTTTAAACTTGAAAAGTATACAGGAAGTAGTACAGTTCCACAAGGGCAATTATTTGTTATGGGAGACAATAGGAAGTATAGCGTAGATAGCAGATCCCAAAAAGTAGGAACAATTTCTGCAGATAAAATTGTAGGAAAAGCCAAATTAGCTTATTGGCCTATAAAAGAGGTTCAGTGGATTAAATAAAGGAGTTCCCTTTTAATAAGGGGACTTCTTTATTTGTTCCGGTAATATGGATTATGGTAATTAGATTTGTAAAGCTTATAAGATATAAGAATCAATCTTCATATTCCACCTCAGCCCCTTTAATATTTTGGGGAAAGGAGCTAATAATTGAATTAGTTGAAGAAAATAAATCGTCATTAGATAGGGAAACAACAGATGCACCATCGTAAAAAATCCAAAACACTGTGCAATCTTTTCGTAATGTAACAATAGGCATTTGAACCTTTTTTCTCCCAAATAAGGTTTTCATATCCCGTTTTCCAAAGCTAAATAAATCTTCCGAAAGAGACCAAGCAGCAAAGCAATTCATACTTCCTTGGCTATATAAAAAAGGCATAACGACTTTAAATTGTGTATAATCTTCAATTTTAGCTTTAATAAAAGTCTCTCTGTCTACTTTTAGTTTTACATATTCAATATTAGCAGATGAAAATACATCACCTATTTCTTCTGCATCGTAGCTTATATATGTAAAAAGTGCATATATCGGAAAACTGTTTAACTCTTTCATCCAGTTATTAATAAAGGTTTCTATGTCTACATCATGACCTTCATACTCTACAATGTAAGGTGCATCGCCATCTATTCCGAAGGGAAACAAACCACCCCATGAGGGAATATCACCTATGTAGCTTTTGGAAAGAAACCCTACTTCAATATCCATTATATATTCTCCTTCAATACTTAAAGTGTATTTTAAGTATAATTATAATCGATATGTAAATAAGTTCCTATAAGCTACATTATGTTGACTAGCTTTTCATTTAGTAGAGAATTATTACTTATTATTTCATTTAATGGTATAATGTGGTCTTATCATTTTTGAATAGATTGGTGTTGAAATAGTTTTAATGGGTTTAATCACTTTATATGTAGAAGATATGCTTAGGTATATCTTAGCTGCATTACCCTTTTATGTAGGGTTTCGTTTTATCTTTTTAAAGAAGAAAAGAAAGATAACATCTTTCAAAAAGGAACTTATTTTAGGTTTGTTTGCATTATATCTTGTTGGTTTGGCATCTCAAACCATTGTTCCAAATTGGAATGCGGGTATTGTTACAGATACTGGAGAGCCTTTTTTTGATATTTATTTTACAAATGAGCTTTCTCATGTAAATATCATACCTTTTCATACCCTTTACGAATACTTCTTTCAAACGAATACAAATGTTGACGAATGGAATAGCGTATCTCTTTTAAATCTAACTGCAAATGTTATGTTATTTTTACCTTTAGGTTTTTTTGTATCCCTTATTTGGAGAAAGTATCATTCCTTTAGAAGGGTAATGATCTTAGGGTTATTTGTTACATGCTTAATTGAATTCATTCAATATTTTATAGGACGTAGCTCGGATATTGATGATGTTCTACTTAACACGTTTGGCACAGTTATAGGTTATGTGGTTCTTTTGATAAGTCAATATTTAATACGCAAGCCAGTAAAGCAAAAAAAGGCGACTATATAGATAGTTGCCTTTTTTCGTGCCGATAAATAACGTTATGGTAACTAGAAATATAATGCACTTCAAGAAAAGGTATTTATTTCCTTTTAGCCTGTATATTATAATGAATATGCGTTGCTAAAAATAGGAGGAAATTAGATGGAGAAATTCTTTAAAAATGCTTTAAAGGTATCAATAGCCTCTTTAGTCATTTCGATAACTTTATATGTAGTTATAATTGGATTGTTTCTTTTATCAGTTGTTACAGCAAATATTTTTGGTACTGTGATTAGGATTATTGTGCCTATTTTAACTTTAGTTACAATACTCGGGTTTATTTATTCCTTCTTTATCAAAGGTAAACAGAAAATCCCTTTTTTAACATTACATTTTGTTTCCTTATGTGCTCTTTCGTTTGGTATCTATCTTGCAGTCAGTTTTCAAGGGTTTGCGCCTTGATAAATATTTACATAAAAAAAGAACCCTTTGCTCATATAGGCAAAGGGTTTTCAAATTTATCGGAATAGGGGGAATACACTCTTAGTCTGGCCAGATTTATAGATTCATATACATATACCTTTTAAAAAATGTTGTCTTTCACTATATTTAGAGTAAATAACCTTGTTTACGTTTTATTATTTGTTAAGTAAATATTAAATCACTTCATTTATTATTAAGGTTTTACTATTTACAGTTAGTGACGACAAATTGGTTATTTTACTTTTTACCATAACCAGCCTATTACTTACTTTCCTTTTAAGAAATTGGTTTATTTACAACAACGTAACAGAAAGTTCATAAAATATTTATTATTGCTATGTTTTTATAAGATAATTTTAACTATTAATACAAAATCAACGTATTATATACATAGATGTAAATGTATAAAGTATGTTATTAAAATTAAAGTTTTATCATTTACTCTAAATGACGACAAATATGGAGTTTTTCTACAAGGTGTGTAATAGATATAACTATTTTTAATAAAGTACGTTAACTATTACTCTTGTAAATGAAAGTAAATTATAACATTATATCAACAAGAGTAATAGTTAATACTGTTACAAAATATATAGTATTTTTTAATACATTACTTTTAATTAATACTTGATCTATTGTTTGTTTTTATAACAGATAAATTATGGACATGACCTTCTTCTTTTTAGGTTAGTTTTTATTTGGACTGATCTCCTCATGTTCTCCTAAAAATTAATAATTACTTTTCCTTTCGGTCGTCCACTTGCAACTAGTTCTAGCGCCTCATTTACGTTGTCTATGGGAAATAGTGTTGGATGAATTGGTGGAACAATGTTGTGTTCCTCAATGATTTTGGTGATTTTTTTTAGTTGTGCGCCGTCAGAACGAACAAACATAAAATGATATTCCACGTCGTGTCTCTTGGCTTTGTAGTCATACTTTGCACCAGCAACGGAAAACAGCTTTTGTTTCCAAAATGGAAAATTTCCTTTTTTTCCGAAACGCTTATTTGGACCTGTACGGAGAGAGAGCAATCTTCCCCCAGGTTTGATGATACTCAATTCATTGTCAAATTCTTTAGGACCCAGTGTATCGATCACATAATCCACATTCGACAACGAGTCAACGTAGTTTTCTGTTGCATAAACCAAATATTGATCTGCACCCATTTCCAACGTGCGTTCGCGCGCTTCTGAGTTGCCACTAACAATAACATTCAGACCTATTTCTTTTGCGATTGGGACAGCCATTTGACCAAAGCTACCCGATCCACCTGGAATAAAAACAGATTTACCAGGATGTGCCTCGAGTTCTTCGTGTAGACCTTGATAAGCTGTTAGTCCAGCCAGTGGTGCTGCAGCAGCTTCCACATAAGATAAGTTTTTTGGCATTAGTGCAATGGCGGTAGCATCAATTGCGGCATATTCCGCAAAAGCACCAATTTTTTTTAATGGGAGACGTGTATAGATGTCATCTCCTACCTGAAATTCTTTCACGTTTTTTCCAACCTTTTCTATAACTCCTGTCAATTCATTACCAAGCGTTAAGGGGAATTCATAGTCCTGAATCAGTTTTACACTACCTGTCATAATCAACATTTCGAGTGGATTGACCGCCGCAGCTTTAACTTTTACCAAGACTTCGTTGTCATTGATTTCTGGGATTGGAATACCATTGACTTGGGCCTGAATATCTTTTGAATATTTGGTGATCTGAGCTGCTTTCATGAGTGTTTTCATTCTTTTCTTTAGCACCCTTCCATTGAGTTGCTTTTATTAGTTTTTTTATCTTATTTTTATTATTTTCACTGTCTACTTCATTTTTTCTCCTCAATATAATTCTTTTTATAAAAAACTTATATTATTCCAATCGTTTAGGTGGAGGAAACCTTATTGTAGGATCAACCCACCACCTAAACCTTAAACACTTACAAAATTACCTTTTTATCCATCTAATACTGTTGTTTTATTTTAGAACGTTCATTCTTAAATAGTTAAATTTTTTGAATTGATACTGTAAACTATGTTTATCACCCTAATGAGTTATGTTCGTTTTTCAGTTATATATAGATTTAAAACCTTTGTTGATACATTAAGCGCCTAGTATTGGATAGATTTGATCTCTTAAATTGAAATTGTAGCTTTCATCTACAATACCTACAACTTTATCATTGTCATAAAGTTCCATCATAAAACCAGCCATTTGCTTAGCTGTGTGATACATCGGCATAAAGTTTTTATAATCGAATTCTTCTACATCCTGTGAAGTTTTCTCAAATTCTGTTTCTGTCACTGCTGGTGCTAAAACTTTGGCCTTCATTTTTGCACCTTTAAGCTCTAGTTCTTTTGCAAGCCCTTCTGTAAATGCACTAACAAAATATTTAGATGCAGAATAGGTGATACCACCAATATAAGTTGCATATCCCAGTGCGGAGGATACGTTAATTAATTGAGTTCCCTCTACATGAGAATAATCTCGCACGAATAGCGTAGAAAGGATTGCCAATGACTCTATGTTAAGACGTAACATGGATTCTACTTTTTCTAAATTCTGATCTGTCACAGAAGAAGATTCACCAAGACCGGCATTATTAATCCACGTCTCAATTTGATACTGCTTTAAACTGTTATACAGTGCGTACGCCTGATCTGTTATCGATAGGTCACTTGTATGAATAATAACATCTAAATCAGGATTTATATTATGAATGACTGATTTGAGCCCTTCTAATCTCTCTAATCTTCTAGCTACAATAATTAAGTTTTTTCCACGAGCAGCAAATTCTAATGCTGTTTCATATCCTATACCTGAACTTGCTCCTGTAATAACTGTGTACTTCATATTCTTTCTCTCCTTAAAAATATATTTAGATTGGTGTTAATTCATTTATTTAAACAACAAGATATAATTCATCCTAGTACTGACAAATTCATATCAATAATGGTTTCTAATTCTTTTTTATCATTTGTTGTTTTTGCTAATACTCGTATTCCTACAAGGGAATTATGAATAAATTTAGAGAGCGCTTTAATATCATAGTGCTCAGGAATCTCTCCTTGTTCTTGACCATGTTTCAGTAAATCAAATAATAAGGTTTCGGTCTTTATAAACGTCTCTGTAATTTTTTCAGCTACTTCTTGATCAAGTAACGATAATTCAACTGCTGTGTTGACTGTTAAACACCCTTTTGGCTGTTTATCGGCTGGATAAATAACCATTTCAAATAATTTTCGTATAGCCTGCTTAACCGTTAAATCTGGTGTTATGTTACTTTTAAATCTTACATCCATTACTTCTACATAGTGACTCAGGGCTCGAATAAATAAAGTATGTTTGTCACCGAATGTATCATAAATACTTCTACGGTGAACGCCCATATAGTTCACCAAATCTTGCATGGATGTTTTTTCATACCCCTGTTGCCAGAAAAGCTCCATTGCTTTCCTTAATGCTTCTTTTTCATCAAATTCTTTATTTCTAGCCATGTACTCCCACCTTAGAACGTATTATCTCGCATGTCTGAGAAAGGATTTAGAAGTATTTTATGCACTTAGAGTGCAACAATTTTATACTATTCATTCCCCCTCAATAAAATCTTCAGGTAATTTAAGAATGATCATTCTTATTTTGATAAGATACTGTTAGATCTAACTTGTACTTAGTATATCAATTTGAGAACGTTCAGTAAAGAATTTTTAATCGAAATTTAAGACCATTATTTTCCTAATTAATCAGAATTCTTTAGTAGAACAAGAAAAAGTAACGAAGTTTTGAAGCAAGCTCACCCTATAAAATCATCTATAAATGCTTCTTTAGAGGCAAACTCAAATCTAACTGTATATTTCTTTACGATTGTTTCAAGATATAAACAATAACAAAAACTCTCTATGCTAAAAAGAAGGTTAATCATTTAATGGTTAACCTTTTTTTTGTTTGTTCCGGAAATTGGTTTTATGTTAACTAAAAGGCGAAAAAGCCATCTTTGGGGAAGATGGCTTTTTCTACTGATAAATATTAGGTTGTAAGTGGAGTCCTAAAAGACTTCTCGAGTAGTTTGCTCAATTTAATACACTTTATTCTTACACAACATATCCATTGCTTTTTCTAGAAGTAAAATGTCTTCCCTCATCATTACTTTCATATCGTCGAGATCAAGTTGAATATATTCTTCTTTTAAACGTTCTAATTCCCTCACGAACAGAGATCCAGTATAGTACCCGTAATTTGTTTCCAATGCATATCTCCTTTGTGTGCTATTAATATATGTAGTTCCCTTTTATTCAGATTAACAATCAACAAAAGTAAAATTTTCCAAAAATAATCCTTTGCTATACAAGCAAAGGATTTTCAAATTTATTGGAATAGGGGGGAATACGTTAGTAGTTTGCCCAGATTTGTAGATTCATATACATATAACTTTAAAAATAAATGTTGTGAACAATTCTGTTTTTACAAAATAACTTTATCTACGTTTTATAGTTAGGTAAGTAAATATTAAAGTATTTTATGTATTTTTAAGGTTTCACTATTTATAGTTAGTGGCGACAAATAGTGCATTTTTCTACGTGAATGTCGAGAGTGTAGCATGAAGAAAAGCGTTTAGGTGGTATTTAGACTATAAAAAATAGCCTGGTTTGAATGGCATGTGGTATTTTTAGACGTTTATACCGAAAATAAGCCACCTAGGGATATCCCAAGTAGGTGGCTTATACGATAAACTTAATATGGAGCAAGCTGTTAAAAATTAATTTCTGTCAAAAAGAGAGCTGCCAGATATACCTGGATTCGTCATTTCATAGGGATTTAAAATTAACTCAAGCTCCTCCTCAGTCAATACGTCATATTGCAAACATAGTTCTCGTACCGACTTTCCATTTAAAATAGCCTCTCTAGCAATTCGTGCTGCTACTTCATATCCTATATGTGGATTTACGGCTGTAATAATCCCTACACTTTTTTCTACATACTCTTTTAAACGTCCCTCATTTGCTTCAATGTCTCTTAGACAATGGTCTGTGAAGACGTGGAATGCGTTATTCATAATACTGATTGACTGAAGCAAGTTAAACACAAGAACAGGCTTCATCACATTTAGTTCAAGTTGACCTGCTTCCGATGCCAAGCAAATTGTATGATCATTACCTATAACTTGAAAAGCTACTTGATTAATCATTTCAGGCATGACAGGATTGACCTTTCCAGGCATAATAGATGAACCAGGTTGACGAGCTGGTAATATAAGTTCAGCTAATCCTGCACGAGGACCAGATGCCATTAATCGGATATCATTCGCAATTTTAGACATATTAATCATGCACACTTTTAAGCTAGCGGAGACTTCTGTATAAGCGTCTGTATTTTGAGTCGCGTCTACAAGATGATTGGCCTTCTTAAGTGGTAAACCACTAATATTTGCTAGATATCTTACAACATTTTCGATATAACGTGGATCTGCATTTAAACCCGTTCCAACTGCAGTTGCTCCCATATTAACCTCATATAAATGTCCATAAGATTGCTTAATACGTTTCATATCGCGCTCAAGAACACGACTATATGATTCAAATTCTTGACCAAGACGGATTGGAACCGCATCCTGTAGGTGAGTACGTCCCATCTTTATAATAGAATCAAATTGTTCTGCCTTTTTCTGAAATACACTGTGCATATAATTCATTGTTTTTAGTAACTTATTTAACAGATTAAGCGTTGCAATATGGATAGCAGTTGGGAATACGTCGTTTGTTGATTGTGACATGTTTACATGACTATTAGGGCTTAAATCGGAATAAGAACCTTTCTCGTGACCAAGTAACTCTAAAGCTCTATTTGCAATAACCTCATTTGCATTCATATTCATTGAGGTCCCCGCACCACCCTGTATTGGATCAACAATAAATTGATTGTTTCTTTTCCCTTCGATAACCTCTTCTGCTGCTTCAATAATTGCGTTACCCAATCCATCATATAACCTTTTGGTTTCCATGTTAGCAAGAGCAGCAGCCTTTTTTACGATTCCTAATGCTTTAATAAGCTCTGGGTGAATCTGATATCCTGTTATTGGGAAGTTTTCAACTGCACGTAAAGTTTGAATCCCATAGTAAGCATAAGTAGGAACTTCTTTTGTTCCTAGGAAATCTTTTTCAATTCTTACATTTTGTTTTTCTGGTATTTCTATATTTTTCATAACATTGATCTCCTTCTTTACATAAAAAGAAATTTTTTTATGCTACGTCCGATTTTCTAATAGAATCTGTATAATGCTTTGCTTTTTCTTTATCGAATCCGCCTTCCCACTTAGACATCACAATAGCAGCTAATGCGTTACCTACTACGTTGACAGATGTACGAAGCATATCTAAAATACGATCAATACCAGCAATGAATGCCATACCTTCTAGAGGTAATCCCATTGATCCTAGTGTTGTTAATACAACAACAAATGAAGCTCCTGCAACTCCTGCCATTCCCTTAGAAGTCAACATTAATACAAGTAAAAGTGTAATTTGTTCTATGAAAGATAAATGAATCCCATACATTTGTGCAATGAAAAGGGCAGCAATGGCTTGGTAAATGGATGATCCATCAAGGTTAAAGGTATATCCTGTCGGAATAACAAATGATGTGACAGCTTTCGGACAACCAAAGTTCTCCATTTTAGTCATTAACCTTGGCAATACTGCTTCAGAGCTTGCGGTTGTAAACGCTAAAATTAACTCATCTTTTAAGATTTTTATAAGCACTAAAACATTAGTTCCAGCCATTTTTGCAATAATACCTAATACTACAAAAACAAAGAAAATCATGGTCAGATATATAACGAGTACTAACTTTCCTAAAGGGATTAATGAACCAATTCCAAACTTCGCCACATTCAAACCAATTAAAGCAAATACGCCAAATGGAGCAAATTTCATAACTAAGTTTGTCATCCAAAACATGGATTCTAGTACGCCTTCAAAAAAATTTAAAACTGGTTTGCCTTTTTCTCCAATTGCTGCAACTCCTAGACCAAATAAGACTGAGAAAAAGATAATCGCTAATAAATTTCCTTCAGTCAATGATTGGAATATATTAGTTGGGATGATATGAACAATTTGAGCTGCTACACCTGCACTTTCAGTTGTTTTAGATGTTTCTTCATATTTGGATATATCACCTTTCTCAAGGTTCCCCATATCTATACCAGTACCTGGATGGAACAAATTTGCGGCCAATAAGCCCACTGCTAATGCAATGGTAGTAACAATTTCAAAATAAAGAATGGTTTTTCCACCTAGTCTTCCTAACTTTTTAATATCACCTACACCAGCTATAGATACGATGAGTGCAGATACAACGATAGGAATAACAATCATTTTAATTAGGTGAAGAAAAATATCTCCTAAAGGTTGAAGAATGGCCATCACTGCATGATTTCCATAAAAAAGAGCACCTATAGCAATCCCGAACGCAAGTCCAATAAATATTTGTGTAGCCAATCCTAATTTCTTCATAGTTGTAACCCCTTTCAATTTACAGTTCATTAAAACACTTAAAGAGAGCCTATGCTTAGGCTAGCGTCTATAAAAAAAGACAATAATTAAAAATAAGTCCAATGTGTAAATAATCTTTAAAATAAATGGTAATCATATAATTTGAAATTAACTCCCCCCTTCAGTAAAGCGTTTTCAAAATCTTTAATGTAAAATACACTTTTTCGGCTCACCTTATATACCTGAGCATATAGTATCATTTATAAAGAGATTTTCTATTATCCTTTTAACCTTTTGAAATCCTGTTTATTGTCTAACATTCATATAAACCTAGAAGTGACTGTTACTAGATTTATATGAATGTTAGACAAGAGTACCTTAATCTATTATCCCTTCATTTCAGATAAAGAAATATCTTCTTCTTTTATTTAGAGATAAGGAAATCATAACATTAGATATCTCTATAACTTGTTAAAATAATTAAATCTCTTAAAATGTTTTTCTTCAAATTAAATGATATCGCTTTCAAAAATTTCAATCGTAGTAACTACATATATCTTCTCTGAAAGCTAAAGGAATTTAGGATTTATTTCAAGTGTAACTTAATTAACTAAACTACAGCATTAAGTTGGGGTATCTCCTTCAGCCTCTTCATACTGTAATCTCATTATAATAAACATGCGTTTCTTGTATATAGGTAATGAATGGAATCAAAAAAATGATAATAACGAAAAGTATATTTTTAATTTCATGTTCTCTTTTTGCGTACTTCAGTTACATTATATTTATATACGACAGATAAATCAAGAAAATTATTATTCATTTCGCGTACATTTTATTTAGACAGGTCTCATAGAAGTAAATAATATTTTAATAACGACGAACTGTTATGGAAAAAACAAAGTAATTTTAACATACACCTTTTATATAGACCTAATTGTGTTAGTCTAATAAAAGTCAAATAGAAAAGAATGATCAACCTGGAAGAAATAAAAGAGCAAGAAATCGATTTTGATAAAGTGTATGACTATGTGGAATTTCCGAATAAGGTTAGTGGCCGTTGCGATCACTGTAACTCAGCTTACTTCAAAAGCTCCGTAAAAGGTGGCGTTTTCTTACATGAATGTAGAGAATGTGGCATGAGAAAGAGTATATAAAATGTAAATATATAATAACCAGGCCCTTCAGAATTTAAAGGGGCCTTTTGTTTATGTTTAATAAGGTTGAGTAATAGATACTTCAGTTTAAGTGAGGAAGCTAATCCCTAACCTATAAAAAAGCGCAGATTCTAGGGCCGTTTACGCCTGACCTACTGCAGTGATGAAGCATATCTGCACTTTATTTTTAAATATTTTCCATAATAATAAGCGACCCTATATACTGTAAACAAAGTTACTAAGGTCGCTTATACTATATTTTGATTTATTGTTTTTTTGTCTGTTTCTTTATAATAAAATATCTGTAATCTCATTAATCTTCTGACAGAATTTCGCTATCATTATTAATTTGATCGAATAAATAAGTAAGATAAGAATCTAGTTCAAATTGATTACCTTCAACAAAATCATATAGCATAGAATTATTTTCTTCTCTCATTTTTAATCACTCCAATTTAAGTTTTTTCAATTTTTATACATGATGACCATGATTCTTTTTTTGACCCATTTTTCTTAAAAGAAAGCTTACAATTAATACTAAAATGATTGATCCAATAATTGCTGGGATAATTGCAAAACCGCCAATGACTGGCCCCCAACTTCCCAAGATAAGGCCGCCCAACCAAGAACCAATAAAGCCAGCGATAATATTACCAATAATACCTCCAGGAACGTCGCGTCCCGTAATTAAACCGGCGAGCCACCCGATAATTCCACCTACAATTAGCATCCATAGAATCTCCATTACTACTTCCCTCCTTTTAAATTATTTAGTTAACTTTACCCCTCACTAAAACTCATTAATCTTGTTATTTTTTTCCTGATCAGAGTTTTTCTTGTATATAACCATCTACGCCTTACTTACTGCAGTAAGAGCTCCTTGTTGTTTTTTGAGTAGACAGGTAAATTTACTGCAGTAGCTACATCATAGTATCTAAAGAATTACGACTTGATTACTAATCAGTATCTATTTCAGTACCGTTGCCGCGTTAATACGCATTGTGGACGTCCAGTTTTAATTAGCCATTTTTCTTTCCTTTGTTAATCCGGATTACACGTTATCTTTCCATATCTTAATGCATCATAGATAGCTCGCCCATCACTTAAACTCGTTTCTGAATATTCAAAGGGTAAGAGCGAGAAAACAATATAATAAATAGAGAAATAAACAAATTGGTAAGAAAAGAGATTCTTTGAGAGAACACCCAACATAATTAAACCATACACAAGAAGGATAGACGCTACATTAGCTACGGTACCTCCAGCATAAACACAAGCATGAGTAAAACGGTTATCATACTTTAATTTTTCGTAAATACAAAAGGAGTGCAAAAAATAAATAGATTTTATTTTAATTTTCTTCCACCTAAAAATCGTTCCCCCTTGTCCAATGGTAAAATCGACCTTTCCTCCTAGAATGATAGCCATAAGTGAGTGCCCCAGTTGGTGAATAACAGACACAAGTGGAATGACAATCAAAAAAGAAAATAATAGTTTCGGCATATCACTCCATCCAAACATACCTGTCTCCCTTTCCTCTTAAAATAATCTTACATTTGATATTCCACATTTTCGCCTATCAAAACCGGTATTTTTATGAGGGCTGTATAAGAGAATGATGCTTTTCTATTCTTTGTATTTATGATTTCCATTAGGTTAACTAAATAATTAAACCGGACTTTCTTTACAATAAAAAGAGCTACCTCGAAATAGAAAAACTAACCTGAAGAGACATAAGAATACGAGGAAAGAGCTTATAGTGGTAAATAAACTGAATGGATGAAAAGGAGCCATTGATTTCTTTAAAAATAAAAAACGCTTAGTATGATTGCTTAAGCGTTTTTTATCTTTATTCCAATTCAGTTAATGGCCGATATTGTTTAGAAGTAATTAAATCACCCTCAATAAGAACATAAGGATGTGTTTCCATCAGAATAGTTTTGAGATACTCTGGCATCCTCTCTCCTTTGTATGCACAAATTAATGGGAATGAGAGTTTATTCACCGCGCTATCCACTATTTTTTCAAAATCTTCGATTAGATGTAAAGGATCTTCCATTGTGCTCCATTCTACATGTGCCCATGATCTGAAAGAAATTCTATTTTCTAAGTAGGGCTGAACGCTCTTATTAAAATAATTAAGAATGGCAGGAGGATGATAACTACCACTTGAATAATAGAAATCAAAGTTGTTTATACGATGTATCATTTTCATTTGATCTGTAGTCAATAGTATTTTCAAATGGTCATGAATAAAAGGATAAAAACGGTCATTTTCAATAAGAAGAATGCAATCTCCAGCAAAAATCCCCTCTTGGATATAACTTACAACTTGTCGTATATAATTTTCTTGCTGGTCGTAGGAATACAGTATATGAATACTCTTTTGTTCTGCAAACAACTGATTCATTTTACTTTTCAACACATAATCCCTTCTTTCTTCTCGCTCTCTCATTATACTAGGATTATGTAAACAAAATATAGTGGTAACTTATTGAATTTTCAAACAAATAAATAAAACCACATACAGAAGGTGCGCTTTTTATACACTTTTCTAAGCTCTGTCTCAAAGAGAAACCTTGTTAAATCAACGATGTATAAAAATATGCATAAAGTAAAAAACTCTTCTTCCTGCGAACCCTTTTCTATAGAAGTAACATCTAACGTATTTTATTAAAAATATCGTTAACTATTACACACATTGTAGAAAAAGTTCATATTTGTCGTCACTAAGTGTAAACAATAAAACTTTAATAATAACTAAAATACTTTAATGTTTACTTAACTAATAATAGAACGAAGATGAGGTTATTTTACACTCGGAGATTTAATCACAATATTTATTTTTAAAGCTATATGTATATGAATCTAAAAATCTGGTCAGACTAATAACGTATTCCCCCTATCCCAATAAATTTGAAAACCCTTTGCTTATAGTAGCAAAGGGTTCTTTTTATCTTCTATATCTCAAAAACAGACAGTTCCTCTCAGCTTGAAAATCAAAAGAATAATTCCATAAGGGGAATACTAAAAATAACAGCAAAAATCTGCGAAATTAAAATTACTCTCGTTTTGCACTTTACGATTGCCCAATAAATCCCTATCGCGATCATATAATTTTTAGATAGATGCCATATCTCGGGGAGGAGAACAATCGTTAAAAACATCATAAGGGTCATAACAGAAGTGGTGATGAGTAGATGTTTAAGTAACGTATTATCCGTTTTTATCATCATTTTCCCCGAATTGGTCTTTCCAGTCCCAATAACTATCATAAACCTCGTCATGTAGCATTAATTCACTATGTTCATCTTCCAATTCTTGTTCAGGTAATAAGTGCTTTGGTTTTATTTGAAGACCTAGCCAGACTCCATCGTTATCAATTTCAATGTCATTCGGATCTGAAACGCCATCTACTAAACACATAAAATCATGAAATAAGCCCATCATATTATCCTTAACTATCTTTTCAATTGCTTTTATTGATGCTGGCGATAAATTTTCGCTACTTAAACTTAGGGCTTCTTCATCTGTTAAGTTTAGTTCCTGCCAAACGAGTTCTTTATTAATATTAGTTAGTTGGTTACCCATTTGCGAATATTCATGTATAAGTTTCTGCATTTCCATCAACATAGCTTTTCTTGAATCCATCGTTATATCTCCATTCTTTTCTTCTTAGTGAAAATTTAATCCCAGTAGTTATAAAGAACTTCCCCTACAGTAATTGGTTTCCAATATGCTATTTGTGCTAATTCTGCATGGTTTAGTTGGTTGTCATTTTTTATTAGAACAGATCCTTTTTTACGCATATATAGTAACCTTTCGTTCAATGACTCTGCATTTAATAACGTTTTTATTTAAATAAAAGATCTATTTCTTTCCGGTCATAATCTAAAATCCAATGATTATATTCTTCATAAAGAAACTTTATAGATTCTTTATTAGAGGCTAATACATCACAACCTCGATCATCATACAAATGAAAAATGATTTCTTTAGAAAGATTAACAAAATAAATATCATAACCACTTTGTGGGTTGTTTTTAAGTATGCTAGATGGATGATCAAAGTCTTCATAACAAATAGCTTTTAAGAGTTGTACATATTTTAGTTCTGGTTTCTTACAAGAAAGTGCAAATCGATGAGTGACAGATTGATCATCTGCCTCATCAAATACACTAGGTAAAGGGTGATGACTTAATTGATATAGCTTTTCCTTATTTTTTATGTATTTTAAATATACGTTTAAAGGTCTTTTTTGGAGGAAGATATCTTTTTTTATGGAGTGTACATCCGTAACAAGAAGAATCTCATCTTCTTCTTCAAATACTGCTTCAAATAATCGGATTGAACGATAAAATGCTTGCTCTAAATGTTCCTTCTTATAATAAGGTATCAAAGGATCCGATATTTCAAAACGAATGCTATTTTTCCATAAATAAAATAGAGAAGGGCCTAATATTAGTCTTTCAAAATGTTTTTCTAAAAATGAGTGTAGAATATCATGGTTCATATATTTTTCTCCGTGGTTTTTGATTTTATTTTAACATTTTTCTAAGTGAATTCTTTATATACGATATAAAAAGCTCTCTTTATAAATTCTGTTCTCAGAACACATTAAAAAGGAAATTTTATGAAACTTCAATACTCAATTTAAAGGTAGAAATGAATAGTAATAAAAAAAACACCTGAATAATAGTTTATTCAAGTATCTCTTGATAATAGTGATTTAATTTTCTTTAATTACACTTGAAGGGCTCTTTTTATTAGGCAAAAAGACAAACTTCGAATCAATAATGAAATGTAGTGCGATAGGAACCCACAAAGAGCCTGTCCCCACAAGAAGAAAAAACATAATGCCACCTAAATAGGAAGTGAATAGTACCCCTTTCCAGCCTTGGTAGAGGTGAACAATTCCAAATAACAGACTTGAAATAATTCCAATTGCAACGGTAGATAAATGAAAAAGGAGGTGGTCGAAATAATGAAACATTGCGCCACGAAAAATAATCTCTTCGCAAACTCCTGCTGTAACTGCTATCAAAAGAAAAAACAGCCTTTCCTTGAAGTTTGATGGCAACAGGAATTGAATACTCTCATCACTTAATCCTTCGGAAATTTTCTCTCTAGCATTTTTGGAAAAGGAAATCATAAAAACAATCATTATAATACTAATTCCTGCCCCCACTCCCGCAGACAGTAAAAAATCTTTATCTAAAGAAAATAAAGGTTTTTTAATAGAAAATAAGTTGTTAAACGTGTGTTTAGTCAAAAACCAATAGACTAGAAATATGATGACCAATATCCATTGAGTAATAACAATTTCCCCGTACATTCTCCATTTGTTTAGTTGATTACTTTTTATTTTCTTTAAATAAAAATAGTCCCATACTGGATACCCTACAATAATTAATAGTAAAAACAGAGTAAGAAATATCATGTTTATCACCTCTTAGTTGTTAAATATTTTCAAACCCATTTTATTATAACATTGTGATTTTTAGTAATTAGAATAAATTATGTTTTATTTTCTAATTGTAAACAATTAATACTGTAACCATTTTTGTATTGAATATTAACAGAAGACAGGTGTTAACACTGAGACAACTGTCTAGGGTTCCTATTTAATGAGAAAAAGAAGCTCCTCCCTCTCCCAAAAGGTAGGTTCTTTTGTTTTTAAGTTCTATTTAAACTTTTTTATACCTCTAGTTTTTATAAACCACGTTATTGGCGCAGATTCAACCATATGGTAAAATGATCCTTTAAAGGATTAATAAAGAAATAGGAGTGTATTTTATTTGTTACATGTAGTAATACCGCTTTTAGTACTAACAACTGTGCTCTACTTTTTCATTTTAAGAGCTAGAATAAAAAAGGTAGGTTTTCAACCTAAAGAACTTCTCTCCAGTTTATGTTTTTATATCATATCCATTAATTGTTTTTTATCGATGTGGCTAAATTATAACGGTACAATAAGTTGGGTTGTTAATATGATGTTACTATTACTCGCTGCTTACTTTACAAAGTATTTAAAAGTAAATAAAAATAAAAATACATAAGATATTTGATTTGTAATTAATATAATGAACTTTATTGGTAGTGAAGCTAAATATTAATGACCACATCTGTGATTAGATATGGCCATTATTTATACATAAAAACTATCGATTATGAGTTTATTCTGTTTATGATTGTCGCCCTGTTTGTAGTGAAAAGTATGTAATTTTGCTTCTTAGTTTTAATGAATATTCGATCAGTTGTTCCATATGGAGGACCTATACGGATTGCATCAACTTCTTTACCTCCATACGTATCGTCTTCCGTAATCTCAATAATATCTTCTAGTGCAATATTAAATTTAGCAAGTTGCCATTTTATGATTAATTCTTTTTCTGTTTTCTTAACGTCAATTCCCACTGTAAACATATAAACATCCCCTTTTTCCTTATAATTACATTTTAACACACTATAAGAGAAGATAAATTAATGAATACAATATGCCGAGTTAATTAACATAAAACCTATTATAAGAACCATAAATATTTGAAATAATTAGATGTTTCTCTTTTTAATTTAGTAAAATTATCTAAGAAGATAAAAAGGGGGAAGCAATTCCTCAAACTGAATTGGATTGGAAGCCAGATAAAGAAGCTATGACATGCATAGAGATGGTTCGACATGTCTTAGAGTCAGAATACTATTATCATCTAGCTATTAAAAATAGGGGTATCTTAAAAGAATTTGACTCTCCTTTTGAAAAAAAACCATTGATTTGTGTAAAAAGTGAATTGGAATTTGCAGACATATACCATCAACAATTTCTAGAGATGATAAGTACCTTTTCAGATGAGGATTTAACATGTATTCAAATAGATCGTTCAGATGTAGGCTATATTCGTTCTTTAGGTGATATGTTATTGCGTATAGGTTATCATGAGTTCGTACACGCAGGACAACTCTTACAGTATTTAAGAACAATGGGAGTTGATCGTCCTAAAGTCTGGGATTAAACAAGTTAAGCGCTTATGTATACCACATATACAAACCCAATTAACATAATCAGCATTTCAGATTCTAACTGTTTCGTTAGAATCTCAACTCTGAGACATATGTGAAATTTTTACTATACACCACTTGAAGATATTATAAAGTGTCTTGCTGTCGATAAAAAAGTTCCAATTAATTTGACATTATCCAGTCCCTAGAAACCTAACACGTTTTCTTTTTCAGGTTTCCATCCAATATGCCATATTCGTTTTGAGCAATTCTTTCACTTTCTGCATAGCTTGTAGATTACAATAAGCAATGTCGATGCCCATTAAGTGCCCAAAATAGTGATGTACGATTGTGTTTGACATACCTTTGTTATCCACACTGTAAATTCGTTAATCATGTTAATCAACTCACGAATGTACTTGTTTTTGTGATGATCAAACTGTTTGTACGTTTCCTCTACTTTGCTAAAATCAATCCATTTCTTTAGTTTAAGCATAGGCGGGTTGGTGCTCAAAAAATACGCGAGTTCTTGCAGCTGATTACTGATCCTCAGCCATGTTTCTGCTTTGATTTCCGTCACTTGGGTAGGTTGATACTGTGGCACATACTTACAAATCGTGGTGTAGAAATAAGCAAAAGCTTCATCAGCAAAATAGACCGATTCTTTATTCCAATACTTTGCATTGTACTCACCTGGCTTCACTTCTATATAATAAGCATTTTCCACCTTATCCACATCTGTTATCATTTCAAAAGGAGATTCCATAGTAACACCTCTTCTTTAGATAACGTTAGTATGTCCGTTTTTATTAGTGATTCACCTAAAAATCACTCCAAAGTTAATATCATGTACTTTTATTTTTTTAACCATTTATAAAACATAGGTATGATTGCCCTTCCTTTGAATAGGTTAGTTGTAAAAAAACATATAGCCGAAAGGAAGTAGCAATTATGCATATAGAAATAAATACCTTATTTACTTTAGGTTCTTTAATGGGTTTATTAGTAGGTGGAGGACTTCTTAAATTAGTTAGTCACCTGTCACGAGGTAGAATTCAGTTTATGTATGCGATATGTGGAGGAATCTTATTAGGGTTGTTATTTTTTGATATCCTTCCTTCCACATGGCATCTGTATGATTTAACAGGCGTTCTATTAGGCATCGTAGCAGGATATATCGTTATGCTATGCATTGACCTCTTTTTGCATAAAACAAATAGTGCAATTTCACCTTTGCAGTCACTTATTTTATTAACGGCTGCAATCTTCTTTCATAATATTATCACAGGTATTACCTTTGGGATAACAGATCTACATCAGTCAGCTTCCGTATTTGTAGCTACCCTCTTACACCAAATTCCAGAGGGGATGGCCCTAATGACCGTTCTCTCCATAGCAAAAATACCTAACGTCTTCTTTTTATTCATTATAGTCCTTCTATCACTATCTTTGGGAGGGAGTTTATTACTTGGAGAAAGTGTACAAGCTTCCTCGCTTAAAATACAAGCCTTATCGACTGGAGGAGCAATTGGTACCCTATCTTTTGTTATTTTTCATGAAATAATAGGAAAGGCTATTAATCACTTCAGAAACCTACATGTATGGCTATTAATATCGCTAGGAGTACTAATTATTTATATTTATCACTATTCCCTTTCACTATTTCATAGTCATTAAACTTATATAGAAAATTTTAGAGATCTTAATTTATAAGGTCTCTTTTTTATTCTTATAAGATTAATCATATTACATAAGAAATTCAAAAGTCGTGATCCAATTTTTTTCTGATTTGTTAAAAAGAAGTATGAAATTGATTTGGAAACAGCTTTTGAATGACATAAATGATTTTTGATGAAGTTGAAAATACTAAAACAGATGGTCAAATTAAATCTTTAAATGATGAAGCTTCTGTTAGGGTTTCCCAGAACTTAAAAGCACCATCCCATCATAAAAGAATTAACATTCTATATCTACTGTCTTAAAAGGAATCTTTAGTATATAAGGCTTTCGGGGATTTAAAGATCCACCCATTGAGTTTTTTGAATAAACTACTTTTAGTGAAATCCAGAACAAGAGAAATAACGGTTTTTCAAACAATGATCATGTTTTTGCAGCAAGGAGAGATTTTTATGGGAAACAACCACAATCACGACCACGGAGATGTATTTCACTCCCATGCTCCGATTGGGAAAATGAAATTAGCATTTTTTCTTACTTTAATTATCCTGGTAGTCGAATTAATTGGAGGATTCATTTCACACAGCTTAGCCCTACTTTCTGATGCTGGACATGTACTTACAGATATTGCAGCCATAGGGCTATCGTGGTTTGCTATGCACCAAGCCCAAAAGCCAGCTTCGGAAAATTTCACTTACGGGTATCACCGTTCAGGGATACTAGCTGCTTTTATTAATGCCATGACGTTAATTGTTATTGCTGTTGTCATACTATACGAAGCGATTGATCGCTTTAAGGATCCCCAACCAGTGGGAAGTACATGGATGTTTATTAGTGCATCTGTTGGTTTAGCCATGAACCTTTACTTAGGTCTTGGCTTAAGGAAGGAAGACAACATCAATGTGAAAAGCGCCGTACTTCATATGATTGGGGACGCAATGGCTTCGGCAGGAGTTATTATCGGAGGACTTATTATCCTATTCACTGGCTGGAATATCGTAGATCCAATCCTAAGTGTTCTTATTGCATTCTTAATTGCTTTGGGCGCATGGAAAATTGTAAAGCAGACAATAGAAATTTTAATGGAAGGTACACCGAAAGGAATCTCTTTAGAAAAAGTAATGGAAACAATTCATGCAGTTAAAGGTGTACTAAATGTCCACGATTTACATGTTTGGAGTATAACTAGTGGGAAAAATGCATTATCCTGTCATGTGGTGTTAAATAATCAAATAAGTTTCCTGGAAAGTCAGGTCATATTAAGAGAAATTGAATCCAAACTTCAACATCAAGAAATTGAGCATGCAACTATCCAGTTAGAAAACGAAGAGCACCCTCATGATGAGTCAGCTATTTGCTCTACCACCAAACGTGAAGGTCATCACTAATACAACTTGGTGTTTTTATATGTGTAAACCCTGAAGAATATTGCTGTCGATAATAAACTAAATGTATAGGTCAACAGACAAAAAAATCATGACTCACTTTTACGAATTATTATTTCCCAGCTCTTTCTTACATTATGAATGAGTTTTTGTGTTTTAAAAAAGATATATTTTCACGAACAAAATATTCAAATCTATTGCAGAGTGTTAAAGAAATTATTATCGTTAATAAAATAAAAAGCCATCTAGTATTTGAAGTAAAGGTGGCTTTTTACTATAATATGCACGTCCAGACATACATACTATATCTTTTCATACAATCACATGTAAAAAAGACTATAAGAATTTAAAGAAAGTATTAATAATAAAAATCACACTTAAAAGTGCAATAAAAACAATCAATTCAATTGTTTCCTCACTATCTTTTATTTTATACTTTAAATCTCTATCTTTAAGCTGTATGTTTTTCTTATATCCTAATTCCATATGATTAATTCCTTCCCTTTATGTATTCGTTTTAATGGGCATGTTTACTATTTGGCTTGTTTCCACATGTAAGTTAGCACCCTCTATACTGTGTTCTTATGCTAATGTATTCTCTACTTTAGCTGTTATATCATGAGCAGCGTCTACTCCCAAGATGGAATTTGCGAGAATGGAGATATCTACTACAGGACTCCATAATGTTTCCTCTCTTTTATCCTAACAAAGCAAGTTCAAGTGGGTCTACAGCAACCTTTTTGAAGGATTCTATAAAAATAAACCCCTATCAAGAAAGTTTCGTTAAGTAAAAAAAGTAACAATCTTAGATTTATCTGTTACATGTTTAATTGAATTTATTCAATATTTCATGGGACGTAGCTTAGATATAGACGATGTTCTACTTAATATGTTTGGAACAGTTATAAGTTATGTGGTTCTTTTAATAAATAAGCAAGCCAGTAAAATAAAAAAGGGCGACTATATAGATAGATGCCCTTTTTGTTCCAATAAGCTGGTTGATGGTAACTAAGTATATAATTTATAAAACAGAATAACCTCCTGTACAGTAGGTTGTTCTGTTGGGAATACGTTATTAGTCTGGCCAGATTTGTAGATTCATATACATATAACTTTAAAAATAAACATTGTGATGACTCTGTTTTTAAAAAGCAACCTTACTTAAGTTTTTTTAGTTAAGTAATTGATAAAGTATTTTATTTATTATTTATTTTTTACTATTTACACTTAGTGACGACAAAATAGTTCTTTTTCTACAAAATTTCCCAACTTGATATTACTAAATACCACTGAATTTAACGCTCATTCCGTTATCTAGATGAAATAAGAAGATACCTTTTCCTCAGAGTCCATTAGAAGAAATATTTTTTTCATTAAAACCCTCCAACTTATATTTATGGATTTATTTCTCTGAAAAGACAACAACAATAATTTAGTGGATAGCGTAACAACGATGGTTGGTTAAATTTTTGTGATTCTAGCTGTGAACGTCTTCAGCAACACGTTCACCAATATCCAGCACACGCGAGATGTTTTGCACAATTTCAGGAAGCCCGATCACGGCCTCTTGGAACATCCAAATATAAGCTAGGACTGCAAATATGCTCTTCGTGAAATGATTTCTTAATTTATTATTTGAAAGGTTCTTTTTCAGGTAATCCCAATATGTCCGTATTTTTAGGTGTATGCCCTAATAGACGTAACATAACTACAATTTGTCCTTTATGATGTGATTCGTGAGTAATTGAATGGGTAAGCAATTGACGAGGTGTCTTTCTTACAAAACCACTGTTTGCTCTCCAAGCAAGTTCTTTTTCGATAGACTCATCAAATTTATCTGTGAATTGCTCCAATACTTTTTCTACATATCTATCAGCCTGTTGAAAATAATGCTGAATATCGTCTATTTTCATAGTATTAATTACTTCTTTTGTGAATAGTGGTGATGATGTTTCTGAAAGCACAAAAGAACCTAACCAAGCATGGTAGCAACCTGCCACATGAACTAGAGAATCTCTAATATTTTGAAAACCAAATGCAAACTCTTTCGTCAAGTCACCTTCACTCAATTCTCTACACTGCTCTAATAAAGTTTGTCGTGCTTGTTTTACCCATTCATATTCTAGCTTTTCCATAACAATCCCACCTCTCAGACATATAATGAAAAATTATTCTTTACTATACACTCTTTAGAATTATTATTACACCCATTTTTTCATTAATTAGTTAAGTAAATGATAAAGTACTTCGTGTATTAATGACAAATAGATCATTTTTCTACAAAAAATATAAAGTATACAACAAATATGGCCTAGTGACAGGATAGGAATGTTTTGTTTGAAAGGAATTTGTAACTTTTAAATAGAATGATTATGAAAATGGACAGATAATAAAATTTTACACATAAGGAGATAAAACTATGGAAAAAAACAACCTACTAAGAATGGACAATGTCAGCATCGTTGTAGAATCCCTTGATGACGCAATTTCTTTCTTTAAGGAGATTGGCTTGAGTCTCGAAGGGCGGGCCACCGTCGAAGGTCAATGGGGTGGCCGCGTAACGGGATTGGGTTCTCAGCGTGTAGAGATTGCGATGATGGTCACCCCGGATGGTCACAGTCGGATTGAACTTTCGCGATTTCTCAGCCCACCTACTATATCAGATCACCGGAATGCTCCTGTAAACGCTCTCGGCTATCTACGCGTCATGTTCACTGTTGAAGACATTGACGAAATGGTGTCCAGACTTACTAGATATGGCGCTCAGCTCGTTGGCGAAGTGGTTCAGTACGAGGACTCGTATCGTCTCTGCTACATTCGTGGAGTAGAAGGACTTTTAATCGGTTTGGCAGAGCAACTCAGTAACAAATAAGTAAGTGACGTTTTATAAAAGTCTTTACTGAAATGTACGTTTAACCTATCTGAATCTTCAATAGATCGAGATTATTTTCAGGTTTTTTCAAACCTTTATTTTACTTTTTCGCCCCCCTATATATACTTAATTATGGAATTTTTGTTTTAATATTCATAAAAAGGGTATTAGTTCTAAGAATCAACTAAAATAGGAGGAGATCAAATGAGAAGAGCGAAACAAGCTGTTGTAGCTTCTGCTGTAGGTTTAGCTATGTTAGCGACGCCATTAGCTCTACCGAATTTAGGAGGTTCTGCTGGCTCCGCAGAAGCTGCAGAAGTTGGAGGAGACGTAGCGATTGATCCAGTAGCCATAGGACAAGCGATTGCAGATGCGGCTAAAACGGCCGACAATCGAAGTGGTTTTGTTAAGGGAGCGATGGAAAAAGCTTTCTTTGAATCGGGTCAGCAGTATAATGTGATAGTAATGAATTTAAGTCAAGGTTATAATTCCGACCAGTTACAAGGTGTACAATATTTTGATACCGTAGATTATGATGGTATCACGTTTGGGGTCTGGATATTTGAAGAAGGAACGTTTATTAATGAAGGTGATGGAGGTTATGATAACTGGGCCTTTAGAGGTTGGTTTGAACGCACGGGGGACGATGAGAAAACGGTCAACTTCCATAGACCTTGATCTAATTAAACAGAACCCTATTTAATTAAATAGGGTTCTGTTTGTTTGCTATAAGAATTTTTCTGTTTAAAAAGATTGCAATAAAAAGTCTAGTATAGCGCTTTAGACAACAGTATCTCAATTAGAAATCTTGTTCCTTCCACAGTAGCCCAATTTTTTGTTTTCTCTGCAAAACCTTTTCTAGATAACGTTCCGTTATTTTACGATTACTGTGGCCAAGCTCCTTTTGAATTAAGAAAATATCAGCTCCCTGCTGCCTACTATAAATCGCATAAAATGACCAAAATAATGAAGTGAAATCAGTGAAATGGATGGGCTTGAAGCTGCCGGGAAAGGCATTTTAAGCTTTTATTAGCTTTCGTTTTCACTATCGCTATCGTTATCAATATCATTATCGTTGTCAGTATTACCATATTTAAAATCAATAATGTTTTTTCTAATTTCTTCTCTGATTTCAGGGTTTTCTTTTAAGAAAACCTTAGCGTTTTCTCGTCCCTGCCCTAAACGTTCCCCATTATAAGAAAACCAAGATCCAGACTTTTGAACAATATCTACTTCAGAACCAATATCTAAGATTTCTCCTTCTCTTGAGATACCTTCTCCATACATAATATCTACTTCAGCAATGCGGAAAGGAGGTGCCATCTTATTTTTGACTACTTTAATTCTTGTTTTGTTACCAACTATGTCATTTCCCAGTTTAAGTTGTTCAGCACGGCGAACCTCAAGGCGAACGGAAGAATAGAATTTTAGCGCTCTTCCGCCTGGCGTTGTTTCAGGATTTCCAAACATAACGCCTACTTTCTCCCTGATTTGATTGATGAAAATAGCAATGGTTTTAGACTTATTAATTGCTCCAGATAGTTTACGAAGGGCTTGAGACATCAAACGAGCTTGTAGACCTACGTGAGAATCTCCCATTTCTCCCTCAATTTCTTTTTGAGGAACTAATGCTGCTACTGAGTCAACAACAATAATATCTACAGCACCACTTCTAACTAATGCTTCAGCAATTTCAAGTGCCTGCTCACCAGTATCTGGTTGAGATAACAGTAACTCATCAATATCTACACCTAGTTTTCTTGCGTAAACTGGATCAAGTGCGTGTTCAGCATCAATAAAGGCAGCTCGACCTCCATTTTTTTGTACTTCTGCAATCGCATGTAAGGAAACTGTTGTTTTACCTGAGCTTTCGGGTCCGTACACTTCCATGATTCTTCCTTTTGGATAACCATTAATTCCAAGAGCGATATCTAAAGCTAATGAGCCTGAGCTAGATGCCTCAACTTTTGTATGTGTGCCTTCCCCCATCTTAATAATTGATCCTGTACCGAATTGTTTTTCAATTTGTTTTAGAGCCATATCTAGTGCTGCTTGTTTATCATTCATAATTTAAAACCTCCGATTGTTAGTACGTTTACAGTAAACGACAATGTATATGGATAAATAATAAGGATTGGCTCAAATGTTTTTGCTCCGTGCGAGAAAATTTTGTGTTTAACTGTCTTGGTTTATTCTGTTGTTCCTTTATTTATCTCTAAACCCTTAATATCGAACAAATGTTCCTGTTGTGTAATCATACAATAAACGCATCTAGTTGTAAAGGAGAAAGTTTTGTACAAGCCAGCCAAAGAAATATCTTTTTTGTAAAAAGTAGGTTTATACCTTTAATACTTACAGTTATTGAAACTTTAATCTATAAAATAACCCTTATTATACGAACAAAGAATAATTCATTCTCTTATATACATTATGTTATGTACTTGGACTATCGAATAAGAAAAGGGATAAATTATAATAGATTTATTAGAGAAAATTTCCACCTAATAAATTCAAATGAAATTCGTTATTAAAAATGTGATACATTAAATAAGAGACAAGAAATGAAAGGAGTTTTTTTAATGAGTAACCATGAAGCACAAAATGAATTGCCACCAAAAACATGTACAATCGATCGACTTGTAACAATGCCGGATGATGTAAATAAAGTAATCAAAGGCAGCAAAACAGCAACTCGCCGAAATGGAAGATATGCTGATGTAGGAGAGATAATGGTTTTAGAAGATCAAAAATTTGTAGTGGAACGAGTTTATTCTCAATCACTAGGTGAATTAACAGATGAAAATGCTCGCCAGGAAGGCTATGCTACAGTAGAGGAATATAAACAATCTATTTTGTCTTATCATCCTGGGATGCCTTGGCTTCCGCAAATGAGGGTATGGGTGCATGAGTTCAGATTAGTTAACGATTGATAGGTAAAAGAAATGGATTTGTTGTACCGTATATTAGTATATATTCATGTTTCTAGTGTCATTTTATCGATTGGTCCTTTTTTTATTCTCTTGCCAATTGTTAAAAAACTACATAGTTCAAGAGAACAAGAAATGAATGCCTATTTGATCACATTTCAATCTGTTGTTAGGCTCGCAAAACATACGGGCCATGTTCTTGTTATCACAGGGATACTCCTCGTTATGTGTGGCCCATGGACGTGGACTACGCCGTGGATTATAATGACACTGATTTTCCTTTTTTGCTCCTTGTTCTTTCTGGCCCGTGCTTTTTCACCAACACTTCGAAAGTACAAGGAGGAAGGACAAAATAAAAAAGAACTGGCAACTAAACTAGAGCGATCTATTTGGATTTATATCATTCTATTAATGACTATGCTTTGGTTTATGGTCGGTAAGCCAACTTTTTGGTGACACCCATCCATTTGTCATCACTAAGAGTAAATAGTTAAACTGATTATTTTCATCAAATACTGTACGTTTTACTTAACATAACTCGTATTTTCGGTATGAAAAAAGATTTTTGCTTGTATATCAGATGCACATTTGGATTAAAAATTAAAAACCCCTATTAACCGTATGTTAAAGGGGTTCTTACTTATTGTTTAAACTCCAAGTATGAAGTTCTTATAGAAGAATACACTAAATATCAATATGTTTCAAGTCAACCCAAGTAATTATCTACTTGTTGCTACTATTAATAGGTTGATCTATAGATTGTTGGGTCTCAAATAGAGAGGTCTTAATGCCGATTAAAGACGCCACAATCGTTAGGATGCCTGCTGAAATAAAAATTAAAGAGACGCTAATATATTCAGCTGCAACACCTGCTAACATTCCACTAATTGGTAAAGCCAAAAAAGCTAACATACGAGTTGAACTAATTACTCTTCCCAATAAGGCTGATGGTACAATCTCTTGCCTAAGGGTAAACCAATTAATTGCTAATAATGTTACCGAACCGACAATTACAATTCTACAGACTATTAACAAAATAACTGCAGTGTTTGAAAAAGTAAGGATAGTTTGACCTAAACCTATTATTACACCACAATAGATAATTATATTTCCCCGTGGTAATTTATTTAGTTTATTTGCAGCATAAATTGCTACAAATGACCCTAAGGTTTGTAGGGAAAATATTAAACCAATATACTGTGCCGATAAATGTAAATTATCCTTTAGATGAAACATAAATAAAGCTTCCATAGCACCATAACCCACATTGATTAAGAATATGAGAATAGTCCCTATCAAAATCTTTTTAGTATTTATAACGTATTTAACTCCTTCAGCTATTGAATTCATTATAGAACTATTAACTGGATTTTGGCTTTTATATTTCTTAGTTATTAAGCCAATGAATATTCCAGAAAGAAAATACGTGAAAAAATTAAAATATAATAAGTTATGAGTTCCAACCAAAGCAATTAAAATGCCTGCTATTGAAGGGCCTGCAAAGGTTGTAATTGTCTCTGATAACTTGAATAAAGAGTTACCCTGTATTAAATTTTCACCTTCTAAAATTTCTGGTATGACCGATTCAAAACTTGGATGATAAAATGCACTCACAGCTGATATTAAAAAAGCTACCACATATACAATCCATATATCTAACACGTTTATTAAAGCTGCAAGAGGTATGATAATAATTAAAATGGCTGATAAAATATCACCTATTAATAAAATGTATTTCTTACTTATACGATCAGCTAAGGCTCCGCCTAACAAACTAAACAATACTTGAGGCGTAATTTCTAAAACAAATGTTAATGCCATTAAACTTGGTGATTTAGTCAAATCATATACTAATAAAGGCAGTGCGATTTGAAAAAAAGACGTGCCCAACTTACTTGTTGTGGCACTTAAAAATAAGCATAAAAAATCTCTGTTCTTTAGTACTTCATAAGATTTCAACATTTACCCCCCCATCATAATTATTTACCTGCTGTTACAGGTGCGGAATGGCAAACTGGACAATCCTCTTTCTTATTCCACTCTGAAATAGGGTAAGTTTGATATGTAAGGAAATTTAATTCCATCATTTTCCCTAATGATGTTGGAGTTTGAATACCTGTTACCAACCCTAAAAATTCATTTACAATAGCACCAGCCAACATAGCTACATTAGGACTAATCGCAGCATTATTTCGTTGGAAATTTATCTGATGCATACTGTCAAGTTGCTTATTAACTATAACATCACTTTCAATTATGGTTTGTTTATGACACTCTACACACCCAGTTTTTCCTGGTAACATAGAATAAAATCTGCCCCTTGTGTTTAGGACTCCACCTGAAACTAACGGCTTTCCTAACTTCACTACTGCTTCATTTACCCAGTCCTGTATATGAAGGGTTGGTTTATCGGCTACACAAATTACATAATCACTACCTTCAATATGTGCCATTACATCTTCAGC
The DNA here is from genome assembly GCF_044383985.1 of Priestia sp. JSM ZJ58. Taxonomy (NCBI): domain Bacteria; kingdom Bacillati; phylum Bacillota; class Bacilli; order Caryophanales; family Bacillaceae; genus Priestia; species Priestia sp. JSM ZJ58. The sequence continues at coordinate 3,010,096 of NZ_JBISEM010000001.1, forward strand.
ACATTCTATACGCTTATTAGTAACGTTTAACTTAACATTAGGATTAAAACGCGATATTCTTTCCTTTGCTAATTCCGTTTTTAACTTATTAATATCTTTTTCAGAATATAACAACTGTCTATTAAAATTGCTTAATTCCAAAGTATCAAAATCCAATGCATTAATGTTATGAAAACCTAATGCAGATAGATGATATAGTATTTGACTACCTAAACCTCCGATTCCGAGCAAAGCAACCTTTGTATTTATGATAGTTTCTTGCACATTGTACTTATTGTCCTCTAAAGACGTAAAAAGCGAAAAATAATTAAGGTTTGCTTTGTATCTTTCGAGTTCATAATCTCCTATAGATTGAGGATTCAAAGAATTATCTTCTAAATATTTCTCTGTATCTAATGCCTTTATCCCTTCCAATACCTCATTTTCTTTTATGTTTGGATACTTTTCTTGGACTAAATGTATTATTTCTTCTATAGAATTTTTTCCATTAATAAGAGAAATTAAATACTTAATACTTCCACTGGGATCTTCAATAACTCCTGCTACTCCATCTTCTTCACCAATATGGATTTCATCATTTATAAAAAATACAGGGATTGTCTCTTTGAACTTAGGTTTCATTTTCTACATTTCACTCCATTTCTCTTAATTATTGAAATAGGGAACTATCATATGATAGTTCCCTATATTTACAGACTTGAAGTTTAAACAATAAGTAAGTAGTTCACATAATGATAACGTTTTAGCCTGGAATACCGTTTAATACCGCAGCTTTATTAGTTGTTTTCTTAACTTTTACCTTCATAACTAACACCTCCATTTCTTAAAAGATATATTTATAATATTGCATTAAAAAGGCATTTTCAACAATTAAATCCAATTTTTATAATATTCAAACAAAAACAGGTAAATTATACTTTTTTTCGTTTATTTTAAACCGACAAATATTCCATTTATAATATTTTTTCTTGCATGTAAAACCAGCATAGATGAGTAATCCAGGTTTCCGCAGTTTTCCATTGAGTAGATATTTTTCTAACTTGTGATTCTGTTAATAATTCGTTATACTCATAAATCTCTCCTACTACTTTACGTATAATTAAATCTCCTGCGGGTAGAATGTCTTGACGTCCTATACCTCTCATTAGTATTGACTCTGCCGTCCATTTTCCTATACCTCTATGTTTCATTAAATAGCTACAACCCCCTTCACGATCTAATAAATATAAGCAACTTAAGTCTAGCTCTTCATCTATAATGGCTTTAGTTATTTCATGAATATATTCAGCTTTCCTTTGACTTAGCTTTAAGTCACGAAGTTGGTTTATATTTAACTTCATCACCTTGTGGGGGCATAAATCTGTATAATATTCACAGTTATTAATTATTATTTTAGCTCCTGTTTTTTCTAACAAACTCTTTTTAATCCTATGAGCAACTTTTGCACTAATTTGTTGACCGATGATTGCCCATATGATGGATTCGTAGACACTTCCTAATAAAACAGGTCTAAACCCTTCGTACATTTTTATTAATTTTCCTATCTTAGATTCATTAGCTGTAGACTTTTGAGCTTTGTTTATATCTTGTTCCAGACAAAATATTGTGATAATTTTCTCCTTTACTAGTTGAACCTGATTATTCTTAACTTCTTCACCAATAACTTTAACTTCCAAGTACTTACTATCGATTCCTTCGTCCCTAACTAGTACTAGGTACGTTCTTCCCCCTATTATAAAAGCTCTACAATATGTGTTTTCAATAACCTTCTCGATTACAAAAGAGGGCGAGTTTTTTATGTACCTTAAAATTAAATCAAAATTATATATGCTTGGTTTATTAATTCTAATTATTTTTTGTCTCATAACTTCCTCCCAATTTTTAATAAATCTATATTAACAGGCTTTCTTAAAAAATTAATGATTAATCTAAATAAACAGATAATATTTATAAAACCATCCATATTTTTCATTGTAAGACTTTGGATATGTTATATTTATAGTAAAACTAAAGGAGTGAGCGAAAATGGATGCGATGAGTTTTATTTTACTAAACTTTGAAGAAGTGAGACGTCGAAGTATAAAAGTATGGATGTCAATACCTCAAGATAGGTTAGACTGGCGCCCTGATCCAGAAGCAATGTCATGTAGGGAAATGATACATCATGTTCTTGAAGGAGAATACCTCTATCATCAAATGTTAGAAAAACCCCTTAACCTTTCTCTAACAGAGGAGCATAATCCTTATAAGGCAGTAACATTTAGTTCTGTTGAAGAAGCATTAAAGTTTGCTCAACCATATAGGGGAAAATTTATAGAGTTTTTAGGCCTCCTTAATGAAAAGCAGCTAACAGAGATAAAGATAGACCGATCGGAGATGGGATATATTCGAGAGTTAGGAGATATGTTGTTACGAGTGGCTTATCATGAATCAGTACATACAGGACAACTTTTAGATTATTTAAGAACTGCAAAAGTTAAACGTCCTATAATATGGGATTAAGTTTCTGATTAATCTCCCGTTGTTTTATTTTTCTCTGCTCTAAAGAACGCTCATACAAAGCCATAAAGTTGTTTACTTAAAGGGGGAAGAACCATTGTGAATAATGAAAAGCAGTTACTTAAATTTCAGACGTTTCAGCAACTTCACAAAAGACCCTATACTTTTGTATTGCCTAATGCTTGGGATGTTATCAGTGCTAAAATTTTTGAGAAAAATGGGTTTCCAGCTATTGCAACAACCAGTGCTGGCATAGCAATGTCTTTAGGATATAATGATGGTGAAAAAATCCCTTTTGAACAAATGTTAGAAGCTGTTAAGAGAATTATTAATTCCGTCAATATTCCTGTCAGTGTAGACCTAGAGTCTGGCTATGGCAGGTCTACTAATGAAGTGGTAGATAATACAAGACAAATTATTTTAGCAGGAGGAATTGGTATAAACCTAGAAGATGGGACGGGAGATTTAGATAGTCCTATTTTAGATGTTTCGTTGCAAGTAGAAAAAATATCTGAAATTAGATTACTATCCAAATCGCTAAAAGCCCCATTATTTATTAATGCGCGTACTGATTTGTATTGGTTAAATACAGGAGATCCGGATCTAAGACTTCAAGAAGCCATCAATAGGGGAAAAGCATATCAAAAGGCTGGAGCAGATTGTATTTTTATTCCTGGGCTATATGACATGGAATCCATTAAAAAAGTTCGACAAGAACTATCTTGTCCCATTAATCTTTTGTCTGGGCCAAACTTGCCTTCTATTAATACATTATCGCAAGTTGGTATTGAAAGATTAAGTACTGGATCCGCCCCTTTTAGAGCAACTGCTACATTATTACAAAGAATTACTGAAGATATCCTTTGTGATAATAATTTTCAACGATTAATGAATGATAATATGAGTTATGATGCGATAACAGAACTAATTGGGACTCCTGAATAGAATTTATCAAATTTAATTTAGCTTGCCTTTATAGAACTGGTAGGACTACTGAAATATACAGTAGTTCTTTTGCTGTTTGAACTATATTTAAACAGTTACCATAAAACGTTTTATAGATTGTTGATATAACAACTATTTTCTTTCAGGTGATTGAAGATATGATGTATAAAAAGCTCCCCTTTTATACATGTGCTCGTCATGGAAAAGATAGTCGTTATCGTATAAATATGTTATCATTTATCTAAAGTTATAGAGTTATCTCAAAAAGCAACCTCACTCGAATGCCATTAAAGACTGAGGTTGCTTTTTCTTTTTTAAATAAAATTAAAATAATTGTGTTAACTCAAAAGGTAAGTTAGTTGAATAAAATTATTAATTTACTATCTAAGTAGTAACCGCGTTTTTATTCTATAAGGAGGCCTAGAATGATGAATCTAATCGATAAGAAAGTTACACACAAGCATTTTGGAACAGGTACTATAGTTAAATATAATGATTCTAGTATTGAAATAAATTTCGCATCAGAAAACAAAAAATTTGTTTTCCCCGATGTATTTGGAAAGCACCTAAAACTGCATGATAAAAGTGTTGCTCATTCCCTGGAAAAAATTTTAGAAGAAAAGGAAACGGAACGAAAAGAGGAAGAATGGAAGAAGGAAGAAGAAAAAAAATTACAGCGAAAAAATCAGGAACTTCGCTGGGGACATGAAAAACTTATGAAAAACCATAAACTTCATCCCGAATCACAAATGGTTTTTTGGTGCGACACAGAAGAACAGAATAGTTCTTTTTCAGAGTGGACGGTTTTTTCAGGCGTAATAAAAAGTGGTAATTACAAGGGGAAGCCAACCAAACCCACCCGCCTACATCAAAATAGCGCTGTCTTGTTAACAGCAATAGATTCCAGTATGCCTGAAAAAGACAGACGCATCTTAGGTGTCTATATGGTCAATGAAAATTTTATCGGTAAGCTTTGCGAAGATGGATATATTCCTGCTCATTCAACGTACAGACTCCAACTTACAGAACAAGAATCCAATCAGATGCTTTTCTGGAAATATTATATAAACGAAAAGAACTCCCAAAAAATGGTGTGGAATACAGGTAAATACCGTTATTTTGATAATTCATGGATGGCTCAAATTTTGCTTGATATAGTTTCATTGAAAAGTGACTCAAACGAACGAGAGCAGGCACAGCAATTTTTTGAGCATTTTTGCAAAATGAATTTGATAACGGATCAAGAGTTACCAAAGCCTAATGGCGCATTAATGCGTATTTAGACGTTAGCCCACAGGTAATTAATTAAGAATGAAAAAAGACTGACGCACTTTTCTGACCCATTGCTAATGACGAACAGTGCCGGGCTCTGTTTGCCAATAAAAGCGTAAATAAAGAATCTACTGCTACGTGTAAAGTAAAACAAGCAGGCTCTTAATAATCAAGAATCTGCTTGTTCTGCTCTACATAAGGACTATCAGTAAGTTATTTTATTTTTCTCTAAACAGATACATATCTAACAACATATCAACAAGCAATAAATTAAGCTAGTACGTTTATTTTAATATACAGTTGAGCTAGATAGAATATCTTTATGAAAACGTACTGTTTCAGAACTATAGGCAGTCATATTTAGTACACTTTTTATAGAATATGATATGAGGACTACCCCCTCTTTCAGTGTACTCACCCAACAAGGATGAAAGGGTATTAAAAAATAAAATTGCTTATCAAGTTTTTCTAAAATAAATGGTGCTGGGGGAGCTTTTTATTTTTGCTACAATTCTTAGAAAGAAGTATTTGATATTATTAAACACGCTAGTTACAGCAATTATAGGAGGTATTCATTTTTTAAACTTTTGTAAAATTATCCACTTGAGAGAAAGCAGACAAAGAAAATATAAATCATATTATACATAGCTTTTCCTTTTCTATTATCTTCCTTACCCTACTCCTAGTTACTGACACCTTCCCTTAAAAAACAAAGAACAGCTAATACTTTTAAATAAGGAGTTTTTAAATGAGTAATTATGAAAAAACTAAGAATAACAAAAATATAATTTTAGGTATTATATATGCTCTAATTGTAATATCTGTATATGCATTTAACTTACATCTACAAATAGCTTTGTCTATACTTACTCTTGTCATAATATTTGAACTTGTAACTTCAATAAAAGAAGATGACAAAGCTAAAAATGTTATAAACATTATTACCATATGTTTATTTATACTTGGAATTGTTTTTCTCTAACTAGTACTTACTAATAGCTGACAATATAAAATTGGAGTACTACACATGTACAATCATTTCGTACCCCCTGTTCACTGACTAAAACAACTAAAAACATCCTATAAAATAAAAGGAAGTAACTAGTCATCAAACTGTATTTATTTCTTCTATAGTATCTTATTGTTAGTTTAACTGTACCCCGGGTTCCATAGATTCTATCTTGGATGGCTATTGTACTTTCTTAGCTATGCTTTCAACAGACTAGAGCTAGATATCCGCGATTTGACTTCTTTGTTGATATATTTTCACCACTTCCAGTTTAAATCAGTTGAAGCTCGTCCTTAGTGAACCATAAAAAATCCCCACTAAATATAGTGTAACCCTCACTCTCAAAGAGTAATTTCTTTACACTATACTTAGAGGAGATAATACCAAATTTTACTGTTTTTCTTGCATTACTTGAGCTACTTCAGTAAAAATTACACCTAATCCATGTGCACCTGCGTCCGGATAACCAAGGCTTCTTTCTCCAACCGTACCAGCACGCCCCATACGTGCAACAATCTGTTCAGTTGATTTTGCTCCTTCAACAGCAGCTTCTGCTGCTTTGACAAGCGCATGTTTCAAGCTTTCACCTTCAGCAGCACTTGACGTTAACGTATCTGCATAAGGTACTAAGGCATCAATTAAAGTTTTATCTCCCACAACAGCTCCACGTCCAAAAGAACGTTCTCCTGTTGCTTGAATTCCTTTTACAGACGCTTGGATCATTTCAGCAAATTCTGTTAAAGTCAGTTCGGTTTTAGATTCAGTGTTCTTTCCAGCCGCACGAAATGCTGATCCCCAAATAGGCCCTGATGCCCCGCCACAATGCTCCATGATAACGATGGAACAAGCCTCTAAGAAGTTGCCAATATCATTTGATTTATTTTCTAGAATTTCGTGCCATTCAGCTTTCAACTGTTTGAACCCTTTAGCAACACTCATACCAAAGTCTCCGTCACCAGCATGGGAATCTAATTCACAAAACGGTATTTCATTTCTAATAATACATTCACTCATTTGGTCCACCATAAAAATAATATTATTCAACGTTAGTCGATTTTCCGTTACTACGGAATATTCTTTGTTGGTTTGCACCTCATAAGACACTTTCGGGGCCTCCGCGGTACCGATGATTTCATCATAAGTGACAGCTGGTACTTCACCTTTAAGTTTTAGCGCAGGAGTATCGCACTCTTCAGATAGAAGACTCTTTAAGTTTTCATCTAATTTCATAATTGAAATAGAAGCACCGGACATATCAATGGCTGTCATATAGTTTCCGACAAACGTTCTTGCAATCGTTACTTTTCTACGTGACAGTTCACGAATGACAGAATGATTTAATAAATACAGTTCTTGAAGAGGTGTGCTTCCAAATCCATTAATTAGGACAGCCACTTCTCCTTTTCCATCTTCTATCCCTATTTCTTTTAATAATGCCGTTACCATGCGCTCTGCAAGTTCGTCTGCTGAAATAATTTTTTCACGACGGATACCAGGTTCTCCATGAATGCCAACGCCAAATTCCATCTCATCTTCTGCAATCTCAAAAGTAGGAGTTCCTTTAGCAGGAACTGTACAAGAAGTTAGTCCAATACCAATGCTTTTAACATTCGCAATAGCATTTTCTGCTGCCTCTTTCACTTTTGGTAGATCATATCCGCGTTCTGCTGCAGCACCTGCTATTTTATGGACAAGAACAGTACCAGCCACTCCACGTCTTCCAACTGTATATAAGCTGTCCTGTACAGCAATATCATCATCTACTTTTACATAATCCACTTGAATTCCATCTTCTTCTGCTAGATAAGCAGCATTCTTGAAATTCATCATGTCACCACTGTAGTTCTTAATCACGAGTAGAGTTCCCTTATCGCTAGCTGTTTCTTTAATGGCTTGATAAATCTGTATTTGAGAAGGTGAGGCAAATACATCTCCACAAACTGCTGCATCTAACATGCCCTTCCCGACATATCCAGCGTGAGCAGGTTCATGTCCACTGCCGCCCCCGCTAATTATGCTTACTTTATTTTTATTAATTTGCTCTTTTTTAATGACTTTATATTTTTCAATTAAATTCAGTTCCGGATGTGCTAGAACCATTCCTTTACACATCTCAAGTACGACATTTTCTGGTTTATTAATAATTTTTTTCATCTTATATTAACCTCTTCTTATAATCATTTCCAATTTGATCTGCTGCAAGGATAGCTGCAGCTACTGACTCTGGAGTAACAGGGAATGGCATAGAATAAATAGATTCCTCTGGAATACAAGCTTTGTTAGCTACTTCCATTAACTCTTCTTGTGTAATTTGTTCTACTCCAATATCAGCAAGACAAACTGGGAGTCCTACTGCTACACAGAAATCTAACACTTCTTCTATTTCCTCAGTTGGCGCATTTTCCAATACCAATTGTGCTAATGTACCAAAAGCTACTTTTTCACCGTGGAAGTAGTGATGCGCACTTTCTAAAAGAGTAAGCCCATCATGAATGGCATGTGCTCCAGCTAATCCACCACTTTCGAATCCTAACCCTGATAATAAAATATTAGCTTCAATAATGTTTTCTAAGGCCGGAGTAACAACATTATGATCGCTTGCTGCTTTTGCTTTAACCCCGTCCTCTAATAGAGTGTTGTAGCAATGTTCTGCTAAAACTAACGCTGCATTTGTACCTTTTGCTGGTGCACATACGTCCTCACGCACTCCACAAGGTAATCCAGCATTTACATTAGAGAAAGAACGTGCTGTTGCTCTTGCTTCGAAATAAGTGGATAACGCATCCCCCATACCAGATACTAAGAATCTAGTAGGTGCATTAGCAATGACTGTTGTATCAATTAATACAACACTTGGGCTTTGCTTAAAGTATGCGTAATCATCAAAAGCACCCTCTGGTGTGTAGATAACTGCGGAATGACTTGTAGGTGCATCCGTAGCAGCAATTGTTGGGACGATAATTAACCCTTCTCCCTCTGCTACACATTTTGCCGTATCAATTGCCTTACCACCACCTAAACCAATTGTACAATCACAGTTGTTTTCTTTTGCTATTTCCTGCAATCTAGAAATTTCTGGTCTTGAGCACTCGCCATTGAATCCGCCTTCAAAAAATGTAATACCATATTTTTCTGCTGTTGCATCTAATTTGCCTTGTACACGTTTAATATCTTCAGGATGTGCTATTAAAAGTGCAGAGGTACCAAATGTTTTCACAAAATAACCTAAATTTAAAATTTCATCTTCACCTTGAATGTATTTTGAAGGACTAATAAATGCTTTTCTCATAAATAAAACCTCCTAATTAACTTTGTAATCCCTTACAATCGGAATTTTACTATCTTTTGTGTAAGATTACATTAGTCTTAAATGACGAGTTTTTACAACTTTTTATCGTATTTTTTTGCTCTCTTCATTTAATATGGTATTATTATGACATTATTTCAGGTAAAAATACTACTAAGTTCACGTTGAAAAGAGGTTAACTTTATCGCTGAACACTCTTTTATTTTACGAACTCAGGAATAAAATAAAGATATTCTCAAATAGGTAATCCAAACTACCATATGGGAAGTAGAAGCAAGGGAGATAAAACATCATTGAAAACTACTTACATGAATTTAGATAAAATACTAGATTTAAAGAAATGGCGAAATCTTCAAGATTCACTTGCGCTTGTTACAAAATTAGCGATTGTTACGGTTAACTATAAAGGAGTGCCCATTTCTCAACACAGTGGTGTACGTCCATTTTGTGAGACTATGCGTAAAAATCCTGATACGGCAAAACTTTGTGAAAAGTGCGATGCGCGGGGAGGATTAGAGGCAGTTAGAACCAATGCTCCTTATATCTATTTATGCCACTGGAATATTGTCGATATTGCCATTCCCATTATAATTGATGATAAATATGTAGGCGCTATCATGGCGGGAGAAGTAAAAATTGAGGATGGTGACAAACATCCTCAATTGGAACAAATGCTTACTGTTCCATCAAAGGGATTTGAACAGAAGTTAAATAATAATGAGGAAATACAGCGTCTATATGATTCTATTCCTACTCTATCCTATACAGAAATTAACGAAGCTGCTCAAATGTTATATAGGCTTTGTAACTACATTGTAGAGGAAGCTATGAATAAAAATTTGATTTTAGAAGTATATGAAAAGATGGCTCCAGTAAAAGAAGACGTTTCTACTGAAGATATTTCTTACGGTTATTCTCTAGATAATATTCAAAATATAAAAAAGGAATTAGCCAACACAGTTACTAATGCTTATGTAAAAACGTCTATTAACGATCACTTAGTTTGTAAAAACAAAGTATTACAGCCAGCCTTTGACTACATTTATAAACATAAAAGAGAAAAAATATCTCAGCAAAAGATGGCTGATTTATGTCACATTAGCACAGGTTATTTCAGCCGTATATTTACCAAAGAAACGGGTATGAATTTTTCTGTTTTTATTTCGCTCAAAAAAATAGAGTGGTCCAAGCAATTATTAGAAGAAACGGATTTGTCTATTGCACAGATTAGCGATGAATTAGGTTTTAATGATCCTGGATATTACATCAAGACATTTAAAAAATATGAAAATATAACTCCTAACGTCTATCGGAAATATTATCAAGAAAAGATGTAGAGTTTTCAGTCCTGACGTAAGAAACATATAACTTTTCCATACTGATACTAGTATTCTGAAAAAGGGTGCTTTTCAGTATGGAAAAGCAATGAGACACAGTCATGTGCTGGCCTTTACGCTATAAATAATATATAAATCTCTACTCCGCATGCTTATAAACATTGGGTCTCAGGCCTTCAAATATTGGGATGTTTTTTTGTTGTTCTGTAACTTTCTGTATATGAATTTCTGCTGTTATGATTTCTTCTTTGTCTCTCCCCTCTTTTATAATGTTTCCATTTGGATCGATGACCATTGAATGTCCAGCGTATGTGTTGCCGGCATGATTTTTATGATTCACATTCCCCACGCTGTTACATGCAATGACGTATACACCATTTTCTATAGCTCTTGCTCTCAATAGTGTTCTCCAATGATTTATATTTTTGGTAGTCCATTGTGCAACGTAGAATATGATTTTTGCACCTTGAGAAGCCGGAAAACGTGTGATTTCTGGAAAACGTAAATCGTAACATATAATTTGACTAGTTTTGATACCGTTAATTTTGAATATTTCCGGTACTTCATCTCCACCTGTTAAATAATGATGTTCATCTAACATCGGCACAAGATGTATCTTATCTTTTTGATAGAGCAGTTCGCCCGTTTTTGATACTGCAAAGGCTGTATTATAAATATTTCCATTCCTTTTATTCGAAACTGAACCTGCAATGATATTCACTCGATGTTTAGTTGCTAAACTTTGGATAAAAGGAAAAGCTCTCTGTAAGTCAATATCAGCTTTTTCTGCTACATTTTTTAAATCATAACCCGTATTCCACATTTCAGGTATTACAACAATTTCCGTATCTATATCCAGCTTTTCTGCAAATAAGGATACAATACGGTTTTCGTTTTGCTTAACTTCTCCTTCAATAATCTCCATTTGAAATAATTGTATTTTCATGTTTTTCCCTCTTATTCATAGATAAATTTATAAATAGAATATAAATCATTACTGTATTTGACATCTTCGCCATGTGAAGAAGAAATAATAGAGGGTTTAATTTTATCTATAATTCGCCCGCTATTAATATTTTCATCCATATCAACTGTGAACTTTCGAATCGGTGGATGTAAGGATTCGGTATTAGAAAAGAATAAGTCTCCAATTAGCAGCACATTGTCATCTTTATGATGGTATATGACATGTCCCGGGGTATGACCGGGTGTTAGATATACGTCTACGGGTAACGCTTTAATGATATTGTCACTTAAACCTTCAACTTGATGTTCTACGCCTGTTGTTTCTTTTTCTGCCTTGTTTGGATACGGTTTTTCGCCATTGATAAAAGGCGTTTCAATTTCGTGTGCGTAAATAGGAATATTTAAATGATCTTTTAAATACTTGGCACCATTAATGTGATCCAAATGGCCATGTGTCAGCAAGATACTCTTGGGAATACCTAAAGATTTTGCTGCATTCAACTGCGCATATGCATAGTCTTCCATTCCGGTATCGATGAGATAAACATCCTCACCATCCACTATGTACCATGTATTGATCTTAACTCGGATACCAACGACGGTTTCATAAGTGAGTCTATAAACATGTTCAGAGATTTGAACAAATTCCAATTCATACACCTTCTTCTGATTTATTTGATATCATAAGTGTAATCAGAAAAAATAGGAGTAACAAGAAGGCACAAATTTGTTACTCCCCATTGAGGTGAGGAAATGTCAGAGTTTAAAAGTGATCAATACGGCCCTTGTACGTTAACTGTAAAGCAAGCCTGTCCAATTGAATTAGCGATGCATATTATGGGCGGTAAATGGAAAGGCATTATTTTGTCTTTGTTATCAAAGTCACCTATGTATTATAATGCAATGCGCCGTGAAATACCGGGTATTACTCAGCGCATCCTTACACTCCAGCTTCGCGATATGGAAAAAGACGGATTAATAGAAAGAGAAGAAACAAACGATAACCCTAAAAGAGTTTTATATTATTTAACAGAGCTTGGAGAAAGTTTTCTTCCAATACTTAAATCTTTAGAAAAATGGGGCAATGCTTATATAAGCAAGCAGGAAGAAGGAATAAAAGAGTCTCAATAATTAAGGAGAGTTGGCATTTTTATTTTTGGTAACAGACTCTTTAGAATTTAGCCTATACATGGCTATAAACTCCCAAATTTAGTTTTCTATACATAACATCTATAGCTGTTTTAATGAAGATTAAGAGATAGTGATAACGATACAAATACTAAAGTTTCTACTATTTTTTTTAGAATGGCATGATTTTTTTCATTTTCCTTTCGAAAAGGCATATGTTAGTTAATAAAAGATACCTTTATTGTTGAAAGGAAAATTGATCCTATGATTGCGTCAAAGGTTAAATTTGCTGCCTCGTTCTATGCAATAATGTCTATTAGTTTTTGGGGAATTTCCTTTGTCTCTACCAAAGCTGTTTTAGATAAACTAGATCCATACACACTCCTTGTTCTTCGTTTTGGAATTGGGGCACTTTTTTTATTGGTATTATTAGTGCTAAAGAGATATCCATTAAACATTCCGCTCAAGTATATTCCTCATTTGATTGTGTTAGGTATCCTTGGAGTATTCATTCATCAAGTTATTCAGGCAACAGCACTTCTCACAATAAATGCTTCTGCAGCAGGGTGGATTATTTCGTTTTCTCCTGTATTTACGGTCATTCTCTCCGTATTTTTTTTGCATGAAAAGATGACGTTATTAAAAGCATCAGGGATTATTGTAGCTATTATTGGCGTTCTACTGGTGACCACTTCTAGCAATCAGCATTCACTTCAGCTTCCGGTTAATATCGGTTACCTGTTAATGATTTTAAGTACGTTAAACTGGGCAATCTATTCTGTCCTATTAAAAAAGCTGGATATCCAACTTCCCTCTCTTGTTGTTACGTTTTATATGTGTTTAATAGGGTTTACTCTAACAACTCCTTTTCTCGTAAGAAATAAAGGATGGGAGATCATGCCTTTTTTAACGAGCGTGGAGTGGGCTCATTTATTATTTCTCGGTGTATTCGTTTCAGGTGTTGCCTATTGGTACTGGGCAAAGGCATTAGAGGTTTTAGAGGCGTCCCAGGTATCTGTGTTCCTTTATTTAGAACCAGTAGCGACATTGATAACAGCTGTTTTACTGTTACGGGAAAAGATTATTCCCGTCAGTATATTAGGAGGAGTCATAATTATAGTGGGAGTAATTGTAGCTAATGGAAGACTACTAACTTTTTTAAGGTATTTGCCATGGAGAAACAAAAAATTGTAGCTATGCAGAAAACCCAAAAATTTGTGCTGCTCATAAGGAGGTAATGCGTGTATGAGCTTAATTGAACAGGTAAAGCATATTTTAGATAACTTGGACTCCCCTACCAAATTGGAACTGAGAGAAGCACTTTTGGCTTTAGATATAAACTTTAATGATTTAAAACCACTATTGCAGTCAGCAAAAGACAAGCCATACTATAGAAAGCTTCTCTATCAAAATGACGAAGTGGAATTACTTGTTATGAATTGGTCAGCAATAGAGTGTGCTCCTCACGATCACGGTCATTCGCATGGATGGATTCAAGTAGTAAATGGTACAACTATAAATACGGTTTACGAAGTTAAAGAAAACCAAATGCCAGAAGAGCTGTTTTCTCAGCATCAGGGAAAAGGTAAGCTTTTTTTTGCTCCCAAGAAAGGTGTGCACAAGATGAAGAGTGCTGAAGGCGCGGGTCTAGTTACTCTTCATCTCTACTCTCCCCCAATCAAGGAGATGATGGTTTATGATTTCAAAACATGCGCTGCTTGCATTGTATCTGATGATTGTGGAGCGTGGTGGCCAGATCATCTTCGTCAAAAGGTAAGAGAGATTCAATTAAAGAAGCAAGAATGATGTTTGTTGACCCTTGGAATGTTTCTCATACAGAAACAAAATAACTGCTTAGTCGAGTTAAAGGACGTGCATCACGAAATTTTCTTGTTTACAGTTAGCTGTCTTAGCAAGAAAACTCCGCTAAACATAATCGATTTTATGCTAAATAAAAAAGACAGAAAGAGTCTACTTCTTCCTGTCTTTTTTGTCATTTAAGCATCAGCAACATGAGTTGCTTGCAGGTGACTTTTCATTCACTCCAACGCTATCCTCAGTCTTATGAACCTCACTATCAGATTTCGTATAAAAAAACTCCCACTCGTTCCCGTCAGGATCTGTTACCCAAAACTTATCTTGCACAGCATAGCAGCAGGTCGTATCTATTTCTTCACGAGCAAAGAACCCCTCTTTTTCTAGTCGTGATTTATGAGAATGAATCTCCTCAGGAGTTTCTACTTGGAAGCCGAAATGATTCACTTGATTACCTTTTACATCGTCACGTACGTTCAAGGTGAAATTTAATCCGGGTTCATCTAACAAGAATTTAGCATAATCTATTTTCGTTTTCACAGGTTGAACGCCAAATACCTTTTGATAAAACTTAATGGACGCCTCTAGATTCGTTACATTAATTCCTACATGAACATATTTCATTTACACTTCCTCCTTCGCATGCTAAATAATATTATTTGGAATGTAGTAAATTAAGAGCATGGGCCGCTTTTACTTGTATCTTTTCTAAACAAGCAGCATAGTTCTTCTGATAAGAGGTGGTTCACCTCTTTATCATTTAAATCATAATAACTCCATGTCCCTTTTGTTTCTTTTGTGATGAGGTTTGCTTCTAATAAAATCTTTAAGTGGTAGGAAAGTTTAGATTGAGACATCCCAAAGAATTCAGTTAGATCACATACGCATGTCTGTCCTCGCTGGCAGAGCTCATACATAATTTCTAATCTCTTTTGATCAGCAAGAGCTTTAAATTTTTGTTCGTACTGTTTAAATGGGTGCTTTCCTTCCTTGACTGTTTCCATTGTCATTCTCCTTCATCAATTTTTTTTGATTTAAAGTTCGAAGCTCTCGGCAGCTTTTTTAAAGTTACTGTATGTAGTTTCCCCTCTTAACGTAGGATCTTGATGAAAAAAACGCTGAAAGATTAGACTTTGTGCTTCCTTATAGTTCATCCCTTGAGTGTTCATAACTAAATGAAAATAGGCTCGAAAGTACGTAACCGATAAGTTTCCAGAGTTGTTGACTCTCACTGCTTTTTCCCTCACTTTTATAAATCAAATTTTTTTGTTTAATAGTAGTGTATATTTTTGTTGAATGTATAATCAAATACTTATATAATTATATTTGGAAATAAGGAGGTGAGTTGGATTGGATGTAAAAGTACAAATAGAAATGGAGAAAGCAGCACAGATACTGAAGCTGCTTGGCGATAAGACAAGATTATCTATGATGAAACTGCTCCAAAATAACGAGTGCTGTGTTTGTGAGCTAGTTGAAATTTATAAAGCAAGTCAACCGGCTATTAGCCAACACTTGCGTAAATTAAGAGATATCGAACTTGTAAAGGAAAGACGACAAGGACATTGGATTTTCTATTCATTAAATAAAGAAAACGGCTATTATCAGTTTGTCCTTAATATACTTGAATCTTTACCAAGCGAAGATGGACGATTAAAAGAACTAGAAAAGCAAGGATTACGCATTAGTTGTTGCTAATAGTAGGAGGTTTGTAAAGTGGTATCAGTTATAGTAGCCTCCCTCACCTTCTTAGTGACATTGATTTTTGTCATTTGGCAGCCAAAGAACTTGTCTATTGGTTGGTCAGCGTGTGGAGGCGCAGTAATAGCTCTTTTAGCAGGTGTGGTTGATTTCCATGACGTGCTGGATGTAACTCAAATTGTATGGAACGCAACGTTAACGTTTATTGCAGTTATTATTATTTCTTTAATTTTAGATGAAATTGGATTTTTTGAGTGGGCAGCGTTACATATGGCACGAGCTGCAGGAGGTAATGGCGTTCGCATGTTTGTATATGTATCCCTCCTAGGAGCTGTAGTAGCCGCATTATTCGCTAATGATGGGGCAGCCTTAATTCTAACACCTATCGTACTTGCTATGGTGCGAGCACTTAAATTTGAAGATAAAATGGTCTTTCCTTTTATTATCGCCAGTGGATTCATTGCGGATACAACATCGTTATCTCTTGTAGTAAGTAACTTGGTCAACATTGTATCAGCTGATTTCTTTGGTATTCGTTTTTCTGAATTTGCCTCACGCATGATTGTGCCAGATTTATTTTCACTTTTGGCAAGTATTACTGTCTTGTATTTGTATTTTCGTAAAAGCATCCCTAAGAAATACAATCTAGATGATTTACAGAAACCTGTTGAGGCCATTAAAGACATGAAAATGTTCCGTTTATCAGGAATCGTTTTATTTATTTTAGTTCTTGGTTACTTTATTGGTGAGTTCTTCAATGTTCCAGTTTCTATTATCGCAGGTATTATTGCCATTTTATTCTTAGGAATAGCAAGAAAAAGCCCGGCTGTTCACACGAGAAAAGTGTTAGCAGGAGCTCCGTGGGCGATTGTTTTCTTTTCGATTGGTATGTATGTTGTTGTGTATGGATTACGCAATGTGGGGCTAACTGAAGTACTAGCAAGCCTTATTCAAACAACCGCTGATCAAGGATTATTTGCAGCAACCATTGGTATGGGATTTATTGCAGCCATTCTCTCATCGATTATGAACAACATGCCAACCGTGATGATTGATGCTTTGGCCATTGATGCAACTTCTGCAACAGGTACGATTAAAGAAGCTCTGATTTATGCAAATGTCATTGGTTCGGATCTAGGACCAAAGATTACACCTATTGGCTCTCTAGCGACGCTCTTATGGCTTCATGTTCTCTCGACAAAAGGAGTTAAGATTTCTTGGGGAACTTATTTTAAAACAGGTATTATCTTAACCATCCCAACATTGTTTATTACACTTGTTGGTTTATATATTTGGTTATCAATTATTTCTTAACACATCATAAAGGAGATTTTACACATGTCTAAAAAAACACTTTATTTCTTATGTACAGGTAACTCTTGCCGTAGCCAAATGGCTGAAGGATGGGCAAAAAAATATCTAAATAACAATGAATGGGATGTACGCAGTGCAGGATTAGAAGCTCATGGATTAAATCCTAACGCTGTAAAAGCAATGAAAGAAGCTGGTGTTGATATTTCAAACCAAACATCTGATATTATTGATCCTGAAATTTTAAATAATGCAGATTTAGTGGTTACATTATGTGGCCATGCAGCTGATCATTGCCCCGTAACACCTCCTCATGTGAAGCGTGAACACTGGGGATTTGATGATCCTGCAAAAGCAGAAGGAACAGATGAAGAGAAATGGGCATTCTTTCAACGTGTCCGTGATGAAATTGGTGAGCGTATTCAGCGTTTTGCCGAAACAGGTAAATAATTAATTAAGAAGCAGTCTATTTGTGTAGACTGCTTTATTTTTTCTCCACTAATAAGGGGCTTTTCACTTTTATAGTTCCTGAAAATAATAGGCTCTTGTTTAGTACCTGAACGGCTAATAATTAATTGTTCGTAATAAATGCCACCTCTGATGTAAACCGTAGTTCCGGGTTGAGCTGCTTCACTTGCCTTTCTTAATGTTCTAAAAGGTTTGCTTTTAGTACCTAAGTTTTTGTCGTCCCCTGTAGGAGAAACGTAGATCTCATGATGTATAGGTTCTACTGAAGGCTGATTAGCTGCCTCAACCCTTTGGTTTATACAACACAGTAAAATAAGAAAAATACCAACTGCTTTTTTCATAAGATACTCCTTAAAGTTAATGAGTTTCACTTACAAGATGTTTAAATTATACTATTGCTCTTTTAATAAATATGTAAAACATCGCACTATGTCTTGTTATTTTTTAAAACTACAGCAACTTTTACATTTAAAACGGAAAGTGCTAAAGTAATGCTAGAATATGGAGGTTTGAGAAATGAATAAGGAACTTAAGTTACGTCCTTTGGAAAGAGAAGATTTAAAATTTGTCCATGAACTCAATAATGATGCAAATATTATGTCTTATTGGTTTGAAGAGCCTTATGAAGCTTTTGTAGAGCTACAGGACTTATATGATAAACATATTCACGATCAAGGTGAGCGTCGGTTCATACTAGAAAAGGACGGGGATATGCTTGGATTAGTGGAATTGGTCGAAATTGATTATATTCATCGTAGAGCAGAGTTTCAAATTATTATTGACCCTACATATCAAGGTCATGGTTACGCCATGGTTGCCACAAATCTAGCAATGAATTATGCCTTTTCGGTATTGAATATGCATAAACTTTACTTAATTGTAGACAAGGAAAACGAAAAAGCAATTCATATCTATAAGAAGGTCGGTTTTTCTATCGAAGGTGAGTTAAAAGATGAATTTTTTGTCGATGGAAGCTATCATAACGCTATAAGAATGTGTATGTTTCAAAAAGAATATTTACAAACCAAAAGTAAAAACTAAGGTTGAATTAGTATAAGTTTCCTGCTCACTAAAAGAGAAAAAAGAATGAGATCGGGCTTCTGTTAATGCAAAGAGAAAAACTCCTGTTCAGACGCAACAGGAGTTTTTCTCTTTTTAAGCTGTAGATGATATACAAATTTCTATTCTGCATGCTTATAAACATCCGGTCTCAGGCTTTCAAATATTGAGAAGAGCCTTTACCATGGCGGTAAAGGCTCTTCATATGCTCTTCCCTGATGGGAGTCTTATGTTATCTTTAGTTAAGGTCTATGAAAATTGACTGTTTTCTCGTCATCTCCTGTGCGTTCAAACCAGCCTCTGAAGGCCCAGTTATCATAACCTCCATCACCTTCATTAATAAATGTTCCTTCTTCAAATATCCAGACTCCATACGTAATACCATCATAATCCACGGTATCAAAATACTGAACACCTTGTAATTGATCTGAATTATAACTTTGACTCAAATTCATAACCATTACATTATATTGTTGACCTGATTCAAAAAACGCTTTTTCCATTGCTCCCTTGACGAACCCACTTCGATTGTCGGCCGTTTTAGCCGCATCTGCAATCGCTTGTCCTATGGCTACGGGATCAACTGTTACGTCTCCTCCAACTTCTGCAGCTTCTGCGGAGCCTGCAGAACCTCCTAAATTCGGTAGAGCTAATGGCGTCGCTAACACAGCTAAACCTACGGCAGAAGCTACAACAGCTTGTTTCGCTCTTCTCATTTGATCTCCTCCTATTTTTAGGTGATTCTTAGAATATTTACCCTTTTTTTCCACGTTAAAACAAAAAATACTGTAATTAAAAATAAAAGGTAGACCATTTCATTTTTTTGAAGCATCTGTTAACCAAACATAGGCTTATAAGTTTTTTTCTAAAAGCTCGCCCACTTTTTCTGCCATTTCTCTCGGTGAACATGGCATCTCATTTTTGAGCTATTATTCTACTATGACTCCGTATTAGAAAAAGTTGAGGTAGCTCATTCAATATGATAACTAACTATTATTTAATAGATTTAGTTGCAATATAACAAGGCATATATTTGGTGATTTCCCCCTTATGGTGATGATCTTCATAAAGATCTTGTAAGGTGAATCCAGCTTTTAGCTGTCCGCCAATTTGAGTTTCTAATGAATGGCTAAACTGTACACCGCCATTTTTTATAAGTTCTTCATCATTTTCTACGGTGTTTTTCGTTCCATCATAAGGTAATTTATTAACCACTTGTAACGCTTCCTCATCTTCTCCAAATAAATAAAGAGCAGGATTTGCAAAGCCAGATAGCAGAACGCCACCTTTTTTTAGAACTCTAAAACATTCTTGCCAAACGTGTTCAACATCTTGAACATAGCAGTTTGATACAGGGTTAAAAATCATATCGAACGTCTCATCTTCAAATGGAAATGTCTTACTCATATCCCCTTTAACTAAGTCAATAGAATAGCCTTCTCTAGTGGACACCATTTTTTCTAATTCTAATTGCTTATCAGAGTAGTCAAAAACCGTAACTTCCGCATGTTGGGCTGCAAAGACTGGGCACTGCTGTCCTCCTCCGCTAGCAAGTCCCAATATTTTTGCTTTTTTAAATGGAATAAACCAGTTATGCGGAACAGGCTTACAAGGTGTTAAGTAGATATCAAAATTACCTTGAGTTGCATCTACAAAATCTTGATGATTAATAGCTAATGACCATTCTCCTCCAGCTGAAGCCCATTCATCCCACATTTCGGAGTTGATTTTTGTATAATTAGATTTTTGCGTCATAGTTAATCCCCCTTTACCTTTTTACGTACTTTGTTTAATTTTACCATGTCATTAGAAGAATAATTTAGATGTACTAATTAATTTGTTCTGTTTCAGATAATTAATCTGTACTAGAGAAGTACTTAATAGATATTTTTAAAAATAAAAAACACCCTTTTGAAAACTCAAAAGGGTGTTTTTATCTTAAATATAAAAGCTTGTATATAAACAAGGTACGAGTTTTATTTTTAATGGCTTGTCTCGAAGCTTTCAGCCATCATAAGGTCATTTTTGTAGGCGGCCATTGCGAGTTCATATCGTACCTTTTGGCTCGCTTCTACAAAATCAGCTTCCTTCACAAGTCCTGATAATGAATATTGGTGACCTTTAAAACCTACGTTCAGTTCAGTAATTTGATTGAATTGAAAGCTCTCTATAGGAACTCCATTCACATCTTTTAACAAATATTGACCATATTTCTCGTTACATGTTTGTGCTACCTGCTCCATTACTTTGAAGGCATCGTCCGGGTTTTGCCTATAGTTGAGAATAAGACTTTCATTTACCCGGCGTCTTCCTCGGGTTCCGTTCTGAAGTTCCGTAATGTTGCTATATGAGACGGTATAGAGGTAGCCGTCATATTGACGAATCTTTAAGTAGCGCATCGTAATTTCTTCTATTTTCCCTTGACGGTTTCCGTTGAGAATAACATAATCTCCGTGGTGGATCTGGCGTTCAAACAAGTAAGTCAGTCCCATTATATAATCACGGATGATATGCTGGAGGATTATTGCCAGGGCACTGGCCAACACTACCGAACTAGTGAGAATCTTTCCGAAGTCAAAGAAATGGCTAAGCACATAAATAAAGAAAAAAGCCAGCCCCAATACTCTTGTGACCTGATTAGAAAAGTGCATGAGCGTCTCTTCTCGTTTTTCATCTAAAAAGCTCGTTTTATCAAAGAAAAGCTTAATGAATTTGCGAATAAAATAAACGATAAGTACAATCAGCAGCCCTACCGTTAAAACCTTTACGGGAAACTGCTGGAAAAATTCAGTGAAAACCAACTTACCCACTCCTTATTTCTAACACTATACCAAAAAAATGTACGGAAAGACAAAAATCTTCTGTTCCTTACAAACCTTAATGATAATAGCACGGTTTCCTCAAAAAAAGAAGCATATTCTATGCTTCTTGAAGGTCGGTCATATTCGGCGACAGTCTTTCAAATTGTCTTCCATCTTTATATATCTTTTGAATGTTGGAGGCTTTCTAATAAAGACATTCCTATATGTTCATCCTTATTTCTACTTAGTCTATAATTAGCTAAAACGACGGAAGCAACTTTCTTTTCTTTATCAATCCCTAAAAATGAGCTGAAGCATCCTGTTCCACCGCCGTGCAATATCACATTATTGTTTTTCTTTAAAAGCAACCATCCAAGACCCATATCAAACTTCTTTGTTCCATTGGCGTATTTTTTATGACAAAAAGACAGATATGGTTTATCTTCATCCATATTTATTTTTGCGTATTTAAGTAAATCATCAGCGGTTGAGGATACTGCGCCCGCAGGTGATATAAAATTCCCCTTGTCCCACTGCCAGTTGCCACAATCATTATTTTTGCGGTCATAGCCATGTAGATTATTGTTTGAAGCGCCTAAACAAGTATCCTTTAGTCCAAGCTCATTAAGAAGAAAGTCATTCATAGTATCCCAATAACCCTTCCCCGATATCATTCCCAACACGTATCCAATAAGGGATATACCGAAATTGGAATACTTCCATGAATAATCTACTTCTTTTAATTTACTTTTTTCGATCAACATCTTCATTTTGTTAAAATCCATATGTAACGGATTATTTTTATTCAAATCACTTCCGCCAAAAATCAAATTAAAAATTATTTTAAAATATTCCCGTTTATTTAAAGGTAAGCTTCCTGAATATCCAGAAGAGTGAGTAGCGAGGCGGAGCAATGTAGGATAATACGTGTCTTCCTTAAGTTCTTTTATGTACTTTCGTATAGAATCGTTTAGTGTCAACTTGTTTTCAGATATGTATTTTGATAGCAGCGATATAGTAAAAGTCTTAGTAATAGAACCAATTTCATAATGATATTTTTTGGATGAGTCAATTTCACCGCTTTCATTATAAATTTTGATAACATATTGGTTGTCCGTTAAATAGCCAACGGTTAATTTCAAATTCTTTTTTCCTCTACAGGTCTTGTTAATTAATCGTACTGTTTCATCACTGATTTCAAACATAATGAGTGCTCTCCCTTATCCTTTATTTCGAAAATCATTAAAAGGATCGATATGCTTCAAAGTAAAGTAGCCTATCAAATTTATTTTTATAAGTTCTTTTTTATATTATCAATTGCTTGAACTCTTCGACTTTCAAGCTCCCTTATCACTCTCAACTGTAATTCATTGTGATCTTCATCCATTTTGATGTTGCCTTCTTCTTCAAATCCATCATGTTCTTCCCCGTCAAAGCTATAAAGTTTCTTTAAAAGCTTCCACATTATTTCCAACTCTTCGGTTGAAAACTTTTTAAAAAGGCCTTCCAAAAAGAAAATTCCTTTTTCTGAAACAACAAGCAGCGCTTCTTTTCCCTCTTTGGTGATTTTTACGTTAACTGCACGTTTATCTTTACTGCTAGGAACCACGTCAACATACCCCTTTTTTTCCATAATGGTAATTAACTGCTTGACGCTTTGCTTTGTGGTTCCTAATTTTCTAGCAATATTATTTAACGTTGTTTCATCTTCAGGTAAATGAGCAATTGCCACCATCGCCATATGCTGTCTTGATGTTAAGAGCTCAAGAGACTGATCTCCTTTCACCTGGACTTTATTTGCCAGAGAAAATAAGGTAGCGTAAGTTTGCTGCATTAAAAAAAGATCTTTATAAATATCCATATTAACCCTCCATTTTAGACAATATATTGTCTAAAATAATAGTATATTTTGTTAATTAAGTCAATGTACTGTTTATTTTAATTTTGACTATTCTGTTACACTAAAGCAGGCAAAGAAATAGTGGCCTTTCGTAAGCAAAAGTTGTCCTTTCTATATCTAATTAGATATACTAAAAAGGCACTCTAATTTAATATCACTCTAAAAAAATGTAAGAAAACCGATATGAAGTAAAGGAGAAAAAACATGAACCAACACACACAACCTTTAAACCCTATCGCCTTCCACCTTGGTCCACTTGAGGTCCATTGGTATGGAATTATTATAGGGATAGGAGCTTTTTTAGGCTTTTTGTTAGCCTCGAAAGAAGGAAAGAAACGAGGTATCTCTTCAGAAACCATCTCTGATTTACTTCTGCTAGCACTACCCATTGCTATCGTTACTGCTCGAATTTACTACGTACTTTTTGAATGGAGTTACTATAAAGACCACCCAGGCGAAATTATAGCAATTTGGCATGGAGGCATAGCTATTCACGGTGGAATTATTGGATCTGTATTAACAGCTATATGGTTTTGCAGAAAAAAGAATCTTTCTTTTTGGAAAATGGCTGATGTTTTAGCTCCTAGCTTATTATTAGGCCAAGCTATTGGCCGGTGGGGAAACTTTATGAATCAAGAAGCACATGGCGGACCTGTTACACGTCAGTTTTTAGAAACTTTACATTTACCTGATTTTATTGTTAATCAAATGTATATCAATGGAACTTATTATCATCCTACATTCCTTTATGAATCCCTTTGGAACATAATAGGTGTTCTTGTCTTGATCGTACTAAGAAAATCTTTGTTAAAAAGAGGCGAAGTCTTTCTTACTTACCTACTATGGTATTCGATAGGACGATTTTTTATAGAGGGATTGCGTACAGATAGCTTAATGCTAACTTCTCATATCAGAATAGCTCAGCTCGTTTCTTTCCTTTGCGTGCTAGGCAGTTTGATCCTGCTATGGTATAGACGTAAAAAAGGCTTAGCAACTAGTAAGACTGTATCTCTCTCATAAGCACATATGTTTTTGTATGAATGATTTTTTAAAGAATTAAACGATAAAAACATACAAAAGGAGAAAATTGATTTTCAGTAACTCTGAAGATCAACTTGCTCTTTTTTTGTTTCACTTATTAATATTTTTAATCTTAATCATGATTTATATGTATTTTACTAATAATAAAGTGTCTTTTATAGTTAAATCATACACTTCTTGTGTGAAGCCGCGCTTGATAAGAATTCATATTGGAGATGAAATGTATGATAAATATAAATAAAGCCCAAAAGCGGACTGTATTCTTACGAACAAATACCCGGACGTCATTTAATATTTCTTTATGGGCTGGAGGAATTGCTTTTACTTTTCTTTTTGCTTTACTTGCTTATGGATTAGCAAAAGTCCCGGGGTTTAATCATATCGGTCCACTAGCCTGTTCAATTATAATGGCAGTCATTTATCGTCAAATTTGGGGATACCCTGAAAAAATAAGATCTGGAATTGAATTTTCTTCTAAAAAGCTGTTACGTTATGCGATTGTTTTATATGGACTAAAGCTTAATATTGATGTTGTTATTCATCAAGGGCTAGGACTGCTACTTCGCGATGTGGGAACGGCTGTATTTGCGATTGTTTTAACAATTCTTCTAGGCAAATGGATGAAGGCTGATCGTGGTTTATCTCTTCTTTTAGGAATAGGAACAGGAATATGCGGTGCGGCAGCTATTGCAGCTGTTTCTCCGATTGTAAAAGCAAAAGAAGAAGATACAGCTATCGGAGCTGGTGTTATCGCTTTAGTGGGAACTCTATTTGCCATTGGATATACCATTTTAAGACCCTATATACATTTAACGAATATCCAATATGGAATTTGGTCAGGCGTTGCCCTCCATGAAATTGCCCATGTAGCTCTAGCTGCAGCACCAGCTGGACGCGACGCCCTAGCTATTGGCCTGTTGGCTAAGTTAGGCAGAGTGCTTTTACTTGTGCCATTAAGCTTTATCTTAATGTACTGGATGAAGCGAACAGGAAAAATGGAAAAGGATACGAAGATTGAATTTCCTTGGTTTTTAATAGGTTTTATCATCATGAGTATTTTTGGAAGTTATGTCGTAGGCAAGCACCTTATCATACCTAAAACGATCATGAATGATATTTCAACTCTAACCACGTTTCTTTTAACAATGGCTATGGTCAGCTTAGGGTTAAATGTAAGTATGAAGGCTCTTCGAACAAAAGCATTAAAGCCATTGATTGCGATGTTTATTACTTCTATACTCTTATCATTTCTTACATTTTGGACAATGTAAAGACCAGTAAATTAAAATGATTAAGTAACAGCTAATACTTCGTATACAACTGTTAATGTGAAAAAATCTTTTATTTCTCAGGTTTTAAATATCTTTCCAAATTTATGGATTAATTATAGAGAAATCTAAACCTATACTAGATATACTAGATACTAATGGCAGTTCCTCTCCTTAATAAACGGTTTCAATTAAAAAACACCCTTTATTGCAGTAAGTAGTGATGTAATAAAGGGTGTGTTTGTATATACTAGGGGTTGTAGTGCTGAACTTGGTGTTGTTTTAAGAGCATCAAGCGGATGAAAAGACAAAGCATCTTCTACCCATGGAATACAGTAAAGCATAGACACATTTAGAAAATACATTGACGCCTTTGAATCAGTCATGGTATAAACACAATAGGAGAGTTTAGTGCTTAAAAGCATAAAAGCGATAAAGTTTAAAAAAATACATAAATAGACGACATAGGAGGAAATAAATATCATGGGACATAATAGCAAAATTATAGACTGTACCATTCGTGACGGAGGTTTAATTAATAATTGGGATTTTAGCGTTGAATTTGTGCAAGACTTATATAACGGCCTAAGCGCAGCCGGCGTTGAATATATGGAGATCGGTTATAAAAATTCACCTAAGCTTCTTCAAGCAACTGAGCCCAACCCATGGAGATTTCTTGACGATAACTTTCTCAAAGAAATTATCCCTGAGAAAAAGTTCACGAAGCTATCTGCTTTAGTAGATATCGGGCGTGTAGATCCGAATGACATCCTGCCGCGTGAGCAAAGTATGTTAGATATGATTCGAGTGGCATGCTATATTCGCGAAGTAGATAAAGGCTTAGAGCTTATAAAAATGTTCCACGATTTAGGCTATGAAACTTCACTTAACATTATGGCACTATCTAGCGTACCGGAAAATCAGCTTATTGAAGCATTTGAAATGGTAAAGAAAAGCCCCGTAGATGTTGTATATATTGTTGACTCCTTTGGAAGCCTAGACCCTGCGGATATTGAGCATCAAGTGAAAAAGTTCCAAGCCATGATTCCTAGCAAGCAGCTTGGGATCCATACGCATAACAACATGCAACTAGCTTTTGCTAATACATTAACTGCGATGCGTAATGGCGTTACATTCCTTGATTCATCTGTTTATGGTATGGGCCGTGCAGCTGGTAACTGTAACACAGAGCTGCTTGTTAGCTACATACCAAAACCAAGCTATGAGATGAAGCCGATTCTTGGCGTAATTGAAAAGCATATGCTTGAAATGCGTCAAAAGTGGGAATGGGGCTATATCATTCCTTACATGATTTCTGGTGTGCTGAATGAACATCCACGTGTTGCTATGGCTTACCGTGATAGCGAGGATCGTGACAAATTCGTAGATTTTTATGACAAAGTAACGTCTCCAGAAGTTACTACGTCTCCAGCATCAAAATAAGTTAAAATGCTAAAAGTACCTCTGTTAACCGGGGTGCTTTTTTGTATTACATAAAAAACCATGATTGTATAGCATATCCTTAAACTTTGATACCCTCGATCTCGACAATTAGCTAAATGTAAACAGTCGTGCTCTTCTTAAACTATTATTTATGTATATAAACCGGCGTTCCAATGGGAACTGCAGAGGAAAGTTCTAGAATATCTTCATTATCCATTCGGACACATCCATGTGACATATCTCTGCCAATAGAAGCTGGATCATTAGTCCCGTGTATTCCATATGTAGGCTTTGACAGTCCCATCCATAAGGGGCCAAATACAGCTGGAGGGGTCGTATCTTTATTAATGATTTTAAATTTCCCAATTGGAGTTGGAGTGATCATTTTCCCTACAGCAATAGGATATGTCTTTACTAATTTAGCTCCATCATATAGTTTTAATTGATGCTGCTTTATTGAGACATCTATCCTTTTTGCCATAGAAGAACCCCCCACCCTCTTATAATTTACTATACATAAAATTTTCTAGATTAATCCATAATGACTGCTGCTATTTATACTGTTCTAATAGTAAAGAATTTCTTTAAAAGCCAAGGTCCTGGCGTAAACCCAAGCGTTAATTGCCAAGCACCTATTGCTTGCAAGCCGAATTGACGAACTAACACCATTTTTTCACTCATGCTTCTTACATCTTCAAACCATACTTCATGCATCTGCCCCGCTTGATCTTTATACCGAAAAAATGGAGATTTGTACTCCTTTGAATATTGAATGGGAGACTGATATCTCATTGCTGTTTTAATCGCATTTTGGTTGGATATAGCGGGTGCTACCGTGCCGGGCTTGTAAGGAATTGGCCAATTGTATCCATACAAAGGAACGCCAATGATGAGTTTTCTTCGCGGAACACTTTTTATCGCAAATTCTACTGTTCTCTTTACTTCAGTAATAGGTGCAACAGGACCAGGGTCGCTGCCTGCATGGTGCCAGTCATATGCCATTATGAACATAAAGTTAACAACCGCACCTATTCCTCCGTAATCATATCCTTTTAACCAAGGGATATCTTCGCTTGTCTTGGCTGGAACCGCTATTGTCAGCACATAGTCTGCAGGTTTTAAACGTTCACTCAGTTGACGTAAAAATCCGGTAAAAAGGTCTCTGTCTTCGGTCTTCACACGTTCAAAATCAATATTTACCCCTCCGTATCCTTTTCTAGATACTAAATCAAAGATATTATCGACAAGATTTTTTCGTGCCTGAGGATTATTTAAAACTTGATGGGCAAGATCAGAACTAAACCCTTCAGAAGTTAGATTAGTAATCGTAACTAGCGGTGTAACGCGATTTTTCCAAGTCGTTTCAATCGCTACTAAATCGTTTAAATTATTTATAATATCTCCATTGCTGCCAAAATGATATTCAAAGATAGAAATGGAAGAGGAATACGTTGCAAAATCACTGATTAACTCGCGATCTGCTTCTGGATTTCGAACGGCATAGTATTCTAGTGTCCCTGCAATATAGTCTGATATGTTAGGAATGTTTATTTTCATTCCGACTTGCAAGTAGTTATACGAGACTGAAGGATTAGCCCTTTTCAATTGCTCCAAGGACACGTACGCTTTTTTAGCAATACCTTTCATCGTATCACCAGGTTGAACTGTGTATACATATAGGGCTATGAGCAAGGCTTGACCTGGAACAATATTTGCTTCTTCTAACCCATTCACGCTCCTGAGCTGTGCAACGGAATAACCATATCTTCTGCTTATTGAAGATAACGTATCACCAGGCTGAACTATATGAACAAACATGTTTTCTCCTCCTATGTACTCTTTATCTATTTACGTTTTATTCCGCACCAAGTTTAAAAAAGCCATTCAATAAATGTATATGAGTATTGTTTGTTTATATAACTGAGTTAAGTAAGGGATAACCTCTTTACACACTCTCACTCTATTGCGTCCCTAATACGGGTAGAAATGTTCCAGAGATGATCTCAAAATCTATGTATCATAAATGTATGTTTTTGGTGTACTTGAAACAGGCTGTTTTTTGTCAGATAGGATTATATTAAGAAATAAAAAGAGCAAGCTCTCTATCATGAGAGCTTGCTCCTTCCATTTAACGATTAAATGGAATTGCTCATAATTTCCCACACCTTTTTCTCATGTTTTTAAGCCTCTTGTGATTACTGCAGAGAAAAATTTTTGTCCTACGGCTAAGAGTTAATAGAGGAGAAGCACATGCTGAGGGCACCAACTCAAGCATGTGAAATATCTTAACCGTACCCTAGAGCAGGATCATCAGGGGATGATATTTTTAGAAGCTATCTCCTATTCAATAAAGGAGTTTTTTGTAAAGAGGAAGTCAGTTCTTTCTTAACCTTTTACCTTGTGTTTCTTTTATTTATTTCTTTTTTTCCATTTTATAACCTCGATGTTAACGCCATGATCTTCTTGAGATGATATGGTGAATTCGTCCATTAATTTTTTTACCCCTGATAAACCAACGCCTAATCCCCCTGACGTTGTATAGCCAGTTTCTAGCGCTTGTTGAATATTTTTAATGCCTGGTCCTTTATCTATAGCTATTATTTTGAGTCCTATTTCAAGTTGATTCTCTATTATTTCCATTATAATTTTCCCCGTAGTGGCATATTTATATATATTTCTGGACAATTCTGAAATAGCCGTAATAATTCGGGCCTGATCGAGTGCGCTGAAGCCTAAGCAGTTAGAGAACATCCGTCCTTTCTGACGCGCTTCTACTATATCCACTTCAGTGTGTATCTCAACAGTTAAAGGTTCCTTTCCTTCATCCGATTGAAATAGCATCATTATCACCACTTTCTTTATTTTAATAGGAGAGGAAAAACAATAGGCCAAAAAGAAAGGTTAGATAACCTTTCTTTTTGGCCTACATCTAGTTCAGTGCCTAGCTTATCAGTGCCGTTATGAAGTTGGGTTTAAAATCAGAAGAATTGTACTTTTATCTTTATGAAAGTCCCATGCGACTAGTATATCTGTTACCTTTGAATCTAAAATCACTTCTAATGATTGGCTATGTTCATGGAGTAGCCTTTTTTCGAGATTTCTTTTAGCCAATGTAAGGTTTTCTTCAAACCCTAATTGAACTAATTCTTTCTCTACATTTACCATAATACCTTCCCTGATTATAAGGAGTGTTCTCTGATCTAATAAATAAGAAGAAACACCTTGAGGAAGTTTTTCTGCTTTTTGAGTCACTTCCTCAACTTCTTTATGCAGCAATTTCTGATTTTTATAGGAATGGTTGACTATGTTATTTTTATCAGAATGGATCATGATAAACATGCCAGACTGCAGCTCTAAATTCCAATCATAATAAAATTCTTCAATATCTAAATGTATATTTAATTGGATATATCCTTTTATCTCTTCAATTAAAGTCTCCATCAACAAATCACGTGTTTTTTGAACATAGATAACTTGTCCCTTGTCTAGCAAAGCCTTTTCTAAAGGTAATAAAAAGGCTTTAAAATAAACGGTTATAAAAGGAGGAGAAATGACGGTGAATACACCTCCAGGACCTCTTCCAAAGTTTTCACGAAGTAACCTTCCCATATAACTACTTAATTCTTTTTCCAGTTTCGTTTTATCCATAGATGGTGCACCTAGTTTCTAGTTTCATAAGGTATACTATTCGTGATGTTTTATGAAAACTCCTTCTTCATCATAAGATCATTTTAGGTAATAAGAATTCACTTTCTATAAAATGTAAACTAGTCATACTAGTACATTTTTAATAGATTGGTTTCTGTTTACCTTTGTATTTTCTATGTTTAAAGATTCTTCTTTTATTTGAAATTCCAATTTTACTTCCGTAGATAATGGTACTTAAAAGTATTATATCCTTGCTAATTTCTTCTTTGTAAAATTCATTATCATACTTTTGGTAATCCTGCAACAATCGACGAAGCTCTTTTATAAACAATACAATCTCATGATTATCAGCCATACCGACCAAATCCTTTCTGTTGGCACATCCTATTTTCAGATGCTATTTTAGGGGATTATTCCGTTACAAAAGGACTTACTCTTTTGAAACAACAAAAATAAGCCGAAAAAGAAAAGGTATGAGCTTTTCTTCCTCGGCTTATGTTTGGCACAATGTGTCCAATTCATTACTGCCTCATTAATTTTTTGGTTTTAAGATAAGCGTAATAATGCTATTGTCCTTTTCAAAATCCCAATCCACAAAAATATCAAGAATGTCTGCATTTAATATCTCATCATAGTCATCGTTTTGTCGTAAGATTCCTTTTTCCAAAGGGCGTTTAGAGATGCGTAAGGTGTCATCAAAACCCAACGAAATTAGCTGCTTTTCAATAGCCACCAGTATTCCTTCTCTTACGATGACCAATGTACGATCACTTAATTTATACGAAGAGATTTTCTCAGGCCCTTTTTGTGCAATTTCACTCATCTTTATAATCCGATCATGAATTGCTTGTTTTCCTGGGTAAGGGTCACCCTCAGTCAAATCGGCTTTCAAATCGTCCAGACAAACTCCCACAAAAATTCCGGAGTGATGATCTAAATTCCAATCATAATATAAGTGCTGGATGTCAAGGTCTGTAATCCCTTTAATTTGACCAGTGATTTGAGGTTCAAGAGTCTTTACCAAAAGCTCTCTTGTAGTCATAACCTGAAGTTCTTCATTCTGGTTTAACAGTACTTGTTCCATCGGTGATACAAAGCCACTAACATAAATAACAACATAAGGTTCATAAATCGTAACATGAACAGCCTCGGGACCTTTTCCAAAGTTATCTCGTAACAATTTGCCCAAGTTATTCGCCAATTTTGTTTGCTGAGCCTTAATATCCATATTTCTTCATCCTCTATTAAGAAAGAAGCATCATATCCTCTTTCCATCATTTTATTGTACCATTACGAACGAATAATTTAAATATACAGAATAAATAAAAATAATTTGTTACTTCATGTTTAACCGAATTATAAACGTTCAAAACCTCTTCTTTCTATTGCTTGGGACGTATTTTGAATGTCACCGAAAAATACGAATCCGTTGGATTCGTATTGATGTTTTCAATGAAGTGAGTTATAGCATGTAGTCAAATTATTGTTGGGGAAATATAGCTTTATCTTTTAATTGATGCATCGCAGGGACATACTAAAAAATAAAAAGAGGTGCAGCATGAAAGAGAAAAAGGAGCCACTTATTTTACGCAAGTGGCTCTTTGCTATGTTGATTGAATTCACTTGAACCTCTAATAAATAATGGCAAAACGCAATCTATAATCGATTTAGATTATTCTTTGACTAATTTAACAAGCATATGAGCAAGATGATGTTGTTCTTCCTCGTTTCCTACTTTCCATAACTCATGTAACAAGTATTGCTCTTCATTTTGTGGCTCCTCATGGGTTGCGAGATAGTCAGCTATTTTTTTAGCTGCTAGAGCTAGTTGATTATCATTTAACCCTAGTTTCTCACCTTTTGTGACTTTATCTCCTAAGTAACTTTTAAATTCGTTAAAACTAGAAAGGATGTTGTCTTTCTTCTCTTGACTCATTTCATTTAGTTTATCCTCTACTTTATTTTCAACGGTTTCAGTATTATTGTTCATTTTTCATTCTCCTTCCAATTAGGTATCAATGTTCTTATATGGTAAATCCCCCATTTACAGGTATATAAACATTTCGCAGCCTATTCATATGTTAAGTAGAATAATAGTAAACCTTGAATAAAACTCGAGTATTTGTAATAAAGTTTAGTGAAACACCTTTTTGATAACAGGATGTATTTCTTAGGATGTTAACAACCTAGGTTAGTTCCACAAAACTTAACGGGTTATTTAGATGAGGAACGGAGTGAATACAAATGAGTTTAGCTACTTATATAGGTTCGAACGTAGAATTACCTATTAATAAGGAATTAGATAATTTAGTTACTATTGGGAGTTGCTTTTCAGATGAAAGAAATCGATTGAACATAAAGAAACACCAATTTACTACCCTTTATGTTTATGAAGTTGCAAGTGACTGGGGAATTGAGATTACGGAATATATGAATAAGAGCAGGCGCAAAGAATCAAAAGAGAAACTAATTGCACTATGCAAATTGATGGATCGCTATCTTAAATCAGGAGACTTTTTTGAATTGTATAGTTGTTGGGTAGGAGAAGAAGCTAAAGAACTAGAGAGGAAATTAACGTTAAACATCCATTACTTTGACATTGACGATATTGATATGCCAGAAAAAACATTAGTTAGAATTGAAAAATGAGTTCGTCCTATTATTATGGTAAATTACCCTTATATAGTGTACATAAAAACAGAAAAACTCCCCTAATACCTTAAGGGAGTTTTTCTGTTTAGTTAAATATTAAGGGTGTAATTGCTTGTTACTTACATATCATTTAATATTTTTGTAGATATTTATTATAACCTATCAAATGATTTCGGGAAAGCAAAAAATGAAAGCGATTACTTTTAATTTAAAATAATAAATGAAATATAACTGTCTTTTTATGAGATGTATTTTGGTTCTGGAAAAATACAGTGCTTAAGCTTATATGCTCTAAATTTCTCCTTATCTATTAATAGATAAGGGGAAATTTTTATTCTTTATCGTTTCCTGGCACAGCATTAGAAACTATAGAAGTGTCTCCAGTATAATACTTATGGGGATAAGGATTAGAAGGCTTTGTTGCAAACTCTTTCTCAAGATCAGCTAATTCCTCTGATACCTGTTCTAAATCATTTGATTGATTATCACTCATATAAAACTCCTCCTTTTAATTAAACAATGTTCATCGCGCATTAAGGATACGTTTTTTCATAATGTGGATATACATGCTGTTTTTATTCTATACTTTCCTGTGCCTTTTCTTCATTTAGTATATATCTCAAATTAATATTTATTACTTTTTTGAACTTGTGAATGATTTATTTGCACCTTTAAAATCTATTATGTTAACTAAGAAAGTATGCTATATTCACTTCAAAAAGCAGAGACCGATTGGCCCTGCTTGTTATTTGACTATCACTTTCCCTACCATTCCACTATTGAAATGATACCTACATATCAGTTCATATGTACCGGAATTTTGTGGTTTCACGGTAATGGTTTTTTCTTTTCCAGGCTGGACTTCAGCGTCAATTCCGAGTTTTTCCACTGTGAAGGTATGCTCTTTCTGACCTTTATTTTTCAATATCAATGTTATCGTTTTTCCACTTGGGATAGTGATGGTTTCTGGATTAAAGTAATCATCGTTCAACTGAACCTCCATAGCTTTTTGTCTTACCACGTCCGATTCAGCCAAAACGCCGAGTGCCCCTGAAGTTATCACACCGATAAGCATCGCAAACAAAATGACCCATCCCGTTAACCACTTTTTCATAGACATTTGCAATCACTCCTTTCCTAAGCCATATTCTTTTCCAATTCATAAAATAATATCAATATTTTTTTGTAAATTAAGTATTATTTTTCCTTAGTAACAATTTCTGGAAACTACAAATAGTTAGGAGAATCGTGAGTACTAAGAGAAGAAAATAGCAGGCGTACCCAGGAATAAATAAGTTTTATGAAAGAAGCTTCTCGATTAGGTCTCTCAATTAAATTGCAGCACTTTATAAAATAGTATTGATACTAATAGAACAGTTTCAATCATATTCTTATAAGAGAAAACATTGAAAAGGAGTGTCAAGTTAGTTGATAAAAGCTAAGGTTAGTTTACGGCCTATTATTAGTAAGATAAATTTACCTACCGTTTTGAAAACAGCTATACTTCCCGGTGACTCACTTGAAAGCTTATTTATTGCAACCCAAGTAGGAGAGATCTTTTACATAAGGAACGGAGCTATACGGACTTTTTTAGATATGGGCTCACAAATCATAAAATTGGGTACGTCTGAACCAGGTGTTTCTCGTGGGGGATATGATGAACGGGGATTGCTGGGGCTAGCGTTTCATCCAGAATTTCATTATAACGGTCTGTTTTATCTTCATTACTCAGTAGCTGGAACACAAGGACCAGGTGCACTTTCTGAACATTTTAAGCCTAACCCGTGTGATCCTAAAACTTCAAACCTAAAGTGGATAAATAGAGAAACTAAATATGATCATATTGATACAGTGGAAGAATGGATTTTCCAACCAAATGCTCAGCCTCAAAAAAGACGGACGTTACTTAACTTAAGAAGACCATTTTTTAATCATAATGGTGTTAACAGCTTAAACTTTTCACCTGAAACTGGAAAACTTATCTTAACAATTGGAGATGGCGGATCAGGATATGACCCCTTTAATTTAAGTCAGGATGATATGGAGATTTGCGGAAAAATAATTGAAATTGATGTAAGTAAGAATACATTCATCCATAATCCACCCGCAGTCACACGCTTTAGTGAACTCCCCTCACCTATTCAGGAAACCCTTGCGCTCATTGCCAAAGGAGTTCGCAATATAACCGGCATTTCATTTCAAAAATTTTATAATCAGTACATCAAATATGTGGGAAATGTTGGACAAGACGTGGTAGAGTCGATTTTTTCATTTGTTCATTATAGGCCAATACCTGTTCCTCAACTTGTTCAAGCTTCTTTAATGAGAGCTAAACTCAGTCAAGAAGGATTTATTAACCTTGGCTGGCGGGGATGGGAAGGAGATTTTCCAACTTCGTTTATAAAAAGGTGTTCTGAAAATCCGGCTTTGGATGAGAAAATAATTGCTTATTACGATGAAGCAGTAAAAACTTCAGCGAGACGTCTTCAACCTTTAACTAGTTATTTTCATAAAGATCCCCGTCCCAATAAATTTGGAGGAACCTCCCTTACTGGAGTTCAGCCTTATATGGGAAATAAAATCCCTAACTTAACAGGAAGCGTTATGTTTACGGATATTGCACAGGTTAAAGAAACTCAATCTCCAGTTAGAGGAGTTTTAGCTTATACCAAGGCAGGTACAGATTGTAAGCTAAATGATTTTAGGATTGTGGAAATTGAGTATAATTTTGGTTCTCAATCAGCTTACTACGTTAGTTTGGGAACGAACCTGGATCAAACGAGGCTTTATTTAGGAGTTTATGGTTCTATGAAAGTGTCTGACTTTAATCAAGGTACTGTTTTTGAAATTGTTCCATGATTTACATTTATAAAATTCGACTAAGCATTGATTTCCCCCAAAAAAATTATAGCTTAATTTTTTCAGTAGCTATTTTATAGGAATGAGCAAATGAACTTTCTATAAAATAAAAAAGCCTTTAATCAATAAAGCCCATAAAAGATTCATTTTATGGGCTACAGTACATACCTTTAAAAAGATAAAGAAACTTATCTTAACGGATACGACCTATTTCTGTAAAAATAAATGCGACCTATTAGTGCTCCCTCTTAATTTCTTTATATATTACATGTAAGAGTTGATATATCGGGCAGTGGTCTAAATGGATCTTTACCCCCTTATAATGTAAAAACAGTTAACCGAGGTGAAATTCATGTACTTTTTAAAGTCTCTTTCAAATGAAGTAAAATCTGCGCAGCTTCTTTTTAATAGACTATCTAAAACTAAGCAGCTTGTATCAGGCGCTCTTTTCGCCAGCTTAGCAGCCCTTTTTCAATCAGCAGGAGGGTTTTTACCAGGAATAGGAATTTTCATTAGTCCATTATCTACCGCACCCATTCTTTTTTGTTTTATACTTTCGCTTCCTCTAGGGTTTCTTACCTATACACTAACAAATCTGCTTCTTCTGATTATCCAGCCAAGTGAACTTATTATTTTTCCTTTTACAACCGGAATATTGGGAATGGGCATAGGCGCTGCTTTTTACATTTTTAACAAGAGATTGTACATTGTTATAAGTGGCGCCACTCTATTAACTGTTGGGATTATTACCTTATTGTACGGTTTCAAATTCCCAGTACTAGGTCCTGCGATTCCCAATAATTTTTCTCTTTCTACTACTGGTTTAATTTTTGTATTTACTTTCCTTTATAGTTGGATTTGGGTTGAACTGAGCCTAGCTTATTTAAAAAAATTTAAAATATTTATTTCCTAGTGAATCTACAGACTAATCTCTTAACAGAGATAACTCGTTAAAATAATGGAGAAATCGCAATCAGCTTTTTAGAAGAACGTCAATTAGGATAATCTCATCTGCATTTTTTAAGGCTCTTTTTATTATATTTTCAAATTCGACTAAACTATTTGCCCGTTCTCCTTTAATTCCAAAGCTAGCTGCCAATTGGACAAAATTTGGGTTTGTAAAAGTTACTCCATAGCTCTTACCAAACTTTTTGTTCATCATTTCCTGCTCTATTTTTAATGTAGAGTCGTTTAAGACAATAATAATGAATGAAAGCCCTAAGCGCTTTGCCGTCTCTATTTCTGCAAAATTCATTAAAGCTCCTCCATCTCCAGTAATACAAATAACTGAATCATTAGGGCAGGCTAGTTTAGCTCCAATTG
The DNA here is from genome assembly GCF_044383985.1 of Priestia sp. JSM ZJ58. Lineage (NCBI taxonomy): Bacteria > Bacillati > Bacillota > Bacilli > Caryophanales > Bacillaceae > Priestia > Priestia sp. JSM ZJ58. Next base: position 3,047,848 of record NZ_JBISEM010000001.1, read on the forward strand.
AGCCTGGTAAAGCAATACCCATGGAAGCTAGACCATTTGATATAATGAACTTGTTAGCGTTTTTGGGTTGATAAGTTCGAGCTATAGATACTTTATGAGCTCCTACATCTGAAATCACAATTGTTTCCTCTGAAGAGAGCTTGTCAATACTGTGCAAGATATTCTCAATTGTTAAAGGTAGTAAATTAGTATCTATCTCTTTCTTTTCAATATGATAGGATTGCTTAATTTGTTTCTGAAGATTGCCAGAGGGTATCCACGGTTTAGAAGGGATATCCAGCTGATTGAATACGCGTAAAGTTTGCTTTATATCTCCAACCAATTCGACTTCTACAGGATAATATTCATCTATTTCTGCTGGTAAGGTATCTATATGTAAAATTGGTGTTTTTTCCGTGTTCCATTCTTTGGGTAGCTTCTCGACAAAATCAAACCCAATTACAATAAGCAGATCAGCTTCCTTTAAGCCTGCGAGCACTTCATCTTTCTCATTAAATCCAAACGTAAAGAAATTTTGTGGATGATCTTTAGATAACACACCTTTAGCCATATAACTATGGGTAACCGGTGATTGAAGACGTTCAATAAATAGTTGAAGCTCATCCACGGCTTCCTGTCTAACAACGCCGTTACCGATAATAACAAAAGGTCTCTCATACTGCCTAATAAGAGTATTGGCAGCCTGAATTGACTCCATGATAGGTATACTTACGGGTATAGATGTAGGTGAAATAGGTTTGATGGGAACGATTTGAGTTGCTAAGTCTTCTGGCAATTCTACTACTATGGGTCCTGGCTTTTCCATTTGTGCAATTTTAAATGCTTTTCGAATAATCTCAGGAAGCGTTTGTGCATCTTTTATTTGAACACGCCACTTCGTTGCTGGTTCTACCATTTTAATAATGTCCATATATTGATGTGACTCTTTATGTTGTCTCCCCAAAGCAGCCTGTCCCGTTAATGCTACAACAGGAGAGTGGTCTAGCTTTGCACTAGATATTCCTGTCAATAAATTAGTAGCTCCTGGTCCTAATGTTGATAAACATACCCCTACTTTGTTTGTTAACCTTCCGTATACATCTGCCATGAAAGCAGCTCCTTGTTCATGCCGCACATTCACGAATTGAATCTGTTTAGAGTTGGATAAAGAATCAATAAAATCCAACGTCTCTTTACCAGGTATTCCGAAAATATATTCAACTCCCTCATTTTCTAAACATTGAACAAGTGTATCCGTCACTTTCATATTGTTCGACCTCTCTTTAGATAGTATTCTGACAAGCTTATGTGAAAGAAATAGCTCATTAATTCTTATCTCGTCTTTTCTCGTTTTAACTAACCGAAACCCTAAATGTATGGAATGAAATCATACTCACTAACTATTGTTTATAGTGTTACCATTAGGTTCTTATGTTAAATACATTTTTTAGATAATGTATAAATAATTGGATGAGTCAACCTTTCATCCGTGTGAACTGATTGGGAGTGTGACAATACTCTATAAAGAATTATTATGAGAAAGTAACATTTTAAGGAATGTAAAAAATCCCATATACAAATAATAAGCCGAATACTCGTATAAATTGGAAGGAGCGGCTTTTATGAAAAGATTATTATGGGTAGGATTTATTGTGTTATTTTCGCTAAACATGCTGGTTGAACCAAGTAGTGCTCGTGCTGAAGCACCAGAACATCGTGTTAGTCAATCTCAGGTAACGTTTGAAAATGAATTCAGAAGACTTTGGATGGATCATGTATTGTGGACAAGTAATTATATTACAAGTGCAACAACAGCAGGATCAGAAGACCAAAAACAGGTGTTGGCAAGGTTATTAAAAAATCAGGAAGATATCGGGAATGCTGTGAAACCAATATACGGAGAAAAAGCTGGGAACAAACTTACGGCTTTGCTTAAGGAACATATTGTGATTGCTGGCAAAATTGTAGATGCAGCTAAAACGGGAAAGAAAGCCTTGGTGAATCAATTAAACAAAGAATGGTATCGAAATGCTGATGATATAGCAGCGTTCCTTAGCCAGGCTAACCCTTATTTAAAAAATGAAGACTTAAAAAAATTACTGTATATGCATCTAAAATTGGTGACAAATGATTTATCTGCAAGCTTAGAAAAAGATTGGGAAGCAAGAATCGTTGCAATTGATGAAGGAATCTCACATATCGTCTTAATGGCAGATACTATATCTGCGGGAGTTGTGAAACAGTTTCCAGAGAAATTTAATAAATAATCTTAATAATCGCCAATAGAATGCTGGAGATTATTTGAAATTCCTTCATAAGAAACTGCACCTGTAAGAACTCTTTTGATTGATGCCTCTAGGAGACCTTATGTTCACTAAAAAGGTACATGTAGATATTCTGCATAAATCGTCATACCAAAAAAAGGTTTATTAAACTTAAACACTGGGTATTATCAAATCAAGACGATGTGTTAAGAGTACCGCCCGTGCATAGGGTGTGTCCTTCTCTATTCTATAAAAAATGGCGCCTCCAACGGCGTCATTTTTTATTTGTAAACAAGTTTAAGGATGCTTCATGCGAAGGTTGGATTTATATGAAAAGGTACATAGATTCTTATCTAATAGAATCTATTTTTACACCACTATTCAAAAAGATTTTGAGTGAACTTCCCTTTCTTTTGGGCAGACGGGTCCCCGTGTGCTCTCTCATCTAATTTAGTTCATATTTATGAATAAAATGCCCATAATGAGTATGTGGGCATTGGTTGATCTTTGACTTCTATCATTTCGATGTTTAGAAGATCACTTATAAATATTTTGATGTTTTTGCATATGAACCTCATTATGATGTAGATCGTCATACCCCAATCACCTTTTTAGTGAAGTGAGTATTGATAAAGAAAGTTAGAAAGATCACATTAATTTAAGTTTAAGATGTCTCTATTGGGATAATATAATAAATAAGCTAGATTTAATGATAATCTGGTTTATTTTCTACATTCTAGGAGGCAACAAAAAATGGAACACGGTAAAGTGAAATGGTTTAATGCTGACAAAGGTTTTGGATTTATCGAGCGTGAAGGTGGAGAAGATGTATTTGTTCACTTCTCAGCTATTCAAGGTGAAGGCTTTAAATCCTTGGATGAAGGTCAAGAAGTGACTTTTGATATCGAACAGGGGCAACGCGGACCACAAGCGACAAACGTAAATAAAGCATAAAAACCATACTAAAAAGCAGACTCTATTTTCAGAGTCTGTTTTTATTTAAAAAGATTTTTATATCAAAACTTATTTATCAATAATTATAGTTCGTGTTTTTTTAATTCTTCTTCAAAGAAAAAGGTACTTGGATATTTGTCGACTGTATAAGAGTATCTTTTCATGTTTTTTACATAATGATTTTTTAAGATTGTTACTGATTCATTCGATACTCTTATAGTTACTATTTCTCCATTACTAAATATTTTCTCACTCATAGCCTTTATCCTTTTTTGCACCTGTGTAGATTACATACAAAATAATAAGCGTATTAAGAAACCTCTTGTTTTTGTGTATATAAAATTTTTCATAAAATTGATATCTTGGGCATAATACAGGATAGATACGTGGTAGAGGGGGGATTGTTTGAGACTAAAGGATGGAAACTTTTATACAGATAGTAGAACCAATAAGGTATATAGATTAAATGAAGATGACAAGGGAAGCTGGTACCTGAGTACACGTGATGATGAAGATCATCATCCAATGTCAAGAACTTCGGGGCGTAACATGATGAAATTGATAAAGAGTTTTTATACCAAAGTGAACGACAGTTGAAAATTTATCACTCTGCAAAACAACATAAAAAAATAAAGCTAGCTTAACCCAGCTAGCTTTATTTTTAGTTTATAGAGCCAGTTATCATAATGTTTTTTAGGGATTAAGCAACGATACGAACAAAAAAAATTTTGGCCTGGCCGTTGGCAATCACCTATTATTTAATTTCGATTGCAGAAGCCTTGTTGTCCCAATCCGACGCCATAATACCATTTCTATATTGTTTTTTGAAAAATCATCTATAATTGATATTGTTTTAATCTCATATTGAGATATATAATAAAAATAAGAAAAAAGAAAACGCTTTCTAAATTTAAATACATTGTTACTTTTCAAACTATAAGGAGGATTTAAAATGAGCCAAGTGGAAAGAAATTCTAAAGTACAGAAATTAGTTGAGTATAAAAAATTCAATGAAGAAGAAGTTTTAAAAATGACAGATCCGCAGGTTGAATATTATCACTGGCTCTATTTTGATGATTCCGCTTATGATTATATGTAACTCAACTATAAAATAAGAAAAAAGCACAAAAACGTTTGGTTCCAACGGGTTTGTGCTTTTTTCGTTTCTTTAATTATACGATTACTCGTTTTCAATACCATTTCCTGTGACAACAAAGTGAGGGCTGTCTTCCTTTCGGTTGAAAAGTCTCCAGAACTCACTATACTCATCGTCTTCTGACGTATCCGGAAATCCCTCCACTAAATAACCTTGAGATAAAAAGATCTTTAGCCCTCCTACTTCATCCGAGCCAACTCTTTCAACAATCGTGTGTTCGTTTATACCTTCTATAAAAAATTCAATTCGTTCATCGAATCGATTATTTCCTTGGACATCCCATTCAAAGTACTCATTTTCATCATCCAATCCTGTTCTTGGAGAATAGAAATCCCGTGAGGCTACTACAATTTTATTACCTTTGACAATACGCCATGAACATTGAATATGTAAAGCGTATTCAGCTACCTCTTCCGTTTTCCCCCTTCTGGTTACTAAAATTTTTTCTCCAAATCCTAGCCAAAACAAATTTGAGGCTCTCCCCGCGCATCTTACATTTAAGCCCACTAATTTGTCTAATTTTGATATAGTTGCTTTTCTCCTTTTATTTGCAGCTAAAGCTCACTTTTACTGTTCAAATTAACACTTGGCATATTCATACTAAACATAAGCTACATTAAAAAGCTCTTTATGAAAACACAGTCTGTTTATTTCTGCTTTTTTCCTTCTCTTACTTCGCTGATTGTCTTTGTAAATTCACGCTCAGTTACTCCTAGATAGGAGTCGGAACGACGAACATATACAATCCTAAGGTTTCTGTAAGGCTCAGGTATTGAAAAGAGTTGTACTAACCCTTCCCTCTCATATCTTTCCGCTAATGCCCGGGCTATAAGTGTCACACCAAGACCAGAAACTACTGTCCCCATAATCGTTTCGAGTGTAGCAAATTCCATAATTTTCGGGGATACGATCTGTTCGTCTTTTAACCATTGCTGTAGTCTTTCTCTATATTGGCAGCCTTCATTAAATAAAATGAATGGTAGGTGCAGTAACTCTCTGGCAGACTGAATCTGCTTCTTACCTTTTTCATTTGCACTGCATACAAGTACAATTTCTTCATCAAAAGCCGGAATTTGATCAAGCATTGACACATTTACTGGTTCTGCTACAAATGCCCCGTCTAGCTGGAACTTAAGAACTTTCTCTATTAATTGTGTACTTACTCCTGATACTAGAGAAATATCCACATTTTTGTGCTTATTATGATAGGAAGAAATAATTTCAGGAAACCCTACTACCGTTTCAACTAATCCAATACATAATGATCCAACAAGGTTACGTTCATCTTGAAATGCTTTGTGTATTTCATCCATTAGCCTTATCATTTGTTCTCCGTACGTTAAAAGTTTTCGGCCTTCTACATTTAATGTCATTCCACGTCTGTGACGATGAAACAATGGGTGTCCAATTTTCCGTTCAAGAGATCGAATACGTGCTGTTACATTTGGTTGGACATAACCTAGCTTATCAGCAGCAAGGCTTACACTGCCGTATTCTGCCACAGCCATAAATATGCGTATATCTTCTACTTCCATCAACATCTTCCTTTCCACTTACGTTAATTCATTTAGGTATTAATGATAATGATAGCTACAATCATTTATCATTATTTTACAAGATATCAAGCTCTAGATAAAATAATGACATCCAATTGTTACTGCAATTATTTAGTAGCCATTACGTAAAGTTCTTAAAATGAGGTGACTAAAAGGAGGAAGTCTGATTGTTTTATTTACTATTGTTTCTTGCCATCATCTTGGAGGTAATCGCAGTATTTTTTCTTAATCTTACAAATGGATTCACAAACTTTGTTCCGACTGTTTTTGCCATACTATTTTATTGTTCTTCGATTGCTGCTTATATGCTCCTTAACGCTAAAGGTGAAGTAGGAGTAGCAAGTGCTTTATATGCAGGAGGTGCAACCGTACTTGTTGTTGTCACAGGTATTATTTTTTTTGATGAAACTATTTCCTTATCTAAAATCTTAGGAGTTTCTCTTATTGTAATTGGTGCAGTTTCTCTTAACATTAAAGGAAGTTCTAAAGAAAGAAGGGCAGCGTAATGGGATACGTATTTTTAACGATTGGCTTAGTTTTAGGCATTGCAGGGCAAATGTGTGTAAAACTATCTAAAGGCTTTAGACAAACTGTTCCCACGATAGGTGCATTCTTATTGTTCATTGCTTGTATTTATTTCATTTCTCTAACAACACACTATTTTGAAATGGGCATCATTTTTGCTATATGGGCAGGGCTAACGATTGCTAGTACAACGCTGTTAGGTATTTATATATTTAAAGAATCAAAAAACAAAAGAAAGATTATCTCCGTTACTCTTATTATTACAGGGGTTATTATACTGAAAGCTTTCTAATAAAAATAAGATAAATAAGGCCCTTACTTAACTTATAAGTAAGGGCACCATAGAAGGAGTTAAAAACAAGGAGGTATTGGTCATCGACCGTCCATTGCTATAGTTGGTTATTGGTAAATAGTAACGGTGTAATGGGTCATTGGATTATTGGTTTTATCACTTGCCATCACAATAGTACTTTGAGTACACTAAACATTCTCCTTCTATGCCTTGAAGGGAGTCTCACCTCTTCAAGGATTAAAAATATTTATCTCCATCAAACTCTAACTCTATTTGATAGTTTTTAGCGTTAATTAAATTCGATAATCTATTTGCTTTCTTTTCAACCTCTAGCCCTCTTAGACGATATTCTTCAGGATCAAATGTAGCCACTTTAATAATGGATACCCCTTCTCCATAGTAAGGATATTCTTCTTTAGACGATGATCCAAACTCTTTGTATTTTCTTGCTTTGGCACGTAATTGAGTGGCATATTCAATCGCTTCTACAATTGTTAGTTTGTGTTCATTATAAGTAATAGTATTTTGAATATTGGCTTGATACATTAATTTATCAAGTAGACGTAAATCCTTTCGAATATCCTCTAAATCCTGTTCAACATGAGCTAGTGATCGAGCCTGAGGAGGAATCTTCTCCCCTTTTTCAATCTCTACAAATGCAACACGGTCCATCTCTTCTTCTAATTCGTGTATTCGTTTTGATAATACACTTTTCAATTTCACAGCCTCTGCTAGAGAAATTTTAGACATAGATCAAAGCTCCTTTATTCATAAACTTAATTTTTACTATTTTATTGTTCTAATACCTTCTCATAATAAGGAGGTGTTGTGCCACTTCCGCCATACCCTGAGACACTGGTGCGATCTACTTTATAAGACATTATATAGCGTCCTTTTTGTTTACCTTTAGTCCAGTTTTCTTCAAACGTCACTAGATAAAACTCTTTATTTAATTTTTTAGCACGAGTTGTTCTTTCGATTTGATACCCTCTAAAAGTTCCTCTCCATGTTCCAACTTTAGCAGGAAATAAATCAATATCTGTTCCTTCACCACTTGCCGCAAACTCTATGGCACCTTCTTGGGTAAATGGCGGAAGGCTAGGTGATAGCGCTTCGAATATACTCCAACTGAGAAGTAAAAGAATAAGAGGTATGATTAGCAATACTTTTGTACTTTTTTCCCTGTCAATTCTTCTTTCTACCCACCAATCTATACATGCATATAACATAGCAGCTGCCATCCCGTAATAAGCCAAATATGTATCTTGAAAAAACAAACCGTTAATTAAACCTAATATGCCATGGAAGAAGACAAATAGCCACCTCATGTTGGGAAGCCATTTCTTTCGAATAGCGTCCAGTATAACTGAGACAAAATTTCCGTATACAGCAATAACTACCCCTACATAAAAAAGATATACAAGGAACCACCCTGCCATGTCATTTCCAGTATGATACGATAGTTCTTCTCCGCTAGTTAGCTGTTGAATCAGACCTGTTACTGTCAAAAGGTACGCTAAAATAAAGCTTGTAGAAAGAGTTGTTATCGTCTTTCTCAAAATCACATAATCTTTTTCACTTTCCATAAAGGGTACCTTTTTCTACTTATTTCTATATATTTTATATTAAACCATATTTCTTCATATAAAGGTGACTTACAAACAAAAAATTGTGATTGATACTATTTATTTTAGTCGCTTTGTTATAGTAAGTCGTTAATCACAGAAGTACATATATTAAACTGATTTGTGTTAGACTGTTAAAAGCGTATGACTTTGAAGAAGAAAGGCTGAAAAACATGACACAAACAAATACAGCATTTCGTAATGCACTTATCAAATCACTCAGAGGTGAAAGAGGTCATCTTCCAACAATTAATGCAATAACCGACATTAATATGGAACTTGCTTCACATAAACAAAAGGAATTACCTTACTCTATTTATCAATTAGTGAAGCATATGAGCTATTGGCAAGACTTTTTACTTGCTCTTGCTAAAGGAGAAAACCCTGAGAGACCGAAAAGTGTAAGTGAAAGCTGGCCTGAACATCCTGCTCCGGTTGATGAGGAAGAATGGGAAAAGACGATCCAGCATTTTTGTGATGGAATTGACGAAGCTTGTCACTTAGCTGAGACATTATCAATCGAAGAACCTCTGGATGCTTGGCCAAGTGAAACCCCAGGGGGATTACTGCGTAATATTGCTTCTCACAACAGCTATCATCTAGGTGAAATTGTCATTATGAGAAGATTAAACGGAGCATGGCCACCGCCAACGGGAGGCTTTCCTGCTTAGATTGAGACATAATGCAGAAATAAAGCTCTAAAAAGCGTCCATTAAACACTTTTAGAGCTTTATTTTAGTTGTGTACTATTACCTTTATGAATAAAGTGTGGGACAAAACAAGTCTTCCTCTGCATTTCTGACAATTGAAAAGTGTGCAACGTTGTAATGACCATGTAAAGTTTCCTTATAATGCTTTATGATTTGTTCAGCACTTAAAACCATTACTGTCCATTGTTGAATGTCCATCACTCACTAATGTCACATCCACCCCATTGATTGTAGCTGTTCTGACTTCACTATCTATACAGTGTTGTGTCTAAATCAATGAGCAACTTAGCGGATTTTCTTGCCCCCTTGGTCTCTTGACCAGCTCCCCTTCACAGTTAGGACAAATATACATCGCACTTTCACTACATTTATCACAGAATGTACATTCATGTGTACAGATATAAGCAACAGAGCTATTATGGAGTTTCTTATTGCACTTTTCGCATGTATTTCTCATTTCTAAAGCCATTAAATCCCTCCTTTTGATATAATTAAATTGTATTGTATAAATTTCTATTTTCACATATCTATTTTATTGTATTACTAATTAATAGCTTTAATATTGACGGAAAATTCATTATTTTAATTTATAATTTAAAGCGGGGTATGTTTTATGGATGAAATTGATAAAAATATATTACTACATCTACAAGAGAATGCTCGTTTGTCCGTTACACAGTTGGGAAAGCTGGTTGGTTTATCCACCCCTGCTGTTAATGAAAGAGTAAAAAAACTTGAAGAGAAAAACATAATAGATGGATATAGAGCAATAATTAACCCTGAAAATTTCAACAAACCTGTAACTGCTTTTATTTTATTTAGCAATACAAAATGCAAGCAATTCGTAGAATATTGTAAAGAACACCCTGAAGTTATTGAATGTCATCGTTTGGCGGGTCAATACAACTATCTAGTAAAAGTTTTAACTAATTCCGTTCAATCTCTTGAAACATTTATTGATGAATCTATGGCTTTTGGAGAGCCATCTACATTGATTAAACTTTCATCACCAGTTGTCTATAAAGCAATAAAATAGAAAAGGAGAAATATCCAATATGAAAAAGCGGATTTTGAGTTGGAGCATTCTTGTTGGGGTTATTATTATTGTAGCTATTGGCATACCAAGGATAACAGCTAATGAAGCAAGCGCTTTAGGTTCATCAGAAGAAAAAAAGAAAGTAGAAGAACTCGAAGAAAATTTCCGAAAGTGGTCACTTGAACCACTGGATAAGTTTATGGTGCAAAGTCACCAAGCAAAGCCGAATGGACATCAGTGGAATAGTGTGAAACAAAAATCAATTAAAAATTACCGTGTCACATATTACACGTTTTTTGGATTTCGTTACATGGAAGCAGAAGTTAGTTAAATCTAAGATTATGCCACATGCCCGTTTTTTTTCTTTATCATGATCCATTCGATGTTACATAGATATAAAAAATAAACGTACAAAAAAAGGTAATGCAACATGCACTACCTTTTTTGTATTGTAATTGTTCTCTAAAACACCTGAAATTATTTTAAAATTATCAATATTATAGATTAAAAGGATTTTATTACCTTTTATGGTATACTCAAACCTAAACTATTCTTAAGGAGTGAACGAATTGGAAGTGAATAACCAAATTCAAATGAGAACAGTTATTGAGTAGATGTCTAATGCAAATACTAATTTTAGAAAAGGTGATGTGTGTAGATGAGTCAAAGATATGTTCAGCATCGTTTATTTCCTTACTTATTGGCCGTGTTTTCCGTATATTTACTTATCAGTAAAAGTAGCTTTATACCATGGTCCATCCTTGCATTTATAGTAGTTAGCACAAGCGTAATAGATAAAAGATATAAGTCTTCAGAAAACACTAAGAGATATATTTTTGCTAATAAGAGACTAGATTTTGTGTACAGACTTTTTTTATCTATCAGTGTTTTATTTATTATGATGAATCTACTTGTCTTAAAATTAGGTACAATATCTGTACTATATGTTCTTCTTCTACTATTTTTGACATCCATATTACTGTTCACTAGTCATATGGAATAATACGCTGTCTGTAGAATAACGAATGGTAGAGTTTTATCAATTAGAGAGGAGCATAAAATTGCAATCAACTTTTCAAAGAAGATTTAAAGACATACTATTCATTATTCTAACCTTATTACTTGTCATCTCCGTATTAGTAAATTGCGCTAGTTATTTTAATAGCAAGCAAATCGAAAGCATCAGTTCACAATGTTACGATAAAGGCGGAGAAGTCATACTTGAGATACATAACCCTTTTACCAATGATTATTCTTTTATGTGTAGGTAGGCTTTATCTATCTACTCCAGTGTTTTTTCATAAATGCAGGGACATTTTCATTTTGCATTTTAACGAACGGTCTTTGCAAAAATAAATAAGCGCAGCTGCTTACTTCAGCTACGCTTATTTATTTAAATCTTTATGTTGATATTGACCTATAAACCACTCAATTCTCTACCTATACCTTATCTAGATGAAAATCTCTTCATTATGGTCTGTACATGTCATAGCTCTACTGTTTAGTCTCAAATTAACTCCAACGTTTTTCGAGACGCAATATGATGGTAAACTGCACCAATCATACCTGATTGATTTCCAAAACTAGTAGATCTGATAACAGCACAGAATGCTGGATCAATTTCTAAGATTCTCTGTTTTAATTCGTTTATGAATGTTTTTCTTGAAGTAATCCCTCCCCCAATATAAAAAGTAGGAGGAGCAAACACATAATATAAGTTTAAGATGTTCATTGCCAATCCACTATATAAGTCACTAACCAGAAGCGATGCCACTTCTTCCCCTTGGTCGTAAGCTTCAAAGATTTGTTCACCTGAGACATTTTGAAAAGGTATATTCATACACTCTGCATATTTTTGGCGAATAACCGCCAGCGTAGCTGTTTTGTTAAATTTATGATTTTCTGCACTATCACTCGTAACGTGTTCACTGAACATATGTCCAAACTCACCAGATTGGTTACGTCTCCCTCTATAAAGAGCGTCGTTCAAATAAATTGCGCCTCCAATTCCTGTTCCAATAGTTAGACAAAGAAAGTCAGTCTCTTCTTTTGCACTTCCTTTCCATTTTTCTGCTAGAGCTACACAATTCGCATCGTTTTCTGCACTTATTGCCAAATCAGGAAATTGTTCTTTAAAATATGCAAAGATATTGAACCCATTAAAATCTTCAATAGCACCGCCCATTTCAATAAAACCTGTATTAGGATTAATAAAACCAGGTATGCTTAGAGCTAGCCCTACTACATCAGAATCCATTCGGCTTTCAATTTGAGTAAGAATAGTCTGCCCTTTCCTATTGGCTAGAGGTATTTTTACGGATTCAACAAGATCACCGGAAAGAGAAAATTTCCCCATTTTTAAATCGGTACCACCAATATCACAAGCTAATACAAATTTCATTGTATATCCTACTTTCTTCTTCAAAATATTGACTATAACCTCATTATAAGTGCATAAATAAAGAATTTCCCCCTATAAAAGTATACGGGGGGTAATTCTTTATTTAGTTGTTTTAAGCAATATTACTTTCTGATTGTTTTTTTGCTTCGAGCTCTTCATTGTAAGAAATACTATCTTGCATTCTGACAAAAGGAAGATAAATCATTACTGACATTGCAATGGTTACTATTTGCAATAAAGCCCCTCTCCAGCCGCCAATCAAGAAGCCAGAAACAACCGGCGGTGTGGTCCAAGGAACCTGAAGTGCATTGAAAGGCTCTACCCATCCCCAAATGATAGAGAAGTAAACCATAAATGATGCGATTGCAGGAACAATAATAAAAGGAACAAACATTATTGGGTTAAATACAATTGGCATGCCAAAAATGATTGGTTCGTTTATATTGAATAAGCCAGGAGCTAAAGATAATCGACCGAGCTGCTTTAAGTGCGATGATCGGGCCACTATAAGGGCTGCAATAATAAAACCAATGGTAATACCTGATCCCCCTAGTTTCGTAAATACATCCAAGAATTGAATGGTTACAACTTTAGCATTCTCGCCTACAACAAGCTCTTTACCAGAATCCAATATTGCTTGGTTTTGTAGAGCATTGGCTGTTAGAAGCGGTCCCATTACTCCCATAATAATGGCAGCACCATGAATTCCACACCACCAAAGAAGTGACATTAAGACCATGATAAGAACTGCACCAGTAAGCGTGTCCGTCAAATTTTGCACGGGTACTTGCAGCAGTTTATAAACAATTTCAGTGAATGTCTTATTTGCAAAAGCTTGGCATAATCCAAAGACAATGGCAGCTACTGTAATGATGGCAAACCCAGGAATTAGTGCAGAGAACGAGTTTGCAACGCCTGGCGGAACACCTTCTGGCATTTTAATACGAATATCACGCTTAATAAACTGCGAATACACAAAACCAACAAATAGACCAACTACAATCGAGGCTAGTACACCCTGCCCGCCGGTCCAAACTTTGGGAATAACACCTGTGACGGTTTCTCCGCTTTTTGCCAAGACAGAGGACTGAGTGATAATAAGGAAGGCAACTACACCTAAAATACCAGCTGGCGTACCTTCAATTTTTTCGTTCCGGACGTATGAATAAGCGATTCCAAACACACCAATAAGAGCCAGAATATCAAATGTAGAACCGACAACCTGGGTAAGTGGAAGGTTCCACTGTTCTCCAAATAATTTCACCATAGCCTCTTCCCAGCCTGGAATAGGGGCAGCGAGAATTAATAGAAAGAGAGAGCCGATAATTGTCATCGGCATTGTTAAAATAAACCCATCCTTAATTGCAAGTGTTGGTTTTGCATTTGCAAATCGAAGGAAGAACGGGGTGAACTTTTCAAATACACTTTCTAAGCGACCCATAGGGGTACCTCCTTAAAGTTCTTCTGCGCGTGTAGCGATAATATCCTTGTACCAAAAGAATGATTGCTTTCGTTTTCTTGCAAGATTATTTTTGTGATCGACATAAATGAATCCGTATTGTTTTTTATAACCATTTAACCAGCTAAGCAAATCAATGACAGACCATGCAAAGTATCCTGAGACGTTAATTCCTTCCATGACAGCTTTTTTGACAGCGCTTAAATGATTTTCAATATAGTCGATTCGAGGTTGATCATGAATCTCTTCACCAACGATAGGATCTTCATCTCCTAAACCGTTTTCCGTGATATACATTTTGATGTCCCCGTAGCGTTCTTTAAGCATACGCATCCCTTCTAGAAAAGCATCAGGAGCGATTTCCCATCCCCATTTGGTATATACCTTTTCTTCCATCATGACTGTTTTGTATACACCGTCAAATGAAGGGTTTCCAGGTTTACCTGTTGAGTTCTCACGTCCACCAGACAATACGAGGGCTGAATCGTTTTTCATTACGCGCTGTGGGCAGTAATAGTTTAATCCGATGAAATCATTCATAGGTGCCGTTCTATGAAGCAAATCCAGTTCCTCTTCTGTCATTTGCGGGAGTAGCCCTTTAGCTTCGAGCTCTTCTATTACATATTGTGGGTAAGCTCCTTTCAAAATTGGATCATAATACCAATGTGTCGAATATGCATTCGCATGTCTTTCTGCAAATTTGTTCTCTTCGTCTTCATCAATGCTAAACGCCGGGTTAAAAACATGAGTAATGCCAATTTCCCCCTCATAGCTTGACTGTTTGAAAAGTTCAACCGCACGGGCATGAGCCACAAACACATTATGTGTCGCCTGAAAGTATGCTTTCGCATCCCCTTCAATTCCTGGTGGATGAGCACCGGTTAAATAGCCTAACGAACAAAAGATAACCGTTTCGTTAAAGGTAATCCAATTCCGTACTCGATCGCCGAATGCTTTAAAACAAACATCAGCAAACGTGACAAATGCATTGGCTGTTTTAGGATTTAGCCAGCCGCCTTCTTCTTCAAGCGTTTGAGGAAGGTCCCAGTGATACAATGTGACGAACGGAACAATTCCGTGTTTTAAACATTCATCAATGACATTATTATAGAATTCCAATCCTTTTTGATTTACTTCACCTGTACCGTTGGGAAGAATACGTGTCCAGGCAATGGAAAACCGATACGATTCCAATCCCATCTCTGCCATAAGTGCGATGTCTTCTTTATATCGGTGATAATGATCAATGGCCACATCACCGTTTGTTCCTTCAAATGTTTTACCGGGAATCTTTGAGAAGACGTCCCAGTTCGAAACCCCTTTACCGTCCTTGTTCCATGCCCCTTCTACTTGATAAGAAGCTGAAGCTGCGCCGAACAAGAAATCTTTTGGCATTTTCAAATCATTCACCCCGTTTATTTATTCGCTAATTTAATCGCGTGTTCAAGTACTTTTGCACCATTCATCATGCCGTAATCCACCGTGTTAATAACATCAATAGCGACACCTTTTGGTTCACAAACAGCTTTTCCTTTGTTTAACAAATACTTTACCTGAGGACCTAATAAAGCAACATCGATATTATCAACATACTTTTCCATCTCTGACTCAGGGTAAGCTGCAATCTCAGCTTCTACACCACGCTCACCAGCAAACGCTTTCATCTTCTCCACTAACATACTTGTAGACATACCTGCTGCACAGAATAATCCAATCTTCACCATATCAATTCATCCCTTTCAATAAGTTAATTTCTTTTTGCATGGTCATCATATGATCCAATAGCTCTTTTACTAAGATCGTGTTCATCAAATGGTCTTGGGCATGAACCATCAATACACCAACCCGTGCCGATTTTCCTTGGGCCTCTAGTGTGACAAATTTTGTTTGAATAGCATGTGCTTCGTTTAAAATTGCATTCGCTTTTACTACTTCTGCTTCTGCCTCTTCTACTTTGTTTTCTCTGAGCAGATGTAAAGCAGCGTGATAGCTCGCTTTAGCATCACCTGAAAATGCAATTAATCCAAAGATATCTTCAGAGCTAATCTCAATTGATTCTTCAACCATATATGTACACCCTTTCATAAGTACAAATCTAATTTGTTGGTACAAATTTTATAAATTTATAATAACTCACTCAGATTCATATGTAAACTATTTTTTTTATTTTCAGACAAAAAAAAAGAGCCCTGAGCTCTCTTTGCACCTTAACTACCTTTCATATTTGATACTTTTAGCAATTTTACATGTTTGAAGTGATGCACTGACTGTGAGTAATCAAATATTGCACCGTTTATTAAATAAACCGTATTATCTACCACCAAAGCCGGATCATTCTCTTTTAATCCCAATAAATCAGCTTGCTCACACATAAGATAATCGGCACGAATAACACGATCTGCAAAACCAATTGCTAGTTGCTGGTCATTGCGTAAATATGTATAAATCGATTTTTTCACAATATTTTCATCAAGGTATTTAACAAGATTTTTGTTGAAATACGAAGTTTCAATTGAAAATGGATCACTATCAACATATCTTAGCCTTTTTACATAATAAATAGGTGTTCCAATCTTACATCCCATATTTTGGGCTAGTTCCTCATCCGCATTAATTAATTTAAAATCTAGCAGCTTGTTTTCTACAAGGCGGTCACTAAAATCATTGGTAACTCCTTGTAGCTTTTCAAGATTAACGTATCCATTGTTGTGATGATTACGAATAAATGCACCGCTGCCCTGAACTTGATATACATATCCTTTATTCACGAGAATTTCAATTGCTTTTCGTACTGTATTACGGCTCACCTGATACTTTGCTGCATATTCATCTTCAGTCAAAAGTTTATTTGTTTTTTGATAAACATGCTCAGTAATATCAGATTCAATTTGGCCAGCTACTTGCAGATATTTTGGCATCATTCTGTTTTACACCTCTCTATACAAACTAAAAAACTAGGGATTATTATAGCATAAAATACTGAAATCGTAATCATAACAGTAGTTAAAATGGATGATTACTATAAATGGGACAACAAACCAAGTATATTTTATCTAAGGTGTGTTATTTATGTACATGCAAAACCGAATGGACATTAGTGGAGCAGTGTGACAGAAAAATCAAATCAACATTACCGCGTTACATATTATGCATTTTTCGGATTCCGTTACATGGAAGTAGAAGTTAGTTGAACCTGATATTTATAATAATACGGTAAAATCAAAACAAAGATCCCTTAGTTATACTTTTACGAACCCTCGATTTTAGAGAGAACGGTATTCGCTAACTAATTTAATGCGTGATCTTATTTTTCATCTATAAAAAACTATTTTTAAATTCACATCATACTGTCTGTTCTCGGCAGGTATTTTTCTATACGTTCATATGTTACAATAGAGAAAGAACATAAATTAAAATTATATGGTCTCTTTGTACCCTAGGTTTCCTTATAATGGAAAGAGGTACTTTTATGAATATACTTGAAATAAAAAAAACGCTTTATACTCTTATTCAGTATGAGGATAGCGCTATTACTCATACCATTCCTGAAGTACTGGAATTGTCGTATTGTAAAACATCTAAGATTTTTCAAATCACTACACTTACGGATCAAAAAACCTTAAATTATAACGATTATGATATAGATAACGCTTCTGAAGCTTTATACAAGATCTTAAACTGAAGAAGGCAATTCAATGATTCTTCTATCTTTTATTTAACAAACGTGCGACTGCACAATATGTGTTATTTTAAACAAAAGAAACTCCTGGTATATGTCCAGGAGTTTCTTTTGTTTTTCTAATAAATCTAATTTTAAAAAACCACTCAGACATAGTTAAAACAGCACGAAACAGTAAAGGTACCGCCATTATTTCTTTGATTAAAAAATTCCTATAAAAGGTCGTCTATTCTTTACAGAATAAAAATAAAAACAGCCCTTGAAAATGACTTCAAGGGCTGTTTTTATTTAAATCATACTTTCTCACAAGTTAAATCATAGTGTAAGGCTGTATCAGGAACTGTAGGATTAGGATAATTTATTTTCACTTTATACTGTAATTCTTTTTAATGATGAAATAGATGAATTCTTCTTTTAGATTATTTACAGAGTTTTGCCCTTTACCCTATTCTCATTTGAATGAATCGTTTGATCTCTATTTCTTTTTCTTCTACTAAGAAAATAGATAATAAAACCTACTAAAACTAATAAAGTAATTAGAAGGACACTTGTAGGAAAGTATAACGTCCCTATATGGATACCAAGAAATTGAATCATTATCCTTTCACCTCCATATGAGATTAGTAAACGACCCTAGTAAAATACTTTCAGTTCAGTATCTTTCCGATTCATAAAACATTCGTATAGAAGCACAATATTATATATAAAGCAGCATGCTAGTAAGATTTACTAATACTTCTCGATCACTTAGTTTCTTCGAAAGTTATTGCAAGGAAAAACCATTACACACCTTTTTTTGCAATAATGATTATACGTTCTTGTTTCATTTCACCGACACATTGTTTAGCTTCTTCTTGGGTTAAACCTAACGAGGCCATTTTAGAATGAAGTTCATCTTCACGAGAAAATAACTTGTTAACTGCAGATTCAAAAACTCCTTGTTCAGAAGCTCGATATTCTTTTGTATTTGTTGTATTTGTTAAATATTCCGAGCGCTCTTTATTATAGGTCAATAAATAAATTTCACTTTTACTAAACCCGTTGGCAAAAAACTCTTCAATAAACTTATTTGCCTGACCACTATTTTCTGCTACTTTAATTTCCTTCACTATTTTCTCCTCCTCTATCCCCATAGAATATGTCGTTCTACTAATAGGTGTATCCTTAAGCATCCAATTAAAACCAATTTATTCGGATATGGGATAAAAGACTATAAACTATCAGCTGAATATTGTATAAAATAGGGTAATTTATCTACTTCCAAGCCAATAAAATATAGACTGCCTATTTCACTTATTACCGCAAAAGGAAAAAAATAATAAATAAAATAACCAGATTCATTTGCGCAATCGTTCCCATTAAAAAGTGCGTTAACCCTACTTGGATTAACGCACTTGAGAGATACGTATGAATTAACAAAATTCACTCTTTTTATAGAATCTAAAATGCTTTTACATGTTAAAAATAAGACTCCGTTTGGATGGAAAGAGTAATTGGTAAATTTAGGGTGTTCACTGTCCATAAGATAATAACCGATAATGTTTGATAAAAGTGTAATTTATAGTTGCGTATTTTAGGTTGATGGCTTTTCTGATGACTTATTGCCCGGTGCAAACCAACCCAATAGCGCGATACCAACTAATACTCCATAGAAAATCAGTGTCCAAGCAGTGCTATGAGGGAAATGAGAATCTAAAACCCCGATATCTTTATGTGCAAAAGTAATAACCGCAAGTTTCACACCGACCCAGGCAACAATTGCATATGCTGTCGTTTCTAAGGCAGGTCGCTTTTCGAGAAGTTTTACAAACCAGGTTGCTGCAAACTTGATTAAGATAAGACCTGCAACTCCTCCAAGAACTACAACTGCAAACTGTCCTCCATCCATCCCACCGATTTCTCCAAACTGTGAATCCGGAAGCCCAAGAGCTATGGCCACTGCAGCTAAAATAGAATCGATGGCAAAAGCAAGGTCAGCTAACGCAATTTTCCCCACTGTTGGCCAGAACCCCTTTCCAGCAGACTCCTTCTCATCATCATCATGAATATTCTCATTATGTTTCCCAAACCGCGCCTGAATGACATGCTTCAAACCTAGATACAGGAGATAAACGGCTCCTATGGCCTGTATCCACCAGACGTTGGCGATAAATGAAATGGCAAAAAGAGCTCCAAATCGAAAAATAAATGCCATCAGAATTCCGTAATTAATCGCTCTTTTTTTCTGATCCTCGGGTAAATGCTTGGCTATAACTGCCAGTACAAGAGCATTGTCAGCTGATAATAACCCTTCTAATCCAATTAGAATCAATAATGCCCATACGTATTCGAGCCAAATAGATTCCATCCGCTTCTCCCCTTTCCAAAATGTAAGCTGCTATGCTAAAGGTTTTGTTTACAATAGAATAACCATATATGCTAAAGGCAACCCTAAAAGATAGGATTTTCATTATTTTAACACTAACCTTCTATAAAATACTTCTTTAAATACAAATAAAAACCAAATTATTAAATTTTTACGTTTTTTATCATATAACGTCGCTTTTTTACATGATTAATGAAAACTTCGGGCCAACATCTCTATAAGTTGGATGGTTAATAGGTAATCGCTATTATTTCAGGCTTTTTTTACAAAGTGCTTGCGACCAATGAAAAGAACGGCTAAAAAATATTCATCAATATTTTTTAGCCGTTCTTTATTTCTTCTTTGTACCATGAAATAAAACAGGTCAATTAGGACTAATCCCTACCCAAAAAAGATCTACTAGAGCCTGAGCCGTTTTTTCAGGGCCTCCTAATTCAGTTATTAATTCTTTTTTATTCCGAATCATTGTGACCATAGAAAATGTATGCGCAAGCAAGCGAGGGCTTGTTACGACAATTTCACCGTTGTTTGCAGCTTGTTTGAATACGTTCTCCAATGCCTGATGTATGGCTTTCTCTGCTTCACGAATTTCATGAATATGATCTTCTGTAAGCGAAGAAGTAGCTTCCTGCAATAATGTTTCAAAATCAATATGCGGTCTCTTTAAGTGATCCAATGTTACCTCGTATAATCTATGTTTCAGCCCTTTGGAATTTTGTAATAATTTCTCTGTCTGTTTTGTAATACGTTGGAACATGCTTGATACCGAAACGGTAAATAAAGTGGCCTTATTTTTAAAGTAGTAGTAAACACTAGCCTTAGTCACATCGCTAGCCTCAGCTACTTGCTCCATTGAGACTCTTTCATATCCATATGCCATAAATAAATGGGCAGCAGTCTTTAAAATTTGCTCTCTTGTTATATTATTTTCAGTTGTTATTTTGGGTCTGCCAGGCTTTTTTTTTGGTGTCTTATCAGTATTCATAAGAGGGCCTCCTTCTAGTTCAAGAAATTGCCACATTTAAACTAGTTGATTAATTAACCTTCTGGTATATATAATTATTGAAGGTTCTATATATATTGTAATAGAAACAAACAGATTTGGAAATGAGGGAGAATTAATGAAAGAATCACCTTTAGCAACATTCAGCCGATTTATGACTGGGAAAGTGAGTCGATGGGTTGTTATTGCCGTATGGATTCTGGCCACTGTAGTCCTAACGATTGCTTGGCCTGCCGTGAATGAGACGGAAGTGAACAATGCACCCAACTTAAGTGAGAATTCACCTTCCGTAGAAGCTGAAAATCTCATAAAGAAAGAATTCCCTAACTCATCAGGGGTTCCTGCCTTACTTACATGGCACAAAGAATCAGGTTTGAAAAACGATGATCTAAAATCTATTCAGCAAATGGCGGCAGCTTTAGAAAAAAAACCATTAGAAGAACAAACGTCTACACCGCCTTTGCATAAATTACCGTTAGCAGCTTTACAAAAAATGATATCAAAAGATGGTACCACGCTTGTACAGCCTATTTTCTTTAAAGAAAACGCTGAGACGGATGTACTAGAAAAAAATCTAGATACGATTAAAAAACAAGTAAAAGAAAACGTTTCATACGATTCTTTTGCGACGGATATAGATGAAAAAGATAAATTAAGCACGCGCGTTACCGGTCCTGTAGGAATTCAAGTAGATGCAACGAGCTTATTTGAAGGAGCAGACGTTTCGTTACTAATTGCGACAGTTTTATTAGTCTTAATTTTACTTCTTGTAATTTATCGTTCCCCAATTTTAGCGATTATTCCTTTAATTGGTGTAGGTTTTGCCTATGGGGTTCTGAGTCCAATTCTCGGTATTTTAGCAGATAAAGGATGGATTACGGTCGATTCACAGTCCATATCCATTATGACCGTTTTATTATTTGGAGCCGGAACAGACTATTGTTTATTTTTAATTTCTCATTATCGCGATGAGCTTCGCAAAGTAAAAGATAAGAGACAAGCACTTATCAACGCCTTTAAAGGTGCTTCAGGTGCTATAGCGATGAGTGGCTTTACGGTTGTCATCTCTCTTTTAGCTTTAATCGTGGCAAAGTACGGGGCTTACCACCGTTTTGCAATCCCGTTTAGTTTATCTATTCTGGTTATGGGATTAGCGAGCTTAACTCTTATTCCTGCCCTTCTTGCAGTTATGGGAAGAGGTTCTTTTTATCCTTTTGTTCCTCGCACTCCCGAAATGGAAGAAGAATTGGCGAAAAAGAAAGGAAAACCGGTGCGTGACCGAAAAGAGAAAAACCGTTTCGGGAATTGGATCGGTAATGTGGTTACGACTAAACCATGGACAATCATTGTAGCTTGTCTAGTCTTTTTTGGAGCTTTATCCATATACTCTAGTCAAATCAAGTACACGTATGATTTATTGTCTTCTTTCCCTGAAGATATGCCTTCTCGTGAAGGATTTACGATTATCTCTGACGCTTACTCTCCTGGTGAACTAGCACCAGCACAAGTAGTAATTGATACAGAAGGAAAATCGGTAGATCTAGAAAAAGAGTTAAAGAAAAACGATCTTATTAGTACCGTTTCTGCACCTCAAAGCGGTAAAAGTAATAAGGATTTAAAGGTATATGACGTCACGTTTAATGTAAATCCATATAGTATAACAGCTATGGAGGCTATTCCAGACTTGAAAGATGCAGCCGAAAAGGCACTGTCACAGTCCGGAGTTTCCTCAGTAAAATCCAAAGTATGGATTGGCGGTCAAACAGCGACGCAATATGACACGATGACTGTTAGTGATAAAGACAACAGTATTATTGTCCCGTTAATTATTATTTTTATATCGCTGCTGCTAGTGGCTTACTTGCGTTCTGTTGTAGCTATGCTTTATTTAGTGGGAACCGTTATCCTCTCTTACAGTGCAGCTTTAGGCTTAGGCTGGCTCATCATCCACAATATCATGGGAGCAGATGCTATCCAAGGAGCGATTCCTTTATATGCATTTGTATTCTTAGTGGCGCTTGGTGAGGATTATAATATTTTTATGATCTCAAGCATCTGGCAGAAAAAGAAATACATGCCGTTAAAACAAGCGATTAAAGAAGGCGTAAGTGAAACGAGCGGTGTTATCACATCAGCTGGAATTATTTTAGCTGCTACATTCGCGGTTCTAGCAACACTGCCTATTCAAGTTCTGGTTCAGTTCGGAATTATCACGGCTTTAGGTGTTCTGTTAGATACATTTATTGTGCGACCATTCCTTGTACCTGCGATCACTACGGTTTTAGGAAGATTTGCTTTCTGGCCAGGTAAAGCTGAAGTGGTATCAGAAAAAGAGAATTAAGTAGTAAAACAAAGGTGTTTTATAATTGATTTACTATATGGCTTCTATGAATGTAAAACCAAGAAAAAAGCAAAGAGAATATTAATATTCTCTTTGCTTTTTTAATTTACTTCCATCTGTGCTCTTCTTTATCTGTTAGCTTTACGATAAACGGAAATAAACCAATAAGAGATATAGCAACAATCCCACTTAAATAACCTAGCCCCATTAAAGGACCAGCACCTTTAAAGGAGATAAATTGTCTGGTATGGCATTTAGGACACTTCTTTCCTTTCTTAGAAAACCCAAGTAACCATACATTTTTAGCGTTCCATTTGTAATTGCAATGATTGCAACAAGCCATATATACTCTACCTTTCTTGTCTTATACTTTTATTTGTTTTTATGTAATTTTTGAGCGGAATTATAATGTTAGTTCATATTAGTCTGATGATGATTAAAAGCCATATTTATAATTTCTCCAAGCAACAGTCCTACAGCTGCTACTGGTATAAACACTTTAAACATACTACTAATAGAAACATCTAAGCCTAAAATCAGTAAAAGAAAATAACCAAATAAGAATCCTGTACAGATAAATGAATATTTTTTTATCAATTTTCTCAAAAAAACACCTCTTTTGCTTGAATACTCCATTCACATCTTTATGTATAAAAGGATCATTCATTCTTAACAAAACGTTTATTTCTTTTTTTAACTTGAACGACTTTATAAATAAACAAACCTAAAGAAACCAATAAAATTAACCAAAAGATTTGAAAAGCTACGTCCGCCCAATTAACACTTGATATATCCATATTATCGCCTCCTATATCTTTTACGAACGAATTTCATAAAAGTTCCATATTTGTATTATTTATTGTGTTTTCTAAGTGATATTCTCACTTGCACTTTAGAACCTCCTATAATCAGTCTTAACTTTAAATGTATTAAAAAAGGGGAATACACTTTGTAAAAAGGTGTGATTTTATTAACTTTTTACGTATTACCACAACGGCTGTTGTTCTTTCTTTTTTTGGTGTGATATTCAGAATCATTTACGGCCAAATAATTGGGGAAAAAGATTTTCAATTAGAAAGTCTCATTGGTCTCTTCGTTGGATTTTTTGTGAGTATTTTTTTCATTTATTGTTTTAATGATTATCGTAAAAAGAAAAAACATAATTAATTCACTAATTAGCAAACGAAGCACTCAATGCAAATTTTAATAATCTAGAATGGCTTTCCGCACAACTTTCATAAAAGCAGCTATTTAGGATAAATTATTACTGAAGAAACATATGCTACTGGAGGTCGTAACTTGTTAATAGGTGAGATTGTTCAAAAGCTAAATAATGGTGCTTCTTATGAAGATATTGCTTCTTCCATTGAAATTAGTGTAGATATCTTGAAAGATGATTTAAAGAAATTCGGATTTCATTACGATAATAAAGAAAGAAATCTCGTATTTACAGGGTACGAATCTGAATATGAAAATACACTTTGTATTTGTTACTCTGATATCAGAAAACTTTCTACTTAACATTTTTGCGTTAAAATGATTTCGCTTCTATTAAATTATAAAAGCGTGGACTACATTCAGCCCACGCTTTAACTATCTTCATTTCAGTTCTCTTTTTAATACTTTACCGAGCTGATTTTTAGGGAGTTGATCAATAAAATAAACTTCCGGAACTTTGTAACTTGC
This sequence comes from Priestia sp. JSM ZJ58, assembly GCF_044383985.1. Classification (NCBI taxonomy): domain Bacteria; kingdom Bacillati; phylum Bacillota; class Bacilli; order Caryophanales; family Bacillaceae; genus Priestia; species Priestia sp. JSM ZJ58. Next base: position 3,072,879 of record NZ_JBISEM010000001.1, read on the forward strand.
CAATCGTTCTCTACAATAATTTAGAATATCTTCTTTTGTTAAAGAAGAAACAGGATCTTTTACCACGTAAGCTACAGGTTTTTCTCCATAAACAGGATCTTCTACGCCTACTACAGCAGCTTCTATAACAGTATCCATTTGCTCAATGATTTCTTCGACCTGATCGGGATAGATATTATCACCGCCATATACGATAACATCTTTATAGCGTCCCATAATATATAAAAAGCCGTCTTGATCTATCTTTCCAGCGTCCCCCATATAGAACCAGCCATTTCTAAGAACTTTGTCAGTCGCCTCTTGATTATGCCAATAGCCTTTAAAACAATAGGGGCTTTTTATAATAATTTCTCCAACTTCCCCTGTTTTTACTTCTTTTCCTGATTCGGGATCAATAATTTTCACTTCTACACCGGAAAGAGGCTTACCCGCCGATTCAATTTTTTTATTTCCCATATCCGGTGTCCATACACTCACTGTCCATGCTTCTGTACTTCCATACCCTTGGATCATTCTAATGCCTAACTTTTCATACTCCTTAATAAGATAAGCAGGAACTTTGGCTCCTCCTGCAATAGCAACCTTTAGTGAAGATTTCTTTGGCCCTGCATTTTTCACTACTTCGAGCATCTGCATATACGTAGAGGGAAACGCTAACATCATAGTGATCTTATGAGTTTCAATCGTTTCCCAAATGATTTCTGGTGTAGGATCTGACAACAGAAACAACCCCATTCCGTTGGAAACAGATTTTAAAATATTGTTAATAGAACTCATATGATAAAAAGGATGCGAGGCAAGAAATCGACCATCCTCTTCATAGTCTATTCGTTGACTCGATGGTTGTATATAAGAATACACGTGACCATGCTCAATCATACAGCCCTTTGCATTGCCAGTTGTTCCAGAAGTAAAAAGAAGCATCGCAATGTCATCTTGAGAGACCTGTATATTTGGATTTAGTATAGAATACGCAGAAAAAATGTCATTATATTCTTCAACTGTCTCCACACTATTTTCTCTTCCTACTTGTAAAGTAATAACGTCATTTAATATTTCAGAATCAAAAGGAATAACCTCATGAAATTTTTGGTCGTAGAAAATAACTTTAGGTTGTGCACTGTCTAAAATATCGATAATTTCGTACTTCGTCAGCTGCCAGCTAATAGGAACCGCTACGGCTCCAATTCTTAATGCAGCTAGCAGAATTGTAGGAAACGGATGATTATTTTGACATAGAATTGCAATTCGATCTCCTTTTTTAACATTATGGCTTAACAGGTAATGAGCCAGCTGATTGACACGTTCATTATATTCTTTAAATGTATGGAAAGATGTACTCCAAATTAAAGCCTCTTTTTCAGCAGATTGTTTAGCTCTTTGCTCTAATAGTTCTCCAAGTGTATACATGATAGCTCTCTCCTTTAATGATAATGACCAGTTTGAATCATATTTAAATGGTGCTTCATTCTAATTATTTTTAACTCTATAAACTACATTACCCAAACTTAACGTTAACGAAAACGTCAATTATAGACGTTTGAAAAATTCATATCTTTTGAACATGTAAAAGATACATATTAGTTATTCAGAAAAGACTATTCAGTATACTTTGAAGCTTATGCTGAGGAGTTCATAACGCTTGATCTTGTAAGGTTCTTTTCTTTTTTTAACTTTAGTCTCCTTTTGTAGCAGCTATTACGTATGTTCTCTTTCTATGCATCGAGTTAATTGCTAGTTGCACTCTCCATGTGAATAACAAAAGTCTTAAGAGTTATATTAATAAAAACGCTAAGATAATATAGAGCTTCTCTTCTTGCTATAGGATCTATAATGACCATGGAGGAAAATATGAATAAAGTCTTTTTTATTTTTATGATTATTGGTGTACCTCTTTCAATTATTGGCAGCATGTTTAATTGGAATTATATTTTCATGTTTTTTATTTATTGCGTGACATTAATTAGTTTGGCTAATTACATTAGACGTTCCACTGAAAGCCTTAGCGTTGTAGTAGGTCCAACAGCAGGCGGATTACTGAATGCTACGTTTGGCAACGCTGCGGAAATTATTATTTCATTTTTTGCATTAAGTAAAGGATTAAATACAATCGTCATTTCCTCAATTACGGGAGCAGTTCTTGTTAATCTTCTTTTTGCCAGTGGAATATCCATGATCGTTGGAGGTATTCGATTTAAAAAGCAAAAATTTAGTGTGTTTAAAACACGACATAATACTTCCCTCTTAATGTTTGCTATTATCGTAACTTTTGTATTGCCGTTTATCTTTGCAAAACGCTTGGATGATAAAGATATGCAGGTTCTATCCACTTCTTTTGCTATTGTGATGCTGACCATTTACCTGCTTGCTCTTCTTTTTAAACTTGTCACGCATAAAGGGATTTTCACCGGAAACGCAGAAGAAAATGGAGAGGAACCAGAATGGGAAAAAAGAAAGCAATCGTTGTGCTTGGACTGGCGACAATTGTACTAGCTTATATTAGTGAGAAACTTGTTGGCACCATTGAGCCAGTAGGTGCTGCTTTAGGCTGGAGTCACGTTTTTATTGGAATTATTGTTGTCGCCATAGTGGGAAGTGCTGCAGAGTACGTGTCAGCAATTGCCATGGCCTATAATAACAGAATGGACGTAATGGTGGAGATCTCCATTGGTTCAACCGTCCAAACGGCCATGTTTGTTGCTCCTATACTTGTTCTGTTCTCATACTTGTATGATTTCTTGCCTCTTGTGTTTAATACAGCGGAAATGATTGCGATGATTCTTGCCGCTCTCATGACGGTGACCGTTGTGAACGATGGTGATTCCAACTGGTTCGAAGGTGTTTTACTTGTTGGTACCTACATTGCGATAGGCTTTAGTTTTTACCTTTTATAGAATTTTTTCAAGAAAAAGATGAAAATTTCAGCTTACATAAAGACAAAGCTTGATCATCTTTTTAAATCTTGACGAATAATATATACACAAAAATTTGCTTTTCTTTTGCATGGTTTTCAACTTTAAACACAATTAAAGTATTGCTGTATTGATAATATATAATCGTATATGAACAAGAAAAACGAGCTCTTATCTGCTAAGAGCTCGTTTTTTATATTTATTTTATCTACCTTACATATAACCGTTTCAAATAAACAAAAGACACCAGTAAACCTAAAATGTATGTACATATTTTGAAGCGAATGACATATTAATAGCTCAAGAGACAGTGTTTACTAATAAAAGTTAGAGGAGATGAGAGTGAGAATGGATAATTTTAATTCACAATCATCCACTGATCATCCAAACCCGCAAGTATGGAATTTTGTTTCAGCTCCTAATTTACATCCCATGAAGGTTACCATTAATACTAATAAGCCTGGAACAGCTCCCGGCCTATTATTTGTTGCACCTTATACGGTATATGGAGCAGCGATGATTGGACAGACCGGCGCACTAATTATGGATCAGACGGGTAATCCAGTGTGGTTTAGACCGCTTGCTAGTAGGTATATCCAAAATACAGACTTTCGAGTACAAATATACTGCGGGAACCCTGTTCTTACGATGTGGCATGGGACAATTTCAGGCACTCAAACTTCAAACCCTAACCTTCCAGTAGGTGAACCTGAGCCTGGTGCTTATTTTCAAATTATCAATCAGCATTATGAGGTCATTAAAAAGTTATTTGCTAAAAAAGGGTTTACCTCTGATTTGCACGAGTTTACAATCACCAAACGGAATACGGCTTTATTTACGGCGGTAAAACAAGTACCTGCAGATTTATCTAAGTATGGAGGGCTCTTAAACGGGTATTTTAGTAATTACTCTATTCAAGAAGTAGACATTGAGACGGGAGAGCTTCTTTTCTTTTGGGATGTACTTAAACATATTAATCCAGCTGATTCGATGGTACCTGCTTCATCCGCAACAAGCTCTAACAATATATGGGATTGTTACCACGTAAATTCAGTCGAAGAAGGTCCAAACAATACACTTTTAGTGAGCATGCGTAGTATGTGGGCTATTTATAATATTGACAAAGAAACGGGAAAGGTAATTTGGCAACTTGGTGGAAAGCAAAGTGATTTTAGGCTTGGACCGAACGCTAAATTTTCTTGGCAGCATGATGCGCGCTACAGGTCCGAAAACAGGATAAGCTTGTTTGACAATGCCTGCTGTGCTTCTCCTGATTCTCCACCTCAAGGGCAAGCGCGTGGTTTAATTCTTCACTTAGATTATAAACACAAGGTTGCAAATGTAGATCGAACATATTATCATGACCCTGCTTTATATGTTCCAAGTCAAGGAAATGCGCAAAAGCTTTCCAATGGAAATCAACTCATTGGGTGGGGACAAGAACCGTACCTTTCGGAATTTAGGAACGCTGGCAATACACGGAGAAACCCTTCATTTAATTTGTTATATGATATGCAGTATCCAAATCAGAATCTTTCGTATCGAGCCTTTAAAAATAAGTGGGTAGGTCTCCCACTTTATCCGCCTAGCATAACTGTAGACTTATTGCCCGACGGTGAAGCTACAGTTTACGCATCATGGAATGGTTCAACAGAAACAGTCGCTTGGCAGGTACTGGCGGGACCAACACCTTTTAAATTGTCAGTAGTGGTATTTAGTACCCCTCGTACTGGATTTGAAACAGATATTCATGCTGAGGCAGGTGGTCCCTATTTTCAAGTCAAAGCATTAGATTCATGCGGGAACGTCATTGGTACATCACCAACTACTTACGTGAAAATAAGACGAAATAGACGAAAGTGAGCATTAATAATCCTCTATTAGATTTTTAAAAATGTTCGTATAGTGCCCCTACTCTGATGACCTGGGGGAATACTTGATATAGATGAGTATGGGGTACTTTTTCTCTCGAATTACTTACCTTTTAAAACAACATCTTCTGATTTGTCATTCCATTTAACAGTTAAAATCAAATGTTTAGATTTCATTATACCTTCACTAGCGTCAACCTTTACTTTCTCTTTAAAATTCCCTTCTTCATTTAACCTTGCGTCTCTCACTGCAATTCCATTTTGATTATTTGAAGTGTCTAAATTAATTCCAAAATCCCCTACGTTTTCTACCTTACTACCTAGATAATTTAAGTTAATTTGAGCTGTTTCTTTACTATTTTCAACGGGATATAACGTAATAGTAGCTGACCAGCTTTGAGTTTCACCTGAAAACTCTAAAGGATCCTCAACTTTACTTTGACATCCAACTAATGAAACAAAAAAGAAAAGACTAAATAAAGCAATACAAAACTTTCTCATCCTCGTCCTCCATGTAAACAGTATAATGTCATTTTTACTAACTTATATTGTATTAAACTATATATTTTTAGTTAACGCCGCATAGAATATTATCTAGTAAAGAACATATGTAAGATCTTTTTTAAAAACTGATCGTAGATTTTGAAAGATGCGCTAAATGCGGAACGTTTCTTTTCACTTTCCATTATAATTTTATCCCCTTTTATCCTCAGGCATATTCTATATAAAGCAAATTGCCGTTAGTTTAAACAATGAAAGGTCTCCCAGAAATAATTCTGAGAGACTAGTAAAAAAATTAACCTGTGAAAAAACTTACAACACCTATCAGCACAAAAAATATGAGAATTGCAGATAGAATGAGTACAACTGTAAAGATAGGTTTATACTTTGCTCTATTTTCTTGATTACTTATCTTATTATGTAAATCATCTAATTTTCTTTCAATTTCATCCAGACGTTTTTCAGTGTTAATATCCATCACCTCCTACCTTTTATACGAATTACTCCTCTAAAAGTTTCCTAATTACTGTATTTTAAAGAATATATATGTAAAAAACACTTTAAATTGTATGTATAGTTAGTTACCAAAATCTTCTTTTCCCATAGTAAACGTTCATTAAAAAACAAAAATCTTAATCTAAATCAAAAGTGAAAGGGACTTACTTGTTTGATAATAAACGAAATAATAAACGAAACAGCAATTGTTGCCGCTAGCTGCTTTGGAGTTTTGTAAAAGACTACGCATAAAACAGCATACATAATGAATTCTTCAATATAGTTTACATGTATATAAAATATTCCAACCGCTAAAGAAAGACTTAACAATAACCCCATAGGCAAAGCTGGTAATATCCAAGCTAGACGTAAATTATTTTTAGCCATCCATACAATAGCTGCTAGAAACGGAGACGCTATTGCGATACTTCCCCACAGTAAAAAATAACTAGTTGGAAAAAATCCAAATAAAAAAGCGGAATATATATAATAGCCTGTTAGCATTCCTATAAAGAACATGAATGTATTAAGAGCCGCACTAATTTTGGTTTTACTATACGCAGCTATAAGGGTAGCAATCAGTATCCAAATCCCTGTCCTCGAACACAAACCTCCAAAATATGGCAGGATGTTCATCCGCCAACTTCCATCAACACCTGCAACAGTATCTAAATATTTGGCTGCTATCCCCAAAGCTGTACCGAAGACTAAATAGATAATAGAAAATGCAAGTTTGTTTGTAGACTTAACTATTCCAATAGTAAACTCCCCCTAACCAAAGAAAATCTATTAAAATGTTTTAACTCTTTCGTCCAAAAGCTTTTGTATCAATATTTTTGTCATCTAGGAAACTCTCTATCTTTATCTGCTCTCTTCCATTTACACTTTTATTTTTATTCATAAGTGACTCAATTTCTGTTTCAGAAAAATCTCCTTCACTCATATGCTCAACCATGTCATCGATTGCTTGATCCAGTTCATCCAAAATTTGATTGGAACCCATAATATAGCGGCTAATTCTCTCTGAATCTTTTTTATATCCTTCTGGTAAAGTATTTTGCGAAATATAGGTGGAAAAGTTATGATCATTTGCTTTCACCAGGTCTTTTAACTGTTCAAATTTTTTCGTTTGAGCTTTATTTAATTTTTGATCGGACTCCATCATTTCTTCAAATTGATCACCGGTATTGGATAGATCCTCGTTAGTATCTAAGTATGTCTTTATACTTTCTTTCATTTCTTTTTCATCAATTAAGGCATTATTTTTCGATGAACTAAATATGGAAGTTGGTAATACAATTTTTCCACTAGCTTCTTTTGTACTTTCCTGATAAGAACAAGCGCCTAATAAAAAAATAATTATTAAGCTAAAACAAAGTTTTTTCAATTCAAACGCTCCCTTTAACAATGTATTTTTTTCCATTAATTTACACAGAAAATTTTAACATTAAAATCCTCTTAGGACTATACATCTAGAGGCGTATATTGGAAAAGTCCCCCCACCTAATTAAATATAGCAAAAAATGTTAAGAACAAAGATTTGTTTGCTGTTATAGTGAACGTAAGGTAGGTGAATGTAAATGAATTATGTAACTTGTATACAGAGAACGCTGGATTACATTGAGGAGAATTTGGAGACACAAATCACTTTAGAAAAGTTAGCAGAAATTGCCTGTTTTTCTCCTTTTCATTATCACCGTGTCTTCCAAGCCATGGTTGGAGAATCAGTGATGGATTATGTGAGGAAACGAAGACTTACGCACGCAGCAGAACGCTTATTTTTCACAGATGAAAAAGTCATTGATATCGCACTTGATGTTGGTTTCCACTATCAAGAGTCTTTTAACAGAGCGTTCAAAAAATTTTATGATGTTTCACCGAAACAATACCGTAACGCAAGAAGAATATCTGGACCGCTACGGGGAAAAGCCTACCTAACTACCACACTTTTGTCAGGAGGAAATAAAATGGAACCAAAACTAGTCACTAAACCTGCTTTTTATGTCATTGGATATGAGCTAAAAACGAAGAACGAGGGTGGCCAGAATAATAAAGACATTCCTGAATTTTGGCAACAGTACATGCAAAATAGATTGGGATCTAAAATTCCCAATCCCATAAACGAAAACACGGAGCTTGGTATTTGCACTGATTTTAATCCTGAAACGGGTGAGTTTGTTTATGTAATTGGCATGGAGGTAGAGAAAGACACTCCAGCGCCTGAAGGAACTGTTTATAGAAGCTTCCCTGAGCTAGAATATGCGGTATTTACTACACCAAAATCAAATGAAGAATCCTTTACTTCTTCCATTCAGTCCACATGGAATTATGTTTTCACAGAGTGGTTTCCAGAATCAGGTTATGAGCACTACGGATCAATGGAGTTTGAACTGTATGATAAGAGATGCTATGGTTCAGAAAACAAAGAGATCGACATCTACATTCCTGTGAAAAAACAGATCGTTAAGGCATAAAAAAGAAAAGCATTGCAAGTAGAAATTCACTTATAATGTTGAAAATATTCCTATACAAAAGCCCAATCTCTAAGCAATTAAATTTAAGAGCGGGCTTTTTATTCTTTTGCATTGGGAATTTTGGAATCAGCCAATTTGAATATTCCCTTCATTTTTAGTTATCATAATGTACGATATCGGCAATAAAAACATCAGATATACAGAGAAATACGATGTGCTTTTCTCTCCGATTACTTAATTCTTAAAACAATATCTTCTGATCTGTCACTGGATATTCTGTCACTGGATATTCTGTCACTGGATATAAGGTAATACTAGCTAACCCGCTTTGATCTTCTTCTAAAAACTCTAAAGAATCCTCGACTTTATTTTGACATTCAACTAATGCGACAAAAAAGAAAACAAAATTAGATACATTTACTATCATTTTATTTTATGTATTTTCCTCACGTGCATATTTTTTACATTTTATAGGAATGATAACGTTACTCGTTGTATAACAAATATTCACTCATATAAAAGGTGGTAAAACGTGCGACAAAGATATCTTCTGAAAAGCCCTAATAAAAAAAAGACAACAGCTTGTTCAGCAACTCCCTTATATGATGATGTAAATAAAAATATAGAGAGGCTATTGAACGAATTAGGAAATAGTTCTGATGTGTCGTTTCGAATGGTTGAGTCTCCGCATCAAAACACGTTAAAAGCAGCCGTTATTCACCTTGACGGATTAGCAGATGAAAACATTATAAATGAGAATATCATGACTCCTCTTATTCAGTGGTTTAAAGAAAGTAATCAAGTAGTAACCGTCGAAGAGATAGAAGAACAAATACCTCAGATGTTGACTGTATCTCAATTGACTATAAAAGAGAATTGGCATGAATTTGTGTCAGCAGTTTTAACTGGTGATACGGTCATACTAATGAATGGAAGTTCTAAAATTTTCATTGGCAATACAAAAAAACTTCAGTCCCGCGCAGTAACAGAACCAACCAGTCAAACGGTTGTTAGGGGACCTAAAGATAGTTTCACAGAGAATTTAAGGACGAATACTTCTTTAATACGAGCTAGAATTCAGGATTCTAATTTACGTTTAGACAGCATGAAAATTGGAAGCGTAACTCACACAGATATAGGAATCATGTATATTCAAGGAAATGCAGATGAACGTATTGTAGAAGAAATCAAAGAACGTTTAAAAGGGATTGAGGTAGATGGGATCCTTGAGTCGAACTATATTGAAGAATTTATCCGGGATGATAGGACCACTATTTTTCCACTTCTATTAAATACAGAACGACCTGATGCCGTTGTAGGAAATTTATTAGAGGGACGAATTGCTATTATTGTACAAGGAACACCTTTTGTTTTAATTGCACCCGCTATTTTTTCTCAATTTTTTCAGTCTCCCGAAGATTATTATCAAAATTATTATATTGCTTCCTTTTTAAGGATCTTGAGATTTGGTTCTTTTTTTCTTTCTATGTATGCGTCTGCTATCTATTTAGCATTGATTACGCATCATCAGGGACTTATTCCAAACACATTAATGGTCAGCTTAATGGCTCAAAGAGAACGAGTTCCTTTTCCAGCAATTGTAGAAATATTAGTGATGGAACTAGCTTTTGAGATGTTGCGAGAGGCAGGAATCCGAATGCCTAGAGCAATCGGACCAGCAGTCTCCATTGTAGGAGCACTGATTTTAGGACAAGCAGCTGTAGAAGCTGGTTTTGTATCAGCGGCTGTTGTGATCATTGTTGCTATTTCTGCTATCAGTAATTTTACACTGCCATCTACTAGCATTGTCAATGCGGCCCGGGGCTTTCGATTTATCTTGATTCTAATTTCAGCATTTATTGGCTTATATGGAATTTTGCTTATGACCTTATGTATATGGCTTCATATAAGTAGTCTAAGATCTTTCGGTGTCCCCTACTTTTCACCTTTTGCCCCCTTTGATTTTAAAGAGCAAAAGGATACTTTAGCTCGATTCTCTTTACCATCTCTTTTAAGAAAACAACAAAATAAATAAAAGCCACATAAAGATGAATGAGGATGAAAAATGAAAAGTTACCTTTCACTTTTATGGATCACTGCCCTTTGTTTATGTGTTTCAGGATGTTCGAATTATCGAGAATTGAACCAAATAGGAGTCATTATAGGACTGGGAATTGATGAGAATAAAAATTCGGAAGAACCCTATAAAGTAACCTATCAGATTATTAACCCAAGTGGCTTGTCACAAGGCAGTTCGTCGGGAGGACAGGGTCTTCCTATCATTAACTACACAGTAACTGCCAAATCGTTAGTGGAAGCATTAAAAAAAGCCTCTGTCGTCATTCCAAGAGAACATATTACTTCTCATCTTTCGCTTATCGTCGTAGGTGAAAAGTTAGCAAGAAATGGTCTTAGCTTATTATTTGATGCCTTGGATCGAGGCAAACAAGCTCGTACAAGTATTCCAGTTTTTATTGCGCGTGATGGAACTGCTGAGAAATTGCTTGGTGTGATTGAACCTTTTGAGGTTACTCCAGTCAAAAGTATCCTAAGTACAACCCAGAACAATCAAAAAATGTATGGAATAGTTAGTAATGTACAAGCATATGAAGTTATTTCTATACTTTTGAGTGAGGGAAAAGATCTATCTCTTCCTGGAATCAATATTAACAAACCCTCTCAGCAGTCAGAAGAAGCAGGCAATTTAGAGAATACCAGCCCAAGTGCTATGCAGGTAAAAGGATTAGCTATGTTTAGAAAAGGAAAATTAGTTCGATGGCTGGATGGGGATGAAGCTCGATCTGTTCAACTTGTTACGTCTGAAGTGAAGAGCACAGCTCTTGTTTTCCCTTGTAATATAAATGAGAATATCACAGTTACAGCGACTGGAATAAAAAGTGAAATAAAAACAAAAATCCGCCGTGGACAACCTTTTATTCATACAGATCTGAATGTGATGGGAGAAATTACGGAAACATCATGCCAAAAAGATTTAAGCAACCCTAAGGTATTAAAAGAGTTGGAAAAAGAAGTCCAAAATGAACTACAAAAGGAAATTACAAAAACTATTAGCATCGCACAAAAAGAAAAGGCAGATATATTTGGCTTTGGTGATAGCTTATCTCGAACCAACCCTAGTTATTGGCGTCAGCATAAACAGAATTGGGAGAGTCTATTTTCAAGTGCGAAGGTATCGATGAATGTGAACGTCACTATCGTAAATACCGGAATGCGTACAAATCCTTATGAGGTAAATTAGATGAGGAGCTGAAAAAGCATTGACTAAAATAAAAATCGATGGGTTTCAATTATTTTGTATGATGTTTATCTTTATATTAGGCAGTACATTGCTTTTAGATATAGGAAAGGCTGCTAAGCAAGATGCATGGATCGTTCCCTTTTTGGCTACTATTTTTGGATGTGCACTGTATTTAGTCTATATCTCCCTATATAAGAGATACCCTAATATGCCTTTAACCGGCTATCTTATTAAAATCTGGGGTAAATACGTAGGCAGTGCTATCAGCTTTTGTTATATTATATATTTTGTTTATATTGCTTCTAGAGTACTACGTGATTTTGAAGAATTACTAATTAGCTCTTCTTACTATGTTACATCGATTATTACGCTCGGCATATGCATGACCTTTGTGTTAATTTATAGTATTCACTTGGGAATAGAAGCATTCGCACGAGTTACATGCTTATGTTTTGTTGTTATTTTACTGACTCTTTTTATATTAAACGTTTTGTATGTAGTAGGAGGTTATATCAAAGTGGAAAACCTTCAACCCGTATTAGCAAATGGATGGGGAAACATAGGGAAAGAGTTAGTCCCTCTTGGCATTACTGTCCCTTTCGGAGAATTGATTACCTTTACTATGCTTCTTCCTTATTTGAATAAAAAAAGTCAGGCTGCAACAATTGGACTATCCGCCATTATAATAGGAGGGATTGTCTTAACCATTAATTCAATTATTCTTTTATGTGTACTCGGACCAGAGACTGTTTTAAGATCTTCTTTCCCAGCTCTTACAGCTGTGAGTTACATTAACATAGCCAGTTTTATTCAAAGGCTGGATACCTTTATTCTTATTCTCATGGTCATTTTAGGTTTTGTTAAAATATCCATCTATTTCTTTTGTGCCGTGATTGGGGCAACTGATTTGTTTCGTATGAAACCTTCTGTTACAAACATTTATCTAATTGGTGGTGTTATTTTTTTCTCCTCACTGATGATTGCTCCTAGCTACCAAGCTCATATAAATGAAGGGCTCAAAGTTGTTCCTTATTTATTACACCTCCCTTTTCATATAGCAATTCCTATCCTATTGCTGATTACAGCATATATTAAGCAAAAAATAAAGCCTACCCTTTCATGACAAGGGAGGCTATTGTTTTTTTAAAACAGGAAAAATGCTAACAGTAACGAACAACAAAGCAAATAAAACAATCAAAAAATAATCTTCTCCACGTGCAATTACAAAATATTGTTTTAGGTTATAAAACGATTGAAACATATAGTTTCCCTGAAAAACGTCGATGAATACAATAAGAGCATAAGCCCCCAGCAAAATACATAAGGATGAAATTATTTTAGCCATTATATCAGCCTCACCTTTTTCTTTTAAATTGCGGTAAATAATATAAAAATATACAAGGCGTCCATGAGATTTAATACTATTTATTAAATAATGGAAAATAATTGATCTTCTGCAAAGCAATCTGTTATAAAAAATTTAACGTAACAAGAATTTTAAAAATTCATCTACAAGGAGCTTTATGTATTTTAATGTACGGCTCTATTTTTATAGATTCTCACGAAGTAGTACAAGCCAAGCAGAAGTAATCCTACATTTGTATAAACATAAAAAATAGACCCATACCAAAAGTTCTTTTGAGCCAATGAATCAAAAAAATAATGTAAAAAGTGGTATAGCGCTACATAGATTAAACAAAGACTCCAGAAAACATTTTCTTCTCTAGAATAAATCTCTCTTAGTAATAAAAGAATGATCCACCAAAACACAAGTATGGATAATGTACTGAGTAAGTTAATTGGATAAGTCTTATAGTAAAAAGAATACGCGCTGCTATAAAATAAAAGCATCGATAGTAACAACATGAATAGTGGCTTTCTAGAGTGCTTATTGGTGATAAAAAAGTACAAGCCAATTAAAATGGCCATAAAAAAATAAATGTAATTCAACAAATTCCCCATCTCAAACCTCAACATTTTTATAATTTAATACTATGATATTTACGTTTCTCATAAAATCTTTTATGTATTGGGTCAAAAACACAGCATCTTATGCTTCCTTGCCTCTTTTATGTGTACAATACCCAAATATGTGTACAATACCCAAAGGTAGCAATTCCAAAAGAAACTCCAAAAGCGGTTGAAAATGCTGTTAAAAGATCAAAATTAGAGGTAAACAGCATATTAATTATTACGTTTCCTCCAAAGAAAATTAAAAAATATACCAAGAATTTCAAAATAACTTTTTTCAAGAACTACCCTACTTTCATAGATGTCGTTTAGATTGACTGCTGATTCAACACAGAATTTAAAAATCACGAAATTATAAATATAGACAATATATGATTATATTACCATATATTTTTACTGACCATAAAAAAGAACCTCTTTAAAATAGAGGTTCTTTTTATAACAGAGAAGATATTTAGTTAGGGTAATGACAAGAATTAAAATGTCATTTGTGAGCTTTAATAAATATAGTTCTCGTACTACTTATAGCTTCTCTACCAATTCATCAACACGGACACAAGTGAATCCTTTCGTTTTCACTGTTTTTAACACATCTCTTAACGCATTAATTGTATTTCTTGGAGCTTCAGATTCCGCCCCTAGCGTATCACCGCAGTCGTGCAGCAAAATCACGTCCCCGCCTTTTATATTTGCTAGGCGCTGTTTAATCTTTTCGCTTCCGCCAGAGGTTCGCCAATCTTCCGCCATGATTGACCATAGAATAATCTTATATTTACCTCTTTTGATAAAATCGAAAAGATTAAGCATTCCCCAAGGCGGGCGATAATATCTAGGCTCGACTCCCGTGATAGCTTCAATCACCTTGGCTGTATCCTTCAGTCCTTTTTGAACTTTCCAAGGCGACATAAACCAGTTGGAGTGATGTACGTAGTTATGAATTCCGATTAAGTGGCCTTCATTATGCATTCGCTGAATCAGTTCAGGGTACTTTTCTGCTTTGGTACCGACCACAAAAAAGGTTGCCTTCACCTCATTTTTCTTCAATAAATCAAGAAGTATCGGCGTATAAATAGGGTTCGGACCATCATCAAACGTAAAAGCAATTTTCGATAAATCCCTTCCCCTTTTAACTACGTTTACTCCTAGACCACGTGATAGGAAATACGGAATAACGGTGTATAATAAAATTAAAAAAATAATAGCAGAAATCATGAACTCCATATTATATACTCACCTCTATCTCCTTTTGCTTTTGTATTGTTCTATCATTTACGTTGAGTAATGGACTACGTCTTGCTGCTTCGACAATGACATGGAGAGCGTCTATGGATGACGTTTTAGTTTGGTATTTTTTTATTCTTTGTTTCATCCATTTTAAAGGTGCTGAATCATGAACCAGATTTTCGACCCGCGCAACCAACTCTTCTTCTGTTTTTACAGAAAGTGCGAATCCTGAACGACATAAATACTCTGCATTGTCTTCTTCTTGTCCGGGTAACGAATGGTAAATTAATATGGGTAAATCCATCGCCATTGCCTCAGAGGTTGTCACTCCCCCCGGCTTGCTGATCATTAAATCTGAAATAGCCATTAATTCTTCAACCTTTTCACAATATCCCAAAATTCTCACGTCATGCTTAGAGTCTTTTAATTCCGACTCTAATTGTGTTTTTAACTTCTTGTTTTTACCGCATACTATAAAAAGTTGCATCGGTGTAGAAATGGATTCTAAGGCTTTAAAGGTTGAAAGTCCTTTCCCAAAAAATCCGTCGCCCCCTCCCATGATGAGCAGGGTGAATATATTGGGATTAATCATATATTTTTCTAAGAGAAGATCCTTTGGAAGAACATCCATAAATCTTTTCCGTACAGGTATTCCAGTGTTTTTAATTTTATCTGCCTCTACCCCTAACGCAATTAATTGATCACGCAATCGAGCAGACCCTACCACATATTGATCTGTAGAGGAATGAATCCAATAAGAATGATCCGTATAATCTGTGATGATGGTTACCGCTGGAATATCAATTAACCCTTGCTCTTTTAATTTTGATATAATTCCCGCGGCAAATGGGTAGGTACTAACCACTACTTTCGGCTTTATTTCCTGTATGATTTTAAGCACGGTTTCCATACCCGATAAAAAGATCGAATTTAACTTAACGGAAAAAGAATTTTTCACACGAGTTTTTTCATACAAAAAGCTATACACTTGTGGAAACTTCTTAATTCCTTTTTTATAAATATAATGGCTGATTGGATAAAGGTTGGGATGAACCCACTCCATGATATCAATGGTAATAGGCTCAGCACCAGCAACGACATTACTTACTGCTTCACTTATCGCATTTGCCACTTGTTTATGTCCTTCTCCAAACGTAGCGGAAAGAATTAAGTATTTATCACGTTCACGGTTATTCATGACTTTTCCCTCCTTGTAGTTTGTATGTTTGTGCTGTGGGGTAAAACTTAGACTTTTCAGCACATCTTTTTGTTCTTTTGTTTAGGCGATTAAAGAATTGCTCTGCTGATAAAAAAGTAATAATGGGTAGTTCCCCTTTTTAATCGATTTGTAGGGTATATCTTTTCTTCTTTTTCGTTACATAGATTGGTTAGGAACTCCTTACACTATTTATTAGAAAAACACACAGTCTTAAGTTGAGCTTTCAAATAGCACATTTTCAGTCTACGTTTTGTAATTAAAAATAGGCTAAAAATAACATTAAAAATTAATGAAAAATCCAGTTTTTTTAATAAATAGTGCTACATTAAAAGAAATACAAAGGTGAAATTAATCTTTTCACCTTTGTATTTCAATCGCATGTAAGCATATTCGCCTTACCGACTGTGCTTTAGATACATACATACTATGAAAGAAGGACAAACCATGGATTTTATCACATCTTATATAAATCAATACGGATATATCGTGCTGTTTCTAGCATTGATGCTGGAACTTCTTGCACTTCCTCTTCCAGGGGAGCTGCTCATGGGCTACGCTGGGGTTCTTGCTTTTCAAGGACATTTAAGCTGGGTGGGAAGTATCTTGGTGGCTGGTATGGGGAGTATGGTTGGAATGACCATAGCCTACGGGGTAGGTTATAGGTTAGGGACTCCCTTTTTTGATAAATACGGAAAAACCCTTCATATGGGGCCAGAGCGAATTGAAAGAATGTCAAAATGGTTTGGTGTACATGGAAACAAGCTGTTGATTATTGCTTATTTCCTCCCAGTTATTAGACATATTACAGGATATTTTTCAGGAATTACTCGGCTTCCCTTTCGTACGTATGCACTGTATGCCTATAGTGGATCATTTCTTTGGGTTACCACATTTATTACTTTAGGAAAGTTATTAGGACCTCAGTGGGAACAGTTTCATCATTCTATCAAAAAGTATTTTGTCATTGGGCTGATTGTAGCTGTAAGTTTGTTCGCAGCTATTTACATTTATAAAAAGTTCAAAGTAACGATTAAAAAGATAGCAATTAATTGCCTCAAGTGGATAGTAAACGCATTTCATACGCGGAAACGGGCGGGTCTTGTTTTTATATTTACAGCATTAGTTACATTAGGGTTTATTCTGCTTATGATTGGAATGACGCAAGACTTTATCGCAAACGAGTTTGGAGATTTTAACAAAATAACGAGTTTATTAATAACAGCTCTTTTTAATAAAGATTGGAATGTACCAATGCGGGTGTTTTTCATACTGGGATCCAGGCAGGTTCTGGTAACATTGATTTCCTTTACCCTTGTATGGATTTTATGGAAAGGCAGAGATAAAAAAATTGAATTATTATCTCTGGTAGTTGTTGCAGGCGGCGGAGAGCTATACGAAGAAAGCCTGAGACGAATGTTCCATCATTTCTCCCCTATTAGAAAGTCGTTGATAGAACAGCTTTCATACACCTTTCCAAGCGAGCAGTCTTTAATGGCTTTTGTTATTTATGGGTTTGCTGTATTTATGCTGGTTCGACACTCTAAAAGATTGTGGGTTCCTACAGTAGCACCAATAGTGGCCATTCTTATTTTATTGCTTATTGCCATTAGTCGTTTGTATCTGAGCATACAATACCCCAGTGACATTGCAGCAGGATATGTATTTGGAGGAGTATGGCTAGGGTTAAACGTTTTGCTTCTTGAAACCTTCCGTCTTATGAAAGGTATTAATCTATAAGTGATACTGTCAAAAAACTTATTTCTGATGTTTCCCATGAGAAAAAACACCTCCAAGTGATTGCTCGGTACCCTATACCCAGTTATCAGCTTGAAGGTGTTTTTTATTTATATAAAATCAGAGCCTGTCCAAATTATTAGCAATTACGTTTTCTTAATCTGCGAACGCTGATACTTTCTAAACTAGTCGTATTTCTATTACCTGAATTATCTTCCCATACTAAAAATCCGCCTTCTGCTCGAATAAACGTACCATTTACATCAAGCTGTCTTCCAGCAGAAAAAACTTGAATTTTATCTCCTCTTCGAAAATTATCTACTATAGAACGAGATTGAGATGTACGACGATCTCCACTACGACGTCCTGGCATAACTCCACCTCCTTATACACTTATAGTACATACCATAAAGAAAGAAAAAATTGGTATAAGCAAAACGCGTAAAAGTATAAAAATATTTTATAAAATAAAAATTTGGCTATACCTGTCTTTAGTATTTCTACAAGGTTTCTTACATTTATCCACAGTCCCATGAGACCTCTGAATCTCTTTCATCTTGTAACGTGACCTAAATTCAGTGAGTATAAAATACATAAGGGATGTTTAAGGTGTTTGATGTATATAGTCTGAGAAGTCTTCTTTTAGACATAAAAAAAGAATCCTCCATGAAAAAGAGGATTCAACAGGGTAAGTAAGAAAAAGAAATATACATGCATGTTCTTGGGGGGCTACGCTTGTATAATCAACTTATACCCGCTATTCACTGATTAAAACAGCTAAAAACATTTTATAAAAAAATTGATAGTTAACCTATTAAATTACCCCTATAGATTCTTGAACTACTCCCCCACCGATGATAACCATCGCCTATATATGAAAAGTCATACTTTTCATAGTATCCAACGTAGTCGGTGCATAAATAAAGATTATCAAACCCGGCATTTTTCGTAACTTCTTTCAGCTTTAAAAGAAGTTGCTCACCTAAGGATTTACCTCGATAACTTTCTTCAATGTAAAGAGAACACACCCAGGGCCATAAATCCATTCGACTTATAATCGTTGGTGATAAGCCCTGGGCAGCCGATAATTCCTCCTTCGTCTTCTAACAGGTACCAGACTGGAAGACAACTATTTGTGTTTAAGCTATGTATAATACAGTCTTCGTAAAGCTTTAAATTCTCTTTACTCGCCCACTTACGCTGAGTATATTCAATAGCTTTGTCTTTGTACTCTACCTATTCTCTAATATTAATAATTCGCATGACAAGGGCTCCTCTATTAAAATTAAATCCATTCTTTTGTATGTTCATAAATGAATTTGATATCGTTTTGATAATGCTCAAGATGCCCTTCGTCTATCATTTTTTGAAACGCAATATCACCTTCACTAGCTTTTCTTGTAATTGTTTTACATAACCCCTCTAATCGTAGCAATACCATTTCCAAATAACCTTCTTGTAATTCTTCGCCATAAGATTCAAAAAATAATTTCACTCTTCGCTTTCTATCTTGAGCATGCTGTGATGAATTATAATGAATTTTCTCACCTGTTTCAGAAAGATAAAATCTACTCAAAGGGACGCACGTATAAAGAGTATAAGCAATGTCCCAAAGTCTTGGCCCAGGTGCAGCAACATCAAAATCAATAATTCCTATTGGTCTCTAATCATTAAAAATAATGTTGTATATAGCAAAATCATTATGACATAGTATTTCAAATGGTTTAGGCGTGTTATCTATTGATTTCCAGCTGTCATCAAATGAAAAATCACTCACTGAATCATGATAAAGACGGAGCATTTTTCCTATTTCTATCAAAACATCATCGGACCACATATATTTCTTCAAGGGATAATTACCAGCTTCACCTTCAATAAATGACAAGACCTCTCTCCCTTTTTCGTCAATGCCTAAAAATTTTGGTGCATAAGTAAATCCCTTGTTTTCTAAATGCTTTAATAGCTTATGAAATTTATGATTATCTGATTTTAATTCTCGTCGTACGGTATTTCCCGAGCGGTAAACGTTAGAAACATTCCCTCCTGTTAGTACTTCTTCGTCCTTAAAGTTTGACATATAAATATTCCCCCTGAATATACCCGATTTGTCGTTAATAAGTGAAAGTGATAAAACATTTACCACAATGATATACCTTATTTCACCATCTATTTAGAACAGCCCGTACTTTTCCCTTCATAGCCCATTAATGTTACTTTACATTATAAAAAAAGAATCTTCATTCGAAGATCTCTTTGACTGCTTATTTCATACAAAAATCCGCTAAAAAAGCGGGAGACCGCTACTATGTTAAATCACCAAAAGCCACCGTCTGAGTGGATAATTTGTCCGGTAATCCATTCTGCTTCTTCGCTTGCTAAAAAAACAACTAATTTTGCGGCATCCCGGGGCTCACCAAGTCGACCCATTGGGAACTTCGGCAGTAAATCTTCCTTCAACTTACTGCTCATCCACCCAGTATTAGTTGGTCCAGGATCTACAGCATTAACAGTAATTTTAAGAGGTGCTAATTCAATAGCAACTGATTTAGTAAATGTAGAAACGGCACCTTTGGTGGCAACATAAGCCAAATTGCCAGGCTCAGGTGACTTATCTTGACCTGATACCATATTAATAATTCGACCGCCATGCTTGCCTTCGATTAGACGTGCAAACTCAACAGTTAAAAGACATGTTCCTCTAACATTCACGTTATAATGAGCGTCGAGAACATCAGCATCTATCGAACGAAAATCTACGTCTACAGAATGTGTTGCATTATTTACAAGGATTGATGGAGAACCCAGTTTGGTTTGAACTGTATCAAGCAGTTTTCTTGATGCATCGGGCTGTGATAAATCCAATTCCATCGATTCACATCGTACTCCCAGACTGCGTATCTCCTCAATCAGATGCTTCGACCAATTAAAATCATCCTCATTACAATAATCCATTAAACGATCATAATTTGACCAATGAGTGAAAAAAATATCTGCGCCTTCTTTAGCTAACTCCCTGCATATTTCAGTACCAATACCTTTTGCCCGACTAGCACCAGTAACAATCGCAATTTTATTTATTAATCGCTTCATAAAGCATCTCCTCATGGGAACGCTGAATTTATATGCTCACCAATAGCACACGATTTCAGCAATCCTGTATATGTATATTAATCTATCAAGTTGTAATGAATGAAAAAGGTAATCAAAGTTTAAATGGTATTACAATGTCTATATTCTGCACTCATAGACAGAGAATGACATGCCTTCTCCGTAGCCATCTTTTACTTCATGAACAGTAAGATTGTTAAATCCATTAGAGCTAAGGATACGTTCAAATTCTTCTGAGCCATAAAGTCGAAGAGGGAAATCCATTATCTCCACCTTTTTTGTCTGATTTCCTTGAAGTAGCTCATATTTTATCTTAGTATTCAAAGAGCTCGCTTTTCTATCGTAGAAGCTTTTTTTGTAAACGACGATGATTTCTTTATTAAAAGATACTCTATTTGTTTCAGTCCAATCTACTAGTTCTTCAATTTCACTTTTTTTCTTTATAATCGTTAAAAGTATTTTTCCGCCGTCTTTTAAAACTGCTTTCATATTTTGAAGACTTTTAGTGACAATATCATCAGCTAACAGCGAAAAAGAGCCAAAGGGTATTATAATAAGATCATACTTTTTACTATTTTGAAAATTCTCGATATCTTGGTACCATACATTTGGTTTAATGCTTATTCTTTCAGCCTTTTCTACACATGCTTCAAGCATTTCTTTAGAAATATCGAACCCTTCAATATCAATTCCGTTTTGCATAAATGGAATAAGCATTCTACCGCTCCCGCACATCGGTTCTAATACTTTCATATTTTGGTCTTTTACAAAGGAAAGATAAAACTCCAGCTCTTTTCTCTTTGCAACGGATTTATCAACTTCGTATAACCTTGTGCAAAGCTCTCCATAGTAATCATCCATTCTTATTTCACCTCACATAAGTAGTTTTCCATACGTGCATTCAACTTTCCTGCTCTATTCTAGTCAATAAGGTAACAGACGGAACAATCGATTACCTAAATAAAATTCAAAAAGGAAATATTCTCATTTTAGAGAAGTGAATAAAGGGCTGCTTTTCATTTTTCTAACACTTAAAAGGAGGTACACAAATGAATGAACAAATACTAAAAATAGATAAAGTAGAGATTTGCACAGAAAGTTTTGGGAACCCAGAGAATCCTGCTGTACTTTTAATAATGGGAGCAATGTCCTCGTTAGATTGGTGGGATGAAGACTTCTGTCTTCGCCTCGCTGAAAGGGAGAGATTTGTTATTCGTTACGACCATCGTGATTTAGGCCAATCTACCACTTATCCGCCGGGTACTTCTAACTATACAATAACGGATATGGCTGATGATGCAATTGGCGTTTTAGATGCTTATTCTATAGAAAAAGCTCATATTGTTGGAATGTCGTTGGGCGGGATGATAGGTCAGATTCTTGCTCTTAGATATCCAAAACGCATAGACTCTCTTACTTTAATTGCATCAAGCGTTTTTGGAACGGAGGCGGAAAAATTGCCTCCAATGGATCAGCGCATACTTGATTATCATACAAAAAGCACTTCCATAGACTGGTCAAAACATGAGGAAACCGTTCCCTATCTTGCAGGTGGATGGAAAACGTTAAGTGGAACAAAACCTTATGAAGAGGAAAGGATGTATAAGCTAGCAAAAAGAGAAGCTGCCCGCGCCAAACAGTTGCCGAGTAGATTTAATCATGCTTTACTTCAAGGAGGAGGCCAATATTATGACAGATTGAGTGAAATTAGCACACCTACGCTGATTATTCATGGAACAAAAGATCCGGCACTTCCTTATGAACATGGACTTGCTCTTGCAAAAGCTATTTCTCATGCTAAATTAATAGCTCTTGAGGGTACAGGACATGAAGTTCATAGTGAGGACTGGGACCAAATTATCGAAGCAATTGTAGGGATTAGCTCTTAAAAGTAAAAAAAGAGAAATGAAGACTTCAAAGCGCTTTTTCAAGAAAGCTTTGGGGTCTTTTCATATTTCAAAATTCCTTTCTTCTACTAGCAGTTGACAAAAACGTTTTCTATAGCAAAGGGTATTTTGTACAAAAGGACCTACACCTTTTCAAGACAGCCTATTTACGATACACTAATAATTCATGAAATATCCACATAAGGGTATTAAAGTAAGAAAATGGAGGCTTTTTATGAAATATTTTAAGGTATTTTTTTGTTTAATCTTATTACTCCTAGTAGGCATAACCGGCTGTTCTCAAAAAGAAGAAGTTACAAGCATTAATACTGTTGATGTAAAAAAGCTTAAAGAGCGTAGCGGAACTTATGTTGGAAATAATTCTAACGTGGTAGCTATCGTAAGGGACTTGCCTGGAGGAGAAACATTTAAAGAAATTGATTTACATAATAAAACGCTAAAAATAACGTATGGTACTAAAGCGGGCTCTCTTTCAGAAGATGAAACGTTAAAATATTGGTTTGACGGTAAGAATACATTGGAGAAAAACTTTCTTTACAATGCTATTTATTTAGCAATATTAGTGCCTAATGCTCAAGGTTACAGTTTTAAAGTAGACAATCAAAAATTCTCAGTATCTAGAGAAGAAATGGAACAGTTTATTTCTGGCAACATTAAAACTTTACCGGATAGTAATAAATTATTTGATAAAGAAAAAGCACAGCAATTTATAGATGATAATAAAGAAAAGATAAATAAAACAGTTAAATCGGCAGCTATTCGAGAACATTTTTTTAAGAATGTTCCTATAGTAAAAGAATAAAAGGTTGAGACATAACGAAATGAATCCAATCTAAAGATGAACAACTAGTATACATGAGGTGCATCGCTTGTGACACCGCAGTTGATTTCCGTGCAAGGCTTCGCTTTCCGCGGGCGGCCGCTGAGCCTCCTCGTCGCTTGCGCTCCTGCGGGGTCTCACCTGCTCCGCTTTTCCCGCAGGAGTCTTCGCCTTGCCCTCCAGCTTGGGTGAATCACTACAAACTCTTTTTTCTATAAAGAAAGAAACTTATTACCGCTCCCAGTACAGCCATAACTACACTAAAACGAATGAGATGAATAATAAAATCAATAAGGTTTAAATAGGTTGTTTCTGTTACACCATCACCGACTGATTCAACTTCTTTATATGGAATCACAAAGAAACCTAATGATCCTCCTAAAATAAGGCCGTAGAAAAAACCTTTTTCTATAAATTTCAACAAGAAACTCTCCTCCTTTCAAAAATGCTCATCTAATGAGTTATAGCACTCTCTATAACTCATTAGATGAGCATTTATTTATCTTCCACAAAAATTATTTAATTATGAATTTTATTACATATAATCTATATATTAACATATACACAAGTTAAAAGGGAGACTAACGTATAGTCTCCCTTTCTATAAAAGTTTAATAACTTTTAAAAATTATATTTAGTTAAACAGTCTTTCAAATTAAATAAAAGCTCCAGAAAGTCACGAAGCAAGGAAGCTTTTCACAGCAGTTAAAAAAGCGGATAAGTTTCCTGCGTGCACCTCGTGTCCAGCCCCTTTTATCGTTACTAATTTACAATTTGGAATGCGCTTAGAAACTTCCTGCAATTTATCTTGAGGGATATGGCTAGATCCTCCTCCTATGATGAGAGTAGGTGCAATTATCTCTGTAAGACTTCCCCACCATTTAGGATTGGGGTTGTTTAACTGTTGAAGGATTGAAGGTACAACCTCCCAGTCAAACGGTAAAGAACCAGGCGGTTTGGCTGGGATTTCGAACTTTTCTCCTGTAAAAGGTGGAGGAGTGTCTTCAACAATCAATTGATCTACCCTTTCTGGAAATGTTTCAGAAAAAAGATAGGACACCGTACCGCCCATAGAATGCCCAATCAACGTAAAGCGCTCCAAACTCATGGCATTTACGAACTGAAGTAAGTCATCACACATAAGTTCAAACGTATAGGTGCCGGTTCTTTCACTTCCACCGTGTCCTCGCTGATCTAAAGCTAAAAATCGATATTCCTTCCCTAATACAGCTGCTACTTCATCCCACGACTCTGCACTCATTCCCAAAGCGTGAAGTGCAATAATAGCGGGTGCCGAAGCTTCGCCCGACTCTCGATATTGAAATGTTAAACCATTTAGTTCAATTTGATTTACTCCCATTTTCAAATCAGATCAACTCCTAACTCAGATTTCACCAATTAAAATCTAGTTTATTAAGGTTCATCTATATATTAGTAAAGAAATGAAGATTTCCTTCACCTCTTATCTTATTAGGAAAGATATTAGATTATTTTATGTATCCTTTGTAATTCTTTAGTCAGCATAATGTACCTAGAGATTCTTACTTTCAATCCCCTTATACTTTAACCCAAAAGTACTACAAGCCAATTGAATAAAAGATTGTAAAGGAAGAGACATAAATTTATCTTTATGCCAAAACATTTGTGTATAAAGAGGCGTATCAACTTTAGTACAAGCCAATTCTTTTAATATGCCGTTCTCTAGCTCTCCTCTTACTACTACTTCGGGCAATATGGCAATACCTAAATCTAGCATAACGCATTGCTTAATAGCTTCTACGCTTACAAATTCAAATTTAGTTGATGTACAAATACCCGCCTCACGAAACAAGTTTTCCAATACTACACGATATGAACATCCTGATTCGGTATACAAAAGAGTCTCATTCTCAAGATCTTCTAAGTAGATTTCCGCTTTATCAGCTAAAGGATGCTGAGGGGAAGCAATAATTTTTAAGTTTTCTGCAACAAGACATTGCGTATGTAGATTTGCATCATGATGCTGAATAGGCTCCATTGTAAAGGCGATATCAAGAGTTCCGTCTAGCAGCTGCGCTCTTGTTTGTGCTTGAGAGTAAATGGGCTTAAAAATCATTTTAACCTTTGGAAATTGATCCTTAAACTCTTTTAATATTGGAGGCAATCTATACGTGCACTGACTTTCAGAAGACCCAATAATAAGTGTACCGGCAGGTTCCTCCACTCCACTTACAGCATTTTTTGCTTCATTAGTCAGTTGAATCATTTTATCGGCGTACCTTTTAAATTCTCTGCCTGCCTCTGTTAAAACCAAGCGCTTTCCGAGACGTTCAAATAAAGGCGTTTCAAGTTCATTTTCAAGAGCTTTTATTTGAGCGGTAACGCTTGATTGAGCAAAGTTTAAAATTTTAGCCGTATAGGTGAAATTTAAATTTTCTGCAGCTGTTTTAAATGTAATCAGTTGTTTTATTTCGATTTTCCTCACCTCTATATAATCGGGTATTCCGATTGATTCAATCGGAATGTTCATCTGTAACGATCGTTAATTTCATTATAAAATATGGTAAATCAAACCACAACATACTAAATATAAAGAGATAAGGGGAAATCATAATGACCATAAAAAAAGAAAATACAAAGGAATCGATGAGTTTAACACAAAAAGATACGAGTAAAAAAGATTTCAAATACTACTGGAATGAAATTATTCGAGCGCTTATCGTGACTAAATAATTAGAGCCAATCAATTATATGTTGCTTAAAAAAGCTATATAAATTAAATTCACGTACAAGCGTTTCAATGTAAAAACAATAGCCCGCTAATTCTGAATACCTTCAGAGTTAGCAAGCTATTAATCTAATAAATTTATAGTCATGTTTATTCGTTTGAATCCAACCTAAACTCCGCAATGTCCTTGTCATCTTGGGAGACGATAAGCGTACCTTTTATCTAACACTTCATGGTGTGATTGAGCTTCGATATGGTATTTAGAATACCTAAACTTAATTATTAATGTTCTTGAGACAAAGCAAATTTAGAATAAATAAAAGTACTCATACTAATTATTATTATCCATAAATAAACTGTTTCCTTCCATTTTTTTTAGGCTTAACACGTTTTTTGTACATATGATAATGTATCAAAAACGAATAGACATATTGAAAACAAAAAAGCTAATGGTATGTGGGACAGTCTCGTCTCACATACCATTAGCTTTTTTAATTAAAAATCGTTATATTCCTCTAAATCATCATCATCTAATGACCCGGATAATTGCTCTAGATCTGCAACCTTACCTTCTTTGAAGGTTGGGTGGCTTTCTGAAGGCTTCTCTTCTTTCTCCTCTTGCTTACTCACAAACCCGTTGGACTGAGCTAATTTCTTTAATTCCTGTAGTTCGGAATTGATGTGTTCAAGAAGTTCTTCTGTTCTGTGTCCTGCTTCTATTTGATTGGAAGATGAACTATGAAGGTCACGAACAATTAGAGATGAAATATAGTCCCCTAATTTTCGAGACTTTGCATATTTTGCAAGTATATCATAGACTTCATCACTCAACTGATTAGTTTTAATCGTAAAGGCATTTTGACGCTCTGACATGGTTATCACCTACGCTGTTAGGATTTAACGGCTTTCTTCTCGGCTTGTTTCTTTTGAAGGTACCCCATGCTTCGGATTTCTAAGCCGAATAAATTTAAGTGACGGCTATCCTCAGGCACTTTATGATATTTCTCTGTGCGTTCTTCGCCAATTTTTTCACGCATGCTATTCATAATCGCTACTTCTAGTGTAGGAGCGACACCGCCACTATATACATATTTTCGGATTTTATTTGCTGGTGGTGGGGCGACATCATTTAACTTAGCTAGTAAGATCTCTACATAATCTCTTAGAGAAGATTTAATTTGAGCTGTTAAATCAATGGATTCACCTGTGTTTTCATTTTTTAGTTCAAACTTTTGTTTGCTGTAGTTATCTAAAATAAATTGATCAAAAGCGCGTAAATCGGTAAACAACTCTGGGAATTTCTCTTTTCGTAACTTATCGATATGTGCTAAGTAGGGAATACCCTCGATACTTTGGAACGATTCACGACTGTTCGCAGCCTTCAACCCTTCAGGTAAGATTACAACATCAATGGATCCTCCACCGATATCGATCATTACGGTTTCACATTCCACATATTCATTAGCATCTTCACGGTCTTGAAGCGTTAGGTCTTTCTTTAACGCAAAACGTGCGATTTCACCTTCCTTTAAACAAACACTTTCTTCCACAGATACTTTTAATTCTTTTTCAAATCCTGGGGTATGGATATAAAAAGTGTGATCACCTACAAAGCGATTTGCCATAGCCTTTTGCGCTTCACCAAACGTACTTTCTTTTTTTAGTAACCAAATTGGTAACATTGTAGAGAAATAGTCAATTTGGATGTTGTTGTCCTTTTGATCTTTTGTGTGTAACGCGTGGTAGTATGCAACGGCAGCTAAAAATGTTACGTATGGAATATGACTTGTAATTTTATTATGTAAACGATTGATATGATTGTTTGCTAATTGTTGGCTGGCGGCAATGTCACCCACTAAGAAATAACGTTCTTTTTCTTCCTCTCCAATAGTTGTAGATAATAAGATACGCTTTTTAAATTCCTCTGGTGCTGTAACAGCATCTGTGAAGAATGAATCAGCAGCTTCTTTTTGGAGTTCTACTACGTTGGTTTGGAAATCAAATAGATATCCATCTATGATATTCATATCGACTGAGTTCCCACAGTCTTTATTAAAACGTGAAATTTTCATCTCTATACACCTCTTTTTTTAGTTGAACTTCTGTTGAACTTATTATACAAAATAAAAGCTGGATTTTCAATCCTTCAGTTCAACTGATTTATCATCAAAAACTTACACATATCAACAATTTTTTTATCTAGTTGAACTTATTTCAAGGTCAGAAAAACAGTGTCAGGAAAGTTCTTTTTCCGGAATAAGAAAGTCGGAAGTAGAGATTCTGGTGAAAAAAGAGGTTGAGACAAAAGTATTTTAGATGAAGTAAAAAACGAACTATTGATCAAGATTTTCGATTAGTAGTTTGTTTTTTTATTAAGGTAAACGCAGACTTCATTTGTTTAGGTCTTTCTAGCAGTTGATTGAAGGGTAAGACAAATACTCCTGATGGAAAAGCGGAATGTATCAAGATAATATTTATATTCGTTAAGAGACTTAAAATCTTGTTTGACAATATTAGATAACACTCACCTTTTTTGAACTACCTTTTTCATTAACTAACTTTTATGATCTTTATCTTTAACTATAATATAATTCTCTGTTCCTTTTACTGAATAGATTTCTGAACCAACTGTAAAATAGTTTGATTGATTATTACCCGCGGGCATTTTAGTTGCTTTAGTTTTCTTTTCTATTGTTCCTATTTGGTCTCCTATTTCTTGTGTTTGATCTAATTTATCTTCTGTTCCGTTATATTCCTTGTTTTCAACTACAACAATGATAGCAGAAGAACTCTCTGTATTCGTCCCTAAACTTTCTTGATTACATGCAGTTAGAACGATTAAATAAACTACTGACAGAAAACTAAGTGGCCTCCAGAAATCATTTATTTTCCTTACCCTTTAATTAAAATTGACATTAGAGGATATACCAAGTTCAGTGACTTATCACAATGTATTCGAAAATAAAAAATCTTAAAAGGTCTATTAAACAAATTTCTCATGATCCTCAACATAAAAATCTACATAACCGCAGCTGGAACAAACATAAGGTATTAACTCACTATAATTATGATTATTAGTTAATACGCTGCTTGGCGTTTTATTTACACCTAAACTTCCAAGTGATGATTGAATACGAGCTTTGGTTAAAGTTGAATTACATTTAGAGCACTTTTTGCTGTACATACATATCACTCCCTCTATTTCATAACATCATTTCTATTTTCTACAGTACACGCTTGTTAGCTTTAAAATTGAAAATTAGCCATATAACTTGAATAATCAAAGGGAAAATAAATGCAATCAATAAAACAATAAATGCCAACAATTTTAGCTGAGGTGTTTAAGTAACACCCGCTCCATCAACTTCTCTTGTCCAGACAACAGCTGTGCCTACAATGAAAAGTATGATTCACATCATATTAGCTATCCACCAGGAAATCCATCGTCTTTTCACATCATCACTCCTTTCAATTTAAGCTGCATCTTTCTTTTTCAATTCCCAGATAAGAGCAATGGTAGAAATAGCTCCACCTACCGCAAAGAGATAAGAAGAAAACGGTATTGTTTCATGCATGAATAAATCTCTTATTCTATAAAAACACAGGATAATAGTGCCGATTAAACCAATCATAAGCCGAATATTTTTATTGATTGTTTTCTCCCCCTTTAGGCTTCTCTTTGCACCTGATCCTTTATCATAAGTCCAAATATAGCGAAGAAGTTTAATACAACCAGCAATCCATAATAAAAGCCAAGCCCTTCAAAAAATAAAGAAAGAATGGGAAATATTATAGTTTCAAAGCCAAACAACATAATAATAAGTCCAATTCCTTTAGCGAGCTGCTTTTCATCCTTAGGTGTAAATATCTTTCCATATCCAGCAATAAAATTAGTACTACCTTTTTTCCATACACGTTTCCCAATATAAATGATTAAACAGCTTACTAGACTTATAAATAATAATTTCAACACCAGACATTACACCTTCTTTACATACTTTAATTTAACATATATAGTACATTTTACCATAATCAATAAACAAATATTATGTATTAAAGGTGGACTCACAAAATACAACACTGTAAAATATATACATACTAATTTGGGAGGTTTTTGTTTGTTAAACTTATGCTTAGAGCTGGGTGAGTAAGCTTCCTTAATGAATGTGTGCATAAAGGAAGCCCCATTTATGGAGTATAAAAAGCGGTAATTTAGCAAGTTGATAGGAGACTCTAAATGGATATCTTAATTAAACAAGAACTCACTGAAGAATATAATGAAACTGAAAAAGTTGTGAAAAGCGCCTTTTTAAATGAAGAATACAGCGATAAGAAAGAACATTTACTTGTGAAACGAATTAGGAAGTCAGATGAATTTATTCCTGAACTTTCACTAGTCGCATTAAATCCGAATGCAGTAGATATTATAGGCCATATTCTTCTATCTAAAATAACAATTATAGATGGTGATAACGCTACCGTTTCTTTAGCACTTGCTCCAGTTTCAGTTGCACCTCAGTATCAAAAACAAGGAGCTGGGAGCCAACTAATACACGCTGCGTTAAAACGCGCAAAAGAGCTTGGTTATCATTCAGTAATTGTTTTAGGGCACAAAGATTACTATCCTAAGTTTGGATTTAAACCAGCTAGCTCATGGAATATATATGCTCCATTTGACGTGCCTGAAGAATTTTTTATGGCCATAGAGTTAACAGAAGGATCTCTAAAAAATGTGCAAGGTGTTGTACATTACTCAAAATCTTTTTCAGAGTAAGCACTAAATGATTAATTAGGTTTTACGTAAAGGCTGCCTGGAAAATAATTTTATAGTATTTTCTATGGGCAGCCTCTTTTTTATTTACCTGATATTATTAAAGCGGTGGATTTTCCACACCTAAATGAATCCAATCTTCTTTTGGAGGCCCATAAACTCCAGCAGGTTTTAGGCCTGCTTGACGCATAAGAATGGTAATTTGACCTCGGTGATGAACAATATGTTTGATTAGTCCCATTAAGATTGTGGCATTTGATTGGGTTCTTCCAAACGCTTCTTGCGTATGTTCTAAAGATTCATCTGTCCATTGCTGTTCGATAATTTTAGCAGCATGAGAACTTACATTTTTAAAGGTTATAGCGATTTCCTGTGCTGAAGATGGAACGCTTGCTGTACTTTCAATTCTGTCTATACTTAATCCGAATTCAGTTAGGTAATCTGGAATATTTGTTGTAAAATGCCAAGCAATTCTCCCTAACGTACGCCCTTCAGGATACACTTGTTGTTTCAACGAATCATCTGTCAAGCTATCTAAAACTTTTTGAGTCAGCATGGCTTCGTTGTTCCATTCTTTGATAAAATCTGAAATGGTATTATACATATAAAAGACCTCCCAATATAAATCTAATCTAAATCAATAACTAAATAATATCATAGAAGAAAAATAAGTTGGCTTATTTACTAAAGGAAGGAGACTTTATGTTATTTAAAGCTACCGCTCAAAAAACTGTTGTTTATCCTTTATTACTTTTAAATACTTTATTACTCATTCAAGCAGTTCAACATAAAGAACTTGCCTTTTTAAACCTTTTGGCTATCCTTTGCTTGTTTCTTTCCCTTTTTCTCCGATATGAATTTCAGATAGACAGAGATACTTTAACCTATAGAATATATATATTATGGTTTAAAGTATATGCAAAAACCGTTAAACCCAGGGACATTAAAAGAATTGTATTTAAACGGTTAAGTTGGAAATCAAAATTAGCAGTAGTAAAAGTAGAAAACGGGTGGAATATGAGAATAGCATTATTTAATCCACCAAATGTTTTTAAGGAATTAGAAACATTTGCACATGAATATGATGTAGATATTCAAAAAACAGCAGATTATAAAATTCTAGAAAAAACATCTTGAATGTCACTGCGTTTTGGATACCTTATACGTATATTTTATAAAAAGACCGCATAATCAGCAGTTATTCATTTCTAATTAAGCAGCTTTTGGACCTCTTTACCGCTACAAAACATTGGTAAAGAGGCCTTTTCCTAAGCCCTCCAAGTTTAAACACTTTGCCCTCCTTACTCACATCAACCTCAAGCCCTACATAAAAATAGACTTCAAGACCATTTCATTTAACATTATTTGGATGTATAATGCGGGTATAACGCTTTTTAAGAGGTGATGATTCTGTATATATCGAAAAGGATTGGCATTTTAAGCTGGTTTGCTACTTGCTTGTATTTTTTAGTTGAACCTTTCTTTATTTTGACTTCAACTGCTCCCTACAGTTTTTTACATCACGCAATGAGTGATCTTGGTGTAACTTCTTGTGGAAACTACACCTATTCAATTGCACCTCATGAAATTTGCTCTCCTCACCATTTCTGGATGAACGTATTGTTTATTATAAACGGATTAACACTTTCAATTGGTATTTTGTACATTTCACAAAACCTAAAGAAAACGAGAAAAAGCCAACTAGCAACAGCTTTTATTCTTATATTAGCTTTAGGTAATATTGTTTCAGGCTTTATACCGGCTGATATTAATTTATTTTGGCATTCAATATTCGCTCAGCTTGGTATGGTTACTGTTTTAGCTGGTCTTTGGATATATGCATCATCTTTAACACGCGGCAAGTATTGGACTTATGGGTGCTTAGTGTCCTTACTAGTCATCCTTATACTCATTTTGCTTGTATTTTTTGTTCCTATGCCTACCGGTCTGCTGCAAAGGTTATTCTATTTAGTAATCTTTATATGGGGCACCGTGCTTTCCTTTATGTTAAACAAATAATCCATTATCATTCCGTTTCATATGAGCTTACAAGACTATGTTAAACTAGCCGGAATTTCAAATAGCAAAAAGTCCATAGAGGCATTCCCTATGGACTTTTTGCTATTTTGTTAAATAAATTCTCTTAATAATTCTTTAGATTTCTTTCCGCTAAAACCAAAATAATTGCCAATAAGTTTGACGTATTCTGTGTAAGTAACTTTTCTATTTAAAGCAGTTTCCCACCATCTCTGTGGATTATAATAACGACTTCCACTAGAACAATAGGTTAATTGTATTTGGGTATCCTCAAATTCTTTATTAAAGTTTTTTTCTACCCTTTTCATATGATAGTTTGAAGAAACAACGATAGCAGATTGAAAGTGATAGTTCATCATTAGCTTTTTTGTAAATTTAGCATTTTCCGTAGTACTTGTAGCGTGATTTTCTAATATAATTGAATCCTCAGGTATTCCAGAGTCTTTGGCTTGATGATAAAAATTATTCTCTTGACCATTCGAAAGGATCAAATGAGACGCATATCCTTTTTTATATAATTCAATTCCTTTCTCCAGTCGATCATTATCACCACTTAACACAATAATCACGTCAGATTTTACAGGCTTTTCGTTCACTACAAGCTCTTTCCCGGCAAACAGGAAAAAAATCATCCCTAATCCCAGCATGAATATACTGATCTTTACTCTTTTACCTTTAATTTTTTGCATATAGACCCTCATTTAAAAAGTTCACTTCATATCGTATCATAAAGCTCAATATTCATAAAAATAAAAAGGTAATCTTCAAAAAAATTTTGCGCGCTGCAAGTAATCACAGCTTTTATATAAAAGTTAGAAGGTAAAACTTTAACAAACATTCTTTCTAAATATTTTCGTTATGATAGCTGTTCAAGTATTTGTAAACCTTGGAGCTGTCACGGGCCTTCTTCCTATTACCGGTGTCCCCCTAACTTTTATAAGCTTTGGAGGTTCTTCGCTGACATTGTTAATGCTTGCTGCAGGAATACTTACCAATGTTTCGATGTTTACCACATACACTCAAACCTATCAAAGCCACTCAATGGAACAAGCTTATATAAGGAATGTTTAACGTTTGAATGGCTAACTGGTGGCTATAATAAAAAGTCCTGACTATATATCAGGACTTTTTACTTTATTTACATAAATAATAATCAAGCAGCTGCTTAGAATTGCTGTGTTTTTTACTAGTAATCTATTAGAGGATAGATTTACTTCCTAAATAACGAGGTGCCCAGTAAGAATTGCTTAACGATGCAATAGTTACACCAGTTGAACTTCCAGCATGAATAAACTGCCCGTTTCCAATATAAATTCCAGCGTGTGAAGGACCTCCAGTAGTATCGAAGAATACGATATCTCCAATATTCGGAGTAGATGTACTTTTTCCTGACTGATACAAGGTGGCTACTGTTCGCGGTACAGTTACTCCACCTCCATTTTTAAATACATAATAAATGAAACCACTGCAATCGAAACCATTTGGAGAAGTTCCGCCCCAAACATATGGCACCCCTATGAATTTTTTAGAATAAGCCACAATATCACTAGCTGTCGCTTGCGTTGAACTATTAACAGTTGAAGAACCAGTGGCGCTAGTAGATGCGTTATTTAAGGCATTTAAAGTAGCTGGACCTACTATTCCATCCACAGCTAAGCCATGATCCCGTTGGAAATTCATAACGGCAGTTTGAGTAATTGTGCCAAAATAGCCTGTTGGTGTGGCGTTAAAGTAACCTTTTTCCTTTAACAGCTGCTGTACTTTTTCAACTTCATTACTAGTCATTCCATATTTCAGAAGTGTACTGCTTGTAACCGCACTTGTTGAATTAGCTATTAACGCTTGATATGTATTAGGTCCCACCATTCCATCAGCGGTTAAACTATGAGAACGCTGAAAGCTTAGAACTGAATCTTTTGTAATTGAACCAAAATAGCCAGTCGAAGTAGCTGAAAATATGCCCTTCTGTCTTAAAACATCCTGTAATTCTTTTACGTCTGGATCTGTCATACCTTCTTTTAATAGCTTGTCCCCTAAAGCTGCATGGCTTATTGTTGGTAAAACAATCAATGATGAGCATAAAGCTAATGAAGAAATTATCTTTTTCACTAAGTATATCTCCCGATGTTATATTTTTCTTGTTCTTGACTATAAAATTTTAGCAGGGAGAAATAGAAAAGAAACAACCCATTTATGAATTTTTTGTGACAATTATAAAAATCACTTGATTTATTAGGAGGTAATTATTTGTTTTGTCATATAAAGTATAAATATACTTATAATGGTTAAAGTTACTATTCTTTGACCTTACTGTTTTACGTATATACCGCTAAATCTTTCATACAATAAAGCACCTTTTTATAATTGTGAACATAAAAAAGAAAAATAGAGGCTGCATGGTAAAGGATAGGGGGAATAATGTGAGCAAAATAGCGGGTTTGAAGCGCCGGTTTAAATACTTACTTATTAAACTATTACGATTAAAAGATCATTCACATAAAGTTGCGCTAGGTTTTAGTCTAGGTTCTGTTGTGAACTTTGTTCCTACCTTTGGATTTGGCATTATACTATCCGTAGGTTTAGCTAAATTATGTAAAGGAAACAGCATAGCAGGACTCATTGGTGGAATGTTTTTTATGTGGGCCTTTCCGTTGATGTTTTACTTGAATACAGTAGTTGGAGGATATATATTCCCAATCGATCTTGATCAAACTTTACTTCAGAATACAGATGAAGATTTAGATAATCGACTAGAACTAGGAGCAAAAGTAGGAAAGAATTTTTTAACAGGCATGATTCTTAACAGCTTCTTATTTGGAAGTATACTCTATATTGCTAGCTACTATATTATAAATCAGTACAGAGGCTTTCTCTTACACTACATCTCTAAAAAGTGGATAGTAAAAAAACCGTACTAAACAAATGGATTATTAGCTTGATTTCAACCTTTATTTCTAATTGTAAATCAATATAATTTATATAAAAAAACCATTAACCTGAACATTTTTTCAAAAGGCATAGAGGTAAATTAGCCCATAATTGATACCTATGGTTATCAATTATGGGCTAAGGTACAATCTTTGTTTCTGTTTTAAGATAAATATGGAGGAAATACATTGAAAGAGAGCTCTGTCTATTTTTTTTCTTGAATATCAATTTGCTGCATGTGTTCTAATGTACTCCTTTCAATTGTATATATCATTTACCATTTTTTATCATAACGATCGATAGTAAACCTAATATATTTTTTTCTTTGTAAGAGTACATTCAGTTTAAAAACTTAAAAACAGTAAAACAGCTCCACGTAAAAATAAGTAGCCATACTATGATAATAATTGAACCCACAACCCAATTTTTAGGTTTTTCATTTTGAATGAGCTCTTCTGCTTTTATTGTGCAGTCCTCTATTACATTTTTAGGTATCATCTTTAAAGCAAGCATAATTCCTAAAGGAACAATGATTATATCGTCAATATAGCCTAAAACCGGTATAAAATCAGGAATTAAATCGATTGGACTGAAGGCATATGCAACCACACAAGCAGTAAATACTTTGGTATACCAAGATACTCGGTTATCTTTATAAGCTAAGTATAAGATAAATAGCTGCTTTTTTAACTTTTTAGCCCACAACTTTAATTGGTTAAGCATGTTTCCTATTCTCCTTATGGACGGTTTAATATAATATGAAAATCGGTTTTATTTTTTGTTTAAATGCATGTTTCTTTTATGAGTAAATTCAAAACTATACGAATAACTGATTAATGCAGTCATCTTGATTTGCAGCTAGTTTAGGAACAGCTCCAACAGGAACCCAATAATAGAAAAAGATTAATCCTGCATCTTCCCCTTCAGAATTCACCTTATATTCCCACCGTTCTGCCGTTTCTTCTTGAACTTCTAAATGAAAAACATGTCGTTCATGATACTGACTTTTACTTTCATGATGATAGACGTATGTTTTTATTTTGTTCACCGATAAAAACTCCACTAATCCAGATTCTTCTTTGACCTCCCTATATAAAGCTTCTTCAATTGTTTCTCCCTCTTCTACAGTACCTGCTGGAACTTGAACTCCTGCTTCTGGATAATCTCTATGTTCGCAAACTAGTAACTCTGTATAGGGATCATTGAATCTAGTTATGTAAGCCATAACTTTTGTTATCATCGTTTTACCCTGCATGCTTGCTTCCTCCTATATATAGATACTAACCGTGCAAATTTCTTCATCAGCAAACAAACTTCTTTAGCTCTCAAGAATAAATCAGGCATATTTTATTACATCCATTTTAATTGCAAAAGAATTAGTCTCAGTGTTGTCATAATAAGCTGCTTTTACGGAAGGTTAACTGGTATGGGAATTGGAATAGTTAGTTTTGCTATTCTGATAAGATTTGTAATCATCATATCAGTAAGTGAAGTAATAGGAAAAGGCAAGAATCAGATTGATTCTTGCCTTTTCTGTCTTTATTTTCTTTCAAGAGAAGGTTCTGATACATTTTCGTATTCTGTAATTTTACAGATGCGATTTTCATGACGCCCCCCAACAAATTGAGTTGATAACCACGTCTTCGCGATTTCGCGGGCTAAACCTGGCCCAATTACTCGTTCCCCCATGGCTAAAATGTTCGTATCGTTGTGTTCACGTGTCATCTTAGCTGAAAAAACGTCATGAACGAGTGCGCAACGAATTCCTTTTACTTTGTTAGCGGCAATACTCATCCCAATCCCTGTACCGCAGATTAAAATTCCAAAATCGGCTTCTCCATTCGCTATTCTTTTGGCAACTGGAATCGCATAGTCCGGATAATCGACTGAACTGCTGCATTCGCAGCCTAAATCTTCATATATTATGGACATTTCATCTAGCAGATTGATAATCTCTTTACGAATGTTTATTCCGCCATGATCTGAAGCAATTATAACTTTCATAAGATTACTCTCCTCATTCATCTATAGTCTTAATTAAAATTCTAATGATTTTTGAGTCTCTTTTCCTGATACGTTATTTCCTAGAACAATCCTCAGAACACTTCCCGTACCATGTTTTAACCCCTTCAGAGTTGTCTACATTCTCAATAACTTTCCCACATACTTGACAAACGATAGTTCCCTGTTTTACATTAACCTGCTTATTCATAGCTATTTCCTCCTTTTTATTAGAAAAATTCGTTTGTATTCAAATACATTTCTTTAAAGACAAATTCGTTTTATCTTTAGTTTGATAAACCATTGTATGATAGAAAAGATGTGCTTAAGCTAGAATGGTATCCAGTAAGCTGTATTTATCATCATTACTAGATAACTTCGAATGAACTTTTTCAATATCTACATTGATTAAGTCATTTTCTTTAATTCCTACGGCCCTACCAGAATACCCTTTAAGTAATAGTTCTACTGCTGTAATCCCCATTTTACTTGCTAAGATACGATCAAATGCGGATGGCTGCCCTCCTCTTTGGATGAAACCTAATATACTCGTCCTTACGCTGATATCTAATTGATCCTCAACATATTTTTTCAGGTCTTGAATATCGTATATGTTTTCAGTAATTAGAACTAGGTTATCTTTTTTGCCACTTTTGATTTTCTTGTTCAGCTTGGAACATATCTCTTCAAAACTTAATTTTCTTTCCGGTGTCGAGATAATTTCTCCAGCTCCCGCTAAAGCAGAGTACAGGGCTAAATCTCCGCAATATCTTCCCATAACTTCTACAATCGTAGTCTTTTCATGAGATAAATCTGTATCCTTAATTTTACCAAGACATTCTAATATCGTATTTAATGTAGTATCAAATCCAAGTGAATAATCTGTGTAAGATAAATCATTATCAATCGTTGCCGGTATACCAATGACATTTACACCTAACTGATGTAATTTTTGTGTTCCTTTAAAAGAGCCTTCACCGCCGATTACTACTAAATGATTAATTCCATAATCTTTTAATATACTTAAAGCTTTTATTCTCCCCGACTCTTTCATAAATTCTGGGCACTGGGAGGTTTTTAAAAATGTCCCTCCTTTATCCGCAATATAGTCTACATCCGTAGAGGTTAATCTATAAAGTTTACCTTCTATTAAACCTTGGTAACCACCCTCGATTCCCATTACCTCCATGTTGTGATAAAAAGCTGTTTTTACTACTGCTCGAATAGCAGCATTCATTCCTGGAGCGTCTCCGCCACTTGTTAAAACTCCTAGCTTCATCATTGTCATACACCCCTGTTATTCTTATCCATGTAAGAAAGTTGACCGACAGTCTTAGAAACTAATTGCCGGCCACTTCTAGTACTACACATTTCTTTCAAACAAGAATCAACTAGTTTTTTCTAATCGATCGACTGTGTTTTTTTTAATAGCTCTTCCTGACTGTTTTAGTAAAAAGGCTACGATAAAGGACGCTACAAACATGCTAATACCTAAAAATGTCATACTAGCATTAAAAGATCCTGTTAGATCTTTAATGTATCCCACAATATACGGTCCGAAGAAACCGCCTAGATTACCAATACTATTGATAAGAGCAATAGCACCTGCAGCAGCAGCTTCTGTTAAGAAAGATGGTGGAATTGCCCAAAACGGAGAATATGCTCCGAACGCTCCGCAAAGACTGATCGTCAAGAATACAAACGATAAAACAATGTTCGTATTTGCAACGTAGCTACTGATAATTAATGCCACGCCACTTGTTACTAAACAAGCAACGACGTGAAAACGTCTTTCATTTTTTTTGTCAGAGTGGTTACTAACCAACATCATGGTTACCATTGCACAAACATACATTAACCCTAAAATCCAGCCCATCGCATGTGTACTAAGAGAAGTCGTTTTAGATAAACCTTCTGAAATTGTCGGTAAAAACATGACGATGCCATAGTAGCCAACCATCCAGAAAAAGTATCCTAGGGATAAGGTTAAGACGTCACGATCTTTTAAGGCCTGAGCAAATGTATAGTGTTTGGCTTCCTGTTTTTCTAACTTCTCTTTTGTTGTAACGTCGATTAACCATTTCTTCTCCTCGTTCGTCAGCCATTTGACATCCTCAAGCTTATCGTCAAGATAGAAGAAACATATCACACCTAAGATCAAAGCTGGAATCGCTTCCAAAACGAAAAGCCATTGCCATCCAGCCATGTTTAACCAGTCAATGCCTAATAAGTAAGTAGAGAGAGGAGATCCTATTGCATTAGCACCAGGGATCGCAATCATAAATCCGGCAATTGCTTTTGCATGATGTTTTGTTTGATAAAAACCACTTAGATAAAAGACCATACAAGGATAAAAGCTAGCTTCAGCAACTCCTAAAAGAAATCTTGCTGTATAAAACTGCCATGGTGTTTGGATAAAAGCCATTAAAATAGCAATAACTGCCCATGTAATCATGATTCTACTAATCCATCTTCTAGCCCCGACCTTTGTCATCATAGCACTGCCAGGTACCTCTAAAAGGAAATAGCCAAGAAAGAAAATTCCTGCTCCTAATCCAAAAACAGCATTAGAAAAACCTAAATCTTCATTCATTTGTAATGCAGCAAACCCAATATTTACTCGGTCAAGTATAGATATGGTAAAACATAAAAATAGAAATGGAATGAGCCTCAACGTTACTTTTTTGGTAGTTGAACGTTCTAAGTTAATTGAATCCAAAATAATTCCTCCCCTGGGTTATCATCTTTCTCCTCTTCGTGTTCTTTGGTCTTTGACCCGAGTATTTACCCTAGGCTAATTGACAGAAAGAATTAGTGGTTGATATAAAAGATGATTAATCTATTTCTAAGTCTAAGTAAATCTAGCTCCTACTTCTGTAATCCCTTTTATATGGGGATGTAAAAAATGAAAAAGCGAAGTATCCCCTGTATTATTTATCATTTAAAAAAGTAAGAACTATTAGAAAATATCGTACAACAAAACCTTACTAGCGATATAAAAGCATTATAAATCTACTTTCTATACTAATAATCCAAAATATTTGTAATGCACAGTAACGATAAAAAACGCTTACATTTTTGAGCCCCTCTGCTAATCTCTTCAAAAAATATCAAGCTTAAAAATAATGAATTTTAAGATTCACATTACCTCCGTTTTATTAATTTAGCTACTTGTATACTAAGTTACCTTATATAAACAGTGTACTTACATACCTAACAATTGTCAATATAATTATTAAATTAAACATTTTCTGAATTTTATTAGAAGAGAAGAAGAATGCGTATTTTGACATTATAGAAAAGTGCTTGCTTTATGCGGTTTTTTTAACACAAAAAAGGCAGCTGCACTTTAGCTGCCTTTTAACTTCATATTTAATATGCTTTTGATAGAAAGTCAGTTGGAATTAGGCTTTCCAATAACGATCATATAAATTTCGCATGTGAAAATTCATAATTCTCACAGCTTCTTCTTCATTATGCTGTTCAATTGCATTAATAAGTAATTTATGCTCATTAAAATTAACTTCTCTATAGTCAGGTTTCGTTACTGTTCGATCTCTTATAAACTTCCACATTTCCTGCTGCTTCATTGCATTGCTGATAGCTGCCATAATGCTAATAAATAAATCATTATGCGAGGCCTTGGCTATGCCGTTATGTAGGGCTTCATCCGTTTCTGGTACATACACGCCTGCGTTCGTTTCTTCCTCCATCTTATTAATTGTTGCACGCAGTTCCTTAATGTCTTCTTCTGTAGCTCTCAAAGCTGCAAAGCGTACAATAAGAGGTTCTATGTTCATTCTTGCTTCAACAATGTCTTCAGGGGAGGCAGATTCCATCAAAAATGTGGATTGAGAATTTTCAGCTTCTGTTTGAAATTCTTTAACGTATACACCTTCTCCTTGACGAGAATAAATAAAACCGTTCAATTCTAGTGCGCTAAGGGCTTGTCTAACAGGCACTCGACTTACACCGAATTGTTCACACAGCTCCCTTTCAGCAGGGAGTTTATCTCCCACTTGGAACGCGCCAGATTGAATTTCAGAAAGAATTTGATTATAAATTTGAATATATAATTTATTATTGGAAACTGGATTAAAACTAATGGAAATCACTTCTCTCTATAATTATTAACTCATTTTATTCATAATTAAGTAGACATAATTATTATATACTGTTCTATTTTTAGGGGCAACAAGCCTAGCATCTTCTAACAAAAAAATCCTTATTTATGTAGTGAGTTTTTCATTTTGCTAATGATTTTATCAATAAACAGCTATACAGGCATACCATAATGGCATGCCTGTATAACGAACTTGAATATTAATCCATATGTGAGCCACCGTTTATATCAATTTCTTCTCCTGTAATATACGAAGCTTCTTCTGAAGCTAAAAAGGCAATTGTAGCCGCGATTTCTTTCACTTCACCTGGTCTACCCATAGGAATACTATCAATCACAGACTTTGCATCTTCTTCAGGGAGAGACTTCCAAATTTCTGTATTAACGAGTCCGGGAGCTACACAGTTAACCGTAATGCCATCTAAAGCTACCTCGCGCGCTAAGTTTT
This sequence comes from Priestia sp. JSM ZJ58, assembly GCF_044383985.1. Lineage (NCBI taxonomy): Bacteria > Bacillati > Bacillota > Bacilli > Caryophanales > Bacillaceae > Priestia > Priestia sp. JSM ZJ58. The sequence goes on from NZ_JBISEM010000001.1 coordinate 3,115,389, forward strand.
TTGAAAAACCTAATACTGCTGCCTTAGATGCCGAATAGTGAGGTCCCCCAAACACTCCTCCACCTCTTTTAGCCGAAACAGAAGACAGGCTTATAATTCGACCATACTTTTGATCTTTCATTGTTTCTAATACTGCTTGCGTACATAGAAACAACCCAAACATATTGACGTTAAACACTTTTGTAATGTCTTCAAGCGTCATATCTTGAACGGTAACCTTTTGAGAAATCCCTGCATTATTAATTAAAATATCAATTCTGCCGAATTCTTCAAGTGTTTGTTTAACCATCGCATCGCAAGAATCCTTACTTGTTACATTTAGCTCTATTCCCAAGGCTTTGCCACCGGCTTCTTTTATTTCGTTGACTGTATCTTGTACACCATCAAAATTGATATCTGCTATAACAACAGCCGCTCCTTGCTCTGCAAGTGTCAGGGCGATTGTACGTCCAATTCCTTTTTTGGAACCGCTACCAGTAATAATTGCTACTCTCTCTTTTAAATCAAACATATTATATTTCCCCCATCTTGTTAGCTTCTTCTATTTAATTTAGTTAGTCTTAAATCAGTTCTTTAGCTGTTTTGATAATATTTTCTACAGTAATTCCATTTAACTCTAATAGTTTTTCATAAGGCGCAGATTGCCCAAATTGATCCTGTACACCAATTCTTCGAACTGTACCTTTTCCTTCTTCCGCAACTACTTCACATACGGCACTGCCAAGGCCATTTAAAATATTGTGATCTTCAACCGTAATGATTTTTCCAATATTTAAGCAGTCAACCACTGCTTCTCGATCTAAAGGCTTAATCGTATGCATGTCTAGTAATTTCACAGATATGCCTTGTTTCTCTAATTCTTTCGTTGCCTCTAAAGCGAGTCGTACTGTATCGCCGTTGGCAATAATAGCGATATCGCTTCCCTCTTTAATTTTCTTGGCTTTTCCAATTGTAAACTCTTCATTTTCATCGTAAATCATGGGAACCGTATCGCGAGTAAAACGAAGATATACAGGTCCGTATATTTTCGCAGCTTGTTCTACTAGCTTTCTAGTAGAATAATAGTCAGCTCCCATAATGACGGTCATATTTGGAACCGATCTTAATACACCCATATCTTCTATAGCCTGATGACTTCCGCCATCGTTAGCTGGCGTTAGACCACCGTGTGAACAAGCAATCTTTACATTTAAGTTAGGGTAGCAGACTTCTTGTCTAATTTGTTCAAGCATTCTTAACGAACCAAAGACCGCGTAAGTGCTTACAAAAGGAATTTTACCAGTCGTAGCAAGTCCAGCTGCTAACCCAGCTGCATTTTGCTCTGCAATACCGACATTAATATGCTGGTCGGGTAATTGTTTGATAAAGTTTACTGTTTTACACGACTTTGCAATATCGACATCAATGACATAAATATTTTTATTTTCTTTCCCTAATTTTACGATTTCATCTCCAAAGGCTTCTCTCGTAGCTTTTTTTATTGTAAGATCTTTTTCTAGTATGCTCATTATCTTAAACCTCCTGCTACTTCTTCCATTGCTTGATGATATTGTTCTTCATTAGGAGCAACTCCGTGCCAATCAGCTACATCCTCCATGAACGAAACTCCTTTACCTTTTACCGTGTCACAGATGATACATTTTGGTCTTCCATTCTTCGCTACTCTTACTTCATCCAATGTTTCTACAATCTCTTCCATGGAGTGTCCATTAATTCGCTTTGTTTCAAAACCAAACGCATCAAATTTTTTCTCTAAATCTTGTAATGGCATAATTTCATCACAAAATCCATCAATTTGAAGTCTGTTATTATCTACAAATACAATTAAATTATCTAATTGGTACTTAACTGCTGTTTGAGCAGCTTCCCAAATTTGTCCTTCTTGACATTCTCCGTCTCCTACTAAAGAAAAAACTCGGTAGTCTTTAAAATCTCGTTTCCCTGCAATTGCCATGCCTACGCCACACGAAAGTCCTTGTCCTAGTGAGCCTGTTGAAATATCAATACCTTTACACTTTTTCATATCTGGATGCCCTTGAAACGGAGAACCGTATTCTCTTAGCGTGTATATCGTTTCATAGGGAACGAATCCTCGTAAAGCTAAAGCGGAATATTGAATGGGACAAACGTGACCTTTAGAAAGAACAAATCTATCACGATCTTCCCAGTTAGGATTGTGCGGATCAACATTCATTTCTTTGAAATAAAGCGCTACCATAATATCAGCTGCAGAAAGTGAACCTCCTGGATGGCCAGATTGTGCTCCATAAATCATTGTAAGAGCTGTTTTTCTTAATTGAATGGCTTTTCCTTTTAATTCTTCAATACTAATTTCTTTCATTTTAGTCACCTCATTAATTTATGACTTGCTGTTTTCTAAACGATATATCCATTAACATATAATTTAGTACACTTAGGTAACTTGTATACTAAGTAGCTTTGTGACTTAAGTGTACATCTGAAATGCGAGTTCGTCAATAACAAGATTGAATTATTAGAATTTTTTTATTTGAAACAAGTCGGTTTGTAAATTCGTGTGTTGTTTTTTCTAAGGTTTTTAAGCAAAAAAAGTACTGCTCCTATTTTAGAAGCAGTACTTTTTTTATTGATTAATTAGTAAATCGCATATATAACCAAAGGCTTTATCAAAAAACAACTATGCTTTTGCACTGGAATTATTGCTGCTTATCATGTCTTGGCTACCAGATTTAATGTTTTTAGCTACTAGTATACCTACTACCCCCGATAACCCTAAAATAATGAAGATGGAGTTGTAGCTTGTAACAAGAGCAATAAGCGTGGACGAAATAATACTTCCGAAATAACGAAACGTTGAATAAATGCCAGAGGCTGTACCAGACTGCTCTTTGCTTACCGAGTCTAGAGAGGCAACCTGCATGCTTGTTAAACCTATTCCGGTCGAAAAACCTCCAATAATTAAAGACACTATAAGAAAAAGAATAGATCCAACGTTCTCTAAAGATAGAAAAAGAATAGTAGAGACAATGATCATAGCAAAAGAAAAGCCAATCACTTTTTTAGAACTAAACTTATTGTTTAACAATCCTCCTATCCAGCCGCTTAAAGACATTGAAATCGAAAAAACCGATAAAACAATACCCGTTTGTGCTGTAGATAAGTGAAATTGAGCCTTCATTAACAGCGGCATAATTAATAAAATCACATACATAACAAAATTGCTAAGCATAATAGACAAATTAGCGCTTGTAAAGGTGGCATTTTTAAACAAAGAAAAATTGATAATCGGGTTTTCTGCCGTATTTTCTCTTTTGATAAACAAGAATGAAGATAAAACAAATACTAATCCCATTATTAAAGCCTTAGTAATTTCCATACCGTGTGTTAATAAAATCAATAAGGAAATACTAATGGCTAAATAGATGGAACCTTGAATATCTAAAGTACTTGCTTGTTTTTTTACATTAGATTTAGGAATCATAACTATGCCACTGATTAAAGCTAAGAAAAGAAAAGGCACATTCACCCAGAATATAGCTTCCAAGTTGAAGTTTTCAAGCAATACAGACCCTAGCAATGGTCCAATTGCAGCACCCAATCCCATTCCCATTCCAAATACACCTAAAATTTTAGGAAGCCGCTCTTTTGGCACCACATATCTAATGATGGCTATAGTGTTAGGGGTGAGTAAAGCTCCTCCTACTGCCTGCAGTGATCGAAAAATAATAAGGGAAATGAGATTAGTTGAAAATATACATCCTAAAGATGCTATAAGAAAGAACACCACGCCCCATAAATAGATATTTCTGTTTCCGTACAAATCTCCTAGCTTTCCAGCGATAGGCTGAGTAACAGCCATTACAATCAAATAAATAGTTACTACCCACGAAATATTTGCAAGTGGTTCATTAAAATGAGCTGATATAGTTGATAGAGCAACGGCAATCATGGTTGAATTAATTGGTACAAGAAATGTCCCAATTAGCAATGAAATAATCAAGATAAGCTCTTTATGTTTACCCAAACATTAATGCCTCCTTTTAGTGGAGAGAAATTCCTTTTATAAACGTGTTTATACTGTTTTTTATCATATCTTGATAATCCGCATGTAAGGCTTTGTCTCCAAAATTTAGTTTATACATAAAATATCCCCAATACGTACTTAGGAAAATCTCTGCTTGTGTGCAGCAATCTAATTCTTTGATATATCCTTTCCTTTGCATTTCTTCAAAGTATTCTTTTAATATTTTTTTCGTATCATTAATTTTTTTTATAATTTCCTCGTGCGCTTGTGAGAAAATTAAAGGGTCTTTTAAAGCAATTGAAATCATGTCTCGGTTATTATCAAAGTCTTTTAGTAACAGATAACCGAAATTCGTCAAATCTTTTTCAAGCTCCCATTCAATTGATTTATCAAAAATCTCAAGTGAAAAGCTTGTTGTTTTGACAATAGCTTGAATAATGCCTTCTTTATTGCCAAAGTGGCGAAAAACAGTCAATTCATTAACGCCAGCTTGCTCTGCAATTTCTCTAGTAGTAGTACCTTTATAGCCTTTTTCTTTAAGCAGTTCTATTGTAGCTTTTGTTATCTTCTTTTTTGTTTCATCTTTTTTCATGTTAATCATCCTTTATGCTTCCTGAATGTAAGTATTTACTTTCCATTAGGCAGTATATAAAGGAAAAAGAGCTGTTGTCAAATAGAAGCGAAGAGAATCACTTAGTCATTTAAAAGCGTGACCATTCCATTCGTACCATCGACCATAACCATATCGCCATCTTTTAGCTTATCCGTACTTATTTTCGTACCAACTACTGCAGGAATTTCATATTCACGTGCAATTATTGCTGAATGAGAAAGAATACCTCCAGCGTCGGTGATAACAGCCCCCGCAGTTTGAAATAAAGTAGTCCAAAGTGGAGTAGTGGTCTTACATACTAAAACGTCCCCTTTTTCTAACTTGTAAAATTCCTTTGTGTTTGAAATAACTTTTACTTTTCCGGTATAGATGCCTGAAGAAGATGCTAACCCTTTAATAGAATGTTCGCTGTTCGCGTCATCTTCCTCAATAGCTCCCATATATTTCTCAGCTTCTTTCAGCTGAGCTGCTTCAGGGACTCCGAAGTATCTAGGTAAATTAGACGTTTGCTCATGTTCTACATGTTCTTCTTTACGTTTCTCAATTAATTGGGTCATGTCTACTGGATTTTCTAAAAGAGACTCTAGTTCATCAAGATATAAGAAGAAAATATCTTCTTTCACTAGAAAAACATGATGATGTACTAGTAAATTACCTAGCTTAAGTAGGAATAAACGAGCTTTTGCATCCAACATTGCATCGATATAAAAATGATGATCATCTCTTATAACGGATGCATCTAATGCCCACTGATAATATTTTTCAAACTCTTCTTTATGTTTGCTATCCGCTATCTGTTCAAGGAGTTCATTATAGTTCTGTTCACGTTTTTTGACCGTTTGTTTGAAATTCTCATCAAAGTTGTAATTGTCTTTAACATACCCTTGAATAATTGATAATGCGTGAAGAGGATTCTCTAGCCAAGTTTCTCCTACAAAATCGTGACTTACAACGTTTCGATATCCATACTGTTTTAGAAAAGTATTTAATTCAGCCATAAAGCTTTTTCCTGCTTCACTTTCCTCTAACTTTTTCACTAAAGTTTCTGTACATTCTTCTTCGAAGATCTTAGTAAGTTCCGCATTGCCTTTAACTGTTAAAGCAAGTCTAGAAAGCTCCTGATCAGTTTCCAACGATTTGTTCATTTTCCCCGTCAATAGCTCATAAACATCGTGTCCGGATTTTTTATTTGTAAGGTTTTTATAGTACTCTTCAACTATAGTATTTAAAGACATTTGAGGCATAACAATATCAAAGTGCAGATCATATGCCACTTTATAAAAATCAGCTAAACTTTGAAGAATCTCTTTTCCTCTCTGAAGGGTTAGACTTTCATAGGTAAAACTATTTAATTTGTTATAGTAAGGCAAGAATTGTTCCGTAATCATTTGATTCATTCGTTTTGTTAGGATTGGATAAATACCTTCCATCAATTCTTTATTTTCTTGGAATCTTTTATTAGAATCTCCTTTAAAAGGCTCCATTTTTGTATAGATATGACCTTTATAAAGTTTTAAATTAAGTCTATTAAACATAAACTTTAATTTTTTAAAACTAGCAGCTGTTCCTTCAGAAAATGCCGGAATAATAAATGAAGCGTACAAAGGACTAACAGCATGAGAAAAACTTGTGTCATTTAAAATCCAAAACTCTTCCATATCCTCGAAACTTAAAGATATATCTTTTTGGAAAGGAGTTAATTCTTTGGCCTCTGTTAATGTAGTAATAGCTCTTGCCTGCAATAGATATACTTGATTGTCATGAATCCCAAACTCTATGTCTACTGGATGTTGGTAAAGAGCTTCTACTTCTTTTGTTATTTCGGCCAGTTCAATGATTTTCTCGTCTGTTAAACAAAACCTTTGCTGCTCATCTTCCGTTGTTTCGATTTCTTCAACTCCTTCAACAAGTGGAATTATTTTTACTTCTTTTAGACCCTTTTCTTTCTCTATTTTAAAAGTTTGCTTATTAACTAGGTAAACATCAGGTGTTACTAAGCCTGATACGATTGCTTCTCCTAGTCCATAGCTGGCATTAATCATCATTTCTTTTGTATTATGAGTGACAGGATTTTGACTGAATATCACTCCCGATACTTCGGACTCAATTAACCCTTGAACAACAACTGCCATTGAAACTTCGTCAAAATTAGCATACATATTTTGAGTATATTGTTCGACTCTTTCAGTAAAAAATGAGGCCCAGCACGCTTTCACTTTACTCAAAAAATCCTCGGTACTTTTCACATTAAGATAGGTTTCATACTGGCCAGCAAAAGATGCACCTTCTAAATCTTCAGCACTAGATGATGAACGAACAGCTACCGATGTATAAGAGCACTTTAGGTTTCGAAATGCCTCTATGAGATCTGATTCAATTTCAATAGGAATTTCCCCGTGTAAAATTCTCTCGTGTATATTATCCGTTTGACGATCAATCCCGTTCCATTCGATATATCGCTTTAAAGCTTCCGTTTGAATAACAAACCCATCTGGAATCGGTAAATTTTTTCTTTTCATTTTTATAAGGTTTAAAGCTTTTGCTCCAACTCGTTCATTCGCCTCGTCCACCTTTTGAAAACTTAAGCTATACATTAAAAATATTCATCCTCCCACAAACTAATTTTAAAAATGTAAGTAATTACTTACTTTATATTTATTTTAATTCTTTTAAATTTTTATGGTCAATAAAAAATGGTAAAACATTTAAAAAATGCATATTTAGTTGTGCTTTATTTTAATTTCACTTAAATAATATTCCTCTTTTTTATTACATTTTTTAACTTTTATTAGTCTTTTTTATTATAAAGTCTAAATAGTTAACCAATTAAAAAGTTACTAAAAGAAATGCAAAAAACCCCATCTAAATTAAGATGGAGGTTTTCCTCTTTTACAGTTGGGTTAACCATTATCTCTGAGTGCTTACAAGCTTCCACTGGCTGAGTGACAATTTTATCTTATATCCTCTAATATATAAGTGAGGGCTATCAGATTTACGAATCATATGTGAAGTCATAATCCAAACTCTCCCTTCTTATAAAACTATTTTGGAAATCTTAACCTAAGCATAGCTCAGTATTGTAAACCATTTATTAATGACAAGAAAAGATTATGTAAACATTTTAAATTACAGGGGAACCGCTCATTACTTATGTTTCAACTTCAGTAGATTTAGGTCTATATATGTGTGAGTTCATTGACGGAGCAGAAACTGCAGTGAAGATTTAAAAAATCAAGTGGATTCCAATACTGTAAGGTAAACGAAAAGGATAGCCCTTTAAAGACCTATCCTTTTACATGCATATAAAAAATTTATTTTCTTAATAAAATTGAGACATTACCCATCTATAATGGTTATGTACGAGGATCAGTCTATTAAACTGACAAGCTACTATTTATGTTGGATACAATCCTTTTTAACTCCATTAAATCATCTATTACCACATCAGCCTGTGCAAGCTCAGCTTCTTGAGCAAAATCAAAATTGCACCCCACTGCCATTAAACCATTATCCCTTGCAGCATTGATATCCGATAGACGGTCTCCCACTACTGCTGCGTGCTTTACATCGTATTTCTTTATAATCGTTTTGACTAAATCTCCTTTATCGAGCGTTTGGATTTGTTGAATACTAAATGTTTCTGTTACCCACTTATCCAAATCGTAATGGTCTACAATCGCTTCTAAATATTCCTTCAAACCGTTACTTGCTATGTAAATGGAGCAATTATTTTCTTTTAGATAGCTAAAGACCTCTTTTACATTAGGATATAAAGCGCCTTTGCCTTTTTTTATATTCTCAACTAAGCTTTTCAAAAAATAGTCATTCGTATACTTTCTTATTTCACCTGAATGAGTAGGTAATAAAGCTTCCCATACTTTGGGTAACGGTACACCCATGATTTCACGATACTTATCAACAGGAGTACTAGTATTCCACTGGTTGAGTGTACGCAAATGGTTAAAGGTATCATCAAGTGATAATTCTAAAATTTTATCTGTTTGAAACAGCGTTCCATCCATATCAAAGATTAGTGATTGCAACATTAAGTATCTCCCTCTTTCAACAGTATTTAATACGTATCTATATACAATACCATAAAAAGGAAGATGTAATTTATTAAAAATAGTAATCACTATTCTCAGCACAAAAAGAGCACCTACTTATTTATAGGCACTCTTCTTAACTTTACATACTTTGTTTGAAATAATAAATGAAAAAGTGGCCGCTATAATCGAACTTAAAAATGGATAATTAACAGAAAAAATACTGACCGTTGAGCTACTCAAGTGCTGTGAAGTCTCAGGTACATATGTAAGTGTAAGAAATAGACCAGAAACAATTTGAAAAGCAAATAGCAATAATATAAAACTACCAATAAACACTGTATAGTTTTTCAAAAAAGCGCCTCCAGTACTCTTAATTTATAAACCTGATATTATTTTAAAAATAGTGACGCAACGATAAAACCTATAATCATTACAGTAATAAGTACACCAAGACCCTTCCATCCTAAGCTGCCTGCTAAACCAGATAAGTTTCCAGCTTCATTTCTATTAAATGCATCGTTCATATTCCCAGCTGGATTTCTTTTTACCTCTTCGTGTTTTAATCTCTCTCTTCTTCTTTCAGGTGTTTCTTTATCTTCGCTCATTGTCACACCACCATTTTTAAAACATTATAACATATTATGGTTAAAATATAAATTAATGGTTTTTTTAGAAACAAAGAAAGAAACCTATAGTGACAGATCTCTTTTCCTCAACTAACTGTACACATTTCTTTTTTTAATAAGTATGAAACAACGCTTTTTAATGAAAAAGTATACAGCTCTAGTTAATATAATTACTATTACAAACACCTACATCAAAGAGATCCTCTTTATTTAAGGGGATCTCTTTAATAGCCTTATACTAGATACACATTCTTGAAGTTTTTTTGTGTAAGCTTATTTATTTAAAACCTCTTCTTTTATAATTGCTTTTTCATAGATCAATGGTTTAGTTCCTGCTCCTGGTAAAAGATAAATAAAAACAGTAAACATAAGTTGGAGGATTGAAACGACGGTTAAAAATAGAAAAAGACGTTCCTTATTCTTAAACCATATTACTAAACATAAAACTACAGATATTAACGACAAAAACAAAAAAAGAAAAAAGCTATATAAATAAGAAACACCGTAACGATACGAAATATTTAAAAAGAAGAATACTATGTAGAGAAGTATAAAAGTTGACGGTACTACTTTAATAAAGTTGCTCAATAGAAAAATCCTTTCCCTTTATTTGTTGTAGATTGGTCGCCCTAACACTCAATTTACATAAAAGAGCAAATATTGAAAGTTACAGCAAACATGATTATATTTATTTACTTCAATTTTTATCTCTCATTTTCTTTCTTTGAAAAATGAAACTAGCTATAAATAAAAAGCCCAATAATATCGTTAAATAGAAGGTTACAGAATCACCTGAACGATTAAATTCATCTACAATGATGCCTTCTTGAAACAATAAGGCTGCTGCAATTATTAAAAAGAAAAAAGAATTGACGATTACATAACTACTTGCTTTGACTTTATTTCTCAAGAAAATTATATACACCAAATTGCATACTGAAAAAACTGCGATCAGGTAATAAATAGGCCTTAATAATGTAAATGTTTCCCCAAGCATCAGTATATTCTCCTCTATTACTATTATTTGAAATTTACTAGTCAATATATTTCATTTTGCAAATAAATGATTATTACTCATCTTAATTATTTATTTTTTGAAACAAAATTCCTCCAACTTTACTATTATCATCTAAAGAAAACTCAATGTTGAGTTTATGAATTTTATCAAAATACCCTATTATTGTTGCTCCGGTATCTTCTCTTTCGTAATAATTTTCTCCATATGCCCTAATGACATCTTTTTTGCTGTCACCAGTATGTATGCCCTTTTCCGTACCATACTTGCTGCTAATAAAGTCATACCTACTGACTTTATTATCTACAATTTTAAATTCAACATCATACTTTTCTGTACTTTCTCCGTAAATGTAGGTAGTATACGGAGGTTTCTCCGTAACCTCTATAAATTTTGGTTTCTTCTTCAAACCAATTGCTACGTCATATTTAGAACTTCCTATTGATACTGACTTAACGTTTTCTGATTGAAGGTTTGTGCTTTTGGTGCTTGAATAGTATTTTTCTTTAGGTGTAGAAGATGGATCACAGCTTGCTAATAATAGTAAAACGAATGGAAAAATAAACAAAAAATAATTCTTAATGCGCACTGTTAGACTCCTTTATATCGTTTGTTTTTACTCTGACTCTCAGCATTTTTAATCTATTAACTATTTTTCTTTTGCATATATAAGTCAATCGAATAGAAAACACTAACTGTAAAGTAATACATGGCAAGTATAGCTAACGTCTCATAGACAGATTCCGCAGCGCTATTTTTCACAAAAGAAAAAACAGTACGCACTACAAAGAAAACGATAGGATAGATGATAAATAGAGAATTAAATTTACGATTGACCACAACAATTAGTTCCTTTTTTTGGATATTTATGATTATTATAACATATATTTTTCTTTTTTATTTCTCTCCTACATATTCAATAAGTTTTTCGTTTACATAACACCGTTTATCAACAGGACTAAATCAAAAGAAAATCTTATTAGTAGGTCTTATTTTGATTATCTATTCTTTTTGACTTCTTATCTAAGATGAATTTTAGATGGCTACTAAAGATGAATAAACCGCAGATAACCATCAACCAGCGCGTAATCCCTTGATGTATAGGATCAAAAAGGTTTAATAGAGCTATTCCTAATCCTGATAACATAGCTAGATAACGAAAAATCAAGCCCCATCCCCCATTCCAGAAATGAAGAGGATCCCCCTTCATACTTAAGTTAAAGCTTCTTATCACACCATGGACGAAATGAAATTCCAATAGTGGATGAACCACCATCATGGATAATTAAACCGTATTCCTTATTTGTTTTATCAAATAAGATAAGATTATCTGGACAATCAAACGGATCACTGTGAATATCACACGTAAAGTTCGCATGATAATTCATATAATCGCAGCAATGCTTTTTCATTCGTTTTCTCCTTACTATATCGTCATTATTGCTTTTCTCGGTAAGCTGAACAGTGGTCATCTGAAATACGATAATTTTCCTTACCGGTTGGGGCTGCTACCTCAACTAATTTATGTCCCAACCAGTCCCACACAGCTACTGTATGCAAAGATACCCATTTCAGATCTCCTCTAGCAAGACGAAAAGAATCATACCAGTTTTCAGTCGTTACTAATAGATTTTTATAAGTAAGTTCCTTTTTCCTTAAGTGTTTGATTTCCAACATGAAATCTAACATATGTTCTTCCTTAGGCACTTGAATAATTCGCGCTATAAATGTTCCGTTAGGATTTTTTTTCGTTTTATAAACTTTTTCCCTTTCTATTTCTAACTCTGGACGACCCCTCATCTTCCTTCCCCCTGTGTGCTAACACATAATCTCTATGCTAAAAGGTTATAGCTGTTTCAGTATTTCTTCTATCTTCTCTTCAATATCAGCTTCTAAATAATTTTTTGACAAATCGTACAAAGTGCCTGACCCTTTAAAATACCCACCAAAGTAATACCACAACTGGATGTAATAAACGGATGCATCTTCTTCATCTGTAAACCCATCAAAGTTTATTGCCACTTGGGAACGATATTCTTTTTCTAAACACTGCTCCGAACTTAGATTTGGCAGTTGGTCGCCATCAATATCTCGACACACCCATATTTTTAAGTTCTGCTTACCATCATGTTCAAATTTATTTCTATATTTGTGCTGAAGACTTTTGCTGTATGCCTCTCCTACTTCTTCCAACTTCACTATCTCTCTTTTTAAAGTCTCATTTATTTCACTCTCAGGGACTAAAATGTATTTGTCATTTGTTTCCTGATCCTGTTTATCCATAAATAGCTTTTTCAATTTATCAAACAAGCTTTTCCCACCTATCTAAAAAAAGAATATAAGCATGTTAAATTCCACAAAAGAAAGCTCATTTCCTTCTCTGAACTGCGTTTAGTCGTCATAACTAATATGATATCAACTACTTCCTTACGTGTGGAATCTTTTACGAGAGTGCTGATTTTCTGACATACTTGTAATTCGATATTTTTTACAGTGAATACATATGTTAAAGTGTATAGTAGTGGAATGAAAGGAGTAACGACAACATGGCTCAACGAATCGTCAATATGTTTTTATCTGTTTTAGCTGCTTATGGAACGTTAATTCTAACGAAACACATGAGTATTGCAGATAATATTTTTGTGACACAGATTGTTCGTCTGATCATTTGTATTGTGGCTGTTATCATTGTGACAGGAATTACTACATACATTTTCAGAAATAAATCTTCTAATAAATAAAAGGGCAGCTATTTAGATAGCCGCCCTTTTTGTTTTCCTTAATTCTCATTTTATTTCACCCTAAAGAAATGGGGATGTCTCAAACACTCATGAGACATCCCCATTAAGGTTATACATACTTTTACGCGTTTAAAGCACGCACAAATTCTTTTGCTAGGCTGATTGTAGACTGCGGATTTTGTCCTGTTAAAAGCTTTCCGTCTACTTCAATATGATCGCTCCAATTATCTTTTGCAATAAACTCGGCGCCTAGCTCACGAAGCTTTGTTTCAAGAAGAAACGGCATGTATTTATCTAACGTTGTATCTTTCTCTTCTGAATCAGTAAACGCTGTAATACGTTTTCCTTTTACAATCGGCTCACCATTTTTAAGCTTTCCGCCTACAAGAGCTGCCGGTCCGTGGCATACCGCTGCAATTAGCTTGTCGTCTTCAGCAAATTCTGTTAGCAAACGATGTAAGTGCGTATCGTCTGGAAAGTCAAACATTGTTCCGTGCCCTCCAGGTACAAACATACCTGCAAATTCTTGTGAACTTACTTCAGCTAATGATTTTGTATTCTCTAAAAGTTTTCCTGCTTCTTTGTCTTCGTCCGTTACATCATCTGTTAAGCTGTTAGGATCCACAGGTGATTTTCCGCCTTTTGGACTTGCTACGACTACTTCGTATCCTTCTTTTTTAAATTCTAAATATGCTTCAGAGAATTCTGTAAGCCAAATTCCAGCAAGCTCTCCATTTTCCATCGTATGTCCATTTGTAACAACCATTAAAACTTTTGAATTTCCTGCCATGATTTACTCATTCCTTTTTCATTTATTATTTACATACATGTATCATTAATAATTCATTTATCTCTTTGAATATGTTCCCCGGTATTATTTGATGAAAACATGGTAACTTTTTCTTACTAATAAAAAGAACAGGTGAAAATAATAGTTGAATTATATAGAGAAGCAGGATTTTTTTTACACTTTAAAGATTAGACGGAGCCGATTTTTTATATGCAGTGTGACAAGTCTTCACTTTAAATATTTTTTTGACATATACATCCAATTCGATTAATATCAAATTAGATGTATATCGAATTAGAGAGAGAAGGTATTAAGCTATGCAATTAGATAAGTTGGTTAATTATCATAAAGCCGTTGGTGATCCTACCAGGATTAGAATTATTTCACTATTAAAAAAAGGGCCTCTTCACGGGCAAGCAATTGCTTACAAACTGGGGTTGCAACCTTCAACTATTACTCATCATATTTCAAAGCTAAGAGATGTAGGAATTGTTTATCAAAGAAGACAAGGAAACATTATTTATTTTTATCTAGACCTTGAAAGACTTGAATATAACTCGAAGGCTATTTTAAGTATTGGAGAGGATTCGATGGAAAATCAAGACAACCATTTACAGGATAAAGACAAATTATCTATTGTTAAAAACTTTATAAATAGTGACGGTACTTTAAAAATTATTCCAAGTCAAAGAAAGAAAAAGAACGTAATATTAGCCTATTTAATACGTGATTTACAGCACGGAAAAACGTATCCAGAAAAAGAATTAAATGAACATATTAAAAAATATCATGAAGATTATGCAACGATTCGCAGAGAGTTAATTATGCAGCATTTTATGTATAGGCAAAATGGAGAATACGAGTTAAATCCGAAAGAGATGTGGCCCGTTATTTATTAAAGTGGACGTAAAAACGTTCATTTTTCAAGCCTTCTAATTCGATATATGTCTAATTAGTTTGTGTTGTTTCAAATAGAATTAAAGTAAAAATGTAATTTCCAAAATGAAAGAAGCCAACATTTTGGTAAGCATGTGACATTAATTTTATTCTCCTATGTGTTGGCACAGCAACCATATTAGTTTGCTTACTGCTTCCCCTAAAAGCATCTGCTTTGAAGAAAAGCATAAAGTCTCTGTATGCAATAAGGATTATCCTCTACCAGTTAAATTAGTGAATAATCCTTATTTTTTAAAACTATAAAAAAAGTGTTTTAACCATGATGAGATCTATTTGTTCTTCGTCTCCCATATAAAATGAGTGAGATCCAATTTGAACAAATCCCTGTTTCTTGTAAAAAGCAATCGCATTTTTATTTTTTTCCCATACCCCTAACCAAATTTTCTTTTTATTAAATGTCGTTGCTATCTCTACTGCTTTATTAAATAAATGTTTACCAAGTCCTTGTTTTTGAAAGCTGTTACCTATATAAATTCTTTCAATTTCAAGCGCTTCTTCCCCCATCTCTTCAGACTGAGCGTCATTCATATTAACCTTTAAATAACCTGCAATTTCATGATTAACATACATAAAAAAGAATTGCGAAGACGTATTGGATAGTTCTTTTTCTAGCTGTTCGACTGTAAATGCTTTTTCTAAATAAGCTGTCATATTTTCTTGTGAATTCTGATCTTTAAATGTCTCATAAAACGTTTTATAGCTAACGTCTTGAAGATCATATACATCTTCAAGAATACACTTTTTTATATGCATCATCACTGACATGCCCCTCTCCTTTATATCATCAATAATTTCTCTTGTTTCCTTTTTTGACAAACTCCCAGTCTGTTTCGATATTTTTTCTTACTCTTTGAACTAGTTTAAGAATGGTATCTGCTTCTTCCTGGGTAAAACCTTCTAATGCCACTTTATCCGAATAATCATTTTCTCTTTTTATAAACGGGTATACGTTCTTCCCTTTTTCAGTAGGAAAAAGGTTTTTATTTTTTTTATTATGGAGATCATCTTTCTTTTCAATAAAACCATTCATTTCAAGCTTTTTTATAGCCCGAGCCGCTGTTGTGCGATCTACTTTTATCATTTCAGCTAACTTTTCCTGAATGATTCCTGGATTTTCACATATTCGCACCAAATACAAATACTGCCCTTTTGTCAGGTCATATTCTTTAAATTCTATATTACTAATTGAATCCAATGCTCTTGCTATCATGCCAATTTCACGCAGAATTTCACTCATAAAATATCTCCTTTATACATATTTTTGTTGCAAATACAATAAAAATAATCTACATTTAATGTATCTCAAAATAGTTGCATTTGCAACAAAAAATAACAAAAAGGATGATGACAGTGAAGTATGTTGTTTATGCAGGAGGAATTTTACTATTAACTCTTGGAATTGCTTTGACGATACAATCTAACCTAGGAGCTTCACCTTTTGATGCACTGTTGGTTGGACTGTCACTAAACGTAGGTTTTAGCGTTGGAAGCTGGGAGATTATACTTGCCTGTATTTTAATTTGTGGTAATTCTCTTTTAAGCAAACAAAAGCCAGAAATACTGGGACTGTTAACGGCATTCATAACAGGTCTTGGTATCGATATATGGCTTTTTTTCTTAAAGAATTGGATTACGTTCGAAAGTTGGTACAGCAAAGTATGTTGTTTCGGAATCGGTTTAATCATTATAGGAGTAGGAACCTCAGCCTATTTACATACAAATTTTGCACCTATTCCAATTGACCGCTTAACATTAATCATACAAAAACTAGCTAAAACCAATTTATTTCTTTCAAGAACATTTATTTACCTGACATTCTTACTAGCCGCAATATTTTTAAACGGACCAATTGGTGTTGGAACGTTATTAACCGTGTGTTTAGGCGGCGTGCTGCTTAACTTTTTTATGCCTATTACTAAAAGAGCATTAGACTGCATTTTAACAAACTCTCGTATATCACAAAATCATACTAAAGATCATAAACGCTCCATTACATAACTGAAATAGAACGTTTATGTAAAATCATCATTCACACACAAAAAGCGGATCTCCAGTTAGAGATCCGCCTTCTGTGTGTGATTACTCTATTTTTTTGCCTCAGCTTTAATAATAAAACGATGTTGTTCTACGTCGAAAAACCCTTGAGACTGTATAATTTGATGGATATTATACAATCCGCCGATATGTGTTTCTATATCAAAATTAGGAACTTGCCAAGGAATTGCATTTAGATAAAAAACTAGCGCCCCGATATCATAAAATCTCTGCACAGGAAACTCTTCCTTGCAAAAGATGATGTTAAAAGAACTTTGTTGGAGCTCTTCTATTGCTTTCTTTAAATTCCAATTACAAAACTCTTTATTTATCGGAACCCCTATACATTCATTGATTCGTGAACAGTCTGACCCTCCCACTTGCTGAGTGAAAAACGTGCCTCCCTTAGACAAAATCCTTCTCACTTCAGAAGCACAAAAAGCTTCGTGCTGGTTCAAAATTAAATCAAATGTACCATCTTTAAACGGTAGATTCTCGTTTTCAGTTCGTTCAACAACTGTGACACCAAATGGCTCTAACCGTTTTTTAGCGATTGGAACGTTAGGTTTGTATCCTTCGGTAGCATACATAACGCGAGGAAAAGGTTGTAACAAAGATAAAAACTCTCCTCCTCCTGTTCCCATATCTAAAGCAGCATTAGAGTTTTGAATAAGGCGAAAAGCTTCACTTCCATATGACCACGAAAGCATATCACTATCCATACGACCAGTACGAGTAATAATAGAAAAATCCCATCCAGTAAAATCAACATTTGTATTGTTTACAGCCTTTAAAAAATGTTTGTCCGTTACCATGTTAAAATCCTCCTTTTAATAATCAGTCAGCATTAATCATCTATCCTAAACTAGTAAAAGGCGGGCCACGAACATACAGGCAGCGTTGTTATGTTTCATGTGCTAACGTATTCACACTAACCGCTCCTTTATTAAAATTACGTATGATTCATTTGTTTGTCCATTCATATGTAATATCGGGTAGTTTCTCTTCGTTTTCACATCCTCTTTTTATAATACTGAAGCCGTGTTTCTCGTAAAACCTTTGGGCGTTTTTATTTCGTTCAAATGTACGTAATATTAATTTTCCATTTGATTCTGTCTTGGCTCTTTCGAGTAAAAGCTGTCCAATTCCTCCTCTTTGATAATTTACATCAACGTACAGCTGGCTAATTTCGTCAGCCTTATAAGCAACCATTCCTACTATTTGTTCATCTATTAACGCTAATTCAACTTTATAGTGTGCTGACAATATATGATTTAAAAAATAAACATGACGGTCAAAACTGTGCATTTCCTTTTGTCCAATCGCTTTTTCTTTACTATCTCTCCACATTTTTACCGTTGCCTCAGCAAATTGAGGATGATAGTGAACAATATCAACATTAAGGTGGGCCATATATTCTCCTCCCTTATCTTTCATCGTGCTATACGTATTTTTAATAACGTAATAACGATGTCTAGATATTCCCTGCATGTAGTTGAAGCCTGTCAAAATCTTGTTTTAATAAAGAATATATATACAAATCGTCAAATTTCCCACACGTAAATTCATAGCTTCTTAATAAGCCTTCTTTTATAAAACCGTGTTTTTTTATTAATTTTTGTGAAGCAGCATTAGCAGGCTCTATCAAAGCTTCGATTCTCCGCAAATTAAAATGTGTAAACCCATATTTTATGACCGCGCCCAATGCCTCATTAGCAATTCCATTTCCCCAGTAGTCTCTGGCTAATTCATAACCAATTTCCGTACGGTAATGGTCATGAACTCGATTAAGAAACCCGCAGCTGCCAATAATGTCGTCTTGTTCTTTAAGAGTAATGCCCCATCTTATTCCAGATTCTTTGTTTAAGATTGATTTATACCATGAAATCTCATTTAAAGCATCTTCAACCGCTGTAAAAGGCTCTAAACCGTAGTGCTTCATTACTTCTTTATCGGATAGGTATTTTAAAATATTGCTTGCGTCTTCTGCTACAATTTCCCTTAGTACAAGTCTTTTTGTTTTAATTATGGGAAAATGATGTGACACCTGTAATTCCCTCCTCTTATCCATTCATTAACTGGACGGATCTTTTCTCACAGCTTTATCTAATTTAAATAACGGTTAGTAAAAAAGTTCTTTTATTATTAGTGAATTCCTTTTTTAGTCATAAATATTTGTCGAAAAACAAGCAAAAAAGCACGCGATTCTTCATTTCTAAATCAGAACCGTCATTTATTTTGTATTTGTTCGTTTTAAAAATTAAAGGAATAAAAGGTAGAAATGAAGAATTCTTCACCAACTAGTCTAAATGAAAAGAATAAGGAGAACGATATGAAACTGTATGGGGATTTTGAAAAAGAAGATTGGCTAAACGTATTAAAGCTATCAGAAAAAGAGCTGCCTAATGCATTCATTATTCATGGTGAGTGGGGATTTGAAGATAATATAAGCTTATGGAAAGAGATTTTATCTACTGATGTTCATATGCCTAAATGGAACACGGTAATAGGTAAGTTCAAAAACAGAAATATAGGATTTGCGAATGTGTATGGCAGTCCGATGGCGTCAAACATCGTACATCAATTTGCTGGCAGCGGAACCGACTTATTTATTCAAACGGGATATTTTGGAGGCTTATCTTCCACTGTACAATATGGAGATATCTTAATTGTATCTGCAGCACAAATGCAAGACGGCGTATCACACTGGTATTTACCAGAACAAACGCTTGTAGAAGCTGACAAAGAGTTAGTGGAAACCGCCTGTAGGTATTGTGAACAAAAAGGCTACAGCTATATAAAAGGACATGTGGTTAGTATGGGTGCCATGCTTATTGAGACGCATGATATGGTAAAAGAATGGTCGCTTGCAGATTTTCTCGGGGTGGATATGGAAACAGCTACCACTTTAGCTATTGCTCATAAATTCAACAAACGCGCCGTGGGCTTATTAAATTTATCAGACCACCTTCTTCACGGCGATACTCTTTATTCGTATACAAAGGACAGAGAGTTAATAGAAAGTGAAACTGATAAAGCCATTCGCGATGTGGCTCTTTATTTGAGTAGTAAATTCTAATAGCGTGCTGTCTTATAAAAAATTTTGTATTATTGATATGAGTAAAATCTATTTGGAGTAGAATGCTCAGTTATACTATTGTTTTTAGAAGTATAGCTTTATATGACTCTGAAGAAATGGGGTAGACTAAAAAAGATAACCACTTATAAAAGCGATTATCTTCTGGCTGCTTGAAAGTATAAAAATGAATCTTATAATAAATATACGAATTTTTCTGCACTGTAAATGCGACAGTCATTGTGAATTAAGAAGCATGCAGCACCTTCTGCTCCTTTTTTCCTTTTTCTTTAATTAGTAAGACACCTAACAACCCCATCATTGAAAACAAAATGGGAATCATAAAAGCATAATGATAGCCCACGTGCAGCGAGCGTTCAGGGAATAAATCAAGGACATTTCCGAAAATACTAGGCAATAATACGGCGCTTAAAAAGCCTCCCATATTAGCAAAACCTGATACAACTCCTACTTCTTTTACTGAAAAAGATTGGCGTACTACGGCAAATGTCAAAGCGCTTGCGCCGTTTCCAAATCCGATGATAAAAAGTAAAATAACGACTAGCATGAATGAAGGTTTCACTCCGGTTAATAATAATCCTGTCCAGCTAAGCACCACAATAAGATGGACGAGTGAATAGATTTTTTTAATGGAGTTTAACCTGCTTGATATCCAGCTGATTAAAGGTCCCCCAATCATAGCGCCAAACAAACCATACATAATAAGCTGACTTGCATCAGCGCGAGATAAATGAAACACATTCATGCCATAAGGAACTCCCCAAGAACCAATAAAACCAATGTATGTACCCACTACACCAAAATGACAAAGAAATGTTGCCCATGCTTGACGAGTCGTCATTACCCTTTTTAGGATCGCCCATACGCTTTCTTGAGTCTTAACAGAGGCTTTATTTGCTTTAGCATCATCTACAAATAATCGTTTAGGTTTTATAACTAAAACGACATAAAGCAAATAAGATACCGCCATTAAAACCAGACCTATGCTAAGAAAAGGAACTCTCCAGCCTGAAAGTGAAATCCACATAGATAAAGGCACAGTAGCTGATAATGAACCTACACTTCCTACCAGCCCAATTAAACCTAACAGCTTTACAAACTCATTTCCCTTGAACCACTGACTTAAAATTAACACTAAATTGACAAAAATCATGGAGTCTCCGGTACCGACTAGCAAACGAGAGAAAATTAACACATATTCGTTGGGAGCCGTACTGTAGATAAGACTTCCTATTCCGGTTAAAAGCGACCCTATAATAAGAAATCGATTTGGACCGTACCGGTCAGAAAGTAAGCCAACAGGAATCTGAAGGCCTGCGTACGCTAAAAATTGTATGCTCGTCATTAATCCTATAACGGACGCTGAAACGTGAAAATCTTTCATTAACTGTTCTGTAATAAGTCCGGGGGCTGTTCGTTGACTGACAATCAAATAATATGCTAATAAAGCGGTTCCAAAAACAACCCATCTATAACTACTTTCCTGTTTGTTCATTTTGACAGATCCTCTCGTGTATAATTTTTCTGCGTAGAAATGTTAGTAGAAAACGTTTAAGAGACGAAGATATTGATAGAATGAAGGTCTTTTAAACAAATAAAGTGCTAATTTGGGGAAGCCCTTTTTTATCCTTGTTTTTCCTTTCTATCACAATTTTAAGTTTTTAAATGATATTTTTCAATGAAGTATGGACTTTTAAAATATATCCTTTACTATTTCCCTTTCACTATTAGGCATCCAAGTTAGAGTTCTTCTTGTCATTTTTGGGTATAAAGCAATTTAATAAGAACCCATAAATAACCTATATCACGCGTGTTTTTTTAAAAGACCTCTTCTTTCACAGCTTTTCAGCTGTTTAATAAGTTGGTATAAAACTTGCATATTCATCTATGAACACTTAATTAAAGGAGGAGAACTTTATGAAAAAAGCTAAACGTAAGAAAAGTATTAAAAAGCAAGTCATCACTTGTGCTGTTCTCGCGACGTCTCTTTTACTGCCCATTTCAGCTTCTGCTGCTTCTGCATCTTATACGCTTTATCAGGTGGGAAGTACTGCAGACAAAGCGACTAGTACAAGCTTTGGACAAGTCTATATGGGAGGAAGCACCGATGTAGATGAAGCGTTCAAATGGATGATTCAAAAGGCAAACGGCGGAGATTTCTTAGTTATAAGAGCGACGGGTACTGATGCCTATAACTCTTATATCTACGACCTAGCAAAAAGCATAGGTAAGCCTCTTAACTCTGTTAGCACAATTGTCGTCGATGATTTAATAAGAGCAGGCTCAGACTCTTCTTTAATTGATAAAATCAACAAAGCAGAAGGCATCTTTTTTGCTGGAGGCAATCAGGCTGATTACGTAGATTTCTTAGAAGGTTCTGCGGCTCTGACAGCATTAAATAATCGTATCAATCAAGGCATTCCTTTTGGGGGAACAAGTGCTGGTACTATGATTCAAGGGGATCATATTTACGACTCTATCTCAGCAGGCTCTACAACTTTAGATTCTAAAACAGCGCTAAACAATCCTTATGGTTCTCTTATTTCCTTTACAGATTATTTGATTCAAACACCTCATAACAACAACATCCAAACAGACACCCATTTTGAACAACGAGATAGAATGGGACGCTTTCTAACATTTCTAGCACGTAATATCCAAGACGGAGAAGAAACTGGGACAACCGCAAAAGGGATTGCTGTTAATGAACAGTCAGCGCTTCTGGTAGAAAAAGACGGTTTAGCTAAAGTAGTAACACAGCCAGGCTCTACAAATGCTGCTGTTTATCTGGCTAAAACAAATAAGGCGCCTACTACTTGTGTAAGCGGTCAGCCTCTGACGTTTAATAATATTTCTATCTATAAACTATTTAATGGCAGCACTTTTAATCTTTCCACTTGGACAGGTTCTGGAGGATTAGCTTATACTTTAAACGTAAACGGCGGTGTTATTACTTCTTCTACAGGAAAAGTTTACGGAGGAAATCAACCGTAAACGGTAAATGAATATTTTATTTTATAGAAAAGGGAAACTTAATTAGTGAAGTTTCCCTTTCTTCCTTATATTAAGGATTGATTAAGTGCTGTTTTGTTTTTAAATGATATAGATAATGCAGTCCTTTTTCTGTTATTTTTGTTCCTGCTCTGCCTCTGCGCTTTATAATATACTCTTTTTCTTCTAGTACATCCAAACGATTTCTCACCTGCTGTTCTGTAAGAGTAAAGCCTTTTAAATGCTGTGTGATCCACTTTCTGCTTGCTGCTTTTCCTGTATCATTACACTGTTTTATCGTTTCTAGCAGAGCATGATTTTCTTGAAGTTCAATCAAGTCCAACGATTCATTTTCAATTTCATACAAAGAATGATCCTCTTTTTGACTACTAAGCCTATATTCTACGTCTTTTGCTTTCACTTCGTTTTCATCACAGACGGTAAGCAAATACTCAATGACTCCTTTTAATTCTCTTATATTTCCTAACCATTCGTATTCCATCAGCAGTTTCATCGCTTCTGGATGGATATGCGTCCACGTTTTCGATTTAGCAATAAAATGATGAATGAGTAAAGGAATATCAGTTCTTCTATATCTTAAAGGAGGAATGGTTAAAGATAGTACATGTAAACGATAGTATAAATCTTCTCGAAACACACCTTCTTTCATTTTATGTAGTAAATTGTTGTGAGTGGCTGCTATGATTCTTACATTAATCGGAATTACTCTTGCACCTCCTACCCGCCTAATTTCTTTTTCTTGAAGCACCCTTAAAAGCTGGGTTTGTAAACGCGGGCTGATATCACCAATTTCATCTAAAAAGATTGTACCTTTATCAGCGCTCTCAAACAGCCCTTTTTTGCCGCCTTTTTGCGCTCCTGTAAAGCTGGCTTCTTCGTACCCAAACAGCTCGCTTTCTAACAATGTATCGGTCATGGCACTGCAATTTACCGCAAGAAATGGTCCATTTTTACGTGTAGAATGATTGTGGATAGCCTGAGCAAACAGCTCTTTTCCTGTACCGGTTTCTCCTTGAATTAAAATAGGATACTCAGTGGCAGCCATTTTCCGGGAAATTTCAATCGTTTTAAGCAAAGCTGGATGTTCTCCGATAATATCTTGATAGTTATACTTAGCAGAAAAACCGTTTTTTCTAAGTTCTGACTGCGCTTTTCCTTCTATTTCAACAGCTTGATTAACACTTTTAAACGTTGCTACAGTAGTATTGCTCTCTTTAATCATTGACTTATAGATAACCATTTCGTACCCGTTTATGTTAAAGTACTGACTTTTCTCGTTGGACGATATAATAAACTCCACAAGGCTTTTGTTAGAAATTACGCTTTGAATCTCATGATCTATAGCATCAGAAGAAGCTAGTTGAAACAATGATTCTAACCTTTTATTGAATAACGTAATCTTTCTATTAAAATCCACGGCAAGAATACCATCTTCTACTACGTTTACAATACTCTTTACATGAAGGTGAAGTTCTTTCATTTGCCCTTCTGCTTCTATTAGTTTTTTTTGCAGCACAATGATGTTTCGCAAATAGCGATCCCAAATAATTGAATGATTAGACTGATTAAAACCGAATGATTTTATAAGTTCAAAAATGGTCGCCATATCAAAAAGTCTAACGCCTATATCAATTACATGTTTTACGTATGGGGGACACAAGTGAACCTCCCCTGGAGAAACAGCAATTTCAACCCCTTCGTAATAGGTCTTTTGCTTTTTAAAAGGAATAAACTGAACATGATTAATCCCTACTTGATAGAGAGACTCTATTAACTTAAGAGTTTCTTTATCATCATCGTTTACAATTAACACCTTTGTATGGGCAGGGATTTTCAGCAATTCATTTATATGTTTATGGTGAATCGTTCTATTTCCTACAATTTCATGTGCATGCTGAACGTCTAATCTGTTCTTTATTTCATGATATATACTCTCTGATGAATAAAGGACAACATCTCCATCAATTTTTCCGGGTAATTCTTCATCAATCGCAAAGCATTCAATAAAAATGTAATCTCCTAACAACTCTTTTAATTGATTGTGTAAAATGATTCTAGTTTGCTTACTTCCTGTTATTAAAACTAATTTCTTTTTCATCGTATGGACACCTTTCTACAGGCCTTTAACTTGACTTGCCTTCAGAGATTAGCTTTTGGAATATATACCTATCATTTTATACTTTGCTGTGCATTTCATCTAGCGGACGTTTGTCCCTTTTGTAAATAAAAAAAGTAGAAAAAAGCGCCTCCACTTTAATAGGTGGAGGCACGATATGCTAAAGTGCTAGATGCATTGAATTACTTCCTTCTCATTTAATGTCTACGTTTATTGGTTTGATATCTAAGGCTACTTTCACAATAGAGTAATCGTCTTTTTGACCGTCGGTATAAGCCCAATAGCCATTGCTTTCAGGGCTTTTTCTGAAGGTAAGCTCAAAACCTTTGTTTTGGTTAAACGTATAGCTCTTTATTTCTTTGCTCTGAGCGTTATCGATAAGATCGTAAGCTAAAAATTTTCTTAATACACCGTGCGGAGAGAAAAGACCCGTGTTTGGCCCAATCTTTTCACTGTAGTATTCATTTTTTCTAGTAGACGTTTTACCTGGGTTTATTACGATTTCTTTTGTTGTCATATTTACTTTATCGCCTGGAGTAATACAAGAGATAAGAATATTTTTGTAATCACTCGGAAATTTGTCATTTGCCTGTACTTTGGCTAAATCAACTAACGTAATACCGCCTCTTCCAACAACTTCTATTTGTTTTCCTGAATTGTTGACCACCATAGCTGTATCTTCATCGATTCCGTACGCAAGCTGATTTTTATTTCCTTTTTCGTACGCTGTTGCAATAAGACGTCCCAGTCTTGCTTTGTTGTCAAAATGCTGATCTACAAGACCGTATTGAAAAAAGCCAAGGCCTTTTTCTAAATAAGCAGGACCGCCTTCTTGCTGAGTCATATCATCGTATGTGTCTGTAAATCCGTACGAAAGAGCTCCGTAGCTATCTCCGCCAGCGAGCATAGTATTACTCATAATCGCCGCTCCGGCACTCGTACCGCCAAGTACTGCCCCGTTTTTATACGTATGCCATATGGCTTGTAAAACTTTTGAGTCCGAACCATTTTCATTCCGCAACGAGCCCGTAATCAAGGTTTGATCTCCTCCTACAAACCAAATACCTGTTAGCCCTTTAACTTTTTGCGCTAGTTTATCACTATTCATATTTGCTTTCCAATTCGACTCATTTTCAGAAGTTCCTTTAAAGTCATGGTTCGAAATAGGTAAAATCTCTATATTTTCTGCCTTCACTCCGTATTTAACTAAATCACTTTTAAACTGATTAGAAGAGTCGAACTTAGTACTCGCTGCAGGAACAATTCCTATTTTGGCCTGCTTTCCTCCTGCAAGAGTAATAAACTTGTTATACACGCTTGAATTACTGCTGCCAAGCGCTCCTCCTGCAATTAAGAGGTTACCTTTAATCGAATCGTATGCAGGACTTTCAGATGAAGAAAAAGTAGATTTTTTATACGTTAAACTAGTTTTTTTATCCGGTTGAAATTTGACGGTTTTAGGTGTAATGTCCATTCTTACATTTACAATGGAATAATCATCTTTTTGTCCATCAGTATACCGCCAGTAGCCGTTTGTGTCATTATCCTTTTGGAAAGCAATTTCGTATCCAGACCCTTTACTGTCATAAACATAGCTGTTAGCAGATTTCATTGATTTATTATCAACGAAAGAATATGATAAATAAGCCTTTAACCTTCCATACGGTGTAAAAACACCCGTAGCAGGTAGTGCGTTAAAGGAATAATATTCAAACCCCTTCGTTTCTACTTTATCGTTTGGAAATTCAAATGATTTTAAATGATAGTTAATTTTATCTCCAGGAGATAAGTAACTGACTTTTATGTTCTCTAAGCCTGAACGCACTTTTTGCTTAGATATAAGCTTAGCTTTGCTCATATCTAATACAGCTACTCCGCTTCTTCCAACGACTTCAACCTTTTGATCTTTATTGTTAACGACCATAGCAGTATCTTCGTCTACACCGTATGCAAAGTTTTTTTCTTTGTCGCGTTCAGCATTATACGCAGCTACTGCAAGTCGCCCAAGTCGTGCTCGTTCATCCATATGCTGATCAATTATGCCGTGTTGGAAAAATCCCAGCCCTTTTTGAACTGATAGAGGCTCGTACTCTTTCTTATTGTGTTGGTTTTCGTTTACATGTTTATTTTCCTTGTTTCCTATACTTTCTTTTAAAGCTCCTAGACTGTCTCCTCCTGTAATCATGACGTCACTCATAATTGCAGCTCCTGCACTTGTACCTCCGATAACTGCTCCCTTACGATATATATCCCAGATAGCTCTTAACGCTTCAGAATCGTTTCCATTATTTTGACGAAGGGAATCCACAATTTTTGTTTGGTCTCCTCCAACAAACCAAACTGCCGTTAGTCCTTTAATCGTACGGGATAACTTCTTGTCGTTCACTTGATTCTTCCAAGTCGATTCATCTTTTTGTGTGTCAGAAAAATCGTGATTGGAAACGGGAAGAATTTGAATAGAATCTGAGTTTACTCCGTATTTCACGAGGTCTTCCTTAAACTTTTCAGAAGACTGCAGCGTTGTGCTAGCAGCTGGAATAATCCCTACTTTGGCTTTTTCTTTTCCCCCAGCAAGCAAGAGAAATTTTTCATATATATCGTGATTGGATGTTCCTACACCTCCGCCTGCAATAACAAGGCTGCCTTTAATGCCCTCAGTATTTTCTTGTGCTTTTGCAAGCAGGGGTGTACTCAACGAAGAAAGTAATGTAAAGCTGATGAGACATGAAACCAGTTTCTTTTTCATTTGAAAGATCCTTTCCACGCAAATTTTAATACCCTTCTCTAATTAGCTCGTATCCTTTACGCGATACTTTCGATAAATGATGTCTAAAACCTGTTATTCAAACGTTCCTTTCACAACAGGGACACCGTCTTTTACCATTACTTTACCTTGAGCAAAAACCGTTTTAATTGTTAGCGTCTCTTTATTTAAAAGAACTAAATCTGCATCTTTTCCGGGTTGAATATGCCCTTTGTTGGACAGTTTTAATACTTTGGCAGGATTAGACGTAATGACTTGAAGAGCTGTTTCTAACGGTACTGATTCCTCTAATACTGCATCTCGTACTTCTTGAAATAAAGAAGACACTTTTCCAACTTGAAGACCTTTATAATCTCCGTTATCATCAAAAAACGGCAGGCTCGCGTTTCCATCGGATGAAAACGTAATGCTGTCAATCGCCACTTTCTCTTCCAGCATGATGCGTAACCCTTTGCTGCACTTAACTTCGCCTTCTTCTAAAAAGTGAGGGATCGTGCTAGTCGTAAAATCTACATATCCGCCTCGCTTTGCAAATTGAATTCCTTCTTTAAACAGCTCTTCATTTCTATTAATATGTGTAGGATGAAATTGACGAATTGGCAGGTCTGTTTTATCTGCAATTTGATTTAATAAAGATAATTTTCTTTCTCCATCTCCTACGTGAATCTCTAACATTCCAGCTTTTCCTGATAAAATTCCTCCATTGCGAGCAGCGGTAGCCACCTTCACCAGTTCTTCAAATGTCGGTTCAGAGGAACGATGGTCAGAAATCGCAATTTCACCTACTCCAATAATTTTATCAATTAAAATAAGATCTTCTTCGATGCTATTAGTTAACGTTTTTACCGGTATTTGATAGGAACCTGTGTGAATGAAGCAGCTGATCCCTTCTTCTTCTAACCCTCTTGCTTTGGCCAGAAGGTTTTCCATTCTTCTTGTTGTACCGTCTGTTCCAAGTACACCTACGATAGTTGTAACACCGGCAGTCGTTGCATCGGTTAACATTAGTTCAGGAGTGCGTGTTTTATATCCACCTTCTCCTCCTCCGCCAATAATATGAACATGTGAGTCAATGAAGCCTGGAGCTATAATGTGATTAGCGGCATCTACAACATCAATAGGAATGGACGTATTTACATGATCAATACAATCTTTTATAAGGATGATTTTGCTGTCTGCAAGCAATATATCTTTTTTTCCTAAGTGCTGTGGTGCATATACTTCTGCGTTTTTGATTAAGGTTAACAACTTCTATTCCTCCTACTAGTAAGCTCGACTTGCGAATAACATTTTTCTATATAATTTTAATGCTTAAAATGGCCCGTAATTGATAAAATAAGCAATTACAACGGCTATTAGACCAATCACATATTGAATAAGGACTAACGGCAACACCCATTTTGCCCACTTTGTCCATGAAATTCCCGCAATCGCTAAGCCAGCCATTAATGTTCCAGCCGTCGGGAAAATAATGTTTCCGATGCCGTCTGCAAAAGAAAAAGATAATACTGCCGTTTGTCGCGTAATATCAAGCAAATCTGCAAGAGGGGTCATAATTGGCATCGTCAGCATCGCATGACCCGTTCCAGATGCTAAAATAAGATGAATCAGCGCTTGGAAGTTGTAGATTCCGATGACGCTTAAATATCCCGGAACATGTTGAATCGCTCCAGATACTTGATGAAGCATAGGGTCTACAATATGACCTTCATTTAAAACAACAAGAACTGCGCGAGAAACTCCGATAACAAGCGCTCCTCCAACTAGTGCTGCTGCCCCGTTTGTAAACGACTTAACTGTATTTTCAACAGAGAGCCTTCCAATAATCCCAATCACAACTGTCAAAATCACAAACAGAGAGGCAATTTCAGTAATGTACCACTTATACTTAATAACGCCAAAAGCAAGAATTACATAGTTAACAAGAAATGCTGCCATAATCCATTTATGCTTTCTAGTTAACTTGGCATCGGAGTTTAAAAGTTTATTTGCATTAGTTATGCTGTATTTTCCGTATGTTCCAATCGAAGGACTTTTTTTCACTTTCATCGCATATCGATAGACAAACCATACTGAAACAGCGTAAACAACTACGAATAAGACAAGGCGAAAGCCCATTCCAGAAAACATAGGAAGTTCTGCTACTCCTTGTGCAACACCCACTGTAAACGGATTCATAACTGCCGTAGTAAAACCAGCTGATGCTCCAATTAAAACAATGGCAGTTCCCGTTAATGCGTCGAACCCAAGAGCAAGTGCCAGCGGAATTAAAAGAGGAATATAGGCTAGCGTTTCTTCCGCCATCCCCATTAAAGAACCGCCTACCGCAAAAAATAGCATCATAACAGGAATTAATAATTTTTCTCTAGTAGCAAGCTTTTTAGCCATCGTTGTAATCAATACATCTACTGTCCCCGTAGCGCTTAGTACACCAAAGAAACCGCCGATAATTAATACAAAAAAGATAATGTCGGCTCCTTCTACCATTCCTGTATGTATCGCTTTGACCATATCAAAGAAACCAACGGGTGTAGAATCAATCCATTTAAACGACTGAGGATCTACCGTTGTTCGTCCGTCTACTTCTACACGTGCGTATTCTCCGGCTGGCAAGATATACGTTAAAATAGTAGCAATCACAAGAAAGCCTAACAATAAAGCAAAAACGTTTATTTTTCTCTCTTTTTTCCGTACCTTATTTAATGAACTCATTTCCTTTTGCGGTTCACTCATTCTTCTTCTCCCCTTCATTATGAAATAATAGCCTTAGACAAACATCTCTTTCTTTAAAAGCAGCTTCCTTATCTGCGCCTACATATTGCTCCTTTCTTTTGTATTCCTCATATACAATACAAGCAATTTTCGTGCCAACGTAGAACCGTTTAATTTTCTGAATTATGATATAATTAAATCGTATTTTAGGTATTAATTGGGTGTTTTTAAAAATTTAATAGCGCCAATTAAGGTACTGGTTGATAGAAAATCTGGAGCACGAAGCATTAGCTAGTTCTTTTTTTAAAAAGCAGCAAAAAGAAAGATAAAAGAATTTAATCTATAGACATAAAAAAATACTATACTCAAATGGCTGGCTGAAAAACATGCGGATCGTAAACTTACAGAAGTGGCTGCTACAGTAGAACACGCACTTTATCAAACGCTCCAAGATGAAGTGAAAACGAAAGATTTAGGCGGACATGCCTCTACATCGGAGTTTACAGAAGCTATTTTAGAGAAAATAAAATCCACGCAAAATTAACAGCAATTTATCCATTCTATAGAGGTGATCATAATGAAAAAAAGAAAGATTATTATGGACTGTGATCCAGGTCATGATGATGCCATTGCAATTATTTTAGCTGCCGCACGACCGGAATTAGATATTTTAGCGATTACAACTGTTTCAGGAAACGCGGAAATTGAAAAAACGACGGTGAATGCTTTGAAAGTGTGTGACTTGGTATCGTTACATAACGTGATTGTTTCAAAAGGAGCAAGCGAACCAATGATGCGCAGACGTGAAAACGCGCCTAGTATACACGGAGATTCAGGATTAGACGGTCCTGAGTTCCCGGCTCTCTCTCGCAGCTGGAGCGAAGAACACGGAGTAGATACTATTATACGAATGGTCAAAGAGTCAGAAGATCCCGTTACGCTTTTGCCTACCGGTCCTTTAACGAACATTGCCTTAGCTTTAATAAAAGCTCCAGAAATTAAAGAAAACATTGGAGAGATTATCCTTATGGGCGGTGGAACCTTCGGGAACTGGACGCCAACGGCTGAGTTTAATATTTGGGCAGACCCAGAAGCGGCTAAAAAAGTGTTTGATAGCGGCATTCCACTCGTAGTAATGGGGTTAGATATTACGCATCAAGCCGTTGCAACAGATAATGTTATTAACCAAGTGATGAACATTGATAATAACGTAGCAAAAAAAATGGGTGAATTATTAGCATTTTTTAAATCTACCTATAAAGAAACCTTTGGCTTTGATGGTCCGCCTGTTCACGATGTATTAACCGTTGCTTATTGCATAGCTCCAGAACTATTTACGCTCAAAGAAGTTAATATTGTAGTAGAAACACGCGGAGAATACACGGCTGGAACAACTTCAGTTGATTTGCTTGGAGTTACAGGAAGGAAAGCGAATGCGAAGTTTGGTTTAACCCTTGATGTAGATGGTTTTTGGGATTTAATGATTGAGGCTCTTAACACATATTCGCCTTCGTAATGTTCATCTAGAAGATAGGTTTTATAAAGTCAGCACCAGAACGTCGAGTTCGCAACTTGCTGGTGCTGACTTACTTTTATTCATACTATCTAGCTGTTTTTTTCGCTTTTTGATTGAGCATTACAGTAATGATTGAAGCGACAATAACACCTGTAATTAAACAGTTGGATATATCTTTATAAAAGCAGCTATTTAACAATAAAAAAAGTAAGGAAGTATACTCCCTTACTTTCTGTTTACAACTCCCGTTAAAAAATTCAAAAATACATGTACGCCTGCTTTTACAGTTATTTCTCTTACATCACGCAGCGGATCTAGACATACAATATCCATTGCTTGAACAAGCGGATGACTCCCAGCCGTGTATACCGCTTCAAACAATTCCTCCGTTCTCATTCCCCCTGTCGTTCCTGCTGGAACTCCAGGTGCGTAAGCAATATCTAACACGTCCATATCAACCGTTAAATAGATCATGTCTACTTCTTTACTCAGCTGCTTTAATGCTTCTTTCACCGTATGGGTTATTCCCGCTTTTCTTGCTTGTAGTACCGTTACATAATGAACGCCTTTGCTATCTGCATATTCTTTTAACGATTTTGAGTTGTAAAACCCGTGAAGTCCGATATTCCATACATGTCTTGCATCAATCGTGTTGCTTTCAATTAAATTTCGTATGGGGGTTCCGTTAGAAGGACCGTTATCTTCTAAGCTGCGTAAGTCAAAGTGCGTATCAAACTGTACAATCCCTATTTTCTGTTCGGGATGTGACTCTTTCCATCCTTTTACTAACATAGCTGTAATGGAATGATCTCCTCCAAGCATAACAGGAAGCGCATGCGGATGATGTTTCCGCATAGAAATCATCGCTTCTTTTATATGCTGATGAGACTTCTCTATATCCGTTACGTGCTGTTTGACGTCTCCTAAATCCAACACTGACAAGGAAGTCAAATCTGTATCATACTCAATATGATACGGATTAAAGGATTTCCAGAGTTTCCTCATGGCCATTGGCGTCTCACTAGCTCCAGAAGCACTAATGGAAGACCTTGAAAGAGGCACGCCCAAGACCGTAATATCTATCGATGTAAAGTCGACGTTGCACCCATCTTCAACTGTCTGAATCCAATCACTTACTTTTGGGTCAGAAGTACTTTGACGCTGCCAGCAAAAAGGCGGTCGATCAAGCTGTGGGTACGGATAGTTCATGTAAAACACCGCCTTCAACCACAACTTTTCCATCTTTTAATACCGTGTCTACAAGATTTACGGCATAGTTATACTGTAGCGTTTGGTAATTGGGCGCATCAAATAGCACTAAATCGGCTTTTTTACCTACTTCAATACTTCCGATTTGATCACCTTTGCAAATGGCATGAGCCGCGTTGATCGTACAGGCCGTTAAAACTTCTGCTGGCGTCATCTTCATCGTTAAACAAGCTAAATTCATAATAAACGGCAGCGATTCTGTAGGAGAAGATCCTGGGTTTCGATCTGTAGACAAAGCAACCGGCATTCCTGCTTCGATCATTTTTCTAGCACGCGCCGGCTCTTCCATTAAAAAGAATGCAGTACCCGGCAATAGAACGGCTATAACTCCGCTTTCAGCCATTTGCTTAATTCCTTGATCCGATGCTTTTAACAAATGATCCGCAGACACAGCTCCCACTTTAGCCGCTAATTCTGCCCCGCCAAAAGACACAATTTCATCGGCGTGGATTTTAGGTTTTAGTCCGTATGCTTTTCCAGCTTGTAAAATACGCTCTGACTGTTCAACTGTAAACACGCCTTCTTCACAAAATACATCACAAAACTCCGCTAGCTCTTCTTTTGCAACAATTGGTATCATTTCTTCGATAACAAAACGAACAAACTCATCTTCATTTCCTTTGTACTCAGCTGGCACCGCATGAGCTCCCATAAAGGTTGAAACAACATCTACTGGATGCTGTTCATTCAGTTTCTTCGCTACTTTTAATTGTTTGATTTCATCTTTAAGATTTAAACCGTACCCGCTTTTGGCTTCGACAGTTGTAACTCCGTACTGCAGAAATTTATTTAAACGTTTTGTAGATTGCTTGATTAGCTCCTCTTCTGTTGCTTGTCGTGTACTGACGGTTGTTTGTAAGATTCCTCCTCCCGCTTTTAAAATATCAATATACTTTGCCCCGTTTAAGCGCATTTCTAATTCTTTTTCACGACTGCCGCCAAACACAAGGTGAGTGTGGGGATCAATCAACCCAGGCGTTACGATTTTTCCTTCGGCATCAATTATATTAATAGGTTCATGGATATGCTCAAGGTATTCCTGCGTTTTGACGTCAGGGCCAACAAATACAATTCTTCCATTTTTAACGAGTACGCTGCCATTTTCAATGATTCCTAGATCTGACATTTCTTCTGCTCGTCTAGGCTGACTTCCACCTTTAACCGTAATGATTTGTTCAGCGCATTTGATATACGTAATAGTCATACGTATCCCTCCTTTTTATTCATTTAACGCGGGAATTTGTATCCCTTTTTCTTTTGCAGTTTGAATGGCCTTATCATAGCCGGCGTCTACATGACGAACAACACCCATGCCAGGATCTGTTGTTAAAACACGTTCTAGACGTTTGGCGGCATCTTCTGTCCCGTCTGCTATTACAACCATTCCAGCGTGCAGAGAATACCCCATACCTACTCCTCCTCCGTGGTGAACGGATACCCAGCTTGCGCCTGCTGCCGTATTTACTAATGCATTTAAAATAGGCCAGTCTGCTACTGCATCACTGCCATCTTTCATTGCTTCAGTTTCACGATTTGGCGAAGCCACAGAACCGGCATCTAGATGATCTCTGCCAATAACGATAGGCGCTGACAGCTCTCCGTTTGCTACCATGTCATTAATAATTTTCCCAAAGCGCGCTCTTTCTCCGTAGCCTAGCCAGCAGATACGAGCCGGCAATCCTTGAAACTCAATTTTTTCTCTCGCCATTTTAACCCAGTTGCAAAGATGCGTATTATCCGAAAACTCACGTAAAATGACTTCATCTGTTTTATAAATATCTTCTGGGTTTCCTGACAAAGCGACCCACCTGAACGGTCCTTTTCCTTCACAGAACTGCGGACGGATGTACGCTGGGACAAATCCCGGGAAATCAAATGCATTCGTGACACCTTCATCCAACGCCACTTGGCGAATATTATTGCCATAGTCAAAAGCAACCGCGCCTTTTCTTTGCATCTCTAACATGGCTTGAACGTGAATAGCCATACTTGCTTTTGATTGTTTTATATATTCATTTGGATTTGTATTCCGCAGTTTTTCTCCTTCTGCTAAGCTGACTCCAATCGGCAAATATCCGTTAAGCGGATCATGTGCCGATGTTTGATCTGTCACAATATCTGGGATAAATCCTCGCTTTATCATTTCAGGAAGAATCTCGGCTGCATTTCCAACTAATCCAATGGAAAGCGCTTTGCCCAATCTTTTTGCATCTTCAGCTAACGTGATTGCATCAGCTACACTTTCGACTACCGTATCGCAATACTTTGTTTTGATACGTTTTTCAATACGCGTGCGATCAACATCAATTCCAATTACAACGCCGCCTGCCATCGTAACGGCTAGTGGCTGTGCACCTCCCATTCCTCCTAATCCAGCTGTTACGGTAATCGTTCCTTTCAAAGTTCCGTTAAAATGCTGGTTGGCACACTCAGCAAATGTTTCATACGTTCCTTGAACAATGCCTTGGCTTCCGATGTAAATCCAGCTTCCTGCAGTCATTTGCCCGTACATCATTAGCCCTTTTTTATCGAGCTCATGGAACGTCTCCCAATTCGCAAAAGCAGGAACAAGATTTGAATTTGCTAATAAAACACGCGGCGCATCACTGTGCGTTTTAAAAACCGCAACCGGCTTGCCGGACTGTATGAGAAGCGTTTCATCTTCTTCTAATTCTTTTAACGTATCTACAATACGATTGAACGCCTCCCAGTTACGGGCTGCTTTTCCGATCCCTCCGTATACGACTAACTTTTCAGGATGCTCTGCTACTTCGGAATCTAAATTGTTTAGAAGCATGCGAAGAGCAGCTTCTTGTACCCAGCCTTTTGTCGTTAGTTCTGTTCCACGAGGTGCTTTTATTCCACTTTGTTTTGTCTCCATTTCATTTTCCTCCTCTATAAAAATGAAAAACTGCTAAGCTAACTTTTTATTAAAGCGCTAATTCATAATTCGTATCTTGCACAAAAGTTTTAAAATCAGCGGCTAACGCCTCAATATCACGTGAGAAAATTCGATCTTTAATAATGGTTGGTACGGTTTTTCTAATTCTTGAATGAATTTTTCTTGTTTCTGAAGCGAGTTTATCCACTCCTTGAATATCGGCTGCTTGAGCGGCACAAATTGCTTCAATTGATAGAACTCTTCGTGTATTTTGGATAATTTGATAAGCATGACGTGCAGCAGTCGTTCCCATGCTGACATGATCTTCTTGATTTGCTGAAGATGGGATAGAATCAACACTTGATGGATGCGCTAATACTTTATTTTCGGAAACTAATGAAGCTGCAGCGTATTGAGTAATCATGAGCCCGGACTCTAGACCTGGATCTGCACTTAAAAATGCGGGCAGCCCACTAAGCTGAGGGTTTACTATTCGTTCAATGCGCCGTTCAGAAATATTCCCAAGCTCCGCCATTGCAATTCCTAGAAAATCCATAGCAAACGCAACAGGCTGCCCGTGAAAATTCCCTCCAGAAATTACTTTGCCGCTGTCAGCAAAGATGAGCGGGTTATCGGTTGCTGAATTAACCTCAATTAACAGCTTTTCTTTTACATAATTTAAAACTTGATAAATAGCACCATGAACTTGAGGAATGCAGCGCAGTGAATAAGCATCTTGCACTCTCATTTGACCTTGAGAAGTAGTTAATTGACTGCCTTCTAAGTACGAAAGAATTCGAGCAGCTACCTGCTGTTGTTCCGGATAAGGTCTTACTGCATGAGACTCGGGCATGAATGCTTCTACAATACCCTGCAGACCTTCTAATGTTAGTGCTGCAATTCCGTCAGCAAGATCAGCGAGCTTTTGAGCTTCAAGGTACGAAACTACTCCTACAGCCGTCATTGCCTGAGTGCCGTTGATCAAAGCTAGCCCTTCTTTCGCCTGTAATTGTATAGGTTCAAGCCCCGCTAGCTTTAAAGCTTCTTCTCCTTGCATTTGCTGACCATTATATACAGCTTCCCCTTCTCCAACTAGCAGCAGCGCTAGATGTGATAACGGGGCTAAGTCACCGCTAGCTCCAAGCGAACCTTGACTCGGGATAACCGGTACTACGTTTTGATTTAAGCAATCGATAAGAAGCTGCAAAGTTTCCAGTCGTATTCCGGAATATCCTTTAGCTAATGCGTTCGCTCGTAAAAGAAGCATGACTCTGCTTACTTCTAACGAGAATGGCTCTCCTAGTCCGCAGGCATGACTGCGAATCAGGTTAATCTGCAGATCAGCTAAGTCTGTTTTTGAAATAACCGTATCGCTAAACTTTCCAAATCCCGTATTGACTCCGTAAATTACGTTGTTGTTCGTAATGCTCTCTTCAACTAACGTTCTGCTTTTTTGTATATGTTCAACTGCGTGATCGCTAATTTTCACGGAGTATCCTTGGTAAATAACTTTGTAAATTTGGTCGAACGTCAGTGAATTTCCATCAATTTGAATAAACATCATACCCGCTCCCTTGTTAAACTGTAGACTATCTTTTCTTTTTGAACACAAAAAGGGGCTATATCAAAGAAGAAACAAGCTTCTTTTGATATAGCCCCCTATAAACTAACCTACTTAAACTATGGGCTTTTATTAATAATAGGCATTTTACCTTATGCATACAAACAATCGCTAAATGACTAAATCACTATACACTTTAAGCTGTACAACTTAAAGCAACTAGGGTACCTACACTAAGTATTACGCTGAATTAATCATTTGTCAATTGTTATTTAAGAAAATTTAAAATAATCTGAAATAAAACCGTTATTTTCTTATAGCAGCCATGGTTCACGGCTGCACATTTTTATTTTTTAAACGTTATCGGACGTTCATGTCACTTGGGTGCGGACCTTTGCGGCGGTTGCTGTTTAACCCGTTAATCTCTGCCATATCATCAGCAGTGAGTTCAAAATCAAACACGTTAAAGTTTTCTTCTATTCTAGATGGCGTAACTGACTTAGGAATGACAATTGTGTTGTTTTGTAAATGCCAGCGCAATACAACTTGAGCCGGAGTTTTGCTATGTACTTCAGCAATTTTTTGAATAACCTCATCTTGTAACACTTCTCCTCCTTGATCAAGAGGGCTCCATGCTTCCACGAAAATATTATGTTTAGCGCAAAACTCTTTTAATTCATTTTGAGCAAGATACGGATGGCACTCAATTTGATTTAAAACAGGCGTTACGTCACATTCATTTAACAAGCGCTCCAAATGCTCAATTTCAAAGTTGCAGACCCCAATTGCTTTTACTTTTCCGTCGTGATAAAGCTTTTCTAATGCTTTATACGTCTCCACATACTCATCATATTGAGGAGTAGGCCAATGAATCAAATATAAATCGACATAATCAAGTCCTAATCGTTCTAAGCTTTCATCAAACGCACGTAGTGCATTTTCATAGCCTTGGTCGCTGTTCCAAACTTTTGTTGTAATAAAAAGCTTTTCCCGAGGAACAGAAGATTCTTTAATCGCTTGACCTACTCCTTCTTCATTTTTATAAATCATAGCTGTGTCAATAGACGTATATCCAACTTCAATTGCTTTTGACACTGCAGCTGCTGCTTGGTTATCTTCTACTTGCCATACGCCAAATCCAAGCTGAGGCATTTTTAAGCCGTTGTTTAATGTAACAATATTCATTTTACATGTCTCCTTTTTTGTTAAAAAGTTCAAAGTTTTAATGATGGTGCCAGCCGATCAGCATAGCAACCTGGCCCATTATAATGCCGACTGGGATTCCTACAACCATGGCTCCAAATCGAAATTTAAAAGACCATGCCCGCGGTACAAGGGAAAACAAATAAATCATACTCATCGTTGCCATGCATGTACTGCTAAAAAAACTGACGACAGTGTGTAAATTTGGCATTCCTTCTCCTCATTTCACTAGAACGTTTGCGCCTTTTCAATTTCATCATTTATCTTTTGTTCTAATGCCTATGTTTTCGCAGCCGACATAGTTACATTCGTCAAAGGCTTCCGTAATCCTGCTTCAATCAGCTAAAAATACTTTACCTACGTAACTTTTTTAATTAAAACGAATATGTGCTTTTAACTGAGAAGTTGTGTATAATTTCCGTATATACAAAATAATAAGAATTTTTTATTTCAAAGAGAAACTGTACATCCTCTGTAAGGCAATCATACATATTTGCAAGATTTAACGGAAGGAATGGATACAAAAGATGGCGATTGAAAGAGTAAAAGCATATTTTAAACAATATGGCATGGAGAATCGAATTATTGAAATGGATGAGTCTAGTGCTACTGTAGAACTGGCAGCGCAAGCTTTAAAATGTGAGCCGCAACGGATTGCAAAAAGTCTTTCTTTTAACGCAGAAGGAACCGTTCTATTAATTGTGGCAGCAGGAGATGCGAAAATTGATAACCGAAAATACAAAGAAGAGTTTGGAACTAAAGCAAAAATGCTCGGAGCAAGTGAAGTAGAAACGCTGATTGGTCATGCTGTAGGCGGAGTATGCCCGTTTGCTGTTAATGAAGGTGTTCACGTGTATCTAGATGAATCTCTGAAACGTTTTGTTACTGTTTTCCCTGCCTGTGGAAGTGGAAATAGTGCAATCGAATTAACAATACCCGAACTAGAAGAATTTTCGAAATGCTTAAAATGGGTTGATGTGTGCAAAGGATGGAATGAATAATCTATGTGAATGACGGTACAGATATAATTAATCAAAACACCAGCAGGCTGAAACAATTTCTCATTTCAGCTTGTTGATGTATCTAAACGAATTTATGAAACAGCTTAACCCAACCTAGGTAAGAAATCCCTAAGAGAAATACAAAA
This sequence comes from Priestia sp. JSM ZJ58, assembly GCF_044383985.1. NCBI lineage: Bacteria > Bacillati > Bacillota > Bacilli > Caryophanales > Bacillaceae > Priestia > Priestia sp. JSM ZJ58. Next base: position 3,155,495 of record NZ_JBISEM010000001.1, read on the forward strand.
AGAAATAGTAAAGGAATGTTCCTAGGGATAAAAAGCCATCCGTCTAAAGTATTCCACAGAAATTCACTTTTATTTGCTTTTCTCATCATTTTCACCTCAAGCAGATTTACTATTTTGTATTCAAAAATTCTTTTACATAGTTATATACAGTATCTTCAACTTATGAGTTTTTTTCAAGAAAAACGTGCACGGAAAATGGACTGAATGTGAATCTTCTTAATGTATACCTGTTATGTACTCATCCATCTTCTTAGTTTCATCTGTAAAAAAGAAGAAGCCTACATTTTTAGATGCAGGCTTCTTCTCGTTGATTCAGTCTTACCTTTGTTTGCCTAGTTAGGCCCTTTCGTTACGTATATCGGTTCATAACCAAAGTGCCTTGCGTGAGATACGAATATCTACTTTCAATTTGCGGTAATACATTTGCTGAAGTCGCTGTTAAGCCTTTCAAAACTAATCAGTCCCTTCAAACGCTAAGTATTTAACCTTTCACAACAACCATTTGCATGATAGCTGCTGTACTATATGTGTACCCCGTATTTATATAGTAAAACCTAAAAAAAACAATTTTTTATTACATGTAATTTTCTAGACTTTATAGCAAAGAAAAGTTAGATAGTATAGGTGAAAGAAGCACGACAGCCATTAGCGCCCTACTGTTCAGATTCACGCATTCAAAGAAAAAATCTGAACTGAAATTCAAAAAATTATTTAATGTATGGTTTCATCAATTTTTTGAAACGCATCTTCAAGTGAAGTATATCCGTTTGTTTCTCCTTCGTTACCTTGAACGGTCCATTCTTGCTTTTCGACTGCTAATTTCCCGTCTTTATCTTTTAGATAAGGTCTGTTAACCATAAACACATGATCATTCTTTTTTACTGTGTAGCCAAGATAATAGTGATTACCTTCTCCTTCCTCTTCATATACGGAGACGCCTTGAAGGTTATATTTGTTTAAAATGTCATCCATATGATGAGTCAGTTCACTTACAATCGCTTCTCTTCCTACATATTCCACATTTCATACCTCTTTTCATTTTGATTTATACTTAGCATTCCCTTGAGCATATTCAATTACACTATCTTTCAAACGTTGTATGAACAAAGCAAGTCAATATAATAGTCATTCATTACATAGTAATAAAAAAGCTACCTCACTATAATGCAATGAAAAAACATTGCTAAGTGAAGTAGCTTTTTTGTTACCGAAATCTATAGAGAAACTTGATTATAGTTCAGTCAAAATAATTGGTTCACCGTTTGTTACAACAATTGTATGCTCACATTGTGCTACAAGACTATTATCTGGTGTAACAAATGTCCAGCCATCGTCTCCGCGTTCAATGATATGATCAGCTTTCATAGAGATAAACGGCTCGACAGCAATAACGAGGCCTTTTTTCAAAAGGGCTTTATCCATTGGATCATAATAGTTTAAAATATGGTTAGGAGCGTCATGCAAGCTGCGGCCAACACCATGACCCGTTAAGTTTTCAATAACAGCATATCCGTTTTGGTGTGCAAAGTTAGAAACAGCACGACCAATTTGATTTTGTTTTGAACCAGCTTTTACTTTTTTCATAGCTGCCCAAAATGCATCTACTGCAGCTTGACACAGCTTTTCTTTTTCTTCGTCTTGCCCAATAACAAATGAAATACCCGTATCCGAATAATAGCCATCAAGTACTGCGGATACATCCACATTTACTAAATCGCCATCTTTTAATACGCGGTCTCCTGGAATACCGTGAGCCACTTCTTCGTTGACACTAATGCACGTTACACCTGGGAAATTATATTCTTTTTCAGGTGCAGAAGTAGCACCGTGTTCATCCAATATTTTTTTACCGATCATATCAAGCTCTTTTGTTGTCATACCTGCTTTTGCTTGTTTTTTCATTTCTTCGCGCGCAAGTGCAACGATGCGTCCAATTTTGCGTAAACTTTCTAAATCTTGTTCGTTACCGATAATCATAAAAAAACACTTTCCTTCCTCGAAATATATATCCTATCCGATTTTATCATATTTTTATGAGGATTTTTCAAAAGACCTTTTAAGAACTAAAATGTACGATTAATTAGACTAGTAAGATATTTATCATATGCCAAATTTTTGGTTCTTAACCAATTAAATGCTCAAAAAAGAGGTTGAGACATACCTAAATCAAATGAATATAAAGACAGACAAATTGGATACATGAGCTGAGCCCCTTGTTACACCGCTGTTGATTTCCGTGCAAGACTTCGCTTTCCGCGGGGGGGGGCGATGAGCCTCCTCGTCGCTTGCGCTCCTGCGGGGTCTCATCCGTTCCGCTTTTCCTGCAGGAGTCTTCGCCCTGCCCTCCAATCAACAGCTAGAAGCACCTACATAGATGAAACCTGCGTTCACCACAACAAAAAAATCCGAACGATTAATAAATTTTATTAATCGTTCGGATTTGCCTTTAACTAAAATACTTTTATTTGGCTTGTTTCTACATGATAGGCCTTACACCTTCATCAACAAACTTATTTCCAGGTTTTTTAAGATCCAAATGGTCTCTTAATGTGTTTCCTTCATAGTCTAATCGAAACAAACCTCTCTCTTGTAAGATTGGTACAACAAGATTTACAAAATCATCTAAGCCAGATGGAAGCAAAGGAAACTGCAGCATAAATCCGTCCGCTGCTTTTTCCTGAAACCATCTTTCCATTTCGTCCGCAATTTGAATGGGGGTTCCTACAAAGTTATCTTTCCTTGCAGCACCGAAAAATCGCGTATAAAGATCTCCTACGGTAAGTTTTTCTCTTGCTATAATTCTTAGCATCTCATCAAACTGACTTTGGATGCCATTCACGGATGGAAACTCTATCTCTGAGGCAGGAGTGTTTAGGGCATACTTCGTAAAATCAACGTTCCCCATATACCCAGAAACGAACTTTAATCCTTCATACGGATTCACTAGCTTTTGTAAATCGCTGTATTTTTGAACCGCTTCTTCTTCTGTTTCTCCTATAATAGGGGAAATGCCGTGAAGAATATGTAAATCCGCTTCTGTTCTATTGTATTCAGAAAGCCTTGATTTAAGGGATTTATAAAAATTTTTGGCTTCTTCTATATTATCTCGGTGAGCAAATACCACTTCTGCCGTTCTTGCCGCTAAGCGCTGTCCCGGCTCTGAAGAACCGGCCTGAACGATAACTGGCTGTCCTTGAGCGGAACGAGCGATATTTAACGGCCCTTTTACAGAAAAATACTTCCCTTTATAGTTAAGCTCATGTACCTTATTAGCATCAAAAAACGCTCCGTTTTTTTTATCATATAAAAAGGCCTCATCTTCCCACGAATCCCATAACCCTTGAACAACATCAATGAATTCTTCTGCCCGTTCGTATCGGTGATCATGTTCCCAATGAGTATCACGGTTAAAGTTTAACGCCGTTTCACCTGTTGCATCTGCTGTAGTCACAACGTTCCACCCGGCCCTTCCTCCACTTACATGATCGACAGAGGCAAACTGGCGTGCTAGTGTATAAGGTTCATTGTAAGTAGTTGAAGATGTGGCAACAACGCCAATTTTCTCAGTAGCTGCTGCCATTGCTGTAATGATGACAACAGGTTCAAATCGATTTAAAATCTGAGGATGTGACTCTGCATTTACTGCTAAACTGTCGGCAATAAACGCAATATCAAATTTCCCTCTTTCGGCGGTTTGTGCAAGTTTTTGATAAACAGAAACGTCGATACTTGCGTTAGGCTTTGAATCAGGATGACGCCATGAAGCTACATGCATACCTGTGCCAATCAAATAAGCGGCAAGTTTCATTTTTCGTTCCTTGGCCATTTTCCCACCCCTATTTAGTCCTTATTTTGTTTCATACGTGTCTTTATACGTATTCAATTCTTTCAAACTAATAAACGTCGGAATATAATTTCCTTTGTATGTTTTTTTAATAAAGGCAGCCGTACTTTTGGATTGATACACTTTTACTAGCTTCTTTAAATACGCTTTATCCTGATCTTTTTTTCTTGCAGCGATGACATTAATATAGGGCTTCGCTGTTTTGTTTTCATGAATGAGTGCATCTTTTAAGCTTAGACCTGCTTCTACAGCTACACCGTTGTTAATAATGGAAGCCGCCGTATCTTGCATAACGCGGGGGGTGCTTGCAGAATCAACGGGAACAATCTTTAAATTTTTAGGATTGCTTTTAATTTTATCCTCTCCTCCGTTACCATCAAAGCCTTCGACCACTGTAATCAAATCTGCTTCTTGCAGCAAAATTAGTGCTCTTCCCCAGTTGGAAGGGTCATTTGGAACAGCAATTTGAGCACCATTTGGAATGTCTTTTAATGATTTATATTTTTCAGAATAAAGACCTAGAGGCGCAATGATCGTCGTTCCAATTGGCACAATATCGGTTCCGTTCTTTTGATTAAACAAATCTAAATAAGCAACGTGCTGAAACGCATTTACATCTATTTCTCCTTCGACTAAGGCTTGATTAGGATCATAAGCTGAAGAAAAATTTACAAGTTCTATATCCAGCCCTTGTTTTTTTGCTTTCTCTTTTATAAATTCCCACGTCCGAAGTTCAGAGCTTCGAATGCCTACTTTAATTTTAGCTTCTTTACTATTGGCACTGGATGAGGAATTAGAACATCCTGTTATGGCGAGGATGAACAACAGCAGAAGCAGGAATATCGGTTTTTTCATTTATAACTCTCCTTTTAAAAAATTTGCTTCTAATACGTTCTTACACTCTTCTAATCTTGCGTTCTATAACGTTTCCTAAAGATTGAATACCTTGAACAATAATAATAAGAAGCACAACGGTGACTACAATGGTAATCGTGCTGAAGCGCTGATAGCCGTAAGTAATAGCTAAATCGCCAAGTCCGCCGCCTCCGATAGCACCGGCCATTGCCGTTGCTCCAATTAACCCAATTGTGACAGTTGTTAAGCTTAAAATAAGAGAGGGAAAGGCCTCTGGAATTAAAAAACGGAATACAATTTGAGCTTTAGAAGCACCCATCGCTTGCGCTGCTTCAATAATACCTTCATTTACTTCAAGCAAAGAATTTTCAACGAGTCTAGCCATATAAGGTCCAATATGTAAAACTAGCGGAACAATAGCTGCCGTTGTACCAATAGTCGTTCCGACGACGAACCTTGTAAATGGGATAATCGCTACAAGTAAAATAATGAACGGAATCGAACGAAAAATATTTACAATAGGATTTAAAATTGAAAAAACAACTCGATTTTCAAGAATATGCCCCTTGCGTGTTACAACGAGTAAAATCCCTAAAGGAATTCCAATTAAGGCCCCGAAAAGCAGGGAAGCACTAACCATGTACAGTGTTTCCCACAAAGCCGCTAATATCAACTCTTGGCTTACTTCTAACATTTGCAACCACCTCTTCCATTTTTATATTTTGCTGCAGTGCATATAGTTCAGCTCTGTCTATTTCTTCTTGTGTGCCAATTAATTCAATAATTAAATGCCCAAATGGAATGCCCTGTAACTCCGTAATGTTTCCAAGTAAAATGTTCACCTGTACATTAAAGCGCTTTGATAAGGTGGAAATCACAGATTGACCGGAATTGCTGCCGAGAAAATTAATCTTAAAAATCTTCTGATTTGAATTTGTAGTTTGTACTAATTCATACATGTTTTGCGGAATGTCATCTCGAACAACGGACTGAACAAAATTTTTAGCAATTTCAGTACGTGGATTTGAAAAAATATCAAATACATTTCCTGTTTCAATAATTTTCCCGTCCTTCATCACAGCGACACGATTACAAATTTGCTTAATGACTTCCATTTCGTGTGTGATTATTACGATCGTAATTTGATATTCTTCATTAACTTTTTTCAGCAATTTCAAAATAGATTCTGTTGTATGCGGATCTAATGCGGAAGTTGCTTCATCACATAATAAAATAGAAGGGTTTGTGGCTAATGCACGTGCAATGCCCACTCTCTGTTTTTGACCTCCTGACAGATGATCGGGATATGCACCTGCTTTGTCTTCTAAACCTACAAAATGAAGCAGCTCTTCTACACGTAGCTTTATGTCTTTTTTTGGTTTTCCACTTAATATAAGGGGCATTGCTATATTTTCAAACACTGTTTTTGAATTTAATAGATTAAAGTGTTGAAAGATCATGCCGATTCTTTTTTTATTTTTTCTTAGCTCTACTTCAGACAACGTTGCTAAGTTTTCTCCATCTACTATGACTTCACCTGACGTCGGGTACTCCAGCAGGTTAATCGTTCGAAGCAGTGTGCTCTTCCCCGCCCCACTTAATCCAATTACTCCAAATATGTCTCCTTTTTGTATCGTTAAGTCAATGTCTTTTAGAGCTTCAACTTTCTTTGAGCCACTCTCGAATATTTTTGAAACACGTTGAAACTTTATCAAAAGAAACCCTCCTTTTCTTTCAAACTGTTATTCCTATTTCTTTTTTACTCCTATACTAGAAAGCTGGAACGACTGCGCCATCATATTTGTCATTAATAAACTTTTTAACCTTATCTGTAGTAAGTGCTTTTGCTAAACGCTGAATATTTTTATCATCTTTTTTCTCTTTCGTAGTCACTAAAATATTTACATAAGGAGACTCTTTCTTTTCAATAATTAACGCATCTTCAGTTGGTTTGAACCCGCCTTCAAGAGCGTAATTTGTATTGATAGCTGAAGCTTCTACATCATCAAGAGAGCGTACAAGAAGCGGGCCGTCTACTGCAACAAAGTCTAGCTTCTTTTTATTCTTTGAAATATCTTCAACCGTATAAGAGCTACCACTAGGTTTCTTGTTTAATTCAATGATTCCATTAGCCTCGAAAAGCTCTAGTGCACGTGAAAAGTTCACTGGATCATTAGGAACAGCAACCTTTGCTCCTTTGGATAAATCGTCAATTGATTTTATTTTTTTGGAATACACTCCAAAAGGTTCAATATGAACGTTTTTCACGCTGACAAGATTTAATCCACTGTCTTTATTCGTTTGCTCTAAGTACGGCGTATGCTGAAAATAGTTGGCATCTAATTCTCCATTTGCTGTTTGTTCATTTGTCTGTATGCCGTCTTTAATATTTACAATGTCCAACTTTATACCTTCTTTTTTCAAATCAGGTTCCACATACTTTAAAATTTCGGCATGCGGCGTGGAAGCTGCTCCCACTTTAAGAACTACATCTTCTTTCTTGTCACTATTTTGGCCAGATGCTTTTTCTTTATTTCCACATCCCCCCACAACAGTAATCACTGCTAATAATGCAAAAAGCCATACAAATTTCTTCATTTCTCTCTCTACCTCCACCATTTGTGATGTATTAAACATATAGTGCTAATCTTCTGCCACTAAAAAAGACAAAAACTCTGAGGGAATCCTCGTCATTTTTGTCTCCATTCGTCTGGTCGACTGTTCTATTTCCACTATATGTTTAACAAACATTTTTAAATCCGATAATTCCTATAAGAATTTTAAATCTTTTGAAAAATATACCAAACATCTTTTTAACTGTCAATTTAGTATTTTTAAACCGTGAGATTACGTATTTTATGTGTAATAACTGTACTTAGATGCTTCAATCGAGCATTAGATAGAAAGTCTAAAAAATCTAACCAAAATGTTTATGTTACCCCAAAAACCGACTTTACAAATGGGAATAATTAACTTAATATAGACTTCATATTAATCAGGCCGCCTGGTCAACCAGAGGTTCTTTAAACATATCGATAACGTTTGAAGAGCCTCTTTTGTTTTGCAATATAAAGTTCACCGCCTACTGGATCACCAATGGCACCGAAAAAGCTTTTTAGCAGCTTTTTCGGTGCTTTTTTATTACTCGTCAAACAGAAATTAGTATCAGGAGGAATAAAACGATGAAAAAATTATGCTTTACTTTAACTTTGGCAATTGGACTGATTATAGCTTTAGGAGGATGCTCTCAAAGCTCTAGCTCAGAAAATAGCGATAAAAAAGTAGTCAAAGTTGCTTTGAGTGATGAAGTAAATCCGCCTTTTCTATTTACGAACGACCAGAATGAGCCTATTGGATATGATATGGATTATTTAAAACAGCTTGAAAAAAAGCTTCCGGAATACAAATTTGAATATACGCTTGGGGAAGAAGAAACAAATTTGGTAGGTGTCTCGACAGGAAAATATGATTTCGCCATCAACTGGTTCTTTAAAAACCCTGAACGTGAAGAAAAGTTTCTTTATCCTGCACATGAATATGGTTATTCTTTAACAGCTTTAGTCACACAAAAATCACGAAACGATATCAAAACACTTGACGATATGGTAGGTAAAAAGTTTCCACCTGTATCGGCTACGGGTGGATTGCGCGCTATTTTAAATGCTTATAACAAAGAACATGCCACTAAGCCTTTAACATTAGAAAGCATTGATAACCCTTCTACGGCAGAAAACTTAAAGTTAGTGGATAAAGGTAAAGCGGATGCTATTTTTTTAAACGTAACAACATTTAACGAAGTACAAAAACAGCTCAAATTAAATTTAAAAGTAGGAGGCATTGTATCAAAAGAACCAACTTGGTTAGTCTTTAATAAAAATAATCAAAAACTTGCTGATGAAATTGATAAAGCGACAGTCAAATTAAAAAATGACGGGACGCTAGAAAACTTGGCTGAAAAATGGTTTAAAGTAAATTTCTTTAAAGACTTAAAGTATATTAATCAACAAAACTTCAATTTTCAAGATTAAATGAGTATAAGAATTCATCATTAAGGCGGGGTGAGATATGATTAGTACTGATTTTCATGATTGGTTAAAACTATTGTGGCAAGTGGTAGATAAACTTCCTTTAACGCTATTTATGTTAGGCCTTTCTCTACTTTTTTCGTTGCTTTTAGGTTTCGTGATTGCCCTGATACGCATTCAAAAAAAGCCTGTTCTTTCTAAAATGGCTACCATCTATTTATCTTTTATGCGCTGTACACCGCTGCTTGTTCAGCTGTTTCTTGTATACTTTGGCCTTCCTCAGCTGCTGCTGCTCGTGCATATCGACATTAACAGCTGGAGTCGCATCACTTTCTTGGTGATTGCTTTTTCCTTACATACTGCCGCTCCTTTATCGGAAGTTATTCGTTCAGCATATCTCTCGATTGATAACGGCCAGTTCGAAGCAGCGTATAGTATAGGCATGAACTATTTTCAATCCTTAAGAAGAATTATCCTTCCTCAAGCGTTTGTAGCAGCACTACCTAATTTAGGAAATGCTACGATTTCATTATTAAAAGATACTGCACTTGCTTTTAGCATTGGGATTATTGATATTATGGGGCAAGTTCGCCTCATTTTGGGCAACAACTATGGAATAGGAATGTTTGAAATTTATGTTACGATTTCACTTGTTTATTGGAGCATGTGTATCGTAATTGAAATCATAGTCAGTAATTTAGAGAAACATTTTAAAAAAGGCAGGGTCAGCATCTCTAAATAGCCTGCACTAGTAAAGGAGTGAACATGATTGCCTATTATTGATTTGCGATTTGCTTTGGAGCAAACTCCTGAAGTCTTAAAAGGTGTGCCTTTAACACTAACAATATCGATCATTTCAATGGCGTTAGGAAGTATTTTTGGTCTTTTCATTGCGGTATGCAGAATATATAAAATTCCACTGCTAGAGCAAATAGCTGTTATATACGTCTCATTTATGAGAGGCACTCCATTGCTCGTACAGCTCTATGTATTTTTCTACGGAATCCCTATTTTTATAGAATTTCTAAACGAGACTCAAGGATGGCACTTAGGTGGGGATACTATTTCACCTTTAATTTATGCTTTAATTGCGTATACATTAAATACCTCTGCTTATCAATCAGAGGTATTCCGTTCTTCTATTCAAACCATTGACCGTGGTCAATTTGAAGCTGCATATTCAATAGGAATGACTACTTTTCAAGCTATTAAAAGAATTATCTTCCCCCAATCTTTAGTAGCCGCTATTCCTAACCTTGGAAACATTTTTATTAGTTTAATTAAAGCCACTTCTCTTGCTTTTGCGGTAAAAGTAGTTGAAATTATGGCGATATCTAAGGTCATCGCCAATGATGGGTATAGATATTTAGAAATGTATCTGGTCGCTTCACTTATTTACTGGATTCTTTGCTTTTTCTTTGAAAGGCTGTTTGTAGTCATTGAGAAAAAGCTTAGTTATTATGAATTAAGAGAAGAAGTGCGTTCAGCTTCTTAGTCCCTCTAAAAAAATTACTATAAACTGATCAAGAAAGCTGCCTTAGTAAACGGCAGCTTTCACAATCCCTTAATCCACTATTTCAAATTTCACTTCATTAAACAAACTAGTAGAATTCCACACGTTTAGCCCAGCATAACCTTCTGAAAAGGTAGGGTCCATTGTATCGATCACCAGCTTGCCATCGAGATGAACTTGAATGTGTTCTCCTTCAGCCATCACTTTTAGATGGTAATCCGTATTTGGTTTTAAATCCAGCTTTCCCCCATCGTCGTAAATAATGAGATCCTTTCCTATTCCATCTCTAAACGCAATGAGTTTCACTTGATTATTAAGCACATCTACATTCGCAGCGTAAGCGTTATTTGCCTGTTCATCCGAACGGAATACTAGCGCTCCTGCTCCTGTAGAATTTGAAACAGAATCGTCTAACACCTTTATTTTTGCCTCATATGTGAAATTTTTTGCTTCTTTTGATGATAAGGTAAAGGTATCTTCTTTGCTTCGTCCTTGTTTTCCGTTAATCGTATCGGCCCATAGTCCGCTAATATTCTTCCATTCAGATAAGTTTGTGTCAACAGGACTTTTATTCCAAATAGATTTTAATGGATACATCTTGAGAGAATTTAATTTTACAGCTCCTCCTTTGCTATAAAGCTTTATTTTATTGCTTGAAAGCGTTGGAAAGAGCTGGTCTGTTATTACTGCAGTGCCGTCATTGCCAAATACTTCTACAGACGACTGGTCTACAAACATATGAAGCTTAACCTTTCCGGCTTTTGGAAGCATGGGAGCAGAGTGTTTGCCTTTCACATTTTTACCAAAATCAAAACTTCCAGAGTTTGTTCGGTCAACAAATAATTGCTGCTTGTTTACGTTATAGCTGACTTTTGTATTTTCACTGCCTTCTTTTTGAATTTGAAAACCAAATTCTTGTGCATCTGTATTTGAAACATCGAATTCTGCAATAATTTCATATTTGTTTTCCTGTATGCCTGACAGAAGATTTTTATTTTCAACGACCATCAGATTCTTCAACACCTTTTTTTCTTGCTTATTGCGAATTGAATTAATTGAAACAGGTATTTGTTTTAAACGAAGCCCTTTTGCTGTGTTGGTGAGTTCTATTTTTCTTGGGATTGACATAGAGCTTCTCCAAGTAGTAGTTGGAGTATTGTTGGCATATTGCCAGTTGCTCATCCAGCCTAGCCAATACTTTTCTCCGTTATCTCCTTCAACTCCGCTCCAATCTACAGCGGCATAAAAGTCGGCACCATAATCTGTCCAAAGCACTTCCTCTGGCGGATTTTCATTTTTAAATGTTTTTCCGTCGAAATCGCCAACAAAGTACTGCATCCCTGAACCTCCAGCTGCCGCTCCATCATTGATGCTGACTTGCAGCACCCATTTTTTCTTCGTGCTGTCTCCATCAACCGGCAGTTCGAGTAAAGTAGGACACTCCCAAATGCCTCCGTTGCTTCCGTGAGTTGAATTCACCCATTCTCCTGACACTGTGTTCCAATCTGAAAGCTCTCCGCCTTCTCTTTGTTTAGCTTCCTCTGGTTCTTTTGCTACACTGTCTACTTTCTCCGGCATTTTTTCTGTATTAAATACATTTACATCATCTAGATTAATATGCCCCCATCCGCCTACAGCTTGATCAACGGCTTTAATGTACAGTACTTCTCCTATATACTTAGAAGCATCCCATACGTAGCGCTGGTACTTTTCATCTGCAAACTTTGTATTCGCTTGACGAATCAATTCTTTATCGTCGGATGCCCGGACTAAGGCTACATAGCGGTTTGTGGGGTCGTTTCCGCCTCCCATTAACAAATTAATTTCACCTGAACCGCTCAATTTAAAATAAGACGAATGTAATTCTCCAGTGGCATTATCGCCATCTTGCTTATCAGAAAAACCCCATAAATGATACTTTCCTTTTTGTTCAAAAAGACCGCTCCAATTTGCGGTTGCATCCGTTACATGATCATTTGTGAATGCATTTCCTTTTATTGTTTTCCAGCCGGTGAGATCTCCTGTTTCAAAACTTTTATTTTTAATTTCTTTTTCATCTGTATCAATAAACTTTGTCATGTTAACGTCTTGAAACCGGACTGAAGATTGATTAACATGTAGTCCAAACAATCCTTTTGAAAAAGTTTCATCTTTTGCAGTAAGGGTGAAGTTATCGTCTATATGCAAATCAAGTTCATTTCCCGATGCAGTTACTTTTACTTGATGTGATTTGCTCGTATCAATTTTTTCGTTTGTTTCAGCAAGTACAGTTGAAATGCCATTTTCAAGCTTTACTAGTTTGACTGTATCCTTAGAAGCATCCACGCTAGCTATATATCCGTTTTTGGCTTCCGCGTCTGCTCGGAAAAGTAGTGCACCTGAACCATGGTTTTCATTCAAAAATGTCATATTTGACTCGTAAATGAACTGGTCTCCCTGTTCTTCACTCATAATATATCCGTCGCTGTCAGATTTACCGATTTTTCCAGCAGCAGTATCATTCCACGTTCCCGTAACAGATTTCCAGTTAGATAGATTGGTGATGAAATTAGATTGATTCGTAAATTTAACATGACGAAAGACAGCTGTGGAATTCCATGCTGTTAGTCCAAACTGACCGTTTTCAAAGGATGCATCACTACCTTCTAAAACCTGTTTTCCATTTAGCAGTATCTTAAAGCGGTGACTGTTTGCTTCTACTTTCACATGATACGCTTGTGACGTATCCAGCCTCATTGACTTTGAAACAACGGTCGTTACGCTTCCTTTCTCTACTTTGTTAAGTGTTAAGAGGTTCTTTTCAGCATCTAAATTGACGGTATATGCGTTTGTTGCATCTTCATTAGAACGAAAAACAAGGCCTCCTGCACCTTCGCGTCCATTCTTTTCTACAAGTGTAATTTCTCCCTCTAGAGTAAAGGATTGACCTTTTTGTTCAGACAAAGTATATGAATAGGCACCGCTTTGACCGTTTGCTTGAATCCCTCCGTCAGATCCAAACTCACTTGCGTATTTCCAACTTTTTAAGTCAGGTGATGTATAAAACATGATTTTATCTTTAGCAGCTAAAGACATCACCCACTGCTTGGTTTGGTCGTGCCAAAATACTTTTGGGTCGCGCCAGTCAGGAACTGGGGGATTCGGCATAACAGGATTTCCTTCATATTTGGTCCACGTTCTTCCGCTGTCCTTGCTGTATGCTAGACTTTGCACCTGCCCTTTACTGCCCGAGTGCGTAAAGATAGCTACCATCGCTTCTTTTCCAAACCCTGCGGTATTATTCCAATCAATAACGGCACTTCCTGAAAAGATCTCTCCGTTCTCATCTGGCGAAAGAGCAACCGGCAAGTGTTTCCATTTCACTAAGTCTGTACTAACTGCATGCCCCCAGTGCATAGGTCCCCAGGTGGTACCGTAAGGATAATACTGATAAAAAAGGTGATACTCCCCGTTATAATAGACCATTCCATTTGGATCGTTCATCCAGTTCGCTTCTGGAGAAAAATGAAATTGATTCCGGTATTTTTCTTGATAATACCCTGTATTATCAGCTAATACAGGGTATACAGAAAACAAGCTTATAGAACAAGCGACTCCAATCATTAATAACTTTTTGACGGTTCTTTTCATCTTCCTTTCCTCCTTTATTGGCATACTGGCTATGTAAAACATGTTCACCAGCAGATGCTAGAAGAATAGATGACTCCTCTTATTTATCAGCCTAAAAAGCCGATCCAATAACCTCCTATACCGATTAAGAAAATACCGAAAATAATAAGCAGCGGATTTGTACCTTTTCGAAGCATCCATGCTACTAATAAAGTTAGCGCTAAAGGTAGCAGTCCCGGTAGAATACTATCGAGTACGTCTTGCACGGTTTTCACGACAACTTTACCAGAATCATCTTTGATCCTAGAAACAACCACTGGTATATTAATAGTGGTCCATTTCGAAACCAATGCTCCCATTACAAAGAGTCCTAAAATGGACGCACCTTCCGTCAGTTTTTGAATTCGATTCCCTACTAAATCTTTTAAAATTTCTGTTCCTTTTAAATAGCCATATTTTAATCCATAATATTTTGTACTTAATCGAATGGCATTAATTAAGATGAAAAACAGCAGTGGCCCGGCAATATTCCCGCCTAACGCAAGAGATGCGCCTAGTGCTGCGAGAACTGGCCGCAGCGTTCCCCAGAAAATAGGGTCTCCTACACCAGCAAGCGGCCCCATTAATCCAATTTTCATTCCGCTGATAGCTTTTTCATCAAAATCTTTTTTGTTTGCCATTTCTTCTTCCATTGCTGCTGTTACGCCGAATATAGGTGCAGAAATCCATGGATGTGTATTGAACCATTCTAAATGCCGCTTTAGTGCTGCATTTCGCTGTGCCCCTGGTCCGTATAAACGTTTGATTGCCGGAATCATAACATAACAGTAGCCCATTGCCTGAACACGCTCAAAGTTAAATGAACCGAGTAAAAAATTCGAACGAATGAACATGCTAAAGATATCTTTTTTCGTTAATCTTTTTTCATTTTCCATCTCTATCCCTCCCTTAAGTTCGCCGTTTAGGCATCTAAATCATCGTCATCATCATATACTTGTTCGCTCCCTGTAGCTGCGGGAACGCCCGCCGGCTGCATTTGATTTCGCTGCTGCATTACTTGCTGATAAAGAAGTGCTAAACAAAGACCCAGCGCTCCAAATCCTACCAGGTTAAACCCTGTAAATGCCGCCAATAAGAACCCGATATAGAAAAAGGGCTTTAAATGAGGAATGTTCATCATATTGATAACCATGGCATATCCTACGACCACGATAATGCCTCCTCCAATTTGCAGGCCTTTTGTAATAACTTCCGGAATATTTCCGAGGAAAGTTTGCACGGCGCTTACGCTGATTAATGTAACAATTAAAGTTGGAATCATAACGCGGAGAGCCTGAAAACCCATAGCAGTAATATGCATAATTTCAATTCCTTTAAAGTTTCCTTCTTCCGCATACTTATCAGCTCGATGAATTAAAAATACTGTGATGGTACGAACAAAAATGGTGAGTACTTGCCCTGCAGCTGCTAAAGCTATAGCTACCGCAATGCCTTCACCAATCCCCTGACCAGCTGTGATAACTAAAATAGTTGAAATAACAGAAGCAATAGCCGTATCAGGTGCCATCGCCAATCCAACATTCATCCATCCAAGAGCCATTAATTCCAGTGTTCCACCTAAAATAATGCCGGTTTTTAAATCTCCAAGCACCAAGCCTACTAACGTGCAGGCAATGAGAGGACGATGGGATTGCCCTTCGTCCAACACGCTTGCGATGCCAGTTACCGCTGCAATGACTAATAATAAAATAATTTGTATGGAAGACATAAACTCATCTCCTTATTTGATTTTTGTTTCGTTTCTCAGTAGTTGAATAAAATTTTCACTAGAATCTGAAGGTAATTGGCGCAACTCAAGCTTTACGCCTAGTTCCTGCAGCTTCTCAAAAGCATCGATATCTTTTTCGGTAACGCTTACAGATTTGGTGATTTGTTTTCGGTCATTAGCAAAACGCATGCCCCCTACGTTTACTGTCTCAATAGGTACGCCCGCTTGAACAAGAGCGACAATGTCTGCGGGGTTTTCAAACAGCAGCATGGCTGTTGTATCCTGATAACGCGGACTATGAAAGGCTTTTGTCATTTTAGAAATCGAGACAGCGCTCGCTTTTACATTCGAAGGAGCCACAGAAAGTATAAGCGTTTTTCGCATTTCATCCGCTGCCACCTCATCTGAAACAATAATAATTCGATCTGCTGCATTTGTTTTGATCCATCTTGTTAATACCTGCCCGTGAATAAAGCGATCATCAATTCTTGCTAAAACGATTTTCATAATAATCCATCCTCTCCGATTTGGTTTGCTTGCTGGATTTTCTCCAAATGTTCACTGCACACTTGAAAACTTTCTTCATTCACTTGCTTTAATCTTCCTAACATCTCTTTTAACGTAACGTGTTCTCGCATGGCTAACACTTCTAACAGCATAGGCAAGTTAACTCCGGATACCATATCCGCTGTTTTATTTTTAAGGATATAGGGAGTAGCCGCATTGTAGGGTGTACCTCCGAAAATATCGACTAAAAAAAGCACTTCATTTTCTAAAGGCATTTCCTCTAGTGCCTGCTTATATTTTTCTTCAAGGGTTTGGATACCCTCTCCTTTTAGAAAAGGTACGGCTACTACGTGATTCTCTTCACCAAATATCATTTTGGAAGACCCTTCTAATGCTGGTGCGAAATCACCATGTCCACTAATAATGACTGAAATCATGTACACTTGCTCCTCTCTTTTACGTTCTACACTTATTTATTGCAAGTATCGTGCCAACAAAGAGTGTTAAGCGCTTTCATTTATTTTTCAATACCTTTTTCTGTGTTGTTGATACAGGTTTCTTAAAATAAACAAACCTGTATCAAAACGTCATGCGTTTTAATACAGGTTTTTCTGTTATTTAAAAAGTGGGATAAAAAAAGAAACTAGTGGCATATAAATCAAACTAGTTTCTCAGAATTATAATATGATTTTTACATTTCATCCGCAAAAATGGTAGCAATAAATAATTTTTCATCTCTTGTTAAGGTAAGTTTCAGCTTTTTTTCGACGGCTTGTAATGTTTTTTCCGTTTTTTGATAAATATTTTCTAACTGATGAGTGATTTCTTCATCCTCTGGAAAAGTAAGAGGTTCATTTTTTATCATTCTTTCTAAAGCAAAGGCTGTATGGATCACAATTCGAATCATAACAGTGTTGCTTAATTCCATTTCTAACTCATCTTGTACGTGACTTAACCACTCTAACAGCATTTCACTTATGAGGTATGGATTAATAAATAGAAGGTACTTTCGCAAGTTTTCTTCGCAAAGTTCACGCACCACAATATTCGCTTCGGTTTTCTCGTCATCATAGCGTATCGTTTCTTTTGTAATTGCCTGTTGAAGTATTTGCTCTCCCTGCCCTTCAATAAGGACTTCTAATGATACATGAGGCGCATCAATCTTAGGGTTTTTGGTACCTGCTGTTGCAACAATTTCATATTCTTTTTGAATTTCTCGAATGTTTGCTGCTAATTTAATAGAAGAAACGGTTAGAATTTTAATAGGTTCTTGAGATACTTTGCGTGAAATAATCGTTAAGATTTTTTCTAATTGTTTTGCTGTACCGCTTCCTGTTGTACAAATAGAAACAAGTGCTTTCTTTTTTCCAAACACGTGCTGCTGCTTATCTATAAATTCCATAAAGTCTTTTTGCACCGAATCAAATATGGCATATAAATTTAAATCTAAATAATTTACTTTTCTAACAGTGTCTAACACCATAGACGTCGTCACATTGCTGATGGTTTTAATTTTAGTCCCTGTTTTTTGTTCCAACTTGCTTTCTAACATGGCAAGCGAGCCCATGTCCACAAGCATTAATACGCCTTCTCCTTCATCTACTGTCTTAATTCCCTGGATTAACCTATCTACAATCTCGACCGGAGATACCGTCAAAGGCACATCAATAGCTATAATAGGAGTGCTTCCTAAAAGCTCCGTAGCCACTTCTACCATAGAAGTGGCCGTGCTGTTTCCATGTGCAGCAACTACAATCCCCACTCGCTTATTTTCTTCTAACGTTCGAATGGATTGAATAACCATTGTGAGATAAATGACTTCTATTTCTGGCACGACAATGTTAAACCACTTTTCAATTCGATTTTTAAAAAGCAGGGCTACCGCATATTCTTTTGGATATGTTTCGCGAATTTCATCTATCTCCTTTGTATTTAATACGTCTACTTGTTTTTTTCGCTTTAAAAAGGAGTCCATATGCATACTTAAAAAATGAATAAATCTGCGATCAAATTTACAGTTCAATTCTTTTTCTGCTAAATGTTTTAATTCTTTAGTAAGTTGAATCACGTCATCTTCTACGAATTTCATTAAATTAGAACTCTGGCCATTTTTTTGATTAAAAAAGCTCCGAACATTCAAATGAATGTCGGTAAGAATATATTGATTGATGTCTTCTTGAGATAAACCTTCTTTTGTTAAAACATCTACTTTTTCTTCTATTAACTGATATAAATTAAATGATACGTCTTCCTCCATTTTTATTTCTCGGCTCTCCATAGCCGGAGAAATGATCGTTTTGAGGTTTACATATTCAGAAATTTTTCTGCTGCGCTCCATATTTTTACTATTTGAAATCCAATCTCGTTTAATATCGTCAGGCAAATCTCTCACTGTAAGTTCCACCATATGTTTACTATCAAGGTTATTTAAAAACCCATGTGCGCAAACGAGCTGTACATTGGACTTTAACTGCCCTACATTCCCGAATTTTTCAGTGTGTATTAAAGCATTTAATACATCAATGTGGACACTTAGCTTTTTATTAATTCGTTTAGCTTCTTGTTCTAAAAGAAACGTTGTGAGACGAATCTTTTCTTTTAGAGATCGCTCTTCTAATGACGGAATATGGATAGTCATCGGAATTCTTCTTAAGAAAGTTTGCAGTAAGGCTGAACCGGGATTTTCAGTTGTAGCACAAATAATTAATACTTTAGACGTTCGCTTATGATCTGTTTCCCCTAGGCGATTGTACGTGCCTTGATCAATGAGGTAAAAAAGCATTTCTTGGCCTTCAGGAGGAAGCCGGTGTATTTCATCCATAAAGAGAATGCCTTCATTTGCTTGTTCTACTAAACCTACTTTACTTTCAGTTGCTCCAGTGAAACTCCCTTGCTTATGACCAAATAACTGAGAAAGAAGTAATTGAGGATTATGGTAATAATCAGCGCAGTTAAAGGTAATGAACGGGGCATCTGTTTTTAGCCTCTCTGAATATAAGGCAAATTGATAGATTCGTTTTGCAAAAAGAGATTTTCCTGATCCCGTGGGGCCTAATAGCAGCATATGTAATCCGTTGGGCGGGTAAAGAACAGCAGCTTTTGCTTGAGAAATCGATTTTTTCAAACTGCCTGTAGCTCCAATCATTAATTCAAAAGGATTAGCAGGAAGAGCTTCTTCTTTTCCCTCATTAGATAGCTGCTCTAGTTTTTCTACTTCCATCTTATTCGTATCCCACTTTTGACGAAAAATGGTTTCGACAATCTCTAGCGGAACGTAGCGAACGGGGAACATTTTAATTTTGATTACTTTTTGCATCCGGACAAGTTTGTTCAGTTCAAGACTTACATTAGATCTCTCTAAATCTAACTGTTCAGCAATTTCAATCGCTGAGCTTCCTTGTTTATGTAAAAGTTCCACTTCTGTAAACCCCTGAAAATTACTCAACAGCTGATTGTATACCTTATCAATTCGTTTCATTAGAAGCACCTTCTTTATTTTCAGTTCACGATCGGGAGGTTCTCTTTCAAAGAAATGAGGCATTCCCTACTACTACAAGTTATTTCATCTATAAGTACCATCATGTCATACTAATCTATGAAAGCGTTTCAAGCCATTATATGTAAATATATTAAGTTAGTCAACCTTGCATGTCAACCGGTTTCATTCTTAAAGTTATAGTCTGTCTGAATGTTTCATTTTCTTTGAATAACTGTGAATCTGTATATACTACTTTTTCATTTTACTTAGCACTGCAGTTACAGCATATTTTTGCTTACATAATAAAACGAAAGAAAACAGCAGCAGTTGTCGCCATTCTCTTTCGTTTTTAAAAATTATTTATCTGCAGTTAATTGTCCTTGTTGTAAAACACTATTTTTCACAACAGCTGTTTTTGATCCTTTAATACTTAACAAGAAGCTAGGAGCAAACGTAGAGTGTTCCTCTGAATAGAAGCCTCTGTTTGTCATGTAACTTGTAATCACGACATTGTCTCCTTTAACTTGCGGAACTGCAAAATGTGAATACGTGAACGTTTTGTCATTAGGATCGAGGTTCATATGTAAAACAAGTCCTGTATCATTTAGCGGTTTGTATTTTCCTGTCAGCGTATTTGATACGTATCCTAGCATATATACGTCATCTTGGCCGATACCATCAATGGTCATTTTAGACCCGCGAGAATCTGTGAATAAGTACCATTTTCCATCTTTTTTGAATACATTTGCGCGTTCAATTTCATCTGTTACCGTGTTTGAGGTAATCAGTGGATCCATTACTTTTTTTAAGGTATAGTCGTTATTTAGTTCTACAATGCCTAATGCGCCGTTTGCTAAAGAGGCTTTCTTTTTATTAGAACTCTGCAGTAATTTCTCTTTTTCTGATTGGAAAAACGGATTGTTTCCACCGTAGTAAGCTCGATTGTAAAGAGAATCCTCCCCTTGATAACCATCTTCAGTTCCTGTGTTTGCTTCAAACACAAGGTATTTATGCCCTTTATCTTCTACATAGTGAGGATCTCTCAACGTATGATTATCTTCTGAACCATATGCGCCTTCGTCGATAAACTGCTGAATATTTTGATATTTTTTACCATCACCATCAAAAATGGATTTATGATCTTCAACACCTTCAATTTTTAACGTATCTGCACTTGGCTGAGATACATTTACTTGAGCTGTTGTTAAAGTTTGTTTTCCATAGTTTGCACCTGAAAAATTAGTATAGAATAAGCGTACTTTTCCGTCTGATGTTAAAGTAGCAGATCCTGACCATTCTTGTGTTTGTTTTTTCAAATGAGGGTCATTCGGTACAAATTTATCACTGTCTTTGAACACTCTTCCTGCATTTTTCCAACTGTCAATCGACTCTTCACCTATTTTTTTATAAAACACATAAATAGATGTATCATCCGCATCTTTAGGATTGCCTGCTAGCGCAAATACAACTTGGTAACCATGGTAGTTGGCTACTGTTCCGTCAGCATTTTGCAGAGGCCAGCTGTCCCATACGTCTAAGTCAATTAAATTACCCGATTTATCATACCCTTTTGCAGAGGCAATATTTTTGATTGTTGCTTTATCAAAAGCTGGAACTTTAAACTGTTCGCTTTTTTGCTGCTGAGGAATTTTCAGCATGTTATCACGTGTAATATGAGAAACTCTATAATTATTATTTGTATCTTTATGATTGCTTTCAGCTGCCCATGTTTGAGGTCCAGCACCTACTAACATAGCTGCAGCAAAAGATAATGCTGTTGTTCGCTTTGCGATTTTCTTAATGTTCATCTGTTTTCTCCCTTTTGTATCATACTTTTTCTTGTGTTACTCACAAGTGATCCATTTTCTATGTATCGAGAAGTCATATCCATCTGGTGAAATAACAGAACCGGTTCCATTACCTTTCCAAGATTACTTGCATAATATTGAAAAGTCAAATAGGTAAAATGGAGTGATCATACCCTTTTTTCTCCCTTTGTTTTTTTAATTTAGTTATAAAGTCTTAAATCTTTAACTTTTTAATTAAATCGGCAAATTCATCATCATATTTAACCTACTATTCTTTTATAAGCTTTTCTACAGCTGTTAAAGTACCCAAACTTCAAGAAAATATCGTTAATGTATTTTTTGTGAAATAGTGGAATAATTTATTATATAATAGTTTCTACTGGTAATAATAAGAGACAAAAGAATTAGGTAATCTCTTTTTATTTTGATTCTTTTATACTGTTAAATTTTATGCAGCTCTTCCCAAGGAATCGCTATCATTTCAATTAATCAATCATACATTTTTCAGGAAATCAAAAAGAGCTCTTTATAAAGAGCTCTTTTTGATTTCATTTATGCTGTCTTTAAATAGCTGTTCTTATCTAAATAAATCAAGTGCCGCAGTACGTTTGATAAGGCTGATTAGACGGAGCAGACGGTGTACAATACTCTGACTGATCCGGCGATTCATATGGGCTAGAAAGCACTTCTAGAAGATCTTCCATAACGCTGTAGTCTCCTTTTTGTGCTGCATCTAGCGCTGCTTCTACTCGGTGATTTCGAGGAATGACAGCGGGATTGTTATGTTTCATAAGCTCTTCCGACTCTGCTTTAGATTGTTTTTGTCTGCCTAGTCTTTTCTGCCATAACTCCTGCCACTGTGCAAATTCTTCGCTTTCAAACAGGTCACTCTTTCCTAGCTTATTGAAAGTTAATGCACGAAATGTATTTGTATAGTCAGCTTTATAGGTTTTCATCATGCTAAGAAGCTCTTGGAATAATGCTTCATCTTCTTTTTCTTCGTTAAAAAGCCCAAGTTTAGCCTGCATACCCGCCAGCCAGTTTTCTCGATAGAATTTTGGAAATTCCGTCACGGCGTTTTGTGCTATTTCAACTGCTTTTTCTATATCTTGATCCAACAGAGGTAATAAAGCTTCAGCAAACCTCGCAAGATTCCACCCTGTAATGCCTGGTTGATTTTGATATGCATAGCGCCCTTGTACATCAATTGAACTAAATACAGTTTCTGGATCATAGGTATCCATAAATGCACATGGCCCATAATCAATTGTTTCTCCGCTAATTGTCATATTATCCGTATTCATGACGCCATGAATAAAACCAATAAGCTGCCATTTAGCAACTAGGGTAGCGTGACGCTTAATCACTTCTTGAAGCAATGATAAATATTTTTTTTCATTCTTTTCTATGTGGGAAAAGTGACGTTCTAATGCATAGTCAGCTAAAGCTTGAAGGTTTTCGACTGTTCCCCATTTTGCAGCAAATTGAAATGTGCCAAAACGAAGGTGACTGGAAGCTACACGCGTCAAAATCGCCCCCGGCAGTTCTTTTTCGCGAACAATGGATTCGCCTGTTGTTACGACTGCCAGGCTCCGAGTAGTCGGAATACCAAGGGCCTGCATCGCCTCACTAATCATATACTCACGCAGCATAGGTCCCAGAGCTGCACGACCGTCTCCACCCCGGGAATACGGAGTTCGGCCTGAGCCTTTAAGCTGAAGATCCACTCGTTCACCCGAAGGCGTAACTTGCTCCCCTATCAGCATAGCCCGTCCGTCTCCTAGCATGTTAAAGTGGCCAAATTGATGTCCTGCATAAGCCTGTGCAAGTGGGAAAGCACCTTTTGGAACACTGTTTCCAGCCAAAATGCTAACTCCTTCTTGGCTTTGCAGCTGTTCTTTTTGTAACCCTAGAGATGCGGCTAAAGAGTCGTTAAATTTGACTATTTTAGGTGAACTCACTGGATTAGGATCAAGAGGCGTAAAAAAAATGTTTGGTAACTCCGCATAGCTATTACGTAAATTCCATCCTGTTTCTTTTTGATTAGTCATCGTATCTCCTTTTCTTCTTGTGTCTTAAAACATAACTCTTTTCTTTACTGATCGTGGTTTTATAAGTGCAGCAGCCCTGCTCTATCCTGCTTTCTTTTGGGCATCTTAGAGCAGGACAGTTTCTCTTTCATTCATTATCTCTTTTACTATTATATCGTATTTGCTCGTACTTTTAATCTAAAGTGCCTTATCCATTTATATACCGCCACTTTGTTGACGAGCTATTAAATGCTCAAAAAAGAAGAAGTATTAATATACTTCTTCCTCTGTATTTTACCCCCAAATATCTTTTAAATTCCAATACGTTAACTCTTTTACGATTACGTCTCCTCCTTCAGTAAATAACTCAATTCCAAGCCTGGTTTCTTTTGGATAAATGCGGCTTGTCATGGTAGCTTGTCCTTCGTTTGCAAATACTTCGATGGAAGAACGATCCACAAATATTCGTAAAGCTAGTGTCTCACCTGCTTGCAACGCTACTTTCCTCACTCCATCTTCTTTTCCCGAGTGAGTACAGTCAAGCACTAGCTTTTGCTCATTAAGGTTATAACACATAAGCGTTCCTTCATTGTTTATTCCACAAATTTTTATTCCTACTGATGAAGCTTGGCAGTCCGCTAAATCAAATACAGCTTGTATCTCTAGCAAATCTTCATTTACTTCTACTACATAGCTTTCAGAAAGAGCTTTATTGGTTAGCATATTATATTGAGTTTTCCGAAGTAATGTCAGCTCTTGGACGGGGTTCATTAACACTTTATCCTCTCTTAAAGTTAGTTCTCTCGGAAGCGTTAGCGCACCGCACCATCCATCCTCTTTCGTTGGCATATTAGCTTCCCACATGTCCATCCACCCGATTGCAATTCGTCTTCCTTTATCATCTAAAAGCGTTTGAACAGCATAAAAATCGTGGCCGTGATCTAATTCAGTAAATGACCCATGATGAAAGGTATTGGTTTCATAACTATATTCTCCAACTAAATATCCCGTTTGGAAAAGGTTGTGATAGGAATCACCTTTTGCTTCTATCCCTTGAGGAGAAATCATTAACACATGCTTTCCGTCTAACTCAAAGAAGTCCGGACACTCCCACATATATCCTAGATCTCCATCGCTTTTAGCAAGGACGCCAACATATTCCCATTTTCGTAAATTTGAAGACCGGTATAAAATAACGCGTCCCTCTTGTTTCTTTGTTGAGTTTCCTAGAATCATATACCAGAAATCCTCGTGCTTCCATACTTTAGGGTCTCGAAAATGATGAGAACTATCTGCCGGCGGCTCCGCAATAACTGGGTTGACCTCTACTTTTTCAAAGGTAATGCCGTCTTTACTAACAGCTATATTTTGGTTTTGAAAAAAAGTATCCAGCTCTTTGTCTATATAATTATGTCCTGTATAAATTAGCGTAAGCTCTCCTTGGTTATCCACGGCACTTCCAGAAAAACATCCATCTTTATCAAATGTATCTCCAGGAGCTAAAGCAATCGGTAAATGCTGCCAATGAACAAGATCTTTGCTTTTGACATGTCCCCAATGCATCGGTCCCCAATTCTCGTCATAAGGATGATGTTGATAAAAAACATGATATTCTCCTTTATACTGAACCAACCCATTCGGATCATTAATCCAGTTCGCTGGCGCCATAATATGATACCCTAACCGATATTGATGATTTACCTTTTTCTCTGCTTCATTTAATGAACGTTGAGCTTGCTCGATTTTATTTATCGTTAACATCATCATATCCCCCTATATAATCTGCGTGTTTTCTTGTACATCTTTTCTTATAAACTTATGTTTTTTAGAGTTTAGTAGTGTAAACATGGAAATAACGTTAAATACCAAAACCATACCTCCCATAATTAAATAGGTACGGGAAAAGCCTACGCTATCATATAATCCTCCCGCTATGGGTGAAAGAACTGAAGCACCTATTTGTGAAGCGAATTGGAATCCAACCAAATAAAGGATAGAAGATAGGCGCGTGTCAAAGTTAGCTGCCAAATATTTAAAGATGGCAATGAGCATAATAGGAAGTTCTAATGCATGAATAAGCTTCATCGAAGATATTCCAATTGGACCAACCACAAGTCCTGACCCAATAATACGAAATCCCATTAGAAACCCTGCTAAAATCAAACTATTTTTTGCACCGATCTTATTTACAATAAACGGTGCTGCGAACATCATTCCGGCTTCTAAAAATACTTGAAACGAATTTAAGTAGCCAAATACTTGATTACCTATCGATTCAGTAGGAAACAAAGATGCGTAATAGATAGGAAATTGCTGATCGTATACCCCATACACGCACGTAACGCCAACAACATAAATCATAAAAAACCAAAATTCCTTCAATAAGAATAAATTACCTACATCTCTCAGCGTGACAGATTCAGCTTTTTCCATTTCATAGCTGCTCATTTCTACCTTCACAGAAAAAATAATAGCCACTAGGATAACCGCTGAAACGGATGCCACCCAAAAATTAATATGAGGATTAATGTTAAATAGTTGTCCTGCAAAGAATGTAGCTGCAGCCCAGCCTAATGACCCCCACATTCTAGATTTCCCGTACTCAAATTTATATTTTCGGCTGACTTTCTCTATGTATGTTTCAATCGCTCCGATGCCCGCCAAAAACGCTACTCCTAAATATAAGCCTCCAATAATAGCTCCTATCAACACATTGTATTGAAGTAAGGGCCCATAAACAAAAATATAAAATGGTCCTACAAACACTAAAAGACAGCTAATAAAAAATAAAATGTGTTTCTTTAAACCTATCCTGTCAGATATATATCCGTACAAAGGCTGCATACACAATGCAAAGATAGCGTTTACAGAAAAGATTAAGCCTGTAGCTGATCCGTTCAACTTAATCTCTTGCCCTAACCAGATAGAAAATAAAGAGTAGCTCGACGACCACGTAAAAAAGAAGAAGAAAAAATATGCACTCAGCTTCCA
The DNA here is from genome assembly GCF_044383985.1 of Priestia sp. JSM ZJ58. Taxonomy (NCBI): domain Bacteria; kingdom Bacillati; phylum Bacillota; class Bacilli; order Caryophanales; family Bacillaceae; genus Priestia; species Priestia sp. JSM ZJ58. The sequence continues at coordinate 3,181,923 of NZ_JBISEM010000001.1, forward strand.
ATATAAACTTTTTGAACTTTTCATTTTAGTTACCCCTTTAGCTTAAGATATAAAATCTTTTATCTAACAAAATGAAAGCACTTTCAACTTGATTTTATGTCAACCGGTTTCATATGTCAACCGGTTTCACATTTTATATTGCAAAAAGCTTGTATTAGGCGTAAAAGTGGGCTTTGTGGTATGTTTAAGTTGTTCAATAAACCGTTTACAATCCTTACATAGATTTTTATGTATCAAAATAAAACGTAGCGACTGGAAAGCTGCTTGCTTGATTGCATTTATTTTAAGGCTTTTCCACAGCAGATATATACTATAAAAGCAAGGTTTTGGAGAAATTAGGAGGAAACTAGATGAAAGCCAAAATTAGTGATGTAGCAAAAATTGCAGGTGTTTCACCGACTACAGTTTCTCGTGTATTAAATAACCGTGGTTACATAAGCAAAGAAACGCGAGAAAATGTCTATAAAGCAATGAAAGAAATTAATTATTTCCCAAATGATATTGCGCGTTCATTATTTAATAAGCGAACAAATTTAATCGGGATGATTGTCCCGCAAACGAGCAACCCTTTTTTCGGAGAGTTAGCCTTTCATATTGAAAGTATATGTGCTTCCCTTAACTACAAAGTACTTCTTTGTAACAGTCTGAATCGCATTGATAAAGAAAAAAAATATGTAGAAATGCTTATCAGAAATCAGGTAGACGGTGTTATTGCCGTTACTTATAATAGAGGTATTTTTGATTCCGAAAGTCAAAGCCTTCCTGTAGTAGCAGTCGATCATTATTTATCAAAAGATATTCCTACCGTATCTTCTGATAACTATTCTGGAGGAGAACAAGCCACGGAATTGCTTATTTCAAAAGATTGTAAGCATATTATTCATATTAACGGTCCCCTTAAACTTGAAACTCCAGCTAACTTAAGAAGGAAAGCATATGAAAACGTGATGAAACAGTACGGAAAACAGCCTATCACGTATGAGATTTCAAATACCTTTGACCGCAACATTCAGCGAGAAACTATTTCTAAGGTTTTTGAAGAACATCCGGAAGTAGACGGTATTTTTGCAAGCGATGACTTACTTGCAGCTTTAGTAGTTGCTGAAGCACAAAAAAGAGGAAAATGCATCCCAAAAGATTTAAAAATCGTGGGCTATGATGGAACAGAAGCCAGTCAGACTTTGTTACCTGGCCTAACTACAATTCAACAGCCAATCGAATCGATTGCTCAAACAGCCATTGATATTTTACTAAAAGAAATTGAAGGAGAATTTAGTAATGTCCCCCGTGAAATCTGTCTTCCTGTTAAGCTTCTAGAAGGGCAAACGACGTAAAAATATGTTTTTTATAAAATAAATATCAGTTTGTTGCATATTCTTCTTCCTTTATTCACACCTTAACGTTACAGAAAGGAGTTGAATACAATGGCAAACAATAAAAGCAGCAATAATAATGAATTATTAGTATACGGAGCTGAACAAGCAATCGATCAAATGAAATATGAAATCGCTAGCGAGTTCGGAGTAAATTTAGGAGCTGACACTACTGCACGTGCAAACGGATCAGTAGGCGGCGAAATCACAAAACGTCTTGTACAATTAGCTGAGCAACAACTTGGCGGCGGACGTTTCTAAGACAATTTCATACACACCATGACTTAAGGAAGAATGGATATCCATTCTTCCTTTTCATATATTTAATTTCCATCTTTATATAAAAATTATTATTGCTCATCTTCTTTACTGACTGATTTTGTTTTTCCTTTCTTTAGTACAGCACTGATTCCTAAACAACAGACAGCTGCTATCCATCCGGAGATGAGAAAATAAACAGAAGTATTTGCAAAGAGTGTACCTATTAAAATAAACAGGCCTCCGAGAATAATAAAAAAGACGTGACCTTCACCAATTTTTTTCACCTTCATCACCTCTCCCCTACCTGCGTATACAAACTAATGTTCAGATACAAAAGAAACTTCTTGATAAACAAGAAGTTTTCTTACGTCCGTTTCTTTTTCAATAAAAAATAAAGGTGTTTTCTTTTTATTTATTCAACAAAACCACTCAATATTCTTCTCAATTACGTGCTATTCAATAATTTCTTCTGTTTTATACTCTTTCATAAATACATCAATAACATCTCCCGCTTCCTCGTTCTCCTCCTGCATTTGAACGAGTATTTCGTTTTGTGCATTTAATGACATTTTTTCTTATGTCTTTTATTTAAGCAAAACAAAAAAACGGCTTTTATCAGCCGTTTTTTTGTTTTGCTTTTCGATTATGAAAAAGCATATTTATTTCTTTATTTGACCGTTCTCTGTATCAGGTATCATACGTTTATTGATTCCGAATGCGTAAAAACTAATGACAACGAGAGCGAGGAAAATAACCCCTACAATAAGTGAAATACGCGTTTCATCATTAAACCACATGCCTACAAGCACCATTAGTAGAAAAGCAATGGTTACATAGTTCGTTACAGGCGCAAAAGGCATTTTGAAAGGATGACTATCCATTTCAGCACCTTTAGCTTTACGGAAACGAATTTGGCTGATAAGAATAATGAACCAAGGAATCATACCAGGAAGCACGCTAGCACTGTATACATAAACAAATACATTAGGTGGAGCGATGTAGTTTAAAATAACACCAATTACTAATCCAATCATAACAGCGAGCGTACTGTAAATTGGAACGCCGTTGCGAGAAATTTTTGTAAAGAATTTAGGTGCTTGACCGTTTACACCGAGCGTATAAAGCATGCGTCCTGCACTAAAGATTCCGCTATTACAGCCTGACATCGCTGCCGTAATGACTACAAAGTTAATGATACCTGCAGCTGCCGTAACACCAACTTTAGCAAATGTAGATACAAATGGACTTCCTAAAGAATCTAACTCATTCCAAGGATATACCGTCACGATGACGAAAATAGCGCCAATATAAAAAATTAAAATGCGCCAGATGATGCTTTGAATTGCGTTTCTTAACGTTTTTTTAGGATCCTTTGCTTCACCAGCTGTAATCCCAATTAGCTCGACTCCTTGATAAGCTGCAATAACAAGAGATAGCGCGAAGAAAAAGCCTGACCATCCGCCTGCAAAGAAGCCTCCGTGTGCCCAAAGATTTGATAACCCGATTGCGTCTCCATCATTTCCAAATCCAAAGAAAATTAATCCAAGTCCTGCGATAATCATTAAAATAATCGTTACAATTTTAATCATCGCAAACCAAAATTCAAACTCTCCAAATGATTTCACTGAAACTAAGTTTGCTGTGCCTAAAATCAACATGGCGATAATACCAGGCACCCAAGCTGGTAAATGAGGGAACCAGTAATGCATATATGCTCCTACCGCTATAATTTCGGACATCCCTACGATTACAAATTGAAACCAGTTACTCCAAGCAGCCATATAACCTGCTAATGGATGAATATATTTGTGGCCAAATGTAGCGAATGAACCTGTGCTTGGTTCCATGTACAGCATTTCGCCCATAGCACGCATAATAAAGAAAATAAACATTCCGCAAATTGCGTAAGCAAGCAATACCGATGGACCTGTCCATTGAATCGTGCTTGCTGATCCCATAAATAATCCAACGCCAATTGTTCCACCAAGCGCGATCATTTGAATGTGACGAGATTCTAAGCCTCTTTTTAACTCTTTGTCTGCCATTCCATTTCCTCCTCCTAAACTTGTTATAGCTCTGTTAGGAAAGATACTCTCTGTTTCTGATGGAACAGCTGTCGTTTTTAAATCATTCCATTTTTACCTAGTACCTTTACAACTAAACTATTTTTTCTATTTTTAGCTATTCGACTGTATAATTACTTATTTTATAATAATAAATTTTCCTCAGAAATACAATTGTTTTTTTCAGAAAAACACTTAAGTAAACCATTTACCTCTGTCAAATCAGTCATCTTCGTAAAATAGTTTTTTATTTCAGTATAATTAAAATTTTATGAATATTAAAATAAATATAGTCTCAGCTTGGATGCTGGAACACTCTCTTTCTCAAGGTTAACGAAATGAAACCATTACTTAATCGAATAAATTCCTTTTTTCTACTTTTACGTTTTTTCTTTCTTTTCTTAGGGAAAGTATCCATAGAAAATAGAGATGAGGAGGGATTTTTCATGTGGCAAGCTGCGATGTGGGGCGGAATTTCAGGATCAGCTGTCCTTCTTGGTGCTTTGGCAGCAGTTTTTTTGCCTATCGGCAAAAAGATAATTGGTTATATTATGGCTTTTGGGACGGGTGTATTAATTGGAGCATCTACCTATGAGCTGCTTGGAGACTCGGTTCATAGCGGCGGGTTAAAAGCTACTTCTCTTGGGTTCCTTGCGGGGGCTGTCGTTTTTACTTTTTTAGACTATCTAATTTCACGTCAAGGAGCGAATAAAAGAAAGAGGTCTACCAAACAAATGGCCGCGAATAGTTCTGGAATTGCTATATTTATAGGAACCGTCATGGATGCAATCCCAGAGTCCATTATGATTGGAGCTAGCTTAATTGAAAATGCAACCGTTAGCTGGCTTCTTGTTATCGCTATTTTTATAAGTAATATTCCTGAAGGACTGTCCAGTACGACCGGTCTAGTAAAAAGCGGATTCTCTAAGAGGAAAATTTTTTTACTATGGGCAGCTGTTTTGTTCATTTCAGCTTTTAGTTCATGGACAGGCTTTGTTTTTTTAGATCATGCATCTGAGACACTTATGGCTGCTTTTGCTGCTTTTGCCGGCGGTGGTATTATTGCTATGGTAGGTTCTACAATGATGCCAGAGGCCTATGAAGAAGGAGGTTCTATTACAGGATTGATTGCTGCACTTGGATTACTTGCTTCATTGATACTGGATCATTTTTCTTAATCGTCTTCATACTACTTTTATCGTTTCCAAGTAGAAAACAGAAAGCCTTCTACTTGGAGATATTTATCTCAAGCACATTATGATGAATGTGTCTTCTTAATAAATAAAATCGTAGTTCTCTCTTATTTCCTGAGTAAAAGCTTTCCAATCCGTAGCTTCAAATTCTGCATTCCGTGCTTTTAACTCTTTTTCCATTCCTTGAATCTCTTGAACAGCTTCTATTGTTCTTTCACTTCCTGGCCCTACTCTCCAAATTAATTCTTTGTATTCTTTAATCTTATCCATTAGATAAACTGTCTCTAATTCTTTATATTTAGACATATTAGCTGACTCCTTTTACTTCATTCTTTCTTCTAAGATATCATATTTCTCCTTTATGGATAAGCCTCTCCTCTGACGTTTCTTTAACCTCAAAGATAGGAAATACAACAATAAAAAAGCAAGCGCAAGTGCTTGCTTTCACTATTATTAAGGCAGTGGTTCAACCGCTACGTTCCCTACCGTTACAGCTTCTGTATATGCGTTCGTACTGCTTTGGCGTAAACGGAGATTAGCACTCCCCGCTGCACTTGGATTTAGTTGGACATTTACAACCTTTTCTCCATTTCCAGCTGCGTCCGTTGTAATTGAAAAATTGCTGCTGTATCCATAGGATGACGGCCAGCTTCCATCTGCGTTTTGGACTTTAGCAATTTGAGTTCCCGATCCGTTATATACACCTAGATTAAACGTGCTGTACGCAGTGTTAGCTGAAAGCCCGCTTACCTTTACGCGTATTTGGAATACGCCGCTCGTTGGTAAAATGGCTTGATGTTCAAATGTGTAAGCACTAGCAGTTGGTGGTTGCGTAGTTCCACCTTTATAACCATATGAACCAGATGCAAAAGTTGACGTATCGTACCATTTATACCCTGCTGTAGGTGCTGACCATGGTTCTGGCTGAGGCTCAGTGGACTGACTTGGCGTTTCAGACGAAAGTAATGCTGTAGCTTGATCCAATTGAAGTCCTGATACTTGATTCAAAGAAGTATAGCTTTCTTGCTTCGCTAACCAATTGACCATATTTACAAGCAGTGTAGAATCGTCTTGTTCTTTAAATCCGTCATATGTGGTTTTAGAAGATCCTGTATCTTCTCGTTTATATTTTGGTGTAGCATCTTCAACCGGTGAAGAATCTCCTATAAAAGCAGCTTTACCTGCCCCTACTTTTGAAACAGCAGCAAAAGGACCTTCTGCTCTTCCCCCTCCGTTATACACTCCTTGATCTACAGCATTTGACCATTTTGCCGTTGTCTTAGGAAGATACACAATTCCTTTTGCTTTGTTTGGGTCCGTAATAGCAACCGTAGAACCTGCATGCATAGCAACGGTGGAAACACCTAGCGTAATACCGAATGCTTGAGAAGGAGATACAATATCATTGGCTGTCACATCACCAATGGCATTATAGCGAAAGCGAACACCAAAGTTACTTGCTAACCAGTCAGAACTTGTTACGTTTTGCATTGCCTCAGAGTTTGCTTCTTCCATTGTCATGCCTTTTGCTGGGTTTGTCCATGCTCCACGACGGTAACCGTTAAAAACTTCTGAAGAATCCCAGCGGTTTTTGTTTCGGTCTGCATTGTAATGATCAGCAATAAAGAAGACGCTTCCCCCGTTCTGAACATATTGTAAAAGGGCAGCTTGTTCAGAAGATTTATACGGAATATTTGCTTCTGGCACAACAAACACACTATAGCCGCTAAGGTCACTGTATGTAATCGGCGTAGATTTCCGCAGCTCTTTTACATCAAACCCGCTGCCAGCCAGCCCTTTCCCAAAATCAGAAAAACCTCCGTCAATAACCCAATCTGCTGTACCCGCCGTTTGACCATGGGTATTATCAAACAAGATTTTTTTACCATTGTTTTCATTTACAACAGAAGCTTTAATTTCTGGTGCAGGGTCAGCAGCGCTTTCTGCTGATGCTGGATGAGTAGTAAAAGGCAGTGAGATAGATAAAGCTGTACACATTGTCAAAACGGCATAACCTACGCGATTATATTTTTTCCGCATATAAAATGCTCCCCTCAAATTTTTGCAACGCTTGTCTTTTCAAGAGGATTATAGCAGGTTCATTTATGATTTTTTTAAATTTATTGTAAATAATATATATTTTTTCAAAAAAGGTTCTTTATACCTTATATTTGTCGAGACATTCCCTTTTAAATATGCCCATGATTATATGTAAAATTTGTTAACGATAACGACTTGAATATTCGAGAATACTGCGCAGCATTTGACGTGTACTCTTTGATTCGTTTGCGCGTTCTTTATATTCAAGAGGACGACTAGGCGTTGACTTATTTTCTACTTTATACTGAGAATTTTTGTGTTCTGACACGTTTTTTCACTTCCCTATCTCTATTTTATCCAGAGCAGCTCAAAGCTGCTCTATTGTCTGTCACTCTTTTATTTGTTATGACGACTTGCTTTTGCTTTTTGAAGCTCATCTGTATGAATATCGTTTGATAAAATATTTTTATTCACATTATCAACAGGAGCTGCTGCACTGCTGCTGACTCCTTGGTTTATGCTCTTATTTTGTTTACTCATTTCATCCACCTCCATGTGTAACGTCTATATTTTATGGAGTTATAAAAAGAAAATAAGAGGTAGTATTAGGAAAATGACTTTCTTTTCTTTTTGCTTGCATCCTCATATTGAATAAAAATAAAATCTCCATATTTAACAGAATGCACCAGAAATAAATGTTCATACTAAGAGTAGAAATTCTGCATATTCATTTTGAAAATATAGGAGGAACTAAGTGTGAGTATAAATAGAAACACACTATCCATTTTTGCTTTAGGGGGCATTAATGAAATAGGAAAAAATATGTATGCCGTTCAATATGATGATGACATCATTGTAATTGACTGTGGCTCTAAATTCCCTGACGAAAGTTTATTAGGAATTGATTTGATCATACCTGATATTACATACTTGCAAGAGAACCGAGAAAAAGTTCGAGCACTGGTTGTTACGCATGGTCATGAAGATCATATCGGAGGTATTCCTTATCTTCTAAAACAGTTAAGCCTCCCCATTTATGCAACAAGCCTTACACTCGGATTAATCGATATTAAACTGCAGGAACATCAATTATCTGCTGAGACGGAGCTTATTGAAATCAACGAAGAGTCAGAAATTACATTAGGCAATATTCCGCTTTCTTTTTTTAAAACGAATCACAGCATTCCAGATTGTCTTGGAATTGTCTTTCATACGCCTGAAGGAGCTGTTGTACATACGGGAGATTTTAAGTTTGATTTAACTCCTGTTAACGACCAATATCCAGATCTTTATAAAATGGCGAAAATCGGCAGTGAAGGTGTACTGGCTTTAATATCAGAAAGTACAAATGCTGAACGCCCCGGATTTACGCCTTCAGAAAAGCTAGTTGGCAAACATATAGAAGAAGCTTTTCGTAAAGCAAAGCGAAAAGTGATTATTTCTACTTTCGCCTCGAATGTTAACCGCGTACAGCAAATTGTCGATGCAGCGATTAAAACGAACAGAAAGCTTGCGCTGCTAGGAAGAAGCATGGTTAACGTTGTATCAGTTGCCTTAGAGAAAGGATATTTAACCATTCCTGAAGGGATGCTGATTGAACCTTATGAAGTACGTTCACTTGCGCCTGAACAAGTCGCTATTCTCTGCACTGGAAGCCAAGGCGAGCCGATGGCCGCTTTATCTAGATTAGCCAGCGGAAATCATCGACAAGTAGAGATTCTTCCTGAAGACACGGTCATTTTATCAGCAGGGCCTATTCCTGGCAATGAACGTAATATCTCTCGTATTGTCGACAGTCTTTTCACACTCGGGGCTCATGTGATTTACGGTTCAGGAAGCGCAACAGGCATGCACGTATCAGGACATGGCTATCAAGAAGAACTAAAATTAATGGCTACATTGATGAAGCCAAAGTATTTTATCCCCATTCACGGTGAGTTTCGAATGCTTCATCACCACAGCTTATTAGCAGAATCCGTAGGGGTGGAAAAAGCGAACATTTTTATTATAAATAACGGTGATATTGTCGACATCAAGGGCGGAACAGCTGTTCAAACAAGAAAAATCTCTGCAGGCAATGTATATGTAGATGGGTTTGGCATTGGGGATGTTGGAAATGCGGTTTTACGTGACCGCAAACAGCTTTCAGAAGATGGTATGCTGGTTATTGTGATTACTTTAAATAAAACGGAAGGAAAAATTGTGTCGGGTCCAGATACAATTTCGCGAGGTTTTGTTTATACAAGAGACTCAGAGCAGCTATTAAAAGACGTTAATCGACAAGTGACTAAAATTGTAAATCAATTGCAAAAAGCGCACGTTCACCAATGGAACATCATGAAAAAAGAAATTAAGACCACCCTTGGACAGTTCTTATATAACCAAACGAAAAGAAGACCTATGATTCTTCCCATCATTATTGAAGTTTAATCCCTCCAGCAAAAACTGCCTTAGTCCCCACTAAGGCAGTTTTTCCCTTATAAATCCGAAGCTTAACCTAAAGTTAGAAGTTGCCTTCTGTAGTTTATGAATAGGCACTGCTTTTATATGTATGGTTAAAAGTGTTAGGTGTATTTCTTCTTTTTTACCCCATTCTATAAGAGAGATATTTCACCGCAAATATCTTGTGAAAGTATCCTATCCTTGAGGTGATTATGATGAATGATAAAAATCATGTAGATCAGCATTCAGAACTATTCCGCCACAACTGGACGAGACCGAAGCGTTCAAAGTCCCAAGTAAATGGACATACAGAGATGTCTCAAACGAACATCATCTTGCGAAGTAATGCAAAAGCTCATCGTTGGTAAGGATACACTTCAACAAAAAAAAGACGCGAACGCGTCTTTTTTTGTTATTGGCCGTCTGCCCCGCTTTGAGTTATCTTGCGAATATGACCATCTTCATAATTATTTTCTCGTAGCGCTTTTGCTTTGTCATCTACTACTTGTTTTTGATCTACTTGTGAAGAAGGAGTCTGCTTGTTTTTTGGCATAATCATAACCACCTTTTATTTTGTAATTGTACAACGTGCATAGTGTCCCTCATAAAGATTAAATATATGTTAACTAGCGGCTTCTTCTTCTTTCCACTTATGGCGCAGTTTTAAAATAACAAGGCTTATAACAATTAAAAAGCCTAAGCTTGCAAAGAAACCTGGTCTGCTTGCAGATTCTAACAGCGTACCGCTTACTGCTAGCAGGATTAATAAGAGGCCAACAGCTTGTTTTACTTTATCCCAAACGGTTTGTTTAATTAAGCGATGAAACGAAATTAAAATAAAAAACCAGTTATAAATCAGCATCAGTCCAGCTGCTGTTGTAATGTACTCATAAATTTTCCCGGGCAATAGCAAGGAAAGGACAATAGAAATAACTAATCCCGCTGTTGTTAAAAGTAAAGCCGGTAAAGGAAACTGCAGCTTTTTCTGTTTTTGTTTTGAAAACAATGCAGGAGCATCTCCATCTTCTGAAAGAGTGACAATCATTGTTGTTACGGAAAAAAAAGACGCTGACATCGTTGAGAAACCCGCAATAATCATTGCTCCATTAAAAACATGAGGAAAAAATGGAAGATGATATGTTTCTAAAGCCTTTATAAATGGACTTTGATTTCCATGAAAATCATGAAATGGCACAATTAAAATAGCTAAACTCAGTGAAACAATATAAATAATTCCAAGAAGAATAAGCATACTTCTTCCCGCTTTCGGTGCGTCTTCTTTTTTTTCTAAACGAACCGTCATGATTCCCATGACTTCGATGCCGCCGAAAGCATAAAAGGCATAAAGCAAAGCGCCCCATAAACCTAAAAATCCGTGAGGGAATACTTCACTTATCGTTCGCGGCACTCCTTGTTTGGCACCTTCGTCAAGAAATCCAAATAAAGCGAGACTAGCTAATACAATAAACATTAAAATAGCAGCCACTTTTGTGACAGCAAATACATTTTCCATTCGTTCAAAGCCTTTTGTCCCGATTAATACAACACTAATGCCTAAAACAGCATAAATAGAGGCAAAGACCCACAGTGGAATATCTTCAAACCAAAAACGTGTAAAAAGAGATAAAGCCGTGAGCTGACTCCCCATGATCAGCATCTCTGAACTCCAGTACACCCATCCGCTGCTAAATCCTGCCCATCTTCCATAAGCTTTTTTAGCATAGGAGCGAAACGAACCTTTTTGAGGATCTTGAGCACTCATTTTAGCAAGCGCCTCAAATACAATAAATGTGCATACTCCTGCCAGTAAAAAAGCAATTAAAACAGAGGGCCCGGCTGCTTTTATGGCAATACTTGATCCTAAAAAATAGCCTGTGCCGATTATGCATCCTACTCCGATTAAAGACAGCTGCCACCATTTTAATTTCCCTTCAACTTGACTTCCGCAGCCTATTTTCTTTTTCACTCTATCACTCCTCACACTTCGATGTAGTGTGTGATAGTTTGAAAAATTTATGCGTAAAAAGAAGCATCTTTTCTATTATTTTTCAACGTACTGAAAACACTTTAGATTCAGCACTTCTTTTAGCCTAATTGCTGTGCGGCTTGCCAGCCGAAATATAGGCCAAACCCTATTAAAGATAACCCCGATACAACGGACACGGCAGTTAAAAACGTCGCAGCTAAGCATCGTCGAAACGTGCTTGCTAAAGCTGCCATCGCAATATCCCAGGCCAGAATTCCCGTAAAAATAGCGCAGCTATATAAGATAAGCTGTTCAGTTTCATATGTATTAGCCGTTTTTGCTAAAACAGAGCCATAAATACCAAGCCAAAAGAGAATTGTAAGCGGATTCGTTAATGACAGCAAAAAACCTGAGAAAAAACACTTTAACACAGAATCACCGTTTGTTTTTCTATGCTGTGTAATCCTCCCTGCACCCATTAGCCCCTCAACACCTGTATAAATTAATACAAAGCACCCAAACGAAAAAAGAAACGTTTTCATAAAATCGCTACTTAAAAAATGAACGGACCCAAAATAAACTACAAGCATATAAAGAGCGTCAACCGATGTTGCTCCTATACCTAAGAACCAAGCATGCAAAAAACCACTTTTAATTCCTTTATCAAGCTGAGCTGCATTGATTGGACCGATTGGCGCAGCTAATGATAGCCCTAATAATACATAGCTGAAAAAAGCCCCCACATACATCCACCCTCTATCACTTCTAAGATTTTATAAATTGAACTATGATAAATCTATGCAACCTGCTTAGCTTGTACTACGTAATTTTTATTTTATTTCTAAATCCTTTTGTATAGCTACGAAAAACCAGCGCATGTTAACTGTAAATACTATACAGAAGGGTGAGAAGCATGAATTCATACACTCATATTAAAGAAGCATTACAATTAGCTGAACAGGCTGTTTATCAAGGGCAGATGAATTTGGATGCAGCCAATTTTCAAAAAGCTCAAATGCAGTTGAATATGGTTCAGCAGCAAATTAATGAACAAAAAGAAGCGGCGTCTGGTGATAAAGAATTAAAACGAATGGAAGAACACTTAAGACATTTACGCGAAGCACAGCAGGCTATTCAGCAAAATTTTTAATAAGAGTAATAAACATAACTGTTTTCTCACTTCCAGATAAACAAATCTGAAAAAGCTCTAAGAACACACTGCGTTCTTAGAGCTTTTAATCCTTTATCCTAAAAAAAGAAAGGAGAAAAACTCCCTTCTTTTTTTACATTAATTATACTTTTGCCGGAACTTTAACGCCCATGATCGCTTTTGGCTCTAGATATTCTTCAATACCAAATGCTCCCCACTCGCGTCCAATACCAGATTGTTTGAATCCGCCGAATGGCGCAGCTCTGTCTTGCTCGGCATCGTTAACGATGATTTGACCAGCTCTAATGTTTTTAGCAACATAGTCAAGTGTTTCTTGGTCTTTTCCGACCGCATAGCCTGCAAGTCCATAAACTGTATCATTTGCAATTTCAAGAGCTTGCTCTAGATCATCATACGTAATAATAGTTGTTACAGGTCCGAAGATTTCTTCTTGTGCAATAACCATATCATTTGAAACGTCAGTAAAGACTGTCGGTTTAACAAAGTATCCTGTCTCTAAGCCGTCCGGTTTGCCCGTTCCGCCAGTAAGAAGCTTTGCACCTTCATCCATTCCTTTTTTAATATAATCCTGTACGCGATCCCACTGTTTTTCCGCTACGAGCGGTCCAGTTACGTTGTCTTTATCTAACGGATCACCAACTGGGAATGATGGTAGAACCTTTTTCACTGCTTCTTCAAATTTTTCTTTCATAGAGGCAGGAATGATAATACGTGTTGCTGCCGTACATACTTGCCCAGTATTCATTGCAATGTGTGAAACTGCTATTTTAGCCGCTTCTTCTACATCCGCATCCTCTAATACAACTAGCGGTGATTTCCCGCCTAGCTCAAGCGCTACTTTTTTGATTGTTTTAGCCGCGTTTTGCATAATTTTCTCGCCTACGGCACCTGATCCTGTGAATGATACAAAATCAATGTCCGGGTGAGAACTAATACCGTCACCGATTGTGCTTCCCGTTCCGTTTACAAGGTTAAAGGCACCTTTTGGTACGCCAGCTTCATCAATGATCTCTGCTAATATCATCGCTGCATACGGTGTAAGTTCTGATGGTTTTAATACCATTGGGCTTCCTGCTGCGATAGCTCCTGCAATTTTAGTAGACGTCTGATTTGTTGGGAAGTTCCATGGTGTAATAAGTCCGCTTACTCCAATAGACTCTTTCACGACCTTGTAGCTTCCATGATCTTTTTCAAATGTGTAATCTTCAAGTGCATTAGCTGCTTCTTTAAAGTGGCTAAGTCCCATTTCATAGTGAACTTCTTCTGAAATCTTTAAAGGAGCGCCAAGCTCTTCAGTCATAACTTCGATAAGTTCCTGTTTACGCTTTTCATATCCTTTTGCAATATTGCGAAGCATTTTGATTCGCTCTTCTTTTGTTGTTTTTGAAAATGTGGGAAGAGCTGCTTTAGCTGCTGCCACGGCTTTATCTAGATCTTCTTTTGTACCTAAGCTAATTTTACCAATTGATTTTTCAGTAGCAGGATTGATCACATCTGACGTTTCGTTTCCTGTTGATTCAACCCATTCTCCGTTAATAAAGTGTTTTAAGTTTGTACGCATTGATTTGATCTCTCCTTTTAGTTTGTTAATTATTGAACTATGTCATCTAGTTTTTATCTACCCGCCTGTCTGCTTCTCAAACACCACTGGTATTATTTTTTGTTTCTTCCACAGCCTTATCCCTTTTCCAATCGGCTTTTTGCAGCTGAAATTTTTTTCCTCTGCAGCTTTTTAGTTCTTTATAACAAACAGAGATTGAGTAATAACGAAATCAATCCTATCTAAAGATAAACAAATGGGATAAAGGACTTAGTATGGGTTATTTGTTATTCCGCTGTTGATTTCCCTGCAAGCCTTTTCTTTCTGCGTGCGGTCGATTAGCCTCCTCATCGCTTACGCTTCTGCTTGGTCTCACTAAATGAAACTCATATTCACCATAACCACAAAAAAAATCCGAACGAGTTTGATTCTCCATCAAGAATCTCGATTACTCGTTCGGATCTTCCTTCAACTAAAACACTTTTGTTCCAGCTTCTTTTTATTAACGTACTTCTTGTAAACGATGTACTGCTCTGCTTTCAATTAACGGTTCTGTTTGCTGTCTGTATTGTTGATAGTGAGGTGTTTCAATGTGAGCTTCAACATCTTCTTTGCTTTTCCATTTCTCATAAAAAACAAATGTGCCTGCTTTGTCTGTATCCTGGTGGAGAGTGTATTGAATACATCCTTTTTCTTCTCTTGATGGTTCAATAACTTTTACTAACTCTGATCGAAGCTCTTCTTCTTTTCCTGGCTTGGCTTGTAAAATGGCGTTAATAATAACTTCTGACATCGTTTTTCCTCATTTCTTTTAAAAAATAGTCTCCATAAAAAGCTTCCCTCTTTTTGTATTCATTACACTGACCATCATATTTTTTGTATGATGATGGATCTCTCTAGTCCAAAACAGCAAAACATACACATTATCTACGGCGGTCTTTGTTGATGCTGTTAATAAAAAAGCCTGTAGTCCTACAGGCTTTTTTACATCTTAGTTTAATAATTGTTTCACGACTGCTTTTGCTACACTGATTGTTGACTGAGGATTTTGACCTGTTATTAGGTTGCCATCTGCTTGTACATTATCGGTCCAGTTTGGAGCAGTTACTACATTTGCACCAAGTTCACGCAGGCGTGTTTCCAAAAGAAACGGCATGAAGCGGTCTAATGTTGTTTCACGTTCTTCATCATCTGTAAACGCAGCGACATCTTTTCCTTCCACCAACGGCTTTTCATCTGATAATGTAACACCTACTAAGCCTGCGGGTCCATGGCATACAGCGGCTACTACTTTGTCTCCTTCGTATAGTTCACGAATTAAAGCATGAAGCGTTTGATTATCTGGCAGATCAAACATTGTGCCATGACCGCCTGGTAAGAAAACAGCATCAAATTTAGCACTGTCTGTAATTGTATCAAGTTTTAGGGTATTCTCTAGATGCTTAGCTGTATTTAAGATTTCTTGAGAAGTCTCTCCTTCAAGGCTGCGAGCATCCACCGGCGCTTTTCCTCCTAGAGGACTTGCTACAGTAATCGTAAATCCAGCTTTTTCAAACTCTACGTACGCTTCACCAAATTCTGAAAGCCAAAGGCCTGTTGGATGATTTTCTTTCATTTTGTCAGCCGTTGTTACGACCATTAATATATGTTTAGACATAGTAACGTCCTCCTGTAAATAAAGATAGTATTTTCTGTTTCCGCCTTACACATCATATTGTAAGAGAGGAATTACTATAATACAAATTAGAAAATATCTGCTTATCCATAAATATTTTTATAGATACTGTGGACGTCTTTGTTAATAAAGCATCTGTGAAAGAAACAATCATCTAACACCTGAACTTATTTTTTGAAACACTCAAAAAAACCGCCCTTTTGAGTAAGCGCGGTTTTTTCCAGAAAAGCATAGAATCTATTTTTTATGTTAAAGAGCAGATTGAGCGTTCATTTGTTTCACGTTTTTTTCTCCCGTTTTTTTTAGACTCACCATAAAAATAAACGAAATACAGTACAGCCCCGCCAAGTACGTCATCGCTACCGTCATATCATAGTTTTGCAAAAGATAGCCGACAAGAATGGGTGACAACCCTCCGAGCGCTCGCCCGAAGTTAAAAATGGTGTTCGTTGCAGTACTGCGAACTTCTACCGAATAGTGACTGCTGATCAAGGCTCCGTATCCTGCGAACATTCCGTTTGAGAAAAATCCGACAACAGCTCCTCCTATAAGCAGCCCTGCACTTCCTTCGGCATACGAGTATAAAAATACCGCACAAGCAGAAGCAAGAAGAAAGATTCCAAAGGTACGTTTGGATCCAAAACGATCCATAAATTGCCCAAATGTTAGCATGCCTATAATCATTCCAACGGCTGTACTGATTGTCCAAAGAGCTGAACTTGAAACAGAGAGTCCTTGTGATTGCTGAAGCATAGACGGAAGCCATATCATGAGTCCGTTATAGCCTGCAATTTGAACGGTAGCCATCACTGCCAGAGAAATAGTCGTCATCGCCGTCTTAGGCGTAGCAAATAGTTGACGTAGCTTGCCATTATTTTTAACAACGGCTGTTTTCTCTTTTTGAGCTTTTAGCCACTCAGGAGATTCGTTTAAATTTTTTCGTACGATAAAAGCAAAAATGACGGGGATAATTCCGACAAAAAACAGCGCTCTCCATCCGAAAATCGGCAGGATCAGAGAACTTAAAAGCGCCGCAAGAATAACTCCAAATTGTGCGCCAATACTAACATAAGATGAAGCTCTTCCTTGCTTATGTTTCGGCCACGCTTCTGCAACAAGAGCCATACCGATTCCGTACTCTCCTCCAGCCCCAATTCCGGCAATAAATCGTGAAGCATACACTTGTTCAACATTTGCTGCAAAACCTGTTAATGCCGTTCCGACTGCAAATAGAAGAACCGTGTAGGTAAAAACCCGCACTCTTCCAAATTTATCTGCTAAAATTCCGAAGATGACTCCGCCTATCAGCATTCCTATATTCGTAATAGAAGAAATAAGTCCACCCGTTGCTAAATCAATGTGAAATTCAGCGATAATCATTGACATAGCAAACGAGATAAACATAATGTCCATCCCTTCTAACGTCAAACCTGCTACTGATGCTACAACTGTCTTGTTACGATAATTCATGTTGTTCCACCCTCCACTGTATTCTTTCTGTATCAACGCTCTTTCTTTTTTGAAGGAATGGATAAAATAACATATGTCCATTCTCTTTTGAAGCCTCTCTGGACTTCGTTTAAAAGAGGTACGCAACGCATAAAAGCCCTTTTGTCGCAGAGGGCAAAAGGGCACAGATAGGCATAGAAGCAGTAAATAAGTGATCCGTCCTTTTCGGCCTCTCTGGACCGTCTTAAAGGCAATTATTATATTAATCATTATGTTAACACGCCGCACAAAAGCTTTCAATAAGAAAAATATCTTTTTTAAAGCAGCTATGTGCATCTCTCACTTTTTACGTTCATACTATTTTGTCCATTATTTTTAAATATGGTTAAAACCAAAACCTAACGTATCATGTTCAAAGCCTTTTTTCGGTGCGCCTATCGTTCCATACACACAAACGCTAATCCATTCGTCGCTTGATCCTGAGAACTCAATTTTTCCGCGCACAATTGAAAATGTGAGTCCTACCGTCCGTAAAATATCACCTAGCTGCAGCGTTCCTCGACTAACTCCTTGAATAGCTTCAAGTATAGCATGATAAAGAGCGTGGACTTCCCGGTACGACTGGGCATTAATAATGTTGTTTGTCTTGGCGCTCGTTTCAATTGCGGCCACAACTTTAGACAGCTCCATCGCTCCGACTTTTCCAACTGTATAGCTATATCCTCTCTCATTGATTTCCTTTTCAATACCTTCAGCTAGTTCCGTATTATGTAAAAGAACGAGTAAAGATGTTAATCTTCCCATTGAAAAATCATTAACTTGTTGAAATTTATTGCTCAACTGTCATTCCCTCCCTTCTATCCCCTTATTATTTTAACAGACGGTACCTAAAAGGGTGCTGATTATTCAACGAACGAGCGCTCACTTAAAGGGTCAGAGAATCTATGTGTACTGTCCACCACTGTTACGAAGTAGAACTTGCAACAAGTAACTCACCTTTTAGTAAGCGCTTACTTTATTATCAAGGAAGAAATCATTTTTCTCTACTTACGTTAAGACAAGCTGTGATTCAACTTTTAACTTTCCCAGCATCTCTCTCGTCATTTTTTCTAGGTTATATTCTGCTTTAAATCCCCACTCTTCTTTCGCACAGCTGGAATCTATATGGTTGGGCCAGCTTTCAGCAATTGCTTGTCGAACAGGATCTACTTGGTAATTCAGCACAAATTCCGGAATTGTTTTTCTGATTTCAGCTGCCATTTGTTCTGGATCAAAGCTCATGGCAGAAACGTTAAATGAATTTCGGTGCTTCAGCTTAGAACCGTCTGCTTCCATTAGTTGGATGACAGCGTTTAGTGCGTCAGGCATATACATCATATCCATATAGGTTCCTTTGTCGATATAAGACGTATAGCGCTTATGTTTAACGGCTTCATAATAAATTTCAACAGCGTAGTCCGTTGTCCCTCCACCTGGAGGCGTTACGTATGAAATTAAGCCTGGAAAACGTAGCCCTCGTGTATCTACTCCGAATTTATGGTGATAGTAATCGCAAAGTAATTCACCCGCTACTTTATTAACACCATACATCGTGGTAGGACGTTGAATTGTATCCTGCGGCGTCCAGTCTTTTGGAGTCGTTGGACCAAATGCACCAATTGAACTTGGAGTAAAAAATTGGCACTTCAGCTCACGCGCTACTTCGAGCGCGTTTACTAATCCGCCCATATTTAGATTCCAAGCTAGAAGCGGCTTTTGCTCGGCTGTCGCTGATAACAGCGCAGCCAAGTGAATAACCGTATCGACTTTATGCTTTTCGGCGATCGTAAATAACGCAGTCTGATCCGTTACGTCTAAAATCTCGAATGGACCTGAAGTCACAACATCGCTCGTCGTCTTGCGAATATCAGTGGCAATAATATTTTCTGGACCATATATCTCTCTCATTTTCATTGTTAATTCAGAACCGATTTGTCCTAGAGACCCCGTTATTAATACTTTTTTCATCTCAATATCCTCCTCATGTACTGCTTAGATTCAACGTTTAGATTAATTTCATTTCCTTGCCTACTTTTTTGTAGATACGAAGTGCTTCATCTAACATTTCTTTTGTATGAGCAGCCGTTGGCATATTGCGAACGCGTCCTGTTCCTCTTGGAACGGTAGGGAAAACAATTGATTTAGCGTATACCCCTTCTTCTATTAATCTCTCACTAAAAATCTGCGTTTGATTTTCATCTCCTATAATGCACGGAGTAATAGGTGTTTCACTTTCGCCGGTATCAAAGCCCAGCTCTTTTAATCCTTGCTTTAAATAACGGCTGTTTTCCCACATTTGATCCTGCAGCTCTGTACTTGTGCTTAGAATTTCAATCGCTTTAATACATGCAGCAGCCGTGCCTGGTGTAATAGCAGTCGAGAATAAAAACGGGCGGCTTCGTACTTTCAACCAGTCAATTAAGTCTTTTTTTCCAGCTACGTATCCGCCTACAGCTCCAATCGCTTTTGACAATGTTCCAATTTGGAAGTCTACTTTTTCAGATAAGCCAAAATGTTTGACTGTGCCCATGCCGTTACCTAATACGCCCGATCCGTGAGCATCATCTACGTATGTGATTAAATCAAATTCCTGTGCGATTTCTACAATTTCCGGAAGCTTAGCAATGTCTCCATCCATTGAGAATACACCGTCGGTAATTACCATTATTTTATTATAGGCACCGGACTTTTGTGCTTCGCCTGCTTTTGCACGAAGATCTTCCATATCCGAATGCTTGTAAGGAATAATTTTTGCTTTTGACAATCGGCATCCGTCAATAATTGAAGCGTGATTCAGCTCATCTGATAAAATCGCGTCATGTTTATCCATAACCGCAGAGATAGCTGCCATATTGCAGTTAAAGCCAGATTGGTAAGCTATAGCTGCTTCCGTATGCTTAAACTCGGCAAGCTTTTCCTCTAGCTCAATATGAATATCTAGAGTTCCATTAATTGTCCGGACAGCTCCAGCCCCCACTCCATATTTTTCAGTCGCTTTGTTGCACGCACTAATAAGCCTTTCGTCTGTAGCAAGCCCCAAATAGTTGTTGGAAGATAAATTAATTAGTTGTTTCCCCTCAATTTGAATAACAGGCCCGTTTGGTCCCTCTACCGGATTGATAACGTTGTACAGCCCTTTATCTTTTAAGTCTTCTAAATTATTATTCAAGAATTCTTTTAAACCTCTACTTGTCATCTTCCATACCTCCTCATTGTTGTTCAACACGTCTTATAAACTTCTCTTTTCCCCATTAAAAGATTAATCTAAGCACTTACAGTATATGAGTTAAAATTCAAGTGTGTTCCTGAGAAAGACAAATGTTTCTTTTGAAAGCGCTTAAAATTCAATACTTATAGAATTTATAATAATCAACAACCAAGTAAATGTCCATACTAAAAAAACAAAAAATAAGAAATTTTCGGCAATAATAAAAATCCGTCCTTCTGTTAACGATTTTTCCCGAACGTTATTAGACAATATCTTTTTTCTTTTCTCTCTTTGATAATTCTTTTAAAAAAAAGACTGATACATAACTAATTCAACAGCTAAAAGTACCTACATTCACCTACCAATAAAAAAATCCGAACGAGTTTGGTCCTTAATCAGACTCGTTCGGATTGTCCTTCAATTAAAATACTTTTATAACAGTCTCTTCCGTTACTTTTGCACAGATACATTCTTTATTTTTTCATGTCTTGTTTTTACTAGAAAGCATGAAACAACAAAGCTTAGTAAGGCTGCTAAAAACGTTCCGCTGTAAATAATGTGAACACCTGATGCAAGAATTTCATGCAGCTTTGACAGTTCTTCTGGTGGTACCCCGCCTGTCTCAAACGAAGCATTCAAATTTTCTTGCCCTAATTTCTTTGCTTGTGAAAGCGTCACTAAGTTAAAAATTGTACCAAACACTGCGGAACCTAGCGTTTGACTAAATGTATTTGTAAACGTATTAAGAGCCACCGCTACTCCTCTTTTGCTAGCTGGAACCGCTGATTGAATAACTAGCATAAAAATAGGCGTAATAATACCCATTCCTAACCCAAGGACCCCAACGGCTACATAAATTAAAAATACGGGTGAGTGGGTGGAGACTAAAAACAGCATAAAACATGCTGTACTTACGATTGCCGTGCCCAGCGTAAGAATGGAGTGCGTTTTAAGACGCCCCACTAAATTCCCTGAAAGCAGTGAACCAATCGTCCAGCATACTGGCATAGGCATTAGTACAAAACCTGCAGCAGTTGCACTTTTCCCCAGCACCCCTTGACTCCAAATTGGAAGGTAGACCGTAATACTAATAACTACTGATCCGACAAGAAGTGTTAATAAGTTTATAACAGATACACTTCGAATGGAAAACAGTTCAAGCGGGATAAGAGGTTCGGGCGATTTCTTTTCGATATAAATAAAGCCAATGAATGTCAGAACAGCTAGAACAAATAATCCTATAATGGTTGGATCTCCCCAGTTTTGATGCTGACTTCCGGTTAAAAGCGCGTATAAAAATGCAATGGTTCCCACTGAAAACGTCACCGCTCCAATGTAATCGATATAGCGTTTTTCTTTTACCACTTCTTCTTTATAGTTTACTAAAAGAACAATAAAAGCCATTAGTCCAAACGGTATATTTAAAAAGAAAATATAGCGCCAAGACAGCGTATCGACTAAAAATCCCCCAAGAAGAGGACCGAGAACTCCAGCAACTCCCCAAACTGCGCTAATCCATCCTTGCGCTTTGGCTCTTTCTTTTGCTTCTTCATACAAGTCGCCAATAATAATCATTGTAAGCGGCATAACGACCCCGGCGCCTAGCCCTTGGATTGCTCTATAGACAATTAATTGCTGCATCGAAAAGCTAAGTCCGCAAAGTATCGATCCGATTAAAAAAATAATAATTCCAACAAGCATAACTTTTTTGCGGCCGAATAAATCTGCTAACTTTCCGTATATAGGTGTAGATACAGCGGTTGTCAGCATATAAATGGCATACACCCAGCTAACTAGCTCAATGCCCGACAAATCACTTGTAATTCTTGGAACAGCCGTACTGACAATGGTTCCTTCCATTGCAGCTAAAACAGTGACAAGCAGCAGCGCTGTCATGATTCGTTTCCTCATCTCTTTCTCTCCTTGCAACTGCGGGCATACCATCGTTTTTTTTACATAAGATAAAAGCGGTTTCAATATACTTATACCCTTTTAGCCTTTATATGTATGTGATGCTCCGCATATAGTTACTGCCATATGCAGCCAAATAATTATTTTACTATAAAATTTTTCAAAGCGATAGAGAATTTCAAAAATATGACTTTCCTCTCATTTATAAAAACATGCGTACATGATGTTTTATTTCTTTTTCAAACCACAAAAAGCATCCCGTAACAGGTGTTACGGGATGCTTTTTACGTATTTTGTATGATTAACTTAGTCGGGGATCTTTTAATAAACGTTCCATTTCTTCCATATGATTTGTTTCATCTGCAATCATATCCTCAAGTTTGACAACAAGCTCTGTTAATCCTAACTCTTCTGCTTGTTTTTTACGCTCTTCGTAGCGCTGGATCGTTTCTTTTTCAGCCTTGCTCGCTTCTTTAAGCATTTCCGTCACGTTTGAGACGTGCTTCACCTCAGCTGGCTTTGTTGTTGGCTCACCGCCAAGGTTTTTAATTTTTTCTGATAAATAAAGGGCATGCCCTTGCTCGTCAGGAATTTCTCCTTCAAAGAAAGGTTTTAAAATTTGATATTCTAGGCCGGTTACTGTAGACGCATAGTAAGTGTACTGAATAACCGCTGAATATTCACCCGCTAAATCGGTATTAAGTCCCTCTATTAGTTGTCTCATTTTCTCTTCCATTTGAATAAACACCCTTTCATTTACTGTTAGTAGGCATATACCCTTTTTAACGAGTCCTAAACCATAATAAGGTGATATTCTGCTCCCTTTTTTAAAAATAGGGAATTTACTGACTGGAACGAAAATGTTTGATTTCTATGTTCTTAAACAAAGACGTTCCTCCTTGAGAGAAAAGCGTAATTCCTTGGTCGTTGTATCGCGGAAAAACCTCGCTAGAATGCACGGTTTTCCCATCATCAACAAAGACTTCAATGCTTGTTTTATCTACCAATATCTTCAAATGAACATTTTTCTTGCCTGCATCAAAGTAATCGCGGCTTTCCACATATTTTTTGCTTTGATCAGGCTGATTACTATAGCTTCTATTCACATATGAGACGTTATCTTTTGCAAAAACCCCCACATCAATGTGCCGCTTTTGATCTGCGGACTCTCGAAGTCGTAAGCCTACATTTTCTGCATCTGACCATGAAATATCTGTATCAAGCTGATAAGCTTCACCTTTTACCTTTAACTTTTTCTCTCCGTTTACTTCTACTTGCTTGAGAGAATTTGTTGAATCAGTTAGCTGATTTAATTCTTCGACAGGCTTTGATAACAGGCTGTACTGATCGTCGTCTTGTTTTGAAAGCGTAATTTCACGGGTTACTGAATCGAATCCGTTAAACCCATCTTTCATCGTTGGTGTCTTATCTGGATAATCCCAGTTGTTCATCCATGCAAAAGCGTAGCGTTTTTCTAAAGAATCCTCATTTTTACCGTCTTTAAACGTGACTGCTCCGTACCAATCAAAACCATGATCTAGCCATTGCGGCTCATCCATATCGGGAGTGAATGTTGTTCCATCGTAATTTCCTGTCCAATAAGCATAGGTGTTTGGCTTTCCGCTTTCTTTTCCATTTGCACTTGTCCCGAGAACCCACTTAACTGTCCCGTCATCCGCCTTCATTTGAAAAAGATCTGGACATTCTGTAATGCCAATATCTTTAGTGACAAGTCCTCCCGTATACGTCCAATCCTTTAGATTAGAAGATTCATAAAATCCGATTTTTTCACCTTCTGACATGACGAGAACCCACTTATCATGTTCATTATCCCATATGACTTTGGGATCTCGAAAATCTTTGGTGCCTGGATTAGGCATGATAGGATTTTTGCTATATGATTTAAAGGTTTTTCCTCTATCGGTGCTATACCATAAATACTGTTCTTGCTTTTGTCCATCAGCAGAAGGCTGGGTCATAATCGCTACAATTGCGCCTTTACCAAAACCTGCTGTGTTCTCTTTATCTTCTACAACGGATCCGGACCATATATCGCCATTTTTATTTGTATACTTTGGAATAGCTACTCCTTTATCTTTCCAATGAACCAAATCTTTAGACGTTGCATGTCGCCATTCCGTCCCGTTCCCTTTAGGGTAATCATGATTGTATAAGTAATAGTAATGATACTCTCCGTCAAAATAAATGGGCTTTTGAGGATCATTTTTCCATTTATCAGGCGTGCTAAAATGATACACCGGGCGATAAGTGGATTCACTTTTATTTCCTTTTTCTTTTCCTCGATCTTTTGTATCCTCTTTTTTGGATACGCCTGCTATAATGAGTCCGGCTATTACAACTAAAAGAACGGCAAGCGTTATCCATTTATAAGCACCTTTTTTCTTCAAACAAACCCCGCCTTTCTCTTTTTTGTCTACATCGAATAAAACAAAAGAAAATGGTGATTACAATCACCATTTTCTTTTGTTGCTATTGCAAAGGGCTTAGTCTTCATCCACTGTTAACTGACCTTGTTCAAGAACGCTATCTTTTACAACAGATGTTTTTGAACCGTCAATATTTACTAAGAAGCTTGGTGCAAATGTAGAGTGGTTGTCTTCATAAAAGCCTCTGTTTGTCATGTAGCTTGTAATAACAACATTATTACCTTTTGTTTGCGGTACGGCAAAGTGAGAATACGTAAATGTTTTATCATTAGGATCTAAATCCATATGAAGAACTAATCCCGTATCATTTAAAGGCTTATATTTTCCTGTTAACGTATTTGAAACATAGCCTAGCATATACACATCATCTTGTCCGATTCCATCAATCGTCATTTTAGATCCGCGAGAATCAGTGAACAAGTACCATTTTCCATCTTTTTTGAAAATGTTTGCACGTTCAATTTCGTCTGTAACTGTATTTGATGTGATAAGCGGCTTCATTACTTTTTTGAGCGTATAGTCATCATTTAACTCAATAATGCCCAAAGCCCCGTTTGCTAAAGAAGCTTTTTCTTTATTAGATCCTTCAAGAAGCTTTTTCTTTTCAGATTGGAAGAAAGGATTGTTTCCTCCGTAGTATGCTCTGTTATATAGAGAGTCTTCGCCTTGATAGCCATCTTCTGTTCCAGTGTTAGCTTCGAAAACAAGGTACTTATGTCCATTGTCTTCTATGTAATGAGGATCTCTTAGCGTATGGTTATCCCCTGTGTCATAACCGCCTTCATCAATAAACTGCTGAACCGTTTGATAAATCTTTCCGTCACCATCAAAGATTGACTTGTAATCTTCTACTCCGTCAACTTTTAACGTATTATCGTTTGGCTGAGACATGTTCACTTGAGCTGTCGTTAACGTTTGTTTTCCGTATTGTTTACCTGAATAATCCGTGTAGAATAAACGAACTTTACCATCTTTCGTTAATGTGGCAGAACCAGACCATTCTTGTGTTTGATTTTTAAGATGCGGGTCATTCGGAACGAATTTATCGCTGTCTTTAAACACTCTTCCAGCGTTTTTCCAGCTGTCAATCGATTTGTCTCCAGCTTTTTTATAGAAAAGATAAACAGACGTGTCATTCGAATCTTTTGGATCACCTGCTAGGGCAAACACAATTTGATATCCATGATAAGTCGCCACTGTTCCGTCAGCATTTTGTAATGGCCAGCTGTCCCATACATCTAAGTCAATTGTATTTCCCGATGCATCTTTTCCCTTAGCAGAAGCAATGTTTTTAATAGTTGATTCGTCAAAAGCAGGAACTTTAAACTGATCACTGTTTTGCTGCTGTGGAATTTTCACCATATTATCGCGAGTAATATGCGAAATTCCGTAGCTGTTATTAAAGTCTTTACTGTCGTTTCCTTTAGCAAATGTTTGGTATCCCCCGCCTACTAGTAGGGCTGCAGCCAATGTAGCAGCAGTTGTATGCTTAGCAACTCGTTTCATTTTCATATGTTTTCTCCTTTTGGGTTAGTAAAGAATATAAATTTATTAATTCAATTAGCTATTAAAAATCCGAAAACAGAACCGGTTCCGTTCAACCAAAAGATTACTTGGATAAATGACGAAAGTCAAACGTGCCAAATGTAGCTATTTCTCATTTTCATCTTTTTCATTGAGCTGTAACTAGGACCAAAGTTTACGTGCAAGAGACTTTTTATGTAACCGTTTTTCAAAAAAAGGGTACGACTTTTTTTACATTCCAAACTACGTTTTCCAGCCGTTGCGTTTTATACTCTTTACACGATTAAATACTCTATCTTTCTAGCATTGAAAGCGCTATTCCTTTTTTTATGCTTTCCAATCATTTTGTTTTCATCAATATCTTGAAAAATCAGTACTCTTTTTTATTATTCGGACATGAAAACGTTCTATTCTTTTTCCTTTCTGGAGATTAGGATGATGCTAATAAAGGTCTAAAGTATGTTTTCCGAAAAAAATATTCCTTCTTTTTACCTACTTATTTTTATCTTTTTTAATGCATCATACGCCATCCCTTCTTGTAAAAGAGGGAGCGTATGATGCATCTTTTTAATATTAAGAGTCTAAGCCAGTTGCTTTTCCTTCACGGCTGGAATCAGCTGCTCCAAATAAACGGCCGTTTTCTTTATCAATTTGAATACCTTGAACATTTCCGATTGGGAACGGCTCATCTCCAAAATTAAACCCCATGGCTTCTAGCTCTCCTTTGGCATTCATATCCACTCCGGCTTCCCAACCGATAAGTGATCCTGTACTATTAAAAATTCTTGGTTCTTCAATCGCTTCTTTTATATCCATTCCATAGTCTAAGACATTCATAAGCGTTTGGAACACAGAGCCTACAATGGTTGGTCCGCCCGGAGACCCTAAAGTGAGTACAGGTTCACTGTCTTTAAAAACGATGGTTGGGCTTTTACAGCTAACCGGACGCTTTCCTGCATCCGCTTGGTTTAGCCCTCCAGGAATAGCATCAAAATCAGTAAGCTCGTTGTTGAGTAAAAATCCATGGTCTTTAACCATAATTCCTGTACCAAAAGGATGTTCCACAGTTGATGTACACGCGACAATATTGCCCCAGCGGTCAACTACCGTGAAGTGAGTTGTTTCACTAAGCTCGCGTTCAGGTTCATAAGGCTGACGCACAACGTTCACTTTTTGGCCTTTCTCATAATCCCACGGGTTGCCAAAATCAACTTTCTCATTTTTATGCTTCCAATTAATTAATTTTTGACGTTCCTTTATATATTCGTCATTTAAAAGCCCTTTTAATGGAATGTCACTGTAGGCTGGATCTCCAGAGAATGCAATTTTATCTGAAAATGCAATGCGCATAGCTTCTGCAAACAAATAATACTTTTCCCACGATTTCACGTCGTACTGAGACACATCGAAGTTCTCTAATAGCTTTAAAATTTGCAGCACCGTAGCTCCTCCTGCACTAGGCATGTTGGAAGAAGCAATTCGGTATCCTTTATAATCTCCCCACACGGGTTCATCAATCTTAATCTGGTATTCTTTCAAATCTGACAGTTCCATAAAACCGCCGTGCTCTTTTATCGTTGAAATAATGGCTTCTGCAATTTCACCTTCATAAAAAGCCTCGATACCTTTTTCTTGAAGAATGCGGAATGTTTTAGCAAGATCTTTTTTATTAATCATGTCTCCTTCTTGCATAGGCTTGCCTTTTGGAGAATATAGCTGCTTAGCATGTTCTCCTAGTCGATAGGCATATGTTTTTAAAATATCTCCAAGCACCCAGTTTGTTTCCACACCCGCTTCTGCTGCTTTGGCAGCCGGTTCAATTAATTCAGCAAGGGGTTTTGTTCCATACTCTTTACGAGCTGCTTCCATCGCCTTTAAAATCCCTGGAATTCCAATTGCCGTTGCATGAGTAGAACGCTTTCTAAACGGAATAACTTCTTTATTTTCATCAAGAAACATTTCAGAATAAGCTGCTTTAGGAGCCTGAGAATGCCCGTCAAAAATTTTAGTTGTTTTGCTTTCATTGTGGTATACCATAAAAAAGCCGCTGCCTCCAATACCGGTCATCATCGGTTCTCCGACGTTAAGCCCAAACTGAACGGCAATTGCTGCATCAATTGCGTTGCCGCCAGCTCTTAGCACCTGTTCTCCGGCGTCTGTTGCAATTGGATGAGCACTGGCTACCATTCCTGTTTTTCCAACCGCTGTTTCTCTTCTATATGAACTCTTTCCTGAACGAGATAAACTTTTTCCATTAATCATCTTTTACGACCTCCTAGTTACTTACTTTATCTGGGATATTGGTAAAATACCCTATTGCTTTTGGGATAAAACTGTTTAAATTTGTATTGATTACTGTACCTAGACCGATATCCCTAGCATATTTTAAGCCTGTGAAAGCCATAAAATAGAAAAAGCGCCACCCCTTTTTGTTTAAAGAAAAGGTTAGCACTTTTTGTGTTTTTTAACATTTATACACTTTTATACTTGTACCGAAGCTACTTCATTATTTACATTAAGCAGGGTATAAAGCTCTTGAAGCCTTCCTATTTCATAGGTTGAATTCCAATTTGTATCATTCTTTTTTTCCTGAGGATTAAACCAGCACGTATCAATACCGGCTAGCTGCCCGCCTTGAATGTCTGCACTCAAAGAATCTCCAACAATTAATGTTTCATGTACGGACAGCTCTTTTATACGTAAAAAAACATAATCAAAATATTCCTTCATAGGTTTTTGAAAGCCCGTATCTTCTGAAACAAATACTTCTTTAAAATAAGGATATAGACCTGAGTCCTGAAGGCGCTTATATTGAGTAGCCGATACGCCATTTGTAACAACATATAATTCATAGTGACAGCTCAGTTTTTTAATTACCTCAATTGCTCCGTCAATTAGCTGATGGCCATTGTTCAAATACGTTCGGTACTCTGCTTCAAGCAGCTTTCCGTCTTTCTCTATTCCATATTCTTTACATAGAGTAGAAAAGCGAGTATTTACAACTTGCTCACGGCTTATTTTATTTTCTTCAAAAGCTGTCCATAACCCCTGGTTTATCAAGCTATAACGTTTTTTGCTTTCATCAGTCAGCGGAATATTGTGGTTAGCAAAAAGAAGCTGTAAAGCCTGCTCTTCGGCTGCGTTAAAATCTAAAAGCGTATTATCAATGTCAAATAGAAGCGTTCTGTATGTTTTCATTCTTCTCTCTCCCCTTCAACTAATCTATTGCTTTTTCTACTCGTATATATTGTCGTTTGCTAGACAGCTCAGTTTTTCTTTATCTTTGAGAATAATAGAGCCTTTCTGTTTTTCAATAACTCCTTGCGCTACAAATTTCTGAAGAACACGATTTAAATGCCGGTAAGTCGTTCCGATTAAATTGGCTATATCTTTTAGGCTTTCTGTTTTTTGATCCATAACCAAATGTGATTCTTCACAAAAAATAGAGAGCAAGTAGCTAGCCAGCCGCACTTCAACTGGGTACATTAAATTAAAGCTGAGCGAGTTCGATTTTGCGCAAAACTTTTTTGTGAGCATTTCCAGTAAAAACGTCAGCAGCTGTGGATCATCACTCGCATGCTGTTTTAATCGTTTGTATGGTATACCAATTACAACTAAAGGTGAAACGGCTTCAACCGTATTCATAATATCAACATCCTGTACATACTCAATATCGCCTATCACTTCAAGGGGCTGTTTAAAGGAAAGAACAAGCGTCTTGCCTTCGGGCGATATGGTATAAACTTTAACCTTGCCTTTCACCAGTATGTACAAACAATGAGACGCATCTCCTTGAGAACAAAGACGTTCTCCTGCCTCCACATCATACAGTGACAAATGCGGTAGTAAGTCTTTCTTGAAAACTAACTCTAATTTATAAGTATTTATATACTCCAGCAGCTGTTTCTCACTCGTAATTTCCCTCATGTTTTCCTCTCCATCATAACGGTTTCTTTTTATTAAACAATAACACTTCCCAAAATAAAAAGGACATATGTCCCGAATAAAATTTTAATTTTTACGTTATGTTCATAGATCCCTTTCAAAAGAAATATATACACAAAAAAGACTCTAGCTCGTTTGCTTAGAGTCTTTTTTTGCTAAACGCTCTTTTTATTTCTCCCGTATCCAACGTAAATAAAGACGCCAATCAGCATCCAGCCGATTGAGTACATCCACGTTACCATTGATAAGTTAAACATAAGAAAGATACAGCAAAGAATAGCAAGAATCGGAATGAATGGCACAAAAGGTACTTTGAAACCGCGCTTTAAATTAGGCTGAGTTTTTCGCAGAGCCAAAATTGAAAATGAAACGGCAGCAAACGTAACAATCGCTAGCATATTGGCTAAATCCGCCAGCTGTTTTAAGTCAACAAAACCAGCTACAATCGCGCCTAATGCGCCGACAAGCCATGTGGATATAACAGGCTCACTGTTCTTTCGGTTTACTTTTGAAAAAAGAGAGGGCAATAATCCATCATGACTCATTGACATCAGTACGCGAGGCACAACAAACAAATAAGCAAACACGACGGCCATTATACCAATAACTGCTCCTATAGATACAATAAGCGCTGCCCATTCTTGTCCAACGCTATTGAGCGCATATGATAACGCATCGCCCACGTTTAGCTCTTTATAAGAAACCATCCCTGTTAATACTAATGCAATGACTACGTAAATGACTGCACAAACACTCAGTGCAATCAAAATACCTAGCGGCAAGTTTCTTTGCGGATTTTTCACTTCTTCTGCCGAAGTAGAAATGGCATCAAATCCGTTATAAGCGAAAAAGACGGAAGCTGCGCCTGCAAAGATTCCTTTCACACCAAAAGGAGTAAATGGGTGCCAGTTATTTGTATGAATAAAAAAGACGCCGACGGCTACAAATAAAAGAACAATACCTATCTTGATTAAAACCATTAAGTTATTTATTTTTTTACTTTCTTTTACCCCTCTTGTTAATAAAAACGACATGCACAGCACAATAAATACTGCCGGAAGGTTAATGATACCTCCGTCGCTCGGTATGGCGGTTAACGATTCAGGAAGTCTAATACCAAACTCAGTAAGCACATTATTTACGTAAGAAGACCATCCGCCTGCTACAGACGCTAAAGACACCGTATAGCATCCCACAATGGACCACCCTATTAAATGCGCTACAAATTTCCCTAATGAAACATATATGTATGTATATGCGCCTCCTGAACTTGGAACAGCTGAACCAAATTCTGCATAGCACAACGCAACAAGAATACAGGCTATTGCAGAAATAATAAATGAAACGGAGACCGAGGGCCCTGCATCCCTGGCGGCAACTAGTCCTGCTATAACCAGAACTCCTGTCCCAATGGTTGCTCCTACTCCCATCAAAATAACATCAAATAACCCTAGTGTCTTAGCTGATTCTTTTGCTGCATTTTCCTCTAACAGCTTATTAACATCTTTTTTTGCAAACAGATTACTCATGATGACTAACCTCTCTTCATCTCATTACGAATGACTACTTTATAGTGGTAGATCTTTCTATATATGTAACAGTGAATTATTTTACTACATTTAATTTTCTGTGTAAAATAATTTAGTTTTTGAACTTTTTAATGATTAAAACAAATTCACTAATGATGTTTTTTCTATCACCCTATTATGTTGTACCCGACCAGACTAAATACATGCGTTAAAAACTTTATCAAAATTTCCTTCATTCATGATTGCTTTTGTACTATACTAAAGAAAAACTTCTTAGGAGCAACATAAAAGATGAACTTATTTTATTTTCTCAAGGGGTTAGTGATTGGGTTTTCCGTTGCTGCTCCCGTCGGTCCCATTGGTATTTTATGCATCAATCGCACGTTATCTAAAGGGCGATTACACGGGTTTGTATCCGGGCTGGGAGCAGCTACAGCAGATGCTCTTTATGGATGCATCGCTGCGTTTGGCTTAACGTTCATTACAACCTTTTTATTAACCCAAAAGATTTGGCTTCAGCTGATTGGGGGATTATTTTTATGCTATTTAGGTGTACAAACTTTTCGTTCTCAACCTGCAGAGCACGCTGCTGCTGCTAAAGGAGAAGGGTTGCTTCGTTCGTATACATCCGTTCTCTTTTTAACGGTTACGAATCCAATGACGATCTTATTTTTTATTGGCGTGTTTTCTGGTGTAGGCATTAGTAAATCAGCATTTGATGTTGCTTCTGCGCTGACAATGGTTGCAGGCGTATTTTTAGGATCGGCCTGCTGGTGGCTTTCGCTCAGTTTTGCTATTAGTCTTGCCCGGTCGAAGTTTACGAATAACAGCTTGATCTGGGTAAATCGTATTTCGGGAGCGGTGGTACTGACTTTCGGGATATTTGCGTTATACAAGTTGCTATAAAAAGTCACTTGTCTCCTTTTCTGGGGACAAGTGACTTTTTTAATAGAAAAGAATAATCTTAAAAAATACCCTAAACGCTGTGTTTTCTGTATAATAGATAAATAGAAAAACAGAAAAAGTATAAAAAATGCTTGAAAACTACATACTCAATCAATAGTCTTCAAACATAATAAGGGGAAATAAAGCATGACCATTCTGCTCGTAGATGACAATCAAGTCAATCTATTTGTGATTGAAAAAATTCTAAAAGGCGCTGGCTACGATAACTGTGTGTCTCTTACGTCTGCCCATGCGCTTTTTGACTATCTTAACCTGGACGATGAGAACTCAAAAACGAATTCGGTCGATTTGATTTTACTTGATATTATGATGCCCGAAATTGATGGAATCGAAGCCTGCAGGCGAATTCAACAGGTAGAACGCTTAAAACATATTCCAATTATCTTTGTCACAGCCCTAGAAGACAGCAGCAAATTAGTAGAAGCTCTAGACGCTGGCGGAACAGATTACGTCACAAAGCCGATTAATAAAGTGGAACTGCTGGCTCGTATGCGGGTAGCCTTACGCCTTAAAGCAGAAATTGACTGGCACACGGAACATGAAAAGAAAATTCAAACTGAGTTAGATTTAGCTACGCACGTACAGCAAAACTTACTCAGCCCCCCTTTACGAGAGAAAGATATTCAAATGGAAGTTTCATATTATCCTTCTTTTAAATTAGCGGGTGATATGTACTATTGGCACAAAATTGACGAGCACCGGTACGGTATTATTCTTTTTGATATGATGGGGCACGGCATCTCTGCCTCGCTTGTTTGTATGTTTATTTCGTCTGTGCTCAGAGAAGCTATCAAGTCCCTCATAGACCCTGAGCAGGTTATTACAGAGTTGAATCGCTACATGGAATTATTGCACAGCGAAAAAGATGAAATCCCTTACTATTTCACTGCTATTTATTTAGTGATTGATACGGAAGCCAAGACAGTAGAATATGTGAATGCCGGGCACCCAGAAGGTTATATGTTAGTGGATGAACATACGCTCGTTCCTCTTCAACGAGGAAGCTGCCCTGTAGGGTTTTTTGAAGAAATGGACGTTCAGAAATCTGTTGTCAGCTTTGAGAACGATGTGCAAATTTTGCTATTTACAGACGGAGCTCTTGAATCGATGGGCCCTTGCGAAAATGAATCTGCTCTTCGTCTTCAACAACTTACTGAACAAAAATGGACAAATCCGCAGGCATTTATGAATGAAATTTTCTCAGAAGAACAAAAGTTAAATCAGCCTGATGACATGTGCGTGCTTATGATTCAAGCACAAGCATAATAAAAAAGACCTCACAATGAGGTCTTTTTTTATTGCTTTTGATAGATGCGCTCGTTCCCTGCAAACTCAATATAAGAAGCTGCTCCCTCAGCAAAGCGAAGCGTTTCTTTATCGCCAAGCCCAAGAAACCCTTTTACACACAGGCTTTCTGAAAATAAATTATACACTTGATTTTGCAGCTGAGCTGTAAAATAAATAAGGACGTTTCGGCAAATGATGACGTGAAATTCATTAAATGACTGATCCGTGACTAAATTATGCTGAGCAAAGATAATATTTTTTAACAGCGACGGATGAAAATATGCATAGTGATGATCCGTTTGATAATATTCCGAGAAGGCATTTTTTCCCCCGGCTTGAATATAATTTTTTGTATATGACTTCATTTTACGTAAAGAAAAGGCGCCTTGTTTTGCTTTTTCTAATACATCTTCGTTCATATCGGTTGCGTAAATGACCGTTTTATCCATTAACCCTTCTTCTTCTAAAAGAATCGCCATAGAAAATACCTCTTCGCCCGTTGCACAGCCAGCGTGCCAAATGCGAATTTCCGGATAATCCTTTAATACCGGAATCACTTTTGTGCGAAATGCTTTAAAAAAGCTTGGATCGCGAAACATCTCTGTTACATTTATTGAAAAATCATTTAAAAGCTGATTCATAAATTCTTCTTCGTGAATCGCTTTTTCTAACAATCGAGACACGGTTGGAATACGTTCAATTTTCATTCGATTATAGACTCGGCGACAAATAGAAGATTTAGCGTACTGTCTGAAATCGAATCCCGTTAATCGATAAATAGCCGTCAGCAGTAAATCGATCTCTAAATCTGTTTTTTTATTCATAACTAAGTCTTCACTTAAATCTAGGTGCTTCATATCCATTTATGTTTCATACCCCGCTTAATTTACTAGCCATACACGCATAACGGAGAACAGCTGATTTAAATCTAAAGGTTTACTGATATAATCTGAAGCTCCAGCTTCCAAGCATTTTTCACGATCGTTTTTCATCGCTTTAGCGGTTAATGCAATAATAGGCAAATCAACAAGCTTTAGCTCTCCTCTAATTTTCTGCATGGCTTCATATCCATCCATTTGCGGCATCATAATATCCATTAAAATGA
The DNA here is from genome assembly GCF_044383985.1 of Priestia sp. JSM ZJ58. NCBI lineage: Bacteria > Bacillati > Bacillota > Bacilli > Caryophanales > Bacillaceae > Priestia > Priestia sp. JSM ZJ58. The sequence continues at coordinate 3,217,057 of NZ_JBISEM010000001.1, forward strand.
GATCAAATGGTTCACTATTTTCCATCATTTCAAGACACTCTATTCCGTTATGAGCTGTCATAATGGTCATACCTTGTTTAGCTAGCGCAGTTTTTAAGGCAAAGATGTTGCGCTGGTCATCATCTACGATGAGCACTCGCTTATCTTGAAACACATTTTCACCATCTTGCAGTGAAGATTCAACTGGTTGTACAGGATGATCAATTTCAGTTATTTCTGCTTCAGGTTCAGCTTCTTCTACAGATACCGCTACTTCTTCATATGCAAAATTCACTTTTTCATAGTCAATAAGACCATTAGAGAGGCTAGGAAGGTATAGCGTAAACGTACTTCCTTTTCCTACTTCACTGCTTAGAGAAATCCAGCCGCCCAATAATTTTGCAAACTCACTGCAAATAGATAAGCCAAGTCCCGTTCCTCCGTACTTGCGGACCGTAGCTCCATCTGCCTGCTGAAACGCTTCAAAGATAAGCTGATGCTTTTCTTTTGGTATACCAATCCCTGTATCAGCTACAGCTATTTCTAGCCAGCAATCCGTATCAACTGTACGCATAGCTGTTGTAAGACGATGGTCAGCTACTCGTTGAATGGATACTGTGACAGATCCCGATTCCGTAAATTTAAATGCATTTGATAAAAGATTTTTCACAATTTGCTGGAATCTCTTTTCATCTGTGTGAATGATGTCCGGTACATCTTGTGCTTTATTAATTTTCAATTGTACGTTTTTCTGTTCAGCAACGTGGCTGAAATTACGTTCGATTTGATCTGGAAGCTCACTCATATTCATCTCAGCTAGTAAAATATCTAGTTTTCCAGACTCTACTTTTGATAAATCCAAGATATCGTTGATTAATGCGAGCAAGTCTTTTCCTGAAGAATGAATAATACGAGCGTATTCTTCTTCATCTTCAGATAGCGTTTTAGCTGCGTTTTCCTCAAGCATTTCAGACAGAATAAGAATGCTGTTAAGTGGTGTTCGAAGCTCATGCGACATATTAGCAAGAAATTCAGATTTATATTGAGAATTCAACTCCAGCTGATGCGCTTTTTCTTCTAAATCTTCTTTTGCAGCCTCTAATTCAAACGATTTTTCTTCTGCGTCTTTTGTTCTTTCTTCTAGCTGTTCATTAATCATACGCAGCTCTTCAGACTGCATTTGCAGTTCTTCTGATTGTGTTTGAAGTTCTTCAGACTGAGCTTGGAGCTCTTCTGTCATCGCCTGAGATTCTTTTAATAGACGAGCAATTTCCATACGTCTAATTACGCCATTGATAGTGAGACCAAACGTTTCAATCACTTGACTAATAAGTTCTTGCTCTAAAACTGTAAACTCGTGCAGCGATGCAAGCTCGATAACAGCAATTACTTCATCTTCAAACAAGACGGGTACAATAAAAATACTCTTAGGTTTTACGTCTCCTAATCCTGAAGTAATGAGCTGGTACGTGTCAGGTACATCGTTTATGACAAAGGTTCTTTTCTCTAAAGCAGCTTGTCCAATGAGCCCTTCGCCTATCAAAAAGCTCTCTCTTCCCGCGTCGCCTTTTCTATCTGCAAAAGCAGCTTGTTTGACGAATAAGTTTCCTTTATCATTTTCCTCTCGAACATAAAATGCTCCGAAAGAAGCTTGTGTCATTTCTGAAACCGTAAAGAGAAATTTTTCCGCAAGCTTGTCTACAGATGCTATGCCTTGGTACATCGTTACAGCATGAGCAATGTTCGTTTGAAGCCAGTTTCGCTCTTCAATATTTTCTAACAACGCGTTCGTGGCTAGCCCTAAATCTTTAATTTCATCATTAGATCGAACTTTAATTCTTCCTTTTAACTCGCCTTTTGAAGCCGTAATTCGTTTGATCGTTTGCGTAACTTCTTTAATCGTATTCACAATAGAATTAGACAACACAATAGCGATAGCAAGTGAAATAAGCGTAACGAATAACAGCAAACCGTAAAGTCCAATTTTAATTTTTTGATTTTTCTCGTCTAACTCTGTTGCTCTTGTTTCAGTCGATTTTTTCTCTACATTTCTAAAAGAAGTAAACTGGCTGCGTATATCGTCCATATACTGGCGCCCAGGATCTTTCTCAAAAAATTGCTGAAGCTCTTTTGTATTATTTTCTTTTTTTAATGCAATGGTCGGTTCACCAGCAGCTTCAATCCAGTCTTGAATACTTCCTTTAATCTTCTCCAGTTTCTCCTGCTGATTTGGATTATTATTTAGAAGCTGATACAGCGCATTATAATCTTTTTCCCAACTTGTTGCTGCACTGTTATAAGGTTCTAAGTAACTCGCTTCTCCTGTAATAATATAGCCTCTTTGTCCGGTTTCCATATCAAGCAGGTGCTTTTCAATTCGATTGGTCAGATCATGGACTTCAATATCATGATCAATGATAAAATTTCGCTCTTTTTGCAAAGATGAAATTTGACTGTTTAAAACAATAAATGCAATAAATAAACAGACAATAACAATTAAATATCCAATAATAATTTTGGATTTGATGCCAAACCTCATTTTCTTTTCCATAATGTTCCTACTTTCATTCTAGATATTCTTCTAGAAGCATTCGAAAAACATGTTTATTTTTGCCGCTGGACAATTTCACTTTCAGTACACACTCTCCACTCCATCTTCCTTTGCTTGATAAGGCTTCTCTCTTTTTCCTATCAAGTCAACATTCCTATTATACACTCTATTTTTGTACAGAAGAATATTTATTGTGCAAGAGGTGAAGATTAATTCCCCAATTAGAAATTGACGTTTTAAAACGCTATATAAAGATAAGCCCATGCCTGTACAAGCATGGGCTTATCTCATAATATATTTGTACACAATAAGGTAATGAAAAGTAATTTATGCTTTGGGGAATCACATAAATTATGACAACATAGGTATAAATACTTATATGCAAAATGCAAAGCATTCATTAATTGAATTGTACTTGGATAGCAGAAAACATTGCCACTTTTTTTAATTTAAATATATTTTTTAAACTTACATATCTACTTGCTGTACTTTTTATCTCGAGCTCTTTAACATTGCCAAAATCTCTGCGGAGCTCGCAACTCTTTTATTTTGAAGCGTTTCAGCAAGATGTGATACTTTATAAAGTGTTTCCATGCTTTCAATCGGATATTTCCCAGCTGCTGTTTCAGCAGAAAGCATCACTGCATTCGTGCCGTCCAGTACTGCCTGAAACACATCCGTCACCTCGGCTCTTGTAGGAATTGCGCTGCTCACCATTGATTGAAGCATTTGTGTCGCGGTGATCACATATTTATCGTGCAAGCTGCATTCATGAATTAATATTTTTTGGAGCAAAGGAATCCATTCATACGGTAGCTCTACCCCTAAATCTCCTCGTGCAATCATAATTCCATCGCCTTCTTCACATATTTGCTTGAAATTTTCTATAGCTTCCATTGTTTCCACTTTCGCAATCAGCTTTGGTGCATTTAGATGTTTTAAATGGATAAAATCTTTAATGTCTTTTAAATGTTCAGGGGTTCTTACGAACGAACAAGCAAGAAAATCTACTTTTTCTTTCAATAAGAATACGATGTCTTTTTTGTCTTTTTCAGTAATGGCCGGCAAACCGACGCGAGCACCTGGCAAATTCACGCCTTTATGAGACGAAATAGATCCGCCCTTTTTTACCTTTGTGACAAGTGTATCTTCTTCTACTCCTTCAACAGCCAGTTCTACTTGACCGTCATTGATTAAGATTTTGCTTCCTGTTTGAACATCCTTCACGATACCCTTATAGTCAACGCTGGCTCCTTTTTCATTTCCTGACATCTGCTCTGTATATAAAATAAAAGATGCGCCTTCTTTTAACACTATTTCTTTTGACTTTATCACTCCAAGTCTAATTTTAGGACCTTGTAAATCTCCTAAAATTTGAATAGAGGAATTTAAAGATCTTAACGTATCTATAATTGTTTTATGACTTTCATGCGACCCATGAGATAAATTCAGCCGAGCAATTGTCATTCCTTTTTCCAACAGTCTCTCTAGTACATCTTTCTTATTACTAACAGGTCCGATTGTACAGATTCTATCGATTACCACTGCCTTTCACCATCCTTTTAATGTAGGATGCCCATTTCCATAAAAGAGATAAGCTTTATACAAAAATAGGTATATCACCACAAAAAAATGCCTCTTAGTCAATAACTTGCCTAAGAGACAGCCTTTTTATTACTTTACCCAGCTTTCCGTCACTTTCTTATTTTTAGAAATCCAGTTTTTCACGCCTTTTGTTTCGTCTTTTGCACTGTTAATTTCTGATTCTAATGATGCCAATTGATCAGCGCTAATCGAAAAATCTTTAAGCCACTTTGCTGCTTCTGGATAATCTTCCTTAAAAGCTTTTTTACTGATTGACTGTATTTTCTCAGGTCCAGTTGGATTCATCGTATTTTTGGGATCTTTTAAGTATCTGAGATTATACTTTTCAAAAGCCCAGTGCGGGCGCCATAACGTAACAACAATAGGTTCTTTATTAGCAATGGCTTTATCCAATTCCGATAGCATCGCAGCTGTACTGCTCTCTACTAAATTCCAGTCTGTTAACCCATAGCTGGGCATGGCATGGTCTTTCGTAAGACCATTGATTCCAGATCCCGGTTCAATGCTAATAATCTTTCCGTTAAACTCCCCTTTCTTATTTTTTAAATCACCTATCGACTGCGCGTCTACATAGTCGGGAACGGCTAATCCGCTGTCTGCTTGATCGTACCAAGTGCCGAGAACGTCTACTTGTTTTCCGAATCTTTTCATGTAAGAACTATGGGTAGTAGGCATCCATACATCCAAAAATAAATCAATATTTCCTTGAGCAACTCCTGAGAAAAGCGGGGCTACGTCACTTTGAACTGCTTTAACTTTATAGCCTTTTTCCTCTAATAATTCCTTCCATAAAAACGTAACGGCTACGGCTTCGTCCCATGGTATGTACCCAATTGTAATTTCTTTTTTAGTCGTCGTGCCGCTTGCCGTATTGCTATTTCCGCATGCAGAGACAAGCAGCATGACGACGATTGTTAGCATAATAAAAGAAATTTTTTTTGAATGTTTCATCTAATCCCACCTTTATCCATTTTATTTGCTTGATTGAATATCTTGGCTTTTTCGAGTAGAAAGATGCGTTAAACGATCTAAGATAACGGCAATAATAACAACCGCAATCCCACCGATAAACCCTAAGCCTACATCCAGCATACTGATGCTTCGTAATACCTCTGCACCTAGGCCTCCCGCACCGACCATGGAAGAAATAACAACCATCGAAAGTGATAGCATAATAACTTGGTTTACACCCGACATAATCATAGGCAAAGCGAGCGGCAGCTGGACTTTAATTAATTTTTGCCATTCTGTCGCTCCAAAAGCTTCCGCTGCTTCTAAAGTGGTGTGCGGAACTTGCTGAAGCCCAAGCAGCGTCAGACGAACGGCAGGCGGCATTGCGAAAATAAACGTAGCAATAAGAGCTGTAACATTCCCTAATCCAAATAAAAGTACGGAAGGAATTAAGTAAACAAAAGCAGGCATCGTTTGCATAATATCAAGAATAGGCTTTATGACTGCCCCCACTTTGTTAAAGCGGTGTGATAATATGCCTAAAGGAACGCCGAATAAAAGTGAGATAATCGTAGAAGCTAAAACGAGAGATAAGGTCAGCATTGATGCTTCCCATAAATCCAAGCTAATAATAAGAAGTAACCCAAAACACGTAAATGCAGCTATCTTCCAATCTGTCAACCATAGCGCTAATAGAACAAAAACAAGGACAGTTACTAGCGGAGGAGAGGCTGTCAATGCCCATTCAAGGCTGCTGATTAAACTGGTCATTATCTGGTTGATTCCAGTAAATACACCTGAAAAACTATCAATCATGTAATCAACAAATGAATTTGCCCATTTATCTAAAGGAATACGAGGAATCATCGCAGCATTCACCATCATATTTATCGAACCTCCACTTGATATGATTTAACTTCTTGCTGCTCGGTCACTGCAATACGTTCAGTGAGATTTGCAATAAGAGTGCTCGGGGAAATCATACCTTGTAGGCGATGATGATTATCAACAATGACTACAGGCGAATGACTGTCTGTAAATAGAGGAATCATTTCTTGTAAAGACATATCAGGATTGACGCAATGCGGCTGTGTCAATGCTTTTCCTTTTAAATCATGCTTATGAGCTTCAATAAGCTCCATCACTGTATAGATGCTCATCATACCTAATAAGCGGTCAGAACTATCAAGAACAAAAATCGTAGATAAATGATTGGTTCTCATTCTTCTTAATATAACTTGTGGTGATTCATACTCATAGGCAGCCGTTTCTACCGGAATAACAGCGTCTTTAGCAAGGCGGATTTTGCCGTAATTAACGTCTTGAACAAGCAGTTTTACATAATCGGTTGCGGGTTGACTTAAAATATCTTCAGCCGTTCCAAGCTGTACAATCTCTCCGTCTTTCATTACGGCAGCCCGGTGCCCTAAAGTTAATGCTTCATCTAGATCATGCGTTACAAAGATAACTGTTTTTTGTACTTCTCCTTGAATATCAAGAAATAGCTTTTGCATATCTCTTCGAATAAGAGGATCTAACGCCGAAAAAGGCTCATCCATCAGCAAAATCTCTTGTTCAGAAGCAAGGGCTCTCGCTAATCCAACCCGCTGCTGCATACCTCCTGATAATTCATAAATTCTTTTATAAGCTTGTCCATTTAACCCCACCATTTCAAGCGCCTCTTTCCCTCGCTTTTCCCTTTCGCTTGCTGATACGCCTTGAATTTCTAGACCGAACGTAATATTGTCAATTACGGTGCGGTTTGGAAGAAGGCCTACATTTTGGAATACCATTCCAATTTTATTTCTTCGTACTTGCTGAAGCTGTCTTTTTGGCATATGAGAAATATCTGTATTTTCTAGATATACCGTCCCTTCTGTTGGTTCTATAAGTCCGTTCAAACATCGAAGTAAAGTAGATTTACCGCTTCCTGATAATCCAATTAACACAAAGGTTTCTCCCTTTTTCACTTCGAAATGAGCATTGTAAATAGCAACGGTTGTCTTAGTAGCTTGTTCGACTTCATATTTACTTTGTCCAGACTCTCTCAGCTTAAGAGCCTGTTCTTTTTGACGGCCAAACACTTTTGAAACATCGGTAACGCGGATAATGGGTTCTGTTAGTTTAGAGCTTGTACTCAATTTATTTCCCCCTTATTTTTAAAGTAGATTGTTAGAGATGGTCTGGCACACCGAGATAATGTGCCAGACCGCTTCTATTTACTATTCGACCTTCATACCGATTGCTTCTAATACATAATTGTAAAAATGCGAAACGTGCTGTTCGATAGGTACTAAAATCCCTCCTTCTTTATAAGATTTTGAGCTCATATTTTCTTGACACCACTCACACGCTTCAAAATCTTGTAAATTAACGCGGTGAAATAATTCCACGGCATCTTTTGGGTCAAAATCAGGCTTAGCCATTTCTTCCGGGTCGAATAACCATTCGCAAATTACTTTGGACTTTTCTGCACTGATTGGAATAATACGATGAATAATAACGTGATCTGGTGTTAAGTTGATAAATACAAGCGGCAGAACGGTAATGCCAAAATACGTGCGGTCATCTTCAGGAAGCAACCCTTTTAACATAGGACGGCTTCCTTTCCCGCTAATTGAAAAACCTTCTAACTCATTGCCAAACTTAGCTCCACCGCCTACTGAATTTTGAGTGCCGACTCCCGAACGAAATTCAGGGAGCGTTGCCGTAAGCTCAGGGTGAATAGAGGAACAGTGATAACATTCTTGAAAGTTTTCTACAATAAGCTTCCAGTTTGCCTCGACTTCGTACTCTTCACGATGAGCGGATTTTAAATTTTGAATTTCATACCTAGCAAACGTATAAAGCTCTCCAAAACGATCAAAAATTTGTGCGTCTAGCTGATATTCAACAGATATCGGATTGTCTGATAAATTAACCCAAACCATGCCGTGCCACACTTCAATGTGAACGGATGTTAGTCCGTAACTTTCGTTATGCACGAGTTCTTCTCGACAGTGGCTTGTGTTAGGAACACCTACTAAATCACCATCTAAGCTATAGCTCCACGAATGATACGGACAGCGAATGACCCCTGCTTTACCGGATGCTTGGCTGCACAGCTTAGCTCCTCGATGCCGACATACGTTTAAAAATCCTCGCAGTATATGGTCTTTTCCTCTAGTAATTAAAATATTTTCGCCTTCAACTCTCGTTGTAATATATTGTCCTGGTTCTGCTATTTCGTATTCAAATGCAACTAAACTCCATGATTTAGAAAATATATGATCTTTTTCTAACTTAAAAATGTCCGAAGATGTATACAGCTCTCCTTTCAACGTGGGCTCAAGTCTCCCATTATCATTTACTAAACCATGTTCCATAACCATCTGCTATTCCTCCTTCGCTTCTTTAGAAACATTTAAATAGAACCATTCGCAAGAGCTGACGACGATTTATACTATTTTGTTCGCCGCAAATCGCTGCGGAGCAAACAAATCAATTGGGTGATTGGTTTTTCCCTCTGTCACTAAATCTGCTAAAATCTCTCCTACTACGCTTGCAAACTTAAAACCATGTCCGGAAAATCCCGCTGCAATTGCTACTTGAGGATATTCAGGATGCAGCGAAATGACAAAATGTTCATCTGGTGTATTGGTATACATGCACGTTTTCCCTTGTAAAAACCGACCGTTGAGCTGCGGAAGACCTTGAGCTAGATAGTGCCGCATCATGTTCACTTCATCTTCATATATATTTCGATCAATCGTTTCCGGCGTACACGCCGTTCCTTTTCGGAAAAACGCCACTTTTGCTCCTTCAGCCTTTAATCCAAAAGAAGGGAAACCATACAACTGTACATAATCATCTGCTTCCCAAATATAAATCGGCTGTTTTCCCACTGAAAAAACGTCTATTCCTTGTGTTGGTTCAAAAAACATTTGCACATGACGCTCTACTTGTAAGCTAACACCTAATTCCCGTAATAAATCGGGTGCCCAGGCGCCTGCAGAAATAATGATTTTTCCAGCTTCATATATTCCATTAGCTGTTACAACACGCACGCCTTCACCAGAAGGATGGGCTTCCCACGACACCACTTCTTCAAAAAAATGAAGCTCAGCTCCGTATTTTTCTGCTTGAAGAAGGTGAGTATATACGCTTGCTTCCGGCCTAACGAATCCAGCTTTTTCTTCATATAGAGCAACCGTAGCAGGTGAAGGTGTAAATACCGGAAACCGTTTGTAAATATCCTTTGCTTCTAGAATCTCATACGCAAGATTCCACTGTTTAGAGCTTTCGATGCTTCCAGAAACCGTCAAGCTATCAGGAGGTCCCATCATAAGTCCACCGGTAACCGTAAGAATTTCTTGACCGCTTTCTCTTTCAATTTCATTCCACAATTCGTAGGCGCGAAGCAACAATGGAACATAAGCAGGGTCTTCAAAATACGACTGCCGAATAATTCTAGAACCGCCGTGACTCGATCCTAGATCATGAGCAGGACCGTATTGTTCTAACCCCAATACCCGCTGCCCTTTTTTGGCGAGCTGATAAGCAGCCGTACTCCCCATAGCTCCTAATCCGATAATAATGACATCATAATGTGTTGACATCTGCATTCCTCCTGCCTTTCGATTGATCAATTAAACTACCGCTGGGGAGTGTGTCATCATTGCTGCTTTATAACGCTGACCAAAGTATTCAACTTCTAAAACCATTTCTTCATTTACAGCTTGAGATAATAAGGTGTGTACAATTCCTTTGCCTAAGCTGTATGAATAGCCAGCACTTGTCACAAATCCGAGGGCCGTTTCTCCATAAAAGACCGGTTCATATCCCATTACTATCGCTGAAGGATCATCTAATACGAGCGTCGCTAATACTGTTTCAGAATCTTTTCGCTGACGATCAAGCAATGCCTCTTTTCCAATAAAAACTGGTTTTGTCAAATCAACCATTTCATGAAGATCGACTTCATATGGATGATGTTCGCTCCAAAAGTCTTTCCCGCTTTTTAACGAAAAAGATTCAATTCGAAGGTTTTCAAGAGCTCGGTCTCCCCCAGCAATCAGCTGATAAGGCTGTCCTTCTTCCATTAATAAATCCCATAAATTCAGACCTTGATCGGAAGTCGTAATTAATTCCCAGCTCTCCATTCCCCCGCAGGAATCACGCAGAGCAAGGACTGAAACATTTTCGATAAACAGCGTTTTCGCTTGCCCTTCAATCCAAGTGTTGCCAAGGTCTGAGCGTTGAACCATGGACTTCATTACTCCTGTAGCTTTAGGGCCAATTAATGCTAAACTGCATGTCCCTGACGTTACATCTTGAAAAACAACTTGATCGCTGTGTGGCACGTGTTTTTGAATCCAGCTTGCTTCTACAGCTCCCGTACAAACAATCAAGAAAGTGGATATATTTTTGCGAATAACCGTTATTTGATCTTTTATGCCGCCTCGCTCATGCAACATACACGTGCGTATGCTTTGATCTACTGCAATGTCTATATTTCCTGTCGTTAGCTTCTGTAAAAACTGGAGAGCTCCTTCTCCTTTAATTTCTAACCTTTTCTTTGCTGCCGTTGTATCGTAAAGAGCTGCGTGCTGACGAGTATGCAAATGTTCAGCTTCAATAATTGGTGACCAATATTCAGCAGCCCATCCATTTCTTATTACCATCATCTTTTCATAAGTAGATATAAGCGGATAGTTAGCTTCATACCACTGGGGCTGCTCCCATCCTGCTTTTTCATTAAAATAAGCTTTCAGTTCTTGTTGACGCATATAAAATGGACTCACGCGCATGTTTCGCGATACTTTTCGCTGCATAAATGGATGGTGAATACTATAAACCTCTTCATACTCTTCAATAGACCGCTGTTTGTAATAAGCAGGGCTGCATGCATACGTATCGAAACGATTAATGTCGCATAGCTCTAAATCCACAGTCGGCGCACCATTCATCATCCATTCAGCCATTTGTTTTGCGACACCTGCAGAGTGCGTTACCCATATAGCTTCTGCTACCCAAAATCCCTGTATCGTTTGTGATTCACCAAGCAGCGGCATACCATCGGGCGTGAATGAAAAAATGCCGTTCATTCCTTTTTTTATTCCCGTTTGTTTTAATGCCGGAATTAACTCTATTGAATCTTCCCACGGTTTTTCAAAATCTTTTGGTGTAAAAGGTTTAACAGAAGGCATTTCTTTTGTTTCTCCGTATTTTGTAATATCACTGAGTTCGACTGGAAACGGCTCATGCTGATATGATCCAATCCCAAGCCCTTTTTCTACTTGACGAAAATAAATTGAATTATCTTGATCTCGAATAAGAGGAGTGGCGGCTTCTTCCGTTTCTCCGTTCAACTCAAATAAATCATTTGTAAACACATATTGATGAGCCATTGGCTGAAGAGGGATCGTTACACCGACCATTTCTCCGATGCGAGGTCCCCAAAATCCAGCACAGCATACGATTACATCTGCTTCGAATTTCCCGACACTTGTGTACACTGCTTTTACTTGACCCTTTGTCACTTCAATATCCGTCACTTCTGTATGACCGTAAAACTCTACTCCGCACTCTTTAGAAAAACGAGTCATTTTATCAACGGCATGCAAAGGTTTAGCAATACCGTCTGACGGAACATAGAGACCTCCGCAAATACGATCAGGACAAATCAACGAATTTTTTTCCGCGCATTCCTGCGGTGAAAGAAGAAAAGCTTCGATTCCCCATGAGCTGGCAACACCAGCCTTTCTCTTTAGATCTTCTAATCGCTCTGGTGTACGGGCAACTTCTAAACTGCCGACAGGATAAAACGAGCGCTGTTCATCTGTACTCAACTCTTTAAAGGTCTCGACTGTTTGAGAAGCTAGTGTTGTCAGGATTTTTGAAAAGCTAAGCTGAAATACAAGCCCCGGAGCGTGAGAGGTAGATCCTCCTGTTTCTAGCAAAGGGCCTTGCTCAATCACTGTTATGTTTCGTTGCCCCATTTTACTTAAATAGTAGGCAATGCTGCACCCGACAATTCCAGCTCCTATCACTACTATTTTCTTATGTTCCATCACTTTATATCTCCCTCCTTTTTTGGTTTGGAGATGTTAAATATTGTCGATAGTTAATTATATTTTTAATATTCATAATTTTCAAAGTATTTTGTTAAAAAGTGTGACATAGATTTTTTTGCCCTTTCTTCCGCTAATGTTCGGATAACGCTTTCTTAACTTTAAAATACCAGAAAAATCGCCGTTTTTTTCTTTCGAATAACGAATTTTAAAGAAACTATCTATCTGTCAAAATGACACTTATCAATGAATGGTTATACCAAAAATGACGGAAAGAAGATAGCTAAAATAACTTAGCTATCTTCTTTTTAAACCATTTACCGATTAATTAATTTTGAAGGCTTAAATACTTTTGCTTATTTTTAGACCAAAGTTGCCTGTTTGACTACTTTTTTCATTTCTTCCGCAACGTTTCTTTTGTCTTTTTCACTTGTAATCCCCCCGCCTACAATCACAAGATCCGGCTGTGACTGCACGACTTCAGGAAGCGTATTCAGTTTAATACCTCCTGCCACCGCTGTTTTTGCATTTTTCACAACTCGTTTAATCGTTTGAAGCTGCTCAAACGGAGTCTCTCCTTCAGCTTGAAGATCATACCCTGTGTGTACACAAATATAGTCAACACCGAGTGCATCGACTTCTTTTGCACGTTGTTCAAGGTTTTTTACATTAATCATATCGACAAGAATTTGTGTTCCTTGTTTTTTGGCCTCTTCTACAGCGCCTTTTATAGTCGAATCGTCAGTAGCACCAAGAATGGTAATAATACTAGCACCCGCTTCAGAAGCTTTCATGACTTCATAAGCACCTGCATCCATAATTTTCAAATCAGCTAATACCTTTAAAGACGGAAATGCTTCCTTGATTTCTTTGACTGCTTTTAGCCCTTCGTTAATCACAACCGGAGTACCAATTTCTACAATATCGATATACTCTTGAACCTCCTGCACTACTTCTTTTGCCTCTGAAATATTTACAAGATCCAATGCTAATTGAAGTTCCATACCTGCTTCACTCCTTCATTAAATGGGGTTGCCTAGCATGAATTCATTGTAAAACCGTTACTTTCAAAAAAAAAGTAGGCACTTTTAAAACATATAGTCACTAAAAATATACTATGGATGCTTCGGTGTATCTTATCACTTGTATTTATTTTAGAAAATTCTGAATAATAAAGGCGTTTTTGTAACCTTCTCAAGAAAAGATTTTATCCCATATGTGTGGAGTTATTCATTTCAGGTTCTATAAAGGTTTCCATATAATTTTTTCCCCACTCGTCCATGCTTTCAAGAATGGGCATCAAGCTTCTCCCGTGCTCAGTCAAGGAATATTCAACTTTTGGAGGTACAACCGGATAGACTTTTCGGTGAACGATTTGATCTTCTTCTAATTCTCGCAGCTGACTTACTAACATTCGCTGAGTAATTCCCGGCATCATAGATTTTAACTCACCAAATCGCTTTGTTCCTTCTTTTCCTAGATGCCACATAATCAACATTTTCCACTTGCCTCCAATAATCGTCAACGTTAATTCCTTTTCACAGTTAAACGTTTTGCTAAAAAGTCTGCTCAATCCTTTTTCCTCCCTTTTTATGTGTAATAGTATAGTTTTAGACACTATATGAAAATAAAGTGTCTACTTATAAAGGAAAATTGTACCTGCTATACTGTAATCTGTAAAGATGGTAAAAGACTATATTCACTGCAATAGACCGTTAAAATAAAGGAGGAGATCAATTGGACAGCGTAGCTCGTTCACGTGATAATTGTCTCAAGTCTCATTTACCACAAGCGTTAGAAGTGGATTCCATGACCTTTATCTTATTTGGAGCAACAGGAGATTTAGCTAAAAGAAAAATTTTTCCTGCGTTATATAATTTATTTTTAGATAAAAAGCTGCCTTCTTCCTTTTCTATTATTGGTACGGGTAGAAGCAACTGGTCTAATGATGCCTTTCAAATATATGTAGGAGAATCCGTAAAGACTTTTTCAAGGCGCTTTAGCCAAGGTGAATCCAAGATAAAAGAATTTCTTAAGACAGTTCGCTATCATAAAATGGATGTTACCAACAGTGATGGATATGACCAGTTGCTGCATGCTATTCAAGAAGGTGAAGCAGAATTAAATATTCCTGAAAATCGTCTTTTCTATTTATCAGTGGCTCCTGAATTTGTAGACGTTATTGCTTCAAATATAAATAGCGGCGGATTAGGATCTACAAAAGGCTTGAAACGTCTTATTATCGAAAAGCCTTTCGGACACGATTTACAATCTGCTCAAGTGTTAAATCAAAAGCTTACTGAAACGTTCAATGAAGAAGAGATTTATCGTATCGACCACTATCTGGGAAAACCAATGATTCAAAATTTGGAGGCTCTAGCAGCTGCAAACCCTATTTTACAAGCACTATGGAATCATCACTACGTTGCAAATGTCCAAATTACAGCTAGTGAAACAGTTGGTGTAGAAGAAAGAGCGCCTTACTATGATCAGTCCGGTGCAATTAGGGATATGTTCCAAAACCATATGCTTCAAATGCTTATGATGACTGCCATGCAGCTGCCAAAGACACTTAACATCGCAAAGACTCGCCAACAAAAGATAAAAATTATGAAAAGCCTTCGCCCTCTACAAAAAGAGGTTATCCATTCGAACGTCATAAGAGGTCAATACGAAGCGGGAAAAATCCAAAATTGTTCCGTTATAGGATATAAAGAAGAGCCCGGCATCAATGCTGCTTCCGTCAATGACACATTTATAGCAGTCCGGGTATGGATTGATCATGAGCTTTGGAAAGGAGTGCCTTTCTATCTTCGCACGGGAAAAAGAATGAGTAAAAAATGCACGCGTATCGTCATTGAATTTAAACATCCTTTAAAGGAGGTTTATACAGCCGATGAAATCATTCCTAACCTTTTAGTTGTCGAAATCAGCCCAAATGAAGGTATTTCGCTGCAATTAAACAGCAAAAATCCTTTGAATGGCAATAAAATCGAACCTATTTTTATCAATTTCTCCACAAATCAAAAAGAAGTACCAGAAGCTTATGAACTGCTGTTATTTGATGCTCTACAGGGAGACTCCACATTTTTTGCTCATTGGGAAGAAGTTGAATTATCTTGGAAATGGGTGCAGCCTATTTTAGAAGCTTTTAACAATGAGGGCTTTCCTCTTCATTTTTACTCTGCTGGTACAATGGGACCAACAGCTTCAAAGCATTTGTTAGAAGAAGATGGGTTTAAGTGGTGGTAGTTTTATAATTACCCTAGATTATTTCTAATCTATAAAAAGAGATTGAGACATAACTAAAACAATGGAAAGATCCGAATGATACATTGTTCGGACCTTCCTTTAACTAAAATATTCGTGTTCCATCCTCTTTTTGTACATGTTTCAAATAACTTCACCTGGCTAAATCTATGTCACTTAAAAAATTAAATCTTCGTATCTTCTTTATTTAATATCAGCCATTTGATTTTTCGATCTCGCTCTTTTCTTTCTTGTTCATCAACTAAATCATATTTCTTCAGCAAATGAAACATCTCGTTTAATGTTGTTTGCGAAGGGTTTCGCACGAGAAACTCATGAAATAATGAACGAATATCTTCTGGCAGCCACTGTGACTGCGAATTAAACTTCTGATGTACATCTTCTAACGAGTGGTCTAAATTACATTTACCCATACCTTTTCCTCCCCTTTTATGTAACTGTTTTGCATTTTTTAGTCTTCTTGGCGTTTAAACGTATTTGGCATAACAACTGCCACAACTTCTCCGGTCGCAACAATAATGTCATTCGCGTATACTTCTGTTTTAACTCTCCATTTCTTCGGGTGAATTTCTTCAACGGTTCCTATCGCTTTTAGTACTTCACCCTGTGGCGTTGGTTTTTTAAAATCTACGTGGAGAGAACCGGTAACAAACCGCGGCGGCTCTGCTGAATCTCCTATTTCGCAGCCATTTTTACGGTATAGAGCAAGAGATGCAGAGCCTGTTCCATGACAATCAATCAGTGATGCAAGAAGTCCGCCATATACAAATCCTGGTATAGCTGTATGTTCAGGCTTAGGTGTATAAAGGGTAATTGTTTTTTCTCCTAGCCATCCTGTCCGAAAATGATAGCCGTCTTGATTTAATCGGCCGCAACCGTAACACCATGCAAAATCATCCGGATATTCGTCTTGAATCGCTTTTACTACTTTTTCCATGGTTCACCACTCCTTTTTTCGGAATATTTTAACACATTTTCTCTTACAATCGTTAGAACTAAACGGACTATTTTCAAGCTTACATAACTAAAAATCTTAGAAGAAAAGCCTCACCTAAAAAATAAGTGAGGCCTTATGGTTAAAATTCTTCATAGGCAGCGGGGTCTTGATTATTAAGTCTTCCATCTTCGCGGTTCAATTCTGAAAGCATATTCATCTCCGCTTCATCTAAAGAAAATGAAAAAATCGATATGTTTTCAAGCTGCCGCTTGCGGGATGACGATTTTGGGATTGAAATGGCGCCTAGCTGATAATGCCATCGCAAAATCACTTGTGAAACTGTCTTATTATGACGGTCTGCAATTTGTTTAATTGTTTCATTTTCTAAAACAGCACTCGCTCGTCCTAGTGGACTCCAAGATTCAATTTGAATGTTTTTCTCTTGATACCAATTTCGATATTGATGTTGATTAAAAAAAGGATGCAGTTCTATTTGATTGATGCTTGGTAAAATGCCGGTCTCTTTTTCCAAGCGCTCAATATGCTCGGGAAGAAAATTACAAACACCAATTGAACGAATCAAGCCCCAGCGCTTCGCATCAATCAGTGCTTGCCAAGCTTCTACATAATGATCTTGTTTAGGATTAGGCCAATGAATAAGATACAAATCGTAATAGTCTAAATTCGCCCGATATAAAGATTCTTGAATGGTAGGAATTGCTTTGTCATACGTATGGTATCGCCCTGGGAGTTTAGAGGTAACAAATAGTTCTTGTCTAGAAACCGGTGTTTTTCGGAGAGCTTGCCCCACAGTGCCTTCATTTTCGTAATTATAAGCAGTATCGATTAAACGATACCCTACATCAATCGCACTCGTTATAGCGTTGACTCCTTCATTTCCGTTAAGCTTGTATGTACCAAAACCTATAGCAGGCAAGGTTACCCCGTCATTAAGGGTTATTTCAGGAATTACTTTACTCATTATTATCCACTCCTTTCGATCATGCCCTAAGGTTAGCATATATTATCCAATACTTAAATAAATTTGCATCACTCCTTTTCACAAAGGAGTGATGCTTTTAAAACAATCCAAAAAGCGATTACGGAGAAACCTCCGTTTTAAACTCGTTAACTTCGCACTTTTCTGCTTCTTTCTTGTTTTTAGTTAACGTAAAGAAAGCTACAAAACCTAAAAGCGCCGTACTAAATAAGATAGCAGCCATCGGAATCGCTGTTGTTTCGTTAATCCCTACTAAAGGAGAAACAATTGATCCTAAAGTTAATGGAAGCATACCTAAAACGGCACTCGCACTCCCTGCTCTATGTCCTTGATTTTTCATTGCCAATGTCACCGAGCCTGTGATCGTCATTCCTATAGAGATCATGTAAATAAAAATGGGAATAACAATCGTAGCAAGCGGTCCTTTAAGCATAGTCATGATAAGAAGTACGCTAGTAGCACTTACAGCCGTAATCACGGCAATGCGAAGCAGGCTTCTTTCATGGATAATTCCGCTAAAGCGCCCAATAATAAAGCTTCCAGTCACAATAGCCAAGCCGTTAATACCAAACAAAATGCTAAAAACTTGCGGAGAAACATGGTATATCCCTTGATAGACAAATGGAGTGCCTGATACATAAGCAAAGCTTCCTCCATGGACCAGTCCGATAATTAGGGCATATCCAATAAAAGAACGGTCTTGTAATAAACTGCCCATTGTGCGAACAGAATGACCAATTGAACTTGGTGTTCTATTTTCAATGGGCAAAGTTTCTTTTAAACGCATTGAGATTGTTAAAACAATTAAAAGACCTATTAAACTTAAAAACAAGAAAATAGTATGCCAGCTTGCAAAAGGAAGAAGTAAAATAGCACCTCCGGCCATTGGTGCTATCATTGGTGCAAAGGCATTGATAACCATTAACAGAGCAAAAAACTTCGTAAGTTCTCTTCCGCTAAAAACGTCTCTGACAATGGCGCGAGAAAGAACAACTCCTGCCGAAGCCGTAAACCCCTGCAAAAAGCGTGCGATAACTAAAGCCGTGATAGTAGGAGCCAGTGCACAGAGCAATGACGATAACATAAATAAAGAGATGGAGATGAGTAAAGGTCCTTTTCGTCCCTTTGCATCACTGATTGGACCAATCACGATTTGACCAACGGCAAGTCCTAGTAAACACGATGTTAAGCTAAGCTGTACAAGTGAAGCTCGCGCATCTAAATGATCAGCAATAGCAGGAAAACTTGGCAAATACATATCGATATTAAGCGGACCTAATATCGCAAGCGTGCTGAGAAGAAACGCTAATCCTAGACGTTTTTTTCCAGTTGGATTATGAAGCATAATAGCAGAGCACCTTCCTTACTTAAATATTGTATTTTCACAGATAACCTCTAGTCTATTGAAAGGCACCCCTTCTGTCTAGGACATTTGTCTAGAGATGCAGATAAAGTTCCACTGGCAAAGAAGGAGGTATGAGTAACTACAACTACATACGGTTAACATAAAAAACAGCGCTTGAAATTCCTCCAAGCGCTGTTTTTTATATACTATCTAATGCCTGCTGTAAATCTCTCATAATATCTTCCCAAGCTTCCAGCCCAACTGATAAACGAAGAAGTTCATTTGAGATGCCCATTTCTTTTCGAGCTTCTTCCGGCACAACTGCATGCGTCATCGAGGCAGGATGCTGAATAAGTGTTTCAGCATCGCCAAGACTCACCGCGATGGAAATGAGCTTAAGCTGATTCACCACTTTTACGGTTTCTTTATAACCGCCTTCCACTTCAAAAGAGAGAAGCCCCCCTCCTTTTTTCATTTGCTTTTTCATGAGAGAATAAGCAGTGCTGTTTTTATCCCCTGGATAATAAACGGCTTTTACCTTGGGATGGAGACTTAATTGTTTTGCGATATGTTCAGCATTCTCACAGTGGCGATCCATTCGAACGGCCAGTGTTTTTAAGCCTCGGAGTAACAGCCACGCATCAAATGGTGAAAGAATACCTCCAATATCTTTTTGCGTCGTTTTGCGCAGTACGGAAATAACCTCTTTGTCCCCTACTACAATTCCTGCCACAACATCTCCGTGTCCACCAATAAATTTAGTTGCGCTATGAATAACTAAGTCGCATCCAAGCTTCAGCGGCTGCTGCAAATAAGGAGTTGAAAAGGTATTGTCTACTACCACGGGAATTCCTTTTTGTTTGGCGATACAAGTCACTAACTCTAAATCTACTAAAGTCATAGTCGGGTTAATCGGTGTTTCAATATAAATACATGCTGTATCTTCTTTGATAGCAGCAAGAATTTCTTCCTCAGTTTCCAAGTTGGAAAAAGAATGATGGATTTGATATTTTTCCTCAAGCATTTCCAGTAAACCAAACGTGCATCCATACACTCCTTTAGAACATAAAATATGATCGCCTGCTTTTGTAAGTCCAATTAATACAGCCGATACTGCAGCCATTCCTGATCCAAATGCCAAAGCGGCTTCGCCTTCTTCAAGCTGTGCCATACGCTCTTCTAAAATGGTGACCGTCGGATTAGATAACCGAGAATATACATAACCATTTTCTTCTCCGCTAAATCGGTTTGCACCTTGTTCTAGAGATGAAAATGTAAATGTAGACGTTTGATAAATAGGTGGAGCTAAACTATCAAAATGATGTTTTGATTCGTACCCTGCGTGAATGGCTTTTGTTTCAAACTGATATTTCTTTTTTTCGTTCATACGGCTTCCCCCTTATGCAAACAAGCGCTGTGTCATTTTTAAAAATGTAAGCGTTTTCTTTTATTATATTTCTCTTTTCTTTTTTCGTTCCCTGCCTATCTATGTAGATAATTCCACCGTAGAGAAGGAAGCGACATGCACACTGCACCTCGCTTTACTTCATCATTTGTTTAATTAGTATTGAATTACGCTTTTTAAATACTTCATTATGAGAAGAAACCATAGCTGTCTTAGCAGCAGAGGGCTGAACGAATTGTTTTGCTTTGTTTACGGCATTAGCAGCATCTTGAAAAGCGCCGGTAATCAGATGGACTTTTCCTTCGTGCATGAGAATATCTCCAGCTGCATATACACCTTCTACAGACGTTTCGCTTGCTGCATTACCTGCAACGTAATAGTCATCAATGGTTTTGATATGTAGTTCGCTGTTTTTTAACAGCTCTGTATCTCTTTTATAACCGTGATTAATGATAACTTCGTCAATCGATAAATAAGAAACCTCACCGGTTTGATGATTAGTCAGCTCAACTTTTTCAATAAATTCATGCGTCGCATCAGCCACTAATTTTGTAATAGATGTGTTAAGCAGACACCGAGCCGAACTGTTTATTAATTGTCTTACTTGTGCTTCATGACCGTTTAGTTCACTGTTTCGGTACGTAATATATACCTTTTTAGCAACGGGCTCTAGCTCATTTGCCCAATCAATGGCTGAATTGCCTCCCCCGGAAACAATCACCGTTTTATTTTTAAAATGCTGCAGAGATTTAACCGTATAGTTTAAGTTTGATATTTCAAATCGTTCTGCTCCTTCAATTTTGAGCTTTTGCGGATTTAAAATACCTCCTCCAACAGCAAGGATAATGGTTTTAGAGTAATGATGTTCACCTGAAGAACCCGTCAGCTGGAAAATACCATCTTTCAAGCGAGAAATGGATTCAATCTTCTCATCTAAAACAACAGTCGGATCAAACGTCAGTCCTTGTTCCACAAGCTGTTCAATAAGCTTCGCACCGGAAATAGGCGTTTGGCCCCCTACATCCCAAATCATTTTTTCAGGATAAACGTGAAGTTTTCCGCCTAGTTTTGGCTGATATTCAATCAGCTTTGTTTTCATTTCCCTTAGCCCGCTATAAAAGGCAGAATAAAGGCCAGCCGGTCCCCCGCCTATAATTGTCACATCAAAAAGTTCATTGTGTATCATGCACGTTCACTCCTCGTAATCAATTGTCATTGATTATCATTCTCATTTAAATATACATCTTCTTCAACGTTTTGACAATAAAAATAACTATTGACATCCGGAAACGTTCGAATTATAGTATGTAAAGTAAACGATACTGATAATCATTATCAAGTATTTGTTGTATTAAATGTAAACGGAGGGTCAGATATGGTTCGCCTATATACAGAGAAATTACATATTAGTTATGGTGAACGTCTAATAGTAAAGAACTTAAGCGTTAACATTCCAGACAAAAAGATTACTACAATTATTGGTTCAAACGGATGCGGCAAATCAACGCTTTTGAAAGCCATTACCCGCATTATTTCTCATCAATCCGGTTCCGTTATTTTAGACGGCGAAAACATTTCAACAGAACATACAAAAGCACTCGCTAAAAAAATGGCTATTCTCCCTCAAACCCCTGAAAGTGCTAAAGGCTTAACGGTGGGAGAACTTGTATCTTATGGGCGATTTCCCTATCAAAAGGGGTTTGGGCGTCTATCAAAAGAAGATTATCAAACGATTGACTGGGCGCTTGAAGTAACCGGAACAAAAGATTACAAGTTTCGTCCTGTAGATTCTCTTTCAGGCGGTCAGCGCCAGCGAGTGTGGATTGCGATGGCTTTAGCTCAAGAAACCGATATTATATTTCTTGATGAGCCGACTACCTACTTGGATATGGCTCATCAGTTAGAAGTGCTTGAGCTGCTTCAAAAATTAAACAAAGAGCAAGGACGTACAGTTGTAATGGTGCTTCATGATCTAAATCAAGCCGCTCGCTTTGCGGATTATATTATCGCTTTAAAAAATGGTGAAATTGTCAAAGCCGGAAAATGTGAAGAAGTCATTACGCAGGACGTTCTAAAAAAAGTGTTTCATATCGACGCTGAAATTGGACGAGATCCGAGAACAAATAAACCAATGTGCATCACGTATAACTTATTAAGAGGAGATAACTAAATGAAAAAATTATTGCTTCCATTCATGCTTATATTCGTACTACTTATTAGTGCCTGCAGCAGCGGTTCAACTGAAAGCAAAAATGATTCTAGCAAAAACAGCGAATCCAAGACGATCACATATCAATCTGAAGACGGCCCTGTAAAAGTTCCGGCTAATCCGAAACGTGTTGTTGTGTTAGGTTCCTATGCAGGTAACGTACTTTCTTTAGGTGTTAACATTGTCGGAGTAGACTCATGGTCTAAAATGAATCCCCGCTTTGAAAAGAAATTAAAAGGCGTGGAAGAAGTATCAGACGAAAATTTAGAAAAGATCATTGAATTAAAGCCTGACTTAATTATTGGCTTATCTACTACAAAAAATATTGATAAATTGAAAAAAATTGCCCCTACTGTCACGTATACATACGATAAAGTAGATTACCTTACTCAGCATGTAGAAATTGGAAAGCTATTAAATAAAGAAAAAGAAGCACAATCATGGGTAGACGACTTTAAAAAGCGTGCGGCAAAAGCTGGTTCTGATATCAAAGCTAAAATTGGCGAAGATAGCACGGTTTCAGTTATTGAGAACTTTGACAAGCAGCTTTATGTGTTTGGGGATAACTGGGGACGCGGAACGGAGATTCTTTATCAAGAAATGAAATTAAAAATGCCAGAGAAAGTAAAGAAAATGGCTTTGAAAGATGGATACTATGCGATTTCGCCAGAAGTTCTTCCTGAATATGCCGGAGATTATTTAATCTTTAGCAAAAACCAAGATGGAGATACATCATTTGAGAAAACAGATACGTACAAAAATATTCCTGCTGTAAAGAATAATCACGTATTTGAAGCAAATGCAAAAGAATTTTATTTTAATGATCCAATCACATTAGATTATCAACTAGATTTCTTTACTCAAAAATTTCTTGGCAAGTAATTCATTCAAGAGGAATTCTTTTTAGAATTCCTCTTACTTTGTTTTACTAAATTTATTCTTACATGAAAAGATAGGTGTGTTATGAAAAAAGACAATCAGCGTTTCATTCCTTTTTTATACAAATTAATAGGTATGCTGCTCGTATTCATCATAATGTTTGTTTCTTCAATGGTTTTTGGCGCTGCTGACATATCGATAAAAGATGTATGGCTAGCACTTTCATCAAGCAGTGTAAACGAACAGATTTCGATCATCAGAGATATTCGTTTACCTCGTGAAATCGCCGCTGTTTTTGTGGGGGCTGCTTTATCAGTATCAGGGGCTATTATGCAAGGTATGACAAGAAACCCACTTGCAGATCCAGGACTTTTAGGGTTAACGTCTGGCGCAAATGCGGCTTTAGCTGTAACAATTGCCTTGATCCCTGCTATAAATTATTTGGGTATTACGATTGCTTGCTTTATAGGAGCCGGGGTTGGCGCAATCCTAGTGTTTGGGATTGCTGCTCTAAAAAGAGGAGGATTTTCTCCGCTTCGAATTGTACTAGCGGGAGCTGCCGTTTCAGCATTTCTTTATGCCATTGGAGAAGGCGTTGGTATTTATTTCAAAATTTCAAAAGATGTATCGATGTGGACTGCTGGGGGAATGGTAGGCACTTCTTGGGAACAGCTTCAAATCATTGTTCCTTTTATTCTCGGAGGTATATTCATTGCCCTTTTGCTTTCTCGGCAGCTTACTATTCTGAGTTTAAATGAAGAAGTGGCTGTAGGATTGGGTCAGCAAACGACAAAAGTCAAAACCATTTTATTTGTCGTCATGATTCTTCTTGCGGGTGCTTCTGTTGCGCTAGTGGGAAACATGGTGTTTATCGGCTTGATGATTCCTCATATTGTACGAGGAATTGTAGGAACTGACTATCGTTTTATTATCCCTATGTCCGCTATCACTGGCGCAGCGTTTATGCTGCTCGCTGATACATTGGCTCGAACGGTCAGTGCTCCTTATGAAACACCGATAGCAGCAGTTGTATCGATGATTGGTTTACCTTTCTTTTTAGTCATTGTTCGTAAAGGAGGAAAAGCATTCTCATGATTCACCCAGCGCTTATTAGAAAACAACGAATAATTATGATGCTGCTCACTGTTTTGATTCTTGGAACGGTTGTGATAGGAATGGGACTCGGTGATGCACCCCTTCCTTACAATAAAGTGTTTCCTACTCTTTTTGGCAAAGGGAATTTTACAGATGAGTTCGTCCTTTTTTCAATTCGACTTCCGCGGATTATCATTACGCTTCTAGCAGGAATGGCTCTAGCTTTATCAGGAGCTATCTTACAAGGTGTTACGCGCAATGATTTAGCGGAACCTGGGATTATAGGAATTAATTCAGGAGCAGGAGCCGCAATTGCTGTGTTCTTTTTATTTTCCCCAATTGAAGCAGGCTCTTTCGTTTATGCCCTTCCGCTGGTAGGCTTTATCGGCGCCTTGTTTACAGCTGGTCTTATCTACCTTTGTTCATATAGTAAAAGCCAAGGGCTGCAGCCTGTGAAGCTTATTTTAACAGGCGTAGGTTTTTCGATGGCTCTTTCTGGAATGATGGTGGTGATTATGTCATCAGCTGATCGTGCTAAAGTTGATTTTATTGCTAAATGGATCGCAGGAAACATTTGGGGGTCAGACTGGCCTTTTATATGGGCACTTCTACCTTGGCTTCTTGTCTTGATTCCTTTTATATTGTACAAAGCAAATTCATTAAACATTTTTAACTTAAATGAAGCTGCAGCTATTGGAGTCGGTATCGCTATGGAGAAAGAGCGTATAACATTGCTTCTAGCCGCGGTTGCATTAGCGGCAGCAGCAGTTTCAGTTACAGGCGGCGTGGCCTTTATTGGGCTTCTTGCTCCTCATATTGCCAAAGGCTTAGTCGGACCGAGGAACCAGCTTTTTATTCCCGTTGCCATTTTACTAGGCGGCTGGCTTTTGCTGATTGCAGATACAATAGGACATAACATTGCCAATCCTAACGGTATACCGGCAGGAATTATTGCCGCCGTAATCGGTGCTCCTTATTTTGTTTATTTGCTTTTGAAAAAATAATAAGCAGACGCGCTTTTTCAGAAAGCGCGTCTAGTTATTATTTTTTTTGTCTTTCATCTGCAGCGTTCGCTCTAGCCTGTGCTTCTAAATCGTCTTGGTCTGCTAATTCACGCGAAAACTCTTCGTCCACTCCATCTGCTTTAGATGCAGGATAAGCTGCTACCTTTTTTAATTGTTTCTTCAACTCTTTTTCATTCATAATGAACACTCCTTTATTCTAGACTGTTATTAGTATGCGTTTGTCGTTTCTGCACTATGTGGAGAAAGAAGGAATTTTACCAATAAGACCGAAAGCATACGTAATAAGAAAAAGAAAGGACGTTTTATATGATCATCATTATTACGCTCTCTATTATCATTGTATTTGTTATTTTACTGCTGTGCGTAGTTACCACCTCAAAAGCTTATGATTATAAACATACCGTAGATCCGCTTACAAAAAAACAACACGAAAAAAAGTAGGTGCGCTCGTTTCACACCTATTTTTTTATTAGCCCTGCAGTGATTTTAAATCATGATCGTTCAATTGAAATGCTTGCTTAATTTTGTCTTCTAAGTTTTTTGTTACTCTTCTCTTCCCAACTTCAACCAGGGCGATTAAAGAAAAACTGCAGTTCACTGCTTGAGCGAAGTTTCGCTGATTCATATTGTAGTTTTTTCGAATGTTTTTTACCATCTCTTTATCCATTTACACTCACTCCGCATAACTCAATATACTTTTTTTATTCCTCTTCAAGTCACATGTTCATCTAGCTGCCGACAGAGCGTAAGAAATTGCTGCTGCTCTTCTTCTTTATAGCATGCAAACAGTTTTTCAACCCTTTGCTGCATGTCTTTCTCAGCCGCTTGAATCACTTGTTTTCCCTTGTTTGTAAGCTCAACCATAACTTTACGCCGATCTTCTTTTGAATGGTAGCGCTCCACAAGATTCAGTTCATACAAACGTGTAATTGATGCTGTGATAACGCTTGGGCTCGCCTTCATTTCGTCTGCCACTTTGGTCACAGGCATTGTACGTGCACGTTCAACAATCAGTAAAATATGATATTGAAAAGGGGTAATTCTGTAATGCTGTAAAAGGCTTTTTACATTTGTCATTACTTTTTTGTTTAAAGATATTGAAATTCTTTGAATTTCTTCACCAAATATCAATGGATCCATCCACCTCACCGCCCCTTTCTCTCCAACATGTTTTATGATGAACTTTTGATTCTATAGCACTTTATGAATTTATACTTTTTGGAGCTGGAAGCATACGAATATCTTCCTCTTGAGCTTTTGATTTCTTTTCTTCGACTACTTTATCTTTACGTACGTCACGAAGGAAGAAACTTAAAATTAAACCGATAACAGAAATCGCTGTTGCCCAATAAAAAGCATCGTTAATACCTTGAATCGTACCTTGCTGCGTCATTTTTCCAGATAAAATCGTCAGCGCTTGCTGCTGAGCTTGATCTTGTGATAAATGCAAAGTAGCAGCTACTTTTTGTACAAATAAATGAAAGCTATTCATAAAGAATGGATCAGACGTATTCATGGAACTGCTGATTTCATTTACATGATACGTTGTACGGTTTGTAAAAATGGTCGTCATTAAACTAATACCAATTGAACCACTTACTTGACGAAGCGTATTAGACATTGACGTTCCGTGACTGCTTAGTCTCTGCGGAAGCTGATTCAAACCGGCTGTCATAATTGGCATCATTAAAAGTGACATACCAAACGATCGGATAATATAAATCGCTAAAATATGATTAAACGGTGTATCCATCGTCAGCTTCGTAAATTCAAACGTTGAAATAGATGTAATGAACATACCAACGATTGCTAGCGGACGAGGTCCCACTTTATCAAACAATGTACCTGAAATCGGCGACATAACCAGCATAACAAGTGCGCCAGGAAGCAACAGCAATCCTGAATCAAAAGCAGAATATCCGCGGATATTTTGCAAGTAAATTGGAAGCAAGAACATACCTGCGTACATACTGATTGTAATCGCAATACTAATAATATTTGATAGTGAAAAAATATTATATTTAAACACGCGCATATCCAATAGCGGCTTTTCAGATTTAATTTGTTGAAGAACAAATATAATTAAAAGAACTGCCCCACCAATGATTGTAGAAAGAACAACTGAATCCGTCCAGCCGTCATTTCCAGCTTCACTAAATCCGTAAAGCAATAATCCCATACCTGCAAGTGATGTCACAACTGAAGGCATGTGAACTTTTACATCCTTTGGAGGCTGAATGTCTTTTAATTGAAAGAAAGCAATAATTAATACAATCGCACCTAATGGCACCATGCCGTTAAAAAGGATGTGCCAATCATAGTTTTGAATAACCCATCCAGATAATGTTGGACCAATAGCCGGTGCGAACATCATGGCTAATCCAAAAATACCCATCCCTTTTCCTCGCATGTGAGGAGGGAAAATAAACACAATAATGGTCATAACAAGAGGCGATAAGACACCTCCGCCAATAGCTTGAATTAAACGGCCGGTAAGCATAATCGAAAATGTAGGTGCAATTCCGCAAATCAATGACCCTACTGTAAAACAAACCATTGCAAATAAGAACAAGCGACGCACACCAAATCGTTCAATTAAAAAAGCTGAAAGCGGAATTAACGCCCCGTTCACAAGCATATATCCAGTTAACAACCACTGAGCTGTATTTGCGGTTACGCCAAACTCAGTAATTAAATGCGGGATGGCTACGTTTAGTAACGTTTGATTTAATATTGCAAGAAACAAACCAAGCATTAAAACAATCAATAGCGGAATATGCTTTTTGATGGATCCATCACTTGTGTTTTCTATACTGGCTGTCATCATATTTCCTCCCTTCTTGAACTGTTGTAGTAAGAATTAGTCTTTTGAAATTTTTACTTCAGCGTTCATTCCTGGTAGCACATGCTCTGAATAATTAGAAATAGAGATTTTTACAGGAACCGTTTGAGATACTTTTGTGTAGTTTCCATCTGAGCTTGAGTTCGATGTTAAAGATGAAAGTGAATTAGTTGCATATCCCACTTCTTCAACTTTACCGTCAATTTTTGTACTACTGTCTCCATCTACTGTTACATCTACATCGTCGCCCTCTTTAATATCCTTAAGCTGATCCTCTTTGATATTCGCTACGATAAATAGATCTTTCATATCTACTTCGGTTGCAATTTGCTGTCCAGCTTGAACCATTTGATTTTCTTTTACATTTGTTTGAATAATTTTTCCATCTGCTGGTACTGTAGCAGCTACAGAGCCTTTTTCAGCTTGAATCTTAGCAATTTCAGCATCTTTTGATACATCATTTCCTTCTTCCACTGTCCAGCTTGCTACCTTACCTGCTGCAGGTGCAACTACGTTGTATACATCTCCAGATACTTTAGCGTTATCCGTTGTAATATAGTTGGATTTTTGAACGTAATAATATCCTCCTCCAATTAATAAAGCTAAAATAACGATGATTCCAATAAAATTTGTTACCATTAAGCGACTTCTAGACATTCATTACTCCTCCTTAATACTTCACTAATAAAATTACTTTTTTATATAGCTTTTTCATAAAGATATTATCTCCATCTATTAGGAGATATGTTTCTTTATAATCATCTATTTGGTTAACCACCTAAATAACTTTATCATAAAGATATTTTTTCGTAAAGATATTAATTTAAAAATAATAACGATGGTTAAAGATAATCATTGCCATCCTTTACAATTGTTTCATTTTATTTTAGAGTTAGTTTATATATGTCCGTAGTGTACAAGGAGATGGAAGCTAGCATGGATAACAATGTAGAATCAAAAATTGAACACCTTTATCAAATTAACACATCTTTTTTTCAATATATGCGACATTTAGTCGAAGAAACATTAAAAACGCAGCCTTATCACTTAACACCCACTAAATTTTATATCTTAAACTACATTGCCAGCGGTACAAAGTATATGGTGGCAGATATTTCAAATAAGCTTCACTTAACCTCGGGCGCTACAAC
This sequence comes from Priestia sp. JSM ZJ58, assembly GCF_044383985.1. NCBI lineage: Bacteria > Bacillati > Bacillota > Bacilli > Caryophanales > Bacillaceae > Priestia > Priestia sp. JSM ZJ58. The sequence goes on from NZ_JBISEM010000001.1 coordinate 3,246,353, forward strand.
TAGCTTATTAAATCAATTGGAAGAAGAATCTCTCATTCAGCGCGTGCGAGACGAAAAAGACCGGAGAGTCGTGTGGGTTTCATTGACCGATGAATCCAAACAGCTTGTTTCAATGATTACAGAGAAGCGAAATGTATTTTTAAAAGATATGCTAGCAGCTCTAACTGTAGAAGAACAAGAAGAATATTTTCGCTTGTTAAATAAAATGGATGCCCTTTTGAGCGATAAATATGGATTTTCTTATTAGGATACCTAAAGGAGCTCCGTTTCGAATAGAAACGGAGCTCCTTTTTTATTTTAGAAAGCCGAATTCATTAATGTAGCTGCTTTGTCAGGAAAATCGATAAAAGGATTTCGGTTGCCTTGCAATTCAAAAATTGCTGCATTGCGATGTTTTTCATAAAGTGAAACGGTAAATTCTTCATGCCATTTTAGTAAAAGAGGAAGATCTACTCGTGAAGAGTCAATTTTATTATGATAGCGAATTAAAAAATAAAGCGTAGCTCGAGCGACAATTCCTTTTCCATATTCGGGTTCAAACTTACCTTTTTCTGATTTGCCGCACCCTTCTTTCACATCTGATTGCTTAACTTCCGGTGTATAATCTGGGAAGTCAATATAAGAGGAATTACCTCTTCGGCTGTTACAAGAAGGTTCACACGCAAACAAATGATGCAAATCGCCTCTCATAGGCTCTTGTTTTCCAAACCAAGATTGCGGGACAACGTGCTCACAGTTTAGCAGTATATCATTGCTTGAAACAGATGAGTGACTAAGCGACTGAAGTGCATCAATATCTTGCTGTATCGCTTCTAACGGATCCATACCTTTCCCTGAATACAGACTCTTCAGCTCTCCATTCTCCTGTAGATCCACCCATGGATATACATATTTATGCGGCGAATAACTCAGCAAATGCTGATGCGTTTCCGTTAACAAAGCTTGCATGGCTTCTCTTTCAAAGAGAGTACCTCGATAATAAAGATTTTTACTCTCTTCATCCGTCTTTTCATCATAATAGCTTCGTTTGTTTACATATTCGTGATAAAGGGCTTTTGCCTGCTGTTTTTCCCCCATTAATATATCTAAACTGCTTTTCATCCCATCACCTCTGAAGTCATTTGACGTTGAATTTCACGCAATAGCTTTTCAACAATGGTCAAGTGCACAAACCCGTTTCCTACTTCTCTTGGTGATTCATTTAATGGAAGTGTTCTTCTGATTAACTGTGCGTAAAGCTCTGGTTCTGTAAGTTCTCTTCCAAACGTTTCATTTGAAAGAACTTTTATCAATGCCAAAGCTCCCGCCACGTGAGGCGTGGCCATAGAAGTTCCGCTCAGTGCGGCATACTTTCCGTTCAAGTAGGTTGATATGATCTTCTCCCCCGGAGCCACTACGTCCACTTCATTGTTTGAGTTGGAAAATATCGAAGAACGTTTCTTTAGATCAACCGCTCCTACGCTAATCACTTCATTATATGAGCCTGGGTATGCAAACTCATCTGTGGAGCTTTCTCCATCTCCTTCATTTCCCGCTGCGCAGACAACTAAAATATTCTGATCAACAGCATCCTGAATCGCTTCATGCAGTTCAGGTACATCGGCCGGACCTCCAAGTGACATTGAAATGATATCTACTTTTTGCTGGATGGCGTAGGTAATACCTTGAATAATCCATTCATATTGACCTGAACCATTCCCATCAAGTACTTTCAGAATAAGTAAATTCACCTCAGGAGCCACTCCTACAACGCCCGCTCCATTATGCGCTGCTGCAATTGTGCCTGCTACGTGAGTACCGTGACCATTATAGTCTTGATAAACATCAGGATTTTGCTGATCATCGTGCGTAAAATTTCTTCCTCCAATAATTCGCTCCTGCAAATCTGGGTGTGTAACCTCACAGCCAGTATCCAAAACCGCTACGGTTATTCCCTGTCCTTTTGTTTGCTTCCATACTTCCTCTGCTCCAATTAGAGCCACTCCTTGTGGGACTTCATTAAATTGACTTAATTGTTCAACTACTTGAAATGGGATAATGCGCACTTTGTTCTTCATTTAGATTCCCCCTGCAGGATTAAATGGAAGCTAGTTCATGGTGGGATCACTTTTAATCGCTTATTTTTGGAGTTCACTCATCGAGGTTTGTTGCTTCTAAGTCTATTATAACACAAAAACAGAACGCATGTTTGTATTTTGGATAAAATTTTCACAAATAAACAAAAAGCAGAGCCGGAATTTTCCGCCTCTGCTTTCTTTTATTGTTGGTCTTTAGAAGAATCAGGCACGGCACATTGACCATCTGCACAAAAGGCATCATCTGCGCCTTCTGGAGACAAACTCTTCAAAGCGGGAGTCGGATTTTCTTCTTCCCATACTTGTTGGAGAGCTCCTACAAATGTTTCGACTGGCTGTGCACCTGAAATCGCATATTTTTGATTAATAACAAAATACGGAACGCCGCTAATGCCATATTGCTGAGCCGTTGCTTCATCACTGCGCACTTCATTTGCATATGCGTTTTTATCTGCAAGAATTTGACGTGCTTCTTCTCGATCAAGACCTGCATCTTCAGCAAGAGCAATCAGCGTCGCTTCTTCACCTAGATGTTTTGATTCAGTAAAATATGCATATAAGAGTTTTTCTGTAATAGCTGCTTCTTTTCCTTGAGCTTTTGCAAATTTAGCTAAACGATGAGCGTCAAACGTATTAGTTGGCTTCATATCGTCAAAATTAAAGGATAATCCCACACCAGCTGCCTGCTGTCCGATCCCTTCATTTGCTTGCTTCGCTTGTTCAATGGTCATTCCATATTTAGCAGCAAGAGCTTCATTAATCGTTTTACCAGTATTAACTGAAGCATTTGGATCTAGCTCAAAGCTTTTAAATTCAACCTGCACGTCATCTTTGTGTGCAAACTGCTGAAGCGCTTGCTCTAATCGACGCTTTCCAATATAACAAAAAGGACAGACAAAATCTGACCAAACTTCTATTTTCATCGTGACACCTCTTCAATTCAAGATAATTCTTATCGTAGCATACCTTTGAATAATTTCCATCATAACTTGCTCAAACAAAGCAAAAAACACGGTGTTGATTTACATACTAAGTGTATTGAATCAGCACCGTGTTTTTATCTCACTTATTTTAAATTCATTGCTTTTAAAAGATCATCATGTAAATACGTATTTTCATATTAGCTAATCAATACTTGGTGGAACTTCAAGCCAGCCTTTTTTAATCATAATTTCCGTCGCTTCGCTTGCATATTGAAACGCATCTTCTCCTATCAGCATCATTTTAGCCACAATATCTCTTCGAAAACTAAATGCTGCTCCAAATGCCTGACTTCCAATACTAAAATTACTTAGTAAAATATCGCATGTCAGCATCAAACGATCAGAAAAAGCAGGCGTTTCAGAAGTCGTGATGCTTCCTGTTGAGGCAACAGAAGGTGAAATATCGTCTTGTATAATTATTTCTTCTAGACGCGTAATAATCTTTTTACTGAGCTCTTTTCCTTTCAAAAAATGCTTTTTGACTTCGGTATCTTTAGCCGTTTGAGAAAAAGCCTTCATTAACTTCATCCCCACAATGTTTGTTTCGACCCCATGATAAAGCTGAGCTAGCTCCATCGTATTTAATACTCTTTTATCCGCAAATACATTTAAGCCGCTCAAATATTTTCTGTCAGAAACAAACTCAACAGTGGTTGGCATCGGAATATAGGGTGGACGTGATAAAATCCCTTTTTTCAGTAAATACTGCGTACAGGAATCATAACAATGTTGCGTAATCTTTGTTAAATCTTGATAAAATTTCACCACATCTTCTCTGTAGGCCTTACCTAAACTTAATGTATACATCCCCATACTAATTTCTTTAATAACACGAAGAAACATAATATCAAATCCATTAGTAAATAGTTTTGGAGCCTGTATGTTTACGTCTTGAGATGAAAGCCCGGTTGGCACTACGGCTCCTTCTTTTTCAAATATTGTTTTTATCTTTCGTATGTATATAATAAGCTGCTCACGCAAATCTGTCATAATTGTTTTAGCATCTTCATCGTCTGCATGTTCAATCATATAATCCAACAAGCAAATGATTAACGTTTTCTGCTGATATGTCATCCACAGCGTTCCAATTTCACTTGAGGTAATACTAGGTTTGTCAGGCACTGTTACTTTCCTCCGCTTCTTGAGCTTTGTTGAGTGCTTTTATCGCTCAAAAGAGAACATACTCATTGTACGTTTACTTACCATTATGCTATCCAACATTCTTTTTTTTATTTAACCCGCTGATCTATAGTTTTTGAGCAACAAAAAAACAGCTCCGCACTTACAGAACTGTTTTTTATCTTAAGCACGAAACGAGTACTCAACACCTGTTAAGTCCTCAGATACGCTCCATAGTTTTTCCGCTACGTCCGGTTTAAATAAAACATCTCCCATCATATCTTTTACAGGATATCCTTTTTTAGCATCTTTTCCGTCTGGCCCAATATATGTACCGCCTTCTATTGATTCAGTGGCTGCATAAAGAGTAGGCAGCGCGCCCATTTCTGCAGATTGACTAAATAGCTTGACTAAAAATTTCAACAAGCCGTTTGGTTCTTTTCCTGAACCGCGTGATAATAGGTTTGTATTTGAAATACCCGGATGTACAGCGGCACTAATTGTCGTTGATCCGGCTGCTTCTAAGCGAATTTGCAATTCTTTGGCAAACAATAGGTTGGCGAGTTTGCTTTGTCTATAGAACTTCATTGGACTGTAGCCTTTTTCTCCGTCGAGATTATCAAAATAGATTTCTCCAGAATTAGCGGCTATACTGCTTACCGTTACGACACGTGAATGTGGAGTGGCCGTTAGTAAAGGAAGCAGCAAGCCCGTAAGTGCAAAATGTCCTAAATGATTACAGCCAAACTGCAGTTCAAATCCGTCTTTCGTTTTGCTGTGAGGCGGCACCATCACGCCTGCATTATTAATGAGAAGATCCAAAGACGAGTATTGTTGAAGAAATTGATTGGCAAAATGCCGAATAGAGCTCAAGTCACTAAGATCTAATGACATAATAGTCACTTTAGCATTTCCGTTATCCGCTTTAATTCTTTTCTTAGCTTCTTTCCCTTTTGCTTCATTACGCACAGCAAGAATGATTTCTGCTCCGCGAGCTGCTAGAGCCTTTGCAGCTTCAAACCCAATACCGCTGTTTCCTCCCGTTATAAGGGCAGTTTTCCCCGTTAGATCAGGCATTCGTTCAGCTGTCCATTTTGTTGTCATATAAGTTCTCCCTTTCAGCTATAGCTGCTTTTCTAGAATTTACGCGTCTCGGTCACATACGTTTTTAGAAATTAAAGTATGTATAAATTATAATGTTTTCAAAACAAAAGGGACAAGCTTTTTAAAAGCTTGTCCTTTTTATATGTTTATGTGGTTCGCGGCGAATCGTAGCGCCCAAACCAGTCGTACCTGTTTGTGGATATCCATTTGTATAGCGGACTAAACGCTTTTTTCATTAATGGTAAATGCAGAAGCACGCCGATTGGACATGTAAGAGGCAAAACAGCTAAAAGCCGTCTTACCGTTTCAAATCCTGCTAATACTTCCCCTTTTTTGGTGACCATATGAATTTGATCATATAAGTCTCTTCCTTCTTCTTTTAAGTAGCTATACTCCGTTCGCTCAATGTATTGAACTGGAATCCACTGGATTTGGTTCGTCCAGTCCAGCGCTTTAATTATTTTTTTTACGTTGTAACATAAAGGACATTCCGCATCAAAAAATACTTTGTGCTTCATTGTTTCCACCTTTCTTCCCTTATTTCTTTTTCCTTAGTTTATAAATACCCTTTTCTCATTTTTAATAACCATCATTAAGAGGTACTTCTTGTGCAGCCTGGCTTTAAAGCGAACATTTTTTGTGGAGTTTCTTTTGTGAAGCCGCGAAAGAAGATAGGATTTTTTTATAAAATATCACTTTTTTGGTTTAAAGCGCTAAAAACATGTTAGAATAGATTTCATATTGATTTGAAGCACTAGATGCACGCATTTAGTCGCATACTAAAAAGAACTGAATAAATCCAATGATAAAAGGTAAAGGTAATGTCTTCATAAACTTATCATGGAAGTAGGTTTATAAATAACGATGAAAAAAGGAGGGCTGGGTGATTGCTTTTATCCATTTCATATAAGCTTTTTTACGTAAGGATGTGTAAACGATGAAAAATAAGTACATGCTGTCAGCTTCAGGTATGTATATTAACTATTTTCTACTTGGCATGGTCAATATCATGCTTGCATCAAATATGTCATTTTTGACAAAACAATTAAATACCGACGGTGCTGGAATCAGCTATATCATTTCTGCTATCGGAATTGGAAAATTGCTTTCATATTCTCTATCAGGCATCTTGTCTGATAAAGTCGGACGAAAACCTTTGATTATTGTTTCGTCTCTGACGATGGCTATTTTCTTAATTGGCATTCCATTATCGCCAAATTATCAAACAGCCTTTATCTTTGCCATTATTGCTGGTATTGCAAACTCTGCTATGGACGCTGGAACATACCCTGCTTTGATTGAAGTTTTTCCTAAATCTTCAGGTTCAGCCAGTGTTCTTGTAAAAGCATTTATATCAGCTGGAGCAGCGCTTCTGCCGTTTATGATTGCCTTTTTTGCGGATCGTGATTTGTTTTATGGGTATGCTTTTTTCCTTCCCGCTCTTATTTATTTACTAAATATGATCTTTATGTTCAAACTGCCTTTTCCCAATCATAAACGCGAACAGAATACAGTTCAACAGCAAAGTACAGAAGAGAATAAATTTATCTCTCCTCCTAACATGAAACAAGAAGGAATCGCTCTTATTGTGATTGGATTTACTTCTACAGCTCTGTTTACAGTGGCTCAAATTTGGCTTCCTACTTATGGTCAACAAGTATTAGGTATGGCTGAAAGCAGCTCGGTTCGCCTTTTAAGCTACTACAGCATCGGAGCTTTAATCTCTGTTTTAGTATTAGCCGTATTATTAAGCAAAGTGCTTCGTCCTGTAACGGTTATTCTCGTTTACCCGATGATTACCCTTATCGCTGTACTTACGCTTCTATTTGTTAAAGTACCTGCTATTGCAATTGCAGCTGCTTTTTTCATGGGATTTTCTACGGCTGGGGTCTTTCAATTAGCGATTACCGTTATGACTGAGCTTTTCTGGAACAAAAAAGGAACGGTTACAGGAATTGTAGCGACCGCTGCTGGATTAGCTGCAATTTTATTGCCTTTAGCAACAGGGCTCATGTCTAAAACGGGACATATTTCAATTATCTTTATCTTTGATGCGATGCTTTCAGTAGTAGGTATGGCGGCGGCGGCTTTTGTTAATTACCGCTACCGCAAAATTTTAAATAAAAAGCCCCGCGAACAAATTCAAGAAACAGCCTCATAAAAAAGAGGCTGGGGCAAAAGTATTTTAGAGAAAGTAAAAAAAACGAACCATTAATGAATGGTTCGTTTTTTGTTATGGTGAACGTATGTGTCATTTCTTTAGGTCCTTCTAGCAGTTGATTGGAGGGCAAGGCGAAGACTCCTGCGGGGAAAGTGGAACAGATGAGACCCCGCAAGGAGGCTCATCGGCCACCCGCGGAAAGCGAAGACTTGCATGGAAATCAACTGCGGTGTCACAAGCAGTGCAGCTCATGCATACTATTTGTTTGTCTTTAGATTAGATTAATTTGGTAATATCTCAACCTCTTCTTAACTTTTCAGCTCACTTCCTCAGCTGATTTTTGCTTCATCAATAGAAACATTACACCTGAAATAACCGCAAAAACAGCTAAAATGTAAAAAGTAGAAGGCAACGGAATCACACTAACTAGTGACCCCATAGCTAAGCTGCTGACAACTGCTGAAGTTTGTATAGCTGTCATATATGCCGTCGTGGCTAGTCCAATTTGACGCGGGGCCAGTGACTGAGCATACACCATGCCAACTCCCATTGTAGCGGATAGAATGAAAGCATAAAATACTTGAAGCGCAATTAATCCACTCAGCGGTAGATGAAGACTCGTTAAAATAAAATAAAGCACTTGGCAAGCTATTCCAATAATAAAGAATCGTTTAACGCCAATCTTATCAGAAAAATAGCCTCCTAATGGCATAAATACTAGCTCAAAAACAGATGTTACGGTAAAGAGAATACCTACAATCGAAACGGATTGCTTTAATGTATCTGTTACATACAGCGGCAAATACATAGAACGACCGGAGTCCCCCGCAAAAATGAAAAGAGCTGCTACGAATACAGCTATTAATACAGAAGGTATACCAGCTGGCGCTTTTGAAGATGCATGCGCTGAAGGTTGAGGCATACTGTCTTCTTTAAGCGCAAAAAGAACCCACACTAAAGTTGCCAGCGATAACAACCCTGATAGTAAAAATAAAAGAGTATACCCTCCGTGGTCAATGATTAAAGCTCCGAGCATCGGTCCAAAAATATAGCCTTGTGAAAATGCCATTCGCACAGTACCGGTAATCGTACCTGCCTGCGATTTACTTTCTTCCTTTTTAACAATAAAATCATTCAGCAGAGCAAAGAAAAAAGAAAACGCATTAAACCCTCCTATAGCAAGTAAAATGAGTGCTATTGTATAAGAATGCGTAAACGCTAAGGGAACTCTTGAAATGGTTCCAATCAGTAAGGCCCAAATAATAAATGGCTTTCGTTTTCCCCATTTGTCTGATAAAGAAGCCAAATAAAACGAGACGATTAAACCAAGAATGCTCATTGGGACAAATAAAAATCCTGCTTGAAACGAAGTGGCGTGCAATGTATTTGTTGCCCAAACCGTTAAATAAGGCATAAAGCCGCCAACAGACAACCCAATAATAAATAATGAAATAAAAATCGTTCGAAAATCCCGGTCTGTAAATACAATCTTTATGCCTGATACAAACGAATTTTCTGCTTTCGACATAAACTCATTTCAACCCTTTCTATCCAGCTGTCAAACGTTCCATTTTCGCAAAAAAACGCACCTTTCTTCAAGAAACAGTAGAAGAAAGGTGTGTAAATGAAGGTTATTTTCCAATTTGTACAGCAATTTTTTCTTTTTGTTCTTCCTTGTTGATCAGCTCTTTGAATTTAGTTAAAAGAGGTGCTTTTAATTCTTCATCTTTTAACGCAAAAGCAAGGGTCGTAAAAATAAAATCTAATTTTTCCCCTGCATCATAACGTTCGCCTTCGAATTCGTAAGCATAAATAGAACGGTCTATATTCATACACTGAATAGCATCCGTTAGCTGAATCTCCCCACCTTTTCCAGCTTCCTGCGTTTCAAGATAATCAAAAATGTCAGGTGTAAATACATAGCGTCCAATAATTCCTAAATTAGACGGAGCTTCTTCGACTGATGGTTTTTCTACAAAACCATTCACTTCGTATAATCGGTTTTTATTTGCTTTTGGATCTATAATCCCGTAACGATGAACGGCTTCTTCCTCTACGCGCTGCACGCCGATAACCGACGATCCCGTTTGGGTATACTGGTCAATCAGCTGTTTTAAACAAGGCTGATCTGGGTCTGTTAAGTCATCTCCAAGTAAAACTGCAAACGGTTCGTTTCCAATAAATTGTCGAGCACAGCCAATCGCATGGCCAAGGCCCTTCATTTCTTTTTGACGAACGTAATGAATATTCGCTAGTTCAGAGATATGCTCCATTTCCTCTAATAGTTCGGTCTTTCCTTTTTGATGAAGCAAGTGTTCTAATTGAATATTATGGTCAAAATGATTTTCAATCGCTTGTTTTCCGTTTCCTGTAACAATTAAAATATCTTCGATGCCTGATTTTAAGGCTTCTTCCACAATAAATTGAATGACGGGCTTATTTACAATTGGAAGCATTTCTTTTGGGATAGATTTTGTAACGGGTAAAAAACGAGTACCTAACCCTGCTGCTGGTATAACTGCTTTTTTTATAGTCTGCATATGATTTACTCCTCTCTGTTAGTTATCTAGCTGTCTTACATCTATTACGCTTTAACAGGCACCATCTTGAAAATTTCTTTCACACCTTGCTTGTATCCTCCCGCTGAGCGAAGTGATTCTCCGATTTGTTGTGCATGCTGTTTATATGTGTGAGTAGTTAAAACGTCGTTAACTGTATTTTTGATTAGCTCAGCAGATACATTATTTTTATCTAATTTCACGCCTGCTCCTAACTCCTGCACGCGATCGCCCACCATAAATTGATCCACTGCCATTGGAATAACGACAAGCGGTGTATCGTAGTATAATCCTTCACTGCTGCTGTTCATTCCGCCGTGAGTAATAAATAAATCTGCACGTTTTAAAATTTCTAGCTGCGGTACGTATTGTTTTACAACGAAGTTTTCTGGAATGTGTGCTAATTCTTCAGGTTTTGTATTTTTACCAATAGATAAAATAACTTTACCCTCAAAATCTTTTAATGCTTCTATACATAAGTTATAGATTTCTAGCTGCTGATTAAAAATAGTTCCCATAGAAACAAAAATAATTTTTTCATTTTCATTTTGTAAGTAAGAAGGATCTTCAATATCTAATCGTTTAACAATTGAAGGACCAATAAACTTGTACTCACTCGTAAATTCAGATACGTGCGGCTGAAAGAATTCTGACGTAAATATTAACGTAATATCCCCTGGATTTGACATAATGTCCATGGAGTCTTTTAACTCCGTATTATATTGGCTGTTGAACTTATTTAATGATTTTTCGAATTGAGGATAAAAGGAAGATTGGTCAGGTTCTGTTTGACCACTTGGCATCATACAAGTTGCTAACTCCTTATTTAACGCGAACGTCGTACAAAGAGAAACCTTTGGAAGCTGAAGAAGGTCGGCCACAGCGGAACCTGCTAAAAGGTGATAATCATAAAGTACATAATCATATGTTTCATGTTTCGTTTCACTCATAATTTTAGTAATAATATTTTCAGATTCATTTAAAAACAAATTCATTATTTCATAGCGGTCATAAGACTCTTCTTTGGTCATACGGTTGCTCATATCAAGACTTGGACGAAAATCTTCGTATTCACGAAATTCCGCTCCTGCTTTTCGGATTTTTTCAGCATAGTCTTCAATGCCGTAATAGACGACCTTCTCCCCTTGAGCCATTAATTCTTTTACAATTCCTAAAGAAGGGTTCACATGTCCTTCACCTGGAAAGCCTATTACTAATACATTTCCCATAACATCCATTCCTTTCACTTAGTTAATAATTAAATCACTTAATTATTCATTTGGTAAATTTATTGTATAGAAACTGAATTTACTATAAATTATCTTTATCGTAAAGTCATTAAGCGTTTTCAACTAAAAAAAGGTTAAATAGGCTCATTTTGGAATATAGTTATAAATTAACTCAAGAAAAACAAATATTGTAAAATTTATCTTGTTTGTAAATAGATGTATGCGCTTCAATATGATGAAAATAAAAAACACACCTAGCTACATTAAGCATAAGGTGTGTTTTTTATTTAGAAGTTATATAACTCCCATATATCTGATGTTTCTGAACCAATATACCAAGCTGCCGCCCCGCCTAAATGATAGTCATTAATTAATTTAACCCGGCGCTGCATAGATGCTTTGTCTTCGAGCCATATTTGATGCTTCGTACCATTTTCGGTGTATTCTACATAGTACTGAGAGGCTTGGCTGTCCCATTTTTTAGTTAACTTTTTAGAAGAGATAATTGCTTCGGCTTCTTTCATCGTTAAGTCTTTTGTGACAACTTTTTTGGTAGATAGATCCGTTTTCCATTCTCGCGTATAAAAAGGAACTCCCAGCAGGATTTTGTGTGCAGGTACATCTTTCATAAGAAGTTCTGTTCCTTCTTTCACCCAAGGCAGCGAAGCCACAGACCCTGGAACCTGACTTCCTCCCCAGTGTTCTTCATAACCCATCATAATGACGTAATCTGCCACTTGACCAATCTGTTTTCGATCAAAGCTTCCTGACCAAAACGGATCATTATTCTCTCGTGTTACGTCTACTGAAACGGTCATACCATGAGGCTTTAACGCTCCTTTTAATTCTTTAATAAATAAAACAAAATCTTGTTTGTTTTTGATATTAATATTTTCAAAGTCAACGTTAATACCGTCACTGTTTGTTTTCACAAGCGAACTTTCGACTGACGATACAAGCTTTTGCCGCTTTGCTTTATTGCCTAGGACGTCACTTGTCAGCACATCATCGAAATTGTTACCGATGAGCGGCCAGACTTTTTTGCCGTTTTTGTGAGCCGTTTGAACATACGATGGATTTATAGAAGATGAAACAACTTTGTCACTCCGCGTTAGCGTAAACCAGCGTGGTGAAACAACGTCTAAGTTCTTTTGTTTCATCGATTCTGCATAGCCTGCTGTTTTTTCATTAAAGCTCCAGCCCATAACTACTGGCTGATGCTTCTTTTGTGCTAAATCAGATTTTTTGATCCAGCCCTTTTTCCCTTCCAAAAGCTGTACTTGTACATAGTAATCAGGAATAATAAGCATTTGTCCAGGCTTAATATTTGTTGATGATAGCTGATTTAACTTTGTTAATTCAGTCGCTTTTACACCGTACTTTACAGAGATTTTCCAAAGCGTATCTCCTGATACTACTTTATGTAACAAGCCTTTTGGTGGTATTTTCAGCGTTTGCCCCGGAGTTAGCTCCGTCGTTTTTAGCTGATTTTGTTTTATTAGCTCGCTGACTGTTACACCATATTGTTTAGCTAGTAGCCATAGTGTATTTCCTGGCACTACTTTATGGGTGATAACTTGAGCTGCATCTCCCGCTTCAGATGAAATAGCAGGAAACTCTTCTCCTTTTTTCACTGTCTGAACAATCGAAGAATGCAAAGATGGAGAACGATACACATTTACATTATCACCTTTGACAGTGCCTACTGAAGAAGCAGCGTCTCCTTTACTTATTGGGGCCAATCCTCCACTGAAAAGACAGAGAATAAGTAGGCTCATACATATTTTCTTCATTTGATAATCTCGCCTCCCCACTTTTTGACATCACCTGTCTAGTTTACTACTCCTATAAGATAGAATCCTAGAGGTACATTGTGGTAAAGAAACGTTTGGGTATACGTCAAACTCAAATAAAAAAGCTTACCGTCCGATGACGATAAGCTTTCGTTTCTTATGCATTTCCCACTACATTTTGATCGTTAATATCCATATCAATTGTATTGGCGGTACTGGCACTGCTTGTAATATTCATAAAGTTTCCTGTGTTCCCGCTACCAGAACCGACTGTTGTAAAAGCTGTACTCTTTGGCTTAATAGCCAGACAATCACCAAACTCCACTGAAGATGAAACCAATACATTCGAGATATTTACGGCTCCTACTACCGATGGCATCTGCCTCTCCTCCTGTTCACTATCTATCTGCTATATGATATGAGCAGAAGGCTAAAAAGTAGCTTTTTCATCTTTTAAATTTTATTAAGGATCAATTCGTTTATACCTTGATTCTGCAAACATATATACTCCGTATGCCATAAGCCCGATTGATACGATAGCCAGCAGTACAGACCCAAAAGGACGCTGCGCTACTTCAGCAAGGGCTCCATCTAACCCTTTCGTTTCGTCTGGATCCGCTTGAAGAGCCGTGCGAATAAGAAAGAAGCCAATAATCCCAAAGACGATACTTCGAGCAATAATACCCGCTTTTCCAATATGCCCGCTCCATCGCCACTCTTCTTTTGACATTTCGTTTTTCTTTAGTTTTTTTAGGAAGCGTCCTGAAAGAGCCCAATATACTTGTCCAATCCCAAAGATAATAACGCCGATACCTGTAAGCGCAATGATGGTTTGCCCAAAGGGATAAGATAACAGCTTGGCTGATACCGTTTGATAATGCTTACCTGACGTATGAACGTGAGCATGAAGCAAAATTTTTATCGAACTCACACAAAGACTAATATAAAACGTGGCTACAACTAAATAGCCTAAACGAGTAAAAGCGCCTTTTACACCATGCCCAACGTGGTGAGGGTCAAAAATAGCAGAAATGATTTGCCAAAACGCATATCCACTTAAACCTACTGCCAAAACGATTAAAATTAAAAATCCAAACGGCTGCTTTGCAATTGTGTGTAGGGCCCCTTGAGAAGTAACTAAATCGCCTTTTAATCCGAAAGCTGTCTGAATCGCTAATATACCGATGACAAAATAGACCACACCTTGAGCTACATGACCAAACCGTGAAAAACGCACGACAAACGGCTTAGTGCGTTCTTTTAAGCGATGTAACTTTCGACCAAACGTATCTTTTTTAACAAATGGAGATTCACCCATACGTTTCCTCCTGCTTTTTGAAAACAAACTTTATTTTATAAAACACCTGAAAATAAGCGAGCAAATGACTCTTTCGAACGTTCTACTAAACTTCGCTTGTAAAATGCTACTGGTTTGATCAAATGACTGTCTTCCATATCTTCTTCGTAATTTTTAATGAGCGTTTGAATCGTCTCTCCCTCAATTAAAAATGCATTCACTTCAAAGTTCAGATGAAAACTTCTCATATCCATATTTGCGGTACCGACCGAAGCCATATCTCCGTCGATAATCACAATTTTTTGATGCAAAAATCCTTTTCTATACGAATATACTTCAATTCCACATCGAAGAAGTTCGGCAAAATATGATCTTGTTCCATATTGAGTCAGAAAGCCATCATTAATTTCCGGCACCATAATTCGTACTCCTACACCTTTTCTAGCCGCAATACGAAGAGCAGTTCTTATAGCTTCGTTTGGAACAAAATAGGGGGTAGAAATCCAAATTGACTTCGTCGCGCTTGTAATCATTGTATAATAATAGTCGCTCATATTTTCCTGCGTATCTGGCCCCGTCGCCACTACCTGAACGAACCCTTCTCCTTCAACACGATGAGGTTTTGTATACGCTTCATTATGAATTAAGCATTCTCCAGAAACGTATTCCCAGTCAAACATAAAAATTGAGTGCAGCGTTTGAACAGATTCACCTCTTAACATCAGGTGGGTATCTCGCCAAAAACCGATTTTTTTATTTTTCCCTAAGTACTCATCTCCTACATTTAGTCCTCCTACAAAACCTACTTCCCCGTCAATTACAACTATTTTACGGTGGTTTCGAAAGTTAAATTTTTGATTAAAAAATCCATACTTAATAGGTAAGAAAGGATGCACTTTAACATTCGATTTCTTCATTCGCTTAATATCTGAACCCGATAATGTAAAGCTTCCCATTGTATCAAACGTAAAGCGCACTTCTACACCTTCGCTTGCTTTTTTAATTAAAATATCAATGATTTCTTTTCCTAACGAATCTGAGTGAAACATGTAGTATTCCATATGAATAAAATGTTTGGCTGACTGCAAATGCTTTTTGATTTCGTTAAACGTTTCTTGCCCGTTCTTAAGGACGTAGGTTTTTGTATGAACATTCATCTTTGTCAAAGATACACATTGAAGATACTGAGCAAAGTAACGCTGATGAGATTGAAGCGTTGATAGATCAGGCGTCGTTTCTTTATCTGCCATCTTTCTAAGCATCTCTCGGTTATGCATACGCTTTTTTTTGAACATATGCCCCTTTAAATAGAGCTGTCCTGAATACAAATAAAAGAAAAAGCCTGCAACAGGGAAGAAAAAGAGGACATACATCCAAACCAACGTACTTTCAGGCGTTCGATTTTCAAGCATAAGTGAATACATACAAATGAAAATGATGACACCATATAATCCAACTAAGGCATACTTCCAATGAATATCAATAGAGGTAAAAAAGAAAGCATAAATTGAAAGTAAAATAATAAATAAAAAAATAAAGTCCAACCGGCGTTTTTTCATAAAAGCTCTCCTAAAAACAAACTGTATTGTATCACTTGCCTACCTTTCATATGAGGTAGTATATGGAATACACAGAATTCTTATCATGCATGCTACATAAAATGTACATATATTTGCACAAAAAGCAGTTTAGCCGCTTAAGCGACTAAACTGAACTACCTCAGACAAGCATCATTCATATACCTATACCCTGGATGGTAAAACAAAAAACCTCCTTACAGGGAGGTTTTTTCACTGGCTTTTCAAGCATCGATGCCTTTTTATGAGTTAGTATAACCAGACTCTTTTTCTTTTTTAGGCCAAACGAAATTAGAAAGAGATAATAAGAAATCAATTCCTACAATAACTGTCCAAACTTCCACTACATTTTGCAGCACGTTAGTTTTTCCATTTGGTACTATATACATCATCGCCGCTAAAAGAGCTGCCCCAATAGCATAAGCAAGAAGATGCTGTATCCATGATTTAAAATAATGCTTTGCATATTCTTTTCCATAGCGCTTACGAGGTTTTTCTGCACTTTTCATCACATAATATTGAAAGCGTTCATCTGCCCATTGAATCATACTTTTTCCAAAAGCGATCGAAATTCCAATATACACGGCTGCAATAGCGTGAGCATAAGTCGCTGTAGCACCTCCGTAAAGGTCTACGCCCGTCACAATCAGAAGAAAAAAATCAACAACAGGTGTTAAAGCTAAAATAAAAAAACTGAGCTTTTGTTTTTTAAACATATACCTTGTTGCTAATCCTAAAATGATGACTATCCAAAAAGCGATTTCACATGCAATAATCATCCAGGCTATTAAATTCAAATAATCCCCTCTCTTCCTCTCGTTCAACGAATAGATAATAGGTTTTAAATAAAAAATTTTATGCATAAGTTTATTTTTATGTATATACATCCTGCTTCATAACCCTACGGCTTATTCCATCCTCAGCTGAGTTCTAAGATTCATTGAAACGTATTTGCTAGGCGGGTCTTTTAAATCGATATCTATAATACTCCCAGCTCATTCCTACCGCGACTCCAATCGAATAGGCTAGTATATCGCTCCATAAGAAGCCATATCCCAAAATGAGCCCTCCTAGCGCAGTCTTTCTTATGTCATCAATCCAAGGAGCGTGATACAGCTGTGTAAATTCAATGAAGTAACAAAACACTATAGCAAACATACCAATTATTTTTGTCTTCCATGTAGGAAACAAAAAACCCGCACTGACAAAAATCATTAAGGCCCATAACGAATCTCCCGCATATATATTTACGATGTGAGGAAGATACGCAGTAAGTTTTCTTGATAATAGGCCTGCTCCCATGACAACAATAGCTAGAAGCAGGTATACCCATCTATTTCTTTTATTCATTTCAAACTCCTTTTTCTTAAATGCTCCGTCACAATAAGCCTTCACTGTATAATTTTATCAGAACCGCAAACTGTTAAATACCGCTTTTTTTCATTTTTTACAGCTTCCCCCTACGTATATATGACAAGTGTCATAGTTTCTATATGACACGTATGTCTTAAATAGTCAGAAAAATCCCTTTATACTGAGGATAATATACGGTGATGAAAGGAATTTCATATGACTATACAAAAACAAAAGAATTTACGAAAACAAGTTGCACCCTTTGAAAAAGCAGTAATGAAAGACAGCATAAGACAATTGATTAATACTTTTTTACCTTTTTTCACACTATGGTTTCTCGCTTATGAGAGCCTTTCAATTTCTTATTTTTTAGCATTTCCGCTAACTGTTATCGCAGCAGGGTTTTTAGTAAGAATATTCATTATTTTTCATGACTGTTGTCACTACTCTTTCTTTAAGAGTAGACAACACAATAAAATTCTCGGAACAATTACCGGTGTGTTAACGATGTTTCCTTACAGTCAATGGGGACATAGCCATGCCATTCACCATGCAACAAGCAGCAACTTAGATAAAAGAGGTACGGGTGACATTTGGGTGTTAACCGTAACGGAATATAAAGAAGCTTCTATTTGGAAAAAAATCGCTTACCGTATCTATCGCAACCCGTTCGTTATGTTCGGCGTGGGACCTATATATGTATTTTTGATTACAAACCGATTCAATCGAAAAAATGCGAAGAAAAAAGAGAGAATGAACACGTATCTTACAAATGTATTGATTGTTGCATTAGCAGCAGCGACCTGCTGGTTGGTAGGTTGGCAGGCGTTTGTATTAATCCAAGGACCGATTTTCTTCATTTCAGGTTCAATTGGAATTTGGCTGTTTTATGTACAGCATCAGTTTGAAGATTCTTATTTTGAAGAAGATGAGCACTGGGATTATGTAAAAGCAGCCGTTGAAGGAAGTTCATTTTACAAGCTTCCAAAACTTTTGCAATGGCTAACAGGCAATATCGGGTTTCACCACGTACATCATTTAAGCCCAAGAGTGCCCAACTATAAGCTTGAAGCTGTTCATCAACACACACAGCCTCTTCAAAATGTACCAACCATTACACTCGCAACAAGCCTTCGCTCTCTTCGATTCCGTTTATGGGATGAAGAAAACAAAATGTTTGTGAGCTTTAAAGAAATAAAAAAACGCTCAGCTGCACCAAAAGCAAGCAGAATTTCTTCTCAAACAAAAGCAGAACTTTAATAAAACAGTCAAGCTTTCAAAAGCTTGACTGTTTTATCTATTCGCCTAAACTTATTTCATTCTACTTTGTGGTAAACTAATAGTGTATTTTAACAAACAAATGAGGTTCTTTATGAAAAAATATACGTTTTTCCAAAAAATCACTGGGCTATCTCCTTACATATGGACGGTATTTGCCATTTTACCATTTTATTTTATCTTACAGTCTTCATCCATGAATCACATTATTCTTGGCTCTTTACTCACCATCTTATTTTTTATTTTCTATCGTTTTGCATTTGTTTCAACAGACAAGTCCGTTTACGTATGGACGGCTTTATTAATCGTCATTTCCTTAGCACTAACAACGATTTTTAATTATATTTACTTTGCCTTTTACTTCGCTTTTTTTATCGCTTATTTTATTGGAAATATCCAAAAACGGCTCGCTTTCTTCACTTTGTATGCTGTTCATTTGATCAGCACCGTTATTTCGGTAAACTTTAACGTTGTTATGCAAGAAGAGATCTTTTTAAAACAGCTGCCTTTCATTTTTGTAATTTCCATTAGTGTAATTGTACTGCCATTTAGCATTTATAACCGGAAGAAGCGAGACCGGCTGGAAGAACAGCTGGAAGATGCAAATAAACGTATTTCTGAGCTTGTAAAACAGGAAGAGCGCCAGCGTATAGCTCGCGACCTGCACGATACGCTAGGACAAAAGCTGTCTCTTATCGGTCTAAAAAGTGATTTAGCAAGAAAACTTATTGCAAAAGATCCTGAAAAAGCAAAATCTGAATTAAAAGATGTCCAGCAAACAGCGCGCACGGCTCTTAATGAAGTGAGAAAAATGGTTTCTCAAATGCGTGGAATTCGCCTTAGCGAAGAACTAAAACGCGTTCAAGAGCTTTTAGAAGCTGCCGAAATTACGTTTGTAGGAGAAAAGGATATTTCATTAGAGAATGTGTCTTTGCTAATTGAAAATATTCTGAGCATGTGCTTAAAAGAAGCCGTAACCAATGTGGTCAAACATAGTCAAGCCACCGTTTGCACGATTACTTTACATCAGTCTGCAAAAGAAGTAGGCATAACGGTAGAAGACAATGGAGTGGGTATTAATACGAAAAAAACCTGCTGGGAAGGAAACGGACTTTTAGGAATGAAAGAGCGGTTGGAGTTTGTAAACGGCCATCTTGATATCTCCAGTCAAGGGGGGACGATTATTCATATTACAGTTCCAAACATCGTCAAACATATTAAGGAGGAACAATTATGATTCGAATTGTCATTGCCGAAGATCAGCAAATGATGTTAGGAGCTTTAGGCTCTTTGTTAAATTTAGAAGATGACATGGAAGTTGTCGGAAAAGCTTCAAATGGGGAACAAGCGGTATCACTTGCTAAGCAGCACCAGCCAGACATATGCGTAATGGACATCGAGATGCCACTTAAAACTGGGCTTGAAGCTGCAGAGGAACTGAAAGATTTAAACTGCAAAGTCATCATTTTAACAACGTTCGCTCGCTCCGGCTATTTTCAAAGAGCTTTGAAAGCAGGCGTAAGTGGCTACTTGCTAAAAGATAGTCCAAGTGAAGAACTCGCAAATTCAATTCGAAGCGTGATGGCAGGCAGACGCCTCTATGCTCCAGAATTAGTGGATGACTTATATAGTGAATCTACCAGTCCTCTTACTGCTAGAGAGAAAGAAGTATTAGCTCTAGTAGCTGATGGAAAAAACACAAAGGAAATTGCTGACGAACTATCTATTAAGACCGGAACAGTGCGCAACTATATTTCTACCATTCTGGACAAACTCGAAGTAAAGAATCGCATTGAAGCCATTACTCGCTTTAAGGAAAAAGGATGGTTCAAATGAAAAAAGCATGCATCAAACCGAGATGCATGCTTTTTAATCATTTGGGAGTTTATCGTACCCTAATTTGTCGATGATCACGACATGCTCGGGGAATTCATCAAGCAGCTGCTGTTTTGTGAATAATTCAAAGTCACGGAAATCAAAGCCTGGTGCGACCATACACCCTACCAGGGAAAACGTATTCTCATTTGCGACAGAGGAACCGAAAATGGTATCTCTTGGAACTAAAAATTGAGGAACTTCTCCATTTTCTAAGTTTGTACCTAGTTTTACTTCTTGATAGGTTCCGTCGCGGTAGATAATATGAATGGTTAAAGAACTTCCCCCATGATAGTACCATAATTCATCTGATTGCAGCCGGTGGAAATGCGATACATCGTGAGACCTTAATAAAAAGTAAATACTCGTATATAGAAATCGTTTGTCATCAAACTGAGATGACACTTCTTTATCAGAAATTTCATCATTAGAACGATAGGTTTGTTTATAAAACCCTCCTTCTGGATGAGGCTGCAGCTCAAGCTTTGAAATCCAATATTCCCAATTATGTAAATCCATTACGTTCCTTCCCTTCCTTTTTTCTTTTATCATTAACTACATCATAGTAAATCATTCTTTCTAACACAACAAACGGCTTCATTATTCCATTAGGAAAATGAAGCCGCTTACCACCGGTATCTTATCATTACATCCTACCCTTTCTGTTAACACGGCTATATCTATACCTGCTAGAATGACAGCGATGAAATAAATACGTCATATACAAATCTAACTGAAATCGATCTCCCTCAATGAAACATTGAAACGGCTGTTCTTTATCTTGATAAATTTCCGCAGATGAACGCTGCTTAAACGGGACAATATTCATCTCTTTTCCCCCTCAGACAGATGTGCTTTTTAGTGTAAATGCTGATGACAAACGTAATATTTTTTGATAAAAGTGAGGGCTGCCTGTGCATCTTGAATGCCAAGCTTTTTACAAACGCCCGCTAACATGAGCAGTTTGTACATAACCAGCTTTTGATTATTGGTTGCCAGTACGTAATAAACAATCGTATTAGCAACTGCCCGCGGTAATCTTATTTTTTTCAACTCATATAACGCAGCAGACGAAGACATACCTGCTTCGTTTAAAATTTGCTCGGTTGTGTACGTCTCCAAATAGCGAGCAAGCTTTCTTTCTTTATTGTTAAATATACCTTTAGAATCGTTCATTTTCTCTCCCTCTGTTATTTTAATAATCCATTAAACGCTGCATTAATTAGCCATAATGCGATAGCTCCCCCTGATAAATAAGTGCTGAGATAGAATATTAGCTCCATATACCTCCCTCCCATTTCTATCTTACCCCTTCATTTCTTTAGCTGCAGTGATATTCATCACAGTAAAAAGTGTATTGTTGAGCTGCCGAATAGCTCCGCAAAAGAGCTCGTGAGAAAGGTCTCACGAGCTGCTTAGTTAGCATTTTTATTTTCGGATAATGCGTTTGAAAATCATAATAATTAATAATACAACCACAATAACAAGCAAAAATTTCAACATGAGTTGTCCATCCCTTCAAATCAGTAAATCGTCTTTCATTAGTAAGTAGTTACCCTGTTTCGTTTTTTATAAACTGCTGACTGCTTATTTCATGCCAAAAATTATATAATAGTAGAAAATGAGCTTAAATTAGCCCTACATATAAAACATAAACGGGAGTATAACCATGACTGACTATCTTCAAACATTTCTGCTTGAACATTTAGAAGCAGCAGAGCTTATTAGTGTTCTCTTGAACATCCTTATTAGCATTACGGGCGTATTTCCAAGCGCGCCCCTTACGTTCGTAAACGTAAAATTATTTGGTTTTTGGAATGGATTTTTACTTTCTTTTATTGGAGAAGTTTTAGGTGTAGCTCTCTCTTTTTGGCTGTACCGAAAAGGTTTCCGTACACTTGTTCATACCAAAACACCTTCTCACTCCAAGTGGCTAAAGCTGCTGCGCGTACAAGGGAAAGAGAGTTTTATATTCATTCTTTCTTTGCGATTACTTCCCTTTGTTCCATCAGGCCTCATTACATTCTTCAGTGCTGTAGGAAAAGGCTCCTTTGCGGTATTCATTTCTGCTAGCGCACTTGGAAAAATTCCAGCGCTTTTTATTGAAGTTTATTCGGTTTATCATATTTCACAAGGATCTATGCAAGGAAAAATCATCTTAGTGGTTTTATCCATTACTTTACTTTTTTATATAAGTAAAAAATGGAAGAAAAAAGCTTAACAGACTATAAAAAGGGAAGACTATCTAAAAATAAGTAAAAACATTATCCTATGTAACTGTAATAAGATAACGTATTGGAGATGGTCCATTGATTTTCCTGTTGGTTTCTGCAAGTATTATTGTTCCTATTATCATGCTTTTTTTCTCACTAAAGTGGAAAGGAGCAGAACTAGTTTTTAATACGCTAGCCCTTCTTTCAGCGCTAGTATTTGGAAATATAGCCGCTGCTTCTATCTATCGTATCTTAAAAAATCATACTGTTTTTATGACGAGCATTCATGCAATCTTTTTAAATTCAGCTTTTTTATTAACCGGTGCATACCTTGGAATCTATGTATTGTATAAACTGTTAGCTCTGACCTTAAATGTAAAACAGCGTACTATGTGAAAATAGTACGCTGTTTTTTTAAGTGCAGTTTATTTTATGATTCCAGTTGGTATACATAGAGGTGAACCATCAACTGGATTTTGAATGATAGTTGATGATAAATTAAACACATCCCTTATCATTTCTTCTGTAAATACTTGAGCAGGAGAACCTTCTTTGTAAATCTGACCGTTTGAAATACTGATTAAATGATCTGCATAGCGAGCTGCTTGGTTTAAATCGTGCAAGACCATCACAATTGTACAATTTCTCTTTTGGTTTAAGAAACGAAGAAGTTCAAGCACTTCAATCTGATGAGCTAAATCTAAATATGTGGTAGGCTCGTCCAAAAGCAGAAGCTCCGTACCCTGTGCTAATGCCATTGCAATCCAGGCCCTTTGACGCTGTCCTCCAGAGAGCGCATCCAGTGTGCGATGACTTAAATTAGACAGTTTAGTTGCTTGTAAAGCCTCCTCTACAATTTGATGATCTTCAGCAGAATAGCGAGCAAATAAGCCTTTATGAGGGTGACGACCATAATAGCATAGCTCTTTTACTGTTAAATCTTCAGGAGCTTCAGGAGCTTGAGGCAAAATAGCCAGTTTTTTTGCTACTTCTTTTGATGAATGTTGATGAATATCTTTTCCGTTTAAATAAATATTTCCTTCTGTCGGCTTTAATAAACGCGCCAATGAACGAAGGATTGTTGATTTTCCGCAGCCATTTGATCCAATGATTATGCTTATCTTTCCTTCTGGAATGTGAAGGTCAATATCGCGAATAACTGAAGTTGAATCATATGATAGCGAAAGTTTTTCCGCAGTTAACTTTGTCATTACTCTTCCTCCTTTCTCCTATTTTTTCTGTTCACGCCGCAGTAAATATAGAAAATAAGGGGCACCAATAACGGATGTTACGATTCCAGCAGGAATCTCAATGGGCGGCACAACCCCTCTTCCGAGACTGTCAGCAATTATCAGGAATAAAGCACCTACTGCTGCTGAAACTGGTAACAAGAACTTCGACCGACTCCCTACTAACCTCCTACTAATATGAGGAGCAATTAAACCAATAAATCCAATTGACCCAACTACAGCTACAGATAAACCGGTTAATATCACAGCCATACTCAATAGTGTATAACGAACGTACTTTGTTCGCTCTCCTAGGCCAACTGCAATCTCATCTCCTAAGTTTAAAATATCGAGCTTAGATGCAAATATAATAATAAAAGGAACAAGTACGACGCAAGGAATTAACATCAAAAGCTCACTCCAGCCTCTTCCCCATAAACTTCCTGTAAGCCAAAGAAGAGTTGTATTCACGTCATCTGGAAACTTAATCATAAAATACTGAATTCCAGCCTGGCAAATAGCTCCTAAAGCTACACCCACTAAAGCCAGCGTATGAGTTTTAGCTCCTTGAGAATAAGAAAACACCATGAGTATAACGGCGATGACCGATGCTCCTAAAAAAGCTGAAAGCGGCAGCAGAAGCATAGAAGCAGCTGGAAATACAATTAAAATAAAAACGGCGAATAACCCTGCTCCTTTTGTTACACCGATAACATCAGGAGAAGCAAGCGGGTTTTTTAATATCCCCTGCAAAATAGCTCCTGCTACCGCTAAAGCCGCACCGACCACAATAGCAATGAGGGTACGTGGAATGCGATAATTTGTTAAAATAAAGGAACTACCTTGGGAACTACCTACTATTTGCTGAAAGATTTCTGCAGGGGAAATATAAACGGCTCCTACTCCTAAGCTAATTACAACCGTGATGATTAAACATAGCAATAAGATACTTAATATTTGATAAGGGTGTTTTCTTTTCATTGCTTAATATTCCTCCCTTTTCTAGCAAGATATAAAAAGAAAGGAGCTCCGATAAGAGCTGTTACAATCCCTACTGGCGACTCAAAAGGATAGGCAATGAAACGAGAAAGTACATCGGCATAGACAAGCAAAATGGCTCCTAATAGAGCTGAAAATGGCAGGATTCGCTGGTAGTCTCCTCCTACTAATTTTCTAGCTATGTGAGGTACAATGAGACCTACGAACCCAATTGGCCCCGCAACGGCAACAGATGCACCTGCAAGCATAATGACTAGTATACCTGCAAAAAAGCGAATCCATTTTACCTTTTCGCCTAAACCTGTTGCCATATTCTCTCCTAACACTAGAATCGATATAGAACGAGATGATACAAAAGCTAGAAGAAGACCTAGAAATGACCAAGGTAACAAAATTTTTACATGAGTCCAGTCTTTCCCGTTAATAGAACCTACAAGCCAATACAAAACGTCCGTAGCTTGTTCATTTAACACAATCACTCCTTGAGTAAGCGACGATAAAAATAAATGCACGGCCATTCCGGCAAGTGCTAGTTTCACATGAGTTGTCTTTCCGCCCGATGCGAACAAATAAACCGTTATTCCTCCTAAAGCTGCTCCTAAAAAGGCAATATAAACAGTTGATTGAGAGGTAAAATCAGGAAATAGAATAAAAGCTATTACAATCGCTAATGAAGCACCTGCATTTACCCCAAACACTTGGGGTGAAGCAAGCGAATTTCGTGTAATAGCTTGCATCAATGCTCCAGCAGCTGCCAAGCTGGCTCCAATAAGAGCTGCCAGCACGGCTCTTGGCAACCTGAGCGTCTGTACGATCGTTGTCTGCTTAGAGTCATCAGGAGCAAAAATTGCTTTAATTACTTCTGTAAAACTAACTGCAGAGGATCCCACAGCGACATGTAAAATCATTCCGATGATTAACAAGCAAACACTAGCTACCAACACAATGTATTTATTTATTTTTTGCTTTTGGACAAGATTTGTCATTTCCAACACACTTTCTACAGTTTTCTTTTCTAAACAAATAGAAGCAAGAATAGAATAACTATTCTCGCCTCTTTGTCAGATTCCGTTATATTACTGCTGCTTATTGTTTAGTAACTTAACCGTATCTTTTCCAATTGCCTCAGCTGAAATTACCCCTCGGAATCTTGTCCATAAATCACGGTCTACTACAAACACTTTATCATTTTTAACAGCTTTTAAATTTTCCCAAAGAGGATTTGTTTTCCATTCATCCGTTACAAGTTTGCCTTCATTATTTGCTAGGATTAAAATATCTGGATTAATGTCTGACAACTGTTCTAAATTCATTTCAGCATATGCTTCTTTGTTCTGCACAGCGTTCTTCAACCCTAGCTTTTCAAGAAACTCTCCGTCATAAGAAGAAGACGTATGCGCTTGGAAAGAAGTATCTCTCACAACTGCTGGTAAGACTGTCTGACCACTTTCTTCTTTTAACTCATTTTTTAATTTTGAAATCGTTTCTTCATGCTCATTTAATCGCTGCTCTGCTTTTTTTTCTTTTCCTACTGCTTTTGCAATTGTTTTAAATGAGTCTATATTTTCTTCATATGTAGATTCACGACTTTTTAATTCGATTGTAGGTGCAATTTTGTTTAATTCTTTATAAATTGCTTTATGACGCTGCACATCGGCGATGATTAAGTCCGGCTGCAGGGAACTAATTACTTCTAAATTCGGCTGTTGACGTGTTCCTACTGAAGTATAGTCAATCTTTCCACCTACAAGTTTTTTAATCATATCTTTTTTGTTGTCGTCTGCAATCCCTATTGGCTTCATTCCTAAACCTTGCAGAGCATCCACAAAGGATAGTTCAAGAACAACTACTTTTTTAGGATTTTTAGGAACTTTCGTTTTTCCAAGCTCATGCTGAACAGACACCTTTTGGTTATTATCTGAATTTTCTTTTGAAGAATTTTGATTTGACCCGCATCCTGCTAGAACAAATAAAATAGCAACAATAGTAGCTATACTGAGAAGTCTAATCTTTTTAACTTGCTTCATTTTAATGCTTCCTCCTATGTATATACTCTTGATGACGCTGATAATCATTATCATCAATGTTATCTGTTAATTCAAGATGAGTCAATAGTTTTCTCATAATACGGGACATATTTTGAATAAATAACAAAAAAATCCTTTCACTTCTTTTTGAAAAAGCTTTATTCCCTTCCCTTTTTACGATACACTATGTATAAGTTGACCAAATACAACTTTATTGCACTAATACATTTTAGATAAACTTAATTTTGGAGTGAAAATAATGAATTCGTCTCTATTACAAATGAATACTATATTTATTAGTATTCTTATTGAAGCTCTTCCTTTTGTATTATTAGGCGTGATCATTTCAGGAATTATTCAAATTTTTGTAACGGATGAAATGATGGCTCGAGTTATTCCTCAAAATAAAATAGGTGCTGTCCTATTAGCTAGTGTGATTGGAGCTCTTTTTCCAGCCTGTGAATGTGGAATTGTTCCTATTACTAGGCGCTTAATGGCAAAAGGGGTTCCCCTTTATGCTGCCATTCCTTTTATGTTAACAGGCCCTATTATTAATCCTGTTGTTTTATTTTCTACCTTTGTAGCTTTCGGAAATGATTGGAAAATAGTATTTTATCGGGCAGGAGTAGCTTTTATTGTTTCCTTACTTGTAGGTCTTATTTTAAGTGTTCAATTCAAAGCACCTCAGACAAAACGTGAGGTTCATTTGCATACTTCCCCCAAGAAAATGAGTGAGAAAGTTTCACAATCGATTCGTCATACTATTGATGAGTTTTTTTCTGTTGGGAAATTTTTAATTATTGGTGGATTAATTGCCGCCGGCATGCAAACGTTCGTGAAGACCTCTACTTTACTTTCATTGGGACAAGGAAATGTTTCATCAAATGCGGTAATGATGGGACTTGCCTATGTATTATCGCTTTGTTCCTCTGCAGATGCGTTTATCGCTTCCTCGTTTCGCAGTACGTTTACAGATAGTGCTATTGTTTCATTCTTGGTATTCGGTCCAATGTTTGATATCAAGAATACGCTGATGATGCTAAGCCAGTTTAAGACTAAATTTGTCTTTACGCTTTTGGCGTATGTCTTCATTTTAGTACTTATTGTTTCGATTTTAATTGTTCATTAGTAAGGAGGGATTTGGCATGATTCGTATTTTAATTTTAATAGGGTTTACATTCATCTTCATGCACCTTCATGCAACTGGGGATATCTCAAAATATATCAATATGAAATATTCCTGGATTTCATTTTGCACCATCTTTGTCCTTTGGTTCTTGACCATTGCAGAATTAATCTTTTACATGATAGGCCCTAAAAAACATGATGATGATTGTAGCTGTGGATGCGTCCATAATCAGCAAGATGGCAAATGGAAACGAAGAGTATGGTACCCAATTTATATTTTACCAGTACTCACGGTCTTATTTTTACCTGTCGCAACCCTTGATTCTAATATTGTTGAAGCTAAAGGGTTTCATTTTCCTATTTATGACAAAAAGGACCCTTATTCTTCTCATCAATTTTTACAGCCTGACACAAGTTCTTTTTACGGAGAAGAAGCCTATGACAAAATGATTCATCGTGATCTTAAAAAGTTTTCTAAAGGAGAAAATATCAACTTAGAAGACGAGGAATTTTTAAATGCAATGGAGACTATTTACCGATATCCTGGTGAATTCACTGACAAAACCATTTCTTTTAAAGGATTTATGTATCAAACGAAAGAATTAAAAAAGAATCAATATTTTCTCTTTCGCTTTGGTATCATTCATTGTATTGCAGATTCAGGGGTGTTTGGAATGCTTATTGAGTTTCCAGATGATGTTACTTTTAAAAATGATGACTGGGCAACGGTTACAGGAAAAATTAGTACAATGTATTACCAGCCGTTCAAAAAAACCATCCCTGTTGTAAAAGTAACAAAAGTAAAGCGTGAGCAGTCTCCAAAAGACCCTTATGTATATCGAAATAACCAATAATAAAAAGCCGTTCTTTTAAATAAGAACGGCTTTTTACATTAATGAACAAATTCCATTTTTTCTTCGATTTTATGAAATTTCTCATAAAATTCCTGCGCTGAAATCGGTTTGGAGAAATAGTATCCCTGCACTTCATCACATTTTTCTTTATGAAGAAGTTCTACTTGTTCAACTTCTTCTACACCTTCTGCTACGACGGATAGCTGCAAACTTTTGGCTAGTGTAATAATGGCTCTGACAATCGATACTTCCGTTGTATTAGGATCTAAATCTTTAATAAAAGACCGGTCAATTTTCAGCGTATGAATAGGCAGCTTCTGAATATAGCTGAATGAGGAATATCCTGAGCCAAAATCATCAATCGAAATAAATACTCCTGCATCTTTTAAAATTTGTAGCTTTTCGATTGTTTGCTCAACATGCTTCATCGTTACACTTTCCGTAATTTCAAGTTCTAAATATCGTGATTCTAACTCTACTTCACGCAAGACATCTAACACATAATCAACAAAATCTGTTGTACCAAAATCCACGCTTGATATGTTCACACTCATTTTTAAGGGAGGAAGTCCTTTCAGCTGCCAATACTTATTTTGATGGCACGCTTTTTTTAATACCCATTTCGTCAATGTAACAATAACGCCTGTTTCTTCAGCAATCGGAATAAATTCTGCGGGAGAAATAACGCCCATCTCGGCGTGAGTCCACCGGATCAAAGCCTCCACTCCAACAATATGGCCACTTTGAATATTGACTTTCGGCTGATAGTGAAGCTCCATTTCGCCCAGCTCAAAAGCCTTTCGTAAACCATCTTCAATTCTCATTCGTCGCGTAGTATGAACCTGCATTTCTTTTTGATAAAACAGATAATGATTACGCCCTTGTTTTTTGACTTCGTACATCGCTAAATCAGCATGGCGAACTAGCACCTCAAGCGTTTTTCCATCTTTAGGAAATAAACTAACTCCGATGCTTACCCCTAAATAAACATCTCTCGACAGCACTACAAAAGGAGTGGATAAGCAGTCATTTAATGATTTACAGATTTTTCTTACTTCTTCATCCGTCCTATCATGCAGTAAAACTAAAAACTCATCTCCTCCAAAACGCGAAAGAACATCTTGGTTTCTTAGGCAGCTCTTCATTCGATCGACCACCTGAAGCATAAGCTGATCTCCAGCATGATGACCAAGCGTGTCATTTACCTGTTTGAAACGATCGAGGTCTAAGAATAAGAAATGAAGCTTTTTTCCTGAAGCAGCTGCTGAATCAATGGATTTCTCTACAATGTTTGAAAACATACTTCGATTTGGTAAATCTGTTAGCATATCGTGAAAAGCCATATATTGAAGCGATTCTTGAGCTTTTTTCTGCTCCGTTACATCTCTAGTTACTGTCTGAAAAAGCGTCTCTCCATTAATTTGAATGAGCGTAGATTTTACTTCTAAAAAGAGTTCCTTACCTAACGCATTAAACATTTTCAACTGAGCTAATGGAGGTCTTGGCTCATCTTTTCTATCTCTTACTGCCTTCAATCCTTTTTTAATATCAGGAACTTGTTCAGATGAAAAGAAATCATATAACGATTTCCCAACGAGCTGGTCTTCCGTTACTCCTAAAAGCTGAATCATAGCATCATTCACGGACACGACCTCTTCTTCTCGATGGACCATAATTGCCAATGGAGAGGAGTAAAACAAGTTTTCATAACGATTTTTTGCTTCAATCAACGTTTTTTCCGCTTCACGCTCTTGCGTCATATTGCGTATATACAGCATATACTCAACCGTCTCTTCAATCGCTACCGCCATCACCGTTATCTCAACCGTAACTTCTCTATTACTTATCAAAAGGGAGTGCTCAGTCCGTCCGTCTTGTAGAGAAGAAAATTTATAGAAGGGCAGCAGCTTAACAACATCACTCCCGATTACATCTGATGCTTTAAGAGAGAAAAGCGTTTCTGCTGCATAATTGAGCGATAAAACATGTCTTTTTTCATCAATCACCAAAATAGCATCCAGGGCAGATTCAAAAAAAGCCCATTTTAAAACTTCTTGTTTTTGTACGCGTCGATCCATAAAAATGGTTAAAAACACAGCCGTAAATAGGCAGACAACAAAAAAAATAATAACGGCGGATAAATATAGTGGATTTAAAGCAAAACCGTTTGATTGTTCAGGCATTCGCATTCCTGAAAAAGAAGCTGCCTGCATGCCCGTATAGTGCATACCAGCAATAGCAATGCCCATAATAGTAGAACAAATAAGCTTAGCAAAAACGGTAAGCTTCCCTTCATTTAGCTTTGAGTAAAAACCAAGCCACAAAGCTGTATTAGAAGCAGCAACAGCAATAAGAATAGAGAGAAAAACGACAAATGGATCATATGAAATCATAATGGGCTCCATTGCCATCATGCCGGAATAATGCATAAAAACAATTCCAGCTCCCATAAAGCTCCCCGCAATGGTGAGTGCCTTCATGCTTTTCTTTTGTTTGTGAATGAGGTAAAGGCCTATATAACATCCTGTTATCGCTCCCAAGATTGAGAGAAGAACAAACCATAAATTGTATGAAACATCTACGGGCAAGTGAAAAGCAAGCATGGCAATAAAATGCATGGACCAAATGCCTACTCCCAATGTAAATGCCCCGCTGATTAACCAAAACTGAATAAATTTTGCCCGGGAAATTTTCACACGATTAGCTAACCCAAAAGAAGCGTACGCCGCAGTAATAGCGATAAGGAAAGAAAGTGTAACGAGTAACTCATTGTACGTCCCTTCTAGTAAATGTGTATGATGATTCATTCATGACCTTCCTTCAATTCGTTCTTTTCTTTGTTATCGGTTAAGGCCTAAAAATATTTACTATTTCAAAAGAACTTCTGTTGGATTTACTTCTTACTTTTTGAGCGTCCTGACAATATCGCGCTCACTTTTTCTTTATTGACGGTGTATAAACACGTACAATCATCTGACTTATACGCCTCTTTTAATTGAAACGAGAATTTTTTTAAAAGCGTAATTGAATCTTTATTATTAGGATCGACTTTTGCTTCAATCTCCCGTATATGAAACTCTTCAAAAGCTTTTTCTAGCAAAAGGCAGAGCGCTTCTGTCATGAGGCCTTTTTTCCAAAAAGGTCTGCCTAAATCATACCCAATCTCTGCTTGCTTTTTATCATAATCAATACGGTTTAGACCGCAGGTTCCAATGATCTCATCGGAAGTCTTTAATCGAATAGCATAGCGTGTTGCTTTCCCTTCTTTCGTCAAACTTTGAAGAAGTGCAATCATGCTTTCCGCTTGATAAAGCGTCGTAAAGGGCTCAATATTCATATATCTCGTAACCTCTTCATCCGACCAATATGCAAAAACTTTAGAAGCATCTTTTTCTTGAAGAGGAGATAAATATACCCTCATCTATGTTCTCCCTCCTTTTGATGAATGATGGAGCAAGACATTTTCATCTGCGCCTCTTTCACATCTTAAAAAATCTCACATGGTGCACGGAACATGTGAGATTTGACATTTAACTATTTTTTGATTGTGCATCGCGCAGCTGCGTATATAAACGATTAATTGCTACAGTCATTGACTGTTCATAGGAATGATGATCATAATAAACCGCTATATTTTTTAACATTTCATATGTTTGATGATCAAGCTGCACCTCAAGCGTAATTTTTTCGTCAATTGTTGCTGTTTGCAAATGATGAGGCAAGTCCTCTTTTGTAGACACTTGCTCTGCAATATGAATTGCTTCTTCTACTGTTTCAATTCGGCCGTACTGATGCACCCATCTTCTGCCCATTTCAATCGTATCTTTTACAAACTGACGATTGGTAATGGTATCTTTAATATTAAATTGATGATCCGCCACATATACAGATTGATACAAGATTACACTGATCACTTCGTCTTTTAAATTTAATTTTCTCAGCTCATCAATTAAATCCGCTATATATTTAGGTAAAGGACTAAATGTCCCTCGCACTTCCTTAATTAAATCCATGGCAATGGATTCAGTTGAATTGCGTTTAAATGCTTTTATAATATCTATCATTACATGTTCGTTTGCCATACATACACCACCATTTATGAATCGAATAATTTCATGCTCCTTGCTAATTGGCATAGACATTCACTATTCGTTTAAAATATATACTATTATTCTATTATATAAAAAATATGAATAAGTTGGTATAGGATGAATGATTTATCATTATTTTTTCATAAAATTTTATGAAAAAGAACATGTTTATCTATTACTAGCACAAATCCAGCACTGCAAACAACGGTCTCGCCAAAATCTGAGAAGACAAGCATTTATTATTAGTACATGTGAGTTTTTCTTTGATGGAAGACATTAAATAAAAAGAGACCAAACTACCCCCGCTTATTGAAATGGTCAAAAGATTTTTAGATGTTAGATGACAGAAGGTATCCAATATCAGTAATCAATCTCCTTCCCTGTTCATTGTCACTTAGTCCATCTATCAAAACAACGGCATAATACGTTTCGTTACCTCGCATGAGAATAGCACTATCATGTTCCGCTCCCTGTAGTTCTCCAGTCTTATTCGCAGCTTGAAACGCTGATCCTATACGTGCTGGAAGCTTATGCCGAAACTGCTGCATTTCTAGCATTCTCATTATTTTTTCGCAACTAGATTTTCGCAAAAAGTTTCCTTCACATATTTCCTTTAGGCACTTTACTACGTCAGAGGCACACGTATAATTATCACTCCCTTGTTTAACAGCTGTTTCGTCCATCATATAGCGGTTTAAAACGGTTTTCTTTAATCCTAGATTTTTAGCACATTCGTTAATTTTTTCAAATCCTACTAAAGAAATGAGCTCATTTGTAGCTGTGTTGTCAGAAACCATTATCATAAGGGCAAGCAGCTCTTCCACTTTAATATGTGTTAACCGCGGAAGAGCTCTAAGTACACCTGCTCCGCCAACCGTGTTTTTTTCCATTCTTTGAATGACAGATGTTAAAGCCAAGATGCCCTCATCAATTTGACGAAACGCTTCTATTGCAAGCAGCAGCTTGATTGTACTTGCTGCTCGTTGTTGGATAAAAGAATTAATCTGTATGGATTCTTTCCCTTCAATATGAATCCGTATAAGTCCATTATTACTCCGTTTCCATTTCGTAACTGCATCTTCTATTTTCACTCTTGCTTTTTCCATCATTTTGTCGCAGCTGTTTCAATATAGTTGGTACTCATTATCTTTTGATTGTATAAGTGGCAGGCCACAAAATGATTTTCTTCAACTTCCTGCCACTCTGGTTTTTGAGTCTTACAGGCTGCTACTGCAAGAGGACAGCGTGTATTAAACACGCAGCCAGAGGGAGGGTTAATGGGGCTTGGCAATTCTCCTTTAAGAACAATTCGCTTCCGATTATCCTCAACGTCAGGATCAGGAATAGGAATAGCTGACAGTAGAGCTTGAGTGTATGGGTGAAGCGGTTTTTGATACAGCTCCGAACTTGTTGTTAATTCTACTAAATGCCCTAAATACATAACTCCAATACGACTGCTTATATGCTTTACCATCGACAAGTCATGTGCAATAAATAAATAAGTTAACCCTTTTTCTTTTTGGAGTTTTTTTAATAAATTAACTACTTGAGCCTGTACAGATACATCTAAAGCAGAAATAGGTTCGTCTGCAATAATGCATTCTGGATTTAACGCTAAAGCTCTCGCAATCCCTATGCGCTGGCGCTGCCCGCCGCTGAACTCATGAGGATAGCGGTTGGCATGATCACGATTTAGCCCCACATCTTCTAGCAGCTCATACACCCGGTTCAGCATTTCTTTTTTATTGGAATAAAGTCCGTGAACCTCCATTGGTTCTAAGATAATCTCCTTTACGGTAGAACGAGGATTCAGTGAAGCATATGGATCTTGAAAAATCATTTGCATATTACGATGAAAAGCAAATTTCTCTTTCTCTGATAGCTCATGCACGTTTTTCCCTTTATAAAGCACCTCTCCTGATGTACGGTTATACAATCCAATGATTGTTCGCCCGGCAGTGGATTTTCCGCAGCCGGATTCACCAACAAGCCCAAAGGTTTCTCCTTTTGAAATATAAAAAGACACGCCGTCTACTGCTTTCAAAACCTGCTTGTTCGTAATTGAAAAATATTTGCTCAGCTGCTTTACTTCTAACAAATGCTTCGCTGTCATAACTGCCACCTCCTAATAATAGCGCCGGGCTGCGCACAGCTCTTCTTCATAAAGCGTTCCTTTTAATTCAATCAGTTCGACGGTTTTACCCGTTTTAGGTGAATGAAGCATTTTTCCTTTGCCATAACAAATACCAACATGGTGGATAGACCCCTTCCCTTTTTCATAAGCGAAAAACAATAAATCTCCGGGTTGAATAGAGTCTAATCCTACTTCTTTGCCTTTCCTTGCTTGATCGGTGGCATCTCTTGGAATAAGATAGCCGTTTGCTTGATGAGTAGCATAGGCAAACCCGGAACAATCATATCCCCAAGCACTCATGCCCCCCCATAAATATGGAAGATTCAAAAACTGTTCTCCTGCTGTAATAATCATATCTCCAGTTCCTTTTGTTGTTTTACGGTTTCTATCCTCTATTACAACAGCATCTTGACGTTTTATTCTCCCAGTGCCAACCGGTGTTTGAACCTCTAGCCATTCTTTATCTTCTTTTAAAAGAGGCAGCTGCGTTTGATAACTAATTTGCAAGGTTTCTTCCGCTAGCTGCAGTGTCGCAATCGCTGCTGATACCACTGCCGTTGGTTTATTCAATGGAGAATATTCAGCTTGGGAAATCAGTTGGTGGAAAGGAACCCACCCGGGATATCCTCTTTCATCTTTAGAAGAAAACTGAGAAGGAATAACGATTTTTGCCCATTTACCTTTCAGTTCCGTTACATATACTTCTTCTCCTAGTAACAGCTGCGTTTGAACTAAATTTTTCTCACAAAGCTCCAACCGACGTGTATACGTTAATTGCTCCAGCCATTTATCCAGTTTTACTGGGACACTTGTTGCATTGTCATCTATTTCTCTGCTAGAGTCATAGGAAGTCCACACAGTCGCCACAGCTACACAAACGTAATACGCTTTTTTATCCATCACTTATTTCTCCTCCCTGCAGGTTTAACCTTCAGCGTTCGACTTTATCTTTTGGTAATGTAATACCGGATTCAAATTCCACCATTCGTTCATAAGTCGACATCGTGGCATAACTTCCAATTCCCACAGCTGTTTGAGGCGAGCAATGCCCGATGCGAAACCCTCTCATAACAGGCTTTTTTAAAGAAGTCAGGTAACTTGTTAATGCCTCTTCTAATGAAAGCGACTCTGTACGTTTTTTAGGATAGCAGTTATGGAAATCTCCGATAAGAATTCCCGCTGCATCCTGCAGTTTATTGGCCATATACAGCTGTGTCATCATGCGGTCAATTTCATACGGCTCTTCGTCAATATCTTCAATAAATAAAATTTTATTTTTCGTATCTAGTTCAAATGGAGTGCCAAGCGTGCTCACGAGCAAAGTCAGATTTCCTCCTATCAGCTGACCAGTTGCTTCTCCTTCACAAATAGTGTCGAGCGGGCTAATTTGATCCGTATAGTAAAAAGAACGGTGAGAAAATAATTGATAAAAAGCTTGCTTCGTCTCTATATGAACATCTTCTTTTCCGATATCCGACGAAAGCATTGGCCCGTGAAAGGTAACCAAACCTGTGCGCTGATGAATAGCGGTATGTAAAAACGTAATATCGCTATATCCCCAAAAAATCTTTGGGTTTTGCTTAATTAAATTGTAGTTTAATTGCGAGGCAAGCCTAGCAGTCCCGTACCCTCCGCATGCACAGATAATTGCCTTTACTTCCTTATTGGCAAACATCGCATGTATATCGGCTGCTCGCTGTTCATCAGTCCCTGCCAAGTACCCGTTTTTTTTATATAAATGCGCACCCGTTACTACGTTTAATCCTATTTCCTTCAAATATTCTAGTCCTTTTTTTAGATTGTGCTGATTAGGCGGACTAGCAGGTGCAATAACAGCTACTGTATCACCTTTTTTTAATCGTTTTGGTTTGATCATTTGCTACACTCCTTTTGTGTAAAGAAATGAAGAAAGTGAAACTTGGGTCAGAAGGGAATTGAAATCCCCTCTGACGAAAAGTTCCACTTTACTGTTTATCTGCCCACTTCAAATCTAAATAGCCAACAGGATGACGAACAATTCCAGATACGTTATCTTTTATTAAAAACACATAGTTGTAGAAATGAATAGGAATGATCGGCATCTCATCAAATAAAATACCTTCTGCTTTATACATAAGCTCAAAACGTTTTTTATTATCCGTTTCGTTCATAGCTTGTTTAATTAACTTATCATATTCTTTATTGCTCCAAGCTGTACGGTTCATTGAATGACCCGTCTGGAAGCTCTCTAAAAAGTTGATTGGATCTGCATAATCAGCTAAAAACGAACTTCGTGACAGCTGAAACTTTAACGCTTTTTGTTCTTCTTGGAAAACATTCCATTCCATATTGGCAAGCTTCACATCTACACCTAGATTTTCTTTGAACATTTGCTGAAGTGCTTCTGCTATTTTTTTATGTGTATCGTCTGTACTGTATGTTAGCGTAATAGCTGGCAGCTTTTTATATCCTTCTTCTTTCATTCCTTTTTTCAGAAGTGCTTTTGCTTCTTTGCCATCTGTTTTTAGTAAGTCACCGCCCGTTTTACGGAAATCCTTTCCATCTGCATCTTTAAATCCGTATGATACAAACCCGCGAGCTGGTTTTTCTTTATTTTTTGTAACAAAATTAACAATTTGATCTTGATCTACAGCCATTGCGAATGCTTTACGGATATTTTTGTTTTGAAAGGGCTCTTTATCTAAGTTAAAGCGATAGAAGTAAGTTCCCGCTTGGTCTTCGATATGAACATCTCCATCTTTCAGCAGCTTTTCACTTAAATCCGATGGAATTTCAGAAACATCTAGTTCTCCATTTTGATACATTTGGTATTCTGTGTTTGTATTTTCAACAATTGCCCATTTTACCTTATCGAGCTTTACATTTTTAGCATCCCAGTACTGATCGTTTCTTTCCATTACTAGATTACTGTTATGCTTCCATTGAGTTAATTTGAAAGGACCATTAGCAACAAACGAATCTGCTTCTGCAAACCATTTCGGATTTTTTGTTGCTACTTTTTCATTAATTGGAAAAAACGCTGGATTGGAAACTACGCTTAAGAAATAGGCTTGCGGACTTTTAAGCGTAACTTCAAAAGTTTT
Source organism: Priestia sp. JSM ZJ58 (assembly GCF_044383985.1). NCBI lineage: Bacteria > Bacillati > Bacillota > Bacilli > Caryophanales > Bacillaceae > Priestia > Priestia sp. JSM ZJ58. Next base: position 3,284,513 of record NZ_JBISEM010000001.1, read on the forward strand.
GTCATCTAGCGCTTTGACTCCTACTTGATCAGCACTGCCTTTACCCGTATTAAATTCTTCTCCACCTTGAATAAAATAACCTAAAAACGCCGCTGGAGAACCAGTCTTAGGATCTAACAGCCTCTTCCAAGCAAACACAAAATCACTTGCTTTTACGTCATCTCCATTTGACCATTTAGCATCTTTTCGCAAATGAAATGTATAGACTTTTTTATCGTCAGAAATATCCCATTTCTCGGCCATTGCTCCTTCAGGCTCATCGCTTTTTCCTAAACGAGTCAGCCCCTCCATTAAGTTATTAAGCATATTCCATGAATATGAATCAAACCCAATAGGCGGATCAAAAGACGTAGGTTCTGCGCCATTATTCATATAAAGGACCTTACCGTCTTCTTTTGCTGTACTGCTTTTCTTTTCTGGCTCCGCGCCTGAATCTTTTGTGGCCGTACAGGCAGCAAGTGCAAATATAAGTACACACATCATTAGTAAAGACCCTATTTTTTTCATCATTTTCCCCTCTTTCATAAGTTCGCTATTCATCTATAAATCTAGCTTATAGTTGTTACAAATTTTTGGGCTCTCTCATCTTGAAGCCAGCAGTGCACTTGGTGACTTTCTTTCAGCTTTGTCGACGTAGGATACATGCGATCACACACTTCCATTACGTAAGGACAGCGAGGTGCGAACGAACATCCAGATGGAGGTGCAAATAAATCGGGAGGTGAGCCTGCAATAGGCACAAGCTCACTTTCGTATAGATCTAACCGAGGAACTGAACGCAGCAATCCTTTTGTATACGGATGCTGCGGCGTATAAAAGATGTCTCTTCTTGTTCCAATTTCTACAATCTTTCCTGCATACATTACGGCAACACGGTCAGCTACCTGAGCAACTACACCTAAATCATGGGTAATTAAAACAATGGAGACATCCGTTTTCTGCTGAATATCCTTAAATAATTCTAAAATCTGCGCCTGTATCGTGACGTCAAGGGCTGTGGTAGGTTCATCAGCAATTAGCACTTCGGGGTTGCATACAAGAGCCATTGCAATGACAATACGCTGTCTCATTCCCCCGCTAAATTCATGAGGATATTGCTTTAGGCGTTCTTTAGGATTTGGAATTCCGACTAGCTCCAGCATTTCAAATGCTTTTTCTTTGGCTTTTTCTTTTGAGATGTTTTCATGTTGCATAATATTTTCTGCAATTTGCTCACCTACGCGAAGAGTTGGGTTAAGCGCAGTCATAGGATCCTGAAAAATCATCGAAATATCAGCGCCTCGAATGTCTCGCATTTTCTTTTCTGATAGTTTTGTCAAATCCTGGTCTTTAAATAAAATAGAGCCGCTTGTGATCCTGCCCGGAGGTGTTGGAATTAACCTCATGATACTTTGAGATGTTACGCTTTTTCCGCAACCTGACTCTCCTACAATCGCTAGGGTTTCTCCTTTATGTAAATCAAAACTAACGCCTCTTACAGCTTGAACTTGCCCTCCGTAAGTTGAAAACTGTACGTGTAAGTTTTTGATTCGGATTATTTTTTCCATTTGCTTACCTCCTTAATTTCGGATCAAGTGCATCTTGCAGTCCGTCTCCAAGGACATTAAAAGCAAACATGGTAAGAGAAATAAAAAACGCGGGAAAAAACAAACGCCACCAATAGCCTGATAGAATCGTTGATAAACCATCGTTTGCCATTACTCCCCAGCTCGCATAAGGAGCCTGTACACCCAGCCCTAAAAAGCTTAAAAAAGCTTCAGCAAAAATGGCAGTTGGTACGGTTAGTGTCATTTGAACGATAATCGGTCCCATCGTATTTGGAAGCAGGTTTCGCTTAATGATACGGCTTGTTTTTGTTCCAAACGTTTTGGATGCAAGCACGTATTCATAGTTTTTTATTTGCAATACTTGCCCCCGTACAATTCTCGCCATCCCGATCCAACCTGTAACGGAAAGTGCCACAATAATCGTAGAAAGCCCGGGTCCCATGACTACCATTAGTAAAATTACCACTAATAAATAAGGAAGACCGTATAAAATTTCAATTACGCGCATCATGACATTATCTGTTTTTCCTCCTTTATAGCCTGAGAAGCCCCCGTAAATGACACCGATGATAAAATCAATAAGCGCTGCCATCAGCCCTACAAATAAGGAGATTCTAGCCCCGTACCATGTCCGAGTGTACATATCTCTGCCTAAGTCATCCGTTCCAAACCAATGACTAGCTGAAGGAGGAAGGTTTTGCTCTGTAAAAGAGGCTTTCGTTACGCTGTAGGGTGAAAACATAGGACCGAATATAGCCATCACAACGAGGATGACTAAAAAAAAGAGACCCAGCATGGCCAACTTGTTTTTTACAAGCCTGCGCCATGCATCATGCCAATAAGAAAGACTCGGCCTTACAACTGCTTCGGCTTCAGATTTCTTTTTTTTCTTTGGCGTAAACCACTCATCAGGAATTTGCTTATACTCCTGTTTTTCCAGCACGTTATCCCTCCTTCTTATACAGTTTGATTCGTGGATCAAGTATTCCGTAAGCAATGTCTACTAAAAAAAGCATAGTGATGAGAATCGAACTGTAAAAGACCGTAGTGCCCATAATTACGGGGTAGTCTCTCGTATTAATACTGTCCACAAAATATTTCCCCATGCCAGGAATAGCAAAGACTTGTTCAATAACAAATGTGCCAGTTAATACGCTGGCTGCAATCGTTCCAAGAACTGTTATAACAGGCATTAAAGCATTTCTAAGCGCGTGTTTAAATACAATTTTCATTGGCGAAAGCCCTTTTGCACGCGCTGTTCGAATATAATCTTGAGTCAGTACTTCTATCATGCTTGAGCGAGTCAAACGTGCAATAATAGCCATAGGACCTGTGGCAAGAGCTAGAGTCGGAAGAATCATATGTAAAGGGCTCGTCCACGTAGCAGCGGGTAAAATTTTTAAATTGACAGAAAGCTGTTGAATTAACAAGGTGGCCATAACAAAATTTGGAACCGACAATCCGATAACTGCTATGCTCATCGCAATGTAATCAATTATTCCGTTTCTTCTAAGAGCAGCGATAATGCCTAGTGTAATACCGGAAATCACCGCAAGAATTAACGTCACCATTCCAAGTTCAAATGACACGGGAAACCCTCTTCCTAAAAGGTCGTTAACCGTTTGAGACGGCTGTTTAATAGAAGGACCAAAGTCAAAGGTAACAATGGATTTCAAATAAAGAACATATTGCACAACCAGCGGCTCATCTAAGTGATAAAATGATTCCAGGTTTTTTTGAACTGCATCGCTTGTCGCTCGTTCTTCATTAAATGGAGATCCAGGAATCGAATGCATTAAAAAGAAGGTTAAGGTCACAATTACCCACAGCGTAACAAGCATGGATAAAAATCGCTTTAAAATATAACTTTTCACCTTTATCCCACCTTCTAACAGAATGTTGTGCGCGTAGCTAATTCAGTCATAACAAGCATGGCCTGATAAGCTTCTAAAATATCTTTTGCTTGAAACCGAACGGTCGTCGTTCCAGGTTCAATTTCTGTGCCCGGCATTAAATGCGCCCACTCTGCTTGACCATAATTTGCAAATTCTATTCGTAAGGTTGGGTGTTTAGGTGGAATTAAAGGTTTAACAAGGTGTTTGTGCTGAATAGCTGCGGCTGTTTTTTCTTGAAGTAATTGTTCTGCTTTCTTAGGGGTTAATGTTTTGGCTGCAGAACGTGAAATGGCCTGTTTGACGATAGCAGTCGTCACGTTTGGAATAAGCTGCTGTGCTTCCAGCGCCGTTTGGTCATCACCAGCTACCATTAAAACTGGCACGCCGTAATAGCCTGCGACGTATGCGTTGAAGCCTAACTCTCCAATATTCATATCGTCTATGTACATATTGCGAGCACCAAATATCATTGAATGAGACATGACACCAGGCATGGATGCTTTAGCATGATACCCTAGAAATATAGCACCATCAAAAGTCTGATCTAATCCCTGTACCATTGAATATGGTTTTACGCTTCCTGAAATAAGCTGAGTTTCTGGATGAAGCCGTTCAACAAGGAGATTATTCATACTCGAATGACTGTCATTTACCACAACTTCTGAGCACTTTTCTCTAAACCCTGCATAAATGACTGCATTCGCTTCATCCGTCATTATTTTGCGGCTTCTTTCATAATTCTCTTTCTCTCGCAGAACATTTGTGTGATCGACGAGTCCTGTAATTCCTTCCATATCAACCGACAGGTATAGTTTCATTTGTCTTATCCCTCCTCCTTCCTTGACTGTTAGTCAGTTCATTATAAATTATTCTTATGTTTATAATTTATAATTGTAAGAAAATTATAAATTATCTTTCTTCTTTTTACAACAATATATTGAATCTTTTGACATTTTACTCGTCATCCTTTTAACAAGATATCGCTTACAAATTGGAAATCCCATGGTAAAATAATAGAGCAACCTGTTGGTTCATTCAGCCGCTCGTCGGCATTAATTGAGGTGTTAAGAATGTTTCGAGTTTCCATTGCTTCGCTACAATGGTTTTTATTTATGATTTCTAATAGTATGATTGTTCCTATTGTAATTGCTTCTCAGTTTCATTTAAACGCAGCAGATTCTATTCAATTTTTACAGCGAACGTTATTTATTTTGGCTTTATCCGGGCTCTTGCAGGTGTTTATAGGGCATAAATACCCAATCATGGAAGGGCCAGCTGGCGTTTGGTGGGGCGTCTTTTCTCTGTATGCGAGTCTTGGAACCGTTCTGTTTGGTTCTCACTCCGAAACGCTTCGCGTGCTGCAGTTCACCCTTCTTATAAGCGGGATAATTGCTATTTTAATGAGCCTATTTGGTCTCATTGATAAACTAGCAAAATACTTTACTCCAACGGTTACCGGTACATATTTAATTTTATTAGTGACGCAGCTCAGCGGTTCCTTTTTAAAAGGAATGTTTGGCATTACAGAAACGAATTCAGCTATTAAACTTCCAATTGCGCTGACTTCAGCTGCGATTTTGCTGCTGACTTTTTATTTATTATCACACCGGACGTTAAATAAACTCAGCATTATTATTAGTATTGGTGTAGGCTGGGGAGTATTTGCAATGTTAGGGTTAGCTAAACCGATCGAATTTCAGGCGCAGTTATTTTACATACCTAAAGTGTTTGTATTCGGAGCTCCTCGCGTTGAATGGAATATGGTTGTTACTGCTTTTTTTGTAACACTCATTTTAATTACAAACATGCTCGCTTCTATTCGTGTTGTTGAGTCTGTTTATAAACACAAAGGAGAAAAAATTGAAAAAGACAATATTAAACGTTCCGGGATGGTTTCGGGTATAAGCCAGCTGCTTGGAGGATTGTTTTCAGGTGTCGGTGCCGTTCCTATTTCAGGTTCCGGTGGATTTATTTCAGCTACAAATCTTTATAGTCGAGTTCCTTTTATTGTAGCATCGTGTCTTTTGCTTTTTCTGAGTATCTTTACCCCTTTAACGTCCATTATGTCCGCTCTTCCTCCTGCCGTCGGATACGCGGCAATCTTTCCTGTTTTTACAGGTATGATGGCTCTTGGAATTGGAGAATTCAAGCATGCCAAACAGCCCGAAAAAGCAATGAAAAAAGCAGGTATTGCGCTGCTGTCGGGGATAGGGGTTATGTTTTTGCCTTCTCAAGCTTTTTCAACACTTCCTCCTTTAGTTACTACGTTTTTAAGCAACGGATTAGTTCTTGGTACCATTATCATTCTTGCACTGGAAATTTCCAAATCACTTTCGTTGAAAAGACAAGATGCAAAAGAGGGATAAAAAAAGAAGCTGAAACTCAGCTTCTTTTTTTTACCTTTTTACCGTTAATCCTTTTAGTTCATCGTCTTCCATAGCCATTTCATAAAATTCTCCCGTTTCATCGTGCGCTAAAACATAATCCAATTCTTTCTGAGCAGAAGCAGTTTTTCCAAGAACAGCTAGATAGCATGCCAAGTTATAGCGAATAAAAAGATCTTCGTCTCCACTTTCTACTCTGGTTATCATAAGCGAAGCTGCTGCTTCTGTTTCACCTTCTAAATGATACGCGATACCTAAATCGGTATACATCCCTTCATACTCTTGACGCTGTTCAATTGCTATTTGAAGAAGCTGAACAGTTTCATGATAACGTTCCGTTTTATTATACAGTTTTGCTAGTCCTGCATATATGTCAGGCTGATAAATCTCCTGCTGAAGTAATTCTTGAAAAGCTGTCTCTGATTTTTCTACCTCTTCAAGGTTACTCAAAATAAATGCTCGGTATATCTGCAAATCTATATGATTTGGCTGCTGTTTGAGAAGTTTTTGAACTAAGTTTAGCGCTTCATGTGCAGCCTGTTCATTTTCATGGATATTAACGAGTATATTGGCTAAATGATAGGCAACATCAAAATCCCAGCTTTGATGCAGCGATTTTTTCAGCACGGTGATGCTATCTTCAATCAATCCTTTCTCTTCGTAAAAAGCCGCAAATGCATGCACAGCCTCTTTATTATTCCGATCCGTTTTTATGGCAAGTTCATACAGTTCAATCGTTAAGCCAAGCAGCGTAACCGTTTTTGCCTTTGCTTTGAATTTTGCTAAGCTTCGTTTGAAGATAGATCCTTGTTGCTCTTCTACAATCGAATCGGCATACTCATTTAAAGCCTCGGCTGCGTTTTTAAATAACAAACTTTTGCTTTGTTTTTCCATTTTTATCTTTTTTAAATCTGCCGTAAGCCCGGACAGTTTTTTTCCATTTGGAAAGCTAGACATGAACGTTTGAAATAGAGCGTAATCTTCCGGATCCTCACTTAGCAACTCTGTAAGAACTTTTCTAGCTTCTTCATATCTCTGTTCCATGATGAGCCATTTTGCGTGATGATGGCGAATAGCAGGATTCTGTAGATCTAGTTCAAGAGCCTTCTCTAGATACGCTTCAGCCTGTGAAATGTCTCCTTTTAGACGATACACATGAGCCTGGCTGTCAGCGAGCCATTGAGGTAGCACAATTTCCTCTACGCTCTTTAATACCTCTAACAGCTCTTCATACTCTTTCTCTGTTTCACAAAGTGAAGCTACGTGCTCAACGTTTACTTCCATAGGATTCAGCTGTATCCATTGAAGCAGCCAATTTCTTTCAGCCGTTCGATTTTGTTCTTCACAAGCCATTTCGGCAAGCTTCATACAAGCGGCTTCAAATGTTTTATCAAGAGTTAAGCACTTTTGGAAGGCCTCTTTTGCTTCAGTGATGCGATTCATTGATTGATATATTTCACCTAGCCGATAATATGGCAAAGCATCTTGCTTGATACGAAGCGCTTGATGATAAAGTTTCTCACTTTTTGTTAGCTGCTTGACCTGTTCGTATAATATGCCTAAATAGCACATGTACAAAATCTCATTAGGGTGCTCTTGATGTTCTGCAGTTAAAAACTTAATTCCACGAGTCAATAACGCCGTGTCTTCTAAATAACCCGTATATGCTTCTAACACTTCATCTAACGCTGTTTGAGCAAAATGAATTCCTTCTTCATAAAGAGCAAATCCAAACTCTAACGTTTGATTGTCTAGCTCCTTTTGTTTTGCTGCATCTAAAAGCATGCTGCCTGCATCCAACATGACGTCGCTGTTCGATGAAAACTTCTGCGCAATAAGCGTGAGCGTATCAACGGCCGTTAAATGTTCACCTGTTTCTAAATACGCATAAGATAACCCCAAATACATAAGGGCATCTTCCTCTATTTTTAAGCCTTCTTTATACAGAGCAATAGCTTCTTCGTACCTTTGATTCGCGACGTATAAATCGCCTAGTCTTCCTCGAATTGTCATGTCGCCCGGTAGATGCTTCATGCCTTCTTTGAGATAGCTTTCAGCTTCGTCCGTTTTTTCTAGTTGATATTGTAGCAAATCAGCTATCGAAAGATATGGATAAGGAACAGTCGGCAAAAGCTGTTTAGCTACTTGAAACCCCCGGTAAGCTTTACGAAACTTTTTTAAATGTTCATCACAACGGGCTCTTTCAAACCAGCTGTGCGCATCTTTTGGGTTTTCCTTTACTAACTCGTCGAAAAGATTTCTGGCTTCTGCGTATCTTTCTTTCTCCATTAAAATAAGTCCGTGATTGATTTGTGTATAAGATTCATCACTATACATATTTAAGGAAATAGTCGAGCATTCAAAAGCCTTTTCGAGGTTTCCTTGGTACATGTATGCAAGTGCTAGATAGCTCCAGTTCAAATGCTGCTCTACGTCTAATTGCAGCGAGCTGCGCAGTGCTTCAACAGCCTCATCATATTTCTCTTCATCCAGCGCAATTCTTCCTTTAAGATAGTGATAAAAAGAGCTATGCTTTTTGTTATCTATGTGGTGTAACAAGGAAGATGCTCCCTTACTGTCGTCAAGTTTAAAAAAGGCATATGCGGCGTGAAGCTTAAGATAATCATGATTGCTATATTTCTCTAACACATGATTAATACACGTACGAATATAGGCTTCATGCTCTTTTCTGTACAAATGCTTCATACTGTAAATAGCGGAAAATGGAACATGCTCATTTGCTTTTAATAAAGAAACGAGATCGTTAATGTGGGCCTCTTCATCCGCTTCAACTAGTTCGATTAAGTCATACAGCTGACGGATAAACTCATCTTGCTCTTTCGAAAGTGAAGCGAGATCCGCTGCCGCTTTAGAAGCAACAATTGATAAAAACCCCGAATTAGCGTAATGCTGATCAAAATTTTTATATTCTACATATGTTGGACTTAGAAAATTAGCATCTTGTACATGGAAAAGTTCAAGTTCATCATCGTAGCCAAATACAACTTGAACGTGGGAAGCTTGTTCAAATTCCAGACTGACCAAAATAGGCAGCCCTTTGTCTAATAGTTCTTTAAACTGTTCAACTGTGCCTGTGAAAAACATCGCTGCAAAGCCAAGAGATTCAAAGTAGCTCACCGCAGTTGATAATTTGGATCCTAAGCCACCGTAAATACGCGTTCCAATCTCATCCTGTGTTTTTTCGGTATGTAAAAGCCTTAACATCATACTCATACTGGCTGGCACGCAATAATTATCTTTTTGAACGATGGGTACAATCGGAAGCTTGATTGTACTGAATTTATCGTCTGTATGCTTTCCGATTAATTTTTGATAAGGTGAATCTTTTAAACATCGCTTGGTCGAGAGCAGATGCATAAGCTGAGATTGCTGCTGCTGTTCAAAATAAATGTCGGCGCGCAGCAGCGTAAAAAAATCTTGATAATCGTGATAGGGTAACTTTGAGTCGATAAATTCAATCGTTTCAAGCAAGAGAGAATACTCTTTTAAATCTTTTAATCGCATCACTTTATCCATATATAAAGACGGAAGCTGTGGATAGCGAACAATAGCCTCGTTAATTGTTTCAAGCGCTTGTTCATGCTTCCCTTCGTACGCATATAAGTCCGCTAGCATTGCATAGCAAAAATCTCCATTCTCCTTATATGCCGTTCCTTCTTTTAAGCAGGCTTCAGCTTTCATTCTGTCGTTGAGCTGCAAATAAAAATATCCCCATCTGTCAGCCATACCCTTTTGGTTATGTGACGTTACTTGTTTCATCCACTTAGAAGCTTCATCCACTTGTTTCATTTCTAAAAGAATTCTTACCTTTAAAAAATAGATTTTCTCAAGCTGTTCCTTTTTAACTGATTCCGTATCCAGCTGAGAAATTAATAAAGAAAGTCTATCATCAGCGTCGAGTATCTTGCCTTCGCGCAGGAGATCATCGCAATAAAGAGTCACCATTCGAATCGAGCCAAATCGACGATAGCCATATGTCGTTAACATTCGGCTTACACGATTTAATAAAGCCTCATCACAAAAGCGGATAAGCTCGTACAGCTCTTCTTCCGTTTGTAAGTGTGTCAACCATTCTTTCACAATCCCCGCAAGGCTCTTTGGTTGAAGGCTTTGTACTTCTTCTGTTATATACGCTACAAGATCAAATATTTGATAATGATCCACCATGCTTTTTAATTTCTGATAATTTATACTCAATTCAAAACCACCTTATTCAATAAAATAAGAACTATTGCATCTGCTGTCTATAAATTGAAGTATAAGAAATTTCAAGGATTTTTTCTAGACACAATATAAATTTAAGCATATTGACGGGTCTTTAAATAGCAAAGAGCTGTCTTTTATCATAAGACAGCTCCGTAAAATCACACTTCAGCTTTCTTCAGTTTTACGCCGCCTTCAGGTTTTGGTTTGATAGCTTTTAAAACTAAAATGGCACCTACTGCACTAACCCCTAGAGACGTTTGGAACACAGCCATGTCCGACCACTTCATAAGCAATGTATAAAGAGGAGGCCCAGCTGCTACTCCGACAAAGCGCATCGAACTGTAAAGAGACGTAATGGTTCCTCTCTCTTCCTTTTCAATTCCTTCTGTAATAAGTGCATCAAGACTGGGAAGAGCTGCTCCAATTCCAATTCCACCAAGCACTAAAGTGAGTAAAATACTAAAAAGAGACGTATTAAAAAATAAAATGATGAAAGAACATGTTAACAATAAAAAGCCAAAAAAAGCAGACCACTTCATAACGATTTTATTGTTGCCAACTTTTTTCCCCGCCACAAAAGAAGAAATAGATAAAGCGAGCAAAGGAATAGCCATTACCAAGCCTTTTTTCGTATTCACAATATGATAACGCTCCTCTAGTATGGTCGATAGGTAAAATAAAACCCCGAATAATACAAGCATAATAATGGCGCCTAAAATAAAAATAGCCATAAGCCATCCAATATTTTCTTTGAGCGTCTTCTTCAAATCCTTCAAAAACTGCGTGATACTTTTCTTTTTTTGTTCAGATTCAGAAGAACTATCATTTTTCGGAACTTTTACTAAAAAGATAACTAAAAGAATCGAAATAAGGCAAAGAATAGGAATGAACCAAAAAGGAAGAAACCAAATCATAGCCGCTAAAAAAGCTCCCAGTATTGGGCTTAGTACTTTCCCAAACGTATTGGCTGTTTCAATTAAACCTAGTCCTTTTGTAATTTCTTGCTCGTCTTTGAACATATCTCCTACACAAGGCATCACAACAGGCATAGCCCCTGCTGAACCTATTCCTTGAATCGCGCGGCCAATTAAAATAACCCAAAATGGATTGGCCATTTGCCATGAAGCCCAGCCTGTTAAAGCCCCTCCTACTGCAGCAAGCAGCAAACTAGGAATAATAATTTTCTTGCGGCCAAATCGATCTGATAAATAACCAGCAATCGGGATTAAAAAAATAGCGAAAATTGAGTAGACCGTGATAATCATGGATACCTGCAGCGAGCTTATCTGTAGACGTTTTTCAATCACCGGCAACACCGGAATTAACATTGAATTTCCGAGGGTCATGATAAGTGGCACAGAAGCAAGAGCAAGTAAATCCAATTTTTTTCTACTTTCCATAGCGTCCTCCAAACCTTACTTCTAATTAACGTCACAATCACACGTTTTTCAATTTAAGCTTTATAAAACTTCTCGTGTTCATTGATTTCAAAGCTTAACTATCTCATTACATAAGATGATGTGTATCTATATTTTTTAGCTAAAAAGGTAATTGCTATTCATGGTTTCACTGTTCTTCTTTAATTTATTGAACTTTGTTATTTATTCTTGTTAATACTTGTAAAAACACATGTTTTTAATCCCATATATGAAGAAGCGTACGAGTATCTCCGTACGCTTCTTCATATATAGGCGTCATCTTATTACACTACTTCACCTCGATGACCATCTCCATCATACATAAACTGTTTATCAATAATATGTTCGATATATATGGTTGTCAAATCGCTTTTTTTCACTTGAGCTACAATTAATCCTAACGGATCACCAATGGTGAAGCTTGTTCCATTTTGAAACATTAACAGCTGCTCATTTAAATGCAATACGCGCTTATAAATTTGTTCTTTCTCTAGGCTGCTGCGGCTCTTTGCTGCTTCGAGCGTTGAAAATAACAAAATGATTTCTTTTCCATTTATTTGTGTACGATACATACACGACCCACTCCTTATCACCGCGTTAAAATTATGCTGACTATACTTTTATTATAAACTAAATTTTCAGTTATTTTTCATCTCACAAGAAATTTTTTTATTAAAAATAGACTATGTCCACGTTAAATAAAATTTAATTTTCAGAAAAGTTAAATTTTAATATTGAAATTTTATTTCTTCTTATTATATAATATAAACAATCATTTACCTCTATTGGAAATGATAATTCGAGTTTCAGCAGCATGATGCTGCACAGTACTAGGGGGATTCAAGTTATGCAAAATGGTAAAGTAAAATGGTTCAACAATGAAAAAGGCTATGGCTTTATTGAAGTTGAAGGCGGAAGCGACGTATTTGTACATTTTTCTGCCATCCAAAGCGAAGGTTATAAATCCTTGGAAGAAGGACAAGAGGTATCTTTTGAAATTGTAGAAGGCAATAGAGGCCCACAAGCCGCTAATGTCACTAAGCTATCATAAATAGATCTTTTTATTTTATAGTAAAAGAGACTCTTTTCTGAGTCTCTTTTTTGTTATACCTAGCGTTTGGCCTCAGTAAGCTGCTGGTCACATGTTTGAATAGACTGCATGCACTGCTGAAGAAATTGCTCGTCTACTCCTGTGCCATGAGCTTTGGCAGATTGAAGCTGTGCTTTTGCATCATTAAGCGCATTCGTTGCCTCTTCAAGCTGCTGAGGACTCATACTCATCGTAGCTGTCCCAATCATCTTTTGAGCAGATTGAATGGACACTTCTACTTGCTTTAAATCATTATATCCTGTTGTTACTTCTTCATTTGAAAACTTATCCATTGAAAGAACACCTCCATATGGATAGAATGAAGCTGCTGCCGACAAATTATACACGCTTACTTTTTAGTCAGCAAATCTCCATACTGCTTAATCTTTTCTCCTACGGTACACTCTTTAATACAAAACGTCTGAGCGTATGTTTTGCCCTTTTCTTTGTTAAACGTTTTTTTTACAAAACAATCACTACAGTAGTAATCCAATAACTCCGTTACTTCTTCTAATAATTGTTTACGTTCCACTCTCGTTCATCTCCATTTCGTTCTGTGTGTTACACTTGCTTCCTGCTAGCAATTGGTATCCCTTGAAGAGCTTGAGTCGCAAGCTGGTCGGCCTCTTCATTTTCCTTCCTTGAAATAGGCTCATATACCGGTCGGATACCAAGTTCCTGCATTTTATCTTCTATTCGATCTAAGTACCGATTAAACTCTTCTTCGAAACAGGGCCACTCCCCTGCAAGCTGATTTAATACAACCTGAGAGTCACCTCTAAACGTTACCGGTATATGATGAACACCAAGTTCCTCAAGCTCTTGTATTAAATAATAAAAAGCAGCATACTCTGCCTCATTATTTGATTCTATCTCTTGCAGTCTTGAGTTTCGTCGTATTCGGTAAGACTGGTTGTTCTGTTTAAAATAAATCACAACCCCAAGCCCCGCTAAAAGCGTATCATGCTCATAGCCTCCGTCAAAATATGCCACAATATCGTGAGGCTCTGTCTGTACTTCCTGTAAGAGCTTTTTCGCTTCTTTTACAGTCCATTTTTGCTGCTGCTCATCAAGTAGAAAAATTTCCTTCGTTCGACCTGTTTTTTCTAAATCACCCACAATCATTAGCGCCTCATTCGCATCTGTGAAATCGGATGTGAAAATTAACTGTTTATGTTTCGAGGATTTATAATGCCATTCAATTTGGAAATTCATAACGAGCATTCCTTTCATCAGCAATTTTGAATTCAACACTTTTTCTGCTTTTTTGTATTTTATCTTCTATTATGTCTTTTCATGACAGTTTTCTTACCTAATAAGCGGATTTTAGCGTTTATACGTGCTAATATAAAATAGCTGAAGTACTTATGATACAATACTATTGATGAAAAAACATGGTTTAAGCTTATATTGTTTTAACAAGGAGGCTGTATGATGATTGAAGTTTATATAGACGGAGCCACTGCTGGCAACCCTGGTCCTTCTGGAGCTGGTATTTTAATTAAAGGAAATGGTGAACATCATCGTTACGCTATTGCTCTTGGGACAATGACGAATCATGAAGCAGAGTACCATGCACTTCTTCATGCATTAAAAATTTGTTTAGAAAAAAAGTATACGAGCGTATCTTTTCGAACAGACTCTCAGCTAGTAGACCGCGCAATGAACCAAGAACACGTTAAAAATAAAGCGTTTGCTCCTTTACTGGAAGAAGCCCTCAAATTGTCCAGTCAATTTGATTTATTTTTTATAAAGTGGATCCCTAGCTCTCAAAATGCAGGTGCTGATCAGCTGGCCAGACAAGCCATTAATCAAAAAGAAGCAGGAATGTAATCCTGCTTAAATCATACCTGATGACTTTAAATATTGAATGGCTTGTTTTTGATTGCTAATACGATTTGATGTCAAATTCTCGAGGAGCGATACAAAAAAACTGCCGTCAAATTCTTTTTGTACTTTTAGTGTCCATTCAATTGTAAATATGACCATCTCGTCAGCTGCACGCGTATACTGCTGACCAAATGAAATAAATCCACGTGCATCTTCTGCTAAATGAAAGCCTTTTTCTTCAAGATAAAGAAGATACTCTTCAACGGTTTGAGCTGTTTTTGTCACTTTTTCGTCCCATCCTTTTGCAAAGGTTCTTCTTTATCTTAGCTTACTTTTGGCTATTTGACTATGATTTCCCTTCTAAAAAATAGCCAATTGCTCCAAGTGCTACTCCTAAAATGGCTCCGCCAATCACTTCTTCTGGCTGATGACCAAGCATTTCTTTCAAGCGCTGTTCCGTCAAATCGTGAAAGCCTCCGTCTGGAAGACCCGCAAGCTTTTCAATTTCTTCGTCTAACGTATTCACTTTAATAGTAATTTCGCCAGTCTGCCTTCGAATTCCTTGTGCATCGTACATCACAATAATTCCAAAAACAGATGCTAACGCAAAGTCAATCGTAGAAACACCTCTTTTTAATGCTACATAGGTAGCCAAAGAAGATACGCCGGCTGAATGAGAGCTTGGCATTCCACCCGACGCAGCAATCATCCGCATATCCCATTTTCCTGTTTGATACTTTTTAATTGGGATTTTTAAAGCTTGTGCTAAACCGATTGATGAAAGAGCAATGACAATTCCTTTATTCATATTGCTTCACCTCATCTATAGTTTGCGATGGATTGACATCTTGTACCCAAGCAAATATTGCCCAACAAAAAACGCCGGGCTAATCTGCTGACAGAGCAGACTAATCCCGGCGTTTTTGGAAACAGTTCTGTTATTTTTTACGCTTTTTTTGTGCAGCATTATTCATTTTGGCAGATTCAACTTCAGCATAAGAGCCGAATTCTTGTCCATATTGATTATTTGCACTTTTATTAGCTTCTAACTTCTTGTTAACAGAATTATTTTGGTTTTGTTGCACGTTGAACTCAGAAGCAAACTCCCCAGCATAAGTGTCATTTGCACTTTTTGCACGCTTTGCTTTTTGAGCCTGATTTGCTTTAAACTCAGAAGAGAACTCTTGGTTATAATTATGCTTTGCATTGTTATTCGCTTGCGCATTTTTATTACCTAATTTTTGACGACCCATCGCTATCTCCTCCTATTTGTACCTCGTTGGTACACTATTAGTATGGATCAAGCGGCACGTCATATCCTGTTCAAATTAAGGTAAAAACACCAGAGCTTAGCACGTTTATATTCTTGCTACGTACTCTTTAACCATTTCTTCCGTCACTACTTTACGGCCTGGAATGATGGTATATTTTTGAGACAGCTCATTAATTTCTGCTGTTACAGCGTTAATACCGTCTACAGAAAAGGGCTTCCCTTCTTTGCAGAGAAGCACAGCTGCTTCAATAGCTTGCTCACGTCGAGCTTCTAAGCTGGCAAAAGCACGTACTAATTCGTGCTGTTTTTTAGAATGGGCTGAAATTTCTTTATGTACACTCATGTTCGTTCCTCCATTATATTATGCTGAGTTAGTAAAAATAAGTTAATGTCCTCATAACTGATTTGCTTTTCCGGTAATTCTTTTAAGTTTTTTTCTATCGCTGCAGATTCTTTCTTAATGCTATCCAAAAAGTTTTTCATCTTTTCATTAAAAGCGACTTTCCCGCTTATCTTGCATTGTACAAATTGCTCAATGATGGATTGCTGCCTATCGTCGAGATTTGCCTGCTTACATAAATCGGCAAATAAAATGACAGGGAAACTGCGCTGCTTTACTACTACTTTCAGTGATAAAAATGCACGAATCAGTTGGAGCATCACTTTTATATCCTCTATTGTAACAGAAGATGTCAGATTTCTTTTACTATTTATCGTTAAAATTTTAAAATAATGATATCCCAATGCTTTTAAGGAATATGATTGAGCCATCATTTGCCGGAGTGGCTCAGCAAACGATGACCTCTGATAATAAACAAAAGGCGACCATAGCCACTCATAAAGCGAAGGGTTTGATTTTGTAAACAAATAAATGGTTTTGTACAAATCCCACCCTTGCATATCATAATTGCCTTCTGCTACATTAATGACCTCTTGAGGTCTATTGAGATGAAGATAGCGTGATGCTTTATATTTATATATAAAGCGGACGTCAAAATCACTCGCTAACGTGTCGAGTCCGTAAGCACGGCTCCCTGATTCACATGCAAACAAAATTTCTACATTATATTCTTTTTCAATTTCCTGTAAACGTTTATTTATGTGTGTAGACATAAAAATTAATGACCCTTTCTTTCCTCCAATACATGTTCTAGCACCGTCATTGTACTTACCAATTCTTGAATTGGAAATTCTTCAGACACGGCCGCTTGCAGCTGTTTGTAATAATCATACCATTCTTCAGATACAGACTGTTTATGCGCTAAAACGTACTGATTCACTAAATAGGTATAGTGTGAATGAAGAGCAGCTTCTTCTTTCGCAATGTAGTGATTAACATCCGGCTTAATACGTTCTAATAAAGCAGCGTGGAGCTTTGCTTTCTCATTTTTTTCAAAAAAGCTTTTATTGTTTTTATACAGTGAAAGCTCTTTTTGATACGATTCATTCTTATCGAATTGATGACTTGTCACAACTTCGCTGCCATTTGGCGGCTCTAACGAGTTCAACGTTGGAGTAAACGTCGGTTCATAGCGCTGTAGCTTTGTAATGATCAGTCGATGCCAGTCTTCGATTAATTTTACGATGTATTTTTCGATTCGCAAAGTGGTCGCACGCACTTCTTGCGTTGCGTCGAAGGAAATAGACGTTAACAACTCCTGCAAACACAGGCACAGCTGCTTTTGCTTTTCACCTCGATCATCTCTTAAGTTTGCCGGACTGAATGCTTCTTTAAAGAAGTCATCGTACCTCACAAACAGACGTTTTTTCACATAAAATAAGAGCTCTTCTAATTCTCGGTCAAACTGCTGTTGTTCATATTCAAAATGAATTTCATGCAGTTTTGCTGCTACCTGCTCATTTTTTATGTGAAGAGATTGAATGTATCGCTTTTTATCGACTTCTGATTTTGTCTGCACCTGTTTCATTTCATTGGCAACTGCTAAAATTTGTTCGAAATCTGCATAGACACTTTGGATAGCAAGCTCTGGTAATTCATAATTTATGAAGCGGTAAAACGCATTTTTGAATGGCAGAAACATTTTATCCTCGTGGTTTTGCAAAGCCTGCAAGCTTGATACCGGGTATAAGCGCGGAAAGCGTATACCATACTGTTCAAGCTGCTCTTTTACGTACGTCTGAACTAACTGCAGCTCTGTATCCGAGCTGGCTAAGTCCGCTGCATTTACTAAGAAAAACATTTTATCAAGCGCAAATACATCTTTTACACGGCCAAGCTGAATAAGAAATTCTCGGTCAGCTTTTGAAAATGCATGATTATAATACGTTACAAATAAAATGGCATCTGCATTTTTGATATACTCAAACGCTACTCCCGTGTGTCTCGCATTGATTGAATCAGCTCCAGGTGTATCAACAAGCGTAATGCCTAAGCGAGTAAATTCACAGTCATAATACAGGTTAATAAATTGAACAAAACACGCTTTTTCTTCCTTGGCTACATAATCATGAAATCCTTCTGTATCCACTACTACTTCTGAACCGATATGATGCTTGACTTCGCCGTAGCCTTTTTCTACTGCCTGTAAAAACGACAAATGCAGCTGCAGCTCTTCTGTTGCCTGCAGGGTCGGAATAATCGCTAGCGCTTCGTCAATTGTTTCTACTTCATGATGAAACAGCTTAAGTGCACCATTTAAATCTTGGATCATCTGCTCGTTTGTTTTCATTTGCACAACAGCTGTTTTATGCGGCCGTTTTTCTGTTGGAGGCATAATTTTATTGATGGTTGCTGTTGTTGGATTCGGAGATACAGGAAGTAATCTTTCTCCAATCAACGCATTAGCAAAAGATGACTTACCGGCACTGAATGCTCCGAATAAAGCTACGGTAAACGTTTGATTTGATAGCTTTTTACGTTTTTCTTGAAGCCTATTAATAAAGCGGTCTAATTTTCCAAATGAACGGAGCTGTTCGAGAACAGCTGATACATCTTGAAGAACCTTTTCTGTTCCTGTTTCATGCACAGCTTCCTCAGGCTGTGAAACTAACTGCTGCTCACTCGCAGCTTCATGCTTTTCTTCAGCTTTCATGATGCCCGTTTCATATTCTTCTTGTAACATATATGACAACTCGTTTGTATCTTCTAGCGTTAGGTCGTCATCAGTTTGCTGTAAAGATTGAAGCAACGCTTTTGTACGTGCCAGTTTTGCTTTCATTTCCTGAAGAGATGTATACGCTTCTTCAAATGCCTCACATTCCTGCAAGTGTTGAGAAATATTCTCACGCTTTACTTCATCTTGCTCCATTTTGCTCTGTTCGATTTGCGCATAGAGCTCGTATAACAATCGCGTGGCTTTTTTCTTAATGTGATCAGCTACATCTTTTGCGTACGTTAAAACATAATCACCATTAATCGTAGCTCCTGCTTTTACCGTTTCAATTAAGTCATGAGGTTCTAACGGAATTTCAAACTGCTGAACCTGGCGTATAAGATCCGGGTCAGTAAGATTTTGATTTTTCACCAGATCTTGCACATATTGCTGCAAGTGCCACTGCAGCTGAGAGGCTGTTCGTTCTTTCATATCGTCAAAAAATAACGTCAGCCGCTCTTTTTTTACTTCCTCGGTCTTTTTCTTAGCAAATAAAAGACCGACTTTGAAATCAGGCTTTGTCGTTTCTAAAAACAGCCTAGCTTTTTCTCTCATTTCATATGGTGTTAAATTGGCGTTGCTTAGTATCTTGCCTGTTTCTTGTTGGTACGTTTCTGCTAACTGCTTTTCAGCACGCTTTATTTCCGCTTCTTTTTCGAGAAGCTGCTCTTTTTGCTGCTTATTTATTTCATGGTTCTCAAGCGTCAGCTTATGGCGCAGCTCGTCATGAATCGTTAACTTTTCTTCTTCTTGGTCTTCAATAAAGGCAAGGTGATCGTCAATTAACATTTGCATCGCATGTTGAATATGCTGATGTCGGTTTTCTTTTTCCGTCATCATAGCAAGTAATAGAGATTTTACGTACGAAAGGTCATTATGACGGTTGGCTGGCTCTTTTAACGACGTATAGAAGATTCCTTCTGGTCTAACATTCCACTTTAAAAATGACGTTTCTACAGATTCTTTAAATGCTTGAAATGTTAGCTGATCTTCTTGATGTTTATCGATTTGATTTACAATTAAATAAAGCGTTTTATTAGCTTCTTGCAGCTGTTTTGCAAATTGAAGATTTAATTCTGCCTGCACATGATTATAATCCATCACGTAGAAAATAACGTCCGCTAAGTGAAGAGCTGACTCGGTCGATACACGATGCGCATCATCTGTTGAATCAATCCCCGGTGTGTCCATCACCACAACATTTTTAGGAATAGCGTTTGTCTCGATTGATAAATGAATGGACTCTACTTCATCTCCGTCGACAGCAAACTGCTTAATTTGTTCATACTGATAAGGCGCTTCATAACGCACCGGCGGCTGTTTGCGGTAATAAACGGTTGCATGCTCATCCCCCGCCTTTACTGATACTAAGTTTGCGCTTGTCGGAATAGGACTTGCAGGCAAAATTGCTTGCCCCATTAATTCGTTAATCATACTCGATTTCCCCGCCGAAAAATGTCCGCAAAATGCTACAACAAATTCACCGTTCACCCACTTTTTTAACAGCTGTATTGCTTTTGCTGCCTGCTGTTCATCTCCAGCTGCTTGAAATTGCTTATGTAAATGAAAAAGAGATGCTTCCAATTGGAGATTTTCTTGATGTTTCACACTCACTTTACCCATTATTACTCTACCCCTTTTGCCTCATTCAAGACTGTATTTAAATGTTCTCTATCCATCTTTGTTTCTGCTTATTCTTTCTCTATTTTACTTGATTCACCTACGTTTTCCCATAAAAAACTGAATTTTTAGTTACAAAAACAATAAAAAAAGCTGTCAATAATTTGACAGCTTTGCATTGTATTTATTTACCGTGTATATATTACGCCTTTTGGGCTTTTTCAATATTTTTCATTACATACGTTGTGACGCCAACATATGTAGCAAGTGCTCCGATCACAAAAAGACTAACCATTACGTCCACCACCGTTTCTACTTGATGAAATTGATAATCTTTATCATTTGATTTCATCTTATCATGAAAGATAATCATTTTCAATTAGTTTTGAGATTTTTTTGCAGGAAAGAAACGTCCCGTATTTTGCATGACCTCGCCATAATTTGTTTCATTCGTTAGCGCTTGCTCTTCTAAAGGAATTCTAACGGCTAATATACACAAATTGAAAACAGAAAAAATAGCTAACGTCCAGTATGCCTGAAACATAAGCGGAACTAACACCAATTCTGCCGCTACAACTGTATAATTTGGGTGCTTCATAAACCGATAAGGACCTCTTAGCACAACCTTCGCGTTAGGCAAGACGATAATTTTTGTATTCCAATACTTTCCTAATGAAGAAATAGCCCATACTCTTGCAAGTTGCACAAGCACAAAAAAGCTAAACAACAAAAAAGAAAAGTGATACATTCCACCGTTTAACACATACACTTCCGTAAAAAGAGCAGCAAAAAAAGCGGCGTGCATGCTTACCATCCATTTGTAGTGACTTTGACCAGCTTCGTATGCTCCCTGCTTCTTCATCCAAGCTTCATTTCTTTTGGCAATCACCAATTCACATAGACGCTGTAAGATAATAAATACAAAAAAACTATAAAAAAACAATCGCTTTACCTCCACTCTAATAGAAGCATTTCAGAACTAAATCCAGGACCAAGAGCTGTTAATAAACCGTATTCTTTACTCGGAATTTCTTTCTTCATAAAGCGGTCTAGCACATATAAAACGGTTGCCGAAGACATGTTTCCATGGTTTTTAAGTACATCTAGTGAATCAGCAATCATATTTTCGTTTAGCGATAGCGTTGATACATATGCTTCAAGCACTTTTTTCCCTCCAGGATGAGCAACAAAATGTTTTAAATCCCGACTGGTCAAATTCTGAGTTTGTAAAAAAGACTCAACTTCTCCGCCTAACCACGAATCGATAATAGTGGGAATATCTTTTGAAAAGACAACAAATAACCCATCATTTTTAATCTCCCATCCCATTACGTCTTCGGAATTTGGCATAAGCGTCGATTGTGTATGTAAAATGTAAGGAAAGCTTTTTGAACGGGAAAAAGTGATATCTGCTTCGTCACCTGCGACTAAAGCAGCTGCTACTCCATCAGCAAATAAAGATGTACCGATTAAGTTGCTTTTTGAACGATCATTCCGCTGAAAAGTCAAACTGCACAGCTCAACGGATAATACAAGAACTTTAGCGCGCGGAAAGGCTTTGCAATATTCGTAAGCCCTTGAAAGTCCAGATGCTCCTCCGGCACACCCTAATCCCCATATAGGGATTCTTTTTGTATGGTCTGAAAACGCAAGCTTATTCATAATTCGAGCTTCAATGCTAGGCGTAGCTACACCGCTTGTTGAAACGTAAAAAATAGCATCAATTTCTCCACACGGCAAAGGGGTACTTACATAGTCTTTATTTGTTAAGCATTCTTCAATGGCTTTTGTACCTAATTCAACAGCACATTCTATAAAAGCATCATTTTTTTCTTCGAATGTATGATCTTCTTGAAACCAAGATAAGTCTTTGGCAAAATTACGTTTTTCAATTTGACCATTTTGAAAAACGGTCAGCAGACGATTAATATCTTTAAACGACTCGGAAAAAAGTTCTTTTGCAAATAGCAGCGTGTCTTGCTGAGTTAATTCATAGGGGGGAACTCCAAATCCAACTGAGATAATTTTTGGCATACACTTCACCTCTTTGATTGCGTTACATTTAACATTTGTAATAGCTGGGGATTTATTCAATTCTTTTTTAGTGGAATGGAGGTGAAACATAAAAAAACTTTCCTGTAACTCAGGAAAGTCTACGTTTTGAAGAAGTGTATGTTTGTTGTGCACTTTTATTATAGCGCAAATAATCTGAATGTACAGATACAATTTATGGATTGACGAAAATAAGTGCTTATTTTTTATGAAAAGAAAATGGACATATAGATTTCATCTACATATTCATTGTTAAAATAAGCTTGTTCTTTCATAACACCTTCTTGTTCAAATCCTACCTTTTTATACAATTCGTATGCCACTTTATTAGAAGCAAACACAGTTAAAGAAAGTTTATGAAGATTATTTTCTTTGCACCAGTTTAGCGTATAATTCATAAATTGTTTTCCTATTCCCATTCCCTGTGCTTTTGAAATAAGCCATGTACGGAAGAGCCCCGTGTGGCGCTTCATTTTAATTTCGCCTCTCAGAACACGTGCGATTCCAAGCACTTCACCTTCGACTTCAGCTACAACGTACATGTGATTGTTCTTTTCTACTGATGCAATAAAATCTTGCTCTTCTTGGACTGTGCGTGGCTCATCTTTTTGAATAAATTCCCCGGCCTCAATAATTTCTCTTACCGCTGTTGTAATATGCTCTGCATCACTTGCCTTTGCAGGGCGTATAGTGACTTCACGTCCGTCTTTTGCTTTAAATTTCACTATGTTTTTCTCTGCTGTAATCATCTATATCAACTCCTATATTTTTCACCATTCAGTACTACTATTTTGGTTCTAGCTTGCGTAATTTATCAGTGGTAAAGTTCTGCTTTTCCTTTCATCTAACAAGCAATCATGTGCATTTGTTGTATTACCCACGCTTTAAACAAAGCTAAACCATTTTTGAAATATTTATTCTTGCACAGACATCCTAGAAATGCAATTAATTGCGTTAAAGAACTATTATTTCAAATTTTCTTTACAAAAGTGCATAAAAAAGAGGCTGGGACACAACGAAATCACTCCGACCTAAAGACGAACAAATGGGATTAATCCGCTAGAAGCAACGAAACGCATGAAAGCTACGTCCATCTTAACAATAAAAAAATACGAACTAACAACCAATAATTTTGATTATTAGTTGCTAGTTCGTATTTCACTTCGACTAAACTATTTTTGTCCTACTTTTTATTAAAGTCCCATTGAGATATATTTTACTTCTAAATAATCTTCAATGCCGTAATGACTTCCTTCACGTCCAAGGCCACTTTCTTTAAAGCCGCCGAATGGAGCTTGAGCTGCAGATGGAGAGCCATCATTTACTCCTACAATGCCGTACTCTAATTCTTCAGATACAAATGTTGCTTCTTTGATGTTTTCTGTAAATACGTAAGCTGCTAAACCATAAGGGCTATTGTTTGCTCGTTCTACGGCTTCTTCTACTGTTTTGAATGTTGCTACAGGTGCCAATGGTCCAAACGTTTCTTCAAACATGCAATTCATGTCATCAGTTACATTTGTGATAATTGTCGGCTCCATAAAGAAACCGTTTTTAGTTGTTATAGCTTGTCCGCCAACTACAACTTTAGCTCCTTTACTTTTTGCATCCGCAATTTGTGCTTTTACTTTCTCAACCGCTTTGTCGTTAATTAACGGTCCAACTTGTGTACCTTCTTCTAATCCGTTTCCTACTGTTAATTCCGCCGCTTTTGCTGCAAATTTTTCAACGAAAGCATCTGCAATGGATTCTTGTACGTATACGCGGTTTGTGCAGATGCACGTTTGACCTGCGTTGACAAACTTAGAAGCAATTACGCCGTTTACAGCAGCGTCTAAATCTGCATTTTCTGTTACGATAAACGGTGCATGACCGCCTAATTCCAGCGATAATTTTTTCACAGTATCAGCAGCACCCCGCATTAGATGTTTACCAACCGCTGTTGAACCAGTAAATGTTAATTTTCGGATGCGTCCGTCTTTTTGCCATGTGTCGCCAATAGCTGCTGCATCTCCAGTAACAACATTGATCACACCTTTTGGAACGCCCGCTTCTTCTGCGAGTTCTACTAAACGAAATGCTGTAAATGGTGTTTCTTCAGATGGTTTTAAAACAATTGTACATCCTGCTGCAAGAGCTGGGGCCACTTTACGCGTAATCATGGCTGCAGGGAAGTTCCATGGCGTAATAGCTGCTACAACGCCAACAGGCTGTTTTTTAACCGTAATACGCTTATGCGTATGATGAGCTGGAATCGTTTCACCATATACACGCTTTCCTTCTTCAGCAAACCAAGCAATATAATCATTGCCATACTGCACTTCACCTTTTGCTTCTGCAAATGGTTTGCCTTGTTCCGTTGTCATAATTTCTGCTAGTTCATCTTTATGATTTTCAATAAGTTGATGCCATCTCATTAAAATAGCACTGCGCTCTTGAGCGGTTCTTTTCGACCATGTTTTAAAAGCTGTCGCTGCTGCATCAGCGGCAAGTGCTGCTTCCTTTGCGCCTGCCTTGGGAATTTGTCCTATAACTTCTTTTGTTGCTGGATTAATCACATCAATTTTCTCTTCTGTTGTTGTCCATTCACCGTTAATATATAGTTTGTTTGGATACATCATTCATCCTCCTAGTTGTGTGAATTTCTTTGCGCTGTGTTAACTACACTATATACACTAGCATCTTCGTTGATTTATGAGAACTTCCCTTCTATACTATGGGTATAACAAAAGGTTATAGGTGATAAATATGAAAACAGAATGGCTTGAGTCTTTTATTGAAACAGCCAAAACAAAAAGCTTAAGCAAAGCAAGCGAACAGCTGCATATGACGCAGCCCGCGCTCAGTAAGCAAATGAGAAAACTAGAAGAAGATTTAGGAGTAACATTATTTATTCGCTCCGCTACAGGAGTAGAATTAACCTCAGCAGGTGAAATTCTTTTACAAGAAGGTGAATCCATACTATCAAGCGTTCATGCTCTTCAAAAAAAATTAGTGTCTACGCAAGAAGCTTGTGATTTAACTATCGGAACG
The DNA here is from genome assembly GCF_044383985.1 of Priestia sp. JSM ZJ58. Taxonomy (NCBI): domain Bacteria; kingdom Bacillati; phylum Bacillota; class Bacilli; order Caryophanales; family Bacillaceae; genus Priestia; species Priestia sp. JSM ZJ58. Next base: position 3,309,995 of record NZ_JBISEM010000001.1, read on the forward strand.
TGGCAAAGTATGGCTGCTTTTTACTTACCTTATCAACTGGCTTCTGCTAAAGACCACAATCGCCATATTGATATAAAAACCTCGCATCACTATTATGATTTGTTAGAGCAGTTAGAAAGCAATCAAATTGATGGAGCTTTATTTGATGATCGAGAGATTCAACATACTTACTGGTCAAAATTATTATTCAAAGAAGACTTTTATTTATTTGTGAATGATCAGCACCCGTTAGCCGAAAAAGAAAGCGTATCATTTGAAGATTTCAAAGAAGAACCCATTGTAGTTCTCCCTCCAGGGTGCGATGTTCGGACACTAGTAGAAAAAGCCTACAATCGTCATAACTTAAAAATTTCCATTGCCAATGAAATTGAATTTGCTCAAAGTATTATGGGATTTATTTCAGCTAATTTAGGTATTTCAATTCTCCCTGAAATTTTTATGCGCCATTTACAAAGCTCAAACATTAAAGCATTGCCTATTACAGACTTCAAATTCAAAAGAGAAATTTCATTAGTGGCAAAAAATCCTGACGTGGGGAAAATGCTTTATACACTGTTTTTCAAAACACGGTCTTAATAGGAAAGACGACCAAATTGGACAAATAATCTACTATGAATCGCTTGTTACAGCTATGTTCCCTATGACATTGAAAAGATCCGAACGATTAATCGTTCGGATCTTCTTCAACTAAAATATTTTGGCTCCAGCCTCTTTTTATTTCGATATTACTTCATTTGTTAACTTTGTGTCCGCAACTTGCGCACGTGGTGATTTCATCATATTAAAGACAATATTTAAAAAGATTGCTGTAAAAGTCCCCATCACAATACCGCTTCCAGTGAGAACTTGAAGACTCTCTGGTAAGTTTTTGAAGAGTTCAGGTACAACCGTCACCCCTAGACCCATACCAACCGAACATGCAATTACAAGAAGGTTTTCTTGTTTTGCTAAATCAACTTGACTAAGGATTTTTATACCTGAAGAGATGACCATCCCAAACATGGCTACCATAGCTCCTCCAAGTACAGAGCTCGGGATAACTGTCGTCACGGCTGCGATTTTAGGTAGAAAGCCCAAAATGATTAAAATTCCACTCGCTGCAAATACAACATTTCTTGTGCGAACACCTGACAACTGTAAAAGTCCTACATTTTGAGAATACGCTGTATAAGGAAATGCGTTAAAAAATCCGCCTAATAAAATCGCCAATCCTTCTGCACGATAGCCTTTAGATAAATCTTTTTCATCCACTTCTTTTTTACAAATATCACTAACGGCAAAATAAACGCCTGTGGACTCGACAATGCCAACAAGTAAAACAAGGAACATTGTCAGGATGGCCATAATATTAAACGTTGGCATCCCAAAGTAAAACACGTGCGGCATATGAATCCACGCTTCTTCTTTTACGCCGGAAAAATCGACTTTCCCCATAAAAGACGCTGCAATTGTTCCAACAACCAATCCTAATAACACAGAGACGGAGCGCATAAATCCTTTTGTAAATCGATACAGAACAATAATTAATAGCAAAACGCCAAAACCTAAACCTAAATTGCTCAAGCTGCCAAAATCTTTACTTCCTTCTCCTCCAGCTAAATCTTTAATCGCTACAGGAATTAACGTAATTCCAATAATCGTTACAACCGAACCCGTAACTAAAGGAGGGAAAAACTTAACCAATTTACCTAGAAAAGCAGAAAGAAGGACAATGAGTAAACCGGCGACGATAATAGAACCATATATGGAGGAAACGCCGTAAGAACCTCCAATTGAAATCATAGGCCCTACGGCAGTAAACGTACACCCTAATACAACTGGAAGACCAATACCGAAAAAACGATTTTTCCATACTTGCAGTAACGTTGCCACACCGCACATAAATAAGTCAATCGCCACTAAATACGTAAGCTGCTGCTGAGTCAAGCCAATGGCTCCTCCAACAATAAGCGGGACAACAATCGCACCTCCGTACATAGCTAAAACATGCTGTAAACCAAGTGAAAAGACTTTTCCTTTATTCATATTAAACCTCCACTGTCGGTTTATCTTCAGCAAATGTAACTTTACCATTTGATAAAGACTGAATGCGCGCTAATGATTCTACTTTAACGCCTGATTTACGAATTTGTTTTCCTCCATCTTGGAACGCTTTTTCAATAACAATACCAATGCCGCCTACTTTAGCACCTGCTTTTTGCACGATATCCATCAAGCCGAATGCAGCTTGGCCGTTTGCTAAAAAGTCATCAATAATTAAAATCACGTCATCTTCTCGAATAAATTTATCAGCAACTGAAATTTCATTTTCTTCTTTTTTTGTAAATGAATATACTTTTGATGTAATGAGTCCGTCTTGAAGTGTTAAAGATTTTCTTTTTCTGGCAAACACCATCTCAACGTTTAGCTTCAATGCGGTCATAATCGCTGGAGCAATTCCTGATGATTCAATCGTTAAAATCTTCGTAATTCCTGCATTTTCAAAACGCAAAGCAAATTCTTCTCCAATTTCTTTCATCAATACAGGATCCATTTGGTGGTTTAAAAATGTGTCTACTTTTAAAACCGTGTCCGATAATACGATACCATCTGTTAAAATTTTGTTTTGCAAAGCTTTCATAGTTCGTTCCTCCAACGTTTGTATTAAAAAAGCTCAAAAACATAGCTGCACTCGTATATGAGTAGAGCAATGTCTTTGAGCTTTTACGCACAAAAGTGAAAAACAAACTTCATCGCTCACCCATAGTCAAACTATTTACGGTAGTTTGGTAGATACTTACGAGCCATATTCTCGTCATTATATGAGTGCGTTATTGAGTTAATTGTATTATATCAGCAAATCTTTTATTTGAAAATATCTAAAAATGATATTTTCGAACATTTACTTGTGATACAAAACATAATATTCGTTTATAGCGCCTTTTATACGTGATAAATTTCTCCATATTTCTTTTCTAGATACTGAATTAAATAATCTACATTTAAGCCTTCTCCCGTTACATCGTTTAAAATTTCAAGAGGCTTTTTCATTTTTCCGTACTGATGAATGTGTTCTGTTAGCCAATTTGTGATCGGCGAAATTTCTCCTTTTTCGAGGAGTTCATCATAATTAGGCAGATCTTTTAACATGGTATGCTTAAACTGCGCTGCGTACATATAGCCAAGAGCGTAGGAAGGGAAGTACCCAAAGCTTCCTCCGGCCCAGTGTACGTCCTGAAGCACGCCTTCTCCGTCGTGACTTGGACGAACTCCTAAATATTCTTCGTATTTCTCATTCCAAATTTCCGGTAAATCCTCAACTTTATACTCCCCGTTTATCAATCCTTTTTCAATTTCGTAACGAATCATAATATGAAGAGGGTACGTTAACTCATCTGCTTCAATACGAATAAGCGACGGTTTTGCCTCATTTACTCCTCGGTAAAAATCTTCTAAACCTACATCGTCAAATTGCCCCGGCGCATGCTGTTTTAGTACGTCGTAATTATGCTGCCAAAATGCCTTATTTTTACCGACAAACTGCTCAAAAAACAGCGACTGTGATTCGTGAATTCCCATTGAAGTACCTTCACATAGAACTGTACCGACAAGATCCTTTGAAATATTCTGCTCATATAAAGCATGGCCGCATTCGTGAATTGTTCCAAAAATAGCCGTTCGAAAATCGTTTTCGGCATATTTAGTCGTGATGCGCACATCTCCCGGGTTTAAGCCAGTAGCAAAAGGATGAACTGTTTCATCAAGGCGCCCCGCTTCAAAATCATAGCCAAGTGTTTTTAACACGTCTAGACTAAATTGCTTTTGCGCTTCTTTTGGGAAAGTACGGAATAAAAATTCCGTATTTGGCTTTGTATTTGACCCGGCGATTCGCTGAACAAGAGGCACAATATGCTCCCGTAGCTTTCCAAACACCTCGTCTAAAATTTCAACCGTCATCCCCGGTTCAAAAAGATCCAGTAAACGGTTATATTTGTTCCCTTCATACCCCCAATAATCCACAAACTTCTGATTGAACGCTACAATTTTTTCGAGGTACGGTTGAAATAAAGCAAAATCTGCTTTTTCTTTTGCGTCTTCCCAAACCGACTCAGCTTTTGAAGTTAATGTAACGTATTCTTTATATTCATGTGGAGGAATTTTTTTATTTAAGTCATATTCTTTTTTACATTCTTCCACTGCTTTTTTCGTAATATCGTTTATGTAAGGCTGCGACTCAGGGTTCGTTAATTTCTCAATAAAACCTGCCATTTCATCAGAAACAGAAAGATTGAACGCTTCTGATGACATCATGCCAATCACTTCAGAACGCTGATCCGCCCCTTTTTTTGGAGCACCCGTCCTCAAATCCCAGTACATCACTCCGATTGCCTCGTGATAACTTTTAATTTTATTCATGTATTCATAAAACTGTTTCTCAATTTTCTGTATGTCTTCTCTCATTGTTTTTCCTCCTTACTTTCCTTATTTCACCATAAATTATTTTATCATAATAGTAACGGCGTGTATATAACTGAATATTCAATCTATTAATACATATAAAAAAGCGCGGCTACAACCGCGCTTTTTTATACGTTTTCTATTTTCGTTGGGACATTTTGTTCAATGATTGAACGCACTTTTGAATCTGTGCTTTTTGGCATAAAGATCGTAATTAGACCCTTATCGTTATGAGAGCGAATCAGTCTTCCAACTCCTTGCTTTAAGCGAAGAAGCATATACGGCATATCTGCATCCCAAAATGGATCAACTACTTGATTGCGCTTTGCTTCAAAGACCGGATCATTTGGCGGATACGGCAGAGACCAAATAATTACATTAGATAGCGAAGGTCCAGGAATATCCAACCCTTCCCACAAATGAACAGCGCATAAAATCGTTTCTTCTTCTCTTTGGAACTGAGATACTAATTTACTGATCTCTTGATCGCCTTCAAATAAAAACGTGTACTGATCTAACTCTTTGGAAACTTCTTTGAACATCTCTAATTCTTCTTTGCTGTTAAACAATAAAAGTGCTCGTCCGTTCGTTTTTTCGAGCTGAGTGACAGCAAAGGCAAATTTTTCAGCAAACGCTTCTTCTTGATCATCTGAAACATTTTTTACCGCAATGTTCATTTGCTCATCATAATCAAATGGCGATTCAACGGAAAAAGAAAGCGGCTTTGCAATTCCTAAGCTATATGCTAAATAATCGAACGATTGGTTATCTGAAAGAGTGGCAGAAGTGAAAATATACGGTATTTTCTTCGCAAATACTCGTTCTTTTAAGACGTCTTTTACTGCTTGCGGCATAATAACCAACGTCAGCTGCCAGTTGTTTTCTTCCACCCAGTAGATGGCATTTTCGTTGTCCATAAATAAGCGCAGCGAATAATCAATTTGATCTAGGTACTCATCTACAATTCGCAGCGTATATTCGTCTACTGTATAAGTCTCACTCTCAAACACAAGCTCGTTTCCGATATGCTCAAGCAGCGATAAAAGTTCTTTTCCTACACTTTGTAATCCGTTTGTGCGGGCTACTTCTTTACGGCTAGAACCAACGATTTCTGTGCTTGCTTCACTTAAACGGTCGAAAAACATTGCATACACATCGATAGCGTGCTCGATCTTCACAGCAAATTCTTCTCGCACGTCATTTTCTAATAGACGCGTTAACAAGTTTTCTAACGTATCTTCTTGAATGCGATACGTTAAAGCCTTTTGTGCAGCAAATTCCAGCAGGTGACCTTCATCAAATACAACACAGCTGCTTTCAGGAAGAAGCGGAAGCTGTCCTTCACGCTTGCGGGCTTCATATGTCCAAATGTGTTCCATGTAAAAATCGTGAGAGCAAATAATTAAGTCATGTGCTTTTCTATAGTGCTCGCGTGAAAGCGTTAAGCCACATCTATGACGCTGCTCACAGGAAGAGCAATCTTGAAACGTATCCCAGTTAATTTGATTCCATTCCTCATCCGTTAAATGAGGATATTCTTTACGGTCTCCGTAGTGATAGAACGACTGCATACCACTATGATCATGAACAAAATCAGGAAGCGTATCGTAAATTTCTTCAATGTTTTCATTATCTGTTCGTGCTGTCACAGCATCTAATTTCTTTAAACACAGATACTGATCTTGAGATTTTGCTAGGCGAACATCCATGTTAATATCTAAAATACCAGAGAGCTTGGCAATGTCTCCTTCGGCTTTTACTAACTGTTCAATTAATGTTTCATCCGCACAGGCAATAATAGCCGGCTTGCCAATATACCTTGCATAACAAATAGCGTACAGTAAATACACAATGGTTTTCCCTGTTCCTACACCTGCTTCTGCAAAGATTACATTTTTTTCTTTAAAAGCTCGTTCGATTTGAAAAGCCATAAAAATTTGTTCATCCCGAAGTTCTAATCCTGCGTCTGGAAGATGATCATAAAAAACATCACCTATCCATTCATTTAATTTGTCAAAAAAGTTTTCATCCCGCTCAATTGTAAAAGGCAACCGCTCTCTCATCATCGATACTGACTCCTTTATTTATGTAAATATCTATCAATAAAAATTAGCTTCACTTCTTTTTATCTAGTAAATTTCTCATGTAAGCAAAACTTAATTATTGACTACTTTATCTAAAATGTCAATAAAAAGAGCTGAACATAAAAAAGTTCTGCCTGTAAGGACAGAACCTTTTTGTATAAAAGCTGGGTGTATAGAACGCAAACGGAATAAGTGCTATTAAAAAATTAATTACAGCGGAATTTGGAATCCGTGGACTGAGACAATAAAAAGGCCGCTTCATACTCGGCTTTTGCTTGTTCCAGCTGAGTAAGCGTCTCTCCGCTAACTTCTATTCCCTGCTGCATTAAATGATAGCTGTTTTCCAACGCTTGCCGAATCATAGTGAACTGCGTGTTTCTATCCATTTATAAACATCCTCTCTCTGTAGTGCTTACTATAAAAGTGAATACTATCATTCTATACACCAGCTGTTTATTTTATTCTCAAAACCAGCATCTCTGGCTTAATAAATGGATTCTTTCATTTAAGAAAATAATCGAACTTATTAAAATATTTTAATTCTCACTTGACATATAGGAATAATATATTTTAAAATTACTTACAGATTCAATCACTCAAAACTACATACTACAGGCTTACCGGTCAACCGATAGCCTCTAATTGCCAGATACACGTACAATCCGTCTGTGCAATTAGAGGCTTTTATTTTTTAAAAGCCTGCTGAGAGGAGAAAAAAATGGCAGAACTGCAGTTGCAGCATGTGTATAAAAAATACGGAAAAGATAGTCTTGCAGTTGATAATTTTAATCTTCATATTCAAGACAAAGAATTTATTGTATTTGTAGGACCTTCAGGGTGCGGCAAATCCACTACCCTTCGAATGATCGCCGGCCTTGAATCGATAACAGAAGGAGAATTGCTTATTAACGGAGATCGTGCAAACGATTTACCTTCTAAGGACCGGGATATTGCAATGGTGTTTCAAAACTACGCGCTTTACCCTCATTTAACGGTTTACGACAACATGGCATTTGGCTTGCAGCTCCGCAAAGTCCCAAAACAAGAAATTGATGAGCGCGTTCGTGAAGCGGCTCGTATTTTGGACTTAGAACCCTATTTAAAACGCAAGCCAAAAGCATTATCAGGAGGTCAGCGTCAGCGAGTGGCTTTAGGAAGAGCCATTGTACGGAATGCCCAAATTTTTTTAATGGATGAGCCTTTGTCTAACCTTGATGCGAAGCTTCGCGTACAAATGCGTGCTGAAATCAGTAAGCTTCATCAGAGGCTGCAGACGACCATTATTTATGTAACCCACGATCAAACAGAAGCCATGACGATGGCAAGCAGAATCGTAGTTATGAAAGACGGAAAAATTCAGCAAATAGGTTCACCTATGCAAGTGTATAATGCTCCAGAGAATACGTTTGTAGCCAGTTTTATAGGCTCACCGGGAATGAACTTTTTCACAGGAAAAGTAGTGAACAGCAAACTGTACATCAGTGAACATGAGTTTCAGCTGACAGAAAATCAAATGCATTCGTTACATGAAAAAGGCTACAATAATCAATTCATTACTGTAGGAATTCGACCCGAGCATATTACGCGTGCCTTTTCTGATGCTCCTCATATTTCATTACCGGTAGATGTGTCTGAGTTATTAGGAGCAGAGTACATACTATACAGCAGTTTAGGAGAGCAGCTCTTTGTGGCTAAAATCCCTGGGGATGAACATATTCAAGTTCATCAGCACTTTCCGTTTCATTTTCAAATGAATCATGCTCATTTCTTTGACCAAACATCTACCAATCGTATCAAAATTGACCAATAACTATCTAAAAAGAATTCTATAAATGGGGGAACTAAAATGAAAAAATTATTAATTCTGTTAGCAATGCTCACCGTGATCATCGCCGGCTGCGGCAAAAACAGTTCAACAAGCGGCGACAGCAGCGATTCTTCAAAAAAAGTAACCATTAACTTTACGCATTGGCGAGGAGAAGATACGAAAGCCTTTGATTCTATCATTGAGCAATTTGAAAAGAAAAACCCAAATATTCATGTAGAGATGACCGTCTTTCCTTCGGATTCATATCAATCACAAATTCAAGGATCTCTACTCTCTGGAGAAGGCATCGATGTATTTGCTAGTTTTCCAGGAAGTCAATTTGAAACGATTCGCAAAGCAAACGGTTTTGCAAAGCTGGACGACCAAAACTTACTCAGCAAATTTGACGAAAAGCTAATCCAAGCGGGTAAAGCGGATAATACGCAATATGCTCTTCCTTATCAGCTAGTCTATAACATCCCTGTCTATAACAAAGGCATTTTTGAAAAACTAAATTTAGATGTTCCTAAAGACTGGAATAGCTTTTTAAAAACAGCTGAAACATTAAAGAAAAATGGTTACACGCCGATTTTATTTTCAGGAGACGTAAGTCCTTCTCAATTTATTAACCCAATGATTATGAATAACGAACCTACAAATAACGCCCTTCACGAAGTAGAAACGGGCAAGCGCAAGCTAACTGATGAATGGTTTATCAAAACCCTATCTCAAATTAAAGAATTAAATGATAAAGGTTACTTCCAAAAAGATGCTCTTGGTACGAAAAAAGAAAGTGCTGCAGCACTTTTCGCTCAGGAAAAAGGCGCAATGCTTGCTCAAGGTTCTTATATGATGGCTACAGTCAAACAGCAAAATCCAAAGATTGATCAAGGTTTGCTTGCACCGATTACAGTGGATCAAGATAAAGCCAAATACGAAGGTGTTCATACCACAACATTCTTATTAGGTGTTGCTGAAAAATCAAAACATAAAGAAGCTGCTAAGAAATTTTTAACTTTCCTTGCAGATCCAAAGATTTCTTCTGAGTATGCAAATGCTACTGGCCAGTTATTAACGGTCAAAGACGTGAAATATGATTCACCTGAACTCAAAGAAAGCGCAAAGTGGAAAGACAAAAAAACGGTCTTCCAACCTCGATTTACCATTTTAAATGAGCGCGTATCAAAAGCTGTTGAAACATCTGTACAGGACGTACTATCCGGTATGTCAGCGAAAAAAGCTGCTGAAAAAGCACAAGGAGAGGTAGAACGTGTCGCTAAAAACTAATACGTCTATTCAAGAGGAAGAAAAGAGAACCCCTTCGTTCTCTTTTCCTCTCTTTTCATTTAAAAATATCTCTAAAAGCAGGCATCTATGGTTGTTTTTGCTTCCTGGTTTTGTCATATATACGGTTTTCTTTGCATTGCCAACGCTTTCTGCTTTATTTTTAAGTACAACTGATTGGAATGGATTGTCTTCTCAGTTCTCATTTGTAGGGTTTCAAAACTTCAAAGAAATTTTAACAAACGATGCTATTTTCACACAGTCGCTTACAAACAACTTAAAGTTCACAATTGGCGTGCTGATCTTTCAAACGTTATTGAGCTTAGGCTTTGCACTTTTACTTTATAGAAATTCTGCATGGAATACATTTTATCGCTCACTCTTTTTTGTACCGACGATTATTTCGTCCGTGTCGATTGCGTTCACGTGGAACTTTATGTATGACCCCAACATTGGAGGAGTTAACCTATTTTTAAGTAAAATAGGCCTTAAGCATTGGACACAGTCTTGGATTGGAAATGGACATATCGCCATTTACAGCTTGGCTTTTGTACAATTTTGGGCACATACTGGTCAAATGCTTATTATTTTTGTAGCTGGAATTCAAGCTATTCCCAGTGAGTTATATGAAGCTGCTAGTATTGATGGAGCAACACGATGGCAAAAATTCAAGCGCATTACGTGGCCTCTTTTAGCTCCAGCTACGACAATGGTTGTGGCTTATACGACCATACAAAGCTTTAAAGCATTTGATTTAATCATTGCAATGACAAATGGAGGTCCCTCCAACTCAACTGAAATTCTTTCGACACTTCTTTATCACGAAGCTTTTATTAATTTTCGTTTTGGCTATGCCTCTGCCATTTCCGTTGTATTTATGATTGTGATTGCTCTTTTAACGTTTCTTCAATTTCGCGTACTTCGCCTGACCAAAATGTAAAAGGAGATTCTTTTATGAAACAAAATCCATTCAGACATCTGATTTTAGGGATATACGGTTTAATCATTCTGTTGCCCTTAAGCTTGGTTTTATTAACAACCTTTAAAACAACGCCTGAACTTTACAGCAACCCAATTGGATTACCAGCAGGCTGGAATATTGAAAATTATAAACAGCTGCTCGTCAATGAACCCATCTTTGGCTATATTCAAAACAGCGTGATTGTTACCGTCTTTAGCACGTTTTTTATTCTATGGTTTTCAAGCATGATTGCTTACGCTATTATTCAGCTACCTCAAAAGCTTGGATGGATTGTATACGGCTTTTTTGTTTGCGGAATGATTGTCCCTACTCAAGTCAATATGACTCCTGTCTTTTTGCTGATGAATAAGCTTGGACTGGTCAATACGCTAACAGGGGTCATTATCGTCTCCATAAGTTTTTTGCTTCCTATCGGTGTGTTTATTATAACGGGGTTTATGAAAACTTTGCCAAAGGAACTATTCGAAGCCGCTCGCATGGACGGGGCGTCAGAGTGGAAAATATATTCAAAAATCGCTCTTCGACTCTCCATACCTTCAATGGCTACAGTAGGAATTTTTTCGTTTGTGATCGTGTGGAATGATCTGTTATTCCCTTTGCTATTATTAAAATCTAAAGAAGTAAAAACGCTGCCTATTGCATTATTGGACTTTCAAGGGGAATTTCTAACCAATTACCCTATGCTGTTTTCAGCAGTCGTTCTTTCTTCTATTCCATTATTGATTGCGTACGTGTTTTTGCAAAAGCATTTCATTTCAGGAATGACCTCTGGGGCATTAAAATAGCAGGCAAGAAAATCACGCTTCCCTGCCTGCCCCTTTATTCTATAGGATTATTTTTTAAAGCACGCTGAGGTTTCGGTTTCTCTACTATTAGGTGTTGGTAAACGTACATTAAAGCAGCTTTTAACAGAAAGATACCTAGCAAATGGTACTCTTTAAATGTGCCTACCCTAAAAAGCTTTGCACGGCTCATAGCTCGTTGAAAAGGATAAACAAAAAATGTATCTACGATTGCATTTAATAACATATACCTTCCAAAATGGCCATATGTGAACTTTTTAATCCATAAAGAACCTTCTAAAAATGGACCTAAGAGTAAAACAGCTTCACCTGTTAAATATGGATGAGGAGGATTAGGGAATATCCACCACTTCTTTTTTTCAGCAATATAGCTTTCAACCATAATTAAAAAGGAAATAAACATAGTAGATGATAAATAGCGCTTAATATGCTGTCGTCCTATAAAAGGGATGGTTAACCATGAAAGAAGCATCATCCCGCCAAAAACCCGTGCTGATCGATTTTTTCTCATTTTATCACCTCTTAGGTTTTAGTATGAGATTTCCCTTTCGTAAATATGTTAGAAATAAGCTAATCATTTCTCGTTTTAAGCCTGCTATTGAAAAGAAATGAATACATATATTGCCCTGCTACTCGCCCATACTATAAAAAAACATAATGGGGTGAGTACATGCATGATTATTATGACGGACTATATAAATACCTGCTTAATGCTACGTTTTGGTTTATTTTATTAATTGTCGTGCTCGGGATAGGCATGTTTGGAATGCTAGCTTATCGCGGTTTAAAAAAGAAATAACGTAAAAAAGCCAAGCTGTTTTTACACCGCTTGGCTTTTTGTATTTATTGATCGTTGCGTGGAGGACGAGGTCCCCAGTACTGATAGTAGTCTGTTTTAATAAATCCGTTAAATAATTTGCGTTTTTTCGTCGCTTTTTTACCGTAGTACTGTTCAAACTGTTCATGAGATGTAAGCATATAAATCGACCACGTATCAAGCTTAGAAAACGCTTCGCCCATTTCAGCGTACATTTTTTCAACAGAAGGACGATCGCTTAAACGTTCGCCGTACGGAGGGTTACCAATAATGATTCCATATTCTTTCGGCGTCGTAAAATCGCGCACTTGCATTTGCTTAAATTGAATTAAATCTCCAAGTCCGGCTTCAAATGCATTTTGCTCCGCTACTTTTACCATACGATGGTCAATATCATGACCAGCAATATCTAGCACTTGGTCGTAGTTCGCTAAGTCTTCTGCTTCTTCGCGCGCTTTGTCCCAAATGCTTGCTGACATCCACGGCCACTCTTCTGATAAGAAGTCACGATTAAATCCTGGTGCAATATTTTGACCGATAAGCGCTGCTTCGATAGCAATTGTACCAGAACCGCAGAAAACATCGACAAACGGACGATTCGCATTCCACGGCGTTAGCATAATTAAAGCAGCTGCCAGCGTTTCTTTTAAAGGAGCTTCCCCTTGTCCTACGCGGTAACCGCGCTTATGAAGTCCTGCACCGCTTGCGTCAATTGTTAATGTAGCAACATCTTTTAATAACGCTACTTCAATTTTAAACGTTGACCCCGTTTCTTCGAGCCAGCCTGTTGTTTTGTTATAATGTTTTTTCATGCTGTCAACAATTGCTTTTTTTACAATGCTTTGACAATCTGATACGCTGAACAATTTAGATTTAACTGATTTTCCCGATACGGGAAACTGTGCATCTACGGGCAAATAATCTCCCCAATTTAATGCTTTTGTTTGTTCAAAAAGCTCATCAAACGTACGAGCTTTGAACTGTCCAACCTGTACTTTAATTCGATCTGCTGTACGAAGCCATAAATTGCATCGAGCAATTGCAAGCTCGTCTCCTTCAAAGATAACCTTGCCATTATCTACTTCACATTCATATCCTAAAGCACGCACTTCTTTAGCGACTAGTGCTTCAATTCCCATTGCTGCTGTTGCAATAATTTTATATTTCGCCATTTTTCAACCTCATTTTGTTTCTAATTATCTACACTAAGTGTAAAAGTACCATATACATGCGCCGTAGTCAAAGCTTTCTCCGTCTTTTTATCAAAATGCAGAAACTGCTCGCTCTTGGTAGAGCCAGCAGTTTCTTTACATATGTCGCATATAGATTTGTTTTTAAAAGCTTTCCATTTTAAAATTGCGCAATCGGTTGCTCAACTTGTTTATGAAAGTAAGTATACACGTGTTTCATATGGGTGCAGCGTACATTGTTCAAGCGTTTCGTTTTTATCCAACGGATAATTATGAATCAGCACTTCTATGTTTGTAAATGAGCTCTCTGAAGGAAACTCGAACGTTTGATTATTCGGTGACATATTACAAATAACAACAGCGGTTTTACCTTCTAATGTTCGCGTATACGCGTAAATAGCGGAATCTTCTTCTGCCAACAGCTTATAAGTTCCATACACCAGCACATCATGCTGTTTTCTAATTTTAATGAGCTGTTTGTAAAAATTCAGTACCGAATTCTTATCACTTTTCTGCTCTTCTACGTTAATGTCTACGTAATTTGGGTTCACTTTCATCCAAGGGTTTCCGGTAGAAAATCCTGCATTTTTTTCTGTATTCCACTGCATTGGCGTCCTTGAGTTATCGCGGCCTGTTTCCCAAATAACTTTCATAATCTCGTCATGTGAATCGCCTTTTTCACGCTGAATACGGTAGTAGTTAATCATCCCAACATCATCATAATCATCAATAGAATCAAATTTAACATTGGTCATTCCAAGTTCTTGTCCTTGATAAATAAACGGTGTTCCTTTCATTAAAAAGTATAGTGCAGCTAAGCACTTTGCACTTTCCACTCGGTAAGCTGTGCTGCCGAATTTATTTACAGAACGAATTTGGTCATGATTTTCTAAATATAAAGCGTTCCAGCCGTTAATTTTTTCTAAACCATTTTGCCAATTAGTTAAGATTGTTTTTAACTCGATTAAATCAAGCGGTTTTTCTTCTCCTTTATCCCACAGTCCCATATGCTCGAACTGAAAAATCATATTGAAGTTTCCGCCATCTTCAGCTACCCACTCATCTGCGCTGTCCGATGTTACACCATTTGCCTCTCCAACCGTCATAATATCGTATTTGGCAAACGTTTTTTCTTTTAGCTCTTTTAAATGTTCTTGAATTCCCGGTCGATTCATATGCCCTTCAAACGATGGCACATAATCTAGCTTTTCAGGGTTCGGCAGATCTGGGAAGCCGGCCACTTTCTTAATATGCGAAATAGCATCTACACGAAAGCCGTCAATTCCTTTATCTAACCACCAGTTAACCATTTCATAAAGCTCATGACGTACTTTTTCGTTTTCCCAGTTTAAATCGGGCTGTTTTTTAGAAAATACGTGCATGTAATATTCTTTTGTCTTTTCGTCGAACTCCCAAGCTGATCCGCTAAAAATAGATTCCCAGTTGTTTGGCTCTTTTCCATCTTTACCTTCGTGCCAGATATAATAATCACGATATGGATTCTCTTTAGCAGACCTAGATTCTAAAAACCAAGGATGTTCATCTGAAGTATGGTTAATAACTAAATCCATAATCAGCTTCATTCCGCGATGGTGAACTTCATCTAACAGCTCATCAAAGTCTTCCATTGTTCCAAAATCTTTCATAATATCTTTATAATCACTGATATCGTAACCATTATCGTCGTTAGGAGACTGATAAATCGGGCAAATCCAAATGACATCAATTCCAAGATCAGATAAATAGTCTAATTTTGAAATAACCCCTTGAATGTCACCAATTCCGTCGCCGTTTGAATCCATGAAGCTTCGCGGATAGATTTGATACGCAACAGCTTCTTTCCACCATTTCTTTTCCATGTGCTCAACCCCTCAAAATAGTGCTTTTACGTAAGCGTTCGCCTTTACGCATATCGCTATTTTATAATGAATACATGCAAAAAAATAGGTTTTTCACAAAAAAAATCGTTATTCTCTTTTGAATAACGATTCTCACTGCGCTAATTTGTGTTTAAAGGCATAAATGACGGCTTGAGTTCGGTCCTGCACATCCAACTTACTTAATAAATTGCTCACATGTGTTTTTACCGTCTTTAGCGCAATAAATAATTCGTCTGCAATCTCTTGATTTGTTTTACCCTGTGTCATTAAAAGTAAAATTTCCATTTCACGAGCTGTGAGTTCTTCATGAGGTAAAGACGGCTTTCTCATTTTAGACATCATTTTACCGGTTACTTCAGGCTCTAATACAGATTCCCCCTCATATGTACGGCGAATAGCAGCTGCAATTTCTCCTGCTTTAGACGTTTTTAATAAGTAGCTTGTTGCCCCTGCCTCTAGAGCGGGATATACTTTTTCGTCATCTAGAAAGCTAGTGACAATAATTACTTTTGCTTCCGGCCACTGCTTAATGAGCTGTTTTGTTGCTTCAATCCCGTCCATTTCTTCCATGACTAAATCCATTAAAATAATATCCGGGCGCAGCTGAAGCCCTAATTCAACGGCCTGTTGGCCATTGGCTGCTTCAGCTATTACATGAATGTCTGTTTGAGCCGACAAATACGCTCCTACGCCAATACGAACCATTTCATGGTCATCTACTAACAGTACATTAATCATTTTGCTTCTCCTCTCTTTCTACTAACGGTACTTTTACTTCTAGCTTTGTTCCTTTGTCGGGCAAACTAATAATTTTTAATAGGCCTCCAATTTCAACTGCGCGTTCATACATATTTTGCAGACCGTACGATCCGACTTTCTCCTTTTCTACATCAAAACCAACTCCGTTATCCAAAATACGTAAAATAATGGAAAAGTCACGTTTGATCAGCAGCACGTCTAAAGCTGTTGCATTTGCATGACGCAGCGTATTTGATACAGATTCTTGCAAAATTCTAAACAAGTGGTCTTCAATGCCTTTATCAAGTTCAAACCCTTCTATTTTCCAATTTAATTCAAGCGGTACTTTTTGAGCAAGCTCATTCATCAGTTCTTTCATTCCAGCCTGTAGCGATTTTCCTTTTAATGCTGCAGGACGAAGATGAAGAAGCAAAGCCCTCATTTCAAGCTGTGATTGATTAATCATTTTTTCAACCATCTTTAATTGCTTAGCTTCAGAGTCTTGTAGCGTAAGATTGGATTCCGTAATAGCAGACATAAGCATCGAAGCGGCAAATAGCTGCTGACTAACGGAGTCATGCAGTTCTCTAGCAAGCCGATTTCGTTCTTGAGAAACAATTTCTTGCACTTGCTTTTGCTGATTTTCCACTTTTTCCGTTGCCATCTTTTGAGATTGCTGCGCTTGAAGAATCATTTTATGATCTACTTTGTTTAAACGGCTTATAATTCGAGACGTTTCTTGAATAAGCGGTTCATTTGCCGGCATATGCCGGTGGCCATTTTCTATTTCATATAATCGGTTTTCAACATATGCCCACTGCTGTCTCCACATAAACCCCATGATTCCTCCAATCACACTTCCAATCGTAAGGCTTAAACTGAAGGAAAACAGCACAAAAGGCATGCCAAATACGCTCGTTTTCCATAAGTCGCTAAGTTGAAAAACAGGATATGCAAAAAACACGGTAAGGAGCACGGATACAAATACAAAAAAACTTAAGAAAATCCCCCACAATAACTGCCGTTGAAGAATACTCATATCCTTTGCACCTCTAAATCTCCAATCACAACAGTTGTAACAATCTTCACCCTATGAGCAGATTGATCAAATTCCTCTGTTTTGATAGACAAATTTTCATTGAACGAAAAGCCGCGCTGATGGCCAAAAACCGTTACGTTTCCTGCTAGTTTAGAATGATTCACAGATACTTCTGTTTCGTAAGGAATGAGCACTTTAATATTTCCAAACACTTGACGAATAAAGATAACCGCATCGCCTTTTGGCAGAACAGTATTGCTTAAATCAATCACAATGTCTCCCCATACGCTTTGAATATTAATATCATCCCATTCGTATACGGAGTCTTCGGTTCTTTGACTACCAAGAAGTTTATTCGTCAAAACCGGCCGGACCTGCACCAAACTTTGGTTTGGCTGCTGTGTCAACTCGTCAGTTGGTCTAAATTCAACCGGATGCTTTCGTAATTGAATAAATCTAAGTAAAAAGTACAGGAAAAGAGCAATAACTAAAAACTTAAAGGCAACCGTATTAAATATATTCAACACAAGCCCAATAACGCCAATCCAAAATAACATACGCCCTAATTTTCTTCTCATTTTTTTTCGCCCAATATACATGAACGCACCGGCAATTAATACAGAAAAGATCAAGCCGCTGTGAAAAAACATAATTTCAATAAACAGGACAAATAAGCTGCAAATAAAAATGAACATAAGAGATTCTGTTTTGTTTACGCTTTGCACAGCTCCCTCTCCTTTCTCCTCGTAGATGACATAGCGTTCTTTGGATGCTGCAGATATCTATTCTCTCACCTTAAAAAGACGCAGAAACCTACGCCTTTTTTAGAATACCATGTTTTATGCAGAAACACTGATTTTTTACGATGATTTTACTCTTTTTTCTAATTCAGCAATCTTGCTGTCTACCGTTTGTCTGTAGTAATTTGTATTAATTTGATTTTCAAGCTGGTCAATATAGGTTTCCATTTCGTCAAACTGACTGTAGGACGCATAAGATGCTTCCGTTTTCATTACTGAATTCATACGATGGTGCGCACGGGCAATATTTTCGCGCCCCATTAGTTCCATACGGCGAATATGCATATCTTTTACCTTATGCTTCATTTCTTCATACTTTTGTTCAAGCTCTTCTAACTGCTTGGATGCATCTTCATAAGATTCTTTTACACGCTTTGCTCTCTCTTCGTAGTGAGCATGCTCTTTTACAATAAATTCATGTAATTCTGCTTCTTCAGCTGCTTGCGCCACTTGTGCTTGCTCATGACGTTTTTTCATCATGTCAAGTGCCAGATGGTATTCGCGATTAAACTGCTCTTTTAACGTGTGCTGCCGCTCAACAAGCTGCCTTACCTTTTCAGTCTCCTGCTCGCATTGGCGCAAATAGTGATTTAACGAAGCAATTGGATTTTTTTGTTCTTTGTGATCAAGTAATTGATGAAGGTCTGCAGAAATCGTTTCTTTCATTCGAGTAAATAAGTTTCTCATTTTGTTCATCTCCTTAGATAATAAAGTGAAATTTTATTATTTTTGATTTAAGTCAGCCCACTGACGTTCAAAGTGCTTAAACGGATCTTCTTTTTCCATTTTTATAGGCCTGCTGCTGTTCCACTTTTTATATACAATGTAAAGTACTACTGCTGCGATGATACCAGCAAGAGCCGGAAGGTTTGAAACGGTTGTTAAGAGTACGACGACACCAATAAACCCCCAGAACCATTTTTTAAAGGGGGTCTCTGCTTTAACAAACCCTTTAAATGCTACGTACAAAATAACCAAGCCAAGCGCAAGTCCTACCATGGGGCCAGCATTTGCAAGAAGAACGATAGCAGCTACCGCTCCAATCAAAAACAAACCAACTTTTTTCATTTTGTTTCCTCCTTTCGCTTCTCTATATACTTAGTTTAAGGATGATAACGTTTTTTCAAAACGAGCTAGAGCTTTATTTTCTCCTAAGACCTGAGGCTGACAACAAGCTCAGCCTGATTGTACAAAAAAAATGACAGCTTATGATAAGCTGTCATTTTGACATAAAAAAAGCTCTTCCGTTATATGAAGAGCTGGGTTGGATTAAAATATAGTGTATAACAACTATTGTCGATTGCTTTTCAATAACGTTCTGTAAGCCATGTTTTGTACCATTGTACTGCAAGCGGCTAGCTACCTCGTACTCCGGTGGCAATTATCTATCTACAAAATGTAACCATTTTGTCCTTCCTTCCGTTCAGTTCCTTCCAGAAAGTTCCCCTACCATTATTTGGGTTTCTCGCTCGAGGGGTTTACCTCGTTCCACTCTTATCATTTCTGATAAGACTTCGTCACTGTGGCACTTTCAGAGTAGTCAAGCCATATCTTAAAAAGACTTAGGCTTTTTCCCCGCCGTTAGCTTTTAACAGCTACCCTAGCTTATGACTTCGCTAGGCACGAACACTACAGACATCGCAGTCTGTGCGAGCATGGACTTTCCTCTACATCCTCATATGTGATGCAGCAATTACCCGAACGTTATTGATAACGACTTTCCTTAGTATAATAAAAATAGGAGTTGAATGCAACTCCTATTTTTAGGTTATTCGTATAATTTACTTCCAAACACATGTTTTTCTAAGTTTGACAAACGTTTTAAAATATCAAAGTTTGTCGTACCCGCTTGCTGCTGCTGTTGAGCCGGCGGCGGGGTAAACGAAGGTTGTTGCGGCTTTTTAGATAACTCTTCTACTTGCTTTTTTAAGCGTAAATTTTCAGTTTGTAATGCTTCAATTTCTTCATGAAATGCTTCATAATCTTTAATAACAGAATCTAGATACTTATCTACTTCCTCTTGATTATAGCCTCTCATGCCTGTTTTAAATTCTTTTTCTAAAATTTCTTTGGCCGTTAAACGAATTTTATCAGCTAACATCTCTATCACCTCGAATACGATAAACCTTATCTTTATTATAATTCATTTTTTCAAAAATAGCTTCAAATGTCAATTTATCTTTTAAAATGTTTCGTCAAGTGGCGTTAAAAAGACGAAAATTTTTCTTCATCCACGATATCTTGTAAGTCGTGAGACGTCACCATTATAATAGGGTATTCTTCTCGTTCAGCACGCTTTTTAGCCGTTTCTAACATATATTTAGGACTTCCTTCGTGCTCTTCGTCGTAAACTAAACAAATACCTTCACTTTTTTCTACTAAAAATTGATTTTTCAACCGAAACTGTGCTGGACTTTCATATTTCTTTTTTGTGATGCTATCTACATAATCTGCTTGACTTAAGACGAATTCATACAATTCTTTATTGACGTCATTCCATTTTTCTTCCTGCTCCAAAAATGGTGTTAAAACAGCTAACTGAAGCTCGGGATAATCGAGCTGCAGATCAAATACCACTTCTGCTGCCCAAATCTCTACTCCTAGCTGGCCACTAATCAATACCCATTCTAATCCATCTTCTACTAATTCCTGTAATTTTTTATAGAGCGCTTTTTTTATGTATGTAATGCCTTGATGTTTTTCATTAAAAATTCCAAGTTCGAATGGCTTATAACCAGTAACCGTTAGCACCTTCATTATATAACTCCTTTGTAACAAAATAGAATAGGAACTGATGTAATCAGCTCCTATTAACGTACATTATCTAAAATACCCTGAATTAGGTCCTTGATGCGCGCCTTTTGTATGACAGCTTCCTTGGCCGCAACCTTTGTGTCCAGGATAACTAGCGCCTGCTACTTGACCTGGGTAACCTCCTTGGCCTGGAAAACCAGCTCCACCTACTTGACCTGGGTAGCCTCCTTGGCCTGGATAACTAGCACCTGCTACTTGACCTGGGTAACCAGCACCTGCTACTTGACCTGGGTAGCCTCCCATTTGACCTGGATAGCCTGCTCCACCTACTTGAGTTGGATATTGCTGCGCACCGCCAAAAAACTGTTGATTTGAAGTTTCATTTACAACAGATTGTGTTTGCGGGAAGTAATGCACGTGCTTCACATTTGTATGATTCACCAATGTATTATGACTTGGATGAATGTGAGGTACAACTACCTCCTGAGAAGTAAACTGTGTGCAGCATTTTGTTGGATGCACAATTGGTGGCATACATTTTGTTGGTCTTGGATACATATCCTTTTTCCCCTTTCACTGTTTAGTTATTACACTATTACAATATGTGAAGGGTAATGTACATGTACTAAGACAAACACCTATTTTTGACCTACATAAAGGAGTTATACGAATTTTTCAAACTGCTTAAGACAATTACTGTTAAACAAATTAATGCGAAAAATGATACTAAAATCACATTTTTCATGAGGCCTCTCTCCATCTCACCAAAGTTCTGTTTTTAAGCTGTAAGAATCAGTCTTACATTGACTAATTTTATCAATGACTGAAAAATAGAACAATATAAAACGTCTACAAAAACAAAAGAATAATAATTCTGAATATTTTAAAATAAATCAGCTGAAGCCTATCCTTTAGCTGATTTATTTTTTAATCTAAGAAGTCTTTTTTCAAGCGCTTCCTTCGACGTTTTTTTCGTCATTCCCTTGAGTTGATTCCACTTCTCCGAGGCTAGCTCAGTATATAGAAGTGCTTGATGAACATCTTTGAGACGATGCTCATAAATTTTAGCTAACTCAACCAGTGCTTCTATAGCGACGTCACCTTCACATGTTTGAACCAAGGGTTCAAACATGTCCACTGCCTCTTTCCAACTCTTCTCTTTTTTATAATGATAAGCCATCGCTAGCTGAGCTTTTTTATGCTCTTCTTTTTCTTTTTCCGCTACGCCTTGATAAAGAGAGAAAGCGTGCTTGTTCTCCCCCAACTGCTCATACCACCTTGCCACTTCATATGTTTCTTTTTCTGTAAACTCCTCACTAGTAAGGAGATGTTTTGATAAATGAATGTATAAGGTAATAAGCGATAAAATATCATGTTCATTATGTTTCATAATGTCGAATAAGCCTCTTGGATTTTTCGTTTCAATAAAATCAAAATAAATCATGGGAGCTAAGAAACCGGGAATATCATCAACTCGTTCAATTCCAAGTATTTCTTTTTCGACATTCGCAAGCTTAACCGAACCCATTTTATGTTTCCACAGCCTTCTTGACGCATGCAGTAAATCAAAGTGACCGAACTTAGGCAGCTTGGGCAAATGATCTCTCAATAGCGTATGGCGAGTCTTGACGTGAGGCCAATCGAAAGATTTACCATTATAAGTCACAAGCGTCGTGTAGTCTACTTCTTTTAAAAAACTTTCATAAAATGCTACTTCTCCACTTGGCTCGGTTAATATATGCTGACGAAAAACGACGGAATCTTTTAACACCCTTGCGTATCCTAGCAAAAAGATAGTCGTTCCCGTACCTGTACTAAGCCCCGTCGTTTCCGTATCAAAGAAAAACAAATCTGAATATGTGTGGCCTTTTGATGAAAGCGGATGAGCAACTGTAGACTGATTCCATACTTCCACTACTTTTTTCAGCTCATTAAATTCATAATGTCCATGCTTGTAGTCGAGCGGGTAAACCACTTCTCTGATCATACAGTAGCTGTCTTCGGCAAAGTAAGGCGCAGCATGATTTCCCTTCCATTCCTGCTCATAGGGAATAGACGCGCCCTTAGATCGCTGGGGGTTACTTTCAACCGGAGGCTTCGCTTCTGTAACATGAAGATGCTTTTTCATACGGTTTAATTTATTTTTAAAAGACACGAGTTCACCTACTTTGCAGTTGTTGTAGCAGTACGAGCGCATCGCTTTTCGCGTGTTCTCCCTGTGCTTCCATACCAATACAGGAAGGACAGCCGCTTTCGCAAGAACAATTTACAATCAATTGATTAGTTTGACTTAGCACACCATTCATTTGTTCGTATACTTTATCGCTTAGGCCAATGCCTCCCGGGTATCGGTCATATAAGAAGATAGTGGGCTGTTCATTGTGCACCGCTTTTATCTGAGGCACTACATGTAAATCAGAAGGATCGCACATCACCATAAGCGGTGCAATTGACTGAATGGCATTTGCCACGGAAATAAGAGCTTGTTCCAATCGTTCTTCAGATTCGTGAAACTGTTCTTTTTCAAAGCTTAGCCACACGGCATTTGTATGAAGCTCTTCTTCCGGAAGTGAAATGGGCCCTGACCCTATGTTTTCATGCGTCTCAAACTTTATTTTTTTAAATATCGTCGCCATGGCGCTGACCATTACATCGCCATAACTGATTGAATATGTCCCTTCCAGTCGTTCTTTATCAGCTTCTAGAACCTTCAAGTTAACCGCCAAGTTTGCATCGGTAAAATAATCTACATCGACTTCACGAACATACGCTTTTTTCTCATCCCAGTCCAAGTATTCTACTTGATACTGAATGCCTTGATGCAAGTAAATCGCCTCATCATGAAGAAGCGTCATAGCACTAAAGCGATCCATTTCTCCAATTACTTTCACATTTGCAACGTCTGATTGATCAATGATGACAACATTTTCTTGGGATGCAGAGCGCAGACTGATATTATGAGCTGGGAAGGAATCATTCATCCAGTACCATTTATCTCCGCTAAAATGAATCACTCGTTCTTCTTGCAAAAACTCCAGCACGTCTTCAATTTTTACCCCATCAAATGTTTCTCCCTGCTTAAACGGCAGCTCATAGGACGCACATTTTAAATGATCGACTAAAATAACAAGATTATCAGGATTAATTCGAGCTGTTTCTGGATTTCTGCTAAAAAAGTAATCCGGATGCTGAATCATATACTGATCAAGCGGACTTGAACTTGCGACCATCACAATGACGGCTTCTCCATGACGTCTTCCTGCTCGTCCTGCTTGCTGCCAAGCGCTTGCAACCGTGCCTGGATAACCTGTCATTACACACACCTGCAGCTGTCCGATATCCACTCCTAGCTCTAAAGCATTCGTACTGACTACCCCGTAAATACTTCCCTCTCGAAGTCCTCTTTCTATTTCGCGTCGCTGCTTCGGCAAATATCCTCCTCGATACCCTTGAATAGACTTATGTTGAAGCTGGTTTTTTACGAGCTCCTGCAGATACGTTAAAATAATTTCCACTCGTACTCGGCTTCGTGCAAATACAATCGTTTGAATTTTATTTTTCAAAAACTCTCCTGCAATATTTCGCACTTCAAGCGTAGCACTTCTTCTAATGTTTAAAGGTTTATTCACAATAGGCGGGTTATAAAAAATAAAATGTTTGCGGCCGCTAGGCGCTCCGTTGTTATCTACTAACATAACATGAGCTCCCGTTAAATGTTCAGCGAGTTCTTTTGGATTAGCGATGGTCGCTGATGTACAAATAAAGATAGGATCGCTTCCATAGTAGCGGCAAATTCGCTTTAACCGGCGGATAACGTTGGCTACGTGGCTTCCAAAAACACCGCGGTACGTATGAAGTTCATCAATCACAATGTATTTCAGATTCTCAAACAGTGATACCCATTTTGTATGATGAGGTAAAATAGCTGAATGAAGCATATCCGGATTCGTAATAACGATATGCCCTGCTTTTCTCACCTTTTGGCGGATATTTGCCGGAGTATCTCCATCATACGTGTAGCTATTGATTGGCACTTCCATTTCTTCAATGATTTCATTTAATTCACTTTTTTGATCTTGGGCAAGCGCTTTTGTTGGGAACAAATAAAGAGCTCGAGCTTGATCGTTTTCCATAATACTTTGCAGTACCGGCAAGTTGTAGCACAGTGTTTTCCCCGAGGCTGTTGGCGTAACGGCCACAACATTCTTCTTAGCTGTCGCCAAATCAAACGCTGTTTTTTGATGCGTATAAAGCGAACCAATTCCTCGTTTTTCAAGTGCTTCCCGCAGTTTCGTATGCAAAGAAGCTGGAAATGGCGCAGTTTTAGCTTCTTTCTCTTCGATTGTATGCCAATGAACAATATTTTGCTGATACGATGGATTCGTTTGCAAGATATCTATTACTTCTTGTAAGTTTTTTCGTATTCTCATTTTCATCACCTGCTTCTATTTTAACGAATGAACGTTCGATAGAAAACCATAAGTTTTTGTATGTTTTTGGTGGATTCGGACATGGTATTAATACAGTAAATTTTTCAAGGAGATGTTAAAAATGGGAAGTCCTTATCTTTGCCCCAGCTGCAAAACAAATCGAACGCGCTTTAATATCATTGAACAAAATGCAAAACCTGTAAAAATGGACCCAAGAAGTGGAGACGTCGTAGAAGAATACACAAACGATACGCTCGATGCCTTTCACGCTGCTTATAACGGACCCCAAAAACGCATTCAGTGCGGAGCTTGCGGCTTAGTAGAAGATGAAACCATGTTTGTACGGCATGCTGAATCAAATAAACTTCAATAAAAAAAGGTGGGGCCCTTTGGTCTCACCTTTACTCCTATAACTCTTAGTGCTTTTTCTTGATGGAAAAGCAGACATTTTCATCTAAAAAATTCATGTCTTTTCTTATACAAACATGCTAAAATACCTAAAAAAAGATATGGAGATGATGGTCATGTCATTTCTTCTTTCGCTTTTACCTTTCTCCTTTCTGAAGAAATTTCGTTTCCCTTCAGGAAGAGAAGTTAATGAAGATAAAATGTTCGATAAAACGAATACAGAAATGCTTCAACAAAGAGTCAAGCTAGTTTCACTTGCTCTTGTCATTTCCTACCCTCTTTATATTTATATAGGGTTTTCTTTACTTCAACATGCGGGGACATCTCAGTTTAGACATACACTAATTGGTATTCATTTCACTAGTTTCGCTCTCTCTTCTCTTTATTTATTCTTCTATTATTTTAGTAAAAGAAAAGAGCGATTTGCTAACTACTTAAGCACCATGGTATATGGCTATATATTTTATTACGTATTTGCTGCAGCACTTTCTACTATTAACAGCCAGCTTTTCACAGGTCGCGTAGACGTCTATATGATGCTTTTGATTTCCACAGCTGTTTTATGTCCTATGAAATTAAAACATCTGTGCATTATTTTTATTCCTAACCATCTTTTTTTACTATATGGCTTATCACGATATGTACCGGATTCTTTTTCTCTTATTTCAAAGCAGATCAATACAACTGCAGCAGTTGCTATCGCTTTGCTTATCTCATATATTCTCTATACATACCGTCACAAAGAATATATGAATCATTTAAAGCTAAAAGAAAGCGAACATAATTTTTTTACGCTGTTCAAAATTAATCCCTATCCTTTACTATTAACGAGATTATCCGACCACAAAGTGCTGCTCATTAACAATAAAGCTATTCATTTTTACAATCTTGCTTCTCAAGATCTTGATCAACTAGACGGATTTATAATCTACCCTACTGATGAAGATCGAGAGGAGATTTTAAAACGTCTTCAACAAAAAAAGCATGTAAAAAACTACATCCTAGAAGCACGTGAACATGGAGATTCTAAGTGGGTTATGATCAATTATGAATTACTAGAGTATAGAAGCGAAAGCTGCATACTCGCAGGTATTACCGATATAACCGATTTAAAAGCGGTTGAGCATGAATTGAGCTTGCACGCTTCAACTGATATGCTAACCGGAATTTTAAATCGAAGAAGCGGAATGGAAAAACTGCAGCTGGAACTGCTGAGAGCTAAAACCAATGATACATCTTTTGTATTATGTTTTATCGATATTAATTCCTTAAAACTAGTAAATGATCAATACGGTCATAGAGAAGGCGACTGGCTTATTAAAACAATAGCAGAATCAATTAGTGGTTATATTAGCAAGGATGATACGCTCTTTCGCTACGGAGGTGATGAGTTTTTATTAATTGCTCCTGAACAAACGGAAGAATACGTACACGAGCTATGGCAAAATATTAATAATCAGCTAGAAGATAAAAAGAAAGAATGTAAGAAGCCATATGCACTGTCTGCGAGTTACGGGTTTATTATATGTGCGCCTTCAGACGACACCAACCTAGATACATTAATTCAAAAAGCAGATGCTGCCATGTATAAGCAAAAACATACGCGCGTTTCTTCCATCTTTAAGTAAATCATCGAAGTCCTTGCGCCATCGCATCAAGTAGATTCGCTAAATAGAATGACCAAGGAATAAATCCGTGCATGAATTACGCATGCACTTTCTTTCTTTGCAAAGAAAAACTATAATAGATGATGCAAGTATTTTACTGATATATGGAAAGGACGTACATATGTTTACAATTAAAGAATATACAGCTGAACAATTGCAGGATCCATTTGGTCTCCTTCTAGGTGAACGCTATGAATTTCATTTATACATTGAGGTAGAAGAAGAGGATGAATTATATACCGGCAGCGACCTAGCACTACGCGTAGTATATATTAAAGGCGAAGATAACACTTCTATTGCCCAGACTCATTTCTACGAAGTTTCAACAAATAAAGTATTAGACTTCGACCTAGAAGAAGAGGAAGAAGCAGCTGTCAAAGAGTTTTGCGGGAAGCATTTACCTTCAGAGGAAGGGACAGATAAAGAGGAATAATTAAAAGCGGCTGGAACAAAAGTAGT
The DNA here is from genome assembly GCF_044383985.1 of Priestia sp. JSM ZJ58. Taxonomy (NCBI): domain Bacteria; kingdom Bacillati; phylum Bacillota; class Bacilli; order Caryophanales; family Bacillaceae; genus Priestia; species Priestia sp. JSM ZJ58. The sequence goes on from NZ_JBISEM010000001.1 coordinate 3,337,574, forward strand.
TTAGTAAAAATCCGAACGATGAATTGAGATTCCTGATGGAGAATCCAACTCGTTCGGATTTTTTCGTAGTGATGGTGAACTTAGGTTTCATGTATGTAGGTGCTTATAGCTGTTGATTGGAGGGCAAGGCTCAGCGCCCGCCCGCGGAAAGCGCAGTCTTGCACGGAAACCAACAGCTATGTAACAAGCAATTCATACTAGAGAATCCATTCCATTTGTTCGTCTTTAGATGGGATCGATTTCGTTATGTATCAATATCTTTTTGATTTCGTTTTTCCATTAGCTTTTTAACTACTTCTTTTGGTTCCCAGCATGTAAACTGATAAGCAGGACGAGTTTCATAGCCTAGTCTCTTGCATTGATACTTCATTCCCTTATCCAATTTAATGCTTTGAAAATGTTGACATGTGGCACAGCAATGAAATGAACTCACGCCTTCCCTTCTCCCCTACTTTAATCTATTTTCTTAATCATACAAATAAAACAAATTCGCACAAAAAAAGCTGCCGATCGGCAGCTTTCATATGTAGCGTTGAATTATAATTTTACAACATTCTCCGCTTGAGGTCCACGTTGGCCTTCAACGATTTCAAATTCAACTTTTTGGCCTTCTTCTAATGTTTTGAAGCCTTCAGATTGGATAGCTGAAAAATGAACAAACACATCATTTTCGCCTGGTACTTCGATAAAACCGAAGCCTTTTTCACTGTTAAACCATTTTACTGTACCTGTAGTAGCCATGTAAAAAAACCTCCAAAAAATGTAAAAATTTTAATATGTTACTCTATATTTACATTTATACCGTAAATAAAAAATTCACATATTATAAAAGAGACCTACGCGAAGTAGATCTCTTTTATAACAAGTGAATTTTCACTAAATCTAATTCGAGTATATGGTCAAAACATAGTATTAATTATATTTGGTTGCGTTTACATTATACTATACCTATATGTAGAATGCAAATATTTGGCCACCTTTAACATATGGCTCATCTGTTTTACAAGATATTTACCTTCCTTACGTCAACATGTTATCAATATGGGCGTCGATAATTTCTTTTCGTTTATTTTGCAGAGTTTCAAATAATAGCTTAGCTTCTTCTGAAGTTAACGCAAACGTTGTTGTTTCTTCATGGTTTTCTTCTTTTGTATGAAGCACAAATATGCTTTGTCGGATTTCACTCATACATATTCCTCCTTTTTCGATAGTATAGGCTTTTTTATATTTTTCATGTATGCTTCACACGTTTTTAACAAATTATAAGAAAGGTTAAAACTTATAAGGAGTGATACTATCATGAAGAAATCGTTTTTGTTTGTTGTAGGCTGCATGACGACCCTTTCTTTATTCGGCTGCAGCACAGCAGATCAAGGTAAAGATGGCGTCATTGACGATAATACAGTCCGCAACGTCACATATGAAAATGGAAACAATAAAACGAAAATGAATGACGTAAATAATACGCAAGACGTACAGCGTAATGAGAAAGAACAGTACAATCAGTCCGGCGGAATGAGAGTAGCCGATGTGGCAGCTGATCGTATCGTAGCGTTAAAAAATGTAAAAGATGCTAACGTAATCGTAACCGACCATACAGCTTATGTAGCAGCTGTATTAGACGATAACAAAGAAGGCAATCTCACAAAAGATATGGAGCATAAGATCGCACACGAAGTACGAAAAGCCGACGGCAGTGTTCATCGAGTGTTTGTATCAACAAACCCCGACTTTGTAAACCGTATGAATGGATATGTAGACAAGCTTCAAACGGGTAAACCAGTCTCTGGACTGTTTGACGAGTTTTCAGAAGTTGTTCGCCGCGTGTTTCCAAATTCACGCTAATATACATGAATGTCAAAAGAGCATTTTATAAAATGCTCTTTTTATTTTACCCATTGCATAAAATATTGCATAAAAAATGCACTTATAAGTTTCTGAATATTTTTATTTTATTTTATTTTGAAAACGTTTTCATTTCTTTATTATAGAGGGATAGGGGATTTTCGCCTCATGTATTTTACGGTTTTGTGGGTTGATAGTAAGGGAAAAGTTTGTTAGTTTTAGAAACCATAAGATGTTTGCATGGCGAGCAGTGCTCGTTTCATGCATAAAAAATGCATAAAGGGGAGATTTGGTGGATATTGGTGTTTATATTTCACTGGGCATTTATTTTGTAGGAATGCTCGGAATAGGATGGTATGCCTACACAAAAACAACTCAAGACGTATCGGGTTACATGCTAGGCGGACGCGGACTAGGTCCGGCTGTTACTGCGCTTTCAGCAGGTGCTTCAGATATGAGCGGATGGATGTTAATGGGCCTTCCTGGATCCATGTACGTGACAGGTCTTTCAAGTTTATGGCTTGCAGTAGGTTTATCTATTGGTGCTTATTTAAATTATTTAATCCTCGCTCCGCGTCTTCGCACTTATACGGAAGTAGCGAATGACTCCATTACAATTCCGGACTTTTTTGAAAATCGCTTTGGGGACCATGCCAAGGTTCTTCGAACAGTATCAGCGATTGTTATCTTTATTTTCTTCACTCTTTACACTTCAGCTGGTATGGTATCAGGCGGAAGATTGTTCGAATCGGCATTTGGTTTAAATTACCAAATAGGACTATTTGTAACGGCTGCTGTCGTTATTGCCTATACTCTGTTCGGCGGTTTCTTAGCCGTTAGTTTAACAGATTTTGTGCAAGGCGTTATTATGTTCATTGCCCTTGTTTTAGTGCCTATTGTAGCCTTTACTGACTTAGGCGGCGTTGGAACAACAATGGATATTGTAAAAAATATCGATCCAACTTACCTTGATTTATTTAAAGGTACAACCGTAGTAGGGATTATTTCTTTTTTAGCCTGGGGACTTGGCTATTTTGGTCAACCTCATATTATCGTTCGCTTTATGGCAATCTCTTCTATTAAAGAATTAAAGCCTGCCCGTCGTATCGGTATGAGCTGGATGATCCTATCAATCATTGGCGCTATGTTAACGGGTCTTGTTGGAATTGCTTATGTGGATCAAACTGGGATGAAACTTGGGGATCCTGAAACAATCTTTATTAAATTTGCTGATGTTTTATTTAATCCATTAATTACTGGATTTTTATATGCAGCTTTATTGGCAGCGATTATGAGTACTATTTCTTCTCAGCTGCTTGTAACGGCAAGCTCTGTTACAGAAGATTTTTATAAAACATTTTTCCGACGTAAAGCCTCTGACAAAGAGCTTGTAACAGTCGGAAGAGCTGCGGTTTTAGGTGTTGCAATTATTGGTATTTTGCTTTCTTTAAAGCCTAGTGATACGATTTTAGGACTTGTCGGATACGCATGGGCTGGATTTGGTTCTGCATTTGGCCCGGCCATTTTACTAAGTCTTTACTGGAAGCGTATGACTAGATGGGGAGCCCTTGCAGGAATGATTGTAGGTGCAGCTACAGTATTAATTTGGGTAAATACTCCATTGAAAGATGCCCTTTACGAAATGATTCCTGGATTTTTCTTAAGCTTGCTGGCTGTTATTGTAGTAAGTCTGTTAACAAAAAAGCCTTCAGAAGCTGTAGAAGATCAATTTAGAAACATGGAAAGCGTATTAGAACAGCATACAAAATAGTAAAAAAAGTACACAAGTTACGACTTGTGTACTTTTTGCTTTTAATGCAAGCCCTGCAGTCATATATATGTACTAAAGACGGATTAAGGAGGTTTTTTACATGCAACATTCTTATTTCCCTTATGAACCTACACAGCCACTGCGCGCAGATACACAAAATAGAGAAATTAAAGTAACTGGTGAAGGAAGTGCTTCAGCCATTCCAAATGAAATTTCCATGACGATTGGAACGCGCACGGAAAACCGAGACGTTCAAGAAGCCTTAAAAGAAAATTCAGCTGTTTCAAATACTCTGCTGCAAGAGATACAAAAACTTGGAATCAATGACCAGCAAATTGAAACAGCTTCATTCACTATAAATCCTAAATATGATTACAGCGATGGAAAATCGACTCTTACAGGATACGAAGTACAGCATTTGTTTAGAGTAAGAGTACAAGATGTAAAACAAGCTGGCGATGTTTATAACGCTACGTTTTCAAGCGGAGCCAACGTAGCGCAAGATCTTCAATTTCACGTTACAAATGATGATAAATATGAACAAGAAGCGATAAGTAAAGCTTTGCTTAACGCTAAAGAAAAGGCCTTTACCATTGCCAACACGCTGCAGCTCCCTATTAACCAAATCCCCATTTTAATCGAAGAAGGCCCCGTCTATCAGTCATCTGGCTCCTCGCCTAAGTTATTAGCAGCCTCTCCCCCTATCCAAGCTCAGTCCTTGACTGTATCCGCTTCTGTAAAAGTTACGTACACGTATTAATACTTATGATAAACTATAGATTATTATAATGAAGAAACTAATCTAAAGGAGCTCTTTGCACAATGACTTCTGAACATTTACTAGCAGCTTATCAGACCCTATGGTTGAACCGTTCTTTCGCTTCTAAACAAGCCCTGACAAGTGAAGATCAGCTTCACGAAGCCATTCTGAAAGATTTAAAAGATGAAATGACTCATCCACGCGTTCGGCAAACACCGTATGTAAAATATCATCTTGGCATAAAAAGAATTCTAAACAGCAGTCTTTCCTCTGATGAAAAAGTTGCGCTTACGTCCCTATACACAAACCTTTTAGATAGCTGTATATAACAAAAAAAGGACTTCCTTAATGGAAGTCCTTTTTTTATTTAATTAACGCTTTTTCTTCTAAGCTTTGAAAAACAGCGTTAAAGTCTTGCTTCAAATCCTCGAATTCCTCTAGCCCTACTGAAAGGCGAAGAAGTGAATCAGTAATTCCTTTTTCTTCACGTACTTCTTTTGGGATACTTGCATGAGACATTGTTGCAGGATGCGTGAGAATGGATTCAACTGCACCTAGACTAACTCCAATTGAAGCTAATTTGACTCCTTGTAAAATATGTCGTGCTACTTCTTCATCCTGCACTTGGAAAGAAATCATAGCTCCGTATCCATTTGCTTGTTCTGAAATGAGTTTGTGGTCCGGATGACTTTTTAAGCCTGGGTAGTATACACGGCTCACTAGAGATTGTTCTTCAAGCCACTTTGCAAACTGCAGCGCTGTTTTTAACTGCTGATCTAAACGAACTTTTAATGTCTTAATGCCTCGAAGCAGTAAAAAACAATCCTGTGGCCCCAAGATAGCACCAAAAGCATTTTGTACAAACTTTACTTCTTCCGCTAGCTTTTCATCGCTTACTACAACTAAACCGCCAATGACGTCACTGTGGCCGCTGATATATTTTGTAGCACTATGAATGACAATATTTACACCAAGGTCAATCGGCTGCTGTAGATAAGGTGTTAAAAACGTGTTATCCACAATTGTAAGGAGATTGTGCTCCTTCGCCAAACTTGCTACTGCTTTAATATCCGTTACCTGTAAAAATGGATTTGAAGGGCTTTCGATATAAATAGCCTTCGTATCTTTTGTGATAGCTTCTTCTACTTTCTCAACCTTCGTTGTATCAACAAAAGTTGTTTTGATACCAAACTTTGAAAATAGTCGTGTTAATACACGATATGTCCCGCCGTACGTATCGTGTGAAACTAAAATTTCATCTCCTGATTCAAAAATAGATAACACCGATGAAATAGCAGCCATACCTGATGAAAAAGCAAAACCAGCGTATCCATTTTCTAGCTGAGCAATAGTGTTTTCTAAAGCCTCACGCGTTGGGTTTCCTGAACGAGAATAGTCATAGCGGCCGTTGTTCGTCTCATCTTCTTGATTAAATGTAGATACCTGATAAATAGGTACGTTAACCGCTCCAAAATGACCGTCAATTCCTGTATTTGCATGAATTAAGTTCGTACCAAATCTATGTTTATTATTGTTGGTATGCATCAAATGCCTCCTTCAAATCTTTAATTAAATCATCTGCGTGCTCAATTCCAACTGATAATCGAAGTAAACAGTTTGTTACTCCGACACGATTTCGAATTTCCTCCGGAATATCAGCGTGTGTTTGACGAGCTGGGAATGTCATTAAACTTTCCACGCCTCCTAAGCTTTCTGCAAATGTAATAACTTTAACATTTTCTAAAAGTACTGACACGATGTTAGGGTGTGAGACAGCAAAAGAAATCATGCCTCCAAATCCAGTTGCTTGTTTCTTCATGATTTCATAGCCCGGATGTGTTTCAAGACCAGGGTAATACACTTTTTCCACGAGATCATGAGCAGTAAGCCAATTTGCAATTTTCAGTGCGTTTTCGTTATGTTTTTCCATACGAAGCGCTAGCGTCTTAATACCGCGCAATAACAGCCAGCTATCCTGTGGACCTAAGATTGCCCCAGCTGCATTTTGATAAAAACGAATTTTCTCTCCTAAGCTACTACATCGAGCGACTACAAGACCAGCAACTACATCATTATGACCCCCAATGTATTTGCTTGCACTATGTATCACAATATCTGCTCCGAGCTCTAAAGGACGCTGATAGTAAGGGGACATGAATGTATTGTCAACGATAGTAAGCAAATCATGCTGTTTAGCTAACGCAATTGCTTCTGGCAAATCAGTCACGTGCATCATTGGATTTGTAGGTGTTTCAATAAATAGAGCTTTCGTGTTGGGACGAAGCGCATCTTTTACTTGCTCGAGATGGGCTGTGTTGACGTACGAAACAGTAATTCCTTGCTCTGAAAAGATTTCATTTAGTACTCGGTACGTTCCTCCGTATAAATCCTCTGATACAATTAAATGATCTCCGTTTTTAAATAGTGCTAAAACTGCCATTACACCCGCCATTCCTGAAGCGAATGCTACTCCTACTTCGCCTTTTTCTAAAGCAGCAATTGCTTCTTCCAATGCTGTACGAGTAGGGTTTGCCGTACGTGCATAGTCAAATCCCGTACTTTGCCCTAAAGCAGGATGAGCAAATGTTGATGCTTGGTAAATGGGTGTTGTAATAGAACCTGTTGAAGGGTCACGACCTACTCCTGAACGAACTAATAAAGTTTCAATTTTCATCTATTTCTCTCCTTAACTCAAAATAAAAAACACTCTTCACAGATGGAAGAGTGTTCGTTTATACACGATTTCTCTCATCTGTTAGAACAATACTGATGTTCCACAGGAATTAGCACCGTTCAAATGAATGTTTCATTTGATGGTTGCCGGGCATCGCAGGGCCAGTCCCTCCGCCACTCTTGATAAGAGTTCTATATAATTGTTGGTGGTTAACGTTTGTTGTTACTAACTTTAATAAAGATTTTCTTTATTGTCAACATAATTTTCTAAAAAATTTAAATCATCTCATTTGTTTATTCAATATACTTGTCCTGATAAGCACATAAAAAAAGAGACGACACCAAGGTCTCTTTTTCTAAGGCAAGTGCACAGATTTTACGTGAGCTAACTTCCAGTACATACTTTCTCCATTTGCCGTAATTAGTTCAACAATATTATTAGAAACTTCTTTAAGTACGCCAATTTTTTCTGATTGATCCCCTAAATCTAATACGACCAGTTGATTTTCATATTTTTTAAGCTGCTCTTCAAAGTTTCTGACAAAAGGTGCAGAGGCAGGCCTTACTGGGAGCTCTTTGTCACTTAAAGAATAAGGGGTTAACTCATTACTATAAGGGGTAAGCCATTTCAAATGATGTAAAGAAACAAAGACATTTTTATATACTGGAGAATAAAACACAAGATAATCATTCAGCACGCTTGTAATATAGCCATGCAATGATTTTCCTCCTGTTACATAAATTTCAATAAATTTTCCTTTTGCCTGCTGTAAAATATTACGATAAGAAATCCGCTGACTTTCTTCTATTAAGTTCTCTTCTATGGTTCGTAAAGGTGTATAATCTTCTTCTGAAACCTCTCGCAAGCGATGTATGTGTAAAAGAGGAATATACAAATAATCATGTCCATTATATAAAACCATTACATCTAACCCGAGATCAACAAGTTTTCCTATAAACGTTGTTTTCCCTGATATATCGACTTCAACAATTTTATCAATATAATGATTCATACTCATTCTCATTCTCCTCCTTTTTCCTATATGATAGAAAAGGTGCTTTATAAGCACCTTTTACGTTCCAGTTCGTCATGCTTTCCAACGATAATTTTTCGTTTTAATAACTTTTTCACCTGGTGTTGAAGAGCGTGAACCCGTACGGCGTCCTCCCGAGCGATCGTCTGTGCGACCTCCTGTACGTCTTCCGGTACGTCTTCCGGTACGGTCTCCAGTACGGCCATCCGTGCGACCTCCGGTTCTATCTACTGTAGTTGACTCTTGCATAGAATCTTCTTCATTTGTATCTCCATTTTGCTCAGAATTTTCTTCATTTTGCTTGAAAGATCCTTTTGATCCTAAGGCAATGGTTTTTACGTGTCTTGGTTGTAAACGTAAAACTTGATTATTTTGTACAAGAGTAAAGTTTCCACTGCGGCTTTGAACTAATACACCTTCCACAGCCTCTGGGCCTCCACCGTTAATAGCTACCCATCTATGTGAAAACTCTTCAAACAGTTCATTAAAACTTTTCGCTTTGATATAATCAGGTGTTTCTTCAACTAATAATGGATTTTGCGGAACAACAGGTGTATTTTTGCTTACAACTTCACTTACACTCTTTATATGCTCTACATTGATATAAACGACGCCGTCATCTTCTGTTAATAATACGACATACGCAGATTCAAATGAGCCTAATACGTCAAGGATTTTACCCACTTTCTTCTCTGGACCACCTTGATTTATTTGCACCTGCTTATCTTTCATTAATAATAGAGTACCTGCAAATGTGTTAGCTCTGTGAAGTTCTACTTCACTATTAAATCCAGAAAATGTTTGTGCCGAATTAGACTTCGTATCCTCTGTAATGCTTTTAACATGGGCAAGCTGATAATAAATAAATGTATACTGCTGCTGTGGAATAAGCTGAGCCGGCTGATTATTTTGCTGGTTGTTATTTTGATTTGTTTCAAGAGCAAGTGTTAAATAATCTGATTGAACGTCAATTAAATATCCCGTTTTAGATTCAGGCCCCCCGCGATATACAGTCACTACTCTCCCTTTTAGTGGTTTAAAATGGGCAGAGTAGCCCGTGCTTTCAGCTTGTTGAACTTTGCGAGCGCGACTACGATTTGCATTTTGAGTTTGATCTTGATTTTGGTCGTAGTAATAGTTACTCATTGTTTTTCCTCCTTATTGATTATCCTTATTGGTCATTCATACTGTATATATACGTATCATGTACAGCTATTGATTTCCTGCATTTGCCTATTATTAACAAAATCCACTGTTGCCTATAAATTGCCTATAAATCTATCTCTTTTTAAAAAGTCAAAATGTTATTTTTAATATACGCTGTTCGTTCTTTTATAAAAGACAGCATAAATTCGGGTTCTTTATAAAATTGCTCCAAGTTATCTTTTACGTAAGGATCTTTTAATACATAAGGAGCAATATACTCATGCAGTTGATAAATGATTGGTTTCATGTATTCTATCGTAAATTGATTATTTAGAACATTGTTCATTTTTTGAATATATCGTTTTTTAATGCTGTTCACCGCCAGTAAGCGAGCTGTAAGCGTATTAAATCCTTGTGCGCGGACATAGTCTCCTTCCATTACTTTTCCATTTACATCTCTTCCCCAAGTTGCATCATAATCCCATGGAATCAGTTCAAAGCGCCCGCTTTCATGATTTAGATAGAAGGCATAGTTATGGACAAAACCGTCGTAATTCTGCATACAAATAATACCGACTAACCAAGATAAGTAGCGGTCGACGTTCAAGTACTTCTCAATATTCTGTTCGAATTCTGTATTTGTCCACGTATTAAGATTAAATATAAACTTTTCTAATTTTTCCGCATCCCCTTCTCTCACTGCTTTATTTTCATATCCAGATAACAAAGTTGTTTTCGGCCTTTTATCCAAATCGCTCATCAAAGAAAAATTAGCATCTCCGTCCACTGCATAAAATATGGATCCATCCGCTAAATTTCTTTTTTTCAAAAATAGTTCATCTACCGATTCGAGCTGAAGATATATTCCTTCATTTTTCCCATTAATTTTAAGAGTGACAAACTGAGAGTGAGGAGATAAAACGTCTAAAGAGGAGAAAAAATCGAGAGACAATTTGTTGCGCATAAGCGATGGATCTTTGTATTCGGCGTTTAGGTGTATTTCTTTGGCGCGCTGAAATATTTTTGGAGAATAAAATTCAATATAATATGACTTTTTCTTCATCTTCCGAATGTGGGAGCCTCTTAGCAGCAAATCAATATCGTAGCGTTTTTTGTTAAACTTCATCGTTGCCTGAACCGCTTCTTCTGACCAAATATCTTTTTGCATTTCCTTTAAATCTTTTACATTTACAAACAGAGCGTATTGAGGGATTTCTTTTTGATTCATGATTCGACCACCTTTCTTCAATTATTAAAGTATATGAAGGGTAAATTCTCCATGATACCCCGCAGCATCAACTATTTGCGCAAACTCCACTTTTGACTCATATCAAGGACAAGCATTAGCGCGTATTCTATTAATGCAAGACCTAGTCCAATTGACAAGGAGGTTTTTGTATTGCATATTACACCTGAAAAAATTAAAGAAGCTGCTGAAGCCCTAGAATGTACAGAACTGAAATCTTTTATGTTTCAAGAGCCAACTGCTGGTCCACTAACAAGAAAGCGTCGCTCTTCTCGTAGCACTGGCCGCAGTAGCCGCCGTTCTACTCGCGGTACTCGTCGCTCTTCTCGCGGCACTCGCCGTTCTACTCGTCGCTCTCGTCGTTCTACTCGTCGCTCTCGTCGTTCTACTCGCCGTTCTCGCCGTTCTACTCGCCGCTCTCGTCGTTCTACTCGCCGTTCTCGCCGTTCTACTCGCCGCTCTCGTCGTTCTACTCGCCGCTCTCGTCGTTCTACTCGCCGCTCTCGTCGTTCTACTCGCCGCTCTCGTCGTTCTACTCGCCGCTCTCGTCGTTCTCGCCGTTCTTAATTTCCCTAAACACTCATCTTTATTGAAAAAAAAACGCCGAAGAGCCATGAGTGTCTTCGGCGTTTTTTTCCACTTATAGAAGAGGAACATTTGGAAATATACTAAGATGAAGCGTTATTCATTTTACATAGAAAAGGAGAGGTTTTATGAAAAAAAACAAACATCAAATTTCAACTTCATCAACAACAGATGTCGAAGAGATCAAACGTTTAAATGCGCAGTCTGGACTAACCTACAATGAAGTATTTGCACTTCTTGGAGAAAACTATTTGAAAAATCAACAGAAAAAATAATAAGCTGGGACTAGAAAATAACTTCTAGTCCTTATACTTTGAAAATCCCGGAAAACCCTTTTACTAAGGATGTTAATTGGTTCATGGCTCCCATCATCTGTCCCGCAGTATTCATCATTTTGTTCATATCGTAATTGCCATCACTCGATTTAAACTGAGACATTAATGACTGAAATTGAGATGGCTGAGGCTTTTGCTGCTGACCTTTAGGATATGGATTAAAAGGCGCACCTGCATTGTTGTACATGGGCTGCTGGTACATTCCGTTCATATAGGGAATTTGCTGAGGGCCAAAAGGCATTTGTTGCTGAGCGTACGGATGTTGCGGCATATAAGCTTCCGTCCATGGCTGCTGGTGATACTGTGGAAATGGATGTACCTGACTTAAATCAAAACGTTCTGGTTGATGTTGCTCATAATACGGATAGTGCTTACTTGTATACATGCAAAATCAATACCTCCTTTTTAATATTACATAATATATAGTATGTATGCAGAAATAAGAGGTGACGTTCGTCTACTTGTACTTTTGGGGAACGCATTCAAAAATATGTAGGTTTCTGTCGAAAGTTTAAATTTTTCAAAAAAACGAGATTATTTAAATATATGGTACGATAAGAACAAGTGATACTACCTATACGTAGTGGCACAAATGGGGATTAGGAGGGAATTTACATGTATGTGAACGAACTTCAAGAAGCTTTTATTGCGGTGAAACAATATGAGCCGCAGTCAAGTAATGAATTACTCGATTTTGCTCAGCAGCAGTATTTAAAAGGTTTTTTAACTCCTATGAATTACAAAGCCGCTGTACGTGAACTCGAACAAATTGGAGCTACTAAGCCTGATTTTAGTGCACAAGATGATTAATTTTTTTACTACCACTGAGAAATCGGTGGTTTCTTTGTTTCCTATAAAGTGGACACATACTTCTTTTTTGACTTGTTTATACTATAAAGGCTTTAACGTAGTATTCAATAAAGGAGGTTTATTTCATGAGTCGTGGAAAACATTTTGATCATAAAAAACAAGGACAAGGTGCAGTAAATAAAACAAATAACGCCGTTGCTTCTAAACATACCGAAAAAGTTGATTATCATATCGATACAGTTGCTTCACAAGATCACCCAGCTGTTTCTATCCAATCACAAAAAGATTTTGATTAACTTTTTATTGATAATGATAAAATGCCTAAAGAGTTTTCTCTTTAGGCATACATAGAAAATCCCCACCTTATAAGTCTCAACGGAAGGCCGGGATTAATTATTCAATATCGACTCGAGCACATACTTATTTGAGTGATACATCTTTTTAAATCGCTTTTCTCGCGTCTCGGGATAAAATGACTGTAGTACAACGTTTTGTAAATTTTCTTTTAACGTCTCTACTTGATTAACATGAATATATTTTGGTCGCTCTTTCTTCAGCCATTCCGTTACGAGACTAGCCCATTCATCAAGTTCTTTGAAGAAAATATCTCCATAAGGTTTTACTTCTTCAAAAAATTTCACTTCATAATTTTCTTCCTGTTGAATAGACGCTAATCGTTCTACAGCTACTTCATTATATTGAAACATGATTTCCGTACTTTTTTTCACATCTTCATTCATCGTTATTCGTCACCTCTACGATGACTATTGTAACATAAACAATCTTTATACTGTATGAAGAACCATTTCTCTTCGGCTTCTACTCCATTCTGTTTCGGAAGGCATGCTTTCATACACAGCTACTTCAATTTCTTGCAGCGATTGGTCAATGCGATGAACTTGTTCCATATATGTTTCTTCACAATGTGTAAATGCTTCATTTATAGATGTAGACATCGTTTTATCCACTAGATCTACTTGCTCTAGTAAGCTATCTAATAAAGTCATCATTTCGCTTGTTCTAACCATACTTTGTTTCATCGCCATCCCTCCAAATTTTCCTTTGCATAACGTATTCTCTTTTTTATTCAATGTCCCTTCACACATGACAAAACTAGTTTCTATTCGTCAAAGAAAGATGTTTTCGACATTTTCATTTATGGTGAATCGAAAGAGAACATATTGAAAACACTAGTATAGACATTTCAGCTAAGGAGATACATTCTGCTGCTGAACGTTCATTACAACATGATAGGAGGTGCCTAGACATGGCCAACAAACAGCAAAAATCACAGCCTAAAAATAAGCCTGAAACAAAAACCTACGGTGATCCTAAAAAGTTAAACGGTCCTAACCAGCCTTCTACTTAAGAACAAAACGGTCACTTGTGACCGTTTTTATTTACATTAACTACTTGCGCTACTTTCATTAATATATGCAGCTGCTTTTGCTTTTGAAGATACCACTTTGTAAAATGAACTTTCTTTGGAAAATGCGGCTTTTTCATGAGCTTTTGTTCCTCTTTTTTTGTTAAAAACCACTTTTCTCTCTTTTTTTCATGATGTCTAATAACCGGATACACCTTTCGAAGTGCAGGTGTACAACTGGTTTCATCCACAAAATACTGCTCATAATCGTATCTCGACCCCGTATGCTTTGTTTTCAAAGAAAATTCATAAAACAAGGGATAATACTTTTCATGAAATAATAAAGCCGCTAATTTCTTCCCCAAACCAATCCGGTTATTTACTTTTGTAAAATCATGAACAGAACAACCGTATAGCTCCCCTTTTGTAGTAGGAAAAAGGACGGAGCTAAAGTGGAATATATCTTGAAAAAAAAACAACATACTTTTAAATACTTTATCTTGATAAAAAGGCTGTTCAATGACAGGCTTTTGAATAACGTGCTGCTCATTCACGATTAACGCATAAATAAGCTCCAGTTCACAAGGTTTCTGCATAAATTGCCTCCACTTTCCTTCGATAAAAGATGAAACATTTAAATAGGGAAGTAAATGAAGGTAAGAGACATGTTTTTTACGCGAAACAGCATACAATAGTAATTGCGGGAAGGCATCTTTGAAAATAAGCCAATTTGCTCTTTCATACGTCAAAAATAATAAATCGCGCGTTTGCTTTGATAACGCTTTTTTCATGATTTCCCCTTGCAAATCACACATATTCCACCCTGCGTTTCGGGATACCATACTTGCGAGAAATGCCCACTTTACTTCAGGATATCTGTGATAAAAAGTTGCATAAGCTTGGGTTCTTGATATATTATCAATATTCAGCTTGTCTGTTGTTTTTTTAATCGCCGTCAACAGCGCTTGTTCCGAACTATTGAGTGACATCTCTTCATCTTCTTTCATCTATTTTTATTTGTAGGATTTGGTATAATAGAATTTGTTTGTTTAATAGATTTACACTAAAGGAGTGATGGTTATGATTCGCTATCCTAACGGAAAGGCCTATAAGCCATTGAATACCAGCAGTCCTTCCCCTAAAAAGCTAGAACCTAGCTATAGCAATCGTGGTATGACGCTGGAGGACGATTTAAACGAAACAAACGAATACTATGTTTCAAAAGGAATAGCCATTGTTCACAAAAAACCAACCCCTGTTCAAATTGTAAAAGTAGACTATCCGAAGAGAAGTGCCGCTGTTATCAAAGAAGCTTATTTTAAACAGGCTTCTACTACAGATTATAATGGCGTCTATAAAGGAAAACACCTTGACTTTGAAGCAAAAGAAACGAGAAATAAAACCTCATTTCCTCTGCGTAATTTTCATGAACATCAAATTGAACATATGAAGCAAATTGTGAAACAAAACGGGGTTTGTTTCGTTATATTAATGTTCTCTACTTTACAAGAAATATACTTGTTCGAAGCACAGTTCCTTTTTCCTTACTGGGATTCCATGAAAAAAGATGGACGAAAATCAATCCCTAAGGCAGATATTGAAAAAAAAGGACATTTCATCGAACTTGGTTACCATCCGAGAATCGATTACATAAAAACTATAGATAAATTATACTTTTAAGAGTATGATATATATGTTTACGGAAATCATTCTCTTACAATGCGTTGAAAGGTAGGAGTTTTTATGTCAGATAATTATCGCTCTCGTGAAGAACGACGAAGAGCTATGAATGACAACAAACCAGAAGGTAAATCTCAAGGAAAACCGAAAAAGAAGAAAAAAGGAGGCCTATTTCGTAAAATTGTTGCCGCAGTTTTACTGATAGGAATCATCGGGCTCATTGCCGGAGTGGGAACTTTTTTTGCTATGATAAGCGATGCTCCAAAAGTTGATGACTCGGTATTAAAAAACTCTTTTTCATCTAAAGTATATGCAAACGATGGAAAGACAGTTGTAAAAGAAATTGGAGCTCAAAAACGTACATATGTGCAATACGATGAAATCCCTCAAGTCGTCAAAAACGCATTTATCGCTACGGAAGACGTTCGTTTTTATAAACATCACGGCGTCGACTTTTACCGTATTGGTGGAGCATTAATGGCGAACTTTAAAGACGGCTTCGGTGCTGAGGGCGGTAGTACGATTACTCAGCAAGTGGTAAAGAATTCGTTCTTATCACCAAAGAAGACGGTTAAACGTAAAGTACAAGAAATGTGGTTAGCTTACCAGCTTGAGCGCAAATATTCGAAACAACAAATTCTTGAAATGTATTTAAACAAAATATATTTCGCATCAGGTGAAGTATACGGTATTGAACGAGCAGCTGAGAAATTTTACGGAGTTAAAAGCGTAAAAGATTTAACTCTTGATGAAGCTGCTATGTTGGCAGGCTTACCAAAAGCGCCAACTACTTATAACCCAGTTACAAACCCAGAGAATGCTACTAAACGCCGTAACACAGTATTAAACTTAATGGCTAAAAACGGCTTCATTACACAAGCCGAGGCCGACAAAGCAAAACAAGTAGATGTACAGGCTCACTTAGCTAAACAAACTGAATCAACATCTAAGTACGATGTATTTATTGATCAAGTAATCGAGGAAGTAAAAAAGAAAACAGACGCGGATCCATTTTCTGCGGGCTTAGAAATTTATACAACGCTTGACACGAATGCTCAGGACTATGTGGATGATGTGATGAATAACAAAGTAGTCAACTTCCCGAACGATAAATTCCAAGCAGGTCTTGTCGTTGTAGATAATGAAACAGGCGGTATTCAAGCAATTGGAGGCGGACGTAATCGTGTATCAGGCGGCTTAAACTTTGCAACAAATATGAGACGTCAGCCCGGCTCAACAATTAAGCCGATCTTAGATTACGGTCCAGCGATTGAGAACTTAAAGTGGTCTACTGGACAACCGCTAAAAGATGAAGAATATCATTATTCAAACGGCACGCCAATCCGAAATTTTGGACGCAACTATAAAGGTTGGGTTTCAGCGCGTGAAGCTTTAGGACGTTCACTGAACATCCCTGCTTTAAAAGCGTTCCAAGCAACCGGTGCGGACAAAGCAAAAGAGTTCGCTACAGGCCTTGGGCTAAAATTAGATGAAGAAGACGGCGAAGCTTATTCTGAATCTTATTCTATCGGAGGCTTCCGTACAGGTGTTACACCTCTACAAATGGCTGGAGCCTATAGTGCTTTTGCAAATGAAGGTATGTACAATGCACCGCATACGGTGACAAAGGTAAAATTCCCTGATGGAACAGAAATTGATTTAACGCCAAAACCAAAACGCGCAATGCAAGATTACACGGCATTTATGATGACGGACATGATGAAATCTGTTGTAAACGAATCATATGGTACAGCTCGTGCTGTTCGTACACCAGGATTAGAAATTGCGGGTAAAACGGGAACTTCGAACTTTAGTGCTGCAGAAAAGCAACGATACAATATTCCAGACGCTGGTGAAAAAGACGTTTGGTTTAATGGATTTACGCCAAACTATACGATTTCCGTATGGACAGGCTATGAAACTGCTAAAGACGGCTATATTTTAAGTCCTAATGAAACAGGCATGGCAAAAAATATCTTTAAGCATGTTATTACTCATATTTCTGAAGGCAAACCTAAAGGAAGTTTCAAGCAGCCGGACAGCGTAGTTGAACGTTCCGTGGAAAAACCAACGGGCAAAGACTTAAAACGCCCAAGCGGCTCTACTCCTTCGAGCCTAATTACGAAAGAATACTTTGTGCGCGGCACTGCACCGACAAAAGTATCTCAAACGTTTGTGAAGAAAGAAAAAGAAGAAAAGAAAGAAGATAAAAAAGAGGACAAAAAAGAGAAAAAAGACAATAAAGATGTGAAGCCCAAAATTACTGCTTCGTATAGCGGAGGAGCAATTTCAGTTAACTGGTCAGCGTCAAACGCAGCCAGTGATACGACCTTTACAGTCACAATGTCATCTCCTAACGGTTCTGAACAACTCGCATCTGGCGCAGGAGCCGGTGGAAAAACAATTTCCAATCCAGCAGCAGGCGCAACGTATAGTTTCACCGTAACAACAAATACGGGCGAAAGCGCTAGTTCTTCTGTAAAAGTCCCTGATTCATCAGATCAAGCTACCGAAGATAATTCTACTAAGCCTGAAGATGACGGAACAACGGACGATAATCAAAATGAAGACAATAGCAACACTGATCAAAACAACGGCTCTGATCAAGGTGACGATTCATCTACTAAGCCGGATGATAACCAAAACAGCAATAATGGCAGCAATAGTGACGGTAGCAATAGCGGTAATAACGGCAATACCGATAATAACAATAACGATAGCGGCAATACTAACGATGGTAATAACAACAATAATAACGGGGGCACAACTCCTCCTCCAGCAGACAACGGTGGAAGTGACTCAGGAAGTCAAACACCACAAACTCCTGCTACACCATCGACGCCGTCAACACCTGCTACACCGCAGCAAGAGCCAACAACTGAAAATTAACGTAGCAGTAAAAAGCCCCTACACGTGTAGGGGCTTTATTTCTTGTGAAGAATAAGCATTTTTGCATACTGCTTACGCAGCTCATTAAATAATTCTGTCAGCTGAATATACGCTTGATAAGAAGAAACTCGCTGCAGCAAAAACATAAGTCTCTCAGCACAGTTAATAGGCTTATAGGTTAGGTCCGCTATGTCTTCTTGCAGCCGATTTAAACGCCGAACGGGCTGTCCATTAATCCAAAACAGTAAACTAATATACATAGCAGCAGCTTGTTTCATACAAGGCGCTGCTTCTTTTGCTTTTCGCTGAGAAAAAAGCGTATGCAGTTCTTCCCTTTGAGTTTCCCACTTTTCAAAAAATGGCCGTATGTTCTTTTGAACATCCCTCCAAGGTGTTTTCGTTTCTTTATGTACATCGTATAAAATATCATAAGCAAAATAATTTCTTCCATTTTTTTTATCTACTTCAAGAACCCGATCTTCTTTTGAATAAAATGGTTCGCATATGAAATGTGACGGCACTTCAATCGGTAACATCTGTCTTCTTCTCTTTTCCTTTCATTCGTTTCTTTCCTTCTCGGCAAAGATCAAGAAGCGGGCAGACATGACATTGAGGAGACTGTGCTTTACAGTGATAGCGTCCAAAGAAGATAAGTCGATGATGCGTAACGGACCATTCATCTTTCGGAATTTTTCTCATCAGCGTTTTTTCTACTTCCAAAACGGAATCTTTCCACCTGCAAATCCCAAGGCGTTTACTTACACGTTCTACATGCGTGTCTACGGCTATTGACGGTACTCCAAAAGCTACGGATACAACAACATTAGCCGTCTTACGCCCTACTCCCGGAAGATTGGTCAGCTCATCACGATCTTTCGGAACTTCTCCTCCGTATTCATCAATGAGCATACGGCAGAGCTTTTGAATGTTTTTAGCTTTATTTCTATATAAGCCGATTGATCTAATATCTTGCTGCAGCTCTTCCAACGAAACGGCTAAATAGTCTTCAGGCGTTTGATATTTCTTGAATAAATCCGCTGTTACGCGGTTGACTAAAGCATCTGTGCACTGAGCAGATAGCGCCACAGCAATGACTAAATCAAAGGGATTCCGATGATTTAACTCACAGTGAGCGTCAGGAAACATTTCTGCCATAGCATCTAGGCACTGTCTGATTTGTTTTAACGTTAACATACTAGTTCTCCTTCTTCTTACAGGTAGTTCCCCCCTATTTTACAATAGGGTTCTTGTCAAATGCTACTTTTGTCCACATTCTTTTAAAAAAGCTGCTTCAAGATTCAATTACTTGGATCTTGAAGCAGCTTTTTATCCTGTCATTGCTCTAGCCAGTTAAAAAAAGGAATGGCTGATGTAGACTGAGAAGGGTTAACAGAAGATAGTTTTTTGGGCTGTTGATTTTGACGAAATTTTTGGCTATGCTTGCGGGCTTGATCAATGGTCTGAATGCCATTTTTCTTCCATTCGAATAAAATACGATCAATATACCGGAAGTTTAATTTTCCAGACATCACCGACTCTCTTAGTGCCGCTTTAATAATAATGGGGTCATGATGATCTTGATCAATCCACATCGCTAGCGTTTCGCATTCAAACGGAGACAATGCTCTGCCAAACTCTTTTTCAAACATTGTATATAAATTAAGCTCTTCTTGTTCTTCTTCGCTTTTTTCTACTTCTCTTGTTTCTTGCATCATATGATGAATAAGCTTTTCCCAAAGCGGTTTTAATGAATAACGTTCACAAATAAGGGCGTTTTGCTGTTGATCTTGCTCAATAGATAAAAAGCCGCGCTGAATTAATGCTCGCAGCGTATCCATACACACAGCACTTGAAATACTCATTTTTGCCGCCAATTCGTTAGGTGTCGGGAAACCTTCACCGCCTTCAATGGAAACATAAATATGCATTAACGTCATGAATTCCGTTTCGTTCATTCCCAAATCGCTATAGTGATTAAACAGCAGCTTCGGAATTGAAACTGTGCCTTGTTCAAACCATTCAATTAACGTTTCTTTTTTCATATCCGAACACCTCAGTAGTTAGTATATCATGAAGTTTATAGTCAAAGTAATAATTATTCGAAGCTAAAAAGCTTCTATGTAAAACTTTCCGCTGAAACCGTACCATTGCTCTGCACATATAAAATATATACGAACGATGACTTCCTTCCAAGAATATTACACTAACTTATTTTTTCGAGAATTGCAACTCCGTTTTAAGTTAGACTCTCTTCTATGTTTGCCGTTGTTTCCTTGTGATATAAGTAAAAACCTCGTTTTTCTTTTCTTTTTATGATTCATAAAAAAAGCTAAAAAAGTATCCTGACTACAGGAGTCAGAATACTTTTTCACTTCCTTACGGGTATAAACGGTTTAATAAGCGTGGGAATGGAATCGTTTCACGAACGTGTTCTACGCCGCTAATCCATGCTACTGTACGCTCAAGGCCTAAACCAAATCCTGAATGTGGAACTGAGCCATACTTACGAAGCTCTAAATACCACTTGTATGTTTCTGTATCTAATTTGTGCTCTTCTACACGCTGAGCTAAAAGCTCTTGATCATGAATACGTTCAGAGCCTCCAATGATTTCTCCGTAGCCTTCTGGTGCGATTAAGTCTGCACATAATACTACGTCTTCATTTGTTGGATCTGGCTGCATATAAAATGGTTTTAATGACGTTGGATAGTGTGTAATGAATACCGGCTTGTCATAGCTTTCTGCGATAGCCGTTTCATGCGGTGCTCCAAAGTCATCTCCCCACTGAATGTCTGTAAATCCTTTTTCATGTAAGAATTTAAGAGCCTCATCGTACGAAATACGAGGGAATGGCGCTTTAATTTGTTCTAACTTAGATGTATCACGGCCTAGTACATTTAACTCTAACTTACAGTTTGTTAAAACAGACTGTACGACATGAGACACATACTCTTCCTGTACTTTCAAGTTATCTTCGAATTGGTAGAAAGCCATCTCTGGTTCAATCATCCAAAACTCAATTAAATGACGGCGTGTTTTAGATTTTTCAGCGCGGAACGTTGGACCGAATGAAAATACTTTTCCAAGCGCCATTGCTGCTGCTTCCATATAAAGCTGTCCACTTTGAGAAAGATATGCATCTTCGTCAAAATATTTCGTGTGGAATAATTCTGTTGTTCCTTCAGGAGCACTTCCTGTTAGGATTGGAGGATCTACTTTTGTAAACCCGTTTTCGTTAAAGAATTCATACGTTGCACGAATGATTTCGTTACGAACCTTCATAACAGCATGTTGACGTTTAGAACGCAGCCATAAATGACGGTTATCCATTAAGAACTCTGTTCCATGTTCTTTCGGCGTAATTGGATAATCAACAGCTTCATGAATAACTTCAAGGCTTGTAACTGTTAACTCATAGCCAAACGGTGAGCGCTCATCTTCACGTACTACACCTGTTACATATAGTGATGATTCTTGCGTCATAGACTTAGCTAATTTAAAAGTTTCTTCTTCTACTTC
The DNA here is from genome assembly GCF_044383985.1 of Priestia sp. JSM ZJ58. Classification (NCBI taxonomy): domain Bacteria; kingdom Bacillati; phylum Bacillota; class Bacilli; order Caryophanales; family Bacillaceae; genus Priestia; species Priestia sp. JSM ZJ58. The sequence continues at coordinate 3,359,233 of NZ_JBISEM010000001.1, forward strand.
AGCTTTTACAACTACCCCTTGCATGAATCCTGATCCATCGCGCAGCTGTAAAAAGGCAATTTTACCACTTGAACGTTTATTCGCTAACCAAGCACCAATTGTTACTTCTTTTCCTACATGCTTGCTTGCTTCTGAAATCGTAATTTTCACGATTAATATCCCTCCAAAAAACTTACATTTCGTAATTATGTATGCCATCCTATTATACATTTCGACAAACATAATAACAAGTAACAAACAAAAAGAGCCTTCTAACACGTGTGATTTGTGCTAAAAGGCTCTTTTATTTTTAAATATAATCTTTTTTATTTCATATGACGAGTCATGAATGATTGAATTCGTTCCAATGCCTTTTCTAGCAGATCTAGTGATGTAGCATAAGAAAGACGTACGTTTTCAGGTGAACCGAATCCTGATCCAGGAACTAGGGCTACCTTCTCTTCTTCTAAAATAGCTTCTACCCATGCATCAACTGTATCAAAACCAGTGAATTTTGCAGCTTCAATTGCATTAGGGAATAAGTAGAAAGCACCCTGCGGTTTTAAGCATGAGAACCCTGGAATGTTAATCAGCTTTTCATGAATCACGTTTAGACGCTCTTCAAAAGCTTGTCGCATCATTTCCACCGGCTCCTGAGTGCCGTTATAAGCAGCAATTGTTGCATATTGAGCAATAGATGTTGGATTTGACGTGCTGTGACTCGCTAGGTTTGTCATTGCTTTAATAACTGTAGCATCACCAGCTGCATATCCAATGCGCCAGCCCGTCATGGAATGTGACTTAGAAACACCGTTAATGATAATTGTTTTTTCTTTTAACGCTGGTGAAAGCTGTGCAATCGATACATGTTCATTTTGACCATACACAAGCTTTTCATAAATTTCATCTGATACGATAAAAATATCGTGCTTCAAGCAAACTTCTCCTAAAGCTTGAAGCTCTTCTCTTGTGTAAATCATACCCGTTGGGTTGCTTGGTGAATTGATAATAACAGCTTTGGTTTTAGCAGTAATAGCCGCTTCTAATTGTTCAGGTGTGATTTTAAATTCGTTATTTTCAGAACCTTCAACGAATACGGGTGTACCTTCTGCTAACTTTACTTGCTCAGGATAACTTACCCAGTAAGGAGTTGGGATAATTACTTCGTCACCTTCGTCTAACAGAACTTGAAATAACGTATACAGTGCGTGCTTAGCACCTGTACAAACAATAATTTCAGAAGGTGAATACGTCAGGCCTTGATCGCGTTTGAATTTTTCAATTACCGCTTCTTTTAATGGTGCAAGACCGCCTGCTGGCGTATATTTTGTCTGACCATCATTCATTGCCGTAACAGCCGCTTCTAAAATGTGCTGCGGCGTATTAAAATCAGGTTCCCCTGCTCCAAGTCCAATCACATCATGACCAGCCGCTTTTAATTCTTTCGCTTTTGCTGTAATCGCTAATGTTGATGATGGCGTTAATGCTGATACACGTTTTGCTAACTTCACTAAAATCTCCCCCTATGAACTAAAGCTATAATCAGCCCGCAGGCTGATTATAGATAAAAAATTGGCTTCATTTTCATAAAGCGCTGAAATCTTATATTATGACACATATGGTATTTCATATGGTATAAACGATTTATGATTGAGATAAGCTGTATCGTTTTATAAATTCACCGCTAGAGAAATCAAGATAATAGTATGTTAAATGTTTCTTATCTTTATCCACATATGTTACTTCCCACAGCGGCTTTTTATTTTCAATGCCTAGGCGCACCGACTTAATTTCCTGCGGATTTTTATCATTTTTCACAATGGAAATGGCTTTCTCTTTTGTGATCCCGCTGCTTGCTTTCTTTAAAACAGCTGTTTGTTTTTTGCTTTTAGGCATCCAAGCAATTACCTTTTGATTGCTTCGGTTTGTACCTTCTACTACATAAAATGCATGATTGCCGAAATATGGCTGGGTGCTTGTGACAGATTTCAAATTAAATTCTTTTTTTGCTTGGGATGCTGCTTTTTCCTCAGCAGACTGAACATCCTTCACAGACGAGTGATAAATGCTAAAAGAAATGCCTCCGATAATTAAAAGCACAGCAGCGACCGCTACAATAATTAACTTTTTCATAAAATCCCTACTTATGTACGATAAATTGTAAATACAGCTTTGCTTTGATCTTCTTCATCTAACGCTAATCCGAACATCAAATCTTGCTTTTTCAACGTGCGATTCAAACTATCAACAATTTTATATAAATCCGAGGAATTTTCCACGCGGACAGTTGATAATACTTCAATCCTGCTTTCCATTGTAAACCTCCTAGCTCGTCTATCACGACGCAAAAATGACGATATCCGTATTATAACAGGTATCAAAAACCATCGTCATCTTTTTCACTCATCAATCCAGCCTGTACGTTTTACGTAAAAACCGAATAAATAAGTAAACATATATAATATTATAAGGAATTTACCTCTTTTTGCAAAAGGAAATTTGTTTATTTTGCAGAAAATTTCATCACATCATAGGATTTTAGCGCCATTTTAATAGAGTAAGCGCTCCCCTCTCTTACGTCATATAATTCAATCCATTCAGCTGTTAAATTTGAAAGCAGTCGAGGGGAATAGGAACGCCCTGGTTTCGTAAACGCAACGGCAAGCTGTATATCTAATTGCTTCAAAAATGTATTCGAAAAAAACGTTCCCTCTCCAAAATTAGGAATTTTCAATATATCTACATGAGTAAGGGGAATGCGTAAAAACTTTTCCTCTACTTCATCTGAGCCGCTCATGGCATATAGAACTCGGTGCTCTCCAATCGTGAATAATAGATCCATAGCCGCTGTTTTTTGCTTCGATGCATGCAAGACATCAACGTGTATATTATCCGTTAACTGAAATAAATCATTTTCTTTCCATTTCTCTGTTTGAAATTCCGCCTGGTACTGAGCCGGCACAATAATACGCTCTATATGATAATCCTTCACAGCTCGCTGAACATTTGAATCATAGTACTTTTGCTGTTTCGTAATTATTAATTGGTTGATTTTTTTTACTTTATATCGCTGCAGCCACTTGTTTAGCTCGGGATAGGAAGATGCACTCCCCGTATTTACTAAAATCGCCTCACCGCTTCCGTCTTGAATCAGACTTGCTTCTCCATCTGAAAGAGGCAGAAAAGTGATCACTACTTCATCAGCTTGCAAACCAAAATCTACGTTTTTAATGACGGCTGCTGAAACCGAACAGGTCATAAAACTAAAAAACAGTACAGCACTTAGCAATATTTTAATCATACACTGTCCTCATTTGCTTATCATAGTATATTACTATCGTCTCTCAAGTGAAGAAACAGTATGCATAAAAAAAGACTTAAGCTATGCTCAAGTCTTTTCATTCCACCATTCTTTGTAGTCCAGTAAGATATTTGAAAACGTTTTTTGAACAACCTGGACTTTTGGAAGCGAGTGAAGGAAATGGTATCCATATGCTGTTCGCGTAATACGATTATCAAAAATAAATATAGCTCCCCGGTCACTTTTTGAACGAATCAACCGTCCAAATCCTTGTTTAAAACGGATAACGGCTTGAGGAAGTGAATAATTCATAAAGGGACTTTTCCCTTCTTTTTTCATCTGCTCAAATTTAGCTGTCAACAGAGGTTGATTTGGAGATGAAAAAGGAAGTCTGACTATTACGAGACATGATAATAAATCTCCTGGCAAATCAATTCCTTCCCACAGACTGTTTGTACCCAAAAGAATGGAATGCTCAAATTGACTGAAGTCTTTTAACAGTCTATTACGATTTCTAGTTGTGACTCCTTGGCCGAGCAGTACAAACTCTTCAAGATCGTTTAACTCTTTTAAATAACCATACGTAGCTTTCAACATGTCATATGAAGTAAAAAGCACCAGCATACGACCATTTGTTACTTTAGCTACGTCAAGAATACTTTCTGCCATCATAGCGCTATACTCATATAATGATACTTCGTTAACAGCAGGCATATCTTGAGGAATATAGACTCTAGCTTGCTTCTCATAATCAAACTCGGAAGGGAGAATAAGTTGAGCAGGCTGAAAGTCATATAACCCTAGCTCTTGAATTAAATAATCAAATGTTCCATTCACCGTCAATGTAGCCGATGTTAAAATAACGCTTTGTTTCTTGGCGAAAAATTCATCAGCCAGCGTATCGGCAATGGAAGTAGGCTGACTATAGATATACGTAGCATTCGCTGCTCCTTTTGGTTCAATCTCAAACCACGTTACGTGATGACTCTGCTGTTTGAACAAAAGCTTTTCTATTTGCTGAGATATATGCTCAAATCCTTTAACAGCCGTTTGAAATTCATGAAGAGACGACTGTTCATTTTTTGTGACTTTGTCATATAAATCGTCAAAGGAATGTCTTGCCCCATCATTCCATGTAAAAAGATCGTGAATTAAAAAACGAATACGCGACGCTGCTTCTTGAATAGCCGTCCAGTAATGCCCATGCTCTTTTTCCACTTTATATCGATAGCTGCTTCTTCCAATCTCGCCCTGCTGATTGCCGATTCTTTTTTGGACAAAAGAATGAATTAAACGAAATAAGTCATCGCACTCAGAATGAAGCTGTACAAACAGATTTTGAAGAAGTTCAGTGTTAAGATCGATGCTATATTTTACAAGCGTATGATGAACTTTTTTTAACAGCCCTTTGTCTTGAATGGTTCCGATTCGGTTTAATAGCGCATGAACCGCAAAATAATCTAGGCGCTCTCCCAGTTCTTCTCCGGCAATGTCTTCTAAGTGATGAGCCTCGTCAATAATAATTTGTTCATAATCAGGTAGCAGCTCATGATTACTCATCACATCCATCAACAGCAAGCGATGATTTGTCACTACTATATGGGCATTTTGCGCTCTGTTCTGCGCTCGTTCATAAAAAGAATAAAGCTTCCAAGGATGCTTAAAGTCACTTGGAGACGGATTGCTTTCATTTAGCTGTTCCCAAAAAAGTTTGCCCCCAGAAGGCAGGTTTATTTCATCGCTGTCGCCCGTTTCCGTTTCCGTCAGCCAAATAAGCAGCTTCGCTTTTGTGAGGATCGCATCGTAATTATTATTTCGCTCTTTTAAGAGCTGAATGAATTTTCTTATACTAATGTAATGTTCTCTTCCTTTTAAAACAGCTGCTGTGACAGGAAACGGCACAATCTTTTCTAAAATGGGCACATCTTTTTCGATGATTTGCTGCTGAAGCGTTACCGTGTTAGTTGAGATAATGACTGGGTGGTGATGAACAGAAGCATAAAACACGGCAGGAACTAAATAAGCGTAGGTTTTACCAATACCGGTCCCGGCTTCAATTAAAGCATGCTCGTTACCTGCAAAGCACTCTTGTACAAAGTTCATCATCTCCCACTGCCCTTTTCGTTCTTCAAACAATGGCAGAGCCTGATGGAACAGCTTTTGCTTTTCAGTTTCAAATATTTCGTAAGTATGAGAGTGCTGCTTTTCATTAGCTGAATGCGGCTGATATTTGTTTAGCGCAATGCCGTGTATAAATTCATAAGAATCATCCTCGGCATAACTTTTATCATCTATAACTTGTTGAATCAGTTCTCCAATTTCACTTTTAAAGTGTAAGCTTAGCGCGTATAGCTGCTTCAAGGTTGTTAAAGGGAGCTTCTTTAATTTTTCAATTAGTAAAAGTAAAATACGTGCCGTTACTTCTGCATCACTATCTGCTTGATGAGGGTTTTCATGTTCAATATGTAAATACTCAGCTAATTGACTAAGTTTGTACCCATCAACTGTAGGCAGCAGAATCCGGGCCAGTTCGACGGTATCCACGGTTGAATTATAAAGCGTCTCCATCCCGCACTGATAGAGTTCTTCTTGTAAAAAAGTTAAATCAAATGCCACATTATGTGCAACAAAATAAGCATCATCTAGCAATTCTATAATTTTAGGTGAAATTTCTTCAAATAAAGGCGCATCTTTCACCATATCATTTTGAATGTTAGTTAGTTGTGTAATAAAAGGCGGAATATCCATACCAGGATTTAAAAAACTAGAAAAACGTTCAACAATTTTGCCGTCTTCTACTATGACAGCAGCAAATTGAATCATTTTATCTCCTTGTTTTGGAGAATGTCCCGTCGTTTCAAGATCTACCACAACAAAGCGTTTATTCACGGTCAACACCTCGCAAGTCTGTCTTTTTATAGTATAAAGTGAAAGCCTGCTCTATATGCTTTAAAAGCGCAACTCCTTCTCGTGAAAAACAGAGAGGCTTTCATACATAGAAGTTTTTCTTTAGTGTGTATAGAGGTTTATACCGTTCACTTACTAGCGTATGTATTCAAATAAAAATCCCCCTCACAAAGGGGGACTGTTCTTATAGAATTGTACCAGCTGGTTCTTGTTTAAGCAATTGTTGGATTTTATTCTGCTCATTCATAATCGCTACGGTTGGATGATGGTGAGCTACTTCTTCATTTGCTACGAGCGCATAAGAGATAATGATGACGATATCTCCAGGCTGCACGAGTCTTGCAGCAGCTCCATTTAAACAAACTACGCCGCTCCCTCGTTCGCCGGGAATCACGTACGTTTCCAAGCGAGCTCCGTTATTATTGTTTACAATTTGGACTTTTTCGTTTGCTGCAATTCCTACTGCGTCGATAATATCTTCATCAATGGTGATGCTGCCAACATAATTTAAGTTGGCTTCAGTTACATGAGCTCTGTGTATTTTAGCGTTCATCATCGTGCGAAACATTTAGTTATCCCCCTGTACGTCTACAATTACATTATCAATTAAACGAGCTTTAGAGAATTGAACAGCTAAAGCGATAATGATTTTTCCAGCGGCTTTCTTAATTGGTTTTAGCTCTGGATACATATAAACCTCGATATAATCCACTTTACCGCTCGTATGTTGCTCAATTTCTTTTCGAATGGTTCCTTTAATCATTTCTACTTGCTTCTCTCCGCCTTCAAGAAGCTGCAGAGCGCTTTGTAAACTCTTAAATAAAACAGGTGCCTCTTCTCTTTCTTTATCTGTTAAATATACGTTACGAGAACTTTTAGCTAATCCATCTGCTTCTCTCACCGTATCTACTGCTCTAAGCTCCACCGGGAAATTAAAATCTTCAATTAAACCATCTACTACAGCAACTTGCTGCGCATCTTTTTTACCAAAGTATGCACGATCTGGGGTTACAATGTGAAAAAGCTTTGTTAGTACCGTGGCTACTCCGTCAAAATGACCAGGGCGCTTCTGTCCACACAATACGTCTACACGATCTCTCACGGTTATAGCAACTGAACGGCTTGACTTATACATTTCCTCTACTGAAGGATAAAATAAATAGTCGACGTTAGCTTCTTTTGCCACGCGCTCATCGCGCTCAAAATCTCTTGGATACGTATCAAAATCTTCATTTGGTCCAAATTGAGTCGGGTTTACAAAAATACTTAGCGCCACTACTTCATTTTCTGTGCGAGCTGCTCCAAGCAGAGTAGCATGGCCTTCATGCAAATAGCCCATCGTCGGGACAAATCCAATTGAACGTCCAAGCTGCTTTTCTTTTTTCATCTCCTGCTGCATGTCTTTAATTGTTGTAATGACTTTCATCTTATTTCCCTCCGTACAGTGCCGTTAACTGCTCTTCTTTCATTGAAAAAGTATGTGCTTCTTTCGGAAACTCTCTTTTTTTCACTTCACTTACATACTGAGAAAGCCCTTGTGAAATAGGCTCATTTATTTTCGCAAATGACTGAACAAATTTGGGCACACGCTCTACGCCGTACGTTAATACATCGTGGTATACAAGTACTTGACCATCCGTCTCAGCTCCTGCTCCGATTCCGATTGTTGGAATGCTTAAGCGTTCAGCTACTTGTTTTGCTACTTGTTTAGGAACACACTCTAATACAACAGCAATAGCTCCCGCCTGCTCACACTTGATTGCGTCTTGGATTAGCTGTTTGGCTTCTTTCGCTTCTTTCCCTTGCACTTTATAACCGCCCAGAACACCGACAGACTGAGGTGTTAACCCGAGATGTGCAACAGCCGGAATACCAGCTTGCGTCAATTCTGAAATTGTATAGAGAACATCGTTTGCACCTTCTACTTTTAAAGCATGAGCTCCGCTTTCCTGCATAATGCGAGCAGCATTTTTCATCGTGTCTTCTTTCGACACGTGATAGGACATAAACGGCATGTCGGTGACGATAAATGTATCACTAGCCCCTCTTTTAACCGCTTTTGTATGATGAATCATATCATCTACCGTTACAGGAATCGTAGAGTCATATCCTAAAACGACCATTCCTAGAGAGTCGCCTACTAAAATCATGTCTACGCCTGCTTCTTCAGCGTACTTAGCTGACGGATAATCGTACGCAGTCAGCATCACAATTGGTTCATTGTTTTGTTTCATACGTAAAAAATCTAATTTTGTTTTCACTAACTTTCTCCTCCTTCTCAGAGGAGATGAGCGCACGTCTGCACACAAAAAAGCCCTTCTACCTATAAAAGGAAGAAGGACTTTGACAGACTTCATCTATAAAAAGCACACTTTACCTAATGTGCTTACCTACGCGTCATCCCTCTGTCCTAGTCCTTAATGGATCAAGGCAGATTTATTGTCGTATTAAAAATAAACAAACGAGTATCAAGTGAAGTTCTTTCGATACTACCTTGATACTCGTATTATAATAAAAATTTCTTTATTTTTCTACTATTTTTTAGCAGAGAGCTCAATATCTGCAGAATGAATTCGGTGTATAACACCTTCATCGTCTTCAATCAATAAAACGCCTTCATCTGTTATACCTTTTGCGAAGCCTTCAATGTTGGCTGTCATCGTCCGTGCTATAATTCGCTTTCCAATGCTGATTGCATACGTTTCCCAAAGAACTTTAATTAAACCAAAGCCATTTTTTAAGTATTCTTCATAAAGGGTTTCTAACTTTAAGAAAAACGCTTGCATCAAAGCGGCACGATTAATTTCTTCACCTTTTTCAATACGTAAAGATGTGGCAATGTGTTTGATTTGTTCATTAAAATCCGTTTCCTGCTGATTCACATTAATGCCGATTCCAATGATGACCGAATGAATCCGGTCAAAATCAGCCTGCATTTCCGTTAAAATCCCAACTAGCTTCTTCCCATTTAATAAAACATCATTCGGCCATTTAATGTCTGGAGAAAGGTTCGTCACTTCTTGAATGGCCTGTACAACAGCCACTGCTGATAGTAAAGTCAGCTGAGGAGCCTGCTGCGGAGGGATAGAAGGACGCAGTATAATACTCATCCAGGCACCAGTATATTTTGGGGAGTACCACGCTCTATCAAGTCTTCCTCTTCCTGCCGTTTGCTCTTCAGCAACTACGACCGTTCCTTCTTTTGCTCCTTCTTGAGCAATTCGATGAGCAATTTTTTGAGTAGAATGCACGCTTTCCTCATAGTGAATATACTGGCCGATTTTTGTTGTTTGAAGCCCTAATAAAAGCTCGTTGCTGCTTACTTTGTTCGGCTTCCCAACAATGCGATAGCCTTTTTTACGAACAGCTTCAAGTTCATAGCCGTCTTTTCGCAGCTCTTCGATATGCTTCCATACAGCTGTTCTTGAACAGCCTAATAAATCGCTGATCTTTTGGCCGGACACATAGTCCCCATCTGCGTTCGTAAACATTTCAAGCAGCGTTCTTCTTATATCTGACTGCAAGACTGCACCCACTTTCTTATTGAAGATTTCGTGTTCATTAACTCATTGTATAGAACTTTCTCCTCAATTTCTTTTAATAGTTGAGACACCCATGGACCACCCTTTTTACCTGTCCATACTAAAAGATCTTGACCATTTATATCTAAATCTTTTAAAGAATGAATAGGCAGCTCGCTATAGATGTAAAGAAGCTCATGTTCATTCATATACTCATTGCTTCGAAGAAGTTGTAAAATACGATTCACGCTCACGCTGGCCTGCTCTCCAATTGTATACATGATACGTTTTGACCATCCATTTTCCAAAACGTCCCGAAGACCAATAGACTGAAGCTGAATATCTTTAATTTGCTTATTAGATAATTTCCAGCTTTTAAAAAATGCCTGCTTGTCTTGAATGTCGAGCAGATGTACAAGAAGTGTCCATGACTCCGATACTCGCTGAAGCATCATCCAATCGTGTGCACAAACAGATCGGAATTTTTGCGGATCTACATTCAATTCGGGTAAGTAGCGATACAGCTCCGTATCTGCTACAAGTGCTAATGCTAAAGACGGCCGCTTTCCGCTCAGCATTTTTTCGAATTCAACTGTAATGCGTTCAATAGAAACATGCCTCAGTAGTTCACCATATTGCTGAATGGCTCTTTTAGTTTGATCAGACAGCGAAAACGCCAGCTGACTGACAAAGCGAACGGCTCTCATCATACGAAGAGCATCTTCATGAAAGCGTTCTTTAGCATTTCCGACAGTACGAATTAACTGGTTTCGTAAATCTTCTCTTCCATTAAATGGATCAATAATTTCTCCTTTTGCATTCATAGCCATTGCATTAATTGTAAAATCGCGACGCTGCAAATCTTCTATCAGAGACGAAATAAACGTAACGGACGAGGGACGACGAAAATCATCATATTCTCCCTCAGAGCGAAAAGTGGTCACCTCATAGGTCTCGTTCTCATGGACAACGACAACCGTACCATGCTCGATTCCTACATGAATCGTCTTAGGAAAGAGTTCCATCACTTGTTCCGGCCTAGCTGACGTAGCGATATCAATATCTCCAATCGCCCGATTTAAAATGAGATCCCGGACCGCTCCTCCAACAAAATACGCTTCGTAACCGGCTGTCTCCAGTTTTTCAATAATATAAAGCGGATGAATGAACGGTTCTTTCATAACGTCCTCCATTCTTCAACCCTGTACCAATTTATAATAAAGTTTTTCATATTGACTCACAATCTCTGTTGAATGAAATTTATGATTAACTGCGCTTAGAGACGCTTCCCTCATTTGGTGATGCAGCTGTTCATTTTCAAGTAGCTGAATTGCTTTGCTCGCTGCCTCTTCGACGTCTCCAACTTCGCAAATATATCCTGTTTTTTCGTGTTCAATTACTTCGGGAATTCCGCCTATATTTGTTCCGATGCATGGAACACCACAAGCCATAGCTTCTAAAAGTACAAGCCCAAAGCTTTCTTTTTCAGATAATAACAGTTTTAAATCGCTAATCGAATATAATTCTGCTACATTTTCTTGTTTCCCAAGAAATAACACAGAATCTTGAAGATTTAGCTCTTTTACCAATTGAGACACAACCGTCATTTCAGGTCCGTCTCCTACAAGCAGCAGCTTAGACTGAAGCTTTTCATTAATAATAGCAAATGTTTTGACTATATCTGTAACTCGTTTGACTTGACGAAAGTTTGAAATATGAATAACGACTTTTTCATTTTCTAATATGCCATACTCCGCTTTTAAATACTGAACTTCTTTTTTATGATAAACTCGTTCATCAATAAAATTATACATCGTTTCAATTTCTTTATCTGGACTAATTAAATGGTGAGTTTGATCAACAAGTGACTGAGATACAGCCGTCACTGCATCTGATTTCTCAATTCCAAATTTAATTAAGTCTTTTAACGATGGATCCTCTCCTAGAACCGTAATATCTGTTCCATGAAGAGTCGTCACAATTTTCACTTCGTGCTCTACCATTTGTTTAGCTAAAATCCCGCAAACGGCATGGGGGATTGCATAGTGCGTATGAATAATATCAAGCTTTTCTCTTTTAGCCACTTCAGCCATTTTACTGGATAAAGCGAGATCATACGGAGGGTATTTAAAGACGGAGTATTGATTTACATCTACTTCGTGAAAATAAATATTTGGATATACTTTCGTCAATCTAAAAGGCATGCTAGAGGAAATAAAATGAATTTCGTGCCCCTTTTCAGCCAGCAGCTTCCCTAGCTCCGTTGCTACCACTCCTGAACCTCCAACGGAAGCATAACATGTAATACCAATTTTTAACTTCATTTATTTTCCACCTACTAAATCGTCGTACATCAAAATCGGTTTTTTAGATAAAAAACCTTCACCGTAAGCTATCCCGACTTCTTTGCCAAATAATCGCTCTCTGCTCTCTACCGTTTCAATATATCCGTTTACGAGCGGCGTATCAAACGTATCTGCTGTTTTTATAAATTGACTTTCATAAGCCTCTAGACTAGCTACTTTCTTTTGAAACGTGCTTGATACATCTACGATAAAATCTGGCTTATGAAATCCATTTATCATATAGAAATATAGAGACTCCGCACGATGAGCTTTTTGCTTCTTATCATCTATATAATTTTTAACGCCAGCGGAAAACATGGCCTCTTCTACAAGCTTTGCACAATTTCCATGATCAGGATGACGATCTTCAAAATAAGGAGCAAATATAATCCTTGGTTGATACGTGCGAATGACTGATGCAATTTCAGCTATATATTCTGGCTTTAAAAACAAACCTCTGTCTGGCAAATGCAGATGAATTCGCTCATGAACACCTAAGACTTCAGCTGCTTTAGACGCTTCTTGTTTTCGAATTTCAACCGTTCCATTTGAAGAAAGTTCAGCTTGCGTCAAATCGCAAATAACTACCTTCAAACCTTGTTCACTCATTCTTGCAATGGTTCCACCCATGCCGATTTCTACATCATCGGCATGAGCACCAAAGGCAAGGATATCTATTGTTTCTTTCATTATCTTCACCCTATTTTTTTATAATTGAACGCCAATGCAAATCGCCTCGTTCAAGTCCATGAATTAAAATCTCTGCTGTTCCCATATTCGTTGCAAGAGGAACCGCATAGACGTCACATAGACGCATCAGAGCTGAAATATCAGGTTCATGAGGCTGAGCTGTTAACGGATCGCGGAAAAAAATAACCATATCCATTTCATTTTGAGCAATTAAAGCTCCTATCTCCTGATCTCCTCCAAGCGGTCCTGATTGAAAGCGGTGAACCTTCAAACCTGTTGCTTCTGAAATACGCGTTCCTGTTGTTCCTGTTGCGAACAGCGAATGTTCCTGTAAAATCGCTTGATAGGCTGTTGTGAATTGTACCATATCATTTTTCTTTTTATCATGTGCAATTAAGGCGATTTTCATTTTTCTCGCTCCTTAGTCAATAATATTTTCTAACCCATATACAAGTGTGTCTACGTTCATAACTGTATCAACAGCTAGCTTCACACCTGACATAAAAGAAGCGCGGTTGTATGAATCATGACGAATTTTTAATGTTTGTCCAAATCCTCCGAACATCACTTCTTGGTGAGCAATCAGTCCTGGCAAACGTACGCTATGTAGGCGGATTCCTTCATAATCTGCACCTCGCGCGCCCTCTAGCAGTTCTTTTTCATCAGGATGACCCTGTTTTTTTGCTTCACGAACTTCACTGATCAGCTCCGCTGTTTTTAAGCCTGTTCCTGATGGTGCATCTAACTTTTGATCATGATGCATTTCAATGATTTCTACATCATCAAAGTATTTAGCTGCCATTTGTGAAAACTTCATCATTAAAATAGCGCCAATCGCAAAATTAGGTGCAATGATACAGCCAAGTTCCTTCTCTTCAGCAAGCTGCTTTAATTCTTTTAAATCTTCTTCTGAAAAGCCAGTTGTTCCTACAACAGGTCGTACTCCATATGTTAAAGCTGTTTTAGTATGAACGCGCCCAATTTCAGGTGTTGTCAAATCAACTAAAACATCTGCCTTAACGTCTTGAAAACATTTTTCAATATCCGTGTAGATCGGCGCTTGTACATTTGGCATTCCTTCAATATCACTTATGTATTTTCCTTCATTGATACGATCCACCGCTGCTACTAATTCAAAATGCTCTGTTTCTTCTATTAATAATACAGCTTCTTTTCCCATACGACCTCTTGGTCCTGCAAGTACAATTCGAATTTTGTCCATTCTTTTTCTCTCCTTAGTCTTCTTTTTTCGTCCAGCGATCTTTGTCACGCGTATTAAATTTATTCATAACGCGATCATGCGCTTCTTGTAAATCAATATTTAATGAATTTGCAAAGCAAATTAATACAAATAAAATGTCGCCCATTTCTTCTTCGACCGTACGTTCTGCTTCAGTCGTTTTCTTCGGCTTTTCACCATAATAGTGGTTAATTTCGCGCGATAATTCGCCCACTTCTTCCGACATTCTCGCAAGCATAGCAAGAGGACTAAAATATCCTTCTTTAAATTGGCTAATATATGCATCAACTTCTTGCTGCATTTGCTCCATCGTTTTTTTTGACATCTTTTTATTTCACCTCTTTTAGAAGTACACTCAGCTTACTATTATAACATCTTTACTTCAAATTATTTAGTGTAATTACTTCTTCTTACCACGCCTTTGTCAGATGCTCTTTCACAATATTCCTCACGTTTCCCTTAATTCTCAAAAATCTGTCTATATTTTACGAATTGAGGATACTACTAATACATAGCACTAGAAGAAACATCATCACTTTTTACTATTTTCAAAAATCTTTTCGATAGTTATTTACGAAATGAAATATATTCCTTTATGATAAGGTAGTGCAAAAACGGTCATAGGAGGTTTGTAAGTATGAAAGGTCTCAGATTAAAAAATATTATTTTTATACTGCTTGGTTCTGCTATATTTGCGTTTGGACTTGTTAATTTTAACATGCAAAACAATTTAGCTGAAGGTGGATTCACAGGCATTACCCTGCTTTTATTTTTCTTATTTAACATTGATCCCTCTTATTCTAACTTAGTGTTAAATATTCCTTTGTTTTTTGTAGGGTGGAAACTATTAGGGAGAACAGCATTTATTTATACCATGCTCGGAGTTGTTAGCTTATCGCTATTTTTATGGATATTCCAGCGCTTTCCGGTGAATATGCCCCTGCGCCATGATATGACTCTAGCAGCTCTTTTTGCCGGTGTTTTTATTGGAGTGGGTCTTGGCATTATTTTCAGGTTTGGAGGAACAACAGGAGGAGTCGATATCATTGCCCGTGTTGTTCAAAAATATATCGGGTGGAATATGGGGAAAACGATGTTTCTTTTTGACTTTATTGTAATTAGTGCGTCTCTCATTTATTTATCCTACCGAGAAGCTATGTACACACTTGTTGCAGTCTTTGTCGCTGCACGGGTTATTGACTTTATGCAAGACGGTGCGTATGCGGCCAAAGGCGCAACCATCATTTCGAATCATAACGAAGCCATATCGGATAAAATTATGAAAGAAATGGATCGAGGCGTGACGATTTTAAAAGGACAGGGTTCTTTTTCTAAGCAAGATACCAACGTGCTATACTGCGTTGTTAGTAAAAATGAAATTTTCCGTTTAAAGCAAGTTATTACTTCTGTAGATCCACACGCCTTCGTTGCAGTTACGGATGTTCATGATGTCTTAGGTGAAGGATTTACCCTTGATGAAAATAAAAAACCGCTTGAAAGATAAAAAAATACCGCTAATGCGGTATTTTTTTATTAGTCGTCGTTATTCATTCCTGTATAAATCATGATTAAACGAACCAACTCAAGAACTGCTACTGCTGCGGCTGCTACGTATGTTAAAGCCGCTGCGTTAAGCACTTTGCGCGTCTCGCGCTCTTCGTCATTTCGAATCGCTCCGACTGAGACGATTTGCGTCATCGCTCGGCTTGAAGCGTTAAATTCAACAGGCAGTGTTACAACTTGGAATACGACCGCTGCTGCCATGAAGATAATACCTAACAATAGCAACGGCTTAATCGACGCGATAATTCCAATCATAATTAAAATCCAAGAAGCGTTTGATCCAAGGCTTGCCACCGGCACAAGCGAGTGGCGAAGGCGTAAAAACGAATAGTTTTCTTTGTCTTGAATCGCGTGTCCCACTTCGTGAGCCGCAACGGCAGCGCCTGCGACAGACGTTCCATAATAGTTGTCTTCTGACAAACGAATGACTTTTGAGCGAGGATCGTAGTGATCGGATAAAAATCCGCCTACAGGCTCTACGTGAACGTTGTACAATCCGTTTTCATCCAAAATTTTCCTTGCTACTTCTGCCCCTGTCATTCCTGATGAGTTGCTTACTTGTGAATATTTTTTGTAAGCACTTCTCACCTTAAACTGTGCCCAAATTGGCACAAGGATAATAATGAGAAAATAAATCAAAAAGCTCATTTACCCACACCTTTCATTATGTGTTTGACTACTCTTTTATTTTAGACAATTCTGCGCTTTTACGTCAATCATTACGCCCTCTGGCTGACTTTCTTTTCTGGTCAGCGAAATATTTTCGCGCTCCTACATAAAAAAGTGTAGCAATAATAATACTTCCGGTGGTAATTGTAACCCAAATAAAAGACGGGTCCGTACGATTTTCTTTTACTTGTTCAAAAAAATCTTTTAAATTTTGTTCCATTTGGTTGAACTGGTCATCGTTAATCTCACTTAGCGTTCCTTCACTTTGTAAAAAGTGAACGTCTGCGCTCACACGCTGTACGTAGGGAGACGACACGTCTACCTGCGCGCTCGGTAAGATCATATCATATTCCTTTAAAAATTGCTTAAGCTGCGCTTCATAAGCCGCCTGTTGTCCTTTTACTGCTTCATTTCGCATCTCTTTAAATGTTGCTAGCATACTGCCTTCGAGTTCAGTCCACATAGGCTGATGCTTGCTGTGCAGCGCATCGACTAATAATCGAAATTGAGTAGCTTTTTGAAGACGTTCTTCATCACTGGAATCAGAAGATAAAAGAGACCTTTCTACCTGTTCATAACAAAGAGTTAAAATACGTATATCTTCGGCCGATACGCCCAAAGAAGCTGTATTGAGACTGGTAAATTCATTCGAAAAATTTCTGAACAAATGTTGGGCTGCTTTATACTCCTTTTGCTCTACAAGCGATAGCGTTTGATCAGATAAGTTATCAAGCTTTTCCCACTGCCCTTCAGCTGCATGTACAGTAGTCGTATATGCAAAGAAAAGTACGAGCAATATTCCTACTATTCTTCCTTTCATTCTCGTCCCTCCTCTAACCTCTACTAAAACTTATGAGAAAGAGGACAAGAGTAGACCTATTTTCAAAAGGAAGTTTTAATCTTACTATTCATTCATTGGAGTGATAAAGTTTTGCGTATAATACTTCTCATATACACCTACACCAAGACGCGTAAACTCTTTATTGAGTAAAGCCTTACGATGTCCCTCACTATTAAGCCACCCTTCAACCGCAGCGATTCCATCCTGATAATTCGAGGCAATATTTTCGCCCGCGATACGGTATACTACATCACCTTTTTGCAGACGGTTGCCTAAATCACCTTGTGCTGGTGAAACGTGAGAGAAATAGTTTAAGTCACTCATTTCTTTGCTGTGTAAATAAGCTACTCCGGCAGTGGCTTCGTCCCAAGCTAAAGGTGACAGCTGAAAACGGTCTCGAATTACATTTGTAATATCGATAATTTGCTGCTCTTCTCCTTCTTGGACACTTTTCCACTCCTCTGCTGTCAATGACGGAGCTGTTGGAAGCTCGCCGCGATAAACAATTTCGTACGGACGCTGTTTTAATAGCGTGTCCATATCCATAATTCGAATACTTGAGATTGTATTAAGGAACTGATCAAAATATAGTTGGACGTATACATCTCCATATTTAATAATTGGACGCATTTTCATATCCTCTTCACTCAGACGAAATCGGTATTCATTTCCGTCTTTTTGAAGCGTGAGTTCGGATGAAAGTGAAACTCTTTTTTCCACTTCTTCCCGCTTCTCACCAATCTCAAAAGGATCTGTATTTGTTTTTGAACCAATGACGTATACGGATACGACTTGATTATTTTCTACTCCTACCTGCGCATACGTTTGACGATTCTTTTTGTAAATCCACCAGTCATAGCCATATGCAGAAGAATCAATACGATCCGGCTCTCCAAGCATTCCAATTAACTGTTCTGAATGATCTCCAATGAGCCTCATCATATTTTCACTTTGTTTTTCATAAGAAGCCACTTCTTGGGTGGGCTGACTTTTGGAATCCGTTTGGTTTTGCTCAATATTTTGACCCGTTAGATATTTTTCTAGCTGAGGTAAATAATCCTCCGCGTATACAAATGCCACTATTAATACGAGAATAAAAATAACTTTTTTCAGCTTTTCTTCCTCTCCTTACACCTGTTTTCTTTACCTGTTTAACTTATTTTTATCTCTATTATACATGCATTCAAAAAAAAATAGCTATCGGTATGAAGGAAACAAAAGAAAAAGCCAACTATTTACGAATATCCTGCAAACAGTTGGCTTTCGCTTTTTAATGCGTATGTTCTGAAATGTCTGAGAGCGCTTCTCCTGCACGTTCATTTGCATAGCGAAACGTTGATAAATCACCTAGCGAAACAATCCCGACTAGCTTTTGATTTTCCACAACAGGAAGACGACGGATTTGATGTTGAGCCATAAGCTTAGAAGCTTCTTCTACAGAGGCTTCCGCTGTAATAGTTATAAGCTCTTCACTCATAACATCCGTTACTTTACTTGAATTTGGCTTCTTTTCTGCAATGCCTTTTATAACTAAGTCTCGATCTGTAATCATTCCTACTAACTGATCTCTATCGACAATTGGAATTGCGCCTACATTCCATTCCTTCATTTTCACTGCCACTTCATATACGTTATCGAGCGTGGTGCATGTTTCCGTATCAGCTGTCATTACCTCTTGTACAGTTTTCATTGTTTTATCCTCCTTTACATAGTGTGTTCGCTTTATAGTGTGACCAACTTTTTAGTAAACTTTCGCATTTAAAACGTTTAAATAAAAATAGATAACGTTTACATTTTTCCTTATTAGATATTGCAAGTTTTATCCATTCAGCTTATGATTTAGTTGGGGTATATCTGTTTTGGGAGGGAGTTCATATGAAATTTGAATATGCAAAGTTTGATTCATTAAAGGTAGATTTAGATTTATTAGATGAGATTATGCATCAATTTGGCCTGGTCCGCGCCGGACAATGGGATTATGAACGCGTCACGTACGATCGAAAATTCGAGTTTCAGCGAGATACCTTCTATTTGCGAGTCCAAGGACATGCTATTTCAGGCGATGTAGGGGGCAGGCATGCTGTTATTCACCTTATGACACCTCTATTAGGCAAACATTATTATCCTCACGGTGTAGAATATGGAGACGGAGAATATTTCCCGCCATCCCTTGTAGAACAGTGTGAAAAGATATTAACACAAATCAAATCACAGCTTGAAACCGTTCAGCTATAGAATTAGAAAAAGCGCAGTAATCAGACTGCGCTTTTTTTAATTCAAAGGAGGAGTAGACGGAAATTCCTTTGGTTTTATATCTTGAGGTTCAGTAAAATCAGGCATGTACGTATCTTTCTCTCGTTCTTTTCGAGCCCACTGAAAAAAAATAAAGCCTAAAACCGTTCCATACACAATTTCTTGAATGATCTTCATAATAACGCCGCCTAGCTGCTGGTCTTCCACGGGAGGCAGCGTATTAAACATCTCAGGAGCAAGCTGCCCTAAACTTGCAATCATAGAAGGCGGTACACAAAGGGAAAGAGCTTGTACCCAAGCGCTTGAGTCTGTATACGTCGCATACAAAGAATGGTTTGCAAAAATAATCAGCGCGCACGCTGGAGTAAGAAGTACGCCATCTGCAAAAATGTATCCAAGCTTTTTTAAAGAACTTAGCGTTTGTTCTTCTTCTAGCTGATTAATGAGTGGCCACCACATACAAAATGCAGCGATAAATAATACAACACTCACGATTCCGTGAAGCGTCATATCCGTTTTAATAACATCAAAAAGCAGCGGAATATGATACAAAGAAAATAACCCATTGAATAATAGTAAAGCAATTAAGGGCTTTGTAAAAAATTTAAAAACAGGTTTAACCCCTCTTACATAAATAACAGAACGAGCTAACCACGGTGGAATTCCTAAAATAAAAAGCGGGGGAATCACCAAGTAAACAATTGCCATTTGCGTCATATGAGCACTAAACATAAAGTGCCCTAGTAAATCTACAGGTCCTCCTTTACATATATACAAAAGAACCATGCTGATAACAAAATACGCTTTTGTTTTTCTGTCTACGGCCGCCGCTCCTATAAAATTCCCTCTCCATCTACCAACGATGAAAAAATATAAGACGGTCACCAGACAAATGGTTAAAAAATAGTAAGGACTCCAAAGTGCTTCAAAACCAAACATCTGCAAATTGTTAATCAACGTCTATTCCTCCTTCTACAGATGATGAAAAGGACTGGCGCATGCCAGCCCTTTTCTTTACCACCAAATAATGGTTACAAAAGCTAAAATGGTTAAAAGAGCTACCAATACGCCTGAATACAAGAAAAATGCTGGTATGGTATGTCCTTTGTGGTTCATATGCATGAAATAATAAAGTTGAAAGATGACTTGAACAACCGCCAAGAGCACAATCACCGGCATAATGTACCATCCGCTAAACTCTTGATAAACCGCAAAAAAAGCAATTAGTGTTAAAAACAACATCATTGCAAAAGAGATAACTTGCATCTTCATATCTTCTGCGTTTCTTTTTTTACGATATTCTAAATTGAGCCTTGGGTTATCTGAGTTTGATTGATTTGTCGTCATCAGCTTATCCCACCATTCCCATTAAATATACAACCGTGAAAATAAAGACCCACACAACATCGATAAAGTGCCAGTATAAACTTGCGACATAATATTTAGGAGCGTTATATAAGTTTAGCCCCCGCTTCGCATTTCGAATCATCAAAGAACCAATCCAAAGCAGTCCGAACGTTACGTGAGCTCCGTGTGTCCCAACCAGCGCGTAGAAAGAAGAACCAAATGCGCTGCTTGTAAACGTATGCCCTTCATGAACATAATGCCTGAACTCATAGATTTCTAGCCCTAAAAACGCTAAACCTAAAAGCCACGTAACGCCTAACCATAGCTGCATCTTTTTAAACTCAAAATTTTTCATATGATACATAGCATATACGCTTGTTAGTGAACTTGTTAATAAAATCATGGTTGCTGCAAAAACAAGCTTAATATCAAACAATTCTTCCGGCTTAGGTCCTGACATCGTTGAATTGCGCAAAGCTAAATAAGTAGCAAAAAGTGAAGCAAACAAAACCGTCTCCCCGCCTAAAAAGAGCCAAAAGCCGGTGAATTTATTTTTCCCTTCAAGCGTTGCTTTTTCAGGCGAAGCAGGGAAAGTTTCAGCGGTTAGCTTTTGTTCAGTCTCCATTACATCTTCGCCTCCTTGTCATCATCAACTAAGTCTTCTTTGTGAATATGAAAGCCGTGATCATCAATCCATGAACGGAAGAACATCGATAAAAACATGACGATCATTCCGATAATCCCTACAACATCTCCCCACGCATGATCATTTCGATACAAAAAGCCAATCCCTGCAATAAACATCCCAAGCGATATCATAAATGGAATAAACGATGAGTTTGGCATATGAATATCACCAAGAGGTTCGGCTGGCGTCATTTCTTTATTTCCTGCCATTTTTTCAATCCAATATGCATCTAACCCGCGTACAAGCGGCGTTTGTTTAAAGTTATACTCTGGTGGCGGAGATGAAATAGCCCATTCTAATGTACGTCCGTCTCCCCAAGGATCTCCTCCTACCTTTTGTCCTTTGGCAGTGGTTTTTATAATGTTAACAAGTAAAATGAGCGTAGCAACCGCCATGAAAGCAGCTCCTGATGAACTGATTGCATTCCCAAGGTCGAGACCTTGATTAGGCAAGAACGTCCATACGCGGCGAGGCATCCCCATTAGACCTAAGAAATGCTGAATAAAGAACGTTAAGTGGAAACCAATCAAAAAGAGCCAGAACGTTGCTTTGCTTAACTTTTCATCTAACATCTTGCCAAACATTTTTGGCCACCAGTATGTGACACCTGCTAATATAGCGTATACGACACCGCCTACGATAACGTAATGGAAGTGAGCAACGATAAAATAAGAATCTTGAAATTGATAATCTGCAGGTGCTACAGCTGCCATAACTCCTGTTACTCCCCCGATAACAAATGACGGAATAAAGGCGACAGCGTAAAGCATTGGAGACGTAAACTCAATACTTCCTCCCCAAAGCGTAAACAGCCAATTGAAAATTTTAATTCCAGTTGGAACGGCGATGGCCATCGTAGCGACAGCAAAAATGGCATTTGCAATCGGACCAAGTCCGGTTGTAAACATGTGGTGAGCCCACACCATGAACCCTAAAAATCCGATTAATACGGTAGCAAAAACCATCGACGAGTATCCGAATAATCTCTTTCTTGAAAAAGTAGGTAAAATTTCCGAGAAAACACCAAACGCTGGAAGAATTAAAATATATACTTCCGGATGACCGAATATCCAGAAAAGATGTTCCCAGATAATCGTATTTCCACCCATTGTGGCGTCAAAAAAGTTTCCACCGAACAAGCGGTCAAAAATCATTAAAAACAATCCAACCGTCAGTGCTGGAAACGCAAACAAAATAAGAGCTGATGCAACAAACGTCGTCCACGTAAACAGCGGCATACGCATATAAGTCATACCTGGCGCCCTCATGTTAATGATTGTTACGAGAAAGTTGATACCTGAAATCAATGTCCCGGCTCCGGAAATCTGCAAACCTATCGCATAAAAATCAATTCCGTGACCAGGCGATGCAATAGACAGCGAAGCATATGATGTCCAACCTGCATCAGGTGCTCCTCCTAAAAACCAGCTTAGATTTAAAAAGAGTCCCCCAAAGGCAAACAACCAAAAACCTAACAAATTTAAAAATGGAAATGCTACATCTCGAGCTCCGATTTGCAGCGGAACAACTGCATTCATCATAGCAAAAAGAAGCGGCATGGCAGCTAAGAAAATCATCGTTGTTCCATGCATTGTTAAAATTTCATTATACGTTCCTGCACTAACAAAGTCATTGCTTGGTATAGCCAGCTGAATACGTATAAATAGCGCTTCCACTCCTCCGACTAGAAAAAAGATACCGCCGGCAATTAAATAAAGAATGGCGATTTTTTTATGATCAACGGTTGTCATAAAGTCCCAAATTGTTCCACCTACACCCTTCTTTTGACTGAGTGTACTCATCGCTAAACCTCCCCTTTTAAAAACGACTGGACGTTTATTTTTCTTTTAAACTCATTAAATAGTCTGCTAGCTCATTTACTTGTTCATCAGTTAAGTCAGGATATGTACCACTCATCTTATTACCCGGCTTAACTTTCTCAGGGTTTTTTAACCATTTTTTGATATTTTCCTTGTTGTGAGGAAGCACTCCAGCTACACGCTCACGTTCAGAAAAACCGGCTAAGTTTGGTGCTTGACGAGCTTGCTCTGGACGATTGTCTTTGACATCAACAGCATGGCATCCGATACAGCTTTCATTAAAGACCTCTTGACCCGCTTTTGCGGATGCTGTTTCTACATCAGGCTTTGCCTTTTTCAAATCTTTTGCCCACGTATCAAATTCATTGCTTGATACAGCCCGTACTTTAAAGTCCATAAGAGAATGAGATGGACCGCAAAGCTCAGCACATTTTCCGTAGAAAACCCCGTTAGCTTCCTTCGATTTTTTAGAATCAAACACTAGCCAGAATTTATTATCATTTTCTGTGTTAGCATCGAGCTTTCCTCCAACTGAAGGAATCCAGAATGAGTGCTTGACGTCAGAAGCTTTAATATTAAAGTAGACTTTTTTATCCGTTGGAACAACTAGATCTTGGGATGTAATAATTTTTTGATTAGGATACTCAAATTCCCACCAGTACAAGTTAGCACGCACATTTACTACGACAGCATCTTTGTCCTTCATTCCTTTTACGTCCGCTAGCTTAAATGTTGAGATGACCGTTGGAACAGTCAAAATAATGAGCAGCAAGATAGGAATCACTGTCCATATAATTTCTAACTTTCTGCTTCCTTCCACTTGCTTTGGAATCACGTTTTCTTCGCCTTTACGACGGCGAAAGCGCAGAATAACAAATATAAAGATAATGGTGACCACAATAATAACTAAAACCATGATGGCTGTACTAAGAAGCATAAGCGAATATTGTTCTTCAGCTACCTCACCTGCAGGCTTAAGTGTTGACAAAAACGGTTTTCCACAGGCCGATAACACGAATGCAAGCAGCGTAAATAACGACAAAACACGAAAGTTCAATCGCCATTTTTTCATACCATTCCCCAACCTCTCTTTCATTGACGTGATTTCATCTATGCCCTCTTGAGCATAAAACTTATTCCTTCTATAATGAATTCTACATGTAGAAGAAATCCCCCTTGTGCAGCGTCGCATTCAGTGAAAGATTTTATCTAGGCAAAAAGCGTTGCGACAATCATTGAGACAAATAAAATAGTTAAATAGTTTAGTGAGTAGACAAACATCATGCTAGCCCACTTTGTGTCTTCTTGTTTATTGTATTGAGCAAATCCTAAAAATAGCCATCCTATGTTTAAAACAGTGGCCAAAATTAGAAATGGAATGCCTAATTCGTATAAATAAAGAGGTAATGGCAACAAACAAGCAATCCAAATGAGAATCTGTCGTTTTGTAAGCTCAAAACCATGTACAACAGGCAACATAGGGATTCCCGCTGCTCGATATTCTTCACATCTTCGCATAGCAAGAGCTAGAAAATGAGGCGGCTGCCAAATAAACATGATTAAAAATAATACCCAAGCCACTACGTGTAAATTGGGATCGATAGCGGCCCATCCAATTAATGGCGGGACAGCGCCTGATATACTTCCGATTACTGTATTAATTGTGTATAGTCTTTTGGACCACATGGTGTAAAGAACTACATATGTAAGTATTCCTGCTAATCCGATGAGAGCGGCTACGGAAGAAACAACTAGTAGCATAAGCAAGCCGGTTAACGTCAAACCGATTCCAATCCCAAGGACCGTCAAAGGTGTAAAACTTCCTGTCACTGTAGGTCGTCCCTTTGTTCGTTCCATTAGAGGGTCAATGTCACGATCTATGTAATTGTTCAAACTGCATGAACCGGCGATGATAAGTGAAGAACCTATTAAAGTAAAAAATGCTTTATCCAGGTTTTCTAAGAAGTGTTGTTCGTTGAAGAAAAGAGCTAGCCAAAAACCAGTAAAGGTGGTGATGAAATTTGAGTTGACTATTCCGATTTTAATCGTAGCTAAAAAATCTGACCAAATGGAACTATTTTCGCTTACATGAGCTGTGTTAGGCGATGCAGAAAGCGTTGAATCTTCCACCATTTTTGAATCTTCCATGGCGCTTCCTCCTTTACTCATCCACAGACTTTTATCTAGTAAATAAAGAGTCTATAAATGAAGGCGTTTTCAACATATTTTTACAAAAATCTCCTCTTTGTTCACAAAGAAGTCATATTCCTCTCACCGAAACTACTTAAAAGCTTCACATGTAAACGATAAAATAGTAGAGAATTATCTATTTCTCATGTTTATTAAACCATATTTTGCCGTTACTTTGTGAAGAATTCATGAAAAAAATATGGATTTTTTTTGTCATGAGCTAAATGCATGTCCCTGTCACTTGTTAAAAGATATTTCTGCAAGTAAAATAGTTTTCTGTACGGTACCTTTTACATATCTGCAGAGTCAAACTCATGAACAACCCTTACACTTTCTACCATTATAACAAATTCAATCAAGTTTATGGAGAATAAATGAAATTTATGTTTAATATACAAAAAGATTAGGATAAAATGTTTAGCTCGTTATATTACTTACTTTGCTTTTAGGATGGTGATTATTGTGCGACTTGGATTAAAGTTTTTATCCGTTGTGACGAGCATAGCCATGTTACTTATTCTACTTGGCGGTGCTCTTGTTACGAAAACTGGTTCAGCAGACGGGTGCGGAGATTCTTGGCCTCTGTGTAACGGACAGCTCATTCCCGACCCTTTAACATTTGAAACCGTTGTTGAATTAAGCCACCGCTTAGTTTCTGGCGTGTCGGGCTTTCTTGTACTCGCTTTATGCGTATGGGCATGGGTTTCATTAGGACATATAAAAGAAGTTAGACCTTTAGCGTTTATCTCTTTTTTCTTCCTAGTACTGCAAGCATTAATTGGGGCCGCTGCCGTTATGTGGGGGCAATCAGATGCGGTGCTTGCTCTTCATTTTGGTATTTCCCTTATTTCGTTTGCTTCTGTACTGCTGTTAACACTTATCATCTTTGAAGTGGATCAAAAGCTCGACACAGCTAATATGCAGCTAGGCTCTAAAATGAAAAAACATATTTACGGGGTTATCTTATACACATATGCCGTTGTGTACACGGGCGCGCTTGTTCGCCATAAAGAAGCTAGCTTAGCCTGTCCAGACGTTCCATTTTGTTCAAACGGAAACGGTTGGCTACCCGTTGATTTGAATCAGTGGATTCAAATGGGACATCGATCCGCTGCTGTTTTAACGTTTGTATGGATTTTAGCTGCCTTTATTCATGCAGTTAAATATTATCGTCATCAAAAAAATATTTTTTACGGATGGTTAGCTGCTCTCATTCTAGTTATTTTTCAGGCGGTTTCCGGTATGCTTGTTGTTGTCACACGTCTGCAGCTAGAGCTCGCGCTTGCTCATTCTTTAATTATCTCTTTCCTATTCGGTGTATTAAGCTACTTGACCTTACTTGCAACGCGTCATACACATAATTAATCAAAAAAGGTACGAGCTCTGAGCTCGTACCTTTTTTGATTAGCTTTCTAATTCAATTAATAAATCTCCCGGCTGGATGCCATCTCCATTCGATACGTGTACTTGTTTAATCACGCCGTCAAATGGTGCTTGCACGGTTGTTTCCATTTTCATTGCTTCTGTGATCATTAAGTGATCACCTTTTGAGACTTTATCGCCTTTTTCTACTACTACTCGAATAACGGTTCCAGGCATTGAAGCGCCAATGTGGGACGGATTTCCTTGGTCGGCTTTTTGTTTTGCCGTAACGGTTGTTTTGACACTTTCGTCTTTAATCACGACTTCACGAGGCTGACCGTTTAATTCAAAGTATACTGTTCGCGTACCGTCTGCCTGCGGTTCTCCAATGGATACAAGGCGAACGATTAAGGTTTTTCCTTTTTCAATCTCAATTTCCACTTCTTCTCCTAAACGCATGCCGTATAGGAAAGTCGGTGTATCAAGAACAGAGATGTCTCCGTATTGTTCGACTGCTTTGTGATAATCCATAAATACTTTTGGATACAGAGCATAAGCAATGGCATCAAAACTCGTCACTTGACGATTTAAGTCTTTAAATAGCTTTTCTTTCACTGCATCGAAGTCCACATTTTCTAACAGTTCTCCAGGACGAACTGTAATAGGTTTTCTGCCTTTTAGAATGATGCGCTGAAGCTCTTTAGGGAATCCCCCGTGAGGCTGTCCTAAATACCCTTCAAACAATTCGATAACGGAATCCGGGAAGTCAAGCGTTTCACCGCGCTCAAACAGCGTTTCTTCTGTCAAATTGTTTTGAACCATAAACAATGCCATGTCTCCAACTACTTTTGATGATGGCGTAACTTTTACAATATCACCAAATAACAAATTCACGCGTGAATACATATCTTTTACTTCATCCCAGCGGTTTCCTAAACCAACTGCTTTTGCTTGTTGCTGTAAGTTGCTATATTGACCGCCTGGCATTTCATGCTCGTACACTTCCGTATGAGGAGCATTCATCCCGCTTTCGAAGTCTTGGTAATATTTTCGCACGTCTTCCCAATAGTAAGAAAGCTCTTCTAGATTTTTAATATCCAGATTTGGTCTGCGGTCCGCACCTTCTAATGCGTAATAAAGAGAGTTAGCGCTCGGCTGAGACGTTAAGCCTGCCATTGAGCTTACGGCTACGTCTACAATGTCTACACCTGCTTCAATTGCTTTTGCGTACGTGTATACACCGTTTCCGCTTGTATCATGCGTATGAAGGTGAATTGGAATATCAACCGTTTCTTTTAGAGCCGATACTAAATCATAAGCTGCCTGTGGTTTTAAAAGACCCGCCATATCTTTAATGCCCAGGATATGTGCTCCAGACTGCTCAAGCTCTTTTGCTAAGTTCTTGTAGTAATCCAAATCATACTTACGGCGCGTCGGATCTAAAATATCACCTGTATAACACATCGCTGCTTCTGCAATCTTCCCTGTTTGACGAACAGAGTCAATTGCAAGAGTCATTCCTTGCACCCAGTTTAAGCTGTCAAAGATACGGAAAACATCAATACCTGCATAAGCTGATTTTTCAACAAATTCCTTGATTACATTATCAGGATAGTTTTTATATCCAACCGCATTTGACGCGCGAAGAAGCATTTGGAAAAGAACGTTTGGCGCTTGTTGACGTAAAGTAAGCAAGCGATCCCACGGATCTTCTTTTAAGAATCGATAAGCGACATCAAACGTTGCTCCTCCCCACATTTCCATAGAAAATAAATCCGGAAGCAAGCGTGCAGTTGGGTTAGCTACTTGTTTTAAGTCGTTTGTACGAATACGCGTTGCTAAAAGAGACTGATGGCCATCACGGAAGGTTGTATCCGTTAATAGCACTTCCTTGCGTTCTTTCACCCAATTTACTAGCCCTTCAGCGCCTTTTTCATCTAAAATCTGCTTTGTTCCGTTTGGAATTGGTTGTTTTATATCGACATTAGGAACACGCGGTTTCGTAAAGATTGGCTTTTTCTTTTCCGATACACCCGGGAATCCGTTTACCGTAACATTCCCAATGTATGTAAGCATTTTAGTTCCGCGGTCTTTTCGCTTAGGGAAGACGAAAAGTTCAGGCGTTGTATCAATAAAGGATGTATCATAAGCGCCTGTTAAGAACTTATCATGCTTTACTACATTTTCAAGAAATGGAATATTGGTTTTAATTCCACGAATACGAAACTCTTTTAAGTTCCGTACCATTTTTGATGCGGCTTGATCGAATGTTAAGGCCCATGTTGTTACTTTTACTAACAGTGAATCATAATACGGCGTAATGACAGCACCTTGGAAGCTGTTTCCCGTATCTAAACGTACGCCAAAACCGCCACCAGAACGATAAGCCATAATCTTACCCGTATCCGGCATAAAGTTATTTAACGGGTCTTCTGTCGTTACACGAGATTGAATTGCATATCCATGTACGTGAATTTGGTCTTGTGCAGGAATAGACACTTCCTTGCTGTGAAGTGCGTAGCCGTCCGCAATTAAAATTTGCGATTGAACGATATCAATACCTGTAATCATTTCAGTAATTGTGTGCTCTACTTGAACACGTGGATTTACTTCAATAAAATAAAAATCGTTTCCTGATACTAAAAATTCTACTGTACCAGCATTTATGTACTGCACTTTTTCCATCAGCTGCACAGCTGCTTCACAAATGCGGAGACGTAAGTCTTCATCTATAGAAACACTTGGTGCTACTTCTACTACTTTTTGGTGACGACGCTGCACTGAACAGTCGCGTTCGTAAAGGTGCACAACATTTCCTTGTTCATCACCTAAAATTTGCACTTCAATATGTTTTGGATTTTCAACTAGTTTCTCGACGTATACTTCATCATTACCAAAAGCCGCTTTTGCTTCTGATTTGGCACGATCATAAGATTCATTCAGGCTGTCTGCATCGCGAACGATACGCATGCCTCGACCGCCTCCGCCCAAAGCTGCTTTGATCATTAGAGGATATCCATGCTGATTAGCAAATTCTTTTGCTTCGTCAATTGAATCAATAGGACCATCTGTACCAGGAATAACGGGAATATCTGCTTGAATAGCCTGATGACGTGCTTTTACTTTATCGCCAAACATATCAAGATGCTTGGATTTTGGGCCAATAAAAATAATGCCTTCTTCTTCGCAACGTTTTGCAAATTGGATATTTTCTGACAAAAAACCATAGCCAGGGTGAATAGCATCTACATCATGAGACTTAGCAATGTCGATGATGCCTTCTATATCTAAATAAGCATCAATCGGCTTTTTCTCCGCTCCTACTAAATAGGCTTCATCCGCTTTGTAACGGTGATAAGAACCTGCGTCTTCCTTCGAATAAATTGCAACAGTCCGAATATTCAGTTCAGTACATGCTCGAAATACACGAATCGCAATTTCTCCCCGGTTTGCTACTAATACTTTTTTGATTTTTTTAGTTACAAAACTCATGTTGCTAATCTCCTCTCAATTTCGTATAAACTTCAATATATAGCAAAATTGGATAAAAGAAAAGCAAAAATCAATGGAAAATAATAAAATTCCAATAAATTTTTGCTTTTTTTACACAATTTTTTTACGAAAATCAATCGCTTGTTGTTGATGTATTGTTCGGATGTAGCACAATATTTTCCGTATTTTTCTGTTTTTTATTTTGATAATTTACGAAAAATGAAATATTTACAATAATTCCCATAGACACCATCAGCGTTAGTAGCGAAGACCCCCCGTAACTGATAAACGGAAGCGTGACGCCGGTAATCGGAATGAGTCCCGTAAGCCCTCCAAGGTTGATGCCTGTTTGAATACCTATCATACTGGCTACTCCAATACAAATCATGCTAGCAAACGGATCCTGAGATTTTTTAGCCAGCATTAAAATCCTGAAAATTAAGAAGCCTAAAAGGCCCAGCACGAGCATAACTCCAAAGAATCCTAATTCTTCTGCAATAATGGCCATAATGAAATCGGTATGGGGCTCGGGAAGATAACCATACTTTTGTACACTTTCTCCTAAACCAAGGCCTTTTAAGCCTCCTGTACCTATTGCTAAATATGAATTAACCAGCTGATAACCGGTTCCTTGAGCATTAGCAAACGGATCTGACGCACCGGTAAAACGGCCGATTCGATTGGCAGTAAACTGACCTGTAAAAAAACCAATCGTAATAATGACCGTAAGCAAAATAATACCTAGTGCTAACATGCGGAAAAAGGTTTTTTTAGAGATTCCCGAACATAGCATAATGGTAACGGAAATCGCAAAAATAATTGATCCCGTTCCAAGGTCAGGCTGAATCGCTACAAAACCTAATATTAGAAATACAAGACCCATAGGTCCAAAAAAAGCTTTTTTGATGTTGTCAATATACTCTTGCCTTTTAGACAAAACATATGATAAGTATAAAATGACAACAAGCTTGGCATACTCAGCCGGCTGCATGTTTGCTCCGCCAAGCTGCAGCCAACTTTGCGCATTGTTACTCGTATGCCCCATTACAAACACAAGCAAAAGCAGTACAAAAATGCCCAGAATCGCATAAGGCAGTATTTTAGGATACAGCTTGTAAGGTGTTAGCATTGTTAAAATGAACAATACAAGCGTAAACGCAAGCCACATTTTTTGTCTGTTGTAAAAGAAATCACTTGACGTATGATATCTTGTAATACTTACAATCATACTTGAACTGTAAACCATAACTAGTCCAACCGCACAAAGAAGCAGCACTGGAATTACAATTGAATAGTCAAAATGCCTAAATATTTTTTTTACCATAACCCTCTTCCTTTAAAAATGACGTGTTTCTGTTTCGTTTCATCTTTTATGTACAAATTTGAGTAAATTAGGAAATTTCAACCACCTGTAATAAAAAACTCAAACTACGTTTGTATATAGTTTGAGTTTCGATCGCGTGATTTTTATTTTTTTGTAAACGCTTCATGCAGTGCAGAAAGTTCACGCTCGAGGCGGTCTAGCAATGTTTTTCCAACACGTTCATCAATTAAACCAAGACGAACTGCAAAATCAATTTCTCTTGATAAACCAAACATTTGTGTATCTAAAACCTCTTCATAGAGAGGACATTGTGGCATTGTTAAGTTATCCATTTGAACTTGAATTAATTGCAAAATCTTATCTGCATCAGCTTTTAACAACGCATACGCTTTTTCACGATGATCTATCATTGTCTCAGGCGTCAAACTCAATCCCTCCGTTCGCGAGCGATTACCTAATCTATCTCTCAATTTTAAAGGCTATGCTCCAAAAAAGCAAGGATAAACATGTCCGTGAGGCTGGCCGTCTTTTTTATACTGTTACTTTCTCAAAACCATTACCATAGATGTAGGAAATTTCGCACTTTCGTTGACTCTTACATTATATCATACGAGAATCACTCTCAACTAAATTTTTTCATCAAAGTGACAAATAAGGAGAAAGCGCTTATACTTTTAGCAAGGGGGCATTTATGATGAATTCAATTATTATGTTAAAAGGAAAAGTAAAATATACGCTGACACTCGACCCAAGCGTGTGGATTTTCGATGACCGCAAGCTCGATATGGACGTTTTCTTTGAACATCCACCAGAGCAAAAAGATGAGACAGAAGCGTACACAAAGGCTGTTTCTAAGCATTGGGACCGTGAAATTCAAGAAGGAGCCGTCTTTCCTCCTACGTTAAAAACCGAAAAGAAATTCAAAAAACAGGAGCTAGTAAATGGAACATTTGGGATTTTATTTGCACCTTTTCTAGCAAACGCTTCACCTACTGAAGACGCTACCAACGTTTCATTTAAAACAAAAGACGCGCTGATTTCTTTTTCATTAGAAGAAGCGCAAAAACTAATCTTTGGTTTCAGCCAAGACGGAAAGCCTCTTAGAGAAGACGGGCCTATCTATGTCTATTTACCGGACGGATCTAACCGAAATAACCCTATTAAATATGTGGAAGAAATCATCGTTACATAATAAAAAAAGTGGGGTTCCAAAAGGGACCCCACTTTTTTTTAAAGAATATCAGCTGCTAATTGTGCTAGCCCGGAGCGCTCTCCTTTGATTAACCGAACGTGGCCCGATACTTTTTGCTCTTTAAACTTTTCAACTACGTACGTTAATCCGTTGTTATACTCATCTAAATAAGGATGATCAATTTGAGCCGGATCTCCCATAAGCACAATTTTACTCTTTTCCCCTACCCTTGTTAAAATTGTTTTAATTTCATGCTTCGTTAAATTTTGTGCTTCATCAATAATAATAAACTGTTCCGGAATGCTTCGGCCTCTTATATACGTCAAGGCTTCCACTTCTATTGAACTCAGCCCCGCTAGAATCGCATCCAGTTCTCCAGGTTTTTTAGTGTTGAATAAGTACTCTAGGTTATCATAAATTGGTTGCATCCATGGACGAAGCTTCTCCTGCTTTTCTCCTGGCAAGAATCCAATATCTTTCCCTAAAGGAACAATTGGACGAGCTACAAGCAGTTTTTTAAAACACCCTAGATCTTCCGTCTGCATAAGTCCTGAAGCTAAAGCAAGCAGCGTTTTCCCCGTACCTGCCTTTCCAATTAACGTGACCAGTTGAACGTCGTCTCTAAGAAGAAGTTCTAACGCCATAATTTGCTGAACATTTCGAGGTTTAATTCCCCAGATATGATCATATTCAAATAAAAGTTTTTTTACTTTCGTTGTTGTTTGATCAACAATGCCGATGGCTGATCCGGATCCTCCAAATGCATCTTTCATCACTAAGAATTGATTTGCAAAAAAGGAGTGGTTTGCAATTTGAGACGTTAGCAGCTCTCCTTTTTCGTAAAATTGACTCAGCAGTTCTTTTGCAATATAGACTTCTGAAAAGCCTGTATAAATACTATTGAATTCCACTACTCGATCACTTAAAAAATCTTCTGCTCTTAAACCGATTGCGTCAGCCTTCACACGTACCAACACATCTTTACTCACTAGTATCACTTCACGTCCATCTTCTTTTGTTTCCTCTTCAAGGGATAAATTTTTAGCAACAGCTAAAATTCGATTATCATTTGTTTTTTCCACAAAGATTTCTTGAAGCTGTTGAAAAGAGCGATGATTGAGTTCAATTCGCAAATGGCCCCCATTTTCTAACGGGATTTTCTCATATAACTTTCCATGTTGTCTCAAGTTATCAATGAGTTTGGATACCTGCCTTGCATTTCGTCCGACTTCATCCATATTTCTTTTTTTCGAATCAACTTCTTCTAGTACAACGGCTGGAATCACTACTTCGTTATCATCAAATGAAAAAATTGAATGCGGATCTTGTAATAAAACATTCGTATCTAATACATAAATTTTTCCCAATAATTCAGCCTCCTACTCCGATTGTTTTTCCTGTAAGGAGTGAAACAAGGCACCCATCCATTTATATACTATGTAACGCACATGTGTGAAGTGACCTTAAATGGACGGACCATTTTCTTTAAATATATGAACACGTGTATAAAGATAGAAGAACTATTAGAAACTAAATACAAATTACTACAAAAAATGAGTCATTCATAAGGAGGAGTCTCCCACATGAACAAATTTTTTCTATCCATTAGCTTATGTTTTATTACACTAACCGGCTGCAACAATAATCAAGCAGACGTTGAAGAAGGGCAAAAGACAGATCGAATTGTACAGGTCAAAAATTCATCTCCTGAACGCTCTCACAAGCGTACTGCTAATGAAATATCAGCGCATTTAGTTGAACTGGCTTCAAGCGTTCCGAATGTAAATGATGCTACTGCCATTGTGCTCGGCAAGTATGCAATCGTAGGCATTGACGTCGGCAAAGATATTGATCGTTCAGAAGTAAGTTCAATCAAATATACAGTTGCCGAAGGTCTGAAAGCTGATCCGTACGGCGCTAACTCTGTTGTTATTGCAGATCCTGATACGGTCGCTCGGCTAAAACAAATTGGAAATGAAATTCGCAAAGGTCGGCCGGTTACAGGATTTTTAGATGAATTAGCAGCCATTGTAAACCGAGTGATGCCTGAATTTGCAGAAGAAATCCGCCGAAATCCTAGTTCAACAGATACAAACAATCAAAAATTAAATAATAAACAAGAGCAAAATTTAAAGAATGAGCAGGAAAAACAATCTAATAATCATCTTCAAAAAAATGAATAAGAAAGTCGCTTAGCGGCAGGCCGCTGCTAAGCTTTTTTTATCGCTTCAATTACTTGCTTATCGAGTTTAGCGGCTGCTACTGGATCATAGGTCTTTTCATATGAAGGGTTTACTGAAATCTTAGAGCCATAGAACATGACATCTCTTACTTCATTAATATCTAGTTCAATTAGTGTCAACTTTAAAGCTACTCCTTCTAACTTTTCCTGCACTACCTCAGCTATTCCGCTGATTGAGTAGCATGATTCATTAGCAAGAATATTTACCACTGCTTTATTCGTATGTTTAATGTTTTCTACAATCCTCGATTTGACATCTACGGCAAATCGAATTTTTTGTTTAGTCGGAGCTACTAACCACGAAATGGCACTAACATTTGGAGCGTTTGTTTCAAAATCAATAGTTGAAATGGTTGCAAATCTCTCTGTCTGTAGCTCATCGTATAATGCATCTACTAATTGAGTCTCGACTTCGTTGGCCATTTTCATCCCTCCTACTGTTTATGTACTTACTAGTTACTATCTTCGAGCTAACAAGCAAAATTACCTGCTTCTTTAGGAATGTTTTCCTATCGTTCCTTTTCTCCTGAGAGATAGCACCGCAAAAAAACTTTATAAAACAAGAATTTTCGGCTAGAATGATGTATAGAGAAGTTGAGGTGATAGAAATGAGAGTACAATGTGTCATGTGCGATAAAATTGAAACAATTGAGGATGAAACGCTCGTGGCAAAACGACTGCGCAACCGTCCTATCCATACATATATGTGCAATGAATGTTCTGAACGGATTGAAAAACGAACAAAAGAACGCATAGCTACTGGTAACTTTAAACTATATGAGTCGAAAAAGACAGAGGAGGATTGGTAAGGTGCTCCGTTTAGGAATAAGTATTGGCATGTTCAGCGGGATTACCCTTGGGTTATGTTTGAAATGGATAGAATGGCTAACCGGCAAACAAGTTTATACCCTTTTATTAAATGTTGATTTTATTCCTATCATTGGCCCTATTCAATGGCCTGAATGGGTGGAGTTTGTTTTTCATTTATTCATTGCCGTTGCAATTGGGATCGTTTTTGTTTACATAGTAGGTAAATTAAACAATATGTCTATTCGAAAAATCGTATTGTGTTCTTTTTTATTAACACTTCCAACCATTCCTTTGTATTTTCCGTTGACGCTGCTTGCGCTTAAGCCTACGCCTGCGGTGGATGATGCAGTAGCAATTTTTTATTGGACAGCTGGCCATTTAATTTTCGCAGCCGCTCTTGTCTTCGGCTATATCATACTAAAAAGACGCTTGTAGCTACAAGCGTCTTTTTATGTAGTCTTTTATGAACCCAACGTGGAGTTTTGCTTTTTAGCCTGATACAGCCGTATTTTATAAATAATTAATACAAGCGCTGCAACCACAAGCCCTTCAGCTACAGGTAAAAAAATGCCTAAAAACGTTAAAATCGTACATCCAAAAGCTAAAAATAGATAAATAACCACAGATTTTAAAAGCGGCAGCTTCTTTGCAAACCCGAGTTTGTACACAAGAACAGATAGCCCTAAAATAGTAAAGTATAACAGCCACATTCCTATTTTTGCATGTTCATCTACTTGATACAAAGCAGCAAAAAATGAAAGGTGTTCTTTTACATCCATCTTCCTTCCCCCTATTCCTTACTTTACATTATTCGATATAAGCCACCTTTTTCCTTTCCAAATTATCTCTTTATAAAACGCTTTCAAAAAATAGAAAATTCTGATATAATTGATAAAAAACAAGCCGCTAGCAAATAAAGCTAACGACTTCCTTTTTTTATTATTTCGTGTCAGCGTATTTTTTCTTTTTCGCTGCTTTTTCACGTTCATTTTTATCAAGAATTTTTTTACGTAGACGAATAGATTCTGGTGTGATTTCACAATATTCATCTTCGTTTAAATATTCAAGTGATTGCTCTAAAGACATAATACGAGGTTTTTTCATACCTGTTGTTTGATCTTTGTTAGCAGAACGCATATTCGTCATTTGCTTCATTTTACAGATGTTAACAACGATATCATTTTCACGAGTGTGTTCTCCTACGATCATACCTTCGTATACTTCTGTACCTGGCTCCACGAAAATTGTACCGCGGTCTTCTACGCCTTGGATTCCATAAGTAGATGATTTACCGCTTTCCATAGAAACAAGCACACCTTGACGGCGACCTCCAACTTGACCTTGCTGCATTGGTTGGTAGCTATCAAATGAATGGTTAATGATACCGAATCCACGAGTTAACGATAAGAACTCAGTTGTATAACCGATTAAACCACGTGCAGGAACCATAAAGATCAGACGAACTTGACCGCTGCCGTTGTTAATCATATCAACCATTTCACCTTTACGAGCACCCATTGATTCCATAATAGAACCCGTATGTTCTTCAGGCACGTCGATTTGCACACGTTCAACTGGCTCACAGCGAACGCCATCAATTTCACGAACGATTACTTCAGGTTTTGATACTTGAATCTCATATCCTTCACGACGCATATTTTCAATTAAAATAGATAAATGAAGTTCTCCACGTCCTGAAACGACCCATACATCCGGTGAATCAGTATTTTCCACGCGTAAACTTACATCTGTCTCAAGTTCAGACATTAAGCGCTCTTCAATTTTACGAGATGTAACAAATTTACCTTCACGACCAGCAAACGGTGAATTGTTTACTAAGAACGTCATTTGTAAAGTAGGTTCATCAATACGTAAAATTGGCAGTGCATCTTGGTGGTCAAACGGACATACTGTTTCACCTACGTTGATGTCTTCCATTCCTGATACAGCGATCAGGTCTCCTGCTTTTGCTTCTTCGATTTCAACACGCTTTAAGCCTAGGAAACCGAATAATTTCGTTACGCGGAATTGTTTTACCGTACCGTCAAGCTTCATTAATGCAACTTGCTGGCCTACTTTCATTGTTCCGCGGAATACGCGCCCTACACCGATACGACCAAGATAGTCATTGTAGTCAAGCATTGCCACTTGGAATTGAAGTGGTTCGTCGCTGTTGTCTACTGGTGCTGGAATGTGCTCGATGATTGAGTCAAATAGAGATGACATGTTCTCATCTTGCTTTTCAGGGTTCGTGCTAGCCGTTCCGTTGATTGCTGAAGCATAAACAACAGGGAACTCAATTTGTTCCTCACTTGCACCTAGTTCAATAAATAAGTCAATTACTTCATCAACTACTTCAGTTGGACGAGCAAAGTCACGGTCAATTTTGTTAACAACAACAATCGGCGTTAAGTTTTGCTCTAATGCTTTTTTCAATACAAAGCGCGTTTGAGGCATACATCCTTCGTATGCGTCTACTACAAGTAGAACACCGTCTACCATCTTCATAATACGCTCAACTTCTCCACCGAAGTCAGCATGTCCTGGCGTATCCATAATGTTGATACGCGTATCTTTATAATTAATAGCTGTGTTTTTCGCTAAAATTGTAATTCCACGCTCACGCTCAAGGTCATTTGAATCCATCGCACGTTCTTCAACATGCTCATTAGTACGGAATGTTCCGGACTGATGTAATAATTTATCTACTAACGTTGTTTTCCCATGGTCTACATGGGCAATAATGGCAATATTACGTAAATCTTTACGAATGTTCACGCATTTCACTCCTATGCTTGTAATAACTAAGCTATTATATCACACTAACTCTAGAATTGCAGAATGATTTTGTTGTACACTATAAATATCCGTTACAAATGGGAGGAATCAACATGAGAAACATTAAGTGGGTATTCGTTTTATATGCATTCATCGCAACTGCAGCTATTATGTCAATTGGCATATTTATCGGAGAAGGAAGCGCTCTCGGGGTCATTTTAGCTATCGTAGCTTTAATTGTTGTAATGGGTCTTGGCTTTACGACTAAGAAAAAAATGCGAGAAAAAGGGCAGCTGTAATTTTTTTGCGATGATTGAAAGCGTCATGGCCATTTGCAACATCAAAATGGTTCATGACGTTTTTTCATCACAAAATTCTTTGACTACACGTAAGTCTTCACTTCTATTTTATTTATTCCACTTTCCTTCAAGGTACGTACGAAAGATTTCGTCATGTAATGTTGGTTTGCTTACAAATACACTGCTTTTTTCAAGAATCTCTAACGGCTTCCCTTCTAAATCCGTCATGACTCCTCCAACTTCTTCAATCAACACTTTACCGGCAGCAAAGTCCCATGGAGCCAAACGTAAAGTAATGTATCCATCCAAGCGTCCAGCCGCTACGTAAGCAAGCTCAATAGCTGCGGATCCATATGAACGGGTCCCTCTTACTTTACGCACAAGCGGACTTAATACGGAAGGATCAATACGGCGGTTCTCCGTCACCCACGTTGCATTTAAGCTAATAATAGCTTCTTCAACTGGTACAGGTTCAAGTTTCGGCAATTGGATGTCATTCATAAACGCGCCCTGTCCTTTTAAAGCATGATACAGCTCATTATGAATAACATCATAAATATAACCTGCTTGTCCTACACCATTTTCGAATATACCGATGGAAATAGCAAAATTTCGCTGCTGATGAACAAAGTTCATCGTACCGTCGATCGGATCGATAATCCAAATCGTTCCTTCTTCTGATTCAAGCTCTTCCCCATATCCTTCTTCTCCGAGAATATGATGTTCCGGAAAGGTTTCATTGATTTTTGAGATAAAAAACTGTTCAATTTCTTTATCCATATTTGTTACTAAATCATTTGGATTCGATTTCGTTTGAATGAGAAGTTCTTTACTAAACGACTGTTGAATTTTTTGTCCAGCTTCTTTTAGCCACTCTTTAACGTATGTATCAATTTCTTTCCAGCGTTGTGTCATCTCAATTCCCCCTCAAAAATACGTCTCTTATTTAAGCTTAAAAAAACCTCTGCAAGATGTCAATTAACAGAGCACGTGGGAGAAGAACTGCCGCTTCTTCTCCCACGTGCTCTGTTACCACTTATGAATCTGCTCATTCAGTTTAATCCTTTTTTACAGTTTACCCATATTTGTTCTATTTTATTCCCGTGTCTGCTACTGAAGAGATATCATTTCTTCACGAAGTTTCTCGAGCTTTCGCTTACATTTTTGTTTTTGTTCCTCATTATTCTCCATCATGGCTTCATATAACGTCGCTAACTCGTAATCTAACTCCAACCGAATTACACCTAATCTTTTTTGTCCATCATTCTTCTTATACATATTCACCACTTGTTTCATGTTTCAAACACCCCTCTCAAATTATTGAACCCACTTATAGAAAACTAAATTTTCAGATATTTTGATTGATATAGTCTATGTCGAAACCTAATCTCATGCAACTAAATTGTGTGATTACCTATAAAAAAATGATAGACACGTTTTGACAAGCATATGCGAATTAATTGGTGTTTATGCTTTTCATGTGGTAGAATCTTCGCGTAAATCATACTTACTTGCATAGATGCACAGCAGCTATACATATTCACTAAAAAAACGGAGGTTTCACATGGCATTCTCAGGATTTTCACAAGATGACTTTAACGTATTCCGTATCGAGGGGCTTGATGCACGTATGGAAGCCATCAAGACAACGATACGCCCAAAATTCGAACAATTGAGCAATCATTTTGCTCCTACTCTTTCTTCACTTTGTGGAGATGAAATGTTCGTACACATTGCCAAACATGCACGAAGAACAGTTAACCCGCCAGCAGATACGTGGGTAGCCTTTGCTAACAGTAAACGCGGGTATAAAAAGCTCCCTCATTTTCAAATTGGCCTTTGGGAAACACACGTCTTTGTGTGGTTCGCCGTCATTTACGAATCACCTATTAAAGAACAATTTGGAAAGCTGCTAAAACAAAACATGGAGGAGATTTGTCAAAATATCCCAGACTCGTTTGTTTGGTCGAAAGATCATACAAAACCTGATAGTGAAAAAATGGGCGACTTATCTTCTGAAGACTTAGAGAGTTTGTTTGAACGTCTAGAGACGGTTAAAAAAGCTGAGATCCTATGCGGCATTACGATTCCAAAAGAAGAAGCGATTGCAATGAACGGCGAAGAATGGATGGCTCGTATTGAACAAACATTTCATACGGTAACTCCATTATATGAACTAACTAAAAAAGCATATGCATAATTTTAACGAATTGATATAAAAAAATGAGGGTGACACATAACGAAAGGAAGCTCATCGAAAGACCAATAAATGGGATACATAAGCTGAAAAACGCTTGTGACACCGCAGTTGATTTCCCTGCAAGACTTCGCTTTCCGCGGGCTGCCGGTGAGCCTCCTCGTTGCTTGCGCTCCTGCGGGGTCTCGCCTGTTCCGCTTTCCCCGCAGGAGTCTTCGCCTTGCCTTCCAATCAACTAGAAGAAACGAAACAGATAAACTCTATGTTCACCGTAACAAAAAAAACGAATCATTAATCAAACAATTTGATTAATGATTCGTTTTTTACTTCGGCTAAACTACTTTTGTCCCAGTCTCAGTTTTTACATTTTTATGATATCTCCAGAAGAAGCAGCCTTTGCTTTTTGAATCGTTCGATAAGAAGAGTATTTGCTTTGGTCTTCAAAATCGTTACAGATTGTTTTTTCTTCTGCTTTACTTGGCACAATTTCTTTAAATCGGCGATAGACTGCCATTAGGTGATCACGCTCAATACCTTTTTCATAAGCTCGTTCAATGCTTTCAAAAAACTTCACTACATCAATAATTTCTTCTGTACTCCAATCAAGGGAGATAGGGTATTGATATTCCACTTCTCATCACTCCATTTATTTCTTCATTCTATGTATATCTATATTCTTAACTCTATCACAATCTATAATGTACACAAAATTTATTCTCTTTTCACCCAAAAGAATTTCTCCTTTTTTTTCTTTTTATTTTCTCTTTAAAATATCTTTGCAAATAGGTTAATAAGTGCTATAATTCTTTTGTTTTATGGGGATTTTCAAAACATAAAGAACTATAAAATAATAAGTAATAAGCAGTTTACAATTACTTGTATTTTTTTAACTAAAAATTGTATTTATATTATCAAACAGTAGTAAACATACGCGTTTCATTCATTTATATAATGGTTAAAATCAAGAAAACTGCGGAGTAGAATTTCTGTTGAATTTCTTTTGTAGAAAAAAGATCTGATATTTTAATATGTATAATTCAACAGCCATTAGTTTTTGGTATATAAAATTGAATGCTGTAATTTGATAAAAAAACAATCAAAGTCCCTCTAAGCTTTGCTTAGAGGGACTGACAATTTATGATAAAAGAGGTGTATAGCAAAGTTGTCTTCTCAATTTTCAACTCCATTATTTACTGGATTAGTTAATCACGCTAAGAAAAACCCAACACAATTCCATATCCCTGGACATAAAAAAGGAAATGGAATGGATCCTGAATTCCGCTCATTTATTGGCGATGATGCTTTATCCATTGATTTAATTAATATCGGTCCCCTTGATGATCTTCACCAGCCAAAAGGCATTATCAAACAAGCGCAGGATTTAGCTGCAGAAGCATTTGGTGCTGATCATACTTTTTTCTCTGTTCAAGGAACGAGCGGAGCAATTATGGCAATGGTTATGGCGACATGTGGACCTGGAGATAAAATTATCGTTCCTAGAAACGTGCATAAATCTGTTATGAGTGCGATTGTTTTTTCAGGAGCTACGCCTATTTTTATTCATCCTGAAATTGACGAAAATCTTGGCATTTCTCACGGTATTACATCGGACTCTGTAGAAAAAGCCTTAAAGCAGCACCCTGAAGCAAAAGCAGTGCTTGTTATCAATCCAACTTACTTTGGAATTTCCGGAGACCTTCGTAAAATCGTAGAAATTGCCCACTCGTATCAAGTGCCTGTACTTGTTGATGAAGCTCACGGCGTTCATATTCACTTCCATGATGATTTGCCTCTGTCTGCTATGCAGGCCGGTGCAGATATGGCAGCAACAAGCGTGCATAAATTAGGCGGTTCTATGACGCAAAGTTCCATTTTAAACATACGCGAAGGCTTAATTTCTCCAAAACGCGTACAGTCTATTTTAAGCATGCTGACAACAACATCAACCTCTTATCTGCTGCTGGCTTCTTTAGATGTTGCACGAAAACGTCTAGCTACAGAAGGAAAAGAGCTGGCTGAACGTGCAATTTCTCTTGCTGAAAAAGCACGAAAAGAAATTAATACAATTGAGCATATCCGATGTATAGGCAGAGAAATTTTAGGCACAAAAGCTACGTATGATTTAGACCCTACTAAATTAATTATTTCTGTTTCAGATTTAGGAATTACGGGCTATGACGTAGAAAAATGGATGCGTGAAGCTCATAATATCGAAGTGGAAATGTCTGACCTTTATAATATTCTATGTATTATCACGCCCGGAGATACAGAAGAAGATCTTTCACGTCTTGTCACAGCTCTGCGTGAGTTATCCGCAAAATTCCATAACCTTTCTGAGACAACGGCAAAACCGGCTATTTTATTACCTGATATTCCTGTATTGGCTTTAACACCTCGTGATGCTTTTTACGCTGAAACCGAAGTGGTACCTTTTCATGAGTCAGCAGGTCGTATTATTGCAGAATTTGTAATGGTCTATCCTCCTGGTATTCCTATTTTTATTCCTGGGGAAATCATCACTGAGGAAAATTTAACCTACATTGAAACAAACTTAGAGGCAGGTTTACCAGTGCAGGGTCCGGAAGATTTTGAATTAAAGACATTTCGTGTCATTAAAGAACATAAAGCAATTCAATAAAAAAAGGTGCGAAATTCCGCACCTTTTTTTTATTGAATTAATCTAAATCTTCATCTGCTTTTTGACATTCTCCGCTTTTACATGTTGAGTATAATCGCGTCACTTTCTCATCTTCGAAATGATCAATTGTGCAGTTACATGTTTGACATACGATTGTTCCCATTTTGTAAACTCCCCTTTAACCGTCTTTTTTTGTAAGCGTTTTACAACTCTTGATATTATATTATTATGTCACATTAAATATGTCAACAACTAATTAGTATGTCACATTAAAAATATTTTTCTCATAAATGTTATATTTGTTTTCAAAAAACTGACCCCTTAGCATCATCTCTATTTATATGAAAAAACTATGTCTAATTTCATATCTATTTCGGCACTTTAAAATAATTACGAAAAATAAGAATTTGAGATCTT
The DNA here is from genome assembly GCF_044383985.1 of Priestia sp. JSM ZJ58. NCBI lineage: Bacteria > Bacillati > Bacillota > Bacilli > Caryophanales > Bacillaceae > Priestia > Priestia sp. JSM ZJ58. The sequence goes on from NZ_JBISEM010000001.1 coordinate 3,403,338, forward strand.
GCCTTTTTTTCTTACTAATAGGGTAGACATTTCATACAAACTTTACTAGAATGTATAACCATGTGGTTTCATGTATAGCTAAAAAGGTTATATGAGAAACTATGTTATGTAAAATAGAATAGGAAAGGAGTGATAATCGATGAAAAAACTGACTCCTGTTTTTATCATTTCGGTTATTATTGCTGCAGTATTTATCGTATGGGGTGTTATTCCGGAATCTGTGCTAGGAAGCGCAGCGCTTACACCTGTCACATCGGCAATACATAGTTTTATCATCGAGAAATTTGGCTGGTATTATTTATTAGCAGCTACATTATTCTTAGTTTTTACGCTGTACTTAATTTTTTCAAAGTACGGAAACATTAAACTAGGTAAACCTGACGAAAAGCCTCAGTATGGTTATGTCTCGTGGTTTGCTATGTTATTTAGTGCTGGTATGGGGATTGGACTTGTATTCTGGGGTGTTTCAGAACCAATCAATCATTTTCATACTCCACCTTCTGGTGAAGGCGGTACAGCAGAATCAGCTCGTGCAGCTCTACGTTATTCGTTTTTCCACTGGGGTTTACATCCTTGGGCTATTTATTCCGTTCTTGCACTGGCCCTTGCATATTTTCAATTTAGAAAAGGTTACCCGTTCATAATCAGTAATATTTTACGTCCACTATTAGGAAAACGTGTTGATGGACCTCTTGGAACGATCATAAACGTCATCGCCGTATTTGCAACTATTTTTGGGGTGGCAACATCTCTAGGACTGGGCGCTATTCAAATTACTGGTGGAGCCTCTTACTTGTCGCCAAGTATTGATAATAATTTCACGACTCAATTAATTGTTATTATTATCGTGACGTTCTTGTTCATGCTGTCAGCACAGACAGGTCTGAACAAAGGTATTAAGTATTTGAGTAACATTAATATTGTTTTAGCTATTCTGTTAATGCTATTCTTGTTATTTGCAGGTCCAACCAACTTTATTATGGACTTATTCGTTACAACAATTGGCAGCTACATTCAAAACTTGCCGTCGATGAGTTTTCGATTGAGCCCGTTTGATAACAGCACCTGGGTTCAAGATTGGACAATTTTCTACTGGGCATGGTGGATCGCCTGGGCACCGTTCGTTGGTACGTTTATTGCTCGTATTTCACGAGGTAGAACCATTCGAGAATTTTTAATTGGTGTACTAGCTGTTCCGACCGTATTTGGCGGATTATGGTTTGCCGTATTCGGAGGTTCTGGGGTCTACTTAGACTTTTTCAAGGATCTTCCTGTTATGGATGTTATCAATAATAAAGGAACAGAAGTTGCTTTATTCTACGTACTTGAACAGTTTCCATTTGGTACGTTCATGTCCATTGTCGCTATTTGCTTAATTGCTACATTCTTCATTACATCAGCTGACTCAGCTACATTTGTTTTAGGAATGCAGACAACAAATGGTGATCTAAATCCTTCAGGCTCTATTAAGCTTACGTGGGGCTTAATTCAATCGTTAACAGCAATCATTCTGCTTTGGACAGGTGGCTTGGATGCACTCCAAACGGCTGCGATTATAGCAGCACTTCCATTTTCAATTGTGCTGGTGTTAACGGTCTTCTCATTAATGAAAGCATTTAAAGAAGAAGGCGCATTAAAAAAAGAAAAGAAATCTGTGTAAGATAAAAAAAGCGTTAGCTTATATAAGCTAACGCTTTTTTTATGCACTCTTACGCCGTGCAAAATAAAATTAGTTGATAACACGTCAAGCAGACAGCTGACGTTGTGCCCGTCATCATAAGCGCCAGTCTTTTAGATTTAACGTTCATTTCTGCTATGCCGTAAGCTAAATAAGCAAATACTAAAAACAAAATAATTTTAGATGTCAATTGATCACGTTTTGATAGCAATTCAACCAGTGAATAACCTATCCAAATAACAATGTGTAAGCTCCAAACGAAATATGTCTTCATAGCTCCTTCGCCGCCTTTTCATTCGTTATCCAAAGAAGCAATTTTTTATCTACCTATAAGGAAAGCACGTCCCACTTCATATGTATGCATCTAGAGCTCATTTAAGACTGCCTCAGCGCTTTTTACACGTTTCTTCTAAAGGAGATACTCATCAGCAATAAAAACTGTCTGACAAGCATCTGATACTTGATGAAAACCGTTTTCTTCAAAAAAAAAGCTGATGCATACGCATCAGCTTTTTAAAAACATTATTTTACAATGTGAATTGGGCTTCCAATAGCTACTTCAGCAGCTTCCATTGTGATTTCACCTAATGTTGGGTGAGCGTGAATTGTTAATGCGATATCTTCAGCTGTTACGCCAGCTTCGATAGCAAGACCAAGCTCAGCGATCATGTCAGATGCGCTAGGTCCAGCGATTTGAGCACCAACAACTACTCCGTCTTCTTTACGAGTGATAAGCTTCAAGAAGCCTTCTGCAGCGTTAAGTGCAAGCGCACGTCCGTTAGCAGCGAATGGGAATTTAGAAGCTTTAACAGCTAATCCTTCTTCTTTTGCTTGTGCTTCAGTATAACCTACAGATGCAAGCTCAGGCTCAGAGAATACAACTGCTGGAATTCCTAAGTAGTCAATTTCAGCAGGTTCGCCAGCGATTACTTCAGCTGCGATTTTACCTTCGTAAGAAGCTTTGTGTGCAAGTGGTGGTCCAGTTACGATATCACCAATTGCAAAGATGTTGCTTACAGATGTACGAGTTTGGTTATCGATTTCGATAAGACCACGGTCAGTCATTTTAACGCCAACTTGCTCAAGACCAAGCTCATCAGTGTTAGGACGGCGACCTACAGTAACTAATACGTAGTCAGCATCGATTACTTTTGACTCTCCGCCTACTTCAAACGTAACTTGTACGCCATCAGCAGTTTCTTCAACACCTTTAGCCATTGCTTTTGTATAGATTTCAACGTTTCCTTTTTTCTTAAGGTTACGTTTAACAAGAGAGCTCATTTGTTTTTCAAAACCAGCTAAAATTTCATCAGCAGCTTCTACAAATGTAACTTCTGTACCGAAGTTAGCAAAAGCAGTACCAAGCTCAGTACCGATGTAACCTCCGCCGATTACAACTAATTTTTTAGGAACTTCTTTAAGCGCTAATGCACCTGTAGAGTTGATTACGCGCTCAGAGAATTTGAATCCAGGGATCTCGATTGGACGAGAACCAGTTGCAAGGATTGCATTTTTGAATTTGTACGTTTGTGCTGAATTTTCATCCATTACACGTACAGTTTCGCTGTCAACGAAGTAAGCTTCACCTTTTACGATGTCAACTTTGTTACCTTTAAGAAGGCCTTCAACACCGCCAGTAAGTTTGTTTACAACGCCGTTTTTGAATTCTTGAACTTTAGAGAAATCAACTGTTACGTTCTCAGCGATAATCCCCATGTCTTCAGAATGTTTAGCATGTTCAAAACGGTGACCTGCAGCGATTAATGCTTTTGAAGGAATACAACCAACGTTTAAGCATACGCCTCCAAGATTACCTTTTTCTACGATTGTAACTTTTTGACCTAATTGAGCTGCACGAATTGCTGCAACGTAGCCACCAGGGCCAGCACCAATGACAAGAGTATCAGTTTCGATTGGGAAATCTCCTACTACCATTTATTACGCCTCCATTAATAATAATTCTGGATCATTTAATAAACGCTTGATTTGGTTAAGAGCGTTTTGAGCTGTTGCGCCATCGATAATACGGTGGTCAAAGCTTAGTGATAATGCTAATACTGGAGCAATTACAATTTCACCGTCGCGTACAACTGGTTTTTCAGCGATACGTCCGATACCTAGAATTGCAACTTCTGGGTGGTTGATAACTGGAGTAAACCATTGTCCACCAGCAGAACCGATGTTTGTAATTGTACAAGAAGCGCCTTTCATTTCAGCAGGAGCTAATTTACCATCACGTGCTTTTCCAGCAAGGTCGTTAATTTGATCCGAAATTTCGAATACAGATTTACGATCAGCATTTTTCACAACTGGTACTAAAAGACCTTTTTCAGTGTCAGCAGCGATACCGATGTTGTAGTAATGTTTTTGAATTACTTCATCTGTAGAATCATCAATTGAAGTGTTAAGAGCTGGGAACTTCTTAAGTGCTGAAGTTAACGCTTTTACCACGTAAGGTAAGAATGTTAATTTAATACCTTGATCTGCTGCAACTGTTTTGAATTTTTTACGATGAGCAACAAGAGCTGTTACATCGATTTCATCCATTAATGTTACGTGTGGAGCAGTGTGTTTAGAGTTAACCATAGCTTTTGCGATTGCACGACGGATACCGCTCATTTTCTCGCGAGTTTCTGGTAGGTCGCCTTCAGGAATAGCTTGTGCTGCTGCTGCTTTTGGTTCAGCTGAAGCAGTTTCCTCTTTAGCTGGAGCTTCAGCAGTTGCTGTAGCTGTAGAACCACCAGATAAGAAGCTATCGATGTCATCTTTAACAATACGTCCGTTTTTACCTGAACCAGGAACAGCTTTAATGTCTATACCTTTTTCACGAGCATATTTGCGCACTGAAGGCATAGCAATTACTTTACGGTTAGGATCAACATCAGCTTGTGCTGCAGGAGCTGTTGCTTCTTCAGTCACTTCTTGAGTTGAAGCTTCTTCTTTAGCTTCTTCTGCTGGTGCATCATCATGATCGTCACCTTTGAATTTTAAGTCTTCGTATCCAGGAGCATCAAAAGTAACGATAACTTGTCCTACAGTAGCTACTGTACCTTCGTCAACTTTTACTTCTAATACTTTACCTTTTACAGGAGATGGGATTTCAACAACAGCTTTGTCATTTTGTACTTCTGCTAGTACATCATCCTCATCAATTTCATCTCCAGCTTTTACGAACCATTTTACAATTTCACCTTCGTGGATACCTTCACCGATATCCGGCAGTTTAAATTCAAATGCCACGTGTCTTCACCCTCCTAGTTAGTTGCGTTCAATTTGTTAGTGTTTATTTTATCTAAGACAGAAATCAGCACAAAGCTGATTTCTATCACAGTAAAATGCTAATTAAAATTCAAGTACTTTCTTAGCTGTTTCAACGATGTCTTTGTGGTCTGGTAACCATACGCCCTCAGCTTGAGAGAATGGGAACACAGTATCCGGTGCTGTTACACGTAATACTGGTGCTTCTAAGCTTAAGATTGCACGATCGTTAATTTCAGCTACAACGTTAGCTGCGATACCAGCTTGTTTTTGAGCTTCTTGAACTACTACTACGCGACCAGTTTTTTCAACTGATGCAAGAATTGTATCGATATCTAAAGGTTGAACTGTACGTAAGTCCACTACTTCAGCAGAGATACCTTCTTTTTCTAGTTCTTCAGCTGCTTTTAATGATGAGTGTACCATTGCACCGTAAGCGATAAGCGTTACGTCTGTACCTTCACGTTTCACATCAGCTGTACCTAAGTCAATAGTGTATGATTCTTCAGGTACTTCTTGACGGAATGAACGGTAAAGCTTCATGTGCTCTAAGTATACAACCGGATCGTTATCACGGATTGATGAAATTAAAAGACCTTTTGCATCGTATGGAGTTGAAGGAATTACAACTTTTAGACCAGGTTGAGATGCTACGATACCTTCTAAGCTATCAGCGTGAAGTTCTGGTGTATGAACGCCTCCACCAAATGGTGAACGGAATGTGATTGGTGCATTCCAGCGACCGCCAGAACGGTAGCGCATACGTGCAGCTTGACCTGATACAGAATCAAGTACTTCGTATACGAAACCAAAGAATTGAATTTCAGGAACCGGACGGAAACCTTGAGTCGATAGACCCACAGCAAGACCACCGATACCAGATTCAGCTAATGGCGTATCGAATACGCGATCTTCGCCGAATTCTTGTTGAAGACCTTCAGTCGCACGGAATACTCCACCGTTTACGCCAACGTCTTCACCAAAAACTAATACGTTTTCGTCGTTTTTCATTTCTGTGCGTAACGCATCAGTAATCGCTTGAATCATTGTCATTTGCGCCATGGCTTACTTCGACTCCTTCTCTTTGTAGATTTCATATTGCTCTTGTAAGTTTGAAGGCATAGTTTCGTACATGATTTCCATTAAATCTGTAACTTTTTGTTTTGGATAATCGTCAGCCTTCTTAATAGCTTGTTTGATATCTTCTTTAGCTTGCTCGATTACTTTGTTTTCTTCTTCTTCATTCCAGATGCCTTTAGCTTCTAAGAATTTACGGAAGCGAACAAGTGGATCTTTCTTTTCCCACTCAGTGTCAAGCTCAGCTGTACGATAACGAGTTGGATCGTCACCAGCCATTGTATGTGGACCATAACGGTAAGTTAATGTTTCAATTAAAGTTGGACCTTCACCGTTTACTGCACGCTCACGAGCTTCGCTTACTGCAACGTATACTGCTAGTGCATCCATACCGTCTACTTGAACGCCTGGGATACCAACAGCCGCTGCTTTTTGAGCGATTGTACGTGCTGCAGATTGCTTTTCAACTGGTGTTGAAATTGCAAAGCGGTTGTTTTGTACAACAAAGATTGCTGGAGCTTTGAATGCACCTGCGAAGTTCATACCTTCGTAGAAGTCACCTTGTGAAGCTCCGCCGTCACCTGTATAAGTGATCGCTACTGCTTTTTTACCGCGCTTTTTAAGACCTAGTGCCACGCCAGCAGTTTGCACGATTTGTGCACCGATGATGATTTGTGGAGAAAGTACATCTACACCTTCTGGCGCTTGGTTACCGTGGAAATGACCACGAGAGAATAAGAACGCTTGATATAGTGGAAGACCATGCCAAATTAACTGAGGCACATCACGGTACCCAGGTAAAATGAAGTCTTCTTTTTCTAATGCGAAATGTGAAGCGATTTGAGAAGCTTCTTGCCCAGCAGTTGGTGCATAGAAACCTAAACGACCTTGACGGTTCAATGAAATTGAACGTTGATCAAGAATACGAGTGTATACCATGCGAGTCATTAACTCTTTTAATTTTTCGTCAGATAAATCTGGCAACGCTGATTTATTTACTACTTCGCCCTCTTCATTAAGAATTTGGAACGTTTGGTACTGCTCAGCGATTTTATCAAGTTGCTTTGATACATCAATAATAGCCTTTTTAGTTTTAGCAGCCATCTAAGTCACCTCTTCCTTTCATTTAAGCCGTATAAATTCATTTTACTAATCAAACAAACATACACGCTTTTAGAATGTCCCAAATGGACAAGTAAAAGTCATATTTTGTCGAGTAGCTTTTTGAATTCGCTAATCCTTAACATTTCTATGTATTCCCCAGCGAATTCTGTGCAAACATTTACGTAAAAGGAAAGTTTAAGCGAAACGAGCGTTTCGTTAAACTGTATTAATTATTTTGCAAAAATGATTAATACAACACTTACTACGCTACCTAGTTTACAATACACTAAAACAGTTCGTCAATGCATTTACATCAAGAAATTACGCTTTTTTAGTTTGTGAAATAAAACACATAAAAAAGACACGCTGTACTATTACACAGATACAAACTGTATTATATGTTTTATAATAACCTTCTCTTTTTTTACGTCTGCACATCTCCTATCTTGCCACAAATAAACGATTTTTTAAAACAATAACCTTTTGTAATTTTTACTTGAATCGTGTCGAAACTCTTTCTTTATTTCAGAAAACCTTCCTTTTCAGCCAAAAAAAAAGACCTGTAAACTTCACAGGCCTTCTTATTTATCCTCGCTATTTTTCACCTTTAACTTCGTTTTGTTATAAAAATCTTCTTTGGCTTTGTTATAGTCAGCTGTTAGTGTGTTAAACGTTTCTTTTTTCTTTTCAACTTCTTTATAAGTAGCATTGATCGAAGCGATTTGTGTTTCAAGATTCTCTAATTTCACATTGTCTTTTTCAAAGAGCGTATATAGCTGACGATCTAATTCAATGGAATGAAGATAGGCATCATGTAAGGACTGGTAGGCCTTATAACGCTTCTTCATTAACGAAGATAGTTCAAGCGCCTCTTCTTTTGCTTTGCCGTCCTCTAGCTTTTGGATCTTTGGCTCTGTCGCTTCAAACTGTTTTTGCGAAGCGCTGATGCTTTTTTCTTCTTTTTGTAATTTATTTTCACGCTCATCTAATAACTGCTGCGCTTTTTGTGCTTTATTTTTTATTTTCTTTTTATCTTTAATCCCTAGCTCAATAATTTGGTCGTATATCGCATTTTCTTGCTGTTCTAAATCAGCTAACGGTTTTTGCTGATCAGCAAATTGCTTTTCTTGTGCTACCACTTTTTCTAATCCATTATATACCTCAAGTTCAGGCGATGAGCCCTCTGCACAGCCTGCTAGTGACATAGCAGCAATGCCAATAACTATATATCTTCCGACGCATTTCATATTTGGTAAATCCTCCCTTATTCATGGGTCATTATACAATTTTTGTAGGAAATTAGCAATTTATCTACACCCTTTTTCCACCTTTTAATATATTATACTAACCCAATCGTGAAAAAAAGGGAGTTTATTACTTTTTACCTTGGGATTGATAACTACGGGAGGTTACATTATGTTGGGTTATGGTGGATATGGCTGCGGCGGTTCTAATAAAGGTTTCGTGTTATTAATCGTACTGTTCATTTTATTAGTTATTATCGGCTGCAGCTGTGGCGGCTGGTAATTATACAATAAAAGCGGCTAACTGCCGCTTTTATTTTTTCTTATGCATGTTTTTCCAAATGTTTGATACATATAATTAGTAGAAACATTTATGTGGTCAAGGTCGAGGTAATGACTTTTTTATACGGATTTGGTACACTTTATACCTATAAAATAGCCTAGGGAGATGTGAAAGTTGATTACAATGAACGATATTATCCAAGACGGACACCCAACGCTGCGAGAAGTAGCAAAAGAAGTACCGTTACCTGCTTCTGAAGAAGACAAAAAGATTTTACATAACTTATTAGAATATGTGAAAAACAGCCAAGACCCTGAAATTGCTGCTAAATATGGACTGCGATCTGGTATCGGACTTGCCGCTCCTCAAATTAATGTATCAAAACGAATGATTGGGGTACACGTTACGGATGAAAAAGGCAAGCTATACAGCTATGCATTATTTAACCCTAAGATCATTAGCCACTCAGTTGAAAAGACATACCTTACAGGCGGTGAAGGCTGCTTGTCTGTCGATCAAGATATCCCAGGATTTGTTCCTCGATATGCACGCATCACAGTAAAAGGCACAACGCTTGAAGGCGAAGAAGTGAAAATTCGTTTGAAAGGCCTTCCTGCTGTCGTATTTCAGCACGAGATTGATCATTTAGACGGAATTATGTTTTATGATTACATTAATAAAGAACATCCATTTCAAGAACCTGAAAATGCTTTTCCATATGAACGCTAAAAAACGCGAGCTAGAGCTCGCGTTTTTTCTTATTTTAACAATCCTACTAGCTCTAATCCGTGGAGAATACCACCTTCTGCTACATCTTTTGTAACAAGATCAGCCACTTCTTTCACGACTTCTTCCGCATTTCCCATCGCTACGCCATTTCCGACAAACTCAAGCATTTCGATATCGTTTAAGCCGTCTCCGAATGCATATACATCTTTTTTATCAAAGCCAAGCTTTTCAATCATGGTCTCAATTCCTCGCGCTTTTGATCCACCTTTTGGGAGAACATCAGTTGAAAATTCATGCCAGCGAATAAAGTCAAATTTCTTAAATTTTTCTTCATAAGGAGCTTCTTCTCCCGCTGTACAGAATAAGAGGGATTGATAAATTTCACGCCCTTTGAAATAAGCAGGATCGTGGTGAGGGTGGGTAAATCCAATTTTCAGCGTGCTGATGCTGGATTCGATATAATCATGAAATTCAATGTTTGATTTCATATCTTCATGATCCATGTATACGACAGGATGATCATGCTCAACAGCAAAAGCCGTTAAATCCTGAAGCTCTTCTTTATTTAACGGGTTTTTGTAAAGAACTTCTCCATTTAAGACAATGTACTGACCATTAAAGCTAATATATGTTTGAATATCCAACTCTTCACGCAGATCTTTAAACATAAAAGGAGCCCTTCCAGTTGCAATTGCCACTTCATGCCCCTGCTCTTTTAACAGCTGGACAGCTTTTTTTGTAGAAGCAGGCAGTTTTTTATCATGATCCAATAACGTTCCATCAATATCAAAAAAAATAATCTTTCGTTCCACGTTTATCACCTTATTTTTTATAATTTTTTATCTCTTTGTTAGGCATTTCCAATTATACCAAACAAGCACTGATTTCTCTATAAATGGACGTTCCTATTTACATTTTTTCCATATTTAACCACGAGAAACCTCTCCCTTTTCATCATATAATAAAAGTACAGAGAGAGACAGGCAGGTATCGCAAAAAAACAAAGGAGCTGAAAAATCATGTTAAAAGATTTTCGAAAAAGGCTGCTAAAACGCTGGAATGAATTATTGCGTAAAAAAACGATGGCATAATCGATTTTTTTAGGGCTTTCTGTTGTAAAATTTGCAGAGTGTGTGTCTGCATCGTACAATGGAATAGCCCTTATTTTTTATACGCCCGGAAAATATAGTCTTGTATCCGTTTCCTATTAATATTATTCTATAATTAATTGACTTGTTATATTTAGATGACTAAAATGTAGTGAAAGCAAGTTTCTTTAGAAAATACATGAAATACATACACATTTTATAATATAATAAAATAAGTTATTTGAATTTCGGAATTAAGGAGAGATTTTTGTTATGATTTTTAAAGTTTATTTTCAAGAAAAAATGAGTGAAGTAGCTGTACGTGAAAATACAAAAACAGTGTATGTGAACGCAGATTCTGAGCGTGACGTTCGTAAAAAGTTAAAAGCACGTTCAATTAATATTGAGTTTGTTCAAGCAGTGACTGGAGACTATCTAGAATATGAACAACAGCATGAAGATTTTAAAGTATTGGAGATATGATGAAAATGAAATTTGTAAAAAATAATCAAACGGCAGTTTTCGCCCTGGGTGGACTAGGCGAAATCGGTAAAAATACGTATGCCGTACAGTTTCAAGATGAAATTATTCTTATCGATGCAGGAATTAAATTCCCTGAAGATGAGCTTTTAGGAATTGACTACGTTATTCCTGACTACAGTTATTTGGTAAAAAATGCAGATAAAATCCGTGGCCTTTTCGTTACACATGGTCATGAAGATCACATCGGCGGAATTCCTTACTTATTAAGAGAATTAAACATTCCTATTTATGCAGGGAAATTAGCCCTTGGACTTCTTCGCAACAAATTAGACGAGCATGGGTTGCTTCGTACAGCTCAGCTTCATGAAATTACTGAAGATGACGTAATTAAATTCCGTAAAACATCGGTAACGTTCTTCCGCACAACTCACAGTATTCCTGATTCTTACGGAATTGTGGTAAAAACACCAAACGGACAAATCGTACATACAGGAGATTTCAAGTTTGATTTTACACCAGTGGGCGAACCGGCTAACTTAACAAAAATGGCTGAAATCGGTAAAGAAGGCGTTCTATGCTTGCTTTCAGACAGTACAAACAGTGAAATTCCTAACTTTACGATGTCTGAGCGCCGCGTAGGTGACAGCATTCATGACATTTTCCGTAAAGTAGACGGCCGTATTATTTTTGCAACGTTTGCTTCAAATATTCACCGCTTACAGCAAGTAGTGGAAGCAGCCGTATTGCATAACCGCAAAGTTGCTGTATTCGGACGCAGTATGGAAGCAGCTATTGAGATTGGCCAACAGCTTGGATATATTTCATGTCCAAAAGATACGTTCATTGAGCCTTCTCAAATTAACCGAATTCCAGCTAACCGCGTGACTATTTTATGTACAGGCAGCCAAGGTGAACCGATGGCAGCGCTATCTAGAATTGCAAATGGTACTCACCGCCAAATTCAAATTATCCCTGGAGATACGGTTGTATTCTCATCTTCACCTATTCCAGGAAATACAGTAAGTGTTAGCAAAACAATTGATATGCTATTCCGTGCAGGAGCAGAGGTTATTCACGGTGCTCTAAACGATATTCATACTTCTGGACACGGCGGACAGGAAGAGCAAAAATTAATGCTTCGTTTGATGAAACCAAAATACTTTATGCCAATTCACGGTGAGTATCGCATGCAGAAGATGCACATCAAACTTGCAACAGACTGTGGAGTTCCTGAAGAAAACTGCTTCATTATGGATAATGGAGAGGTGCTAGCTTTAAGCGACAGTGAAGCTTCAGTAGCTGGAAAAATCCCTTCAGGCTCTGTATATATTGACGGAAGCGGAATTGGTGACATTGGAAATATCGTACTTCGTGACCGCCGTATTTTATCTGAAGAAGGACTTGTTATTGTCGTTGTAAGCATCAATATGAAAGACTTCAAGATCGCTGCTGGTCCAGACATTATCTCTCGTGGTTTTGTTTATATGCGCGAATCTGGCGACTTAATTAATGATGCACAGTCCCTCATTACAAAACACTTGAACAAAGTGATGGAACGTCGTACGTCACAATGGTCTGAGATTAAAAATGAAATCACAGACACATTGGCTCCATTCCTTTACGAAAAAACAAAGCGCCGTCCAATGATTTTACCAATCATTATGGAGGTTTAATAAAAGAAAAAGAGCAGATGCAATTGCATCTGCTCTTTTTTATTAGGAACTGGCAAATTTATTTTCGAAGCGGTTGATATCTGCGTCTGCTCCAATAACAATCAACACGTCTCCTTCTTGTATCGTTTCGGACGCCTGAGGAGAAACGATGATATCTCGATCACGCTTAATGGCTACAATGTTAATACCATATTTCGCACGAATGTCTAACTCAATCAGCGTATTGCCAGCCATTCTTTTGCTTGCTACTAATTCGACAATGCTGTGTTCTTCAGATAGCTCCAAATAATCCAGCACGCTGTTTGAAATCATGTTATTGGCAATTCTTCGTCCCATATCTCGTTCGGGATGCACGATAAAATTGGCGCCAATTTTTGATAATACTTTGGCATGATAATCATTTTGCGCTTTTACCGTTATTTTTTCAACCCCCAGCTCTTTTAGTATAAGGGTCGTCAAAATACTTGCCTGAATATTGTCGCCAATAGCTACGATAACGTGATCAAAATTACGAATTCCTAAACTTTTTAGAACCCCTTCATCCATTGAATCGCCTACTACTGCATGCGAAGCAACGTTAGCATACTCATTTACCTTTTCTTCATCAATGTCAATCGCCAGAACTTCCATTCCTTGATCGCTTAATGTTTTACAAATACTTCCACCAAATCTACCTAATCCGATGACTGCAAATTCTTTTTTCATTTGAATTCCTCCATTATGTACAGGAAAAAATCTGAACTACCGTTATTTTACCACAATTCTTTTGTATCAACCTCATTTTCCCGTTAACAACGCTTATATGTCTTTACTATTTCTCATAGAAAAACAGAAGGATCAGCTCCTTCTGTTTTTTAAGCTGTAGCATGGGTTTGAACAAGGTAATAATATACGCCTTTTTGCTGCATAAGTTCCCCGTGATTGCCTGTTTCAATAATGCTTCCGTGATCTAACACAATGATGTTATCTGCTTCTCTTATAGTCGATAGCCGATGAGCAATCATGATGGCCGTTCTGTTATTTAACAGCGTTTTAAGCGCTTGTTGAATCTTCACTTCTGTTTCTGTATCGATGCTTGCTGTCGCTTCATCTAAAATGATAATACGAGGATCAGCCAACAGCGTTCGAGCAAATGAAATCAATTGACGCTCTCCCACCGATAAGACGTTTCCTCGCTCTTCTACTTCCGTATCATAGCCTTTTTTCAGACGCTTTATAAAATCTGCAGCCCCTACCGCTTCTGCGGCCTTAATTACTTCATCATCGGTAGCATCCGGTTTTCCAAACCGAATATTCTCCGTGATGGTTCCTGAAAAAATAAAGGTTTCTTGCAGCACAATACTAATTTGTGCTCGTAAACTCGCTAACGTAATATCTTGAATAGGCATATTATCAATTAAAATCTGCCCTTCGTTCACATCATAAAAACGTGTGATTAAATTAGCAATGGACGTTTTTCCAGATCCAGTATGCCCCACTAAAGCAACCGTCTGTCCTTCTTTTATTTCAATTGATACGTTGTTTAGAGCTTTCCGCTTCCCATCATAAGAAAATGAGACGTGCTTGAACTCAACTTTCCCCTTCATATTCTCTAAAGACGTAGCGGTTTCCAAATCTGCGACGAGAGGTTTTTCATCTAGAAATTCAAAAATGCGCTCGGATGAAGCCATTCCCATTAATAATTGATTGTACACTTGCCCTAAACGAGAAATCGGTTCCCAAAACATCCCCAGATAAAAAGCAAATGATACAAAAATACCAATTGTTAGCCGCTCATCTTGAATAAGTGCAGCACCGAACCAAATTAAAATGGCCGTTCCGACAGCATTTGTGAATTCTACAAACGGTCGAAACATGGCATTTTTTCGAGTAGCTTGCCTCCAGCTCTCGTAATTTTCACTGTTTATGCGATCAAAAAACAGCATATTTTCTTGTTCTTGAGCAAATGACTGAGTAACGCGAATGCCTTGAATACTCTCATTTAAATGTGAATTTAATACTGACTGCTTCATACGAACAACTTGCCATGACCGGCGGATTCTTCTTCTCAGCTTTGTAGAAATCAAGAACATAATCGGTAAAATGACTAAAACAGCACATGTCAAAGCAGGACTGAGAGAAAATAATATAACCACAATTCCCACTAACAATAAGAGGTCCATAAACAGGTTAACTACCCCGTTGGTAAATAAATCTTGAAGAGAGTTAATATCATTCATAATCCTTACAAGAATAGAGCCTCCTGAACGCGTATCAAAAAACCGATGCGACAGCCCTTGAACATGCGTAAATAAATGTTTTCTTAAATCATATATCACGTGCTGCCCGAGTTGATTCATCCATTTAATCCGAAAGACATTCGCAATATAAGATAGGATATACAAGCTAAAAATGATGAAAACTAACTGCATGAGCAGCGTGCTATTCTTATTTTTTACAGCATGATCAAGCGTATAGACACCTATCAAAATAGGAATAGCGAGTCTAATGACCGTCGTGATAATGACCATAAGAAACGAGAAAGGAAGCAAGTTTTTTCGATATGGATGAAGATAACGAAACAAGCGGGCCATTTGCTTCCAGTTAAACGTCTTATCAATGATTTGATCTGTTTGATAATAAAAGCGCTCTCGCACAACTTTATTTTTTTCGCCTGCCATTCTATTCCTCCCTTGTTATACGTTCATCACCGACGTACTGCTTTCATATTGAATGTCGTAAATGTTTTTATAAATCCCTTGCTTTTGAATGAGCGTTTCATGGCTTCCTCTCTCTTTTATACGACCTTCATGTAAGACCAAGATTTCATCGGCATGTCGCAAAGAAGAAAGGCGGTGCGCGATAATAAACGTCGTACGATTTTTCATCACTTCTTTTAAAGCCAATTGAATTTCTCTTTCTGTTTTCATATCAACGGCACTCGTGGCATCATCTAATACTAGAATACTAGGATTTAAGATAAGCGCTCGTGCAATCGCAATACGCTGCTTTTGCCCGCCTGATAACCCCAGTCCTCTCTCTCCCAGCATCGTATCATATCCATCTGGAAGCTCCATAATAAAATCATGCGCCTGCGCTCGTTTTGCAGCATCAATAATGTCTTCTCTAGAAATACCCGGCACGCCATAAGAGATGTTGGTTCCTATGCTGCTTGAGAACAAAAACGTTTCTTGAAGTACAAAGCTAATTTCTTTCCGAAGAACAGAGAGCGGATACTCTTTAATCGGACGATGGTTAACTAAGATCTGTCCTGAAGTCGGTTCATAAAACCTCGTGAGCAGCTGTGTTAAGCTTGTTTTGCCGGCTCCAGTTGCACCGATTAAACCTACTACTTTCCCTTTAGAAGCAGAAAACGATATGTTCTCAAGCGATTTTTTATCCTCGTTTGGATAGGATAAGCTAACATGCTGAAACTCGACCGTTCCATTAATAGAGAAACTTCCGGCATGCTCATGGACTTTTTCTTCTTCTTCTAAAATTTCTAGCAGCCTTTCACCTGAAGCTTTAGACTGTGAAAACATATTGATAACAAACCCTAGATTCATAATAGGCCACATTAAATAAGAGGTTAAGCTAAAGAAAGCAACAAGCTCTCCAGGACGTACGCTTCCGTTCATAACAAGCGCTCCTCCGTAAGCAAGGAGACCAACAATAGATAAATTCCCTATAAACTCCATTAAGGGGAAATAAGTTGCCCACACATTCGCTGTTTCAATGTTTCGATTTTTATAAACTCCGTTGGAATCGTTAAATTTAGAGGTTTGAAATTTTTCTCTTGATAATGATTTGACCGTCTGTATGCCGCTTATATTTTCTTGAACATTTGTATTAAGTTCTCCAAACGATTGGCGAATTAAGCGAAACGCTGGATGAACGCGTTTATCAAAACGATAAACAGCTACCCCCAAAAAAGGCAGCAGGCAGATTGTGACAAGAGTGAGTGAAATAGAGTAATAGAACATAACGGAAAAGCTGGCAGTAAGTAAAATGACGAAGCGAATTAATTCTGAGAAGCCAAAAGATAGAAAAAAACGAAATCCTTCTACATCAGCTGTCAACCTGGACATCAAGTCCCCTGTTTTAGCATTGTCATAATAAGAAAACGGTAAATACTGAAGTTTGCGGTAAAGTTTATTGCGAAGAGTATACACGGACTTAATTCCAAATAAGTCGCCGTAATATTGCTGAATATATGTAAAGATTCCTTTGATGATCATCAGTCCAATAAAAATAAATGCTACATTATCGACTAGCTGATATTGTTTTCCTAACACGATATGATCAATCGTATATTGCAGCACAATAGGGTAAATCACAGTGATGGAGGTTACAAATAACAAGCAAATAGCAGAATAAAAAAAGTACATTCGGTACGGCAAATAAAAATCTTTTAGTTTTTTAAACGTTCCCATATACCCCGTCCTTTCCCTTAGTTAAGATGTGGCACACATATTTAAATATATCGGTTCCCGAAATAAATTACCATAATTTTTAGATATTTTTTCAAAAAAAAGGTAAATAGTCATAAAAAAGAGGTTGGGATATAGCTAAATGAATTCCATCTAAAGACGAAACTATTCACCCAAACAAAAAAACGAACCACTAATCAAACATATTGATCAATGGTTCGTTTTTCACTTCGTCTAAAATACTTTTGTCCCAGCTTCTTTTTTTATTGTTTTTCCACTGCATGTCCGCCGAACTCATTGCGAAGAGCGGCAACTACTTTACCTGTAAACGTATCATCTTCAAGTGAGCGATAGCGCATCATTAAAGATAAAGCAATAACTGGCGTTGGCACTTGTAAATCTAAAGCTGATTCAACCGTCCATTTCCCTTCACCGGAAGAATGCATAACTCCTTTAATACTGTCAAGTTTTGCATCTTTTGAAAATGCACGTTCCATTAATTCGATTAACCATGAGCGAATAACAGAGCCATTGTTCCATACGCGGGCTACAGCTTCGTAGTCATAGTCAAATTCACTTTTCTCTAACACATCAAAACCTTCAGCAATTGCTTGCATCATGCCGTACTCAATTCCGTTATGAACCATTTTCAAGAAGTGACCGCTTCCTGCTGCACCTGAATAGAGATAGCCGTTTTCTACGTTGATGTCGCGGAAAATAGGTTCGATTGTAGCAAATGCTTCTTTATCTCCGCCAATCATCATACAAGCGCCGTTTCGGGCACCTTCCATTCCGCCGCTCGTTCCAACATCGAAGTAGTGAATTCCTTTTTCAGCAGAAGCTGCAGCACGTCGTACGGAATCTTTATACTTAGAATTACCGCCTTCGATAATCATATCTCCTTCTTCAAGTAATTCTTGAAGCTCAGAAATTACTTTTTCTGTGAGCTCTCCGGCTGGAACCATTACCCAAGCAATGCGTGGTTTTTCTAATTTGCTTACTAATTCTTGAATGGAAGAAGCTCCTTCTGCTCCCTTTTCTGATACTTTCTGTACTGCTTCGTTGTTCACATCGAATGCTACCACAGAATGATTATGATCTAGTAAATTCAATACTAAGTTTGCTCCCATTTTTCCTAAGCCAATCATACCTAATTTCATATGTAAATTACCTCCAATAGTAAGTTTCGTATCATGTTGTTAGTGTTAGTATGGTGTAAACTCACAAGAAAAAATCCACATTTTTATATTTCCTTTATCAGTTACTTCCTACACACAAAAAAGAAAAACATTCGATGCAAGTTCTACTAAGCATCGAATGCTTTTCACCTGTTACAACTGCCTGTATTTATTCGTTCTCGCCTAATACACGATTCACGCGCTTTTCAAGCATTTTCATACCGCTTCCGCCAGCTTGGAAGTGGCGTAGCTGACCTGTTTTGTCAAATACATAATATGCAGGTACATATTGATTTTCAAATGCATCCGTTAATTTATGTTCACTGTCTACAAAAATTGGCTGCGTAATATCATGTTCTGCTGCTACTTCTTTAATTTTTGTTAAGTCCAAATCATCTTCAGAGCGCGGCATATGAACGGCTACTACGTTTAGTTGTTCTTTGTATTGGTCGCGAAATTCATTTACTTGAGGCATTGCTTCTTTACATAGATGACAGCTTACTGACCAAAAATGAATAAGCGTTGGCTTTTCGCCAATTAGCTGCTCTTTTGTAACCTCTCCGTTTAACCATTCTGTAGCGCCCGTTAACTCAGGCATTGGCTGACGTAATTTCATGAATAAAAGCCTCCCTTATTTTCACTATTATTAACTAAATGTTCTTTATTATCCGATGAAAAAAAGGCCTAACGTGGACGTTAGACCTTTTAAACGTTGTGCTTACGCGTTTAAAGTAGCTTGACCTGGTTTCCAGTTAGCTGGGCAAAGTCCGCCAGTTTGTAACGCTTGAAGAACACGTAAAGTTTCATCAACGTCACGGCCAATATTGTTGTGGTTTACAACTGAATATTGTAATTCGCCTTCTGGGCTGATGATGAATAAACCGCGAAGTGCTACACCTTCTTCTTCAATTAAAACGCCGTACTCACGAGAAACAACGTGATTTGTATCAGCTGCTAATGGATATTTAAGATCACCTAAACCATTATCTTTACGATCAGTGTTGATCCAAGCTAAGTGTGTATGGATTGTGTCTGTAGAAACACCGATTACTTCTGCGTCAAGATCTTCAAACTCATCATAACGGTCAGAAAGTGCAGTGATTTCTGTTGGACATACAAATGTAAAGTCCATTGGATAGAAGAATAATACTGTCCATTTGTCATTTTTAATATTTTCTTCTAAGCTAACTTTACCGAATTCTTTGTTTGATAATACAGCTTCCATTTCAAAGCGTGGAGCTTGTTTACCTACCATACGTTCTGGCATACATGATCCCTCCAAATAATTATTAAATGAGAAAATGTATAAAACATTCTCACTTATGTACTGTTATAACGGTTTTCATTATAATGGATATTGTTTTTTTAGTCAATATTAATTAAGAATGAATTTAAACAACACCTTATAATGGTAACATAGTTGTTATGCCCGCCTTGAGGGCAAATTAAACCCTGACTTCAGCAAAAAAATGCTATAAAAGGGTTGCATTTATTTACCTTCTCAGTTTAGCATGTCTAATATCGGGAATAAACAAATGTGCTCATACTCTTACAAAATCTTTTCCACAGAATAAATTCCCACTTAGTAATATTGAAACAGAACATAGGAAGGATGAACAACGAATGTTTAAGATGCAAGACATCAACTGGGAACAGCTTCTTACCAATGCTGGAGTTATTGTGTTAAAACTTATTGCCATTACTATCGTCTTTTTACTTGTACGAGCAATTGGTAAAAAAGTTATTGAACGTTCCTTTGAAAGAATGAGTGAGCGCGAAAACGCTACGCGCGGACGTATGCTCACACTCAAAAGTTTAACCGTTAATGTGTTTTCATATGTACTTATTTTTATTTTTGTCGTCATGCTGCTTGAAGCAGTAAATATCCATGCGACAGCTTTATTAGCTGGTGCCGGAGTTGTGGGTCTAGCAATCGGGTTCGGTGCTCAAGGACTGGTTAGCGACATTGTAACAGGTTTCTTTTTACTTCTTGAAAAACAGCTTGATGTTGACGACTATGTAACAACCGGAAGTTTTTCAGGAATTGTCGAATCAGTAGGTCTGCGTACTACTCAAATTCGCGGGTTTGATGGAACTTTACACTATGTGCCTAACCGTGAAATTACAAGCTTAAGCAATCATTCCCGAGGCAATATGCGCGCGTTGATTGATATTGGCATTTCGTATGATGATGATATTGACAAAGCAATTTCCGTACTAGAAAAAGTATGCGAGCGCGTTGCTGCAACAAATGAAAACATTGTAGAAGGACCAAGCGTAATAGGAGTTCAAGGTCTAGGCGCGTCGGACGTTGTGCTTCGTGTAGTTGGCAAAGCTAAAAACGGTGAGCAGTGGGGGGTTGAACGTCAGCTTCGCAAAGAGTTTAAAGAAGCATTTGACGCAAACGGTATTGATATTCCGTTCCCTCATCAAGTAAATATTGATAAAAAGCAGCCTGAAGATGCCAAGCAGCCTCAGCATGCATAAAAAATAGCCGAAGGATTTGTTCCTTCGGCTTTCTTTTATCCTTGTACCTTGTTGCCTACTTGCTGACAAATTTCTTCTGCCGTTAATCCGCTAGCTGTAATAACTGAGCCTTGCGTTACTGCATCAGAAATCCCCATTACGTTTGAATCCTGTCCTGTTACAACACAGCAATCGCACCCTTGTGCATCACTTTCGTTGCGTAATTGTACCACTTCATGTCCGAGCTGCTGAAGTGCAGCCTGTACATCTGTTAAACCGTATTCTACACCAATTCGTGCCATCGTTGCCCACCTCCTCATGCTATTAATTTAGCCATAAGGAAAAATGATTATACGATTTATTGATTGCCTTTATGTTCAAAATATTTTGTAATGAGTGAAATCGCAGTATCTATTGCGCCTTCATGAGGCTGCAGCTTTGCATGATGAAGCCCATATTCAGACTGAACGCCAAGCCAAAACATAAATCCAGGAATATCTTTTAGCATATAGCCAAAATCTTCTCCTGTCATTGCTTCTTTGCACTCAATAACATCCACGTCCGTTTGCGCTTTGGCAAACTCCATAAACTCTCGCGTGACTTCATGGTGATTATATACTTGATGATACATACAACCATAATCAATGGCTGTTTCACACTGATACCCTACTTCTACTCCTTTAACAATCGCTTCAATTCGTTCTTTAACACGCATCATTGATTCAGGAGATAGCGTGCGAATGGTTCCTTCTATGCGAGCTCGCTCCGCAATAATATTTTGAACCGTCCCGCCTTGAATTTTTCCTACTGTAATTACAGCGCTGTCTAGCGGATCAACGTTGCGAGCAACAATCGTTTGAAGCTGTGAAACGAGCTGACAAGCAGCAACTACCATATCATTTGTTGTATGTGGATAAGCAGCATGCCCGCCTTTTCCTTTTAAATCAATAAATAGCTCAGACGTGTTAGCAAATAGTAACCCTTCCTTCAGTGCAATCGAGCCAACCGGATATTCAGGCGCTACGTGAAGGGCGAAGATGAAATCTGGAAGCCATTCTTTCATGATATCGCTTTGGAGCATTGGCTGTGCTCCCCCTGGACCTTCTTCTGCAGGTTGAAAGATGAACAGTACATTATCTTTGATTTCATTCTGAGCAAAGTAAGTCAGTACGCCTAGCCCAATGGCCATATGCATATCATGTCCGCAGGCATGCATGAGTCCTTCATGCTGTGATTGAAAAGAATAATTCGTTTCTTCCGTGATAGGAAGACCGTCAATATCTGCTCGGTAGCCTATTGTTTTAGTTGGGTTTGTACCATGTACTTTAACAAAGAGTCCCGTTTTCCACGTCTTTACTTCTAAGCGCTCTTGCGGAAGAGTGTTAATATAATCAAGCAAAAAACGCTGTGTTTTCACCTCTTGAAACCCTAATTCAGGAATTTTATGTAGCTCTCTTCTTATTTTCACAAATTCATTTTCAGCCATGTGTATGTCCTCCTCACGAAATAAAGAAGAAAGCGTGGTTGCCCACGCTTCCAACTTGTCCATATGATACGTTTAAGGATTCAGTATCCCAATCGCTAAAACCTATTAATTCAGCAAAGAAAAAGCGCAAACTGATCGTTTTTCTTATTCTTCGTTTAATTGACGCAATTCTTGCTTGATTTCTGTTTTAGACTTTGTTTTTTCGTCAATTTCTTTAATAACGCGTGCTGGCGTACCTGCTACTACTGTGTAAGGAGCTACATCTTCGACCACAATTGCACCTGCAGCAACTACGGCACCTTTACCTACTGTTACCCCTTCAAGAACAACAGCATTAGCACCGATTACTACATCATCTTCTACTACAACTGGTTTTGCAGAAGGTGGCTCAATAACACCAGCTAATACAGAACCTGCGCCAATATGACAATTTTTTCCTACTGTTGCACGACCACCAAGTACTACGTTCATGTCGATCATTGTTCCTTCACCGATTACAGAACCGATGTTAATCGATGCACCCATCATAATAACAGCGTTGTCGCCGATTTCAACTTGATCGCGAATAATAGCGCCTGGCTCAATACGGGCTTTAATTCCTTTCATATCTAATAAAGGAATCGCAGAGTTGCGGCGATCGTTTTCAATTACGTAGTCTTCAATTTTTCCTTCGTTTGCTTCAATAGCAGCTTTGATGTCTTTCCATTCACCAAATACTACACCTGTGTTGCCCGTTACAAATGTTTTAGAAGATGAACCAAAGTCAATTCCTTCTACTTCACCTTTTACGTAAACTTTTACCGGTGTTGATTTTGTACTGTTTTGAATAAATGAGATAATCTCATTAGCATCCATCATTTTCATTATGTATTCCTCCTAAGTAAGCAATGTCTCATTTAATGTAACAAAATGCTTTCACAATGACAAGCATCATTATCGTTTTAATAAAAAGATAACGATTGCAAATAAAAAAAGCGAGCACCTGAGCTCGCTTTAGACCGTTTCTCTTACGTATTCACGTACAATATCAACAAATGCTCGAACTTGCTTCAGTTTAAACGCTGATTCATATCCAACTAAAGAAGTGTCTCGTGTAATTGGCTCGCCATTTGCTTTTAGAAGCGGCGTCCGATGAATATGGCTTCCAGCTTCTTTGATAGCAATCGATGGTAAAATAGCGAAACCAAGACCATTTAAAGCCATTTGTTTACACGTCTCAATCTGATCCACTACAATCGTACGCTTCGGTGTAGTATGAAACTCTCGATGCCACCATTCTAAAATTTCTTGATAATACGTTGAGTCACTTTTAAATTGAATAAATGGTCGATGAGTATTTACTACTTCCGCTGCCCTTTCAATTTCTGAATCAACTAGGTAAAGAGGATCTGTAAACAAATGTTCTTTGACGCCTTTCCAATCCGGATTTCCGCGTATGATTCCAATATGTACCTCATCTTCGTACAGATAGCGAAGCATTTCACTGCTCCAGCCGGTTACAAGAGAGATTTTAGCATGTGGGTAACGATCCATATAGCGTTTTAACACCGCCGGCAGCCAGTGCTGTCCAATAATCGAAGCCACCGCTAATTTGAGTGTACCATATACTTCATTATCTAAATGATGCAAGTCCTCGCGAACCCGATCTTCTTTTTCTACTACTTCTTTTGCAAATTGAACAATCTTTTCTCCAGCAGGCGTTAATGACAGTCCTTTTTGCGAACGAATGAAGATTTGTGTATCCCATGCTTTTTCAATGGTTTGCAGCCTCTGTGATAAAGCTGGTTGCGATACAAATAATCTCTCTGCAGCTTTTCTCATATTTAATTCTTGAGCTAATACAACGAGCATTCGACATTCTATTAATTGCATTCAGTTATTCCTTTCAAGCCTCTTTTTACTTTCATTTTACCTTTATCATATAAGAAAAAAACGGAGAAAGATAGGCTGAAACACGATTTCTTAAAAAAATTATTGAAATGACTCTTTCGGGAGAATGATGGACTGCCTCCTTAATGACTTTAACAAATTTCTTCGCGTTAAAATCCCTTCAAAAATACCATCTTCATTCTCTACGCACAAAAAAGGATGGTTAATCATGGCATTTATGACTTTTAATACGGATTTTTTCATGGAGACACGAGGAACATTTTGATTCATAACTTCTTCTACTTTCATGGTTTCTAATCGTTCAAATTCAATGCGCTTTAACCCTAAAATCGAATCTAAAATAAGCGTCATGCTCACGAACCCCTGCAGCTGAAACCTTGGGTTTAATACGGGAATGGACGTATAGCCAGTCTTTGTTAACACAAGCAAAGCATGTTCTAAATTATTTCCCACTTGAACATGAGCAACTTTATCAGAAGTGACAAGCAAATCTCGAAGTTCAATTTGATTTAACTGATTGTGATCAATATCAATCATTTATACATTCTCCTTCCATTTCTCATAACTTCCACGTGTGTAAAGAGAAAAAGAACAAGCTACAAAATGAAAATAGCTTGCTTACGTAAATGCGAACCTTTAAGAGGGAATAGAAGCAGACACACTCGATGTTCTCCCTTATATGTTAAGTCTAGATTTTTTTAAAACAAGTGTCAACGAAAGTTCATAATTATCTGAATTTTTTATTTTGTTTTTTTTACAGCATTCGACCCTTTCCTTCCATTTATCAGAAAATCCGCTATCACTTTGTCGGTATTTCTCGGGAAAATAGGACAGAAGCCACCGCAAAAACTCCATACGCAGTAACAAAAAAATGCCGCAAAGTATAAAATCCTTTGCGGCATTCGTTTTGCTTTATCCCTTAATGAATAAGTTCAAAAATTTCAATTGCAATCATATCAACGTTATCAAATTGATAAATAGCTGGCTTTTCACCATCTTGATATACTTCAAGTTCGTATGTTTCAGTTTTTGCATGATATTTCACGCTGCAAATTCTTTTTCCCTCTACTTCGAAGAAGCGTTGTGGCGCTTCACTTCCACTTGCTTGCTCACGGAGATTCACAAGACGAGTTAAAATACCTTGTAATTGTGACATATAATCTCTCCTTTCACCTATTACATCATTACGCATTCGACTTTTCTACAATATCAATTCAAATAAGTACTTTATCTAAACTAATACTTAAAAGACACCATTTCACTATATGCCACATACTAAAAAAACACAAGTACTTTACGTGATTTTTCATAAGAAAATGCCTTATTATAGCGATATATGTCGTTTTTTATTATAATAACATAGCGATATACTATGTATCATCCAAAACTTCATTCTACTTTAACACCATTCATTTTGATATAGGGAGGTGCTTTCATTGAGATCTATAGAGCTGTACACACAACCAGCTTGCCCACCTTGCGAAATTGTTAAACAGTTTTTACAGCATCACCACGTTTCCTATAAAGAATTTGACGTATCTAAAGATGCTTCTGCTCGAAAACGAATGACTACTGAGTTAGAGTCTTATTCCACTCCGACTATTCGTGTTGATCAGGAAATTATCAGAGGGTTTGACCTTCAAGCGCTTGAGAAGCTTCTGAACATTGGGTAACAGAAACACTCAAAATAAGCTTTTCTCGGCTATTTTGAGTGTTTCTTACTATATATAAGCTTTTGCACCTTCCATTTCCCCTGTTTTTTTACTAAAGTGATCATTTCATAATGATCTTGGTATTTTACTCGTTCATTATGCACAGCCGGAAAAAATTGATAGACATAAGCTTTGTTTTGGTCGGAATGAAGAGCTACCTTCGTCTGTTCATCGAAAGAAAAGAAAGGGATGTAGTGTGTTAAATATTCAGGTCCCTCTCCGACATACCCTTGAGCTTTTTGTAAGAGAGCCTCATTAAAAAATACGGATGCATACTCATCATCTAAAAATAATTTCAGCTCACGAGCAGCATCTTGATTAGCATGGGCAGACGCAGCTCTTAGCTGAGCCTGATAAGCGTCCTGCAAATTTATAAAGATTTCATGCCTAATCTCTCCTGACACTTCTGCATGAACAGATTTTCCTGAGTACAAGGTCATCATCAAAAAGACAAGTAAGCATATTTTCTTCAAATTAACTCAGCTCCTTCGCTTCTTTTTTATTAGAATTCCGAAATTTCCCCTGCCTATGCATATCTCTATAACCGACTGTCGTTCCCCTCTAAAAAAACATAAAAAACCGGCAACCGCTTTTGCTGATTGCCGGTTTAACTTCAACTTATATATTCTCTACAAAACGTCTCTTTCATATAAAAAAGAATATGAAATATCAAGGAATATATAGTGCATATTATCAATCGGATACGAAAAAGTCCGGATATTCTCACCTGTTTCAATATCATTATACAAATCTGATAATATGCCTTTTTTTTCATAGCTCATTCGAATAATATTCTCAAGAAAATATGGGCGCCAGCTCCAATTTTTCTTTACATATTCAGGCTCAAGAATCCAATCCTCGTTTTTCTTTACATAGTTAGAAGACTTTTGAAATCCATTTTCATCGCAGATGTAAAGGCGAAAACACACGTTGGATAGTTCTTCTGCAATAACAGGCAGCATATCGTCATACGTTTCTAGCTTTCTGCACTTTGTCATTACCTGCTGCATTTTATCTTGAAAGCGTTCCGTCAGCTGGTAAACAGCAAGCAGCTTTTTCTTTTCATGAGCGATATACATTTCGAAACGTTCCTTTAGTTTATCCTTTAAGATGTTCGGATCGACAAGTTCAGCAGCCGGCTTATGTAAATAATAACCTTGAAAATATCTGCCTCCGTTTCTCCATGCATACTGCAGCTGATAGGAGGCTTCTATATCTTCATATAGAAGCGTAGCACCCATTTTTCTTGCTAAAAGAGATAAAGAATACAATACGTCTTGATACGACTGCGCCATGTCCGTTTGTCTTAGAATATGTAAATCTACTTTTAAGATATCTGGTGACAGCAACCCAATTCTGTCTAGATTACTACTTTCTTTTCCTATATTATCAATTGCAATCTTAATACCATATGTTTGATAATACTTTAGTAAGTGTTGAAGCGATTCCAAATCTCCACTAAAATTGTGTTCTGTAATTTCGAGAACAATTCGATCAAGCGATAATCCTTTATTTTCGAAAAGTTGCAATAATTCTAGCAAGGATTCTCCATGATCGTTCATTAATAAATTAGGGTTCTGATTAATAAAAATTAAAAATTGTTCTTCCTGGGTCAACATATGCTCGAGCGCTTGTGTTAAAACAGCATAATCAACTTCTATGCGATATTCATCCGGAATCGCATCATCATGAAAGAATGGGCCGAGACTTTCAATTTCCCCTTCATTTTGAAACCTCGCCAACACTTCATAGCCAATTACTCTATGTCCATCTGCACTAAAAATTGCTTGATAATACGGAAGAGTTTTCTCTATGTTTGTTAATACATCTAACGGGTCCACTCAACTCTCCCCTCTCCTTGTTCACTTTACGTTAGTATAATACGAATAGCATAATTTTGCTAGCCCTTCTAGGTTTGCTTTGTACTTTTTAGTGCGTATCCAACCTTAAAAAGGATGCTGATTTAGCCACTGTCCCCCGTCCATTGTGATGCATTCACCATTGATATAAGATGCTTCATCGGAGAATAAGAAACTAGCTAATCCTGCTATTTCCTCAGGAGTTCCAAGGCGTCCTAATGGTACAGAATTCAATGTACGCGCTTTCATTTTTTCTGACTCAAATAACTTATCGGCTCCTCCTGTTCGCTCGATCGGCCCCGGCGCAATCGCATTCACCCGTATACCGTATTTCTTTCCCCACTCTACTGCGAGCGTGCGCGTCATGGTTAAAACTCCTGACTTGGCACAAGCTGAATGAATAACACCTGCTCCTGCGTTCCACGCATATGTAGCCACAATGTTTGTAATGGCTCCTTTTGTACCTTTATCGATCCAATATTTCCCTACTGCGGAACTGCAATAAAATGTACCATTTAATACAATATTAATTACGCTGTTCCATCCATTAACGGATAAGTCTTCAGCTGCACATATAAAATTTCCTGCAGCATTATTAACTAAAAAATCAATTTGTCCAAATGCCTTGTCTGTTTCTTGAACCATTCGTTCCACATCTTCTGGATTGCGTACATCCATCACCACGGAAAGTACCTGTCCATCAAACGTTTTAATTTCCTTTTCTGTCTCTTGTAATCGATCGGCTGACCTACCTGTGATTACCACATGAGCACCTTGTTCTGCAAATCGCTTCGCCATATGTTTTCCCATTCCACTTGAACCGCCAGTAACAATTACGACCTTGTTCTTCAATTTATCTTCCTCCCCAAAACATAAGTGTTTTACAACTATTATTTTACTATTTTTTCTGAATAAAGTGAAACTTTTATCTATTTAACTTAAAAGCAGACTTCTCGTTGTGATGATAAAAAAAACAATGCTATAATGAAAACTTGAAAACTATAAGGAATAGGTTGATTTTGCATGAAAAAGACGTATACAAGACGATCTTTTTTGAAAGGACTAGCGTCTATTTCGTTAGGGTCTTTGCTCACCACGTCTTTTGGGTATACATATGCCAAATATATTGAGCCTAGACGTCTGCAAATTGTTCGTCATACAATTACTTCTAAAAACATTCCGAAAAGCTTTAACGGAATAAAAATTTTACAATTTAGTGATATTCACCTTGGACTCTCTTATGATTTATTACAACTAGAACAGCTTATGGTAACCATAAATAATTTGAAGCCTACTATTATATTATTTACTGGAGATTTAATGGATGTACCTAATGAATACCCGCATCCAGAAAGAATTCCCCCGATTTTACAGAGGCTTCAGGCTCCTCTTGGAAAATATGCTATATATGGTAATCATGATCATGGAGGATATGGAACAAATATCTACAAACAAGCCATTGAAGACGCAGGATTTAGACTTCTAGTAAATGAAGTTGACACAGTGTCCATGCCCGATAAAAGCTACATTCATATTTGTGGACTCGATGATATTATGCTTGGGAATCCACAATATGAGGGAACGCTAGGACAATTACAGCCGGATATCTTTTCTATTGCTATGATTCATGAACCTGACGTTGCTGTCAAAGCAGCTCCTTTTCCAGTGGATCTTCAGCTCTCCGGCCATAGTCATGGAGGCCAAATTCAAATTCCTTTTTACGGTCCTTTGATTACACCGCCCTTTGGGACGGTTTACCCTGAAGGAATGTACGAAGTTGGAGATTCTAAAATGAAGCTTTATGTGAATAGAGGCTTAGGAACCACGCGCATTCCTTTTCGTTTTTTAGCTACGCCTGAAATTACGCTTTTCACCTTGCAATCAACATAAAAACGCCCTTACAGGGCGTTTTTATGTTGATTGTCTTTTTTTAGCTGATCGTGACCGCCTAATTCTAGTCTTAAAGAAATAAACCAGGCTCAAAAGCTTCCGTTCAGCCATACACTACAAAGACAACTGACAAGGAGGTTAAATTATGTACTATCAATATCCCTATACAGGATATCGTAATATTCCAAATGGTGACGAGCGCTTTTTTGGATTTCCTTTTGTTGCTGGCTTAGCTGGTGGGCTGCTTGGCGGACTAGCTGTTGGCGGTTTTGGAGGCAGACCTGGGTGCTGTCCACCACCTTATCCTTATCCAGTTCCGTTTTACGGCGGTGGATTTCCTGGAGGAGGCTACCCTGGTGCCGGCTTTGGAGGCGTTGGATTTTCTGGAGGAGGCTACCCTGGTGCCGGTTATGGAGGCGGTGCTCCTGTTTATAACACATACTACGGACCTGGATACGGTCCTGGTGGTCCCATTCCTAGATAATAACATGACTAAAAAGCCGAGCACTCGGCTTTTTTTATGTTATTCTTGATCGTCGCAAAGAGCATATTGACAAAAGATCTCTTGGCTATTAATAGAGAGCTCATGTTCTTTTTTTATGACGTAATGATAATTCCCTTCTTGATCTTGTTCTCGTGCTTTTACATTATCAGCAAGCATAACTTCAAGCCACTTCCACACTTTTTTTTTCAAATGTGTATCCAAGATAGGAAATAAAATTTCTACTCGTTTCACCATATTTCTTGTCATCATATCTGCAGATGAAAAGAAAAACTTTTCCTGTTTATTATGATGAAAATAATAAATTCGGCTATGTTCTAAAAATCGTCCGACAATGCTTCTTACTCTGATATTCTCGCTAACGCCTTGAATTTGAGGGCGCAAGCAGCACGCTCCTCTAACAATGAGTTCGATTGTCACACCCGCTATAGAAGCTTCATATAGCTTCATAATTAAAATTTTATCCGTCAATGAGTTCATTTTCCCAATGATTCTTCCATTGCCATACCGTCTGTGATACTGGATTTCCTGATCAATGAGATGCAAAAAATCGTTTCTTATATCAAATGGTGCAACGGATAAATGATGATATACTGGTTTTTGCGTATAGCCACTTAAGTAATTAAAAAAATTGGCCGCATCTATCCCGATGTTTTGGTTGACAGTAAAAAGACTTATATCCGTATAGATCTTTGCCGTCGCATCGTTGTAATTCCCAGTACCAAGATGAACAAATCGCTTAATATGCTCTCCTTCTCTTCTCACCACGAGCGTAATTTTACCATGCGTTTTTAAATGCGTCATTCCATATATCACGTGGCATCCTGCCCGCTCTAGCTCTTTAGCCCATTGCACATTATTCTCTTCATCAAACCTTGCTTTTAGTTCAACTAGTACCGTCACTTGTTTACCTTTTGCAGCCGCTCGTTTTAATGCTTTAATAACGGGAGAATCTCCGCTTACCCTATATAACGTCTGCTTAATAGCAAGCACATTTTCATCGTCTGCTGCACAGTTAACAAAGTCAAGCACCGGCTTAAACGATTCATAAGGATGGTGAAGCAAAATGTCTCTTTGAATCATTTGATCGAAAACATTTTGATCCGGGTGTAACTGTGTTGTAACCTTAGGAATAAAGGCTTTTTCAGCGAGCTCTTCATGGGTAGATTTAAGTAATCTATAAAACGAAAACAAACTGGTTAAATCCAACTGTTCTTTGATCTCATACACATCTTCATCGTCAATTTCAAGGACTGACTTTAAATACGCTAGTACACCCTGATCGTATGGACTCTTAATCTCAAGCCGAACAGCCGCTCCCCATTTTCGTTTCTGCAACTCTTCTTCAATCTCTTTTAATAAATCTTGAGCGTCTTCTTCGTGAATAGTCATATCTGCGTTGCGGGTAATTCGAAATTGAGAAACGGAAGAAACGCAGTATCCCTTAAACAACTTTTTAATAAAATAGGCAATCACATCCTCTAGCAATACAAATAGACGGGTAGAATCTGACGTAGCTATTTCAATATAGCGCGTTAGCATCGAAGGTACTTGAACGATAGCTAGTCTTCCTTTTATCTCGGCAATTTGCTGCTCATCATTTAACTTTTCTGAAAGGACGACTGCTAAGTTCAAGCTTTTATTCATCAACATAGGAAACGGCCGGTATGTATCAATAGCCATAGGAGTTAATACGGGAAAGATTTGCTCGTCAAAATACTGTTCAAGCTTATCTAGATTTGATTTCTCCAGCTTTTCAACCGAAATGATTTCCACACCGTATTTCTGTAATTCGGGAAGAAGTGTGTGAATATACGTATCATACCGCTGCTTGACAAGCTCGTGGTTTTGTTTGGAGATAGAGAATAGCTGCTGTGTAGGAGTTAAGCCTGCTTTGTTTTCGGGTTTGTTAAATCCAGCCTTCACCTGATCTTTTAACCCCGCTACCCGAATCATAAAAAACTCATCCAGATTCGAACTGAAAATCCCTAGAAATTTAAATCGCTCAAGCAAAGGGTTTTTCGTATCTACAGCTTCTTCCAGCACCCGCTTGTTAAAGGCCAGCCAGCTCAATTCACGATTATTGTAATAAGCTGAATCAGCCACTTGTATGGTTTGCTTATAAGTGCGATTACTTTCTAACATTAGCCTCACCTTCCAGGATAATGAATTTAATCTAGTTAGCTATACTGAATATTCTAACCGATCCAGCGTTATTCTAAAGCTTAGTAAATTCAAGAACAATATTTTTTTTCACTACTTTTTCTAGATGCTTTTTCTGTTTTTCAGCCTGATATTGTTCAGGAAGAAAGGTTTTTGTACATAATAGTTTAATCGTCACTGTGTTTTCATCGCTTTTCACATCAATATGTTGAACAACATTTCGCTTTGTTGCATGTAAGCCATCAGCTATTTTTAAAAGTGCACCGAGCAGCTGGACTTTTTTTTGTTCGTCTTTTGTTAACCACTTTTTAAAAGGAGCAACATATTTCCTAAAAGAAGACTTCCCTTTATATGAAGAAACAAGTGCCAGCTTTAAACGTTCTCTATGTGAAATTCCATCTATTGTACGATTAGCAAGCACATAAAACGTATGCTGGCTGCTTGATTCCGCATCAATATACTTTCCTATATCATACACTTGCGCAGCTTTTATAAGAAGCGCTAAGTCATCCTCTTTTAACTCAACCGGTCCCTGCTCCCTAAGATGCTGAAACATCATACTAGCTGTGCGCGTAAGCTGTTTGACGTAATCTTTACTTACTTCAAACTCTTCCATTATTTCTTGAAAACTTTGCTGTATGACATCGAGGTACATTGGCTGGATATTAGCATCAGATGCTTCTTTAAATAACACCCCTTCTCTCAAGCCTTTGCGGCTTAGGATGAAGCGAGTCGCGTTCACTGTTTCATATAATGATTGAAATACTTCAATCGCTGGCAAAATTGTATCCGCACGATCGTTTGACAAGCGGTCTAGCTTTTGAAGATTGTGATAAGACAACGAGCCTATAGCAGATTTCACATGCAATATATCAGCTAAAT
Source organism: Priestia sp. JSM ZJ58 (assembly GCF_044383985.1). Lineage (NCBI taxonomy): Bacteria > Bacillati > Bacillota > Bacilli > Caryophanales > Bacillaceae > Priestia > Priestia sp. JSM ZJ58. Next base: position 3,436,392 of record NZ_JBISEM010000001.1, read on the forward strand.
TCATATCATATTGATGCAGCCCCGCGAGAGGATAGTGGATAAAACCTTGATGCAGTTGCACCATACTTCTTGCACTTCCTCCAATTGCTACAATCGGCACATGACGATTTAAAAGCCAAGGGACAGCATGGAAATGCCGGATCACGAAATCCCGGATTTTCGCTTTTTCTTCTGCAGTGGGAATATTGCCTTTGACGAACTGCAGACGTAGAGATAAGGCACCGAATGGAAAGCTGTGGTACTGCACTAACTCTCGATTGCGAAAATATGTAACTTCCGTACTTCCCCCGCCAATGTCAATTGTAATGGCTTCTTCGATCGAAGTGGAATGAATAACTGCAACAAAGCCGTAATACGCTTCTTCATATTCAGACAATAGTTGAATAGAAAAGCCCGTTTCTTTTTTTACAAGGGCTAGAACTTCTTTTGCATTAGTCGCTTGACGGATGGTAGCTGTGGCCACACAGGTAACGCGCAGCAGCTGATAATGCTTGGTAATAACTCCAAACGTTTTAAGCGTATCAAGCAAGGTATGTATTCCTTTAGCCGTTAACACTCCTTCTTTATCTAAATAATTTCGAATCCGTGCAGCTACTTTCACGTTTTCAATTTGCTTAAACCCTCTGCCTTTTTTGTATTCATAAATAACAAGGCGTATCGTATTTGAACCTATATCAATCAGTCCATGCTTATAAGTCAATGTAATTTCAACACCTTTTTCAAAATAACTTTAAAAAGTCACTTTTACTTTTTTCAATCGTATACTGTTACAGCATAGTCATATATCAAAGGAGCGAAGTTAATGAGATATATAGTAAAGCGCGGTGAAACCTGGCAAAGCGTTTCAGGTGACTACCGGATTCCGGTTGAAGACCTGTGGATGGCTAATCCTTTTGTAAGCCATCATGCGCTGAAGCCTGGGCAAGTAATCATCATTCCAAACCTCCCCGATAAAGAGCTCATTCCTTACACGATCCACGTGTTTATTGCTGAAAAACAGCTTGAATTACGAAGAAATAATATCATACAAAAAGTCTATCCCATTGCAGCAGGAAAAATGCTGAGCGCAACCCCTACTGGAGACTTTGTTATCGTTAACCGGGAACCAAACCCCGGGGGGCCTTTTGGTACAATGTGGCTAAGCTTGTCTAAAAAGTCATATGGCATTCACGGAACAAATGATCCAAGTTCTATTGGAAAAGCCGTATCCAAAGGATGCATTCGTATGTATAATGCCCAAGTAAATGAGCTAGCTCAAATTGTGCCAAATGGTACTGGTGTTTATATTCGACCCTCTCGACGAATGGCTCAATAGTTCGGGATTTACTAATCAATGATTGTTTAACTGTGCGAGCAGCATTTTTTAAAAATAGAAAGTATGGCGTGCTGTTCCACTTTACTTGTATAAGGAAGCGTAACAAAACAAACCCTATACATAGGAAATTTCATTAATTACCAAAATACTTCTTCGTGTAATTATTTTCAAATGGGACAAGACACGCTATAATGAACGTATCAGCTTTCACCTTATAGGTTGAACAGCTGATATGATAGAAAGGGAGTGAACGTATGTCTCAAGCAAATGGACAAGGCTCTTTGACCCCGTCTGTATCTGAGATTGCACAAGCTATTTTCACTGTAAATCGTCACGCAAAAGCTGCTCCTGATCCTAAGCAGTTATATACGTTAAAGAAAATTGCATTAGATCAACTAATTTTAGAAGGAAAAGCAAAAAAAGAAGGACTTCACTTTTCGCCAAACCCTGGTAAAAGTCAACAAAAATCAGATGTACTTGTATCAGTTGGAGACTACTTTTTCCATATGCCTCCAAAGAAAGAAGACTTCAAAGAGTTATCACACCTCGGCCATTTAAACCATCAGTATCGAAATCCCAAAACGACTATGTCATTATCTTATGCGAAGCGCTTATTATCTAAATATACGGGTTATCTCGTACAGCCGGCTAAAAGCCCTGTTTCGACTCCAAGAAAACGGCAAGCACCTGTGTTTAAACCGCTGGGTAAAAGTTATTTTTAAAAAAAGTGCCTGAAGTGGAGCAATCTGCTTTCAGGCACTTTTTTGTCTTCCTACAAAATATAGAGATCAATCAACTCAACAAGCTCTCCGATTTCCGGCTTACTTACTTGTCCTTCCGCTCCTACCATTTTTCCCTTGTGACGTAAATCTTCTGTGATAAGAGAAGAGAAAATAATAACTGGAAGGATAGAAAGCTGAGGATTTTCTTTCACTTTTTTAGTTAAATGATGGCCATCCATTTGCGGCATTTCTATATCTGTAATAAGCAGCTGGACTTGATCACTGATTTCCACTCCTTCATCGATCACCGAGCTTAGATAGTTCCATGCTTCCTCACCGTTCTCGAAAAATTCCGTGTTCTCATAACCTGCTTGTGCAAGAGTATCTTCAATCATTCGGCGCAGCAGCGGCGAGTCTTCAGCCACGACAATCTTTTTATTAGAACGTTCTCTAGCCCCTAGCTTTTTTATTTTCGACTGATTAATACCGGCATCAGGGTTCACATCAGAAATCAACTTTTCGAAGTCTAACAGCAGAAGCATTTGCCCGTTTAATTTTACCACTCCAGTAATCTGCGTTTCCAAACCTTGATACAAATCTGAAGGCTTCTCAATTTCTTTCCAAGAAATACGGTGAATTTGCGTTACTGCGTGTGTGTGAAAGACTATTTTTTGCTGATTGAACTCTGTGACGATTAACTTATCTTTTTCCGGCGTATTTGAAGGTTCCATTTTTAACGCTTTTGCTATGTCAACGACAGGAAGAACTTCTCCTCTTAGCTCTATAATACCTTCTATGTAAGAATGCGCATTTGGAACAGGTGTAATAGATACGGGATTAATAATCTCTCTAACTTTTACTACATTGATGCCAAATAAAACATTTCCTATCTCAAATTCGACAATTTCCAGTTCGTTTGTACCACTTTCTAACAGTATTCCTTTATCTTGATTCATATCACTTACTCCTCTCATCTCACCCGCTTATCTAATAGTTCATATTTCCTATTATAGTGACCGCCTCTTATATCCGTAAAGAAAAATTTTCTTATTTTATTATCCTTTTTCCCTAAAACATATACATAAAATATTGTTTTACGAATTAACAGAATATTATATACTATATAAAAACATGAGCGTTGATCCCTTTCGTCTTATCCTCTGCTCAGTTTTTTACTTGCTCTACTTTACTTCTCTATACTAGCTTATGAACTTGAGTCAAACGACCACTCCTATTCAAATGAGGTGTAATTTATGAACAGAGGATTACAAAAAGAAGAAACAAAAAAACGCATTCAAAAAGCAGCTATCTCTTTATTCCAACAGCAGGGATATCAAAAAACGACTGTGTCTCAAATTACGCATGAAGCGGGTGTAGCAAAGGGAACATTTTTTAATTACTTCAAAACAAAAGAAGAAGTTCTTCACTACCTTGGAATTAATTTCACAAACCGTATCTCCTATAAATTAGAACAGCTCCTTCAAACCGAAGAATCAACTGCTGCCATTGTTAAACAACTGTTTTTATTACTAGCACAATCAAACGAAGAAGCGAACCCTCACCTAATCCGTTCTTGGTTTCATATTGCTATTACCAACAGTTCCTTTCAACAATCTGAAATTCTTCAAATTGAAAAAATGCGCGCTCATTTTACAAAAGTTTTTCAAACAGGACAAGACCGAGGTGAACTTATAGTCGATATCCCTGCCGAAGAAATGGCTTCTATTGCTATACTTAATTTTTTTGGCACCCTTCTCTACTGGTGTACTAACCAACCCGACTCTGCTACCCTTCAAGAAAGAATAGACAAGTCGGTTACTCTTCTATTTAGAGGGTTTCTTATTCATTCCTAAAAGCCTGTTCACAAATTTTTAACAAGAAATCGAAGATAGCTGTGGACTCTACAGCCAAAACGGTTTATACTACACAAAGTGAATGAATAATCTTAAAAGAAGGTGTTCGTAATATGAAAGGCTCCGTCATTCTTTTTAATGACGATAATGAAATGACCATTATTGAAAACGTAGAAGAAGCTGTATATCAAGATATTAAAGAACAAGAAGGCTCTGATCACTGCGTTGTCACATTGGACGATCATGAAGTTGATTTTGGCTACGTTTCCCCCGTTTATTGGCGTGAAGGCCAAATACACACTGACTAATATACAAGACCTGCATATATATGCAGGTCTTTTTATGCACTTATTTTTTTGAATCTAGAATTGAACGTGAAGCAAGGAACCTCTGATTTCCTAACACATACCTTAGCACATTCGCAGTTAAAAACAGGGTTAACAACTATATAGAAAGGGTACATTTCAAATAATAGAAGCTGCGTTTTATTTTAAAAAAGGAGGTTTATGTTATGAGTTCTTATCGAAAAAATATGAATCACTATCCTCACTCATCTCAGTACACACCTTACCAACACTATTACGCAAAAGAAGCTGATCGTATTTTAACGGCTATGAGTACAAACTTTAATAAACAGCATTTGAAATCTCTTATCGACGATGCGTTAGATAACAGAGATGAAGAACAATTTTATGAACTAACAACTGCTTATAATAAGCTATATAACACCTAACTTAAAACCACTATTTGCAAAATGCGCAAATAGTGGTTTTTTACCTATTTTCATTGTGATAAAATGAGTTGAAAATACGCGGAAGGATTTGAAACCATGGAGCACTTAATCAATAAACGTGTCAAAGAAATTGAACTATCAGGAATACGTACATTTTATAATATGGTCTCACAATACCAAGATGTTTTATCCCTCACAATTGGACAACCTGACTTCTTAACACCACAGCATGTAAAAGAAGCGGCAAAATCTGCAATTGATGGTAACCAAACTTCTTATACCCACAATGCTGGAACAATCGAACTGCGCGAGGCAGCAGCTCAATTTGTCAAAGAAAAATATGACTTGCACTATAACCCAGCGGATGAAGTAATTGTGACCATTGGAGCTAGTCAAGCAATTGATATTGCTCTTCGCACCATTTTAGAAGAAGATTCCGAAGTTATCTTGCCTGGACCTGTTTATCCAGGATACGAACCGCTTATCCGGTTAAACGGCGCTAAACCTGTACATATTGATACAACCGAAACAGGATTTCGACTAACTGCGGATTTAATCGAACAACATTTGACCTCTAAAACAAGATGCGTCATCTTACCTTATCCGTCTAATCCTACAGGCGTGACGTTGTCACAGCAAGAATTAGAAGAAATTTCCGCTCTTTTAAGCGATAAAAATATTTTTGTACTATCTGATGAAATATACAGCGAGCTCGTTTTTGATAAAAAACATCAGTCCATTGCCTCCATTTCATCTATGAGAGAGAAAACAATTGTTATTAACGGAGTATCAAAGTCTCACTCCATGACGGGCTGGCGAATTGGTCTTTTATTTGCTCCTTCTTATTTAGCCAAACATATTTTAAAAGTTCATCAATACAACGTGAGCTGTGCTTCTTCTGTCTCTCAAGCAGCTGCACTCGAGGCACTGACAGCAGGTAAAAACGATGCGGTGGATATGAAAAAAGAATACGAACAAAGACTGAATTATGTGTATAACCGACTAGTAAACATGGGATTTGACGTAGAAAAGCCGACTGGTGCTTTTTATATCTTCCCTTCTATCCAGAACTTCCACAGTAATTCATTTGATTTTGCCCTGGAGTTAGTCAAAGAAGCGGGTGTTGCACTAGTACCCGGCAGCGCTTTTTCTTCCCAAGGTGAAGGATATGTACGCCTGTCGTATGCGTATTCCATGAACACGCTGCGTGAAGCCTGTGATCGAATTGAAGCTTATCTTACATCTCGTCAATCACGTTAAACCGGTGGTAAGAAGTGTATGCATTTTTTTGTGAGTGATAGCACATAAGAGCGGGTATACTAGAAGCATATAAATTGACTTCAATAGTGTATCATTATAAAATGTGCATCGATTCACTAAAGAAATACATACTTTTAACGGAGGTTTTTATTATGACAAAAGATTTTTTTGATGTGGTAAATGAACGTACATCGATTCGAGAATATGACTCTTCAGCTAAATTAAGCAAAGAAGAATTAACGGAACTTTTAGAAGCAACAGTGAAGTCACCATCAGCTTGGAACTTACAGCACTGGCATTTCGTTGTTATTACAGACCAAGATGCGAAAGAACGTCTACTTCCAATTGCTTACAACCAAAAACAAATTACAGAAGCAGGCGCTGTAGTAGCTGTGTTAGGTGATTTAGAAGCCAATAAAAATGTAGATGACGTGTACAACCCACTAGTCGAAGCAGGTCACATGACAGAAGACGTAAAAAACATTTTGTCAGGACAAATTAATGGCGCTTATAAAAACGGTGCTTTTGCCCGCGATGCCGCGTTTACAAATGCTTCGCTTGCATCTATGACATTCATGCTTGCAGCAAAAGCAAAAGGATATGACACATGTTCAATGGGCGGATTTAACGCACAAAAATTTGTAGAAGAGTTTAAAATTGAGGATCGATACATTCCAGTTATGCTTATTTCAGTTGGAAAAGCAGCTAAAGAAGCACATGCTAGCGATCGTTTACCATTAGATCAAGTTACAACTTGGATTTAACAAAAAACCCTGCAGCTGCAGGGTTTTTCTATGTAACTAAATGGATTTCACCATGCCTCCGTCGATTAGAAATGACTGGCCTGTCATATATGAATTCGCTCCCGAGACAAAGAAAGCAACGGCTTTAGCAAACTCTTCAGGCTGACCGTAGCGCTTAAGAGGAATTTGGTCTCTCATCTCTTCTTCAATTTCTGAAACATCTACTCCCAATTTTTCAGCACGAATGGTATCTAGCTCTTTCACTCGGTCTGTTGCAATTCTTCCTGGCGCAACCGTGTTAATTAAGATACCGTCCTCTGCTAGTTCTGAAGCAAGTGTTTTCGTAAGTCCCACGATTCCTGTACGGAAGGTATTTGACAGAATAAGTCCAGCAATTGGCTCTTTAATGGAAGAAGAAGCAATATTGACAATACGTCCTCCGCTCTTTTTCATAAAGGGCACTACCTCACGAATAATACGAATATAGCTGAGGAGATTTGACTCAAATGCATGCTTCCAATCATCATCTGTTAACGAAAGGAAGTTCCCAGCTTTAGGACCTCCTGTATTATTAATTAAAATATCAATAGTTCCAAACGTATCTACTGTATATTGAATAACATCTTGAATGTCCTCTGTTTTTGTAACGTCTGCCGTTTTATGTAACACTTGTCCGCTTCCAAGGTATGAAATCTCTTCTGCTACTTGGGCTAGTTTCTCTTCTGAACGACTTGCAATCATAACGTTTGCGCCTTCTTCTGCGAGCCTAGCAGCAATCGCTTTGCCAAGCCCTTGGCTGGCTGCAAATACAAGCGCTGTTTTTCCTTTTAATTCAACATCCATTTCTTTCACCTCGTCTAATAGTTCGAATCTTTTTAACTTTATCACGTTCTCGTCAAATTCTTCAATAAATATGAAATAATTTCTTTTTTCCATATGGTATACTTAATTATCTGAAAATTATTTCTTAAAGGAGGCAAAAAAGCAGTGTATAAAAAGCAATGCTTTGTCTTTCATCAAAATAAGCCTGTAATATGTACGGTACGATCATATACATCGAATGATTTTGATGAGTTGATTCGGATTCAAGAAGAAAGTTTTCCCCCTCCTTTCCCTTCTGAATTATTATGGAGCAAAGATCAGTTAAATAACCATGTTTCCCTTTTTCCGGATGGAGCGCTATGCGTGGAGATAGACGGGACAATATGCGGATCTATCACAAGCGCGATTGTTTCAGTGGAAGGAAATGCGGCTCACACATGGGATGAAGTAACAGGAAGCGGATATATTCATACGCACGACCCTTCTGGTAATACGCTTTATGTAGTAGACGTGTGCGTCACTCCTTCGCATCGATCGATGGGGCTTGGCAAGCTTCTTTTGCAGTCTTTATATGACGTGGTGATTCATTACAAGTTAGAAAGGCTGCTCGGCGGGTGCCGCATCCCTGGATACGCACCAGTGTCTTCCTTGTACACGCCCGTTGAATATATGAACCTTGTATCAGCCGGAACTCTCTACGACCCCGTTATGACCTTTTTGATGCGCTGTGGCAGAACGCCTATTGGCCTCGCAACAAATTATATTGAAGATGAAGATTCACACAACTACGCCGTACTAATGGAATGGAAAAATCCATTTTACACGTCTATTCAAAAAGAGGCTGGGACAAAAGCATTTTAGCCCAAGTGAAAAACGAACCATTAATCAACATGTTTGATTAGTGGTTCGTTTTTTTGTGATGGTGAATATAGTTTTATCTGTCTCGTTCCTTCTAGCAGTTGATTGGATTCATTACGTTATGTCTCAACTTCTTTTTAGATTATTGAACTTCTTCAATGCTCCACTCCAGTTCTTTATGAGTCAGAACAAGATGCGCCTGCAATTTACTCATCTCTTTGTGCTCAAACCGATCATTATACATTTCATTCATATCGTCAAAATCACCGATTGTATACAAAGGAATTTTAATATCTTTACGGGATTGAACCATATGTTCAAAATCAATAAACAAACCGTCATTCGTTAAAGTAAGAAGCGTATTTGCTAACACGAGCGGCAAGATCGGATATTCTAACTTCTTCCTTCTAAATACAAATCTTTTTTGCTTAATTGCTGACATTTTTAACGGAATGATTCGGCTTAAAATATGCTTCATATCATACACGTCTCGAAAATAGATTTTGTTATAAAATCCATCATCGTGAGCTAAATAAACAAATTGATTACCGAGTTTATTATTAAATGGCGAATTGAGCGGTTTTTTTAAATGACCTAAATACAGCAGCGCTGCAATATCTTGAGGTTCTAACAAATCCAACGAAGATATATCCTCAAAATCAATCCAACAAAAATCGCCATAATTATAAACATCATCCTCTGCTAAAAGATGAATTTGTTCTTCTTCTACGTAGTCCATATGGGTTTGGTAATGGTAATCACTGTCTTCAAAACCGTGCTTTAACAATAATATATTTGCAAGCGGCGTAGGAAGGGAATGATAAAACTCTTTAAATTCAATTCCATATGTAATAAAGCATTTTTTATTTACATGGCCATTAATATAAACGATATCTCTTATTTCATCTGCTTTACTCAACCGTTCTAACCACCTTATTGATTGATTCTGTGATCGATATGTAACCGTTCTACTGATTTATATATTATACTTCTAAAATAAACAATGTGTAAATATATATTGTTGGCAATTTCTTTTGTATTCACTCCCCCTTCTACTGATCATTTTATTGGATAGGAAAGAAAGGTATAGAGCTGATCGTGAATGTGGTAGAATGTGTGTATCTTATTAATTAGCATGTATGAACACGGAGGTATACAAAATGGATGTTCGCCATTTGCATTACTTAACAGAAGTGGCTAAACATAAAAATTTCACAAGAGCTTCTGAAGCGCTGCATATTTCTCAACCTTCTCTCAGTAAAATGGTTAAATCATTAGAAGAAGAGCTCGGCACACCTTTGTTTGATCGAGCTGGCAAACAAGTCCAGCTTACCGATGCAGGAATGATTGTGTACGAGCAAGCTGAAAGCATTTTATCTTCTCTCCGAGATTTATCGGATTCCCTCTATGATTTAATGCATTTAAAAAGAGGAACCATCAAAATAGGCATTCCCCCTATTATTGGTACATTGTTTTTTCCTACTATTATTAAAGCATTTCGAGAGCAATACCCTGAGATTCATATTCAATTAGTGGAATATGGCGCTAAAAGAATGCAAAAGTTTGTGGAACAAGGAGAAGTGGACGTGGGGGTCGTTTTACTTCCAGTTGATGAAAATATGTTCTTTACGACTCCTTTAGCTCGAGAAACGCTGCAGCTTGTTGTGCATAAATCTCATCCGTTGGCTCAGCATTCTACGATTTCATTAAAAGAGTTAAAAGACGAAACGCTTATTTCCTTTCATGAAGACTTCACCATGCATGAAATGGTCTATAACGAATGTTTAAAAAATGGATTTACGCCTAATATTGCTTTTAAAAGCTCTCAGTGGGACTTCATTGGAGAGCTGGTAGCTGCTAATCTCGGCATTGCTCTTTTCCCTTATTCATTATGTGAAAAGCTTGATTTGGAGCATATGAAAGTAATTAATCTCGAGAATGCTATTCCATGGGAAATTGCTTTAATCGTTAAAAAAGATCGATATATCTCTTATGCTACGCAGGCTTTTATTGATTATATTAAAAGTACAGTTTAACAAAGCTAAGACAAAAGTAGTTTAATTAAAAATCCGAACGAGTTTGATTCTTGATGGAGAATCAAACTCGTTCGGATTTTTTTCATGGCGGTGTAACAAGTCATTCATACTAAATCATTTATCCCCTTGGTTCGTCTTTAGATTGAATGGATGTAGGCATGTCACAATTTCTTTTTTTGATTGCCTTTTATTAAATAATTACACCTTATATTTCACAAACTCTTTTTTGAAAAGGTTACCAACGCATTTGTAAAGAGATTTCTTGCGACTATAACTAAAAAGAATAGTTATCATAGTTATTATATATTTCATATTATAGTCGTTTTTTTGTAAGATAAGTGTGTAGCATTCATTTACTTAAGTTGTATCCCCATTTGCAAAATCCAAATAGTTTCTCTTTTCCCATGATGGAGTCGTCTTTTCAGCATAGACGACTCCATTATTGTCTCAACAAACTAGGAATGAATGAATAAAAACATAAATAAAGGAGGCTAATCATGAAACTGATTATGGTGATTTTACAGATTTTATTACTAACGGCTCTGTTTTTAATAGGAGAAAGTATTTCACAGTGGTTTGACCTCCCAGTGCCAGGTAGTATCATCGGATTTTTCTTACTGTTTTTCTTACTGTACTTTAAAGTAATTAAATTAAGCTGGGTTGAACAAGGTGGAACACTGTTAGTGGGAGAACTATTATTATTTTTCATACCAGCCGTCGTTGGACTCATCAATTATGGAGATGTATTGATGCATTTTGGAATCCAGATTGTGATTATTATCACAATCAGTACGATTATTGTGATGTCTGTAACGGGAATCATTGCAGAACATATTTCAAGAAGAAAGGAAGGTTCGCTAAAATGACATTACTCACATGGATTGCTCTTCCGCTTACACTGCTCGTTTATGTCGGCACAAAAGTGCTCTATAAAAAATATAAGTCTATGCTAGTTTCCCCTATTTTACTAGCCCCCATTCTTTTAATTGGCATCTTATTAGTAACGAATGGCTCTTATGATCATTATAAGCAAGGCGCCAGTGCTATTAGCTTTATGCTTGGACCAGCAACCGTTGCTTTTGCTGTTCCTATGTTTAAGTATTTTGATTTACTCAAAAAACATCGTGTTGAAATCAGCTTAAGCGTAGGGCTCGGCACGTTTGCTGCCATGATATCTTCCATGCTGTTAGCATTAGTGTTTCATTTACAATCAACGCTGGTTCATAGCTTGATTCCAAGATCGGTTACGATTCCTATTGCTGTTAATGTATCTCAGACGCTAGGAGGAGATCCGAATATTACCATTATGTTTGTGATTATAACCGGTGTAGTGGGATGTATAGTCGCTCCAAAACTCATTAAGCTCCTCGCACTGCACTCTTCCCTAGCAAGAGGTCTTCTTTTAGGAGTAGCTTCCCATGGGACAGGTACAGCAAGAGCTTTTGAATTTGGAAAAATTGAAGGTACTTTTTCTAGCCTTGGCATGATCGTAGCAGCACTTCTTACAATGCTGTTTGCGAATATGCTTCTGCCTACTATTTTCGCTTAAAAGATAAAAAAGGTGTGATCATATATGATCACACCTTTTTATTATCCAATATGAAAAGTTGATTTTACGAACTCAATAACTTCTTCCGTAGAAGACATTGATAGAATTGTATCTAAATGAGGTTCGATATCAGCTTTTGATAATTGACGGATTTGAGAACGAGCTTTCAGAATAGATGTTGCACTCATTGAGAATTCATCTAAGCCTAAGCCTAAAAGAATTGGAATTGCAATCTCATCTCCTGCCATCTCTCCGCACATGCCTACCCACTTACCTTCTTTGTGAGCCGCTTTGATTACCATATTCACTAAGCGAAGAATCGCTGGGTTATACGGTTGATATAAATAAGACACGCGCTCATTCATGCGGTCAGCAGCAAGCGTGTATTGAATTAAATCGTTTGTTCCGATAGAGAAGAAATCTACTTCTTTAGCAAATAAATCTGCGATTACCGCTGAAGAAGGAATCTCTACCATCATCCCTACTTCGATGTCTTCCGAAACTTGTACGCCTTCTTGTTGAAGTTTTGCTTTTTCTTCTAAAAGAATAGCTTTTGCTTGACGGAACTCATCAACAGTAGCGATCATAGGAAACATAATTTTCAGATTACCGTATACGCTTGCACGTAGAAGCGCACGAAGCTGTGTACGGAACATGTCTTGCATCTCTAGACATAAGCGAATGGCACGGAATCCTAAGAATGGGTTCATTTCTTTTGGTAGATTTAAATAAGGAAGCTCTTTGTCTCCACCGATGTCAAGAGTACGAACAACCACTGGTTTGCCTTCCATACGTTCAAGAACTGTTTTATAAGAAGTAAACTGCTCTTCTTCCGTCGGAAGATCTTCGCGGCCCATATATAAGAATTCTGTACGATAAAGGCCAACGCCTTCGCCGCCGTTTTCTAATACGCCTTTTACATCTTCTGGTGTACCAATGTTAGCTGCAAGTTCAACGTGATGATCATCAGCTGAAACCGTTTTTTCATTTACAAGCTTAGCCCACTCAGCTTTTTGTTCTGCATACTCAGCGGCTTTTTTCTCGTAAGCTTTTACTGTTTCTTCGCTTGGATCAACGATAACTTCGCCATCTAAACCATCAACAATTACTAATACGCCGTTTTGAATGTCTTCCATAACTGTTTTTGTACCTACAACAGCTGGGATCTCCATTGAACGCGCCATAATTGCTGAGTGAGAAGTACGTCCGCCAATATCTGTTGTAAATCCTTTTACGAACTTACGATTTAACTGTGCTGTATCAGACGGCGTTAAATCTTCTGCGATAATGACAACTTCTTCTGAGATTAAGCTTGGATTTGAAACGTTTACACCTAAAAGATGAGCTAATACACGTTTTGTTACGTCACGGATATCAGCAGCACGTTCTTTCATATATTCATTGTCCATTGACTCAAACATATTAATAAACATTGCCGCTACTTCATCAAGTGCATGTTCAGCGTTTACATTTTCATTCGTAATTTTATCTTTAATTGGATTAATAAGTTCAGGATCGCTTAGAACTAATAAGTGAGCTTCAAAGATTTCTGCTTTGTCATCTCCAAGTTCTTTACGAGCGTGCTCTCTAATAATTTCAAGTTCTGATTTTGATTTTTCTAGCGCAGCTTCTAGACGTGCTACTTCTGCTTCAACTTCAGTTACTGATTTTTTTTCAACGGTTAATTCTGGATTTTCTAGACGAAATGCTTTAGCAATAGCAATGCCGCTAGAAGCGGCAATGCCTTGAATTTCCTTTGTCATTATTCGCCTAATCCTTCTTTGCTCATTGTATCTTCAAGAGCAGCAAGTGCATCTGCTTCGTCAGAACCTTCTGCAGAGATAGTGATTGTAGCGCCTTTTTGAATACCTAAAGACATAACGCCCATGATTGATTTTAAGTTTACAGTTTTACCGTTGAATTCTAAGTTGATGTCAGAATCAAATTTGCTTGCTGCTTGTACTAAAGTTGTTGCTGGACGTGCGTGAATTCCTGAGTCTGCTGTTACTGTAAATGTTTTTTGTGCCATGTTAAATCAATCTCCTTTTTACTTTGAAATGTTAATAATATTTGCTTCTTGTTGAGAAACTTGGCCCTGCTTTAAGATATCAATTTTTTCATCAGCTTGTAAATTCGTGAAAATGATCGGCGTAATCGTCGATGGCGCATTTTCTTTTACAAAGTCTAAATCAATTTTCAATAGAGGCTGTCCTTTTTTCACTTCATCGCCTTGGGCAACTAAAGCTTCAAAACCTTCGCCTTTTAAATTAACTGTATCAATACCAACGTGAATTAAAATTTCACGTCCAGTCGTTGATTCAATACCTAAAGCATGTTTCGTCGGGAATAAGTTTACTATTTTTCCGTCCACTGGTGCAACTACTGTGCCTGTTTTCGGAATAATCGCAAAACCGTCACCCATTAATTTTTGTGAAAATACCTGATCTGGTACTTCCGATAAAGGTACCAATTCTCCCTCAATCGGTGAAACAATATCATTACCATTATCGCTTCCTACTTCAGATGTTGCAACAGGTTTTTCAATTGTTTTTGTCTCTTCTTTTGTGACAACCGGTGTTTTGCCATTCATAATGTCTTGAATTTGACCTTTTAACGTGTCAGATTTCGGACCGAAAATAGCTTGAATATTGTTACCAACTTCAAGAACACCAGCTGCTCCAAGTTTTTTCAAACGGTTTTTATCAACGTTACCCACATCATCTACTGAAACACGTAGACGCGTAATACAAGCATCTAAATGTGTAATGTTTTCTTTACCGCCAAGTGCAGCCAAAATATTTGTCGGAAGCTCTGCTGCTTCTACTTTTACATCTTCTTCTCCTTCTTCTTTATCTTCACGACCCGGTGTTTTTAAGTTAAATTTACGGATTGCAAAGCGGAAACCGAAGTAGTAGATAACTGCTAGAACTAAACCTACTGGAATAACTAGCCACCATGCTGTGCGGTTTTGCATAACTCCAAATAGAACGTAATCGATAACCCCACCTGAGAATGTCATACCGATTTTAACATTTAATAATTGCATAACCATAAACGACAAACCAGCAAATACTGCGTGAATTGCAAATAATACTGGTGCTACGAATAAGAATGAGAACTCAAGCGGCTCTGTAATACCCGTTAAGAAAGATGTTAAAGCAGCTGAACCCATGATACCAGCTACATATTTTTTGTTTTCAGGACGCGCTTCGTGATAAATCGCAAGAGCGGCTGCTGGCAATCCGAACATCATGAACGGGAATTTACCAACTTGGAATGTTCCTGCTGTTAAAGGCACGCCATCTGCTAATTGAGCAAAGAAAATCTTTTGGTCACCATGAATATGTTGACCTGCTTTATTGACATAATCACCAAACTCAAACCAGAACGGAGAGTAGAAGATGTGGTGAAGTCCAAATGGAATTAATGAACGTTCAATTAATCCAAATACAAACGCTGATAAAGTTGGGTTTGCATCAATCATGTTGGTAGAGAAAGCATTTAATCCGCTTTGAATTGGCGGCCAAATGAAAATCATAATAACACCTAAAAGAATTGAAAATACCCCAGTAATAATTGGTACAAATCGTTTTCCTGCAAAGAACCCTAAGTAAGATGGTAATTCAATATTGAAATAACGATTATACATGGATGAAGCTAAAATACCTACTATGATACCCCCGAATACACCCGTAGCTAACGTAGGAATTCCTAAGATGCTAGTGTAAGCTGGATTAGCACCCATTTTGTCAGGATCTAGCTGTCCTGTAGCAACTAAGATTGTGCTCATCGTTTTGTTCATAATTAAGTAACCTACGATTGCAGCAATACCTGCTACACCGTCACCACCGGCTAAACCAACGGCAACACCAACGGCAAACAATAGCGATAAGTTGTCAAATACGATTTGACCCGCCTGCGACAAAACATTTGAAACTAATTGAACCCAGTCTGCACCAAGTGCCGGTACTGCATCCAACAATGTAGGGTTTTGAAGCGCTGTCCCTACTCCAAGTAAAATCCCTGCTGCCGGTAAAATCGCAACCGGTAGCATAAGCGCTTTTCCGACTTTTTGTAATACTCCAAAAAGTTTTTTAAACATGGCGCTTACCTCCTTTTATATATTTAGTGTGCAACAAGCTATTTATTTGATACGTGAATCATTAACGCGCTTTCATAAAACGCTTTCTTTAACTAGAAAACTCATTACATTTCCCGGTGTTATGAGGCGAAGTCTTCAATGATTGCGCTTTCTTATAACAAAAAAAGGCATGAGGAAAAAGAAACGACAAATGGATATACTCATCCAATTACACATCGCTTCATTTCTCACTCATGCCTGATCGTATCAGTAACACGTATTGAAATGATTTTATAAATCCGTTTTTGTTATAAGTCGCTGCAAATGCATCGTTAAGTAAACTGCTTCTGCTTCATACACAGGTAAATGTAACGCTTGCTGCATTACTTTTATCACTTTCCAAGACACATTGTAACACAGAGGATATTCTTCTTTCAATAGCAAAGCAATTTTTTTTGGCTCTTCTATTTTTTCTCCTGTTTTTACTCGATCAATGGCAAAATGCAAATGACGAATCAATCTCATATAGTGTACAGATTCTTTGTCTACCTGCAGATGAAGCGATTCTTCAATCACATTAATGATCGTTTGAATAAGCTGCGAGTCTTGATTCACTTCTAACAGGTTTTTTTCAGTCAGCGCACTATGGATATGAAGCGCGATAAAACCAATCTCTCCTACCGGAAGCTGCACGCCTATTTTACGACTAATGATCTCTACCACTTCAGATGCGATCGTATATTCCTCTGGATATAAGGCTTTTGTTTCAAGTAAAAATGGATTTTTAAGACCCATCCCCTGCTGAAAACGTTTTATCGCAAAGGCGATATGATCTGTCAATGAAATGTGTATATGCTCATTCAAAGGGATATTAACGCGTTTTTGAATATGCGTTACAATATCATTCATCATTTCAATTACATCTTCATCCACCTGAGCTAAAAGCTGCTTGTACTGTTCTTGCTCTTCTTCACTCTTTAGCAAAAACATTTTTTCCACAGCTTTTGCATCGATTTCATCGCCTTTTTTCTTGTTGAACCCTATTCCTTTCCCAATTAGCACAACTTCATCATAGGTAAGGTGTTTAGCAATTAATACATTATTATTAAGTACCTTTTCTACAAAAAAGGACTCTTTCACGAATCCTTCACTCCCCTGTTTCGGCTTTCTATTATTTGCTTTCCTATCTTACAAATAATACGCATAACCGTCAATTCATTTTTCTTTGTTTCAAATATTATTGAACTAAACTATTTGAGTTACGTATTATCTTAGTAGTTCTTCGCTGGAAACGCAACGTCTTTTTTACTCGTCCCATAACAATTTTTCATAATAAAATGTTGAAGCATAACGCTCAGAATGAATATACCCGCTTGTAAAAGCGTAAAAAGAACAAGTGAAGTGGTAATATATACCAGTAAAATCCCATAGTGAATTAGTAAAATATCTACTATACGCAGCCCCGCTATAATGATCCCAGCTCCAATAAAAAATTCTTTGACTACACTCCAAACGAGGAGAATCGTAACAATACAAACATAAATCATCGTTGCATTTACGGAATCATGAGTAGCCGACGCAAACCATCCTGTATAAAACCAATTGTTATGAAAATATGCTAACAGCAGAAACATAATAGTAGAAGTAATGGCGAGCATTCCCAGAAAAAATGTAGCGTAATGTACAAATGTCATATACCGTTCTGTTAGCCATACATACCAAATCTTTGAAATACTAAAGCCTATAGTCATTAAAACGCCTGTATAAATTGTTTTCCACCAGTGATGTGTATAAATATCCCAGTGTAAAAATAATTCTTCAATCCCCATAAACATAGCCGAAATGATTAAAATATAGCGAAATTTTAATTGATAAGCAGCTACCACCATAGCCATGATTGGAAAAGCAAACGTTTGAGAAGTTAAGGACCCAAACAAATTATCAAAATATTCATTGGTCATAAAATCAGGATCGTACTCGTAACTTTCAAACAACACAAATACAACATACTCTAGTACATAAGCCATTCCAATGATAAAAAAAAGCAAAACGACTAGCTTTTTATCTTTTTTACGTATGAATACTGTAAGCAAAACGGCTGTGCTGATAATAATCAATGCAAAAAAAGCAGTATAATGAGGCATAGACGTCTCCCTTTTACGACCTAATTATTACTTAGAGTAAGACGTTTTAGCCAAATTATACATAGCTAGCTTCTATTCAAAAGAGATTGAGACATACTACATCAATCCAATCTAAAGGCGAACAAATCGGATACATGAGATAGTATGGATGGCTTGCTGCACTGCAGGTGATTTCCCTGCAAGGCTTCGCTTTCCCTACAGGAGCCTTGGCCCTGCTCTCCACTCAACAGTTAGAAGCCTACATACAGGAAACCTACGTTGTAATGTAACCCTAACCATGAAAAAATCCGAACGATTCATCGTTCGGATCTTCTTTCAACTACCATACTTTTGTTTCAGCCTCTTTTAACTCTTTAACTTACAAAAATTGGAACGTCCTCTATTATCCTTCAATCATTTTTGAAAGGTTAGCCATTTCGATAGCTGATGCTGCAGCTTCCCATCCTTTGTTTCCTGCTTTTGTTCCTGCACGTTCAATTGCTTGCTCAATTGTTTCAGTTGTTAATACACCAAAGATAATTGGTACGCCTGTTTGTAAGCTTTGAGATGCAACGCCTTTTGCTACTTCATTACATACAAAATCAAAGTGTGGAGTAGCTCCTCGAATAACCGTTCCTAGTGTAATAACCGCGTCATATTTTTTAGATTCAGCTAATTTTTTAGCGATTAATGGAATTTCATAAGCGCCCGGTACCCAAGCCACATCTACATCTTCATCAGCTACGCCGTGACGTTTAAGCGCATCTTCTGCTCCACTAAGTAAACGCCCTGTAATAAATTCATTAAAACGCCCTACCACGATTCCGATTTTTAATCCTGTGCCAACTAAATTTCCTTCATATAAATGATTCATCTCTTGTTCCTCCTGCTAGTAGTAATATATAGTTATTTACATTTCTTTTCATGAATTAGCTTCATTTGTTATAACGAAAAAAAGTGTAAACTTATAAATGTAATAAATGACCTAGTTTTTTAGCTTTGGTATCTAAGTATTTTTTATTGGCATCCACTGCCGGCATTTGAAGAGGCACTCTCTCTACCACTTCAAGGTCGTAGCCTTTTAGCCCAGTAATTTTGCGAGGATTGTTCGTTAAAAGCTTCATTTGTTTGACTCCAAGGTCCTTTAAGATTTGAGCACCGATTCCATACTCTCGTAAATCCGCAGCAAACCCGAGTTTTTCATTCGCTTCTACGGTATCGTATCCTTCTTCCTGCAGCTTATATGCTCTTAGCTTATTTAATAAGCCAATACCTCTGCCCTCTTGACGCATATACAGCAGAATGCCGCGTCCTTCTTCTTCAATTTGCGTAAGAGCTGCGTGAAGCTGAGGACCGCAGTCACAGCGCTCAGAGCCAAACACATCTCCAGTCAAGCACTCGGAGTGAACCCGCACGAGAACGGGGCTATTATGATCGATATCACCCTTGATAAGAGCCACATGTTCTTTATTATCAAGTTTATTTGTATATCCTACAGCCTTAAAATCACCAAATGCCGTAGGTAAGCTTACTTCTACTTCACGGCTAATCAGCTGGTCATGTTTGCGGCGGTAGGCAATCAAATCTTTTATTGTAATCATTTTTAAATCAAATTGCTCTGCAATTTTTGTTAAATCCGGTACGCGTGCCATTGTTCCATCTTCATTCATGATTTCACAAATAACACCCGCAGGCTTTCCTCCTGCTAACACGGCTAAATCAACAGCGGCCTCTGTATGACCCGCACGCTGCAGAACGCCCCCGTCTTTTGCAATCAACGGAAAAATGTGTCCTGGTCGTTGAAAATCACTTGCTACCGTTGCTTCATTTACAAGAGCCATAACGGTAGCAGAACGTTCGTACGCACTGATACCTGTTGTACTTGAAATATGATCAATACTTACTGTAAATGCTGTTCCATGTACATCCGTATTGTTCACTACCATCGGGTGAAGATTCAATTTATGCGCAATTTCTTCATTAACAGGTGTACAAATTAATCCTCTTCCATGAGTAGCCATAAAGTTAATAACCTCAGGCGTCGTTTTTTCGGCTAATGCAATAAAATCTCCTTCATTTTCTCGATCTTCATCGTCGCATACAATAACCACTTTTCCCTTTTTTAACTCTTCAATGGCTTCTTCTACTTTATGAAACATCTCTTTCACCTCACTGTTAATTTGTAAAACCATGCTGCTGCAATAAATCCTTCATATTACCTGACCGATTCGAGGCGCCAGGAGTTGACTTGTTAGCCATCATCTGATGCATATATTTAGCTAACATATCGCATTCAATATTCACCTTGTCTCCTCGCTGTTTGTCTCCCACGACTGTGTGAAGTACCGTATGAGGAATAAGAGAAATAGTAAATGATTGGTTGCTGACATCAAAAATAGTAAGACTTGTTCCGTCTACAGAAACAGATCCTTTTAACATCATAAATTCACGAAGTTCAGGATCCACTTGAATTTCATAATAAAAGGCATTTCCTTTACGTGTTTTGCTTACAATGGTTCCAATTCCATCAACGTGTCCGCTGACGAAATGCCCTCCAAAGCGGCCATTTGCAGCCATCGCCCGTTCTAAGTTAACACGTGATCCAACGGTTAGAAGCTGCAGGGTACTTGCTTTAATCGTCTCCGGCATGACGTCGACCGTAAATTCATTTTGAGAGTAAGCCGTTACGGTTAAACAAACGCCGTTAACTGAAATGCTGTCCCCTAAGTTCACATCTTCTAACACGGTCTTCGCATCAATCGTAAGAACAATTGCTTCTGTAGCCTTTTGAATCCGTTTTATTTTTCCAATTTCTTCAATAATACCTGTGAACATTTTCTTCACCTGCTTTGGCGCTATTCCAACTTCTTATGCCTTTTTGAAATAGCAGCTGCTTTTTTTTCATATTTATCTTTCCCCCAACCACTGAAAATAAAAAAGCCCCTTGAACAAATGTCCAAGGGGTCGGCTGAGCTGAATCAGTTTTATCTATGCAAAATTCCGCTAATTGTATACGAAATAAACAGTTATAATTTGTGTACAAAAACAAGGGTAGCTTTAAAAAAGGCAAACCTGTCCCTAATACAACACAAAAAAACAACTGTGCTTCCTGATCCTTCTCCCATCCAGACTTTTACTGTCGGCTCTAGATTTTAACTAGATCCACCGCTAACATACATCGTATGAAAACGGGTCACGGGCTTAAAAGCATATGCTTTATCACCGCCGGTTGGGACTTACACCCGACCCCGAAGGATAATATATTCGACTGCTAGAGTCTTATTTGTTTTACATTATAGCAAAGTAAAATCGACTTGTCACATCATTTAACTTCGTTTTTTCACATCTGCTCTTCAAAATCCAGCTTTTAGCTTATTTTTTCTTTTTTAATACATAGCATCCATACAAAAGCTAGTCCAATATAGCCAAATATCGGATACAAAAACTCAAGAAGCTGAGCATATCCAAATTGCCCGATAATAAAGCATGCCAAGATAATAAACGCAAAAGCTTGTTTGTCATTCAGGGGAAGAAATGATTGAAGCTGTTTAGCGATTCCAAATACATTTCCAATCAATGTAGTAAAAATCTCACCTAACACAACTACCGTAAATAAAACATTCACCCACGCTGAGATATTTTTAACAACGGCACTCATAGGAATATCAAGTTGAAATGAATAAGGCAAATTGGAAAGGGCAAGATGAGTAGAAACAAGCATAAACGTAAGTACACATCCTCCTATTACGGCCCCTTTTTTGATCACGCTCTTATCTTTCACGGAGCTTCCTAATGGAACTAAAACGGCCTGAGCCAAAGCTAGATTTAGGGAAATATATAAAAAGGGACTAACCGCCCACTTCCACTGTGTGACGAGCGTTAAGTCTGGCTTCGTTTGAATCAGTGAGAAATAGCTGACATTTGGCACAAAGATGATAAAAGCAAATGAAAGCATCATCGGCACAACAAGAGAATTAACCATTAAAATACCGTTAATTCCTCTTGCGATAAATATATAAGTTAAAACAATTGTACAAATCATCCCAACAGGAGGCCACAGCCCGAACTGTTCTTTTCCTATTGCCCCCGTACTCGCTAGCATGACTGAAGTTACTCCAAATAAAATGACGATCATTACACCGTTTACCGCTTTTCCAAGTACATCACCAAATAAATATGTATTAAGCTGCTGATAAGAAGAAGCCCCAATTGCGTGCGAAAGCAGCATCATTTTCGAACCTAGCCAAATAAAAAACAAGCCGCTGACCAAAATTCCAACCATTCCAAGTTCCCCGTACTGTGTAAAAAATTGAACAATTTCCTTGCCTGTTGCAAAACCGGCTCCTACAACGGTGCCTACATACGTAGCAGCAACCTGCAGCGTGAGTTTCCACCTTTTCATGCCCATCACCCTTCTACCCTTCATAGTTCACTATATGTAGAAACGGTTAAAAAAAGACGAGCCTTTTATATGTAAATCCTCGCCTCACCCGGTGCTGTTCCTTTTTCGTTTTTTTATTTCCTTCTTGTTTTTTTCATGAAAACCCTTTATCCCTTAACATAACGGCAGTTTTCAAACAAAATATACGGATATTTTCCCTTTAGCTTTTAAATTTTCCTCAATATTTGCTGGAAATTCACAATTTACTGTTGTATAATTTCTAAAAATCAGATAAATTATTAAATAAGTATTCTTTCTATTTAAAAAAATATGTTTCAATTATATACAATTGATTCTTATCATGAGAGGTGGAGGGACTGGCCCTTTGAAACCTCAGCAACCAGTCGTTAGAGACATGGTGCTAAATCCAGCAAGCAATTTATTGCTTGGAAGATAAGAAGGCGAAAAAAGTCTTCTTCTTAAGAAGACTTTTTCTATTTTATCGGCATATTGCATAAAACGAATCACTCGTGAAATAGAAGCGGAACAATTTAAGGAGGTTTTGACATGGGGTTACTTGAAGATTTAAAGTCTAAAATTTTAATTGGGGATGGTGCCACTGGTACCCTCCTTTACTCACACGGTATTGACAGCTGTTTTGAAGAACTAAATATCACCAAACCAGAAGAGGTTTCTCGTATTCACAGAGCCTATGTAGAAGCTGGTGCAAACGTTATTCAAACAAATACGTACGCTGCTAATTATCAAAAACTTGCCCGTTATGGATTAGAAGATTCAGTCAAAGACATCAATGTTGCTGGTGTAAAATTAGCGAAACAAGCTGCAAACGATCAGGCTTACGTGGTTGGTACACTCGGCGGAATTCGTTCTTTCCAAAAAAATGCTATTAGCTTAGAAGAGGTTAAGCGAAGCATTCGTGAACAAATGTTTTGGCTTTTAAATGAAGGCGTGGATGGCCTTTTATTTGAAACATACTATGATTTCGAAGAATTAAAGACCGTTCTTACACTAGCAAGAAAAGAAACGGATAAGCCTATTATTACCCACGTTTCCCTGCATGATATTGGCGTACTGCAAGATGGGCGTCCTTTAGCAGATGCATTAAAAGAATTAGAAGACTTGGGAGCAGATGTTGTCGGGCTAAACTGCCGTTTAGGTCCTTATCATATGATTCAGTCTCTTGAAGAAGTACCGCTTCCTGATCGTGCTTTCTTATCTGCTTACCCTAATGCCAGCCTTCCGGCGTATGTGGAAGGCAAGCTGGAATATGAAACGAATGAAGACTACTTTGTAGAAAGCGCGCGTTTATTCCGCGAACAAGGGGTTCGCTTAATTGGAGGATGCTGCGGTACAACACCAGCTCACGTACGCGCCATGTCGTCTGCCTTAAAAGACCTGCCTCCGATTACAAGCAAAGTCGTTAAAATGAGACCAGCCGTTACGGTTCAAGAGCGTGAGCAGCAGGATAAACCTCATATGCACGAAATTGTGAAGAAGCGCCGCTCGGTTATCGTCGAGCTGGATCCGCCTAAACAGCTTGGTCCGACGAAATTTTTAGAAGGCGCAAAAGCACTTGATAAAGTCGGCGTAGATGCTATTACATTAGCTGATAATTCTCTTGCCTCACCTCGCATCAGCAACTTGGCAATGGCAACACTGATGCAACAAGAAACAAAAGCACGACCGCTTATTCATATTACCTGTCGCGACCGAAATTTAATTGGACTTCAATCTCATTTAATGGGACTTCATACGCTAGGAATGAATCAAGTGCTTGCAATTACCGGTGATCCGTCAAAAGTTGGCGATTTCCCTGGCGCCACTTCGGTTTATGATTTATCTTCATTTGACTTGATTAGTTTAATCGCTCAGTTTAATGAAGGACTATCTTATTCCGGCAAACCGCTTGGTCAAAAAACCAATTTTTCCATTGCAGCTGCCTTTAACCCAAACGTGCGTCACTTAGACCGAGCCGTTCAGCGCTTGGAAAAGAAAATCGACTGCGGGGCTCACTATTTCATTACTCAGCCTCTCTATTCAACTAAGCAAATTGAAGAGGTATATGAAGCAACCAAACATTTAACAACACCGGTATACATCGGGATCATGCCGTTAACAAGCGCAAGAAATGCTCGATTTATTCACCATGAAGTACCTGGAATTAAATTATCAGAAGATATTCTAGAACGTATGGACGCAACGGGAAATGACCGGATTCGCGGTGAAGTCGAAGGCCTTGCGATTGCAAAAAACTTAATTGATACAGCATATGAGCTATTTGACGGTATTTACTTAATTACGCCGTTTATGCGCTATGAAATGACCGAAATTCTAACACGCTATATTCATGACAAGCAACTCGTTACATCAGAAAGGAAGATATAAATGAGCTCACTTATCGAACAACAACTAAAGAAGCGAATACTCGTCATCGATGGAGCAATGGGAACGATGATTCAAGATGCTGATTTAACCGCTGAAGATTTTGGCGGCGAAGAATATGAAGGCTGCAACGAATATTTGACCCGAACAGCGCCTCATGTGATTCAGCGCATTCATGAAGAGTACTTTGCAGCGGGTGCTGACATCATTGAAACCAATACGTTTGGCTCAACATCTACCGTACTTGATGAATACGATTTAGGCCACTTGGCGTATGAATTGAATATCGAAGCTGTGAAGCTTGCTTGTGCAGCCCGCGATAAATATTCAACTCCCGAATGGCCTAGGTTCGTAGCTGGAGCTATCGGTCCTACCACTAAAACTCTCTCTGTTACGGGAGGTATTACATTCCCTGAGTTAGTAGAATCGTACGAAGAGCAAGCTCGGGGTTTGTTAGACGGCGGCGTTGACTTACTTCTAGTCGAAACCTGTCAAGACATGCTGAACGTAAAAGCTGCGTTTTTAGGCATTACAGCGGCGTTTGAAAAACTGAAAATAGAAGTTCCAATTATGATTTCAGGAACGATTGAGCCAATGGGAACAACTCTCGCTGGTCAAGATATCGAATCTTTTTACTTATCACTGGAACACATGAAGCCTCTTTCAGTCGGACTTAACTGCGCGACAGGTCCTGAATTTATGACGGATCATATTCGCTCTCTTTCAGACCTAGCCACTTCAGCTGTTAGCTGTTATCCAAACGCTGGACTTCCGGATGAAGAAGGCAATTATCATGAGTCCCCTGAGCTGCTGGCTCAAAAAATTAAAGGATTTGCTGATAAAGGCTGGCTGAACTTTGTAGGCGGATGCTGTGGTACAACGCCTGCTCATATTAAAGCACTTGCTGAAGCAGTAAAAGAGGTTGCGCCTCGTTCGCTTGATCGCTCCGAGCATAATCATGCTGTAACCGGTATTGAACCGCTTGTATATGACGATTCTATGCGCCCTCTTTTTGTGGGAGAACGTACGAATGTAATCGGTTCTCGCAAGTTCAAGCGTCTGATTGCGGAAGGAAAAATTGAAGAAGCATCTGAAATTGCGCGTGCTCAAGTTAAAAATGGTGCTCACGTTATTGATATTTGCTTAGCAGATCCAGACCGTGAAGAAATGGAAGACATGGAGGAATTTATTCAAGAAGTTGTAAAAAAAGTGAAGGTTCCTCTTGTAATCGATTCAACTGACGAGAAAGTTATTGAAAAAGCTTTAACGTACTCGCAAGGTAAGGTCATTATCAACTCCATTAACTTAGAAGATGGTGAAGAGCGTTTTGATGCAATCTTGCCGCTAGTAAAAAAATTCGGTGCAGCTCTGGTTGTCGGTACAATCGATGAAACAGGCATGGCCGTTACTGCAGAAAGAAAAGTAGAGATTGCTAAACGCTCACATGATTTGCTTGTTAAAAAACATGGCTTTAATCCAAAAGATATTATTTTTGACCCTCTTGTGTTTCCTGTAGGGACTGGTGATGAACAATATATTGGTTCTGCTGAAGAAACAGTTAAGGGAATTAAAATGATTAAAGAAGCCCTGCCTGATTGCCTGACCATTCTTGGCGTAAGTAACGTGTCATTCGGTCTTCCTCCAGTCGGACGTGAAGTACTAAATGCGGTTTACCTTTATCACTGTACGCAGGCTGGACTCGATTATGCCATTGTTAATACAGAAAAATTAGAGCGCTATGCTTCTATTCCAGAAGCTGAAATTGAGCTTGCTAATGCGTTATTATTTAACACAACTGATGAAACGCTAAGCACGTTTACAGACTTTTATCGTGATAAAAAGAAAGAAGCAAAAGTAGAAATTTCTACGTTAACACTTGAAGAACGATTGGCAATGTATATTGTCGAAGGTACAAAAGAAGGATTGCTTCCTGATTTAGAACAGGCTTTAGCTCAATATGATGATCCGTTAGATATTATTAACGGACCGCTTATGAAGGGGATGGCGGAAGTCGGACGTTTGTTTAATGACAACCAGCTGATTGTAGCAGAAGTGCTTCAAAGTGCGGAAGTTATGAAAGCATCCGTTGCCTTTTTAGAACCTCATATGGAAGCAACTGAAAATGATTCTGGAAAAGGAAAAGTGATTCTTGCAACGGTTAAAGGCGACGTGCACGATATCGGTAAAAACTTAGTAGACATCATTTTAAGCAACAATGGTTTTAAAGTCATTGATTTAGGAATTAAAGTAACGCCGCAGCAGCTGATTGAAGCAGTAAAAGACGAAAAGCCAGACATCATTGGCCTGTCAGGTCTTTTAGTAAAATCTGCTCAGCAAATGGTTTTAACTGCACAAGATTTAACGCAATCAAGCATTGATGTTCCAATTATGGTAGGAGGCGCTGCCCTTTCCCGTAAATTTACTGACTTTAAAATTGCCCCGGAATATGAAGGTGCCGTCCTCTACGCCAAAGATGCGATGGACGGATTAGCGTTAGCAAATAAGCTGCAGAACAAAGAAGAAGTTATTCAGCTTTTAGCAGATTTAAAAACGCGTCAAGAAAAGAAAGTAACGGTTCGAGAACGCCAGCCTCAAACCGCTCAAGCAGCTACGGCTGTTTTAGAAAGATCCGCCATTTCAACGGATGTTCCTGTTTTTGTACCGGCTGATTTAAAGCGCCACGTTGTCAAACACTACGATTTGGCACAGGTTCTTCCGTATATTAACTGGCAGATGCTTTTAGGCCATCACTTAGGACTAAAAGGAAAAGTGAATAAGCTGCTTGCTGAAAAAGACGAGCGTGCTGTTCAATTAAAAGAAACCGTTGATGACCTTCTCGAACTGGCACTAAAAGAAAACTTAATTAAACCAGCGGTTATTTATCAGTTCTTCCCTGCTCAAGCAGACGGAAATGATTTAATTATTTATGATCCTGCTGATGAAAAAACAGAAATTGAACGCTTTACCTTCCCTCGACAAGCAAAAGGACAGTTCCTGTGCTTATCTGATTTTGCAAAGCCTAAAGAAAAAGAGATGGACTATGTATGTTTCTTCTCTGTAACAGCAGGAACAGGCATTCGCGAACGCGCGGCGAAATTCAAAGAAAACGGCGAGTTTTTAAAGAGTCACGTGTTCCAAGCTCTTGCGCTTGAACTAGCTGAAGGATTAGCAGAACGTGTTCATCAGCAAATTCGTGACCGCTGGGGATTCCCCGATTCGCCTGACTTTACAATGGCGGAGCGTTTTTCAGCCAAATACCAAGGTCAGCGTTTTTCATTCGGATATCCCGCATGTCCAGACCTTGAAGACCAAGCAAAACTGTTTAAATTAATTAAACCTGTAGACATCGGCATTCAGTTAACAGACGGTTTCATGATGGAACCAGAAGCTTCTGTTACAGCCCTTGTTTTTGCACATCCTGAAGCGAAATATTTTAACGTATTGTAAAACATGGCTGCGGTCTTTTAGACCGCGGCTGTTTTTTTACAGTGAACAAACCTAAAAAAAAGGCTGCGACAAATGGATTTTAGTTGAAGAAAGATTCGAACGGAGTTAATTCTTAATTGAGAATCAACTCCGTTCGGATTGTTTTCATTATGATGGCAAACTAGATTTCATGTAGCTGTTTCTAGCTGTTGATTAGAGGGCAAGGCGAAGACTCCTGCGAAAAAAAGTGATGTAGTTATGTCTTAATCTCTTTGAATTCACCGCCGGTTTGAGCTTTTTTTATGAGTTTCTTGGGAAACACTGATAGAATAAGGAATGTAATAAATTTGTAACACTCTTATCAAGGTAATTTTTTTAGGGAAAGGAATTTTCAAGAGATGATTAAATTATTTGTAAGCGACTTAGATGGAACTCTTTTACACGAAGAAAAATACGTAGAACAGCATAATGCAGACGCACTTAGTGAACTTCAGCGCCAAGGAGTAGAGGTTTGTCTTGCTTCTGGACGAATGGATACGGAAATTTTAAAGATTTCTACTGATATTAATAATACATTTCATCGCATTAGCCAAAACGGAGGATTTGTGTGGACCAAAGAAAATCAAGAACTTCATGGAAAAGTGTTTGAAGATGATTTAGCGGTTCAACTTTATAAAAAAACGATAGATCCTAACCGTATTACGCTTGTCTGTTCAAACGACACGAATTATGTAGAGCAGCGAAATGAAATTATTGAAGCAATTGAAACTCACATGTTTTTCCCTATCGAAGAACAAATTGAAATGACAGATTCATTTGGTCACGCTCTTTCTCCATCTAAAATCACGGTTCTTGGAGATCATGATGAAATGGTAGCTCTGCAAAAAGAAGTGAACGAAGAGTTTGGTGATTATATTGATACATATATTTCTGCCAAGCAGTGTTTGGATATTATGCCTAAACATATCAGCAAAGGAAATGCCATTGAAATTTTATTAAATCATCTTCAGCTAAAACCAGAGGAAATTGCATGTGTGGGGGATTCATTTAATGATATTCCTATGTTTCAATTAACACCGAACAGTTTCGCTATGGCTACAGCTCCTGAAGCTGTTCAGCGCCATGCCTCTGCTGTTGTGTCATCTGTTAGTGAAGCAGCGCGTATTGTTTTAGAAAAAAATAAGCAAACAATCTAAAAAAAGCGGTCAACGTTTAAATTGACCGCTTTTATCTATTTAATAAGAAAATGGTATTTATTTTTTTCGTAAAGAACGAAAAAAATCACCTAAGCTTTTTTGCTTCCCATCTGCATGCTCTCCATGATTAACCAAGCTGCTGATTCTTTCTCGTCGAACAACAACCATAATAAGAGTGGCAAAAAAGATAATGGAAACGGCAATGACAACCAGTGCAAGAACGGATGCTACAATAGCTTCAGAAGTCGTTAGTGACGATAGCATCTGCCTCGTACACCTCCATTTCGTTTGTGGCGAAAAGGAGCCTAGCAATTAGAAATGCAAATAATCTTTTTTCTCAGCTTGATGCATGTTATTATACACCATTTTCATTTTAGAAGCTGTAGCTTTTAAAGACGTAGACGAATCCACATCTTCGGCTAACATAATGTTTACTAAGTCAACCACAGAACGAGACAACAACTCTACATTATTTTGCAACTCTAATTCGTCATAAGTCGTACGGTCTTGAAGACGAAGTCGAATAATTTCATTTGCTAGCTCCCTAACACGCACTAATTGTTGATGTTCTCCCATAGTATCTCCGCCGCAAGAAACTTATAATCAGCCCTTTTATTGGCTTTTATAAGAGCTAGAAATTCCTGCAGCTTACCCCTCCTTATAAAGATGCCTAGCACACCTTTATGTAAATCGCACTTTCACCTTGTTTACATGTATATTCGCTATAGCTGGTTCTTTTTCCTTTTGAAATTAGCAGCCATCGTCAACGACCTTCTTGGTTTATCGTTCAGGTTTCAAATTTTTAAGGGTGTGATATACGAAAATTAAAACGCCAATAGCCGTAAGTGTTGCTCCTACTGCCACTAGGGGTGTAAAAGCTTGGTTTTCTAGTACGATCATGAGAAATAAACCAATCATCATGACCGGTAATCCTATATTATGCAACCATACGTGCAGTTTAGCTAATTTACTTTCGCTAAACGCAGGAAACAAATAATAAATAAGTCCCGCTAACGTAAGCGACGTCCATCCTAATAAATTAATGTGCACGTGAACAGGCGTCAAAGCGTAGCTGTGAACAATTGACATATAATACCCCAATATGATGCCAATTCCAAAATAAACGGCTGATATTTTAATTAATTTAATTCCCATCGTTTTCTCCCCCTTATATCCCCTCCGACTTCTGTACTACTTTACGCAGGAAACATCATTTTAGAAGCGGCTGATTAACCAAAGGACACGAAATACGGAGTATGATATCTAAAAAGAGGATTCTTTACCGCAAACACAAAAAACAGCTGAGCAAAAGTACTCAGCCGTCTATTTTAAGCAATATAATGCAGCACAAAATTCAAGAAAAACAATAGCGCGCTTACATACATAAACATCGATACTTCACGCATTTTACCAAGGAATAATTTAAGCAGTGGATACGCAATGAACCCAAATGCAATTCCATCAGCAATGCTGTACGTAAGAGGAATAAGCGCAATAATTAAAAATGCAGGGAAACCTTCTGTTAAGTCCTGTAAATTGATGTTTTTGATATTTTGAATCATCAATGCTCCAATAACAATAAGAATAGGTGCAATAGCACTATCTGGAACCAGCTTGATAAATGGAATAAACAGAAGTGAACTTAAAAATAAAACTCCTGTAATCAGCGATGTTAAACCCGTTCGCCCTCCAGCTGCAATACCAGATGCTCCTTCTACAGAAGACACCGTTGGACTTGTTCCAAACACGCCGCTTAGTAACGCTGAGGCAGCTGTTGCTTGAAAGGCCCGCGGAAATTTGCTATCTTGATTCATCATACCTAGCTGACCATGCAGCAACCCGATATTTTCAAAAATCAATACCATTGTTAATGAAAAGACAGCTGCCCAAAACGCAACGTCTCCAATAGCTCCAAAAGACAATGTGCCAAAGCTGCTAAAGAAGGCGTTCACGCTCCCAGCGGAATGTCCTTTTTCTGCACTGCTTCTTACACCAAGTAAGAAGGCAAGGACTGATCCAGCAATCATGCTTAACAAAAAGTTACCTTTCACATTTCGGATAAACAGTACGATTGTGATAATTAACGTCAACAGCGTACTGATTACAAACGGATCTGACAAGTCTCCAAGTGCTACAAAAGTGTTCTCGCTTGGAACTACAAGCTTCCCTTTTTGCAAACCGATAAATGTTAAAAATAAGCCAACACCGACTGTTATCGCTTCTTTTAGCGAATGCGGAATCGAAGAGACAATTTTGGCAGACAGTCGTGAAAAAGCTAATGCTATAAAAAGAAAGCCGGATATCACTACTGCTAATAACCCTTCTTGCCAAGATAACCCCATTGATTGAACCATCGTATACGTAAACAACGCATTAATCCCCATACCTGGCACCAGGATGAGAGGCGCATTTGCCCAAAAAGCCATAATAACACAGCCTACAAAAGCCGAAGCTACTGTTGCGAATATTCCTGCTTCAAGCGGAATACCGGCATCAGACAAAATGGTTGAATTAACAGCTATAATATACACGATGGAAAGAAATGAAATGACCCCAGCTAAGCTTTCTTTTCCGACAGTTGTTTGGTGGTCGTTTAAACGAAACAACTTTTCAAATAATGCGTTCAATCTAATTTCCTTCTTTTCATCTATCCCTCGCCCACCCAGTGACCAAAAATGCCACCGAAGTTATTATAGCAAAATCAACAATTGTTGCAAGGAAAACTTGTCTTCTTTAGCTTAAGCGTTCATTCCTTATTTAAAACTGTTATCATTTTCTAAACGCAACGTCTTGCATTCATTCTATATATACCTTGGATTGGACATAATAAAAGAGCGCTTTATCAGCGCTCACTGTTTTAATAATAAGGATAATATGGTGGGTACGGCGGATAATATGGGGCTGGATAACCGTAATAACCTGGACCTCCTAGTGCACTTCCAAGAACTAATCCTCCAAGAAATGGAGCTCCAAAGCCCCAACCCCAAGGGCGACCAAAGCCAAAGCCGAACCCCGGACGGCCGAAGCCAAAACCAGGACGACCAAAACCAAAACCTGGGCGACCGAAACCGAATCCTGGACGACCAAATCCTCCAAAACCACCGAATGGTCTTCTTATGTCATTAATATCAAATTCTTGCATGATACATGCCTCCTCAAATTATATTTCATTCTCTTTATTACATATGTTATTCACCTACTTCTTGCATAGGCAATCGCCTCTTTTTTTGTGATTTCTTAAAAAATATTCATTTTCTACCACCTCATTAGGATTAAACAAGCGTACAAACATATATTTTTTAAGGCTTTGAAACATACTACATGTAACTTATGTAAAATAAGAGAGATGAAACGAGGAATGCACCTTTATAATTTGCAGCAGCTGCTGCAATGAGAAATAAACATAATATGAAAGCATAAAAAGAACGCTCAACAAACATGTTGACCGTTCTTCTTATGAAAATACATAGCGATTTTTTATTAATTTATCTGACCCTTTGCTTGACCGTATATGCCCTAAAGCTATATAATCCCCTTTTTATACAATGCGCTTTGAACATAAAATCATAGGAGCGTCTCCCCAAACGCTGCTATGTATGTATATCTGTAATCGCTTACAAACCTTTAATAAAAAACCGATATGATTTTCTATCTATTTACATTAAACAATATTTTAGGCTAAATTTCAACACATTTTTTGTTTTTCTTTGTACTCAGCAAAAAAAACAGGTGATATAGCACAGTGATTTTCCTTTTTTCCTGTCCCTTTTACTTATATCCATAATCGTTTATAGTTTATAACGAAAGGAAGTGACATAATGTCTGATCAACTAGAAGAATACTTAGAACGAGGAATGTACGGAGCAAAGGAAACAAAAAGAGACGAAAGAAGATATTTCTTAACTGCTCTACGTGAGAATATTGAAATTGCGCTAAAAAAAGGGCAAGTCATGAAAAAGGATGCAGCAAAAATAAAGCCTCTTTTAAAAAAAGTGAAAGACGGTCATTTGTTTTTAAATGGCTCTTTGTCTTATTCATACCTCTCCCCTTATATTCAAGTGGCTAACCAACATAAAGTGCCTTTTACCATCGTTCAGAACTTAGAAGCTGATACCGATATTGGTCTAGTTTTAACGGGTTCTGAAGGCAGTTTGGAACGAGATATCTTTTTAGACTAAAAAAAGAGGTTGACACATAACGAAATGAATCCAATCAACTGCTAGAAGGAACGAGACAGATAAAACTATATTCACCATCAAAAAAAAAACGAACCATTGATCAACATGTGATCAATGGTTCGTTTTTCACTTCGTCTAAAATACTTTTGTTGCAGCCTCTTTTTTATTTAGCAAACACGTGATGATCAATTGTTTTAATTACAGCACGTGAACGAATCCAGTTATCGGTAGCTGTTTTTGGATTATAAAAGTAAATGGAATCGTCTAAACGATCTTTTCTAGTCAACGCTTGCTCTACTGCTTTTTTCGAATCTTCTGAAGCAGGTTTGTTAATTGATCCGTTTTGAACCGGTGAAAAAGCGTATGCTTTTCCGACAACTTGTTTAATAACTCCTGTTACCGTATCTGGAAACTTCGGAGAATCTACACGGTTTAACACCACTGTTGCTACCCCTACTTTTCCTTCATACGATTCGCCTTTTGCTTCGGCTTCTACTAAGCGAGCTAATAAATCTTTTTCGCTTGACGAAATCGAAACTGCAGGTGTTTCCTGGTCTGCAGGTTTGGCTTCTGGTTTTGGTTCTGGCTTAGCCGTATTAGCAGGTGCTGCCGTTGAAGGTTCCGTTGTTTCAGCAGCCAGCACTTTTGTCTTACTCGGAATAGCTAATGTTTCACCAATATAAATCATATCTCCTTGACGATTGTTTAATTTTTTAATATCGTCAATTGTTACACTATATCTTTTACCTAACTTCCAAAGACTATCGCCTTTGACTACTTTATAATTAGTTGCAGCCGTAGCTGTTGCATTAAAACCTATAAATGAAAGAGTAGCTAAACAAGCTACTACCATTGATTTCATATAACTATGTTTCATAGGTAATACCTCCTGAAATTTCGTATGGTATTACTCTATCATAGCTATATGGGGGTTTCACCGAACGATTCAATTACATTTCTTTAAGTTTGATGAACAAAATTACGTTCGGAACACAAATATGACATTGTACCTTATTTTTTGTCATAATCACGGTAATTTTTCTAAAATACAGGTATATTTTCCCGCATTATTTCAGTTTAATCAGAAATTTCTT
Source organism: Priestia sp. JSM ZJ58 (assembly GCF_044383985.1). NCBI lineage: Bacteria > Bacillati > Bacillota > Bacilli > Caryophanales > Bacillaceae > Priestia > Priestia sp. JSM ZJ58. Next base: position 3,471,165 of record NZ_JBISEM010000001.1, read on the forward strand.
CATTCGTTTTTCCCTTATAATTCTTATGATAAACATTTAAATTCATCTACTTTTACACAAAAGAGCTGAATGTTGTAATCAACATTCAGCTCTTTTTAATCTTCGATCTCAATTTCTACAACATCATAGAAATCAATCACTAGCTTAGCACCCGTATCATCCATAAACGTAAAAACGTCTTGATCATCTGATAAATGTATCACGTATCCGGTCAACTGCTGTTCACTGTTGTCGTAAACAGTAGTAATTAGAATTTTTTTATGATCTACATATGCTTCTTCTAATAACGAATGGAGGTCATAGTCCCCGTCATCTTCGGGCCGGTTCGTTAACAGCATCCCATAAGTCGTCATTCCATTTTTATCTTTCCATATATGATCTGCAAAATAAAAAGGTGCTGTACTTTTTCGAAACTCATCCATAATATCCCTCCTATAACTAAACACGTTTATTCGCTCTTACTATACGTTACTAAATAAACGCACAAGCACTTGTAACAGTATATTCTCTACTGTACAGGCTCATACATCCATTATATAAGGCATAATCAAATAATGCCATCATTTCGTTTAACTCCTAGGAATTTCTAGATACGTATAGGTAAAATCGCCTCCGCGTCCGGCGATTCCACGAAAATGTTTGAAATCAGGGCGATTTACTAAAAAAGGGCGAAAAGCAAGAAAGTCTTCTTTTTTAACTTTAATTTCGGTTACTTTTCCTTCACTTAACTCATTTAACATATTGATTACTGTTTGTTCATCCATTCAGTTCCACCTCGTTTTTAGCTGTTCAGCCAATTTTGCAGAGACGCAAATTGAGCTTCAGCTTCTTTATATCCTTGGTTATAAAGAGCGTCGAGACGCTCACGATTCTTCTCAATTCGCCCTACTACAAGAGGGGATTGCGGACGAATCACAAAGATATTCCCCTGTCTTTCCTGCTCTTCAATATATGACAATGTTTCATTATACAATTTATAGCGGTTCTCAAGCGCACGAGTCAGCCCATCATAATGACGATATTTGCGCTTCAATAACCAAAGCATATTTGATTTCTTTTTTCGATATCCTTCGTTTCGCGTTAGCACAACAATATTTTTTCTATATCCATCCTGCACTGCTTTTTTGATTGGAATCGGATCACTGATTCCTCCATCTAACAGCTCTTTTCCTTTATATGTAACGACAGGTGCTAAAAATGGAAGGGAACTAGAAGCGCGAACCGCTGTCAAAATATCCCGATCATACTCATCAAAATAAACGGGTTCTCCCGTCACGCAGTCCGTTGCTCCTACTACAAGCTTCTCTGTACGCTCAGCAAATGCCTCAAAGTCAAATGGAAGAAGCTGATTAGGAATTTCATCAAAAACGAAATCCATTCCAAATATCTCTTTTGTTTTAAAATAATTTTTCCACGACAAGTAGCGAGGATCCTCTAAAAAATCTAAATTAGCTTTGCGACTTCTTCCTATTTGTCTAGATAAATAAGAAGTGGCATGACAAGCGCCGGCTGAAACGCCAATTACATACGGAAGGTACAGATTTCTTTCCATAAAGTAATCTAAAACTCCGGTTGTATAAAGGCCTCTCATACCGCCTCCTTCGAGCACGAGTCCAGTATCTTTCAATTTCTACACCTTCTAATTCTTATAATTTATGACAAGATTATACCTCGTTTATTATAACGAAAGATGAACAAAGATGGAACTGTGTTGCTTCTCTCTTTCGTTAAAGCTACCAATTCCTTTTATTCCTCAGCACATTTTACTTGTTTTTTCAATTTTATTTTATATTTTTTCAAAAAACCCTTTACTAATTCCCAGTTTTAAGGCAAAATTGTAAAAAAAGAAAACGCTAACTAGTTTTACTATTTTCAAAATTAAAATTATTTAAAAAATTAATAATGAACTAATTTAAAACAAAGGAGCGATGAATGATGAAAATAGCAGAGGTAGGAAACTTGATAGAATTTAAAAATGGCTTACAGGGCATTGTCGAAAAAGTAAATGAAAACTCCGTGATTGTTGATTTGACTTACATGACAAACTACCGGGATTTAGACTTAGAACAGCGAACTGTTGTCAATCACAAAAACTACACGATTATTAATCCCGCTATGTAAAGGGAAAAAGCAACCGGAACGCAAAAACGGTTGCTTTTTTAGTGGTTTTGAAAGAACTGATTCTTTTGTTCTTCTGTAATAATTCCCAGCTTATACATGAGATAAATATACTGTTGAACCTTAACATCCTTCGAACTTTTTTTCACTGTACTCCCTCTTTTCTAAAATGTTTCTTCATACAATAATATATGGCTAAGATAAAAAAAGTTTCCTTAAAGAAACAAAACCAGGCCCCATTTTTTCTTGAAAGGGTCTTATTTTCGTGTGACAATAAGAACAAGCTACTACTACCTACTTACTGAAAGGAATTACTAGCATGTTTGATACTGTATTGTTTATCGTTGCACTTATTGTCATTCTTTTTTTCATCGTGCAGTTCGTTTTTAAACGCAAGCAAACTTCAAATAAAAAAACATCCGCTGAACCCATGAATTATGCCGAAGAAGATTCTAACTCTTACACAAGCTGGAGTGAATCTGCTTCTAATCACGATCACGATGGTGATGGTGATGGTGATGGGAACGCGGATGCTGACGGAAGATAGAAAAAAGCCTCTTCTTATGAAGAGGCTTTTTTTATTTTGATAACACGCGCTTGCCGTTGGTAAACGAATAATAGCATTCACCTGTATAGATGTCTTGGCTTTCATGTACATGAACACCACATTTATCTTCAAGTGCAGCTTTCATCATGGATTTGGCTACGTTATACGCTTTAATTGGACGATATTTTCTCCACTTTCCTACAAGGCAAAATGAACACGACTTTAACGTGTATCCCCCAAGCTTTTCAAATAGGCGAAACTCTTGGCGCTTGCCTAATAATAACGATGGGCGGAAAAAGTGAGTAGAACGGATATACAAGCTTGCGATATCTTCTTCTACTTGCCCCTTTACTTTACTGTAAAAGAATGGCGAACGAAGATCAGCACCAATTGCTGTAATCGTTAAAAAGTTTTTGCAGCGATATTTTTCTGCACATTTAGCCGCTTTTAAAGGAAATTCGTAGTCAACTTTAATGAATTTCGCTTTTGTTTTTGCTTTTTTCATTGTCGTGCCTAAACAGCAATATACATCATCAACTGCAAAGCATTCTTCGTGCTTATCAAGCTCTGAAAAATCAATTTCAAGCTGACGTAGCTTTGTGTGTTCGATTGGTAGCTTTTTTCGAACAAACACTGTCACATGGTTATATAAGCTGTTGCTTAATAACATTTTTAAAAGTTCTTGACCAACAAGTCCGCTTGCACCTAATACTAATGCTGATCTCTGTGACATTCTTTCACCTTCTCATCTGTTGTTTTTGCAATGGAAAACAGGTTGCATACACAACCTGTTTGTTCGAATTAACGATTATCAATTGTTTCTGGGTATAAATCATGATTCATCAGGCGATAATTAGCCATTTCTTCATACTTCGTACCAGGACGGCCATAGTTTGTATATGGATCAATTGAAATCCCGCCGCGTGGTGTGAATTTTCCCCATACTTCAATATATCTTGGATTCATCAGTTTAATTAAGTCATTCATAATAATATTCATACAGTCTTCATGGAAATCTCCATGGTTACGGAAGCTGAACAAATAAAGCTTTAACGACTTGCTTTCCACCATTTTTTCATCTGGAATGTAACTAATATAAATGGTTGCGAAATCCGGCTGACCCGTTTTTGGACATAAGCTCGTAAATTCCGGACAGTTAAATTTCACAAAATAATCACGATTTGGATGTTTGTTATCAAATGCTTCTAGAATCTCTGGTGAATATTCAAACAAATAGTTTGTTCCTTGATTTCCAAGGAGTGATACACCTTCTAATTCTTCATCTTTTCGACCGCTCATTTGCATTTCCTCTCTTTCTACGATTGTCATTCTAACAGCGTTTTTTTATTTTGTATATATCTGTTTTTATTTTTCTTTGTAAATTTTTTGCTATGCGCTTACACGCCTCGTTTATTTCCCCAAACAAGGGCGTGAACCTGCGGCAGAACTCTTACATCGTTCATGTTTTTAGCTGCCACTGCCTTGTCGATTAACCACTCATACTTTTTAAGCAATTCTTGTGTTAACGACGCATTATCGATTGTCGTTAAGTCCTCGTTGCCTACTTGAACAAAAAATGGAACCTCAGGATAACGTTCATGAACAGACGCTGCATACTCAAAGTCCTCATCATTAAATACAACGACTTTTATGCTTATGTGCGCCATGCGTTTTTCCTTTATTAATGTCTCTATAATATCGTCTAATACGGAGAAATTTGTTTTCATTAATGAACTTGGAGGCTTAGGAGAAATCGTTAAATCATCGATCTTTAGGAACCAATCCTGATAACGGCTTCCCTGTGTTTCAAGAGCTGCTTTTACCCCATGACTGTGCAAAAGCTCTACAAGTGAACCAATCGCCTTGATAAGCGCAGGGTTTCCTCCAGAAATGGTGACGTGATCAAAGCACTCTCCTCCAATTTCTTTAAGCTCCGTCCAAATTTGTTCTGCTGTTAGCTGACGAATATCGTTTTTAGCTGATCCATCCCATGTAAAAGCTGAATCACACCAGCTGCAGGAATAATCACAGCCTGCGGTACGAACAAACATCGTCTTACGTCCTACAACCATTCCTTCCCCTTGAATCGTTGGGCCGAATATTTCAAGTACTGGAATTGTATTAGCCACGTTTTTTCACCTTCTTTGGGCGGTAAACCACGTAACTTGTCGGCGTTTCCCGCACGAATACTTGTACGCAAGAAGGCTTATTTGGTAGTGTGTCTAGATATTCTTGAACCAACTCATAAATTTTACGAGCAACAACTTCAGTTGTAGGAAAATCATTTGGATTTTCTTCGTTAAAGATAGAATGATCGTTCAATAATGTATGATCAAATTGACCAGAAACAATTTTTTTCAATAGCGCAAAGTTTACTAAAAAGCCCGCTTCGTCTAATGTATCTCCGGCAACAGTTAAATTTACAAAATACGTATGTCCATGGACTTGACGGCATTTTCCTGCTTCTGTATGAGGAACAAAATGTGCCGCAGCAAACTGCATATCTTTGTTCAATTCATATTCATAGTCATGAAAGACTTGAGGATACATTTGTTGCAGCATTATTTTTCTCCTCCTTCTTTTGTTTGCAAGTATTGATCTAACCCGCGTTTTCGCAATTGACATGCGGGACATTCGCCGCACCCATCAGCAACAATACCGTTGTAGCACGTTAATGTTTTTTCACGCACATATTCAAGCGCTCCTAGCTCATCCGCTAACGCCCACGTTTCTGCTTTATCAATCCACATAAGCGGCGTATGAATCACAAACTCGAAGTCCATTGATAAATTAAGCGTGACGTTTAACGATTTCACAAATACGTCTCGACAGTCTGGATATCCCGAAAAATCAGTTTCACAAACGCCTGTTACGATATGACGGCCTCCGCTGTTTTTAGCCAGTACGGCAGCAAATGATAAAAATAACAGATTGCGGCCATCCACAAACGTTGTAGGCAACTCTCCTTCTTTTTGCTCAATTTCAATATCATCTCGCGTTAAGGCATTTGGTGCTAATTGATTTAAAAGTGACATATCTAGGACGGTATGCTTCACACCTAAATCAGCTGCGATAGCTTTTGCTACCTCTATCTCTTGACTATGACGCTGACCGTATTGGAAAGTAACCGTTTCTACTTCTTTAAAGTTTTTCAAAGCCCAAAATAGACATGTTGTACTATCTTGACCTCCGCTAAATACAACAATAGCTTTTTCATTTTTCATCATTATTGTTCGTCTCCTTTTTGATTGAAATCAAAAGAAGAAGAAACTTTATTGAACCGTTCGTTCCCTTTGTGACTAATTTTATAACACAAAAAAGAGACTGCTCTTTTCCAGCAATCTCCCTAAAAAGCAACTAAGATACACGTCCTCGCCAGCATACACGTCAAAAAGACGTGTTGATAGAAAAGCACGTGAAAGAAGACACGCTAAAACCGTGTCTTTTGTCATCAACGATGATCTTAGTTTTTTATAGAGGGAGTTTTCGAACCTCTCCCGTACATATACAAACGTGTACGGCGTTTCTTCTTGAATTGTCATCGTATACTATACCACATACGTATAAATAATGCTATGTTTGTTGGCTTCTATCACCTTTAGCTGCCTTATTTCTCTTTATATAAGAAAGCGCAATAAATAACAACGGAAAACAGACGCTTAGTACAAATAAATAAAACGGCCAGTAATATTTTTCAAAATAATTGAAGTATGCTGTATTTGGAATAATGTAATACGCCACGCCTGTAATGATTAGACCTAAAGGAAAGCTCAAAAAATTGCGCACCCGTAAATTACATAATTGAGCGATACTTAACTGAATAGCATAGAACACAATGACAACTTTAAAAAAGATAGATAACATCCAAATAATAGCTACTAATACTTCAACATGCTGTATCGTTGCACCTAACGAAATCATTTTTCCTAATAAATAAACTGGGTAGCTGTGCATTGATGCAATATTCGCGCCAAGAGCTAATATACAAGCCGCAACTGCAATCGTAATCGTCAAGCCCGATGCCACAGTGCCGATAACAATCATTCTTTTTACCTTTTTGCCATCTTTTATATGAGGCGTAATCATTAGCACAAAAATCAATTCCATAAACGGATTTCCTAAGAAATACGTGGTTCCTAACACTAAATCATCCATGCGGAATTCAAACAAAGGGTAAAGACGATCCAGTTTCATCTGAGGAATATTTAACGAAATTAACAATAAAAAAGGGACGACGATCCACGGTAAAAAGATTTCCGCGGTTCTCGCTATCACTTCAATGCCTAAATACCCTCCGTATATAACCGCTAAAATCACAAGAGCATGAATCCACGTAGGCAGCGTTTCAGGGACAATTTGCGTCGTCATAAATGTACTGATATCTCGAAGGGAAAACGTAGATTGAATGAACATAAAAAAAATGTAAATAAGAGACATACACGCTCCGGCGTAAGGACCTAGCGCTTTTTTAGCTATTTCAATGAACGTTTGCTGAGGGTAACGGTGCATCAGCCATAACAGCACCGCAACAATTAAAAGGGCAAAGCCAATAGCAAGCACACTACATACCCAGGCATTTTGTCTATTCGTTTCTAATAACGTAGCCGGAACTGCCAAAATAGCGCTTCCGATACAAAAAAAATAAATGAGAAAAAGAAGTTGTTTCGGAGTAATAAATTCTTTTATTTGCATCATACACCCCTTCTCTCCTACATGCTTACGTAAATAACAGATGATGAACGGTTTTAGTAAGAGGCTTAATGAGTTCCTCTAAAAAGTACAGAGGCGTAGGTACTTCTTTACGGAGTGTAATGGCTCCCCAAAAGAATAAACCCATACCTATAAGACAAAGATAGACAACGATTTCACGGTAATACTTTTCCTTTCGGAAGTTAATCATAATTTTTTTAGTCAAATAAGCAAGAAGTACGAGTAAGGCGATAAATCCCTCCATTTTCTTTCTCCTTAATGCTTCATTTGCTTCATATATGAGTTATTTAACGTGCCTAAGCGACGGATTTGAACTTTGGCATCTAAATCGACGGTTAAATCTTCTGCGTAAATTCTGTTCCAGTCTCTTTTCATTTTGTACCATCTCTTTACATCTTGTCTGTAAAACGTTTCTCCAAAACCGAAGATATCACTTTTATAATCTTTTTGAGCTTTTTCCACTGCGTCATTCATTTTTTCTTTTACGTCCGCTGCTGTTTTTCGTTCGAGCATATTGATTACAGCTGGGTCCTGTAAGTTTACTTGACACTCTACATCTGCCACGTTTGCTTCACCTTTTAAATCCACGTGAATATGAGGCTTATGGTTTTTCATAGAAGCCGTTACCTTCACGTTCGTTCGAAGCATTTCTACTCCGATGATATCGTGCTGTTTTTCTTTTCCTTCGCATGGAATAACAATTAACGTACTTTTTACATTTCCTGTAATATAGTTATATCCTTTACTTTCGTCTTCATTGAACCAGCCGATCAGCTTATCATTTTGAAAGACACCTAATCCTTTAAAATTGAGCAGGGTGGACAGATTGGTCCGGGAAATGCTCGACATATCTCCTGCCTTTTTCACGTCGCCTTTGACCAATACTCCCGATAACACCGCCTGCTTTCCTTCGCTCGTTAAGTTACTGATCAGTTCATTTAACTTTACGCCTCTAGTGGGTGCCCAAATACGCTGAGAGACGTCTAATGAAGCAAACATATGGTTAGCTGGTATTTTTTCAATTGTTGTTAATACGTTCAGAACGCTCGATGCTTTCGTGTTTTTAGCAACAACAACAAAATAATCGGTACGCACTTCATGATCCCGAGCAAAGAAATCAAGCACTTCAGCAATACCCTCTTCCGCCATGCTTTCGCTAATGACTAGCATTCGTAAATGAGAAAGATAAATTTTCCGCGGGGATTTTGTCGTTATTTTTCTTAACCCTTCCATTACAGACGAAGCCTTAATAGAGAATGTGGTAACAGAAGGCCCGTTTGTAGGGGTTTTGGCCTGAATATCACCAGGGTTAATCAGCTGAACTGTAACAATAATGCCATCTTCTGCTTTATCAATTCCGACAGCAACCGTAATGGCTAGCTCATTCAACTCTCGACTGCTCCAGCAGCCGCTTAACAGCAATGAACAGATACATAACATCAGAAATGCTTTCATAGTAACCGGCCACCTTTGCACAGTTTAGTTTTTTTGCGTCTTTTGACGTGAAATATTCTTCTCGTTAATAAGCTTTGGCCTTGTTTTCATTTTTTTGATCGAACGTCTAATTAGAACATCCTTTTGATCACGCTTCACAAAGGGAGCCATAGGTGTCATATAAGGGACTCCAAATGACCTTAAGCTGCATAAATGTAAAATCATTAAAATTAGCCCGAGGATAATACCGAACAAGCCAAAAGTAGCTGCTAAAACCATTAAAATAAAGCGCAGCATCCTTACTGCAATGGCCATATCATACACCGGTGAAACAAAGTTACTAATAGCGGTGATGGATACAACGATAACCATTGCAGGCGATACTAATCCAGCTTGTACGGCGGCTTCTCCTAAAACGAGTGCTCCCACGATTGAAATAGCTGAACCTACTGCTCGAGGCAATCGGACTCCCGCTTCTCGCAAAATTTCAAACGTGATTTCCATAATAAACGCTTCAATAATAGCTGGAAAAGGCACACCTTCCCTTTGAGCTGCAATACTAATTAACAAAGCAAAAGGAAGCATCTCTTGATGAAAAGTAGTTAAAGCAATATAAGCAGAAGGTGTTAAAAGGGCTAAGAAAAATGCCATGTAGCGCATTAAGCGAATCAATGTACTAATATCTGCGCGCTGGTAATAATCTTCGGCCGCCTGAAAAAATTGAATAAATAGGGCAGGAACCATCAATACAAAAGGTGTACCGTCTACTAAAATGGCTATCCGCCCCTCTAAAAGACCTGCTGCCACGGAGTCTGGACGCTCCGTGTTATGCATAGTAGGAAAAGGTGTATAATCTTCATCTTGAATCAACTCTTCGATATATCCGCTCTCCAAAATACCGTCTATATCAATTTTAGAAAGACGCTCTTTTACCTCTTGAATGACCTGTTCATCCGCAATGCCGTCTATATAAACGAGCGCAATATCCGTTTTTGTAAACTCTCCTATTTGCTGAGATTCAATCCAAAGTTTTGGAGATTTTATTCGGCGCCGAATCAATGCGGTATTCGTTCGCAGTGTTTCTGTAAAACTGTCTCGAGGTCCTCTTACAACGGTCTGAGATTGTGGTTCAGAAACAGCCCTGTCTCTCCACCCTCTTGTACTTGCCACAATACACGTTTGATACCCTTCTAAAAACAGCACGGTATCTCCTGATAAAACATGAAGAAGAGCATCATCCAATGTTTTGGCTTCCATAATTTCACCGGCCGCCAAACTATAGCTTTTAATCAACTCGTACATATTAACGACACCGTCATCATGAGTTAAATGCTCATCGTGATAATGCATAATGGAGTCCAGCGCATAGTGTTCAACTTCATCTTTATTTACCAATCCGTCGATGTAAGCAACACCTAAAGTGAATTTTTCTTCAATTGAAATTCGAAACTCTCTTGTCACTAAGTCCGTGCTCTGTCCCAATGCTTTTTTCATGTGGAAGATATTATCTCCCACTCTCTCCGACAATTTCTGCTCTTCCTCAGTGGAAGAAGCACTAGTTGCCTTAGAGTCCTTCGATTCACCAGCTTTTTCTTTCCGCTGTTTGGATTTATTCGTTAACTCCGATAGTTTTTTAATACGCATTGTTCATCCTCCACTACATTGAACGAAAAGAAACGGAATTTCTTCTTTTTAGTCTCTATAGTTTTTGTATGAAAAGGAAATTTATACTTGAAGCCATTTTAATAATCTTTATTTTTGACATCATTTGTGCATTTCTATAGGATAGTAATGGATAATTCTTCGTTATTATGAAGAATGTTTATACGGAACATTGAAAGGAGTCTATACATGGCACAATCACTTAAAGGCAAAGTAGCTCTTATTACAGGAGCAGGAAAAGGCATCGGTCGTTCAACTGCAATTGAATTAGCAAAAGAAGGCGTAAATATCGGTTTAATTGCTCGTACAGAGGCAGATTTAAAGGCTGTTGCTTCTGAACTGGAAGCATTTGATGTACAAGTTGCTTATGCAACAGCAGACGTTTCTTCTATGGAAGAAGTAAACGCAGCAGTTGAGCATCTACATACAAAATTAGGGGCAACGGATATCTTAATCAACAATGCGGGAATCGGTAAATTCGGAGGCTTTTTAGAGCTAGACCCAGCTGAGTGGAAACAAATCATTGATGTGAATTTAATGGGCGTTTACTACGTAACGCGCGCCGTTCTACCTCAATTAATCGAAAAAAATGGTGGAGACATCATCAATATTTCATCCACTGCTGGTCAAAAAGGCGCTCCCGTTACAAGTGCTTACAGCGCTTCAAAATTTGGCGTGCTTGGCTTAACTGAATCTTTAGCGCTAGAAGTGCGCAAACACAATATTCGTGTAACAGCTCTAACACCAAGTACAGTAGCAACGGAATTAGCATATAAAGAAAACTTAACGGATGGCAATCCTGATAAAGTGATGCAGCCTGAAGACCTAGCAGAAATTATGGTAGCACAATTAAAGCTGCATCCGCGTATTTTTATCAAATCTGCGGGCATGTGGTCTACAAATCCATAAACAAACATAGAAAAAGGAGAGCTTCAGCTCTCCTTTTTTGTGTCTTCTTTTATATGATGGTTAGCTTATTTACGTTTAGGCGTGATTTCTTCTGATAGTTCTTCAAAAGACTTTACTTTTCCATGCGATGGGTTTTGTGATTGCTTTCGTACGTTCCACTGACGCTCTTTTTGACTTTTAGACTGAGTCATTTTGCTTCATCCCCTTTTTATATGCTTACATGTAGTAGGATAAAACAAGCTGCTCTTTTCCATTCATCAAAACTGCTTCCAATTTCTTTACTGCTTAGCTAAATGTATTTTAAACCATTTATCAATTTCCGCGTTATATTGATCATAATAAGCAGTTAGCGGATGGTCTCCGTTTTTATACAGTACATATTTGTATTCTTTTCCCTGCTCATCTAGTTGTTTCACAAGCTTTTCAGCCTGAGTGTGATGAACTTTACGATCATGATCACCCTGTAAAATTAAAAGAGGTGAATTTACTTTATCGCTCCAGTAGACAACAGAACGACTTTTATACCTCTCTGGATACTGCGCCGGATCTCCTACAATTGTCCGCAGCACTTGTTTCATTTCAGGCCCTCTTTGGTCGTAGAATTGAAACATGTCTGTAATACCTGATTGTACGACAACAGCATCAAATTTAACGCCGTTTTTCATCGTTAAATACGTCATCATACCGCCGCGTGAATATCCTAGCGCTACCTTTTGCTGGTGATTTACATAAGGAAGCTGTTCTCCCCATTTAATAAGATTTAATACGTCGTCAATATCTTTACCGCCGTACGTCTCTGTTCCTTCACTTCCGCCATTTCCCCTGTATTGAGTCGCAACAACGACGTAGCCTTTACTTGCCCAGTATGACAAATACTGAAGTGTTTTTGCGCGAATCATGCCATGTTCGCGATTTCCTCCGCGATTATATACTAAAAGCGGATAATGTTTGTCTGCAATGTCTTTAGGCTGTACTAAAAACCCTTTTATCTTTAAATTATCACTAGGATACGTAATGCTATATACATCTACTTTATTTGAATAAGGCGATAATAAATTCAATTTTTCTTTATTTACATCATCACTTTCAGCTCGGTTAAAAACCGCTGTCACACCGAGCACAGCTACAGTGATTAATGCAATGATGCCCCATTTTTTCAACAGAAACCCTCTCCTCAATAAATATCTTTTCTCTTTTATAATGAGTGTTTTCATTTGCCTTTACCCTTCTTAAATGTTTGCTAAAAAGGGCATTCATCCCATCGCCAATACAGCTTATTTATCATACCGCAAAACCCAAATTTCTTCATTAATAAAGAAATAAGAATTCATACAAGTACATGAATAGGAAAGACGTATAGTAAATTGTATTATTAAATTATAGATTTGAAAAGTGGAATGATACTTTTTTTGTCGTTTTTTACCTGTCCTTTTTTAAAAAGAAAAAAGCCCAGTTAAGACTGAGCTTTTTTCTTGGCAATACCAATGCCTGTATATGCTAAAATAATTGAAAAAATCGGACATAAAATGCTAAAGAATGTAAATGGAATATAGTCAGCCGCTGGAATATTTAATGCAGTTGAAATAAAAGCTCCGCTGACACCCCACGGAATAATAGCATTAATAACCGTTCCACCGTCTTCAAGCGTTCGTGATAAGTTTTTCGGGTCTAAGTTCCACTTTTCATACAGCGGCTTAAACGTTTGCCCAGGCAGAAGAATTGATAAATACTGTTCTCCTGTAATAACGTTCACTCCAATTGAAGATAGAAGCGTAGCAAAAATAACGTCTCCGCTGCGGCGGATTTGTTTTGCTAATCCTTCTAATAAAGCATCAATAATTCCAACCGCTCTCATCAAGCCACCTAGCGACAAGGCAATCATGATAAGAGAAATAGAAAACATCATGGACTGTAATCCGCCTTTGTTTACAATCGCATCGACTACTTTATTTCCTGACTCGATTGCCGGCCCGCTTTGAAGAACCCCTAGCAATTGACTCAGCGTAAATTCATGCTGTGTAATCATTCCTGTAATAATGGCCGTTACAATCCCTAAAACTAACGTTGGCAATACATCGACTCTTCTCATCGAAAAAATAAGAACTAAGAGTGGAGAAAGCAACGTTAACACGTGTAAATTAAACGTATGTTTTAATGCTTCTTGAATTCCTTGAATTTCTCCGTAATTGACGCTTTCATGATTTCCGTTCATTCCAATTACCAATGCAATGATTGCTGTAATAACAATACTTGGAACCGTCGTCCACGTAATATGCTGAATATGTTTAGGGAGCGGTACTTCAACGATACCAGAAGCAAAATTTGTTGTATCAGACAATGGAGACATCTTATCTCCAAACACAGCTCCTGAAACAATCATCCCTGCTGCTAGCCCTGGATGTACACCAATAGCAGTTCCCACGCCAAATAAAGCGACTCCTACCGTACTGACGGTTGTTAATGAACTTCCCGTGAATGTTGAAACTAACACGGTGATAACCAAAGCACTAATTAAAAAGTACTGCGGTGAAATCCAGTGGAAGCCGTAGGATAAAATCGTCGGTATCGTTCCTCCTACCATCCAAATCGCAATGAGCATCCCGATCAGCATTAGAATAAGGATAGGCTTAATGCCAAGTCTAACACCGTCTAAAATGCCTTTCTCCATTTCTGTCCACTTATATTTCAACAAAAAGCCAATCACACTAATAAATGCTACACCAAATATTAGCGGAATATGAGGCGGGAGCTTTAACATAAATAATGAAATAAAAATAATAGCTAATAGCACCAAAACCACCGCTATTGATTGTATAAATGAAATTTCTTTTTTCATGAGGTATTCCCTTTCTATCTTTCTTTTTCACTTAAACGCTTTTATGCTTTTACGCAGTTAAGTGCAAACCTTCTTGAGTATAATTTTTATCCTTCTTGCTGTCAATAACTTATTTTATCCAACGGCAGGCTCTGCACTCATTTTTCCACTTTTCTTCTTATTAATATTTATTCTCTATCTAAGCAAATCATTGTACAAAATGCTTCTAATGTTTTTATATATATAAAACGGGTACACACAAAACACACGTTTTTTTAATGTACTACCTTTTGTACATAAGCGAGGAACTTCCCTCAAAAAATTTTTAAGCAAAAGACTTGAAAGTCAAAAAAGGTCAAAGTATAATGAGATTACGAAAGGTCAAGAAAGGTCAAACACCTGCTGATCTTCGATTAAAATCATTTAGGGAGGCTAATTAAATGATTTGTCAAAACTGTAATAAACGTGAAGCATCTATTCAATTAAATGTACAAACAAATAATCAAAAATCTCAATATCGTTTATGTCATACATGTTATCAAGCACTAATGAAAGAACATAAAATCCCATCAGGCTTTGGAGGTGGCGGCTTTATGAACATCGATGATTTATTCAAGCAAATGGCGCACGAACAAGCTGCACCGGAGCAGCCACAGCAAGGAAACGGCGGCGGAGGCTTTTTAGATCAATTTGGTCGAAACTTAACTCAAATTGCGAAAACGGGATTAATTGACCCTGTTATTGGCCGCGAAGAAGAAGTAGAGCGCGTCATTGAAATTTTAAATAGAAGAAACAAAAACAACCCGGTACTAATTGGAGAACCCGGTGTTGGTAAAACAGCTGTAGTCGAAGGGTTAGCTTTAAAAATTGCGGAAGGAAAAGTTCCTGCAAAGCTGCTAAATAAAGATGTATATCTGTTAGATGTAGCATCACTCGTAGCTAATACGGGCGTGCGAGGTCAATTTGAAGAGCGTATGAAACAGTTAATTTCTGAGCTTCAACAGCGAAAAAACGTGATTTTATTTATCGATGAAATCCACCTTCTTGTAGGAGCAGGTTCAGCGGAAGGTTCAATGGACGCAAGCAATATTTTAAAACCTGCTCTTGCACGAGGTGAACTTCAAGTAGTCGGAGCTACAACTTTAAAAGAGTACCGTTCCATTGAAAAAGATGCGGCTCTTGAACGACGTTTCCAGCCGGTTATGGTTCATGAACCGTCTGTAGAAGAAGCCGTTGAAATTCTAAAAGGAATTCAAAGTAAATATGAAGATTATCACGGCGTTAGCTATACAGATGAAGCGATCCGCGCTTGTGTAAATTTATCACACCGCTACATTCAAGATCGTTTCTTGCCTGATAAAGCAATTGACTTGCTAGACGAAGCAGGTTCAAAAATGAACTTACAGGCAGGCATTACAAATAAAGACGACGCAGCCGCTCGCTTAAAAGAAATTACAAAAGAAAAAGAGCAGGCGCTAAAGGATGAAAAATATGAAGTAGCGGCAAAACTTCGCGATGAAGAAGCTGCTCTTGAAAAACAACTAAACGAAGAACAGCAAAAAATGAATGTGGATATTGCTGACATTCAAGCCATTATTGAAAAGAAAACGGGTATCCCTGTTGGTAAACTTCAAGAAAATGAATCAGCAAAAATGAAGCATTTAGCAGAGCACTTAGCTCAAAAAGTAATCGGACAGCAGGAAGCTGTCGAAAAAGTAGCAAAAGCAATTCGACGTTCTCGCGCTGGATTAAAAGCGAAGCATCGCCCAATTGGTTCATTCTTATTTGTCGGTCCAACAGGTGTCGGTAAAACAGAGTTAACCAAAACATTAGCTGAAGAACTGTTCGGCTCAAAAGATGCAATGGTTCGTCTAGATATGAGTGAATATATGGAAAAACACGCGGTGTCTAAATTAATCGGCTCACCTCCTGGCTACGTAGGTCATGAAGAGGCAGGACAATTAACAGAAAAAGTACGCCGTAATCCTTATTCCATCATCTTACTAGATGAAATTGAAAAAGCTCATCCAGACGTTCAGCATATGTTTTTGCAAATTTTAGAAGATGGACGTCTAACGGATAGTCAAGGTCGCACAGTAAGCTTCAAAGACACGGTTATCATTATGACAAGTAACGCTGGTGTAGGTGAAAAGAAAATTACGGTTGGGTTTGACGCAGAAAATGATGCGCTTAAGCAGGCATCCGTTTTAGATTCACTTTCATCTTATTTCAAACCAGAGTTTTTAAATCGATTTGATACAATCATTGAATTTAATCACCTTGAAAAAGATAACTTGATTAAAATCGTTGACCTTATGCTTGCTGAATTAAAAGAAACATTACAAGAACAAAACATCACGCTGAGCGTAGCAGATGAGGTAAAAGAAAAACTGGCTGAACTTGGCTATCACCCTGCATTCGGTGCTAGACCACTCCGCCGAGCAATTCAAGAACAGCTTGAAGATCGAATTACAGATTTACTGTTAGATGATGCGGACGTATCAACAGTGAACGTAACGTTAAATGCAGCAAACGAAATCACCGTACAAAACTAATAGAAAAAGCGACTCTACTTGAGTCGCTTTTTTTTTATAGAAATACTTTCGTTTATTTACTTTCATCTGTTTTTTCGTCCGCACTATCCGTTGATTCTTCTTGATCATCAGCTGCTTCATCCCCAGATGAGTCATCTGCTTCGTCTTGCTTCATTGTTTCCTGTGAATCATCTGTTGTTGTATCCTCCGATTGAGTATCATCCGACTGTTCAGTTTGCTGTTCTGTTGCATCTTTTTCATCCGTTTGTGAGTTGCATGCTGTGATTAACATAATTGCTAGAAGTGATCCAAATAACTTGACTAATAAACTTTTGTTCATTTTACCGTCTCCTTTCGAATCATCTGAGCCTCTATGTAGTCACCATTCATATGGCTCTACTGGCAGTATAGCCTATCTAATTGGAAAAAAGTTCACTTTTACAAGGTTATCACAAAAGCTTTACATCTCCTTCATTTCGTTCATATTCCCCTCATATTTCCTTAATAGTTTATGACCAGCCACATTCTAGATCTATCTTCCTTGGTCTAAGTGCTCAATTCGGCTATTCACATAGTTGTAACTATGCTAATATGAGTGATATATTACTGTATCGTGCGACTAGCTGACTATGAAGTTATTCTCCTATAAAGTTATTCACCATTTAAGAAAGGGATTTTTTATGGAATCACACAACCTCATAAAAAAACGTAATTTTATTCTTTTACTTATTTTTTGGCTGCTGTATTTTGTCCACATTGTGTTATACCACTTTATTGCAGCTGATCCTCATCTGATTGTTTTTATAAGCGGAGGGGTTTTATTATTGGTAGTGACGGCTATGTATTACTTTCATTTTCATCCTGCTATCATTATGTATTCTTTTTTTATATGCTATTATGCCTATATTGCGTACATAACATCTATTGAACCTGCTGTTATTAATTATTTGTTTTTGTTTCTTGGAATAATTGTTAGCTTTATTTACTATAGCTATATCGCTATTGTAACTTCTACATTAATGTCCATAATAATTGTTTTGTACTTTTATGTAAGCAACACTCTTTTTACATCTGTGACTTTCGTGAAATTAGATATCGTTTATTTCATTTTGTTTACGCTGATCACAATGATTATTTTGTTGTATTGTGCTCATTTCTCTAAAAAATTGATTGCTATTACGACGGTCAAAATGAACAAAACCGAAGATGAACTTTACTCAGCTCAAGAGTATTTACAATCTTTTTTCACATACAATCGCGACGCCATTTCCGTATTCAGTCTAGACGGCAAAGTGATTAAAGTAAACGATGCTTTTGAGCAAATATACGGATGGAAAGCGGAAGAAATTGTCGGAAAAGCCATCCCATTTATTCCTGCTGGCTTAAAAGGCGACGCTGAAAACCGATTAGAAAGGGTTAAAAAAGGAGAAAAACTGGTAGCCTTTGAAACCCAAGATAAGCGAAAAGACGGAAAAATAATTGACGTAGAAATTACTGTTTCACCTATTTTTAATCGTGATCAGCAAGTCGTTGCGCTTTTTGGTATTTCACGCGATCTTACAGAAGAAAAGGAAACAGAAAAATTTCTTCGCCAAACCGATAAATTATCTTTAGCCGGCGAAATGGCAGCGGGCATCGCTCATGAAATTCGAAATCCGCTTACTTCCCTGAATGGATTTATTCAGCTTATTCATGAAGACAGCAGCCGCTACCATTCTTATACAACCATCATGCTGAGTGAACTGAATCGTATTAACTCAATCGTTGGAGAATTTTTATTGCTCGCTAAACCTCATGATACGGTTATGAAAAAACATGCATTCTCTACTATTTTAAATGACGTTATTCTTCTGTATGAATCAGAATGTGTATTAAAAAACGTCGTAGTTAAAACGCAGGTGGAAGCTCCGCATACATACATCTGCTGTGATGCCAATCAAATTAAGCAAGTACTCATTAATTTATTAAAAAATGCGCTCGAAGCTATGCCTAGCGGAGGAGAAATTCATTTAAACGTTACTCAGCATACTAAAGGCCTTACTATTTTCATTAAAGATACAGGAGTGGGTATTCCCTCAAATTTGCTTACGCACATTCAAAAGCCCTTTTTTACCACGAAGCCATCAGGCACCGGTCTTGGACTTGTTGTGATTAAAAACATTCTGTATCAGCATAAAGGAACATTTGAGATTAAAAGCACTGTGGGCGAAGGAACCAGCGTTACCCTTACGATTCCTTTATGGAAAGAAGGAACATGTCAATAAAAAAAAGCCGCAAACGCGGCTTTTTTTATAGCTTTTTATCATCAATACTATTTAAATAGCTTTCAATTTCATCTACTACAGACTGCACGCAGCCCTCTTCGAATGGAGAGATCAAATTCGCTTCCTCTACTAATTCTAAAAATGGCTTACTTCCGCCAAGCTTACACAAATGAACGTAATCTTGCCATGCTTGTTCATGATTTTCCCGATCTTTTTTCCAAAATTGAAATGCACAAATTTGAGCGAGCGTGTAATCAATATAATAAAACGGAGACGTGTAAATATGAAGCTGACGCTGCCAGAAGCCCCCGCTTTCTAGATAGTGATGGCCGTCATAGTTTTTAGAAGGCATATATTTCTTTTCAATTTCTCGCCACGTTTGTTTTCGTTCCGAAGGCGTCATCTCAGGGCGTTCGTATACAGCATGCTGAAATTCATCAACTGCTACCCCGTAAGGCAAGAAAGTTAAGCCTGAGCTTAAATGAGAAAACTGGTATTTATCTTTGTCCTCTTTAAAGAACAACTCCATCCAAGGCCATGTAAAATACTCCATGCTCATCGAATGAATTTCAGCTCCTTCATGCGTAGGCCAGTGATACTCATTGGTTTCCATATCTCGGCTGGAATACACTTGAAAAGCATGCCCTGCTTCATGCGTTAACACATCAATATCGCCTGATGTTCCATTAAAGTTTGAAAAAATAAACGGCGCTTTGTATTCTTCAATAAACGTACAGTAGCCTCCGCCTGCTTTGCCCTTTTTAGCGACTAAATCCATTAAATTATTTTCAAGCATAAAGGAAAAAAATTCGTCCGTTTCTTTAGAAAGCTCCTTATACATAACCCGTCCATTTTCAATAATCCACTTTTCATCACCTTTTGGCACTGCGTTTCCTGTTTCAAACTGAAACGGTTCATCATAATAAGTTAAGCTCTCTACTTGAATTCTTTCCTGCTGACGCTTTTTTAGTTTTTCAGTAAGGGGAACAATATACTCTTTCACTTGTTGGCGAAAAGCGGCAACCATTTCAGCATCGTACCCTATTCTAGACATACGAGCATAGCCCACTTCTACGAAATTTTTATAGCCTAATTTTTCAGCAAGCTTAGTCCGCACTTTTACAAGCTTGTCGTAAATATCATCAAATTCCTCTTCATGATCAGTAAAAAATTGAAACTTCGCTTCTGCTGCTTTTTTTCTCATTTCTCGATCAGATGACTCCATAAACGGATCGAGCTGAGCTAACGTTCTTTCTTCTCCTTCAAATACAATTTTAGCTGACGCCACTAGCTTCGTATATTGAGATGATAGCTTATTTTCTTCCTGCAGCTCTTTTACTATTTCAGGAGAGAACGTTTTTAACTGCATTTCAGCAAGAGAAAACAGCTGCTTTCCCCACTTTTCTTCTAGTTCCGGTTTAAAAGGTGAAGAGATTAAAGCTTTGTAAAATTTCTCTACGTATCCTTCTAAAAGCGGCTGTGTTTCATCAAAATAGTCTTGTTCTTCTTTATAAAATTCATTGGCTGTGTCGATAGAATGACGAATATAGCAGATGTTCCCCATTGTACTGTACTGAGAATACGCATCGTTTGCTAGACGAATTGCCTCATTTTGCTGACTGACTGACCCTGCTTCCGTAAAATGTGTAATGGCCTTTTCAAACTGCTTTTCAATTTCATTCATATCAGGTCGCGTATATGTATAATTCTCAAATTTCATCATTTATTCCCCTTCCTCTATTGTCTGTATGTAACCTAATTCGTTTTTATCCAGCTGTATTCCTGTTAATTTCAATTTTTTGTCACTTTTTATTTTTTATGTCGATTGGTCATGAAAGAAGTCATAGAAAAAACTCGTTTGTTCAACAGAAACAAACGAGCTTTCCTTACTTAATTAGTCGATTCCGGCAAAAATTCATCTGCATAGTGCCCTAGTTTCTTAAGCATCGAAATGGCAACTTCCTTTTCTTCGCTAGATAAAACGGATAAAATTTCATGAATTCTTTTTTCGTGACTCGGAAACATGCTTTCAATCATTCCCTTGCCTTGCTTGGTGATAGCTGCATAGGTTACGCGACGATCGTTCGGACAAGCAACGCGCTCCAAGAAGCCTTTTTTCTCAAGCTTGTCTACTACATACGTAATACTGCCGCTTGCCAACAGAATTTTTCCGCCAATTTGCTGAAGAGGCTGCTGGCCTTTGTGGTACAATAACTCTAGGACAGCAAATTCGGTTGGATTCATTCCATGCTGTTGAATAAATTTATGCACATGATCATTAATTGAACGATTGGCACGAGATAGTACAATAAATAATTTAAGAGATTGGTCTAACTCTTCTCTAGTTACATCATTCGTCATTTTAATCAGTTCCTTTGATATTATCTTGATATCAAGATAATACTAAAATTTCCCTTCAAAGTCAATCAAAGCAGGCTTATTTCATCGGTTATTCTCTCTGCTTGTACAATTTTTTTGATAAAAAATGTATATAAGTGGATTTATACATATGCTTTTAATACAATAAACATATGAACATTACATAAAAAGGTGAATGATTATGAAACCAACCCATTTATTATTTAATTCCGCGATTGGTTCGCAAAAGCCTGAAACAATCGTTAACCGGCAAAACCCCTGTCCCTTTTGCGACGTAGAATCTCTTACAGGCATCATTGAAAAACAAGGACCTATCATTTGGCTAAAAAATAAGTTTCCCGTTCTGCAAGATGCTTATCAGACGGTTATTATTGAGACCGATGAGTGTTCGTCAGAACTATCTATTTATCCAAAAGAACATCTGTATACCTTGCTGAGTTTTGCTACTGAACGATGGATATCGATGATGAACAGCGGAGAATATGCTTCTGTTCTTTTCTTTAAAAACCACGGCCCGATGTCCGGAGGATCATTACGACATCCTCATATGCAAATTATTGGTTTAAATGAGATGGATGTAAATGAAAATGTGAAGCTAGAGCAGTTTGAAGGAGTCACAATTGCCAAAAATGAACACGTCACATTTAATTTATCTGTAAAACCTCGAATGGGCTTTTTTGAATTTAACGTGATAACAGATCAGCTTGACAAAGAGCTGCACACGTTTGCAGATTATCTTCAAACGGCTGCTCACTATTTATTAAATCATTTTCATCGTAGCTGCACGAGCTACAACTTGTTTTTTTATAATCTTAAAAACGGCAAAATTGCAGCGAAAATCATTCCTCGCTTTGCCACATCTCCTTTGTATGTAGGATATGGCATTCCTCAAGTTTCCAATAAGCTTGAGCACATTGCTAACCAAGTTCAGGAGCTGTACTTCACCTAAAAAGTTGAACCTTCACTGGTTCAACTTTTTTGTAAAATTATTGCATAAAGCTGTTCATTTTTAAAATAGTCATGCTCATAGAAAACAAAAAAACATACACTAAAAGAACGATGTGAATTGAGGATAAAAAGAAGAATACGTAAAAGGAGACGGTTTATGACTGAGGTACTAATTGGAAGCATTCTTTCTGCGCTATCGACTGGAGTAGGCGCTTTGCCTATTCTATTTTTGAATCAAGAACTCACTCATCGCTGGAAAGATATACTTCTTGCGCTCACTGCAGGCATTATGACAGCAGCTTCTACTATGAGCTTAATTCCAGAATCTCTTCAAAGCGGCGGTTTTTTTTCCTTAGCGATTGGCTTACTGCTTGGCGTGGTAACATTAACACTCTTGGAGCAGAATATTCCTCACATTGATCTTGAGCATTCTAAAACCGGCATACAGTTTGATGAAAAAGCACTTTTAATTGTTTCCGCTATTACGTTGCACAACCTTCCTGAAGGACTGTCTGTTGGTGTTAGCTACGCTTCAAATGTTGAAAATACAGGGAACTTAATTGCCCTTGCAATCGGTCTTCAAAATGCACCTGAAGGACTGTTGGTCGCGCTATTTTTAGCTCAGCAAAATATCAGTAAAATAAAAGCATTTTTAATTGCTACCCTTACAGGATCAGTTGAAATTGTAACGTCTTTACTCGGGTTTTATTTAACTAATTTTGTGGAGTCTCTCGTTTCATATGGATTAGCGTTTGCTGCTGGAGCCATGCTTTTTATTATTTATAAAGAGTTAATTCCGGAAAGTCACGGCGATGGAAACGAAAGATTTGCTACTTATTCGTTTATTTTTGGTATTTTGTTTATGATTTTTTTAATTAACATTTTTTAAAGCTGAAGAGAGGCCACGGGCAGCGTAATTGTTTCACTGCCCGATCCCGAATGCTTGTCCTGCATTACAGCTTTGAAAAAGATAAAAAGCGGCTAATCAGTGTGGCAAACGATGTCTTTTCTTCCTCTTCTTTTAAACGCTGCTTTTGATAAACGAGTAAGAGCTGATCAAGCTCTTGACTACAGGTAACGGTTTCTTCATTAGTCAGACCTTTTTCTTCTCCGAGCTGCACCATCTTTTGTCTTTTTTGGACGATTTCCACTAATAATCTCTCTGATTTCGTTCTATTTCTCACTCCAAACACAAAATCCTCTCCTATGACAAAGAAATTAGCTTATAACGCATTATTACAAATTCTACTAAATATGTAAATAGAGTCGCAATAATAGACATTTTTTTCGCAAAAAAATTATTTTGTCGGAATTTACAAACGCTTACATTACTATAGGAATACCGTTTATCTTTTTTTTACAAGTTGTTTTTCGACAAAAGATGCTGCTTGTCGAATAAAAAAGAGGTTGAGACATAACGAAATAAATCCAAACGAAAGACGAACAAATGAGATACATGAGCTGGACTGCTTATGACACCGCAATTGATTTCCGTGCAAGGCTTCGCTTTCCGCGGGCGGCCGCTGAGCCTCCTCGTCGCTTTCGCTCCTGCGGGGTCTCACCTGTTCCGCTTTTCCCGCAGGAGTCTTCTCCTTGCCCTCCAATCAATTGCTAGAAGGAACGAAACAAATAAAACGATGTGCACCATCAAAAAAAAAAGAACCACTCATCAAACAGGTTGATGAATGGTTCTTTTTTTACTTGGACTCAACTACTTTTGTCCCAGCCTCTTTTTTATTCAGCTTTTTGAGCAGCGATTTGTACAGCATCCCATACCGTAGCAAAAGGAGGGGCATACGAAAGATCTAGCATGGTTATTTCATCTGTTGTGAGGCGGCAAGTAATAGCTGTCGCAAATACATCGATTCTTTTTGCAACTCCTTCTTTCCCAATCATTTGAACCCCCAAAATCTCTTTTGTTTCAGGATGATAAACAAGTTTTATCACAATCTTTTCAGCTCCTGGATAGTAAGAAGCATGACTCGGAGCCCCGGCTGTGATGGTTTTGTATAAAAGAGAATTTTCTCTTGCTTCTCTTTCTGAAATGCCGGTTTTTCCGATTTCATAGTCCATCACTTTGACAATGCTTGTACCTAGAACACCCGGAAATTTTCTATTTTCTCCCCCTAATCGGTAACCAAGAACCCTTCCCTGCTTATTGGCAATGGTTCCAAGAGCAATATGAACATCTTTTTTTAATACGCGGTGATAGCTCGTTGCACAATCTCCCGCTGCGTAGATATGAGGCACGTTGGTTTCCAACTTCTCGTTTACTAAAATAGCTCCATTTTCAAGCATTCTTAGTCCGTTTCTTTCTAAGAATTGCGTATTCGGACGAACTCCTACATTTACAATCACTAAATCCGTTTGGTACGTTTGACGGTTTGTTTGAACGTGAGTGACGGAACCATCTGAATGCAGCAATGCTTCCACTTCTTCTTCGAAATGAAATAAAATATCGTCATCTAGCTGCTTTTGTAGATGCTCTGCCATGTCTTGATCTAAAATAGATAGAATCTGCTTTCCCTGTTCAATGACCCGTACTTCTTTTCCCAAAGCCTTCATTGCTTCAGCTACTTCCATTCCGACATATCCTCCACCAATAATAGTGACTTTTTCTACGGAGTGAGCCTGTAGATATGTATAGATTCTTTCGCTGTCTTCTAATGACTTTAATGTGCATACATTCGGCATGTTATCACTCATAAAATTAGGTTTAACAGCCGTTGTTCCAGTTGCAATGATGAGTTCATCATATGTTATCTCTTTTTCAGCGTGCGTTTTGACATTTTGTGCTACTATGTATTTCTTTGTATGGTTTACTTCTTTAACTTCGTGAAAAAGATGGACGGAGATATTTCGCTCTTCAAACTCTTGTTTCGTACGAGCAATCAAATCGTCTTTTTCTTTTACAACACCTGACAAATAGTAAGGCATGCCACATGCGCTGTAAGAGATATCTCCACCTTTTTCAAACACAAGGATTTCCACTTCTTCTTTTTCTTTCATCCGGCGAAGCTGTGAAGCTGCGCTCATTCCGGCGGCTACTCCTCCTATAATGACGACACGTTTCATCTATACTCCCTCTTTCTACATAAATAATAGATTATACTATTGTTTTTCCTTATTCTTCCCGATTTCAAACGAAAAAAAACGGCTGTTTACACAGCCGTAGATGTTTGTTTCGAGCGGTAATACGTTAAAGCCAAGGCTCCTGCTAATACAGCTCCTTTAATAATATCTTGCATATAATACGGAACATTTAGCATCGTTAATCCATTTAACAGCACACCAATTAAAATAGAGCCAATCAGCGTCCCGAATACATTCGGTTTCCCTGCTCCAAATACGGAAAAGCCAATGTATGTCGCAGCTACGGCATCCATTAAAAATGGTGAGCCTGCGTTCACTTCTCCTACTCCAATACGGGCAGCTAAAACGACTCCTCCAATTCCAGCAAGCAAACCTGAAAACATATAGGCATACATACGATAACGATTAACCGGTACACCCGAAAGTCTTGCTGCTTCTATGTTACCTCCTGTTACGTAGAAAAAACGACCAAACTTTGTATAGGAAAAAACGATATGAACAAGCAGCACAGTCAGCAGCATAATGATCACAGGGACGGGAATACCTAGAAAGTGACCTTGCCCCAGCGCAAGGAAAGAAGGAATGAAAATTCCCGGAGCTCTTTCTCCGCTTGGTAAAGGCATATTGGTATAAATAGCTGAGCCTTTTGTATACGTTAATAAAATCCCCTGTACGATAAACATCATGGAAAGCGTGGCTAAAATATCAGGAATCTTTACTTTCACTACTAAAAAAGCATTCACTAACCCGATGAGAAGCGATGCAATAATCGGAACAATGATCGCGACTGCAATTTCTTGTCTATGTAAAACGAGCATAGAAGCTGATAAAATAGTGGCTAAACCAGCCGTAGATCCTACAGATAAGTCGAGTCCGTTGACGGTTAACGATATCGTTACACCAAGCGCAATTAAGGTAACAATGGAAATAGAGCGCAGAATATCACTAATGTTTTCTCCTGTTAAAAAGTTAGGTGTGGCAATGGAAAAAATAATCATAATAACAAAAATCATTAAGACTGTCCCATATTTGTAAAAAAAGTCGAAAACGCTTATTTTTCTCTTTGGTTTCGCTACAGGTTCTGTTACATACTCCGCACTCATCCTTTTACTCCTCCTGCTGTATAATAAAATAATTTTTCACTAGTTGCTTCTTCTTTGGATAATTCTTTCACGATTTTCCCGTTGTACATAACATAAATTCGATCCGCTACCCCTAGCAGCTCCTCGAATTCACAGGTTGCATAAACAACGCCTTTTTGCTGTGACACAAGCCCTGTAATTAAGTCGAATATCTCTCGCTTAGAGCCCACATCAACCCCTTTAGTTGGCTCATCGAACAACAGTACGTCAGAATCCGTAACAAGCCATTTTCCGATTGCTACTTTCTGCTGATTTCCACCGCTTAACGTTCCAACTGACTGCTCGATAGAATGAGACTTTACGCCAACTTGCCCAGTCGTTTTCTGCGCTTTTTCTTTGATCTTTCCTCGCTTTAGAAACGAATAATTTGTAAAGCGGGACAGACTTGGCAAAACTAAGTTATCGGCAATCGATTCATGAACAAAAATTCCTTCTTTTCTTCGTTCTTCAGGAACAAGAGAAAGACCTTGTGCAATATAATAATACGGCTGCTTATTCAACTTTAGTTTCTTGCCTTTTAACCGAACGCTGCCGCTGACATATTGCTCTAAACCAAATAGACTTCGGCAAAGCTCCGTTTTCCCTGCTCCTACAAGCCCTGCAATACCGACTACCTCTCCTTCTTTTACATGAAAAGAGATATTCGAAAGGCGCCCTGGAAGGGATAATGCTTCTACATGTAAAAGTTCGTTTCCAACTTCTACTGATTTTTTGACCCACTGTTTTACAGAAGACGTTCCTAACATGAGCGTAATCACGTCTTCAATTGATGTATGTGAAGTTTCTTTTGTAGCTACATAGCGTCCGTCCTTTAAAACCGTTAAGCGGTCGCAAATATCAACCACTTCTTGAAGACGATGTGAAATATAAATAATGCCTACTCCGCTTTTCTTCAGCTCTCTCATCACAGAAAACAATTGTTTCGTCTCTTCCACACTAAGAGGTGCGGTTGGTTCATCCAAAATTAAATAATCAACATTCTGTACAATTGCACGTGCAATAAGCACCTGCTGTTTTTCTGATAGAGTTAGATCAACAACATTTTTTTTAACGGATAAAGAAGAACCAAGTAAAGAAAGAGCTTCTTCCGCTTTCTTATAAATAGATTTCCAGTTTACAAATGTCTTACTTTTCTTAGAAACCTGCACGTCTAACACAATGTTTTCAGCTACTGATAGCGAAGGAATCAGCGCTACATCGACTTCTTGGTGTACAATGCCGATGCCGTGGCTCTTCGCTTCTTTAGGAGAAGAAATAGAGATTTCTCCTCCGTCTTTGTAGATCTTTCCTTCGTACTCGTCGTAAGCTCCGCACAATATTTTCATCAACGTACTTTTACCGGCACCATTGGCTCCCAATAAAGCATGAATTTCCCCTTTTTGAACAGTAAAATCAACTTTGTTCAGCGCTTGAAAAGAACCAAAGTTTTTTGTAATGTTCTTCATTGAAAGCTCGTTCGTCATGTCTGTCCCTCCACTTCTACTCTTTTTTACCCCATTCTTCTACGTACTGACTAAGCTGGTCCATATTAATCGTTTGATTAGGCAAGTCAGTTTGTTTGACTAAAACCGGATCAAAGGAATAATAACGAGGGATCTCTTGACCGGAAATCTTTTTAAGAAGCAGATCAACCTGCTTTTCTCCTACTGAAGCTGGGTTTACAGCAGCTGACGCTTTCCACGGGCTGTTTTTTGCCTGCATCATTTGCAGGTCTTCATCAGATAAGTCCACTCCGTATACCTTAATCTCATCTCGTCCTGCTTCTTTAATCGCTCTTGTGACTCCTTTTGCAAATTCGTCCCAAGGTGCCCAAACGGCTGCAATGTCTCCTTTATTTGGATACTGCTTTAATACAGCCGCCATTTTATTTTGAGTGTCTAGAGAGGTGTTGTCCGTTGCGCTTCCAAACGTGGCAATTTGTTTTACATCTGGATAGCGATTCATCATAATTTTATAAATGCTGTCGCGTTTTTCCATCGGTGCAAAGCCTCCAACAAACGCATATACAATATTTCCTTTTCCGTTAATGTCCTGCATCATTTGCTTTAACCCCTGGAGCGCAAGCATATAATCATCTTGGTCAATCGTTGTAACGCCTTCTACTTTTAATTCTACGTCTGTTGCAATAACGGGAATCCCTTTTGCAATCGCGCGCTTCACGCCAGGTTCAAGGGTTTCAGCCCGGCCGTGGTCAATCATAATACCGTCAACATTTTGGTTAATAGCCGTGTCTAAATACGCAGCCATTTTAGATTGATCATTATTAGAATCAGAAACGGATAGCTGTACTCCGGCTTTTTTAGCCGCTTTTGTCACACCTGTTATGTACTGAGCAGCGTGAGTGCCTGATGTAAATTCAGAAATAAGCGCAATTTTTGTATCTTTCGTAATCTGTTTTCCTTCTTGCTGTACAGGCTTAGCAGAAGCCGCTTGCTGCGCTGGAGCTGCCTGTGCTTTCTCGTTTAGACTTGGCTGTTCTTTCGTGCAGGCAGCCAGCGCAAAAACTAGAAGTACGAGCAAAGTAAGTGGCCACAGCATTTTTTTACTCTTTTTCATGGTGTTCCTCCTATTATACTTATTATTCATATAAAAATAGTTAGTTTTATAATAATCCAAAGAATACCCCGCTTTTAGATGTAAAAGCGGGGTGATCATGACCTATGCTTTACAAGTAGT
Source organism: Priestia sp. JSM ZJ58 (assembly GCF_044383985.1). NCBI lineage: Bacteria > Bacillati > Bacillota > Bacilli > Caryophanales > Bacillaceae > Priestia > Priestia sp. JSM ZJ58. The sequence continues at coordinate 3,500,396 of NZ_JBISEM010000001.1, forward strand.
TGTTATGCGTAAATAGGTACCCATCCTTCAGTTGTCACGAAAATTCGCACAGCGACTACTTTACGATCTTCCATTAGTGTAAAGTAATGAAGAATGTTTTCTGGTACTGAAATTAAATCGCCTGGCTCTAATTCAACATCAAAAAATTCGCCTTCTTTTCCTTGAATAACAAAGATTCCATGACCGCTTACGATAAAGCGAACTTCGTCATCTGTATGAATATGCTTGCGCTGAAAGTTTTTTAACAATTCATCAATGTTTGGTGTAGATTCCGATAACGAGATAACATCTTGAGCTTTATAGCCGCGGCGTTCAGAAATATCTTTAATATCCTCACCAAAAGCGTTTAAAATTTCTGTTTTTTCTTCATCAGTTAAATCATATTTTTCACGAAGATTTTCTGGAAGTTTTGTAATATCCCAGTTTTCATAAATAACTTCATTGTTTGCCAGAAAAGCTGATACTTCCTCTTGAGTTTCAATTCTTTTATTATTTACATGTAAGCGAATTTGCGCCATTTTTATTTCCTCCTTTTATAAATGCACCTTTGGCTTAATGCCTTTAAGTGATAGTAATTTCACATGGTAGCTAAATAGAAATTCATAGGCTTCTAGCGCTTTTTTTGTTTCAAACGCATTTTTCCCCCATACCGTAATCCCGTGGTTACGAATTAAAATCGCGCCTTGATCGCCTTTTATATGGTGAGAAAATTCTTCTGCTAGTGTCGGAATATCCGCGTAATTCGGAATAATCGGAACAGTAATTTCCGCATCTTCCTCCCAAATACCCAGTGCCTTAATAATTTCTTGGCCTTTGAATGAAATAAACCCTTCATCTCCGTACAGTTCAGAGATCACGTTGTTGTCGATTGTATGTACATGAAGGCTGCACCCAGCATTCGTTGACTCGTAAATCTTAACGTGTAAAAGCGTTTCAGCAGAAGGCTTTAAATGCGTTTCTTCTGCAGGCTTCCCGTATTGATCAACTAACAAAAAGTCTTCATTTGTGCGTTTTCTTTTATCTTTTCCACTTGCTGATACAAAGAAAGTTGTCGGATTTTGATCCACTTTAATCGCTAAGTTTCCGCTTGTACCGAAGAACCAATCGCGCTCTGCCAACTCATCTTTTATATCTGCAAGCTCGTGTAATCTTTGCTGAGCCATAATACTCATGCTTTCACCTCTTCTGTTAATTCTTGTAAATGGTGAATCACATCATAAAAAGTAGAAAAAGGACGATACGGTAGAGATAGCTCTTCGCATTTTTTAATTAAAAAGTCACGCGCAATGACAGTGTCAGCTAATTTGGCAGCCTGCAAATCTGTAATTGAATCGCCAATAACAACCATATGATCTCTTTCATCTGCAAGATGGCGAATAATCGTTGGCTTACAGCAGCCGCAGTCATTTGTACACTGTTTATCACATGTATGAGGCCACGTAATGGAAATATGCTCACCGGAAAAATCAGATCCGTTGCAGTAGAGCATTTCCTCTGCAACTCGATTTCCCAAAAGCGGTTTTACAAAAAAGTCAATTCCTCCGCTTACAATATAAAGCGGAATATGATGCTCTTTTGTATAGGCAATAAAATCATCAAATCCATCTCGAATAGCAGACGTCTCTAAAATATAAGAAATAATATCTTCCTTTAATTCCACGGGAAGCAAGGCAAACATTTGCCCTACTCCTTCTTGAATGGAGACGCGCTGTGCTAGCACGTCGTCTTTAATACTTTCCCACTCCGGAGGAGCAAATTGTTTCATAATAGCAATAATGTTATCGCTATTTGTGATTGTTCCATCAAAGTCACAAAAGATTTTTAACGATGTCATGCTTTCACCTCTGCTGTTCCCCATAGTTGCAAAGCTTTTTGCAACTCTTTTGATTCTTCCGCTTTTTCGGCTAGTGTTTGATGAGAGAGTACTGCATCTATCGCCGCACGGAATGCTTTTCCTCCTCCGATAGCGCCGTCTGGATGACCGTGAACTCCGCCTCCTGCATTAATAATGCTGTCGATTCCAAAGTCCTTCACAAGCTGCGGTACCATTCCAGGATGAATTCCTGCTGAAGGAACCGGGAAAGTCTGCTTATATTTGTACACAGGACGCGTTAATTCGTAGGCAATGCCTGTCGTATCTTCAAGAGAAAGCGCTACGGTTCCGTATGGTGATGGAAACAGTGAGAAATCCGCTCCGGCTAAGCGCAATAGTTTTCCAAGCAGTAATGAATTTGAAAAACCGTAAAACTCTGATGGCGTAAGCGCTCCGCTAACAGCTGGGTGTGCCATAATCGGCAAGTTAATTTCATCATCTTCTCGAAGTGCCTGCAGTACGTCTAACCCGTAAGCAAATACGTTGAATAAAAGAACATCGGCTCCTAGCTCAGCTGCTTTTCTCGCTTTTTCTTTTAATTCAAACGTTCGTCCCGTTAAATTAACAGCATACAGCGTGCGGTGTCCCGTTTTTTCGTATACGTCATTCAGTACTTTTTTTCCTTCTGTAACGCGAGTTTCAAAAGGTGTTCGTTCACTATCAAACAAAATCTCGTCGTCTTTAACCAAATCCACTCCGCCAAGCGCTTGCTCACGCAACTGAGTTGTTAAGTACGTCATGTCTCTTCCAATCACGCCTTTAAAAATACTCATCACAAGCGGACGGTCATAAACGCCTAGTTTCTCTCGTATACCTTCTATTCCAAAGCGCGGTCCTGGGAATTCAGCTAATAATTCATCAGGAAAATCCAAGTCTAATAATTTCACTTTTCCATCAAGTGATAGTTTTCCGAAAACCGTAACTAAAATAGCCGGTAAATCTCTTGAAAAGTTGGCAGTAGGATAAGCAATTTTGACAATAGCCTGCTTAACCTCTCCGCCTAAATATCCGTTAACACGTTCGCAGTCTTGAAGCTCAGTTACGGATACGACGCGCCCTTTATGCTTTTGAAGCTGCTGTTGATCTAAAAGCGGCAGATCTGTCCATGAGCCGACGGTTAGTCCTAAAGCGATTCCTTCCGCTTTTTTATGAAAATTTCCTTTATTGTCATGTAGTAAGTAGCTTGCAACGATTTCACTCATTATGCTAAAAACTCCCTTGCTGTTTAATATCGTTAATAAAAAAACCTCTTCTGTGATTAAGAAGAGGCTTTCGTTGCTCTTCTTATCTCTCAGCTGCTGCTGCAAGAATTAGCACCGTGCTTAACATGCGTTAAGTCGGTTGCCGGGCTTCATCGGGCTAGTCCCTCCACCTACTCTTAATAAGAAAGTTGCTATTTATTTAAATTGAATTCGTAGATTATATACTAAATAAAAAATACCGCTAGGATTTATCGGTTATTAATCTCGTTAACTTCTTACATATTAAGCCAACTCAAAAAGGATTGTCAATGCGTTTTTAAAATAAATTTAATTTTTTTATTCGAGATACAGCTTCTCTCATGCGCTCTTCATCCGTCAGCAGTCCTACGCGCACATAGCCTTCACCATATGTTCCGAAGCCTACTCCAGGTGCCACTACAACGTGGGCTTTTTCAAGAAGTAAATCTGAAAATTGTTCAGAAGTATATCCTTTAGGAACTTTTAGCCATGCAAAAAAGGAACCCGCTGGAGATGTAACGTCCCAACCAATTTCTTGAAGCCCTTGAATAAAGGTATTGCGTCTAGATTCATAGCGCTTAACTAAATCATTCACACATTGTTGAGATTCTAACAGAGCTGCCGCTGCTGCCTCTTGAACCGCCCCAAAGAGGCTGACATACATATGATCTTGAAGAAGATTAATAGCTTCTACTACACTTTCATTTCCTACAGCAAATCCAACTCGCCATCCCGCCATGTTATACGTTTTAGAAAGAGTATAAATTTCAATTCCCGTCTCTTTTGCACCAGGAGTCTGTAAAAAGCTGATTGGCTTTTTACCATCAAATCCAATGGCTCCGTAGGCAAAGTCGTGTACCACACAAATATCGTGCTTGGCAGCAAACGCCACGGTGTCTTCAAAAAATTCTGCCGTTGCCACTGCACCGGTAGGATTATTCGGATAGTTTAAAAACATGAGCTTTGCCTGTTCTTTAGCACGTTCACCTATCTCTTCGTATACGGGCAGAAAATGATTTTCAGCCGTGAGCGGCATCACTTCCATCTTTGCTTTTGCAAGCTCTACTCCAGACCAGTAATCAGGATATCCAGGATCCGGAACCAGCACCGTATCTCCAGGGTTTAATAAGCACTGCGGGATTTCAACAAGTCCACCCTTCCCGCCAAACAAAATAGCTACTTCTTTTTCAGGATCCACATCAACGCCATATTCTCGTTTATAAAAAGTCGCAACGGCCTCTTTCAAAAACTGGTGCCCCCGAAATGGAGAATATTTATGATGCATAGGATTAGCACTTGCTTTTTGCAGTGTTTCTACAATATGTGAAGGAGTAGGCTGATCAGGATTGCCCTGCCCTAAGTTAATAACGTCGTGCCCTTGGGCCATTACTTTTCCTACCTTGCCTACAAGTGATGCAAAAAATTGTTTTGGTAAACTTTTTAATAGTTCCGATTGCTCAAATTGTTTCATCATCGCACACCTTCTCAAAAAATTCTTGAAATTCTAGTCACAAATAATATATTGTAATACTCAACTTGTAAAGTCATTTTTTTCAACTACTACAAAAAGGACGGATGATAAAGTGAGTGTAAAAATCACGTGTTTGCAGCTTGATATTGCGTTTGGAAACCCAACTAAAAACCGAAAATATATTCAACAAAAAATGACGGAAGCTCTGAAAGAAAACCCTGACATCCTTGTGCTTCCTGAGCTATGGGATACAGCTTATGATTTGACGCGGCTAGACGAAATTGCCGATGATGAAGGACAGCAGGCCAAGCAATTAATCTCTCAATTTGCTAAAACGAACGAAGTAAATATTGTAGCAGGTTCGATCGCGAAAAAAACAGAGCAAGGCGTCACAAATACGATGTATATTTTTGACCGAAAAGGTCGTGAAGTGTCACAATACAGTAAGCTGCACTTATTTAAATTAATGGATGAGCACCTCTATCTAGAAGCAGGAACAGCAAAAAATCTTTTTACACTTGAACAGTCTTTATGCGCAGGAGTTATTTGTTACGATATTCGTTTTCCAGAATGGATTCGCGTGCATACTAGCAGCGGAGCAGAAGTCTTATTTGTTGTTGCTCAGTGGCCGGCTCCAAGACTTGCCCATTGGAAAGCACTGCTCATTAGCCGCGCAATCGAAAATCAATGCTATGTAATCGCGTGTAATCGTGTAGGCCAAGATCCTAATAATACATTTGCCGGACATTCCTTAGTCATCGATCCGTGGGGAGAAATAATCGCTGAAGCTGGCGATAGCGAAGAACTTTTAAGTGCCGACGTTAACCTGGAACTTGTAAAAGAAATTCGTAAACAAATTCCTGTCTTTACAGATCGCCGCACAGAATTTTATTAATTATGTATTGACAGCCGTTTTTTTGCATGATACGATTTTCACCAGATAACATAAAATTTTCAAACAAATCAAAATTGAATAAGTAATCGTACTCTTATCAAGAGTTGGCTGAGGGATTTGGCCCTGTGAAGCCCAGCAACCGACCGTCATTCCATCCTAAGATGGATCACACCCGTAAAACATGTTTTTACAAAGGCACGGTGCTAATTCCAACAGAAAGTAATTCTTTCTGGCAGATAAGAGGTTTGAACACTACAATCAAGCCTCTTTCCAACGAAAGAGGCTTTTATATTTTCTAAAATTATAAAAGCCTCCATACATTCTTAAACCTATTAACTTAGTAAACAAATCAGTTTAATAAACTATGGAGGGATTCTAATGTCAACAACAAAAACAGAGAAGTATCAGCCTTTAACAGAAATTTCAGCAATCAAACTTGTGAAAAAGCTAGGTCTCTTTGATGCCACAGAAGCACTGACTGCCCGTGAAATCGGTGATGGCAACTTAAATCTCGTCTTTCACATCATAAATGATCAAACGAATAAATCCATTATCGTCAAACAAGCACTTCCCTATGCAAAAGTTGTAGGCGAAAGCTGGCCTCTATCCTTGAACCGTGCCACGATTGAAAGCAATGCGCTCAGGCAATTCGGTGCATTTACCCCTGAACTCGTACCAGCTGTGTATTACCACGATGAAACGCTTGCTGTTACGGTCATGGAAGATCTGTCTCATTTAACGATTTCCCGCGCCGGACTTATTCAAGGAGAAAGTTATCCCCTGCTTTCACAGCATATCGGTTCTTTTCTAGGACATATTGCGTTCAAAACGTCGGATTTTGCCTTAAAGCCTCAGGATAAAAAAGAAGAAGTCGTCAAGTACAGCAATCCGGACTTATGCAATATTACGGAAGATTTAGTTTTTACAGATCCTTTTTTTGATATCGATACAAATGAATTTGAAGAAGCGCTGCGTCCTGATGTAGAAGAATTGTGGAACGATGGAGATGTAAAGCTACAAGCAGCAAAATTAAAATATAAATTTTTAACAAATGCCCAAACGCTAATTCACGGTGATTTACATACAGGAAGCATATTTGCTAGCAGTCAAGAAACGAAAGTGATTGATCCAGAATTTGCTTTTTACGGTCCGTTTGGATTCGATTTAGGCCAATTTGTTGCGAATTTATTTTTAAATGCTCTTTCTCGAGAAACAGATCGCGAACCATTATTTGCACACATTACGAACACATGGAACGTATTTAAAGATACCTTTACTGCGCTTTGGCATTCTGAAAACACTGAACCTTTCGCTAAAGATGAGCGCTTGTTACATGAAATTTTAACGCAAACGTGGCAAGATGCTGTTGGGTATGCAGGGTGTGAAATCATTCGACGTACGATTGGCTTAGCTCACGTGGCGGACTTAGACGAAATTTCTTTAGAAGAAAGAAAAATTAACGCTAAACGTACTGCGTTAAAAATTGGACGCTATTTGCTTCTGCATCAACAAGACGTTTCACCAAATGAATTTGAACATTTACTTCGATAACGAATAATGTACACAATGAAAGGATCGGTATCAGCATGACAAATACACTATCACTTCCGCGCTCAGTGGAATGGAATGAATCATATATTACTTTATTAGATCAGCAGCAGCTTCCTGGCAAAGTTGAATATATTAAGCTGCAAACCATTAAAGACGTATGGGATGCTATCACTACCTTGAAAGTACGCGGAGCCCCTGCAATTGGCATTACGGCGGCTTTTGGTCTTGCTCTTTCTGCGCTTAGCTATGACACGGATTCAGTCAAGGAATTTAACAAAAAGCTAGCTCTTGATCAACAGTATTTAGCTAGTTCACGCCCGACTGCCGTCAATTTATTTTGGGCACTGGACCGCGTAGCGAAAAGCGCTGAATCCGCTTCGTCCGTTAATGAAGCTAAAACAAAAGTTGTTCATGAAGCGATTCAAATTCAAGTAGAAGATGAAGAAACGTGCTACCGAATTGGCGATCATGCTCTATCTTTATTCAAAAAGAAAGATAAAATCATGACCATATGTAATGCTGGTTCAATTGCTACCGCTTATTACGGAACAGCATTAGCACCTTTTCACTTGTCTAAACAGCGGGATATTCCGCTTGAAGTGTTTGCCTGTGAAACAAGACCCGTACTTCAAGGTTCCCGCTTAACCGCATGGGAACTTCAGCAGTCGGGAGTAGACGTTACGCTGATTACGGATAATATGGCCGCTCATACCATTAAAACAAAAGGAATCAATGGAATTATTGTAGGAGCTGATCGTATTGCAGCGAATGGCGATACGGCTAACAAAATTGGAACGTACGGACTTGCTCTTTTAGCGAAAGCATTCGGTATTCCATTTTACGTAGCAGCGCCGCAGTCCACATTTGATTTATCTATTCAAGACGGAAGCAGTATCCCTATTGAAGAACGTTCACCTAAAGAAGTAACGCACATTGGAGATACGCAAATTGCTCCAGACGGAATCTCTGTGTACAATCCAGCTTTTGATGTGACGCCAAGCGAACTGATTACGGCCATTATTACAGAGCATGGAGTTATCCATTCCCCGTCTTTTGAATCCATTCAGAAAGTTTTGCTGCAATCCGCTCAATAACAAGAGGCTGAGACAAAAGTATTTTAGCCCCACTGCAAAACGAACCATTAATCAACACGTTTGATTAATGGTTCGTTTTTTTTGTTATGGTGAATGTAGTTTCATCTGTTTCGTTCCTTCTAACAGTGGATTGGAGGGCAAGGCGAAGACTCCTGCGGGAAAAGCGGAACAGGTGAGACCCCACAGGAGCGTATGCGACGAGGAGGCTCAGCGGCCGCCCGCGGAAAGCGAAGTCTTGCACGGAAATCAACGTCGGTGTCACAAGCGATTCAGCTCATGTGTACGAGTTGTTCGTCTTTAGATGGCATTAATTTTGTTATGTCTCAACCTCTGTTATTAAACAGTGCTTTTCGGCTGCATTTGTAACACAATTGTAACAGTACTCTCTGCTTTTTCTACATATATTATAGGGGATTCTTTTTGAATAAGGGGGAGTAAATATGAGTGCAGAGCAAAAAACGGATAAAAACAAAGCGTTGAATCGCAAGCAGCAATATCAGCTATTCGATTTATCCAAAGATGAAGAACTAAATTCCCTCCCTTCTCCTCAGCAAATTGACGGTGTGTTTGTGCAAGGAGAAGGCTGGAAATTAGACGGTGAATAGTTATTTTAACTCCAGAGCGCCTTTTGCTACATTTCTTTCAAGCATTAATAGTTTTTCTTTTATATGAGTTTGGGAACCTGCATAACCTGTTAAAGCTCCATTTTTACCAATAACACGGTGACAAGGTAAAATAATAGGCAGTGGATTTCGACGATTCGCTTGTCCCACAGCCCTTACGGCTTTAGAGCGATTAACAGACTCCGCTACATCACTATAAGACCACGTTTGTCCATAAGGTATACCTTTAAGAGTTAACCACACTTCTTTTTGAAAGTCTGTTCCTTTTATATCCAAAGGCACATCAAATGTTAGCGTGCGCCCTTCAGCATAATCCTGAAGCTGCCGCTTCGCTTCTTTCACAAGGTGATAATTCTCGTCATGGACAAGTTTTTTAAGTTGCTCGTTGTGATCATCGCTATCAAACCAAATATGTTGAACCCCTTTTTCCGAGGCTACAATATAAATTTTCAAATCAGAAAATAAGTTCATTTCTCCATAGTACATACTCGCTTATCCTTTCTAATTAGGCTGGAAGAATAACACGAAAAGCCGTTCCTTCTCTTATTTTGCTTTCCACTTCAATTCGCCCTTTATGTTCTTCGATAATTTTATATGAGACCATCAAACCAAGCCCCGTTCCTTTTTCTTTTGTCGTATAAAATGGTTCTCCTAAGCGCTTGATGCGCTCTTCGGGCATTCCGTCTCCTTGATCTCGAATGGAGACCGTCACGTAGTGCGGCTCTGTAGAATAGACTTCAACAAAAATTCTTCCCCCGTTTGACGTGACTTCAATTGCGTTTTTAATTACATTTATTAGTACTTGTTTAATTTGGTTCGGCTCGCAGTATACCATTGGCAGCTGAGGGGACACACTTAGTTCAAACTGAATATTTTCTAAAAGCGCTTGAGCATTTAATAAATCAATCGTTTCTTTAACAACCGCAGCTAGATTTTTCTTTTCGAACTTTACGGCCTGTGGCTTAGCGAGTACTAGAAACTCTGTAATAATGGTTTCGATTCTTTTTAATTCGGATTTAATAATATCAAAATAAAGAGAGTGATCTTCTTGAATGCTGCTTTCTAGCAGCTGAACAAACCCTTTTAAAGCCGTCATCGGATTGCGGATTTCATGCGCAATCCCAGCTGCTAACTGTCCGACTACTTGAAGCGTATCCGATTTCCGAATCTGCTCCTGCATTTGATTTCGTTCCGTTACGTCTCTTAAAAGCGTCATATATAGACCTGGCAAGATATCTTTTTTCGTAGAGAATTCGATATTTTTAACTTTTTCGTTCCCCGTAACGTACGTAATCTCTCCTTCAGCTTCCCCTTTTTGCTCAATTGTTTCTTTATGCTCAATGACCGCATCTAAATTCGCTGAAGAAATAAAATCCTCCATGGAATGCGCACAAATCTCCTCTTTGCTGAGTTCGAGAATATCACAAAGAGAAGAATTCACATCAATAATATTTCGCTTGCCGTCCCATAAAACTAACCCATCGATCGAACCATTAAAAATCTGTCTGAATTTCTCTTCGTTATTCCGAAGCTCTTGTTCGATTTTTGTACGTTCACTAATGTTTCGAAAAATGGTTAAATGGTCTCCTTCTATAATGCCTTTTTTCCCTGTGAATTCCAACTGTTTGATTTCTCCATTTGGCATGTAAAAAGGAAGCTGATTGCGAATTTCTCCTTCTTTTTGAAATGTTTGCAGCATTTTTAATGCACTAAAGCTTTGCTTATCGATAAACGTATACAAATTACTTCCAATCAATTTGTTCAACGGCAGCTCGAATGTACGGGACGAAGCAAGATTAGCGTTTAAGATTTCCCCATCGTCTTTCCAAATCAAAATGGCTTCAATCGCATTTTCAAAAATAGCCCTGAAATTTTTTTCGCTTCTCAACAGCTGCTGCTCCATCAGCCGTTTTTCCGTCACGTCTCTCATAATGGACATATAGTATTGACTGTATATATTAGCCGTTGTGGTAAATTCAAAAAAAGTAACGTCTCCATTTTCGAGCTTAATCGGCAGCTCGCCGCTTGTCTTTCCTTCTTGATGCAGAGTTCTCCATAATTTTTTCACTTTATAATGATAAGTAGGTTCTACAAGCTCTTCTAACGTTTTAGTTAAAAGCTGTGCTCTTGTATAATTTAATCGCTCGCAAAATGAAGGGTTCGCGTCGATAAGCTGACCAGTTCGATCAAAAATAACAATTCCATCTACCGCTTCATTAAATACATCCATAAACATATGATGACTAATAAACCTTTCATTTTCCATCATCTTGTGCTGCGTAATATCTCGAAATGTACACACAATAATGCCCGACATGTGACTATGTTTGTGTGAAGTAAATTCAACATGTTTCATCATGCCGCTTTGAAGCGTCATCGCGCCTTCATATTTGAAATAGCTTTCTTCTAAAAGCGCTGGATAGTACGCTTCAATCATGTCATACGGAAAATACATGAGAAAATCTTTCATTTGATACGTTAATAGCTCATCCTTTGTTTTTTCAAACAGCCCGCAGGCTGATTCGTTTGCATTTATAACTTGAAAATACTCATCAAATACGACAATGGCATCTAATACGTCATTAAAAATAGCTCGTAGCTGCTCTAATTCACCTTGCTGCTTTTGCGCAGCTTCAGATGTTAATTCTCTGTGTGGTGACATGCTCATTGCTCCTTTCTTTTGCACTTCCCATTTCCCCACCTTTTATCTATAGACTTAGTATTCTACAAGATTTGCTTTTTACCTTTTTAAAATTAGTCACGTTTATTCAAAATGCGACATTTCTTCACATTCTCCCGTTATTTAAAAAAGGAGCATGAATAAAAGAGGCTGGGACATAACAAAATGAAACCTATGCTCAACATAACAAAGAAAACGAACCGTGAATCAACATGTTTGATTCACGGTTCGTTTTTCACTTCGGCTAAAATACGTTTTCCCCAGCCTCTATCGATCATTCACTACAATATAAGTGGCTTGAATAGGTCCATGCACGCCAACGACTAGATTCATTTCAATATCAGCTGAATTGCTCGGTCCCGTAATAAAGTTAATGCAAGAAGCAATCGTTTCTCCTCGCTCTACTTTTTCATGAATCATTTCAGCAGCTTGTGTCATGCGAGGGACAATGGAGCTTTGAGGAATGATCGCAATATAAGTGGCCGGCAGCAAACTGACCGATCGTCCTTTTGCAGCGCTGCTGAACAAAACAACTGTGCCGGATTCCGCTAGCGTCAAATCACTGAATGTGATGCCTACATTTGCTTGTTCAGCTAGTTTAATATTCTCATCGCCTTTTGCAGAATTCCATACGTGAAGGCTACTGCTTGTTTCCCATTTCTCCATCAGCAGATTCAATCCATATTCGGAAAACCTAGGATCATCCCACGTGCTCACAAGACCATTTCCATAGTTCGCTACGGCTTCCTCAAGGACAGCTGGCAAGTGTTGTGATGATGTTTCTACATAGCGAGTATGAATACGTTCGCAATGGTTTTCAAGCTCTTTCTTTAATTGATCTGGCGAATAGCTGCGGTAGACCTCATGCTGAGGAGCATGCTTCCATTGGGGCTTTACTACGCCGCTTGTTCGCCTGCTTCGCTTAAGATTAGCCGCAATATTGTCTAAAAAACTGTCTCTATTTTGAATGCTTCCGTTCATCATCATCACTCCTTTTATCAAACCAATCTCGTAAGCGCTCTTTTGTAGGCGCCGGAAACTCTCTGCTTTCCGTCCACGCTTTTAATGGACCAGGTCCTTTGGAAATACTGCTTCCTGACATAAAAGGAGTAAGAGCTGCCGGTGCTACTTTAGCGCCCACTGTATATAGAGAAGAAGAAGCTGCTCCCAAGCCAAATGCTTTCATCGCCAGCTTTTCCGAAATAGGTGCTTTTCCTTCTTTCTCGACAATTCGCTGACGATGCTTGTGCAATAGCTCATGCAGCGGAATTTTGACCGGACAGGCATCTGTACAGGCTGCGCATAGCGTTGAGGCATATGGAAGCTCTTTGTAGTCTTCATAGCCTCCAAGCAAAGGAGATAATACAGCTCCAATCGGACCTGAATAAATAGATCCATATGAATGCCCTCCAATATGGCGATACACGGGACATACATTCACACATGCCGCACAGCGAATACACTGTAAAACAGATTGAAACTCAGTTCCTAAAATCGCAGATCGTCCGTTATCCACAATCACTAGGTGAAATTCTTCCGGTCCGTCTACTTCCCCTGGAAGTCTAGGCCCTGTAAGCGCTGTTACGTAACTTGTAAGCCGCTGACCTACTGCACTTCTAGTTAAAAGGCTTACCAACACTTCAAACTCTTCAAACGTTGGCACAATTCGTTCCATTCCCATAACCGTAATTTGCGTTTTAGGAAGGGCAGTTGTTAACCTTGCATTTCCTTCATTGGTTACAAGTGAAATAGACCCAGATTCTGCAATCGCAAAATTACATCCCGTGATGCCAATATCAGCTGATAAAAATTCTTTTCGCAGCATTTCCCGGGCGTGAAGAGCTAGTTCTTCAGGTTTTTCCGTTTTTTTATAAGAAAGCTTTTCCTGAAATACATCTCTAATTTGTTCTTTATTTTTATGAAGTGCAGGAGCTACGATATGAGAAGGCGGATCGTGATCATCTACTTGCAGGATATATTCTCCTAAATCCGTTTCAATAACTTCACAGCCCAGTTCTTCTAAAGCAGCGTTCATATGAATTTCTTCTGTAACCATTGACTTGGATTTAACGACTTTCTTTGCCTGCTTTTGCCTCGCTACATTTTTTATGTACTCATTCGCTTCTTCAGCTGTTTGAGCGAAAAAAACGTGGCCTCCGCGTTTAGCTACATTATCCGTGAGCTGCTCTAAATAGTAATCTAAATTTTCAAGCGTATGCTGACGAATTTCTTCGCCAAGCGCTCTCCATTCTTCCCAGTTCCCTAATTCTTCCGCCGCATCTAATCTACGGCTTCTTAAGCGCTCTTGAGCACCTGAAACCGCAAAGCGCATAAACGCATTATTGACTCCGTCATCGACGCGTTTTTTAAACTGATCGTTTCCTATTTTCATAGACATTCGGTATTCTCCTTTCTTTACATTCTGCTATTTAACACTTCAGCGATATGCATCACTTTTACAGGCTGTCCTTTTCGTTCAATTCTTCCTCCAATATTCATAAGACAGCCGCAGTCAGCTCCAATTAAGTACTCCGCGTTTGTTTTAGCTATACAGCCCACTTTTTCATCGACCATTTGTTCAGAGATTTGCCCCATCTTAACCGAAAACGTCCCGCCAAATCCGCAGCAGTTATGACTGTTTTCAAGATTCTCCATTTCAAGACCCTTTACATTGTTTAATAGTGTAAAAGGTTCTTTTTTTACGTTTAGCAAACGCGTCATATGACAGGAAGAATGATAAGTGGCTTTCCCATTTAAGCTGGCTCCCACGTCTTCTACTTTTAAAACGTTTACAATAAAATCCGTTAGCTCATACGTTTTATCAGCAAGCTTCACGGCAGACTCATGCCATGCAGCATCACCTTTAAAAAGATGAGGATACTCTTTAAACATTGTCACACACGAGCCTGATGGAGATACAACGTACTCTGCATGCTCAAACGCTTTTATCATGTTTTTCATTGCTTCTTTTGATTCTTTTACGTAACCGCTGTTATACGCAGGCTGCCCGCAGCATACTTGACTCTTTGGAAAATCCACTTCGCATCCTAATCGTTCTAACAATTCTACCGTCGCTTTTCCTACATTTGTTTGAAACATATCAATCAAACATGTGGCAAATAAAGATACTTTCATCATTTGCTCCCTCCAAGCTGATCATTTTACTTCTTTTAGTTAACAGGTCATCAGATGACTTAATGCTATTATACTCCTATGTTTTTCTAATTTCACTAGTTTTTCAAAAATACATTTCTTTGTTTGATATTTTTCCCACAAAATAATAAGAAATTGAGACACGTGAAACCTACGTTTGTCCTATTATTAAAAAAGATCCGAACGAATTTGATTCTCCATCAAGAATCAAAACCGTTCGGATCTTCCTTCAACTAAACTACGTTTGTCTCAGCTTCTTACTTATTTATTTCCAAAAATCATCAAACACTGTGATTGGCAATTGGCGTTTATGCTGCGTTTTTAAGAAGTGACCTTCAATGACGTTACTTGCATGTTCACCTACATCTTTGCCTTCTAAATAATCGTCGATTTGCTCATACGTTACGCCAAGCGCTTCTTCATCCGGAAGCTGTGGACGATCTTCTTCCAAATCAGCCGTTGGTTTTTTCATATATAGATGCTCGGGACAGCCTAATTCTTTTAGCATTTGTTTCCCTTGTCGCTTGTTTAGACGGAAGATAGGCACTAAGTCAGCTCCTCCGTCACCAAATTTTGTATAAAATCCTGTAACAGCTTCAGCGGAGTGATCCGTTCCAAGTACGACTCCACTGTACATGCCTGCTACCGTATATTGCGCAATCATTCGTTCACGTGCTTTTACATTTCCTTTGTTGAAGTCGGAAACTTTATCATCTGCCGCTTCTTCAACAGCAGAAAGCATCGCATCTACTGCTGGTTTTACATTAATAGAAATAGATTTTGTTGGTTGAATAAAAGCAAGTGCATCTTGACAGTCTGCTTCATCTGCCTGCACACCGTATGGAAGACGAACAGCAATAAACTGATAGCGCTCTTCTTCGGCTTCTTCATTCAACTCATTAACCGCTAGCTGCGCCAGCTTTCCAGTTAACGTAGAATCTTGGCCGCCGGAAATACCTAGTACAAACGAACGTAAAAAAGGATATTTGTTCATGTAGGATTTCAGAAAATCAACGCTGCGGCGAATTTCTTCCGCGGGATTAATTTCTTTTTGCACATGCATTTCTTCAATAATTTGCTTTTGTAGCTCTTTCATAAAAAAACTCTCCTCTCATTACTAGCTGACGGAATCTACACAAGTACGGTATCAGATAGTAACTTGCTTCTAGTCTCTTCGATATTTTGCATTTTGTTATCCCAGCAGTTTGTACTTAAGTCTACTGGATACTCTGTAGGACGAAATACATCTTCGTTCGATTTTGTAATAACTTTGTAGTCATCCCATAGATGCTTTAAGTTTTGTAAGCAGTAGGCTCTCATTTCTTCAATGGTAGGCTGCTCATACACAAGCTTTCCCTGTGCAAAGATTGGCTGGTGAATTTTACGTGCGTTAAAGTTCGTGACAAACTTGCTGACGTGCGTATGAATAGGATGAAACATTTTTAAATGCTCCTCTTCATTCGGCACTTCGTCTTGCATCGTAATATAATCGCCTTCCCATTTGTGATTCACTTGATTTACAATTCGATATACTTCTTTTAGACCAGGAGTTGAAATTTTCTCTGGATTTTCTGACAGCTTAATCGTATCCACCATGTTTCCATGATCATCTTCAATAGAAACCAGCTTGTACACCGCTCCTAGCGCTGGCTGATCAAAGGACGTCATGAGCTTTGTTCCAACTCCCCATCCATCAATTTTGGCACCTTGCGCTTTCAAATCTAGAATGCTGTACTCATCAAGGTCATTCGAAGCGAAAATTTTCACATCATGATAGCCCGCTTCATCAAGCATTTTTCTTGCCTCTTGAGAAAGATATGGAAGTCTTCCGCTGTCTAATCGAATACCGATAAAATTAATTTGT
The DNA here is from genome assembly GCF_044383985.1 of Priestia sp. JSM ZJ58. Classification (NCBI taxonomy): domain Bacteria; kingdom Bacillati; phylum Bacillota; class Bacilli; order Caryophanales; family Bacillaceae; genus Priestia; species Priestia sp. JSM ZJ58. Next base: position 3,516,820 of record NZ_JBISEM010000001.1, read on the forward strand.
TCTCCCATTTCTTTTGCTACTTTAATAGCATTTGGAATACCTGATTTTAACGTATTATATGTATCTACTAAAAAGATACAGTTACGGTGTGATTCGGCATATTTTTTAAACGCACTATATTCATCACGATAGACTTGAACAAGCGCGTGGGCGTGAGTGCCGGACACGGGAATTCCAAACACTTTTCCCGCTCTTACATTACTGGTTGCGTCAAAGCCTCCAATATAAGCAGCTCTTGCCCCGTAAAAAGCAGCATCCAGCTCATGTGCTCTTCTTGAACCAAATTCCATAAGCTGATTTGTACCCGTATGTTCATATAAATTATCTTCTCCCGCGGCTAAGCGAATACGCGATGCTTTTGTGGCAATCAGCGGATGGAAATTTAAAATATTTAAAAGCGGCGTTTCAATAAGCTGCGCTTCTGCTAAAGGAGCGTCAATTTGCAGCATCGGTTCATTAGCAAAAATCATTTCGCCTTCTACGACCGAACGAATATTACCGCTAAATCGAACCTGTTTTAGATAGTCGATAAACTCCGCTTCATAATGTAATTCTTCATATAAATAATCTAAGTCCGTTTCGCTAAATCTGAAATTAGCAATAAAATCAATTACTCTTTCTAGCCCGGCAAACACCGCATAACCGCTTTCAAACGGCATCCGACGAAAGTAAGCTTCAAATACAGAACGACGTTTATGAATCTGGTCTTGAAAATACGTATGCGCCATATTCAGCTCGTATAGATCTGTATGCAAAGCTAGACTATCATCTCTATATTGCTTTTTCATACTTTGTAACCCTCCATTTGACAATCCTAGTTTCTATTATGTAAATCTTTTCACAATAGAGCAAGCATAAATTATCGGAAGGTGCTTGAATTTTAGTTTTTCTGTTGTTTAGAGCGCACTTTTCTGCCTGAAATGGCGTTATTTTTCTTCCGGTATGTATTTCATTAGTACATGTTCAACATTATCAAGGTGACTCATCATAAAATGCTGAGCATCTTCTGCATGCTGAGAAAGAATAGCTTCATAAATTTGCTGATGCTCTTTATAAATCCGTTCAGCCGTTTTCTCTTCTGCATAAAGCCAGATGCGTCTTGTCTCTTTCATCGTTTCAATCATCATTTCTGATACGTTATTCATAAGCTTCACTAAAAGAGGGTTTTGTGAGGCTTTGGCAATGGCTAAATGAAAAGCAAAATCTGCTTTCTCTCCCAGTTCTTCATTGCCAAACGCTCCTTTCATTTGTTCCAGACTATTAGACAGCTGTTTAAGGTCCGCATCCGTTCTCTTTTGAGCTGCCGCTCGAACAGCTCCAATTTCTAATACTTTTCTCACTTCAAGCAAATGCTCAATATCGTTTTTATTCATTAATACAGCGCTAGTTACAGGCAAAGACAGCATATCTGAGTTAAATTCGCGTACAAATGTGCCTTCTCCTTGCTTCATCTCCAGAAGCCCCATCGCCCGCAAAGCGCTAAGAGCTTCACGAATAGCTGAGCGTCCTACCTGAAAGTTTTCCGCCAGCTGCTGCACTGAATCCAAACGGTCTCCAGGCTTCAAGCTGCCTTCTTTTATATTCTCAAGAAGCGTTTCGGCTACTTCTTCGTATATTTTTTTTGGCTTAATTCGCTTATATTCCACGTTTTCCACCTCATTTTTTTCGTTCACCAAGGTTCACATTAACCGAGACTCTTTCTTCTTTTACGTTTCTGTTACATTTTACCGAAATCTTTTCCCCGCCACAACAAAAGTGCAAAGGTATTTATACTTTATTTCTCAAATGTGCTAAAATAGTAAATTGATTTCATATTACGAGTTAAAAGGAGCTTTTTGAATGAACATTGTTGTCAGTACATTGAATGCGAAGTATATTCATACTTCTTTAGCCCTTCGATGTTTAAAAGCCTATGCCGACCCTGACTATAAAGTGGATATGGCCGAATATACGATTAAAGATCCTGCTATGAACATTGTCACAGATTTATATAAACGCAACCCAGATATTATTGGTTTCAGCTGTTACATTTGGAATATTGAAGAAACGATTAAAGTCGCACAAATGCTTAAAAAGATCAATCCTGAGCTCATCATTATATTCGGTGGACCAGAAGTAACCTATGATGTAACTCACTGGTTAGAGCGTATTCCTGAAGCTGACTTTATCGCTATTGGTGAAGGTGAAGAAACATTCAAGCAGCTGTTAGATGAACTTCACGGCGAGCGTCAGTTTGAAAACGTAAGCGGCGTGGCTTTCCGAAAAGAAGGAAAACCAGTTGTTAACCCACAGCGCAATAAAATTGATCTGCGCGAAATGCCTTCTCCTTTCCGTTTTGAAGAAGACCGCCAAGAACTTTCAAAACGCGTTGTGTATATTGAAACAAGCCGCGGCTGTCCGTTTAGCTGTCAGTTCTGTCTCTCTTCTATTGAAGTAGGCGTTCGTTATTTCGACCGAGAAAAAGTAAAAGAAGATATTCGCTATTTGATGGATAACGGAGCGCGCACCATTAAGTTCGTAGACCGCACGTTCAACATCAGCCGCAGCTACGCCATGGAAATGTTCCAATTTTTAATTGATGAACATCGTGAAGGTACCGTATTTCAGTTTGAAATTACTGCCGATATTATGCGCCCAGAAGTTATTCAGTTCTTAAACGATAACGCGCCAAAAGGATTATTCCGCTTTGAAATTGGCGTTCAATCTACAAATGATGCCGTTAATGAGCTAGTCAAACGCAAACAAAACTTCAAAAAATTAACGCGTACCGTAACAATGGTAAAAGAAGGCGGAAAGATTGACCAGCATTTAGATTTAATCGCCGGACTGCCAGACGAAGATTACAACTCATTTAAAAATACGTTTAATGATGTATTTGCACTTCGTCCTGAAGAGCTTCAGCTAGGCTTTTTAAAAATGCTTCGCGGCACTGGCTTACGTTTAAGTGCGCCTAGCTATAATTATCAATACATGGATCAGTCGCCTTATGAAATTTTAAGCAATAACGTCTTGCCATTTTCAGATGTCGTACGCATCAAGCATGTAGAAGATATTTTAGAAAAGTTTTGGAATGACCACCGAATGGATGAAACGATCGAGTTTTTAGTAGAACACTGCTATGATACGCCTTTTGATTTTTTCCAAAACTTTGGGACGTATTGGGATGAAATGGGCTGGGTTCGAATCGGTCATCAGCTTGAAGATTTATTCAGACGCCTTAAACAGTATATTCAAACAGAAAGTTTTTCAAATGAAGAAGTAATTGAAGGGTTTATGAAAATTGATTATTTACAAAACCAAAAGCATAAGCCTCGTAAGCCTTGGTGGGACGATAAAGTAGAAAAACAAGTCCGCTCTCATTACTATCAGCAAATGCTTGCTAATCCTTCTATCATGGGACAGGCTTTTGAAGCTGAACAGCTTGCTGAAAAAGAATTATACAAGCACACTGTTTTAGAGATTCTTCCATTTGATTATATGTATTATAAACAAACGGGACAAATCAATGAACAACCATCTGTTCTTCTTGCTTATTATGATCAAAAAGCAAATGATACAAAACTTTATTCAGCACCTGTAGAAGCATTTGGTCTTCCAGTTGTAAGCTAAAACCTCGGATATCCGAGGTTTTTTTCTTTAGCATTCTTTTTTCTTTTCATGCTCTTTATCAGACTTTGTCTTTCCAAGGGATTCATATATTTTAGCTGCGTTCGGATCGCCCATTTCCGTTCCAAACTCTTCTTGCAGTAATTGTTTTTGTTTTGCTTCGGTGCTCGCGATGTGCTTATTATTTTGTTTATGTTTGCTCATCGTTACTTACCTTGCTTTCCTTTTTTAGAATTGCGATTCGCGCCTTTAGCCGGCTCCTCGCCGCCAGCATATTCAGCAGCAAATTCTGCATCTGAAAGGCTCTCTTTTGGTGTATTGTTGTTAGTTAGTGCTGATTTGTACCCTACTTTACGCTTTGCCATCATATCCCTCCTATGCTTGGAAGTCCATTGAACTTCCTTTTCTTAGAATGTGCCTTTTGCTAAGAAATATAAGCAGAAAAAGCTGTAAAAAAGCGGTTGAAACATAACAAAATCACTTTACTCTAAATACGAACAACTAGGATAAATGCGTTGAACCGCTTGTGACACCGCTGTTGATTTCCGTGCAAAGCTTCGCTTTCCGCGGGCGGTCGATAAGCCTCGCCCTCCCATCAACAGCTAGAAGCAGCTACATGAAACCTACGTTCACCATCATAATAAAAAAAACCCGAACGAGTTGGATTCTTAATCAAGAAACAAACTCATTCGGATCTTCCTTCAACTAACATATTTTTGTCCCATCCTCTTTTATCCAATAATAATACGTTCTTTCGGATAGTGATAATCCGGTCCAGACGTTGGACGGCGAAGCATTAAAATGAATGAAAACATGCCAATTCGGCCAATGAACATTAAAATCATAATAACGCATTTACCGATATCAGAAAGCCCTCCTGTAATTCCCATTGATAAACCGGTTGTCCCAAAAGCTGAACACACTTCAAAAATAAGCTCAATGAGAGAAAAATGTTCTGTAACACTTAAAATAAGAAGAGAAATCGAGCAAATGATCACGGCTAACATCGACACGGCTACTGATTTGATAATATCATCTTCATGAATTTCGCGGCGAAAGATTTTAATCGTCTTATTTCCTCTTACGTAATAAAACAGGAAAAGAATATTTAATGCAAACGTCGTCGTACGAATTCCTCCTCCTACTGAGCTCGGTGAAGCCCCGATAAACATCATCGCGCTCATCATAATTAACGTAGGAAGTGAAAACTCATTAATATTCATGGTCGCCACTCCTCCGCTCCTTGTGGCAGCGGATTGGAAAAACGCATAAAAGAACGATTCATCCCAAGACTTATCTGCTAAAAACCCTGAATGCTCTAGCACGAGAATTAAAATGGTTCCCCCCGCTAACAGCAGAAAAAACATAATGGTCGTTAGCTTCGTAAATAGAGAAAATTGAAATTTACGCTTATCTTTAAATGTTAAAAAATAGTGCTTAATCTCAATTAACACAGGGAATCCAATCGCTCCAAGCGTAATTAAAATAACAGTTACCACTTGTACAAAATAATCATGGGCATACGGAATAAATGAAGATCCTGTAATATCGAAGCCGGCATTTGTTGTAGCGCTGACAGAAGCAAAGAAACCATGCAGAAACGCATCTGTCCAGCTCGAATAGTAACGGAGAAAATGTAATCCTAAAATAATGGCACCAACTAGTTCAATAGCAAAAATAATAAATAAAATATTTCTCATCAAGTCAACTAATCCTGATAAACGGGATTGGTTATGATCTGTCATAATGAGCTGACGTTCCTTTAAACCAATTTTTTTACCTAAAATCATCCAAATGAATGTACTGAGTGTCATCACACCAATACCACCGATTTGAAAGATAAAAGCGAGCAAAAAATAGCCCGTCGTACTAAATGTATCCGGAGTAGAAACAGGTGTCAGCCCTGTTACACTTACCGCACTAACGGCAATAAATAAGCGATCAATAAATGCTAACTTCACTCCCGGCTTTAAAGCTTCTGGAATACTAAGCAATAGAAATCCAAGCGTAACAGCCACTATGTAAAATGTAACAATAATTTGAGCTGAAGACATCTGCCTTACTCGTCGTTTCCATGGTTGCGGCATAATCTGACATTCCTTTTTTTGTTATAATACTAATAGTTTTCTTCTTTCTTCCCAAAGCATACTCATTGTTACATGGATCGCAATATCCATGTAAAAAATCCCATGTTCAAGAAGGTGACTACATTAGTATAAAAGAAGTCACCTCACTTGTCATTAGATATCATAAATCCAAGCAGCCGCATACTTGAAACCTGCGTTCACCATAACAAAAAACGAACCACTGATATCAGTGGTTCGTTTTTTACTTCGGCTGAAATACTTTTGTGCCAGCCTCGTTTTTATTTTATTTAGAGCGCTTTTCTAGCCAATCGCCGATTGAAGGATATGTTTCCTTTACTGCTTTTGGACCAAATACAACAGATACGTGACCTGTTTGCAGTAATTTATATTCTTTATCTTCACTTGAAACAGCGTCCATTAAAGCTGCCACTTGATGCGGCATCGCAATATGATCACGGCTAGCAGCAATGTTTAAAATATTAGCTTTAATATTTTTCAAATCTACTTTTCGGCCGCGAACTTCAAGTTCACCATTGATTAATTTGTTTTGTTGATAGAAGTCGCGAATCCACTGACGATAAGCTTCACCAGCAAATGGGATTCCGTCAGCAACCCACTTTTGCATTAGCTTCCAGCTTTCAACAAAGCGCTGATTTTCCGAACGATCCACCAGCGTTACATACGGACCGTAAAAATTCGTGATTGGCTTTAGCATCTTGTTTCCAAAGTCAATCATCTCTGGAGGGATGTTTCCGAATGTATCTACTGCTTTATCTAAATTAAAGTAGCGATCGTCTAGGAATGCTCCGTATAAACCTGTATCTGAAAAATCAAATGGACTTGTCATAAAAATTAAGTTTTTAATCGGCAAGTCTTCATTTAATGCAGCAAAAATAGATGTCATAGTTCCGCCCATGCAGTAACCAAGAACAGACAAATCAGGAGACTTAGAAGTGCGAAGCACCTTTTTCGCCGCTTTTGGAATATAATCTACAATATAATCATCTAGCTTCATATTGCTGTCTTCAAGCCCAGGAGTTCCCCAGTCAAGCAAATACACGTCAAAACCGCGGTTTAATAAGTATTCAACAAGGCTGTTTCCAGGTGTTAAATCCAAAATATACGGTTTATTGATCAGTGCATATACGAGTAAGATTGGTGTTTTATGCAGGTTATCTTTTACAGGCGTATAGCGATATAATTTTGCCTTATTCTTTTTCCAAATAACCTCTTTTGGTGTTAATCCAACTTCCGGTTCCGCTTCTGTTGTCATAATTTCATATGCACGCTTAAAACGTCTTGCAGAACTTTTATATTCACTTGGCATTGATTTGATTAATTTTTCCCACTCTTGCACGTAAGGAATTGCCACGAATATACACACCCTTTCATTTCATTAGTAGTTAGTTAACAAGCACAGCCCCGACAAAAGTCAGGGCCAGCATTTATTACATGTATAAGCCGCCGTTAATGTTTAACTGTTGTCCTGTAATGTACGCGCCGTCTTTTGCTAAGTAAACAACTCCACGTGCAATTTCTTCAGCGTGACCTAAGCGACGAGTTGGGATTTTTGCTACAACTTTTGCACGTACTTCTTCAGGCATTGCCATTACCATTTCTGTTTCAATAAATCCTGGGCAAATTGCATTAACCGTTACGCCACTTTTAGCTAGTTCAAGAGCTAATGATTTGGTGAATCCTAGCATACCTGCTTTAGCAGCTGAGTAGTTTGTTTGACCAAATCCGCCCGCTTGACCAATAATTGATGAAATATTGATAACACGACCGCCTTCAGATTCTAAAAGGTGCGTTAGCGCAGCTGATGTTGTGTTGTATACGCTATGTAAGTTTACATCAATTACTTTTTTCCAATCTTCTTCACCTAATTTCTTGAATGAACGGTCGCGCGTAATTCCAGCATTGTTTACTAGAATGTCTAATTGACCAAACTCAGCTTTTGTTTCTTCGATTAGGTGTTTTGCTTGATCTACATAAGACACGTCAGCTTGAACCGCAATAGCTTCTCCGCCGTTGTCTTTAATTTCTTTTACAATTGCTTCTGCAGATTCTTTACTGCTGTTATAGTTTACTGCTACTTTTACTCCATTAGAAGCAAGCTCACGTGTAATTGCTGCCCCGATACCTTTAGATCCGCCTGTTACGATTGCTACTTTACCTTGTAATGTTGTCATGAAAAATTTCCCCCTTGCTTCTTCAGCGATGATTTTTACTGTAAATACAGCAGTTAATGTTGTTTTAAAATCCCCTATGCCCTACTTGCGAGCCGGTTGCTCAGTTTTTTGAGCGTTTGATGGTTTTGCTTCAGCTTTAGCTTCTGCCTTTGGCTTTTCAGCTAATTTTTCTTGTTTTTCTAACAGCTGAGCCTGAAGCTGCTCACCTTGAGTTTTAATTTGTTGTTGAATCGTTTCTTTTAACTCGTCTTGTGTTTTTTGCTGCCCTTCAAGAAGAGATAACACTTTGTCGAGTTTTTTGTCTAATGATTTGACATCAGATTTCAGCTTAGTTACATCTTTTTTCAAAGCGGATGCACTTTCTTGCTGTGCTTCTAATTCATCAAAACGATCATCAAATTGCTCTTCTAATAATTCTACTTTTTCTTCCACATTGATGACTAATGACGCAACGTTTGCTACATCTTCCTTTGTGGGTACATTTACTTGGTGCAGATAGCGCCCCGTTACTTCATTTACTGCTTGTTGATATTGAAGGTTCATATTTAGCACATTTCCCATGAGCTGGGAAAATTCTTCACGATTCATATTGTCCCCAATAACTTTACCCCAGTAAGATTCGGTTTTGTCATATACGTCTTTCCATGCTTGAAACGGATCAAATACTTTTTGCTGTTCCAAAACTCCATCTCCTTTCTTGTGTACGTTAAAAGTGATGGCTTTCAATATGGACACTTAATGTGACAAGCGACATATTAGAAGCTCTAAGTAAACGCAACCAATTTTGCGTTTATTTATTGGATAATGTAAATCTTTTCACAATTCACTTACCAACAAATTATAAATGTTATAAAAATTACCTACATGTACTATTATAAATTCGTTTCCCAAAATAAACAATTCTAAATCTTTGTTTATTTTTGAATTTTTTTGACGCTTTTTGTCGAAATTCAAAAAATCGTTCTTTTTTCCTGTATTTGAAAGACCTGTTTTAAAGTGTTGACAATTTTTTCATCTAGGTGTAAATTACACATATAGAAAACAAATTCTCTTTTTTCGAAGGGGTGATTACCTTGGGATCAAGTGAAAAAGATAACACCTCTAATTCAAACAACTTAGAAAAATCGATTAGCGGTGCACCAAAAAACTTGATGGTTCCTTTTCTTCTTTTAAGTTTAAGAGGTTGGAATCTACATGGTTACAAGCTCATTCAGCAACTAATGAGCTTTGGATTCACATCAGTTGATCAAGGAAATGTCTACCGCACGCTGAGACAGCTTGAAAAAGACAACTTGATTACATCGCAATGGGATACGTCAGCTGAAGGACCTGCACGCCGGATTTACTCATTAACAGATGCCGGTGAACAATATTTAAGCATGTGGGCTAATTCACTTGAACAGTATCAAAACATGTTAGATTCATTTTTTCACATGTATACCGACATGTTGTTCCCTTTTAGCTCTTCTTCTTCTAAAAAGTCAAAAGAATCAAAAGAGGAAGAAAACGATTAAAGGGATTCACGCAGTACATCTGCGTTTCCTAATATAATGTTAAATAAATTTCACGGTCAACCAGCGAGCGCGGAATGTTAGGTTTATTACACAACTACGAATTTCTTCTTTAACGTTTTGTTCATTACGATAACTGTTCGCCAGACCAAATTATTCAAGGAGGAATTTGATTATGTCAACAGTAAAGTATGATACAGTAATTGATGCAATGTGGGAACAATGGACAAAGGGGTTACAAAACATTGCAGACGGAAACAAACAAATTGAGCAATGGACGTTAAAAGCACTTGAGCAACAGCAAGAATTTGTAACAAAAGCAGTTGAACAACTTCAAGCAACAGACAAACAGTGGAAAGCTGAATTAGAAGATCTTCAACAAAAAACAGTTGAAAACTTACGTAAAACAGCTGGTAACGCTGTTGCCGATTCTTATGAAGAATGGACAAACCGCACGCATGAAGCATTAAATAAATTACAAGAGCTTTCTCTTAACCAAAGCAAATCAAGCTATTCTTTAGTAAAGCAAGCTCAAGAACAATATCATCAAGTAGTAACACAATTAGTAGAAGAGCAAAAGAAAACGCGTCAAGAGTTCCAACACGTATCTGATGCATACGTAGAGCAAGTAAAATCTCTTCAAAAATCATTTGCTCAGTCTCTTGAGCAATATGCGGTTGTAAAATAATATATAAAAAAGCCCAGCTTCTTTGAAAGCTGGGCTTTTTTATACTTTCTTGCAAACCATTACCAGTATGCAAAATAGTAAACAGCAAATAATACAGGTACAGCAGTGAACTGCTGTACAACTAAAAAAGGAGATGACTAATCATGGCTAGAACAAATAAACTATTAACACCAGGAGTAGAACAATTTTTAGATCAATATAAATACGAAATCGCTCAAGAATTTGGGGTAACTCTAGGTTCTGACACTGCTGCACGCAGCAACGGTTCAGTAGGCGGAGAAATCACAAAACGCTTGGTGCAACAAGCTCAAGCTCACTTAAGCGGCAGCACACAAAAATAAAACATAACTTCATAACATGGCTAAAAAAAAGGCACCTGCGTGTGCCTTTTTCTTACATAATATAGTCTTTTAAATACACGTAATCCCCCGCTAATATAATAACCATTGCGATGATATATTTCCGGTTTCTTTCAATTGTTTTCCGGCTCACTTTGACATGTTTTTCAATCAAGCGAATGGGAAGCTGCCGCTTTAAAAACAGCTTATCTTTTAATTCTTTTTCATTGACGATAAAAGATGCAACTTCCACTGCGTTTCCCCTTGCATCCTTATGTTTAGGAGACGTGTTAATTATGTCTTCAAGAGTTAATTTAAACAGTTCCAGCGTCTGACAAAAATAAGTCATTTCCTCTTGAATATATGAAGTTTCACTTTGCCTTTTATAGTTAGAAAGCGATATATCCCTTTCTACCTTACCTTGAATAAAACCTTCATTGTCAATTCGGCTATAGAGAAGCGTTTGGTTTCGCTTTTCTTTTCGAATATAGTCGATGACTCTTCTTTTAATAATCAGTTCCGCAAATGCAAGAAGGGATCTTCCTTTTTGGATTGTGTAATTTTCAATGGCTTCATTAAACGCAATCAGACCAATGCTAAATTCATCGTCAGCTTCACTTATATAACGTTTACATACAGCTGAAACAACTTTAGCAATAAACGGTTTATATTGTTGAATCATTTCGTTATGTAATTGTTTATCCCCTTGCTGAATCGTCAGTACAAGCGTTTCAAGCGATGGAGGCGTTTGAACTTTTGTGAGCATTGGCTTCACCTCTTTTACTATACTCAGTTGCTTTATACCATGTTAATATCCATTCTTTTGATGACGAACAGGGTCAAGAAGCACTCCGCTCCTTTTAATTTCTCTTTATTATAACCCATAATAGCTCAATTTTACCAATTAACATACATTTGAAATATATGTTTATGAACTGAAATAAACTTCATTGAACTGAATTATCCAACGCTGCTTCTGTTCTTTACAGAATATGAACGAAAAAGCAAAACATTCGGATATACAGTAATTAAACATCAGTTAGTTCTTTTACCCTTTCCCAAAACAATTTAAACTAGGTATTTTATCTTAATATACAAAAAAACGCGCATTAAAAGCGCGTTTTTTTGTATTATTGATTTTCAATTTTCTTTAGTGAGTCTTTTTCTTTCTCTGAACCTTCAAGATCAGTTTGTTCTTTGTTTTTAGATAAAAACCAGCCTGAAGCTGCTATGCCAAGTAACACAACCCAAAACGTAATTTTCCATACTTTTGATTCAGGGAAGTGTTCATTAATAATACCTAACTCCGGATGAGCAAGAGTGTAAACTGCTAGCTTAACCCCTACCCAGCCTACGATAGCAAAAGCCGCCGTTTCTAGCCCCGGGCGCGTATTTAATAGCTTGACGAACCAAGTTGCAGCAAAACGCATAATGATTAGTCCCATAATTCCTCCGGCAAAGATCACCAAGAATTGTCCGCCATCGAGTCCGCCAATTTTAGGAAGATTGGTTGTTGGCAACGTAACGGCAAGAGCCACAGCAGCCAAAATTGAATCAACCGCAAAAGCAATGTCCGCTACTTCTACTTTTAAAACCGTCATCCAGAAACCTGAGCCCTTTTTTCCGTCCGCTTCTTTTACTTTTTCATGATCACCTTTTTTCACATATCGCTTCACAATATGATTAATGGAAATGAACAATAAGTAAATGGCTCCTATTGCTTGAAGCTGCCATACATCTACCAAAAATGAAATCAAAAACAATGAACCGAATCTAAAAATAAAGGCACCGGCTAATCCGTAAAACAATGCCTTCTTGCGTTTTTCTTCCGGTAAATGTTTGACCATAATGGCCATTACAAGAGCATTATCCGCCGCCAAAATTCCTTCTAATGCAACCAGCACCAACAATACCCATCCATATTCTAACAAAAGCGATGCATCCATAAAAATCCCCTCTCGTTTCTTTGTATAAGTTGATTTATTCTCATTACCGGAATAAAACACAAAAAGACCTTTGCCAAATATGGCAAAGGTCTTGCTAAGCATAATCATTATGCCAACAAAGCCGATGGAATACTCCATGTAATGACGACTTTGTTTCAGGTTTCCCTGACGCTACTCCCCTTTACTCCGTAAGAAGTAAATGTATTAAGTTGTTTTTATTTTACAAAAGGTCCACTAATAAGTCAATGAAAAGCCCTCTAAACTTTTGTTAAGCTTTTGTTAAGCGTTTTAATACGTTTAAAAACGTGGCAATATGAATAGGCTTTGTTACGTATTCACTAAAACCGACTAAAAAAGCTTGATCGATGTCGCTTTGCATTGCGCTTGCACTCAAGGCAACTCGCGGAATATTCTTCAACTCTTTTTCCAGCTGAAGCTGTGTGCATACCTCAAAACCATTCATATCAGGCAGATCAATATCAATTAAGATCATATCCGGTGAAATGGACTTGATTAGCCCGATGCCGTTTTCTCCTGTTTTGGCAACTAAGAGCTTAACGTTTTTATATGGAGAAAGAATCGATTGCATAAGCTCAATATTTGTATCGTTATCCTCAATATACACAATTGAGATCGGCATGGAAAAACCTAAAAATGACTCGCCTTCCCCTTCATTGGATAAGCGTTTAGGAACAGGTGGATGTACTAAGGGAAAACGAACCCAAAATGTACTGCCTTTTCCTTCTTCACTTCGCACTCCGCACGTTCCATTCATTAAGACAACAAGCTGCTTTACAAGCGCCAGCCCAATCCCTGTTCCATCTTTTTCTAGTCTATTCACGCGGTAGAAAGGCTCAAAAATCCGATTTAATTCTGAAGCTGGAATTCCAAAACCCCTATCTTCAATCAATATGGTTACGTGATGCTGAGTGATGTCGGTATAGATAATGATATCGCGATAAGCGGGCGAATATTTAATGGCGTTTGTAAGCAGATTTAATAAGATCTGCTGAAACCGAAGCTCATCTACTTCAACAAAGACTTCTTGGTATGCGTGAAAGCGAGTATAAAATATACTATGCTTATCTTTTGCTAATGGTTTCATAATTTTAAGCGCGTCTTCAATTGCTTCTTTTACCGACACTGGTTCAAGGTTAATCGCTAAGTGACCTGATTCAATTTTCGATAAATCAAGCGTTTCATTTATTAAATAAAGAAGATGGTTACCTGCTTTTAAAATTTTTCGTATACGATTCAATTGTTTTTCTGTTAAATCTTTTTCTCCTTGCTCTTCCAATATCTGTGCATAGCCTAAAATACTGTTTAAAGGCGTTCGAAGTTCATGGCTTACTTTTGATAAAAATTCTGACTTAGCCTGATTTGCTTTTTCGGCTTCTTCTTTGGCTATAATCATTTGCTGATTGGAATGAAGCAGGTCTTGTTCTTGTTCCTGCTGCTTTGTAATATCATAAAATGTGACAACTACGCCTTTATAATATTTGCTTTCTTGCAGAGGTTCAGCATTCACCGAAAGCCAAGTCAACTTTTTCTCATTTAAATAAATGCCCATGACTGTATTTCGCACAGGCTCTTTTGTATGAAGACAGCGGACAGATGGAATATCTTCGAGTGCAAAAGCTGTGCCATCAGGATGAATAATTTCCCAGTCTAAACCAAACGGGTTAACCGATAACATTTGGTCATAAGGCACGTTTAGAATCTTAGCAGCGTATGCATTGGCAGCAATTAAGTTACCTTCAAGGTCATGAAACACCACGCCTTCTGACATTGTAGAAAGAACGGATCGATACATGCTTTCACTTTTAGCCAGCTTTTCTCTTGCTTCGTGAAGATCAGTAATATCTACTATAGAACCAATAACTTCTTGTACTTCTCCTTTGTAGATATGAGGTGTTAATTTCGTATAGTAAGCAAAGTCGTTCAAAAGTACTTCATACGACACTTTCTCTCCCGCCCATGCTTTATCATAGTAACTCCTATTATCTCTTGCGTAGGATTCAGGTAAAAATTCCTCAGGTGTTTTTCCGACAACATCTATTTCCTCATATCCCATTTCACGAATCATTTTGCCTTCGCACATCGTATAGACATATCCTTTACTGTTCTTCACAAATTTAAAAATAGTACCATCTTGCTGTGAAAGCGTGCGTTTTAAATCTTTTTGTAAATCCAGAAGCTGCTGTTGAGCCCTTTTTCGATCTGTCACATCTTTGGCGATAACGTAACTTCCTTTAATTTGATCATAAACAATAATGGGCATTTGCGTGACTTCAACGTATACAGGCTGATTATCTTTTCGAATCAGCGTTGCCTCATAATATACAGAGTCTCCGCTCAGGGATTTCCACATATATTCTTCAGCTCTTTCAGCTTCTCTGAACATAGAAGGAAACGGGATTGTCTCCATTTTATTTAACGTGTATCCTGTTAGCTCGATTCCTTTTGGGTTAATCGTTTGAATATTGCCGTACAAATCAACTGCACACACAATATTGGGATTGTAGTTAAAAAGGGATTGATAATACTCTTCTTTTAATTGACTTTCCCTCACTTCTTCCTGACGCTTAAAAGCAGCAACGAGCAGGAAGACAATCAGTAGCGTAATTGTGATGCTTGCAATAATATTGGAAAACGGCGCTTGATACGGCAGCCACTGGCCCCACCTTCTAGCAACTGAATGTGCAATATGCAGCTTCATTCCATACATACTAATGAAATGCATAGCTGAAATGCCAATGCCTAGCAAAATGGAGCTAACAAGTTTAAGAAATGGATTAGCTTTCACGCTTTTCGAACGAAAAAACAAGTGCATCGCATAAAATGCAACGACCAGGGCGATGATGATGGAAAGCAAAACAGATAGCATCGCATAATGAATGTGTGCTTCTGTTTCGATTGCTGCCATTGCAATGTAATGCGTACCCAGAATACTGCTTCCTAAAATAAGCCCTGACCATACCGACGTGCGCCATTTCCAGAATGTCCAAAACGCAACTAATGACCCGCTAATTGCTATTATTAAAGCAAGAACAGAAAGTACAGCATCAAAATGAAAGCTAACAGGAACATAATAAGCAAGCATCGCAATATAGTGCATCGCCCCCACTCCAAGCCCCATTGAAGTTGCTGACAGTGTAAGCCACAAATAATTGTTTCGCTGTTTTTTTATCATTTTGCTCATAATATCAAGTGCTGTATAAGAGGCAAGAATCCCTACAATGACAGCAAGAAATACGGTAAATTCATTATAGTGACCAGTAATTGAAATCATTTTCTTTCCTTTCACTTTAACGTTACTTCTTCTATCTAACTCTCCTTATAAGAACTATATTACGATCATTTATTCCGAAAGCAGACACATGAAATAGACGAAACTTACATAAGCTTCGTCCTTTCATCAACATAACTATTTTAGAAGCAGCAGCATCTCTTAATTTGTCATTAACTGATGCAGCTGTTTTTGAACGTCTTGGATTTTTAATTTTGAGATATGAGCATATTCATCAATTTCTAAGAAATAAACAAGATATGTTTCGTTTTTTGGCGTGATGTGCGAAACTTTCTGCAAATTTACGATATAAGACCGATGTGTTTGACTGAATACAGAAGGGTTCAAATACATATAGATATCACTAATATTTTCATATGTCTCATAGACACGTGATTGAGTATAGATTAAGCATTTTTTTCCGGACTTTTCGATAAAAATAATTTGATCAATTGGAATGTAATAAGTAGATCCGTTAAATTTTACAGGCAGTCTTTTTAATTGCTCACCTGGCTTTTTTGACTGATTTTTATCAATTCCAATGGAGTTTTTTGCCCGCTCTAGCGCCATATAAAGTCTGGTTTTTTCAATTGGTTTTACAATGTAATCCAGTGCCGACAACTCGAATGCCTTCACAGCAAATTCATCATAACCGGTGATAAAAATGAAGTTTAAATTCGGCTTAATGCGCAGGCACTTTTTTATGGCATCTACACCGTTAATCGTAGGCATATTAATGTCTACGAGCAAAAGGTCTGGACTCTTAGCCATCACTTCCTGTACAAGCTGCTCTCCGTCTTTGCAGATGCCAATCACTTCAAATTCCGGAAGCTGTTCTATAAAATAATCTAAAATTTCAACCGAATCTTCGTTATCATCGGCAATAATTAAGTTGATTTTGTTCATCCTGACTCCCCCTAGGATACAATGTTAAAGTATAGTACGAACTATTGCCCATTCTGTTTTATGCATGTCTACACATCTTTATAGTGTTTTTATGTTGAGATGAATGATCTACACGGACGCTAATCGTTAATGGAACGCACAACGATTGTTCATGGGGAATATTGCAATAATTGTAGGTTTTCTAGAAGAAGAAATAAAACCATTTATCTATTATCATTTATTTTCCTAACAATGATTTAATACCCTTTTTATAATCTGCAAATCAGCATGCCAGAATCTTTATTTAATATTTTTAATAAAGGCGACACGCTATTTTCAATCATTTTGTCTTCTCTTACTATTAAAACATGTTCTACGTTCTTCCACCCATACTTTTATTCATTTTTTTACTTTTTATTCAAGGTAATTACTTACATACAACCCTTAATAACCCTGTATTTGTAATTTCACTTGAAGAAATTTATGTATTTTTTATTCATTTTATTATAAAAATTCTAGCATATAACGTTATGAACTTACATATGTATTCCGAACTAGTTCCTTTTAGAACTATGATTATTATACCATTTCATAGTATAAATCACATATATTTAAAGGTGAAGACTTTCCATTCCTTTAAGAGTTCAAAGCTATTTATTTGTAAAATAAATCAATTCATTCCTCTCTAAAGGCTAATACATCTAATTATCCATCTATTATCTGTAAAAAAACAGGCCTAAAGTTATACTTCGGCCTGTTTTACATTCATTTCTTATTTTGCATTTTTTACAATTTGCTGTGCCTGTTTCGATACAAAGAAGCGACCCTTTTTATCCTGTACCACCACGCTGTCCATCTGTATCTCTTTTCCATTTACAATCGCAATATTTTTATTTACCGGAAAACGTACCGTTCGCTTATTGTTTGTAACAACGAGCACAGGGTTGTTTTTATCTTTTGAGTCCACCGCTACATTTGAGCCTTTAAACGCTTTATTTGCTTCAATAAATAATTCATTTGTTAACTCGTTTAAGTTAATATTCATTGACTTGGCCATATGTTTGGCAATATCCGTATTATCAAAGTGCCCCGTTGGTCGATTGACGCCGTATGAATACAGAAATACATCCTCACCCGTATGACCGCCCGTTGTGAATCCAAGGTTTGCTCGGTTGGCTAATAGCTTCGATAGTGTAGCACTGATTTCTTTTTTATCTCTTGCTTTAGTCAGCTGCGCTTTTTCCTCTGAAGTTAGGTTTGATAAACCATACAAAGCAGCTACTTCTTCTTTATTTGATAAATCTTCTTTTAAGTTAGACGTAGCACCTTCTAACGTCATTTTTGCTTTTTTTAATGGATCAATATAAGCAGAAACAGGTGTGGTATCATATCCTTTTGTTGTATTTGCATTACCGATTGAAAGACCGCTGTTTCCGTGATCAGCAATCGCAATAACCATCGTATTTCCATCTTTTTTAGCGAACTCTACTGCCTTGCCCACTGCTTCATCAAACGCTAATACATCGCTAATCATTCCTACTGGATCATTGGCATGAGCTGCCCAATCCGTTTTGCTCCCTTCAACAAATAAGAAAAAACCATCTTTATCTTTTGACAACGTCGTTATTGCTTTATTTGTCATCTCGGACAACTTTGGCTGTTCTGCTTTTGTCTGTGGGCGGTCCATATCATACGCCAAGTCTCGGTCAGCGAAGTTCCCCCAGATTTTTTTAGAGCGCGACTGCTCTAATTCTTTTTTGTTTTCTACAAAGTCATATCCTCTTTTATTCAATACATTGACTAAGTTTTCACCGTCTTTTCGGCTTTTTTCTTCTGCTCCTGGAAGAAGAGACTGCTTACCTCCTCCAAGCACTACATCCATGTTTTGATATACTTGCTGCTCAGCTAACGTTTGGAAGTCATCACGGTTATAGTTATGAGCTGAAAACCCAGCTGGTGTGGCATGCTGGATTTCAGAAGTAGCCACGATTCCTGTCGCGCGCCCTGAAAGCTTTGCTCCTTCTAGAACGTTTGCTACCGGACGAAACTGATCCTCTTTCTCTACAGATTTAACTCCAGGCGTATTTACTACCGAAGGCAACACGCCTACATAGCCTGAATTTGATTTATTTCCTGTTGCTAAAGCAGTAGCTGCCGGAGCGGAATCGGTAATAGCAGATTCTGCCGAATACGCCCGTACTCCCCCGGCCATTAGCTGATCCATGTGTAACGGTTTTCCTTTGTACCATCTTGCGAGTGTAGTAGCATTTGAACTCGTCCCGTCCATTACCATCATAATGACATTTTGAGGTTTCTTAGCTGACTTATGCTCCACTTTTGCTTCCGTTTGAATAAGTGAGTTTCCTACACCAAACGAGGCCAATGCTACCGCTCCTGCCAGTGTAATACCTGCTAATTTTTTCTTCATATAAATGTACCCGCTCCTTTATGTAATTATCTTTGACATTTCTAAAGTTATCATTTAAACGTAAACCCACTGTTTATCCATTGTAAAAGAGTGTAAAGTTTGTCTTTATATTCTTCCTTTCTTCTTGAGAAAAAATAGTCGAATAAAAAGGAAGTACATGAACAAACTACCAGTAATAGAAAGTCATGCGAGGGGCACGGTTATGTTTAAACATTTATTTAAAAAAAAGAATGCAGACGATCAGCCCAAAAAAACATTGGATGAACTGATTAAACAATTTAAAAAATCAAGTGATTTCACAACATTAGCTATTGGTTCGCAGCATCGAAAATACATCATTACGTATTTTAAGCAGCTCGTAAACATGCAAAGCGTTGAAGATAAAATACTTGAACCCTTTCAAAAACTAGACTTCACGTTAAGCAGTGTATATGAAGTCGAAAATGTTCTGCCGATTGAAGATATTTCCGTTACAAAAGATACAAAAGAAATTTTAGAAAAGCTGCTGCGCGGCTATGTGATGTTTCAACTGCATAAAGACGATAAGCTAGTAGCTCTTATTAAAGTTCAAAGCTTTGATACGGGGTTTCGAAAAGAAAATGAAACGGAAAATGAGTTCAGCGTCGTTGGTCCTAAAATTGGTTTTGTGGAGGATTTAGATGTCAATCTCTATTTAATGAGAAAAACGGTCATTTCCGAAAACCTTATTTTTAAAGAACTCACCGTAGGAAATAAATCGAAAACGCGCGTGGTGCTTGTTTACTTAGAAGGCGTAACGAATCCTCAGCACGTAGAGACCATGACCCAGCGCCTTGAAGAAATAGATTTTGACGTCATTTTTGATAGTACAATGCTTGATCAATTGATTTCCGATAATTCTTCTACGGCGTTTCCGCTTTTTTTAACAACAGAGCGGATTGATCGAGTTCTGTTTAGTCTGTTAAACGGGCAAGCTGCCTTCTTTTCGAGTGGTTCACCCTACGCAGTTACCGGACCGTCAACATTGCTTGACTTCTTTATTTCACCTGAGGACTACTATTTACCGTGGGTTCTAGGGTCATTTTTCCGGGTTATTCGTATTTTGGGCGTCTTTTTCTCTATTTTTGCTACGCCTCTTTATGTAGCCATTGTTACGTATCATTATGAGATGCTTCCAAAAGATTTGCTGGGGCCTATTATCTTTTCAAGGACAAACGTTCCTTTTCCACCCGTTATCGAAGTGCTTTTTTTAGAAATAACCATTGAGCTGCTTCGGGAGGCAGGAGCCAGACTTCCAACAAAAGTAGGGCAAACACTGGGAATCGTAGGCGGGATTGTTATTGGGCAAGCAACAGTAGAAGCTGCGTTAACAAGCAATATTTTGCTTATTATTGTTTCACTGACAGCTTTAGCCTCTTTTACAACGCCTATTTTTAAAATGTCTAACACGATCCGGCTGCTACGTTTTCCGTTTATTTTGTTTGCCACTGCGTTCGGTTTAGTCGGCATCACATTTGGCTTTTGTTTCTTGCTGGTTCATTTGCTTCGTTTAAAATCTTTGGGCATGCCTTATCTTGTTCCGCTTTTTCCGTTTCGTCCCACAGAGTATAGGGATACATTTCTGCGATTGCCCTATAGTCATACAGCAAAGCGCCCAAGCTACTTACGTCCTTTAGAACGCTTCCGCTATAACCCTAATAAAGCGAATAAGATGAAACGAAAAAGTAATTTAGATAATGAGTAAAGCGGGGAAACGTCATGAAAAGAATACTAATTTTATGCACTTGCCTTACTTTTTTAACGAGCTGTGCAGACCGTGAAACGATTGACGAAATTCAAGTAGTCAACTCCATCGGATATGATTATATTCCTCAAAGCAATAAAGTCAGAGGAACTATTTTATACCCTATCTATAAATACGGACCAACGGAAGAACCGAGTATTATTGCGGCTACTGCTAATTCATCATTTGATATTCCACTCCGTTTAAACAATAAATCATCTCTTCCCGTCGCGTTTGGGCAGCTGAGAAGCATCGTTATGGGAAAAGAATTTGCAACACATGGAGTAGATGAGTTAGTAAATACAATTGCTAGAAACCCAGACCTTGGACGTAATATTAAATTAAGCATTGTAGACGGCAACGCACATGAATTATTAAGCTCTGTTACAAAAAAGAAAATTAAGGACTATCAGTTTATTTCTAATTTAATCGAACAAAATATCCGCACAGAAAATTTGCCTAACACCAATTTACAAATTTTTTTATTCAGTTTTTTTAGCGACGACCGTGACCCGTACCTTCCTGTTTTAGCACAAGAAAAAGATGCTATTAAATTAAAGGGGCTGGCGCTTTTCAAAGAACAAAAAGTCGTTACAACCATCGGAATGAAAGAAACGTTTTTATTTAAGCTGCTAACAAGCGGAACAAAGCACGGCCGCTATTCAGTAAAAATTAAAGAAAGTGACCGTAAAGGCGAGATCATTCTTCAAAACTTGCGCACCAAAACAAAGTATGAAATTAAAGGAAATCATCAAAACCCAAGTATTGTTGCGCACTTAACTATCGACGGCCTTGTAAAAGAATTTCCTGGATGGGTGGACCTAACTGATCCGGCTCGTATTAAAATGGTTGAAAAAATGCTCCAAAAAGATATTGAAAAAGATGGGGATGTCTTTATTAAGAAACTTCAGCAACATAGGATCGACCCCATTTGTTTTACAGATTATGTTCGAAGTAAAACAAGAAGGTTTAACAGTGAAGAATTTAAAGCGCAATATCCGGATATGAATATTGAAGTAAAAGCTCGCGTTCACCTTATTCAAACCGGTATTAGCAACTAGGAGGAAGAAAAGATGCATAATACAATTAAAGAAGAAAATCAAGTTTCCCCTTCTTTTCTTTTTTTCTTAGTGCACTCTACGCAGATTGGCGTTGGGATACTAGGATTTCAACGTTATATTATTAAAGGAGCTGGATATGAAGCTTGGATATCCATCTTTCTTGCTGCAATCAGCGTTTGTATTTTATTAGCCATGATCTTTAATATCTTAACTCGTGAAAACAGTGATATTGTTGATATTCACCGGTTATATTTCGGTAAATACCTTGGAGGAGCTTTAACTCTTGCGGCATCGGCTTATTATTTTATTTTTGCGCTAACCATTTACCGGACGTACGTAGAAATTTTACAAATATGGATGTTTCCACAGTTAGAAACATGGATTGTATCACTCGTTTACTTACCTATTATTTACTATACAGTTTCCGGCGGGTTTCGTGTGATCACTGGAATTGCTGTTTTTGGGGTTATGCTTCCCTTGCCACTCGCACTTGCATTGATTTACCCGTTAAAATATGGGCACCTTAATAATTTATTTCCTTTGTTTGATCACACGATATGGGAATTTTTAATTTCAACTAAGATGATGACTTTTGAGAATTTGGGATTTGAATCTGTGCTTTTTTTCTATCCTTTTATAAAAAATGGCGCTACTAGCCAAAAATGGGGTCAGCTTGGGATTTGGTTCAGTGCTTTTTTATATTTGGGCACGGCATTAGTTTCATTTGCCTACTTTAGCCAGGGACAGTTAATGCATACAATCTGGCCAACTTTAACAATGGCTAAAATTATTGAAATCCCATTTTTACAGCGTTTTGAATATATTTTAATTTCTCTGTGGCTTTTAGTCGTTCTTCCTACTATTGCTGTCAGCGTATGGTGTACAATTCGTGGATTTAGTAAAACATTTAATAAACCGCCTACGATTTTTCTCATATTAGTTCTTATTGCCCTTCTTGGTTTTTCTATTTTCTTTGATGATCGAGAAACTATCGATCATCTTAATACACGATTATCCATGACCGGCTTTTACTTTATTTATGGCTACATTCCTTTCCTTTTTCTCTATAGCCTCATTCGAGCCAAAATAAAACAAAAGAAAGCACGAAAAGAAGAGCGTGAGCCAACTTTAAGTTGAATCACGCTCTTTTTTTCATATTATTTTATTTGTTAAATAAAACAGCGTATTCCCCGTATCCTTCTTTTTCTAAATCTTCCTTCGGAACAAATCGAAGAGCTGCTGAGTTGATGCAGTAACGCAAGCCGCCTGCATCTTGCGGACCATCATCAAATAAATGACCTAAATGAGAGTTAGCCGTTTTGCTTCGTACTTCTGTACGAACCATATTATGACTAACGTCCATGTTTTCTTTTACTTCATCTTTATTAATCGCTTTTGTGAAAGACGGCCATCCGCATCCGGCATCATATTTATCAGTTGAACTAAACAACGGCTCTCCTGACACGATATCTACATAAATACCATCTTCTGTATGATCCCAAAATTCATTGCGAAACGGAGGTTCCGTTGCGTCATTTTGAGTAACTTCATATTGAATAGGCGTTAATGTCGTTTTCAGCTGCTCGTCGCGGCCAAAGTCTTTCCAGTTTTCTTTAATAAAACGATCACGTCCAGATCCTCGTCGATACATAGCATAGCGGAATTTATTTTTCTTATAATAACCTTGATGGTATTCTTCCGCTTCGTAAAACGGTTTTGCCGGTAGAATTTGTGTAGCAATCGGCTCAGAAAAACGACCGCTTGCTTCTAATTGCTGCTTCGATTCTTCGGCTAGTTCCTTTTGGTGTTCGTTGTGGTAAAAGATAGCTGTTCGATACGAGTCGCCTCGATCCGCAAATTGTCCGCCTGCATCCGTTGGATCAATTTGAGGCCAGTATAGTTCTAAAAGCTTTTCATATGGAAAAACTTCTGGGTCAAATGTAATTTGGACCGCTTCATAGTGGCCCGTTGTTTCTGAGCATACTTCTTTGTACGTCGGGTTCTCTTTGTGACCGCCTGTATAACCAGATACAACTTTTATAATGCCTGGCTGTTCATCAAAGGGCTTCACCATACACCAAAAACAGCCGCCGGCAAAAGTTGCTACTTCATATTGTTCTGTCAAAAAGATGACCTCCTTCATGTATTCTTTCTATTATTATACGCTGATTTGATGTTCTCACCAACTAACTTGCTTCTTGTACTCTTTCCGTTTTAAGACAAAAAAATAATCAGTGAAGCTCGTCTTCACTGATTATTCTTCCGCATTTAAAGCGCTTTATTTTTGATCAACTTTAATTTTGTGAAACAGTTTATTCATCGTTTCAATTTCTTTATCTGTAAAGTGCTCAAACCGCTCGAGGAAATACGCTCGTTTTTTTTCTTGAATCACATTAAAAATATCTTGCCCTTCTTTGGTCAGTTCAATATCAATAATACGTCGATCATTTTCAGACCGTTTGCGTGCAATATAGCCTTTTGACAAAAGCAAGTCGGTTACCGCCGTAATGTGGCTTGCTGACACTTGAAGATACTTGGATAAATCAGTTGATCGCTGCCTGCCGGAATCAACCAGCATACGAAGCACCATAAATTCATTTGTTGATAGCTCTGAATTATATACTTCATTAATTTCTTGGCGAAGCTGTCTGAACACAAAGCGAAACAGCGTCTCCATTTCTTGAACGAGCTCTTCTCTTTTTTTCACTTGTCACTCTCCTTAACGCTACCGCATGATAACGAATATGTATTTACGAAAGTATTTCACTTTCTTAACTTAATTAGTTTTATCAAATTACTAAGCGTTTCGTCAACTATTATTGAGATTTTTTTCCACAAACCTGTACGAATTGATGTATTTTTCATAAAATTCCATAAAAAAAGCGATTTACCGTTATGGTAAATCGCTGCTAGTAGCTAAAAATACCGGTTAAAAAGCTTCTCCATCTTGGAACAGGCTTTTTACCTTTTAAGCTGTCTTCACTTTTTAACTGACTTTCAAGTTCTACTACTCGATTTTCTAATTTTGTAATAGCTTTATTTAATCGATCGATTTCTGAACGATGCTCTAAAATTTGAAAGGTCACTACTTCTCCCGCTTTTTCTTCTGTACGCTTTTCATTTTCAATCAGTCTTAAAAAAAGCTGATCAAGCTGCTTTTGCATATCTTGTGCACGTTCATCAGATATAACGACTTCCTCTTTTTCTACTACTTTTTCTACCACTTTGACGACGGCTTGACGATTGCGGTTTTTTTGAAAGTTTTTAAGTGCCTCAACATTTTCTTCTGTAAACTCACAGTGTCCCGATTCATTTCTCTCTAGCTCGATATCCGCCATTTTGACCCACTTTAATACCGTACTTGGATGTATTCCCAGTGACTTTGCCACATCTACCGTTTTCATCGTCATGTTCCATCCCTCCATTTTTTCATTTACTAGCCATTTCGAGAGAAATCTTTAAATCCCTTCATACGTGACAAAACTAGTATGAATTCGTCAAAGAAAGTGGACGTTCAACAAATGAAGAAAATGATGTCATTATTCCCTAGAAAAACTCGTATAAACCTTCTGCAAAATAACAAAATTCGCCCTGTGAAATCCCCTTGCCGTATCCCTTAAAAAAAGACGCGCGCTCTTTACCTGTAAAGATTCCGTCTTCAAAACGAACAGCCAGCGCCATATCATAACGAGCGTCTCCTAAAGTTCCTCCGCTCCAGTCAATAACAGCTGTTATCTGACCGTCGTGTACAAGTACATTATCAATCGTGTAGTCTCCGTGAATAAGTACCTCTTGTTTGCATATCATGTTTTGCTTCTGCAGTTGTTTTAGCAGCCGTTGATTCCCGTCTACCTCATAGTGGGTTAAATTGTACTCTGCCTCTTGCAGCATTCGGTGGATCCACGGCTGCTTACTCACTAATCGTTCTGGACACTCAGCATTGTGAATACGAGCAAGAAGACGCCCCATTTCATAGACAACGTGCTCACGCTTTTTTTCATTATCTTCCTTCTTTAAATACTCTCTTACCGTCTTTCCTTCAAAAAATTCTAGCAGCAGCCAGCTCTCTTCTGCTGTTTGAACGAATTTGTAAGCGATCGGGCTTTGACATTCTTCCAGAGCGCGTATATTTTTTAATACATAATATTCCTTATATAACCATTTTCTGTACTTTTCCCTTTTTGCCCGTTTTAAAACATATCTCCCTTTAGCGGTATGAAGAATACCGACATCCGATGTACACCCTTGCTTCGGAAACGTCACTTTTTCGATTTGCTTTACATACTTTTTTATCGAATGAGGAATTTCTTCTACTATAATAGGATGCAATTGTTCCACTCCCCTTTCTTTCTACATTCTCTTTTTGTTGCTCTTTCCCTACAAAAAAGTTGAGACATAACGAAATCACTTCAATTTAATACAAACAAATGGGGTGAATGAGCTATTATGAAGCGCTTGTGACACCGCTGTTGATTTCCGTGCAAGACTTCGCTTTCCCCGCAGCAGTCTCCGTCTTTCCCTCCAATCAACAGCTAGAAGCAACTAACTGCATACTTGAAACCTACGTTCACCATTCCAATAAAAAAATCCGAACGATTACTCGTTCGGACCTTCCTTCAACTAAACTACTTTTGCCCAGTCTCTTACCCTTTACCAAGCACCCAGCGGCTTTTCGTAAACATCGTATAACCAACCGCAAATAAAACAACCGTACAAACCGATAAGCTTCCTATTGTATAGACGAGACTCTGCATGTCGTAGACACCGTAGAGAAGCTGTTTCATAAGTGCAAATACGTTATAAATAGGAATTAAAAATCCGCTTGGTTGCAGTTCGTGTACGGATTTTCCCATCAGTAAAAAGTATGGAAGTATCGCTACCATCATAATTTGAGATGTATAGCTCTGCGCTTCTTTAACCGAATTTGCTAAAAGGCTAAGGATACATAATACTATGGCTCCTAGCAGCGCTAGCAGGGTAAGGGTGACTAAAAACGAGAAGATAAAGGTTGTAACATGACCCTTAAGCTGCAGTGCATCATTTAATATAGTTGTTAAATAACGTACAGAGAAAACAAATGCCAATGTAGACAAAAGGCCGCTTACGATACCGAATGTAGAGATCGTAAGCCATTTTCCAACCAGTAATTGCGTTCGTTTGACAGGAGCCATCAATAGAGCTTCCATCGTCTTCCGTTCTTTTTCACCTGCAAAAATATCATTGGCAGAAGGAAGAATGCCACCTAAAACGCCCATAATGATAATCATTGGCGCAAACATCGCAATCATTGTTAAAGAGCCGTCATCTTCTTTAGACACTCCTTTTTCAACCACATTAAACGGAGCCATCGTTTCACTATTCACATTTAGTTGATCTAAGCGTTCGCTAACTATAGCTTCTCGATGTTTATTCAGTATATTTTGTATATACTCCGCGGTAGCACCTGAGTTCATGCTCGCTGAATCCGTATAAACAGTAACTTCTGGCGATTTCATCTTACGCACTTCTGAAGAAAAATCGTCTGGCACCTTTAACGCCGCTAACGCTTTCCCTTGTTCTACAGCACTGAGTGGGTTTCTGCTTTCGATTACTTTAATATTGTCATCGTTTTTTAACCAGTCAATCACACTGGCATCAGAATCCTTTGTAACAGCTACAGACATGGAATCTGTTTGATTACTAGCCATCATTTTGTCGGCAAAAAAGATAATCCCTATATTTAACAAAATAGGAATCAACACACTAAAGATAATCGTCTTTCGATCTCGCAGACAATCAATTAACTCTTTTTTATAAATATGCCAAATCATCTTAAGCCCCCCTCACGATACGCGACATAAAGATGTAATTTAAGTCTGTGCTTTCTTCTTCTTTATACAGCTGTTCGTTTGTTCCTTGATAAATCATTTTCCCTTTATGAATCATGATGATAGACTGACACAGCATCTCCACTTCTTCCATAATGTGACTGGAAAAAATAATCGTTTTCCCTTCTCTTTGCAGACTTTTAATAAGCTCACGAAACATGTTTGCTGATGTAATGTCTAATCCTGTAGTCGGCTCATCAAATAGTATAACGTCCGGGTTATGAAGAATAGTGCGTGCAATGGCTACTTTTTGACGCATTCCTTTTGAAAAGCCTCCAACGCGGCGATCCAAGTAATCTTTCATTCCAAAACGTTTGGCCAGCTCCTCAATCCTTATCTTTGTTTCATGTTTGCTCATTCCATAAAACTTAGCAAAATAAGCTAAGTTTTCACGAGCTGTCAAACGGTCGTATAAACCTGTTTCACCGCCAAAAAGCACGCCAATTCTTTGTTTTATTTTATCGGGCTGTTTATGAATGTTAATTCCGTGAATGAACATATTACCTTCCGATGGTTCAAGTACAGTCGACAGCATACGTAAAAGAGTTGTTTTCCCCGCTCCATTTTCACCTAATAGTCCTACAATTTCTCCTTGTGCGATGGTTACATGAACATCTTGAACAGCTGCAATTGTTTTCTTTTTCTCTTTAAAATATTTCGTAACACCTTTGATTTCAATCATATCCGCTCTCCCCTTTTACTGTGATTGACTATATCTTAGCTTATTTTTCATACAGCATCTTCCATCTTGTCATAAAGAGGGTTTTTTATGTCACGAAACGTCCTTTCCATCTTGTAAATCATGGTAAAATAGTGTGGTAATATCCAATAGAATGAAACAAAGAGGGTTTTTATTTATGAAGGTAGGATTAGTGGATGATCATTCATATGATTTAGAAAAATTGAGGATTTCTTTAGAAAGAGAAGATGATATAGACATACTTTTTTCGACTAGCAGCGCGGAGGAAGCTTATAACGAAATTAAAAAAAATGAAATTGATTTATTAATTACAGATATTGAAATGCCAAAGCTATCAGGTTATGAGCTTGCAGACTTTATCAATGCTTACGCGCTTGATATTCAAGTCATCTTTGTCACTGGGCACAGCGGCTTTGCCGTTCATGCATTTGAACTCAACGTTTTAGACTACATTATGAAGCCTTATTCTAAAGAGCGTCTGTTAAAAGGCATTCAGCGTTTTCATCAAAAAAACCAATCAAATAACACAAGAGATAAGCTTATTTTAAAACAAAAAACCGAAATGCAAGTGCTGAACAAACAAGATATTATATTTGCAGAGCGAACGGGTCGCTCTACCACCATCATAACGACAAATGGAGAATTTAGTACCTATCAATCATTAAACGAAATTGAAAAAGAATTAACAGCGAGTCATTTTCTAAGGTCGCATCGAGCTTTTATTATCAACATTTCCTATATTCAAAATTTCTCCCTGTATACTAAGCACTCCTACTCCGTGATGTTTCAAAGCACCGAAAAAACAGCTTTAATCACGAAAACAAATTTAGACATCTTGCAAAAAGAGTACTTTTAAAGGAGGGACTATCTAAAATGAAACTATTTTACACACTAGTTTTACTAACTGTTTTCGTGCTCCTCTTTTTTAAAGACCTGCCTGTTAGTTTACATCTCCTACTTAGTTCTTTTATAATTGGTTCATTTTTTATATGGAGAAAGAAATATCAAACGGCTCCTTCACTAACGATAAAAAAAGCAATCGTACTGACGTCTTTTTTTCTGCTTTTATTTAGCCTATCTTCACCTCTTAGTATTGGCCTTATCGTTATCACAATGATTGGTTACATGACCGACATGTTTTCGTCTTATCAACAATACATATTCGTAGCTAACCGGGAAAGCAGTGCTTCACGTGAAATTCAAAAAAACAATGAGCTTTTTCAAGCGTTAAGAGCTGAAAGACATGATTTTATTAAACATGTCAGCGCCGTATCCTATCTTCTAGAAACAAACCAAAGACAGCAGGCACAAGAGTATATTCAAGATTACGTTGAAGCTTTGAATGATACCCATTCATATATTCAAGGTGAACATTCGCACGTTGCTTCTGTTGTACATCAAAGCAAGAATCAAGCACATACGTGGGGAATACATATGAATGTTCAATTAGATTCACCGTTATCACACCTGCCTTTAAAGCACCTTGACCAAATGAATCTCATCATGAATTTACTGCATAATGCTTTAGAAGCCGCTCATTCTTCTGAGAAAAAAGAGATAACCGTTTCGAGTATGATTCGAAGTGGCATTTACATTTTAGAAGTCAGCAATTCTACCGCTCCTTTATCACGAGAGCGTCAAGATCACTTGTTTACTTCTTTTCATGTGACAGAAAAGAAAGAACGCCACGAAGGCCTTGGCACGTGGATCATTTCTGAACTTGTTTCCAACTACCACGGACGCTTGGAATATACGTATCACGATTTAACTCTTTCCATTAAAATAAAATTTCCAATAGTCGTTTCATCAAAACAAGCAACATAGCCGCTATAGCCTAAGCGGCTTTTTTTCGTATGAGCCTCTTCTATACGCACACACTATAAAAAGCACCGAAAAAAAGAAATATTTCACACTTGTTTTAGCTCTTTTATCGTCACTTTTTTAGTTTTTGATTTTTTATATGCAAATCTATTGCATTTCAAGTAAAAAACGAATATTATATATCATGTTGCTTTTAATGTTCGTTATTTTTGGAGGTTACTTATGTTTAAGTTAAAAGAATATAACACGGATGCTAAAACGGAGATTTTAGCTGGTATTACAACGTTTTTAACCATGATTTATATCGTCATTGTGAACCCAGTTATTTTGTCCAGCGCCGGCGTTCCTTTTGATCAAGTATTTACAGCTACTATTATTTCAGCAGTCGTAGCTACGCTATGGATGGCTCTTGCAGCTAACTATCCAATCGCTATTGCTCCCGGTATGGGAATGAATGCATACTTTGCTGCTTTAGTTGTCGGTTCAAATGGAAGTATCGACTATGCTACTGCTTTTTCAGCTGTATTCGTAGCGGGTATTATCTTTATCATCCTATCGTTAACATCGTTTCGTGAAAAATTAATTGAAGCTATTCCAAACAATTTAAAGCACGCAATCAGTGCTGGTATCGGTTTATTTATTGCTTTTATCGGGCTTCGTTCAGCCGGTATTATTGTTGCAAATAAATCAAATTTAATTGGACTTGGTGATTTGCAGTCTGAAAAAGTAGTTTTAACACTGATCGGACTTGCGATTACAATCATTTTATATACGCTAAATGTAAACGGCGCTTTATTCTTCGGTATGATTATTACCGGATTAATTGCTTTCTTTAGAGGACAGCTTTCATTTGATAAAGGTTTGTTTGCTTCCCCTCACCTTCCAGATGGCTTAATAATTTCAAATCCTTTTGCTGCTTTTGGAGATGTTATTCATCATGATTTGTACACAGTTGTTTTTTCTTTCTTACTTGTGACGATTTTTGATACAACAGGTACAATGGTAGGCGTAGCTCAACAGGCCGGTCTTATGAAAGGTAATAAGATGCCTCGCGTGCGTCAAGCATTGCTTGCTGACTCATTTGGTACAACGATTGGCGCTTTATTTGGTACAAGCCCAACAACGGCTTACGTTGAATCTTCATCTGGTGTAGCAGCAGGCGGACGTACAGGTCTAACGGGCGTGACGGTAGCCATTCTATTTATTGTGGCAGCATTCTTTAGTCCGGTTGTAAGCTCGGTTTCTGGCGTAGCAGCTATTACTTCACCTGCATTAATTATTGTCGGAAGCTTGATGATGGGTGCTGTAGCTAAAATTAATTGGAATGACTTTGATGAAGCGTTCCCTGCCTTTTTAGTTGTTCTAGCAATGCCTCTTACATCAAGTATTGCAACAGGAATTGCCCTTGGCTTCATTTCTTATCCGTTAATGAAGCTGGTAAAAGGAAAAGGCAAACAAGTTCATCCGCTTGTGTATGTCTTTGCTGTTTTATTTCTCTATCAGCTCATCTTTTTACCTCATTAAAAAAGCTTGGAGATTTTTCTCCAAGCTTTTTTTATTGAAAGTGATTGTTATTTTCTTTTGTTTGATAAAGATAATTTTCCACATAGATTTGTTCTGCCTCAGAAGCATTCTTTATCCCTTCTTCTGGATCTAGCTCGATACTTCTCTTTTTAGCTATATAATCCACTAGCGCCCCAAATCCTAAAAGACCGCCTATAATCCCAGCAAATACAATCCATATTGGCAATCGCTTCACGTCCCTTTTCTTTTAATTGTATCAGCTTCAGCGCAACAGGTAAATATTAACATAGTTATCCATTTATAAATAAAGCGCTTTTTACCAAATATACGTAAAAAACGTCTTGGTATTTGGTATACTAAACTCACGGCATGTTCTACAGAGAAAGGGGCTTAATTGCATATGAACAAACAGCTTGGAACGTTAATGTTTGTTATTTTTATGGTATTTGTCGGCTTTGGAGTGATCATCCCCATCGTACCTGAAGTTATTCGTGCCACGGGTGCAAGCACGGTCAATTTAGGGATACTGATGGCTAGCTATTCGATCGCATCTTTTATTACCGCACCTTTTTGGGGGAAGCTTTCCGATATAAAAGGCCGCCGTCCCATCTTACTTTGGGGCTTACTTGGCTTTAGCGCAAGCTTTTTTCTTTTTTCGGTGGCAGAAAACTCTCTGACTCTGATGTATACGTCACGCATCATCGGAGGTTTGTTTGCAGGAGCTGTTATTCCTTGTGCTTTTGCATACGCTTCTGATAGTACAGATGAAGAAAACCGCACGAAAGCAATGGGACTGTTAGGGATGTCAATTGGCTTAGGCTTTATTTTTGGACCGGCATTAGGCGGTGTCCTTTCGTCTTTCGGCTTGTTTGTTCCCTTCGTTATCTCTGGTATCTTGTCACTGATTATGACAGCGTTCTCATTCTTTACGTTAAAAGAATCGTTACGAAAAGAACCTGCTGCCAAAGTACAGACATCCAGATGGCATGACTTCACGTCAGATTTTCAAGGAGCTATGAAGTATTTATATGTTCTTTCATTTTTAGCTACTTTTACGCTCGCTGGTTTAGAAGCTACTTTTCAATTTTTTCAAATAGCGAAAATCAATGCTACTCCCACGACAATCGGATGGATGTTTATGGCGAGCGGTTTAACTCAAGCCCTGATTCAAGGCGGTGTACTGCAGCGATTTAAAAAAGGAAATGAAAAAAAACTGATGGCTATTGGCTTATTGGTTTCAGCAATAGGATTTACGTCTATTTTGTTATCTTCTAGTGCCGTTAATGCTACCTTATTTCTGTGCATATTTACAGCAGGAAATGCCCTTATTCGTCCTTGTGTCCTCTCATTAATTACGATGAGAACCAAAGTAGGATATGGCTCTGCTTCAGGGTTAACTGCCTCAATGGATAGCTTAGGGCGTATTTTTGGCCCTCTGCTTGGTGCATTTGCCTTTAAACTCAATATGACGCTGCCTTTTATTATCGGAGCAGTTGTCACTTTAGCTGCTTTACTGCTGATTCAGCGTCATACAGCTCTAGATTATTCTGAGCAAACACTATCATCATAGAGGCTGAGACAAAAGTATTTTAGCTGAAGGAAAATCCGAACGATGAATCGAGATTCTTGATGAAGAATCCAACGCGTTCGGATTTTTTTATTGCTATGGTAAACGTAAGTTTCATGTATGTAGGCAAGGCGAAGACTCCTGCGGAAAGCGAAGCCTTGTAGGGAAAGCAACAGCCGATTCCTACTAGCTCATGTAGCCAATTTGTTAGTCTTTGGATTAATTTAGCTATGGCTCAATCTCTTTTCAT
The DNA here is from genome assembly GCF_044383985.1 of Priestia sp. JSM ZJ58. NCBI lineage: Bacteria > Bacillati > Bacillota > Bacilli > Caryophanales > Bacillaceae > Priestia > Priestia sp. JSM ZJ58. The sequence continues at coordinate 3,550,342 of NZ_JBISEM010000001.1, forward strand.
CGTTACTAACACAAGATTATCCGCAGCTGCAGTGTGTTTTATAATTGAAAACCGATGAGCTTCGTATAGCTTAATCGCAGGTGTATTTTTTTCGGCTGTGGAAACCATACACTCACATTCTGAATATCTTTGAAGTACATATGTTAAAAGACGGCTTCCAATTCCTTTTCGAAAGTACTGAGGACGCACAACGAGGCGGCAAATCGTTAATCGCTCATTTTCTTTTTCAAACGACAGCACTCCTGCTAGCTTACCTTCAATCATTTCTCCGATAAACACTTCCTTGCTTTTCATAATATCTTCTTTGCTTTCTGTAAGCTGAGGAATATCCGAAAAACCAATGAGCCTTGCTTCTTCTTGATAAGCTTCTACTTGCACAGCTACTATTTGAAGAGCGATATCCACTCTTTGATGTTCGAGGATTTGAAGCATGAAAACCACTCCATTTCTTTCACAAATTTAGACAAATTCCATGTTTTCACTATATCCAAACGCCTTCCTTGTACATATTGTATTATGTACCGAATTAGCCAGGAGGTGTTTATATGCATATCACTGCTGAAAGAATTAGAGAAGCAACAGAAGCGATTGCTTCTACTGAGCTTGAAACATTTATGTACCAAGAGCCAACTGCCCGTCGCGGCCGTTCTACTCGTCGTTCTACTCGCCGTTCTACTCGCCGCACTACTCGTCGTTCTACTCGCCGCACTACTCGTCGTTCTACTCGCCGCACTACTCGTCGTTCTACTCGTCGTTCTACTCGTCGCACTACTCGTCGTTCTACTCGTCGTTCTACTCGCCGTTCTAGCCGTCGCCGCTGTCGCTGCGGTTCACCTTGCTGCTCATACCCATGGTTTAATAAATCATTTGGCTGCTGCTTTAAAGGGCATGGCTGCCGTCGCTAACTAACTCTAAAGCAAGCCGAGTCTAAAACATACGCGGCTTGCTTTTTTATAGATTTTCATTTTACATAATCATTCGTTTTACTCTTCTTAAAAAAGAAAACGACGTATAATAGTAGGAAAGAATCTCTCTTAAAAGGAGGCCTATCCATGCACTTATCGTTTGATCATCTTGTGCATTTTTCACCTGATCCTATTAAAGCTCAGAAAGAACTAAACGGATACGGAATAAATGTTATTAAAGGCGGTATCCATGAAAAATGGGGCACTTTTAACACGTTGGCTTATTTTCACCTCAGCTATATTGAATGGCTTGGGCTTAAAGATATCGCATTAGCTCAAACAGTTACAGATAATGATCTTATTCAGCAGCTTGTTAACGAACATACGTCACTTGGTCATTTTGGTCGATTTGCACTCCGTACAGATGATATGGATTTGCTGATAAAAGAGCTGGAAAGCAAGAACGTCACTGTAAAAGGTCCTGTAGCGGGTTCTCGTCAAACCAATGATGGAGAAAGACTTCAATGGAGAATGTGTTTTATTGAAGCTGACCACGATTCCTTGCCTCTTCCTTTTTTTATTGAGTGGGGTGAACCAGAAGAAAAACGCAAGCCAAAGCTAGCCGCTCTTTCTTCCCACCAAGCTGGTCAGCTGCAGCTAAAAAACATTTACTGTGCTGTACATAACCTTGAAGAATCCATCAGCAAATGGACAAAACTGCTGGACGTTCAGGCTGGCGAAAGCTACAAAGACTCTTTACTTGATGCACGTTGTCAAAAACTATATGTCAATGGAGGAAACCTTATTTTTTGCAGCGGAACACAAGGTGTTGTCCACGATACATTAAAAAAAGTTGGAGAGCGTCCATTTTTGGTTGAATTGGATCACGCTCTAACACCGCAACAAATTACCGTACAAGGAGCTTCTTTTAAATTCAACAAATAAACATCCGCGGGCGGATGTTTATTTCTGTGCTTCTTTTATAGCTTGATAAATGAAGTGAGGCAAAATCTCAAAGGAATACTGAACGTCTAATCTTTCGGTCCATTGATGCGCATCTCTTCCCAGCGGTCCAATGTTCAGCACCGGCATCTTCAGCTCCTCTAGCTCTTCTAGCGGGATATGATATCCTTTATTCCATAGAGGCATATTGGCTACTAACGTGTTAAATGTATGAAGCGGGTGCTGCAGGCTGGCATAGCTTAAATCCGAAATTCCGCCAAAATAACTTTGTTCAACTAGCTCTACTTGGAATTGCTCTTTGGCAGCTGCCTGTACGTTTGACAAAATCCTTTGTACAAAGAGATCATCATGTGAACAAACGGCCGGATAAAAAGGCGGCGTAAAAAATAAGACTATCATCGGAGCTGCTTCTTTACATAAACCAGCTAAAGAGTTTACTAATTTAATGGTTTTATTTCTGTCATCATCTTCTTGTGCCAAAAGTGCTGCTTCCATTTCTTGCACATATTTTTCACCGTGCTGTTTGACTGCATGAGTATAAAGTTCTTCATACGTCCATACGTTCACGTCAAGGGATGAACCCTCCATTCCCGCAGCGTACTGCCTAGCAGCTTTATTATAATGTTTTTTTACATTCAAAGCCGCTTTGTCAGCCGATTTCAACAGCAGATCTGTTACTTCTTTAAGAGAGCGGTTTAACATAAATAAATTAAATAATACAACGGCAGAGTGCGGAACTTGAACGGAATACTCTTCTTTTAAATCTTTTTGTATCAGTACCGTAGGAGGTGGACTCGTTTCATCTCTTACTTTTTCGCAAAAATCAACGTTTAGTTCTATTTCTTTTGTTAAATAAGAAGCTAGTAAATTAGCATTTAAACCAGCTAGCGGTTCCCCTACATGAGTTTCTTTTCCATAACACAAAAAGCTTGGCATGATCTTGCCAATCGATCCTGAGTACACATAGTTCGTTTGATCACCAGGATAGCGGCTGAATACCGGTTCTGCATTTAGCATGAGAGAAAAATCCAGCTGATGTTTGCACGCAAGTTCTAAAAGAACAGGCACTGCTTTTCTCATTCCGAGCGAATTTACTTCTTCATCCGGTACCGACAGAAGCAGGATGTTTCCGTCAAACTCTCCGTTGCATGCTCGTTCAATCATACTGATATGCAGAGCAATACCTGCTTTCATGTCCATCGTTCCTCGGCCAAAAAGCCAGTCTCCTTTTATCATATCTTTTTGTACGTGCGCCGGAACTTGTTCCATATCATTATAAAAAGTACTCGTTAACGTATCAGCGTGAAAAGCATCCTTTTTCCACTGTCCATAATCTTGTACATCCACTACGTCGTAATGACTGATTAATACAACTGTTTTATTCGTATTTTTCCCTTCAACAAAAGCTGTGACAATCGATCGCCCGTCTCCTGTTGAATGAAGCTCAACTTGCTCGTTTTTTTGAAAGTAAGGCAGCTTCAATAAATACGACGCTATCGATTCAGCCATTTCCACTTCTGCCATCGTTCCTGTCACGCTAGGTATAGAAACCAATTCGCTTACAAGCTTCTTTAACTGTTCTTTTGTTTGATACAAAGATGTTTTGTTCGACATACCCTTCATCTCTTTCCTTTTTCTAAATTTTCCATCAAACAAAACGATTCGTCAATCCCTTTGACAGAGACCCTTTCATTCTATCCCTATGTATCATAGTATGCGCTTCCTTGACGCACATGATAAAAAAAGAGTGCGCGGCTAGGGCTAGCACCGCACACTCTTTTTTTTACTTTTCGTCATCTTCTAAAAAGTCTAGGATACGATCAATAAGCTGTTCGCTTCCTGCATCGTTTCCATGTTCAAGAGACATTTCCATTTCAATGCTCCTTTCATAAAATATTCTTGTTTTATAACATACCACAATTCATTTCGAATGTAACCTTTAATTTGTGTAAAAATTTCGACAATTTATGATTAATTTTAAAACCTAGTGAGTAATGATTATACCCACCAGATTCTTCAATTGTCAAAAAACATGCTTTCTATTTAAAAACACTTTAAAAATAGAGGCGCGAGCAGACTTCTATAAAAGACAGCCTACTCGCTCAAGCTTGGAACAGCATGATGAATAAATTTCTAGTTCATTTGCTTTTTGTACATCTTTAATATCTATGCCTACAGCATATGTACGAACATGGTTTTCGACCACAATTTCATAAAATGTTTCTAATTCACGATAAGCTACTTGATAATGCTTTCCTAATAATTTTACGGCTTCCTTTAATGCTTTCTCTCCTGTATGTGCTGCAACTGCTGTATGACTCATAAAACCCTCTCCTTTTAGAAAAATAAAAAAAACTCATTTTGCTTTGATGCAAAATGAGTTTTTCACCCGTTTTATCACCCAAAGCACATGCTTTGCTGGTAGGAGCACCTTACATTCGTAGGTTGCTGTGGAGTCAAAGAGCCAGATCTCTCGTCCACTCGTGATAACTTTTTTAATTTAAAATTTATTCTATCAAACAATTCCATCCGCGTAAATAGAGAAATAAAAATATTTTAATTTTTTTGGTAATGGAATGAATTCAAAAAGTCAAAGCTTAGATTAGCAAAATAAGAAGCTGCTACAAGTAATGCCTCTTCATTTAATGAAAAAGAAGGATGGTGCCATTCATATTCTCCAGCCGTACCCATCCATACAAAAAATCCTGGTACACGCTGCTGATATACGGCAAAATCTTCTCCTCCAGGCGATTGTTCAGCTTCTACGAATTGATAACTAAGATTCTCTGCAGCGTTAATAACCAATTTTTCCAGCGTATCATCATTGTTTACTACAGGAAGATACGGATACCATTTAACGTCTACTGAAGCCCCGAAAGCTGCTCCAATCCCTTCAGCAGATCGTTTCATAAGAGCCGGTATTTTTTCTCTCGCTTCTTCTTGAAAGGTACGCACCGTTCCTTCAAGCGTTACTTTGTCAGGAATGACGTTCCACGAGCTCCCTCCGTGGATTTGAGTTATGCTGACAACAACATTTTGAAATGGGCTGAGATTACGGCTGACAATGGTTTGTAAACTAGTAACAATTTGACCAGCAGCAGCAATCGGATCTACTGTTTTTTCTGGAATACCTGCGTGACCGCCTACTCCTTTGACGTCAATTTCAAAACGATCAACGCTTGCCATTAAAGGTCCCGATTTGACACCAATGGTTCCTACAGGAAGATTCGGTTTGTTATGCATCCCAAATATCGCTTCTACTCCTTCGAGCACACCTTTTTCAACGAGCATTTTTGCCCCAGAAGCCGTTTCTTCGGCCGGTTGAAAGATAAATCGAACCGTACCGCAAAGCTCCTGCTGACGCTCTTTGAGAAGAATGGCTGCTCCGATTATAGAAGCCGTATGAAAATCATGGCCGCATGCGTGCATAACACCGTTCACTTCAGAAGCAAATGGCAGATTGGTTTTTTCTTCAATTGGCAGCGCATCAATATCAGCTCGAATAGCGATAGTAGGTCCCGGCTTTCCTCCCACAATTTCCGCTACTGCTCCCACGTCTAAATGGAATGCATCCGCTATAGAAATATCGTAGTGCTTTAACCACTTTTTAATACGTTTAGTTGTTTCATATTCTTTCATTGAAAGCTCTGGAAACCGGTGCAGCTCACGGCGTATGTCTATTAGCGTATTTAGTAGTAATTGATCTGTCATATTTATCACTCTTTCACATTTCTTAATTTAGACCACTTCTCTATCTTTTACGACAAAGAGTGTACCTCATTGAATTTTTTATAAAGAAATACGGTCGTATAGCCTTGTGCAAGGTGCTTTTCTTTAGCTTGAACATATCCTTTTCGTTCATACATCTCAACTAACCAAGGATGTTCTTTTGCTGTTCCTAAAGACACACCTGGCGATTTAAACGTATTCTTTATTACCTCTTCCTCTACTAGATGCAGCAGCTTAGATCCAACGCCTTTCCTGGCAAACGACGGGTCCACTGCAAACCACCAAAAGTGCGGAACAGCAAACGGACCTGGATGTTCTCCCCAAGGCATTCGTATAGATACAGTGGCAGCGATTCTTTTATCTTCTTCATATACATAGCAAAGGTTTTGAGAAATATTTTTCTTAACGAGGGCAAGATCAGCAGTAGCTGCTAAGAAAGGAATGCCTAGCTCTCGAATAGGCTTATATGCTTGTAGAGTTAAGTTCAATAAGTTATCCGCGTCGTCATTTGTTGCCAAACGGAATTCATTTTTCATCTCTTTGTCTCCTTATATAGTACTTAAATATTTTATTTAACTTATAAGTTTACTAAGAATTAAAAAAGACAGACTGCCGCCTTGCGTACTCACTATACAACTGCTTTAATAACGTGTCAATTCTATTTATCGTTTTCTATAAAAGATATAAATAAAACGAATACACGCAGAAAACTGCGCGTATTACGTACATATCAAGATAGACTTCAGGACTCACTTACCGTAGCTTTTAAATTAGCTGCCAACATCACAAGTTCTTCTATAGATGCTAACTCTTCTTGTGAAGCCGCAGCTACTTCTTCAGCGTAAGCAGCTGCTTGTTTAGCAACCTCCGAAAGGGTCATGACGGACTCCATTACTTTGAACGAATACCCATCAATCTCTCCTGTTGCTTTTGTCATTTTGTTCATTTGTTCTTGAGCGGCAAAGACATCTTCCATAATTGTGGAAAACTGTTGCGTTACATCTTCGACAGTGGCAATACCAAGCGTGACTTCTTCCGTATTCACTTCCATGTTTTGATAAGCCCGCTTTGCCTGTACTTCAATTTCTTTTAACAAATGACTAATTTGTATAGCGGACGTTTTAGATTCTTCCGCTAGCTTACGTACTTCCCCTGCCACTACAGCAAAACCTTTTCCTTGTTCTCCAGCCCTTGCAGCTTCAATAGCAGCATTAAGTGCAAGAAGATTTGTTTGTTCAGCAATTCTTGTAATCGTATTAATAATGCGGCCAATCTCTGCGGAACGATCTTCGAGTCCCTTTACTTCACTGGTCGATATCTTAACGGTTTCATAGATTTTATTCATTTGATTCGTCACATCTTTCACCGCAACATTTCCGGTAGAAGCATGTTCAGAGGCTCTGTTCATCGATTGTTGTACCTTTGAAGAATGATCAGTCATTTTCTGAAGCAGCTTGGCCATATCCACCATAGCTTGCTCGGTTTCAACCACACTTAGCAACTGCTTATCAGAACCCGCAGCAATATCTTGAATAGACATCGTAACTTCTGTCACAGCTGTTTTTGTTTCCTCCATGCTTACAAGCAATTGCTCTGAGGAATGACTGACCGTTCTCTTTGTTTTACTTATTTTCTGACGCAGCATTCTCATGTGAGTCATCATTTCATTAAATGAAGATATGAGTGTACTAATCTCATTTTTCCCTTTCAAAGGAACAACATCTACAGATAAATCGCCGTTTGAAATCCCTTTCATTGTTTTTGACAAATTTTCAACCGCAATTATGTAGCGACGTATGATAAAATAGAACACGGTAGTTGTAAAAGAAACAAACAGAAATGTAATCACTAGCGTAATCGAAGCTGCTTGCTCTTGTTTCACAATAAGATAATAATTGGTTACTTCAATTACAGTAGATGTTATGGCCATCATGGCTGCAATCATACATAGCATTTTCATGCGTAAACTTTGAAAAGCTTTTTTCATTTTTTCATCCCCTATACAATCTAAAGACATAGAATGTCTAATCTATATTAGTAGTATCGGCATATTTTTATATTTTTTTGTAAAAACTAAAGAAGAATTGAAACAATTATTATTGGCGCTTTTCCACTAAATATTGGAATACATATCTTCCTGCAAGGCGCTGCAACAGCAGTTGATAACTGTCTGATTATTCTTTCATTTGACCAAACTCTACCTTTGCTTATAAAATGAAGATTTGTAGAAAGGAGTACGAAAAATTTTATGTATACGTATCAAACAGGCAATCAAACAATTGACTACAAAATTGAAGTCGTTCCAAATAGAACCGATATCACGGTGCAAATTTGTGACAAAGAAGGGGTAAAAGTTATTATCCCAAGAGGTCTTAATGAAAACAATGTGCGTTCAATCATCGCACGCAAAGCAACATGGATTTTAAAACAACTAAACGGTTCACAACCAGCTGAGGAAAAGCCAGCTGCTCCAAAGAAAGAAGCAGTAAAAAAAGAAACAGCTAAAAAAGAGGCTCCTAAAGCAGCAGCTTCTGCAGCTAAAACTGGTTCTTTTGAAGAAGGAGACAAATTCCCTTACCTAGGGCGTCAATACCGCTTAAACATCGTTCGTGGAGATGTAGCAAAGGCTGAAATGACATTCCGTGCAAAATTCATTGCTACAGTACCTGAAAGCTGGAACGAGCAGCAAACAAATGAAGGTATTGGACAACTATTAACAGAATGGTACCAAAGCCGCGCAGGTGAAAAATTCCAAGAAGCTTTGAAATCTGTTAAAAAAACAGCTGACAATGCTCCTGAATCTGTTAAGTGGGACGAGTTAGGTGAAGAATATGCTACGACTCAAGATAATACAATCGTATTAAACTGGCGTTTGCTAACAGCTCCTCTTGCAACAATTGAATATGTCATTGCTTCTCAATTTACAAATGCAGATGAGTTATTCGAAGATGCAGCTGAACGCAAACAGTGGTTAAGCGATAACACCCTAAACGCATTTTAAGTTTATACATAAAAAAAGCACGCGGCGAACGCGTGCTTTTTTTATGACAATGAAGCCTTATACCTACTCCCTTCCCTCAAAAATCCCCCTCTATCAGGTCTTTGGACATGTCAAAGCTTCTACACCAATCGATATATTGTGTTTTAAAAGAAAGATATATATAATCAAGAAAATGTTTGATTTTGTTTAAATGTGGATACGTATACCTATAAGCAAGATAGCAAACACTTAAGATGAGTGGTTACGCTATAAAAGTTGTAATGACCATGTAAAGAAAGGAAGTGCAGCTTATGAAAGGACAGAGCTTTTTTATTTTAGGACTTATATTTGCTCTTATCATTGCTGTTTTAGCTGTAATTAACAACGATCCTGTACAATTTAACTATGTATTTGGTTCACAAAAATGGCCTCTTATTTTAATCATCTTAACAACGGCTGTGTTTGGAGGAGTTGTTGCTGCTTCATTGAGCTTTGTGAAAATTGTTCAACTAAGAGGACAAGTGAAACAGAAAAACAAGCGAATTGCTGAACTGGAAGAAGAAATCAATCAGCATAAGCCTGTTGAGCCTGTTGTGGAAGAAGAGCCAAATCAACCAGCTACTCGAACTGAGCGCGCTCAGTTATAATAAAGAAAAGCCGTTATTCTCTAGAATAACGGCTTTTTTCATTTTTTGTTCCGCCAAGCATATTTTCGGGATACACGCATAAACAGATAGATATGGAAAACTTTAGTTCTGAATGGTACAATCAACACTGTTATATCTCTATGAAAAACCTAAATTGATAGTCTTACCGTTAAGAAGGTGTTCATCCATTATGATCAATAAAAAAATAAAGCGCGAAATTCTTACATACACAAGCGTCATCCTCGGCACCGTTTTGCTTTCTGTTGTCGTTCAGCACTATTGGTTTCAGCCCTACACTGTAAAAGGCGATTCTATGAAGCCTATTTTGCACGAAGGCAATCGAATTATTATTAACAAACACAGCAAGCTGGAGCGCTTTGATATTGTCGTGTTACAAGCTCCCTATAGCAGTGATTTTCTAGTAAAGCGGATTGTGGGCTTACCAGGAGAAACGGTCGAATACAAAGATGATGTTCTGTATATAAATAACAAAGTCAAAAAAGAGCCGCATCTTCATAAATATTTATCCAAAGTGCCCGCTTACGAGCGATTTACTGAAAACTTTTCCACGTACGAACTGTCTCCAGACGGCACGATACCGGATGGATACGTATTAGTGCTAGGTGACAACAGACGCATAAGCCGGGACGGAAGACATTTTGGCCTCACTCCCATTTCTTCAATCATGGGAGAAGTCAACATGAAATATTGGCCTTTAAACGAAATGACTTTTATGCATTAACATATAAAAAGAGGTTGAGGCATAACGAAATGAATCCAACCTAAAGACGAACAAATGGGATACATGAGCTGAACCGCTTGTGACACCCCAGTCGATTTCCGTGCAAGACTTCGCTTTCCGCGGGAGTCTTCGCCTTGCCCTCAAATCAACTGCTAGAAAGAACGAAACAAATGAAACATACGTTCACCATAACAAAAAAAACGAACCACTAATCAGACATGTTGATTAGTGGTTCGTTTTTCACTTCAGCTAAAATACTTTTGTTCCAACCTCTTTTTATTTTGGATTTTCTTTGTTTTCTACATGCTGTTCTTCTGCAAATTCTGTGTCATACGCTAGTTTTCGCTTAAAAGCCGGACGCGTTCTCGCTGTATGTTTTGTTTCAATATGGTTGAATAAGTAGCGGTGAACAAAAACTTCAGCAAATGTAATAATAGCTGCAGAAATAATACTTCCCCAAGCAATTTGAACGTAACTGTCTAATAACAATGTGCCAAAAATCCATACGCTCATATACGTTAGAACAAATTCAACAATAATGGCATCACGATTTCCCACTAGAGGCAGTACAATTCGATCCACTACTAGATATGTCACAACTGTCGTTAACAAGCTAAAAGAAATAATGTCTCCGATGGTTGCATCAAAAAACAAATCAAGGCCTATACCAAACGCAATAAGTGCCGCTGCAAATTTAATGAGCAATAATGTTGCATGATTCATATTTGAACCCTCCTTTTTCTATATTAATTTGAACAAAAATAGGGAAATTAATACCTTTTTTGCCAAGAAGGGTATAATATAAGCAAAGCCAGTACGCTTGAGACTGCTCGAGCGTACAACAATGATTTGGGAGATGTTGTAATGATTGTACTAGAAAATAGCGAAATGAAAGTCAGCATTGAAGAAAAAGGAGCGGAAGTTGTAGAAGTATTTCATAAAGAAAAAGGCCTGCAGTTTATGTGGAGCGGAGACCCCGCTTATTGGGGACGAGTATCGCCAGTATTGTTTCCAATCGTAGGCCGATTAAAAAATGATCAGTATACCGTTGATCAGCGCGAATACTCTTTGCCTCAGCACGGCTTTTTACGTGATTCTACTTTCACCGTGATTGAGCAAACAAACGAAACAGCACGACTGAAATTTGCCACAAACGGCCGGTTTAAAGACGTATATCCATTTGAATGTTCAGTTGAAATTAGCTACCGTCTGGAAAACAATCGATTAACGTTTCAGTGGAAAGTAGTAAATGAAGATAAAGAGGATATGTATTTTTCAATTGGAGCCCACCCTGCTTTTCGTATTCCGTTACGTGAAAACGAGCAGATTTCTGATTACTATTTAGAAATAGAGCCTTCTGAAACTACGCCGAAGGAATTTGTATTAAAAGACGCTCTTATTCATGAAAAAGGGGCTGCAGAAAACTTGCACAAGCTGCCGCTAAGCGCAGATTTATTTGCAAATGACGCGTTAATTTTTAGCCATATTGACGGAATTACAATTAAATCACCGGTTAATGAAAATCAAATTAACGTTCAGTTTAATGATTTCCCTTATGTCGGTATTTGGTCAAAGTATGATGCAGAAAATCATACAATCGCTCCTTTTCTTTGCATCGAACCTTGGTTTGGAATTGCAGATACGCATGACCACAACGGAAATTTCAAAGAAAAATTAGGCATCAACCGTTTATCAAAAGACGGTGTATTTCAAACAGAATTCTCTGTTTTCTTTAGCTAATGCAACAGAGAACATAACAAAATCAATCCAACCTTGAGACGAACAAATGGGATCAATGATCTGGACTGCGTTCACCATAACAATGAAAAGCTCCGAACGAGTACTCGTTCGGAGCTTTCTTCAGCTAAACTACTTTTGTCTTTGCGTCTTTTTATATTAGTTATTTACAACATCGCTATTTTTTAGCGCATGGACTTGCTCGATTAGCTTCTGAACGTATTCTTCGCTGAGTACACCTGTTGCTCCTCGAATAATTTCAGTCGAATAGTGATCCGGAGGTGCAACTTCTTTTTCTTTATTTAACACAAAAAAAGTAAGAACATGATCCACCATCTTACCGTCATGCTCAACAGAGATAATCGCAGGACGATAGCCGTTATTATCTACGCCTTCTCTGCCATACAAATACGTAATTGCTTCGGGCGGCACGCGGTACAGTTTGCCTTCAACAACTCCGCCTTCTTCAACCATGTCTGCACGTCCTCCGTCATGAATAACGTGGTTATACCGAAGCGTATAGCCTTTAAAAACAGCTCTGCCAAGACAGTCTTGGAAATACTGATCAACGCCGTGCTTAATAAAACGATCGTTATCCATACATGAACCGTAAGCAAAATACAGCATGCCTTCTAATAAATCTTCTTTCCATACGCGCCAGTTTCCGCCTGGGATAAATTCTTGCAGCAGAGAACGGTCTCTTGCTACATATACAACGGCTTCAAATTCACCTTGGTCCGTTTCAACCGTTTGCACAACTTTATCATATTCATTGTCTTTATGACCTTCATGAATGTATCCTTCTAATTCATCAAGCGCCTTCCACATAAGCTGATCGGTCACTTCATACACTTCTCCGTATACAACATGTTCACTGTCGATATCGAGCATAGGGTAGCCTTGCTTTGTGTCATATAATTTCCCTTTCGTTTTTGCCTGCTTGGCAATAGGGCGCGCATGATGCAGCAACCCGTGATTACCTTCTCCTTCAAGAAGCGTTCCGTATACAAATAAATAATTGCACATACTCCTTATTCCCCCTCTTTCTCTTCATAAAGCTCTAGCGGTAACCCGTCCGGATCAGCAAAAAATGTGAATTTTTTTCCCGTTAGTTCATCTACCCTAATAGGTTCCACATCAATCCCTTGCTGCTCTAGTTCACGCTTGGAATCCTCTACGCTTTCAACCGCAAAAGCTAAATGGCGTAAGCCGCACGCTTCAGGTCTTGAAGGACGCTGTGGCGGATTTGGAAACGAGAACAACTCAATTTGATAGCCAGGAGCTACTTCTAAATCTAGCTTATATGAATCTCTTTCTTTTCTATATGTTTCTTCTATAATCTTGCATCCTAACACATTTACATAAAAAGCTTTTGAACGTTCATAATTACTTCCTATAATGGCTACGTGGTGCATTCGTTTTAAATTCATTTCATTCTCCCATAAAAACCCTTTTCTAATCATCCTACACAAAATGCCGGCAAACATCAAATAATTACGTTATCACCTTTGACTAGAGTGATAAAAGTCACGGACATAGTGTCTCATAACAAGTAATATAACAACGAGGTGAATAACATGATTTCGTTAACATTTAAATCTAGAATTGACCGAACTCAAAATTTAGATTCGTTAAAAGAAGAAGCTGCTATTATGCACCGTATTGCTGATCAGCTATCTCCAATGAGCTCTGAGTTCATAGAATATACTGAACGTATTCAATATGTGTATGAACGCATGCACATTATCGTACGTCATCCTACTAAAAAACTCGCTTAATATAAGCGAGTTTTTTTTATAAAATCTTTGTCAAACTACCTTATTTTGAGATATACTGAATGCTAATAAAAAAATGAAACTTTTTGATCTTACGTGCGTATACTTAATTACGATAGGATAAAAGATAAATAGTTGCGTAGATAAAAACCATCACGTGATGGTTGACATAGTTAAAGGAGGTGGTATTCTGATGGGGTTGCGACATACAAAATTGGCGAACTTGCAGAGATGGCACATGTAACGAAGCGCACGGTTGACTATTATACTAACATTGGGTTGTTAAAAGCAGAACGCTCTGCTTCTAACTATCGCTTTTATAATGAAGAGGCGCTGAAACGTCTTTACTTAATTGAAAAATTAAAAAGCGAAGGCCGTTCTCTTGAAGAAATTTCTTCTCTCTTTTCTGTAGAGCAATCCGAGAATAGCCACTCCAAAGACGAATTAGCATCCAAATTTTACGTACTAAACGACAGTTTAAAAGAAGTTGCACCGCTTATGGAAAAGCTTAACGAAGAAGATCGAAAAGTAATGATGAATCGGCTTTCACCAGAAAGCGTCACTCTTTTGCACTCTTTACTGCTGCTGCTGTCGTAAATTTATTATTTACAGGAGGTGTTTACTTACTTTATAGCACTATAAAGTAAGTATATTCATTGATAACCATTAACTTAATTATTTTTGCGATTTTAATTGTACTCACTGCTTTTTTCGTTGCTTCAGAGTTTGCAATTGTGAAGCTTCGTAGTTCACGGGTAGATCAACTTGTTGCTGAAGGCAAAAAAGGAGCGAATGCGGTTAAAACCGTAACGACACACTTAGATGAGTATTTATCTGCGTGTCAGCTTGGTATTACGATTACTGCTTTAGGACTCGGTTGGTTAGGAGAACCGACTGTTGCGAAGATTTTGGAACCTCTGTTTGAAGAACTGGGTGTTGCTGCATCTTTAACACATATTCTTTCATTCATTATCGCATTTGCGCTTGTAACGTTTGTTCACGTAGTCGTTGGTGAATTAGCGCCAAAAACATTTGCGATTCAAAAAGCTGAAACAGTTACGTTATTGTTTGCTCGTCCGTTAATTTTATTCTATAAAATCATGTTCCCTTTCATTTGGTTACTAAATGGTTCTGCCCGTTTGTTAACTGGCATGTTCGGATTAAAGCCAGCTTCAGAGCATGAACTTGCGCACAGTGAAGAAGAGCTGCGCATTATTTTATCAGAAAGTTTTAAAGGCGGGGAAATTAACCAGTCTGAATATAAGTACGTGAACAACATTTTCGAATTCGATAACCGTGTTGCTCGCGAAATCATGGTACCAAGAACAGAAATTTCAGCTGTTTCTGAAGACGACAGCATTGAAGATTTCTTAAAGCTTGCTGTAGAAGATCGCTACACCCGTTACCCTGTTACCGTTGACGGAGACAAAGATAACATTATCGGCTTAGTCAACGTCAAAGAGATTCTAAACGATGTCGTAATTAACGATGCGTTAAAAAAGCAAAGCGTGAAGCTTTATATGAATCCTATTATTCAAGTAATTGAAACCGTAGCGATTCAAGACCTACTGCGCTCGATGCAGAAGAAACGTACGCACATGGCCGTGTTGATTGACGAGTACGGCGGTACGGCGGGGATCGTTACCGTTGAAGATATTTTAGAAGAAATCGTTGGAGAAATTCGAGATGAGTTTGATACAGATGAAAAGCCGCTTGTTCAAAAAATCAACGATCAGCACTTTGTCTTTAACTCAAAAGTACTGCTTGAAGAAGTCAACGAAGTGCTTCATATCGAAATTGAAAACGATGATATCGATACAATCGGCGGCTGGATGCTGATGCAAAATATCGATATTCAAGAAGGCGAATCGTTCAAACTTTTTGGATACGAGTTTATTGCAAAAGAAATGGACGGTCACCAAATGAAAGAAGTGGAAGTACGTGCCCTTCCTGAGGAAGAACGCGTGCAGCCTGAAAGCCATTCACCAGAACAAGAAGTTACACAAGCATAATAGAAAGAGCCGCTTCTTCATGAAGCGGCTCTTTTTTTATGATTGTTTACTCTTAATCATGCAGCAGCTTATACACGACGTTCTCTTCTGCGTCTTCCCCAGTCTTTTCCTTCGCTTGGTCCATTGTGCCGACAAACTCCAGCTTTCCTTCCTTTAAGACGGCAAACCGATCACACACGCCTAAAATTTCATTCAAATCATGGGTGATATAGATAATCGTCTTTCCTTTTGCCGCCAGCTGTTTAATGTAACGAATGATCTCAAGCTTGGACTGCAAATCAATTCCGACTGTCGGCTCGTCCATTAACAAAACGGACGGTTCATGAATAAGTGAAACGGCTATATTCAGCTTTCGCTTCATGCCTCCTGATAAATTTTTCACCTTTTCCTTCCATCTTCCTTCGAGCTGTACAGCTGAGCAAAGAGACTGAAGCTGTTCATTCGACAGAGAGCGTGAAGTCATTTTGCCCCACATTTTCATGTTTTCTTTTACGCTAAGCTCTTCCCACAGCGCTATGTCTTGTGGAACGTAGCCAATGACTTCTCGTATCGCTTTTTGATTTTTCTTAAGCGATAAGCCTCCAATCGTGACATTCCCGCTTGAAGGAGCCGTAATGGTAGACAAAATAGACAGAAGCGTTGACTTACCAGCGCCGTTTGGTCCTAAAAGACCAATGACTTCTCCACTTTCTACGGTCAGCGTAACATTTGCTAACGATTGTTTTTTTCCGTATGTTTTGCTAACATTGTTAATTTCAATCATTTAATGCTCCTCACATTCCACACTATTTTAAACGTGCACAAACATATGCATCCAATGGAAACAGCTATCTCTTTCCAAATGAACGTAAGCGGCAGTGTATTCTGATACAGAAGCAGATGCTGCGGAAGCCACTGACTTATTCTTTCAATCGTTGCAGAAAGCTCTCCTACCGGGAAAAAGCTCCCTCCTATTATGCTGAGTCCTGTGACCATGACGACGCTGATCATATAATAAGAGCCAACTCGCTGACTTTCACTTGCAAGCCACGTGCTAAAAGCAACGCATGTGATCACATAGATACACATATACAGCAGCACACCGTAAGACTCTGCTCCATACAGCCATTTAAATAGAGCAAAGCTGATGAGAGCTTGAAGCACGTATAGCACAGCATAAGCGGCGCTGACGCTTCGAATATAACCATAAAGTCCTTTTTGCATCGTCTTCATTCGTTTAAAAAGATGACTCCGCTCTTTAATCATCCAATCTGATGTGATGCAGCAAAGTAAAAGCGTAAAAAATCCCCATAGCGGCACGTATCCGGTCATTTGAACGCTCCCTTGCTTCTTATGCTTCTTCGTTCCTTGCGCCTCGTAATCAATTGTCATCAGCGGCTTTGGTTTCCACTGGTTATCGGTATAGTGATACGCTTCTTTCCATAAATCCGGTCCTGCATGAATGTGATAGACTTTATATAAAAAAAGCACTTCATTTGCGGCTTTAACATTTGTCGTTAACCGTGTCACTTCACTGGCCACGACTTCTCGAACCGCTTCTGTCGCAACGGAAGAAGGCAACGTAAGCAAATCAATGACTCCTTGATAATTCCCCGCTTCTACTTCTTGCTGAAATCCGTTAGGAAACACAAAAATGCTGTCAATTTTATTTTTTGCCAGCTGCTTTCTTGCTTGTTCTTCATTCATAGAAAGAAACTGAATTTCTGTTGTTTTCCGCAGTCGATCCATCACTTGTTTAGACATGTTGCTGTGGTCTTGATCGACAAGAGCAACGGGTATTTTTGAATCACTTTGTACTTTTGCTAAAAATGAGCTGCTGATGACCGTTCCTATTAAAGGTAAAAAGAAGATCATGACAATAAGCATAGGACGCTTCAGCAGCTGCTTTATTTTTTCACTGATCATTTTCTCCACCGCCTTTGCAAAGTCATCACGTAGCTAACAGCAAAAACAAAACTTCCTGCTGCCGTAATGAGAATAGGCTTAAGGTAAAGAAAAGCTTCGTTTGTGTTATATCCATCAAATTCATAAAATAACAGCTCCAAGACACGGGTGTTGAGTGACCATTTCTGAAAACCACTCGCCCAGTCTGGTAAGTAGACGACTGGCACAACATGTCCGCTTAAAATCGCACTCAGCAAAATAAACAGCATGCCGGTTAGTTGATAAGCTTTTTGTGATAAAAAAAGAACCCGAAGAAGTAAAAACAAACATAAAAAAGCAAACAAACTTCCGCTTATCCCTAGAAAAAGCTCTCCGAACGTACCGGTTACAGGCAGTTTCAGTCCTTTAATGATGCTTCCAAACAAAACGACAGATACCGGTAGCAAAAGAACAAACAGAGCCGTCAGCTGCGCTAAATAAATGCGAAGAAACGATATACCTCTTGTTTTCATTCGATCCAGCACGGGAGAAGTCTGCGTTTCACTAGCAAGCAGCCATCCGCCGTAGCTCCAAATCATAAGCAGCAAAGCAGCAAAAGACAGCACATAATATTGCTTCATATCCTGCTGAAAGAAACTCGTTTCTACTTGTTCATCAAATAAACTTCCTCTATCTAATACATGAAGCCCAAACGTTACTAAGCTCTTCTTAAATTCTGCGCGTCTCTTTTCATCGGAAACATTTTCTTTTTCTAAAAAGGCATCAACCGTATTAATACCGCTTTGAGCAGCTGACGTGTAGTCGGCTGCACTTTCCATCACGTAGCGAAACAGCTGTGACTGAAGCGGCTTATTGTTGTTTCCAATGACGTGTAAAGGCTGATTTTTCCCATGAGCAATATCGTGACTAAAACCTTTTGGCAGCGTTACAATGGCTGCCACTTTATTTTGCTGCAGCAGCTGTTTAGCTTTCTCTTCATTCGTGTAAAGCGGCTTCATGATCTTGCGAAGCTTACCTTCGGTCAGCTGTTCGATGACGTACTTCGTTTGTGCAGTATCATCTTTATCCACAATGGCCACGGGGAACCGATTTATTTTCTCCTCACCTTGCATGGTCTGACTAATAATGATCCCTGCTCCAAGTAAAAACAGAGCAGGGATCATTATTAGCAGTATGAGAGATTTTATATTTTTCAATAGAGCTTTACATGTAAAAAGAGTCAAAGAGAAATATATCTTCATCTGCTTTGCACCTTTTAGTAACCAGCGGTTCCCATATTCATCATGAGACCTTGAACATTTTTAGCGAAATTTTCTTGAGTCGACAGCATATCTTCAGGCGTTACATCTTTTACGTTTGTCGCATTAGATGCGTCAAGCTCTGGAATAGAGGCTGATTTTTTTAATTGAGAAGCAGAGTCAATTTTTAACGTAACGTTTGCAGGATCTGCTTTTGGTCCTATTTTTGTACGAATATCAAACGAATAATCTGCTTTTCCTTTTGAAGCACTTATTGCTTGATTCTGCTTTACTTCTCCGTTTACTACTAGATCTTCTTGATCACCTAAGTCTAAAGAGAAAGTACGGTCAGCCGTCTGTTTTGCATCGGTTTTACCGTTGATTACTGAATTCATTTTAAACGTCATATTCGTGTCTTCATCTTTTGAATCTTTTGTTAACAAATGAATAGACATGTTTTCTTTTCTCTTTTCACTTTCCGTTGTTACGTCATTTTTCATATCAAACGTAAATGCATCATCGGTAGTGCTATCGGTTAGGACTGCTTTGAACTGCTTAGCCGTTTTGTTATCTTCATACGGAATATTTTTAGTTACGACGTTAAGTTTTCCTTTATCGTTAGAAGCATTTTTTACGCCCATGTTCATATCGCGAGCTACAACAACATCATCTTGAACGTACACAGTTGATTTAACACCGCCAGGGTAAGTCGTATCTTTTGCTTCTTTTTGGAAGTCTTGAAGACTTTCTTTTACTGATTTTTTCAATTCTTTTGGATCTGCCATATCTTTTAATTCTGGATTTGTCGCTGCTGAAGATTTAAACAGCTTAGACACGTGATTTGCATAGATAGTATGAAGCTTGTCATCTTTTGCTACCTTCGCAATAAGTTTATCCATAAATTGTTTTGTTTCTTTGTCAGACATGTTAAGCGTCACGCTTGTTAACTGAAGCGTTTTGCCATTTGTTTTATAATCCACATTTTTTTCTTTTGTAAAATAATCGCTGTCTAGCTGATCATAAATGAACGTTCCGTACTCTTTTGCAATGTAGGTTTTTTCTTTTTCCGTTAACTTTAAGTCTTCTAAACTTACGTTGCTCGTGTTAATATCAAGCGTTTCAGGACCTGAATACGAAGGATCGAACTTACGCGCTACCTGTCCATATTCGTCTAAGTTTAAATAGAAATATTCATTTGCTAGAATCGGAGCTTTAAAGCCTATTCTTTCTTTCGTTTGAAAACCTTCTAGATCAAGCGCTTTTGAACCGCCGATATTAAGAGCCAGTGAACCATATCCTTCACTTTTTTTCGGATCTTGTTCCGCTTTAATTTTAATTTCAGCTTTACTGATAAGATCTTGAATCATTTTAAAGCTTGGATCATACGAAAGTGAATCCATATTAAAGCCGCCTTTAATAGTAGCATTTGTGGTAGAAGGCTGCTTCATCGCTTTTTCCTGATAAGCCATCGTTTCACTGTACTTCGTTTCTAATTCATCTGCTGCTTTTTGATACGTATTTACTTCAGAAATTAAATATAACTGCTTAGGAGATTTTTTAAATACCGTAGCAAATGTAATTGCTCCTCCAATAATCACAATTAAAGCTGCCAAAATGATAATCCATTTAGCTGGCGCTTTTTTTGGAGCGGGCGCTGTTTCTAGCGAAGCCGCTGTTTCGTCTGTTGTTCTGTTTTGATCTTTCTCACTCATCTACACCAGAACCTCCTATGTATTTTGTTAGTCACTTTGTACATGATAAGGAATGGTTTCCATAAATTCTACTACTTCGACAAAATAAGACAATAATTAGTCCGATAAACCGATGTCTTTCGGTGCAATATCGTGTGCAAAGTACTCTACTTAAGTACCCAATATATTGAAAATAAAACCAATTATTCAAAACTATCTCAATAACTATTAAAATACGCAAATGACTTATCTTCTTGTATTTTTACAATATATTCCTATAATTAAGCATTTACACCTAAGAATTACGAAGTGCAGTTTTTTCCTCTTTCCTTTCATCACATACAGGTGATATCTATGTACGTCTTTATGAAAACATGATAAAAACATCAGCGTTTTATTCCGTTTTGAAAGGGAAATACTAATAGTAAGAAAGCTTTTTTCTTGCCCGTGACATAAAAATCAACTAAAGTATTCCTAAATACATTTCACACAATTTAATTTGAGGATAGAAAAAGGAGGATATCATTATGAATATACGCGTCACTCCTTCTGCAAAAGAAGCGTTGCAGAACGTGGAACAAAATCAAATGATTCAGCTTTCTTTTGATCGGGGAAGCTGCGATATTGTTAATACAATTTATGAAATGAAGATCATCTCAAAGCGCAGCCTTCAACCCTATGAAAAAGTTGTAACGGTTGAAGACCTAGAATTTATTGTTGATGATGACATGGAAGAAGTGTACGACAATGAGCTGGTGATTGATCACGCAGCAGGTGCTTTTGTCTTCAAAAATCATAACCAAATTTTTAATAACCGCGTAGGACTGCGCTATATTAATTCATAGAAAAAAGCAGGGAGCTCCCTGCTTTTTTTCTTGCATATGTCTTTTATCGATTGACTTTCAACCGCTCTTGGATAAACAACAACACGTTCACAAGGCTATTTTCTTCATATACATTCACTTGCTGACGCTTAAATTCCCCTTGTTCATGGTAGTAAATAATATCTCCCGTTCCTTTGTCTTCATTCATATGTAAATGAAAACTAAGCGGCGTTGCCAAAATAGATCCGTCTTCATCTCGCTGAAGAATTTGACAAAGCGTTTGATTCCCTTGTTTTTCAGATAAAAAGTCATAGCCAAATTGACGTGCTAACTTCTCCACTTGTGCAGCAATAAGAGCTGTAATCTGTTGATTGTCTTTCATAAGCAGTATTTCTCCTTACTTCATATCATTAGGGTTTTATTATTAGTATACTATACCTTAAACTTCTGGAGCTAACTACTTATCCTGTACAAATCATGACCACATGTCCATCCGGATCTTTTATCGTAAAAAACGAAAAATCATCAAAAGAAGTAATCGGAGAATCAATCGTATAGTCCATCCCTTTAACAAATTCATAGGCTTCTTTAATATCTTCCGTATGGAAATTAAAAATTGGATGGAGACTAGCCGCTATTTGTTTTTCTGTTCCTTCAGGACCTGCGTCCAGCGTTAACCCTGTTTCTCCATCAATTTTAAGATTATAAACGGGGTTCTTCACCTCGCTCATCTTGTATTCTTGACTCAGTAGCTCGCTATACCATTTTACTGAAGTTTTTAAATGAGATACGTGGATAAATACCGTATTCATTTTGTTGAAAACAGGACTCGGCATTTTTACCCTCCTTTTTGTTTTTCTGTTCATTCTATACCATTATCCACGTATCACTTTATACCTGCTACTCCCTTAACTTTTGCTCATATAGATACAAAAAAGCTTGCGAATACTATCATCCACAAGCTTTTTCTTCATAAAAAATATGTATGCTGTACAACTACAATCACAACCGCAATTAAAATCGAAGGCAGTAAATTAGCAACTTTAATTTTAATAATTTCTAATAAATTAATTCCAATCGCTAAAATTAACACGCCCCCTACTCCTGTGACTTCGGCAATGATACTATTCATTAAATCTTGCGGCACAACCGCATTGATTTGCGTAGCAAATAGCGCAATGATGCCTTCGTACAAAAATACGGGCACCGCTGAGAAAATGACGCCTATTCCAAGCGTAGTCGTTAATAATAATGAGATAAATCCATCCATCACCGCTTTTGTAAACAATACGCTGTGATCACCGCGTATTCCGCTGTCTAATGCCCCGACGATCGCCATCGCTCCAATAACAAAGATCAACGTTCCTGTCACAAAGCCCTGTGACATACTAAATGTTTGCTTGCCGTTTTGCTGAGATTGAAATTTTCGTTCAATCATATTGCCTAAAAGGTTTAGCTTTTCATCTAAATCAATGAACTCACCAATAACCGCTCCAATGGCTAAGCTCAAAATTACAATTAAAAACTGATGACTTTTAAAGCCCATTTGCAAACCGAGGGTGATAACGGATAACCCCATCGCTTGCATCACCGTCACGCTTACTTTCTCAGGAATGCGGTGAGCAAGCTTGCCCATTAATGTTCCGACAACAATTGCTAATCCATTGACTAATGCTCCTATAATAAACATACTGTCACCTTTACTTTGAATAATGCCATTTCTTTTTTCACTTGTTCTACTCCCTCTCTGCTGCGCACTAGCTGTATCAAACACCCTAAATTTTAACACAAAATTCTCTCAATTATGAAGAAAAGAAAAAGAGATTGAAACGTAACTAGATCACCCCATATAAAAACGAACAAATAGGATACATGAGCTGATTGCTTGCAACAACGTTCACCATCACCATAAAAAGATCCGAACGATGAATCGTTCGGATCTTCTTTTAACTAGAACAGGTTTGTTCCAGCCTTTTTATTAAAATGTAATAACGTCTTTTGTACCTTGCTTTTGGTAGCCTGTTTTTAACAGCTTCACTTCTTTATCCGCTGGCAAGTTGGTAAATACAACCGGTGTCACAATAGACGGTGCATGCTTTTTAACATACTCTAAATCCACCTGTAAAAGAGGTGTTCCTTGTTGAACGCTGTCACCTTCTTGAACAAGCGCTTGAAATCCTTCTCCTTTTAAATTCACAGTATCTAATCCAACGTGAATCAGGATTTCAATTCCTTCTACTGTTTTTAAACCAATCGCATGTTTTGTTGGGAACACAGTCATGACTTCACCGTTAATCGGTGATACGAGCGTTCCTTCAATCGGTTCAATCGCAAAGCCGTCGCCCATCATCTTTTGTGAAAACACTTGATCTTCCACTTCACTAAGCGGCTTTACAACGCCTTCAAACGGTAATACAAACTCTGTGTGTGCATCTGCTTGAACAGCCTGTTGTTCAACAGGTGCAGCGGTTGACGCTGTGCCGTATTTAACTAATTGATTCATTGCGTCTGCAACAAACTCTACTTCTGTTCCGACAATGACTTGAACATTTGTTTTATTGAGCTTCATGATTCCTCTCGCTCCGTGGCGCTTTAAGGCAGCTTCATTAATATTGCTAGCATCAGCTACTTGTAAGCGAAGACGAGTCGCACAGTTATCAATTACGGTTAAGTTTTCTTTTCCGCCTAAATCTTCAATAAAATACGATGCCATATCCACATATTTATCACCTGTTGCCACAACCGTTTCGTTTGATGTGTCTACTTCTTCATCATCTTCACGTCCCGGTGTTTTTAAATTTAATGCTTTGATCAGCGTGTAGAAAATGACAAAGTAAATGACCGCATATACAATTCCAATTCCCGCTAACAGCAGCGGTTTTTGTGAAATTCCGTAGTTTAAGAAGAAATCAATGGCCCCTGCTGAAAATCCAAATCCAGCGTGAATGCCAAGAGCAACGGCTAAAGCCATCGATATTCCTGTTAAAACGGCATGAATAACGTATAATAGCGGTGCTACGAACATAAATAGAAATTCAATTGGTTCCGTAATTCCTGTTAAAAAAGATGTAACAGCAAGCCCGATTAACATTCCGCTGACTTGTTTGCGCTTTTCTTTTTTAGCTGCTGCGATCATCGCAAGCGCAGCTGCCGGTAAACCAAACATCATAACCGGGAAGAATCCAGACATGAACGTTCCTGCCGTTGGATCTCCTTTAAAGAAGCGATTCAAATCTCCCGTTACGCCGTGATAGTCTCCAAATACAAACCATACTAAGCTGTTTAACACGTGATGCAGTCCAATTGGAATCAACAGACGGTTTAAAAATCCGTATATACCTGCACCAAGCGCTCCTGCTCCTGTAATCCACGTTCCTAAGTTGTTAATTTGATCTTGAATCGGCGGCCAAATAACCCCGAAAATTCCTGCAAGCGCAAGCATAACGACTGAAGTAATAATCGGTACAAACCGCTTTCCTGCAAAGAAGCCGAGCCACTCTGGCAGCTTAATCGCTGAGAAACGATTGTATAGTAAACCAGCCGTTACCCCCGAGACAATCCCGCCGAGTACACCCATATTAATATCTTTATCAATAGCTACAGTTCCTTTTGTTAACACAAAATAACCGACGACTCCGGCAAGTGCTGCTGCGCCGCTTCCATCTTTTGAAAGCCCTACAGCAATTCCGAGTGCAAACAGTAGTGCTAAATTCGCAAAAATCGCATCTCCGGCTTGAGCCATAAATGGAATATCTAATAAGTCCTTTTGACCCAAACGAAGAAGCAATGCCGCAGCAGGTAATACTGCGATTGGCAGCATAAGCGATTTACCAATACGTTGTAAAAAATTCAGCATGTTTCTATCCCCTTTGTATAACGTATTTAACCCGATGTTACGAGCAAGGATTTTCGTAACAATATTTATCGGATGACAAGTTACCGCATTCATCCCTGTCCTATGATTACATCATCAGCTGAAATGACGGCGGTTTTACTGCATGGACTCATACTAGCACATAAAATATATAGTTGTCTATACCAATTTTATTTTTAAAAACCTCTCTATATCAATGTTAAAAGCCCTTACAAAACTTTCTAATTCACAAAAAATAATCAACTGGTCTAGACAACTATTCCAAAAAGCGTTACACTTAAATCAATACAACGAGCAAAGGAGTGTATGTATGGATACACATTCATCCATCATTATTTATAATGTAACCGTTTATAGTGAAAATCAGACATTAAAAAACGGGTATATTAAACTAACGAACAAGAAAATTACTGAAATCGGAGAGATCCATCAATACGTACGTCAGCCGAAAGACCATGTAATTGAGCTTTCTCCTTCCTATAAAGTGATTCCTGGTGCCATTGACGTGCATATTCATGGCGTTAACAATGCCGATGCGATGGACGGTACGGCAGAAGCATTAAAAACAATGGCGCGCACGCTTCCCAAAGAAGGTACAACAAGCTTTTTAGCAACTACTATGACGCAGTCGAATGAAGCGGTTGAAAAAGCACTTTGCAACGCAGGCGCTTATATCGAAGAGCAAACAAGCACCGATGCTGAAGTAGTTGGTATTCACTTAGAAGGTCCGTTTATTTCACCGAAACGTGCGGGCGCGCAGCCTCCTACTCACATTCAAGATCCGAATGTAGCACTGTTTCAAGAGTGGCAAAAAGCAGCCGGAGGACATATTAAACTTGTTACATTAGCTCCGGAGCAGCCAAACGGCTTAGCGCTTACTTCTTATTTAAAAGAAACAAACGTCGTCGCTTCTATTGGCCACTCCGACAGCACATATGATCAAGTCGGTGAAGCTATTGAAGCAGGAGCTTCTCATATTACGCACTTATATAACGGCATGCGCGGTCTTCACCATAGAGAGCCCGGCGTATTGGGCGCCGCTTATTTGAGAGATGAATTATTTGTAGAACTAATTACAGACGGCATCCACTGCCGACCTGAAATGGTCAAGCTTGCGTACGATCAAATCACAAGTGAACGCATGATTCTTATCACGGATTCTCTTCGTGCCAAATGGCTAAAAAACGGTACGTATGATTTAGGAGGACAGCCTGTTCACGTAAACGACACAACGGCTACCCTTGCAGATGGAACATTAGCGGGAAGCATCTTAAAGATGAACGATGCAATTAAAAACACGATGAGCTTTACGAACTGCTCATTAGAAGACATCGTAAAAATGACTGCTGAAAACCCAGCAAAACAGCTTAATCTGTTCGATACAAAAGGAAGCCTCAAAATTGGAAAAGATGCGGATATAGTGGTGTTAAATGAAAACCTAGATGTTGAAATGACATTTTGCCGAGGCACATTGAGCTTTCAAAAGGAGGACTAACAATGAATATCATCCAAGTGAAAAACTACAGTGAAATGAGTGCAAAAGCAGCTGATATGCTGATTAGCAAACTTCATGAAAAGCCAAATATGAATCTGGGACTTGCAACGGGAGGCACGCCGAAAGGATTATATGATCGTTTAATTCAAGATCATAAAGAGCACGGCACGTCTTACAAACACGTTACTTCCTTTAACTTAGATGAATATGTGGGAATGAAGCCGCAAGATCCAAACAGCTATCACTACTATATGGCAGATGCGTTATTTAATCACATTGATATTGACGTAAGCAACACGCACGTTCCTAACGGGCTGGCTGATACGCCTGAAGAAGAATGCCGCCGCTACGATGAAATGATTCAAAATCATGGAGGCATTGACCTTCAGATTCTTGGAATCGGTCAAAACGGACACATTGGCTTTAACGAACCTGGTACGTCATTCAACTCTCCTACTCATATTGTGACGTTAGAAGAGTCAACGCGAAAAGCCAATGCGCGCTACTTTAATTCTCTTGACGAAGTGCCTACTCAGGCTATTACAATGGGAATTGAATCGATTATGAAAAGTAAAGAAATTTTACTGCTTATCTCCGGGGAAGCCAAAGCAGAAGCGATGTATCAGCTGCTTAACGGAGAAATCACAGAAGACTTCCCTGCTTCTATTTTAAAGAAGCATCACTGTGTTACAATTATTGCGGACCAAGAAGCTTTAGCTAAAGTATCGACTACGGTTTAATTTATAGCCTCCTCGTCTTTTTTAGATGAGGAGGTTTACATAAAGGAGAGAACTTAAGTGATTGATAAAAGCTCACCTCTTCCGATTTATTATCAAATTGAAGAACAGTTGAAAAAACAAATTGAAAACGGAGAGTTAAAACCAAATGATTCGCTTCCTTCTGAACGAGAGTTTGCAGAACGATTTGAAATCAGCAGAATGACCGTTCGCCAAGCGATTAACAATTTAGTAAACGACGGTTATTTATATCGTCAAAAAGGCCGCGGCACCTTTGTATCTGAAAAAAAACTGGAGCAGCAGCTCGTTGGATTAACGAGTTTTACAGAAGATATGAAAGCGCGCGGAATGGTGCCAAGCAGTAAATTGCTGAGCTTTGAAATCATTGCGGCTTCAGAAAAAATTGCCGAGCAGCTGCACATTTCTCTTCATGCACCTGTTTATGAAATCAAGCGTATTCGTTTAGCTGATGACGTGCCAATGGCGCTCGAAAGCGTATATGTATCCGCTAACTTAGTCAAAGGGTTAACAGAATCCATTGTTAACGATTCTCTTTACCGCTATATAGAAGAAGAGTTAAGCCTAAAAATTGGTGAAGCCAATCAAACGTTAGAATCCATTTTAGCTTCTGAAACCGAAGTGAAGCATCTTGGAATCAACTCATATTCACCCGTTCTATTGATTCAACGAAATACGTATTTACAAGACGGCACGCCGCTTGAAGTGGTGAAGTCTTCGTACCGAGCAGACCGCTATAAGTTTACGATTAACATGACACGATCTTAAAACTAAGGAGTTTTTTTATGTCTAGTTTATATCTACAGGAACTAACAAAACTGCTTGCTAAAGTGGAGGCGCATGAACAGCAGGCAATAGAATCCGCAGCCGAGAAAATCTCACAGCAATTAGCTTCTCATCACCTCATTCATTTATTTGGATGCGGTCATTCTCATATTTTAATGGAAGAAGTGTTTTACCGTTCCGGAGGGCTTGCGCCGATTCATCCTATTTTTGTAGAAGAACTGATGCTTCATAAAGGAGCTTCGCGCTCTTCACAGCTAGAGCGTAAAAACGACTATGCCTCCACCTTTATGGAAAAAGAAGATATCGTACCAGGAGATATCATGATTGTAATTTCTACATCGGGCGTAAATCCCGTTCCGATTGATGTAGCTTTGATTGCAAAAGAAAAAGGCGCCTTTGTTATCGGGCTTACCTCTCCTTCTTATGCCACGAGCCGGGCTTCGCGACATAAAAGCGGAAAATACCTTCATGATGTCGTGGATCTTGTTATTAATAATCATATTCCAAAAGGAGACGTTCTTCTTCATCAGCAAGACATTTCCTTCGCTTCTGGTTCTACTGTAATTGGAGGCGCTATCCTAAATGATGTCCTATCTAAAGCCATACAAAAACTGCTCAGCCGCGGCATCACCCCTCCTGTCTTTTTAAGCGGAAACATGGAAGGTTCAGATGAACATAACCAGCGGTTGATTGATGCTTACAAAGGAAGAATTACTGCCCTATAACAGCCTCTGCGGCTGTTTTTTTTGCACAAAAAAAAGATGCTTGAAAGCATCTCATCAAAGTCGGACTGTACGATTTGGACTAGATCTCCTCTTTATTAGTAGAAGTCTTGTTCACAGCACCATAACCTACTTATCCGACATAATTACTATGTTTAACATAAGTATACTCTTTTATACCTTAGGTGTCAAATAAGTTATAAGAAATTTCGTAGTGCATTCATTTGAAGATTTTTTTGCGGTAATGTTCTAGCTGGCTTTTAGCTTCTTTCATAATTATCGTATGTATGATTTCATCCGTAATGTTAAAATAATTTACCATACTTAACTTATAGATTTTACATATAAATTCCTGCCAAAGTTTTGTATAAGTTTTCTTGCCGCATCTCACCAAAAAGAACCTGCATCAAAACTGATGCAGGTTCTTCCCTTCATATCATTCTAATTATTTCATGTTCATTTGCCCTTGTGAGGCCCTTTCGCTACGTATATCGGTTCATAACGAGAGTGCCAATTGTCAGATCAGAATATCTGCTTTTCATGTGAGGTAATACGTTTGCTGAAGTTGCTGTTAAGTATTCCAAAACTAAACCAGTCCCTTCATGAAGCTAAGTATTTACCTTTCACAGTAGCCTTAGAAAAATTTCTATCGGCTCTGTACTATCTGTATACCACGTTTCAATTGAACTAAACTAAAAAATTCATTTTAATTAAAAAATTCTTACCACGGGGATACAACCATTAGCAGCGAATTACAAATGGAGCTTTAATCCTTCATGAGAAGCTGTGAATCCAAGCTTTTGATAGAAACGCAAAGCCTCCGATCGTTCCTTGTCCGTTGTTAATTGTACTAACTGACAATTACGTTCTTTGGCTCGTTCAATCGCCCATGTAATCAGCTGATAGCCAACCCCTTTTCCGCGCTGTGACGAAGCGGTTCGAACTCCTTCAATCGTGGCTCTCCACCCGCCTTGTCTTGCAATGTGGGGCGTAAAGGTTAGTTGTTGAACACCTATTACTTCACTATCTTTACATGCGACAATCAGTTCATTGTTTGGATCCGCATCAATTGCCTGAAATGCTTGGACATAACAGTCTGGAAGCGGTAATTCATAGCGTTCTCGTTTACTTCCGAGCATATCATCCGCGAGCATTTCAACAATTTGATCCAAATCTTCTCGCACTGCTTCTCTAAAGGTTATCTCTCCCATTTTATACAGCACCTTTCCCTCGTCCATTTATGATATTAAAAAGAACATTGACGAACAAGCTCAGAATCGACGCCAAAAACAAAGCAGCCGCTAAAGCACCAAGACCCATTCCTTCAAAGCCGCCAACTCCAAATATGCTATATAGAAATAGAAATATGCTTATTAGCATGCTGCTAAGTGAAATTCCGTACTGCACGGGCGAGTTTCTTCTATAGAAGAAATACGACGCACCAAAAAGCAGCACAAAGAAATCATTTACACCCTCCTCCCTCTTCAAAAAAAGGAATTTATATCCATTATATACTATCATTTTCATTTATTCTATCTATATTAATAGCCCTGCAGCCACAACTAAATAGACATGACCAAAGCGGCCATGTCTATTTTTCTACTATATTATTAAAAAGAAAGTTCTTTGAACCAAAAAGAATAAGGGGCTAAGCAGGCTTCATCAATTTCATTCATACGTTTTTTGCATCGCTGCAGCACCTCAGCAGGAATGTGTCGCTCTAAGTATGCAGATTCTCCGTTTGCTTGAATCGTTTCTTCTACTAGCTCTTCAAACACATCTAAGCATGCTAAAAACTGCGGAAAAGTTGTATTCACGAAACGCTCGCAGTCATCGTTGGACGTATCAAGCAGCACAACCGAACCGTTTTTTTGATGAAGACAAATTGGATCTCCAGCGCCGGTTGTTCCTAAAAACCAATAGTGCTGGTAGCGAGATGATAACTCAAATGTTTCGCATAATGTTGTTAGCTTTCCTTTGGATGAAACGAACTCTAGAAATGGTGAAGCTTCTTTGGGCAATCCTTTTTCTGTTAGCAACTTCTTTGTCTCTTTATCAATATCAAGGGGTGCAAGCTGTTCGGCATCAAACTTCATTCGTTTTTCCTGTCGTTGCATCACATTTGACAACTTCTTTCACTCCTTTTCACCATTTGCTCTTTCTTTGCTTTTGTTTATTATAAAAGAAATCCAGCTCGTATTATATGCTACAAATGAACTTAATTAGACTGAAAATTTTTCCAATCTTTATTTATATAGCCCGATTTCCTCTTTATAAACACAGGTAAAAAGAAACCGATCAGATTTTCTCCAACAGATTCTGCTTTTAAAAATATTTCTCATTCCCTTCTTCCCTTTTCAGCGTACTTTCGCCTCTTATAAATAGGCTCAATCTTTATTATTCCAATTTTTTCTACTTTTTGCAACTAGGACTTATCTCACCATTTTTTATGCCAGATTAATAACTTGACAAAATACTAAAATAAGCAACAGTAATTATTTACAAGTTTTTAAACTTTATGGTTTAATAGGTATGTAATTCCTGTTTTTTACTATATTTTTTTGGAGGTTTAACATGAAAAAAGGGTCAATTTATCGTTTTATTGCTTTTGCTTTAATGTTCACCTTGTGTTTTAGCCAATTAGGCTTACTGAAAACACAAGCAGCAGGCAATCCTCCTGCTAATGAAAAAACATTAAGCATTGGTAAAGCAGCAAAAGGAACATTTACAGAACCAGAACAAACACATTGGTACAAAATTAATCCTTCTAAGCAAGAGGTAGCAAAGTTTTCATACTACCGAATTAAGCTTCAAAGTGATGATGAAGTAAACATCACGGTTTACTCTAGCCTTGAAAATGCCAAAAACAACGTGGCATTTGACCGTTATATGGGATACTCCTACAAAGATGAGCCTGCTCAGCTTGATTTTCCAATCGCTTGGACTGGCCCTTATTATGTGAAAGTTGAGTATTATGGAAGCGAAGACGACATGATTGAAGAAGATGCGGAAGATGGTTCAACTTCTCCAGAACCACAGCCGGAAGAAAAAACAGAAGTTCCATATACAATCAGCTATGAAGGCGCTTCACTTCCTCCTTCTCAAATGATGGAAGAAGAATGCCCGGCTGAATTAAGTACAAGCCAAAAAGAAAACGGAAAAGGTATTTTAAAAGATTTGCGTACGATTCGTGACGCTGTGCTTTCAAAAACAGCAAGCGGAAAAGACCTTTCTTCTCTTTACTACAAAGCCGCTCCGTTTATCAGCTCTAAAATGATCATCGATAAATCGATGCGCGAACAAGTATACAAAGATTTAGTTCAGCTAAAGGGTCTATTTACAGATGTAGCGAAAAACGGCGCATCAAGCACATATATGATTACAAGTGCTGATCAAAAAGCAATCAATGATTTATACAGCATCGCTTATAAATCCGTTCCAGCTGCTTTAAAGAAAGATTTAGAAAAAGTAGCAGCGCAGACAAAATTAAAAGACGTTACGGACTTAAATGTATCGTCTGTATTAGTAAGAGCTAAATTAGTCAGCGCAAACAGCGTTTCAACAAAAGCGGAAACTCGCTATATTGTTAAATTAAAAGATGGTGCAAATGCTAAATCATTTAAAATAAAAGCACAGTCAAAATCAGCAAGCATTGAGTCTATTAATCCATTAAAACAATCAGCTGCTTCTTTTGATAATATGTTTGTTATTCAATTAGATGACAGCAATGGAAAAAGCTTCAGCACGTCGTCTGCTCAAGGTAAAATGACGGCAAAACAAATTCAGGCACTTCCTGAAACTGAATTTATCGAGCCGGTTCAAGAGTACCATGCTCTTTCAATGGATTCACAATATCCGTATCAATGGTCATTAAACAACACGGGTAAAAATGACGGTACTCAACATGCCGATATTCAATATGAATCGCTTGAAAAATTACTAAACGGTCAAAAATTAAAAGATACGGTTATTGCTGTTGCCGATACGGGCGTCGATTCATCACTTGCTGATTTAAAAGGCGTCGTGGATACAAAAACAGGCTATAACTACGTGGATCGTTCGTCGAATGCAACTGATGACAACGGACACGGAACTCACGTAGCAGGTATTATCGCAGCCTCTGCAAACAATAACTATTCAATGGCCGGCATTAATTCTCACGCGAAAATTTTACCGGTTAAAATTCTAGACGCATCTGGAAGCGGAGATACAGAACAAATTGCGTACGGTATTAAATACGCGGTTGATCACGGTGCAAAAGTTATTAACTTAAGCCTTGGCGGATCTTACAGCCGCGTGCTTGAATATTCATTAAAATATGCATACGACCATAACGTAACGGTTGTAGCAGCAAGCGGAAACGACGGTATGGAAGAGCTCTCTTACCCAGCTTCATCTGCCTATGCGATTTCAGTAGGCGCGTCAAACCGTTTAGATATCGTATCTGACTACTCAAACTATGGAAAAGGATTAGATATTACAGCTCCAGGCTCTGATATTCCAAGTCTTGTTCCAGACGGAAACGTTACTTATTTAAGCGGAACATCAATGGCAACACCTCACGTGGCAGCCGTTGCGGGATTATTGCTATCACAAAACCCAGGCTTAAAGCCAAAAGACGTTGAAAAACGCCTAACGGATACAGCTAAAGATATTAAATTCGATGAAAAAGATGCTCCTGTATACGATGACGAAGAAAGTCCAGCAGAACCTCCTGCTCCAGGCTACGATTACGTATCAGGATGGGGACGTTTAAATGCGTACAGCGCGGTAAGTGCACAGCAGCTGCAAGCGCAGGTAAATACATTTGTCAGCACGCAAAAAACAGTAACAGGTAAAGCTCAAAGCGGTTCAACTGTTAAAGTAATGAACGGCTCAAAAACACTTGGCACAGCCAAAGCTGATGCAAAAAATACGTTCTCTATGAACATTCCAGCTCAAAAAGCTGATACCGTTTTACAAGTGGTTGTAACAAACGGTAAAGCAAGTACAAGCATTCGTGCAGTTGTTCAAAAAGCACCTGCCAAACCAGCCGTAAAAGCCGTAACGAATAAAGATGAGTATGTAACAGGAACGTCTAAAGCGAATTTTACGGTAAATGTTAAAAACAGCGCCAAAAAAGTGATTGCTTCAGGAAAAGCTGACGCAAAAGGCGCGTTCAAAGTAAAAATTC
Source organism: Priestia sp. JSM ZJ58 (assembly GCF_044383985.1). Taxonomy (NCBI): domain Bacteria; kingdom Bacillati; phylum Bacillota; class Bacilli; order Caryophanales; family Bacillaceae; genus Priestia; species Priestia sp. JSM ZJ58. The sequence goes on from NZ_JBISEM010000001.1 coordinate 3,584,274, forward strand.
CAAAACAAAAAGAAAACACAGTCTTGTACATCACGGCTACAAATAGCCAAAAACAAGAAAGTGAAGAAGTAAAAGTAACGGTGCGTGACGTTATTGCTCCAAATGCACCTAAAGTAAATCCAGTCAGCGACGCAGATACGGCTATTAAAGGATCAACAGAAGCAAACGCGTCCGTTGTAGCGAAAGTGAACAATAAAGAAATCGGCAAAGCAAAAGCCAATGCCAAAGGCCAGTACAGCATTGCCATTAAAAAACAAAAAGCAGGTACAGCAATCAGCGTAACAGCAGCAGACGCAGCTAACAACACAAGTAAAGCTACGATTGTAAAAGTAAGCGATAAAACACCCCCTGCTGCACCAAGCGTAAATGCTGTCACAACAAAAAGCACGGCTGTAACGGGTAAAGCAGAAGCAAATGCTACCGTAACAGTAACAGTAAACAAAAAAAGCATTGGCTCTGCTGCTGCTAACAGCAAAGGACAATACTCAGTAAAAATTAAAAAGCAAAAAGAAAAAACAGTTTTAAGCGTAACCGCAAAAGACAAAGCGAACAATATGAGTAAAGCAACAACAAAAACAGTGACAAAATAAAGAAAGAAAAAGGCGCTTGGCTTATGGCCAAGTGCCTTTTTTGTTATAACAGCTGTTTGTTTTTAAAGTATTTCCACATTCCCCACGTTAACACAATTAACATAACAATAATAACAGCAGTAGCCCAGTGGGAATTTTGATATGGAATTGGTACGTTCATTCCAAAAAATCCGGTTACGAACGTTAGCGGAAGCATAATCGTTGAAATTAACGTTAAGACATTCAGCTTTTCAGATGAAGTTGCATTGGTAATAGAATAATACGTATCAAGTGCACTGTTTACGAGGTCTCTAAATGTTTCAGCAGAGTCTACAATACGCTCCAAGTGGTCAAGCAGGTCAATGTAGAAAGGAACATTTTCTTCTCGTATGTCGAATTTCCACTTTCCATTAACCGTTAAGAAAATTCGGCGCTGAGGCAGAATAACGCGACGGATTAAGATAATCGTTCTTTTTAACGCCAAGAACTCTTCCGTCACTCCGCGCACTTCTTTGTTGTAGATTTCATCTTCTAATTCATCAATACGCATGTCAATTCGGTCTAAAATCGGAAAATATTCGTCCGTGATGCCATCAATCAAAGCATATAGCAAAAAGTCGGCGCCGCGGTTCATAAACTTTGGATAGCGTGAGCACACGGCATCCATTTTGCGAAGCCAGCCCATTTTATGTTTATGAATCGTCACTACGTAATTTGATCCGACAAAGGCATTTAACTCAAGCGTCGTAATCTCGTCATCACTTTCTTCGTTATAGCGAAGCGCGTGAAAAACGAAAAATTTATAATCTTCGTAATCATCCATTTTAGCGCGAGGACTGTCGTGTAAGCAGTCTTCAATCGCCAATGGGTGAAAATCGAATAATTTAGCAATTTGAGCAAGCTCTTGTCCGTGGACATCATACAGATCAATCCACAGCAAATTATCAGGATTGCGCAATTTCTCATGCACGTCTCCTAAATCAAGATTCGTTACCATTTCTTTTGTTTCATCATCATATAAGTATGTTTTAATCATTGATTTTTCACCTCACATCATTGAGGCATTAAGGAGTATTTTCCTTCGTTGAAATGAGAGGAACACATACACCTTTGTTGCCCCTATCTTGTTTTGCAGTAACCTTCATCGAAATGGGGTCATCAGTGCCCATTCATCTCACCTCCTAATTAGTTGAAGGAACGCTGACTTGTAATACAGCTACTTCACAAAGTTTAATTTTAACATACAATCCAACTCTAGCGTAGCGCTTTTTTCAAAACCTTTTCCTCTCTATTTAAAGTTTCAAACAAAACTTCCGATACTATAAAAGCAGTTATTATAATTCTTAAGAATGCCTTACTAATATACCCGCTATTTAATAATGCAACAGTACTTACAAACAGTATTCGCTACCCCAGACCTCTCGAATCCTCCCACAAAGGTTCACCTAATCGTAGGCCACCAACCCCGCAAGGGGGATCGTCTACGATTAGGTCTAGAATATCTACCATGGCCGCCCTTTGGTCATGGTAGATATTCTACATCGATAAACATTATATGGGGGATGGGGAAAAACGTGTAGGAATTTTTAGACTTTCATCGAATACTTACTTAACAAACTTAGATTACGAAAAGGACTGATGATACATGCATTTTAAACGTGAAGAACCGTTTCGCTTTTTATTTGAGACTCCCATTGTTGGAACGTTTTCCATTGCTAAATACGACAACAAAGAAATCGATTCTAAGCCAGGTCCTTTGTCTGTTATCGACCTTTCACCAAAAGGAATCAAAATAATTACGCCGCTTGATTTACCTATTTTCAATCATCAAATTCAGCTAAAAATCAGCTTTTATTTAAATGAAAAACCCATCCATATTACCGGACTTTGCGTGTGGAAAGAAAAACGGCACACCGAATACCTTTATGGCATTGAAGCGTTTAACAATGTGGAAGAACAAGCAATTTTAATTACAGAACTCAAAACCTACGCCAAGAAAAAGCAAGATATCCAATAAAAATAGCGCTCATTTGTTTTACTCCCCTTTTAAGATGGCAATACTACGAACGAATTCGATAGAAAAAGGTGAGACGATGAGCAGCAAAGCAAAAAAAGAGTGGATTGGCGGTCTCGTACTGTTTTTACTCGTCAGTTTTGTCAGCATCACGTTTGCAGGTTATCATACGGTGAAAGCTGCCGTTGATCAAACGTATGTGCCGCTTGAGCATGGTAACAAAACACACGTCAATTTAAAAAAAGGACAACCGTTTTCCCTGCTTTTAATTCAAGAAAACCATCAAAATACGTCATTTGTGTATATGACTGTTAATAAACAGCATGAATCAATAAAAATGACCCACTTGTCAGGGTCAACTCAGCTCGGCAATGAAACACTGCGAACTATTTATCACCAAGGAAATATGAATGCTGTGGTAAAGAAAGTCGAAGCATACGCAAAGCTTCCTGTTGATTATTATGTCAAAATGGATCAGCAGGCAGTCGTCGATGCTGTAGATAAATTAGGCGGCATTATCGTCACAAACAAACGTGCTTTTGAACACAGCAACATTGTTTTTCCAAAAGGATCGATTCGCCTTAACGGAAAAGAAGCACTTGTTTTTTTAAAAGAGCGTAATGAACAAGACGTCTTTACTGCGCATGAAAGACAGCTGTCCGTAGCAAAGGCCATTTTCAGTCAAGCAGCTACGGTACCCAACGTTGCAAAGCTGCATTCTCTTGTATTTACGCTGGCTGATCACATTGAAACCAACGCAACGTTTAATGATATCAAACGGATTCAAAAAACCTATAAGCCGGCCGTTGCTCACGTAGACAAGCAGCAGTTTCCGCAAAACGAATGGAATCAAAAACAAGTCACAACCCGTCTACACAAGCACTTAGAACGTGAGGAGCTGTTTTTATAAAAGACGCCTCACGAAAATGAGGCTGGGACATAACAAAATGAAACCTATCTAAAGACGACCAAAGGAGATACATGAGCTGAACTGCTTGTGACACCGCAGTTGATTTCCGTGCAAGGCTTCGCTTTCCGCGGGCGGCCGCTGAGCCTCCTCGTCGCTTGCGCTCCTGCGGGGTCTCATCTCGCTTTTCCCGCAGGAGTCTTTGCCTTGCCCTCCAATCAACTGCTAGAAGGAGTGAAACAGATAAGATCTACGTTCACCGTAATAAAAAAACGAACCATTAATCAAACAGTTTGATTAATGGTTCGTTTTTCACTTCGGCTAAAAGACTTTTGTCCCACCCTCTTTTTTTGCTACTTATCTTCAGCAGGCACCACTTTTTCATTTATTTTAACCACAATTCTTTCATCCCGTTCATCTTTGAGATAGCTCTTTTGATAAAAAGAATGATTATTAGGCGGTCCAATCACAACTGTATCCGTAATCGGAGCGACGGCTTCTGCTACTTCGCTTGCACTTACTCCGTATGCTTTTTGAAACACGATCGGAGGCGTTAAGCGCAGCACGTCGGATCCTTCTGTAGACTCAAATTGATCGTTGTTAAAAAAGAGATGCAGATGCGCTTCTTCCGATAGCGGTTCGATCCAATGCCACCAGCCCATCGGTATAAAAACAACTTCGCCTTCTTTTATTCGGTAATTGTGCATGCTGCTTGTATCAGGGTCCAAGATAGACACCTGCACTTCACCTGAAACGACAACATCTAATTCCCATGCATTTGGATGCCAGTGCGGTTCTCTCATATGCCCTTTCGTCATATATAAATCAACAAAAGCACCTCCGAGCATTGCTGGCAGCTGAGTTGAGGTTAGTTGATACGCTATATTTCGGTCGTTTCGTTTGAACAGGACGTTTTGCTTATAATTCACTGACAGATTAGGCGTTCCTGAGCTTTTTTTAATATTTGAATTATCCGGTACAAATCCAGATTTACTCATAGTGTCATACCCTCTTTTCATTAAAAAGTTATATGCACTATCCTATTAAAACTCTTTGCTAAGGGTGTTTTAATTAGAAAAAATAAAAAACGAGCGTTTCCGCTCGTTTTTTATCCGACAAGACGTTCAATTTTCTTTTTCTTCCATACAAATTGATAATAGCTGTACTGCAGGATTAAGCTGACAACAAACGCCGCTGGATATCCAATCCAAATCCCTTTGATTTCAAGAGACGTGAACTGCGATAACACGTAGGCTACGGGTACTTCCACACACCAAATAGCCATAATGCTAAATACCGTAGGCCAAAGCACCGTACCGCTTGCTCGCATCGTAGCGGTAATAATTTGCGCATGGCCGAAAATCAAATAGCTCCAAAGCGTTATCACTAACAGCTCTTCGGCAATATGGAGCGTATGCTGACTAGTTAAAAACAGCGCTAAAATTTGATTGGAAAAGAGATAAATAAATAAAATCAACACGCTGCCAATAACATAATTCAGCATAATTCCAGAGCGAATCACTTCTTTTAAACGCTCAAATTTATTGGCACCAATCGACTGCGCCGCAAAAATAGAAACCGCAATTCCTAAGCTGATTGCCGGCATTTGTACATAGCTTGCTACTTGGTTCACCGCTCCGTAGGCCGCTGTAGCGTCTGAGCCAAATCCGTTTACGAACGTAATAACCGCAATTTCAGAAAGAGAAACTAAAATCATATTGATACTCGCGGGAATTCCTAAACGCATAAGCAGCTTTAACAGCGTTCCGTCCATTTTTAATGAAATAGATGAGTCAAACTTTAGCGGATGATTTTTCTTGCGTAAATAAATGATCATAATAATGAACGTTAATACGGTTGAAAACACCGTTGCGTACGCAGCGCCGTATACGCCAAGCTTTGGCACTCCGATCCATCCAAAAATTAAAATCGGAAGAAAAATAAGGTTTAAGACCGTACTCACAACTAAAAAGTAAAAAGGCGTTTTAGAGTCTCCGGTTCCGCGCATAAACGTCGTATAAACAAAGTATAAAAACAAAACAGGAATTGCCACAAACAAAATGCGCGCATAGTGAACCGTTACGTCAATAATATTAGCCGGCGTTCCCATAATCCGAAGAATATCCGGAGCAAATATGCTTCCCAAAACAGCAAGCACAATTCCGACTAAAAAGGTAAACGTGAGCGTGGTACCGATAATTTCTTTAACGCGTTTTTCATTTTGTGCCCCGTACGCTTGCCCGATTAAAATGGAACTTCCTGAACCAATTCCAATTGAAAACGACACGAGCAGAAAAAACAGAGGAAAAAACGCGGAAATAGCGGCTAACGCATCAACTCCAAGCGCTCTTCCGACAATAATACTCCCTGCCAGCTGCCCAACGGACTGCATGGCATTACTTAACATGAGCGGAATCAAAAACACAAGCATCAGCTTACTGACGGATTTTTCTGATTCCACTACTTCACTTTTCACATCTTGATTCTTCACACCTATTTCTCCTTTGTATCAGCTTTCGGCGAATGATAGCCTTTTTCCCCGTAAGGCTGCAGCTTCTCTAACCATTTCGCTTCTAGTTTTAGCAAATCCTTTTTTGAAAGTGCTTTTTCTTCTTCTCTTTTAATCGTTTCCAGCATCTCAATTGAAAAAGCATCCGCACCATACGTATTCCACTCATCTTGAAGCTCTTTATTTTGATGAGTGTTCGTCTTTAACGTGAACTTTACGCCGTTTAACGTTTTGATGTTAGGCGTAGAGCCAATGTAAATCTTATCGTTTTGAAGGTTTTTAATTTGATACACGCCGCCTTCTGTTTTTACTTCTTTCGCTAGCTGCTTCATTTGTTTTTTGTAGTCTTTCGAATCAATACTCATCTCTGTCTCTCCTTTTCTCCAGTAGCTGCTTCCATCTGCGCTGCGCTCTAAGAAACCGTACTCAATTAAATAGCGTCGCAGCACCGCATAATCGTCATAAAAAGGTGCTAACCTATCATTTACTTCTTTTTCGGTATACGTTGCGCCAAACTCAAAATGCCCGCTTAATTCTTCAAGAACAACAATACGGTGTTTTTCTTGCAAATGAAAAGTACGAAGCGGTCCGTTTAAACCTTGAGGAAAATTCTTCGCTAAAATTTTTTCACGCTCTTCATCACTGACGCTGTAGCGCTGACTTCTTCTAGTCGCAGTATTTGTTACGGGTACCGCCTTCTCTTCTTCCCCGTCGTTTAACAGTTCCATCAGCGTTAAAAACACTTTTGCCTGACGCTCTTTTTTCTTTAACGTAAAGCGGTGATTCCGAATGGTGGATGAACTGCCGATTCCCATTTCTTTTTGAATATCACTATCGCTTTTTCCTTCTTTAAAAAACTTCACTAAATTTTTTTGATGATCAGAAAGACCGGTTACCTCTTTATCTAGCCCTATCAAATGATGAAACACAGACCCGTGCTGCTGTTCAACATGAAGCTTCATATAGCGTTTTGCTTCATAAAAAACACCTTCCACCGGATAAATAATGCCTTTTTCAATACTTTCACCGCACAGTAAGCAGTGGTAGTGATCTTCGCTTTCCCCGTATCCTTTTTTCATATCTTCAAAAGATGATTCCCAAAACAAGTCGTTTACCATTTAAATAGACACCTTTCTATTTTGTTTATTAATTTATAAACAAATATATTATATGTTTATCAATATGTCAATTCTACGTTTATGATACATAAAAAAGTTGAGACATAACGAAATCAATCCAACCTAAAGACGAACAAATGGGATGCATGAGCTCACATAGATTGCTTATGACACCGCAGTTGATTCCCGTGCAAGGCTTCACTTTCCGCAGGCGGCCGGTGAGCCTCCTCGTCACTTGCGCTCCTGCGGGGTCTCACCTATTCCGCTTTTCCCGCAGGAGTCTTCGCCTTGCCTTCCAATCAACTGCTAGAAAGACCTACACATATGAAACCTACGTTTACCATAACTAAAAAAACGAACCGCTAATCAAACACGTTGATCAGTGGTTCGTTTTTCACTTGTGCTAAAATAATTTCGTCCTGGTCTCTTTATTCCATTCACTTAAATACGGAAAATCCTTAAATACAACGGGCTCATCATCCAAAAGCGTAAGTAATTCCAAACTGTTACCGTCAGGGTCATTAAAATACACGCACGCTGCCGGCATCCACGTATGAACAATCGGCTCTGTCTGCGCCTTTCCAAACGACGTTTCTTCCGGTTCAATGCCTTTTGAACGCAGCCACGTTAACGCTTCATAAATATCTGCTGCTTCAATTCCAAAAGCAAAATGACTTCTTTTCAACTCTTTTTCATCGGTTTCCCAAAGCCCGAGCATCTGCTTTTGTTCCCCAACAAAGAAAAAAGCACAGCGCCTCTCTTCAATTTTATGAACAAACGTCAGCCCAAGACGTCTATAAAACTCAATCGAATCCTCCAAACTCCGCACCTGCACATGCGTCTCATAAATACTCTTAATCATAGCCTCTCCCCCATCCTTTCCTACTACTATAAGCCATTTCACACCAAACAGCTTCCTAACAAAGAATGAAAAACAATCAGCCTTAAGAACGAGAAACACTCACACAAACGTACAGCTTGGAAATCTCCAAGAGCACTATGGGTTTGACTTTGAATTTGACTAAGGGTTTGAGGCTACCCCGCAAGGGGTGCCTCAAACCCTTAGGTCTAGAAAAACCCCCATGGCTGCACTTTAGCCATGGGGGTTTTTCTACATCGATATATTAAGCGTGGGCTTTTGCGAGGCCTATGCAGATACCGCCTGAAATAATCAGCACACTCGCAAGAGATACATAGAATAATTGACGCTTTGTTTTCTTTTCTCCCAAGAAGACAATACCGCCAAAGATAGAAATAACAATACCCATTTGCGATAATGAAAAGCTTGTTGCTACGCCTAGTCTTGATTGAGATAAGAATAAGAACATATTTCCAGATGCCCAGATTAGACCTGGTAAGATATTACGAATCGTATATTTGTTAAATGGCTTATGTTTGTATGTAATGATTAAACCGCCAATTAACATACCAATTGCTTGCGGGAATAGAGCTGCCCATGCGTCTACGTTAAAGATGCGTGCGATAACTACGTAAACTAAGAATCCAAGACTTGAAATGATAAGAGTGATAACTCCTTTTTTCGTTTGTCCCGGAGTCCCTTGTGCTCCTTCTTTTTTACCGTCTAATGAAGAAAGCACAACGCCTGCTAGTATTAAAAGAATTGCAATAGATCCAAGCACAATCGTTTGAAGCGTTGACCATTCTTTGAATACAATAACACCAAAAAGAGCTGTTGATACTAATTGCATACCCGTTGAAATCGGCATTGACTTTGAAACACCAAGGTATGGAACACTTTTAAACTGATTGCTTTGACCTACTGACCAGAACAAACCTGAAACAATCCCGACAATAACAAGCGTTGGCGTTAACACCGGCTGAACAATCATAAACTGAACAAATGAAAGAATCAAAGCTCCAATAATTGTTCCAAGCGTTTGACTGTAAGGCCCACCGCCCATCTTCATACTAACTAAAATCATGCTTCCCCACGCAACGGAAGGAAGAACACCTAGCAAAATATCCATCTTTCTCTTAACCTACTTTCCTATTTCTAATCTATGTACATCGTATGTAACGACCTGCTGCTTTTCTTTTACCAAGGGCTACACGCTTGTTCTCTCTCGAATATTCCCCCAAAGGTCTAGAAAATATATAACGTTTTCATAAATGGTGGTAAAACTGCTATTTCTTGCTGCTCGTATTATACTAACACGAACATTTATTATTTAGCTAGAAATTTTTTTGATTATTTTTTAAAAACAGAAAAAATTTTTTTCTTCTTACTCCGCAGCTCACTTCTTCCTCTTATGTGATCTGCAATCAGCAGAAACTAGCGCCTCTGCTGATTGAAAATAAGAAGAGATAAAGCCTTTTCATTTTAGTTAGCTACAGGCTTACAAAATTGCTCGACTACTTCTTTGGCTGGAATGGAACTGATCGCACCTTTTCCAGTTGTCGTTAAGGCACCGCTTGCATTGGCAAAGCGCAAAATAGCATCGTGGTCTGAGTCAAGAATAGCTGTTAAGTTTTCTTGTGACACATCGCGGCTTAATAGCTGATAAAGGAATCCGCCAATAAACGCATCTCCTGCACCTGTTGTATCAACAACCGCTACTTTGTAACCGTTTGATTCATAGACAGCTTCTTTTGTATAAAGCGTTGCGCCTTCTGCACCTTTTGTGAACACAACTACTTGAACGTCACCTGTAAATAGAGACTGAATTGCTTGCTGTTCATCTTCAATGCCTGTGATAAACGCTAGCTCGTCGTCTGAAATTTTGACAATGTGCGCTTGAGGAATAAATTCTAAAATTGTTTGACGGCATAGCTCATGATCTTTCCACAGTGGAAGACGTACATTTGGATCAAAGCTGATAACTCCGCCTTTTTCTTTCATGCTTTTAATCGCTTTCATATGAGCGTATTTCATAGGACTTTCAACTAAATCAACCGAACAGAAATGAAGAAGATCGTTGCTTGCAAACCAATCAGGGTTAATTTCGTCTTCAGTTAGCAATAAATCTGCTGAAGGATTACGATAGAAGCTGAAATCTCTTTCTCCGTCTTCACGCAGGGAAACGAAAGCTAAAGCTGTGTTTGCTTCTTCTGTACGATAAACCATATCAGTACCTACTCCTACTTCACGAAGCGTATCTACTAGAAAGTCTCCAAACGCATCTTCTCCAACTTTTGTAATAAGCGCTGACTCATTACCGTATGTAGCAACAACTGCCGCAACGTTTGCCGGCGCTCCCCCTGGCACACGCGTAAACGATTCCACTTCTTTTAATTGAAGACCTTTTTGAGCTGGAATCATATCAATTAATACTTCACCGATACTAAATAACTTACCCATTCTATTCACCTTACTTTTCTTTTTTGTCATATTGTCATACTATGTTCCAAAAAATCCTTAAATCAAATTATACGTCCCAAACATCTTTTTCGTAAAGAGAAATTTCCAATTTATTTTAAAAAAATCGCAAATTATCGTTTTTTTCTCACAATCTTTTATTCATTAAACCTTTTCCATCCCTTGTTAAATCTGGGATTTAAAAGACCTTGTTAAACAAAGATCACAGAATAAAAAAAGTTAATTTCCAGTTTAAACTGTTTATTTATTTACTTTTCGTTCGACATCTCTTTCCTTATTTCCTGTTTATTCGCCGTGAATATGCAAATAATGATAAAAATTCGTGTTTTTACCCCTATTTAAGAAGGAATAGCTTAAAACGTGTCGAATAGACTTAGGTAGGTATATGACATTATGTATGTTACACTAAATACAAGGCAAGGAAGGGAGAATCAGTCATGAAAATCAATGTTTTTCTAGACGACTATCGCAAGTGCCCTGACGGTCATGTTTTAGCCGAAACGATTGACGAATGTATTGACCTGCTAAGGTCATTCGATGTTGAACATTTGTCACTCGATCACGATTTACTCAGCAAGACACGGAATGGATTAATGCTCGTGCATTTTATGGTAAAGCACCATTTATATGCCGATCGAATTACGATTCACTCCGCTAATCATTTAGGCAGCAAAGCAATGTACAACTGCTTTAAAGATGCTCAAAAAGAGCATAAAATGCCAAACAACATTAAAATTCTAAGATGCCCTCTGCCTCTTCGATGATATCTGCACCCTCACACATTCATTTCAACAGAATCTGTTCGGATTCAATTCTCACAGACTTCCTGTTTCTATAAAATGAAGAACAATACTGCTTGTTCGATACGTATAGATGTGAATACGCTTTAAGCAGTTTATATTATATAGAAGAAAACCGCTCTAAAATACCGTTATGTTAGCTTTAAAAGCAGACTATATGGTACAAAGGGCGGTTTTTTTGCTATTTAGACAGTTTAGCAGAATCCAAGTCAGCTGAGAGAGAAGCCGGCTGCTTTTTAGCTTCTTTTAGCTGCCTAGCGTTTACAAACCAGTAAACGCTTCCTACAAACAGTCCTCCCCCTACGATGTTTCCGAGCGTAACAGGAATTAAATTATGCAGTAGTCCAGCAGCCGAAATCGTATCGGGGTGTGGAAGCAATAAAGCTAGGCCAAGAAACGTCATATTTGCCACGCTGTGCTCGTATCCTGAAGCAACAAATGCAAACAGCATCCAAAAAATAAGCATGATCTTTGCCGCATCGCTTTTAGTGCGCGAAGCGGTCCAAATCGCCAGACAAACAAGCCAGTTGCAAAGGATGCCGCGAAAAAACAGTTCACTAACCGGCAAATTCATTTTTTTAGCTGCCAGCGTCATGAGTAAATGGTTCGGTTCAATTCCTTTAAACAAACCGGTTCCGGTAATTAACAAACAAAGCCCAAACGCTCCTATCGCATTTCCGATAAAACACCACGTCCAGTTTTTGAACGTATCTTTCCATGTGGTGACTCCCGATAGCGTACTGACCGTATAAACCATATGATTCCCCGTAAACAATTCAGCTCCTGCAAATACGACAAGCAGGAGAGCAACAGCAAATGATAACCCTATCACAAGAGAAACGACCGGTAAAGAAGCAGAAGCTAAAGGCGCTCCTACCGATAGAGCTAATATAACGCCAAGTCCCACGTAAGCACCCGCAAGCACAGCTAACAGCAAATAACTCGGTAAATGATCATTCACAAGCTTCGTTTTTTCACGGGCTAACTCATTCATTGACTGCAGTGAATTCTTAAGCAAAAGCGTTCCCTCCTTTTATTCATCTTAGACGCATACTTTTTCTTCTGTTTTTTCCAAAAACCAAGAAAGAGCAGAAGCTTGCTTCACCACTTCACCAATCACAATCATCGCAGGATTACTCACTTGCTGTTCAGCAGCCGTATCTACGATGGTACCAAGAGTGCCTGTAACCGTGCGCTGATAAACAGACGTCCCTTGTTCAATAAGAGCGACCGGCGTATCCGCGCTTTTTCCGGCGTCTAAAAGCTGACGGCAAATATAAGGCAAGTTTTTAACGCCCATATAAATCGCAAGCGTATCAACTCCTTTTGCTAAATGCTCCCAGCGAATACTTTCCGGCTTGCCGCTCAAACAGTGTCCCGTCACAACGGCAAACGAACGACTGAGCTCACGATGGGTCACAGGAATTCCAGCATAGGCCGGTGCCGCGATGCCTGCTGTAATACCTGGAACGACTTCAAACGGAATTCCATGCTGAACGAGCACTTCTGCTTCTTCACCGCCTCTTCCGAAAATAAACGGATCTCCGCCTTTTAACCGCACGACGGTGCTTCCTTTTCTTGCGTAGAATACAAGCAAATCATGAATATCCTCTTGAGAAACGCAGTGATCACCAGGCTTTTTCCCGCAGTAGACGAGTTCGGCACCTTCTTTTGCATACTGAAGAAGAACAGGGTTCACTAAGCGGTCATATAAAATAACATCTGCTTTTTCTAAACATTTGGCTGCTTTTATTGTTAGCAAATCTGGATCTCCTGGTCCGGCTCCTACAATGTACACTTTTTCTGTTCTCATTTTTGCTTCGCTCCTTTTAGTGTGTCCCCTTGAATTTTTGTGGCGCGTTGAAAATCAACGCGCCACGTTACTTATTCTTCAATTAAAAGATACAGCAAATCTCCTTCAACAGACGCTTCGTACGTGTCTACACAGCCACTGTCAGGCTCTTGCACGTTTCCGTCATGCAAGCAAATTTTCCAGTCGTGCATCGGACAGAACACCGAGTCGCCGCTCACGATCCCTTCACTTAGTACCCCACCTTTATGCGGGCAGCGATTTTCAATTGCCCGGATTTTTCCGCTTGATAGCTTAAACACCGCAATTTCTTTTCCGTTTGCTTTCACTGTTTTACCCAGGCTTACCGGAAAATCATGAATAGACCCCACACATACTTTTGTAATGTTTTTATTCACCATCTTTATTTCCCCCCAGCATTATGATGTGACAACTGTCTCGAACAACTCTTTTTTCGTTTTTTTGCTTTCGACGATTTCTTTCCAAGGATCACGGTACGTAGATAACGCTTCGTCCATACGCATATTCAGCTCTCTTCTTGTCTCCGCGTCATCAAGCACTGACTGAATGTGCGAAAGTCCCATGCGCTCAATCCATGCAGACGTACGCTCTAAGTAATTAGCTGTTTCTCGGTAATACTGTAAATACGCTCCTGTGATGTCCATCAATTCTTCGTCAGTTTTTACTTTATACAACAAATCTCCACCGCGAAGATGCGTACCTCCATTTCCGCCCACGTAAATTTCCCAGCCGCCGTCAATTCCAATAAAGCCAATATCTTTAATACCTGACTCAGCACAGCTTCTTGGACAAGCAGATACAGCCATTTTCACTTTATGAGGCGTCCATAGTCCTTCAAATTTTTTCTCAAGCGCAATTCCAACGCCCATTGAATCCTGCGTGCCAAAGCGGCAAAACTGTTCGCCGACGCATGTTTTCACCGTCCGCAGCGACTTACCGTACGCGTAGCCGGAAGGCATATCTAACTCTTCCCATACGCTAGGCAAATCTTCTTTTTTGACACCAAACAAATCAAGACGCTGACCACCCGTCACTTTTACAAGTGGAATTTCATATTTATCAACAACATCTGCAATTTTTCGTAAATCTTCTGCATTTGTGACGCCTCCGTACATGCGAGGAACAACAGAATACGTGCCGTCTTTTTGAATATTCGCGTGCATGCGTTCATTCACAAATCGTGATTCGCGTTCATCAACGTATCCGGTTGGATTCACCATACCTAAATAATAGTTTAGCGCCGGGCGGCATTTTGAACAGCCTTCTTCATTATTCCATCCGAGCACATTCATCACTTCACGCGTATGCGAAAGTCCCTTTGCTTTGATTTCTTCGACAACTTCATCTCGTGACAAAGTCGTACAGCCGCAAATCGCTTCTTTTTGAGCCGTAGCGTCAAAGTCAGCGCCAAGCGTATGCTGAAGCACTTCCGCTACAAGCGGTTTACATCCTCCGCAGGAGCGAGAGGCACTTGTACAAGCTTTGATTTCATCAACCGATGAGCATCCTTGTTTTTGGATAGCTTCCACAATCGTACCTTTTGTTACGCCGTTACAGCCGCAAATAATATCATCCGCACTCACGCTTGCTACTAAGCTTTCACCCGCGTTACCGCCAGATGGCTGTAAAATCGACACTTTTGCGACATCCGATACGTCTTCTTGCTTTTGAATCATTGAAAACAGTCGATTTCCGTCGCTGCTGTCTCCAAAAAGAACGGCTCCTACAATTTGATTGCCTCGCAAAACAAGTTTTTTATAAATGCCGTCTTGTTCATCAAACACTTTGATCGCTTTTTTCTCTTCATCTTCCGTGAAGTCGCCTGCCGAAAACACTTCAACACCTGATACTTTTAGCTGCGTGGATAAAACTGACCCTTCATAAGGCACTTTTTCTGCCCCGCAAATTGCTTTGGCTAATGCTTTTCCTTGTTCATACAAAGGTGCCACTAATCCGTATACCATTCCTCTATGCTCTGCACATTCTCCAACCGCGTAGATGTTTGGAATATCCGTTTGCATATAATCATCCACGATAATTCCTCGGTTTACATTAAGTCCCGCTGCTTTTGCAAGCTGGACATTTGGTTTAATTCCGACTGCCATCACGACCAAATCAGCTTCTAAAAACGTCCCGTCTTTAAAAGATAATCCTTCAACTCGCTCATCTCCGACGATTTCCGCCGTTTGCTTTTCAAGCAAAAACTTCATGCCTTGTTTTTCTAATTCGTTTTGAAGCAATTTGCCCGCTGTTGGATCGAGCTGACGTTCCATTAGATACGGAGCTAAATGAATCACAGATACATCCATCCCTAGATTTAACAGTCCGCGCGCCGCTTCTAATCCAAGCAGTCCGCCTCCAATAACCGCTGCTTTTTTATACTGCTGAGATGCCTGCAGCATTTCATCCGTGTCTTTTATATCTCGAAAAGCCGTAACTCCTTTTTTATCAGACCCTGGAATCGGAAGAATAAAAGGAAGAGAGCCCGTTGCTAAAATCAACTCATCATACGATTCTACTCTGCCGCTGTTTGTCGCTACTTCTTTTTTTACTGAATCGATACTCGTAACCGTTTCGTTCGTATATAATGTAATATTGTTTTCTGGATACCAGTTCCAATCGTTTAACGTAATGTCTTCAACATTTGTATCCCCTTGCAGCACTTTTGACAGTAAAATACGATTATAGTTCGGATGCGGCTCGCTTCCGAAAATCGTAATTTCAAACGCTTCGCTTGAAACCTTCAATACTTCTTCAATCGCTCGAACTCCAGCCATTCCATTTCCAATCAATACGAGTTTCTTTTTTTGCATCTTCCATTCCTCCCCTGGCGTCTATACCTGCTTGTTTCAAAGATATATTTTATATGCATCTTTAAAGATATATTTAAGATATATGAATTTTCTGAATCGTTCAACTTATGTGTCAGGTTATCTAACACTGTTATGATATGTATGCGATTCCATTGCTTTAACAGCAAGCAAAAAAAAATAAGTGCTCTAATTACGTTTTAATTTGGATCATCCTTTGCATTTTATTTTGTGATGTTTTTCACAACGTTAATGTAACAAAAAGAAATAACCTGAGCTATGATAAAAATCACTCCTAAATGTTGATAAGTAAAAAATAAAAATCTCAAAAGTTCTTTATAAAGAATTTTTAAAAAATAAACTGTTCTTTATAGTATTTACTATCTCCCTCCTATTCTTTATAATGAATAAGAAAAAACCTTTATTAAGAACAGAACGGAGAATGAGCATGCCACTCGTAAACATCAAGAAGGTTTGGACTCCTTTAGAGTTTTTTGGATTTAAGCTTTATAAGTGTAAAGATACAAAAAGCTACTACTATAAAACGAGAAAAAGCCACAATCTAGCAAAATTGTAAAAAAACAAGCCCTATTTCTTTTGAAACAGGGCTTGTCTTTTATTTTCCTGTAAACCAATTCACAACATACTCTCCCCACACTTCATTCCCTTTTTTCATTAAATTGCCGCTGTCTTTATTTATATACTCTCCTAAATGAAACGGCCAAATGAGCGAGTGATTCATATAATATACCCAGTTTGCTTCTGAGACTCCCCTGATCGCTTCTACCCCTTCTTCATAGGACTCCGTTTGTGAAATATAGGGCTGTGACGGCTGAATCATAAGGGTTTTTTTCAAGTCTTTGAGCTGATGAATCAGTTTGTCTGTATTTTCAAGCGTTTCATCTAACGTAAGGTGCTGATAGTCATTTTTAAGAGGTGCTTCAAACAGAATAATGTTTGGCTGAAGTTGATTAATTTGATCGGCAATATGTGAGGATAAAAGCTCATCCGTTGTCCCGTTACCATATGAAAGGGTTTTAACCGTAAATACATCACTT
Organism: Priestia sp. JSM ZJ58; assembly: GCF_044383985.1. NCBI lineage: Bacteria > Bacillati > Bacillota > Bacilli > Caryophanales > Bacillaceae > Priestia > Priestia sp. JSM ZJ58. The sequence continues at coordinate 3,601,227 of NZ_JBISEM010000001.1, forward strand.
CCATATGTAGCTGCTAGCTCTTTTTTTAACTGCTGAGGCCACCCTGCTTCCTTTGCAGATGTGGCAATTACAAGAGTCAAAGGTTTTTTATTTGCGATAGATGATTGGATTTGCTTTGTGATAAAGTCTGGAAGATTTTTTGTATAAGCAAATACATCGGAAAACTGTTTTTCTTTATGTACAACAGCAGTTTTTACTTCACTTGCCTGCGCTTCCGTTTGCTCCTGCCAGTGCTGCGTCCCCGCATACATCACCGCCCCGCACAAAACAGCCGCCGCCACATTTACCCCAACCATCGCCTTCATTCAATCTCCCCTTTACACATTCTTCTTACAATCTCAGCAACTTGCTTTCATAAAGAAGAACGCAAAATTAGTAGCTCCTGCGAATATACCCTCAAAGGTTCACCTATCCGGATGAGACTAGCCCGCAAGGGAGGGTCTCATCCGGATAGGTCTAGCAACTCTACCATCACCGCTCTTCCGTGATGGTAGAGTTGCTACATCGATAATAGATATAGAAATAATTATAGATTAGTAGAAATTGGAATGGGGGACCTTTCGTACGTAAAATCTCTACAAATACACGTATACTTCGCATATTTCCTAGCGAAACGTGAAGTTTCCGGGGAAATTACGTCACGTTTCTTAAAAAGAAAACATAATGTACGCTCATTCGCACATGTGATCTCCCCCTTGTACAGTAGAGATACCGGCGGAATACAGCAAAAACGCGTTTTTGAAAAAGGATTGCTACATGCAAAAAAGCTCGTTTGATCAAATCGCTTCATCTTTTCATCCATTAATTGTGTCGATGATTAAAAAATTTCATATTTACAAAGACTACGACGAATATTATCAAATTGCGTTAATTGGTTTATGGAGAGCGTATCAAAAATTTGACGAAAGCAAAGGCTCTTTTTCCGCTTATGCCTACACAACCGTGCGCGGTACGATTCTTTCTCATTTAAAAGGCACCATTTTATACGAAGAACGGGAAACACCAGCTGAGCAGAACCTGCTTTCACTGAACGAAGATCTCGCTCTTCCCGTTCCGCTAGAAAGTGAAATCATCAAGCAGCATATCGAACACTTAACGGGGAGAGAAAAAATCTATGTAATCGAACATCTGCTAGAAGGCTACTCGTATAAAGATATTGCATACAAATACGGAGTCTCCACGGGAGCCGTTAAAAACTGGGGAAAATCAGCTCGCAAAAAGCTAAAGGCCTCGCTTCTTCAAGAGTAAGAAAAGGAGGAAGCTTACCATAAGCTTCCTCCTTCCGTTTATATGTGTAGTCCAAACGATTGTTCATATGTAGGACAAGTTTATTCGATAAATCGAACGATTATGCCAAGACAACCGGACTTTCTAAACAGTAATTACGAATAACAGCCGCTCTGGCCAGCTTTTTTTCTAAACTATAATAAGAGAGTTTCACTGGAATGAACGTGCCGTCTTTGAAGTGAATCAGCATCGAGGGTGAATGAACTGTAGCAAGCGTGTGTGAAGTATGAACATGAGAGGCAAAAATCCAAGCGCAGCCATAGTCATTTGGCGAAGATGTCGGAAACGCAATGATGGCTTGTGAACGATTAATAACAAGCGGCGTAAGCTGTTTGTACGGAAACATTTTTCGAACGGCGGCAATAGAGCCGTTAAACGTACTTAATTCTCGAATGCACGCTTCTTCTAATAATTGCTTACAGGTCTTGCTTAGCATGTATTCTCCTGCTTCATCTAGCACCTTCGTTCGGTGCACAGGATCATTCACTGGAATCAATGCTTTTGTCGTCAAACCAATTTGATAATTTTCAACATTTGTCATACATCTACCCCCTTTTGCTACTTTATAACTATTCTATACTATCGAAAAGGGGAAAATCTAGTCTTTTTTTCTCATTATTTGAAATATTTTGAATATATTTTATATCCAAAGAAAAAAGCGCTGAAGCCAGCGCTTTTCTTTTAAATAAAAATGTCTAAAATAAGAACCATTGCAAACGCTGCAAATGATAGAATCGTTTCCATCACTGTCCACGTTTTTAACGTTTGAGCCACTGACATATTAAAGAATTCTTTGATTAACCAGAAGCCAGAATCATTTACGTGGGATAGCATCACAGAACCTGCGCCTGTTGCTAGCACCAATAGCTCTGGGCTTACGTTTGGCATCGTTGCTGCAATCGGTGCGACAATACCTGCTGCTGTTGTCATTGCTACTGTTGCTGAACCAACTGCTGCACGAATTAACCCGGCAATTACAAACGCTAGCACGATAGGAGAAAGATGTGCATCTTGAGCAAATCCCGCGATCGCGTCACCTACACCGCTTGCTGTTAAAATTTTATTAAAACCGCCGCCTGCACCGATGATTAAAATGATCGAAGCAACGGGTCCAAGGCATTCGTTTGTGAATTTTAATAGATCGTCTTTGTTATATCCTCTTGCAAAGCCGAACGAATAAAAAGCAAACACTAACGAAATTAACAGCGCAACAATTGGACTTCCGATAAAGTTTGTTACGTAGCGAATCGTACTTGTTTCTGGATAAACAAACCCAGTAATTGTTGCTAAAAGCATTAATAGTACCGGTAGTAAAATTGTGAATAACGTAATTCCGAAGCCAGGAAGATCTTTATGCTTTGACTCTGTGAACTGCTCCATAATTTCACCCGTTGGCTGTACATGAACACGGCGTGAAATGAATGATCCGTAAATAGGACCTGCCACCGCTGCAGCTGGAAATGCCACAACTAATGAATACAAAATCGTTTTACCTAAATCTGCTTTAAAGATATCCACCGCTAGCATCGCTGCTGGATGTGGAGGTACTAAACTGTGAACAACGGCTAAGCCGGCAATTAATGATAAACCAATTTTAATAAGTGACGTACCCGTATGCTTGGCAATTACAAACACAAGTGGAATTAATAACACAACACCAACTTGGAAAAAGACTGGGATACCGCAAATAACGGCTACAACCATCATTGCCCAGTGTACGTTCTTTTCACCGAATACTTTAATTAACGTGCGGGCAATACGCTCGGCTCCGCCTGACTCTGCCATCATTTTACCTAACATCGTTCCAAGACCAAGAACAATCGCGATAAATCCTAAGACGCTCGCTACGCCTTCTTGGAAAGCTGTTACGATATCAGGCAGCTTCATTCCTGAAATAAGACCCATAAACAAAGCCGCGACAATTAGCGCTACGAACGGATTTGTTTTAAACTTAGCAATTAAAAAGATAAGTCCAACAATCGATACAATCGCATACAGCAAAAGACTTGCTTCATGACTTAATCCAAATACTGAATTCATATGTTCATCCCCTTAGTGTGACCATTTTTCATGTACGTACATCCAAATAATGTATACGCTTTCAAATATTTTCTAAAGTGAACGCACCTCGTACGTTCACTTCTTTCTATTCACTTAGTAACTCAACCGTTTCACGAAGCGTTGTTTTGGCTCCGACGTTTCCAGGGAAAATGATGTACGCAATGCCTGGAAACTTGCTTTCCTCTCCCGTTACCCATACTGGAATGCCCGGCTTGATTTGTCCAGCTACCGTCGCGCGCTTTACGGATAAGCCGTTTACACCGATATCGCTTGACGTAATGCCGCCTTTTGCGACGATAAAGTTTGGACGAACGTGTAAGCGGCGAACAATGCTTGTAACCGCATCTGAAATTTTTACCGATAATTTAAGCTCTTCTTCTTTTTTGCCTTCGCCAAGATCTAAGCGCTCGCGTCTTGTATAGACAGCTACCGTTTGACCTCGTGAAATAAGCTTCTCTGCTTCATTGATAATACGGTTCACTTCTTCTTCAAACTTTTCAGGTTCTAAGACAAGATGACAATCAAATTCAATAAATTCAATGAAACTGCATTTCTTTAATTCTTCTAACTGCTCCGTTGTTTTTTTAACATGCGAACCAACCATAATTAATCCGCCGTTTGACGACTTCTCTTTAATGAGCTCTTCTTTTGTTAAAAGGTCTTTGTCGCTCACGCCGCCCATTACTTTTGTTAAAGCCGCAGCGCTTCGATACATAAAATGTTTTCCAAGCTTCATCGCACGAAGAAGCGCAATCGTCACAACTTTTACGTCCACGTAATCCACTGCGTTCACAACGACTTTGTTAAAGTCTTTCACTTCCATTAACTGATTTGTAATCGTCACTAAATCAAGTGCACGAATGCTCCTAAGCGAGATATACGTCGTATGACTTGCTTTGAATTCCCCTTCTGACTTTTCTTCCACCCACTCGCCTAAATGAGACTTACTGTAGCCAAACGTACGGTCTTTTGCAAACTCGGTTTCTCCTGCCGGCACTAAGTAGTCTTCATCTTGCACGTAGTGAATGTTATCAACTGTGAATCGTCCGCCTTCTTTAAAAAAAGGAAAGATAACTTCGCCGTCAAGCACTTGATTTGAGTGCTGTTCAACCGTTTTCTTTAATACTTCCGTTTCTAACGGATAGTGACCGCGAAGAGTGGAGTCACCTCTGCTGATAATTAAAAACTCTTTATCTACTTCAGCCGCTACTTCTGTAATAACAGTAGCAATGTCCGCGTGGGCTTTTTCCGTTTCAGAAGCGGTAAATCCGCGTGAATTTGTTAGAATAAAAAACATGGAGTTTTCTTCTGAAAAACCTTGCTTAATGCTGTCTTTGCTCCAGTCTGTATAAACGGAAATGCCGTTAACCGTTTGAACACCCGTTGGATCATCATCCAGTACGATGATTTTTTGATTGAACGTCAGAAGCTCTTCATCAAGCATTTTTTGCACAAGTGCTTCGTCAACCGCTGGAATGTTTTTAAACACATCGCTTACAAGACGTTTTTCATCTTGTTTAATCATGCTTCCACCTTCTTTTTCACTTCAACGTTTGCTAATTTTTCGTAGTACTGCACAATTCCACCGTGATCATCGCTTGCTTTTCCGTCTACTTTTAACGCGTGGAAAATTTCAACAAGCTGACTTGAAAGCGGAAGCGGTACGCCAATGTCATGAGCCGTTTCCATCACGTTTGTCATATCTTTTAAGTTAATATCAATGCGTCCGCCTGCTACAAAGTTGCGGTCTAAAATCAGCGGTACTTTTGCATCTAATACAGCGCTTCCAGCTAATCCGCCGCGAATTGCTTGATACATTTTTTCAACGTCAATGCCTGCTTTGGCTGCTAGTACAAGCGCTTCAGACATCGCTGCAATATTTAGGTTTACAATCACTTGGTTCGCAAGCTTAGCCGTTACGCCGCTTCCGTTGTCTCCAACAAGCGTTATTTCCGCTCCCATCGCATGAAGAATAGGTGAAACGCTTTCAAAGATGTGCTCATTTCCTCCAACCATAATCGCAAGCGTGCCGTCAATTGCTTTTGGCTCTCCTCCGCTAACCGGAGCGTCTAGCATGTGAATTCCTTTTTGTGCAAGTTCAGCGGCAATTTCTTTTGATGCTACCGGTGAAATGGAACTCATATCGATGATAACGCTTCCTTCTTTAGCGCTATGAATTAACCCTTCTTCTCCAAGCACTACGCTTTTTACATGATGTGAAGCCGGAAGCATCGTGATCATCACGTCGCTGTTCACTGCAACTTCAGCAAGGCTTTCTGCTCCAAATCCTCCTGCTGCTTTTACTTCTTCCACTGCTGCTTTATTAATATCGTAAACCGTTACCTCAAAACCTGCTTTTAATAAATTGAGTGTCATCGGTTTTCCCATAATTCCAAGTCCAATAAATCCAACGCGTTTTGTCATTTCCGTTTCCTCCCCTTGTTGTATACGTTTTCAAATACACTTTTAAAAATAATGTATACGTTAAAATATTTTTTGTATACATTTCTGATAATTTTGTATACACTCATCATATTCGCATTTTATTTATTTGTCTAGCCTTTTTTTAATTGAAATTTATTTCTAAAAGCGAAACTTTCCGTCCCACCTTTTCACAAGTTATAGTATGATTTGGGTATACGCGTACAAAATGATAAAAAATAAAGAGAGAAAGAGACGAGATCTCCTCGTGTCGAATGCTAGAGGTGAAGTAGAGTATGTTAAGAAATCAAGGTTCTCGTTCGTCTCATCACCCTTCTTATGAGATGATTCGAGATAAAATTTTAAACGGTGAGCTTGAAGGCGGTACAAAAATCGTCGAAGAAAAATTAGCGAGCGAGCTTGGATTCAGCCGAACGCCGATTCGTGACTCCATTAGACGCTTAGAATATGAAGGACTGATTGTTCGAAAAAAAGTCGTGTCGCCGACAGAAAAAGACTTACGCAACTTGTTTGAAGTGCGAATGCTGCTAGAAGGCTCAGCTTCTAAAGCTGCGGCAACTTTTTTATCTGATAACGAATTAGAAGAGTTAAAGGAATGCGTAGACATCGGAAGAAACGGCTCGTTTGAAGAAATCATGAGCGCAAATGAACGTTTTCACGCCATCATTGTGAACGCAAGCAACAATGACGTCATGATTAATATTATCGACCGCATGCAGTCCATCATTTACTTATTCCGTCATACGGTCGTGTTTTACAACCGCCCGTTTTTAATTGACGAACATGAAGACATTTATAACGCGATTAAAGAACGCAATGCTGAAAAAGCCGAAACGTTAATGCAAGAGCACCTACAAAAAGACTTAGAGTTTTGCCTGCATTTACTTCAAAGAAGACAATAAAAAAGCTGCCGATTGGCAGCTTTTTTATACGTACATCTTTTCTTTTACAGAAATATCAGCTAACTGTCCGCTGCTGTTTTTGAACACCACGTGTTTTTTTGAAAACTTCGTTGGTGAATCAATGCCGGCAGCTGCTGCTAAATTAAACAACCCTTCACGTAATGACAGCACGTAGTTGCACACCCGATATGATTTTTCTTCAATAATAAGCGCTTTTTGCAGCTTTGGATCTGTTGTGGCTACGCCGACGGGGCACCTGTTGTTGTGACAAACCTGCGCTTGAATACAGCCAACGGAAAACATAAAGCCTCTGGCAATATTTACGCAGTCGGCACCCAGTGATAAAGCCGTCGCAATTTTATCAGCCGTTAGCAGCTTGCCCGATGCAAAAAGCTTCACTTCATCACGAACGCCATATTTTTTAAGCAGTTCATCCACAAAAGGAAGCCCTGAAAACAGCGGTACGCCCGCTCCGTCCGCTAATTCTTGAAACGATGCGCCCGTTCCGCCTTCTGCTCCGTCGATCGTAATAAAATCAGGTCCGCTTCCGGTCTCTTTCATATACGCCGCCATTTCTTCAAGATCATTTGTGTTTCCGACCACCATTTTAATGCCTACTGGCTTGCCGCCCACATCTCGAAGCTTTTCAATAAACCCAAACATTTCAGGATACGACGCGAACTCTTTAAAACGATTTGGACTGTCTACCGATTCTCCTGGCTTTAAGTTGCGGATTTCGGCGATTTCTTCCGTTACTTTTGAACCGTCCACGTGACCGCCTCGCGTTTTGGCTCCTTGGGCAAGCTTGATTTCAAACGCTTTGATTTGCTTCATTTCACTTTTCTTTTTAAACTCTTCCCATGAAAACTCGCCTTCTTTTGTCCGAACGCCAAAAAGCCCAGGGCCAATTTGAAAAATGATATCGACGTTTCCTTTTAAATGATACGGTGACAGTCCGCCTTCTCCCGTGTTCATCCACGTGCCGCCTGCTCGACCTAACCCTAGGGATAAAGCGGTAATCGCATGGTCACCAAGCGCTCCAAAGCTCATGCCGGATTGACCGATTAATCCTTTTACAACAAATGGATTTTTGCATGAAGGACCTATAACAACCGCATCTTCATCCCGCAAATAAAACGGAGCCGCTTCTTTTTCTTCTCGGTGCTCTCTTCGGCTGAATAAGTTATCGGCGTCCATTTTATATACTTTCGTTTTAACTTTTGTCGTATTATCCGCTTTCATTTCATCGCGCTGCTTTGGAAACACGGCATTTCGAATATAGTATCCCGGTTCGTTAAAATCACGTTCTGAGCCAAACCCCATCATTCGGTTCAAGTATTTACCTGACTTAACGGTTTGCTCGTATTGATTTCTAGAAAACGGCTTGCCTTCGTTATTATTTAAAAATAAATACTGACGCAGTTCAGGCCCCATTTTCTCAAAAATATAGCGCATTTTCCCGAGCAGCGGATAGTTTCTCAAAACCGAATGCTCTTCTTGTTTTTCATCTTTCATCCAAAGAATAATAGCGATAATAACCGGCACTACAATCACAAGCATCATGACCGCACCAAAAATAAGTAAAATGATTTCAAACACTCCCATGATATCCCTCCTAAAAAGACTCTCCTATACGGAGAGTCACTGATTAAAGCATTCTGCTTAGTCCTTTACGAAGCGGCGGCATTTCGAGCTCATGTTCTTTGAAAAACTTTTTCATGATGTGCTTCGAATAATTGGCTGCTTGTCCAAATGAAATTTTGCCTGGAAGCGGCGGTTCATCCGCGACAACGACATCAATCACAACAGGGACATTCGCAAGCGCTGCTTTTTCAAATGCTGTTTCGAGCTCCTCGTATTTTTCAACGCGATAGCCAATTCCTCCGCACGATTCAGCGAACTTCGCAAAGTTCATTTCACCAAGCTGTGTTTGATAATCCAAGTGACCTTGAATGGCTTGTTCATATTTAATCATGCCGATTTCACTGTTATTAAGGACGACTACAACGATTGGCAGCTTGTACTTCACAGCCGTCACAAAATCTTGCATGACCATCGTAAATCCTCCGTCTCCGCACACGGCTACCGATTGTTTTTCCGGATGAGCAAGCTTTCCTGCAATCGCAGCCGGAAGTCCGCAGCCCATCGTTGCCAGCCAGCTTGAAATGACAAATTTTTGATTCGTCATACGGAAATGTCTCGCCATCCATACCGTCACGTTCCCGACATCAACAGATACAATTGCATCATCATCAACGATTTTTTGCAGTTTAGGAATGACTTGCTGCGGCTTGATTGGCGTGCTCACTTCGTTTTCTTCTTTTTCTACGTGCTTCCACCAGTTTTCCATATTAACTTGACACTCTTCTAAGAAACGGCGGTTTTCTTGATAATCTAAATTATGCGCAAGCTGGGAAAGCGTCGTTTTAGAGTCTCCGACTAATCCAATCGATACAGGATAGCGTCTGCCGATTTGTGTGGCGTCAGAGTCCAGCTGAATCGCTTCAACCCCGTCCGGTAAAAACTCACGGTATGGAAACGAAGTTCCAATCATAATCAACAAATCGGTTTCTTCCATCGCTTCATACGCCGGCTTCGTCCCAATTTGACCGAGCTGCCCCAGGTTATAAGGATGATGATCAGGCAGTATTCCTTTACCCGGAAGCGTAAAGATAATCGGCGCCGCAATTTTTTCCGCAAACTGCGCTAACTCAAGCTTGGCGTGCTTTGCACCCGTTCCTGCTAAAATAACCGGTTTTTTTGCGTATTTAATCGCTAGAAGCGCTTTAGCTACATCTTCTGAATCACTGTGAGAAATGGTTTTTGATACGTTCGCAACTGGCGTTTTTGAGTCAATTCTAATCGTTGAAGACGGAATATCATCTGGAATGACTAACACCGCTACGCCTTTTTTGGCATAAGCTGTGCGAATCGCTTGCTGCAGCAGATGCGGAAATGATTCCGGCGAGTCTACGCGGTGATTAAACACCGACACATCGTCAAAAACACGTTCTAAATTCACTTCTTGAAACGATTCATTGCCAAGCTTCGCACGAGGCACCTGTCCGGCTAGCACTAGCACCGGTGCACCGTCTGCTTTGGCATCATATAAGCCGTTTAACAAGTGAATCGCACCCGGCCCTCCAATCGACAGACACACGCCGATTTTGCCTGTAATTTTAGCGTAAGAAGATGCCGCAAGTGCGCCTACTTCCTCGTGACGGACTTGAATAAACTCAATTTCATCTTTTTCACTTCGCAGATTGTCCATAAAATGATTGATGGAATCTCCCGGCATACCGAAAATGTGATCGATATTCCATTCTTTTAATACCGACATAGCTGCTTTGCCAGCTGTAGTTTTTATCATATTCAGCCTTCCTTTCTTTAGCTTTGTTTCTATTCCATACCACAATGAAAGAAAGACAAAACAAGGGACTTTCCCGTTTTTATGGAAAAGTCCCTTGTTTTCAGCTAAATAATTTAAATAAACTAAATTTTCTCATCGGCTCAGGCTCTAATTGATGCACCGGACGACCGTCGATAATGGCTTCCGCATTTTCGATAAAAAAATAAAGTTCTGACGCACCGTACATATCGGAAATATAATCGTACGCTTTTGAAAGTGAATAGTCGTGGTAATTGCGAGCATGAACGCCAGAGGCAATCACGTGGGCGAAGCGGTATTTAATAAACGTACAGGCCGCTTTTCTTTCTTTTTTTCCGTTTAAACCGAGAATACTAGCAGCGCTTAGCTGAACGAGTACACCTTTTTTTACAAGCTCATACAAACGCTCAGGGTGATCTCGGAAAATCGGATGACATTCTGGTGAACGCAGAATAGGCACAACGCCTTTTGTGAGAAGATCATACAGCGTTTTTTCAAAATAAGGTGAGATATCATATTCAGGCAGTGAAAGAAACAAATATTTATCGGTGTGATTAAGCGTAAGAAGCTGATTTCGCTCATAGTTTCGCAGAAGTTGAGGTGATAAAGGGACAAGCTGGCCTGGTAAGACTTGAAGAGGAATACATGAATTTGTGAGCCATTCATTAGCTGCATTTACATAGAGAAATAAATGGTGTTTCATAAACTCTTGATCGCTATCATAAAGCGGCGTCGCCACAACGGACTGAACACCTTGATCCGCTAAGGAGCGTGCCATCTTCAAAAAGCCGTCTACTTCCTCAGGTCCGCTATCGATATTAGGCAATATGTACGTATGAATATCAATCACTTTATTTCCCTCCCTGCGTTTTGTATAGCTCTATTCTACGACGATTTTAAATGTGAAACTATGTATTCTTCTCGACATTTACCACCACAAACCCCGGAAAACCGCGCACTTTTCTGTCATCTACTTAACTAACAATATTTTACTATCACTCTATGTGAAAACGCAAACATAATTTGTAAAATAAATCCAAATAATGATGATAAAAGAAGGGAATTAAATAGGTCTTTGTATGCAAATACCCTGATTAAACAGAAGTTAATCAGGGTACAAAGGGAAAAGTTAAAAAATTCCTAGAAATTTTGTTTTTTTGATGCGCTCAGGCTCTTGTTTATAAATAGCCTTCCCGCTCGCAATGGCTTCAGCATTTTCCATGAAATGATAGAGCTTGCTGTTGCCGTATTTTTTAGAAACGGTTGAATAGGCTTTTTGCAGGCCGTACTGCTGGTAGTTTTCACGATTTACACCTGATGCAATAACGTGTGCTAATCCGTGATCAATGAACTGATAAGCTGCTTTTTTAGCTTTACTGCCGTTGCCGCCCAGCACACTTTGTGCAGACAGCTGAACGACTGCTCCATTTTTTACGAGCTTGTACAAGTGCGGAGGGTTTTCCACAAATAATGAATGGCACTCAGGCTCATTTAAAACCGGTACAATACCTTTTAGCTGAAGCTCGTAAGCAATATTTTCTAACACTTCAATTTCCACGTCTTGTGGAATGTGTAAAAACATATATTTTTCATTTTCATTTATTGTCATCGTGTAATACTCTTCATTTGATACAATCATATTGGTAGAGGCAATTACTTTTTGACCTGGTAAAACGCTTAACGAAATAGAAGATTTTCTTAACCATTCATTCGCAAGATCGACACCTTCTCTATAGCTGGAATCTTTTCCGTCATAAAGAGGGGCTGCTACGACTTCTGTTACTCCTTGTTTCACTAATACATTTGCCATTTCTAAAAATTCTTCTACACTTTTGGGACCACTGTTCACATTTGGCAAGATATTGGTATATATATCTATCATTTTTTTCTCCTCTTTCTATGCCTCAGATCATGGATAGTATTCCATGAATTATATTATATCATAGACCCCTTGCCGACTTTTCTATATAAAAAGAAATGGTTTCTTATGTATAAGTTTTATGTCTTACAAGCTCTCATTGTGTCTTGAAATGCATTTTGCAAGTGCTTCTACCTATAAAACAGAACAAGCCTAACCAAGTGGTTAGGCTTGCTCTTTACTAATTAGATTTAGAATTTGTAAAATACTGTTCTAAATACTGTGCCCACAGCTGTTCTCCCTTGTCATTAGGCTGACCAGGCGCTTGTGTTAAATAAGCTGAAATCTTTTCTGACTGATAGTCCGGCCATGCTTTCCAATGATTGATATATTCATAGTCATTTTCTTTTGCAAACTCTTCTAATGCTTTGGCATCAGATGGGTAATTATTTGCTTTATAAACCGGAGCTGACGGCTGAAGAATCGTAACCAGCTGTTCATTTTGGCGTTTTAAGTACGTCAAGATAATATCTACATTGTCTAACGTATTCTCAATGCCTACTACGCCGTTATCATTTAAAAGAAACGGTTCAAACAGCAAAACATCTGGACTTGCCTTGGCAATTTCTTTATATGTATCGCTTTTGATAAACTGTAAGGTTGTCATATCCTTATATTCACGGACTTCAACTTGGATTAAGGAAGAACCATATGTATCTTCAATTTTTTTCTTCAACAGCTCCCCCCAAGTAGCTTTTACTTCTTCATGCGGTGCTGATCCAACAATAACTAGCTTCAACGGTGTTTTTGTCTGCTCGGCTTTTTGAAGTTTAGTTTTGATAGACTTTGGAAGATTTTGAGCGTGTTCTTTCCAAGTAGCTTCTGCATTACTTGCATCACTGGAAGCTTCAACTTTGATTGGTCTGGAAACAGATTGTTCTGATACCTTGTTGTTCCAATACACTTTTCCGGCTGAAATTGCGGCAATAAAAACCATGACTGCTAGAATATTAATCCAAATTTTCATATATTGTCTCCCTTACTATATCTTTCTTTTTTGCTCTTATTATAATATAATTTGTAAGTAAGTGCAGGAAAATGATTAAATTTGTCATTTTTTCAGTAATTTTGATACAGAAAAGTTTTTTCAAGATAAGAATAATGACTTACATAGGTACTTCATTTATTTTATCAATATATTAAGCAAAGGAAGAGACAATGAATATGGAAGAATCTCAAACTCGCAAGCGTAAAAGGAGAAAGCCGAAGAAAAAAAGAGCATTAAAAATTGTTACGGGTATTATTGTATTATTAATCCTTGGTGTAGGTGCTTATGCCTACAGTATTTGGCATTCTGTTGAAAAAACGTTCACAGAAACTCATGAGCCTTTAAAACGTGATGTATCAGAGAAAAGATCTGAGAAAGTTTCTTTTAGTGACAAAGATCCTATTTCAATATTGCTTTTAGGAGTGGATCAGCGTGCAGGAGACCGCGGGCGTTCTGACTCATTAATTCTAATGACGGTGAACCCAAAAGACCAATCGATGAAGATGGTCAGCATTCCTCGTGATACGCGCACAGAGATTGTTGGAAAAGGAACGACTGACAAAATCAATCACGCCTATGCATTCGGCGGTGTCGATATGGCTGTAAATACAGTTGAAAAGTTCTTAGATGTGCCGGTTGACTATTATGTACAAGTTAATATGGAAAGCTTTAAAGACATTGTTGACGCAGTTGGAGGCGTGACAGTGAATAACGACTTGGACTTTAATTATGACGGATACAGCTTTAAAAAAGGAAAGCTTACGCTAGACGGGAAAGAAGCTCTTGCTTACTCTCGTATGCGTAAAAAAGATCCTCGCGGAGATTTTGGTCGTCAAATGCGCCAGCGTCAAATTATTGAAGGTGTTATTGACGAAGGAGCAAGCGTTCAATCTCTAGCAAACTACGGCAATATCTTAGACGCCATTGGAACAAATGTTAGAACAAACCTTACATTCGACGATATGAAGCAAATTCAATCCAACTATAAAGATGCTCGTCATAACGTAGAGCAGCTTCAAGTAGACGGTCAAGGTGAGAAAATTAACGGCATTTACTACTATGCAGTTTCAGATGCAACGCGCCAAGAGTTGTCTACTAAGTTAAAAGATCATTTAAATGTAAAATAAGAAAACGGGCTACTTTTCACAGTAGCCCGTTTTTTTAGCGTGTTAACTCTTTTACCTTGTATTCATTAGCCGTCGTTCGAATCACAATATGATCTAACTGCTTCATTAGTTCTTTATAATAGCTTGGTTCATAATGATTAATAGAGTTACCATCCGGATACGTCTCATGACCAATAAATCCATAGTTGGTTACATCAATAATTTGAGCCTTCGGCATTAGCTGCAAGAAATATCTTTCCATATATTCATACAAATAGTTATTAAAATCTACTTGCTCAGTTGGCGTACTAAACTTCTGTCTATCTCCGCTTTTACTATAAAATTCCCCTATACTCCGGGCTTTTTGCAAAATGATCCGTTCTTCAGGAAGATACTCTTTAATTTTTGCTGAAAATCTTTCCATCGCATCACGCCATTGGATAAGATAACTATCCATGTTTTTTCGGTTAATGAATTCTACAGATCCGGAGACATCGTATAAATATTGCGAACCTCTTAAAAAGTAATTTCCCGTAATAATGTGCTTATTGTTAATAACCGCTAAGTCCAGGAATACATCAGAATAAAAGTCGATAATCAAAAATTCAGGTGCGGTTTGACTGATTCTTTGAAAGAAGGTTTTTTCAAAATCATCTTGAATAAAGCCCTTTTCCGCTTCATTGTATTGTCTAAAGTACGCTTCTTTATACTCAATCGGATTACTCATCGTACTTATCGTATTAGAATGAAATTGAGTATATACTACCTTGTACTTTTCTTTATAATCCGGATTAAAATAAGGCTGAGAGTTAAAGGCAGCTCGGCTGTAGCAAGATCCGTACACTGCAATTTTAACTGGATCTTTGGCAGCTACACTCTTCACTTTTTTCATCCATAAAGCCAAAGTGCTGATTTTCGTTGTATAAGGCTTTATTTCAAAGCCATTTCCAATGGATTGATATTTCCAGCCCTTCTCTTTAAGGCTTGATAAGCTAATATCGTATTCGCCTTTACATCCTGTTTTTTTATCTTGTAATAAAATTTGTACATCAAAACCAGTTTGATCTAGTTTACGCTGATGCTTAAAAAGATCTTGAAGAGAAAACTCGCTGTAAAAAGAACCTTCTGTCTCATTAAAAGGCAGCTCTATTGTATAAGGCGTCAGACATTTTAGAGATAGATTATCTTTCGGACGAAGGTATAGCTGAACCGCTTGCAGTTTTTGATTTACATTCTCCATTGACTTAATTGTACCTTGTAGCCCTATAACTCCGTTGTCTTGATAAGAAAATTGGTGAAGTCTAACGTCAATATTTACTTTATTTATCTTAATATGCAACTGTCCATTTCCATTTAAAGTAAAAACTGATTTGAATAAAGGAGACGAAAGAATTGGTGTAAAACGATCATCAATAGCATTTTTTTCTATTATAAAATCAGTACTGATTTCCCGGCATTCACCGTCTGAAAATTCAATGAAGGCTTCCCAACTATCACCATGTCTAAGAATGTCCTGGGTGAAAATGTTATCTTTAGGGATTGTAAAACAATAATGACGTTCTTTTGTCTTTTCTCCTTGAACCGTCAGTTCTGTGCGATGAATACGAACAGCCTCTGATTCCTTTCTTTTAAACTTCAGCCGGCACTCTTTAATACTATGCGCAATTTGCTGGTCTATTTCAATAGAGCACTTTAATGTCTGCTCATCTAGTTTCATATTCGTCATACCGTACTTCACCTGTTTAGGACGTACAAATATAGCCAGCGTATTTGACTTTGTCGTATACAGAGCTATTGTATGTAACGAACCTTCAGAGCTGTAATAAGATGTTTCGTAGTTAGATACGCGTGA
Source organism: Priestia sp. JSM ZJ58 (assembly GCF_044383985.1). NCBI lineage: Bacteria > Bacillati > Bacillota > Bacilli > Caryophanales > Bacillaceae > Priestia > Priestia sp. JSM ZJ58. Next base: position 3,617,171 of record NZ_JBISEM010000001.1, read on the forward strand.
TATGTCTAGCAAGTGCTTCTCTTCGTCCACAATAAATTGAAAATCCCATATCTGCCCTTGCTCTACTATTTTCTTTGCTTCTTGAAGATTAAGCGTAAACGAAAACTGCTGCTCATTCCAATTCGTCTGGATTTCAAAACTGTTCGGTAAAGCTAAACAGTCAGCTTCCATTCTTTCTCGAATCATGACATGAGGAGTTTGTTCAGAAATTTGTACACTACTTTCTCCTTTTATATAAATAATGCCAGTATGTAAATTAAATTGAATATCCTTTATAAAAGATGTCATAAGTTAATTGAACCGCCCTTTTACTTTTTAGTCGCTGACAGGTACTTTAGTAGCATATTTTTCGCTTTGCAAGCTGTTAATTTCCTTAAAAAAACAGGATATGGATATATCCTGTTAAAAGACCTACGTATTTGAACGTTTTACAAATGAAATAAGAGTGATTTTATTTGTTTTAACGTCTTCATACACTTTTATATAATAATTTTGAGATTGATAGAAGTATAATCCTTCTTTCTCATTTGTAAAGACCGGCTTTTCTTTTAACGCTTCCAGTACTTTACTGCTGCTTTCATCAAAGTTTCTAAGTGAAACTTCTTCAACTTCATTATTCAGCGATACGTATTGTACAGATCCATAATTCAGTAGATTTCCATCGTTAGATTCTCGTTGACTAGTTAACGTTTTAGTAAACGTCTGACTTAAATGCTCAACTGAGCCTCCTAAAGGACGTAATAAATTAGCTATTGTACTGTCATATTTCACGTTTGTAAACTCATTTAGCGTTTCTATATTTTCTTTCGCTACAACTTGCTTGTCCTCTTTGTAAGGAGCAACAAGATAAGAACTGACCCATCCAACTCGGCCTTCTCCTACTTTTACTTTAATCCATTCCATATCTTCATCAGGATCTTTTTTTCGATCAAGAACGGAATAAACTTCTCCAAACGACAGGATGGTCTTTTGATTACTCTTCAAGTCCGCTTCGTCACGTACAAATGCTGTTTTAGTATTCACCGCTACCTTATCGACATCATTTTTATGAGAAGTAGAAGCCGGATCAGCTTGCTCAGAGACAGCACGCTTATCGTGCGGAACGTTGTTTTTGACGGCATATGCAGCTACACCTGCACTTCCTGCTAACAGAAGGGTAGCGGCTGATAATAGAACCTTTTTCTTAGAGCTTCTTTTCTTTGCAGATTTGTCTTTTTGTTGCTTCATTCGCTGCGATCTTTTTGAAAATCTAGGTTCTTCCTCTTTACTATCGGCTTTCTTTTCGCTTTTTTCGCTTGTTGACATCAGCAGACCGTGCGCTGATTCGCTGAGCTGCTGCTCTTTAAGCTGTTCTCGCTCTTCTTTCGACATAGCGTTATATTCTTTTAAAAAAGCAGCGTAATGGTCTGCTACTTCAGTAATATCTCCGTATTCTTTTACATGTCCGTAATGAATCCAAAGCGCTTTGGTACAAAAGCTTCTCACTTGTGAAAGCGAATGACTGATAAAGAAGATGGTCTTGCCATTTTCTTTAAATTCATTCATTTTTTCTAAACACTTATTTGTAAAAGTCTGGTCTCCAACAGATAACGCTTCATCAATAACTAAAATGTCGGGATCAATGTTGACGGATATAGCAAACCCCAGTCTAGATTTCATTCCGCTTGAGTACGTTTTTACCGGTTGGTTAATAAACTTTCCGATATCAGCAAATTCAATTACTTTAGGTGTAATCTTTTCGATTTGATGTTTATTAAGCCCCATCATCAAACCTTTTAGCTCGATATTTTGAAGGCCTGTTAATTGGTTATTCAAACCTGCACCAATAGCAATCAAAGAGGCGCTTCCGTTAATGTCTACCGTTCCTTCATTTGGCATAGTCACACCGGCAATTAAGTTTGAAAGTGTACTTTTACCAGAGCCGTTAAGGCCTATTACTCCAACAATTTCACCTTCATTCACTTCAAAGGAAATTTTATTTAACGCATAGTGGTATTCGCCTTTTCCTCTGTTCCAAAGTAAATCCTTCAGCTTATCTGTTTGTTTATTATACATTTTGTATTTTTTTGTTACTTGCTGAAACTTGACTTTATAACCCATATATTTCATTCACCTTTTATAAGTAATCAACAAACTGCTTTCTGAACTTTACATGAATTGCTGAACCAAAAACAAATAGTCCACAAATGATGAGCCAAAATACAATTGTGTATGGAGATGTAATTAATCCCCAGCCGCCTGTTAATAAAGAATCACGATAGCCCTCTACTAAATAATAAAAAGGATTCATCGCAAATACTTCCTTCAACAGCTGCGGGGTGTTATCACTGGGAATCCATAAAATTGGCGTAATGTAAAATAGCATACGCGTAGCTGTCTGAATTAATAAATGAATGTCCCTCACCATCGTTGATAAAGTCGATGTTATAAACGATAGAGAAAGTAAAAATACAAAAGAAGACAGCATAAAATACAGTAAGCTAATTACATTTAAATGACTAAAACCTTGAGACACAATGACAATGACGAGCAGCATGCCCATAAGAATTAAATGCGTATATACTTGTGAAACAATAACATATGTCGGTATGACGCTTAGTGGAAAATTCATTTTAGAAACAGAATTTAATCTCGCATAGACTGAATTGGACCCTTGCAAAATGGACGCACTCATAAAAAACCATGGAATCAGCCCGCAAATTAGCCATATAAAGAATGGAATGCCTTCTACATCACGCCCGCCTCGCACTCCTAATCCAAATACAATCCAGTATACACCTATTTGAAACAACGGATTTAAGATAATCCAAAAACTTCCGAGCAGGTTGCCTGCATATGATTTTTTTAATTCATATCCGGAGAGTCGTCCAATCATATACAAATTACGGATTTGTTCTTGCATAACAATTTTAATTGATTTCATATAGCAATTCCTTCTGCACAATTTATTCATATATACTCTATTAGGAACGATGTCAAAATAGCTATCTTTATTTCTAATAAAGTCATCTTACATGTAGGAAGTGCAAGTATAACTTGCACTTCCTGTGATGGCATACTATTCTATTGTATCACTTCAATTGGGTCAATAGTTTCAATTATGATGTTTTCTGTTTGATAACTTCATAAATTCGTTGGCAATTGTTTTGATCTTTATACTTAAAGATTCGCTGAGAATTCTTAACATATTGTCTATCAGCCTTAAAGTCATTTTCTACAATTCTTTGAACAGTTTGTACTAATTCATTCTCATTTGAAACAATTGAGCCTAAATTGCTGTATTGGATTTCCTTCACAGGTGCATGATGGTTATTATGAGGATCGAATTGATACATCACAACAGGCTTATTCATATATAGAAAATCACTTGATACAGAAGAGTAATCTGTTATTAACAAAGAACTTTCCTTCAAAAGCTCAGAAACCGTGGCTGTACTCTTTACTAAAAATTCAATATTAGGATGTTCTACAACAAAGTTATCCATAAATTTTTGCATTTGATTATGAATATAAAACTTAACCGAAATATTATGACGTTCAATCATGTCTAGAAATTCTTTATTACTGATTAAATTTCGGTATGCTTTGTAATAGTCGGACCTTAAAAAGCTGCTTTTATTAATCTTAAAGAGATGTCTTCTCCATGTAGGCATAATTAAGATTTGTTTTTTCAGCGATAATTCATGAAGATTATCAAATCTTGCTAATCCTGTTACAGCTACTTCCTGGTCGCTGTATCCTAACGTATTTTGAATGATTTTCTTTTCATATTCAGAGCTAGAAATAATAAGGTTTTGATTGTAGCGATCTTTATGCAAATAAGGAGAGATATTGTGAATAATAACTCCGTGCTGCAAGCAAATAGTGAACTTCTTCGCTAGCTGCTTGCCAAACATTTTGATGAACTGTTTTTTAGGAGCTGGATATGAGCATTCATCGAATGTCCAAGCGCTAATGTAAGTATCTGCAACTAGCATATAAAGCTGATGCTTTAAAGAAGAATGATAGATAACATTTCCAAGCTTCTTTACCTTGTAGAGATGAGGAGAATCTTTGCTGATGATATAATACACTTTCTCCTTTGGATAGTTTTCACGGCAATGCTTGAAGAAGAAATATCCATTATCTTCTGCTTGATCTTCCCGCTCCCCTACCAGCCAAATTTTCCGATTGAACGTAAGGGGCTTCCATATTGCAGCTAAAGTTAGCAAAAACACCTTATAAAACCATTGCTTTATCTCTACGAACCATTTGCTGAATAAGCGAAGAGGCTTAGTAAGCTTCCATGATAGAGATTCTTCTAAATCATATGGATTTTTTTCAAAGTACTGCTTATATTTGTTCGTTTGTTCATACCAGTGTCTTTTACTTCTTAATAATTTAATATAATGAGTCGCTTCTTCATCTAACTTTTTATTTACCATATTAAATAAAGGCGTGTACCCATCTAAATCATTAGATTGAATGTCTTTCTTACTGACACGGCCAAGGAAATTTCGTAATACGTCGTACGCAGCTACTTGCTCTTCTTCCGACAAATTATCTGTAAACATATTTTTGTCCAATAAAAAAGTTAGATGCTTTAACAACTGGACTTTCACCAATGAAACGGATTTTTCCGATGCCGATAAATCAACATGCTCCGCAATATACCGAATATGTGAAATTGAGTTATTTACGTAGGATTCATTAAATGTAAACTTGTTGCGATAAAACTGTTTGTTTACATATTTAAAAGTAAACGGTCGAAGGTAAAAATTAATATTCAGCAGCTCAATGAATGAGTCGCTCACCTCTATTTTATTTTCCCCTGCCATTTTTAATAAACTTTCTTTATTTATGAGCTTTAAACCGGCCATAGCATTAACGCCCGCTCCGATTACCTCTTCAGCTCCTGCTAAATTGCGATCTTCTCTAATAGACGTAATTAAATTAGCAGAAACAAAATCTACTGAATGCTTGTCCATTTCCCGACAAAGATTTTTATACAAGTGAGGGGAAGTACTGTAATTAAAGTCAAAAAAGCTAATATATTTCCCTCTCAACTCTTCAACTTTCAGGCTATTATCGTGCTGTACGCGAACGTTAGCTTTTTTAGCTAACTGGGCCAATTCAATAATTTGCTCTTCAGATTTGCTTTCAGCTTGATCAATAACAATTAGTTCCATATTGTCAAAGCCAAGTGTTTGCTTTTTAAGCACTTCTAGACCACTATTAAAATTTTCAATATTACTTTCCTGCAAAATTGTGACTACGCTTACCTTCATTTATATATCTCCTCTTAATTAGTTGTTTTAATCGTATGTTGCGGTTGCGCAGGAATTTAGTAATCTTCCAAGAAAAGCTTTTTCTTATTTTTGAATGCTTTCTATATTCGATTTGCAGTTCTCTTCCTTGCTTATACCACCAGCGACGAGAAGCGAGCATTTTATTGTATTCTAACGCTTCTTGAATATACCCTTTATTGATTAAGCTCAAGAAAGGCTCTTCAAGCGCTAAATACTTCTCTACTAAACGTTTATCATAATCTTTTACAACATCCGTAACTAAGTGAATTAAATATAATCGCGTTTCCCATTCGAGGCGATTAAAGTCTGGGTCGCAGATTTTCCATAACAAAGATCTTAACGCGTTAATTTGAAAATATGCATAGCTCTCATCGTTTAAAAGAGGCTTGACCAGCTTAGCTGCTTTTACGTCATTTTCAACCGTGCTTACGATATCTCGCTGCGTCAGCGACAAGTTCTTTTCATCATTTCGTGCTCGGTACATATAGATGACTTTAGGAATATAGCTGAACTTTTTAGCTTTGGTGAACAGCTGCATGTCATAGTATTTGTCCTCGCCATTTTTCATCCCTTCGATAAACGAGATACCATGATTTTTAATAAAAGATGTTTTGACTAGTTTTAAATATACGGCTGTCTTTACTTGCAGAAAGAAAGGAGCGTCTTTAATCGTAACGTTATAGTATTGTTTTTGCAGCAAATAGTTTTTGAACGTTACATGTTCATATTCCCGTCCGTCTTCTTCATCAAAGCTAATCATCTTGCCCATGACGAAATCTGAATTATTTTCGTGTGCTACTTGATAAAGAGATTCGTATGCGTCTAATGGAATATAATCGTCTGGATCTAGGAAAATAAGATATTTCCCCGTTGCCTGTTCAATCCCTACATTCCTTGGCTTACCTGGTGCCCCGGTGTTCTCTGGTAAATGAATGGCTTTAAAATGAGGAAAACGCGCTGCATACTCATCTATGATCTTAGCAGTATTATCTGTTGAACAATCGTTTACCATCAGTACTTCTAATTTTTCATGTCCAATGGTTTGGTTAACTAAAGATTCTAAGCATTCTTCAATATAATTTTCTACATTGTAGATTGGTAAAATGACTGATATTAGTGGTTTTTTCACCTTTATTTCCCTCCGCTTAATTGTTGGAATAAAAGCTGGCTGTGAGAACGCCCTTCTTCTTTTATAATATAATTAGAAATTTGCTTGGCTCGTTGATTGGCTGATGCAGGATGTTTTTCCAGCAAATTAATAAGTGTTTGTTCTTCTTCCGCTCTTTCTCCAAATAAATCTTTTTTGTGATTAATTGGTCCTTCATTGTAATGCTTTGAGTAAAATTCATCATAATCAAATTGATAGAAGAAAACCGGCTTATTCATATAGGCAAAATCAAAAGATACGGTTGAATAGTCTGTAATCAATATGCTGTGCCGCTTTAACAAGCTTTGAACCGTTTCTTCCCCTTGTCTGGCGATTCGAATGCGCTCTCCAAGTACAGGAAACGATTCGATTAATTGCTGCATCTGATAATGCGGAAAAAAAGTAACCGTTAAGTCTCTTTCTTCAAGAATTCGGTTGAAGTCTGGATTTTTAAATAACGACATGTATCGATTCCAGTAGTCGGACTCAAACAGCTGTTTTTCTGTTTTGATCCAGTTTCTCCACGTGGGCATGACAAGAATTTCTTTTCCTTTACTTGTATCCTGTAAGGCATCCCACCGCGCCAAGCCTGTCACAACCACCTCATTATCTTCATAGCCAAATTCTTTCACGATGTGTTTCTTTTCAAATGGGGAAGACACAACAAACTGGCTGTAGTTCATTCGATTTTTATGCAGCACATGATTCACTCGGCTTACTCCGATGACACCATGCTGAATAAATACTTTCTCATTTTGCTGCCACTCGGGATAGTACTTAATAATATTTTTATACGCGGTCGTGTACATATTTGAAGCTTCTGAGTAACTGTTAATCGTCTTATATGAAACAAGCAAATACAGGGTATGCTTCAAGCTGTTGAAGTGTACAATATTGCCCAAGTGCTTAATCCGCTGGTAATCTTCTGCATTTTTATCGATTACGTAGTACGCATTTTGATGCTTATGATTGGTTCGAATATACGTATATAAATGATAGGAATTATCCTGAGCCGTATCTTTTCTTTCTCCGATTAGCCATATATTTTTATTTCGGTACAACCGATTGAACAGTTTATATAACACAATGGCTGAAAACGTATGATAGTCTCTTTTCTTAAGAAAGCTCATATCATACCTTACCGCTCTTTTGATCCCGGTTAATTTTGATATACACTTCTCTAAAAAGTTCACTTTTTTTACACGAACGCTCATCTGTGAATTTGTGCTAAAAGAAGCTGAGACTTCTACATTGTGCGTAATATTCGGTTTTGCATGATTCCTAAGCTGTGCCAGGATCACCTGCAGTGGCTCGTCAACTACTTTCCCTCCAGCTTTCAAGCGTAAAAACACGTTCCAGCTGCCGTTTTGCAGAAGGTTTACTAGATTAATTGTGATTGTTTGAAAACCGGCATGATGATAGTTAATTTTGTTATGAGCAAATAAATAACTTACATCTGTACGCAGCTCGTTTTCGAGCGAGATAACTTTGGTTTCCATTTTGGATTTAAAGACAATTTCTTTTTGTATGTCCTCTGTAGATAGGCCTTTTACAAATGCATATCCCCCGATGGTAAGATTTGCGCCTTCTAATCTGATTACTTCAATGCGATGCTCTGCTTGCAAGCTGTGTATTTCCAGCCACGGCGCGTAGGCAGGATACTCCTCTATAAGCTTGCTGTACACTTTTTGATTTTGCTGTACAAGTTCGTTTGTAAACGAATCTTTACAAAAGCTAGATAGAAGCTTAACAAAGGGTTCATAATCTTTTTGTATAATTATCTGAGAGAGAAGCCTGTTTCTGCTATCTAATTGATCTAGCAAGCTTTTTTCTGTAAGAATATGAACAAATGCATGGCTGACAGTAAGAAGCTCATGTAATTGTTCTTTAGAAAAAGCAGCGGCTTTTCGAAAAAGCGAGCTGAGAAAAAAATCAAGCTGGCGCTTTTCGATATGGACAAGTTCATTCTGTCTATGTAATGAATCGTACAATTGCTTTAACTCTTTTTGAACAAGGACTAACTGTTCAAAAAAAGCCAGCGTTGCTTGCTTAGATAGCGTGTGTTCTTCTTCGTTCACCCGGTAGTACAAAACAGGGTAATTACACATAGCCGTCTTGTTTGAAAGATGAAGAGCGTTTTGTGTAAAAAGTAAATCTTCACCTATTTGAAGGTTTTCTTGGAACACAATCTTTTGCTGAAGCAGCCATTCTCTTCTAAACAGCTTATTGCTCACAGAAGGCGTAAGATGCAGCTCTTGATGGGTAGAAATATGCCGTACGGCAGGAAGGCCTTTTGCAAAGACTTTCTTCATATAGGCTAAGTGCCAAGTGCGGTACTCGTTAAAACATTCAAAGTTCCCTACAGCAGTATCTGCATCCGATTTCACTGCGGCTTTATACAGCCTTTCATAGGCATCAGCCGGTACATAATCATCTGCATCTAAAAAGGCAACATACTCGCCTTGTGCGTAAGATAAGCCTTTGTTTCTCGCCGAGCTTACTCCATTATTTTCTTGAGTGAAATAACGAACATGAGGATGTGCTGCAGCATATCGGCTTGAAATGATGCCGCTGTTATCTGTTGACCCATCGTCTACAATAATGATTTCAATTGGCTGCAGAGACTGATTGATAACAGACTCAATACATTGAGAAATATAGGGTTCTTTATTATAGTTTACAATCACGACGGTGACTTTATATTTACTCAAGTTGCTCATTCCTATTCTTGTAAAAATTAGTGATCATGCTGCACACATTTAGAAGGTTAAAATTCTAGCTGACATACTATGCCAGCTTTTTGTAGATATCAATAAAAATTTCTTTTTCATTATTCCAGTTGTACTTTTCACGAGCTTGATAGCAATTAAGGCTCATTCGTTCACGTTCTTCAGGATGATCAAGCAAGTAGTTAACGCCATTGGCAATCGACACTGGATCATGTGAGTCAACGCACACTCCAACTTTCTCTGATTCTACTACTTTTTGAATTTCAGGAAAGCTGCAGGCGATAACGGGAACCGCACTCATCATATACTCAAATAATTTGTTTGAAGACGCTGAATAATGGTTAAAACAAATATTATTTAAGACTTGGAAACCAAGATACGCGTTTTTCGTATAATGCATAAGATCTTCCACCGGTACTTTTGGTAAGAACTTAACACGATCTTCAAGTCCTTGCTCTTTTACTATTTTCTGAAGCTGCGGTTTGATACGACCGTCACCGATGAATACAAGCACGCCTCGTTTGAACAGCGGTGCTGCTTCTACCAGCTTATCAAGTCCTCTACCAACTTGAACACCGCCTTGATATAAAAGGATTGGTTCAGTAGAAGGAATATCCAGCTTCTCATGAAGATTAACAGATTGACTCAGCTCTGGCTTCACAACAAACGGATAATTATGAACAACCTGGGGATACAACTTATACAAGTCTTCCGTATATTTAGCACGCGTATGATTTTCTGCAATCATCACATCCGTAAACTTAATATAAAGTTTTTCCATTATTCCGTAAATAGGACTGTTGTACCCAGTGCGGCTTGTTTGCACTTCGTGAGAATCATAGACTAGCTTTTTCCGGCGCAAAATTTTTGCACATGTAATGCCTTGAGGAAGCGTATTTAAATCATTCGAATGATAAATATCATATTTCTTTTTTAATCCGTATTTCACCATTTGACTTGCAATATACCCTCGAACCATAAACGTTCGAGCTTTTGGCGTCACAAACAGTCCAAGAAGAACAGCTACTAGTAACGTGATGACTGTTAGCTTCCATAACCCTAGACCAAGTATAACTAATGCAAGCAGCTGCAAAGGAATACTTTTTTTCAAACGTCGAGCGGCTCCAAGAAGCATTTGTAATAACGGAAACTGGTTATTTACACGAATAACGGTAAACCCTTCCTTGCGCTCTTCTTTCTTTTTAAGCTGTGGATTTTTCCGGTCGTGAATCGCAATAAGGTCCACATTGTAGCCGGCTTCTACCAATGAAGAACATTCTCTTAAGACGCGGGCATCATTGGTAAAATGATTCCACACAAACATACATACGTTCTTAGACATCTTTATCCTCCGTCGTTACTTTTAAGATATTCATAGTGAAGAGTCTATGTAATTATAAAACTTCGGCTTTTTCTCTCGCTTCTACAGGAGCCACCTCTTCATATGCAGGTACTCTGTTTTCAATCAAATTGATTAACACATTGATATTTCGTTCCCACAGAAAATGCTGCTGAACATACTTTCGGCTGTTTAGTGCCATTTCGCTACGCAGAGAAGGACGCTGATACAGGTATAGAATGTGTTTTAGCATTTCTTCTGCCTCATGGGACTTTGCTACAATTCCTGCTTCTGTCGTTTCAATGATCGTTTTTGCATAACCTGATACGGCTCCAACAATAGGAAGACTGCACGTCATATAGTCGATAATTTTTCCAGGCAATACCGTTTCAAATACTTCCTTGCCGTTAAGCGTAACAATTCCAATATGATGGGTTGAAATTGTCTTTAAACATTCTTTACGGGTAGAAGGCTTCATGAAATTCACGTTAGAAAGATTATGTTCTTTCGCAAACTTCACAAATTCCCTCTTTTTAAATCCGTAACCCATCACCGTGAGCTGAATATCATACTCATTTAGTTCTTTCGCTAGTTCCATTAAGATGGTGACGTCTTGAGCCAAGCCAATATTTCCTGCGTACATGACTTTAAAAGGCCCGTCACCTGATTCAATCGGAGAAATTTCTTCTTGGCGAGCAGCATTTGGCATAAAAGAGATTTTGTTTAGAGGAATATGGTAATTACCGATGATAAAATCTTTGAAGCGCTGACTGTTTACGATAATTTTATCGGCTTTTACATACAGCAGTTTTTCTAACCTGCTGAAGATATAAATAATAAACCGATAATTAAATACTCCGACTCCCTTTAGTGATTCCGGCCACAAATCTCTTATATCCAGAATCATTTTTGTCCGGTACCGATACTTTGCTACTAACCCTACAACCGCAATAAAAATAGGCGGCGACGTCACAAAAATAACATCATATTTTTTACGGTCAAATAAAATAAATAAAATCATGCGAAACGCAATTTCTAAGTAGTACCATAAGCGATTAATAATGCTTCTGGAGTATTTGCGATTGGCTACTTTCACTCGTGTAACATCATTTTCTTCATCTAATGAATCATCGTCCCAAAACTGCTTATCGCTATAAATTTTCTTATTGGGATACGTTGGTTCAGTTGTCAAAACATCTACATCATAATCATTTTCTTTTAAGAGCTTATATACGTTTTTCATCCGGTTTCCGGCGCTTCCGATTTCTGGATAAAAATGCTGAGAAATCACAAGTACTTTTTTTGTCATTAAGCTTCACCCCAATACTACTTAACCGGCAGCCTACTCACATAAGCTACCGGCAGGTTTCTCTGTTTAAGCTTTGATTTGCTGCTCTTTTAACAGCTGCTCCATAAATACAAGAAGATCTTTACGCAAATCTTCGTGCTGAAGAGCAAACTCTAGCGAAGTTTGGATAAAGCCTAATTTTTCTCCTACGTCATAGCGCTTGCCTTCAAAATCATACGCAAACACGCGCTGAATTTCATTTAGCTTTTGAATAGCATCAGTTAATTGAATTTCCCCGCCCGCTCCGATTTCTTGCTCTTCTAAAAATTTAAAAATCTCAGGAGTGAATACATAGCGGCCCATAATCGCTAAGTTTGAAGGTGCTGTACCTGCTGCTGGCTTTTCAACAAATGACTCTACTTGGTAGCGGCGGCCTTTGTTTGAAGAAGGATCTACGATACCATAACGATGCGTTTCATTTTCAGGAACAGTCTGAACACCAATCACTGAAGATAACGTTTGCTCATACTCATTCATTAATTGACGCAGACAAGGTGTTTCTGCCTGTACAATATCGTCTCCTAAAAGAACAGCGAACGGCTCGTTGCCAATAAAGTTACGTGCACACCACACCGCATGCCCTAATCCCTTTGGTTCTTTTTGGCGAATATAATGAATTTCCACATTTGAAGACTGGCGAACTTTCTCCAGCAGTTCAAATTTACCTTTTTCAGCTAAGTTTTGCTCTAGCTCAGGCGCGTTATCAAAGTGGTCTTCAATTGCACGCTTGCCTTTGCCCGTTACGATAATAATATCTTCAATGCCTGACTCAATTGCTTCTTCAATAATATATTGAATAGTAGGCTTGTCTACAATCGGAAGCATTTCCTTTGGCATTGCTTTTGTAGCAGGTAAAAAACGTGTTCCTAACCCTGCTGCTGGAATAATCGCTTTTCTTACTTTTTGCATGTTATGTTCTCCTTTATTATGTAGTTGTGTCTATACGAGTTTTTCCGCTAAAATCCGCGTCCGCTCCCCGTATGTTGACTTCATTTGATAAATTTTGCACTAAAAGCAAAAAAGAAGGATGGGCTGGTTTGCACTTGTAAATCCGTCCAAACTAGCTATCTTTTCTTTTACAAAACGTGCTTTTTTTCTACACATATAGTAATATATCTTTTTCCTCAGTACGCCATTACGTATATTAAAACGAAAAATAACACGTTTCAGTATGTCAGACCTTCTGACATGGCTATTTTAAGCGTAATTTCATCCATCTTATCAAGTAATAAGTCTGGATGCATATAGGAAAAAGGTGTCAAATTAAAATAATAATGAAATTTTCATCTTTCTTTCATATGCCTTAAGACCTAACAAAAGCAATATTCATATTAGCACATTACAGTAAGTATTTCTATGTCTTTTTTTGTCGAAATTTCTACCTCAGTAAATGTAACACTTTCTTTCCTTATATAAATTGCTAAGGGAAAATTAGGAACAGAACACCTTTTAAGCCAAAAAAGAAGCTTTTCAGAACCTAAAAAAGGCCTGAAAAACAGCAAACAAAAATAAGGCGCCGAAACCGCTTTGGTTTCGACGCCTTATCAAAAAGTCTGCCTGTTATTTAAGAAATTAGGTTAATTACTTCCATAATAGTAGTAATAATTTCCTTCTTCCATTTTACGATTATTAAGAACCGCTCCAAGCAATTTCGACTTTGCCTGCGTTAGCAATTCTTTTGCTTTTAACGCTGCATCTTTTTCCGTTTTTGAACTGCTTACAACTAAAAGAGAAGCATCTACTTGATTGGCTAAAATTTGAGCATCTGCTACGGCTAAAATCGGCGGTGTATCAAAAATAACCATATCAAATCGCTCCTTCATCTCAGCAAGCACCTCTCCCATTTGCTTAGAAGCAAGAAGCTCAGAAGGATTGGGAGGAATCGGGCCACTCGTTAAGACGTAAAGATTCGGCACTTCCGTACTTTGAACCGCTTGTCCAAGCGCTGACTGTCTCGTTAACACGTTGGTAAGACCCGTATGATTTTCGAGACGGAACGTGTAGTGTGCCGTTGGCTTTCGCAAATCTCCATCGATAAGCAGCACGTTCAAGCCCTGCTGTGCATAAACAGCAGCTAAGTTAGCAGCTGTTGTGGACTTTCCTTCAGAAGGTCCGCTCGAAGTCAGTAAAAGAGATTTAATCTCTTCGTCCGTTCCTGAAAACTGAATGTTTGTACGAATCGTACGATACTGCTCAGCCACCGGATCTTTCGGGCTGTTATGAGCGAGCAGACGTCTTTTTAACGTCAGCATTTTATCATTTCTTTGCTCTTTCGTTTTACGAGCCAAACGTCTCACCTCTTTGCGGTACGCGAGCAGTTAAATCCGGACGCTGTACGTTGGTTGCTTTTGGTACATCTTTAATCGTTGTAATAACTCCCATAACAGGAAGTTCTAAAATGTTTTCGATATCCTGCTCTGTTTTTAACGTATTATCCAAGTATTCCAGTAAGAACGATAGACCCACACCTACCATCAAACCAACAACAATAGCAATTGCAACGTTTAATAAAGGCTGAGGTTTCACAGGGCTTGGGTTTTCGCCAAGCGCTGCTTTTGACAGCACTTTTACATTGTCCACGTTCATAAGCTTAGGCACTTGTTTTTGAAAAACAGAAGCCGTTGTATTTGCAATGTCAGCTGCACGCTTCGCACTTGTATCTTGTACGACAATCTCTGCTACTTGAGAGTCCTTGGCATTTGTTACTTGAATTTTACTGCTTAAATCTGCAACAGATTCATCAAGCCTCAATTCTTTAATCACTTTGTCCAAAATGGCCGGACCTGTAATAATATCATTGTACGTGTTAATAAGCTGCACGTTCGTTTGAACGGTTTGATTACTATATAATTGCTGATCATTTTTTGCTTGATTGACTAAAATCTGCGTTTTCGACTCGTACACAGGCGTTAAAACAAAAAAGCTAATTACGGCACTTACAGTTGCTGCGATAATGGTAATGAGTACAATAAGCCAAAGACGCTTACGAAGCACTGCAAACAAGTCTCGCAAACTAATATTCTCTTCCATAGTTGACCTCCGAACTTAGTAACTTCAAAAAAATTCAATCTACTATTCATTATAATTGACAAAACCTAAATTTACTATATTCTTCTGTAAATTAAATGAAATCCTTACATTTCTTACTTTTACTTTCAATCTTTATATCGACACCGCAATCGGTTTTTTTACTCTTTCCATGACTATTTGTTCAATTTTTCTTAAATACTTCTCACTTTGACTCAATGATTCTTTCTTCACACCAAAATAGAACTTCGCTTTCGGCTCTGTTCCAGACGGACGAATCGTAAACCACGTGCCGTCTTCAAAATGATACTTTAGTACATTGGAGACAGGAAACGGCATAGACTCAGTCTTATCTTCTTTTACATGCACGCGCTCACCTGATTGATAGTCCTCGATACATGTAACGGCGATTTCTCCCAGTTCTTTAACTGGATTCACTCGAAACGCATCAACTAGCTTTTGAATTTGCTCCGCTCCGTCTTTTCCTTTTAGCGTAATAGAGCGAAGTGATTCTTTGTAATACCCGTATTTGCTGAAAATATCAAGCAAGCCGTCATAAAGAGACTTTCTTTGAGCTTTGTAATAAGCCGCGACTTCGGCTGCAAACACAGCTGATTGGACCGCGTCTTTATCACGTACAAAATCTCCAATTAAATAGCCGTAGCTTTCTTCATAGCCAAATTGAAATTGATAGTCGCCGCTGCTTTCAAATTCATGAATTTTTTCGCCAATAAATTTGAATCCTGTTAACGTATCAAATGTTTTTAAATCGAAGCTCGAAGCAATGGCACGGCCAATTTCTGAAGTTACAATTGTTTTCACAACCGCTCCGTTTTCAGGCAGCACGCCTTGTTCTTTCTTTTGAATCAACAAGTAATGAAGCATCAGCGCCCCCAGCTGATTGCCTGTTAAAACGACATACTCCCCGCTGCCATCCTTCACAGCAACGCCAAGGCGATCCGCATCGGGATCAGTTGCCATTAAAAGATCGGCATCTATTTCTTTTCCGTATCCGATGGCCAGTTCAAAAGCCGCGTGCTCTTCCGGATTCGGTGACTGTACAGTCGAAAAATCAGGATCTGGAAGCTCCTGCTCTTTTACCACCGTTACGTTAGTAAATCCAAATGCCTTTAGTCCTTCACGAACCGGCTTATTTCCCGAACCATGCAAAGGAGTAAAAACAATTTTCAGCTCATTTCCTGCTTCTTCAACAAGCTTACGATTTAATTGAATTGTTTTTAAGTCCTCTGTATAAGCAGCGTCCACTTCCGCTCCTATATACGTTAATAATCCTTCTGCTAAAAGCTCTTGCTCTTCTTTTACAGAAATCGATAACTCATTTTCAACACGATTCATATGTGAAATAATCTTATCCGCAGCTGCCGGCGGAAGCTGACCGCCATCTTCGCCATACACTTTATAGCCGTTATATTCAGGTGGGTTATGGCTTGCGGTAATGACGATTCCCGCAAATGCATTTAAATAACGCACCGCATAAGAAAGCTCAGGCGTTGGACGAAGCTCATCAAATACATAGGTTTTAATTCCATGCTGCCCCAGCACTTTTGCGACTTCCAAAGCAAATTCAGGGGATTTATGACGAGAATCATAAGCAACAACTACACCCTTTTTCTTTGCTTGTTCTCCACTTTCTTCTATATAACACGCAAGGCCTTCCGTTGCTTTTCTTACCATGTATACATTCAAACGGTTCGTTCCAGCTCCAAGCTCTCCGCGCATGCCGCCCGTACCGAATTCCAGATTTTTATAAAATGCGTCTTCTGCTTGTTTGTCATCTTCTTTCATTATAAGGAGCTCTTCTTTTAACTCGGCATCAAGCGCATTAAATGTTAGCCATTTGTCTAGCTGTGTTTTCCAATTCATGATGTTGACCTCCTTTATGGTTCGGATGAGATGCAATAAGCTGAAGGGTTCCTTTTATGGTGAAGGAATCTACATGATTTGGGAGGATAAAGTGATCACCTTTTTGCAAAGCGTATTCTCCGTCTTCCGTACAAAGCGTTCCTTTTCCTTCAATAACGCTGGCTAATAGAAAATGTGCATCTTGCATCAATTCCATTTCCGTCTTCACATCCCATTTGTAGACCGTAAAATAATCTTCTTCTACAAACGTAACGATGGATCCACCGCTCATTTTTATAAACGCAGGCTCCACTTTTGATGTGATGTGGGGAACGGTCGTGACTTCAATTGCCTTTTCCAAGTGCAGCTCACGCAGGTTCCCGTTCTGATCACGACGATTGTAGTCATAAACGCGATAGGTTGTGTCTGAGCTCTGCTGGGTTTCAAGTACAAGCGTACCTTTACAAAGCGCGTGAATCGTACCGCTAGGAACATAGAAAAAGTCACCGGGCTTGATTTTTACACGCTGTAATAAATCATTCCAGTGACCTTCATCCACCATATTCATAAATTCTTCTTTACTTTGTGCACGGTGCCCCAAAATCATTGTGGCACCTTCTTCGCAATCTAAAATATACCAGCACTCTGTTTTTCCAAAC
The DNA here is from genome assembly GCF_044383985.1 of Priestia sp. JSM ZJ58. Taxonomy (NCBI): domain Bacteria; kingdom Bacillati; phylum Bacillota; class Bacilli; order Caryophanales; family Bacillaceae; genus Priestia; species Priestia sp. JSM ZJ58. Next base: position 3,634,571 of record NZ_JBISEM010000001.1, read on the forward strand.
TCGCCGTTTTCAAATTCATTTGCATATTCATCATTTGGATGAACCTGAATCGATAAATCTTCGTTCGCATCTAAAATTTTAGTTAATAGAGGGAATTTTTCGCTATCGAAATGTCCAAATATCTCTGGATACTCATCCCAAAGCTCGCTTATCGTTTTGCCCGTATAATCCCCTTCCCGTACAACACTCGGACCATTCGGATGAGCTGAAATTGCCCAACATTCCCCGGTTTGATTAGAGGGAGTTCGATAGCCATAGACCTTACTTAATCTGTCTCCCCCCCAAATCCTCTCTTGAAATAATGTTTCTAGAAAAATAGGCTTTTTCAACTTTCTTGCATCTCCTCTACTTTACATGTTACCTAGATTTTTTTAACTTTAAGTACATAGTCTTGAATTTCTTCCCAAGTCATAAACAACCTTACAATATCTTCTTCAATTAGTTGAGAACCCATCTGCACTTCAATAATTTCTAAGTCAGTAATAGCTTTAACTGCATGCTTATCTCCAGCTTGAATTTGTATAACATCGCCTGGTTTGACTATCTGCATTCGATCATTTAAAATTAATTCGCCTTTTCCTTTAATAATAGTCCATGTCTCATTTCTATAATCATGGAGCTGGTAACTTAAATTTTCTCCTGAAGTAATGCAAACTCTTTTTGTTAATACTTCTTTTTCACCCTCTAGTTTTGTATAGTCAAGTACTCGATACCATCCCCAACGTCTTTCTTCATACATAGGGCGGTTATCAAATTCCCCTACTAATTCTTTAATTCGAGGACTAGCTTCTTTGTCAGATACTAAAATTCCATCTGGACTAGCTGCTACAATTAAATCTGTTGCACCTACTACCGTAACTGGAATATCTAATTCATTAATTAAATGAATGTTCTTACTGTCTTTACTAATAACACCCTTACCAATTTGAGTTGTTGCCATTTCCTCCGTTAACGTGTTCCAAGTCCCTAGATCTTTCCAATAACCATTATAAGGAAGCGCAACAATATTTTCTGTTTTTTCTACTACCTCATAATCAAAACTAATCTTAGGAAGTGTTGCATATTGGTTTAATAATTTTTCATATTCAGTGGGGAATCCTTTTTCCTCAAGAATTGAAATTACATATCCCAGCTTAAAAGCAAACACTCCACAATTCCACAAAGCTCCTTCTCCAATTAGACACATAGCTTGCTCTTCATTCGGCTTTTCAGTAAAGCGATTTACTGTAAAATGTTCTTTATTACTTTTTTCAGAATTAGGAACAATATACCCATATTTAGATGATGGATAAGTAGGAGTAACACCGATTAGAGCAAGCTGAGCATTACTTTCCTGTACAACTTTCTCTAAATCTTTGACCCTATCAAAAAATTTATCGTCCACATATGGATCTACTGGTAAAATAGCTACCACTTCATCTAATTCTGCTTTTTGAACGCTATATACATAAGTAGCTGCTAATGCAATGGCTGGAAACGTGTCTCTCCGACAAGGCTCAATAATTAAGCCAGCTTGATTATCAAGCTGGCTTTTAATCATATCTTCCTGTGATTTTCCTGTTGCAATAACTGTTGAATTCGCTAAGCCTACATTAGTGATTTGCTTCCAGACTCGTTGAACCATAGATTCTAAACTTCTATCTTCACTTTTGCCTTCTAATACTTTTAAAAATTGCTTCGATCGAGAATCATTTGATAAAGGCCACAGACGCTTACCTGAACCACCAGACAATAAAATTAATTTCAAATTGTTACCCCCTATTTTTCATTTTATATACCTTCGTTATTTAAACTTAACTCCTCAGCCCTTAATGGTTACTTCACTTACTTTGAATTATACACTTTGTATTTTTGAAGCTTATCTAATGTTATTACATAATCATTATTATAAACGTCAGATAAATGTTCCAAGCTGTTAGTCTTGCCATCTTTTAAAAACTTATCCTGCCAAGTTAAAAACCAACTCCAATTAACCTGATATTCTTTTAGCAAATCCGGGTCAGGAATAGGTCCATTTTCAGATAATGCTACTAGCTTTTTATCATGTACTAGTGACATTAATTCAGCATATTTTTCAATTTGAGGTCTATAATCACCCGCATCTGGATACGAATCGTAACTAACGATATCTACGTATTTGTTTCCTGGATACCATTCTTTAGAACTGGAATTCCAAACCCAAATTACATTATTTATTTTATGATAGTTAGTAATTCTATCGTATATAAGGCGGTAAAGCTCTTTAGCTGGTTCTGGACCTTTTGCTCCCCACCAAAACCATCCACCTTCTGCTTCATGTAATGGACGGAATAGTACAGGAACATTTGCTTGTTGTAATTTTTTTAATTGCAAGGCAATTGCATCTATATCCTTTAATAATAACTTATAATCTTCTGACGTTGGATGTGATAAAGCATATTGGATGTTAAAGGTGGTTGCTTTTGTTCGAAAACCCTCGCTCCATTCCTTTCCTGGCTCATCTATTAAATCCTTAGGTGCATTCCAATGCCAGCTAAAGCTTACTATGCCTCCTTCTTGATGCCATTTTATTGCTTCTTCTGTCTCATTTGACTTTACTCCTCGCCTTACCCGAGAAAGAGAATAATCCCTAAAGTCAAAACCTACAACAGCTGGCTTTTTTCCTAAATGCTCATCTATCCATTCGACTTCCTTTAGACCTTGCTGCCCAGAAAGAATGCGACTTTTTTGAATACTAACTAAAAATTTCATAAGTTTTTTTGTTTCATTGTTAGCCTTTTTATTTACAAGTTCATCATTTATAGTTGATTTACCTTTCACTGGGAAATCCTGAATTCTAATATAATCTATATTGTAAAAACCCCATTCGGAAATAAGCATAATATTATTTTTTCCCTTTTCAAGAGAAAAATTCCCCACTGAAATTTCCTGGAAAGTATTTAGTGCGGGTAAAGAAAATTTCCTTAAATAATCTCCATTTACATTAATTAATGTATATTTCTCACCAGAGGCTTTGGGGATATAATATTTAATACTGATATTATATATTCCTTGCCGAGGTACATTTACGTCAAATACAATATTATCATCTGATTTGTTAAATTTAGTAACATAGCCTTCGCCAGAGTAATTCTTAATTTTATTATCAACCTCAACCCCAGATAATTTAGCTTCTTCAGCTTCAAAAACTTCATTATATTCAGTACTTCTTAAAGTATTAATTGCAAGCCCCACGATTAAAGCTAAAGTCAGAGAGAATATAATTACATTTAACTTAAACTTCAAATGTTATCCTCCTCTATTAACTCTAAAAAGCATTCTCTAATGATAAAAACTTTACAAACACTAATATGGTAAAATATAAAAAATAAACTGGTTTATTATTTAAAAAATAGAGTTTTATTTAGAATATCTATTCGACTTGTATATTAATTTATTTATAGAAGTTTTTATAACTTTAATTTCATTTGAAATTTCACCCAGAATCGCTAATAAAGCTGTATAAACTACGCTTCCTATTATTGCAGATATGATTAAGTGTAAAATTTTTACATTAACATTTTCACAATACACGTACACAGATATATACATAATAAGAGAACTTAAAACAATTTTAAAAATAGACCTGATTTTTAAAGGTATTTTCATTTCTTTGTTTGAGCGATACACAGTAATAAATAAATACATTATATAAGCAAATAATGTAGTATATGCGGCCGCTTCATATCCATATCGGGGAACCAATATTATGTTTAATAATATATTAATTACTCCAGAATACAGAGCATGTAAAAATATTTTTTTTGTATCTTTAGATAGTTCCCATGTTTTATTATAATAAAAAGTTATACCATATATAACCATTCCTAGTGCGGAAATTATTAAAGTCATTCGGCCTTCTAAGTATTCAGAAGAACTAATATATAAAATTAAATCTTTAGACAACGCCGTAATACCTGCAAATAGAGGTATTATGATAAGAAAATAATATCTTTGTTGATCACTTATAGACTTTGCAGCTCCTACTTTACCATGTTTATTCATCGATGATATTATCTTAGGATAAGCACTCAATAAGAGAAACGTTGTCAATATACTGAAAATATTGTTTGCTAAGGAGTACGATAAAGAATATATACCTACTTCCTTAGAATTTCGAAATATTCCAATAATATAACGATCTGAGGACGCCATTATCCATTGCATCGCAGAAAGACCAATTAAGGGTATACCATATTTAAAAAAATCAACAAGTATAGTAGTTGAAAAATATTTGATACTTATTCTAATATTTTTTATTTGTGTTAAAAATATCAAAATACTTACAATTACTCCTGACATACTATAGTAATAAATAATACTGCTAATATTTTTTCCATGTTGCATAACATAAACTATAGTTATGATGAGCTTAAAAACAGTATAGAGAATAACACTTATTGAATATAATTTAGAATTATTTTTAGCTCTAAGAATAGTCCCCAATATAAGATAAAAACTTTCAGAAACAAAAAATAAAAATGATACTGTCAGAAAATTTCCGATATAATCTCCAATATTGCTTCCTTTTGTAAAAAATACTACCAACATAATTATCAATAGTATTATTATGTTTACAATTATTGTTGTGAAAATTATTGTGTTAATCACATAATTTCCCTTTTGTTCATTTGCAAATTCTTCATAAAATCTAATTAAAGATTGAGATATCCACCCAATTAATACAGTCGTCGCCAGACTTACTGTAGTAATTATAAGAGAATAATATCCGTACTCTTCAGGTAGAAAGTTCTTAGTAAGCATACTAATAAGTATAAAACCTGAAATGCCCGATACTATGCTGCTTACTAAGTAAAAGATTGAACTACTTTTTCTCATAATAGAATCCAGTCCTTTTTCACTTGTTTAAACTTTGAGTAAATACCTTTAGAAAGTTATTTCGCTTTAAGAACTAGCTCATCTAAATTATTTAATATAAAAGCTTTTTTTTCACTCTCAGTATATTGTTTTGTATCTATAAGGGTATGTTTATTTTTTGTAATATAATCATCTAATTTGCAAATCAATTTTGCTGGATTTCCACCTACTATGGAATTAGAAGGAATACTTTTTGTTACTATACTTCCTGCAGCGACAATACAATTATCCCCTATCGTTATTCCTGGTAGTATAATTGCATTCATTCCTATAAATACGTTATTTCCTACCTCAATTTTGCCAATAATATTAGTATATTTGTATTTTTCATCCAGTCCTCTTAAAACCCACGCTCCACCGTCATGAGTAATGAATTGTACTCCATTAGTAATGGTTACATGATTTCCAATTTCAATTAAATATTCCTCAGAAGAAAAGTTTGTACAAAAAAATCTACAATTTGTACCGACTTTTACTCCTCTTAGCTTTGCCTCCCTAATTGCAATATCATTACAATAAGTATGTTTATTCCCAAAATATTTATACAGCTTATAATAAAAAAGCTTGAGCTTATCTCTCATATATTCTCCCTCCAAAAAAAGCTAATTAAATTTTAATTTAATTAGCTTTTTGATAGTTATAATTTTTGTATAATAAGAAACTGAATTAGAATTAGTCAATTAAAGATTAGGTACATATAAACTTAGAATTTAATCTATTTGTTTCTTTAATTTATTAGACATATTAATTAATAGCATCGCTACAAAAGTTAAGATTTGAGTAATACCGATACTTACAGCCATTCCATTATAAGAGTTTGCAAAAACAAAAATTAACGTATAAATATAACATAGATAAAAGTGTTTATTTTTTACAAAGATAATAATTGGAAATAAACAGAATATTATATAAATTAATATGGTGACTAAGATTCCATAGTCGTACATGTACATTACAAAAGGCATTTCAATATTATTCAAATCGCTTACCGACTGTAACAAAGAATCAGATGCGCCCATTCCCCCTCCAGTAAAAAGATGAGGCAGTGGTACGTTACTATCTGATAAATAATCTAAAGCTGATAATCTACCATTACTAAGATCTCCACTTTCAGAAGCCATTAGGAATCGTTGGACGACATTTTGTTTGATTGGTCCAATACTTAGTATACTAATTGAAGTTATGAGTAAGAGAACTAAATTTCTACCTTTATTACTTCCTACCATTATAATAGAAAGCAAGGTAGCGCAGACAATAATTATACCAAATTTGCTATTGCAAACCAGTGTCCCTAAAATAGTGGTACCATAAATAATATACATAGGTACACTAGCTTTCTCCTTATAATAATAATTATAAGCAAGGTTTACGCCTATAAAAATAACTATTAAAAACATATTAGTAAGAGGATGCCCTAGAATAGAAAAAAGCCGGTAGACTTGACTTTGAATATCCCAATTTATACTAGTATAATAGTTAGTATTATATAATAAGTTAGCTAGCATCATTTGTAATTTTTTACCTGAAATAAAATCCATAACTCCGTAAATTACATTAATTATTATTACTATATTATATAATAACAAAAACTTTTTTATAGTATACTTTGGTTTTTCTAGGTGTATTCCCACCAGAAGAAGCGGTATCAAAATTGAATACAAAAACCTATAAAATCTTGATACTTCAATATGATAATAAAATACACTGGTCATATTAAGTAAAAATATAAATGAAAAAATATAGATAACAAATTTACTTGCCTTTTTAAAGAAGTACAAGTAATATCCGATTATTAAAAGCGTAGGCAAGAAGGAATACAATAAATTAACATGAACTAAATTCGTAAGCATTGACCTTACAACATTGGAGTACAAAAAAGTATAAATAATTAATATATATATAAAACCATTTTGTAGTCTTAAATACCTATCTTCTATAATAGTATCAGAGGCTAAATTTTTTTGCTTCATTTGTTAATCCTCACAGTATAATTTAATCTTACACCGGTAAGATTACTATTTTAATTTGATGTATTTTTCGTCTAGATTAAACACGTATTGTAAATGTGTCTATAAATCCAACCATTTTTGGGAAATATTTTTAAAACTAAACTCATTTACTCTTTTAATTGATTTATTTTTCAATTCACCTCTTAGTTTATCATCTTTCAATAATAATACTATGGCTTCACTTAGTTCAGTTTCTTCAGGTACTATTTGATCTTTTGCACCTAGGATTCCTCCCTTAAATACAGGGGTTAAAATTCCATACTCTTCAATTTTGAATTTATCTATTTCAGTGCTTAAAGTCGTTGATGGGGCTAATATCTCTCTTGGTCCAGATTTACAATCTGTCGAAATAATAGGTGTTCCACAAGCCATTGCTTCTAAGATAACATTTCCTAGACCTTCGAATAAGGAAGGTAACACAAATAAGTCTGCATTATAAATAAACTTAAATGGATTCTCCTGAAAACCTATTAAATGAATGTTTTTAGACAAACCCAAATCATTTATTAAAGTTTTCAGCTCTTTTTCTAAACTTCCTGTTCCTAATATAATTAGTTGAGCATTAGGAATTTTTCCGACAACCTTTTTAAATGATCTGATTAAGTGCCACTGCCCTTTTTGGTATGTAAGCCTACCTACTGTAATAACGGTAGGGTTTTTATAAATAGTTTGGTATCTTTCTTCTAATGATTCTTCTTTAAGATTAGAGATTCTTTCTATATCTACAGGGTTATATATAATTTCAATTTTCTTAGGATCTATATGAAAATTGTTTATTAAATCTAATTTTACTCCTTGAGAAATTGCAATTATCTTATTAGCTTTTGCATAAATCTTTTTCACTATTAATGCGTGTAATTTTTTTGTCATTCCATTAAATTCTTTGGATTGATGGTTTCGAATAGAAACAAATAACTTTTCATTACTTCTTGATAAAACATTAATTGTATTAGGATTATCCAAGAAACTTATACATTTATCTATTTTGTATTTATTCTTAAATTTTTTTAGAGCAATGATTCTACGCATTGTATTAAAAGATTTACCTATTAGATTATTAGATGAACCAATATTCAAATTAATTATATTTCCATTGTGTTCATACATATTTTCCGTATCATGATATATAACTATATACTTTTTATAGTCATCTGAGATACCTTTAGTTAAATTTGCTACAACTCTTTCAGCGCCCCCGCCCGTTAAAGCAGGTATAATAAATGCAATATTCTCTTTCAAAGTCTCACCGCCAACTAATTTAAGGTTCAGCACCTTTTTTGCTTTATTGATATAATTCAAAAGTAATAAAATTACATCAATTTAATTTTGCTTATAGTTTTTACTCATCAAAGCCTATATTATTCTCTAACTTTTCGTACATTTCCTTCATTTCATTTTCTGTCTTCTGATCCCAAGGTTTTGAAAAAACAGGTACTTCATTCATTAATAATCTATTCTTCTCAATGTAATCGCTAGTTTTACCAATTATTTCAGCTGGAACTCCAGCTACTATGACTCCATCAGGTATGTCTTTATTCACAATACTTCCAGCAGCTACTATAACATCTTTTCCGATTTTAACATTTGGTAAGACTGTACTTCCCCATCCTATAAATACTCTATCCCCTATCACTACTCTTCCAACTTTTGTTTTTCCCAAACTTTGTTTTGTTGAAGCATCGTGAGCAAGAATAGAACTATTGGTAATAGTAACTTCATTACCTATTTCTATTAAGAAGCAGTGGCCATAATCAATATGTGCATCATATATTTTACAATTTTCCCCGATTTTCAAGCCTCTTTTTTTTAATCTTATTAATTTTAATTTCATTAATAAATTACTTAGTCCCATGTGAGCTACCTAATGTCTTCCTTTGATCTAGGGATAAATAGAGATTTTCTACCGTTTTAAAATAACTATTAATATCAAACAGATCTACCGCTACTTTTCTAGAAGCTTGACCCATATGTTTAAAATTAGAATCAGTTACAAGTTTAATTGTAGAATCTGCTAACTTTTCTTTGTCACCAGGATTTATAAGATATCCATTTTCTTCATTTTTAACGGCTTCATTGATACTACCTACATTTGTGGAAATCACAGGCATTCCATAACTAATAGCCTCTAATATAGATAAAGGTAAGCCCTCGTTATAAGATGGTAATACAAATACATCTGATTCCTTTAAAAGTTCCTGCTTTTGTTCATTGTTAACCCATCCTACAAATCTAAAGTGTTTACTTACCCCTAGTTTTTCTACTAATGCCTTTGAGGAACTTTCAAGTTCACCATCACCCGCAATAATAAATTCTACTTGTTTATTTTTAGCTTCAAGTTCTTTGATTATCTTTTTTGAGGCTTCTATTAAATCTAAAATACCTTTTCTTTTTATCAAAACGGCTAAAAATAATATTTTTATTGTTTTATCATTGAGTTCGTTTTGTTTGACTGGAATGGGAACAGAGTTTCTTAATATGAAAGTATTTGATTCATTTTCTATTCTTTTAATTATATTATTCCAGCTTTCTCCTAGTGTAATTACTGTATCAGATTCTTTTAGTAATTTATTTATTTTCCCCTTTAATTGTTCATCACTTTGATTGTAGAATTCTTCGAACTCCGCACCATGTGTATGAGTAATTACCTTTTTATTAAATAACTTAGATAATTTGAAGATAATGTATTTCCTACTAAAGCTTCCTCTTTCCGACATATGCATATGAATTATTTCTACTTTTCCAAAAATTAATTCATTTATTAGCTGAACTAACCCTTTCAAAAAAAATAATTTTTTATACAAATTATTTTTAGTTTCTATATGAGTTGGAATATATTTTAGTGTAATACCTTCTTCAAACTTGTGTTGCAAGAAAGATTCTACTACCGTAGTCATTCCGCCTTTAACTTTCAGGCTAGAACCTACCATCACCACTTTAATATTTTTTTGTTTTTCTGAATTCACCTTACTTCGCCACTTTCATAATTTTTAGTAAATGAGTTCATCCTGAAAAAGCTTTTTACAACTACTTAATAACTTATCTTCTATTATAAAAGCTCAATCATTTTTTTCTTATCTCTTCAACAATTAATTTCATAAAATACATATCATTTACAAAATAACGTTTAAACATTCTTTTTGGTTCTTTAATAAATCTATAAAACCACTCTAAAGAAAGCTTTTGCATCCATAATGGAGCTCTTTTAACTGTCCCTGCCATAAAATCAATAGCAGCACCTACTTGAATGCTCACAGGAACTTTTAATAAATGAGAATTGTTATGAATAAAGAATTCTCCTTTAGGTGATCCAAGTGATACCAGTAACAAATCAGGTGCAAAATCATTTATTTTATCTATACAACGTTTAAGCTCGATAGGATCCTTTTCAAAACCAAAAGGAGGAGAATAAGTATCGATGCAAAAGGTATCTCCAAATTTCTCTTTATACATTTTTGCAACTCTGTCCGCAACTCCTGGTTGTGAACCAAAAATAAAGAGTCTATGATTTTCAATTCGTGCTAATTCAAACAGTTTCGGTGTTAAATCCGCACCAGAAACTTTCGATTTAAATGGCTTTTTAAATAGTTTTGACAAAATCACTATAGGCATGCCGTCTACTAATTTTAGACTAGCCTTTTCATATACTTTTTTGAAGTCTTTATTTTTATTGATATTAACTAAATGGTCTACGTTGGGAGTTACAACGAAACTCGTAGAGTTTTCCTTTTTATTTCTAGTAATTAAACTATTAATAGCTTGTACCGCATTATCCATATCTAAATTATCAAAATTCACGCCGAAAATATCAATCTTTTCTCTTTCCATGCTTGAAAGCCTCACTTATTTTTATTAGAAAAATTTTTTTAAAGGGCAGCTAGTTTTCTTTCTAAGGATGGACGTCCAATAGAATGATACTCAACGTTACTTACTCTAACCTCTTCTAAAGAAAAGCAATTTCGTCCATCAAATAAAATTGGCTCTTTCATAGTATTTGAAAGTTTTGAAAGGTTGATCTCTTTGATTTCTTCCCATTCAGTTAAGATTAAAGCAGCATCAGCATCAGATAAAGCATCATTTACACAAGAAGCATAGCTTATTTCTTTTGGTAATATCTTTTTAGCATTTCCAATTGCGATAGGATCATAAGCAATTATGTCTGCTCCTAGCTTGGCAAGTTCATTGATTATCACTATAGAGGCAGCCTCTCTAATATCATCTGTATTAGGTTTAAAAGCGATGCCTAGTATAGCAATACGTTTACCTTTAAGTTCATCGAAACGATTTACTAATCTATCAACCAAAGTTTTTTGCTGATTATTATTTACTTTAATAACCGATTTTAAAAGTTCAAAGTTATGTTCATTGTTTCCTGCAATTTGTACTAAAGCATTTGTATCTTTAGGAAAGCATGACCCTCCATAACCAATACCTGCTTTCAAAAAATCTGTTCCAATACGTTTATCTTGACCCATCCCTATCGCGATATCTTCAATATCAGCTCCTACTTTCTCACAAATATTAGCAATTTCGTTAATGAAGCTAATTTTTGTAGCAAGAAAAGCATTTGAAGCATACTTAATCATTTCTGCGCTTCTAATATCTGTTTTAAACACTGGTATATCAAGATTTTTATAGATTCCCTCTACAAAGTCAGCTGCTTCTTTATTATCGGCACCAATGACAATCCGATCACCATTGAATGTATCTTTTACTGCTGAACCTTCCCTCAAGAATTCTGGATTAGAAACTACACTTACTTTCACATCATTAGATAAATTTTTAATGATTATATTTCTAATATAATCATTAGTCCCAACTGGCACAGTACTTTTTGTAATAACTACTGTGTCACTATTAATATAATACGCTATGCTTTTAGCAGCCTCTTCTATATAAGTTAGATCAGCTTCTCCATTTGCTTTTTGAGGAGTCCCCACTGCGATGTAAATAACATCACTATTCATAAAACTACTTTTGTGATTACTTGAAAATTTAAGACGGCCATCTTTAATATTTTTTTTCATTAAATCTTCTAGACCTGGCTCATATATCGGTGAAATCCCTTGTTTCATCATGTTTACTTTCTTATGATCTATATCAATACAAGTAACAAAATGTCCAATTTCTGATAAGCAAACACCAGTAACTAAACCTACATACCCTGTTCCAATCACTGAAATCTTCATAAATACCTCCATTGTAAAATTTATAATTTAATGCAAAAAATACTCCTTAAAATGCATTTTTAGACCCAAATAAAAGTACGATTGTTTTAAAGATTATTTTAACATCCATAAAAATAGATTGATTTTTGATATAGTACAAATCCAATTCAACCATTTCTTTGAATCCTATATTGCTTCTTCCACTTACTTGCCAAATACCTGTACACCCAGGCGTTACAATTAACCGTTTTTTGTCATAATTCGTATACTCTGCTACTTCTCTCGGAAGAGGAGGACGTGGTCCAACTAGACTCATCTCTCCCTTTAATACATTAAATAACTGCGGTAATTCATCAACACTAGTTTTACGAATTAATCTTCCTATCCTTGTAACTCTAGGGTCATTTTTCATTTTAAACATAGCTCCTGTGGTCTCGTTTAACTGAAGAAGTTCTGCTAACTTCGTTTCAGCATCAGTAACCATAGACCTAAATTTGTACATTTTAAAAATTTTACCTTTTTTCCCTATTCTCTCTTGAGAAAAAAATACCGGTCCTTTTGGATCCTCTATTTTTATAGCAAATGCTACCAATATAAATACAATAGATAATAAAATTATACCTATTAAAGAACCTATAATATCTAATGTTCTCTTAGGTACTAAGTAAACTAAGCTTTCATTACCGATAAGTTCATCAAAATTCTGGGATGCATGCGTCTTGAGGGTTGCTTTTTTTTTGGCAATTTGTGTCATACGTTACTCCCCTCATACTTCATTTTAATTCAACGAACGTATTTAATTCTTTTTTTACTATTTCGTTCATAACATTTAACAAATCTTCCCTTAAATCCTTATGCTGTAAAGCAAACTCTATGGTAGTCTCAATAAAACCTAATTTTTCACCCACATCATGGCGTCTTCCTTCGAAGTCATAAGCAAATACGCGTTGAATTTCATTTAATTTTTGAATGGCATCCGTTAATTGAATTTCACCGCCGGCTCCTACTTCTTGCTCTTCTAAAAACTTAAAGATTTCAGGTGTAAATACGTAGCGTCCCATAATTGCTAGATTCGAAGGAGCCGTACCAGCTGCCGGTTTTTCGACAAACGTATTTACTTGATGGCGACGGCCGTCGTTTGAAACCGGATCAATAATTCCGTAGCGGTGCGTTTGATTATCAGGCACCGTTTGAACGCCGATTACTGAAGACAACGTTTGTTCATATTCATTCATCAGCTGGCGAAGACATGGTGTTTCCGCTTGTACAATGTCATCACCAAGCAGCACAGCAAAAGGTTCGTCTCCAATAAACTTACGTGCACACCATACTGCATGCCCTAACCCTTTTGGTTCTTTTTGACGAATGTAATGAATTTCTACGTTCGATGATTGCTGTACTTTTTCTAAAATATCAAACTTCTCTTTTGAAACTAGATTATTCTCCAGCTCAGGTGCAAAGTCGAAATGATCTTCAATCGCTCTTTTGCCTTTACCTGTTACGATAATAATGTCTTCGATTCCTGAAGCAATTGCTTCTTCAACGATGTATTGAATCGTCGGTTTATCAACAATTGGAAGCATTTCTTTTGGCATTGCTTTTGTAGCCGGCAGGAAGCGTGTTCCAAGTCCTGCTGCTGGAATAATTGCTTTTTTTACTTTTTTCATCAATTCATCATCCCTCATTCTCTCTTTTTTTACTGATTTAGGTATGTACAAGATGTAAATACTTATGGAAACGCTGTACATATACAGTTCTTTCATAAGTATTTACACAATTAAATTTTGGGCATCTAACCCGTCCTCACACCATACTCTTGACAACAATCGTGTCTAAGGTGTTTGAGCACCCACAGTACAGCCGAGTATCTCCTTTGATAGTGGTTAGGAGATATCACCATTTTTTAATATTTGTAACTTTTATTGAATATTAATCCATCCTCACTAAAAAAAGAAGAAAGTTGTCAGGAATTCTGTCTTTTAAAAAATTCCTAAAAACTTTTTCTTCTTCACTTGCTCGGGCGTATCTTGAAAACAAACGTAGCCTTTTATAACAGCTTCTGCATTTTCATAAAACATATATAACGTGTCAATTCCGTATTCAGATGAAATCAACTCGCTTGCTTCTTGCATGTAGAAGTTTCTTCCTGATAGATTGTGTGCGTCAGAAGCAATCATATGAGTTAAGTTAGCTTGAATTAAATCCATAGAAAATCTCTTAATTTTTTTGCCGAACCTTCCTGTTAAGCTGGATGCGGTAATTTGAGTAAGAACTCCTTTGTTTACAAGGTTATATAAAATATTGGGATCTTCTATAAGCCGGCTGTTTCGCTCAGGATGAACAATAATAGGTGTTAACCCTTCCGACTGAATATTGTAGACTAAATTTTCCGTGAATTTCGGCACTTGGCTGGACGGCAGTTCTAAAAACAGGTATTTATCTGTTTGATTTAAAGTGAGTATTTTACCATCTTGATAGTCTTTGATAATCTCTCCATATATACGAGACTCTTGACCTGGTAATATCGTAAGAGGGATATTTTCTTGATGCAGATGCGTGTTTAATCGTTCCACTCGCTGTATAATTTCGTTTTTTTCATTTATGTATTGGCCATTTTGATGGTGAGGAGTTGCAACAATCGTATGAATCCCTTCACTTACTGCTTGTTTGCCCATTTGTAAGCTGTCTTCTATGGTTTTAGCACCGTCGTCGATACCGTGCAAAATGTGACAGTGAAGATCAATCATTTTTTATTTCCTCCTTTTCCTCCAAATAAGCTATATGAACTAGTTTATACTTATGAAATACTACCATAGGCATATTAACCCTTCAATGTCTTATTTTGTCGAAAATTATCAAATGACTAAATTTCTTCTTATTATGACGTTTTTTGTATCTGAAATAGTCTTTTATTATCATGATAAACGTTATAACTGTATACTAATTTTTTATAATAATTAGATCTATTTTCATTTAAAAGAATTTTATTCCAATTAACTCCACGAAACCTATTCTATCAGCGAAACCCTTGTATTTATTGAGCCTAGAGAATTATTTATTTTTAAATTTCTGATAAAAATACGATTTTTTGTTCATTATATTGAAAACGCAACCATTGCCTTTAATATTGCTTTTTTATTGAAAACAAAATCGATAAATAGTTAATTTAACCTAATTATTATGTAGTTAATAAGGCTCAATGGAGTCATATACTCTAACTAATTCCTTGCATTTTTCACCATCTTTTTTTATCATTAAGTGAAAATTTTGTAGAGAAAAGAGTATTTTTATGATTTTAAAACGTGTGTTATTAGTTCTTTTGCTATTATCTATCTCAAAGTTCTCCCACACTCCGCATTTAGAGGTAATGGACCCTTCTAGCTGGACGAATTCATCCGTTTGGGATCACAGCGCTACGCTTTGGTCTGTACTGCACCCTGGCAGTGAGTTTTTCACAGCCTACAGCTACGGCTTTAACGTTGAGTTCATTGTACGAAAAATTGCCCACCTTTCTTTTTTCGGCATGCTAGGCTTACTTTTTTACTGGAATTTAAAAAAGCAGAGCTATCGTTACATAAAAGCATGGCTATGTGTAGCTGCGTTTGCATTTTTAGATGAAGTGCATCAGGCGTTTATTATCGGCCGGGATGGACGTATCACAGATGTAGCTGTTGATTCACTAGGTGCAGCCATTGCTTTATATTTGTTATATCGGGCGAGAAGAACGAATGTAAGAGTACCAAAGTAAGAAAAAAGCATGCCAATCGCATGCTTTTTTTATGCTGAAAATCTCGTATTCTTTTATTTTACCGTCACTTTCGCATAGGTGCTGTAGCCGCCTTGGCCTTTCACTAACACGTGCAGAAGTGTTCCAGATTTTTGCTTTGGAATCGTAATTGAAAAGTTTCCTGCATTATCTGTTTTTCCCGTCGCAATGATATCTGGCCATACTTTTACATAAATTGTTGAGTTTGGCTCGGCACTTCCTGTAAGTTTCGTATCCTCGCTTGAAATGGCATTAACTTTTGCTGCTTCCGGCGCCTGATCCGTTTGCACAAATAGTTTTGTGTAGGTACTATAGCCGCTTTGGCCTTTTACTAATACGTGAAGCTGTCTGCCCGTCGGCTGCTTTGGAATTGCAATCGAAAAGTTTCCTGCATTATCCGTTTTTCCTGTCGCGATGGTATCTGGCCATACTTTTACATAGATCGTCGAGTTCGGCTCTGCTGTTCCCGTTAGTTTTGTATCACCTTCACTTAACTCATTTACTTTTGCTGCTTCAGGGGCTGAATCAGACTGTACATAAATTTTTGTGTACGTACTGTAGCCGCCTTGACCTTTCACTAGTACGTGGAGCATCGTTCCTGCTTGTTGTGTTGGCACGTCAAACGAAAAGTTTCCTGCAGCGTCTGTTTTTCCTGTCGCAATGACATCCGGCCATACTTTTACGTAGATGGTTGAATTAGGTTCAGCTGTTCCTGATAGTTTACTATCGCCAGCCTTGATTAGATCTACTTGAGCTGGATTTGGAATAGTAATTTTAGGGTATTTGTCCTCGTAATGAGAGACTAGGCTTACGCCTGGATAGTAAAAGTTTAGTATATCCGTATATGATTTTCCTTGAGCAGCCATGGAATTTGCTCCGAATTGACTTAAACCGACTCCATGCCCGTTTCCTTTTCCTTCAATAGTAATGATTTGGGTATCTGCCTTTTGATTAGTCACCATCAAACTTTTAAAGCGGATGCCATCAAGCATAAATCGAATGTTATCTGCTTTATCTCCAGTTCGACTCCATGTTTTAACCGCAAGCTTGTTGTCTTGATCTACTTCGCCTTTCATTACGTAGGTTACGCTGATATCTCCTTTGCTCATACGCTGACCTGACGTTGGCTGATAAAGGCTAATTTTAGAAATGCCTACAATTTTAATGTCTTTTCCTTTAAATTGAGTCGCTGTTTGCATTTGTGCTTTAATTTTTCCTGCAATTTTTTCATCCGCTTCTTTTGTTTGACTCCACCATGAATTTGGGTTTTTCAAATCTTTTGTAGATAGGTCAATTTGCTGTTTTTGAACTGTTAATGACCATTTTGTTTGAGGATCATACGGATCAGTTTTCACTTGGAAGTAAGGATGAGAAGCTTTTCCCCATGCATTATAATCAGATTCAATGATTCCGCCGTTGCTTGAAGAAAACACAGAATTAATTAACGCCCCGTTGTACTTTAATACTTTTCCAAACGTTTCATCAACTGCGCTGCTGGTACTGTTGTACCATTCATATCCTCCGTATACCTGAAAGCTTGTTGTATCATCAATGATTTTACTTGCATAGCTTAATGCGTATGTTCTCGCAGCAACGGCCTGAGATTTTAACGCATCAGCATGCCAAGACGTATATACTTCTTTTGGAACAACGCCTTTTAAATAATCTTCCATTGGAATTGTATTGATGGGTCTGACATATTTGCTGCTTTCGTTGGTAAACTGTACGCTCCCTAAGTAGTTTCTGTTATTAATAGAAAGGAAGGCTTCGTATGTAGATGGTTTAGCAGTGAAGCTATCGAATTCACCAAGAGCTTCTTGGTTATGCAGTAGTTTGACTTTGCTCCCCGCTACTTTTACTTCGTACTCTGTATTAGCTTGAAGCGTTACTTCGCTGTCTGCAATCGTATAGGACTGCGAGGGCTTAATTTTAATACTGGATTGATTGCCTAAATAATTTTTTAATTTCACGGATACCGTCGGCTCTGTTTCAGCTGCCTGTACAGGCTTACTTGCAGCACTATAGCTAACCGTAATCAGTAAACTTAACATGAATACAATGGGTAAAATCTTTTTCATTCTGTCTACTTGTCTCCTTGTCTATTTTTCTGTTTTCCTTCGTTATATCGGCAGACTTTCGACATTTTTTAATCTTTTTAGCTAAGTTTGTTTAAAAATATTTCTTCGGGACTGAGTATAACGATTATCATTGAGTTCTTTTACGCCAAAAAAGGCTGTTGAGAACAAATCTTCTCAACAGCCTGATAGAAAAGTAGAAAGTTCCTTCAGCTTTCTATTTTCTTATACTTCAACACCAATTTCTTTCATAATCTTTGTTGTGCTCCCTTCCAGGTTAAAACACTCTACATACTGATTTAAAGAACGTTTGATCCGATTAATAACAAAACGTTCTCCGTCAATATTGCACTGTCGTAAATTATGAAATAACGTTTGAATTTCTGCTTTTACTTCTTCATGGTTAAATGCATAGTGACCGGCAATATCTAAAATTTTATCAGTGAGCTCTTTTTGCTGGAGGATATCTCCGATTTGCAGCTCGCGCTGATCACCTACCATCCACTTTCTCCATCTTTCACTTTTAATAGCTTGAAGCGTTAAGACGTATTCAACATTTGATTGATGTTCAATGAGTCCATCTCGAGCAAGCTGATCTTCTACTTTTGCTAATTCGATGTACGCACGCGTTTCTTCCGTTCCGAACTGCGGAGCAACGTTTGTGGCGGTGATGCCAAGCGGCAAGTGCTGCAGCAAAATATGATCATCAATATAATCTCCGTTATGTTCTTTTAGACCTACTCCATACTGTTTGGCGATGCTTGCTAGCTCTTGGGCATTTTTAGAATTAAAGGTTCCTACATTTTCTGTCATTTTTACAAGCGTTCCTGTTTGACCTACGATAAAGGTTGGAGTAGGCAATTGTCGTTTCTCCAGCTCGCTGTTTAACGTTTGAATAAACGTTTCATAAGTTTCTCTTGAAGTTAACCCCCCGTTTGTCTCTTCTGTTCCTACTTCATAACCAATTTCAGCTAACCCTAAGCGTTTTCGTTCACTTTCACAGTACTGAATTAATTCAATTGTACGACTCAGCACACTTTCCATTGGAACCACTTTTCCCATTTCATAAGGATCTTTTGTTGGATCAATATGAAGCAGATCAAACCCGTTATTCAAATCCTCTAAGTATGACTGCTTACCTAACTGCATCGCCAGTTCTTCTTCTAGATGATCATTTCTTTCATTGTCTCGCTGCCACGGGCCGCCGTGATCTCGGCACGTGTAATACAATCCGTTAAACTCTGTTTCAGCCGCTGTTTCAGCAATCGTTTGAGTGAACGTTCTTTGATTCCAGTTACAAACGTAGCCTCCGCCTAGTTCTGCTGCATCTACTTGATTGCGGCTAGCAATAAATAACAGCGGAAAATCTTTTTCTTTTCCTAATTCAAAACAAGCTTTTAATAACGTTTTAGACATGGGTCCAATTCCTAGAAGCGTAACCGCCTCTCCTTTGTCTTGCATATTGAGCATTACTTTTACCACTTCATTAATGTTTACTTTTTGCATGATACTTCCTCCTTTTATGGTTAACACCCCTTTAAAATGGAACGAACAATATGTATACACATATTGTTCATTCGAGGGATTGCTATTGACTTTTAGACGCTGATGCTTTGTTGATCCATTGGTTCTTCTTCAGGCACTTCTTTTGTTACATCTTTCTTTAAAGCATTGACCATGACGGCTGTCACGACTGTTCCTGCTAAAATAGCTCCTATATACCAAAGCTTATGATCGACAACCAATAAAACAATTGGCCCTCCATGAGGAGCATGATCTGTTACTTTGGCAAGAGCGCCAATGACGGCTCCTGTGGCAGACCCTACCATGATTGAAGGCAGCACTCGAAAAGGATCGGCTGCGGCAAACGGAATGGCTCCTTCTGTAATCCCTATCATCCCCATGGCAAGAGCTGCTTTTCCCGCTTGTCTTTCTTGATCGTTGTATTTTTTCTTGCTTAATAAGGTAGCCAGTCCTAAACCAAGAGGAGGAGTACAAATCGCTATTGCTATAATCCCCATAATCGTATACACGCCTTCTGCCATCATTCCAAAGGCAAACATGCAGGCTACTTTATTAATAGGGCCTCCCATATCAAATGCAATCATGCATCCTAAGATAACCGCTAATAAAATCAAACTTGATCCATTCATTTGTTTTAATGTTTCCGTCATAGCTGTCATAAAATACCCAATCGGCTTGGCTAATAAATAGATGTATCCTAAACCAATTACGAGTGAACTAGTAATCGGAATGATAAAAATAGGCATGATTGGCCGAAGCATAGTCGGCACTCTCCAGGTTTTTACCCACTGAACAAAACAGCCGGCTAAAAATCCTAAAACAATCGCTCCGAGAAATCCTGCTTTTACTTCACTGTCACCAATCGGTGTGTTAGCGATGTACCCAACAATCATTCCCGGCACAAGGCCAGGCTTACCCGCAATGGAGTAAGCGATATAGCCTGCTAAAACCGGAACCATCATCGTAAATCCAGCTGTACCAATACTTAAGATGTTATTCATTAAAGGGTTGGTGACTTCCATTCCATTTTCCCCAGGTGTTCCTGTAGCTAACGCAGCTGCTATGCAAATGCCGCCCACTACAACCGCTGGAATCATGTAGGAAACACCCGTCATTAAATGATTTTTTAGGATTTTAAAAAACTCTTTCATAGCACCACTCTCCCGCTTCCATTTATACTTCTTGCGTCATAAGCTTTTCTGCTTGTTCCAACACTTTCTGAGGATTGGAAATGGCTTCTGCTACTCCTACTTTTAATATTTTTTTGCCGGTAAATCTTTCTTCTCTTTCAATGGCGCAGCCTACAGCTAAAATAACAACATCCGCTGAGTTAATCTGTTTTTTCTTTAGTTCATTTTCAATGCCCATTGCTCCTTGCGTTTCAATCATCACCTTGTGTCCTAATTTCTTTCCAGCCTTTTCTAAAGCAGATTGAGCCATATATGTGTGTGCAATTCCTGTCGGACAAGCCGTAATTCCTACAATATTCATGTTTATTCCTCCTCAAATTTTATAGAGCTATTGCTTTAAGTGTTGAACATACTTCTCTTACACCAGGAGCGTGAATTAACTCTTCTCGAAATTCTTCGTCCATAAGCTCCCGGCTAATATTAGCTAAAATTTTCAAATGAACATCCCCGCTTTGAGCTAAAGGAACGCCTATTAAGAAAATCAATTTCACTTCTTTATCATCGTCTTCATCCCATTCAACTTGCTCGCTTACTCTTCCAAATACAATGAATGGCTCGACTACTTGATCGGACTTTCCGTGCGGGATGGCGATAGAATATCCGATAGCCGTAGAGAACTCTTCCTCTCTTTTTAAGACGCTATCAATATACTTATCGATTGATTTGATTTTCCCAGACGAATAAGCTAAATGCCCTAGCTCTTTAATAATGTCTAATTTATCTTTGGATTTTAAGTCAAGTGCTACTAAGCTTTCACTAATAACCATTACATCCCCTCTCCCAACAGCTCCATCACTTCTTCTGCCGTTGTACATTCTGTTAATCTAGTAAGGGTGTTCTCAGAATCAAAGATACTGTACAGATCTGTAAGTATATCTTTGACAACAATTTGTTCACCAAATTTTAATGCAAGCAGAAAGATAATTTTCACTTCTCCTTCTTCCCAGTCCAACGCATTTGAGCACGTGGCAATAATAATTTTAGAACGCTCTACGTACTGATCTTCTCCGTGAGGGATCGCTACTGAATTTCCTAGTGAAGTAGAAGCTATGTTTTCACGTTGAACAACTGATTGCTTAAAACCTTCCTTCACGTATCCTTTGCTTTGAAGCTGGTGACATAAATAATCAATTAGCTGTTCTTTATCTGTAAAATTCACCTGAGGAAAAATCAACTGCGGATCTAGCATTTTAAATAAATTGGCACATGTTATACTTGCTTCTTTTTTCGAAAATGTATCTTCCCAAAAAAAGTTATTAATATTTTTAATGTCCACTTCACTTACGAGCGAAGAAATTGTAATAACCGGCTTCACTTCAATATGTAAAGGAACGGTTGAAATAATAAAATCAATGTTGCTTAAATCAAAGTGAGATAGCCTGCCTAAAGAGATAACTTCTGCTATTTCCAGCTGAGGAATAAGCCGCTTGATTCGATTTGCGATTAGCTGAGATGTGCCAATACCTCCGGGGCAGACGACAATTGCTCTTTTTAGCCCTACGCATCTTTCGATTGCTGCTTGAAAATGAAGCGTTACATATCCAATTTCATCTTCATTTACTTTTACATTCAATTTTCTTTCGATGATGGAACAAACAAGCCACGTCATGCCAAATGTTGCGGAATACTGATGTTTGATTTCTTCTAGAAGCGGGTTTTTGATGTTAATTTGATATTTCAAGCGGTTAACCATCGGTTTAATATGCATGAGCAGACCTGTGTACAGCTCTTTGTCACCTTGCAGATTCAGATTCATTACCTTGGTCGAAGTTTGAACCATCTCGTCTACTAACTCTTTTAACGAACTATCCGCGTGGTTTACAAATAGTTCAACATTACTTGGTGAAATATCTTTTTCCATACCGGAACATAATAAATACTGCTTTATATAGTGGATTTCATTTTCCGGGATACTGATATCGAAACATTCAGATATTTCTTCACTTACCTCTTTAGCAATGGTATACATTTTCAAAACGTAATCCGTTTGATGATGCAACTCTGGCTCATTAACAGCTGCTATACGCTGATGAGAGCGAACACGCTTAATTAAAATTAAAATGTGTGTAACTAAATTCAGAAAATACGTATGACTGATGCGATACTGAAGCTTTTTCTCTGCACGCTCAATGATGTGTTCTACCTGTGTGACTTCAAGGTCTTCAAACAAGTTGGATAGTCCTGAGAAAGTCGCGGCATCCAGCCTGCTGCTGGATTGAATATCGTAATCCTGCTGATAATTTAAATTTAAAAGTTCATTTGTAATACCAGCAATTGCTCTTCGGGTACTTTCTTCATTTCCTTTTACCCTTGTGCCTTCGTGGTTTTTTACTAAAAGTAAGCCGTAGGACTTTAACCATTCTTTTACTTTCTCTAAGTCTTTTACAATCGATGTTTTACTTACCATAAATTCTTCTGATAACTTTTGAAGAGAAGTCGACTGATTTGCATATAACAGCTGCAGTATAATTTTCATCTTTCTTATTTTAGTTGATAGAGGATCAATTTCTTCTTTCTTTAGATCTAAATCATTTAACAGCATGAGCTTATAATCTGGTTTGGCCTTGATTTTAATTCCTACTCCAGGTTTTTTATGAAGAGTGGCGCTTCCTTTTGATAAATAGCCAGAAACTAGCTTTAAATCATTATGCACCGTTCGCTCTGAAACTTTCATTTTCTGAGAATAGAAATCAATCGTTTTGTACTCTTCTTCGCTAATAATTAACTGTAATAACTTCTTTTGTCGTGTTGTTAACATCTCCATTTCTACAAACCCCTTTTTTATAAATCATGGATTGTAACGTGTACTTGTTTTTATTTTTGTAAACGTTTTCTTGTTAGTTAAATCTTATCACCTTCTTTTGATAACGGGTATATCAATTCTTTGCAACTTCACTGTTGAAGAAAGAGCACAGAACTATGGTAGAGAGTACTTTGTAGCTTAAATAAGCCTACTTCATACAAAAAACATGGAGCGCTGGCTCCATGCTTTTTCTCATATTTTAAATCTTGCAATCAATTCTTGCAGTTCCTCCGACATATTTGCTAAGTCCATTGCCGATGAAGCAATTTCCTCCATGGAAGCAAGCTGTTCTTCAGTTGTAGCTGATACGTTTTGCGCACCGGCTGCCGCTTCTTCAGCGATGCCGTTAACTTCGTGAATCGCCTGCTGGACTTCAAGCGTACCTTTGGCTAGATTATGAATAGCACTTCCGATCTGCTGAATTTGATTCACTACGTGCTGCACAGCTTCGTTAATTTGCAGAAATGACGTACCCGCTTGTTCCACTACTGCTAGGCCTTCTTTTACTTCTTTGGTGGTGACCGTCATAAATTGAAGCGTTCGAGCTGTTTCGCTTTGAATGAGTGCAACTAGATTTTTAATTTGATTCGCTGAGTTGGATGAACCTTCTGCTAGTTTACGTACTTCACTTGCCACAACGGCAAAGCCTTTTCCGTGATCTCCTGCTCTTGCTGCTTCAATAGCTGCATTTAAAGCAAGCAGATTTGTTTGATCAGCAATGGTTGTGATGACATCGTTAATTTGACTAATTTTAGCTGAGTGTTCGCTAAGACCTTGAAAAACAGATGAGAGTTCGGTGACATTTTCGTTGATTGATTTCATTTGTTTGGCTGCTGTTTCAACGGTCGCTGTTCCGCTATTTGAAATCGCAGCCGTGTCGAGTGCTCGCTTAGTGATTTGCTCGACATTTTCAACAACTTCTGATGTTTGGTTCGTAATGCGGTGAATAATGGTGGAGCTTTCTTGAATTTGATTCACTTGATGGTTGGATCCTGAGGCTAGTTTTTCAGTGATGCCTGAAATATGTTCAATCGCACTGTTGTTTTGTTCTGCGCTGGCGCTTAGTTCTTCTGAAGAAGCTGCAACCGTTGATGAAATGTTTCCAACGGACATAATCATTTCTTTTAATCCGCCAATCATTTTATTAAATGAAGCGGTAAGGGAGCCAATTTCATCGTTGGATTCGTAGGTGCCTTTCACTTGAAAATCCCCGTCTTTTGCTGTTTCCATAAGGTTTTTAATATCGTTTAAAGGCTTTGTAATCATGCGTGCAATCAGAAGTCCAATCCCTATTGTAAGTAGGATGACCAACGCGCTGACGAGTAAAAGAGTAGTAACCGCTGATTTTGCGCTTTGCTTATTTTTTTGGTAAATGCTTTTTGCTTCGTCATTGTTTATCGTTTGAAGATCATCTAGCGTGTTGTTTATGGTTGTACGCAGGGGGACGATTTGTTTAGAAAAAACGTTATAGGCTTCATCTCCTTTTTCATCTTGAGCAAGCTGTATAGCTTCACTTCTTGCTTGTGTTAAGTTGCCAATATTCTCTTCGTATACAGCTAATTTTTCTTTTTCACTATCTAGCAAAAATGTTTTTTTATACTGTGCCATGAGCTCTTTATTTTCAGCTTCTTTTTCTTGAATTTCATCGAGACGCTTACGCTGATAGTTTTCACCTTTTGATAAAATCATTTCAAGCGTATTCGCATCAATTGCTCGGTTATTCGTACGAATTTGCCCTAACTGCCTGATTGGCTGCAGGCGGTCATTGTACATAGACTCCGAGCTGTCAGCAATTTGCTGCGTGTAGAAATAGCTGATGACTGCTACTGTAATTAGTGAAATCGTCGAAATGATAACCATGATTAATAGCTTTCGATAAATACTTAAATTGCGCAAGACCCCCATACCATATCCCCTTTTCACTGATTTTCTTTCCCTTGCACTTCGTTATATCTATCGGTCATGAGGCTTGTTCTATCCATAGTACATTTTTGAATTTTTATCGAAATAAAAAACGCGCTGAAGCAATCAGCACGTTTTTTCTCCATTAGTACACAAGGCTTTCGATCATATTGATGACGTTTGTTTCTACTTCTTTTAATCTCTTTTTACTTTCACTTTCCGTCTCTTGATTCACTCCAAAATAAAACTTCACTTTTGCCTCTGTGCCTGAGAGGAGAATCGCAAACCAAGAGCCTCCTTGCAGCCAAAATTTGAGTGCATTTGCCGAAGGCCAGTTCATTCTTTCTTGCTGAGCGGTCAGTAAGTTGGTTCTTATTCCAGTTTGATAGTCTTCTATTTTTTCAACTGTCGCATCCGCTATTTCTGCAGGAGGATGCTCATGGAATACGTTCACAATACGGCTAATTTGTTCCGCTCCGTCTTTTCCTTTTAAAGTGAACGAAGTCAGAGACTCGTTGTAATAGCCATAGGTTTCATAAAGCTCTATTAGCCCATCATAAAGCGTCATGTTTTGCTGTTTGTAAAAGGACTCTTCTCATTTACTTTTGGTCACGTTAGTCACTTGTTTGTGCAAGTCACTTGGAGCGCGCTGTGATGGCTCCATTTTGTCCACTCAGTTTTCCAGATCATGGTTATCTCTCCTGTCTTGTAGGTTTCTATCTTTATTGTGAAGGATTTCTATGAACCAACTATGAACTTCACTAGAGACTTTCGAACTAAAAAAGCTTCTAAAAACAAGAAGTCATTCGTTATAAAGAACCTTTTTTATAATTAAATACATAAAAATAAACTAATATGCGTTATAATGAACAAAAAGGATATAAGAAAAGGATGAACTTAACGTGATAGGAACCAAAATTAAAACTTTACGATTAAAAAACGGATATTCTATTACACGCTTAGCTGAAAAAGCCCGTATCTCAAAGTCATATTTATCTCATTTAGAGAAAGGCCTAAACAATAACCCGTCTATTCACATGCTAGAAAAAATAGCTTTTTCTCTTAATACAACAATCGATGAATTAATTGAAGCAGGAAGCAGAGATTTTGCATTTTCTTCAAAACTATCTCTAAGCAACGAGTGGCTTTATTTAATAGAAGAAGCAATTAACGATGGAATGACCAAAGAGGAATTTACTGAATTTCATTCCTATTTAAAATTCAGAAAAAAAATGAATACATTAGTTGACTAATTATTTGATTTTTTTATGACAATCGACCTATTTCGACAGCATTCATGACAAACATACTATATAATGAACATAGGTTATATATGGTAACTATTACAAATTATCCAGACAAAGGCAAAATTATTGAAAAATAGTGACGCAAAGCTTCGGGTCTAAGGCCTATTTTGGCTATGACGGCTGAGTTCCCTGGCAAAGGGTGGATGAATCGTAATGAAAGAAGAGAATGTACTGTCGATCGATCAGGAATGGATAAGTCTTATGCAAACAGCTCGCGCAATGGGGCTGACCATAGAAGAAGTCCGAACGTTTTTAAAAGAGTTTAAGCAGAATTGAATACAAAAAGCACGCTCAGATCAGAGCGTGCTTTTTGTATTTTATGCTCATTATTCTTCTACCATTTCCTCATAGAAACACGTGTATAAAAAACGCTTGAAGCAGATGTGAAACACCATTTTATTAAATACGAATTCCTTTTGGCTGACGCTGGTCAAACGTATAAATCTCCGTAAATCCGCACTGTTTCGCCATTTCAACCGCTTCTTTCATATGAGCTCCTACCGTTTCAGCAAAGTGTGAATCAGATCCAATCGTTAAGATTTCTCCGCCTAAATCGCGGTACAGCCCAACAACTTCAAGTGCCGGCAATGCTTCGCCCAGCTTCCCTCTTATACCTGAAGTGTTAATTTCAATTCCAATATTACGATCAATGGCTGTTTTCAAAATCTCCGCAAGAACATCTTTAAATTGATGAAAGTCGTAAATACCATATTGCTCAAACGCATAGCGCTTCATTAAATCTAAATGAGCCAATACGTCAATGTCGGCTTCGCTTACTAGCTTATACATTTCATTAAAATAAGCGCGGTAAATTGCTTCTTTATCGTTCAGCTCCAAATGTTTACGAAGCTTGATGTTATTAATGTTATGCACCGACCCTAATATAAAATCAAAGTTCTCTTGCTTCACCGTTTCTTGATACTTCTCTTTTAAATAATGCGGTTCACAAATTTCAATTCCTTTTTTAATTACTAGCTGGCCTTGAAATTGATCTCTGCATTCTGCTAGTTCTCGTTCATATTTATCAAAATCCATATGACCGTACGTTGGTGCTAATGGATTTAATGAAAAGTGCTCGGTAAAACAAATTTCGTTTATGCCGTTTTTCACAGCTTGTTCGCAAACTTCTTTCATGACTGCCTGTGAGTCGAATGAATTGTTCGTGTGATGATGGTAGTCTACTAGATACATAATTTAGTCACCTCTAAGTTTATTATACATCTCTCCTGTACTTACTGCACACGGAGACCCTTTTCCCCTCCATTACGCCTTTTTTGGTTCGTAAAAAGAATTTCCACTAAAAAAAGACGTTTTTCCTCTTCCAGTAATCCTTGTTTTCTTATAAACTAACTTAATATAGCAGATGTTCTGACATACAACTTGACAAACAACTTTTACTTACAAAGGAGAAAGGAAAGAAGAAATGCAGATTGAAAAAAGTTTCTCTCAAACAAAAAGTCCCTTTCTGTCTTACTTAAGCTCTTATGCTAAAAAGATGAAAGGAGAACTAAAAGAAGAACCGAAAATCAATTATAGAGATGCAGTCGTTTCTTCGATCGGAGGCTTAATTGCGATTATCATTAGCAGCGCGATTGCACTAGCGCTTGGTTATCCAATGGCGCTCGCTCCGATTGGCGCAACCTGCGTGCTTGTTTTCGGAGCTCATAAAGGGCCTTTATCACAGCCTCGTCACGTGCTTGGAGGGCACTTACTAGCAACGGTTTCTGCACTTATTATTTGGAGTTTATTTCATCGAAGTCTTATTACGATTGCGATTGTGCTGGCTTTTGTTCTTATTTTAATGATTCTTACTAAAACCGTTCATCCTCCTGCTGCGGCTAGCGCGATTGTCGCCATTAACACTCAAGCAGGCTGGGGATATTTAGGTATTATTATGATTTGTGCATGTGTGGTCGTATTGATTTCTACCGTGTATAACAATTTATTTCAAGATCGGCAGTATCCCAGGTATTGGGTTTGATACATAAAAAAGACGTCTCCTCATAGAAGACGTCTTTTTTTATTATTTTTCCTTACTGCCTTTTTTGCTATTTCAGGGTCTATTTATCAGCTTTTATTTTACTTCCGTTGAACTAATAAGCTGGTAAACTCCCAAACTTCCATCAGATAATTCTTTTACTTTATGAATACTGTTGAATTTTTTGTATTTAACAGATCCGTCTCCATACGAAATATCATACTCTTCTGTTGTATATACTTTATACATAGAGTCATCTAGTTTTGTTACTCTATTTACATTAAAGCTTAATAAATCTTCTGTTATTCCTTTTTTGATTAGGTAAGCTGTATAATCTTTTTGTTCCTTGTATTTTGGTCCGTTAGTATCGATATAAGGCGCTGCAACAGAAAAGTCTCCACTGTTAATTGAGGAAATTGTAGCGTACATATATTGTTCGATAAAACTAGAAACTTCACTAGTAGATACTCCAGAATTGACTTCCAAACCTTTGTCCGTCGTCTCTTGATTCTTAAAAGGAGCCGATGCTTTTGCCGTAGCTGCTGTCGTATTTTTTTCATCAAAATTAAGCGCAACATCTTCTATGCCTTTTTTAATTGATACTTCTTCCGTTTTCTTTTCTCCGCGTTTTGCATATAGTTTTACTGAACCGTCCATCGGGAGTGGCCCTAAATAATCAATATCGCTAATTTTTGTTTTTGTGTCTTTACCATTAACGAACAGCGTCGCGTCATCATAATCTGAAGAGATGTATACTGCATGATCTGACCAATCAAACTCAACGTTTACATCTTCTCCGTTGGTGGCTTCAATCTCTTGTTCGTTTTCAACTTTTCCGTAATCATTTTGCACTTCACCTTTTAAAGTATGTGTACCAGGTAAAAATGGACCAATCTTTTTAGAAGAGTCACTGCTTACCGTTCCAGCTTTTTGACCGTCAATATATACTACTGTCGCATCTTCTGTAGACTGAGCTTTTGCATATACAGGGTTTATTTGTACCGTGTAATGATCAAAGATTCCCCACTTCTTTCCGTCTTGTTCTAGCTTAGCGTATGAAGAGTGATCTTCGCTTGGAACCCCTGCTTCAAGCGCTCTGCTATCTGCCGCTAACCCTTCAGAGATTGATTTCATTACATCCGGATTTTCGTGCAAATATGTAATAAATGATTTTGTTTGCTCATCGTTGGCTTCTAGTTGAATTTGACCATCATTTACATATTTTTTTACTTTATCAACATCATTGCCCTTTACTGAAGCAATAAATTTTTCTGACACAGCTTTAGGCGACATCATTGTTTTATCTATTCCGTAATAAGCGCCGCCAAGTATAGCAGCTGCTGCTATAACTGAAATGGCTATAACCTTTATTTTTTTATTTGAAGGTTTTACCGATTCTTTCCCTTCCTCTACTGAAGGTGCAGGTTCTACATAACGCTGTGATTTTGCTCCTTGGCTAGAAGTCTCTTTTCTTTCGACGGGATGTCCACACTCTGGACAAAATTGATGCTCATTGGTTAACTGATGTCCACACTCTTTACAATATCCCAATTTCTACACTCCTTTTATAGTGTTATGAAAAAGCATCGCTGTAAACGATGCTTTCTGCAGACTTAAAACAGATCATTTAATTCACTGCTGTTTCCCATTCTTGTAATAATGGTTTTGGCTTCTTCTCCTAAACCATTCGCAATGAACGTCAGTACAATCGTAATGACTACATATACAATAAGAGTGCTATAGATACGATCAAGCCCATTTGTTCCGCTTTGCTTAAAGCTAGCAATCGTAAATGGAACCACAAGGAAAATACTCAGTAAACCAAAATTCATAAAATAAGAGAAGTATTCAACGTGAAGAAATGCAAGCATAAGTCCAATTAGAAGAAGCGCTGTTGGAATAATCATAAACGTGCCAAAGCGTGAGAAAAATCCTTTAAAAGAAACGTCTACCTTTCCAAACTTTGCTGCAACATATGTTGCCCCAATAATAATCGCGAGTCCAATAAAAATGAAAATCCCTTGTTTAAAGACAAAATCGGTAAAATTGAAGTGAATGATGCTGTTGATATCTGTGGCTTTTATTAAATCAGCGCCTGTATTAAAATCCTCCATGTCAGATGGAGCCAGCTCTTCACTGATAATAGGAAGCTTGAACATGCTTCGAACAAATTGAATCAACAATAGCTTCCAGCCTACATACAGCATAATGGGTATACTAAGAGCATAAAGAATGAGGGTGATAAGAGCATTAACGAATTGGCTTTCCCCTGCTGCTTGTGCTGTAGCTGTTGGATTTTTAATTCCTTCTGCAAAATAACTAAAAAATGATTTTGACACTTTTTTCGCCTGACGGACACGCTGATTAGGCTGTTGAGGCGCATACGCAGTTTGTGACTGAGGCTGATATTCAGATGCTGCTGCTGCCTGGCTTACAGCTACCTCTTCTTGCAATTTATGACCGCACTTCACGCAAAACTTTCCGCCCTCATTAAAATGGCCGCAATTTGAACAATTCAAATACTCCTTCCCCCTTCAATAAATTGTTTAAAATATAGTCATATAGATTTGTTTTATTAAAATCTATATAATTCTATATTCATACCTTTTAGCATTATACACCATTTTTGGTATTTTAGGAGAGGTGTTTTCAACGGATCAACTAAAAAAATTACTACCTAAACTCCCTAGCAGAATTCTTTCTTTTACTTCTGAGTCCATGGACATTATATAAATCTTCCTTCTATAATTTTGTTTCACCAATAAAACTATTTTATGCCTTAAGCATCTTGTTTTAATTTTCAGAATTGTTTATACTCGAAACATCTTTGTTTTTCTAGGAAAACAAAGGAGGTGAATTTGCAGCACGGTCTATACATACTGGAGGGGGATTTTTTATGTTGAAATTAATTGGGGTTTTGCTAGTGGCAGTGGGATTTTTATTTCGTTTAAATACACTGCTTGTTGTGACTGTTGCAGGCATCGTGACGGGCCTTGTGTCAGGTTTGTCACTGCATGAAGTAATCACGATGTTTGGTCAGTTCTTTGTCGATAACCGCTATATGTCTATGGCTATTTTACTTACTCTTCCTATCTTTGGCGTGTTAGAAAAATACGGGTTAAAGGAACAAGCGGAAGTCCTGATCAAAAAAGCGAAAAACGCTTCTTCTGGAAATGTTTTACTTATATATCTTTTTATCCGTGAAATCTCAGCCGCAGTCGGCTTAAATATCGGAGGACATGCTCAATCCGTACGTCCGCTAGTGGCGCCGATGTCTGAAGGTGCGGCTCGTGCCAAATACGGAGAGCTTCCGCCTAAAGTCAAAGAAGATATTCGAGCTCACGCAGCCGCGGCTGAAAATACGGGCTGGTTTTTCGGAGAAGATATCTTTATCGCAACGGGTGGAATTCTTTTAATGAAAGGATTTTTTGACTCCGTAGGGATTCATGTCGACGTCTGGGATATGGCGCTTTGGGGCATTCCAACAGCCATCGCAGCGCTGCTGATCAGCACCATTCGCTTCCGTCAGTTAGACCGCAGAATTCACAAAAAAATGACCAAACACAACCCAACATCATCTTCAAAGACGGAGGCGAGCTAAATGAAAAGCATCCTGACGCTCGATACGATTTACTACTTACTCGGTATTATTGTCGCTTTTATCGCGATTCGAATCGCACGCGATCACAACCATCCTAACCGTTTAGGGTCTTCTCTATTTTGGGTGTTGTTTTCCGTTACGTTTTTATTTGGCAACGTGATTCCGCCTTTTTATGTAGGATGTTTAGTCATTATTATGGTGCTGCTTGCTTCATTTAATCGTGTAACTAAATCTAATGAAGCCGAAACACCTGCTGAAGAACGAGTGGCTCACGCGCAGCGATTAAAAAACAAAATCTTTTTACCGGCTTTATTTATTCCTATTTTTACAATTATCGGCACCCTTCTGTTTGGGAAAATTAAATTTGGAAACTGGGCGTTAATTGATCCAGAAAAAGTCACGTTAATTTCACTGGCAATCGCAGCTGTTATTGCATTTGTCGCTTCAATGGGCGTCACAAAAGCAAAAATGGACGTGCCTGTTAAAGAAGGAAGCCGCTTGCTTCAAGCAGTTGGCTGGGCAGTTATTTTACCGCAAATGCTCGCAGCGCTTGGCGGCATCTTTTCAAAATCAGGCGTTGGAACAGTAGTATCAGATATTGTAAGTGACATTCTTCCGACTAACTATGCGTTTGTTGCTGTGCTGGCTTATTGTCTAGGAATGCTGCTATTTACGATTGTCATGGGAAATGCCTTTGCTGCGTTTGCCGTTATTACAGGAGGTATTGGACTTCCGCTGATTGTACATATGCACGGAGGAAATCCAGCGATTATGGCAGCTCTTGGCATGTTTGCTGGCTACTGCGGCACGCTGTTAACGCCAATGGCAGCCAACTTTAACATCGTGCCTGCCATGCTGCTTGAATTAAAAGACAAAAACGCCGTGATTAAAGCGCAAGTGCCGATCGCTTTATCCGTTTTTGTTGTGAATACGTTATTAATGTACTACCTTGTATATCACTTTTAAAGGAGAGTAATAGAATGACAACTGTATTACTGACTGGCTTTGAACCATTTGAAGGTGAAAGTATTAACCCGTCCTTAGAAGCAGTAAAAGCTCTAGACGGCGTAGCTGTTGAAGACTATCACATTATCGCTAAACCTCTTCCTACTGTTTTTGGTGAATCAATCGCAAAGCTTCATACGTATATAGAAGAAACCAGCCCTTCTATCGTCATTTGCATTGGACAAGCAGGCGGCCGAGAAGGCATTACGGTCGAACGCGTGGCCATTAACGTAGACGACGCGCGAATTCCTGACAACATCGGTCAACAGCCTATTGACCGCCCTATTATCGTAAACGGCCCCGCCGCATACTTTTCGACACTGCCCATCAAAGCTGCTGTCGAAAACTTGCGCCAAGCAGGCATTCCAAGCAGCGTCTCTCAAACGGCTGGAACGTTTGTCTGTAACCACGTGTTTTATGGACTGATGAATATGATTCAAAACTGCTGTATTAAAGGAGGATTTGTTCATATTCCTTACCTTCCTGAACAAGCTGTGAATCATCCTGCGAAAGCTAGTATGTCGCTGGATTTGATTGTGGAGGGAGTGTTTTCCATTGTAAAAACCACTATCGTAACGGAAGATGACATTTTAGTTTCAGGTGGAGCTACTCATTAATACTAAAAACCAGTTCATAAAAAGAGCTGGTTTTTCTTTATATATATGTACAGAGCTTTCATTAAATAAATTAATGAAAGCTCTAAACAACCTTACCTCTCAGTCGATATATAGTATGAACGTATTTTCTTAATATGTTCAATTACTTTTATCTCGTCCAAGGGCGAGAAACTTCTTGCATACAAGGATGTAAGCCAAGAAGTAAAACCATTATACGGAGGTAAGGAAAATGAGAATTAATCACAACATTACAGCTTTAAACACGTACCGTCAGTACAACACAGCTAACAATGCACAAGCAAAATCTATGGAGAAATTGTCTTCTGGTCAGCGTATTAACAATGCGGCTGATGATGCAGCAGGTCTAGCTATTTCTGAAAAGATGCGTGGACAAATTCGCGGGTTAGATCAAGCTGGGCGCAACGCTCAAGATGGCGTTTCATTAATCCAAACTGCTGAGGGCGCATTAAATGAAACTGCTGATATCCTTCAACGCATGCGTGAACTCGCTGTTCAAAGTTCTAATGATACAAATCAAGATGATGTAGACAGAGAATCCATCAGCTCTGAAATTACAGCTTTAAAAGAAGAAGTAGATAGAATTTCTAACACAACTCAATTTAATGGAAAAACACTTTTAAATGGTACATTAGGTTCTAAGATTGATACTAACACTACTAATACAGATGCTTTTGTAGCAGGAGTAGCAAGTATTACAACATCAGGTTCTAAAGCTCAAGAATATACAATTGCTGTTGATAATACGGAAAACACTATTACTTTAACAGGCGCAGATGCAAAAGCTCAAACTTTATCTTTAAAAGATGGCGCTCAAACTCTAAATTTCTCTGATTTAGGCATTACAATGAAGACCAACGAAGGATATACTATTGCTGGTGATGAAACTGACACCAAAAAAATCACTGTACTTTCAGGTGAAACCAAATTCCAAATCGGAGCTAACGCTGACCAAGAAGTAGGTCTCTCTATTAACAATATGGGTACTACAGGGTTAGGAATTAACGGTATTGATGTGAGCACTCGTGAGGGAGCTAAATCTGCTATTAATACAATCGGTGACGCTATTAATACTGTTTCTACTCAACGTTCAAACTTGGGAGCTTTACAAAATCGTTTAGAACACACTATCAATAACTTAAGTAACCAATCAGAAAACCTAACGGCATCTGAATCACGTATTCGTGATGTGGACATGGCGAAAGAGATGATGGAGCAAACTAAGAACTCAATTCTTTCTCAAGCGTCTCAAGCTATGTTAGGGCAAGCTAACCAGCAACCGCAGAACGTACTTCAATTATTACGTTAATTGGTATTAAAAAAGAGTCTCCGTAACGGAGACTCTTTTCTATTTGTTTATATTAGAAGTCATAATAAAAAGCTCACCAATATAAACTGACTTATCGTTCTGCACTATAGTTAACAGCTGTTCGTGTACTTTCAGTCATGCCTGGGTTTGTAGTCGTCACATACACTTTCCCTGCTTTCTGCCCAAGCTGCTTAATCGATAACGTTGTTGATATTCCGCCTGACTCCTTGCTTGCAAGCAACGTACCTTTTGAGCTTGCATTATATACTTTGACAACATCACCTTTAGAAATTTTACTTACGGTTACACTGTCTACTTTTCCTTTATTGTTCACAACCTTTACTTGAGACGACTGTAATGCATTGGATTGTTCTCCAGCAAATGAAATTGCAGTTCGCACACTTTCAGTCATTCCTGAACGTGCAACTGTTACATATACTTTTCCTGCTTTTTGCCCCACTTGTTTTGTTGTAAGTATAGCTGATGATCCTGTTGATGTTTTAGATGCAAGAACCGTTCCTTTTGAATTCGCATTGTATACTTTCACAATGTCTCCCTTAGCAATTCCTGAAACTGAAATTACATCATCTTTTCCTTTATTGTTCGTTATTTTTACTTGTGATGATGATAAAGCATTAGACTGCTCTCCAGAGAACCCGACTGCTACTCGATCACTTTCACTCATTCCTGAACGCGAAACTGTTACATATACTTTCCCAGCTTTCTCTCCCACTTGTTTTGTTGTGAGTGTAGCTGATGGTCCTGTTGATGTTTTAGATGCTAAAAGTGTTCCTTTTGAGCTTGTGTTATATACTTTCACAATGTCTCCCTTGGAAATTCCTGAAACTGCAATCACATCATCTTTTCCTTTATTATTTGTCACTTTAATTTGAGATGCTTTTAAAGCAGGTGATTTCATAGATGTGATGAATTCATAAGGAATATCTTCTGTATAACTATCGTTTTCAATAACAGCAAAGTAAGTTCCTTTTTTCAACCACGTTTGGACTGAAGCATTTCCAGAAACTAGCTCATCTCCATTTGTAATAAAATCTTTATATACATATCCACTGCTGTTTTGAAGTTGCGCGTGCCATTCTGCTCCTGCTTTCTGTTTCATTGATAACGCTACATTTCCATCGTTAGGTACCACTATTTTATAAATATCTTTATCATTGCTATTATTTATTGTTCCTTTATATACTTGATTTAGATTAATTGAATTAGCTGTAGTTAAAGTGTTATTAAACTCTTTTTCATAAGTATTGGTTGCTGCAAAAGCTGTCTTTATTTCATACGGTTCATCTTCGGAATAACTATCAGGCTCGACTGCAATATAGTACGAACCTTTCGGCAGGCCTACTTGCATCGTTTCGTATCCGTCAATAAGTTCACTATCGTCTGTAATAAAGCTATCAAAGTTTTGAGATTTAGGATTTAAAATACTAACGCTCCATCTCACTCCAGCTCGTTGCTTCATAGAAAGTGTCAAATTCCCATCACTTGGAAGATCAACTTTATATACGTCTTTATCATTTGAACTATTAATACTTCCTTTATAGCTTTGGTTAAGATTCATTTTATTAGCTGCTGTTAAACTATTATTAGATTCTTTTTCATAATTATCGCTTTTGACAAAACCTACTTTTACTTCATATGGTTCGTTTTCTGAATAAGAATCATCGCTAACTTGAACATAATACGTTCCCTTTGGTAAGCCTACTTCTTTTGAAGCGTATCCATCAATCAATTCGCTATCGTCTGTAGTTAACTCTTCCATCACTTTACCGCTACTGGTTTGAATGGAAGCGTACCATCTAATGCCCGTCTTTTGCTTCATTGATAGCGTTACATTTCCATCATTAGGCACTGTCACTTTGTAAATATCTTGATCATTACCATCACTTAAAGTTCCCTTATAGCTTTGGTTTACATTCATAGCATTTGCAGTAGCTAAGCTATTGTTAAACTCTTTTTCATAATTATTACTGACTGCAAAGCCCACTTTAAATTCATAACGTTGATTATAAGAGTCAGAGCTATATGGACTAATCTGAATAAAATAAGTTCCTTTTGGGAGCCCAACTTGAACTGCAGCATTCCCTTCAATCAATTCACTGTCATCAGTTTGCAGGGATTCAAATACCTCACCTTTATTATTTAAAATGGTTACATTCCATGTAACACCTGCCTTTTGCTTCATAGACAAGGTTACATTGCCGTCACTAGGTAACGAAAATTTATAAAAATCTTCTTCATTTTTCCCTTCATGTAGTGCGCCACTATATGCTTTATTTACTTCTATTGGTACAGCATTGGAAATCGCAGCATACGTAGAAATTGGTTTAGTTCCCAATAAACTAAAAGCTACGATAACACAGAATAAAATCATTTTTCGTACTGATAAAATCATCCATATACCTCCATTATTATAAAATACCTATTTATATTACAATATTTATCTAAATATAGATATAAAAACCTATAATTTTACCATTTTATTTTTTAAAGCAGTTAAACTGAGTATGATGATAGAATTCGAAAAACTTGTCATATAGTATACCCTCAATCAATTTAGTTATAAAAAACAAGAGTGGTAGTAAGTATCCGTCTATTAATTTGACCGCTTAGAAACCATATTCAAACCTAAAAAGGTGATGTCTCAATAAGACATCACCTTTTATAAAAATCGTTTCTTTAAATATTTCGCAATTTGTTTATAAGCAACTGGCGGACTGACAATATAGCCTTGAATGAAGGAACATTTATGCTTTTGTAAAAATTCAAGCTGCTCTTGTGTTTCAACGCCTTCTGCAATCACTTTCATGTTAAGAGCATGAGCTAAGTACAAAATGCCTTTTGTAATGGCCTGCTGCTTTCCTTTATCCGTAGCGTGTTGGATAAACGTTTTATCGATTTTGAGCGTATTAAATTCAAAGTCTTTTAAATGTGACAACGAGGAAAAACCAGTGCCAAAATCATCTAAAGCAAACGTGACGCCAATTTTCTTTAGCTTTTCCATCACTTTTTTTACATGTTCTTCATGTTGAATAATGGAGCTTTCCGTCACTTCAAATTCAATAAATGAAGGGTTGATGTTGTAACGGGCTAACGTTTGTTGAACGTGTTCTACAAACCCTCGTTTCAGCAAATGCTTAGACGAGACATTAATTGAAACAGGAACGACTTGTAAGCCTTGACTCTTCCACTGCTGCAGCTGCTTGCAGACGTAGTCGATCACCCAGTCGCCGAGTTCAATAATTAAATGTGTTTCTTCTGCTAAAGGAATAAAGTCTTCCGGTGATACGCGTCCCCATTCCGGATGATTCCAGCGAATTAACGCTTCAATACTATCAATCTCTCTGCTGTTTGTATGAACCTTTGGCTGATATTCAATAAAAAATTCATTTTTAAGAAGTGCGTTGCGCAGTCCTGTTTCCAGATGATAGCTTTTATACGTCTCGCTGTCCATTAACGGCGAATACAGCTGCCAGTCGCTTCGTCCGATTTCTTTCGCACGCCGCATAGCAAGGTTAGCATTGGTTAATAGCGTCTTTACATCTTCTCCGTCATGCGGGTAGATGCTGACTCCTATACTGGCTGTGACGTAGAGAGAAAAGTCATCAACGGTAATTTCTTTTTCGATTTCTTGAAAAAGAGCCGCAACTAGCTTTTGGCATTCATTGATGTGTGCAAGAGATAAAAAGCAAACCGCAAGCGTATCTTCTCCTACTCTCGCTAGCATCACACGGGGCGTCACGAACTTCTTTAAGCGATTAGCAATACACTGCAGCAAGCGATCGCCAACCTCATGGCCTAATGTATCACTAATATGTTTGAAACGATTCAGTCCTAAATGAAAGACTGCTAATGAATCTCTTTCTTTTTTCATTTGTCGGATAAAGTTTTTTAATTCCCTTTCAAACTTTCTTCGATTCGGTAAGTTCGTTACATAATCATGAGTTGCAAGATATTCGATTTGATCTATATACTTTTTTTCTGCGGTAATATCTTCAATAATCCCATCTATGCGCACT
This sequence comes from Priestia sp. JSM ZJ58, assembly GCF_044383985.1. NCBI lineage: Bacteria > Bacillati > Bacillota > Bacilli > Caryophanales > Bacillaceae > Priestia > Priestia sp. JSM ZJ58. The sequence goes on from NZ_JBISEM010000001.1 coordinate 3,673,773, forward strand.
AGCTTTCCGTTCTCGTCAAGCGTTGGAATGCATCGATCTTTTACCCATTTCATTTCTCCTGTTTTTGTGGAGATTCGATACTGCTGACGAATCATTTTTCCTTTTTGTAATTGATGCTGCGTTTTTGCAACAGCTGGCTTATCTTCTAAATGAATAAAGCTTTCCCACAGGTCTCTATTTCCTAAAAATTTAGCCGCATCTTCTCCATAAATGTTGCTTACACCACTTGAACATACAATCACTTTACTGCTTTGCACATCAACAGACCATATTCCGGCCTCTAAATTGTTATAAATCGTTTGAAACTGCTGTTCTTTTTGCTTTAATTCATTCGTAATCACTTTTGATTCTGTAATGTCATGAACAACACCAATCAGCTGTATGACGTTTCCCTGCTCGTCTGCTACCGCATCCGCTTGTTCAAATACCGTACGTTCTTCACCGCTCGGCCGCAGCAGTGTATATTCAATTGTGTAGCTTCCTCCCGTCGAAAGTGCCTCCATAACGGCTTTTTCTAATCTTTTTTGGTCACAGCGATTGACGAATTGAAGAACGTTCTTTAAAGAAGGAGTAAAGTGCTGATTAGGATTTAATCCGCAAATATTATACAGCTGAGGCGACCAGTAGCTTTTATCTTTCATGACGTCATAATACCAGCTTCCTACATTCGCAAGCTTTTGCTCCATTTTTAAATGCGTTTCTAATTGAGAAATGTGATTGGAGCGCTCTTGCTCTTTTGAATCATCTCGGCATACGGCATAAACACCCGCTACTTGTTCATTTACGATAATAGGAATAAGAGTGATATATAAATGAAGTTCTTTTTTTGTTTTGTGATAGATTATCGTCGAAAACTGAACTTTTTCTCCTTTTAAAGCAAGTTGAAAGAGATCTTGTGCTTGCTGTTGTTTTGATTTATGTATAAGAGCTGTCAGCTGCTGGCTTTTTTCTTTGTGCTCGTTTCCTGTTAGCTTGAAGGCTGCTCGGTTGCTAAACATGATATCGCCTTCACAGTTGATTAAAAAAATACCTTCACTGTATTCTTTTAAAAGCTGTGTATTCAAACGATCAAGATGTTTGATTATCATGATCGACTGCTCCTTCTCCGTATTTTTATCTGGCAAGGTCTCATGCGGCCTCCTTTTATCTCTTTATCTATTTCTTCTATACTATTACAATAAGCTACATTTGAGATATATTTTACTCTACTTTCCCTAAATAAGGAACATATCAGGTAGGGATAATTGAAACGTTTTTTTCAGCTTCAACATTTAGTAAAATAAAACATGTAAAGGAGGGATAGCGTGACTCACAGTGCTAAAAAACATGATCTATTTTCTAGAGGTTCTTTTCAAACCACTGCTTTTTTACTTCTTTTCTCGCCTCTTTTTACCCGTTTGTTTCAGCAGAACGTCTGGGCGTATATAATGGTGTCTTGCATCATCGTTCTTTTTAATTTCATCACCGAGTGTATACTGGTAAAAAGAATAAGCGCTGCGCCTAAAAACTACATTGCTTTTTTCCAAACGATTTGTCTGCCTGTGAACGTACTTCTTTTGTGTTTCTTTTACTATGTTACATAAAAAAGCATCTATCGATTTGATAGATGCTTTTTGATATTATGATTCATTCAAGAGACTCGATAAATGCTTGGCCACAACCGCTCCTTGACCGGCTGAAGAGCTGATACTAGAAAACAAGGGAGTCGTGCACGCGTCTCCAATGGCATAAATAGATGGATTGCTGCTTTGATGCACTTCATTGATAACGATAAGCCCGCTTTGTGTAGTCGTAACTTTTTCTTTAATGAGTTCAACATTGGGGGCTACGCCTAGTCTAATCAGCACTGCGTCTACTGATAATTTTTGCCATTCACTGTTTTTACGCTTTAAATCGATCGATGTGACGTGATGCTTTCCATGGATAGCCGTCACTTCAGTATCAGTCATTACCTTAATACGGGGATCGGAAAGAACTTTTTCAACGTATTGCTCTCTTGCTTTGAAATGCGTAGAACGATGAATCAGATATACTTGTTTTGCTTGTGATGCTAAAAGGTATGCTCCTTCAAAAGCCCGGTCTCCTCCGCCAATAAGAGCAACCCTTTTACCTGTTAACCGTTCACCGTCTGCTGAGGCTGAATACACTTCTCCTCGGTCAATCATTTGCTGTTCACCCGGTACTCCCAGCTTTCGCTGGCTAGAGCCCGTTGCTAAAATAAGATACGTATAGCTAATTTCTTTTTCTGTTTCTTGCTGCTTTACTTTTACTGTTTTAGAACATTCGTCAATGGAAATTACTTTTGTATTCGCTTCATATAAGCAGTCCATATCGATAAAATGCTGAACCATTTTACGCTGCATCTCAATTCCATTTTCCGCTTGTATTCCGGGATAATCAATAATCTCATTATAAATCGTAAACAGCTGTCCGCCCAACTGTGCCTGCTCTTCAAGAAGCAAGCACTCAACGCCTAGCCTTTTACACCACACGGCAGCAGAAATACCAGCGGGTCCTCCGCCAATAATCAGTACGTCAACATGTTGCATACAGCTCACCTCGCTTCTGCTTCTCAGCTTATATGGCTTTTTGTTTCTTTACATTTGTCGCTGTAAAAGAGATAAAAATTCTCCTCGAACCTCTGGTTTTTCCATAAATGTTCCCCGAACGGATGAAGTGGCTGTAGAAGCTGAAGATTTTTTAATTCCTCTTCCGCACATGCACATATGCTTCGCTTCAATAACTACCATAACTCCTTTCGGCTCTAACACTTCTTCGATTGCATCTGCAATTTCATTTGTTAGACGTTCTTGAACCTGAAATCTCTTTGCGTATCCTTCTACTGTACGAGCGATCTTAGATAAACCTGTAATTTTTTTATCGGGTATATACCCAACGTGAGCAACGCCAAAGAACGGCGCAAAGTGATGTTCACACATTGAGTGAAATTCAATATCTCGTATTAACACCAATTCATTGTGATTCACATCAAATGTTTTTTCCAAATGAGCTTTCGGATCTTCTCGGTAGCCTTCTGTGTATTCTAAAAATGCCTTTAACACGCGGTACGGCGTCTCTTCAAGACCGTCTCTTTCCGGATTATCTCCGCATAAATCAATGAGTTCTTTCACGGCATTCATAAACGTGTCAGCTTGACCTATTTTTTTATCTATTTCAGTTGAATTCGTGCCTACTGTTTCTAAAAATTGTTGAGCAATTAAATTTTGTGTACTAAGTGCCATATTTCTATTTCCTCTTCCCTTTTCTTAGTAAGTTTATTTTTAAATGATGGTTTTGCTTCAGCAATTTAAAAACGCTGCTTCAAAATCTTTTGCAGGAAGGGGCTTGCTAAACAAGTATCCCTGCATATGATCACAGCCATTTTTTATTAAAAACGCTTGTTGATATTCTTCTTCTACCCCTTCTGCGATTACCTGCAGCTTTAAGCTTTGAGACAGGCTGATAATCGCCTTGGCAATTTCACTGTTGCTGTAATCTTCTTGAATATCTTGAATAAAAGACCGGTCGATTTTCAAACAATCGATTGGTAATTTTTTTAAATAACTCAACGAAGAATAGCCGGTTCCAAAATCATCGATAGAAATTGATATACCATATTTCTTTAATAAATGTAAAGCTTTAATCGTTTCTTCCGCGTTCGTCACCAGTGTACTTTCCGTAATTTCCATTTCAAACCAAGCAGGATTAAAATTATAGAGCGAAAGAAATTGGTTGATTTTATTAACCAACACAATCGGATCTTGAAATTGCCGCGGAGAAAAATTAACCGCTAGCGTTATTTCTTCCTTCAGATCCTTATTCCATTTGCTGACTCGAGAACAAGCTTTCTTCATGACAACTTCCCATAAGGAGTGAATCAAACCAGCTTCTTCTGCTATAGGGATAAATACTTCCGGAGAAACAAATCCAAGCTCTGCGTCATTCCAGCGAACTAATGCCTCTACGCCGGTTATCACATTGCGCTTCCCTTCTATTTTCGGCTGATAGTAAACGTCAATGTCACTTTTTTGAATAGCTTTTCGCAAGCGCGTTTCGATTTGTACCCTTTCTGTCTGCTTCTTAATTAAAGAGTCGTGGTAAATCGTTACCTTATTTCCGCCGTTTCTTTTTGAAGCATACATGGCCACGTCTGCATACGTAATAAGTGTGTCTAAGTTCGTAGAATGATTCGGATAAAAGCTTAAACCGCTGCTCACGCTGACAAAAATTTCGTCATTGTCAATGTAGCAAGGCTGCTGAACATATGCAAGCATCTTCTCGGCGATACAATTAACTTCGTTTGGAGCAAAGTCGCTAAACAAAATAACAAACTCATCTCCTCCTTGCCTTGTAAGAAAGCTGTCAGAAGAAGGCAGACATTCTTTAATGCGGTTAGCTACTATTTGAATGAGCTTGTCTCCTTTTGAATGTCCTAATGTATCGTTAATATCTTTAAATCGATCTATATCCATAAATAGTACGGCTACATGATCAATGGATTTATCCTTCGACTCAATTAATCGCCTGTTTAATTCTTCTTTAAAGTACCTTCTGTTTGGCAATCCTGTCAAAAAATCGTGGTATGCATGATACTCGCTTTCTTCCTGACTCTTTTTTAAATCGTCCACATATGTTTTCAAAAAATGAGAAAGATCGTTGATATTTGCCACGAGCCCTCCCAACTCATCTTTCCTTCTTGTATTCAGCACCTTGCCAAAGTTGCCTTTAGCGATTTGATTCACATGCCCCATGATACGTTTAATAGGCCGCGTGATGGATGTTGAGAAAATAGAGCTTGTAACGAGCACAAGAAAGATAAAAGGAAGAGACAATAATAAATGTTTGATTAATTCTTGCTGCAGTTCTTTTTCAATAAGTCCGTAGTCATAGACAACGCCTATTACATAGGTTGGAGAGTTCTTTTCTTTAATTGGTACTAATGTTTTTAGTATTTTTTTATGATTGATTTCAGTGAGATAACTTTGGGATTTCCCAGTTTTTAAGGCATTGTGAATTAACTTTTTGTCATGGGAGGTGTTTCGATACATATATGTTCCGTACCAAATGGGCCGATCATCTATTCTGATGTATTTATTTCCATTCAAATATACGTTTTGATTTTTCTCTCCGAACGTTTCCGGGTTAAAAACAGTTAGTTCAAGAACACCATCAAGTTTTTTGGTGAAACGGTTCATAACATTCGTTGGACCAAACTTTTTTTCAACATCAAACACATGATTATCGCGGAAATAAGGGTTTATAATATAATTAGTAGACCCGTCGTAATAATAACCCCATTTATCAATGTGATCAGGGTTACTAGAAGCCACTTCAATTGGCCCGCTCCAGAAATGAGGCAGAGTTACCCCTCGCGTCGTCGTAACTGGCTGCTTAGAAAGAAGCTGTTTAAAAGACGTATACCAAAATCCCCACTCCTTTGTAGACATATTGACTTCATCAGCATCAGAAGATCTCACCCCTACAATATCGTCTCCTACAGGGGCTAGTAATGTAATGTGGGATACCATTACCTTTTCAGCTAATTGTTTTAATTGTTCATTGCTAATATCATGGTAGTCAGCAGGTAACGAATTTTGTATCGCAATGGAAGCCGTTCTTAATTCTTGCCCCATTCGATCTTCCAAATATAAAGCACTGTTTTTGGAATTCTCTACTTCGTACCCAATTTCTTCTGTCACCAGCGTAATTTCCTTTTGGTTAAATTCTATCAATCTATTTTTTGACCGAATGTAGTGCAGCGTATTATTCGCCAGTAGAATACACAATACCAACAAAGTAAAAAATAGCGATAACTTTTTCTTTATCGACACTCGTGATGGCCTCCTGTTGTTAAAGACTTGATCTAATTCTTTTAAAAACATATTCATGTGTTCTAAATTTACATCGGACTATATGCTCACATTTTCACTCAAAACAATGAATTCATGCAAAAAACCAACCTCGTTGGTTGGCTCAATTTAAAATCACTATAAAACATGCAAAAATCTATGAATAAAAACTTTTATTTACATCTTTAGAACAAATTTATATTCTTATCATATTCTAACTGTTTTCTCTAAAATATCAAGGAGAAAAATTTGTCTGATACGTGTCTAAGGTTTTAAAAAGAATGGTTTCAACTTATTTTTCCAAAAGATTGTTGACGAAGGAAACGTTTAAAAATCTGCATAAATTGAAGGGGCTGGTGGATGTGTGCTACATGACCAGCACTCTTAACCTCCTCATACTGTACGTGAGGGACGTATTGATTTAAGTTCACTAATGTTCCTTTATATAACTCATCGTACTCTCCCATTATCCATAAAATAGGAACGTTCACTTCACGCAATACAAATTCAGAGTTTACCTCCAAATTTAATTGCACTATTCTTTCAAACAAAGAAGGCTGTAGCAAACGTGCACTTTCCAAGAATATAGCTTCTGAGTCTTCTAGAATTTCTTTTCGATTCGGGTTAAGCGCTCGAACGCACTCTTTTAACCACTCATTATAACTAAGCTGTCTTCTTCTATTCATCAGCTGAAGGAGATTGGTATGATATACAGAAGGAACGTTACAGCAGTAGCCTCCTACAAACGTTAAGCTGGCTACCATATGTGGATACTTTTGTACAAATGACAGAGCAATAAGACAGCCAAAACTCAGTGCACACAAATGAGCTTTTTTAATATTCATTTGTATGTAGTGCATATAGAGCTGATCAACAAACGCCTGCAATGAAAACGAATCATCCAGGTTTATATTTTTTAAAGGATAAAAATCATATGAAGTGCAGTAATAGTTTTTCTTTAATACGTCCATCTCTTTAGCGAATACACTTTGATTTCCTACAATTCCATGCAAAAAAATAATGGCATCTTTCATTTTCCGAGTACCTCAGCTGTCGTATTTTCACTATATTAGGTCAAAAGTCATTTACACCTACAACCTATGGTATAAATAATTAAATCACGAAATAAAACGTTCAAAAACACTGTTTTTTTAAAAAAATAATTCTATATACTCATTTATCAACGGTTACTATTATACTACTAACAAAACAAAAAAATAATACAAAAAATGCTTAGACAGCATTTTTTGTATTTATCTCGAAACATTTTATACTGCTTGTTTAAAAATGGATAAAACCCTTTTATAACGGGACGTATTTATTTTTTAAACTTCTTCAAAATCCGGTGATACCAGTAGATTCCAACTCCCGTTAATAAAATAATGAGTCCCCACTCATGAGGTAAAAACTTCAGCATCCATATGGACATGATAATAGTCGCTACCGTTAAGTTACTCAGCCACTGTTCTCGGCTTAGCTTTTTCTTATTCACTACCACCGCTATATAACCAATAGGTGGTGCAAAAAAGCACAGCAGCATCAAAAATTTTTCTGAACGGTGCCAGGGCTGTTTTTTCATTTTTTCTCACTTTTTCTATTTAAAATGAACTGATAGCCAAACGTCACAATCATCCCTGTCCAAAACATCGAAAATGACGACACTAACTCGGCGCCATTATAGGCATACATTATTACGTTCACAAACAGCAGCAATAAAAGTACATAAAAACCTGCCGACACAGCTTTATTCCAATTTTGATGCTCCCGTTTAGACGCATCTTTAAAAAACTTCATAAAAACTCTCCTTTTACACCTTATCCATTTAACGAGTCTATATTTATGCTAGCATATTGGGTGGTTTTGGAAAATAGATAGAGGAAATTCTTAGCATGTAGAATTGAGGAAAATTCTATTGAAAATCCACAAACAATAACAATGGAACTATAAAAATATAATAAATGTAAATAAATAATTCTTTTTAACTATTATTCCGCACACAAAACGTTCATATTAGTATACAATAATCTCAAAATATGTTTTTTAAGGAGATAAAAGGATGGAAACAACTCATAATCAGCTAACAAACGCTTTTCACCGTACCCCACACGATCAAAACACATTTCATTTTCTTGATGAAAAAGTAACGCTTCTTGTATCAGGTGAAGATACAAACGGAGCTTACGCCGTGGCGCACGTAGTGAAACCAGCAAACCAAGGTCCTCCGCTTCACCTTCACGAACATGAAGACGAAACGTTTTACGTAAAGCGCGGATCAATGATTTTCTACATAGGAGAAGAAATAATTGAAGCAAAAGCGGGCGATTATGTTTTTGCTCCTCGAGGTATTCAGCACCGCTTTGTGACCGGACCAGAAGAAACAGAATTTATCCTTACTGCTTCTCCTGCCGGCTTTGATTCATTCGTTAAAGAACTCGGTACTTCCGTTCCCGAAAATGCTCCTCTGCCGCAAGTGGGACCACCTACTGAAGAAGAAATTATCAGTTTAGTTACCGTCTCTAAAAAATACGGCATTACCTACCCTAAAATTGAAAAAGAAATGAATAAAAAATAAACCAATACATAGAGATCTGCTCTTTACCGGGCGGGTCTTTTTTCTATTTTGATTTCAATTTAAATGTGGAATAATTTAACACACCCTTGTTCACACTATACTTATCTGTTTTTTATAAATACGTACCATTTTTATAGATAGGAGGAAAGCCAATTGAACGCAGAAAGCAAGCGTTTGACTTCGCCTGAAATAACGAGTCTATGCGCGCAGTATCAGCAGGATACGCTGGCGGTTTGTGTAGCGAAACACGTTCTAGCAACGGGCACGGATGCAGAGATTCGGTCGCTGTTTGCCTTTTCGCTAGAGCTATCGAAAAAGCATATTGAGCTGCTGACTGCCATTTTTCATGCTGAACATTTTCCGCTGCCAAAAGGTTTTACAGATGAAGATGTGGACTTGCACGCACCTCCGCTTTTTACAGACTCGTTTTGGCTGAAGTATCTTCACGACATGACGATTCACGGCTTGGCAGGATACGGCATTTCATTTAGCGTGTCCGTTCGCCGAGATCTTCGAGATTATTATCATCAGTGTAATTTGGACGTGATGGAAGTATATAATCGGTCTCTCGACCTACTTTTAGCAAAAAATCTTTATGTGCCGGCTCCTTATTTTTTAAATCCGAAACAACAAGAGCCGATCACAGATTTGACTTACGCTCTTGATTTTGTAGGAAAGCAGCGCCTTTTAAACGCAACGGAAGCCGGAAATATTTATTTTAATTTGCGCAAAAGCATGGCAACCAAAGCGCTTTTAATTGCCTTTAAACAAGTGAGCAAACGAAAAGACGTGCGGAAAGTCATGGAGACGGGGCTTGATGTGGCTCACAAGCATATTGAGCTTTATTCTTCCATTATGCACGAAGAAAACCTTCATACGCCTCCGCTTTTGGATAATGAAATCACCACGTCTACGCACGCGCCATTTTCAGAAAAGCTGATGACGTTTCACGCAGGCGCAATGTTTAAAGTAGCCATTACCTATTACGCAACGGCAATGACTACTAGTATGAGGCTTGATATTGTCGGGCACTGTGAAGCGTGTATTTTAAGAGACTTAAAAGTAGCGGGGCGATGCAGCGAAGTGATGATTAAAAACGGCTGGATTGAAAAGCCGCCTGAAGCAAGCGATCGTAAAGAAATGTAAGTTTTTTCATAGCAGCTCTTGACCTGAAACGCGTTTCATACTTTATGCTGTATTTATTCTCATCAGCCGGCGTGACACGAACGGTGGCGTTACGGCTGATATGTTATCCATAAAAAAATCCGGTGTGTTCACCGGATTTTTTGGTATGACTACATATTCATTTCTTTTTTATACGCCAGGTACGAATACAGATAAGGAATCGCCACGCACAGAACGATACTCCCCCACATGATAACTGACTTGTATCCATCAGGTAAAAAAGCGCTAATAAGAATCAGCAGTCCGCCGATAAAAAAGATCTTTCCGGATAACCGGTGCGTCTTTTTCCATACGTTTTCATTGCTCAATGTCCACGGTGTACGAATCCCCATAAAATAGTTAGAGCGCACGCGCTGCAAGTAGTTTCCGATAATGATAAAAACGAGTCCAGCCATAATCGGAGCAATGTACGACATCGGCACGTTATAGCCCAGTCCCTGTAAAATAGTGCTCATATTTACAAAAAAGAATAATAGCAGTACGGCGTTTAACAGGATATTATACGTTTTTGAAAAGTACTTATAGTTTTCTTTACGCGGATCAATTCGCGGAACAAAGGCGATGACAAAATAAATAAGTACCATGATTCCTACTGTTAAAATCATTGCATTTATCTTTGTGGCAAACCCGTCTGCTTCTCCATTTGCTCCCCAGTGAATGGGCATTGTAGCTGGAAGATGCGGCAGTGCAATCAGCCATGCAAGTAGTGTTAAAAGAGTAATACCTAAAGGAAATACGTGTTTTTTCATTTAATTCTCTCCTTTCTGAAAGCTGAAAAACCAGCCGATTAAATCTTGAAAAACGGTTGTATTTAACGAATAAATCACAAACTGCCCTCTTTTTTCATCTTGAACGAGGTCCGCTTGCTTCAAGATTTTTAAATGATTTGAGATGCTTGGTTTGGTCATATTAAAATACTCGGAAATTTCTCCTGCGGTTAAATCCCGCTCTTTTAGCAGCTCTAAAATCTTTCTGCGAGTAGGATCCGCTAAGGCTTTAAACGTTTCATTCAATTGAAGTTCATCTCCATCATATTTAAGTATTTAGATAATTATCTAAATATTAAACTATAAAGTATACTATGTCAATATTTTGAAAAGAGAACACGTGCATTTGACTCATTTTTTTGTTTTTCCAAAGCAGTCCATGCATACAAACTGCGCCTCTTGATGTAAAAAAGCTTTGATTTCGGTCATTCCTCTTTTACTTGGATACTTCATTCTCATCCATACTTCTTCATTCGGCTGAATTTCTTTTTGACAAACGGAACATCGCTCTTTTATTCGAAACATACTATCCCTCCATTTCTTTATCTAACTATACGTTTGACTAGTCAAAAAGTTTCATAAAAAAGAGGCTGGAACGTAACCAAATCAATTCCAGCTAAAGACAAACAAATGAGAGAATGAGCTGAGCCGCTTGTGACACCGCAGTTGATTTCCGTGCAAGGCTTCGCTTTCCGCGGGCGGCCGCTGAGCCTCCTCGTCGCATATGCTCCTGCGGGGTCTCACCTGTTCCGCTTTTCCCGCAGGAGTCTTCGCCTTGCCCTCCAATCAACTGCTAGAAAGACTTACACACATGAAACCTATGTTTACCCTAACAAAAAAACCGAACCACGAATCAAACATCTTGATTAATGGTTCGGTTTTCACTTTGTCTAAAATCCTTTTGTCCCAGCCTCTTCCTTCAACTAAATTACTTATGTCCTAACCTCTTTTAAACATTATAGCGGCGTTACGTCTTCCTGCTGTTTTTGCTGTATTCTTTGCTTTTTCGATTTTCTGAAGTGAAGCAGTTCATACACAACCGGAATAACTACAAGTGTAAGCAGAGTCGCAACGGCCAATCCTCCGATTACAACGACTGCAAGACTTTGAGAAACGAGGCTTCCGCTTTCGCTTTGTTTAAATAAAAGCGGCAGCATCGCACAAATCGTAGCAGCGGACGTCATGACAATTGGACGCATACGAGTAGCGGCTGCTTCAACAATCGCATCGCGCATAATCATTTTCTTTTCATTTTGCTTCACACGGTCTAATAGTACAATGGCGTTGGTTACAACAATACCAATCAGCATCAGTGCTCCAAGTAAAGCCGTTACGTCTACTGGAATGCGGCTGATTAATAATCCTAAAATGGCACCAATCGCTGCAAGCGGAAGTGAGAATAAAATCGCAAACGGCGTGCGGATTGTTTTAAACGTAATGACCATAATTAAGAACACAATACCAATCGACACGAGCATGGTAATGAACAAGTCAGAGAAATCTTCTCCTTGCTGCGTGCTTGCTCCGCCGATTACAACGTCAACATCTTTTGAAATGGATAACCCTTTACTCTTACCGTCTCCAAAAATCGCTGTTTGGATGTTTTTATTAATCTCTGAAAGCTTTTCTGGATTGACATCCGCTGTTACTTGAATATACGGGTCTCCATTTTTATGAAACTGATTGGTCGGCTTTTCAGCTTGCGTTAGCGAAGCCACTTTTGAAACAGGTGACGGTCCTGTTTCTGTCATAATAGAAATATCTTTTAACTCTTTTGGTGACGTTGGATTTAAGACAGATTCAAGAAGTACGTTTGCTTGCTTGCCTTCTAAATCTATCGCTCCAATCGGTGTTTTATTTAGCATAACGCCAAGCTGCTGCGCTACTTGCTGCGTGTTTGCTTTTGTTGGATCTACGTCTAAAGAGTAAATGGTTTTCTTTTCGTCTTGGTTCGTAGAAACTTTGTCTACTCCTTTTATATCGCTGATTTCTTTCTTAATGCTGCTTGCCGTTTTTTCTAACTTGTTCATGTCGTTTCCAATTACATCAACGGTAATGGAAGTAGTAGACGCTCCCATTAGTGAAGCAGCACTGACGCTCAGATCTCCTCCGTCATAGAGCTTCTTTTGATTTTGAATTCGTTTCATTAGCGAATCCGTGTTTTCACCGTCTTTTACGGTAATCGTATACGTAGCTTCAGTAGGCGAACCAACGTCTCCCCACTTGGCTCCTTCGGCCGTATTACCAAGCTGCATATATACTTCTTTCACTTCTTTTTGAGCTAAAATATAGCGTTCAAGCTGCAGTGATTTTCCTTCTACGGTTTTAATTGGCGTATTATTTGGATAGCTTAACGTTGTGCCTACAAAATCAGATGAAGAGTTATCAACCGCTCCTTTAGGCATCATCGTATAGGCGCCAATAGATCCGACAAATAAAAGCAGCGAAAGCAGCAGCACAACCCATTTATGATTAAGCGACCACGTAATGACTTTTGTAAAACGAACCGGCTGCTTGTGCTTGCGAATTTTTTCATTTTTTAATAATCCTGCACTCATTAACGGTACAACCGTAAGTGCCACAATTAATGAAGATAGCAGCGAATACGTCAGCGTTAGAGCAAACGGAAGCATAAAGTCCTGAAGCCCTCCGTTTACAAGGCCGATTGGTAAAAAGACGGCTACTGTCGTTAACGTAGAAGCGGTAATAGCAGAGCCTACTTCTTTTGTGGCATCAATAATTAAACCAAGCGAAAACTTTTCTTTTTGCATTTTCCGGAAGATGTTTTCAATCACAACAATGCTATCATCTACTAATCTCCCAATTGCTACCGCTACTCCTCCAAGCGTTAAAATATTAAGCGTGACGCCTGATTTGGATAATAAGAAAAGCGTAAAGCAAAGCGATAGCGGAATGGATACAATTGTGATAAACGTAGAGCGAACGCTGCGTAAAAACAGCATGATGACAATAGTCGCAAAAAGTGCGCCTAGCAACACTTCTTTCATCATGGAATGAACAGAGTTTTGTACGCTATCCCCTGTTGCAAAAAATACAGAAGCATTCACATCGTTATAGTCTTTGTTAATTTGCTGAGAAAGTTTTTTTACTTCTTTTGTAATGCTAACGGCGTTTGAGTGACTGTCTTTTGTCACAATAAGTAAAAGTGCATCTTTTCCGTTAATATGCGTCACGACGCCTTCAGGCTTTTTGACCTCTACTTTTGCAAGGTCGCCTAGCGTTACACCCTGTGCAACCGGCAGCTTTTTCACTTTGTCCAAGCTGTCAACTTTACCTGTTACATTGATGTTGCTCGACTTGTTATTAATGACTTTTTCTCCAACTGCAAGGGACGTGTTTTTTCCTTCTAACACGCTGATGACTTTATCAATCGTCACGTTCTTTTGTGACAATTTTTTATTATCAACTTTAATAGACACGTAGGAATCCGCTGTTCCATATGTTTGAACACTGGCAATGCCTTTAATGTCTTTATATTTAGGGATCAGTTTTTTCTCTGCAAGATCCAGATTGTCTCTTGTTAATCCTTCTTTAAATGTGAGTGAAATATCTGCGATGGGAATCATAGAGGTATTTAATTGAATAACATTAGGTTTTGATACGCTGGCTGGAAGCTGCACCGAAGACAGCGCTTCTTGGACGTTTGTTTTTGCTTCTTTCATATCCGTTTTGGATTCAAATGAAATATCGATTTTGGAATAGCCGTCTCCCGTTGTCGAATACACGTTGCTTTTTCCTTTAACACCGGCTACCGCGTCTTCAATCGGTGACGTAACTTGTTTTTCCATAGAATCCGCATCCGTTCCTTGCCCCATAACTACTACTGACACTTGAGGCTGATCAGCGGTCGGCAGGAACTCCATCGGAAGTGTAAAATAACTAATAACTCCTAAAGCTAAAATTAAAATAGACATAATGGTAATAGCCGCTTTGTTTTTAAAGGACCATTTGGTGAGCCATGACATGAAATATCCCCTTTCACTTTTTCGTACAAACTCAGTCAAACATTTCTAAAATATGCTAAATAACTCCTAAATTATACCTAATGTTACTTACCATTTAAAGACTTATTTTTGTAAAAAGTCCCATTATTTGAACAAAATCATTTATGTATATGCGTTTGATTATATAATCAGCTCTTTTACAGCAAAAAAAAAGACGCCGATACCCGGCGTCCCACATGTAGTAAGTGAAAGAAGAAGAAGAATATGCCTACGATTTCTCAGGCAATTCTATGACCTTATTTGGTTTCTTCCCGTTTTTTTATGAAATAAACATATTTAGAATAAATTCCCTCAACTAGCAGCTCGATTGTGCTTTGTTTCCGTATCGTTTTGAATCTTTAACGACGTTAATAACGCCACGATGCTTCCGGCAAAGCCAAATAAAAACAAGTGATGAATGCCTGCCATAAAGCTTCCGCCTGAAGTCAGCAACGCACCCATAATCGTAACGCCGATTGCTGTTCCCATGTTTCGGCAAAACATAAAAAATGACGTTGAAATACCTCTTTCATGTCCTCCTACTAATTGCTGTACACCAATGACTCCAACCGTAGAAAGCAGACCAAACGACAGTCCTTGTACAATCATGACGCAAAACACATAAAAGAAGCCGTGACTTTCATTTAGCATAAGCAGAAGTGTTCCTGAGCCAACCAGCAGCACATTCCCGATTAACAACAGCTTTCTGTAGCCGTGTTTTAAAATCCATTTACCTGCAGGCACGGACACAGACATCCATCCAACCGCTGTTCCTAACAGCGCCACTCCGCTCATAAACAGTGACAAATGCGCTACTCGCTGCAAAAATAACGGAATGTAGCTTGACGTTCCGAATAAAGCCACCGTTCCAATAAACGCATTGATGTTAATCCATGACAGCGTTTTGTTTTGGAACATAGACAGCGGTACAATCGGAGAAGCATGTTTTCGTTCATGGAGATAAAAAATGACCAATAAAATAAGTCCCGCTACTGCATACACAATTCGGTTTTGTTCCACTACTGTTACGAGCAGCAGTGAGGTAACGCCCGCTCCAAACAAAATAGCGCCGATGTAATCGACTTTTGCTCTTTTCGGCTCATAGCTTTCTTGATACGGCATTAACGCTAGAAACGCGACGATACATACCGGTAAATTAATAAAGAAAATCCATCTCCACGTTAAATAATCCACAAAAAAAGCGCCTAAAAGCGGTGCTAACACAGCTGATAATCCCCACATCGTTGTAAAGAGCGCCTGAATTTTCCCTCGTTTCTCCACTGGAAATAAGTCTCCGGCAATAATAGCGGGAAAGGCCACCATAAACCCGGCTCCTATTCCTTGAACCGCACGGAAAAGAACAAGCTGAATCATCGTATTTGCCACTCCGCAAAGCATCGAACCAATTAAAAAAGCAATAATTCCAAACCCAAATACTTTTTTGCGGCCAAATAAATCCGATAATCTTCCCGCTACCGGAGATAAAATCGTACTTGCAATCATGTACGAAGCAAACGACCACGCGTACAAATCAAATCTTCCAAGCTCTTTTGCAATAACGGGCATCGTCGTATTCATAATCGTTGAATCAAGCGAAGCCACTAGCATTGCCAGCACAATACTAACCATTACGGACGTTCTGCTCTTCATGTACCAATCTCCTTATCTCTATAATCTGAGCGTCTAGTGTACTCCTCCTTGCCGTTCGTTGTCTATACTTATGCATACAAAATGCTAAAAAGCTTCTCACTTTACTATGAGAAGCTTTTTACCCCCTTATTCACATATCTTCTTGAACCTTTTCTTGATCAGACAGTTCTTTGTTTCGAGCCATAACCGCAAATCCAGCCATTACAATGATGCTGCTTGAAATGCCGTATAGAATTGGCGTAGTAGAAGAAAGTCCTTCAATCAATAGACCTCCAAGCACTACTAGCGTACTAACAACAATCGCTGAAACTCCGGCTTTTGGATGAATGTCTTTCCAAAACAGCGAGACAACAAACGGAACAAAAATCGCTCCTGATAAGATGGCATACGCCACGTCTAGAGCAACAAGCACGTCTTGAATCCAAAGAGCAAAAATAATAGCAAGCACGCCGACAATAAGTGTATTCACACGGGTTAAAATTAAATAATTTTTCTCTGAAATATTTTTAAGCCACACTTTTTTAATGATATCGTTGCTAATGAGCGTAGAAGACGCAAGCAGTGTCCCTGAAGCAGTTGACATCAGCGCCGAACAAACGCCTGCAAGTACGAGACCTAATAACCCTTGAGGCAGAATTTGAATCGCAAGCGTCGCAAAAATGCTTTGACTGCTTTCTGCGTTTGGCAGCAGCAAATATGCACACATTCCAATTACACTTCCCGCAATTGCGTAGGCAATGCTGTACACCCCTGCAAAAATAGAGCCGTTTCGCGCAATTTTTTCTGTTCGCGCCGTAAATACCCGCTGCCAAATATCTTGAGAAACTGCCATACCAAGCGTATATAGAAGGAAATACTGAAAAATTTGACCGTATCCAATCGATGAAAAATCAAAATACGATGATGGTAAATCTCCGGTAAGGGCTTTGAAACCTCCTGCTTCTGATACACTCATCGGAAGCATAAATCCAAAAATCGCCACCGTCATCACAACAAATTGAATAATATCAGTAACCGTTACGCTCCACATTCCGCCTAAAATCGTATAGAACAAAACAATCGAACCGCCAATTAGCATCGAGGCCGTCATGTTCCATCCAAGCAACGCATGAATGATCGTTCCCATTCCAATCACTTGAGTGACCGATACCATGAGTGTATAAATAGCGGCAACAACGGCGCTGATAATTTGCGCTTGAGCGTTATATCTTTTTCCTAGCAGCTCACTAATAGTAGTCACTTTCAACGACGAAATCCGCTTAATAAAAATCGTGCCAAGCGTAATGATTCCAAGTCCAATCATCGTCACAAACCAAATGCCAGACAGCCCGTGCTCGTAGCCAAGCTGAGCGGTTCCAATCGTTGACGCCCCGCCTAAAATAACGGCAGACAAACATCCTAAATACATAAACATCCCCAAGTTTCGCCCGGCTAAAATAAAATCTTCTGATGACTTTGCTTTTAATGAGCCAATGATACCCGCTACAACCAATACGCCAAAATAGACAAACATAACCGTCATATCCAGTCCGTTCATAACAGATTCCTCCTTATTATGGGTCAATTTATCTTTTGTTGAAACAAAGAGCTTCTTAAAGCTTTAGATCACGTGAAGACTTGTGATTTCTGTTAATGCTTCGTCTAACACGCGAAGCCCGGCATCAATTTCTTCCTTTGTAATCGTTAAAGGAGGAATCATTCGAATCACTTCTCCGCTATTTCCGCAAAGGTAAAACAGCACCCCTTTTTCCAAACATTTGTCTAAAATCTCAAGAAGAAGATTTCCGTCACCTTGCTTTGTTTTTGGATTGATAATTTCAATTCCAATCATTAGTCCTACTGAACGAATGCTTCCGATCACTTCATGCTTCGCTTTTAAATGCTGAAGCTGATCCGCTGCATATTTCCCCATTGCTTTTGAGTTCTCAATCAGCTTTTCTTCTTTTAATACGTCTATCGTCGCAAGTGCTGCTGAACAAGCAATGGGGTTGCCTCCAAAAGTTGTTCCATGTGTACCAATCGGCCACTTTTCCATGAGCTGTTTAGAAGCTACAGTAGCACTTAACGGAAGTCCTGATGCTATGCCTTTTGCGATTGCCATAATGTCAGGCGTCACGTCAAACGTTTGAGCTGCAAACCACTCGCCGGTGCGTCCAAAGCCGGTTTGCACTTCGTCAAAAATAAGCAGAATGCCGTGTCTGTCACATACTTCTCTTATTTTTTGCAGCCACGCTTTCGGCGGGATCACGTAGCCGCCTTCTCCAAGAACCGGCTCTACAATCATGCACGCCACTTCTTCCGGCGTTACTTGATGCTTAAACAACGTGTCAAAATCTTTTTCCAGCTTTTCCACGCAGTAGATTTCCGGATCTTCTCCTTTTGGACACTGAGTCACGTCTGCATAAGGCACTTGATACGTTAAGCCCGATGGCTGAAGAAATTTCCGGTATTTGCTTTTTGATGTTGTCACGCTAAGCGCTCCGAGAGAACGGCCGTGAAAGCAGCCCATAAACGAAACCGTATAAGGTCTTTGCGTCACGTATTTTGCTAGCTTTAACGCTCCTTCTATTGCTTCAGTTCCGCTATTGGCAAAGAAAAAGCAGTCCAGGCCTCTTGGCAATACTGTTTTTAATTCTTCCGCCAGCTGTAAAATAGATTTGTACATAATCACACCTGACGGGCCGTGCATAAGATGATCAACGCTTTCTTTAATCGCTTGTACAACTTTAGGGTGACGATGACCTGTATTCGCTGTTGCAATACCTGATGTAAAATCTAAATACGTTTTTCCGTCCGCTCCGTAGTAGTAGCAGCCCTCTGCTTTTACCACCGGTAAATTAGGATGATCTTTCGCCATGCTTGGTGCTAGTAAATCCGGTAAACTGTTCATTAACTGTGTAAGTGATGCCTGCGTCATCTGACTTCCTCCTCGCAATCTATCAAGTAATGTGTTTGTACTTGTTTTACATGCAAAGAGCGTGCCAAAGACGTTAAAAAACAGAATGTTTTTTTAATTTTCTAACAACTGAAGGCTGACTGATTCCGAGTGCTTCGCCTATTTCTGTTGTCGTTTTATACTGTTTTTTTGCTCTTACTAATATCTCTTTTTCCAGCTCGTTTAACGCGTCATTAAGCTTCATTTCCCCATGTTCTTCAACGTGCTGAACCCGTTTTTTCCTATGCAGAGAATGCGGCAAATGCTCCATTGTAATCAGCGTTTGTGAAGACACAACCACCGCGTGTTCAATCACATTGATTAACTCTCGTACGTTTCCTTTCCACTCGTGTGCAAGCAGTGCGTGAATAACCGCATTATCAAACGTTCTTTTTCGGTTGTATTTCTTTTCAAACTGCTCGGCAAAATGTGTGAGCAGCGGAAAAATATCTTCAGGACGCTCGTTCAAAGATGGAATGGTAATCGGTACAACGCTTAAACGAAAATACAAATCTTCTCGAAATTCTTTTTCAGCAACGGCTTTTTCTAAATCTTTGTTCGTCGCTGCAATTAAGCGAAAGTCCACGGTTTTGGGCTTTCTTCCTCCAACGGAATAAAACTGTTTTTCTTGAATGAGCTTTAAAATTTTCACTTGATGCGCCGGTGACAGCTCTCCCACTTCATCTAAAAAAAGCGTGCCCCCGTCTGCTAATTCGACCAGCCCCACCTTTCCATTTTTAGATGCACCGGTAAAAGCCCCTGCTTCATATCCGAACAGTTCCGCTTCAAATAAATGATCTGGAATCGCCCCGCAGTTCACTTCAATAAACGGCCCTTTGCTTCTTGTACTTTTGTTATGTATCAGCTTGGCTAAATGCGTTTTTCCTACTCCGGACTGCCCTAAAAGCAAAATATTTACGTCTACGTTCGAAACGTGAACGGCCGTACGAAGAACGTGCTGCATCTTATCGCTGTTGCATACAATTCCTTCTGTTGATAGATTTTGGTTCCGCAGCAGCATAAGCTCGCTCTTTACGCGCTGCATTTCGCCTTCCATCGCATCAAGATATGTTTTCATTTCCATCAGCTCCGTCACATCGTGAGAATAGCTGACGATTCTTTTAATCTCGCCTTTTTCATCTTTGACCGGAATGCCCGTAACGAGCACTTGCTTGCCTTGTTTAGTTGTTTGTACAAGCGTAATTTTCTTCTTTGTTTCAAGCACAATTGGGGTAACGATTGGGGTAAACAGTCCTTGTTTTTCAAGTTCATACACAGACTTTCCGAGCAGTTTTTCAGCTTTTACATCGTAAATGTTTCCCGTTCCTTCATGTATTCGGACAATGATGCCTTTTTCATCCGTCACAAGCAAATCATCTTTTAATGAATGAAGGATCCACTGATTTTCATTCCATTCTGAATTCATGTATGCTCCCCGCTTTCTATTCATTTTTGAATAAAATACAATTCGTTTTTGAATAATGGCATTTATTTTTGAATAATCAATTTATTATATCACGAGGGCTTCTTTTTATTTTGAAACAGTAATTGAAATGAAGTTAAAAATGCATTAATATATTTTTATGAAGTTATAACTTCTTTTTTTAGGAGGCTATATGAATCCATCATTTCAAGAATTAATTAAACATAAATTCCCTGACCTTTCTCGCGGTCAAAAAAAAGTAGCGGAGTTTCTCGTTAATTTTATGGAAAAAGGCTCGCTGTACACGGCTGGGCAAATTGGTAAAGAAGCAGGTGTCAGTGAAACAACCGTTATTCGTCTAGCTTACGCACTTGGGTTAAATGGTTTTTCAGATCTGCAGGAGCTAATGCGAAAAGAATGGCTTTCTTCTGCCGAATCAAAAGAAGCAGCTAACAAGACTGCAGCTGATTCTGCAGCGGAAGAAAAGAAACCTTTTAGTGAATGGCTTTCCCCTGTTGACGAAAAGGATTTATCTCAAGCTGTAGATGCGCTTATCAAAAGTGATCAAGTGTATATTGCGGGTTTCCGTGAATCTCATACGGCAGCCTACTGGCTGTATTATAAAATGAATCAGCTTCGCAATCATGTTCTTTTATCTTTTCCAACTGGATTTTTGCTTGAAACGCTATGCAATCTAACTAGTGAATCTGCTGTTGTTGTATTTTCACTGCCGCGCTATACAAAAGAAGCGCTTGAAGTAGCTCAGCAGGCTAAAAAACAAGGAGCAAAAGTCATTGCCATTACAGACCGCCGTCTGTCTCCGGTAGGCCAAATCGCTGATATCACGCTTTTAGCCGGCACAACCGAACATATTTTATCACTTCTTGCCCTATCACAAGTTGTCATTAGCAGCATGCAAAAAAGAGATGAAAAAACGGCTGGAAAAAGGCAGGAACGCTTGGAAAAGCTCTATGCCGAGCAAGGCATCTTTTTAGAATAAATGATTAAAAGAAAGGAAGTAAACATATGACTGAAGCTTTAACGATTCGTTCACTTACAACAACCAATGAACTAGAAGACGTACGCGCATTAGAAAGCCGCGTCTGGGGAGAAGAAGAAGCAACGCCTGTTCACCAAACTTTGACCGCTGTTAAAAACGGAGGTCTTGTGCTCGGTGCGTTTCTAGATGAAAAGCTGATTGGCTTTCAATATAGCTTTCCAGGGTTTGATGGAACTTGCGTCTACTTATGTTCTCATATACTAGCAGTCGACCCTGCCTATCGCAGCATGGGTATCGGTGCCAAACTTAAGCATGCGCAGAGACAGGAAAGTAAAAAAAAGGGCTATTCATATATCAGCTGGACGTATGATCCGTTAGAAAGCGCCAACGGGTATTTAAATATTGGAAAGCTTGGAGCCGTTTGTTCTACATATATTGAAAACTGCTACGGAGATATGAATGATCCGTTAAATGCTGACTTGCCTTCTGATCGATTCGTTGTAGAATGGGCATCTGCAGAGGATACAAAACAAGCTCAGCCTCCCTATACGCCAGATCAAATAATGGAGGCATCGCTTACTCAATGGACGTTAACGGATGAAGGGTTTCCTTCTGTTACAAATATTGATGAAAAACTGTTAAATGATGAGGTTGTAGCTGTAGCTATTCCAGCTGCTTTTCAGCAAATGAAAGAAGGCTCTCCTTCTCTTGCATTGGACTGGCGTATGCGAACAAGACGCGTATTTCAAACGTGTTTTGCAAAAGGATTCCAAGTAACAGGTTTTATGAAGCATCCAGAAAGCAGCGCGCCCGTTCATTTTTACATTTTAACGAAAAAAGAGGTGCAAAAATGAAGATCAAACGCGTCATTTTACGGCATTTAAAAATGGATTTACTTCATCCGTTTACGACAAGTCTTGGAAAAGAAGTGGATCGAGATTTTATTTTAGTAGAAATTCAAGACGAAGACGGACGATCCGGCTGGGCCGAATCCGTAGCTTGCGCAGATCCTTTTTATAAAGAAGAAACGCTTAAAACAAACTGGCACATTATGGAGGATTTTTTAATTCCTTTGCTTCAACAGAAAGAAATTCAGCATCCTGACGAAGTATCCCAACGCTTTGCTCATATTCGAGGCAATTACATGGCAAAAGCGGCGTTAGAAGGCTCAGTTTGGGATTTGTATGCGCGCAGGCAAAACCTCTCTCTATCTAAAGCGCTAGGAGGCAGTAAAAATCAAATTGAAGTTGGGCTCAGCGTTGGCATTCAGCCTACGATTGACGAAACGCTTCGCAAAATTGAAGCCGGCTTGAATGAAGGATATAAGCGGATCAAAATTAAGATTAAGCCGAGCTGGGATCTTAACTTGACGCGCGCGGTTCGAAACGCGTTCCCTTCTATTCCGCTGATGGTTGATGCGAACTCTGCTTATACGCTTGCAGATGCTAATCACCTTGCTCAGCTTGATGAGTTTGATTTAATGATGATTGAACAGCCGTTGGCTCATGATGATTTAATTGATCACGCTGAACTGCAGGCCCGCATGCGCACGCCTATTTGCTTGGATGAAAGCATTCATTCAGCTGAAGACGTTCGAAAAGCTATTAAACTTGGAAGCACGCAAATTATTAACATTAAAATTGGCCGGGTAGGCGGACTAACCGAAGCCAAAAAAATTCATGATCTTTGTCAAACTCACGGTATTCCCGTATGGTGCGGCGGTATGCTCGAATCAGGTGTAGGGCGAGCACATAATATTGCCATTACCACACTTGCTAATTTTACACTTCCCGGAGATACGGCCGCATCCTCTAAATACTGGCCGCGTGATATTGTTCATCCGGAAATCACGGTCGACAACGGTATTATTTCCGTTCCCGATACACCAGGCATTGGCTATGAACCTGATCACGATCAGATAAAAGCGCTAACTTTACACGAAAAAACCTATACTTGCTAATCTTAAACAGGCTGGAACAAAAGTATGTTAGTTGAAGGAAAATCCGAACGGTACACCGTTCGGATCTTTTCATTGTGACGATAAACGTGAACGTAGGTTTCATGTATGTAGTGGCTTCTAGCTGTGGATTGGAGGGCCAGGCTCTACCGCCCGCGGAAAGCGGAGTCTTGCACGGAAATCAACAGCGGTGTAAAAAGCAACGCATACTAGCTCCTTTATTCAATTGATTTCTTTTTAGATTGGATGGATTTAGTTATGTCCCAGCCCCTTTTTTATAGGCTCCTCTCCCGAGATGATACGTGCCTTGGCAAGATAAACAAACATATTAGCAAAAATGGTCTTATGCACAATCCTTCTAGTAATAAATGAATATAAATAGAGTGTAAGGGACATGCAAGGGTATATTCATTACAAATTTTAGAAGAAAGGAGCATACTGATGAATATTGAAATTGGAATTGCCATTTTCGTGTTTACAATGACAATGCTCGTCATTTTTTGGAGGCCAAACGGCATCAACGAAGCATGGCCGGCAGCCATAGGAGCAGCCATTATCCTGCTTACAGGGATTGTATCCAAATCAGACATTGTTGATATTTTTGCAAAGATAAGCGGCGCTTCTATCACCATTATTGCCACCATTGTCATGGCCGTCATATTAGAAAGTTTTGGATTCTTCCACTGGGCAGCTGCACGACTAGTGAGTTTATCCAAAGGCTCAGGGTACCGATTATATTGGTACATTCAACTGCTTTGCTTTTTAATGACTTTACTATTTAATAATGACGGCAGTATTTTAATTACCACTCCAATTTTAATTCTACTTTTGAAAAACCTTCAGCTAAAACCCCACCAGCAGATCCCCTACCTTTTAAGTGGAGCGCTTATTGCTACCGCTTCCAGCGCGCCTATAGGTGTAAGTAATATTGTCAATTTGATTGCCTTAAAAATTGTTCATATGTCGCTTTATATGCACACGGCGATGATGTTTGTACCGGCGACACTTGGTTTATTATTTATGTCTTGGCTCATGTATACGGTCGTAAAACGCCATTTGCCAAAAAAACTGCCGCATGCTTCAAAAGATATAGAAGAAAGTTTCTTTACGAAACAGTTTCACCCCTTAAAAGGAAGCATTTCTGTTGAAACAAAACGTAAACGCACACAATTTATGCTGAAAGTTTTATTATTTGTGTTTGTTATGCGCTGTCTCCTATTTGTCGCCTCTTATTTCGGCATACCAATCGAATTGGTTGCTGTACTCGGCTCACTGATCTTGCTTGTTTGGAGATGGTATCACTTACGTACAAACCCGATTGATATTTTAAAGAAAACGCCGTGGCACATTTTCGTTTTTGCCTTTTCGATGTACGTTATTATTTACGGACTGCATAACGTAGGATTGACGGAGCTGCTTGTAAAAGTTTGCGAACCAATCGTAAATCGAGGACTTTTTGAAGCAAGCTTTATCATGGGAGGACTTGTTTCTATTCTCTCTAACTTGTTTAACAATCACCCTGCTTTAATGGTCGGAACCATTACCTTGACTGAAATGGGGCTCGATCCTATTACTCTTAAAACCATTTATCTTGCTAATATTATTGGAAGTGATATGGGCTCGCTTTTATTGCCGATTGGAACACTAGCTTCTCTTATCTGGATGCATATTTTAAAAGAAAATCATATCAAGATAAAATGGAAAGATTATTTAAAAGTATCACTTATTGTTATTCCGCTTACCACGATCGTTACTCTTTTCCTCCTATTCTACTGGGTTCAGCTCATTTTTTCTTAATACTGATTTACAGGACGGATTGTACTCTTTTGAAGCTTACAGTCCGTCAGAAATAAACAAATGTCTCCCATAAAAACCCCACTATATTTTTCTATTGTTTTTTATAGATACACATTCACCCAATAAAAACATTTTTTTACATTCACTAATTATTTAGAACAATTTAAAAAGAAAATCAATAAATATATTGAATCGAATTTCCTTCATGTGATAAGATATGGTTATATTGTTACTTTAACAATACATAGAGCGAATGAAGTAGAAAATATGCAGATGCATAGAACTTTCTAAACCCCACACGCAACATTTAGAGAGTGACATTCATTTTCTCATTAACACCCATACCTTTCTGAAAAGAGTGAGTACATTAGACTTGCTCTTTTTGTCTGTTTACTAGCAAGGTGCACTTCTTATGTAAGGCCTTGTTTTACAATAAAACGACAAAAAAACAGGTAACTAAGCATGCCGCTTCTTACCTGTTTTTATATGCTAAAATGATAAAATCAAATTCTATCGCGCGAACGCCCTTTACGAAATTGATTTTAATTCTTCAATTAATTGAAAAAATTTTTCTTTGTTTCTTTCTTCTAATGTTTGATCGACTTCACGTAAAATTTGGTCTCTTCTAAAATCTCGGATAGCCTTATTTAATACCATTTTAGCAAATATAGAATCGAGGATATCCATACGGATGGGCTGCGAGTCTGTCGGGTGCTTTTCGATATAAATCAACTCCTATCCTTTCCTCTATTATAACAAATTCTAGCAATGTATCAAAATTTCATTGAGATATGCGCTGCTGTGAAACAGCTTCGTATTCTGATTCTAGTTCTTGAAGCGTAAGCTCGTATAGCTGCTTGTTTCCTTTTTTATAAACCCCTGCATCCAGCAATAAATCAATCATTGATGTTTTTTTACATTGTATGTGAGAGTAAGCTTGTTTCGTCATCGTTACACCGCCTATTTTACGCTTAAAAATGAAATGATTTCTCTATCTTTCACGACCTTTCTTTATGATACGGCCCGTCCTTTAGCTTACTGTGAAGAAAATGTTAAATTTATGTAATAATGCATAAAAAGAGGCCGGGACAGAACTAACTGAATCCAACCTAAAGACGAACAAATGAGATACATGAGCTGAACCGCTTATGACACCGCCGTTGATTTCCATGCAAGCCTTCGCTTTCCGCGGGCGGGCGCTGAGCCTCCTCGTCGCTTGCGCTCCTGCCGGGTCTCATCTGTCCCGCTTTTCCCGCAGGAGTCTTCGCCTTGCCCTTCAATCAACTGCTGGAAGGACGAAACAGATGAAGCTGTATTCACCATAAAAAAAAACGAACCACTCATCAAACTTGTTGATCAATGGCTCGTTTTTCACTTGGGCTAAAATACGTTTGTCCCAGCCTCTTAGTTCTTCTATTAAAAATCAAAGTTGTCCGGATCTGGACCTACTCGGTGATTTTGGTTTAATTCATTAATTTTACTTACGTCTTCAGTATCCAATTCAAAATCGAATAGCGATGAATTTTCAACAATACGATGCTCTTTTGTTGATTTTGGAATCGTTACAACTCCGTTTTGCAGATCCCATCGCAGAATAATTTGAGCAACTGATTTGCCGTGTTTTTCAGCAATTTCTTTTAACACATCGTTATCTAGCAATTCTCCTTGCATAAGCGGAGACCATGCTTCTAGCTGAATATCGTGCTTTTGACAAAAAGCATGCAGCTCTTTTTGCGTCAAACGAGGATGATATTCCACTTGGTTAATAACAGGCTTAACCTCTCCATCTTTCATTAAGTCTTCTAAATGATGAATTTGAAAATTACTTACGCCTACAGCTCTTACTTTTTCTTCTTTATAAAGCGTTTCTAATGCTTTCCACGCTGCTTTATACTTGCCTTCTACAGGCCAGTGAATTAAGTATAGATCTAAATATTCTAAGCCAAGCTTTTGTAAGCTTGTTTCGTAAGCAGCTAGCGTCTCTTCATAGCCTAAATCCGCGTTCCAAACTTTTGATGTAACAAAAATGTCTTCGCGTGAAAGACCTGCTTCTTTCAGACCTTGGCGAATTCCTTCTCCTACACCTTCTTCATTTTCATAAATAGCTGCCGTATCGATGCTGCGATAGCCTTTGACGATAGCTGTTTTCACCGCGTTCACTAATTCAGGCCCTTCTTCTACTTTAAATACACCTAATCCAAGCCAAGGCATTTTGACTCCGTTGTGAAGTGTTACTGTATCTTGCAAATGATTACTCATTATAAAAAACCCCCTGCTAATTTCTTTACATTTGTTATTATGAAACAGAAAAAAAGAAAAAGATAGAACCCACTTTAAAGTAAGTTAGGCACTTCAAAGTTCTAAGGTAACTTTTTAGTAACCTTCTATCCCTCTTAAAAATCACTAAAAAAAGAATCCTCCGCAGAGAATTCTTTTTTGTTTTTATTTAACATTTATATTGACTGCTGAACTTGTATTTCCAGCGGCATCTTTTGCCGTCACAGCCAGTTTTACGCCTGCTTTTTGTTTTGGAATCGTTACTTTAAACTGGCCTTTGCTATCTGCTTTGCCTGATCCGATTACTTTTGTACCGCTTTTAATCGTAATCACAGCATTTGCTTCCGTTTTTCCAGAGAGAAACGTGGACAAAGACGTAACGGCATTTACTGCCGGAGGTGCCGGCGGAGTTGTGTCTTGTACTTTTACAATTTTATACGGACTGTATCCTACTTTATTTTGCAGAACTGCCGTCACTTCTGTTCCTGCTTTTTGAGCAGGAATTTTTACGCTGAACTTGCCGTTTCCATCAATTTTCCCACTCGCAATAATCTTTCCGCCTACTTTAATATAAATAGACGCATTTTTTTCTCCTGTTCCCGTTACAGCTGTACTTTTTTCAGTAAGCGTAGCAACGGTTGGAAGCGCTGGTTTTGTCTGTACGGCACTAACCGTTACAAACGTGTTGGAGCTGTAGTTATTAGCTGCATCTTTTGCTGTAACAGCCAGCTTTACGCCTGCTGTTTGTTTTGGAATCGTTACTTTAAATTGCCCTTTAGTATCTGCTTTGCCTGACGCGATTACTTTTGTACCGCTTTTAATCGTAATCACAGCATTTGCTTCTGTTTTTCCCGAGATAAATGTGGACAAAGACGTAACGGCATCAACTGCCGGAGGTGCCGGCGGAGTTGTGTCTTGTACTTTTACAATTTTATACGGACTGTATCCTACTTTATTTTGCAGTACCGCCGTCACTTCTGTTCCTGCTTTTTGAGCAGGAATTTTCACGCTGAACTTGCCGTTCCCATCAATTTTCCCACTCGCAATAATCTTTCCGCCTACTTTAATATAAATAGACGCATTTTTTTCTCCTGTTCCCGCTACAGCTGTACTTTTTTCAGTAAGCGTAGCAACGGTTGGAAGCGCTGGTTTTGTCTGTACGGCACTAACCGTTACAAACGCATTGGAGCTATAGTTATTAGCTGCATCTTTTGCAATAACAGCTAATTTTGTAGCAGCAGGCTGCTTTGGAATGATGATGCTGAACGTTCCATCCGATTTGGCAGTTCCTTTGCCAATTACTTTTTTATCAATTTTCACATGCACTTCCGCGCCCGCTTCCGTGCTTCCCGTTAAGACTGTATCTTGGTTGCTTACAGCGTTCACTTTTGGTGTAACGGGTGCTGTTTTATCCTGCACGGTTACAGTTACAGCTGGACTCACGCCCGCTGTGTTTCCAGCCGTTACAGACAGGTTGCTTCCTGCTTTTTGTTTCGCAATCGAGATGCTGTAATTTCCTTTAGCATCTGCTTTACCAGCTGCAAGCTGAAGACTTCCGTTTTTAATGACAACCGTTGCATTTGCTTCTGCGGTACCCGTAACGGCTGTACTTCGATCACTCACTTCATTCACTGTTGGTTTGACCGGAGCTTTTTGCTTTGCCGTAACGGTTACAGTCGATACAGTACTGCTATTTCCTGCTGCATCTTTTGCTTGTACGCTTAGCTTTGTATTCGCTTTTTGATGAGAAATGGAAACAGAAAACGCTCCATTTGCACCTGCTTTAGCCGTTCCCACAGTTGTAGTTCCTACTTTTACCGTAACTGTAGAATTTGCTTCTGCTGCACCTGTAACTTTTGTATCTTGATCACTTACTGCATTTACTTTTGGCGCAGCTGGTGCCGTTTTATCCTGTACGGTCACCGCAGCGGCTGAACTTGTTCCACCTGCATTTTGAACCGTCACGTACAGCGTGCTTCCTGCTTTTTGTTTCGCAATCGAGATGCTGTAATTTCCTTTGGCATCTGCGTTGCCTGCTGCAAGCTGAAGACTTCCGTTTTTAACGATGACCGTCGCATTTGCTTCAGCCGTTCCTTTGATCATTGTGTCTTGATCACTTACTTCATTTACTTTGGGTGCAAGCGGTGCTTTTAACGTAGATTTAACCGCAAAAGAAGGCGCTTGGCTTTCGTTTCCTGCTTTATCTTTTGCACTTACCGCTATTGTTGTTCCGCCTATTTGTACTGGAATTGAAACAGTAAATGTACCGTTACCATCCGCTACTGCAGAGAACGTTGCATCGCCTGCTTTTACCGTCACGACGGCGTTTGCTTCTGTTACGCCTGTTACGGTCGTATCTTGGTCACTTACTTCATTTACAATTGGAACAGAAGGCGGCGTTTGATCCGTTACGCTCACTACTGTAGCCGTGCTTTCATTTTCAGCTGCATCTTTAGACGTTACAGACACTTTTGTATCTGCTGGCTGCTTGGCAATCGTAATTGCAAATTTTCCAGCTTCATCAGCAAGACCCGTTCCAATTACTTCATTTTCCACTTTTGCAATAACAGAAGTATTTGGTTCTGTCACGCCCGTAAGCGATGTTTGGTTATCTCCTAATGCATTAACTGAAGGTGCATCAGGTGCAACCGTATCTTTCGGTGGTTCTTGCTCCTGCTCTTTTCGCGGATATTTTGTTGTATAAAAACTTAAAAGAGTAGTTGTTGGATAATAAAAATCTAAAATTTCACGATAGTCTTTGCCTAGGCTTGCCATTTTTTGAGCACCGTATTGACTCATTCCAACACCGTGTCCATTTCCTTTACCATTAAAAGTTGTTGATGTGCTTGTTTCATTTGTTTCCGTTACAAGCAGACTAAGCATCGCACGGCTGTTTAACATTGATTTTAGCTTCGTCGATGTTAAATCTTTTAATTCCAAATGATGAACCACTAGTTTTTGCGAACTGTCTACATCTCCTTTAACGAGGTAGTCCACTGTAATTGCACCTTTAGTCACACGACCTCCTGATGAAGGAGCATAAAAACTCACCTTTGGAATAGACGTAATTTTAATCGTTTTACCAGGATGCTTATTGGCTACTAACCATGACTTCAAATTATCTGTAACGGTTTTATCTTTTTCAGAAACCGTATTCCACCAAGCGCTATAGTTAGCTAAATCTTTTCCTGTTAAATCAATTTGCGTTTTTTGAATAGCTAACGTCCACGGCGTCTGCTTATCGTATGGATCTTCTTTCACCGGGAAATAAGAAAGCTGAGTCCCTCCCCAAGCGTTGCTGTTTGATTCGGTTCTTCCGCCGTTGCTTGATGAGAAAACGGCGTTGATTAATTTATTGTTGTATGTGACGACTTGTCCGAATGTCTGATCTACTGCTTGGTTTGTACTGTCGTACCACGTATAGCCACCGTACACTTGATAGCTTACCGTGTCATTGATTACTTTTCCTGCATAGCTCATTGCGTATGTTCTTGCTGCTACCGCCTGAGTTTTTAAAGCTTGCAGATTCCAAGATGTATAGACTTCATTTGGCACAACGCCTTTTAAATAGTCTTCAATCGGGAGCGTATTAACAGGTCTGACATACGTTCCCTTTTCATTTGTAAACGCCACGTCACCTAAGTACTGTCTGCCGTTAATAGATACGGGATTTTTATAAAGAGACGGTGTAATTTCAAAGCTTGTAAATTCACCTAAGACAGTGCTTCCTTGTTTTAAAGTGACACCTTGAGTTGTTGCGGTTACCGTATACTCTGTATTTGCATTTAAGACCAAATCCGAGTTTTTAATAGTGTATAAATAAGACGGCTTAATTGTAATTGCATGCTGATCTCCTAAATAGTTTACTAATTTTACAGACACAACTGGTTCTACCGTTTCAGCTTTCACGCTAGCAAGCGGCGTGAATTGAAACAGCAGTACGCTTAGTACCAAAGCTAATGCCGTTAACTTTCTCATCTTGTTCCCCCATTTTCATGTACTGTCTAACGCATTTTAATATCTCTCGTTATATCGACACAGTTCTATAAAAATTAAAGCATTTTACCTAGTTTTCTTTTCTGCTCGTCCATTTTTTTTGTCGAAAAAACGCTTTTTTATATCATATGAACGACAAAAAAAACGTGTGACATAAATCAATTGATTTAGTCACACGCTTTTATAGGTCTTTCCACCTTTTATTTTGTCATTCCTTCATATGCCACGATACCGTCTGCAACATGATTCATCAGCTTTGTAAGGTAAGCCTGATCAGACAGGTTCCGGTCTTCTTCTGAATTCGTCATATACCCCAGTTCAACTAGCGTTACGGGTACAGTCGACCAGTTAAATCCTGAAAGATCACTGCGATAGCGAATGCCGTCCACTTCGACAAACTGATCTTTTTCCACCTCTGTCAGAATAGCTTGAGATGCTTGTAAACTGCTTTGATAAATAGACTTTGTATAGGAATTATCTTCTGCAGGAGTGAGCACAGAAAACCCTTTTACAGAAGTATTTTCAGAACCATCTGCATGGATACGTACGTGTAAGTCAGCTTTTGAATTATTCGCAAGCTCCGCTCGTTCCCGGTTGCTGATATTCACATCGTGAGAACTGCGAGTAAGCTTTACGGTTATGCCTTTTTCTTCGAGAAGCTGTTTTAATATCATAGAGGCTTCCAACGTCAGCTTGTATTCCGGCTTCTTGGTCACCACACCTGATGTACCTCCGGAAACTTTTATTTTTGTTTCTGCTGCTCCCGGCCCGATTGGCTCTTTCTCTAGGTTAGCCTGAGCTTGATGGCCAGGGTCAATGTAGACTAAAAACGGAGGAGGATCGGCTTTTTCAGGCATGTTGTTTTTTACATTTTTTACTTCATTACCTGCTTCATGAGGCTGTACTGCTTGGAACTGTGAGATGGGCTGCTTCACTCTTTCTCCCTGCGCATGAGCTTTTGGTACATCTCCGCTAACGATGGCTTTCTCTGTTTGACCTTTCATCATAAAGAAAAATGAGAGTACTGCTACTATTGCAACAATACCTATTCCATAACTCCATACTAAGCGCTTCATCTTCGCTCACCAAACTTTCGAATAGAGTGGGATATTCCTTATGTTAAAGTACAAAATGTGTTAACGTTATTATCTCACATAATATGGTTTTTTTTGTATAAAACGTTAAAAATAATATCGGCAATACGTTATGTATATGCAAACAAAAACAACACTACATAGTGTAGTGTTGTTTTCTAAAAAAATGACGGATGATTAAATCCGTTTTGCACCAATATAACGTGCTTTCCAGTAGCTGTTGCTAAGAGATGTAATCGTCACGCCTTTAGACGTAGAAGCTTGAAGAAACTGATTGTTCCCTAAGTACACGCCTACATGTGAAGGACCTTTTTTATACGTTTGAAAGAAAACTAAATCTCCTTTTTGAAGCTTTGCTTTTGAAACGCTTGTCCCTACTCGATACATTTGTTCCGTTGTGCGCGGAAGTGTTTTTCCAGCTTTTTTGAAAATGTATTGAATAAATCCAGAGCAGTCAAAACCTTTTGTTGTTGTGCCTCCCCATTTATAAGGAACACCTATTAATTTTTTACCAGTAGCAATAGCCGTATCTTTGTATGAATATGACGCTGCTTCTACTGTTTGAGCAGGTGCAATAAACGGACTGGCTCCGCTAAATAAAACTGCAGCTGCCGTTATAGACCCAATGATGGCTTTTTTCATTTTTTTCCTCCATTATGTAACCGAACGTTACGTTTCTATGAACCTATTTTTCAATGTGTTCGGTTTAATTATAATGAAAAAAGCCTCAAAAACTATTACGCTATGATTAAATAATGTTACAAAATGGTTACTTAGGAATTTTTATCTTTAGTTGTTTATCAAAAAGAGGATGGGACAAAAGCATTTTTCACTTAGGGAAAAACGAACCACTAATCAGCATGTCTGATTAGTGATTCGTTTTTTTGTGATTGTGAACATAGTATTATTTGTTTCGTTCCTTCTAGCAGTTGATTGGAGGATAAGGCGAAGACTCCTGCGGGAAAAGCGGAGCAGGTGAGACCCCGCAGGAGAGCAAGCGACGAGGAGGCTCAGCGCCCGCCCGCGGAAAGCGAAGCCTTGTACGGAAATCAACTGCGGTGTCACAAGCAGTCCAGGTCATGTATCTCATTTATTCGTCTTTAGCCTGGATTCATTTCATTATGTCTCAGCTTTTTTTCTTTTACTTTTCTTTTTGCTGTTTCAAAATTAAGTCCTGTTTCGCTTTAGCATCATGATGCTGCGCTAACTCGCGTGAAAATTCTTCATTTGCTTGATCCGGAGCAATTTTTAACTCTTTTGGTGTTTGAGGCAGTGACCCTTTGTTGTTATGTGATGATTTGTGATTATTTGCTCTTCCCATGTTGTGACCTCCTTGTATCAATCATTTGTTTTTCATCTTTAGTTACTATTCCCAACTTTTCAAAGCAAATTCAAACGAAAAAATCCGAACGATTACTCGTTCGGATCTTCCTTCAACTAAAATACGTTTGTAATTACGATACTTTTTTCGTTACTTCGTTAATATAAGCTTCCTTGTCTTTATCGTTAAATTGACCTTCCCACTTTGAAATGACGATTGCACCAAGTGAGTTTCCAATTACGTTTACCGCTGTACGTCCCATATCTAACAAACGGTCAATTCCAGCGATAAAAGCAAGTCCTTCTACCGGAAGTCCTACAGATCCAAGCGTTGCAAGCAGTACAACAAACGATACGCCCGGAACTCCTGCAATTCCTTTAGATGTAACCATTAAAATTAATATCAGTGAAATTTGCTGTGTGATGCTCATATCAATACCGTACATTTGCGCAATAAATATCGCAGCAAGCGCTTGATAAAGAGTAGATCCATCTAAGTTAAACGAATACCCCGTCGGAATAACAAAAGATGTAATTGCTTTAGGACATCCGAACTTTTCCATTTTCGCAATAATACGCGGTAATACTGTTTCTGAACTTGCAGTTGAAAATGCTAATAGCAGTTCATCTTTTAGCACTTTTAATAAATGGAAGATGTTAACGCCTGCCCATTTAGCTACAAGTCCTAGTACCACTAATACAAAGAAAATCATTGTGCCGTAAGCAACAATTACAAGCTTACTAAGCGGAATCAGAGACGCTAGTCCAAATTTTGATACGGTTACACCGATTAATGCAAATACGCCAAACGGTGCAAACTTCATAACTAAATTCGTTACCCAAAACATCGCTTCTGCCGTGCCTTCAAAAAATCTTAGAACCGGCTTTCCTTTTTCACCGATTGATGCAATTCCAAGTCCAAATAGGACCGAGAAGAAAATAATTGGCAGCATGTCGCCTGCAGCAATTGACTCAAATACATTCGTTGGAACGATGTGAACAAATGTTTCTACAAATCCTTTTTGCTCTGTAGCTTCTGCCGTTGATGTGTAGCTGCTGATATCTGATTTTTCAAGACCGCTGCGGTCCACACCAGTACCAGGGTGAAGCAAGTTAGCTGCTAATAAGCCTACAACAATGGCAACCGTTGTAATGATTTCAAAGTAAAGAATTGTTTTTCCGCCTAATTTACCAAGCTTCTTAATATCACCAACACCCGCAACGCCCACAATGATACTAGATATAACAATCGGCACCACGATCATTTTAATTAAATGAATGAATACGTCTCCAATTGGCTGCAGTACTTCAACTGCTTTAGGATTTCCGTAAAAAATGGCCCCTACAATAATACCTGCAATCAAACCAATTAGAATTTGTCCTGCTAATCCAAGCTTTTTGAACATATCTTTGCACCTTCCTTCTTTTTTCTAACAGCTCGAAGCTGTTTATTTGCACTTAATGTATTCAACAGATACAATTCCATTAAGAACTGTTTATTAAGTAGTTCTTTTATTCATAAGATTACATTATCATAGGCATCACAAAATCTAACAAAAACCTACTGAAACTAACAAAAAGTTTTTAGAAAATTACAAAATGAAAACGCTGTAGTTTTTTTACTACAGCGTTTGTTTGACTTCATAATAGAGCATTTGAATAAATTTCTTTACATTTATACGACTTGGCGTACTGCTTTTGCCCGTTCCTTTTTCTATATCTCTCATGCGCTGATGCACCATTGAAAAATCGAAAAACTTAGAAGCGTAATTTTCAAATTTAGGATTAAAGAAGTCAACCATGCCAAGAGAAGTCAAATGATTTAAAGACTGATAAATGGCTCTTCTGACTCGCTGTTCGGCTGCTTTCATTTCTTTTTGCAGCACGTCTTCTGAAAAAGGTGAACCAAGCTTTCTCACGGTAATTTTCTCAAAAATTTCTTTGAGAGACGGAAAATGCTGTTCATACATCGTGCTCTTTTCCGTTTGATGCAGGTAATTGATGATTTCGATTAAATCTTTACTTCCGCTTTCTCCTAAAATCCCAAGTTCTCTTAAAAGAAACCTGCACGCTTCTGCCGGATCGCTTTCTTTTTTACCAGAAGCAGGCGTTTTTTGCTGGTTTCCTATATTAAGTACGGTATTTAACGATTCTTGAATTTTCTCCATTGATTGTTGAACATGAATTCGTTCAATTACTTTTTGAATGACCATGAGCACTTCCATACGATTAAGCGGCTTCGTGATATAGTATTCAATGCCAAGCGAGTAGGCTTTTCCAATCAAATCTTTTGTTTCTACCTGTGACATCATAATAATTTTGCCTTTAAAAGTATCCTTTATTTTGCGCACGGTTTCGATTCCGTCTTGAATGGGCATCAACAAATCAATAAATAAAATATCGATCTGCTGCAATAGAGAAGATTGATCATTTAAGACAATTCCGTCTTCTGCCTCCCCTATAACCTCTCCTAAATCATTATCTTCAATAATTTCAGCTAACATTGAACGAAAGACTTCGTCATCATCTATGATATAAAATCGCATATTAGTCCTTATCCCCCATTAACGTAGACATAGGTAAATCTATAGTAAATTGAACACCGGGGCTTGGAGACAGATTAATAAATTGAATACTCCCGCCCAGCTGCTCGGTCATTTGCTTAACGTAGACAAGCCCAAGACCTGTAGAAGGCGTCCCGTCCTTTGCGTATTTGGATGTAAATCCCGCTTTAAAAATGAGACGTTCATGCCTTTTTTTCACACCGGGACCGCTGTCTCTTACATATAGTAAAATGCGGTCTTCTTCTCGGCATACGTCGATAATAATCGCGCCTTCTTTTTCAATCGCTTCGACTGCATTCGTTACTAAGTTATTAATTAATGATAAAAACAAGTACACGTGATAGCGAGGATGCTCTCCTAGAACCGAATATGAAAAATGAATATCTTTTGCTAACAGCGCCGCATATTTTTCATTGCTGCGCATGACGATTTGAAGCAGACTTTCGATTTCCATATACTCAGAAAATTCTTCTTTTGTAATGACCTTGGACAACCCTGCTGATATCCGCTGATTGTCTTTTTTAATATCATGTACTTCCCCTGCAATTTGTAATGCTTTTTGGCTAAATTCGTGCAGCGAAGTAAGCTGGTGGATATCTGCTTCGTGTAGTTCTTCATATAAATCATACGACTTTTTCGTAATTCTCTCAGCGTCTTGCAGCGTTTTTTTCAAATGAATGGATTCTTCATACAAATTTGAAAGCACAACAAGCAGCTGATCATTTTTTTGAGAGATTTGCCGTTCTCTCAGCTGCCCTTCGTAAAGCTTGATCATGCTAAACAGACATAAAACAAAGAAACTTCGAAAGACGCCTACAATAAAAATTTGCATGAACTCCGGAAACACAATATGATGGTGAACCATCACATACATACAAAGCAGTTCCATGCCACCTGAAACCGTTTCGATGATGATGCTCCATATGCCAATAATCCACGGCTTTGAATGAAAATCGTTAATCTTAAACCAAGAAAAAGCAATGGCATAAACAAGATAATAAATCCCTGCTGAGCACCGGATCTGCAAAGAATGCAGAAAATCAAATGATTCGTAATTATACCAATCAAGGTACATTCGAAAGCCCACTATAGCACTCGCAACTAAAATACCTGGTATTACAGGAGATACCTTTCTTAAAAGCAGCAGTGAAAAGAAAAAAATGGGCACAGCAAAGCTGACTCTATACGTATCATGAAAAGGATAATATTTAAGCTCTCCTGCTAGCGGCACAACAACTATCATCACCAAAATGAGTAAAACATCTTTTTTTACTACCGTATCAACTTTCATCGTTCACGTCCTGCACTTTTTGAACATAAGTATATAGTTTAGCAATCTAAAAGACAATCGCTCTTCCTATATTTTTTACACTCCCACTTCCATTTATAAATATAGCCCATATATAAACGGTTATTTATTCTCTTTCATTATTCTTTGTAGTTTTTTAGATTTTCTTGTTTTATTTTGTAATTTTTGTTGTATAGTAGAAGTACCTTTTAAAATGTGAGGCTGTATCACAACTATTCAATTATTATTACATCACCTGATAGCTACACTAAAAAGGAAAACTATTATTTTACAGGGGGAGCTTATTTTACAATGTGGATCATTACCGTTTACTCGAAAAACCAAAGTCCGACTATGTTTGAATTTGAATCAGAGGTAGAGGCGAAAAAGACATTTCAGGAGATTAAAGGGTGTAAGATCCTATCGGAAGTTATTTACTATAACGACCGAGTTCCCGCTTTAGCGTAAATCAGTTGATGTAGGAAATTTTACAAATTATCGGTTAAAAGCCACGTAAAGAGCCAAAGGATGATCCTATTCCTTTGGCTCTTTGCTGTTTGATTAGAAAAAACAAGGCTGAGACATAATGAGATGAATCTAATCTAAAGACGAACAAACGGTAGACATGAGCTGAACCGCTTGTGACACCGCAGTTGATTTCCGTGCAAGACGTCGCTTTCCGCGGGCGGCCGTTGAGCCTCCTCGTCGCTTGCGCTCCTGTGGGGTCTCACCTGTTCCGCTTTTCCCGCAGGAGTCTTCGTCTTGCCCTCCAATCAACTGCTAGAAGGGTCTACCGTTGACCCTAACAAAAAAACGAACCACTAATCAAGCGTGTTGATCAATGGTTCGTTTTTCACTTCGTATAATATACTTTTGTCTCAGCTTTGTTTTGCTTTGTGAGCATACTGACTGCCCACATTACGATAAAGTTGATAAGCAGCGCAATAAACCCGACGTTGATATCTTTCATTTGCTGAGGCAGGGATGGAAATAACGTACCAATCGTAGAGCCGCTGATTGTAATATAGGCCACTACAATAATTCCAGCAACAATCCCCCACGCTGCTCCTTGTTTCGTTACAAAGTTATTTTTCTTCAAACTGAAAAGCAGAGATGGAAACAGCTGTGTCATTAGACTATAGCCCATCAAAATAATTGTTGACAGCGTCGTTCCCCCGTTTAGCGTAAAGTAAACGGAAATGAGTGCCACAACCGGTACAAAGCTTTTCGCTAAACGAGCAATACGCGCTTCGCTTGCTTGAGGCGCAAACGGTTTGTATATGTTTTTCGCCAGCAGCGTTGACGCACTCATTAACAGCATCGATCCCGGCACAAGCGCTGTCAGCAAACCCGCTCCTCCTATAATTCCAATAAACCAAGGATCAAACGTTTGGATTGAGATCCTTAATAGCGCAAGATCTACGTCTCCTCCGCTTAAACCAGGAACTTTTAAAATAGCTGCAAACCCAACAAAAAACACAAAGAGCAGCATTAAGGTATAAAGAGGACTAATGATTGCATTCTTGCGAAATACCTTTGCATTTTTCGCTGTATAGCTTGAGCTAAACACCTGCGGCCACATATAAAACCCAAGTACTAGTAAAATAACGGTCGAAATAAACCACGAGACGCTTAATCCTTGCTCAGGAAACTTTAAAAACCCGGGCTTCGCTGTATTCACCGCTTCAAACATTGGACCGTATCCTCCGTAATAATGAAAAGGTATATAAATGCCTAAAAATCCAATCACCGCAAGCATCATAATGTCTTTAATAACGGCCGTCCATGCAGAACCGTGGATACCGGATATCATCACATACAGCGTTAAACTGATAGCTCCCATCCAAATGGCTGCCGGCATTGAAATGGCGCCGTATGATGCTTGTGATACAATAATCCCCAATCCTTTTAACTGCACAACAATAACAGGAATGACCGCAATCACTCCTACAGCAGCTACAAGCACACCAAGGTAAGGGCTTTTATATTTGCTTACAAAAAAATCAGGCTGCGAGACGAGCTTATGATCTCTTGCATACTTCCAAATAACAGGAAGAAGCCAGTATGATAAGACATATGATAAGCTAATATAAATTAAGACATAAAGTGCAGGAGCTCCTTTTCCATAAGCCCATCCGCTTCCGCCTAGAAACGAAAACGTTGTATAGATTTCTCCGGCCATCAGCACAAACACTAAAATAGCCCCGAAACCGCGTCCGCCTACCGTCCACTGCTCCAAGTTCATATCCTTGCCTTTGGTTGATCGTATGCCAAGAAAAATAGCTGCCACTAAAAATAGTAAAATAATAACAAGTGCACTATTCATTCTTCTTCCCCTTCCCGATTTCTGGGATCAAGCTTATACATAACCCCTAAAATAATGGACGTAAGCACCACCCATATCACCATCCAAAACATATTGAACGGCATACCGAGAACAAACGGAGTCACTCGATTAACAAAAGGGAGAAAACCTAATATGCCTACGAACGGAAGGACAGACAAAATATAGATAAATTTCATGACTAAACTCCTCCGACTTTCTAAAACTAACTTCTTTATATTACCACATATTCTGTGTATTCAATGAAGGAATGCTTGCATATAAGCTGAAATAATCTCCAAAAGATAAAATATTCTGTACTATTTTACAAAAATACTGTTTTCATTTTTCTGAATAAATAGTATAATTTCTTCTTATAGTTCGCAGGAGGTATCGTACAGATGAAAACAATAGAGAAAATCAGTACATTTGCAGGAAAAACATTTACGCTTTGGGTTATTTTAATTTCCGTTATTGCCTATTCATTCCCGGAGCACTTTGTATGGATTGGAAAGTATATCGTTCCGCTTTTAGGAATTGTCATGTTTGGAATGGGATTAACGCTGTCAGCGTCTGATTTCAGCGAAGTATTTCGAAGACCGAAAGAAGTAGCACTAGGCGTGGTGGGGCATTTTATCATTATGCCGCTTCTCGCATTCGGTTTGGCGATTGGCTTAGATTTACCAAAAGAAATAGCAGTGGGCGTTATTTTAGTAGGCTGCTGTCCCAGCGGCACATCATCAAACGTAATGGTCTTTTTGGCTCGAGGAAACGTTGCGCTCGCAGTTGCCATCGCTTCTGTTTCAACCATTTTAGCACCGATTGTTACACCGCTTCTCATTTTATTATTTGCAAGCAAGTGGGTCGATATTGATATCATGTCTCTTATTATTTCCATTATACAAGTTGTCATCATTCCGCTTGCTCTTGGATTTACGATCAAAAAGTTTTTTGGAAAAGCTGCAGAAGCGAGTTCCAAAGCTCTTCCCCTTGTTTCAGTAGTCGCAATTGTTTTGATTGTATCTGCCGTTGTGGCAGGAAGCCAAGCGCAGCTTGCTAAAACAGGCGGTATCATTTTTGCCGTAGTCGTGCTTCACAACATTCTTGGTTTCACAATTGGCTTCTTCTTTGCCCGCTTATGCGGAATGGATTTAGCCAAACAAAAAGCGGTCGCAATGGAAGTGGGCATGCAAAACTCAGGGCTCGGCGTTACCATTGCTTCCACTCACTTTTCGCCACTAGCCGCTGTCCCAAGCGCCATCTTCAGCGTCTGGCACAACATCTCAGGCTCAGTGCTAGCCTTTATCTTCAGCAAACTAAAAGACAAAAACCAGCCATCGTCTAACAAAAAAATGGCTGGCTAATACAATAAACTTATAAGGGAAGCACAAAAAGCTCCCTTGAACCTTCCCAAAAAGGTTTTAAAAAGTTCTTAAAAGCTTTTACCTAGGAGAATTTCACCAACCCCGAAAGGGGGGTGAAATTCTCTTAGGTATAGAAAAAAAAGACATGGCGCTTTTTGCCATGTCTCTTTTTTCTACATCGATTCTAAACTATATTAGCCTCTTCCTGCTTGGAAAGAAGGATATTTCGTCATACCGCCATCAGCAAATAATGTAATACCTGTTACATAGCTGGCTTGTGATGAT
Source organism: Priestia sp. JSM ZJ58 (assembly GCF_044383985.1). Lineage (NCBI taxonomy): Bacteria > Bacillati > Bacillota > Bacilli > Caryophanales > Bacillaceae > Priestia > Priestia sp. JSM ZJ58. Next base: position 3,715,423 of record NZ_JBISEM010000001.1, read on the forward strand.
GCTAAGAATGCTGCAACTGATGCTACTTCTTCTGGTTTACCGATGTAACCCATTGGAATCATGCTTTCTACGTCTGCACGTTGTACAGGATCTGCGAATTTTTCAGCGTTGATTGGTGTGTTCATCGCACCTGGTCCAATGTTATTTACGCGGATACCTTTTGGCGCATATTCAAGAGCCAATGTTTCCGTCATTAGTTTCATACCGCCTTTACTTGCTGCGTAGTGAACAAATAATGGCCAAGGAATCATTTCGTGAACACTAGACATGTTAATAACGTTTCCTTTAATGTCGTTTTCAACGAAATATTTAATTGCTTCACGGCTTCCTAAGAATGCACCTGTTAAGTTTGTATCAATAACTTTGTTCCAGTTATCTAAAGATAGCTCATGAGAAGGAACTGGGTTTTCAACACCAGCGTTGTTAATCATAACGTCTAATGTACCGAATTCTTTAATAGCTGTTTGAACAAGATTTACAACGTCTTCTTCTTTTGTTACGTCGCCTTGAACGATGATTGCTTGTCCGCCTGCTTCTTCTACTTCTTTTTTCGCATCTAAAGCTTCTTCTTCATTGTTGTAATAGTTAATAACAACTTTTGCTTCTTCTTGACCGAAACGAACAGCCATTGCGCGACCTAAACCTGTTGATCCACCTGTAATTACAACTACTTTATCTTTTAAATCTGTATACATAATAAAATCCTCCTAGTGTTTTCATTTATTCATACATACTATCATTAACTTTTACGTAAACGTTAACTTTTAGCCATTCCGAGGAATACGCCACCTAAAATGATGAGCACAATACCAATCGTAATTGAAATAAGCTGACGCTTTGTTTTCTTTTCTCCAAGTAAGAAGATACCGCCAAGCGTTGAAATAACGATTCCCATTTGTGATAATGAGAAGCTTGTTGCAACCCCTACTTTAGGTTGAGAAATAAATAAGAACATGTTACCAGCTGCCCAAATGAGGCCTGGAATAATGTTGCGAATTGCGTATTTATTAAACGGTTTGTGTTTATAAGTAAGTATAAGTCCACCAATTAACATACCAATTGCTTGTGGGAATAGTGCCGACCAGCCGTCTACATTAAATAAACGAGCGACAACTACATACACTAAGTATCCAATTGTTGAAACAATAAGGGTAATAATCCCTTTTTTGAATTGTCCAGATTGCTCTGGGTTTTTTTCGCTTTCTAGTGATGTTAGCACGATACCAATAACAATAAAAATAAGAGCTAACACGCCTAAAATAACGGTTGTTGTTGTTGACCACTCGTGAAACACGATAACACCAAATAGTGATGTTGTCACAAGCTGCATACCAGTTGAAATTGGCATGGTTTTTGAAACACCAATATAATCAATCGTTTTCAACTGATTACTTTGCCCAACTGCCCAAAATAATCCTGAAACGATTCCTACAATAAAAATAAGCGGCGTCAACACTGGATGAACTACGAAATAAATAACGGCTGAAAAGATCAGCGCACCAATTGTAGTCCCAAGCGTTTGACTGTAAGGACCTCCGCCCAATTTAACGTTGAACAGGACAATACTTCCCCAGAAAATCGCAGGAAGAATAGCCAAAAGGATATCCATTTGATACTAACCTTCTTTCTCAAACTCTTGATGTAATTGTAAATTTAAAGTACCTTTTATTTAACTAGGTAACTTTATGTAACCAATCTTAGACCTTTTTTCTTGATACGTCAATAATAATATGTCGATTCTGTGACTTTTTTTTAAAACTTTACAATACAGCGTTTCCAAGCTACTGAAAGTTTTGAAAATAAAAAAAGATAGCCTTTTCATTATCCAAATGCTAGTATATAATAACATTATAAGGGTTACTTTTAATATCCTATATACAATAAAGTAGGTGGCATGAATGAATGAATTTGATGAGTTATGTCCAAAAGTGTGGAAAACGTTTGATATAATAGGAAAAAGATGGAACGGGTTAATTATTTATGTCCTGATGAGCGGTCCTAAACGCTTTAGTGAAATTCACAGCAGCATTCCCTCTTTAAGTAAACGAATGTTAACCGAACGAATGAAAGAGTTAGAAGAAGAAGGAATTGTAATCCGGCACGTTATTCCTGAACGTCCGGTTCGTATTGAATATATCTTAACTAAAAAAGGATCAGAGCTTGGTATGATCTTAGGACCCGTCAGCAAGTGGGCAAAAACATGGATAAAATAAAAAAGCCTCTTTGGAGGCTTTTTTTACGTTTGATAGAGGATATAATTATTTTTCCCTTCTCTTTTTCCTTTATATAACGCATCATCTGCATTTTTTAATAATGAAGCAGCCGATTCCCCGTCTTCTGGATAAATAGAGACGCCGATGGTAGTTGTGGTGCGCAAACAATAGCCCCGTACATTCCAGCTTTGCTGAAGAGATACGTGAATTCGCCTAGCAATTTGTTCAATTTCTCGTCCATTTGTTACGTTTAAAATAATGATAAACTCGTCTCCGCCCAAACGATAAATACGATCACCTTTCCTCACACAGCTCTTTAATCTCTTCGTGTATGCTTTTAGAAATTCGTCGCCTATATGATGGCCATATTCATCGTTAATCTGCTTAAAATTATCACAGTCAAGAAACAAAAGCGCAAAAAACTCATCGCTTTTTTGCTGCCCTTTTTCAATTACTTTGTTTAACTCTTTTAATAACATTGCCCGGTTGGGAAGACCTGTTAAACTATCGTGAGTGGCTTCAAAATGAAGTTTATTTTCTAGCGCTTTTTGTTCAGTAATATCATTATGAATGGATACATAATGAGTAATATTTCCGTCTATATCTTTTAACGGCACAATTGTTTTCGATACCCAGTATGACTGATGATGCTTCGTCCCCATTTCAAGCTGTCCTCGCCATACTTTTCCGCTTTTTATTGTTTCAAGCAGCTCATGATGGTCATGATTAAGCCCTGCATCTCGATAATACTTCCCTACTAAATCTTCTTTTTCATAACCTGAATACTGTACATACATATCATTCACATAGGTAATAGTTCCATTTGCATTTATAATCATAACGCTAGCTGATTCATCAAGCGCATATTTTATATTTTCAAGTTCTTTCAGCGTATAAGCCAGCTGTTCTTCTGCTTCTTTTTGAGGCGTAATATCGTGTAAGATTGCATAGGCGCCAACCGTTTGATTATTTACTTTAACAGGAATCGTTGTAATATACACATGTTGTATAGAATGTTGGCTTCTGCGGAATGTTATCTCTGTACTATAGCTAATTTCTTCATATACATTCCAACGTTTGTAATTACAGGCTCCCAGTCTTTTAGCAACATTTCGGTAATTTTGGTGCAGCACATCGCTTGCAGAAAGCTGCAGCGTTTCTAAGAATGCGCTGTTAATATTTAAAATCGTACCGTCCAAATTCAGCATACAAACTGCGTGGTGGTGGTTTGTAAATAGCGATTTGTACCACTGTTTGCTTTTTATGAGCTCTAATTCTAATCTTTTAATAGCTGTGATATCTCGGTAAATCACTGAATAGGCGACCAGTTGATTTTGATGGTCATAAATCGGTGAACAGCTGACAGATACACACACGCTTTCGCCGCTTTTTTTGTACCTGACTGTTTCATAAGGAGACAGCGTCTTACCATTTTTTAATTCTGCTATTAATTTAAGGTTTTCTTGTTCCTCTTTCTTTGACACGATGTTCATCTCTTGACGGCTTTTTCCTATAGCTTCTTCTTTTCTCCACTGAAATAGCTTTTCAAATGCTCCATTGACTGTTAAGACCTTCTCATCACAATCAGCAATTAGAATGGCGTCTACCGTGTTTTCTAGAAACGCATCGAGTAAACGCGTGCTCTCTTCCTGTGTTTTTTTATAATGAATTTCTTGAGCCATGACAAGGACATGTGAAGGGTTTGTCGCTTGATTAAAAAGAGGAGTAAAAGTTACTTCATATGCATGCCGGTCGGGCTGAAAAAGCTGTATGTGTTGATATTGAATCGGTTCTTTCGTGGCAATGGCTTTTTCACAAAGTGTGTAAAAAAGCAGATTTTCTTCTTTGTTGATTATCTCGTTTTCCATTTTGTCAAAGAATTGCTGAGCTGCTTTGTTACATTCTTTATAATATAGCTGATGTTTTTCTTGCTGAATTAAAATAACAGGCTGCGGCATATTCATAAAATAAAATTGGAATACCCCTTCACTATACATACTAAATATCCTCCATCTGCCTTTGGAATTTCACTAAACGTCTTGTTTTGATATGCCATTCACTCATTCTCCCAAACCAACACGTCTTCTTTATCCTTTAAAATATTTTAACAATCGTACAAAATCACATAATTTTATAAAAATTCAAGGCATCTATGTTTCATATAGATCTAATTACTCGCTTTTATATCACGATAAATTATCTATTGAGTGAAGTGTAGAGTTTAAGAATTCAGCAGCCTTTCTCGTCTGAATAAACTGCGGTACTTATTATAAGTTAAGTAGGAAGAGATCGACTGCGGCATGCCCAGCAAATAGCCTTGAGCAGCATGTAGGTTTAACGAAATCGCTGCGGCTAAATCTTTATCTCGTTCAACGCCTTCTAAAATGAGATTCGTATGCGGATAATAGTTAACAAGCAAATCAATCAGATCTTTCTTTTGCTTGCAGTCGGCTAGTCCTTCCGCATAGCTTCGGTCCAATTTCATATAGTGAGGCTCATACATGCTTACCTGTCTCATCGCCGCGGCTCCTGCTCCAAAATCATCAATCGCAATTTTGAAACCGGCCTCTTTCAAACTCATTACTCGGGCAAAAAGAGCAGGTGATTCCCATAAAATCTTTTCATGAAGCGTTTCATTTAACTCCCATACAATACGATGTTTCGCATTTTTATAGGTGTTCAACAGATATGTTAAAAACCGTTGGAAATGCGGGTGGAGAAGAGTAGAGGGAAACACATTGATAAATAAATCCTCAGATTTCAATACCTCAAACGGAAAGTTCTTTATAGCCCCTTCAATTGCCATCGTATCAAGCTTGTACAAATAATTATGGCGTCTTGCCAGTGAAAACAACTCTTCAATTTGCCCTTTTGCGAAAGCCGTGCGCAGCAAAGCCTCAAAACCCAGCGTCTCCCACGAATCCAGCGCATAAATAGGCTGATATACAAACTGAAAGTCTTCATACGTCAGTTCCTTTAAAACATGAGCATCCATTCTTTCGTTTAATCACCTTTCGTTTTCAATATACTATTTCTTCCATAACCTAAACTTATAAAAATATATCCTAAAAACAGATAATTGTCCATTAAAAGTAAGATATTCCATTAGGCGATTTAGTATTTTGGGACTTGCTGGAGGCTTATGATAGCAACAAAGAAGTGTTTTAGAGGCTTTTATGCTTTTGATAGATAGGCTGTAAAGGATGTTTCAAAAAAGAGCGAAATCAATCTCATCTAAAACGAACAAATTGGATAAAGGAGCTGGACTGCTTGTGACACCGCGGTTGATTTCCATGCAAGGCTTCGCTTTCCGCGGGCGGCCGCTGAGCCTCCTCGTCGCTTACGCTCCTGCGGGGTCTCACCTGTTCCGCTTTTCCCGCAGGAGTCTTCGCCTTGCCCTCCAATCAATCGCTAGAAGCATCTAATATGTGAAATTTACGTTTACCATATACTTAGCGCAATAACCTCTTATCGTTAGTTTGTAATCATAGACAAATTGCTCATGTTGATAAATAGATACTAGTTGGAAAATCAACGATAATAGCCTATATACAGCATTACCAAAAAACATTATACCTACAGCTAATATACTAATAGCTAAAGCAAATCCTATAACTTTCTTCATTTAACTTGTTACCTCTTCTTCTCTATAAATTCTCTACTATTTCTCCTCGTTAAAATGAATAGTCTTTAGCATTTTTAAAAACCATTCTTGCTTTTTTTCTTCATCACCGCTTTTATATTTATCGCTACTATCGAAGGAAATCTGTACTATTTTATTAGAATGCTTATCTGCTACATATGCCAAGTATGTATTAGGAATATGTTTCTTCTTATCTACTATTACACGCTTTTCTGTTCCTTTGAAATAAATATAAGCTGATTGATAGTAAATCCTCGTCTGTGAATTTTCAATCTTATTAGTAACACTTAATCCAAATCTTCTTTTAAATAAAGCCTCAACGTGAATACTCTCATCTGCAGGATTACTGGTTAAAAACTCAATTTTTATATAATTCGCTTGTGTTTTACCTTCAACTTCTTCATTGTAGACAGCCCACCAGCTCTCGTAGGAATCATTATTTACAGCATAATCCTCTCTCTTTTTATGTAAAACTTGATACTCTTCTGGAAACCACATCGTATACTGCCCTGTCTTTGACTTAAACTCATAAAACCCATCATCGGCTTTTTTATCTTTGTTTAAGAACTTGCGCGTAAAGTGATCATCAAAAGCTGGAACGTTGGGGTAGCGGCTTTCGTTTATCAGCCATATTGCTCCTATTAAAATAGCGGCTCCTGTGATAACTATCATGATAACTTTCGAACGTTTTTTCATCGGCGTCCCCTCTACTTTATCGTTTGGAACAAACTTTAATCCTTATATATTGAATAGTCTTTAGCATTTTGATTTGTTGCCCTTATGCTAAAAAAAGCTTTTGCTTATAATTAATTTCCCTTAACAAATTTAATACTTTGCAACATTTTAAAAAACCATTTCTTTCTATCCATTTTATTTGTTTCTGTATTTTCGCCTACACTATCGTATATTAATTTGATTACCTTATCAGAGTTTTTATCTGCTACATATGCGACATAAAGGTTGGGTGGATTTTCTTTACTGTCATGTACTATATGTTGGTTAGTACCACGAAAATATGTATAGGCATAATCATAATAAATTCTTGTATGAGAGGTTTCTAACTGTTTAGGTTTTTTACTGTCTAATTGTTCTTTAAATAAACTCTCTACATAAATTGATTCTGATTTTGTGTCGTTCTCGGAAAATTCAGCCTTGATAGCGTAAGTTTGTTGATCATTTTCGTAGGGTTTAATATAAGAGGCTGACCAATTTTCATATGATTCGCCATTTCTAGTGTAATCTTCGCGATATTTATGTAAAACTTGATACTCCTCTGGAAACCACATCGTATACTGCCCCGTCTTTGACTTAAACTCATAAAAACCATCGTCCACTTTTTTATCTTTGTTCAAGAACTTACGTGTAAAGTGGTCATCAAAAGCTGGGGCGTTTGGGTAGCTGCTTTCGTTTATCAGCCATATGGCTCCTATTAAAATAGCGGCTCCTGCAATAACTGCAATAATGGCCTTGGTACATTTTTTCATTGTTACACACTCCCTTCATTGGTTGAAATAAACCACATTTAATGTAATTTGAATAGTTTTATTTAAATCTATTGCTATGTATGCTACATACTGCTTACTCATCTATTTGTAGTTATTAAACATATAAAAATTGCTCAAATCATTGTCTGAGCAATAGCAGTTTTATATTCATTCACTTTCATCCCTATAATCCACTGTACTAAAGCAGAGTTATTTTGTTTCTTATATAGTTACTTAATAAAGGTATTCACTCACGACTTTTACCCTCGCTAAAATTAATACTTTTTAATATTGTCAAAAACCATAACTTCCTTTTTTCTTGGCTAGTTTCTGTACCTTTACCTATACTGTCGTATGAAAATTCTATAACCTTATTAGAACTTTTATCTGCTACATATGCTGTATAGGTACTAGGTAAATGGACTTTACTGTTATGTACTACATGCCTTTCAGTTCCCTTGAAATATGCATAAGCGTAGTCATAATATATGCGAGTATGTGAAGTTTCTATTTCTTTAGGATTACTATCTTTTAATTGCTCTTGGAACAATTCCTTCACATAAATAGGCTCAAATTTCTTATCATGCTTTAAAAACTCAGCTTTTATATAGTATATTGACTTGTTTTTTCCAGCAATCTTCCTATATGAAGCAGACCAATTTTCATATGATTTTCCATTTACAGAGTAATACTCTGAAGCATCATGCAGCATTTGATACCCCTCTGGAAACCACATCGTATACTGACCTGTCTTTGACTTAAACTCATAAAAACCATCGTCCACTTTTTTATCTTTGTTCAAGAACTTACGTGTAAAGTGGTCATCAAAAGCTGGGGCATTGGGGTAGCGGCTTTCGTTTATCAGCCATATTCCTCCTATTAAAATAGCGACTCCTGTAATGATTGCGGGAAGGGTCTTCGTACGTTTTTTCATTGTCCTACACTCCCTTTATTACTCTTTTGAAATAAACGGGACTTAATGTAAATTGTTCAACATATAAAAATCCCTCAGACCACTGTCTGAGGAATAGCAGTATCCCTTATGTTAATTCACTTTCATCCATTGATTCTTTATATCGAAGTTCGTACTCTCTCTTATGCATATCTTTAACAGAATGCATAAAACTCATAATATGCTGAAATGCTCCAGTATCATACTGCTGAGCCCTTAGCGTATATCCCCGCTCAGCTGCTTCTAATTTACTTTTAACCGCATCCGCAAACTCACCCGTTTGGTTTTCTAAATAGCTTTTAGCATGCCAGAGCTTTTCATTCACTTCTTGATCCTTTTTGATTAACTCTTTAATCCTTTTTGCCTGCTCGTCTTTGAAGTCATCACCATCAAATTCAAACGTGTATTTACCGCTCGTTGTTCCTGTGTGTGTAAAATCAAAATCAAACAATTAAATCCCCCCTACTACTTCTTTCATGCTTTTAATATCTGAAGCTACCGATTCGTCTGCTTCCATCATCTTCTCGAAATTTTGGAAGAACGCTTCAAGAAACTTTTGATAGTATGTAACTTCCTCTTGAATAGAAGAAATAATCTCTTCAACAGGGGTAAATACACTATCGTCTAGCGGGTCAAACGTTTTGTCAAACGTCACTTTTTCAGCCACACGCTTTTGTCCAAACCATGCGAGAGTAGCGCCGTCTTTATCTGCCTTTTCCATAAATGACTGGGGAGAAGCTTCTTCTCTGGATATTTTCATTTTTAACTTTTTCTTCTTAGCTTCGAAGACTTCGTTAATTTCACTATGTAAATACTGCTTTAGCGCATTTAAGTTTGCTTCTTTGTCTTTAATAGCATTAGCACAGTAATAAACAAACTTCTTCATTTGTTCATAATCTAGCAAGATTTCTTCCTGAGATCCTGAATCAAAAACCTGATAATACGTCTTCATAGCATTAGCTTCTGTGTATTTGACAACGTAATTAATTCCGTGGAGTTTTGCTTGATTTCTTTGAGATATTCCTTTAATCCCTTGTACTAAAACTCCAGGACTTTTTATCGCCCGTTTCGTCAAGAAAAATGCGCCTTCTGTTCCTAGCACAATCCCAGGAAGATGCTTAAGCGGCTTTTCCTTAACGTCATCAACATATGATGGAATATTGAGAAGAACACTGTCGTCTACATGGGCGTTTGCCAAAGATAATCCTCCAATTATATTGGATACTCCAGAGTTATATCTGACTTCGTCAAGTTTTAAAAATAAGTTCCATTTTGCTAACCTTTTCAGAGGATATTCTCCAATATTAATCATTTCTTCTGTATCCATATCTCCAAGCATGGTTACTTTATTACCTACATACCAACTGCCAGGGAAAGATTGCGCATGCATAGGTTCACCTTTTACCCAAGTATGGCTAATTGTGGCTTTCTGTTCTTGGTAGTAAGAATTAGCTAATTGAACTAGATCAGAGGAAGAAACATTCTTAATCTTCCCTTTTTCTGTTTGTACATAGTTTTGAAAATCATTATCTACCCTCAACAATTGTTTAACATTTGCTGGTGCATCATTTAACCCTCTTATACTTACAAAATTTTTCTTCAATAACCCCAGTGTTACTATAAGATGTCCACCCAGAGAATGGCCATCTCCGTAGCGTTTAATTTCTATATCCGATTTTTTGATTTTCTTTTCGACTTTATCATACATAGTCAAAGCATCTTCAAGTTGGGTATCTTTTTTTCCGCTACCTATACCTAGCGCATCATATACTACATCTCCGAAATCTTTATTTGGTTCTGTTCCCCTAAAAATATAGTATACTTCATTGATGTGATGCTCCTTATCATAAAAATGAATAGCTGCTCCATCAAAACCAGATTTGTTTCCTACACCCATATCTTTACTAGTATAAACTTTAAAATTAGGAGGGTTTTCTCCCGTAGTATCTTTATATATTTTCTTAATCTCTTTACTTCTACTAGATAAGTCTTTATATTCAAGCTGAGTTAATTTATTTCTTAAATTGTTATCCAATAAAGGTGCTTTAGCCATTTGCTTTTCCCTCGTTAAAATGAATACTTTTTAAGATTTTTAAAATCCATGCATTCTTTCCAAGCTCATTATCTTCCCTAAGATCTCCTACCTGATCTATTGACAATTGAATTACTTTTGTCGAGTTCTTATCAGCCACATACGCTACGTATGTACTAGGGGCATGTTTTTTATTGTCATTTACCACATGCTTTTTAGGTCCTTTGAAATAAATATAAGCAGATTGATAGTATATTCTAGTATTAGAAGTTTCTATTAACCTTGGTTCACTCACATTAAAACGATTTTTCATAAGACTTTCTACACTAAAAGACTCATCTTCTGGATCTCTTCCTTCTGATAATTTTAAACTGATGGAATTGATTTGACTGTCATTTTTATACTTTTCAGTATAAGATGCTACCCATCTTTCGTACATGTTGCCATTAACAACATAGTCTTCTTTATTTTCATGAATCAACTGATACTCCTCCGGAAACCACATCGTATACTGCCCTGTCTTCGACTTAAACTCATAAAATCCATCGTCCGCTTTTTTATCTTTGTTTAAGAATTCACGCGTAAAGTGATCATCAAAAGCAGGGACGTTTGGGTATCGGCTTTCGTTTATCATCCATATTCCTCCTATTAAAATAGCAGCTCCTGCAATTACTGCAATAATGGTCTTCGTACGTTTTTTCATTGTCGCACACCCTTTTAGTTATGTTATAACCTATGTTTTATACATGTTCGATACTATCATACTTATAATGGGAGAGTCATAAGCAGAACGAATCAAAGAACCATAATTAGGAAGTGGTTATTTTTTACTATCAATTACCCTTTCTATTAAAGAAATAATCACTTCTTTTTTTATCATTGTTACCTTTATTAATGATTTCTCTCAATAAAGAAAACCCCACTTTCAACAAAGTGAGGTTGATTACATAATATAGGTCATTTACTGAATGTTTCGCTCTTCTTGCGCCAGCACATCTATTTCAGCGTCAATCTTCACGCTGTGGTTTTTTCCATCAAGTCCAAGAATTACAATTTCATATTGCTTGTTAGCAAGAACAACCGATTCGATAATACCTTTATGCTGTCTTAATGCATATGCTTTTGCACGGCTTTTAGTTAAAGGAATCGTTTTTTCTTTCAAAACACTGCCGGTTTGGGCGTTAATTTTTACTTTGTGCTCTTCTCCGTTTAACGTAAGGATGTCTACTATATAAATAGGAAGAGTGAGTATTTTACTCAGCGATATGGATTTGACAATGCCTTTATATTCTTTTAATGCGAGAAGCTTTGCTTGTTCTTTCAACAAAAGAGATCGTTTTTCAGAAATCATTTGACGCCATCCTTTCTAGTTTATAAAACGGACTGCTGTTTCAATTTCTTAACGTACCATATCCTATGTATACGTCTACTAACTAGTATAGCGGGCTTGTCTTAAATTTCTCTTAATATTACATGAAAGATAGCTGAAGAAAGCTGTTTCCCACTGAAAAAACTAGACCTGATTAGATCTAGCTTCTTATTGGTGAATGTGAATTCTACATCTTTTTCGTTTCGAATCGTTCTACGGCTCTTATTTGTTTGATTGACGGGGATTTGTGTACGCACATGCCTAAATGAACTTTTTGAAGCAAATAGGGATCAATGTAAAAACCATTTTGAAAGATGTTTTCTTTTTCCTGTTCGTCATGAAATTTGGAGCATCTTACACAGTAATACATATCATAACCTCCTTGCGGGCTATTTTATAAACGGGGATAGTTGTGAATGGTATATTTACCTACATCATATGGAAAAGAACAAAAGTCGTGCTTGTTTAGGGAAAATGTCCGAAAAGAAGAAGGCTTGTTCGTGGGCTAAAACACTGGCTTTTAAAAATGATTATTTAGAACATAAATCAACTTAATCGTAACAAAAAAGCCTCTTTCAAAGAAAAAAGAGGCCTTTTTGTTAATTTGTTACTTTTGCGCTGTTTTGATGCCATTTCCAAGCTGATGCGATGATTTTTTCTAATGAAATTTGCGCTTTCCAGCCTAATTCTGCGTGAATTTTATCAGAAGATGCGACTAAGCGTGCCGGATCTCCAGCGCGGCGGTCTGCCATTACGACATTCGCTTTTTTACCCGTTACTTTTTCGCACGTTTCAATCACTTCTTTTACAGAGTAGCCAAGGCCGTTTCCAAGGTTGTACGTTGCTGTTTTCTTCGTGCCGTCTAACAGTGCCTGAAGCGCTGAAATGTGAGCATTTGCTAGGTCCGTTACGTGAATGTAGTCACGAATGCACGTTCCGTCTTCAGTATCGTAGTCTGAGCCGAATACAGAGATGTTTTCACGTTCACCGAGCAGGTGCTGAAGAATAATTGGAATTAAGTGCGTTTCAGGATCATGGCACTCGCCAATTTCTGCTGTTTCGTAAGCACCCGCTGCGTTGAAGTAACGAAGCACAACATATTCCATGTCGTAAGCACTTGCAAAGTCAGCTAAAATCTGTTCGATCATTAACTTTGAACGTCCGTACGGATTAATTGGGTTTGTTGCCGTATCTTCTGTAATGATATCTACAGAAGGAATCCCGTATGTAGCAGCAGTAGATGAAAAAATAAACTTTTTCACATTGTGCTTCATCATCGTTTGTAAAAGGGTTAACGTCGCAGCTACGTTGTTTTGATAATATTTAAGAGGATCTGTTACTGACTCCCCTACTAAACTATTAGCAGCAAAATGCATGACAGCATCAATTTTATGATTTGTGAATACGCTTTCTAAATCTTTCTCATTACCTAGATTTCCTTCTACGAATACCGCTTTCTCATCGATTGCCCAGCGATGACCCGTTGATAGATTATCAAGTACCACAACTTCATTTGTTTTCACTAATTCTTTTACTAGGTGGCTTCCGATATAGCCTGCTCCTCCGATGACTAAAATCATACTGTCAGTCAGCTCCTTTTTATTAAGTGTCGCTACAGATATCGTACCCGTTTCTTTTCCATTTGTAAATATTTCATTTTTCAATATATGATAACGCAGCTGTCTCTTTTAATTAGTATATCTACTAATTGTGAACTGAGTGTGAAGATATTCGTTTCTGCTCAAAAACCCGTGCGTGTAGGCAACGGGTTTTTTTCTTAGATTTGCTGAGGCACTTTCTTCATATCTTTAACTTTATTTTTTAATGGCAGCATGCCTTCAATATGACATTCAATACAGTCCCCGTCTTCAATAACAGCGGGTCCCGGCGTTCCGGTTAAGATGATATCTCCCGGGTGCAGCGTCATGACTTTTGAGAAAAATGAAACACAGTATGCGATGTCGTAAATCATATTAGACACGGTATTTTCATGCTGCATGTCTCCGTTTAGCAATGTGCGTACTTGAAGTGATTTCACGTTTGATATGCTTTCTTTTGTGATAAACTCTGAGCCTATACTGCAAAATGTATCAAAGCTTTTTGCTCGCATTAAGTAGCGATGATTCGCCGCGTGAATATCAGCTGCGGTTACGTCAATGGCTGACGTATAGCCAGCAATTACGTTTATGGCTTCATCTGGCTCTATATCCTTGCACGTTTCGCCGATTACCACCGCTAGTTCCGCTTCAGCCGTCGTTTTATAGGACTGCTTTGGAATACGAATGCTGTCATCTGGTCCAATAATGGCGGTTGCGGGTTTTAAAAAACTAACTGGATCAATGGCACGGTCGTAGTCTTTTAGTTTTTCTTCAGAAGCTGCATAATTAAATCCAATGCCTAACAATTTTGACGGATTACTAATGATAGGAGCTGTTTTTCTGCCCTGCAAGTGCAGTGCGGGAAAAGAGCTGTTCATACCAAATTTATTATGGGCGTACCATGTTTCAAGGTGGCGAAGTTCTTTATATTGAATAAGATCCCAAATTGTTGTAGACCAGTTTGTTAAATATTTAGCATTAATATCTTCTATAAGCAGAATGCTGTCATTGTCTAAAATAGCTGCTTGTTCTTTCCCTTGCTCTATTATATTTACTAACTTCATGATACGCTCCTTACCGATGCTTGAATGATATGATCGCTGTTTTCTTTTACCCAATTTAATAATTTTTCATCTTGGTTGTATCCTGCAATAAAAGATAAGCCGATTGGCAAACCGTCTAGTTCTCCTGCAGGTATCGTAACTTGCGGAAGTCCGCTTAGTCCGGCAATACACGTCATTTGAAGCGTTCGCAATCTTCTGTTTTCTAACTCCGGTCCTTTTGCATCTTTTACAGGCGCGGGTCCTGGAGCTGTAGGAAGCACTAATATTCCGTCTTCTCCAAGCTGTGAGTACATAAAATAGCGAAGTTCACGACGCTTTTCTTCTATATAATTCATATTTAATAAGGTAAGAGTGCTCGCCCATTGAAAGCGGCTTCCGATATCGTCTCCAAACGTTGGGCTTTCTTTTTGAATCCATTCTCCGTGCGTTTGCCAAATTTCTTTTCCTTGCAGCAAACGAAAAGTTTCCATATATGTAGAAAAACCCTGGGGGGCAATTACTATTTCTTCTGTAGTAGAAAAAGACTTCATTACGTGCTTAATAGGTGGTGCAAGAGCTTGCATGCTTTGTTCATCCACAAGTTCCATAACGTCTGTTGCTACATAAAGTCTTGTAAAACCGCTAGCACGCGACGTTGAGTTCAATAAAACCGCTCCTACTTTTTGCAGAGTGTGGCCGTCTCTAGCCATTACACCAACTGTATCAAAGCTTGGAGCAAGTGGAATTAGACCGTTTGTAGAAATGCGTCCGTGAGAAGGACGATACCCAAAAATACCGCAGTAGCTTGACGGAATTCGAACCGATCCTCCCGTATCTGTTCCAATCGCAAAATCAGTTATTCCCGCTGCGACAGCAACCGCTGATCCGCTCGAAGAACCTCCCGGAATTCGATCTGCACCTTTTGGGTTTACCGGTGTTCCATAATGCGCGTTTTCTCCATTTAGTCCGTACATAAGCTCGTCCGTGTGCGTAACTCCCTTCAGTGCAGCTCCTTCTTTTAAAAGAGCAGCTACTACATCTGCATGTTCGCTTGCAGGCTGATGCGTGGCGAGCCAATCCGGATTTCCTGCACTTGATATATGTCCTTGTACATCAAATACGTCTTTTAACGCAAAACTCAAGTTATTTAGCATTCCCGTTCCCGTTGGAGGTACGTAAAGGTCACTGTCTACAAATGCGTTCCACGTATCTTTCATTCAACCATCTCCCCATTTCTTATATCTGTTTAGAATATAAAATTTGGAATAAGTTGGTCAATGAATGTGTCAGGTCTGTTTACACTAATATTATGTAAGTCTCCCAACTTCTCTTTTCCTAGAGAAACTAGCCGTTTCATTTCCCTTTTAGCACGTTTGCGAGTAAAGTAGAAACATATCATTTTACGAAAAGGACTATCGCGATGGAACAATCTACTACGCTTTTCTTATTTATTTTATTAGCTTTTGTGCTAACAAGAGGCATTCCATTTATAGGTTCATTTGCTCCTAGCATTAATCAGCTGCTTCGGCATATTGGACGTTATTTTTCAAATTTAAATACGATGTTTCACGAAGATGGCCATGCGTTAATGGGGCTTATTGTCGGAAAAGGGGTCAATCGCATTGAGCTTTACACCAATAATGAAGGTGTAGCTGTGACTGCCACCTACGCGGGATCCCGTGGATGGCTGCCGCGCGTCATTATTGCCTTAGCCGGCTACCCGTTCAGCTCAGCAATGGCTTATTTGTTTTTCTACCTGCTCGTTCACAACCACTACGACTGGCTTTTTTACGGGTTAGGAAGTGTTGTTGTTATTAATTTACTGCTTTGGGTACGTAACGGATACGGAATTGTATGGCTATTTTCTATCGGTTTAATCCTCGGAGGCATCTATTATCTGCAAGATCCACAGCTTATGCGCTACAGCATGATGTTTGTTGGTGCACTGTTACTCGTAGAATCTCTATTTTCTGCTTTTATTATTTTTGTGTTAAGTATCAAATACCCAAACGATGCGGGTGACGCTACGAGTTTAAAACAGCTTACCCATCTTTCAGCACGCTTTTGGGGCTTTTTATTTTTCGCACAGGCCGTGTACGTGGCTTATTTAATTTTTCAACTGATTTATTAAAAAGAAGAGTTTTATGCCTATGAATATTCATAGGCATAAAAGAGCAGTCTAAGAAAGAAACAGAAGACATGCGATACCATAAAAACAATTGTTCATCAATATAGCTATCATATTAATAAAAAGAAGGTCTTATTATAATGAACATAGATGAATTTTCTCAAATAGATTTTTGGGAGATAATTTTGAGAACAAGCTTAACCTTCATTATCCTACTTGTATTAGCACGATTCTTAGGAAAGAAACAACTTAGTCAGCTTACTTTTTTTCACTACATCACAGGCATTACTGTCGGATCTATAGCTGCAGACATTGCCGGTGAAAGTGAGACACCTTTTTTCAACGGAATAATTTCTTTGATTTGGTGGTCTTCTTTAACTATATTTGTAGGATATATTGGGTTAATCTCTCGGAAAGCTAGAATTTTAATTGATGATGAACCTACCATCATAATTAAAGAAGGAAAAATTCTTGAGCATATCATGAAATCGGTTCGCTTGAACATTGATGATTTAAGCATGATGCTAAGAGAACAAGGTATTTTCTCTACTCAAGATGTACACTATGCAGTCCTAGAACCGGACGGTAAACTAAGTATATTGAAAAAGGCCGACCAACAAAATGCCACTAAAAAGGATTTACATATTCATTCTTTGTCACATCATCACATCCCAACCGAAGTGATATCCGACGGTAAAATATTAAATGAAAATTTGCATGAATTAAATATAACCAAAGAATGGCTCATGAAAAGACTGAAAGAAAAAGGCATTCATTCTATCGAAGAAATTTTTTATGCTGAAGTTCAACCAAATGGATGTATATACATTGATTTAAAAAACGACAATTAGTCATAGGCGTAAAGTATATGACACTTTGCTAAAACCTCTATAATTGTAATTTTTCTTCCTCAGTACCCTTATCTTATATATGACTCAACAAAAAAACGGGAAATAAAATGGGTATGATGCTCAGCCTGAGCTCATACCCATTTTATTTTAATTCTTCTATAGTTACAGTTAAGAAGTTCAAAACTACAAAAATTGACTAGTTAGATAATCCATAATACAAAACAAACACATTAACATGATACTAAATCTACCTAATAGGAAGTCCTACCTCCACCACAAATAACGTAAGATCCCTAATAATAGCTTATAGTCCTCTTGAAAATATTTTTAATTTAATGATCAAATTTCCTTTTATACTCTAATAATGGTTTACGAGTTCCCTAAATGAGGTATATATTGGGTACTATGAAGTCGTAAAGAGGTGTGGGATACTTGTCATTATTTTTAAAGTGGAAGCAAAAGAAGCAGGAAAAAGAAGTAGAGCGTGTTCTTAAGGAATCAATCTCAAAAAGAAAAGACTACTGGAACACAATTGGACATGTAGACGGAGACGTATTAACTCATTTGTTAAATCCCATGTTTTTTGGCGGGCCTGCTTGGCCGTCTGGACGTCAAACTTTTATTCGTGTTCAAAAAACAGAGACGGTTATTTTAGCAAGCGACGGCTTGTCCGATCCGTTTCAATCCCCCGAAGAAAATAGCCGAACGCAAGGAAAAGGATTAGAATTCTATATCGAATGCGATGATGAATCTCTTC
The DNA here is from genome assembly GCF_044383985.1 of Priestia sp. JSM ZJ58. NCBI lineage: Bacteria > Bacillati > Bacillota > Bacilli > Caryophanales > Bacillaceae > Priestia > Priestia sp. JSM ZJ58. The sequence continues at coordinate 3,733,493 of NZ_JBISEM010000001.1, forward strand.
GCGGACCTTTATCGGATATCCAGGATCACTGGGCATTTGACCTTCTTTATCAAATGAGTCAAAATGCTGCCGCTCACCCTAATATGCTAGAACTATTCATGAAACATGATGTTCTTTCAATTGAATTTACGGATTTGGACGTACCGCCTCATTTTGTAAATAAAAATGGAGATATTGGTGTATTGCTAGGAGTTCAGTCTCCTTCTGTTTCACCTAGCCTCTCTTTACCTTACGAATCTATTAAACTGATTAGCATGAAGCTTCTTACACCAAACGAATTAGACTATGTGCGCGAACAAGGAGCGCAAGGACGCAGGCAGCTCGCTGAAACATTTCAGCTGTCAAAAAGTTATCATATTACCATGACTAAAAGAGAGTCTCTTATTTAAAAGAGGTTCTTTTTTTATTTCTGCTATTGAAATAGAGCCACGTAGAATATACTCCTTATTTACGTGTAACTCAAGTTCACATACTTTTTTAAAGCTGCTTTTCATATGAGCGTACTATTTTTGATTCGTGGTATATTTTGCTATAGTAAAAAAGAAGATATAAAAAAGGAGATGGACGTTAGACATGGCAGAAAAAGTGCAGATTGGAAAATCCGAATTATATGTTAATCCTATTGGACTTGGAACAAACGCTGTAGGAGGACATAACTTATATCCTAACCTAAACGAAGAAGTCGGCAAAGACCTTGTTCATAAGGCGCTAGATAATGGCATAAACCTACTTGATACAGCGTTCATTTATGGTCCTAAACGTTCTGAAGAATTAATTGGCGAAGTGCTAAAAGAACGCGGGAATCGTGAAGAAGCGGTGATCGCTACAAAAGGAGCACATAAAATTGTTGGAGATGAAGTACTGCTAGACAATTCTCCTGCATTTTTAAAACAGTCGGTTGAAGATAGCTTAAAACGCCTTCAAACAGATTATATCGATTTATATTATATTCACTTTCCAGATAAGAACACACCTAAAGACGAAGCGGTTGGTGCGTTAAAAGAATTAAAAGATGAAGGTAAGATCCGTTCTATTGGCGTATCAAACTTCTCGTTAGATCAGTTAAAAGAAGCAAATAAAGATGGTTATGTAGACGTGGTACAAGGCCAATATAACTTAATTCAGCGAGAAGCAGAAAACGATATTTTACCTTATACGGCTGCAAACCGCATTTCATTTATTCCATACTTTCCGCTAGCTGCTGGTTTACTTGCTGGGAAATATGATAAAAATACAAAGTTTAATGACCTGCGCGAAGATATGCCTCATTTTATCGGCGAAGCATTTCAGCAAAACCTAGAAAAAGTAGAGCGTCTTCGTCAAATCTCTAGCGCAAAAGGCGTAGAAGTAGCTCATCTTGTTCTGGCTTGGTACTTAACGCGCGATTCAATTGATGTATTAATTCCAGGAGCAAAACGCGCTGATCAAGTACTTGATAACTTAAAAACATTAGATGTTCAGCTCACTTCTTCTGAAATTAAAGACATTGATCATATTTTTAAATAATACAAAAAGAGCTTTGCCATAGGTAAAGCTCTTTTTTCTATACAATTCCGCTGACTAATAGAACAAAAGCTGTAAAGAAGAATCCCATCTGTACAAAGCTTGTTACGTACTCTTTCGTTTCTTGTTTGTATTTCCATTCATCTATACTTTTTAACAAAATATTCACGACTAAAAATAGGAAAGATACGATATAAGGCTCTACAAACATAAAGATCATATCAAGTAACAGACAAAGAACAAAAGCTATCGTCACATATTTATCCCATCGGCCTAAAGCTAGACTTTCATACTCATATTTTCCCCAAAATTTGCTGCGAGGGATATCAAGGACTTTTCTCAAGATAACGTCTGCTAAGACCGCTGCTGCTACAAGTATTATTAATATATACATTGCCATCCCCCCTTCCTTTTTATGGTATCATTTCAACTCGTTTCTGTTAAGGTCTCAGCTACAAAGTGCTTAAACTGCTTTGTTTCTTCCGTTTCACCTTTTGTTACGATATATGTATGTGAAGAAGGTCGGATAATTTTCTGCTGTGAAATGACGCTTAACGTTTGATTTTCAACTTCCTTTTTCACCATAGAAAATGGCAAATAAGATACGCCTAAACCTTCTTCAATAAAGCGCTTTGTAATTTCTACTTGCGTCACAGGAAGCAGCTGAATGTGAGGATAACAAGCCTTGATTTGAAGGAGTAAATCTTCCCAATAAACAGGATGATTATTCGTAAGCAGCCGGTAGGAAGATAACAGCTCCTGTTCCGTACGTGCCTCTGCAGAAAACGGGGCAACTAAGACTGCTTTTTCTTTATGAATTAACTCATAAAAAACGTCTGCCTGACCCGGAAGCATCCTTGTTAATCCAATATCTGACCTTCTGTCGCTGATGTCTTTTCCCACTTGAAACGAATTTGTGATATTAACCGTTACTTCAATATGGGGATATCTCTCTACAAATTGTTTGATGAGGCTTGGTAAAACAGATGCTGCTATTTGAGGAGCAGCGGATATAGTCAGTTTTCGGTTATATCCTTGCTTCCATAACTTAAAATTTCCTACTCCTTCTTCATATGCCCTCACCATTTTTTGAGCATGAGGCAAAAAAAAGCGTCCTGCCTCAGTCAGCGTGATGTATTTACCTTTTTTTTCAAAAAGCTCAGCACCTAACTCTTGCTGCAGTCGCTGAATATGCTTTGATACAGCAGGCTGTGTTAAAAATAAATCTTCAGACGCTTGCCTGAAATTTTCATAAGAAGCCGCTATGATGAATGTTTTTAACCATTTGATCTCCATTTTCTTCTCTCCATCTCTTTCTATTCATAACAAACTGGAATCAATACTGCTTATTTTTGTTTATTTTCTTTTCTACCAAACTTCTATACGATATATGTATCTCAATATTACCAAATAAAGGAGCTGTAAAAATGGAAAATAACGTGAAAGAAAAATTTAATGCTCATGCTTCTCAGTATGATGAGCAGCGCCGCAAACTTATTCCTTGTTTTTTTGATTTTTATTCCATTCCCGTTTCTCTTCTTCACTTTTCAAATAAGCCGCTTCGCGTACTTGATATCGGAGCAGGTACAGGATTGTTTTCTTCTTTTGTCAAAGAAAAATACCCAGGTGCTCATTTCACGTTGATTGACGTGTCAGATCAAATGCTTGAAAAAGCCAAGGAGCGCTTTAAAAACGAACAGCACATGGAATTTATTGTATCAGATATAACAAGCTACGAATTTGAGTACTCATTCGACATTGTGATTTCTTCACTTGCTATTCATCATTTAGAAGACGAACAAAAGCAAAAGCTGTATGGTCAAATTCATAATTTACTGCATACAGGAGGAATATTTATTAATGCCGATCAAGTATTAGGCCATTCTTCCATTATTGAAGAGTTATATAAAAAAGACTGGAGTGAAAGAATTGCCGCAAGCGGATTAACGCATGAGCAAATTAAGGCTGCTCATGAACGTACGAAGTTAGATAAAATGGCAACTTTACATGATCAGTTAAATTGGCTAACAGCAAGCGGGTTTAGCACGGTGGATTGCATCTATAAATTTTTTAATTTTGTTGTAATGTATGCTCAAAAATAACGGTTTAAAAACTACTTGTCTCTTTGCAAGTAGTTTTTTCACTCTTTTCCTCCCTATATTCGAATAAGAATATTTATCTATTTCCACAAAACTACGCATACTTCTTTTCCAGTTTCGTATATCTAATAATAGCTTCGTTCTCCTGAACTTTTGAATTTTTTGTACATAAAACCCATATAAAGTATTTTTATACTATTTTATGTCTTTTTATGGTATAAAAAATACAACTATGTTACAATATGATTACAAAACAATCTGTACAACGCTTTCATTTCTTTACACGAAAATAAAGAACTGGAAAGGATGTGATGCTTATGTAAATATGAATCCGCTAGATTAGTAAACTTATATTCTTAAAGTTGTACAAAGCATCAAGAAAAACTTAGTTATTCTTATTATTATAAATTCCCGCTAGTAAAGTCTTTCTACTTAATGATTTCCTTATTAAGCTTATACATACAGGTATAGAAAATGCAGCTATTCGTCTTTTATTTTATTAGTGAAGAATTTATAGCACTGCCGCACCATACGTTTTTCATTAATGCAGCCTAAGGAGGCGCAGCACATGGCAAATAGAATATCACGAACAACAATCGTACTCATAGCGGCTATCCTAGCTCTAGCCTGCTTGTTTGTAGGGGTTCCAAAAACAGAAGCTGCTTCAACACCATCTCATTTAATTATCATTAACAAAGCAACAAATAAACTGGCTTATTACCAAAATGGTTCACTTGTCCGAACGTTTTCAGTCGCAACAGGACGCACGCAGTCTCTTACACCAGAGGGCCATTTCAAAGTAGTGAATAAAATTGTCAATCGCCCTTATTACTCAGGGAACATTCCTGGTGGAGACCCTAGAAATCCTCTTGGCAACCGCTGGCTGGGTCTAAATGCGAGAGGTACATACGGCACGACGTATGCTATTCATGGAAATAATAATCCTGCTTCCATTGGCAAATATGTAAGCAGCGGATGCGTTCGTATGTACGATGAAGAAGTGGCATGGTTATTTAGTAAAGTGACCGTCGGTACACCGGTTGTGATTACAACTTCTTCTAAATCATTTAATGACATTGCAGCAGCAAACGGATACAATGTTTCTGGAAACTCAGGTTCTACTCCAGCTCCTTCTACAGGAACTGTTTTAAAGAAAGGCAGTAAAGGAAATGCAGTTAAAGAACTTCAGCAGAAGCTAACTTCACTTGGCTATAACACAAAAGGTACGGACGGTGTGTTCGGTGCCAATACAGATTCAGCTGTTCGTAAGTTCCAAAAAGACCACGGCTTAACGGCTGACGGTATTGTTGGGCCAGCGACGTATAAAGCTTTAGGAAACCCTGGAACTAACCCGACTCCGACAAATCCAAAGCCAACAAATCCACCAGCAGATACAACAATTAACATAAAACAAATGCTTAAAAAAGGAAGCAAAGGCAGCAATGTTCAAGCTCTTCAAAAGAAATTAACGGCGCTTGGCTATGATACAAAAGGCACGGACGGTATTTTCGGCGCCAATACTGAAGCTGCTGTGCGTAAGTTTCAAAAAGACAATAAGCTAGCAGTGGACGGCATTGCCGGACCTAATACGTTAACTGCTATTTCCAAACGCTAATAGAGCCTGAAATCAGGCTCTGTTTTTTTATTTATAAACCTCTTTTTACAGGGACTCCTTAATGAACCATTACCCCGTCTTTCTTTTCTACCACATACTTAATCAATTGATAAACGGTTCTCATAAGAATTTGCTGCTGATAGATATCGTTTTTGGCAGGAATTACACTTTCTATGACCCTGCTATATTTATACGGCTGATCGTCTTCTTTTTCTTTATAAAGAGCAAGCCAGTCATTACGGGAATTCTCAAGCAGCTGCTCGTTCAAATAGGAATAAACAACGCTTGCAAACTCACCTGCCAATTCTTGAATAACCTGCTGTCGTTCCGTGACAGAATGATAGGTACTTGACCATCCAGACGGCTGGCTTAAAAAATGCTCATACACAGATGAAATAACGGCTGAGGCAATAGCTGGTACCGGTCCTTCATGCTCTCCTAAGGAAATGTTTAAACACGTTTCTCTGTCCATATAAGGAATGTTCAGCGACTCCATTGCTTCATAAAAAGCCTGCGAGACCGTCAAGTTTAAATAAATAGGATGCAGCTCTTGCTGCTTTTTTCTCGTTTCTGATACTAAAGCTGTCTTTAAGTCTTTATACAGAAAGTGACTCTCTTCGGATTCTTCGTGTACACATTCTAAAATAGACGTATTCCCTACTGTTAAATAGTAGTGAAGCTGCTTTCTCATAAGAGGTGAAACGCTTTTAAGTGCACCATCTATCATTTTAGCCATGGCATGTTTTTTAGCATAATCCGTACGGCAGCTTGGAGAGGTAAGCAAATCTCCGTGTGTAACACAAACGTTTACTTTAGCGCCGTGACCATGTACGATGAGCTGTTGAAGAAATTGAATATCTAATTCTTTAAGCCCATGATGTACGTATAAAATAGAAGCTGCTTGTTTAAAAGAATCGTGGATGGTGCTCGTATATTCAACAGATGAATGCTCGCAAATCGCTACCCCTTTTTTAAAAGAAAAAGGGCCGGAAACTTCAATTCTACGAAACAATGGATAAATAAGACGTCCGTTATTTTCTTCTTCTTCATTTGTTAGCGGACCAAAGGAAGACGGCTCTTTTGCTGTGAGACGGCAGGATATTGGCCAGTCGTCTTCCCCTATTTCCCACGTTCCTTCCTTGTATTCTCTCAACCGAGATTCAATTGCCAGAAGCATTTGCTCAGTGATCTTCCTACATTCAAGCCGCTTATGCCATACCTCTGCAAAATCTCTTCCTTCTTGATCAACAGCGTCTTTTACTATTTCACTTTCTCGTTTAATTGCATCTACAAATTGTTTGAATGAACTATTTTCATCGCTCATTCTTAAAGGAACATCATCATTAAAGTAACGGGCTTTGTATGGGATATCCCCTAAAAGAGCGCGCAGATTAAAAGAAGAATCTCCGTGTAATAACTCAAAGACCAAGTCATAATCCGTGCCTCCTTCAGCATACACTTCAGCGCTTCTTAGTAGGATATTCTCCAATTTTCTTTGCACTTCACTTCGCGTAAAAAAACAGACAGCAGCTTCATAGTGTTGGGAATCCTTCACCTTATACGTAGCAGAATAAGCGCCTTTACTGCCTATTCCTAGAAAGCCACATTCTTTTTTTATACCAAGAAGCTGGCGGATTAAGGCTGTTTTGCCGCTTCCTTGTTCTCCGATAACATGAATATACTCATACTCGCTGTCAATTTGTTCGCTCGTCCTTTTTTCAATATCGTTATAAAAAGCATTCACTACTCGTTCATCATATCTTGCTTTTGCTCTGCCTTTTGCAGTACTTGTCCAAAAATCCTGCACTCTCAGCAGTTCGTTCATCTCTTCAACCAGAATGTCAATTTCATCGTGTTGCTCTGTATACATAAACCGTTTAACAAACGGGTGCGATCTTCCTCTTTCATCTTTTTTAAACGGATGCTGAAACATAATTGACCAGCCTTTTCGCATAGGAGACTGACAGGCTTTTGCACGAAAAACTTTCATTCATTTCCCCTTCTTTCCCTAACATTGTCCTATTTGAAATGTATGGCTTTTAAAGGGGGGATATGTCTATCATTTTCCTCTTTTTAGAAGGATTTTTCCTGCATTTATCGAAGTAATTAATTGAGGTGATGGGAGAATGTTGACAAAAATTGTGAAATGCAGCATACCGACTGATAAAAAAGCATCTTTTTCATATACGCAACAGCATTGGGCTGCTCTTGCACACGTGAATGGTTTCATTGGCCAATTAGGGGGTTGGAACGTGGAAGATGAAACAGATGCTTGTATTCTAGCTCTGTGGGAAGATGGAACAACTTATCAAGAATTCATGAAGCATACTCATGATTCTATTTTTTATAAAAGCAAGCAGGATCAAACATATACGAATTTGGACGTTTCAACATCAGATCCGTCCTACTTCATCGGAGCACGCTACAATTATTATAGAAGCAGCGCCATTGAAAGCCGTTATTTAGTAAAGACGGAAATTGAAGTCGATTTTTACGACAAAGAAGATATTCATGAGATGGTAAAAAGCTTGATAAATCCTTCTTATCGCTGTTTATCTCACGTTGTATCACCAATCGAGCATAGCAAGCTTGTCATTTTTTCATTATACGGATCTGCTTGTCCGCAAAAAACAATTGATACCTTCGTTCATCCAAATGTACTGAACGCGTCTCAATACATATACCAATTAGAGAAAAATTGGAACGTTCTTTCCAATTAAAAAATAGAAGCCTAGGCCCGACGCCAAAGCTTCTATTTTTTTATGATATGAACCTCTTGATTTTGTACGGTAATGACTTCCTCTGTCATTCCTACAAACAAACCGCTTTCTACTACGCCTGGAATCAATGTAAGCTGTTTTTCCAGCACAGCAGGATTTTCAATTTCTGAAAAATGGCAGTCTAGAATGTAATTTCCGTTATCGGTGATAAACGGCGTATGATCATCTAAAAGCCTAAGCTGAGGTACACAACCTGCACTACGAATATGCTTCGCCGTCATTTCCCAGCCAAAACGTATAACTTCAACAGGAAGAGGAAAAGCTCCTAGCGTCTTCACTATTTTCTTAGAATCCGCAATCACGATAAACCGCTTCGCTGCGTACGCAATCATTTTTTCTCGAAGCAGCGCGCCTCCTCCTCCTTTAATTAAAGAAAGTTCGCTATCCACTTCATCCGCTCCGTCAATTGCTATATCAATATATTCAACATCCGCTAAGGTAACAATAGGAATACCTAGTTTCCTTGCCAGTTCTTCTGTTTTTTGAGAAGTAGGAACCGCTTTGATGTTTAATCCATTTTTTACTCGTTCACCTAGTTTGACAATTGTATAATAAGCTGTTGAACCTGTTCCTAGCCCTACAATCATTCCATCTTCAACAAATTGTGCTGCTTTTTCACCAACTGCTTGTTTTTCAATCATACGAAGGCCTCCTTACTCATATTGTACCCGTTTACATAAAAAAGCAAAAGCATTATGAATCCTTACGAAAAAACTCAGCTGACTATTCAGCTGAGTTTTTTTGAAACTGTGTATTTAGAAGAATTTTTTCTACCCAATACTGCTGTTTTGTACTGTTTGTCTGTTCGCTGCTTTTTAGTTCAAACGTATAGTAAATATACCTGCTTGAATAATCATCATTCACATAAGCATGATAAATGCTATGCTTTCCATCTCTTGTTTGTTTTTTCACATAAATCGTTGCATTTTTACCTTTTAACATGTAATCAGGCTGAAACGCATCCATTTTTTTTTGAGCTGCTTTGCTTTTTTTCTTAGAAAATAAAGCCGTTATTTTCCCAGCATTGTATGAATCATTTTCCTTCGTTGATGCTGTCCATACTTCACTTTCATCTTCACTGCTTTTATAAGAAGATTTATGAATAACATACTGAAGCGGAAACCACATGCTATATTGATTGGTATCCGAAGTAAATAATTCAAATCCATTGTCTGTTTGTTCATGATCGACCAAAAACGTACTCGTAAACTTATCTGCCTGGGCTTCACTTTTAAATTTCCCGCTTTGAAACAGCCAAATTCCTACGGCAATGACCAATGCTCCAGCTACTGATGCGGCTTTTTTTCGATCCATTGTTTCCACACACCTTTTAATACCCCTTTAACTTTCGATAATACCATATTCATGTTTACATCGTCATAAGGAGAAATAACCAAAGGATTATCAGAGCGCACATGCTAATTTAACTAGAAAAATAAACTTTTTTACAATAGTAAATTGGATAACAAGCGCTGAGCTAACAGCCGGTTTGCTTTGCCGGGCTCTATCGTATACGTTAGTAATTCCTGCTCGCAAAATGATTAGACCGAATTCACCCACATACATTGTGCAAAAAATGTACTCAACAAAAAAAGAAGTGCTGTATGCACTTCTTTTAGGGGTTAATCTTTAGTCGACTGTTCCTTTGCTTCTGCAATGGCTTTTTTTAAATGTCCGTCATGTTTAGCAAGCAACCGGTGCACTTCATCACCTTCTATAGAAGTAAGAAGCGCAAGGATAGCGGCTTTTGGCGTTTTGTATGTTTGTAAACTTTCGGCTGCCTCTTCTGATGAGACGCCTGTTAGTTCTGCAATAATATTTTTAGCACGCTGGACGAGTTTATCATTAGTCGGCTGTACGTCTACCATTAGATTGCTGTAGACTTTACCAATTTGAATCATAGAAGCCGTCGTCAGCATATTAAGAACAAGCTTTTGAGCAGTTCCGGCTTTCATTCTGGTAGAACCTGTTACAACTTCCGGGCCTGATTCTGCTACTATTGCATAGTTTGCTTCTTGTTCCATAGCTGATTGAGGAGAATTTACAACGCAGCCCGTTACTGCCCCCAGGCTGTTTGCATACGCAAGCGCTGAGAGTGTATAAGGCGTTCTTCCACTTGCAGCTATCCCTACAAGAATATCTTTATTTGATAAATTAATCGCTTTCAAATCTTCTATCGCTTGTTTCTTATTATCTTCTGCTCCTTCTAACGCGTGCCGGAGCGCCTTGTCTCCCCCGGCTATGATCCCAATTACTTGTTCGGCAGGTGTACCGAATGTTGGTACACATTCAGATGCATCTAACACGCCTAGCCGCCCGCTTGTACCTGCTCCGATATAAATCAGACGTCCTCCTTGTTTAAAAGCACTGACAATTTCATCTACTAACAGAGCAATAACAGGCAGTACCTTATTGATTGCCTGAGGCACTTGGTGATCTTCTTCATTAATTTTTTTTACAATTTCCAGGCTTGATAATTCATCAATGTTTAACGTTTGCGGATTGCGTTTTTCTGTTAAGATATGATTTAAGTTCACTGTGATCCCCTGCCTTTTCCACGATCATTTTTTCTCTATTGATACTCTTTCATGAACAGCTGATAAGCTCCTTTAGCAGATGATACTCGCTGTGTTGCCCACTGGATATGCTTTATTTCTTTTTCACATGTTTTTTTATAAACATCAAACACTTCTGGAACTTCCATTAAAATGCTGCCTTTGCATGCCAGCAAGCAGCTCCCTTCAAACCGCTGTTTCTTATACAAATGAAGAGTCATGTTTGCAAGGTTCTTTCCAGCCCGTTGAAGAATGTCACTTGCTTCTTGTTTATAATTTCTCGCTTGATTTACAACAAGCGGAGTGAGTGAAGCAACTTCTGATTTAGGAGATGAATAGACAAACTTTTTTATGTCGTGTATGGTGTCTGCTTTTACATGTTGCAAGATTGTCTGACTAAGGCTGCTGTACGGACGGTTTTGATCATGCTCTTTCGTCAGCAATATCAGTGCTTGAAGACCAATCCAATATCCGCTTCCTTCATCTCCAAGAAGGTGTCCCCACCCTCCACCGTATTCATACACTCCATCTTTTTTACCAATGCTGACGGCTCCAGTTCCTGCAATGGTTAAAATCCCTTCTTTTCCATGCAGTAGTGCTTCATGTGCAATCATGGCGTCATCATATAAACCTACTTCTACTTGATAACGATTATAAAAATATCTTTTTATTTCTTCTTTGGATAATGCTTTACTTCCAGCAAGTCCTAGTGAAATGCCTTTACATGTATGACCAGCAAGCTCAGTTTTGCACGCCATAATACATTCATCAATATGAGTAATAGCCGTGTTGTAATTAATGAGTAAATTGCCGTAATCGCTTTTTGAAGCAGCGAGCTGTTGGCCGTCTAAGCTGTACGCAACGGCTTCTGTTTTTGTTCCCCCGCCGTCAATACCAATAATATAGTCCATTTCATCACCGCTCACAAAAAGCAAATTTATCCCATGGCTGCAGTTCATTTAATAAGAAAATTTCCTCTTCCGCAATGCGGCCTACTACGTTTGTTTTACCTGAGTTCTCCATGTCTAACAGCGCAATTTGCAGCTCTCCTTTGTACTGACCGTAGAGTTCATTTTCTATTAAAATATCGCCTCTTCGAATTGGTGGAGTATGCGTAGGCTTGAATTCTTCTTTTTTATATTTTACTCGGCTTTGCGTAGAGCGAATTAAATAATCGGATACGTCTCCGCGGTAAAAATGAAACTCTTCCAGCACAATTTTTTTCTCAAGCTCAGTAATCGTATCATACAGGGTCACATTAAAGGTAAAGCGCTCTTGCTGAACAACATCACGCAGCGCCTTCATTTCTTCTTCTGATGCATAAGCATTCGCAATGATTGCACAATCAATTAATCCCGTTTTAAAAAGATGCTTAGCCTGCACGTCGATCGGAAGCGTGCGATGCATTTCAAGCGTACAAAGTCCTTCAGTAACAGGCCACGGTCCAAAAGTAGCGCTTGGTGAATTAATAAACGCTGCTGTTTCAAGGTTATGTTCTTTAAACAACGCTGAACACTTCATAAAGTGATCATACGACAATCCCGCATATCGATGAGGATAGAAGTTGTGCGACCCCAATAGCTGTTTTCGATTCGGCTGGTAACTTAAAATATTATCAACATACTTTGTTGCATTACTCATATTAATTTCAATTTTTAAGCCGTATGGATTAAAGGTCATAATGGACTCTTCATTTCCCGTATAGCCTAGATCAAGACGAATAGCATAAGCCCCTAATTCTTGAAAAAAAGATAGATCATCATAAGAAATGCCAAGCGCTCCAAATACGCGAGGAGCGATATCAACTACTACTTCCATCTCTAGCTCATTGGCAAACTCAATGATTTCTTTAAAATTTGCCATTACTTTTTTCTGATCGCCTTCAACAGAAAGCAAGCACGTAAAAATGCGGGTAAATCCGTATTGATGCGCAAGTGCTATATACGCTTTATCTTTTTTCACAGTCGAATGTTCCGGATAAATCGCAATACCTAGCTTTTTCATTGATTTTCGCCTTCTTTTTTAAATTTTTTAATAAGCTTAATCATATGTTCAATTAATTTTTGCTCTGAAATAGCCGTCATTAAATGATCTTGTGCGTGAATTAAAAGCAGCGACTTTTCAATTGTTTTTCCGTTCAATTCACGTTGAATAAGCGCAGTTTGCGTTTTATGAGCATGACTGAGCTCTTCTTGAGACTGCTTTAAAAGTTCGTCAGCTTTATTAAAATCATAATCTTCAGCTGCTTCTAACGCTTCATATGCCAGTGACCTAGCATTTCCTCCGTATGCAATAAGTTCAAAAATTTCATTTTCCATATTTGCTGCTTCTGTCATTTCTTCCATCCCCTTTTTTATAGTGGTGCAGGCGTAATGTTTCCTAATATTACAGGAGACAAAGCACCGGTTGCACTTGGTACATTGCTTGGATAACCTGCAAGTGTTTCATTTGCGAGCACCGCAAAAGCTACGGCTTCTTTTGCTTCTGAAGACATCCCTATTTCTTCTTGTGTATACACACTGCAGCGCTTCCCTAGCTTGGGTTTAATCATATTCATCAGCGTATTGTTATAACTTCCGCCTCCTCCAATAATCACTTCGTCAATAGAATAGGCAGGAAAAATAAATGTTTCATAGTGATGTACAATGGATGATGCCGTGAACATGGTAATCGTAGCTAGCAAATCTTCTTTTTTATGGTTGCTATATTTCTCTAGCAGTCTCCTTGTGTACTGTGTACCGAACAGCTCTCTTCCCGTCGATTTAGGAGGAGAAAGATTCATGTAATCATGGTTCATACAGTCTTCTAAAAGCTCTGAAATAATAGTTCCTCCAGCTGCTAAACACCCATTTTCATCAAATGAAACATGAAAAAGCTGCTGACACGCTTCATCTATCATCATATTTCCCGGCCCCGTATCAAAAGCTACTACGGGTATAGGAGAGTGTTTTGGCGGAATCAACGTTACATTCCCAATACCTCCAATGTTTTGAAGCAGCCTTGTACGGTCAGCGTGGCTGTACAAAATTCGTTCGGTGTGAGGAACTAACGGAGCACCTTGCCCGCCCGCTGCCATGTCCATCACTCTGAAGTTTGCCACTACCTTCGTTTTGGTTTCATAGGCAATAACAGCGGGCTCTCCAATTTGGAGTGTAGACATCGCTGTATTTCCTGAAGCATACGGCTGATGGTAAATGGTTTGACCATGCGATCCGATGAAATCTACTTGTTCAAGAGAAAACCCGGCTTCTTGGCACACTCTTTTCACTGCATCTGCAAACGCGTAGCCAAGTTTAAAATTCAAGCTGCAGATCAGCTGTACATTTGAATGTTCGAGAGAAAGCGCCTGTTCAATTTCTTTTTTTAACGGCGGTGAAAACGGCATGGTAATGAACTGAAGAAGCTTAACTTTACTTCCATAGCCGCTTCCTTCAATCTCCACAAGAGCTGCATCAATTCCGTCCAGTGACGTTCCCGACATAAGTCCAACGGCATACATATTATGCTTTCACTTCCTTAAAAAAAGCGGGTAAATACTTGCGATGAGCTTGAAGCAGTTCGTCTAAGACCGCCTTAGCCAGTTCGTCACTTGGAACAAGCGGATTAATGGTCAGGGCAACAAGTGCTTTTTCATAAGACCCTGTAACCGCAGCTTCTGCTCCTACTCGTTCAAACGATTTAATTTGCTGTACGAGTCCATTCACTTCTACCGGAAGTTCACCGACAGCGAGTGGTACTGGTCCTTGCTTTGTTACAACACAGTTTACTTCAACCGCAGATTCGTTTGGCAGTGAAGAAATGGCGCCATTATTTCTTACATTTAATGTTTGAATATCACCTTTATCGTTATAAATGGATGAAATTAAATTACATGCGGCATCGCTGTAGTAAGCGCCTCCTCGTTTTTCCAGCTGCGGAGGCTTACTTTCTAGATTTGGGTTTTTGTAGAGTTCAAAAAGCTCTCCTTCCAGTACTTTGACCACTTCAGCGCGCGTAGTACCTGACTGAAAGGCCACAAGCTCTTCTGCTAATATTTCTTTTGTTTTGTAGTAATAACGGTGATAAGGACATAAAATCACGCCAAGAGCTTCCAAAAAGTCTGGTTGCCATGGAATAGGAGCTATGTTTCTCATTGTTACTTGGGACTTTGGATCACTTAAACGCTGAATGACTTCTTGCGTTACTTCCTTTCCTTTTGCATACACGTGCAGCCCATATACCAAGTGATTTAACCCTGCAAATTCAATGTGAACATCTTCTTTTTCGATTTGAAGCAAGCTGGCGATTGAGTTTGTCATATGTACAGGCAGGTTACAGACTCCTACTACTTTAGAATGCTTTCCGTAGCGAAGCAGCGCCTCCGTTACCATGCCAGCAGGATTTGTAAAATTAATAAGCCAGGCGTTTGGACAAATTTCGTGTATTTCCTCGGCAATTTTCAACAAAACCGGGATTGTTCGCAAGCCCTTAAATAACCCTCCTGCCCCGTTTGTCTCTTGACCAATCATTCCGTACTTAAGAGGAATACGTTCATCATGAATACGCGCATCAAGCTGGCCTACTCTAAGCTGTGTCGTTACAAAATCAGCATTCATTAACGCTTTTTTTCGATCAAGCGTTAAATGAATTTCCATATCAACACCTGCTTTTTTGACCATTCTTCTAGCAAGTGCTCCTACAATTTCAAGCTTCTCTTTTCCTTCTTCAACATCTACAAGCCATAGCTCTCGAATTGGAAGCTCATTATATCGTTTAATAAACCCTTCGACCAATTCCGGTGTATAGCTTGATCCTCCCCCTATTGTCACTACTTTCATTTTTTGACCCTCCTTGTTAAAAAACGGCTAAATATGTAACGGCTGTGCACCCTGCCCCGAGCAAAACAAAGCGTATACAAACAGCGGTTTTAGATAAAGCTGCTGTTGAAAGCCGAATAGAAATAAATGTTGTAAGCAAAGCTGCTGACAGACTTGTAATGCCAAATAAACTATGCTGTGCTGACAAACCAGCATACTGCAGCAGAGGTGTAAAAATAACGTTACAAAGAACCATGGTTAATAGAAATAAAAACACTGTTTTATAACGAAACCGAACAAACATTGACCCTCACTCCTATTAAAGAGATAGAAGCCAAACAAGTTGGCTTCTCTTTCTTTACATTTGAACTGAACTATCGGATGGTGTAACCGTTGCTTCATCGCTTTTTTCCATTTCAACCATTTTTCGGTCGTACATTTTAAAGAACGGAAGATAAATGACAACAGAAATAGCAATATTGATAACGACTAGCACAACCGCCCGCCAGTCTCCTCCGGTTGATAAATAAGCTCCGATTGGCGCCGGTAGCGTCCAAGGAACCATTACGTAGGTTGGAGTAATAAGACCTGTCGCCGTTGCTGCATACGAAATAATCGTTGTAATAATTGGGATGATGATAAATGGAATAATTAAAATAGGATTTAAGACAATTGGCAGACCGAAAATAATTGGTTCATTAATGTTAAAAACCGCTGGAATAAAAGATGTTCTAGAAAGCGCTTTCGAATACTTAGATTTTGAGAAAAACAGCATCGCTAAAACAAGGCCCAGCGTTGCTCCAGATCCTCCAATCCACACAAACCACTGAAAGAACGTTTCAGGTGCAATATACGGAAGTGTGGAAGCTCCGTCTGCCACCGCTTCAGCATTTTTCGCTAAGTACACTTCCCATACAGGCCGTGCCACTGTCCCAACAACAGAAACGCCGTGTATTCCAAATGACCAGAAAAACGTAATTAAGAAAACCGGTATTAACACTCCTGCTAAACTATCTCCGGCTTCCACAAGCGGAGCAACTAGTTTATCAACTAAATGGTGAAGATCGATACCTAAAACAATCGTAATAATCGTCATAAGTACAACAACAATCGCAACCGGTATTAGTGCTTCGAAAGACCTCGATACCGAAGGCGGCACTTGTTCCGGCATTTTAATGGTGACATTTTTTGCTTTACAAAACCTGAGAATCTCGACCGATAAAATCGATACAATCATCGTTACAAATAAACCGTGACCTCCCAGATTGGCCATTGGAAGCATAAACCCTTCTTCTTCAATCAGCTTTGGAGTCAGCGTAAGAAGTAGTGCAGCTACTGCAATTTGTGCTCCTGACAGCGGATCGAGATTATAGCTTTTGGACAAGTTATACCCTATCCCAAAGGCTATATATAAAGACATAATAAACATCGTTACTCGATACGGTATTAAAATGTTGGCGCTGTTGTCAGCTGCCCATTTCGCAATTGTGCTATCTTGAGGCACAGGCGGAAATGCTAGAATCAAGAAAAAACTTCCGATAATGATAAACGGCAAAGCGGAAATAACACCATCACGAATGGCTTGAAGATGCCGCTGTTCTGATAACCTGGCCATGGGTCCCGATAAATTGTTCTCTAAAAACGACACAAATTTGCTCATATACCCTTTCCCCCTCTATATTCTCCCCTTGTGTAATAAATCCCCTATTTATTTAAAAAGCAGGAATACACCTGCTTTCTTCAGCTAACGAGCTGTTGAACCGTTTTATAAAGCGTCGGACCTCCAAGCGGCGTATAAGCCTGCGGCGGAATGGGCCCGCATGGAACAGAAGCTTTATCCGCTTCCGCTTTCACTGCGTTAAACCGGTGACGAATCTGCGGTGCAACCATTACAACGTCCCAGCCCTTTTGAATTTCCTCTGCCACTTCATTTGTCCCAATTGCCAGCACTTCCATATCCGTTCCGTGCTTTTGTGCTTCCGTTTTTAATGCTTTTACCACAATTGAACTTGACATTCCTCCAGAACATACAAACAATACCTTCATTTTCTCGTTTCCCCCTACCTCTTTATTTTTTGAATTACATTATGTGTATCGATTATGCGTTCAAACACTTGATTGCCTTTTTGAATACATAACCGTATAAACATCGCATCTACAATGGCTAACTGAGCAATACGAGCGCTCATCGTTCCAATTCGAATATGCTGCTCTTCTACTGAAATAGTCAGCAGAATATCAGCTAATCTAGAAGCTGGCGATGAGCCGTGCTGCGTTAGCAAAATAACCGCTGCTCCTTTATCTTTGGCTATTTGCATCAGTTCCACCACTTCTTTTGTTTGACCAGAAGTTGATACTACAAACAGCACATCATCTTTTGTCATATTCGTAGCCATCACCATTTGAACATGACTGTCTAATGAAAACAGCGCTGAAATATCAATTCGAAGCAGTTTATACTGAGCATCTAGTGCAACCACTGATGACCCTCCTGCTCCGTATAAAAACACTCGTTTCGCTCCATGAATAGCTTCCGTAGCTGCATCAATTGCAGAAGAGCTCACTAATCGACTTGTGTTCATCAGTGCGCTCATACTTTTGCTCATGACTTTTTCAAGCACAGCTTCGGTATCGTCTTCAAAATTAACCGGAAGATTCGGCAGCTGCTCGTTATTCACCTTATGGGCATCTTTTGCTAATTCAATCTTTAATTCTTTAAAACTATTGATCCCTACACGCTGACAAAAGCGGATAATCGTAGCTTCGCTGCACTGACACTGCTTAGCTAGCTGTTTGGTCGTTAAGTTCAACGTGGTCGTAGGATTTTCTAACACGTAATCAGCTACTCTTCCTTCAGCAGGACTGTAATGATTCATTTGTGCATCGATTAAAGTAAGTACGGAAAATTGGCGCATGAATTCCTCCATCGTTAAGTAACGTATTTCTAAAATATTCTTTAAATTACCATTATTATATTTTTTCTGAAGTTTAATTTCAATATTTTTCTGGTATTTTTAAAACTTTATTTTATTTTTCAGAATATTTTATTAAAATCTATTGTGAATATAACGACCGCATGCTATATTATGAAAGAAATTTTATCTCAACCAAAAAAAGAAGGAGGAACGAACATGCATATTAAAAAATGGGTTGGAGGCATCTTGTTTTTACTGCTGTTTTGTTCGAGCACATTACCTGCTAAAGCAGACGTACCTACTACGTATCAAAAACGGGAGCTTCGAGCGGCTTGGATTGCAAGCGTATACAATATTGACTGGCCTTCTCAGCCTGGTCTTCCGGTTGAGCAGCAAAAAAAAGAGTTTACCTATTTGCTAGATGAAGTACAAAAGATGGGAATGAATGCTGTGGTCGTTCAAATTAAACCTACCGCTGATTCCTTTTATCCGTCGAAATATGGCCCGTGGTCAGAATATTTAACGGGTACACAAGGTAAAGATCCCGGCTACGATCCTCTAGCTTTTATGGTGGAGGAAGCACATAAGCGCAACTTAGAATTCCACGCATGGTTTAACCCTTACCGCATTACCATGAATCATACTGATTTAAACAAACTTGCCGATAATCATCCTGCCAAACAACATCCTGATTGGGTCGTCTCCTATGGAAAACAACTCTACTACAACCCAGGTATTCCTGAAGTAAAAAATTTTATTATTGAAGAAGTGCTCGAAGTCGTAAGAAACTATGATATTGATGCTGTTCATATGGATGACTATTTTTATCCTTACAAAATTGCAGGTCAAACGTTTCCAGATCAAAAAACATATGAAACCTACGGTGCTCAAACGTTTTCGAATATTGAAGACTGGCGCCGAGACAATGTTAATCAGCTTGTTCGAGATTTAAATACGGCTATTAAAAAAACAAAATCATACGTGAAGTTTGGCATCAGTCCGTTCGGCGTGTGGAGAAACATCGCTAATGATCCAACTGGCTCTGAGACGACTGCTGGACAAACAAACTACGATGATTTGTATGCTGATACGCGTACGTGGATTCAAAATGGATATATTGATTACATCACTCCGCAAATTTATTGGAATATTGGATTTGAACCCGCTGCTTACGATACGCTGCTCAACTGGTGGAGAGATGAAGTTCGCGGAAAGCCAGTTCACCTTTATATTGGACAAGCTGCTTATAAAATTAATAACAACGCGGTGGAAGCATGGTCTGATCCCGATGAGTATCCAAGGCAAATTGCTCTGAATCATCAATTTCCAGAAGTACACGGGAGCATGCATTTTAGCCTGAAAGATTTGAACCGAAACCCGCTAGGAATAAAAGATAAGCTGCAAAACGATATTTATAAACATCCTGCTCTTATTCCGGCAATGCCTTGGCTTGATGATACGGCTCCAAAAGCACCAAAATTAAAAAACGCGGGCCCTCATACAAAAGAAGCGGCGTTTGAAATTCGAGATCATCAGCAGAATGATTCCGCCTATTATGCCATTTATCGCTTCCAAGGCAATAAACGAGGTGACATCAACAACGCAGAAAACTTACTGACAACCGTTCGGAAAACAGGAGAAACACAATTATTTGTAGATCAAAGCGCACTCAAAAATCAAACGTACACATATGTTGTAACCTCTGTTGACCGTTTGCATAACGAAAGTGATGTTTCCCGTACGCTTACTGTAAAAGCACCTCATTAAAAAAGGTTCTATAACAAAATGTATGGTAGGATAAAGAAATCAAATGATGCTTTATCAAGCCATTCTGTTATAGAAAGTAGTGAAAAAAGATGGAACCAAACTATGATCGTGCCTTTGGCGTATATGGAATTTGTATGCGAGATGACAAGCTGCTTGTTATTCGAAAAAATAGAGGGCCGTATATTCATCGCTTTGATTTGCCAGGCGGACAGCTAGAGCACGGCGAAACATTAACAGATGCGATGAAAAGAGAATTTAGTGAAGAAACTGGCTTTGAAATTACTATTATTTCTCAAGCCGGTACAGCGGATTTTCAGTATCCCTGTAAGTGGAAAGAATTTACCCATGTACATCACATTGCTGTTTTTTATTACGTAGACATTGCCGGCGGTGAGCTTCTTTCCAACCCCGTCCAGTTTGAAGGACAAGATTCTTTGGAAGCATTGTGGATCGCACCGCAAGATCTTAACATCGATAATGCTTCTCCTCTTGTTCTAAAAGCAGTGGAATCTTTAAGCTTATTATCATGGCCTTATGAATCTCAGATTTATGATGAGTGGGAACTTAAAACCTCCGAATGATGATAGTGACTAAACAGTACTTCTAAATATCGCAGGCTTAGCTTCTGTTTAGGCCAAAATCAGAAAATATGTTTAATTTCTTTCTAACGGTGGAATAGACAAGTAACACTACTTAATCACTAATAGAAAGGAAGATTATAATGAGTAAAGGTTTAGGAGATAAAGTTAAAGGAAATGTATCAAAAGCTAAAGGTGAAGTAAAAGATCAAGTCGGAAATGCAACGAATAACCGCGATCTTCAGCGTGAAGGAAAAGCTGAGAAAGCAAAAGGAAATGCTCAAAAAGCAGTAGGCGAAACAAAAGATACATTTAGCAATAAATAAAAAAGGACGAGCTTAATGCTCGTTCTTTTTTTATTTAATAAGCTGATTTAAGCTTTTAATGATTACGTTTGGCTGCAACTCTTTATGCTCAGCTACATTTCCTTTTCGGTTAACCCAAGCCGTTGCGAACCCGTAGTTTTTAGCACCGGCAATATCCCATGTATTCGATGACAGAAACAATACTTCTTCTCTTTTTGCATTCATTTTATTTTTTGCATAATGATAGCTTGCCATTGTAGGCTTGTACTGTTTGATTTCGTCTATGGAAATAACGTCTTCAAATAAATGATTCATATTGTGATAAGAAACAAGCGGATCAATCATATGCTTAGGACCATTCGTAAAAATAGCCAGACGATATCCTTTTTCTTTTAAATAGGCGAGCACCTCTTTGACCTCATCGTAGACATTCAGCTTCATGTAAGCACTCATCAGCATTTTTTCTTCATGTTCCGTTAAATCAATATCATTTGCTTCTGCTGCATATTTCAGGGATTGATTTGTTAATGTATAAAAGTCAACGTATCGTCCCATCAGCTGATATTGCATTGCATATTCAATTTGCTTCAAACGCCATAAATGGCTAATACTTTCTCCTCGTTCCGGATACAGCTTATCACACGTTTCAATAACGGTATGTACATCAAACAGTGTTCCATATGCATCAAATAAAATCGTTTTAAATTTCATCTGTGTTCGCCTCCTTCTTTCATTTTACCCACTCGTAAAAAAACATAACGTTTTTTCTGTTAAAAAAGAGGCATATTACCAGCTGAAGTATGCTCATTTCTTATGAAGATAAAAAAACAGCAGGCTCTCCTACTGTTTATAATCCCACACGACTTTCCATTCTCCTTTTTCACGAACAGCATACACTTTCTGCACCAAATCAAAGTTTCCATATTTCCCTTTATACGTTTGGATAACGGTCATTTCGTAAACAACAGGAAACGCTTTACGATCATTTTCCATCTTCCAGCTCTTTCTTTTTTCAACATCTTCAATGGAATACGTAAAAGTGTCTACTCCGAAATGATTGAGAAATACGTGTGCTCGATCTTGTATGTATGCACCTTTTGTCCACTTCTTTTTCATGGACGAATGAAAAAGGTTCCATGATTCCGAAAAGTTCCCTTCCTGTTCT
Organism: Priestia sp. JSM ZJ58; assembly: GCF_044383985.1. Lineage (NCBI taxonomy): Bacteria > Bacillati > Bacillota > Bacilli > Caryophanales > Bacillaceae > Priestia > Priestia sp. JSM ZJ58. Next base: position 3,755,571 of record NZ_JBISEM010000001.1, read on the forward strand.
AGCGTATAAAATTCTTTTACAGCAGATTTGGCTTGATGACTCGGAGAAAAGAATGTAAATTGAAACATCCAAATTCCCAGCGCAATCAAAGCAAGAAACACAGCTACTCCTAAACTTCGCTTCAAAAGCAGTGTTTTTTTTCGATACAAGTAAAAAGCCCCTTTATCAAAAATGCAGTATACAACAGCTTATTCGATATCAGGGCTTTTTAGTATTGCCGAACTAAACTTATCGGACATATCCTCAAAAAAGAGATTGAGACATAACTACACACATGAAATCTACGTTCACCTTAACCATAAAAGATCCGAACAATTCACCGTTCAGATCTTCCTTCAACTAAACTACGTTTGTCCCAGCCTCTTTCTGCGCTATACAATGTGAAAAGCCATTTGCATGGCTGCTAAAAAGCCCACGAACACAAGGCCCGTCACGAGACCCTCTTTCCAATCTGGCCGGTCTCCTCGAACAAATTTAGCAATATCATACGATAGCATGGCTGCTAAAAAAATCGTTAAAACAATATACAGCGGCTCCATCTTCTATCACCCACTATTTCTTTTCTTCAGTGTAACAACTTTTTCATAAGTATGCATGTAAAAAAAGCAGCTTAAAATTCTTGACGAATGTGTGAAATTTCTCTTTTTTATGCATAAACTACTTAAAAGCGTGAAAGGAAGATGCCCTTTGTCTGCTTTTAATCCTCAGCAATTTAGCGTCACATACCGGCAAGGAAGCACGCCCACCTTTCCTTTTATTGGGCGTCGCTATACGCTCACCCATTCTGAACAAACAGACGATTTATTTCTTTGGATCGACGAAAAGTTTGCTGTTGATCAATTAAATGAGCAGCGAAATGAGCTTTTTGCCGAATGGCTCCACAAAGACGGTGTTGATACGCTGTATGTATACGTATTTATTGGAAATGAACACACGGAAAAGTCTGTTCAAGCCATACGGTATGCTATTTTCAAACAAGAAATGCCTTACTTACTAAAAGCATTGCGCTACGGTGATGCCACGTTTTTCAACGCTCACCCTGCTTTAGATCGTTCCCCCATTTACGTACATTTTCATTCCAGTGACAAAGAATTTCATTCCATTCGATATTTTCAAACGCCTTCTCACTATGCCTAAGCATATGAGAAGGGATCTTTACTTCGTTAATCTCCTGTTTTCCAAACTCCATTTCTTCTAGGGTCTCCCGCCCCTTCCATTTGTTTATCTTGAAAATTAATGGTTAACGCTTGGATACCTCCATAAAAGACGTCGCTTTCCTTTGTTTCTATCCGAAACGCAGAAGGGATATTTTTTGTATCTAAATCAGGCTCTATATAAATAGTCGAATCGTCAAAAATAAATCGCGGTTCATTTACAGCTTCTTGAAGCGGTTCATTTCCTTCAAGATTTTTAGAAAGTACCTGAGTTAAAATTTGAGGAATCCGCGTTCCGCCAGGAGAACCTATTCCCATCGCCCACTCGCCTTTTTCTCTTATAATAGTTGGAGCTGTAAAGGTTCTTGCTCTTTTTCCTGGCTCACGATTATTCGGTTCTTTGCTTCCAAACGTATCAGCATTGTTATTAAGAAAAAAACCGTCAACTTGTTCGCCTGTACCAAAGAAGTTACTTAACGTATTGGTTGTTGATACGACGGTCCCTTCTGAATCAATAACTACAAAATGTGTTGTACTTTCGTGTTCTTCATCCCCTTCACCTGAAGAACGTGTCGGGTGATTGACCAAGTTTGTTATATAATCATCACTAACTAACTCACTTGAGTTTTGATTATGAAAGTCAGGATCGCCAATTTGTTTTAACCGGTCGGAGTAAGCTGCTTTTTTAATTCTGTTCATCGTTTCGTAATAGTCTTTGTCAGGCATTGTTTCAAGATTTTCTTTCTCTGCCATTTTTAACATTTGAATCAGTGTAATCCCGGAAAAAGGCGGAGGCGCTGAAATCACTTCCGTTCCATTGTAAGCAGAAACGACAGGCTTGGTTTCTGTCACTTGATAGGAAGATAGGTCTTTTTTAGAAATAGGCGTTGCATCAGCAAGATCTTGTGCCAAATCTCCTTTATAAAATGCAGATGCACCTTCTCGCTGAATCTTAATTAACGTTTTAGCCAACACTGGCTGGGACAGCGTTTCTCCTTCTTCGATTGCTTCTCCCTTCGGATAAAAAGCAGATAGATCATCCACATCCATCCTTCCTCTAGAATAATACAATCGCGAAGATAAAAGAGAGTCTACTTCAAACCCTTTTTCAGCGTATTCAACGGCCGGCTGAATTAAATCACTCATTGATTTTGTGCCATACTTCTGCTGAATATATTCCATGCCAGCCACAAATCCCGGCACGCCGTTTTTACCTCTCATAGAAGTTGGAGCGGTTTCCCGGTAATCGATAAAGGTAGCAGGCTGATCTTTTTTGGCAATCAGCATACCTCCACCTCCGCCAATTCCAGATCCAAAAGGTTCGACTACATTGAGGGCATACGAAATAGCAATGGCCGCATCTACTGCATTCCCGCCTTCTTTTAATACGTCCATCCCTACATTTGCTGCCAGAGAATTCGATGAACTCACACCATAAGAATGATCATTATTTTTTTTAAGCAGCTTTTTAGGACTAAGATCTGTATTCGATTGAGTCATAAAAAAAGCGGCTATAACCCCAATTAACAACAAAACAGCAACAATATTAAATAACAGTAATTTTTTATTCACACATTCCCCTCCATTTTTACTCATATGTATATTTTGTGAAGCGCTTTCATTTTTATCCATACATTAAATTGCACACAAAAAAGACATCGCCCCGGACGATGCCTTTTTATTACTATATATGTTTTATTTCCCAGAAGCTGCCGCAGCATCATTTACTGCATCTGTAGCAGCAGATTTTGTTTGTTCAATCATTTTTACGTTATTTTCGATTTTTTGCTGTTCATCTGTTGAAAGAGTAGCCGGATGTTTTAAAGCTCCAAGTCCTGCTACTACTCCTGCTACAATAGCAATTGGTCCTACAATCCCTACGATACGTTTTGCGATCATTTTCTATTCCTCCAATTAAATTAGTCTGTACTTTTTTCCCATAAACCGTGGCGGCGCGGATCAGCGTCACCTTGAATTTTATTTTTCTTTAAGTCTTTCACAAGAGCTTGAACGCCTCCGTAAAACATCGCGTTATCATTGTTTTTTAAGTCATAGCCGTACGTTTTTAAACCATCTTTAGTTGACTGTTTAAGCTTAGCTTCTGAATAAAACTTATGAGAATCAAAAATCACACGCTTGTTTTCTACTGCCTTTTTAATGGAATCTTTGTCCTCAAAATAATCCCCAATTACTTGCGTTAACACTTGCGGAATACGATTTCCTCCCGGTGTGCCAATCGACATTACCCATTCATCACCTTCACGAATAATGGTAGGGGCTGTAAATGTTCTTGGACGCTTACCAGGTTCACGCTTGTTAATTCCTTGTCCAAACGTATTGAGCGTATTATTCAAAAAGAATCCATCTACATATTCACCGCTGCCGAAGAAATTACTCAGCGTATTCGTTGTCGATACAACGGTTCCGTCACCGTCCATCACAACAAAATGAGTGGTACTTTCATGTTCTTCGACGTCGCTTACTTTGGTGTGATCTGTTTCAGTATTATTTAATTTATTACGAAGTAAATGCACGTAGTGATCGTCGATCCAATCATTTGGCGTTTCTTTTATAAAAGCCGGATCGGCAATTTTCTTCAAGCGGTCTTGATAAGCTACTTTTGAAATTTGACCAAGAAAATGATAATAAAGACTAGGATGCGATTCCTTCAGCTTCCAAATATCTTCTTGATCCGTCATTTTTAACATTTGAATGAGCGTAGCACCAGCAAAAGGAGGAGGTGCTGAAATAATTTGATGACCTTTATAATTAGTTGATAGAGGTTTGCGCTCAACAGGCGCATACTTTCGCAAGTCTTTGTGACTTACTTTCGTTTCTTCTGTAATATCGTCTGCAATTTTCCCTCTATAAAAAGCATTTGGCCCTTCTTCCTTAATCTTTTGCAGCGTGTTCGCTAATTCATGCTGTTTGACAATTTCACCTGTGTTAATGGCGTCTTTATCTGGGTAAAAGCTAGGAATTTCATCTTCATTCACATTACCTTTGTATGAAACCAGCCTATCGTGCAAATCTTTGTCCACTTTGTACCCCTTCTCGGCATAGTTAATGGCCGGGTCGATTAGTTTGCTCATCGACAGAGATCCGTAGTGGTGCTGAATATAATCCATACCAGCGACGAACCCTGGTACGCCAATCTCATCTTCTTTATCATTCTTAGGTGCAATTTCTCGGTAGTCAATAAATGTTGGAGAGGCATCTGCTGGATCAATCAGCATTCCGCCGCCTCCCCCAAGTCCTGATCCGTACGGTTCCACAACACCAAGCGTGTAGGAAATGGCAATGGCTGCATCAACTGCTGTACCGCCTTGTTTAAGAATTTCCATACCTACTTTTGTGGCGCGAGGATCTGAAGTACTTACTGCATATTCTTGTTTTGGAAACATAAATTGATAAACACATACACCTACTATGAGTGAAAAGATGACAATGGAAACAATAATCGTATTACGTTTATTTATCATCTTTTACCTCCTCTGTGTATGACGGGCTATTAGTTAGCTTGTGCTTCTTTCTTTTTGCGCTCCTCTGCATGTTTTATAATGCGAGAATGATCTAAGTTTAATTCAAACTTGTTTCGTTCTTTTTCTAACAGTTCAGGGTTTGAAGAAAACTTGTTTAAATCGTTATAAATACGCTTCATGCGCCAAGGGTTATCCGTTGGAGTTGGTGTACCTGCTTTAATAACCATTGGAATAACATCAATTTTAGCTTGGCCCTGCTTGTTTAAATGATACTGAACCATCGCTGTATTTTTTGTACTTGACCATCCTTGGTCAAAGATAAAGTTTCCTAAGCTATAGAAAATAACCGAACCTTTATATACGTCATATGACTGTAGAACGTGCGGATGGTGACCGATGATAATGTCCGCACCAGCGTCTACCATCGCTTTTGCTAGTCCTTCTTGACGAGGACTTGGCTGTGCATCGTATTCTTCACCCCAGTGGGCATTTACTACAACTAAATCAGCATTTGCTTTCGCTTGCTGGATCGTGCTGAAAATAAGATCCGGATCTGCTTTTAAAATACCTGGGTTGTTTTTTCCAGCGGACATTCCGTCTGAATGTACATCCGTAAACCCTACGGTTGCAATGCGGATGCCGTCAGCATCTTTATATGAAATATGCTTTGCTTCTTCAGAGTTACGGCCAGCACCAACAAAATCTAATTTGTTTGCTTCAAAAGTCGAGATCGTATCTTCTAACCCTTTTGCACTGTAGTCCATTGAATGGTTGTTCGCTAAGTTTAATACGTCGAAACCTGCATTTTTAACGGTCGCTAGATCAGCAGGCTTACTATATAAATGAATACCTTTTTCCATTGCTTTATATGAATCTACGTCGTTTGTTAAAATCGGCGTTTCGTAGTTCCCGCTTACGTAATCCGAATTTTTAAAGAACGGCTCCACGTTGCGGAATACAAAATCTTCTCCGTAGCGTTCAGTTACTTCTCTTACATGGCGACCCATCATAATGTCTCCGACCATAGTCATCGTTAAATCATTATTGGCCTCTGGATTAGCCGTCTCAGGGTTTTCAAGAGCGTCCGAACGCTCCATCCATCCTGAAAGAGCTAAAATTACGATTAAAATTGGCGTTAAGATAAGAGCTTGCTTGCCCGTTGTAGGCTTTGTTTTCTTTATAAACATCAATACTTTTTCTTGAAAGTTTAATTTTTTCTCTTTCAACGCTTTCACCTTCCTTTACCAGCTGCGGTTTGTTTGTGTATTAAAATAAATAATAAACTTGCATAATTCCAAATGTTACACCACTTAATAAAACCGTTGTTCCAACTGTTAAAGGAAGACCTTGCTTTTGCATTGTATTTGCAATTAAGCCCGGTACAATGATACCAATTCCGCGTAATTCAAACACTTCAAACGGCAAGATCGGGAAGAAATAATCAAATGCAACTTTAATCACAATACCCGTAATTAACATCGCTGTAAATTTGCGACGTCCATATAAAATAACTACTTTTGAGATTCCGTACACGACGATAACATACGTTAAAATACTAATTAAGAAAATCATTAAAATGGTAATTGGCTGATCAAATACAAGAGCTAAATACCCCGGTACGATAAGACCGGCTGGCAATACGCCCGTTTTTTCTGTAAAAATTAAGCTTAGTGTAACCCCTAACACAAGGGCAATATATAAATCTGATCCGAACATGAAATGGCCTCCTAGATTAAACTGCTTTTCTCATCTTTTTCATTTCAATAATAGCTTCAACAAGCGGCTCGGCTGAACCGTGGATATTTCCGACACCGTATACGATACGATCTTTTAAATAAGGCTTCATGCGCTCTAAAATTTCTTCTGTAGAAGCGCCTTCCATATCCCAGAATTCTTTTGTTGGTAATTCGCCTCTTTGGTGTGCAGCAGCGATTGGTGAGGTCGTCTGACCAATTGCAATCATTACATCCGCTTCAATGTATGGCATTACATCTTCAGCAAATTGCTCGGTGCGATCTACACGGTCCGGACGGCAGTTCATAATGACAATAGGAAGCTTTTCACTATAGTTCATTGAATCTACACGTTCCCAAATACGAAGCGTGGAAGAAGCGTCGTTGGCAGCAAATCCATTCACTAAAAATGCTGGATTTTTTTCATCGCCAAACGTTGTAATTCTCATAGCTCCTGGGTCAGGCTGGGCATTTAACATTCCTCTCATCGCTGTTTCAGCATCGATGCCAAGTGCTTCTGCTACTGCTAAACCGATGGAAGCATTATCAGGGAAAACCATATAATCAAATTCACGTAAATACGCTTCAGATACTTTATCATTGTCAGCTACAATAACCTTTGTGTTGCGCTCTGCGGCTATTTTTTTATAATATTCCAAATATGGACCTTCAATTGTAACAAGGTGACCATCATAAGGAATAGTAGCAGTGAACGCTTGAGCAACTTCATCTAGAGTTGGACCCATTACATCCATGTGATCTTCTAGTACGTTTACAATAACGCCTACCTTGGCTTGAATCAGCTGATTTTGGAATGTGATTTGATAATCAGGCTGTACCGCCATACATTCACAAATAAGAGCTTCCGCGCCAATATCGGCAACTTCATTTACCACTCGTCGCTGTTCTCCAATGTTCGGACCTTCTTTACGACGAATAATTGGTTCTTCTTCACTTGTATGCCAGTAGATCATACGTGCTTGTGTTCCTGTCGTTTTCCCTACTGTTTTGTAACCTGCTTCTTTTACAATACCTGTAATCAATCGTGTAACGGTGGATTTTCCGCGAATACCATTAACATTCACTCGTACAGGAATTGAATGCAGCTTGCGTAAATGTCTGCGATACTCCCAAACGCCATACCCTACTAAAAATAGGCAGCAGAGGATAATTAAGATCATGTTTCATTCTTCTCCTTCCAAACTTCTCCTGTTGGATACGTTATGAATGCTTTTGATTCATAATGATAGATATACGATTTCATAGTTTCACTCCCTTTATATATGTATGGGAGCTAATCAATTAACAGCGCTAGCATGCTGCTAAAACACCTGCTTTGAAAAATGGACTCGAGTACCAATTTCAACAGCTCTAAAACTATCATCTGCGCTCATTAGTGGTCAATAGCTCAAATGTTATATATTCTTACAATTCCGATTGTCTATTTACAGAATTAAAAACTCATCGTTTTATTTAAAATTTACAGAATAGGTCTAAAGTTTAATTACCTAGAAAAATCCCATCGATACCTTTTTTTACCATAACAACAGGAATATTTTATACATCACTCTTACAATTAACACACGGAAATATTACGTAATTAAAAATTTCTTAACTTTAGAAAACGTTTTGTAATATAAAGGTGGAATAAAAAATAGTTTATCCCATTAATTCCTTTTTATGGATATACCAATTGAATTTGTCTAACAACCGTACTTGTGAGGATGATAGATAGATATAAAAGTAAGAAAAATACATTTATTTATCATTTTCTGCTTACATTTAACTTACTTAAATAGAAAGGACATTAAATATTTTTTTCTAATTTTATAAGCATTTAGACTCCATATGTACCTAGTTCTTTTGTTGTTATTTTATAGATTCCCTTTATTTAATAATCAATTCAGTAAATCTAAATCTCTTGACTATGGCCTCTTTTCCTATTTTTATTTCAATATTTTCTGAATCTTTCTACCGATAAAGGCATCTTTTGTCCGTTAAGATTGCCTAGAAAAATGCATGATTTCTCACTTTTTTGGCATATGATGTTATCATAAAAAGAAGAAGTATCATCAAAAGGAGGAAAACAATGGTTGATACAATCCTTTATTTTCTATTTTCTTTTTGCTACATTGTCCTGTTTTTCTTTAGCATATATGTAGTACGAAAAAACACTTCGCCGTTTTACATGCTATTTCTTCCTTTAGTAATAGCTGGACTAATTTACGATAATGTAATGATTGGGATTGGTTCATTTATCGGTGAAGGCGATACTTTACGTTCACTCAGCATGCTTCGCTTTTGGTTTCACGCTTTATTTACCCCTACTTTGGTGCTCTTTGCGTATGGCGTAGCGAAATATTCGACGATCACATGGGCTAAAAAACCTGTTGCCAGCATTGTTTTTTTGCTGACTACGTTTGCCTTAATTAGCTATGAAATAATCGAGACGATTAGTCAGCGTATGGAAGTTGTACGTGAATATGGCATTGTTCGCTATACATTAGTGGGATCATCCGGTCCTCCTCTTATGGTTCTTATTGTGGCGATTATTTTGCTTTTTGTTGGAATTTCTTTATTTCGCAAGACCAGGTGGAGCAGCATGATGATTGGAGTAGCCGTGATGATTGTAGGAAGTGCCGTGTCAATTCCTATACCAAGCACAGCCGTAACAAATACGTTTGAGCTTATTTTTATCTTTTCTTTATTTTTAACTCAGCGTCATTTAGTAAAAATACATTAAAAAGAAGCGATTCCCTTGCTTCTTTTTTTTATATTTGATATCTTTTACCTAACGACCGTTAGTTAGATTGAGGAGGAGCTTTTTTGAGTGAATTATCAACTGTAGAAAAAATTAGAGCTGCCGCAATGGAGCTCTTTGGAGAAAAAGGCTATACAGAAACATCGCTTGCTGATATCTCATCAAAAGTAGGCATAAAAAAACCTTCCCTGTACGCTCATTTTAAGAACAAAGACGACTTATTTTTACTAACCGTGCATGATTTAATGAATTTATTTTTAACAAAGTTATCTGTTATATACGAACAGCATAAAACAAAGTCTGCTAAAGAACAGCTTCACTGCTTTGTTGTAGATTTCTGCACGATGATTGAAAAAGATTCTTTTGGCCAGATGTACCGTCGTCTTATTTTGTTTCCACCTGAGCATTTGCAGTCGGAAGTAAAAGCTATTTTCTTAAGAAGCGAACGATTGTCTGATCAAATTCTGCATGCTATTTTTACACAGGGAATGGCTGAAGGCGAAATAATTGAACGTCCGATTGATTTGTATATCAATAGCTTTTATTGTTTAACCGACGGACTGTTCATTCAGCGCTTTTACTATGAACCAGAGTATTATGATCAAAAAATCCACGATGCTTGGACAATATTTTGGGAAGGCATACGCGCTAAATAGGCCCTGTAAAAAGGGCTTATTATTATGTAAGGAGGAATTAAAATGGCTTGGATTTACCTTATTATCGCTGGTTTGCTCGAGATTGTATGGGCAATCGGCTTAAAATATTCACACGGATTTACTGAATTAACTCCAACAATCATTACGATCGTCACAATTGTCATCAGCTTTTATTTCTTTTCAAATGCCTTAAAAAAAATTGCTGTGGGAACAGCTTATGCAGTGTTCACTGGTATAGGAGCTGCTGGTACAGCGATACTCGGTATGACTGTTTTAGACGAAGGCGTAAATATTGGAAAGATTTTATTTTTAGGATTAATGATTTTTGGAATTATCGGTTTAAAGTTAATTTCTACTGAAGAAACAGAAAGAGAGGAATCGTAACATGGCCTGGATTGCATTAATAGCTGCTGGTTTCTGCGAAGTGGGATTTGTGATTTTCTTAAAACTTTCGGATGGATTTAAGCGATTGCTTCCTTCAATTGAATTTATCCTTTTCGGTGCAGGAAGTTTTTATCTTCTCTCCTTAGCGTTAAAAGAAATACCTCTTGGAACAGCTTACGGTATATGGACGGGAGTAGGCGCTGCCGGAAGTGTACTTCTTGGCATGCTTTTCTTTCGCGAAGCAAAAGATATGCGTCAAATTCTATTTATTTTTTGTATTGTAGCAGGTGTAATCGGCCTTAAAATCACTGGATAAGGGTATACTACTTCCCCTCTTTTCGTGCTATACTAAACTTGTAAACACTTTCAAAAAATAGGAGACGATGACAATGAACCTTGGGTTTGGAGAAATTGCCTTAATTGTATTTGTCGCTCTATTGCTTTTTGGTCCAAAGAAACTGCCGGAATTAGGAAAAGCTGCTGGAAAAACGTTAAAAGAGTTTAAAAACGCTACAAAAGGAATTATGGAAGAAGACGAAAAAGAAAAAGCCCCTCCTAAATAAGAGGCTTATATCTCTTTTAAAAGCTGACTCAAACGTTTGAGTCAGCTTCTTTGTGGTGAGAATATACTGAAATTCGATTTCGACCCGTACGCTTTGCTTCATATAAAGCCAGATCTGCTTGATGAACAATTGAAATGGGCTGTATGTTTTCGGATGGAACGACTGTCATTATTCCAACGCTGATAGTGACGCACTTAAACACTTCAGAAGCTTGATGGACAATTCCACGGCCCTCCACTTGCTGTCTAATAGCTTCTGCCATTTTTATCGCTTCATATTGATTAGCTCGAGGAAGCAATATACCAAACTCTTCTCCTCCGTATCTTGCGACAAAAACCGATTCGTCAAAGACAACGCTTTTAGCGATATTCGCTACTTCTTTTAAGCATTCGTCTCCTTGAATATGGCCATAGGTATCGTTATACGCTTTAAAATAATCAATATCAAATAAAAGAAAAGAAAGCGGCTCTTTTTCTTTCCGTGCGTATTCCCACTCGATTTCCAGCTGTTTATCAAGAGATCGGCGGTTGTTCAGACCCGTTAAGCCATCTTTCATGGACAGCATTTCAAGCTTTTTATTAGCTTTGAGAAGATCACACTCAGCCTTCTTTTTCTCCGTAATATCTCGATATTCCCAATAGTGGCCAATATACACGTGACCTTCATAGATTGGAATGTAGTCACGCGCATAAATTTTACCGTTAATAAACGTAATTTCTTCATCTACTATTGACTCTTTTGAATAAACGGTGCTTTCTACCGTTTTTAAAAACCTAGCAGGATCTTTCAACATAGGAGCGTGAGATAAAAACAGCTGATTACTTTCCAGTCCAACATATTGATTAGGAGGCCCGGGTATATCAAACATGTCACAAAAAGTTTGATTAATAACGGCTACTTCGCGCTCCGGCGTTTCAATCATGGTACCTGTCTTTGCATTTTGAACCATAACCGAAAACATTTTAGACAGTTTTTTATGCTGACTTGTCGTTACGCGAGATACATATATATATCTACCTGCTAGATACACTAAACACCCCCCTATAAAGGAAGCAGGGAGTAAATAGACGATAGTCGCAGCGGCGTGCTTCATATCTTTAAAAAGAAAGGACAATGAGAAAAATACGCAAAGCAAGCTAATAGAATTCATTAATTGAAAACGAATAAATGGACGATAAGGTAAGCGAACCGTCCACCCAGACAGTAAAGCCATTACGATAATTGTAGCAGCGCCTATTATTCCGCTTTCCGTAATTCCAAATAAAAGCAAACGCATTACTCCTATAATACAAGCTGCAATGATAGCCGGTATCATTCCTGCATAAAGACAAACAATTGTCACCGCTAAAAAGCGAAGGTCAAGAATAATAGTAGAATCTATTTTAATTGTATATATCATTAAAATGCTGCCTAATAGTCCATAAGAACATCCGTAATAAATTAAGCGATACATTTTATACCGTTTTATTCCTTCTACTCTATAAATGATTTGCTCTCGAACTATACTCGCAGCAAACAAGAAAGAAATAATTAACGTGATATTAAAGAGAAGTTGACTCACTCTATTCTTCACCTCTTTCCAAAAGCTAAAACAAAAACAATAGGCTTCTTAGCTTACATATTGTTTACAGCTGCTTTTTTATAACTAGTACTGTTTGATTTATCGAACAGTACTATCATTTTTTTTCTTCATTAAATAAAACTGTTCTATACTCTATTTGTTGCCGACCATCCTCACTATATAAAGAGTGTTTATCTTCCTTTTCTACAAGAAATTCTACTTGTTAGTATACTACTAAACTCTATGTGTACACATCACCTTTTACCTTTTTTAAAATATTTATCCATTTTCTATTTTTTGTATTTTTCACTGAAAGGTACGTAGTCGAAATGCAGCAAAAATAAAAAAAAGAGCGTCGATACAACGAGCGCTCTTTTTTATTTATGGCGTAAAAATTCCCAAAGCCCTGGCGTTTTGGAAAAATCAAACGTCTTAACAGCGGAAAGAATTTTAATCTTTAAATCTTGCTTTACGTCTTCTCTCTCATGCAGTGAAAAGCTTTGGACAGCTTTATTTAGTTTTGGTTCCAGCTTTTTTAATAAACGCCTTGACGCTTCTTCATCTCCGGCTTTCACTTTATTTACAAGCTCATATAGAGTTTCCATTTCTTCACTTCTTTCTTAAGTCAGTTGTTAATTCTTCCACTTTTTCTTCGAGTCGCTTTATATTGTTTTCTACACGCAGTAATAAATAAAAAGAAAGGACAGCGGGAAATCCTACGTTTCCAACAAGTTGAAGCCATTGAGGATCAAACATATCTATCACTCACCTTCATAATTTTTTTCAACTTGCTTAGCGCACGTTGGTAATGGTTAGAAACCGCTTGCTGAGAAATAGAAAAATAAGCAGCTATTTCTTTATGAGTCCAGCGTTCGACAATAATCAAGTGCAGCATACACTGCTGCTTGGCCGTTAATTGGCGAAATGCATGATGAAGAATACGATTTTCAAGTTGATTTCCTAAAAATTCATGCTCCCATACAGCTCCGTCCTGTACTCCTAGCATATCTTCAACTGTTCGATTTCCATCTAGCGCAGCCGGCTGCTGCAGGCGAAGAGGAATATATGAACGCTCTTTTTCTTTTACACGCATAACATCTCTGGAATAATGTCTGCAAAGCTTGTTAATATAATGAAGCAATCTAACTTCACTATAAAACTGATGAAATTCTTTGTTTAGAAGTCTTTGTTCTTTTGTATCATTTTTAACAACCGCTTTTTGTAATCGCTCATAGCGTTCTGGTGTCAAAAATGTATTCATTATATGAGTCTGAAGAGTTGCGCTGTGGTTTGTAAGAAATGTATGAAAGGTACATTCTTTGTCGTGCCGCTTTTCTTGCTGCGAATAGAGCTGAGTCATTGTGCAAATCTCCTCCTTTTTTTCTTATACTTATTAAAAAGGGAGAAAAGAGTAAAATAACAACACCAAAAACGAACGTTTGTTCTTATATAAATTTAACTATATTAGGTTTTTTATGTCAATATGATGAAATGCTCATTAATAATCAAAACGACTCAGTAAAAATAAAAAAAAGAGATTGAGACATAACGAAATGGATCCAATCTAAAGACGAACAAATAGGATACATGAGCTGGACTGCTTATTACACCGCAGTTGATTTCCGTGCAAGACTTCGCTTTCCGCGGGCGGCCGCTGAGCCTCCTCGTCGCTGGCGCTCCTGCGGGGTCTCACCTGTTCCGCTTTTCCCGCAGGAGTCTTCGCCTTGCCCTCTAATCAACTGCTAGAAGGAACGAAACAGATGAAATCTACGTTCTGCATATCAAAAAAAACGAAACACTAATCAAACATGTTGATCAGTGTTTCGTTTTTCACTTCGGCTAAAATATTTTTATCCCGGCCCTTTTTATTTCTTCTTCATGTATAGATTATTCTTCTCCTAAAACGCGATTGATACGTTTGCGAAGCATTGGCATTCCATTTCCACCCGCTTGGAAATGACGAAGCTGACCTTCTTTATCAAATACATAATATGCTGGTACATATTTATTTTCAAAAGCGTCTGTTAACTTATGCTCACTGTCTACATAAATTGGCTGAGTAATATCGTGTCCCATTGCCATTGCCTCAATAACACCCATATCTAAGTCATCTTCCGAACGAGGCATATGAACCGCTACAACATTCAATTGATCATCATACTCATCACGAAGATCATTAACTTCAGGCATTGCTTCTTTACATAAATGGCAGCTTACTGACCAAAAGTGGATAAGCGTTGCTTTATCACCTACTAAATCTTCCTTTGTTACTTCGTCGTTAATCCAAGATGTTGCTCCAGTTAATTCAGGCATTTGTTCACGTAATTTCATGTTAAAATCCTCCTCATAAATGAAACTGAATATTCCGTCTTTTATAATTAGAAAACTATCTTTTCTATCTTAATGGCAGCAGTAGAGGAAGTTCTCCTCTACGCCACCGTTATTTATTAAAGTGTTTTTTGACCTGGTTTCCAGTTAGCTGGGCAAAGTCCGCCAGTTTGAAGTGCTTGAAGTACACGTAATGTTTCTTCTACGCTGCGGCCGATGTTGTTATGGTTTACAACTGCATATTGTAATTCACCTTCTGGATTAATAATGAATAATCCGCGAAGCGCTACGCCTTCTTCTTCAATTAATACGCCGTAATCACGTGCTACTGCATGAGTTGGATCTGCAGCTAATGGATAATTTAAATCTCCAAGCCCATTATCTTTACGATCTGTGTTAATCCAAGCTAAGTGAGTATGAATTGTATCTGTAGAAACACCTACCACTTCAGCATCTAGATCCTCAAACTCTTCGTAGTGATCTGATAGAGCTGTAATTTCTGTTGGACATACGAATGTAAAGTCCATTGGATAGAAGAACAATACTGTCCATTTACCGTTTTTCATATTTTCTTCTAAACTTACTTTTCCAAATTCCTTATTTGCAAGTACAGCTTCCATTTCGAAGCGTGGTGCTTGTTTTCCTACCATACGTTCTGCCATGTCAAAACCTCTCCTTGTACAATGTATTTAACAAGCCTATGCTTGTATGTATTATTTTTAATGCAATCAGCACTATTTACTATTTGATAACGATTATTAGTATCATTATAAACTAGTAATAACTATTGATTACATTCTTTATTATACACGAGCTATTATTATAGTCAATACTTTTTTATAATCATTTTAATCTAGGATTGATTATCGAATATTTCTCACTCTTTTTATTCTTTCCCTTGATCAATCCTATGTATGCAGGGGTGAATGAACATAGAAGATACTAAAAAACTTCCCTTGTTTCAACATATTTGCTTTTACAGTGTGCTGCAACAAGATTTCGAATCTCAATTATGTTCTTTATAACTACAATAAAAGAGAATGAGACATAACGATCTAAATCCAATTTAGAGACGAACATATGGTATAAATCTTCTAATAAGGGTCACTACTTGTTACTTAAAACCTGCTTTTATCCTACCCATAAAAAAATCCGAACGAGTTTGATTCTCCATCAAGAATCAAACTCGTTCGGATCTTCCTTCAACTAAACTACTTTTGTCCAGCCTCTTTTATTTATTTCTTATCATTTGGATATACAAGACCGATTTGCTCTCGCACTTTATCCATCACATGCATTGTTAGATACGAATTTTCATAAGAATTTGTGTCCGATTCCATCTTTCCTTGCTTTAACAGCTCTACGAATTCATTTATTTCATAGTACATAGCAGGGTAAGGCTGATCGACTGTTAACTCTTCTACCCGTCCGTCATTGTATCGAATTTCTACCTTTTCAGCGGTATGTATTTTGTCAATAATCATACTGCCTTTTTCTCCTTGAATTTCACTTGGTAAATGCGAATTTGTAATCTTAGAATACATGATGACCGCGTCGCGATCTTCGTACTCTAAAGCAACTGATCCTTCTCCATCTACTCCAGATTCTAGCATAAACGCCGTTGCCTTTATTTTATGAGGCCCTCCAAACAACGTAATCAGAGGATACAGACAATATACACCTAAATCCATCAGTGAACCGTTGGCAAGCTCTGGCTTAAAGGCATTAAGCACGATACCTTCTTTGTATTTATCGTAACGAGAAGAATACTGACAGTAAGATGCCACGTATTTCCGAATTGGACCAATTTTATGTAAGTTCTCTTGAATCACGTTGAAGTTAGGAAGAAGGGTTGATTTCATCGCTTCCATTAGTAACACCTTGTGATTCTTGGCTGCTTGAATCATGCGAGTTACTTCTGCTGCATTGGCTGCGAGCGGTTTTTCACACAGTACATGCTTGTTATTTTTCAAAAATAAGATAGCCTGTTCTGCATGATAAGCATTTGGAGTAGCAATATACACTGCATCAATTTCAGCACTTGCTGCCATTTCCTCTAAATCAGTAAATATATGAGGAATATCATATTTACCTGCAAATTCTTCTGCTTTTTCAATGGTTCGAGAATAAACAGCTGCAAGCTGAAAGTCGTCTACATACTGAGCTGATTCTAATAGTCGATCTGTTATCCAGTTTGTTCCTATTACACCAAAACGAATCATCTTTTCATCTCCTTTTTATCATCTATGTTGTATTGTATCGTTTTTAAAAAGAAAAACGAAGAAATAATACAAAATCTATACCATTTTCCATTGCTTTATATCTATTTTGTTCTATATAAAAAAAACAGCTCACAACAAATGTAAGCTGTTTTTTTATATGACTCAAACGTAAGCTTATGCTTTCTCACCCACTACAGCAAAACGTTCGTTTACATAGTTTTTATTCTCTAACTCATCTATTAAAGCAATCGCATAATCAGCATAGCTAATATAGCTTTCATTTTGACTATTTGTGATCACGTGATCTTTTCCTAATTGATAGGCTCCAGTGCGAACACCTTCTGGGTCAAAAAAAGCGGCTGGGCTTAAATAAGTCCAATCTATAGTTGATTTTTCTAGTTCTTTTAAACCTTTGCCCATATTTGAAGCCGTTGGATAATAAGCTGCTGGAAAACCTTCTGTGCTCATTAAAGGCATTGTTTTTTCTTCATCTACAAATAAACTTCCTGCTCCGCCCACTACTGCGAGTCGCGTTTGAACACCTTGAAATGCTTTAATAAGTGATTGTATAGACTCAACGTGCATCTGTTCACTTCCGGGAGGTGCATTAAATGCGTCTACCACAGCATCGAACTGTTCAATGTCTTTTGAAGTAATGGAAAAAATATCTTTTTCAATTACGTTTGTTTGATTTTTTAGTTTAGAAGCATTTCGAACAATGGCTGTTACTTCATGTCCTCTCTGTTTTGCTTCTTCCATAATTAATTGACCTGCTTTTCCTGTTGCTCCAATAACGCCAATTTTCATTTTTATTCTCTCCTTTTATTTTCGTTGTAACCACAATAGTTACACATTACACAAAAAATTTGAGCTTTTATAACACTGCTTTTTCTTTTCAGCTCGTTGTAACCATTATAGTTACACGTCATTCAATTTGTCAACCTCACTATTCATTTTTTTACGAGATAAAAGATTTTAGGGATCGCTAAAAAATCCACAAAACAATAGCTTATTTACTATTTCAAAATATATCCATATTTTCAACTTATTTTTATCTCAGAGTACTTTTTTATGAAAAAAGGTTTCTTTTTTATAAAAAAGTGTTATACTAGGTATATTATTTCTTGTTCGGTGTTAACAAATAGAAAGACTTTCTTTAAAGTGATTCTTATTGAAATTGAGCAGAGATAGTAATATATTCGTGGATTTTCCACACAGGAGGTACTACAATGGTACAAGGTAAAGTAAAATGGTTTAATGCAGAAAAAGGTTTTGGATTCATCGAAGTAGAAGGACAAGACGACGTATTCGTACACTTCTCAGCTATCCAAGGCGAAGGTTTCAAATCACTTGAAGAAGGTCAAGAAGTTACATTTGAAATCGAAGATGGAGCTCGTGGACCACAAGCTGCTAACGTTCAAAAGTAATTGATTAAGAAGCTGTCACTAATGTGACAGCTTCTTTTTATGCTCTTTTTTGTTTTTTATTACATTTTATGAAACTTTATCCTTTTTCATTCGTATATGATAGTAGAAAAACAAACGAGGAGGATGAAGATGCACTCTATTTCACTATCAAATGTATCTAAAAGCTATGGGTCGCACAAAGCCGTCAAAGATCTTAACTTAACTGTAGAAAGTGGCGAACTATTCGGATTTTTAGGTCCTAACGGTGCAGGAAAAACAACTACTATTAAAATGATGACAGGCCTCTTAGAACCTTCTTCAGGCTCTATTGATGTATGTGGGATTAATGTATGGGATGCGCCCATTGAAGCAAAACGAAAAATTGCATACGTTCCTGATCAACCTACACTTTACTTAAAACTCACTGGTATGGAATACTTACAGTTTATTGCCTCTATTTTTAAATTATCTGCTGATGAATTCGAGACACGCTCCAATAAATGGCTAAGCCTTTTTCAGCTAGAAGAACGAGCAAATGAACTTATTGAGGGATATTCACACGGTATGAAACAAAAAATAGCCTTATGTGGGGCGCTTTTACATAACCCTGAAATTATTTTTTTGGACGAGCCAACTGTAGGACTTGACCCCAAAAGCGCAAGAACGCTGAAGAATCTATTGCGTAGCCTTTGCGATAGCGGCGTAACAGTCTTTATCACTACTCATATTTTAGAAATTGCTGAACAGCTTTGTGATCGAATTGGCATTATTTTAAATGGAGAAGTTATTGCTTTAGGTTCCATGAAAGAGCTTAGAGAGCAAGCGAACAATGATCAGTCCACCCTCGAAGACATCTTCCTCAATTTAACAGGGAATGAAGAGCAGCAAAACATCATAGAAGAACTTGCAAAAGCCGGTGAAATTCAATGATGAAACTCTTGCTTCAAACAGAAGGAAAACTACTTCTTAATCATTTTAGATCTTCTAAAAAACAGGCATACGCCACGGTTGGATTTTCTACTTTATTTATTGCTCTCATTGTGTATTTTTTATCAAAAGGCGTATGGAGAATCGCACCCTCTCTCTCTTTTGAGTTGATGAGCAGCTTATTTTCTTATAGCTGTTTATTATTAATAGGGATGCTGGTCTTAATGGGGATCCCACAGGTATTTAAAAACTTGTATTCTTCTTTGGACCTATCTTTTTTATTTACACTGCCCATTCCGACAAAACAGCTTTTTTGGGTAAAATATATTAAGAGTTTTCTTTCTACACCGTTGATAATGTTTTTTCTATTTTATATACCGTTTATCGTATACGGTATTCGAGTTCATACTAACTTTTTATTTTACATTATTTCATTTGCAGTTTTATTAAGTACAGTGGTAATTGGACTTTCTCTTTGTTATTTACTTAACCTTATATTGGTTCAACTCATTCCTGCACAGAGAGCAAACGAACTTATGACAGCCATGAGTGCTTTATCAGGTGTCATTGTGTATGTATTATTTCAACTTCCTAATTTCAGTTCTAATGGAGCACCTTTTGAAAAAGCAATAGCAGGCCTTCCCTTATTTCCTACATGGACGCCTTTTCACTGGGCAAGCATAGCGATAACTTCAAGTGCTAAAGGATCTGTTCATGCTTTTGTACCGGCGTTAAGTATTATGGTGTTAGCTTTTTTAAGTATTCTCTTATCTTCTTCTTTAGTGGAGAAAGGTTTTAGAACTGGATGGGTTCGTTTAAGTGAAGGAAAAGGAAAAAAGAGAGCTAAAATTTCATCAAGCAAAAAGTATAAAGTTCATCATCGGATTATGGTTATTGGTTTGACAGACTGGAAAAACATAAAAAGAGATTTGCGAGAATGGCTCGTTTTTATGCCTTTTGTATTCTTTCTTATCTTTCCTACCGTTGGTTTTTTAAAAAGTGGAGCTACCTTAGAGAATTTAATTTCTTATAAAGATAACGTATGGCTCGGCGTACAAGTTTTTTTCCTCTTCTTTTACGCTCTCTTTAACGGATCAATGTCTGCCTCTTCCATCGCGCGTGAAGCAGAAACAGCTTCACTTATAAAAAGTCTGCCGATTTCAAGTTGGCAACTCGCACTAGGTAAGCTGTGGATTAGCTGGCTGCTTCCTTTCATCCTGCTATCAACCATTGAAATTGTTCTAGGCTTGTTCATTCATTGGTCTGCTTTACAAATAATTGGTGGTATTTTGCTAAAAGGAATTTTAACCGTTGGAATTAGCAGTATCGGGATTTGGTTAGGTACTATTGGAGCTAAACACAATCCTAACAATCCTCAGAACCGTCTTACTTTTGGAGTTTCAATTCTCTTAGCAATTTTAGCCTATGTGTATTTGTTTATAGCGCTTATTCCATTTGCTTTACTAAACCTCCCTCCTTCATTTAAAGTATTTGCAGACGAACTTGCAGGAAGCGGATTTATTGGTTTCATAGCTGGTCTAGCTTCTAGTTTGCTTTCATTTAAAATGGCATATCCTGCTATAGCTTATCTAATAGGCATTGTTCTAATCATTATCTTTTCAGGAGGAATTGCTTTTCTAATGTTAAAACTTAGCACAACACGCTTAAAAAAAGGCATTCGAGTGGCAAAAGTACACTCCGGCTCTACTTTAGGGCGCCAAAGCTACAAAAAGAGTTTATAAAAATAGCTGCCTTTAAAAGGCAGCTATTTTTAACCAATTAAAATTTGATTTTCCTGCCAAAGGTTGGTCAAGTTTGTATCCGCGAGCCGCTGATGCGTCTCTTTTACGCTAAGCCAGCGATGCTTGTTGAAAACAAAGCGAGTTTCAGGAAGTTCAGTCCATATTTCCTGTACAGACTGGACATTTAACAGAACAAAGTTTGCTTCGTTTCCTTCTTCCACTCCATACTTTTCTTTTCCAATCAGCCGGGCTGGTATACTTGTAATCATTCGGAGCAACTGCCGCTGATCATCTGGACTTCCCATATGTGCAGCATAGGCAGTTAGTAACCCTACTTGCAGCAAGTCTGCTTTTCCAAACGGATGAAAGGGGTCGTTCACGTTATCAGATGCAGTAGCAATTGGAATCGCTGCTTTTTGTATGTCTCGAATACGCGTTACGCCTCGTCTTATAATTCCTTTATCTTCTCTTCCCTGTAAATATAAATTAGAAGCAGGTAATGTGACAACTCCAATTTTTGCCTCTTTCAAAAGATTTAAGATTTCTTTCACTTTTGCATCAGTCATTCCTGCAAGCGAGCAAAGATGCCCCACTACCACTTTTCCTTCCATATTCAGTTCAATCGTTCTATGAGCAATATTAATTATTGTATCAACAGACGGATCATCGCTTTCATCCACATGTAAATCAAGAGGTTTATTGTAGGCTTGAGCCAGCGAAAATAGAGCATCAATCTCTTTTTCTGGATTTCTAGCTAAATGAGGACAGCCTCCAATCGCATCAATTTCAAGATTCAATGCTCGTTCAATTTTATTCATCTTATGCATATCATCAATGTCTAGGTTAGAGAATAGCGGAACAACCTGCACGTCCATATATGGGCTTAATTCATCTCTCACTTCGACAGCCGCTTGTAAACTTCGAAATAAACTATCTTCTTCCATGCTGCAGTCAAAATCAATATGCGTTCGAATCGTAGTCGTACCGTTAGCTAATGCCTGCAAAGCAGTTTTAAACATTCGCTGCTTAATTTCTTCTTCTGGAAATGTCGGCAGGCTGCTGCTGTAATTTTTAATGGCTTCTTGAAGAGTTCCAGATAAATTGGGCACTTGAGGAAGCGAATGAGCTTTGTCTAAATGCATATGCATATCTACAAATCCTGGTAATAGCACACGACCCTGTGCATCAAGTGACGTTTCTTTTCCTAACACGGCTGCGTGTAGCGGAAAAAACTCGTCACCTTCAAGATAACCGTTTTGTAAAACGATAGAAGTATACATTCCATTTGAAATTTTCACTTCAAAAAGAGCGTGATCGTGCATAATTGGCAAGCGAACATTAATTAAGTGAAGCAATATAATTCCCTCCTCAATTTTTCAACTTCTTCATTTTTCATAGACCGCTTTATCTTCTCTATTATTTATTGTTTAAAGCATTAATTCGCCAAATTTCGCAAATCACCTTCTCTTTAAAGGCCTTTATTTACAGAGAAAAAAGCGAGAACAAAAAAAGGAGCAGCGTCCCCACGCTGCTCATCAAAGAAAAAATGCTAGAAAATAGATAGAATGTACTTCCCATGGTTAAATGAGGGCTTACAGATAAAGCTTCAGTGAGTGATTTCATGCTTTACATCGCTATTCTCCCCAGAAAGCAATGCAGATACAAACAAGAAATTTTCATTACTCGCTTATACTGTAATAGACACATAAGAAAAAGCCCAAACAAAGGCAGGTCTCTCAAATACAATGAGCAAAAACCTACCCGCCTGGGCTTTTATCCCTTCGGTGTCATATCCACTTCCTTTCAAAAGTGAATATGTGAATCGCTTGGACCAAACTTTCTACTAACGTAAAAATGGGAACCTAGATTCACTTTTTACTCATAGTCCTATCATTTACGGTGATAAGGTAGAAACGTCTGAGCCATATTCTCAAACATATATGAGTGAACCGTATTTAGCTTTTTCTTGTCTACAAATATACTATAGGTCTCTCTATAAGTCAACTATAAACGAATAATATTTTTAATTAAATTATATATAGTTCGTCTTTTACAAAAGTTTACTTTTTTAAAAAGTTTGTTAAACTATCTAACACAGTAGTTGCATCTTCCTATAATCCTGCTTATACTTCGAACTACTTACATTATCTATAAAGGTCTTCGCTCTGTTGAAGACAAAAAGCGATCTAGGGTTCCGTTTAACACATGTTAAAGGCTGGTCCGAGAGAGAGCGTACGGAACGGTCCGTATACACGGAAGGATAAAAGCCTGGGAGAATGACATCATTCTCCCAGGCTTTTCTTTTTTACTAGTATAAAATAGAGGAAAGAAGGGATTTATATGAACAACCAACCAGCGTTAAGTAAATCGCTAAAGGTATATCAAATTGTATTTTTGGGTCTTGCCTGGATGACTCCGATGATTTTCTTTACAGTTTACGGAGTAGCCTACGATGCGGCTGGAGGGCAAATGGTCCTTGCTTATTTAATTGCTTTTTTAGCTATCTTTTTTACCGCATATAGCTATAGCCGAATGGTAAAAGCATATCCAATAGCGGGATCTGCTTATACGTATACGAAAAAAGCTATACATCCTCGCCTTGGCTTTTTAGTAGGCTGGGCACTTCTTTTAGACTATATTTTCTCCCCTATTATCGCTATTTTAACATTTGGTATTTTTATGCATACGGAATTTCCTTCTATTCCTGTATACGTATGGGTCATTGTCATGAACATTATCTTAGCTTTAGTCAATATTGTTGGTATTAAATCTGTAGCTCGTATAAGCGGCATCTCTGTTGTAGTTCAGATTCTATTTATAAGTTTGTTTTGTTTATTTATCATCAAAGATATTGCAACAGGTCAAGCTAGTTCTTCTACTCTTTTTTCACTTCATCCTTTTTGGGCTTCAGATGTACCGTTTACGACTATCTTTTCTGGAGCTGCGCTCATTTGCTTTTGCTTTTTAGGATTTGATGCAGTTACAACAATGGCGGAAGAAACGATTCAACCGGAAAGGACAATTCCAAAAGCTATTTTTCTTATTGTTTGTATTGCAGCTGTTATGTACATCGCTATTTCGTATTTTACACAGATTGCCTATCCGAAATTCATATTTACTAATCCTGATAATGCTGCCTACACCCTTGTAAAATTAGTGGGCGGAAATCTTTTAAGCAGTCTATTTATTACGGTCTTAATTATCGCAACCTTTACTCAAGGAGTTTCTTCAGTCACAAGCGTGACTCGCTTTTTATATGCTTTAGGCCGTGAATCCGTGCTGCCTCAGAAGGTATTTTCATATATTCATCCAACGTTTAAAACGCCCGTGGTGAATATCTTGCTTGTTACCGCTTTTTCGTTTTTGGGAATGTTTATTGATTTAAACACAGCCGTTACTTTTGTCAGTTTCGGTGCCTTAACCGCTTTTACATTTGTTAATCTATCAGTCATTGCCCATTTTTATATTAAGTTAAAGAAACGATCGTTTACTGAAACAATACTTTATTTAATCTTCCCTTTGATAGGAGCGGCATTTATCGGATGGCTGCTCACACTGTTAAACAAAGACACTCTTTTGATTGGTGTCGCCTGGCTTACGGTTGGGTTTCTCTATTTTTTTGTAAAATCTCGACTACCGGCTCCTTTTGTAAAGAGAGATCATTCAAAAGTGACGGTCCCTGAAAAATAAACTGAAAAATCAGTTTTTGTGTCAGGTATTCTAACAAACTGCTTGTCAACTTATTTTCAAACATACTATACTACGATTAATCGAAAGCCACAAATGGATAAAGGTTCTTACAGATGTTAAGAACAAAAAAGCTGTCTAGGGTTCCGTTTAACATACGTTAAAGACTGGTCCGAGAGAGAGCGATATGGCGCTATGCTGTATAACACGGAAGGATAAAAGCCTGGGAGACTACTCTCCCAAGCTTTTATCCTTTTTTTATTCTAAGGAGGTTATTTTATGAGTTATATCTGGAAGCAAACCATCCCAGCGGGCGGAAAATGGTCAGGACGAATTGGGAGAGGAAAATCAGTGGCGTTTACCGCACAAGAATCCGGTGCAAACGCATCCCTACTATTGTACAACGCTTATGATTTAACGGAACGATACAACATGCCTGATACCTTAAAAGCTCAGCATACTGCTCATTTAACAAAAGGACACGTTCTGATGAGTGACAACGGCAGAGCATTTGCAAGCATTACTGCTGACACCACCGGCTGGCATGATACCATTTCAGGCTATACTACGCGCAGCTTAACTCATCAAAAATACGGTGCATCTACTTATCAAGAATCCCGAAACGAATGGCGAAGGAATGGCGAAGAAAACTTCTCAATGGAGCTTCTGCGCAACGGTTTAACAACACGGGATTTAGTCCCTAATCTTAACTTATTTTCAAAAGTATACTGCGACGAAGAAGGCAATATGAATTTTGTTTCTTCTCATTGTAAAAAAGGAGATTTTATTACGCTTAGAACAGAGATGGATTTGCTTTTTCTACTGTCTAATACACCTAACCCCCTAGACCCGAGCGAAACGTATCCTTCTGTTCCGATTGAAATAACCGTAGATGAAGCAGCTCCTGTAAGCTCAGACGACTACTGTTTAAATTTTAGACCTGAAAATAAACGAGCGTTTGAAAACACATGGTCTTATGACCTATTGCTTGGAAATAAAACATTATCAACGATTTAAAAATGAAGGAGGCTTCTATAATGGCTTTATTTAATCGAGTGGAAAGCAGCAGAAAAATAGAGAACGCAATTTATGATGAAACGGTACTGGCTGGGGACGGCTGGATGCACGAACTTAAAGCAGGCCAAACTCTTAGAATAATAGATGTAGAAGGCAATCAAGCAGCGGATACGTTATTCTTTGATGCAGAAAATCCAGAAGATCATTACAGTGCAGTATCGACGATTGCTAATCAAGGAAATATTTATTTATCCACCGGCACGGTGCTGCTTTCTCAATCTGGCAAAGAACTAGTCAAAATTGTAGCTGACACGTGCGGACGCCACGATACCCTAGGCGGAGCTTGTTCCGCACAAAGCAACACCGTACGTTATGCACATGACACGCTTCCTATGCATAACTGCCGAGATACATTTATGCTGCAGCTATCAAAATATGATAGCCGCTACACTAAAAGAGATTTAGCACCGAACGTAAACTTTTTTATGAATGTACCCGTGACGCCAAGCGGCGGATTAACGTTTAATGACGGAGTGTCTGCACCTGGATACTATGTAGAAATGGAAGCGATCAATCCTACACTTGTATTGATCAGCAACTGCCCTCAGCTTAATAATCCGTGCAACGATTATAACCCTACCCCTATTCGCTTAGTTATTTGGGATTCATTATAAAAAGGAGTGTTCATCTATGTTTACAAAAGTATTAATTGCGAACCGAGGAGCAATTGCTGTTAGAATTGAGCGAACATTACGACATTTTGGAGTGAAATCTGTGGCTGTTTATACAGAAGCTGATCAAGACAGCCTGCACGTTGATGAAGCAGATGAAGCCATTTTAATTGGCAGCGGCCCGGTCAAAGAAAGTTATTTAAACGAAGACCTTATTCTGGATATCGCAAAGAAAACAGGAGCGGAAGCTATTCATCCAGGCTACGGTTTTTTAAGCGAAAACGCGGAATTTGCTCGTCGCTGTCGAGCTGAAGGAATTGTATTTATTGGTCCTACACCTCAGCAAATGGAAATATTCGGATTGAAACATTCAGCTCGGGAAATTGCGCAAAAAGCGGACGTGCCTTTGCTTCCTGGTACACCTCTTATTACAGATGTATCAGAAGCTGTACGTGCTGCTGAAGAGATTGGCTATCCCGTTATGTTAAAAAGTACAGCTGGCGGCGGCGGGATTGGAATGCGTGTTTGCCAGGATGAAAAAGCGCTTCAAGCCGCTTTTGACTCAGTTTGCCATTTAGCACAAACAAACTTTAAAAACAGCGGTGTTTTTTTAGAGAAATACATTCAAAAAGCTCGCCATGTGGAAGTTCAAATCTTCGGGAATTCTTTTGGAGAAGTAGTGGCTTTAGGAGAACGCGACTGCTCTATTCAGCGAAGAAATCAAAAAGTAATTGAAGAAAGTCCAGCTCCAAACTTCCCTTCATATATACGGAAAAATATGCTGCAAGCAGCTACTCGACTAGCTAAAGAAGTGGGATACCGAAGTGCAGGAACAGTAG
This sequence comes from Priestia sp. JSM ZJ58, assembly GCF_044383985.1. Classification (NCBI taxonomy): domain Bacteria; kingdom Bacillati; phylum Bacillota; class Bacilli; order Caryophanales; family Bacillaceae; genus Priestia; species Priestia sp. JSM ZJ58. Next base: position 3,782,704 of record NZ_JBISEM010000001.1, read on the forward strand.
AATTTTTATATGACGCCGAAGCGGAGAAGTTTTATTTTTTAGAAGTAAATACTCGTCTTCAAGTAGAACACGGCGTTACAGAAGAAGTGTTAAACATCGATTTAGTAGAATGGATGCTTAAAGAAGCATGCGATGAGCTGGTAAACCTTCCTTCTTTGCTTCCTATTCCTTCAGGTCACAGTATCCAAGCGCGTATTTATGCGGAAGATTGCTTAAATGATTTTCGTCCAAGCGGCGGGCAAATCGACCAAGCCATTTTCTCTAAAAGTGCTCGAGTTGAAACATGGGTGCGAGACGGCATTACTGTAACATCACTTTATGATCCTATGCTCGCTAAAATTATCGTTCATGGAAAAACACGAGAAGAAGCTCTTCTAAAATTGAGCGCTGCTTTAAAAGAGACAAGATTATACGGCGTTACTACTAATCTTCAATACTTGCAGGGACTGTTAGAAGAAAAAGCGTGTAAAACAGGCGATGTGTATACTCAAATGCTTAACTCATATACTCCGAGCGAACAAGCAATTGAAGTATTAGACGGCGGCGTTCAGTCCACTGTTCAAGATTACCCGGGACGCACCGGGCACTGGAATGTAGGAGTTCCTCCGTGCGGTCCAATGGATCCTTTTGCTTTTCGCATAGGAAACAAACTTCTCGGAAATTCACCGGATGCCCCGGGAATTGAAATGACTCTCCGAGGCGGCTCTTATAAATTTAGAGACAATGTATCTTTTTGTATTACCGGTGCTAACATGCAGGCTACATTAGACGGCGCTGAAATTCCCATGTATAAAACCATTCAAGCAAAGCCAGGGCAAATTCTTTCATTTGGTGAAGCAACCGAAGGAATGCGCACGTATTTACTGATTGGCGGCGGACTTGATATGCCTAAAATATTAGGCAGTTCTTCTACTTTTACACTAGGAAGTTTCGGAGGACACGGCGGAAGAGCACTTCGCACGGGAGATGTACTGCGTGTTTCTGACTACGCTCACGTTGAAAATGAACTTGCTCTTTCCTACCAGCCGACCATGTCTAAAGAATGGACAATCGGAGTGATTCCCGGCCCTCATTGTACAGAAGAGTTTTTGCAGCCAGAGTACTTGCAGCAGCTAACAGATACAAAATGGGAAGTTCATTTTAACAGCTCTAGAACAGGCGTTAGGTTAATAGGTCCCGCTCCTTTTTGGACCCGTGAAGATGGAGGAGAAGCCGGTTTGCATCCATCAAATATTCATGACAACGCCTATGCCATCGGCACCTTAGACTTAACCGGAGATATGCCTATTTTACTTGGCCCAGACGGCCCGAGCCTTGGCGGCTTTGTTTGCCCTGTTACGACTGCTTCAGCAGAGTTTTGGAAAATAGGACAGCTTCATCCCGGAGATAAAATTTCGTTTAAATTAATTGACCTTGAACAAGCTGAAAAACTGAAATGTACGCAGGAAGACTTTTTACAGCATATCGGAACATCTGCATCACTTCCTGTGCTTACAAATCCAGTAGCACAGCCGCTCAAAAGCGATTATCCGCTGCTGATTAACGAAACGGAAAATAGACGCTTCCCATTTTCCGTCCGCTGCTCAGGCGATGCAAATATACTTGTGGAGTACGGAGAAATGGAGCTTGATCTGCTGCTTCGCTTCCAAGTGCATGCTTTAATGGAAGCTATTCAAAAGCATAAGGATTTACCAGTTCTAGATTTAACGCCTGGTATCCGTTCTCTTCAAATTCATATTGATGCAACAAAGATGTCTATTCTTGAACTGTGTCAGCACATTTCAGCTATTGATCGCGCGCTTCCTCCTCTTGAAGAAATGGAAGTTCCGTCTCGCATTGTAAAACTTCCGCTTTCATGGGATGATCCTGCGACTCAATTGGCTATTGAACGCTATCAGCAAAACGTTCGTCCAGATGCCCCCTGGTGTCCAAGCAATCTAGAGTTTATTCGCCGAGTAAACGGTCTGGATCACATTGAAGATGTGAAACGAGTTGTATTTGACGCTAATTATCTTGTAATGGGGCTTGGAGATGTATATTTAGGCGCGCCTGTTGCTACGCCTCTAGACCCTCGTCACCGTTTAGTGACAACGAAATATAATCCCGCTCGTACATGGACGCCTGAAAATGCAGTTGGTATTGGCGGTGCGTATATGTGCGTATACGGAATGGAAGGTCCTGGGGGCTATCAATTTGTGGGACGCACGATTCAAATGTGGAACCGACTTCGTCAAACGGAAAGTTTTGAAGCAGGAAAACCGTGGCTTCTTCGTTTCTTTGATCAAATTCAATTTTACCCAGTAGAAGCAGATGAGCTTTTAAAACTGCGCGAAGATTTTCTTCGCGGGAGATTTGAAGCAGATATTACGGAGACAACGTTTAAACTTGGAGAATATTTAGATTTTCTTTCATCTATTGAAGAAAGCACGGCTGCTTTTCGTCAAACCCAGCAGGCTGCTTTTCAAACAGAACGAGAAGATTGGAAAGCACTCGGCTTAGCTGAGTACGTCTCTGAACATGAAACAGCTGAAATTACGGAACAAGAGCTGCCTGAAGGTACGGAGGCCGCCCGCTGTACAATGCCGGGAAGCGTATGGAAAGTTCTTGTTGAAGAAGGACAAAAAGTTAAAAAAGGCGATACGTTAATTATCGAAGAAAGCATGAAAATGGAGTTTCCACAGCTAGCACCTATGGATGGATATATCAGTTCTATTCATGTAAAACCCGGCGATGAAGTACAGGCTGGACAGCTGATTGCCGGTATAAAAGCCTTTTCTCCAATTACTCATTAAGGACGGTGGATACAATGAAAACAGTTAGTTTGCCTAAAACATTTTCGGTTCAATGGTTACGTGATATGTATATCAAAAAAGAATTAACTCCGGAAGATGTAGTACATCAAATTCTTACGCGTGTAGAAGCTGACAAAGATATGAACATTTGGATTACCCCTCCTACACTCGGTGAGTTAAAACCTTATCTCGATCGCTTAGCTACCCTAAGCCCTGAAGCGTTACCTTTATGGGGAATTCCATTCGCCGTTAAAGATAATATTGATATAGCACATGTACCAACGACAGCCGGATGTAAAGAATATACGTATATCCCTTCTGCACATGCTACGGTTGTTCAACGTCTTACTGATGCAGGTGCTATTCCTCTTGGAAAGACCAACTTGGATCAATTTGCTACAGGGCTGGTCGGTACACGAAGCCCGTACGGCGAAACGCACAATGCGTTAAAGTCCGAGCTCATTAGCGGCGGATCGAGCTCAGGGTCAGCTGTATCCGTAGCTCGCGGGCATGCTGCTTTTTCTTTAGGCACCGATACAGCAGGTTCAGGACGCGTCCCAGCCGGTTTAAACCGTTTAATTGGCTATAAACCTTCTCTCGGAGCGTGGCCATCTGCAGGTGTAGTTCCGGCGTGTAAAAGCTTAGACTGCGTCACTGCTTTTGCTCATGAATGGAGTGACGTACTGCTTGTAGATTCTATTATTAGAGGGGTAGACGATCAAGATCCATGGTCACGCTCTGTTGTTCGGGCTTCTTCGGCTCTCCCTGAAAAAATTTGTATGGTAAAAGAACCGCTCTCATTTTACGGACCGTTTGCTGAGCAGTACGAGGAAGCTTGGAAGCAAGCAGTGAAAAAGATTGAAGGTTTATCTATTCCCATTGAATACATTGACGGCTCGTATTTAAGCGAAGCAGCTGCTTTATTGTATGACGGCCCATACGTAGCGGAGCGCTGGGCTGACTTAGGAGAATTTATTACTTCTCATGAAGAAACAGCATTTCCTGTAACCGAGCAAGTCCTTCGTTCAGGAGCTAAATCAGAATATGATGCTGCTGCTTTATTTCAAGCTTCACATAAGCTTCAATCCTTTAAACATAAAGCATATCATCAGCTTAAAAATGCTGTTCTTGTTATGCCGACAGCAGGCGGAACGTGGACGCGGGAACAAGTAAGAGAAAATCCAATTGAAACAAACAGTGACATGGGGCGTTTTACAAACCATTGTAACTTGCTCGACTTATGCGCTGTCTCTCTTCCATCTCAAGATGCAGATCTTGATTTACCGTTTGGCATTTCATTTTTCTCTACATTTGACGGCGAACAATTCATTTGCGGGCTTAGCGAATTATTTTTAAATGGTGAACGAACGGTTGATTCAAGAAAAGATACAACCTTAGTAGCTGTTTGCGGTTTGCATATGCGCGGGTTTCCACTTGAATTTCAAATGCTTGAACACGGAGCTTCATTCGTACGAAAAGACCAAACCGCTCCTTATTACCAGCTTTTTAAACTGCCTACTTCTCCAGCAAAACCGGGGCTGTTGCGAACACATCAACAAGGAGAAAAAATTGAAGTTGAAATTTGGGAAATGCCTTTATCACTGTTCGGCTCTTTTACCGATTCTATCCCTTCTCCTCTCGGACTAGGCAAAATCACTCTTGAAGACGGCAGTGAAGTAGCGGGTTTTCTTTGTGAAGCTCATGCGACAGAAGATGCGGAGGATATTACGTCTTATAGAAGCTGGCGGGCTGTTTATAGTTGAATAAAAGAGCCGCCTCTAAGTCAGGGTTTCGACTTAGAGGCGGCTCTTTTGAGTTATAAAAACCTTACTATAAAAGCGCTCTTATTTTAAGGAATCACTTATTTGGTCCGGTCTTTTTTATGTACTTTTTCTCTTTTTCATCCACCAGCCTGCACCAACTATCACTCCGATTATAAGAATAACAAATATTAAACGGTCTACATCATGCAAATATTTTTGGATTTTTTCAATATCTCCAAGTCCTCCTACATAGAGCAAAAAAACAAACCATGGAAAAATACCTAATGTGCTGTATAAAACAAAGTCCTTAGATTTAATTTTACTAAGGCCTGCCAAATAGGTTATATAGTTTGCGATACTGATGGGCCGAGAAATCGTAATACTCCATTTTCCATACTTATGAAACCACTTTTGGGCACGCTTTATATTTTTTTCACCAAACCAGCGCTTGGTAATAGATTCAAACCTGTATCCCATCACGAACGGAATATAGTTGAATGCGATATAAATAACGGTATTGACAGCTGAAACCATAAGGATTTTCCATATTGAGAGCTGCAGAACCGAGCCAATGAGCAAAATCGATAACGTACACGGAAAAGGAATTGCCGCAGCTTCGATTGCTGTAGCAATAAAGATGCCCACTATGCCTAAATTTTGTACAAAATCAATAAACCCTTGCACCTTTTTTCTCCTTTCAATCACACAAGTTTCACGTTCTTTCATCATAACTCAAACTATTCAAAATTTCACGATTTCAAAGCAATTTTACTAGTAAAAAAAGCTCATACGCACCCGTTTGCTATATTTGATTATCTTCTATCATATGCAGTTCATAAATGAAGTAACGCAAAAAAAGAAAATAGCAGAAAAAAACTCTTTTATTAGTTGTAATAAAAGAGTCTTTTCTGTCCTGTTATTATTTAATTTTAGCAATGATTTTCCCTTTCACATGTCGTTTTGAAAGCTCTTCTAATGCACTTGGCACCTCTTTTAACAAGATGATGCGCTCAATCATAGGAGCTACTTTCTTCTCTGCTACTAATGCTAAAAGCTCATCTCCCATTTTTGCTAAATCCGCTTGCGCCATCATGTCATCAATGTGGTGTGCAGCATTTAAAGCTACTTCATGATAAGAAATCACCTTTGTAAAAGGCTTTACTTTTGTATAATCAGGTGCACCAGCAATATGTGCTAAATGTCCTCTATAGGCAATCATATCTAAAGAATCCGTTGCGTTCTTTGCGCTCACCGTATCAAGCACAGCATCTACGCCGCGGCCATTTGTCAGCTCCAATACTTTTTCCACGACGTTTTCCTCGCGATAATCAATTACATAATCAGCTCCTAACGACTTCACATACTCATGATTATGTGCTGAAGCTGTTGAGAAAACGGTTTTTCCAGCGTTTTTAGCAAGCTGCACGCCAAAGCCCCCTACGCCTCCAGCTCCTCCGTGAATTAAGATGGTTTGAATATGGTTCATTGGAAGTTTACGAAATAGTGCTTCATACGCCGTGTAACCTGCAGTAGGCAAAGCAGCAGCTTCTTCAAATGTAACAGCATCAGGAATGCGCGAAATTGAATGAGCAGTTGTGACCGCATATTCAGCATATCCGCCTTTTTTCATAAAGTCCCCGTGATAGACAACGCGGTCTCCTTTTTTCCAGTCAACTACTCCTTCTCCAACTTCATCAATTGTCCCAGCTACATCCAAACCTAGAATGTGAGGATATGTCCAATGAGGATTTCCATTAGTAGCCGTTTTATAATCCACTGGATTAAGTCCCACTGCGTGAACTTCAACTACTACTTCCCCTTTATTTGGAAGAGGTTTTTCTATTTCTTCTACTTTCATTTCTGTCCATTTATTTTTATCTTGCAATAATAATGCTTTCACAGTCTAACTCTCCTTTTTAAATCATTTGCTTAGCGTTACTTTTATTATTTTATCTAAAAATGATTTGCTTACTATTTTTATTTTAAAGAGAGCTTGTCTATAATACAAATTAGAAAATAAATAGATATCCATAAATAAATTTATAAGAAAGGATAGCATAAATGATTGATTTTGAATGGTATCGCAGCTTTATTAGCATTTACAAATATCGATCCGTTTCTGAAGCAGCCAGAGCGAGGATCTTAACACAGCCGGCCATGAGTCAGCACTTAGCTGCTTTAGAAGCTGAAATAGGCGAAGGTTTATTTATCCGTGCACCAAGAAAGATGATTCCAACAGAAAAAGGTAAAGAACTGTACACGCGTATTGTCCCGTTAATTGAAAGTCTAGAAGCTGCTTCAATTGAATTAAAAATGACCGCTTCATCTCCCGACGCGCTGCCGGTCGTAAAAATTGGTTCTCCCGTAGAGTATTTTACCGAACAAGCTTTAGAAAGAATAAAAGATGCAGGTATCCGCTGCTACAGCCAGTTTGGTATTGCTTCTGTTTTACTTGAAAAGATACAAAGCGACGAAATTGATATTGCGATTACAACCCAAAGATTGCAAATACCAGGAGTCGAATATACGGTCATTGAAGAAGAAGAGTTTGTCTTAACCGTCCCTCCTTCTTTTGAAATGACACCCAATGAAGACATAGAGGATTTTTTATACAATCAGCGGTGGATTAGCTATGGCCTTGAACTTCCTATTATCAGGCGTTTTTGGCGACAGCATTTTAAAAAACGGCCTGAAATTCAGCCTCATCATGTGATTCCAAATCTTCAAACGGTGTTAAAAGCCATTCAGCATCACATGGGAATCAGCCTGCTTCCCCGCTATTTGATTCAAGAAGCGCTCCAAGAAAAAAAGGTGAAAATCGAACTTGAACATTTAGCGGTAAAAAATCAGATCTTTCTTGCTTATAAACTTAAGCATCGAGATCATCCAGTCATTCAAAAAACGATACGCTCGTTAAAAAAAGAAACGAACCACTAATCAAACATCTTGATTAATGGTTCGTTTTTCACCTCGTCTAAAATCATTTTGTCCCAGTCTCTTCTTTTTTTGACAGCTGCTGTGCTGAATCTACTCCTACGAGATCTAAAAAGAAAATAAAAATAGGAATACCAAGAATCAGCCCCCATACGCCCAAGAAATGTTCACCAAATACTAAAATGATAAACGTAATGAATGTTGGCAAGTTTGTTTTAGATGACATAAGCTTTGGATTTAATACATAGCTTTCAAGTGCGTGAAGTACTACCACCATAATTAACACAGATAGTACTTTTACACCGCCTCCTAAACTGTAAGCGATTGTACAAAGCGGAATGAGTGAAACAAATACCCCAAGAACCGGCACTAGCCCTAGTAGAAAGACCATAACGCCAAGCGCAAGCAAATTAGGAAACCCTAACACCCACAGGGCAATAACGGATAAAATGCTGTTCACAAAAGCGATAATAAACTGAACTTCTATTACCTTGCCGAAGGAATTAACAAATTTTCTCCCCAAATAGCCAGCTTCTTTGAAAAACCAGCCCAGCCTAGATTGTTCCAGTTGGACAAATAATCGGTGAATCCGCGACTTTTCAAGTAAAAAGAATAGGCTTAACAAGAGTGCTAAGAAAACTTGTGCACTTACTTTTCCAATATTAGATAAATAGCTGTATACTAAATCAATATTCTGCTGAATATTTTCTGGTGATTTAAATCTCTTTAGATTATCGATAATATAGGTGACGAATGTATTATCAGGGGGGTGCTTGTAAAAATACATCAGCTTCTGTACAAGCTCAGTAACTTGCGTCATAATAACCGGGATATATACATATCCTACAATACCGAGAGCACCAATCAGTGCGATATAGATGACGATGAGTATAAGCGTTGAATTAAGCGGAAGCTTTCTTCTTAACGTTTGTTGAAGACGACCAATTAAAAAGGTAAAAATAAACGTAAATAACAGCAGCTGAAGCATACTTCTAATGCTGACAAGTAAAACTGTAATAATAATAAGCGTAATGATGCGAACAGTAAGTTTGTTGTGAAGCCAACTTCTTGCAATATTCATGAAACCTTCAATTCTCCTATCTCTCTTTTTCCCAAGTCATTTGTATACATATAAATAAAACGGATACGCTAGACGCTCATATCCGCTTTCGCTATATATAGTGTATCATTTAATATTCAAATTTTACTATATTTCGGTGCTTTTTAGTATGTCTTTATTTTCTCTCCGCTATTCTTTTTCATTTTCCCATACATTATGATAAATTAGCTTGTCTAAATCCCTTCTTTTTTCCCAGTTAGCTTGTTCTAAGATTGGTTTCTCAGGGTATTTATCTGTATAGCCAATTGACATGAGCGCTACAGGATCAATATGAGGAGGAATATGTAAAATGTCACGTACATCATTTTTTTTATAAAAACTTACCCATCCCATTGCCAGTCCTTCTGCATATGAAGCAAGCCACATATTTTGAATCGCACACGCAGTTGACATCATATCAGTTTCTGGAATTGAGTTTCTTCCGAGAACATGAGAGCCCCCTCTTGTTGGATCACACGTTACGCAAATAGTTAACGGCGCTTCTTTTAATCCTTGAATCTTTAGCTCTAAAAAATCTTCTTTCTTTTCACCTTCATAATGAATAGCCAGTGCTCTTCTCTCTTTATCTGCTGCCCAGGCAAGTTTATTTTTCACTTCTGTATCAGATACTAATATAAAATTCCAAGGCTGCATAAACCCGACGGAAGGTCCGCTGTGAGCAGCCTGTAGAATGTTATAAACCGTTTCATTCGGAATCTCATCAGACAAAAATGTGCGTACATCTCTTCTTCCGTAAATCGCTTTGTATACCGCTTGCTTTTCGTCGTTTGTAAACGAATTCATCTTTTTCAACCTCCATTAAACTCTTTTTTTAACTATTTTTCTAAAAAAACATTAAAAAAATGTGATCCAAACTTTATGTTTTCTCGTATTACTATATGAATCTATCATAAAGGAGGTTGCAAACATGTTCAACGACGTTTTAATGAACTTATTTAACGCGGTAAGCAGCATCATTAACACAATTGGATAATTTGATTGTACATATTGAGTAAGAGAGGAGGCATATTACATGCTAAACGAGGTACTTATGAACTTTTTTAACGCAGTAAGCAGCATCATCAACACAATCGGATAAAAAAAGCACAAAGAAAAGGGTAACTGCCATTACCACCGTCTTTATGCTTGACTAGTTCAAAATCATATATTTTACAATAAAAAGAACTCTTTGATTAGGAGTTCTTTTTACTTATCCTAACATGTTCCTTTTTATTTGTATATATGCCTTGCTATTTCAACAGATTCACTTATATGTTGCAAGCATACACGTAGGTCTGCAGCTCGTAGTGCAGTTCTTTTAAGTCTTCAGCTGCTTGAGTCAATAACTTCTTTCGCTGAGCTGTATACACATCTAGAATCGCTCTTTCTACTTTTACCTTTTCTTCATATAAAATATCTAACTTATCTTCATTTCCTTCAAGGGAAATAGGCTTTAACATAGCAAATTGATAAATGGGTTGTCCATAATCCAATTTTGTTAAAATAGAACCTACTAATACATCCTGCGAGCATTCATATACGAAGTTTAACAGCGTACTTAATTCTTCTAGACGAGAAATATCCAGCTCTGCATTTTCATTGATCACAGTCCCTATATATTGAAAGCACTCTTCTTCTAACTCATTGTAAATAGTTGTGATGCGGTGCAGTACTTCATTCAACTTCATAAAGTTCCCCCTTCACACACGCTTCTTGATACAACCATATGACAAAACTTGGTGTTTTATACTAACGAAAAAGCGAGGAATATAAACCTCGCTTTTCCTTTTTATCGATACATACTGGCAATGTCTTCAATAAACATAAGCGGTTCTTCTTCTGTTAGTTGTTTAATTGGAGAATAATCCTCTCCACCAAAACTTTGATCTATGTCTTCAATAAACGAAGAAACTTCTTCTGACTCTTCACGATTAGCCGGCACTTCGTATTTCTGTAATTCTGTACGGTGCACGACGGATAAAATATGGCGAGGAAATTGCTGCTTCGTTTTTCCAAAACAGTATACCGGCTTGTGTTTCAAAAAGCGTTCTACTTCCTCTTGCCGGTTATAAATGCTTCCATGATCACCCCAAGCTACCACAACTAGTTCAGCATCTTCCACAGCCTTTTGAATATATTCACCTGTTCTTGTTCCAACAGCTTCTTCTTTTGAAAGCATGCGTAAAAACGAAACATGATCGGTTTGATAGCTGAATAAATAAACGATTTCTAAAACTCCAAATCCCCACTTTTGCGCCAGTTCTATGCATTTGGATACAGCTGTATCATCGCTGTATTCATACGTATTTTCTGGAAAGGACAAGATAAACGTAAGTTTACGTTCGTTTACTTCACTCCATTTGCATAATAGAGAATATTTGTATGTGCCTGTTTCATCAAAAATAACTTCTTTTTTCACTGCTTCCATCCCCCTGCCTTCTTACAATCTTGTTACTTATCTATTGCAAATGAGCTAAGCAGTAATCGTAACCTTGACTGTTAAAAGTTTTATTTTATATGTATTTCAAAATCATGCCTTCATGACAACTTTTCTGCCATTTTTTCAAAAAGCATTTTTTTCTTCTATACATGCTTTTTACAGCTAGTGAACATTCACATATACATCTTTCCTCTTTTCGGACCTCCAGTCAAAATAGATAAAATCAAAAGAATGGTCTATAATAAAGAAATAACCAATGAACTTTTCACTCATGTTTTTGACCGTTACGGATTTTTTCTCAGCAGGTATGTTCAAAACTGATCCTCTGAGAAAATAGAAGATAAATTTGTGTAAAGAAAGGATTTTGTAAATGGCTACTACACACACATTTACAAGAGGAGAAGAAATTGCAAATGCGATTACACACGGCGTTGGAGCCGTACTCAGCATTGTGGGATTAACGCTTTTAATCGTACTTTCTTCGTTAGAAGGAACGCCTTGGCATGTTATCAGTTTTACTATTTACGGAGTAACCATGCTGCTTCTCTATGTCTCCTCTACGCTTGTCCATAGCTTTCCGGAAGGTAAGGTAAAAGATCTTTTTGAGATATTTGACCACTCTTCTATTTACTTGTTTATTGCCGGTACGTACACTCCATTTTTATTTATCGCAGTAAAAGGAACCACCGGCTGGACACTTTTTGGAATTGTATGGGGCATCGCTCTTGCAGGAATTGTATTCAAAGCTTTTTTTGTGAAGAAATTCCTTTTTATTTCCACCATTCTTTACGTATTTATGGGATGGATGATTGTGTTTGCGTGGGATTCGTTAACTCAAAACATTGCCCATCAAGGAATTGTCCTTCTTGTAGTTGGAGGCGTGTTGTATACAATCGGAGCCGTTTTTTACGTATGGCGAGGATTTCGTTTTCACCATATGATTTGGCATATGTTTGTTCTTGGCGGAACCGTACTTCACTTTTTAGCAATCATTTTATATGTATTGCCTATAACCAATTAAAAAAGGGCCAGAAGGCCCTTTTTTAATTGGTTATAGAATTTCTTACCACAGTTTTGCCATTTGAGTCACAAGCGTATAGACTCCTAGCACAGCCATAATAACGACCACAAAACCGCCAAAAACGGTAAGCCAAGTCGGATGCTTGTAATCCCCTACTATCTTCTTTTTATACGCCGCTATAAGCATTGTACCGAGTGTAATAGGTAAGATTAACCCATTTAATGCTCCAGCTAAAATGAGCAGCGTGACCGGCTGACCAATCGTTAAGAAAACCAGGGTTGAAATCGTAATAAATGCAATGATAATCCAGTTTTCATATTTCTCAATCCTTTTGCTGAAGGATTTAATAAAGGAAACCGATGTATATGCCGAACCAATAACTGAAGTGATAGCCGCTGCTGCCATGACGACACCGAATAATTTATAGCCAATATCCCCTGCGGCTAACTGAAAAACAGAGGCTGGTGGATTATCGGGATTCAGTTTTAACCCTTGACTCAACACACCTAATGTCGCCAAAAATAGAAAAATCCGAATGATCGAAGCGATCGTAATGCCGGATACTGCTCCTCTTGTTACTTCCGGAATCGCGGCTTTTCCTTTGATTCCTGCATCTAATAAACGGTGACCTCCTGCAAATGTAATATATCCTCCTACCGTTCCTCCTACAAGAGTAACAATCGCCATTACGTCAATGTGATCCGGCCAAAATGTTTTAGATACCGCTTCTCCTACTGGCGGAGCGGAAGAAACCGCAACATACACCATTAAAATAATTAATATTCCGCCCATTAATTGAGCAAAACGATCCATTAATTTTCCGGCTTCTTTGACTAAAAAGATGGCAATAGAAACAATGGCTGTAATGACTGCACCAACTTTAGGAGAAATACCAAATAGCGCATTGAAGCCAAGACCCGCTCCTCCTACATTTCCAATATTAAATGCTAAGCCTCCGATTACAATTAAAATAGCAATAAATAAACCGAGACCTGGGAAAACACTGTTAGCAATATCCTGTGCTCTTTTTTCTGAGACGGCAATAATACGCCATACGTTTAGCTGAACGCCAATGTCTAATAAAATCGACAGTAAAATGACAAAACCAAAACTTGCGGCGAGAGCTTGTGTAAAGACCGTTGTTTGAGTTAAAAAACCTGGACCCACTGCTGAAGTAGCCATTAAAAATGCTGCTCCGAGGAGCACGCTCCAGTTGCGTTCTTTTTTCATGATGTCACCTCATTGTGGTTGAATAATGATTTGTTCTTCTTTTAGCTTGTCACAAATAGCTTTGGCAAATTCAACAGCATGTGCACCGTCTCCATGAATACAGACGGTATCTGCCTGAATCGGAATCTCTTCATTTTGCACAGTGAATACTTTCTTTTCTTTGACCATTTTAATTACTTGAGAAATAGCTGCTTCCTCATCTTGAATCACGGCGTTTTCAACGTTTCTCGGCGTCAGCATGCCGTTCTGTTGATAGGTTCGATCTGCAAATACTTCCTGAGACGTAAGCAAGCCGATTTCGTTTCCAGCTTTAATCGATTCACTTCCAGCAAGACCATATAGAATAGCTTCCTCACTAACATTATAAACAGCTTCAGCAATAGCTTTAGCTATATCTCGATCCCCTGCAGCCATATTATATAAAGCGCCATGAGGTTTCACATGATGAAGGGCCCCTCCTTCTGCACGTATAAAAGCTGAAAGAGCCCCCATTTGATACACCATCAAATCATAAGCTTCTCGAGGCGTAATTTTCATATATCTACGTCCAAATCCAGCTAAATCTTGCAATCCGGGGTGCGCGCCGATCGCCACATTTTCACTCAAAGCCAGCTTTACTGTTTCTCTCATAACAGAAGGATCTCCGGCATGAAAGCCACAGGCAATGTTTGCTGACGTTACATAGCGTAAAATTTCTTTATCATTTCCTAAGCTATAGTTCCCAAAGCTCTCCCCTAAGTCACAGTTCAAATCAACGGTAGCCATTTTCTTCCCCCTTATATTTTCATTCGAAGTGCTCTTTTAATATGATTGATTTTCTTTTCCTGCTCCATATATAAATGCTGCGCTTCATCCAGTGAAACGAATTGAAAAGAAACCTTTTGCCCTGGAGAAACTTGTGCCAGCGCCGAAAAATCGGCAGTTGCTACCTGCCCGATTCTAGGGTATCCTCCTGTCGTTTGATGATCTGCTAATAAAACAATGGGCTGTCCTTCTTTTGGTACTTGAATTGTACCAAACGTCACAGCGCTAGAAAGCAGTTCCTTTTCCTGCTGAAGGACTAGTTTCTTCCCTTTTAGCCTATAGCCCATTCGGTCAGATTGCGGCGTAACGTCAAATTCTTGATTAAAGAAATGTTGTTGACTTTCTTTCGTAAACCAATCAAATTCCGCACCTTTCATTGTGCGGATAATAGGCGTCTCGTATGAAGGAAGAAGTTTAGGATGAATGGTCCAAAAAGCCTGCTGAAAAGAGCGGTCCGTTTGCTTTTTCACCAGTTTCTTTATAATTGCTTCCCCTATTTCTGTAGGAGGATGGCTTAATACTTCGTCTCCTGACTGTAATGCTTTACCGTGTAGCCCTCCTATCCGAGCGCGAAGCGAAGTAGATGTACTTCCCATAACTGCAGGAACGTTAAAGGCACCGGAAACCGATAAATAAGAACGGCAACCTAAAGTCGGAACACCAAACTGCAGCACGCTCCCTTTTTTCACATATAAAGGCCGCCACATCTTTACGGCTTCATCATTAACAGTTGGCGATAAATTCCCTCCTGTCAGGGCAATTAAAGCATCTTGCTGAAATTCAATTTTTGGTCCCATTAACGTAATTTCAATAACCGGCTGATTTTCTTGATTTCCTACTAATAAGTTGGCAATCCTTAAAGCAACTTTGTCCATTGCCCCGCTGACAATCATGCCGTCCTTTTGATATCCATGTCTGCCGATATCTTGAATCGTTGTTAATAAACCAGGACGCATCACTTTAATACTCATCTTCATCCACCTCCTTTTGTGCTTCATATTCCGTTTCAGAAATGGAAACAAATCGGATACGATCACCTGCTTGAAGTAAGCTTGGCGAGCCTTTTTCTGGGTTAAATAGTGTAAGAGGAGTACGCCCGATTAACTGCCATCCTCCAGGTGTTTCAATTGGGTACACGCCGGTTTGCATTCCTGCGATGCCAACTGACCCTTTTGGGATGCTGTTTCTCGGTGATTCTTTCCTTGGAGTCGCAATTTTTTCACTCATCCCTCCTAAATAAGGAAAACCAGGAGCAAAGCCTATCATATACACCAAATATTCTCCGTTTGTATGAATGGAGATAACTTCATCAGGCGTTAATGAATGAAAAGCAGCTACTCTCTCTAAGTCCGGGCCGTACTTTCCTCCGTAACACACCGGAATGTCAATTTGTCTAGCGACCGCTTCAGATTTTTCTTCCTGGTGGAAAAGCAGTTCTTCAATATATGTAGATATTGCTGTGTAAGGATTTCTTCTTCCTTTTTCACTCATTATCCAAGGATCATAATAGATTGTAACCGTCGTAAAAGCCGGCACATATTCAATCATTCCCTTACATAATGATTGCTCTAGCACTTCAGTAAATTGCTGAATACGTTTATGTATACCGAAATTAATTTCGTCTCCAAATGAAACGACAATGCCGCTATCACCAAGAGGATAAAGTCGATAATCGTTACTCATTCCGTCTCCTCCTTTTTACTTAGTATTGTTTGAGCAGCTCCCTTTAATGCTGTAGTTAGACAGTTTTATTAGAATTACTAATGAAGTTATCATTTTCAAATAACATTTTCTTATATATCTAATAAAAAAAAGATCAATAAATCTGTATACCGTATGAATAACATTATACAAATATAAAATAATCTTATGTTCTACTAAAACAAACTCTAAATAAAAATTCAACCTTTTTAGAATTTTATCGTCAAAAGGATCACGTTTTTTCAGTTTTCCCCATAAGAAAACTGCTTTGTTTTTTATACCAAAGCAGTTTTTTGTAAACATCTACAAAAAGGAAAAACTCATGGGCAGTGAACCATTATATACCTCTGCGAGCAAAATCCACAAAACGAAACTTATCAAGACGATGACGTGATTCCGTATACTGAAAAAGGCTTGCATCTTCTAGATACACATAGTTTCTTACTACCACAATATGTTCATAATCTTTCAAATCTAAGTAACATTTATCTTCGTCCGTCAGCTCGTCAACGGAAATTTCTTTTTTAGCAAAGCTGATTTTCAGCCCAAGATCTTTTTCTAAGTATTCATAAATAGAGCCTTTGCATATGTCTTTTGTGAGGTGAGGAACATATTTTTTATGAAAAAAATCTTTATCTAAAATAATTTTTTCTCCATCGATTTCACGTGCTCGAACTACTTTCCATATGAGATCTTTTTTCGTTGCGCCAAGCTGTGTGCACAAATCTTGATCAGCCTTGATTAATTCAAACTCTTTTACAATAGTAGTCGACGTATGTCCTAGCTTTTCCGCGACTTCTTTGAAGCTAACAAGTCCTGATACTGGAAAATCAAAGCGTGATACGTCTAATACAAAAGAACCTTTTCCTTTCATTTTTTGAATGTACCCATTTTGCGAGAGTAAATTTAACGCTTTCCGTATCGTTTCACGAGACGTTTGATACTGTTCAACAAGCTCATTTTCAGAAGGAAGTTTTGTATTAGGACGCCAGTCACCGCGTTTAATTTTATCGACTAACTGTTCGTAAATGCTGATAAATTTATTTTCTTTCAATTGCCATCACCTATTTTACTTTCTATATATACCCAATTGTATAAAAAGAACGATAGATTGTCACCCATCGTTCTTTTCACTTTTTCTCTATTTTTTTAAATGATACACGATTGATTCATACGGCCGAAGTAAGACTCGCTTGAATTCCTTTGGTGAATCTTCGTAGTTAGACAGCAATATTTCACTATGATATCCTTCAAAAGTTAGATTTTCTGGCAGTTCAAAGGCTGTTTCGCTGCCGTAGAAATTGTTTATCACGAGCAGCTTTTCATCTGCTCCATTTCGGATATAAGCGAAAATCTGCTCGTCTTCTCCAAGAATCAATTCATAGTTTCCATAGGTGATAATCTCGTACTGCTTGCGCAGTGCAATAAGCTTTTGATAAAAATAAAAGATTGAATCTTTATCCTCTAACGCTTTTTCTACATTAATTTTACGGTAGTTATCGGCCGGATGAATCCATGGCTTTCCTTTTGTAAAACCTGCATTCGGCTTATCGTTCCATTGCACCGGTGTACGGGAATTATCTCTTGATTTATGTTTTAAAATTTCCAAAATTTCATTTTCGTCCATTCCTTGTGCACGTTTTATTTCATACACATTTAATGACTCCACATCTCTATATTCATCAATAGAGGAAAACTTCGGGTTTGTCATACCTATTTCTTCGCCTTGATAAATATAAGGCGTTCCCTGCATCAAATGAATCGTTGTAGCGAGCATTTTAGCAGATTTATTATGATAGAGTTCGTCGTCTCCATAGCGTGAAACAACGCGAGGCTGATCATGGTTGCACCAAAATAATGCATTCCATCCCCCACCTTTATTCATTTCCGTTTGCCAAGTTGATAGAATCTCTTTTAATTTAATAAAATCAAAATCTGCTAGGGCCCACTTTTCTCCATTCGGGTAATCGACTTTCAAATGATGAAAATTAAACGTCATACTAAGCTCGCGTCGGTCCGGATGAGAGTACTGAATACAGTGGTCAACGGTTGTGGACGACATTTCTCCAACGGTCATACTATCATATTTTGAAAAAACTTCTTGATTCATTTCCCGCATATATTCGTGCACGCGAGGACCGTCGGTGTAGAATTTCCGGCCATCTCCTGGTGCAACGGAACCGTCATCATCTAAAAAACGCTGATCTTTTGAAATTAAATTAATAACGTCCAGACGAAATCCATCTACTCCTTTTTCAAACCAAAACGTCATCATATCATACACGCTGCGGCGCACACGCTCGTTTTCCCAGTTCAAATCCGCTTGCGTAACATCAAACAAATGCAGATACGATTGTTCTGTGAGGTTATCATGCTCCCACGCGGATCCCCCAAATTTTGAAACCCAATTCGTCGGAGCACTTCCATCTTCTTTTTGATCTTTCCAAATATAAAAATCTCGGTACGGGTTATCTTTCGATTTTTTAGCTTCTTGAAACCATTCATGTTCAGTTGATGTATGATTAACGACAATATCCATGATGACTTTAAGACCCCGCTTATGCGCTTCTGTTACTAAAAGATCAAAATCCTCCATTGTTCCGTATTCTTCTTGAATAACAAAATAATCACTTATATCATATCCATTATCCCGCTGCGGTGATTTATAAATTGGCGTTAGCCACAGAACATCTACCCCGAGCTTTTTCAAATAATCTAGCTTTTCAATAATGCCAGCTATATCACCCACGCCGTTTCCAGTCGTATCATAAAAACTTTTTGGATAAATTTGATAAACAACCGATTTTTTCCACCAAGGTTCTTGCATCTTTAACACCACCATTTAATTCTTAGAATTATGTTGAAATGAGTCTGTACCCGCGACCGTTGATGTAACGGTTGATTTTTTCTGAAGCTTTCCGAGCGTTAACGTTAAAAGAAACGGCACAACGATTACGATGACCATTCCAATAATAAAAGGCGGCCAGCTCTGTGGAACAATTGATAACGGAGCTGGTATACCCCCAATTCCTACCGACGCTGCTTTCACTCCGGCTACAGATATGACAACACCGGCAATAGCTGAACCAATCACTGCAGAAATAAAAGCAAATCTAAAACGCAAATTCACACCAAACATTGCAGGTTCCGTAATGCCAAGCCACGCTGAAATCCCTGACGTTAAAGATAATCCTTTTAATTTCTCATCATCTTTTGAAAGAACCATTATCGCGAAAGCCGCAGAGCCCTGTGCAATATTCGATAATGCTACCATTGGCCATAAGAACGTACTCCCTACGCTTCCAATCAGCTGTAAATCTACGGCCAAAAATGTATGGTGCATCCCTGTAATAACAAGAGGAGCGTATAAACCTCCATATACAAGCCCTCCAATAAATGGAGCCGTTTTAAACAGCCATACAACTGCATCTGTAATAACATTTCCTATTGCAAATGTAATTGGACCAATTACAATAAAAGCGAGAAACCCTGTTACTAAAAGAGCTACAGGTGCTACAATCAAAAGTTGAAATCCATCCGGTATGCGTTTTCGTAAGAATAATTCGATTTTTGCCAAGACGAATGAAGCGACTAGTACGGGTAAAACCTGTCCTTGATAGCCTACTTTCTCAACATGCAGGCCAAATAAATTCCACGTATCGATACTTCCTTTTTTTAATGCTTCTCCGTAAGACCAAGCATTTAGCAAGTCAGGATGTACAAGCATGAGCCCAAGGACAATTCCAAATAAAGGACTTCCTCCAAAACGCGTAACAGCTGACCACCCAATAAGAGCTGGCAAAAAGGCAAAAGCCGTATTCGCAATTAAATTAATCATGCTTGCGAAGTCTTTCCACTGTGTATGAACATCTACGATTGATTTATCATCGTAAAAAATTCCGGCTCCTGTTAGTACATTATTGATTCCCATCAATAAACCCGCGGTTACGATGGCCGGTAAAATAGGAATAAAAATGTCAGCTAATGTTTTTATTGCGCGCTGCAGCGGATTTAAGTTTTTAGCCGCTTCGTTTTTCACTTCTTCTTTTGATAGCTCGCCTATACCTGTAAGCGCCACCATTTCTTTATATACTTTATCCACCGTGCCTTGACCAATGACAACTTGAAACTGGCCGTTTGTAGAAAAAGATCCTTTTACTAATTCGTGCTCATCTAGCATACGTTGATTGACTTTACCTTCATCTTTTAAAACAAGTCGAAGGCGCGTTACACAGTGCGTTGCAGCAGAGATATTTTCTTTTCCGCCAACGGCTTCTACAATGCGTTCAACAGATTCTCGATTCATGTCTTTTCCCCCTTGTTTCCGCTTTCATTTCACTCCTATATCTCCTATCCCCCATATAAATCTCACCACAAACCTGTATATACAAGTTTTATATTTTTATTCTAACCTGTATATACAAGTTCGTCAACAAAAATAAAATTACTTCTTTTTCATTTCATGATATAGTCAAAAAGCAAAGTGTATGGAAGGAGATATTACAATGCTGCAAGTAAGATTAATGGGAACACAAGAAGAAATTAATGAAGCAATCAAACAATTTGAACAGAACTACCATATAGAACATCAGTCAAAAGAATATACGCGAAGCGCTAATCCAAAATATGAGCACAAAAAAGATACTCGGGTGTATCTTTCTATGCATCCTAAAAAATAATTTCTTCTTTATTTCAGAGAAGAATAGTAGCTTTTACAAACTAAAGGATTTATATTATAATTTCAGTATTTACTATAACATCCGATTTGTATTTAAAAATCAGAAAGAGGCTTAAAAATGGCATATAACGACATATCTCTTAGAGAGAAAAGTATTGTGTTTATCGGCTTTATGGGGGTAGGAAAAACAACTATTGGAGAAATGGTTGCCAAAAAATTGTATAGAGATTTTGTTGATATAGATCAAGAAATCGAAAAAGAATTTAATATGCCTACTTCTCAGATTTTTAAAGAGCACGGTGAAACTTTCTTCAGACAAAAAGAAAAAGAAGTAATAAGTCGACTTTCACAGCAGCGCTTAAAAATCATTTCTTTAGGGGGAGGCGCTTTTTTACAAGAAGAAATTCAAGAGATTTGTTTATCTAACTGCATCGTATTCTTTTTAGATTTGTCTTGGGATTCTTGGAAAGAACGCATCAGTTTGATTATTGATAGCCGTCCTGTTTTACAAGGAAGAAGCTTAGAAGATATTGAAAAGCTATTTTACGACCGTCAAGCTATCTATTCAAACCACCATTCAAAAGTTGAAACTGATAATTTAGATATCGAAGAAGTAGCTAACTACATCGTTGATTCATTAAAAACAGCTTGGGATATTTATCAACCTTAATGAAATAAAGGTTTGTTCCCTCAACAAGCCTTTACAAAAAAGACGTAGCTTAATGCTACGTCTTTTTTCATCCCTAATGGGAACTCATATAAAAATTGATAAAAAAGGCAATGGTGATTACATACATCATCCAATGAATTTCGCGATGGCGTCCTGTAAACAGTTTAATCGCTGTGTATGAAATGAAGCCGAATGCTAACCCTTCTGCAATGCTGTAGGTTAACGGCATCATGACAATTGTTAAGAAAGCGGGAACAACTTCAGTGAAATCGTCGAAGTTAACGTTTCGAATGTCACTTAGCATAAGCGAACCAATAATAATGAGTGCTGGAGCAGTAGCAACGCTTGGGATAAATTGAATAAGCGGTGCAAAAAACAAGGTAAATATAAATAAGATGGCAACCGTTAATGCCTTTAAGCCGGTACGCCCTCCTTCTGCAATACCTGTTGCATTTTCAATATACGTATTTAACGCAGTGCTTCCAAAAATAGCACTCGCCATTGTACCAATTGAATCTGCTGCAAGCGCGCGATTTAAACCTGGAATTTTACCGTTTTTATCTACTAAGTTTGCTTTTTTAGATAGTCCAATCAATGTCGCTAGCGTATCAAATAATTCTACGATGGTGAAAGAAAATACAACTGAAAAAATGCCGTAGGCAACTGCACCCTTTAAATCCATTTGAAAGAATGTTTCTCCAACGCTTGGCGGCGTAGCTGAAAAGACGTCTTTCAGAGAATGAGGAACTGCTTGTACTCCTACAATCATTGCTAATATTGTCGTAGCAAAAATACTTATAATAAGAGCACCTTTTACATTTTTAGCCATCAGTACAGCTGCTAATATCAGCCCAAAAATAGCAAGTAACGGGCCTTTGTCCATGACATTTCCAAGCCCTACAAAAGTAGACTCGTTTGCCACAACTAATCCAGCGTTTTTCAAACCGATAAACGCAACAAAAAGACCAATTCCAACTGCTATTGAAGACTTTAATACGTTCGGAATGGCATCAATAATCTTTCCGCGTATTCCTGTTACCGTTAAAACAAAAAATAAGACCCCGGATATAAAAACTGCTCCAAGTGCCGTTTGCCATGACAATCCTTGTCCTAATACTACTGAATACGTAAAAAACGCATTTAAACCCATCCCTGGACCGGTTACAATCGGGAAGTTTGCCCATAGAGCCATCAGTAACGTACTAAATACAATGGCATAAATGGTAGCTGCAAGAGCCGCTTCTCGAGGGATACCCGCGTCAGACATGATAATGGGATTGACGATTACCATATAACTGACCGTCATAAAAGTTGTAAGTCCTGCTAGTATTTCTTGTTTTGGTGTTGTGTTGCGCTCTGATAGTTTAAACAAGCGCTCTAATATTCCGTTACGCTCCAACACGCGCGCCTCCCTACTTCTAAAAAAAAATAAAAAATCCTACCTATTCAAATGTCCTAAAAAGGACACGATTTAGGAGGATTTTACGTTTCAAAGTAAAATCTTTTGTCCTATTATAGTCTTAATTTGTAGATATGCAAAGGTGGAAAACGCTATCATTATAAAAATTTTTATCTTCCGTTAGTTTGGAATTTTTAAAATTTATTTCTCTTATCTTTTTAGTCTGTTGCAAGAGTACTCTTTTTACTCATTTATACAAAAAAGAGATTGAGACATAACTAAATAAATCCATTCTAAAGACAAATAAATGGAATAACCGCAGAAGTCTACGCCTTGTCCTCCAATCAACAGCTAGAAGCAACTAAACAGATGAAACCTACGTTCACCTTGACAACAAAAAACTCAAATTATTAATCAATAACTCCGATTAATAATTCGAGTTTTACTTTTGTTAAAATACTTTTATCCCAGCCTCTTCTTCGTTTTACATCTTACGAAATTAAAAGTGGAATTCTTTTTAAAAGACGATCTATCGAATGATTTGCCTCTTTCAGCACAATTCCCTGGTCAATTGTTTTTAGCACGCGATTCTCCATCACAATTTCACCGTCAACCATTGTTAGTTCTACATCTCCTCGCGTTGCTGAATACACAACTCTGGAAATAGGGTCTACGCCGTAAGATGGAAAAGTATGAAGCTGATTTAAATTTAAAATGGCAAGATCTGCTTTTTTCCCAACCTCTAAACTTCCAATTTCTTTTTCAAGCCCAACTGCTTTCGCTCCTCCGATTGTAGCCATTTCGAGCACGTGTTTTGCATTCATGGCTGTTGGTCCGTAAGAGGGTTTATGAATCGTAGCGGCCAGCCTCATTTCGTTGAACATATCCAAATTATTATTACAAGGAGCACCATCAGCGCCAAGGCTTAAAAATACACCTTGCTCTAATAAACTGGGCACATCTGCGATTCCCGATGCAAGTTTTAAGTTTGAGCCTGGGCAATGACTGACTTTTACTCCTTGATTCTTAATAATTTGCTTTTCTTGATCGTTTAGCCACACACAGTGCGCTAAAATAAGGCGCTCATTGGCTAATCCTAAATGGTCTAAGTACATGATATTTCTCATACCCGTTTCAGCTTCTACAATGCGAATTTCTTCTTGATTCTCAGAAGCATGAGTATGGACATGAACATTATAGGCAGCTGATAAATGGCTCACTTCACGCAGCAAATCTTCCGTACACGACAGCACAAATCTTGGGGAGAATGCGTATCGAATACGACCGTTATTTGAATTATGCCATTTTTCAAGCAGCTCTACGCTTTCTTTAATCGAGTCAGCCGTTGTCTCCTGCAGAGCTTTTGGCAGATCGTCGCCTTTTTTATCCATCATTACTTTTCCAGCAAGAGCTCGGATTCCACTCTTAGATATAGCTTGAAAAGCAGAGTCCGTATGATGAACAGTTTCCATATCGACAATTGTTGTAGTCCCGCTTTGAATGAGTTCACCGATCCCTAACAGTGCTGAATAATAGATAGATTCTTCATCATGCGAAGCTTCAAGCGGCCATATTTTCTTCTTTAGCCAGTCTAGCAGCTCTAAATCATCTGCTTGCCCTCTAAAAAGCGTTTGACATAAATGAATATGAGTATGTATAAAGCCCGGCACAATCGTTTTATTTGCTGCGTCAATGACTTTATCTACCTTTTCCGGATGCAGATTTTTCCCGATGGCTGCAATACGATTGCCAACAATATAAAGGTCACCGTAAATAATATCATTCTTCTCATTCATCGTAATAATCTCTGCATTTTTAATTAATGTGTGCGTCATACCTTCTTTCCCCTCTTTCGTAACATCTATCTATTTCTAGCTCAAACCGAACACTAACATCTTCAAGCAATCTTTCTTACACTGGTCTTAAATATATATGGTGCATGCTCTGAGTTGAATAAGTGCAGGTAACCTCATGGGCGATAGAGACTTTGGGTAAAAAAAATTCCTAGCTGATTATACAGCTAGGAGGTTGGATTTATGATAAAATCCCAAGTCCCTTTTTCAAGAGGTTATACGAAATCGCAGGAGAATAATGTGATCTTGTATTTATAATATGGTGTTTTCAGTCTATATACCAGCTTTTTGTCAGAAGTTCTAACATTGTTTTTTATTCTTTTTTACTATGTGACTTTTCTTAACACCCTTAATTTTCATGTTATGCAATTTATTCTCGTTTCTTCTATGTAATATTTACTAAAAATAAAGAATCTATCTTCTGTTTCTATACAAAACAGAAAAGTTATTTTATGATTTGTATGATTAAAAAACTACAAATCTATATTTTAGGGGTGATTAACTTGGAAAAAATAAATGTTGGCTGTCGTTTTACGCTTTCCGTTATGAGCGATAACTTCATCGATATTATTTTAAGCGCACTAAACGAAGTGGATATGTCTAAAGTTCAGCGAAAAACGGACCGTGTTAGTACGTTTATTGAAGGAACTGCCAAAGACGTATTTGAAGTTGTACAGGCCATTTATAAAAGTGCTGGAAAATCAGAAAAGCATATTGTGCTGAATGCCACGTTTTCAACAGGGCGTCACGAAGAATATTTCGAAGAAAGAAAAATAAACTCAAAAGAAAACATGCCTTTAAACCAACAGCTTTGTGCTTCGTTCCCTGTATCCACTCAATTTTCTTTGTATCCATTAGATACGCCGCATTATGTAGACATCATCAAAAGCGGAATTGGCGCAGTTAAACAACAGGGAGTATTTGCCGAAACCGTGCCTTTTGCAACAGCTTTAGAAGGAGATGTGGACAAAGTATTCGCTTCTCTATACGAATGCTTTATGAAATCTGTACAGCAAGCTCGTGTAGTGATGACAGTTAATATGTCAGCACACAGCCCTTCTTCAAAACGATAAATTACTTCTTATCTATTTATAAAGATAGAGTACTAGAAAGGATTTATATGAATATGGCTACAAAAAGAACGTTTTTTGCTTTTTCCCTGATAGGTGCATTATTATGTCTATTAGTCGTACCAAACTCTGTTATGGCTAGTGAAAAACCTGCTCATTTAACGGTTGCTTCTTACACGCAGTTCTTGAAAAGGCAAGGTGATAAAAGTTCACTGTATGAATTTTCAAAACTGTCGCGTCAACAAAAACAAAAAGTTGTACAATCACTAAGGGATCCATCTCTGTTCAAAATGGATATTGAAGAGAGCAGCGGCACGGTCGAAGCTGCAAGTACAGCAGCATACGGAGCAAAAACGGCTTCACCTTTATTCAAAACAGCAGCTTATACGGCTTCTTATAAAGCGGCTGGATTTACAACAACAAAACTAACGGTGTATGTAGATTATTACACAAAAAGCTCCTCAGTAACTTCAGTCAAAAGTGTACGAGGTGTGGTCACAAAAAACGTAAACCCCCTTGTGTCTATTTCAAAAAAGAGCTCAAAATCTTGGGTACAAAACAATCGAGCCTACGGACGAATTGACTGGCAGTGGAAAGTTGCAGCTAAAAATGCTGGAATCAAAAGACAAACCGCTTATGGTACGGCTTCCGGCGCTTCTGGCGGATCTACAGCTACAGTCAATTGATAATGAGGAATAAACGATGAAAAAAATGATGTGGTGGATTATTGGTATTACGGCCGGGGTGCTTTTACTAGGAATTCTGGTAGGTTATTTATCATTTTACAGCATATAAAAACAGCAGGTAATTTCACCTGCTGTTTTTTATCTAAATGTCATATTCTTGTCATAAAATTAAAACCTCCACTTACAGTGTCTAAGTGCCTGTAAGAAGAGGTTGGGATCACAATTGTTAGTAAGCCTGGTCTCTTCTCATCTTTCAAGCACTGCTTGTGGGAGTTGGCACGGTTCTATAAAGTCCGTTGCCGAGGTTTCACAGGGCCTATCCCTCCGCCTCTCTTGATAAGAAGTTTGTCGAATTTTGTTGATAATTGTTGATAAGATAAATATTATGTTACATGCTGCACAAACAGATGTCAACTACTTTTCAGAAAATTGTTTTCCCTCTAAAACTATGATATCGCTACCATTACTATGACAACTAGGTTACAAATATATAAATTTTTTATATTTTTTTATTACGCTTTTACAGCTGACTTTTTCTCAAAAGAAGTAATAGCCTCATCTAGCATACGAATGCCGTCATCTATCTGTTCTTTTGTCACAGTAAGCGGAGGTACCATGCGAATAACTTCACTTGCATTTCCGCAAAAATAAAATAACACGCCTTTTTCTAAAGCTAAGTCCAAAATCTCGAATAAAGCGTCTCCATCTCCTTCTCCCGTATGCGGATTAACAATTTCAATTCCAATCATAAGTCCTAAACCACGGATATCTCCAATAACTGAATGTTTTTCCTTTAAAAGATGCAGCTTTTCTAATGCATAAGCGCCCATTTTTTTCGTGTTATCCAGCAGCTGTTCTTCTTTCATCACTTCAAGAGTTGCAAGAGCTGCTGAACATCCGATAGGATTCCCTCCAAATGTTGTACTATGTGTGCCAAGAGGCCACTGCTTCATTAATTCTTGAGAAGCTACCGTTGCGCTAAGCGGAATTCCAGAAGCAATTCCTTTTGCTATAGCCATGATATCTGGTACAACATCAAACGTTTGGCCAGCAAACCATTCACCGGTACGGCCAAACCCTGTTTGCACTTCATCGAAAATAAGTAATATTCCGTGACGATCACAAATCTCTCTTAACTTCTTCATCCAACTTTTCGGAGGGATAATATAGCCGCCTTCGCCTAATACTGGTTCCAAAATAACGGCCGCCACTTCTTCAGGCGTGACTTGGTGCTTAAACAGTATTTCAAAATCTTTTTCAAGCTTTTCAGTAAAGTATACATCGCTGTCTAGCTCCGCAGGGCACTCTTTTGGATTGGCATATGGAATTTGATATGTCAGTCCCGAAGGCTGCTGAAATTGTCTATATTTGCTTTTCGATGTTGTAACACTTAAAGCTCCCATCGAGCGGCCATGAAAACACCCTAAAAAAGAAATAACATACGGACGCTTTGTAACATGCCTCGCTAATTTCAAGGCTCCTTCAATTGCTTCGGTGCCACTATTTCCAAAGAAAAAGCAGTCTAAATTGCCCGGCGTTACTTTTCCTAACTCATCGGCTAACTTTAATATCGATTCGTACATAATGACACCTGAGGGACCGTGCAATAATTGATCTGCTCCGTCTTTGATTGCTTTTACTACTTTCGGATGTCTGTGTCCTACATTTGTCGTAGCGATTCCGGAAGTAAAATCGAGATATTCTTTACCATCCAATCCATAATAATAGCATCCTTCTTCTTTCACAACGGGCAAATTCGGATGATCTTTAGCCATTGTCGGTGCTAGCAATTCAGGCATTCTTTCAAATAAGTGACTCCAATCTTTAGACATACTACATCCTCCTTGAAATTATACAAATCAATTAATCTTATTCCGAAATATAGTTACTTATTAAACAATATTAGGAAATCCAGTTATACTAAACGCTTTAATAGAATAGTAATAAAACTTATTTTACTATGCATTTTTATTAAAATCAATTGTATAAATATTTATATATAAAATTAATATGCGGAGTCTCACCCCTTCCGCTTTTCCCATAGGAGTCTTCGCCTTTCCCTCCAATCAACAGCCAGAAGTACTTACATATATGAAACCTGCGTTCACCATCACCATAAAAAAATCCGAACGATTAATCGTTCGGATCCTCCCTCAACTAAAATACTACTGTCACAGCCTCTTTAAGTATATTTATTCAAGATGTTTGGCATCATTGATTGTTTCAAGACGCCATTTTCCACTTTCATAAGCAAAAGTTGTAATCGATGTATTTTGTAAAATAGTAGTCCCTGTTCCTTGTTCTCCGCTTGTTACATGATGAATGAATGTATTAATTGCCGCCCCGTGACTAACAACTGCTACTTTCTTTCCAATAGACTCCTTCATAATTTCCGTTAAACGCCGAACCATCCGTTCTTGAGCGGCTTCGAGTGTTTCAATATTATATAAAGGTTCTTCTCCCCAATTTGTCGCATAGTTTGGCAAAAGATCATGCAGAACTTCTACGTTCTTTGATTCTAATTCTCCAAAAGAGCGCTCGCGCAGCTGCTCACAAACCTCGACTTTCTCTACTTTAGCAGCTGCTGCAATTTTCCTAGCCGTCTCCTGCGCACGAAGCAAATCGCTTGTGTAGACTACATCAATATGGATATCTTTAAAACGTTCCGCTACGCGTTTGGCTTGTTGCTTTCCTGTTTCGTTGAGCGGAATATCAGCATGCCCTTGAATAAGTTTGTTTTTATTCCAATCTGTTTGGCCGTGTCTAATTAAGTAAAGCATCGTAATCCCCCTTTAATCTCGTTTTAAAAATTGATAAACAGCTTTATCAACCTCTGAGCTTTCATGTAAATCCGAATGTGCTTCATGAAACGTTTGGAGATGAATGTGTTCGGTAAACTCTTGCAGTCCGTATGCACTTTCTACTGTTACCACTCCATCTGTCTTATCTCCCACATCTCCTGCTCCTGAAAAAACGTCGATCTCTTTTGAGAAATCTTGACGACTTTCGTATAGCTTGTTTAACGCCATAGAGTGAAAAGCTAAATCACGAGCCCCCATAGATTCAATATGATTGCGTGCATGAGGATACATCTCCATTAATTCCTGATAATCTAATCCTTGAATCGGCGATCCTAACGTAACTAACTTTTGAATATATTGAGGGTTAGCCAAACTAACTGCTGCTGCTGTTACTCCTCCCATACTATGTCCAACTAAATCAACAGAAGATGCTTTATATGTATCACGTACATCTTGCATAATAGCTTCAATCCATTTTTGCTGCTGTGCAATACTGGCATCTGGCTTTTTAAAGACGATATGAATAAGCGGGAGTTTTCCCTCTTTTGCTTTCATAATGTGCTTCCACTGAATAGCTCCATCTTTTTGAACGACGCAGTAAGCTACTTTAGTTCCCCATCCGTTTTGTTCAAATCGTTTAATCATTTTCCCTAAGCTTTTTTGACTGCCTAAATAGCCATGAATAAATAAAACCGGCACATTTTTCGATTGGGCGCCTCGTTTTATTTGTGGGGCAAAAATATAAAAACAAAGCGAAATAAATAATATGATACTAATCAATAAAATTAACAGCCGCAAGTTCTCACCCTCCGATCGTCTCGTCTATTACACTCATTAATAAAAAAATTTGGAGTAAATTTTATTCTGATACGTCCTGTAAGCTGCAGAACTTGTCATCTTTTTCTTGTCAACGAGCTGCTCAAAGCGCAAACGCTTTTCCGTAAGCATCTCTGTTAGCCTTTGTTCTTCATTAGCATCCGTGCATATAGAAATCAATTCTTCTATTGTAGCCATATCTCGTTTTAGCTCTTGTTCATCACTTATCATATTTGCATTTTTTAACATCCTATACGCTTGGCGCAGTTCTTCAGGTATATGTGATAAATCTTCTAACTTTAATGGTTTTCCTTCCCCAGGCAGCTTATCAAAGTCACCGTCTTTTATTGCTTGTCTAATTCTTTCTTCAGCAATTATATACGCAATATCCAAGGAAAGACCTCCTTTAAGAAAATATAAAATTCAATCTTGCCTTCTATATAAAAGATGTATAAAAAACACAGCTTTTATAACCGTATTTTTTATTATACTATGATTATAAAAATTGAACTACCTTCACTTCTTGGAGAGACTATCCTCCCTTTGTGAAATCGTTTCTAGAGCTTCACTCCTTTCACTAACGAACTTTCTTGAGCAGTTTGTTAACGAGCTGAAATTCAATAAACGATTCTGCATGAGGTTTTGTTATCTTATCTTACTATATTTATACAAAAAAGCCTCCTTACGCATGTAAGGAGGTGGAAAAAGGTAATTCTAAGGTCATCATGTTATGCCTACTTTCTATAAAACCACATTTTGATAGCGTTTTCAATGTTTTTTTATTACTTTACTAATTTTCTTTTCGTTTAATGAGACTCCGTACATATAACGAAGCCTCACCAAATTTCTACTCTTCTTTATCTGATGGAATCATAATTTCTCCTTCATGCTCTTGTTTTTTCAAAAGAAGCTGGAGAATCGTTTTAGATAATTTACTAGGCTGATAGGGTTTAATCAGAAACTCACACACTCCAAGCTCTAATCCTTTGCTTCTTTCGTCTAAAGCAGATGAGATTAAGATAGGAATTTTTTCTGTCTCTGTATTTTCTTTGAGATGCCTTAAAACATCCCAGCCGTCTAACTTATTTTCTCCTAGCATGATATCTAGAACAACCACTTCAGGCTTTTGCTGATGAATAGAGTTTAATGCGTCTTCTCCGTTATTAAAATACCGAACGTGAAAGCCGCTTTCTTTTAATTCTACCTGTAAAAGTGTCGCTAAACTTTTATCATCTTCTACAATCACTACGCTTTTACGGTTATCATTCGCACTTATCATCATTTCTTCATCGTACTGAACTTCATGTAGAAGCGGGAGAACAACCGTGAATGTTGTTCCTTTTTTCCATTCTGATTGTACAGTAATGTCTCCACCATGAGCTTTTACAATTTCTTTTACAATTGCTAACCCTAGACCCGTTCCGCCAATTTTGCGCATATCGGAGTTATCTACTCTGTAGAATTTGGTAAACAAATGTCCTAGCGCTTCACTTGGTATACCAATTCCTTCATCTTGAATATCAATATAAACAGCGTGTTCCTTTTGATACACTTTAACTGTAACGTTCCCTCCATCGGGCGAATATTTTACTGCATTGCTAATTACGTTATTAAACAATTGCAGAAGCTTATCTTTATCTCCCATTACTGTAAAATGCTCTTGATCGGAAATCATATCAAATTCATGCTTACTTGTTTGTATGTTCTGGACCTCAATCACCTGCTTAATAAGCGGCAGAATGTCTTGATACTTTTTATCGTAGGTTTGTTTCCCCGCTTCCATTCTTTGGACATCCAAAAAATCGTTGATTAAAGAAGTTAACCGCTGTGCTTCCTGATAAATAGTAGTTAAATACTTCTTCTGTCTTTCTTCTTTTAATGTTTTGTTTAGCATAAGCTCAGTGAACCCTAATACACTTGCTAAAGGTGTGCGCAGCTCGTGACTCACAGTGCTTACAAATTCCGACTTCATCTGATCAACTTCAAATTCTTTCGTAATATCACGATGAACGAACAATACGCCAAACATCTGACGGTTTCGATATACGTATTCGCTATAAACTTTTATAACTTTTCGCTTACCTTCCGTGTGCAGATAATAAACAAAAGACTTTTCTACTTGCTCTCCCTTACAAATGGCTTTAACGTATTGTCTTAGCTCCTCTATATTTTCGACTTTTTGAGAGAGAGCATCTAGCCATTGATCGCGAGAAAGCTGAAGAAGCCCGCTTTGATGCTCATATTGAAACAATTCGCTAGTCTTCGTATTCACTTGTAGAATCGTACCGCTTGTATCTACAAGCTGCATTCCTTCTTGAATCGAATTTAAAATATCTTGAGATAGCAGTCTGTCATGCTCAGACTCTTCGTAAATATAAATTTTTTCAAGAGCAATCGTAATTTGTTTGGCCAATATTTCAAATGTCTGTAATTCATGTTCTGTGTATTCATCCGCGTAGCGGCTGTAAAACATATAGGCTAGCATATCTCCCTGTGAAGACAGCACCGGTACGATAACATCATACAAATAAAACGTTTGCCGATGATATAGGCGCTCATGTTCTATACACTCTCTTTTTACTACCATACATTTTTTCGTCTTTTGCACATGATCAATGTAATTATTATGAAGGTTTTCCATCATCTGTTTAACACTTGATGAAGATAGACCAAATGAAGCATGTGTCTTTTCATCGGTTAGCATAATAAAACCGTGATCAGCTTTCATCACCCGGCTCATGTTTGTGACAGCACTCGTGAGAACTTCTTGCTTGTGAAGAGAATTTGTTAGTCCATGCACAAATAAATTGCGCAATTCTAACTCGCCTTCTCGTTCCTTTGTCAATTCCAATGCGTGCTGAAGTTCATCTTGCTGACTGTGCAACTCATCTTGCTGTGCAATCAGCTCTTCATTTTGAGCCGTTAACTCCTGTTCGTTATTTTGCAAAGTCGATACCATTTTGTAAAAGGCCTGAGATAGCATACCGATTTCATCTCTTCTATGTTCATCAAATGTCATAGGCATTTCTTTTCCCGCAGCAATTTCGCTTGCCGTATATGCTAGCTGACTCAGCGGCTTTACAAACTTATTTAGCAATACCCGTGTAAGCAATAATAAAATGACCACTGTAAACGCTAAAAATAAAATAAAGAACGTTTGACTTTTCTGCATGTCACTCGACGTGTCATCGTACTGTGTATTTAAGTCTTTAGTTAATTCATTTTGGTAGTCATCAAGTTCTTTTTGCATTTGTTCTATTGATTTAGAAGCAGCCTTCCGCTCAGGACTAGAGCGGACTCCTTCAATGCCTTTTTTGTCGTAAATATCTTTAAAATAAGGAAGCGTTTGATTAAAATACGTGTTTAGCATCACCGTCGCTTCATTTACAAACGTACGTTCACGTCTATCTGCCGCTAGACCTGAAAGTCGATCAAGATTTTCTTCGATACTTTTTTGCTGACTTGCAGCCTCGTTATACATATCCTCTGAATCAAATGCAATAAACCCACGAGCCTGCAAAAAAGCTCTGTTCATTGATTTATCAATTGTAGATAGCAGCTGTGCCTTTTCCCGTACTTGTGCCCTGTACTGGGCATAATCAGCTGTAATTTCTTTTTGCCGTACAACAAGTACAGTTGAACCCGCCGCAAAAGCAAGTAAAAGGATACTTGCTAAGAAGATGAACTGGGTTGAGATACTTTTTCGTTTTAGTTTATTGTTCATCTAAAATTTCCTCAACACGTTCGGCTAGCAATAGGGGACTAAACGGTTTAGACATAAAATACGCAGCCCCTGCTTCTAACACCCGGCTTTGATCAGCAGCTTGATTCTTAGCTGAAAGCATCAATACTTTTGTATGGCGCTTATCTTTCATTTCTTTTAGCTGCTGAATGACTTCAAGCCCGGTGAACACCGGCATCATATAATCCAAAATAATTAAGTCAAAATCACGTTCTTTAATAAATTCCAACGCTTCTTCGCCGTTTTCTGCTTCCGTCACTTCATGTCCTTCATCTTCAAGCGTATCTACCACTAACATACGAAGCACTTCTTCATCTTCCGCTAATAAAATTTTTGCCATTGTTATTCCTCCGCTTGTAGTCGTCCATACGTTTTTTGCAATATGAAGTAGGACGGCTTTATTCGTTCGTGAAAAGTTGGATACTCCCAATTTTTCCACTTGTATAAGTAAAAATCTTTTAATAAAAGTTCTCCTTTTTTCTGAGTCGGAAACGTATCTTCCACGTCATTGCTCTTCTTATTAACAGCTACGACCCCCACTTGAATTCCTTTCATTTTCTCGCTGGATTCCAGTCCTTTTTTGGACCAAATATCTCCCATTATTTCTTTTTGACTCGGGTCTTTTACATTTAAAAGCGCCCAAGGAATGCGAAGTTCAGCAATTCCATTTGATTCATTCACTTTAAAATCTGCTAGCGAATCAAATGAAGAAGAATTAGGATCGCTGTTTCCTTCTTGGAGCTTCCCAGTTTCATAGGCGTCAAAAGGAATGGTTCTCTTGTTTTTCCCCTCTCCAATCGCTAACTCTTTGTTAAGGGCGAGCCTGATTGGATTAAACATGCCGTTATCTTTTGTATCGGTTCCTTTTACAGATGGAATCATTTGAAGCTGATGGGCATACGAAAAATAATACGTATCGTAATAGCTGTCTATCCACAAGTGACTGTCTTCTTTCCCGTTTAATTCTGCTACAAAATCAATTCCTTTTGTTTTTAAAGAAGGAATTTGAGGAATCTTTGACTGTCCCTGATTGTTAATTGTGTTAAACAAGAAATAAAGCTTTTGATCTTCCAGCTCTTTTGCACTCACGTGTAGATATAGATAACCTTCATCACTTGTAATGTTCAATGCTTTTAACTTCTTAGACGGCTTATATACCGACTTGCTGTTCAGCTTTTTCCAATCATCTGATTTGCCGTCTACTTTGACTTTCAGCTTTGTTCCTGGATCAAAACTCAACAGGCCAAAATGCTGTTCTCCCGTTTGCAAATTCGTCCAAAATGGCCTGCGGTTCGGATTGTCGTACTCCATCGTATTCCACGTTCGCTTAAACCATTCATCTTGCCATGTAAAGACCATACCGCCAGCCATTTTTTCTTCAACAATATCTTCGTACAAGCGTGACAGAATCTTTCCTTGTTCTTGTTCCGTATGAAAGCCTTGATCCCATCCGTATACGTTTCTATGGGTGAGTCCTCGCGAAGCCGGAATGCCAAATTCAGCAACAAGCACGGGCATATGATGAACTTCTTTCATATTTTGCAAATAACCTGCGTAGTTATTTTTCTCTCCTCGATGATCGCGATAAGCGAGATAACGAGGTTCATAGTTTAAGAAATCAGGATAGTAAGGATAAATATGATAAGAAGCAAATAATCCCGGCTCAAATTTTTTAGTTGTGTGAATTAAATTAGGATTAACAGACACTTTATCTTCGTCTTCAGAAGGCTCATATGGATGAGTCAATAAATCCGTCGTCACCCAGTTCGTAAAGCTCATAGGCCGCTGCCAATCATATTTATCCTGCTCATAGGAAATTGTTTTTTCCATAAGCTGCGCAAGCCAAATTTCAAAGGGATTGCCTTTTTCCGTATAGATGTACTTCCCTTTAAAATCTTTCATTCCTTTATGTTTTTCATTTGTCGAAAGGGCTACCGTGGGATCCCATTCAACTCCTATAATCCAGCCTAAAACATAAGGAGACACGTCTGCTGTATACGTTCCGCTTGCATGTCCCGTCCGTTTTGGCAGTGTTGCATTTCCATGAATAACGTTTACAATCCTTTTCATTTCAGCTTCAAATTCTTTTGTATTTTCCTTTGCAAAAGCATCTTGTGAATCATAGAAAACTTCTTCATTCACCCATACTCCATGAAAAAGATAAATGGGTTCTTTGGCTTTTTGGTTATACTCAGCAAGCGCTTCATAAAAGCCGGGAGGGTGAATAGTGTATACGCGGATTGAGTTTGCATTCATCTTGCCAATTTCTTTAAACCAGCGTAAATATTCTTCTTTCGAAATAGCGGTCTCACCAGGGAAATGGCCTGGCTTACTAATGCCCATATTTACTCCTTTAATCAGCAAATCTTTCCACTTGCCGTTTTGATAAACTTGCAAATAATCTTTTCCTACTTTCCCTGCTACTTTACGGTCAGCATCTTCATAGATTTCCATATTTTCATTAAAAGTAACAGAAGCAGGCTGCGATGCATTTTGCTGTTGATCTATAATCTTATTCATAAGAGGCAGATAAACAGTCCAGTAAAAAGAAGACTCATCTTCTTTTCCGATTTTCTCTGTCCATTTCTTCCACACCGGGTAAAAAGAGGTTTGATAAATGGAAGGTACTTCTCCTTGATCTGCAAAATCTCCTGCAAAGTAATAAGTATCATATCGCTCTTTATTATGATGAACGACTGCTGGTATGGACAAAGGAATACCATTTTCCTTTAGCTTGTTTTTTCCTTCAGAATCCAAGTGAAAGACAAACTGAGCCTGCACATCACTTTTTTGCTGGGGTGTAATTACGTCAAACCAATATTGATAAGCAGATTCATCCTGTAAATTCAATGTTTTTTTTCCTTGTTTTGTATATTGAAACCATACTGGATTTTCTTTTAATTCTTTTTCCGTTATAATAACGAGCTTATTGGATTCATTAACAAACAGTAAGCCTTTGCCCGTAAGGTTCCACTCTTTGTTGTACTGCTTTTTGTAAGCACTTTTCACCCAAGCAGGAACTTCTTCACTGCCGAATTCATCAAAATAGCGACCAATCCAGCCGGACCACGTAACATTGTACAATTCATACAGTTCTTTGCGAACGTCTAGAGAAGTAGGACTTCCAAATGTATTAAACTCTCCAATCAGCGTTTTTGTACGTCCATTCAGTGCTTTCTTAACGTAGCTCACATCTTCAGAAGTCATGCCGCCATACACCAGCTGAGAACGATCTCCTCTTTTAGCTTTTACGCCTAAATCTTCTTTGTATACGCCATACGTGTCCGTGATATAAATCATATCTGCAGAGTTTGTTTTTGGCAGAGATTTAATGCTGTATGTTTTATCTCCATTCGGATAAAACCCTGCATAATCTTTTGAGATTTCATAAGGCTTCCCGTCTTTGCGTACTTTCGCTTGATTCAGCATCCACATTAAGCCCTGATGCTCTCGAAATGTTTGATCTGGCACTGTTTTATCAATGACAAGCATATTCAAATCAGTTGGTTTCTTTAGCTGCCAAATAAGAAATGGCGAAGCCGTTACTGCCATAACCAAAATAATGCCGCCGATTAATAACCATTTTTTCATTGTGAAACTCCTTTTCGCTGCATGTCTCCCCAGCCCTTTTTATTGCGAATAACGTCCAACAATCCATGACAGCGCCATATAACAGTTAGAGGGCGATACCAAAAGGATTCAGTCAGGGAAAAGACAAACAGCTTAGCGATATCAGATACTTTTGGATATTTGCGAAGGCTCCACTCTTCTAGCAAAACAGCCGCCATCGAATAAAGAGAACCATATACAACCATTAAGAGAAAAAGCAAATACGCAAATTCCACATAAATCCCGCCTACAACTAGAGAAATAACAATAAACAAATAGCCTAACATTTCCATGACCGGCCCGATTAGTTCAATAAACACAAAATAAGGCATAGAAATCATTCCGATACTTCCGTATTTCGGATTAAACAGCATCTCTTTATGCTTCCAAAGACTATCAAATAAACCGCGGTGCCAGCGGTTTCGCTGTCTTCGCAAATATTTGATTTCATCAGGTGCCTCTGTCCAGCATACAGGATCTGGAATATAAACAATTTGATTGTTGGCTTTTTTCTGTTTAATCAGTCGGTGGAGGCGAACAACAAGCTCCATGTCTTCGCCGACTGTATGAGAATAACCCCCAGCTTCAATCACCCAGCGTTTAGAAAATACGCCAAATGCTCCTGACACAATAAGTAATAAATTATGGCGACTGAGACCAATGCGCCCCATAAGAAAGGCACGTAAATATTCAATAATCTGCATCACAACAAGCGGCTGCGTATCAAGTCCAATCGATACGACCGCACCGTTTTCGATTTTACATCCGTTTGCAATTCGAATACTTCCTCCTGAAGCAATTACTTCTCCGTCTGAATCAATAATTGGCTTCATAACTTTTAAAAAAGCGTCTCTTTCCAACACTGAATCACCATCGATCGAACAAAAATAAGGATAGTTGGATAAATTAATTCCTGCATTTAATGCATCTGACTTTCCTCCATTTTGTTTATCGACTACATATAAATAATCGTATAATTTAGAACGATATACAGCTTTTACTTCTTTCGTCTCCACTTGCTTTCTCACAACTCGATTCATTTTCACAAGAGAAAACTCTTCGATGAGCTTTTCTAACGTATCATCTGAAGATCCGTCATTTACTACAATTACTTCATATTCCGGATATTCAATTCCAAGCAGCGAACGCACGCTTCCAATAATCCCGACAGATTCGTTATAAGCGGGAACTAATATAGATAACGGCGTTGTATAGCTAACCGCAAGCAAATCTTCATAAGGTTCTTCATCATTTAATTGATATTGCTTTCGCAGTTGAAAAGCAGAAATGATAAACATCATAAAATAAAAACAAAGCACAAAAATCATATAAGCAAATACAGCCCATCCGCAAACGGACAAAAAAAGATGCCAAACACTATTCCACAACCGTAATTCCTCCCTTTTCAAGCCATTCTGCTGCCATATCTTTCGAAAACTTGTCATCAGTCGTTTCATATACATGAACTAAGTATTCTGTACCCGTTGGGATTTTCATCATTGACTGAGCAGCATTCGAGCGCACAAGAAAATGAGAATCTTTCAGCGACTGCTCGAGAAGTGACAATCCCTTCTCATCTCTCGTTTTGCCTACTAGTTTGGTAGCCATCATTCTCTCTTGCCACATATCTGATTGAAGATGTTTCGTGAGCTCCTCTACTTTTAATGGAAAAGATAAAGCGTTAAGTGATTTCAACGAACGAATTCGCAGTTCTTCTGATGAACTTTTCATGTGCATTTTTAAGAAATCGATATACTCTAACTTATGATTGATACCGACCATATCGATAAGTGGTAGCTGAATTTCTTCTTGCAGGTCTTCAAATTTATTAATAAATTGCTGAAACTGCTCACTGTTCATAGTTCCAAACAAAGAGCGGTACATAAATTCAGACAGCGGTTTAGAGGCATTCGTCATGTATATAACAAACTCAGGACGGTTTAGCTTAACTAAAATCTTTAAAATTTGATTTTTTTCAGCCGCTGTACTATTTTTTTTCTCATACATTTCTACTAATTGGTCTGTTAGCGTAGTAAGACCAAAATCTTCAATAGCATAAAGGGCATTCATTCTGACACTCCACCTAGAATGATGCAGCTCTTTTTTATATTTGGGTGTAAAAACCTTCTCCGCATAGAGCGTGATGTTATTTCGAATGTCATCACCTTGCACAGCTGCAGAAAAACCGCTCAATAGTTCCTCTACACCCGCCAGCTCTATTTTATTTTTAGGCTCTATCCGATGTTCTTCATCTTTTCTGTATAAATAAATAAAAAGAGATTCTTTTATACTATCTTTATAGGATTCTACTTTTGCCCGGAAAGCGTTTAAACGCGCTTTTTGAATAAGTAAATAACTTAGAAAACAAACCAACAGCAATAGCAATCCGCCAAATAAGATATATACCACTTGAATTGACATCCCCATTTATTTCACCTTCTTCATTAAATGACGTACGCGCGCTTCAAGCTCCATTAACTTAAATGGCTTTGTCATGTAATCGTCTGCCCCAAGTTCTAATGCTCTTTGAATATCTTGTTCGCTGTTTCGTGATGTAAGCATAATAACCGTGTACTGATCGTGACGTTTCTGCTGCCTTAATTTTTGCAGCACTTCTAAGCCATCCATCTTAGGCATCATTCCATCTAAAATAACAAAGTAGTGATCGCTAGAGTGAATCCATTGGGACTCAAAAAACTCGATGCCGTCTTTAAACACTTCTATTTTCACTTCATAACGATCTCCTACATCAATCTTACTTAAAAGCTCTTTCAGCATCGTTCGAATGATAGAATCATCATCAATAATAGCCATACGAAGCGTTCGCTTTTTAACCAGCTTGCTTTGAGAAGAAGCTACAATTTTTTGACGTCCTGATTCCTTCGCTATATATAATGCTTCATCAGCTTGATGAAGCGCTTTTTCTAACGGCCATTCATTGTTATGAACTTCTACAACTCCGCCGGAAAAGCTGCAATAAAACGAATTGCTTTGATGTGTGAACACTTTTTTCACAAAGGAATCCAACAGTCTATTTAATACTGTTTCTGCCTCTTTTATATTGGTTTTTGGCAGTAAAAGAATAAATTCTTCGCCTCCATATCTAAAAATGTGATCTGTTGGACGAATTTCATGCTTCATATACTCTACAAATGCTTGCAGTACGCGGTCTCCCATAAGATGTCCATACTGATCATTTATTCTTTTAAAGAAATCTAAATCTAAAATCGCTAAACAAAAAGGATCTTTTAAGCGGTCGTAGCTCGACAGCTGCTGACTATAGATTTCTTTTAAATACGTTCGGTTATAGGCTCCTGTTAATTCATCAAACATTAAATAGGAGTTAAACATTTGCTTTCGTTCAATATGGTGACCAATTCGAAGTAGACTTTCTTCCAGATCGAAAGGTTTAACAAGGAAGTCATCAGCCCCTAATTTAAAAGCCTTCAAACGCGTCTCTCTTTGATTATCAACGCTCATCATGACAATCGGGACGAACAGTTGCTTTGTTTTATCACGTAAAAATGAAAGAATGTCAAAGCCTGTACAGTCTTTCATATGTACATCAACAACAAAACAATCCGGCTTTAATTCGTAAAAAGCCGTAATAGCTTTTTCTTTAGATGCAGTTGCTAATACGTACCATCCCTGCTTTTCAAACTGTTCTTTTAAATACATCAGCATTGAAAGATCGTCGTCCACAAGTAAAATGCTAGCTGTTTGTTCACTGATTTCTATCGGTTTATTTATATCTTCTGCGGATTGAATTTCATCTTGATAACAAATTTTAATAATATCTAATAAAAAAGTATTCAACTCCGCGTAATCCCAGATTTTTTTCTGTTTTTTTTCAACAGCTTCCATTAACGCGCGGGAACGATCTCCTAAATAATGCAGTCCAATAGTCGCAGACGTTCCAGAAATTGAATGCAAAAAGCGGTACACCTCTTCATGAGGTATTTCTTTATTTTGATCAGTCCACTCTTGCAGCTGCTTACGCACATTAGCTAATAATGCAATTTGATATTTATCCATCTTATACACCCTTTGTTCGATATAGTTAACACTTACCCCATATTACTCCATCCATTTTTCTATAATATTTTGTAAGTAAATGAAATATTTTCTTACTTTTATTTTAAGTATGTTTTTTTCAAATGAAAAGCAATTCCTTTTTAACCATACTTTTCCTCCAATGATTTTACTTTAAAATGATTCTTTTTTCACTCATTATTTTTCTTTCCAGATAAGTAAAATGTCCTGTTATCTTCTTTACAAATAGACCTGCAACCTTATTGACAAAATTAATGAGTCTTTGTTACCCTTATACACGTTGTGAAAAATTTAAAAGTGAATGTTAAGGAAAGCAGCCGTTTTGATGAACGATCAATCAAATCAGGTTCTTTCCTTTTTATATTTTTACTAAGGCAGATACTTTGCTAAATAAAGTTTCGCTTTATACACCGTGTTCTCTTTGTCATAGGCGCGTTTAGACCGAAAACAGACGGAAAGGAGTATAAAATGTTTACTCAGCTTACAGAAAAAAACCAGAATGCAGAAGAACTAAAAGAAACACTTGATGATTTAGAGTTTCAGCTATTTCGCATGCAGGATAATTTAAAAGAAATTGCTAAAAAGTACGAAGTTATCGGTGTCGATCAGCCTGAAGATAATCAGTTAGTTATTGTATCGGCACAAAATGACGGAAACGCATGTAAAATTATGCTAAATGAATGCACAAAAGCCTATAGAGGGGCTTGGGATTTTGCCATCGATGGCGTATATGAAGATAATCACACGATTTTTATTGGTGATATTAAAGGTCCCGCTAATAAGGGATATGGCTCTGTATGTATGAATTATTTAAAAGAAGTAGCGGTTGATCAAAATGTTCATGTCATTAAAGGAGATATCGCTGAGCGCGACTGGGATCATCTCGAAAGATTAATTCATTTTTATGAAAAACATAACTTTGAAGTAAATATTGATTATACGAATAAGTGCGGAGAAATTGAATGGACTCCAGCTTATCAATAAAAAACGAACAGACAGCGTCTGTTCGTTTTTTTTATTTGATATATGCTAAGCTTTTTTTAATACTGCTAAGAGGATTTTCTATGCACTGATCTTGTTCAACGATCCACCATTTTACGCCTGCTTTATTGCCTTCTTTCATGACAGCCTTTACATTTACCCCTCCGGTACCAAGAGGAGCAAAGAATTGCTCGCCGTCTGTTGTCATATCTTTTAAATGGATAAAAGGCGTACGATTTCGATAGTGCTTCATCCACTCAACTGGATCTTCGCCTGCTTTAGTGAGCCAATAAATGTCCAGCTCTACATTTACCCCAGTTTCTTCTAGAATCGTTTGGAGAGCTGACTTTCCGGTTGACAATTTTTTCAGCTCAAAATCATGATGATGATAGCTAAACGACATGCCTTCTTTTTTACAATACGTATCAATATCATTTAAAGAATCAATAAGTTCGTAATACCCTTTTTCCGTTTGACGTTCAGGCATTAAATAAGGACAAACAATATGTGAATTTCCGACTTGCTGCTCAAAGTGAATCACTTGCTCTAAATTAGATTCTAATTGTTCAAGTGGAATATGACTAGAAGCTGGCTTCAGCTGCAAATCCATTAACCACGCTCTTACTTCTTGCGCTGTATATCCTTCATACCCTGCAAATTCTACCCCTTGGTATCCTAAAGCAGCTACTTTTTGAAGCGTCCCTTTAAAATCTTTTTTCGTTTCTTCACGCAGCGTATAAAGCTGTACTCCTACAGGTATTTCTCCCATCTTCTCTCCCCCTGTTCATTAAGAAAGTGATTGAACTATGGCTAAATCAACCCAATCTAAAGACGAACAAATTGAACTAGTATGAATTACTTGTTACACAGCTGTTGATTTCCGTGCAAGACTTTGCTTTCCGCGGGCGGCCGGTGAGCCTCCTCGTCGCTTACGCTCCTGCGGGGTCTCACCTGTTCCGCTTTTCCCGCAGGAGTCTTCGTCTTGCCCTCCAATCAACACCTAGAAGCAATTAACTACAATTAAATCTACGTTCATCCTAGAAAGGAAAAAATCCGAACGAATTTGATTCTCAATCAACAATCAGATTCTTTCGGATCCTCCTTTAACTAACATACTTTTTTCTCAACATCTGCTGCTTTTTATTTTACTGCACTTCCAAGCATTCCTGAAATAAAATGACGCTGAAGTGCTAGGAAGAAGACAATGATTGGAATGGTGGCAATCGTTACCCCCATCATTACTTGACCGTAATCAATAATCGATAATCCAATTAAGCTTGAAAGAGCAACTGGCAATGTAGCCATTTCGTTTGATGTAGTCGCAACTAAAGGCCACATAAAGTTATTCCACTGTGTCATAAATAAGAAAATAGCTGCTGCAGCCATCGCAGGCTTCATAGAAGGAAGCACAATGGTTAAAAAGATTCTCATCTCTCCAGCACCGTCCAAACGTGCTGCTTCAATCAGTTCCGTTGGAAAAGCTAAAAAGTTCTGACGTAATAAAAAGATAGCGAACGGAAAGCACAGCTGCGGAACAATAAGAGCAAAATACGTATCAAGCAAATTAAAATTCGACATCAG
The DNA here is from genome assembly GCF_044383985.1 of Priestia sp. JSM ZJ58. NCBI lineage: Bacteria > Bacillati > Bacillota > Bacilli > Caryophanales > Bacillaceae > Priestia > Priestia sp. JSM ZJ58. The sequence continues at coordinate 3,826,427 of NZ_JBISEM010000001.1, forward strand.
CTGAAAAAGCGGAATGAGCGTTGCTTGATACGGAATCATCATGGACAATAAAAGCGTTGTAAAAATTGCGTTTCGTCCTTTAAATTCAAATTTAGATAGCGCATATGCAGCTGTAGAACAAACCATTAAAGCTACAATCACATACACTACTGAAACAAATACTGAGTTAAAAAAGACCCGCCCTAAATCAATTGAAGCATTTAAATTTTGTAGATTTGTCATAAATTGATCGCCAGGCTTCAGCGTTGGAGGGTTTGTAAACATTTTTCCCGATTCATTCGTAGCGCCGATAATCATCCAGTAAAACGGAAAAATAGAGATAATCGTGAACAGCCCAAGCATGCTGTATAATCCTATTTTGCGCATGATGTTACTTTTCTTTTTAACCTTAGGCACGGTAGCTACTGCGGTTGCTTCTACTCTCTCTAATACACTCATGATTTATCACCCGTAAATTTAAATTGGAAGAACGTTAAAATACCGACTAATAATACAACAACGTACGCAATGGCTGAAGCATATCCAAAATCAAAATATTTAAAGCCATTTTGATAAATATATAAGCCTAGCGTCATCGTGGAATCAGCAGGGCCGCCTTTTGTTAAGTTAAAAGGTTCGTCAAACAATTGAAGCGTGCCAATTGTTGATAAAATAGTAGCAAACAAGATAACGGGTTTTAATTGTGGAACCGTTACGTGGAAAAACTTTTGAATACGATTTGCCCCGTCTAAATCAGCTGCTTCGTAAACTTCATGAGATAAACTTTGAAGAGCTGCTAGAAAAATAACCATATTATAACCTGTCCATCTCCAAGTCATCGCAACGATGATTGAGACTTTAGCCCAGAAAGGATCTCCCAGCCACTGAATGGCATTGATACCGAAAAACCCTAAAATAGTATTCATAATTCCTTCATCTTGAAGAATGATTGAAAACAAAATAGAATAGGCAACTAGCGACGTTACTGCGGGCAAGAAAAATGAAACTCGGAAAAAACCTTTTAGTCTTAAAAGCTGACTGTTTAACGCGTTAGCTAGTACAAGCGCTAATAAAATCATGACGGGTACTTGAACGATTAAAATAATCCCCGTATTTCCAAGCGCTTTCCAGAAAATATCATCTCCGAGCAAACGTGTATAGTTTGATAAACCGGTAAATACATACTTTCCGCCTTCCATACTCTGAAAGCTTAGAATAAACGATGAAAAAATAGGATAGATGGTAAACAGCGCGAACAGCAAAAGTGCTGGAGCAATAAATAAGTAAGGCAATGATTTATTTGTCTTCATGATGACCTCCTAGTACCGCAAGAAGAAGAGATAGAAGGCAATTTTCTAGAAATCACCTTCTATGCTTCTTGATTATTTTTGAATTCGGTTTTCTAAGCGTTTTTGAGCTGCTTCAAGCGAGTCTGTAACGCCCTTACCATTTGTTACCTCTGACACAGCTTTGACTGCTTCACTGTTTGCAACTGAGTAATTGCCTGTAAAATTAACCGGCTTAATATCTTTCATTTCATCTGCGAATGTTTTCCAAATCGTCTGATTGTTAAAGTACTCATCTTGTGCAGTGAATAATTTTGAAGAATATACGGTATTTAATGATGGGAATAATCCGCCCTTCATCGCTTCTTCTTGAACTTTATCTGTTGTTGAGAAATATTCCATAAATTTGTACGCTTCATCTGCTTTTTGGCTATTTGCTGAAATCACATAGTTGCTTCCGCCTAAGTTAGAAGCACGGTTGCCTCCTTCTTCAAACGAAGGTAATAAAAATACTCCCCATTTTCCTTTTAAATCTGGAGCCTGCTGCGTAATAGAACCAGATAGCCAAGCACCAGATGGTGAACTTGCTACTTTACCTTCTGCTAAAGCACTGATTGAAGCATCCCAGCCCACTGTATTTTTAACAATGCCTGCTTCTTTTAACTTCTTATTTAACTCCATCGCTTTTTTCGCTTCTTTAGAAGTTAAATTGAGCTTACCTTTGTTATTAAAATAGAATGTACCTTGCTGCGTTAGTGCCATTCGGAATAAGCCATCGTCATTATTAAAATCTAAACCTAGTAAATCAACGCCAACTTTTTCTTTAATTTTTTTACCAGCCGCAATATAATCATCCCATGTTTTGATGCTGTTTGGATCTACGCCTGCTTTTTCAAAGTAATCTGTGCGGTAGAAAACGCCTGTCGGACCTGCATCAAACGGGAAGCCGTACATGTCCCCATCCTTTGATAAAAGAGCTTTCTTAAACTCTGGAAATTTATCTTCTTGCTTATCGAACCCTTTTTTAGATAGGTTTAAAAATGCTTTTGGAAATGCATCCAAATATCCTTGGAAACGATCGTCTTCTACTAATACAATATCAGGAAGACCTTTTCCGCCAGCCTGCAATCCTGTTGTTAGTTTTGAATAAACGTCTTCACGTCCCATATCCACTACTTTTAATTTAAATCCTGGATTCTCTTTTTGATATTCTGCTGCTGCTTTCTTTAATACCGGTACGTTAATATTCCAAGCCCATGCAACAACTTCTTTTCCACCGCTACCACTTGTTTCATTAGCGGACTTTCCTCCGCATCCTGCAAGTACTAGGGTTAAAATGAGTGCAAAACTGATTAAACTAAACCAACGTTTCAATGAATACCCCTCCTATGATCTCGTCTCCTAGTGTGGCAAGTTTTTTTGCAAACGCTCACGTCTCTTTCTAGATAGAATTATTGAAAAATAATTCTGTATATTGAAAGCGTATACAATTTACTTAATCTAAATTATATGAATGAATACCCTTTTCCTCAATGGTAAATATAAAAGGCAAAAACCTTACATTTTTGCCTTTTTGTAAATTGATTTTGTTATTATGGTTTCTATTAACTTTTTCGTTCATAAAAAAAAGCGAATGTACTGTTATTGTTGAAACAGAACACAATCGCTTATTTAAAAAAATCCAATGTATACTATTTTTTTGCTACATAAGTAACACTTTCTTGCTTATTTGGGACGTTCTAAGGAAAATAATTGCCCCAATTTACTATAGTTAGAACCCGCAAGCCGGCTGACTGGCTTCACACGTTCTGCAGAAACGCGATCGTTTTCTATTACTTTTTCACTAATATGAAACATCACAACTTCACCGATAAACAAATCTGAGCTGTATGCCTCATCCGTTCCTAATGGAACAATTTGGTGAAGTTTACATTCCATTCGAATGCTGGCTTCTTGAATTCCGGGAACCTGCACTTTTTTGCTCGGTGCTAGTGTTAACCCTGTTTCCTCGACTTCACTCACGGAAGAAGGGTAAGAAGATGCCGCTTGATTCACCTGTTCCACTAAGTTTTCGTCTACAAGATGAACTACAAATTCTTTAGATGCACTAATATTTTTGGCCGTATCTTTCGTCATTTGACCTTCACTTCTCGAAACCGAAACGGCAATCAGCGGAGGCTCTGCCGCAACTACATTAAAAAAACTAAACGGCGCGGCATTCACTACACCGTCATCATTTTGACTTGTAATAAACGCAATTGGCCGGGGAATGACGACACCTGTTAGCAAATGATAATTATCTTTTGCATTTTGTACTGCTGGATCAACTACCTTCATTTTACCCACTCCTTTTCTTCCATTTACTTTATTGTATGGTAACGAAAAGAGCATAGATTAGCTAGCAACTTGCTCACCAAACATGCAAAGAAGAGGCTGAGACATAGCTGCATCCATCTCATCTGAAAACCAACTAAAGAGAAGATCCGAACGATAAATCGTTCGGATCTTCTCTTTAGTTTAGCACCGTTACTTTCACTGTACGACGTCCGAATGCTTTTGCAGCTGACTCAGAAGGTACTAATACGTCAATTCGATATCCTTTAATCGCACCGCCCGTATCACCTGCTGTTGCCACTCCGTATCCTTCTACATATACTTTTGAACCTAATGGAATAACGGATGGATCTACCGCAATAATTTTATGAGTGCCTGAACTTACATTTTGTCCAGTGGCTGTTACGCCGCTGCAGCCTGCACAATTAGCTGTATAAGCTGTTGCTTCTACATACATTTCTTTTCCAGAATGCTTTTGTGTGCTTTCTTCTTTTTTCGTTTCTTTTGCTTCTGAAGAAACGGCTGCTTTCTTCTCTGTAGCCGCAGCTGTTTTTACTTCTTGTTTCGGCTCTGTTTTTACTTCTTTTTTAGCTGTTGCTAATTCAGCTTGACGCTTTGCTTCTGCATCAGCCTCAGCCTTTTCAGCCGCCTGCTGTTTTGCCACTTGCTCAGCTTGCTTTTGAGCTGCTTCTTTTTCTTTTGCAATCTTATCTTGAATGCCTGTTAGTTCAGACTGAAGATTTGCTTTTTCTGAAGAAGCTGCATCAATTTCATTTACGACCGTACTGTATTTTTCTTGCATAGTTGTTAACGTTGCTGTTTGTTTCGCAACGTTTTTATCTAATTCAGCTTGTTTAGCCGCTAGGCTACTTTTTGCTGCTTCTAATACTTTTTCTTGCTTATCAATTTCTTTTTTATCTTTTTCAATTTGATCTAAGTCATTTTGATGCTGCTTTAAAATATCATTATCTGCTGACAATAAAGTTGTGACCGCACCCATACGTGCAACAAAATCTCCAAAGTTATCAGCATTCATTAATGTATCAATAACAACGCTTGTTTTATCGTCCTGCTGTAAAGCAACTAATCGATTTTCAATAATATCTTTACGACTTAACACTTTTTCCTGAAGCAAAACGATCTCTTTTTTCTTTTTCTCAATCATTTTGTTCGCTTCTGAAATCTGCTTTTCAGTCGATGCTAACTCTTTTTTATTGCTAGAGATTACTGTATGTAATGAATTTAATTGTGACTGTATGTTTTGAACATCTGAATTGATAGACTGTTTCTCTTTCTCTTTTTGTTGAACAGCCTTTTCTGTTTCTTTAATTTTATTTTCAGTAGTCTGGAGCGCTTCTTCATTCGATTGGGCGTGAGTCTCTGTAATGCCGGTCATGAAGAAAATTCCTGTGACTGCTGCAAGAGTCATACGCTTAAAAATTTTCATAAAGTAATAGTCCCCTTTCCTCATAGACATAGTTATACCATAAAAAACTAGCTGTTTATGTTACAATACAGTTAAAAGTTTCCCATAATCTGTATAACCAAGAATCTCTTTCTGGGAATTTACCACCAAAATCCCTTGATAGAGAGGTTTACTGTTTATTAAAAAAGATATATTTTTGTCACAAAGGGGGCAAAATTACTCTTTAAAAATCAAAATAAACGCTTATTATTACAGCTATATTACAAATTTTTCACAGAAAATTATGTGTTTTACCGTCTTTTTTCTGTGTTTTTTACTTTTTATTACATAAATTCCACCTACATAATTCCTACACTATTTATAAAGTTGTGACTTTTTCACTTCTTTTTTACACTATATATATATAAAAAGACGCCCATAAATCAAATGAGCGTCTTTTTTCTTCACACGTATAGAACCATTATTTTTCAGAGGTTACTAGTTTTAAAGGCACTGGAATTTGCTTATCTACTTTTTTGCCTTGAAGAACATTTTTAGCAGACTTTACGGCAAGTTTACCAATTAAAACAGGCTGCTGGGCTACAGTTGCGCCTAGTTTCCCTTCTTTTACTGCTTTAATTGCATCGTCGTTTCCATCAAACCCTACTACTAATACATCTTTTCCTGAGCTGTTAATCGCTTGAATAGCTCCTAATGCCATTTCATCATTGTGAGCAAATACGGCTTTGATACCAGGGTTTCCTTGAAGAACATTCTCCATAACGTTTAAGCCTTTTGTACGGTCAAAATCAGCTGACTGTTTAGCCGTAATATCTAGCTTTTGATCTGCAACGTTGTGGAACCCTTTTCCTCGTTCACGAGTTGCTGAAGCTCCGGGCACGCCTTCAAGTTCTGCTACCTGAGCTTTTTTACCTACTTTTTTTACAATGTAATCAGCAGCCATTTGACCACCTTTTACATTATCTGAAGCTACCAGTGTTTCCACTTTTCCTTTTTCTGCTGAACGATCTAGCGTAATAACTGGGATGCCTACATTATTAGCCGATTGTACAGCTGTTGAAATAGCGGCTGAATCCGTTGGGTTAATAAGCAGAATGTTAACACCTTGCTGCATTAAATCTTCTACATCGTTAATTTGTTTTGCTGAATCATTTTGAGCATCTACTACAACTACTTCCATGCCCAGTTTTTTTGCTTCTTTTTGTACTCCTTCTTTTAGGGAAACAAAGAACGGATTGTTTAATGTAGACACGGATAAACCAATTTTAATATCTTTTAAATTTTTACTTTCAGATGGTTTCGCCCACTCAGGAGGCTGAAGTGAACAAGCCCCTAACAGTAATAATGAAAATGATAATAGCACGAGCCAAATTTTCTTCATGTTTTTCCCTCCTAAGCTGACTTTTTGCGATCAATTAATACCGCAATTAAAATAACAATTCCTTTTACGACCATTTGGTAAAACGACGAAACGCCGAGTAAGTTCAAACCGTTGTTTAATGTTCCGATAATCAGCGCACCAATTAACGTTCCAACAATGCGTCCACGTCCTCCGGAAAGGCTTGTGCCACCCAGTACTACTGCGGCGATAGCATCTAACTCGTAAGACGTACCTGCCGTTGGCTGAGCAGAATTCAGGCGAGAAGTCAAAATCGCTCCTGATAGCGCTGCCAATAATCCTGCTAGTGAGTAAATCATAACCTTAACTTTCGGAACTTTGATTCCTGAAATAAATGCTGCTTTTTCATTTCCACCGATTGCATATGTTCTACGGCCAAACGGTGTTTTATGCAAAATCACCCATAGGACAGCAAACGCTAGTACCATCGTAATCGCTGGAACAGGAATACCTAGGAAATAGCCTCGGCCAAATAACTGGAAGTAATAGTTTTCGCCTAAGCCCGTAATCGGATTTCCATCTGTATAAACAAGCGTTAATCCTCTAAAAATTGTCATCGTCGCTAGCGTCGCAATAAACGGCGCCATTTTTCCTTTTGTAATAAGTAAGCCGTTAACCATACCCATTACAGCTCCTAACACACATCCTATTAAAATAGCTAAAATAGGATCTACACCTGACACAATCATACCTGCCATTAACGCACTTGATAGAGCAAGTATAGAGCCCACGGATAAATCAATTCCCCCTGTTAAAATAACAAATGTCATACCGAATGCAATTAAAGCATTAATAGCCACTTGACGCAGCAAGTTTAAAATATTTAAAGGTTCTAAAAAGCTTGGATTTAAAATCGATACAATGACAATAAGAATAAATAAACCTAGTAACGGACCTAGCTTTTGCATCACGTTATCAACGCGATTTTCTTTTATCGCTGTTTTTGCTTTCATTTTACTGACCTCCTGTTGCAAATGTCATAATTTTTTCTTGAGTTGCTTCTTCACTTGTCAGTTCACCTGTTATCTTTCCTTCATGCACAACCAAAATGCGATCACTCATGCCGAGTACTTCCGGAAGCTCTGAAGACACCATGATAATAGCCACGCCTCTGTCTGTCAGTTCATTCATAAGCTGATAAATTTCACGCTTCGCCCCCACGTCAACTCCTCGAGTTGGTTCATCTAAAATTAGCACTTTTGGTCCAATGCCAATCCACTTGGCAATAACTACTTTTTGCTGATTTCCTCCCGATAAATTAGCCGCACTCGTCTCAGACGACTCGGTTTTGATCGTTAAACGTTTAATAAGCAAATCTACAAATTGCTGCTCGCTTTTTTGTTCAATAAAGCCTTTTGGCGAAAAGCTGAATAGACTTGGAAGTGCAATATTTTCTCGAATAGAAAAATCCAGAACGAGCCCTTCTGTTTTACGATCTTCTGTAATGAACCCGAGACCTAATTTAATGGCTTGGTCTGGCTTTGTGATACTGACCCGTTTGCCATTTAAGATAATTTCGCCTTTTTCTAACGGATCAAGCCCGAAGATAGCGCGCATAATCTCGGTTCTTCCAGCTCCCATTAGCCCCGCAACGCCGACAATTTCTCCTGATCGCACTGAAAAATGAACGTCTTGAAACACACCTTTTCTCTCCAAGCCTTTTGCTTCAAAAACAACGTCTCCCTTAGGAGATGTCCTAGCAGGAAATCGATCCGTTAGCTCTCTTCCTACCATTTTGCGAACAACATCATCGAAGCTGGTTTCTGGAATCGGCTTTTTGTCTACCGTCTGTCCGTCACGCATGACCGTAATGGAATCACAAATAGCGAAAATCTCTTCCATACGATGTGAAATATAGACAATCGATACACCTTGTTTTCGCAACGCATTAATTACGTCAAATAACTTTTGAATTTCTCTTTCAGTAAGCGCTGCGGTCGGCTCATCCATGATAATCACTTTTGCATTCGTCATCAGCGCTTTGGCTATCTCAATCATTTGCTGCTGTCCGACAGAACAAAGTCCTGCTTCTTGATCAAGAGGAATGGTGACAGCTAATTTTTCAAACTGCTTCTTTGCTAACGCTTTCATTTCTTTTGTTTTTAAAAAACCTAAAGGTGTTTTTAATTCTTTGCCGATAAATAAGTTTTCAAGCACCGTCATTTCAGGCCAAACGTTCAGCTCTTGATGAATAAAGGTAATTCCGTTTTGTTCTGCTTCTTTTGGGTTTTGAAAATACGTCTCTTTGCCATCAATCAGAATCTGTCCTTCATCTTTTTTATGAAGGCCGGTTAAAATATTCATCAGCGTAGATTTCCCCGCTCCATTTTCCCCCATTAGTGCGTGAACTTCACCTTCATGTAATTCAAAATCCACGCCTCTTAGTACACGGTTTGCTCCAAAGGCTTTATGAATCCCTCTCATTGCAATATGCATGCTGTTCACCTCTTTTAAAAAATAACTCCCGCTTGTAAAATACAGTTTGCATAAGGAGTTGCTTCTCCTGTACGAATCACAACTTTCGCTTTGCTTGTCAACATTTTCAATTGTTCATGCGATACTTCTTCTACTAAGATGTTTTGCTTTTCTATCAACTCGTAAGCCTTTTGATTTCTTTCTTTCATTTCAGAAGCAATCACTATTTTTTCTGTAGCCATATCTTCTAACACAGCTACTACTACATCTTCAAAGCTAGGCACTCCTAGCTTTAAAGATAAATCAATTTTAGGCACGTCACTCGGAACAGGTAACCCTGCATCTGCAATGACAATAGTGTCTGTATGACCTAGATCTGTTAGTATTTTCGTAATATGACTGTTAATCATTCCGTGACGTTTCATTTACAGACTCTCCTCCACTTCTTTTCGAGTCGGCATACCGCCTTGCGCACCAAATTTAGTGACGGATAGCGAAGCTGCGCGATTAGCAAACTGAATTCCTTTTTCAAAACCCATTCCTTCGGCAAGTGCCACAGCAAGCGCTGCGTTAAACGTATCTCCTGCTCCTGTTGTATCAATCGTTTCTACTTGATAAGAAGGAACCAATACTTCTTTCTCGCCGTTAAAATAGCGTACACCTTGTTTTCCTTCTGTAATAAACAATTTATTTGGATACTGTTTTAATACTTCTTCTTTTTCTTTTCCTTCAAATAAAAGCGCTGCTTCATGTTCATTTGGAGTGATGTAAGAAACTTGTTCAATCACTTCTGCTTTTAATGGTCTTGCAGGCGCTGGATTTAATAAAAGCGGTACTTTAAGTTCCTGACAAAGCTGAGCAACATATTCAACCGTTTCTTCTGGAATTTCTTGCTGAATAAGTACGATATCAGCTTCTTTAATTTTTTCTTTGGCTTTTTCTACGTAGTCTGGAGTAATATAATCGTTTGCTCCTTTAACAACTACAATGCTGTTGTCTCCTTCAGCGAGTATAATGTGAGCTGTTCCGCTATCTGAATCTGTAACCGGTTTCACATTTTCCACAGATACACCGTTTGATTTGAAATTCTCCAGGATTGCTTTTCCGTAATGATCTTCGCCCACACATCCAATCATACTCACATCCGCTCCAAGCCGGGCTGCTGCAACAGCTTGGTTCGCTCCTTTTCCTCCCGGAACGGTTTTAAATGATTCTCCTAACACTGTTTCTCCAGCTCCAGGACGAATATTTGATGTTACTACTAAATCCATTGATGAACTTCCAATCACAGTTACTTTAGCCATGTTCCTCAACCTTTCGTGTCGTATTTCGTTCAATAAACGTAACGGGTAGTTGTACTTGCTTTTGAATTAAAGGTTCTTTCTTAATGCATTTCATTAACAGACCTGCTGCTTGCTTGCCCATTTCGTAAGCAGGCTGACGAATTGTAGACAGGGCTGGAAACGAAAAGCGGCTTTGCGGAATATCATCAAAACCAATCACTTGAAGATCATCAGGCACGCTTTTCTCTAATCGAAACGCCTCATGTAAAACAGCTGTGGCTACAATGTCATTACTTGCGATAATCCCGTCTGTTTCAGGGTACTTTTGAAAGATTTCCTTTGCCCATTTCTGCGCATCGTCAAATGCTAGAGAATTTGTATTTAATACGTAAAAGTCTGCATCAGACTGACTCAAGACAGAAAGAGAGCCTTGAAAACGTTCCTGAGCAGGCTTTACATTTACTGGACCTTTGATAAGAGTAATTCTTTTACTTCCTCTTTTGATTATTTCTTCTGCAGCGATTTTCCCGCCTTCAAAACCATCAGCATAAACGGATGGATACTGATCAGAACTTCTATCTAAAAACACGACGGGAAATGTAAGACCTTCATATAGTTTCTGAGCTAAACTTGTTGTTGCCGTAATCATTCCTACTACATGATTTTGCGTAAACGTTTGGAGATATGTCAATTCTTTCTCTAACTGCTCATCACTATTGCCAAGAATTAAACGAAATCCATGGCTATGTACTTCATCTTCTATTCCTCGTGCGAGCTGAGGGAAAAAAGGGTTTGTGATGTCTGGAAGCAATAGACCAATCAAACGTGATTCACGTGTATAAAGCGAACGGGCTACTTCGTTAGGGCTGTAGTTTAATTTTTGAATTGTATTCATTACTCGCACACGCGTGTCTTCTTTTACATACCCTGTACTGTTTAAAACACGCGAAACGGTCGCAACGGACACACCTGCTTCTTTTGCTACATCACGAATTGTTACCACTTTATTTCCCTCCCTCCATATATGTAACCGTTTACACAAATGATATCATGGAAAAGTGAAGTTGACAATCTTTTTATCAAAAAAAAATCACTCCATTAAGAAGTGATGTTTCTTTCATTAGATATTAGCGTCTAGTTTCTTAAATAATTTCAAAAATTGCTCTTGATCTTTCGGCTCATAGCAAGAAAAGAAATGAGCAATCATCTTTTGCACAATTTCATTTGCTTCTTCAATCACTTGTTCACCTTTAGCAGTTAACTCAATGTTTACCTTACGGCGATCCTCTTTAGAGTGATAGCGTGAAACTAACTCTAAGTCTATTAAACGAGTAATAACAGGAGTGATCGCACTAGGCTTTACACGCATCTCCTCTGCCAGCTTGGTTACTCCAATATGACTGCATTTACCGATAATTAATAAGATATGATATTGAAAAGGCGTAATCCCTTGTGAAAGTAACCTTTCTTTTATCTCTGTCATTACCTTTTTGTTAAGGGATATCGAAATTCTCTGGACCTCTTCAATAAATGTGAGCTGTTCCATGTTTTGACGTCCCCTTTCTTATAATCAGGGAGTCGATTCTAACATGTCAGCCCCCTGCTGCACTCCAAGCGAAACCTAACCTGGGGAGAGCGGCTAGTTTCGCGGAATGCTTATGACCTATTTTCTATCTGTTTTATTCCGTACTATTATAATAGAAGAAACTCATTCATTATCGTTTTTCTTAAACGATCTTAAAGCTTTACGAAAAGCGTCATCATTCATAACGTCACGTTCTTCTTTTGTAAAAACCGTGTCGTCTTTTTCGCCTTCTCTAAACTTTTGCAGCACTTGACGATACATATCATCGTTCATGACATCTTTTTCTCTCTTATGTCTAGATGTTCTTGTTTCCGTCTTCGCCTGCGGCTCTTTTGGCTCTTCTTTTGGTGTTTCTTTTGATGCTGCAGGTTTTTCTTCTGCTACTTTTTTCTCTTCTACTTTTGGCTCTTTAGGAGCATTTGAAGCAGCCGCTTCTTTTTTAGGTGGAACTGTACGCTGGCGCTTAGAAGATGATGCTTTAGCATTCATTGTAATAATTAGGACAACCAGAATCACAGCTACAACGATCAGTAAAATACCTAACATACTGTCACCTACTGTCCTTGTGTCATTCGTTTAGTCACTTGAACAACACGTTCTCCTAACGCTTTACCTAGCGCTTGGTCGTTCTCTGTTAATAATTCGTCACCTTCGATTGGACAAGTAATTCCCACACCGTAATAAGTACCGTACAGCGCATTTTCTGGAATGTTACCTGGTAAGCCAGCGATCACCATTCCTTGGTGAAGCATTGGTGTAATTAAATTTAAAAGCGTTGCTTCTAAGCCACCGTGCGTTGTAGCTGTTGTACAGAACACCGCACCTACTTTATCAATTAATTTACCTTCTGCCCATAAATAACCTAATTTATCAATCCACGTTTTTAACCCTGAACTGATTGTTCCAAAATGCCCTGGGCAGCCCCAAATAATAGCATCCATTTCAGGCAGTTCACGTACATCTGCTTCTTCGACATGCTTTACATATACAGTTGCTTCTCCAGACAGCTCAGCGCCAGAAGCAATCGCTTTTGCTAATGCCTCTGTATGTCCGCCTTCACTATCATATACGATACAAATTTTCATCCTTTATCCCTCCGTTGCTTATGAGTTCATATCTTTTGGTGCCGGTAACATACGAATATCGTCTGTTGTTTCTTTTTCTGTCTCTTCTACTTCTACCACTGGATCTTTACGAACATCACGTAGGAAGAAACTTAAAATCAATCCAATAATGGCAATGATAACTGTCCAGTAAAACGCGTCGTTAATTCCTTGTACAGTTGCTTGCGCTTGAACTTTTCCAGCTAATGTTGTTAAAGCTTGTTTTTGCGCTTCTGTTTGAGAAAGGTGAAGCGTTTGAGCAATCTTTTGCACAAATACCTGGAAGTTATTCATAAAGAATGGATCAGATGTAGTCATTGAACTGCTCATTTCATTCACATGATATGTTGTGCGATTTGTAAAGATTGTAGTCATTAAACTGATACCGATTGAACCACTCACCTGACGAAGCGTGTTCGACATAGATGTACCGTGGCTGCTTAATTTTGCCGGCAGCTGATTTAAACCAGCTGTCATAATTGGCATCATTAATAATGACATACCGAATGCACGAATCATATAAATAATAACAATATGACTAAACGGTGTTTCAAGCGTTAATTTTGTAAATTCAAATGTTGTCACAACCGTAATCAACATCCCGACAATCCCTAGTGGACGCGGTCCTAATTTATCAAACAGCGTACCAGAAATCGGTGACATGACTAACATAACAAGTGCACCAGGCAAGATTAATAAGCCTGAGTCAAACGCTGAATAGCCACGGATGTTTTGCAAATAAATCGGTAATAAGAACATACCAGCATACATGCTGATTGTAATGGCAATACTGATGATATTAGATAATGAGAAAATATTGTATTTAAATACTCTCACATCAAGTAATGGACTTTTAAGTCGAAGCTGCTGTACAACAAAGATGATTAATAAGACAATACCGCCGATCATCGTTGATAACACAACTGAATCCGTCCAGCCATCGTTTCCAGCTTCACTGAAGCCGTATAGAAGTAAAGCCATACCTGCAAGAGATGTAAACACAGAAATTAGGTCTACTTTTACATTTTGAGGCGGTTTAATATCTTTTAATTTAAAAGCTGCAATAATAAGTACGAGTGCACCTAGTGGCACCATTCCCGTAAATAAAATGTGCCAGTCATAGTTTTGAATAACCCATCCTGAAAGCGTCGGTCCAATTGCCGGAGCGAACATCATGGCTAAACCAAAGATACCCATTCCTTTTCCGCGCATATGAGGAGGGAAAATAAATACGATAATGGTCATAACTAGAGGTGCTAGCACTCCGCCCCCGACTGCTTGAACCAGACGTCCAATTAGCATAATTGAGAAAGTCGGCGCGATTCCGCAGACAAGCGCTCCAATTGTAAAGCAGGCCATCGCAAATAAGAATAAGCGACGAACGCCAAAACGTTCAATTAAATAGGCTGATAATGGAATAAGTGCACCATTTACAAGCATATATCCTGTAAGCAACCACTGTGCGGTATTAGCCGTAACGCCAAACTCTGTAATCAGATGCGGAATCGCAACATTTAGCAGCGTTTGGTTTAAAATTGCTAAGAACAATCCAAGCATAAGTACGACTAGTAGCGGGATATGCTTTTTAACTGAGCTTTCCTCTGGTTGTATCGTGTTTGCTGACATCAGTTCCTTCCTCCTTTCTTCTCTTCTTAATCATGTACGTTCTTAGTTTTTAGAGATTTTAACTTCTGCGTTCATACCTGGTAGTACGTTTTCAGAGTAGTTAGAAATAGAGATTTTAACAGGAACTGTTTGTGATACTTTCGTATAGTTGCCGTCTGAATTAGAGCTTGGCATTAATGAGAAAATTGAGTTTGTTGCATAACCGATTTCTTCTACTTTTCCATCGATTGTTGTTTTAGTATCTCCGTCAACTGTTACATCAACGTCATCGCCAGCTTCAATATCTTTTAATTTGTCTTCTTTAATGTTTGCAATGATGAATAAGTTATTCATATCTACTTCGCTAGCAATTTGTTGACCAGCTTGAACCATTTGATTTTCTTTTACCTGTGTTTTGATGATTTTACCATCCTCTGGTACTGTAACTGTTTTTTCTCCATCTTCTGATTGGATTTTAGCTACCTCATCGTCTTTTGAAACATCCTTACCTTCTTCAATATTCCAGCTTGCTACTTTACCTGCCGCTGGCGCTACTACTGTATAAAGATCGCCCGACACTTTTGCATTGTCTGTGGATACATAATTAGATTTTTGAATATAATAGTATCCCCCACCAATAATTAAAGCTAATACTACAATAATTCCGATAAAGTTCATTAAAATTAAACGCCCTCTTGACATTTATTTTACCTCCTTAATATTTCATTCAGTTAAGTATTACGCTAGATAACTTTATCACAAAGATATTTAGTTGTAAATAACTTTGATTTTAATTTATTTTTAAAACTAAACATTTATGTTTCATAAAGTTTTCCCGACTGAATACTTTACTACATCTTTAACTGAAATACAACTTAAAAGTTTTGGTTTCTTTACAAGTACTTTACTTTACTTTAAAGTTAGATATATAAGCATAGGGTTATACATAAAAACAGCTCCTTTTTTTGGAACAAACTCCCTATATACATAAACCACAATAGGTAACTAGCAGCAATTGTTTAACACCTATAATGATAAAGAAAAGGTGATTATGATGGATCAGCAGTTAATAGATAAACTAGAAAAACTTGACCAAGTTAAAACCTCATTATTTGAACTCAAGCGAAAGCTCTTGGAAGATAAAATCAGTGAGCAGCCCTATAATTTGACCATTACAAAATTTTTAATTCTAAAATTCATTGGAATCAGCTCTAAACGTATGGTAGCCGAAATTTCTTCAAATCTAAAGCTAACCTCCGGGGCTACTACCATTTTATTAAATCAATTAGAAGATGATGCACTCATTAAGCGCGTACGTGACCAAAAAGACCGCCGAATTGTATGGATATCCTTAACAGAGGCTGGCGAAACATTAGTGAACTATGTAATTGAGCAGCGAAATTTATTTTGGCAAGACATGCTTTTTGCTCTAACTCCTGAAGAACAGGATGAGTACCTCCGCATGCTTGAAAAAATGGAAAAACGAATTAGACAAACTGTAGATCGTTAATGCTAAAAAACGTGTGTTCATTTATTTTATGGACACACGCTTTTTATATCTTTTTACAAAAAAGAAGCTTACCCTTTCTTTTCTATTATATACATGCACTTATAACCATTCATTGTATAACGTAACAATTCCCTAACAATTTTCACACACAAATATCATCTCTAATCTTCTCTTAATCATTACTTCCGCTCTTCTCTGCTTCAATAATCTGCTATAATAACTATACTCATTAATAAAGGAAAAGCTGAGGTGAGCATCTACTGTGCTATTCGAAGACCGTGTTCACAAATTTGAATACAAATTAAATGATACCGATGATCAAATCGTCGAATATATAAGAGAACATACACAAGATATTGTTCACATGTCTATTCAATACCTAGCATCTCAATTATTTACCGTACCAAATACCATTACTCGTTTTTGTAAAAAACTTGATTATGATGGATATTCACATTTTAAAAACAACTTAAAAAGCGAGCTTAGTTCGCCTATTATAAAGGAAGACTCCCTCGCTTATAATATTCAAAAAACATTGAATATTATAGATGTTGAAAGATTACATACCGTAACTAGGCTTCTTCATCATGCAAAGCGTATTCTTTTTTTTGGCGTAGGAGATACCGTCCCTTTTTGTGAAATGATGGTCAAAAATTTAAAAATTACAGGGAAGCAAAGTGAGTTCCATATGCATAGACATGATATGATTCATGAACTTGAATATCTCCAAAAAGATGATGTCCTTTTTCTTATCAGCTTGACTGGTGAAACCTCTCAGGTATTAGAAATAGCTTGTCTAGGTCATGAAAAACAAATACCTATTGTATCTATGACCAACTTTACACGCAATCCTTTACAGCAAATAGCAGAGTATAATTTATATTGCTACGCACCTCAAAAAGTAATACACGGCTACAATGCAACAGATCGTACCCCGCTGATGATTGTGTTACGAAAACTTTCTGAATGTTTTTGGAATCATGAGTAATGTGTATTTATACACAAAAAAAACCTTTTTATATTTCCGAATGTGTAAAAATAAGAAGAAAATCTCTTCTTATTTTTTTTGTGCTACGATAGAACTATCAAAGGAAATCATTCAAACAAAGGGGGTTCAAACATGTTATTGCAAAACCTTACATCACCAGCGTTAATTGATACAAAACAACCGTTTGAATCTAAAGATGAAATTATTCGCTACTTAATTAAACAATTGAGTAAAGCTGGTAAACTTCATTCTGAAGATGAGTTTTATAAAGCAGTTATCGCTCGTGAAGAGCTTTCTCCGACAGGATTTGAAGGAGGATTAGCCATTCCCCACGGTAAATCAACAGCTGTAAAAGAAGCTGCCTTTGCTGTTGCAACGTTAAGAAAACCGATTCACACATGGGAAAGTATAGATCCCGCCAACCAAGTTGAACTTATTATCCTATTAGCTATACCAGAAAATGAATCCGGTTCCACACATTTAACTTTGCTATCAGAACTAGTCACTCGTTTATCAAATGAAGACTATAAAAAGAGTTTATTACAAGCCACAACAAATGAGGATTTATTTCAACGTTTAGATGCTGAACAAACTACTGAAGCTATAGCAGCTGTACCCAAACTTAATAAAACAGTACTTGCAGTTACGGCTTGCCCAGCTGGTATTGCTCATACATATATGGCAGCGGAAGCTCTTGTAAAGGCTGGTAAAGAACTCGGTATTGATGTTTTCGTTGAGAAACAAGGAGCTAATGGAATTGAAGACCGCCACACACACTCTCTTTTACAAAAAGCAGATGCAGTAATTTTCGCAACAGATGTGGCTGTAAAAAATGAAGAGCGCTACCGACATTTGCCTAAAGTCAAAACCTCGGTGGCATCACCATTAAGGCAAGCAAAAAAATTATTAAACGATGCTTTACAAAAATCTGAAAGCGCCACCAAAAAGGAATATGTGAGCACTGCTTCAGACGAAGAAGATAAACAATCCATAAAAAAAGAAATTAAAGATTCCATTCTAACAGGGATTTCATACATCATTCCAATTATCGTAGCAGGTGGAATGACATTGGCAGCAGCTGTTCTCATTTCTCAAGCATTTAATCTTCAAGAGGTGTACAATGCTGAAGGTTCTTGGCTCTGGATGCTTCGTCAACTTGGAGGTACTCTTTTAGGCACATTAATGGTTCCAATTTTGGCCGCTTACATGGCTTATTCCATTGCTGATAAACCCGCTCTTGGACCGGGATTTGCTGCTGGTGTAGCTGCCAACTTAATCGGAAGCGGTTTCCTAGGTGGAATGCTAGGTGGGATTTTAGCTGGTTATTTCTTGAAGTTATTGAAAAATAAAATTAAACCTAAAGGCACCTTTGCAGGATTCATTAGCTTTTGGCTTTACCCTGTTGTCGGTACCTTAGTTGTTGGTTCTATTATGCTGTTTGTCATCGGCAAACCTCTTGCTTTCCTTAACGAGGGACTTATTAGTTGGCTGCAAGGAATGTCTGGCACTAACGCTATTATCTTAGGCGCTTTAATTGGCGCTATGGTGTCATTTGATTTAGGAGGGCCTATCAATAAAGCTGCATATACATTTTGTATCGGAGCGATGGCAAGCGGAAACTTTGTACCCTACGCTACATTTGCATCTGTCAAAATGGTTTCAGCATTCTCCATTACAGGAGCTACTATTATTGGAAAGAAACATTTTTCAAAACAAGAGCAAGAGGTGGGAAAACAAACGTGGCTGCTTGGGTTAGCCGGTATTACAGAAGGGGCCATTCCTTTTATGATGAACGATCCCCTTCGTGTTATTCCTTCACTCATTGCTGGTTCTGCTGTAACAGGAGCCATTGTTTCTTATTTTCAAATAGGATTAAATGTTCCTGGTGCAGGCATTTTCTCATTAGCACTTTTAAAAGGGCAGCCTGTGCTACTAGGTGTGGGAATTTGGTTAGGTGCAGCCGTTGTAGGAGCAGCTATTTCAACGATTTTGCTCCTTGTAACACGCAAAACAAAGCTAAAAAAGCAAAAAAAAATCAGCCCTGAAGCAAATTTAGCATCAGAAAGTAACAGCAAAGCTATTTAATAGAAGCAGTGCCGGCAGCTTTCCACCCGTCGGCACTATCAAACTACATATAATTGGAGGAATATACTCATGAAGAATGTTCACATTGTACCTCATATGCACTGGGATCGAGAATGGTACTTTTCAACAGAAGAATCACGCATCCTTCTTGTTAATAATATGGAAGAAATTTTGCATATGCTTGAAACCAACCCTGACTACCCTTATTACGTATTAGATGGACAAACCTCTATTTTAGAAGATTACTTCGCGGTGAAGCCAGAAAACAAAGAACGAGTAAAAGCTCTTGTTACAAAGGGAAAGCTTATTATCGGTCCTTGGTATACCCAGACCGATGAAATGGTGGTTGGTGGTGAATCAATCGTCCGCAACCTTTTATATGGGTTGAAAGATTGCGAAGAATTCGGAAGCTCAATGAAAATTGGCTATTTGCCTGATTCATTTGGACAATCCGCACAAATGCCGCAAATTTTAAATGGATTTGATATCCATTACTCTATTTTTTGGAGAGGAACTTCAGAACGTCATGGTACAGACAAAACAGAGTTTTACTGGCGAACAGAGGACGGTTCTAAGGTGCTTGTTCAACTTTTCCCATTAGGTTATGCAATCGGTAAATATTTACCTGAAGATGAAAGTGAATTGCAAAAACGAATCGATAAATATTTTGCTGTGCTTGATCGTGGCGCTACAACTAAAAATATTATTTTGCCAAATGGACATGATCAAATGCCAATTCAGCAAAATATATTTACAATCATGGATAAGCTAAAAACCCTTTATCCTGAACGCGAGTTTTTCTTGAGCAAATACGAAAATGTATTTGAAGAGCTAGAAAAAAATGAAGATCTCCCACTTTTACAAGGTGAATTTTTAGATGGGAAATACATGCGCGTCCATCGCAGTATTTACTCAACGCGTACCGACATTAAAGCCGCCAATACACGAATTGAAAATAAAATTACAAACGTACTAGAACCTTTAGCTTCAATGGCTTATAAATTAGGTTTTGAGTATCACCATGGACTTATTGAACTAATATGGAAAGAAATTATGAAAAATCATGCCCATGATAGCATCGGCTGCTGCTGTTCTGATAAAGTGCATCGTGAAATTATGAATCGTTTCTTTTTAGCCGAGGAAAAAACAGATCAGCTGATTGAATTTTACAAAAGAAAAATTGTAGACTCTGTTCAGGCAGACAATGATTTTGATCGCTTGGCAGCATTTAACTTCCTTCCTTATAAGCGTGAAGAAGTTTTAACAACTACTATTATTACCAAATTAAAAACCTTCACATTAACTGACAAAGATGACAATCAAGTTCCTTTTGATGTATTAAATAGTGAAGTTATGGATCCAGGCCTTATCGATCGTCAAATTGTACACTATGGTAACTATGATCCGTTTATCAAATATACCGTTCAATTTAAAGACACTCTTCCATCTATGGGCTATAAAACATATTTTGTTGTTCCAAGTGAACAAGATTCTATACAAAATCAATGTCAACAAGTAAAAGAAATAGAAACAGAATTTTACCATATTACTGCCAACAAAAACGGAACAATCAATTTATTCGATAAGCAGCTAAATCAGCTGTTCAATAACGTACTGCTTCTAGAAAATGGCGGAGACGATGGTGACGAGTATGACTTCTCTCCTCTTGAAAATGAACAATTACTGTATAGCAACAACGTAAATGCAACTGTTTTAATGACAGAAAATAAATACGAAGCCACCGTTGAGATTCATTATACATTCGACGTTCCTAAAAATTTAGAAGCACGAAAATATAGAAATATCAATAGCTCAATTGATATCAGTATGAAGCTAATAATTCCTATGCATAAACAAATTATTTCAATAGAAATGGAAATAAACAATCAAGCTGAAGACCATCGATTAAGAGCATTGATTCCAACAGAAATTGCTTCATCATTCTCTGTATCTGATAACCAATTTGGCACGATCAAACGAGATGTGTACGACAGTGCGATGGACCTTTGGCAACAAGAAGGCTGGGATGAACGCCCTGATTCAATTTATCCAATGCTAAGTTTTGTAAGCCTTGCTGATTATAATAAGGGTGTAAGTGTTCTGACTAATAGTATTCGTGAATACGAAATTATAGGCGAAAACTATGAAACTATCGCTCTTACGTTATTCCGCAGCGTAGGCACATTAGGTAAAGAAGAATTAATTAGAAGACCAGGTCGACCATCTGGAATCAAACTTCCAACGCCTGATTCCCAAATGATTGGTAAGCTGCGTCTTGAATTTGCACTTGTCACTCATTCTAACTCTGCTAATATTGCTCGAATTGCTAAACATTACACAACACCTGTTCATTTTTATAATAAAATACCGTTCAACGCCATGAAGCTAAATAAAGAAAATATTTCTACTCCAATGAGCTTTAGTCTTTTGACAGAAGAAAACAGCGATATGGTTATTAGTACCTTAAAAAAAGCTGAGAAAGATTCCGCACTTATTTTACGATTCTACAATGCAGCAAGTAAAGAAAAAATAGCCCTGTTTAAACTTAAAGCAGAGGAAGTATACGAAATCAATTTAAATGAAAAGCCTATTCAAACTTTACAAGTAAACGACTCTTCAATTTCTTTACCTGTCAAGAGCAATCAAGTCAAATCAATTCTTTTTGCATAATTGTTAGTTCCTTAGATGAGTATGCCGGCACTCATGTTACTTACTTATAGAGGTGAATAATAATGATAGAACCACTTTTTTTCACTCCCGTATTTCAGGATCGCGTTTGGGGCGGTCAAAAACTAAGAACAGATTTCCACTATAATATTGAATCGAATTCAGTTGGTGAATGCTGGGCAATTTCTGCACATCCTAATGGTCAGTCAGTGGTGTCAAATGGCGTCCATAAGGGAAAAGCTCTAGGGGAACTTTGGAAAGCAAATCGTGAATTATTCGGAGATATAGAAGGAGAAAAATTCCCTCTTCTTGTTAAAATTTTGGATGCGAATCATGATTTATCTGTTCAAGTACATCCCAATGATGCCTATGCTTCCAACCATGCAAACGGAGAGTTGGGGAAAACAGAGTGCTGGTATATTATCGACTGCGATGAGAAAGCAGAACTAGTCTTCGGGCATCACGCTCAATCAAAAGAAGAGCTAGTTTCCATGATTGATCAAGGAAACTGGAACCAATTTCTTCAGCGCATTCCTATAAAAAAAGGTGATTTTTTCTATGTACCAAGCGGAACTGTTCACGCTTTATGTAAGGGAACCTTAGTACTAGAAACACAGCAAAACTCGGATACAACGTATCGCTTGTATGACTACAATAGAATCAGCAATGATGGAAAGAAACGTGAACTTCATTTAAAGCAATCAAAAGATGTCATTACAATTCCGCATCAAAACTATCAAGTAGAGGCAGAAATCACAGAAGGTAAAAATTATATGGTTACGACCTTCGTGAGAAGCCCTTATTTTACAGTCGAAAAATGGGAAATTTCAGGACACGCTTCCTTTGAACACATCTATCCGTTTCTATTATGCAGTGTAATTGAAGGAAATGGCTTGCTTAAATTTAACAACCAATCTTTTCATCTGCAAAAAGGTGACCATTTTTTATTACCTGCTGCTAACGATATATTTCAATTAGAAGGAGGGCTTGATCTTATGGTCTCTTACCTTTAAAACCCAAGGCGTTTCACGCCTTGGGTTTTAAAAATTCAGGATTATTTTTCAAAAATCCCCTCCAAGCCTGTGCTGTAGCTTTCTCAATTTCTTCTTTAGAAGCATGAAGCCTTTTAGCGCTGTCTCCATAGCCAATTTCGATTTTGCCTTTTTTCAGTTCTTCAAATATTGAATCAGCAAAGTCATCAAGCGGTGCTCCAAATGTATGAAGTCCCGGTCCTCCTAAATCCGTGTTCACGGCTGGAGGAAGAATTTCTATCACTTCGGTATTTGTTTCTTCTACTTGATGTCTTAAACTAATCGTAAACGACCTTAACGCCGCTTTTGTTGCGCTGTAAACTGGCACCCATGCTCCAGGTGTTAAAGACAGCCCCGACGTTACGTTAATAACCGCAGCACGTTCTTGTTGAACGAAATGAGGAATCAATAGCGAAGTTAAATGAATAGGAGCACTTACATTACTCATTAGTTCTTTTTCGTAATACTGCCACTCTTCGTGCATGTGTAAAAGATTTACGCGCTGCTGAATGCCTGCATTATTCACAATAACATTTAATTTTGGGAACCTTTCAGTCGCCCACTTTACCAGCTCTACTCTGCTTTCTTCTATTGATACGTCGCACACTTTTGTATGTAACGAAGGGAATCTTTCTTTTGCTTCTTGCAGCTTTGATTCCCTTCTTCCACAAATAATAACTTCATTTCCTTCCTTTAAAAAACGTTCTGCAAGCGCCAATCCAATTCCAGACGCTCCGCCCGTAATTAAAATAGTGTTTCCTGACATTTTCATTACTTTTCCTCCTCGTTCAACCATCACATTTCCTAATTAATAAACAAAGCGCTACTGCATGAATGACAATAGCGCTTTGTTTATTATTTATCTTACAAGACGTTTTAGTCTTAATTTAACATTAAAAGTCAAAGTTATCTGGATCTGGACCTACGCGATGATTTTGATTTAATGCGTTAATTTTTTCAACTTCTTCTGCATTTAATTCAAAATCAAATACGTCTGCATTTTGGATAATACGATGTTCTTTTGTTGACTTAGGAATCGTTACTACTTCGTTTTGCAAGTCCCAACGTAAGATAACTTGAGCAGTTGATTTTCCGTGCTTTTCAGCAATTTGAGTTAACACTTCGTTATCAAGCAGCTCACCTTGTGCAAGCGGTGACCATGCTTCCACTTGGATTCCTTGTTTTTTGCAGTATTCACGCACTTCTGTTTGTGTTAAAAGTGGATGAAATTCGATTTGGTTTACCATCGGCTTAACTTCTGCATCTGCAATTAAGTCTTCTAGATGATGCACTTGGAAATTCGATACGCCGATTGCACGAATCTTCCCGTCTTTATAAAGCTTTTCAAGTGCTTTCCACGTATCTTTATACTTACCTTCAACCGGCCAGTGAATTAAGTATAAATCTAAATATTCAAGACCTAGCTTGTTTAAGCTTGTTTCAAACGCTTGAAGAGTTGTGTCATATCCTTGATCTGCATTCCACACTTTTGATGTAACAAATAGTTCTTCGCGAGAAACACCTGATTCTTTGATCGCTTGTCCCACGCCTTCTTCATTTTCATAAATTTTAGCCGTATCAATGCTTTTGTATCCAGCTTTGATTGCATATTTAACTGAATCTACAACTTCTTGACCATCTTCTACTTTATAAACACCTAAACCTAACCAAGGCATTTTCACGCCGTTTGCTAAGGTCGTCGTTGACTGTAAGTTTTCCATGTTGCTGTTCATCCCCTTTTTTACTGTTGAATTATTCGTAAAGAGTAATTGCTTGTGAAATTTGTTCTGCGCACTGTTTAACAAGTGCAGCATGTTCTTCGTCTTTCTCTTCTGAAATACGAACGGATGGACCTGATAAAGCAATAGCTGCCATTATTTTTCCTTTTCTGAAAATAGGGGCTGCAATACAGCGAACGCCAGGCTCCCGTTCTTCATCATCGACAGCATATCCTCTTTCCTTACTTAAAGCTAAGTCAGCTTCCAGCTCGTCCAGCTCGGTGATCGTTCGATCTGTATAAGCTTCAAGCGAAAGTTCGTGAAGAATAGATTTTTGCACGCTGTCCTCTTGATAAGCAAGAATACACTTTCCAATAGCATTTGCATGAAGCGGCTTTTTATTTCCTACTTCGGAATGCGTACGAGTGCTATATTGCCCGTTCACCACCTGAGTTGTAACCATCTGTTTATGATGGAGAATTCCCGCGTAAATGGTCTCATTGGTCTCTTCACTCAGCTTCTGCATAGCAGGAACTGAGAGCCAATTCATTTCATAGTTCGTATGCATCGTATTTTGTACGAGTGCCAGCACCAGTTGTGGTGAAACCGTATAGCGGTTAGACGGGTTTCTTACAATAAATCCGTTTTGTTCAAGCGTGCTCACAAGACGATACATCGTACTCTTATTAAAACCGAGCGCTTCCATCATTTCCGGAATAGTCATATTCGGACGGTTTAAAAGCAAAGAGAAGATATCTAATCCTTTTTTTAAAGTTCCAACCTCGGACATGCCCTTCTTCCTCCTTTTATCCGAACAACAATTTTATTATAAAACAAAGCTCTTTATCGTATCAAATAAGGAAACTAAATCAACTTATTTTCCCTATATGAGAGAATACATAACGTAATTGTTCTTCTTAATCTATTCCACTGTTTTTTCTATTTAAACATAAAAAAAGCCGTAACAATAGAATTTTTTTACAGTTTTTTAAAATTAACTTTGCTTTTCATTCGTTAACTTCTTCAAATCGCTTCAGCTGCTCCAGCTGATTTTCCTTTTTCATAATTTCTTTCTGACGCTCGCCTAGTAAATCGAAATGAGGATAGCCGGATCGATTATCAATATACTTAGCGGGAATACCATACTTTTCTCCCCACTTAATCAGCTTATTTAAGTCACTGCAACCTACTTTTGTTACGGTAGTTGCGTGTGGAAAACGCTCATCGAGCCAGTAATGAGTTAAAAATGCGATCTCTCCTCGCTTAACAGCTGCTTTCCATGCGTTTAGTTCCGGGCGTTTGATTCCAAATGCCATTATTTCACCTTTTCTCTTTTATATAAGTAGTCACATTGTTTGTTAACTATAAAGAAAAAATATCATTCATATAGAAATCTTTCATAATATCTTGTCTATTTATAACCATCTCTAAATAATAGCGTACTTTCTTCACCTGTTTCCTATCTAACATTATTGTGTGCTTATGATTTTATCATCATCTTCTTTTATTTTTCAAAAGATCAAACAAAAAAATAACGTTTAGATAATAAAGAAAAGCCTTATATGTAAAAGAAACTAAGGGTTAATTTCAACATTTCTATTGTGAACGATTTCTCCTTTATATTGAATGTTGTTCGTTTTTTATTATGGCAGTATGCATTTAGTTTGAAGCTTTAGTATATTAAAAAACTTCCAAAGTTACCATTCTCACAAAAAGACAGAATTTACTTTTTATTCCGAAAATAATATAATTCAAGTGATATGGAGCTTTTTGCTTCATCTATTTATTATCAAAGGGGGAATTCCGCTTGGCGATGAATGAAAATTCTTTAAAGAAGGTAAACAATGCTTCTTCCTCTCCTGATTACACAGAAATTGTACAGTCTGCTTCATTTCAAAAACTTTTGAAACAAAAACGCAATTTTATTTTACCGCTCTCTCTGTTTTTTCTTGCTTTTTATTTTACCTTGCCCATCTTAACGGCTTACACAACCGTCTTAAACAAACCAGCTTTTGCTTCTATGACTTGGGCGTGGGTATTTGCTTTTGCACAGTTTGTTATGACTTGGGCCCTATGCATTTTATACACAAAAAGAGCCTCGAAATTTGATGAACTTGTTGACACGATAAAAAAAGAAGCTGCAAATTGAATAGGGGGTTAAATGAATGAACGTACTAGCTTTCTCACTTTTTTTAGCTATTGTAGGTCTTACGCTAATCATTACGTATGCGGCATCCAAGCGAACAAAAACGACCAGTGACTTTTATACAGCAGATGGAAGTTTAACCGGCTGGCAAAACGGCATGGCGATTGCCGGAGATTATATGTCTGCTGCGTCATTTTTAGGCATAGCTGGAATGGTAGCGCTTTCTGGATTTGACGGTTTTTTTTACAGCATCGGCTTTTTAGTTGCCTATCTCGTCGTGTTATACATTGTAGCTGAACCACTTCGCAACTTAGGAAAGTACACGATGGCAGATATGATAGCAGCTCGTTTTAACGAAAAGAAAGTGCGGGGAGTTGCCGCATTAAACACGATCACCATTTCCATTTTTTATATGATTGCTCAGCTTGTTGGAGCAGGAGCATTAATTCATTTATTACTTGGTCTAGATTACGTGTATTCTGTCTTGATTGTCGGCGTGTTGATGACGGTTTACGTTGTATTTGGAGGCATGACGGCGACCAGCTGGGTGCAGATTGTCAAAGCCTTGCTTCTCATGATTGGTACGTTCATTATTTCCATTATTGTATTTTCAAAATTTGATTTTAGCTTTGCTAAAATGTTTTCTGAGATGAAAACCGCAACTCCTCTTGGCGACGGATTTTTAAATCCAGGAAATAAATTCAAAAATCCGCTGGACATGATTTCGTTGAATTTAGCTCTTGTTCTTGGTACAGCAGGCCTTCCTCATATCCTTATTCGTTTCTTTACAGTAAAAGATGCCATCACCGCACGAAAGTCTGTTATTTATGCAACGTGGATCATTGGCGTTTTTTACATTATGACAATCTTTTTAGGGTTCGGTGCTGCTGCATTCGTAGGGTACGATGATATTATCAAAGCAAATGCAGCAGGAAACATGGCAGCTCCCCTGCTCGCTCAAGTTCTTGGCGGAGACTTTCTCTTTGCGTTTGTCTCAGCTGTAGCTTTTGCTACGATTTTAGCTGTTGTAGCTGGGCTGGTGCTCTCAGCAGCTTCAGCATTCGCTCACGACTTTTATAGTCATATTCTCCGTAAAGGGGCTGCAACTGAAAAAGAACAGGTAGTGGCTGCACGATGGGCTTCTATTGGGGTATCCATTCTATCTATTATTCTTGCATTATTTGCTCAAAACATGAACGTAGCATTTTTAGTTGCACTTGCATTTGCCGTAGCAGCGAGTGCTAACTTGCCAATTATTCTTCTTACTATTTTTTGGAAACGTTTTAATACAGCAGGAGCAGTCACTGGCATGCTGGTTGGACTATTCAGCTCACTGTTTTTAGTTGCCATTAGTCCAAACGTGTGGGCACCTGAGCCTGGAGCTGCTATCTTTGTAGGTGAGCCGCTCATCACATTAACAAACCCTGGTATTATCTCCATTCCTCTAGGCTTCTTAGCTGCTTTTATAGGAACACTTCTTTCGTCTAAAAAAGCAGACGAAAAGAAATTTGATGAGATTTTAGTAAAAGCAAATACAGGTATGGGAATCGAAGAGCCTGTCAAACATTAATGCCAAAAAGCCTTGAAGCAGGTTGCTTCAAGGCTTTTTACTAGAATAAATCTTCTTGTAAGCCAATAGCGGCAATTTGTTCATTTCTAAACTTTACAGCTAACATATGCTCTTCTTCCCACGTACATTCAAAAAACAAACCAACTTCTCTTGTATCATGGGGTGCTTCAGGAACAAAGATTTGAATACACTCAACTAAAAAACCGATGTCTTTTCGCTTTTTTACATTCGGAACTAATAAGTCTACCACGTCTTTTTCAACTTGAGTTCTGTATTCATCTCGCACCTGTTGATAATAATCAAAAAGAGCTTTTTCCGTCCTCTTTAACAATAATTCGCTTTGAAGCCAAAATGCTTGAAAAGCCTCTTCTTGCCGTTTTTGAAATGGCTTCTCTTTATCTCCATCAATTGTCAGCAACACATGTTGTTGTTGTCCAAAGAAAGTGACCTGTTTTTCTCCAACCCAGGCCGAGTCATATAACAAAGATCCAAAAAGTGGATGATGTACTCGTAATGTTTGATTCATTGCATACCTGACCCTCTCAAAAAGTGGATTTCTGCTTGCATTGGCGTATAATAAATGGTGCTTGAAACAAACTTCTAAACTTATTCTATGTTACCATATTTTTTACAGAAAGGAGTGCCACAATGTGTGAATACAATTAAATCTTTATACCCTTACTTAAAACCTTACAAATGGCTCGCGCTGTTTGCCCCGCTATTGATGGTCATTGAAGTGTTAGCTGACCTTCTTCAGCCTACTATTATGCAGCATATCATTGATTATGGCATTGCAAACAACAATCAAACATATGTTATCACCCGAAGTATCCTTATGCTTATGTTAGCAATCATTGGCTTAGCTGCTGGTATCGTCTGCGCCATCCTTAGCACAAAAGCAGCAGTAAATTTTTCTACCGATATTCGAAAATCGCTTTTTGAAAAGATTGAAAACCTCTCAAACAGCAACAGAGATAAACTAGGGACTGGTCACTTAATCACTGTCATGACAAATGATGTAACGAGTGTTCAAAACGCATTGAATATGACGCTAAAAGTATTAGTTAGAGGACCTTTACTTTTTGCAGGAAGTATTGTGATCGTGTTATTAACCGCTCGTTCTTTGTTTCCTATTATCGTCGTGGTCGTCCCTATTTTATTTTTATGCATTTGGTTTGTGATCACGAAAGCCGGAAAACTTTTCAAAAAAGTTCAGCGAAGCGTTGATCGTGTAAACACAAAAGTCCAAGAAAATTTATCAGGGATGCGCGTAGTAAAAGCGTATGTAAGAGAATCATATGAAATCAATCAGTTTAAAGAAGCAAACAGCTCCTTGACGCAAGCTAATATGAGTGCTGTTCAGCTTATTTCGCTTTTAATGCCCGTTATTTTATTTGTAGTAAATATCGGCATGGTAGCTACTCTATGGCTGGGTGGACTTCAAGTTGAAGCAGGAAAAATTGAAGCAGGTGTGATTTTAGCTTTTATTAATTACTTAACGATTATTTTAAACGGACTTATGTCAAGCAGCATGGTGCTGATGCAAATTACACGTGCATTCCCTTCAGCTGAACGAATCGATTCTGTTTTAAAAACAAAAATAGACATTCCTCCAGCAAACTCTGCTGCTCAAATCAACAGACTTAAAGGTGATCTATCGTTTCAAAACGTTACATACAGCTACAGTAAAAATGGCGAAAACGTATTAAAAGATATTTCATTTACTGCTAAACACGGGGAAACTATTGGCATTATCGGCTCTACTGGAAGCGGAAAATCGACGCTTGCAAAACT
This sequence comes from Priestia sp. JSM ZJ58, assembly GCF_044383985.1. Lineage (NCBI taxonomy): Bacteria > Bacillati > Bacillota > Bacilli > Caryophanales > Bacillaceae > Priestia > Priestia sp. JSM ZJ58. The sequence continues at coordinate 3,856,351 of NZ_JBISEM010000001.1, forward strand.
TATTTCGCGCTTATATGATCCTGATGGCGGCGGAATTTTTGTAGATGGAAAAAATCTGACAAACTATGACGTAAAAGAGCTTCGCTCATCCATTGGGTTTATTCCTCAAAAAGCTACACTGTTTACCGGAACGATTGATATGAATATTCGAATGGGAAACAATCATGCTTCTTCCTCAGAAATTGAAGATGCTGCAGCTTTCGCATGCGCAACGGAGTTTATTGAAAAACTCCCAGAAAAATATGAGTATCCTTTAACGCGAGGAGCAACCAACTTATCAGGAGGGCAAAAGCAGCGTCTTTCAATCGCGCGTGCATTTGTTAGAAAGCCTGCTATATTGGTCATTGATGATGCAACTTCCGCGTTGGATGCTGTCTCAGAAGCGCAGGTACTAACACATTTAAAAGAAGAGTTTTCCGATGCGACCGTCATTATTATTGCGTCTAAAATTTCGTCTCTTCTTCACGCTGATCATATTATCGTCATGGATGAAGGCAAAATTGCTGAACAAGGGACTCATGAAGAATTGCTTCGTCACCACTCTCTTTATTACGACATTTATCTAGCACAAGGCGGAAAAGAGGTGTTGCCTAGTGAATAATCAAGGTAAAAATCAAATGAGCTCTATTCGCGGCCCTAGAGGCATGATGAAGGGTCCTGTAGTGAAGCCAAAGAATGCGAAAAAAACACTATATAGAATCTGGTCATATATGGGGAAACGAAAGCCTCCGCTTGTGGCTGCGATCATCTTAGTTATTGTGACTTCCCTGCTTAATTTATTAGGCCCTTATTTAATTGGGGTTATTATTGACGAGCATATTATTCCCAAAGATATCAGCGGAACGATACGAATGTCACTCACTCTTGCAGGAATTTACATTACGACATCTTTGTTAACATGGCTGCAAACCTATTTAATGGTAAACGTTTCGTTTACGACCATCGGAATGCTCCGCCAAGATTTATTTGCAAAGCTTCAAACTCTCTCTCTTCGCTTTTTTGATAAGCGAGCTCACGGAGAGTTAATGAGCCGGGTTACGAATGATATTGATAACCTGAATAACGCTCTGAGTCAAAGCGTTATTCAGGCTCTGTCCTCTATTTTATCTCTAGTCGGTATTACCATTGCGATGTTCTCGCTCAACTGGATTCTTGCCATTATCACACTGATTGTTATTCCATTAATGGTTATAATCGTTCGACAAATATTAAAACGAAGCAGTGAAAATTTTGTCAAACGCCAAAAAGACTTAGGTGAGCTAAACGGCTTTGTAGAAGAAGCAATCTCTGGAGGAGAAGTTGTTACGCTTTTTAGTAAGGAAAAAGATTTTTTAACTGTTTTTAATGAACGAAATGAACAGCTGAGAAGTTCAGCAACAAAAGCAGAAACATTTTCAGGCTTTTTAGGTCCTGTCACAAACTTTATTAACAACTTAGGCTTAGCACTAGTGATTGGAGCAGGAGCATTTATGGCTGTTCAAGGTAGCGTTACAGTTGGGATGATCGCTTCATTTGTTAACTACTCACGTCAGTTCTCTCGCCCAATCAGTCAAATGGCAAACTTAGTAAACACTATTCTTTCGGCTATTGCCGGCGCAGAGCGCGTGTTTGCGATTATGGATGAGCAGCCGGACGTCACAAACAAGCCAAACGCTCTTTCTGTTACAAAATTTGCAGGAGACGTTGCTTTTGAGAACGTATCATTTGGCTATACTGACGAAAAAATGATTTTAAAAAATGTTACACTTACAGCAAAAAAAGGTGAAATGGTTGCTTTGGTCGGTCCTACAGGTTCTGGTAAAACAACAATCATTAACTTGCTCACACGATTTTATGACATCGCAAACGGAGACATTAAAATTGACGGCCGTTCCATCAGTGACTATAACATCCATGATTTACGAAATCGAATTGGCATTGTTCTTCAGGATACCTATTTATTTTCCGGTACGATTGCGGATAACATTCGATTCGGCCGGTTAGATGCCAGCGATGAAGAAGTGAAAAGCGCAGCAAAAATGGCAAATGCTCATTCTTTTATCAAGCACCTGCCGCAGCAATACGATACCGTGATTTCAGCCGGTGGAGGAAATTTAAGTGAAGGTCAAAAGCAGCTCTTATCGATTGCCCGAGCCATGCTCTCTGACTGTGATATTTTAATTTTAGACGAAGCTACTTCCAATATTGATACAAAAACAGAAATTGATATTCAAAAAGGAATGAGTAATCTATTAAAAGGAAAAACAAGCTTTGTAATTGCCCACCGTCTCAAAACGATTGAAAATGCAAATCAAATTCTTGTCTTAAAAGACGGACAGATTATTGAAAAAGGAAATCATCACGAGCTATTAGAGAAACAAGGTTTTTACCACAAGCTCTATACGCAGCAGTTTACGATTTAAAAGAGGCTGGAACATAACTTAACCCAATCCAATCTAAAGACGAGAAAACGAACTATTGATCAATAGTTCGTTTTTTACTTCAACTAAAATACTTTTGTCTCAAGCTCTTTTTCGCTCTATCATTTATCTATCACAGCTACAATTTTCCCTTTTACTCGACGAGTCGCCAGTTCATCTAAAGCTGCCGGCACTTCGTCTAGTGAAATGACTTTTTCCACAAGAGCATTCAGCTTATTTTCTTGTAAAAGCAAAAGCATTTTATTTCCCATCTCCGCAAGTTTTTGCTGTTCTTTTACGTTATTAGACTGATGTACGCTTCCTAATGCAACTTGATGAAACGATAGTGGATGCGCAAACGAAATCGCATCATTTACATTAGGAGGTCCTGCGATAAATGCAATTTGACCATTAAAAGCAAGAGCCTTTACCGACTCGTCTGCATTGTCACGCCCAACTGTATCCAAGACTAAATCTACACCGAGTCCATCGGTAAGCTCCAGCACTTTTTTCACAAAATCTTCTTTACGGTAGTCGATTGCATAGTCAGCACCTAAACTTTTTACAAACTCATGATTGGCAGAAGATGCGGTTGTAAGCACTGTAAGACCTGCATTTTTAGCAAGCTGAATGGCAAACCCTCCAACCCCTCCAGCACCTGCGTGAATTAAAATCGTTTGTCCTTTTGAAGCGTTCATTTTGTGAAACAATGCTTGATATGCTGTATACCCCGCACATGGAATAGCTGCAGCGTCTTCAAATGAAACTCCTTGTGGAATAAGGGAAACCGTATGAGCTGTTGTCACTCCGTACTGTGCAAACCCGCCTTTTTTTGATAAATCGCTATGATATACAACGCGGTCTCCGATTTTGACAGTTGTGACTTCTTCTCCCACTTCCTCGACAACGCCAGCTGAATCAAGTCCTAATACGTGAGGGTATGTCCAACTGGGATTACCGCCGTTTCCTGTTTTATAATCTACAGGGTTCAAGGCAGTAGCTTTAATTTTAACTAAAATTTCACCTTTAGCTGGATGCGGCTTTTGGATATTTCCGACTTTCATCTCACTTACTTTCCCTTTGCCTTCTAGCAGTAAAGCTTTCATCAAGATCTCCCCTTCTACATTTCTTCCTTCAATTAAAAGTTCTTTTTCAGTATAATAAATACATGTTGTTTACAAAAGACGGCACTTTCATGTAACCAGGTACCTTCCCGGTAACCTAGGTCTATGGATATTAAATTATTATATCCATATTTCATATCTGTTTATGAATGGAGGATTAGCGGTGAAAGCACCCCACTATAATGTACCTGTTGAAGCAACACTTGAAGTAATCGGCGGGAAATGGAAAGTCGTTATTTTATGCCTCTTAAAAGAAGGCGAAAAACGTTTTAGCGAACTTCAGCGAGCTATGCCTGCTATTACTAAAAAAATGCTGTCTCAACAGCTAAAAGAATTAGAAAAAGACGGTGTAGTTAATAGAAAAGTATACAATGAAGTTCCTCCTAAAGTAGAGTACTCACTCAGTGAAGAAGGCGAAACCTTACGAGAAATTTTAAATATGATGTGCGCATGGGGAGATAGAAGAATGGGAAACACCCCAAATTGCAGCTAAGTTCTCCTAGCAGCTTTGTTAAAATAACCGAATAGCTGCTGGGAAGAGCTATTCGGTTGTTTTATCTATTTCCCTACTCTTTCTTATGAGTCGCCCTTGTGTAAGAACATCTGACAACACTATAGAATTCTTTCGCATTTTCATATATGATGATGTCGAACGATGCAGCCAGAATTGTCGAAATAAAACTCAAGAATGATAGGTGATTCAATGATGCAATTAGGTTTAGATTTATCTCAAAAACAACTATTAAAATTGGCCATGACACCTGAATTACGTCAGTCTATCAACATTTTAAATTATTCTACGGCCGATTTAGTTCATTATCTTCATGAGCAAGTCAATGAAAATCCTGTAATTAAACTGTCTGCTGGCGATTCTCAGCAAAAAAATTCATTTAACACTCGAGAACAGCGTTCATATTCAAAAGGTCACACCGATGACGAGTATAATCCGTTTAATTATATATCCGATCAAACTGTGACATTAGAGAGCCATTTATTAGAGCAGCTTTCTATGCTAAATCATTTACACTCACACCAAAAACACATCGTTCAATTTCTAATTGGAAACTTAAATAAAAACGGCTTTTTAGCAATTGAACCAAAATTGGCAGCCGAACTGCTTAACGTTTCAATTGACGAAGTCAACGATATGATTCACGTTTTACAAAGCTTTGATCCAATCGGAGTGGGCGCTCAAAACTTTGTCGATTCACTGCTTATTCAAATTAAGGCCAAAAAGTCAAAGCCTCCTCTTTTATACGAGGTGGTGAAACACGATATTGAAGATATTGCTAACAAAAAATATCGGAACATTTCAAAAAAATACTCTATTTCGATGCGCGAAGTACAAGAAATTGTTGACTGCTTGCGGACATTGAATCCTCGTCCAGCAGGAGATTTCCACGTCCCGCTTACGAAGTACATTTCGCCTGATGTAACGGTACAAAAAATTGACGGCCGCTATCATGTTATTCTTCATAGCGAGCTGCTTCCGCCCATCGAAATTAACAGCACCTACCAAAAACTGGTTCATCACTCTGCATGCGTAACAACCGATCGATACGTACAGGAAAAAATCCATGAAGCTACTTGGCTAATCAATAGTATTGAGCAGCGTAATGCGACGATTTACAACGTGTCTAAAGCCATTGTGGAACATCAGCAAGCTTTTTTTGAAATGGGTATTTCGGGGCTAAAGCCGCTTACCTTAAAAGATATTGCTCAAAAAGTAGACTGTCATGAATCAACGGTAAGCCGTGCGACTAACGGAAAGTATATTCAAACGCCGCGCGGACTGTTTGAACTAAAATACTTTTTCACTAATTCTTTAGAGAGAACCGATGGAGAACAAAGCAATTCTACCGCCTTTATAAAAGAGAAAATTAAAACATTAATTGCCGAAGAAAATAAATTAAAGCCTCTTTCAGATCAAAAGCTCATGTCTCTTCTTTCCAGCGAAGGAATTCAAATTTCAAGAAGAACAGTAGCTAAATACCGTGAAGAAGCAGGAATTGAAAGTTCTTCTAAGCGGCGACGATTTTAATATTACTTATCCTAAACCACAGCTTTATCACTACTAAAAAGAACCCGTTGAATAAAAATCAACGGGTTCTTTTTATCGGTTTCCAATAAATAAAAGCCATATGATATTGATACGTATATTCATATGTGTCATTTATTTTCTTTACATGCTGTAAAATAATCTTCTCAGTTTCTAACTTGTCAATATCTTTAGAAAGTACCTTGGTCGAGTTCTTCTTGATGAGATCTTCGTACGTCTCATAGGTTATCGTTTTGGTTATAGGAACCAGCTTACAATCTGCGTAAATACCCAGTTCATATAAAATATTTAGTAAGTCAATATATTCCTTACGACGCCATTTAATCTCGTACCCAAGTTTTCTATGTAACTCTACGTAATGAGGCTTTTCTGGACCCGTTGACATGCCAATAACCGCCAAACGATTAGCCGAATCATTCATATTTAAGAGACCATCGACAATGTTATGCATACGGTAAAAACAGTTTATTCCTACTACCACGTCATAGTTATCTGTTAGACGCTCATACTCCCATTTACCTCCTATAAACTTTAGATTAGAGCGGGCATTTGATTGTTTTTGTAAGTAGCCGATGATGCTTGGCGAACAATCCATACACGTAAGTTCTTTTACATAATCCGCAATTGAAAACGTATAATTTCCCCACCCAGGGCCAATTTCCATGACAGAGTCACTTGGATTCAAAAAAGCAAGAAGTTCTTGCTGAAGCTGTTTCACTACAGGATCATTTTCTGAATCAAAAGACATTTTTTCTAGATATTGCTGCCAAAATTCATCTTCAGCTTTGTCATTTATCATCCGTTCCGATATTGAACCGTCCCATTCTTTCAGCCCTTCCTGCCACTTTTTCACACGATCACTTTCATACACCGCAAATTTTGTAAGCTGCATGCATTCACATTCCCCTCTTTTATACGTAAACCTATACTAACATAAAGAAAAAGAGAGTTCCTTTTTAAACTGGAACTCTCTTTTTCTATTAGTTAAATTAGGCTGCTGCCTCTTCCTCTGTGTGATGCTTCTCTTTTCTGGCATTGATATAAAACATTATCAATGAAAGAGTGATGAAGATTGCTGCAAAAATTCCAAGTACGCCAGCCTGATGCCATACATAGCCGAAATCATCACCAATTGAAATAATTTCACGGAAACCGCGAATTGCATAGGTCATAGGCAAGTATGGATTGATTGCCTGGAAGAATTCCGGCACAAGTGCTTTAGGGAATGTACCTGCACTGCCGCCAATTTGAAGCAGCAGAATAATAAAGGCTAAATACTGCCCTACTTTTCCTAACCCTGTTGTTAAGAACAAGATCAGTGTAAAGAACGTTACACCTGTAATCATGGTAAAGATATAGAAGTGCCAAATGCTTGTTACGTTTAAATGCAAGCCCCAAAGAAGAGCTGTAACAGCAATCGCTGCTTGCAGCATACCTACAATAGTGATGACACTAAACTTACTTAAGAACCACGAAATACCTGATGTCGGTCGAATTGATGGCTCTTTCATTGGGTACACCGCTGAAAACATTAATGTTCCCGCAAACAAGCCAATACATAAGATGTATGGAGCTAATCCGACACCGTACTTATCTACGTTGTTTTGTTTATCTGATTTTAAATCCGTTGGATTTGAAAACATGCTGTATGTTTTATCATCTGCTTTAACATCTTTTGCATCTTTTGCACCGTCCGCTAAAGATGAATGAAGCTCGCTTGTTCCATCTGATAATTTAGATGAACCGTCATATAGTTTGGATGAACCATTTGTTAACTCTTTAGAACCATTTGCTAATTTGGTTGCCCCGTTTTCTAGCTGCGTTAAACCATTTGCTAGCGCTGCACTTCCTTGTTCAGACTTCTTAAGCCCATCCACAAGTTGCTGCTGCCCGTCAGCAAGCTTTCCAGCCCCTGTATGAGCGTCAGCTATACCGCTGTTTAGCTCTGCAAATTTACTGTTGAACTGCTTTTCTCCGTCTGCTAGTTTAACAGCACCGTTATATACTTTCGTTTGTCCATCGTACAGCTGACTTTGTCCGTCAGCAATTTTATTAATTGCGCTTTGGATATCTTCTCCGCCTTTAGAAAGCTTTTGCAGCGCCGCAGATAACTCTTGCACTTTATCTACTTTTGCTTTTAGCTGCTCTGCTTTTTGCTGCTGTTCATCCATAAACTGCTGAGACGTCAGCTTTTTAATTCCTGCAATCAGCGTTTGTTTTTGCTCATCGGGAATGGATTCGTTGCTGTTAATGCTGTCAATGAGAGCTTGCTGCTGCTGTTCAAACTCCGCTTTTTTTGAATCTACCTGCTGTTTAATCTGCGTAATTTCCTGTTCCGCTTGATTAATTTGCTGCGTAACGCTGCTCACTTCAGCATCCACTTGGTTTAAGCCGCTCGTGAACTGCGGAAGCTTTCCTTGAAGTGTCTGTGTTCCATCATTAAGTTGTTTGGTTGCACTTTGTAGCTTTGACAACCCATCTCGAACACCAACAGCTCCAGTTTCTAATTGACTAGAAGCACTATATAATTGACTGCTTCCATTCTCTAGCTTCCCTAAACCGCTGTTTAGACTGCCTAAGTTTTCATTAATTGTGTCCGCACCGTTTAGTAGCTTAGCTGCACCAGCATTTAAATCTGTTGCTCCTTTTCGTGCATCCGTTAACCCGCTTGCTAATTTAGCTGTACCGTCTTCAAACGTAACCGTGCTGTCTGCTAGTTTCTTCATGTTATCTCGCAGCGTTTTCGAGCCATCTTCTAGCTCTCCTGCACCGTCACTTGCTTTTTGAAGACCGTCCGCTACTTGCTTAAAGCTGTCAAATACCGTTTCAGCATACTGCTTTGTGACTGCTTCTTTAATCTGATCATTGATTTTAGCTACTGCATTTGAGCTAATTTGAGCGCCTGAATAGTTCTTTCCGGCATTTGTATGGTAGATAAATTTCATTTTTTTAGGATTCTCATCCATTAATGTTGTTGCATTTTTGGAGAAATTCTTTGGAATTTCCAAAACTAAGTAGTAGTCCTCATTTTTTAAGCCTTCTAACGCTTTTTCTTTGTTCGTAAATTTCCAGTCAAATTTATCGTTTTTCTTTAAATCATCAACAAAATCACGACCAACATTCAATTTCTTTCCATCTAATGTAGCACCTTTATCTTCATTTACCACTGCAACTGGAATTTGATCTGTTTTTCCATATGGATCCCAGTAAGCAGATAAAAAGATGACATTATAAAGTAATGGAACAAATAACAATCCGCAAATCACAACAATAGTCATTGGTTTGGAAAAGATTTTTTTCCATTCTCCTTTAATCATATTCATGTTTTTTAGCCTCCAATAATCCTTACTTCCGCCTGACTGTTTGACCGAAAAACATTTTCGGTCATGAAGTTCTGATTAATGTTACCATATTCACAAGAATAAGGTCAATCGTTATTCTGTAATTAAAAGCTGATTTTAGCAGAAAGTTTAAAATCAGCTTTTTAAGATAACGTTCACACTAAATATCAGGCTTAAATCATGAGTTTCATTCGCATCGTTCTTAATAAATGCCCGTCAAATTCATCATCAAATTCATCCACAAGCTGGAAACCTTTTGATTGATAAAATGCACGGCCTATTCCGTTTTCCCTTTCTACGTTAATGTAAACGATTTTTAATTCCTTCGAGCGCTTCATTCCTTTTTCTAACAATTGCGAACCGATTCCTTTTCCTTGATAAGCAGGCAGTATATAGATAGATCCTAGTTCTATTTCCCCTCTGTTTTGTAGTCGGAAAAAGTTAGCGTATCCTACGATTTTCTCATCAATCGTTGCTACATAAATGAACGAATTACGCAAGCGCCACAGCAGCCTTTTATTGGAGTATGCTTCTGAAAGAAACCGATTCTGAACGCTTCTAGGAATAATTCCTTCATATGTATCATACCAACTCATCTTTGCGACGTATTGAACAGACGTAATATCTTCTTTTCTCATTTTGCGAATGATTACCTCCACTCACATCCCTCCTGACAATTTACTGCTAAAATCGTACATAATTTCACCTGAAAAATATAGTTATAAATATATATTTTTAATTGTAACGCTCTAGAAGCATTGATTGATTTTAGAACCTTATGTATAATCGAGATAGATACAAATTGAAAATGATTATCATTAACAGGAGTGCTGAATGATGAATTTAACTACCGTGAGTATTGGCGACAAAGTAAAAGTTAAAAACATTGAATTTTTAGATAGATCATTAGAACGCCGCCTTCTTTCTTTTGGAGTAAAAAAAGGCTGCGAACTATGCATGAAGCAAAAAACCATCTTAGGAGGACCTTGTATTATTGAATGTCAAGGTCAAATGATTAGCATCCGAAAACGCGATGCGGCCAAAATTGAGGTTGAGACAGCATGAGTACAATTGCACTTTTAGGAAATCCAAACACAGGAAAAACTTCTTTATTCAATATATTAACAGATTCCTATGAATACGTAGGAAACTGGAGCGGTGTAACCGTTGAAAAGAAAGTTGGATCTATTAAAAAGCAAAACAGCCAGCTGGTTGATTTGCCGGGTGTGTATGACTTTACTCCTCTTTCTTCAGATGAAGCAGTGGTAACTAACTTTTTGTTAACCGGAGAATTTAACAGTATGCTGAATATTGTAGACGCTTCTCAGTTTGAAAGAAGCATGCATCTCACTATTCAAGCATTGGAATATGGAAAGCCATTAGTAATCGGCTTAAATATGATTGATGTAGCGGAAAAACGCGGATTGACTTTTAATTTGGAGAAGCTTAGCAAATCATTACATATTCCGGTTTCAGCGATTATTGCCCGTAATGGAAAAGGAATTAATGAGCTGCTCTCTACTTTGAAGCAAGATTTAAAAGCCCCTTCATTTCAATTAAATTATGGGGAAACCGCTGAACAAGCAATTCATATGATTCAAACAAAAGCGGACGTCAGCAGATGGATTGCCATTCAATTCTTAGCGGAAAATAGCGTAATCGAATCAACATTAAAAGAAAAAACGAGTTACTCAGAGCTGCTTGAGCTTCGAAAAGCCGCTGCACAAAAAATAAACAAGCCGCTTAGTGAGCATTTCTTCGACGTGCGTACAGCATTTATTGAACGCATTTCGAGCGAGTGTATCATAAAGGGCAGCGAAACACCTTTAACTTTCACGGATCGAATCGATCGAATTGTGACGCATAAGTGGCTTGGTCTCCCTATTTTTCTTGGCTTAATGTATTTGATTTTTAATATTACGTTTACGTGGATTGGCGTTCCGCTTTCTGATAAACTGGACGGCTTCTTTGGCGGAACGCTTAGTGAAGGCGCTGATTCTCTTTTAAATGCAGCTGGTGCTGCTCCATTTATTCACGATTTAATTGTGGATGGCATTATTGCAGGAGTAGGCGGCGTACTAGTATTTGTACCACAAATTTTTGTCCTGTTCTTTTTCATTTCACTGCTTGAAGATTCAGGATACATGGCTAGAATCGCTGTAGTAATGGATCGTATAATGGAATTTTTCGGTTTGAACGGAAAAGCATTTATTCCGATGATTATTAGCTTTGGATGTAACGTACCGGGGATTATGGCCGCGCGTACAATTGAACAGCGAAAAGAGCGCCTTATGACCATTTTAGTCAATCCATTTATGAGCTGCTCAGCACGTCTTCCTGTATACGCTTTGTTTGTAGGTGCTTTTTTTGTGCAAAACGGAGCAGCTGTGGTGTTTTCTATGTACTTGCTTGGCATTATTTTAGCACTTGTTGTAACGAAAATTTTATCAGTAACGCTTCTTAAAGACGAACAATCAACTTTTATTGTTGAACTTCCTCCTTACCGCGTACCTCAAGCCAAGACTCTTTGGAGAAGCACGTGGGAAAAAGGCCGAAATTTCGTCCGAAAAGCAGGTACGGTTATTTTAGCTGGCTCTGTATTTATCTGGCTATCATCTTACGCTGGCCCTGGCGGTTTTGGAGTAGATATGGAAAATAGCTTTATGGCTATTATTGGAGGTGCTATCGCTCCTCTATTTATCCCTTTAGGTTTTGCGACATGGCAAGCTGTAGCATCACTGATTACAGGCTTCCTAGCGAAAGAAGTGGTTGTTTCAACTATGAGCATCATTTATAAAGTACAAGAAGGACAGCTTGGCGACACAATGAAGACATTCTTTACACCGCTAACAGCCTATACGTTTATGGTGTTTGTTCTTCTTTATGTTCCGTGTCTAGCAACCGTCGCTGTTATTCGACGAGAAACCGGCTCATTAAAATGGACAGCATTTGCTGTGGCCTACCCTTTGGTTGTCGCTTATCTCGTAGCTTTGCTTGTACACACTATTGGAAAAGTACTTGGTTTTTCTTAAAAGGAGTGAATAACATTGATTATTAACATTTTAATTGGGGTTTTGATTTTTGGGTATGCCCTTTATCATATGACAAAATTCTTCCGCAAGAGTACTCAGGGAAAATGTGCAAGCTGCGCACAGCAATCTTCTTGTGCAACGGATGATTGCGGTATTGACTGGGATAAAACGATTCAAGAGGCTCAAAATCAATCATCTTAATACATTAAAAAAGCATCCTGATAGACGGGATGCTTTTTTAATGTTACGCAACTAGTTTTAAAATGAGATGAGAAAGGACTTCCTTTTCCTCTTCACTGCTGACTTTCCATAACTCATGAAGGACTTTTTCTTCTCGGTTTCGAGGCTCCTCATTTTTGGCTAAATAGCTAGCCACTTTTTTTGTAGCAGCTGCTAATTGTTCCTCATTTAACCCGAGCTTTTTACCGACATGAACTTTTTGAGTTAAATAATCAGTAAACGTATCAAAATTCTGCAAAATTGCTTCTTTTTTCTCCGTCCCTAAATTATCTACCGTTTCTTCAATTTTATTCATGTCTTTTGTAGTTCCTTCATTCATTTGACTCACAGTTAACATCTCCTTCTTAGTGAATAGACTGATATGTTCTTTCACGCTCAAATTCTGGTTTTTCGTCCGGCGTCATCTTTTCCTTACTTATTTCAGAAGTTGCATCTTTCACTTTTTCACCAATTTGCTGTAAATCACTTTTAGCATCTTCTACCGTTGATTTTGCATCATGCGTAACGCTTTTCACATCTTCTGCTTGCTTAAAGAAATCTTCATTTACACGCTCGTACAAATGTTTGGCATCATTAATTGCATCTTTTAAAAGATTCGATGCATTTTTCATTTGCTGCACCATTTTTTCTTTTGTTTCTTGAGGGTTCTCTTTTACTTGATTAATCATGTTTGCAGAAGAGTCCTTTAATGTAACGGCTCTTCTTTTAACAGATGAGCGAGTTTTATTATCAAGTAATGTTATACATCCACCTACAACTGCCCCGACAACAACACCTTTTACTAGCTTGCTGCTGTAGCTTTTCCCCGTGGTGCTAACAGCAGCAGTGCTATTAGCTGTCTGTGGATTGTTATTAATTCCTACATCGTTGTTGATGCCTGCGCTGTTGCTTAAAGCAGGGTTTTGTAATTCAGATCGGTTTCTTTCCATTTTTACTGCCTCCTTTAGCATCGTTATTGAGTGATTTCCCATCTTTTTTTATATTTAAACAATTGAATTCGTTAAAAATAAAAAACATGACTAAAGGCCACCTTTTATATCTCACTAGTCAAGAATAACTATATAGTAAAAAAAGCTAAATTTTTTAATGGAAAGATACAAGCCGGATTTTTGTAAAAGGATTGTCAGCACCGGTATAATAAGAAGTACTGTAAAAGAAATTTTATACTATTGGTCATAGGGGTGAAACAATTGAGCCAGCTTAATAAGGAATTTAACTGTGAAAAAGAATTAACGCTTGCTATTATCGGCGGAAAATGGAAGATGCTGATACTATGGCACTTAGGACGTGAAGGAACAAAACGGTTCGGGGAACTAAAATCGCTTATTCCTGATATTACGCCGCGCATGCTGGTTAACCAGCTGCGGGAACTGGAAGAAGATCTAATTGTTAACCGTAAAGTTTATCCTGTCGTACCACCTAAAGTCGAATACTCACTTACAAAAGAAGGAGAAAGTTTAATGCCTATTTTAACAGCCATGTACGATTGGGGTAAAAATTACCGTGATACAGTGCTGGTCAATCAAGAACAAAAGGCAGAAACGTTAATTAAATGATGGAAACGAATCCTTCTATTCCATAGTTTTTATTTTTTTATGCGGATGATATTACTCAATATCATCCGCATTTTTAATGAAAATTAAGCGGTTACAAGACTGATATGTCCATTAGTATACTTCTGTATACTATCATTCCCCACACTATTTGTGGGAAAAGTGCGTACTTTTAAGAACCTCAAACTGCGGGTACAATAACTACACCAGCTGCTTTTTATGTAAAAAGGCACAAAAGGTATCTATAGATTTCTGTAAGGAGTGGAGTAGAATGGAATTACAATTAGCATTAGATCTTGTTAATATTTCTCAAGCAAAAGAGGTAGTAAAAGAAGTTGAAGAACATATTGATATCGTGGAAATCGGTACACCTGTTGTAATCAATGAAGGGCTTCGCGCCGTTAAAGAAATTAAAGAAGCATTTCCTAATTTAAAAGTATTAGCTGACCTAAAAATCATGGATGCAGCTGGTTATGAAGTACAGCAAGCTTCTCAAGCTGGAGCAGACATCATTACCATCTTAGGTGTGGCTGAAGATATGTCAATTAAAGGTGCAGTTGAAGAAGCGAAAAAACAAGGTAAAAAAATTCTAGTCGATATGATTGGTGTAAAAGATATTAAAGGACGCGCAAAAGAGCTAGACGAATTTGGCGTTGACTATATCTGCGTACACACAGGATACGATCTTCAAGCAGTTGGTCAAAACTCTTTTGAAGATTTAGTAACAATCAAAAGCGTTGTAAAAAATGCAAAAACAGCCGTTGCTGGCGGCATTAAATTAGAATCTTTACCTGAAGTAGTAAAAGCACAGCCTGATCTTGTTATCGTTGGCGGAGGCATCACGAGCCAAGATGATAAAAAATCAGTTGCTTCTCAAATGAAAGAGCTTATTACAAATTAAGGAGCTTTCTATGCAGACGAGCGAACATTTAAAAACGGTTATGAATGAGCTTTTACAAACAACAGCTCTAATCGCTGACGATGAAGCTGAACAGCTTGTAAATGGCATCATCTCATCTAAAAAAGTGTTTGTCACAGGAGCAGGCCGTTCAGGTCTTATGGGCAAGTCGTTTGCTATGCGTATGATGCATATGGGCATTGATGCTTATGTCATTGGAGAAACCGTGACGTCCACTTTCACGCAGGATGATTTATTAATCATCGGATCAGGTTCTGGCGAAACGAAGAGCTTGATTCCTATTGCTCAAAAAGCAAAAGAACTTGGAGGAAAAGTTGGAGTAGTCACGATTTCCCCCGATTCCACGCTTGGCAAGCTGGCTGACTTCATCGTGAAGCTGCCCGGCGCTCCGAAGGACCAAGAACAAAGCAGTTATCAAACCGTACAGCCTATGGCGTCACTGTTTGAACAAACGCTTCTTCTTTTTTACGATGCGCTGATTCTTCGCTTCATGGAGAAGAAAGAACTTGATACTCATACGATGTACGGAAAGCATGCAAATTTAGAGTAGAAAAAGGTCTTGCCTAGGCAAGACCTTTTTTGTTTTGGAACTTTCTATATAACCAAATATTCACTTATCAGATAACTAAATGTACTTTATCATTATTTATTTTTTCAAAAGCCCTATTCGAATTTTGCTGCATCTCCATAAAACGGCTGCTCTGCAACTTTAATCGAGTCTGTTGGACACCCTTCGTACGCTTCCATCATATCATCTTGCTGATGTTCAGGAACTTCTTTTGTTCCTTCGTTGTTATCTAATACGGCATAAGCAAGACCTTCTGAATCATAATCATAAAGATCTGGCGCACTCCCTCCACATGCTCCGCAAGCAATACATGTTTCCTTCTCTACTATCGTAAAAGCCATAAAAAAACCTCCTTGACCTTTTCACTTTCTCTTTCAGAAAGTTACGTTCAGTATAAGGAGGTTTTTTTAAATTCGTCTTAAATTATTTACTGAGATTCCCCAATATTCTCAAACATCTCATCTACATTTGGCTTTTTCTTAATTAACCCTGACTCTTTTAACCAGTTAACATTTGATTGCCATGATTCTTTCGTTTGACTGCCGAATCCTTGTTCAGACTTCATTTTTGGAAGTAAGATATTCAAACTTTTTGTTTCCACATCTTTTTCAAGCGGGAAGTTTGATTTATCTTGATTATCTAACAAAATTTGAAGTGATTCTTTTGGATGTTTCTCCGTGTATTCATACCCTTTTGTCGCGGCACGCCAAAACGCTTTAATCGTATCAGAATCTTTTGCCCACGTTTGATCCCCTGTAACGGCCACTAGCTCGTAATAAGATGGCACGCCGTAATCTGACGGATCAATGTCAACCGTTTTGTATCCTTTTTTGTGAAGCAATGGTACTTCGTGGTTAATATACGCACCTATTACAGCATCTACTTTTTTGCTAATCAGTGATGAATTTAACTCAAACCCTACGTCTACTAGTTTTACTTTATTCGGATCTCCTCCATCGCTTTTCACCATTTTCTTTAGAACAGATTCACTTAATGGTGTTCCGCTGTATCCTACTACTTTTCCTTCTAAATCTTTAGGACGCTTAATACCGCTATCTTTCAATGCCACAACCCGGTTTAGCGGAGATCTTACAATCGCTCCTACCGACTTTACCGGCACATCTTCATTTGCTCGTGCCATTGCTACATCAGGCTGATAGTAAAGGCCAAGCGTGACTTTCCTTGCAGCTGCTAAATTAAGCGAGTCTGTTGGATTAGCAGGAAATTGTACTTTTACATTCAGCCCTTCTTTTTTGAAATATCCTTTTTCTTGTGCAGCGTAAATGAAGCTGTGCACTGCATTTGGATACCAATCAAGCATAATTGTAACGTCTTTTAATTTTTTACTGTCACCAGCTTTATTTTCCTTGTCCTGACCGCAAGCAGCGAGCATCAAAACAAGCAGCAGGCTTAAGCTAATCGCAAACCATTTTTTCATTCTGTTTTCCTCCACTTTAATGAACGTTTTTCGAAACCTACTACAATAATAAAAAATAAAATACCAAGCGCGGATAAAATCACAATTGGTGCAAATACACCAGCTGCATCAAACTGTGTCATCATGCGACGACTGAAATATCCTAAGCCTGCTTGCGCACCCAACCATTCCCCAATGGCAGCACCTATTATACTAAAGGTAACCGCTACTTTGAGTCCCGAATAAAAATGAGGCAGTGCAGAAGGAATGTTCAACTTAAAGAAAATATCTTTTTTTGTTGCTCCCATCGTTAACATGAGTTCTTTTAACTCTTTGTTTGTAGAACGAAGACCGTCAAATGTGCTAACGGTAATGGGAAAAAACGTAATTAATACGGTCACAATCACTTTGCTCCAAATGGAGTAGCCAAACCACAGCACAAATACAGGAGCAATGGCAATGGTCGGAATCATTTGTGACGCAATAATAAGCGGATAAAAAGCACGCTCAATAAGCGGACTCCAATTCATCCACACAGCCAGCAGAACCCCTAGCACAACGGATATTACAAGCCCAATTACGACAATAGATAACGTAGCTGGTAAATGCTTAAACAATAAATCCATTCGCAGCTCCCAAAGCTTCGTTAAAATACCGCTGGGCGTTGGTAAAATAAACGGATAGTTTACAATGCGTGCTCCAATTTCCCAAGCAGCCAGCAAAATGACTACTAAAATCACTGAAGCCCCGTACTTTTTCATGTGTTCACCTTCGATCTTAGCTGTTCAATTAAATAATCTTTCACATCAAGCACTCGCTGTTGATTCAGATCTTTTTGCGTTCGAGGTCTGCTAAGCGGCACTTGAATTTCTTCAAGACAACTTACTGGCTTGTCTGAAAAGATAAAAATGCGATCTGATAAAAAAAGCGCTTCATTGACGTCATGAGTGATAAATAAGATGCTATGCTTACGCTTTTGCCATTGGTCAAGCAGCCATTCCTGCATCGATAAACGTGTGATTGCATCAAGTGCACTAAAAGGCTCATCTAAAAGCAGTACGTTAGAACCGCTTAATACCGTCCGAAGAAAAGAAACGCGCTGCTTCATCCCTCCGGATAAATCACTTGGAAAACGGTTTTCATACCCTTTTAGGCCAAACTCTTCAAGCAGCTGAGACACTTGCTTATGAGCACTTGCTTTTGATACATTGTGAAGCTCAAGAGGCAGTGCTGCATTGTCTAGAATCGTACGCCACGGAAGCAGCAAATCTTGCTGCGGCATATAGCCTACTTTTCCTAGTCGCTTTTCATAAGACTTTCCGTTAATCACGATATCGCCTTCACTCTGCTGTTCAAGACCTGTAATGAGACGAAACAACGTACTTTTCCCAGAGCCGCTCGCTCCAACGATACTGACAAACTCGCCTTCTTTCACGTCTAAGTTTAATGATTTTAAAATCGCTTGATCACCGTTCTTGTACGTAAAACTGACGTTTTGAAAAGATAACACAGACCTATTCATGAATTGGCCACATCGCTTCGTTATAAGCCATATCCCAGAACATATACTCAAAACGCGTCGTATTCAAGAAAATTTCTTCAAGCTTTTCTAATTCCACTTCTGATTTATCTTCAGTAAGTGAGTCAAATAAATTGATACACCATGTCGCCAGTTCTCCAAATTCTTCTGAGCTGTACATTTCAATCCACTCACGGTAAAACTCATTGTTAGCTCCAGGCTTTTCACTAAGTTCTTTTCCTATTTCCCAGTAGCTCCACATACAAGGCAAAAGAGCGGCTACTAATTCAGCTAATGTTCCACTTTGACCAACGTGCAGCATATAGTGCGTGTATGCAAGCGTTGTAGGAGATGGCTGCGCTTTTTCTAATTCTTTTTCGCTGATTTCAAATTTCTTGGCATACTCACGGTGCAGACTCATTTCTTCGTTTAATGTAGAATCTAAAAGAGCTGCAAATTTCCCCATCGTTTGAAGATCGGTAGCTTTCATGGCTCCAATCGCAAATAATTTGGCATAATCAATTAGGTAAAGGTAATCTTGAATCATGTAGAAGCGAAACTTCTCCTTTTCAAGCGTTCCATCTCCCATCCCCTGTACGAAGGGATGATTATGATTTTGACGCCAAATAGGCTGCAGCTTTTCGTATAATCGTTCACTAAATTTCATGATGATCACTCCTTATGCGTATGCAGCCACGTATAAATGAACTGCACTATCACTTTTGTATATTGAACAAGCTGATTAATATCTAATTGTTCGTTCACAGCATGTGCATTTGCTAAATTTCCCGGACCGTAAATAGCGGCGGGAATTCCCGCATCAGCTAGCCATCCCCCGTCTGTTACGCTAGTTGACACATCAATTGGAGGCTTTTTCCCTTCCATTTGTTCATGAGTATTTGCAAGCAGCTGCACTCCTGCATGATTTTCATCAATTTCTAATGACGGAAAGATTTCTCCTCTGTCTTCAATCATTGATGTGCCTCCCCATTCAAAGGTTGGCAGATTATCTTTTAACCATGGATCTGCTTTTGCAATAGCTATAATATATTCTTCCACTTCTTTTGATACTTGGTCGTACGATTCATTAGGATAATAGTGAACGGTGATCCACAGCCTGCATTCATCTGCAATAAAAGCAGCATGTCTTCCGCCTTCGATTACTGCTGGATTAATCGTATTTGTCCCTGGCAAAAATCCTGGATAGCTCTTTGTAACAGCCCAGTGACGCTCCAATTCTTGTAGCCCTCCGATCACTTTTGCCATCTTTTCAATAGCGCTTGCGGCTAACAGCCCTCCTCCAGCATGAATCATACTTCGGCGTGTACCGTCATGATAGGTTTTACTGCTTTTTATCGTAATCCATCCCGTGATCACTCCGCCTTGACCTTGAATATGTAAATCACTTGTATCGACTACAAGCGCAAAATCAGCTGTATACCCTTTCTGACAGCATTGCAGCGTACCTGCCTCTCCTACTTCTTCTCCTACAACGGATTCAAAAATCAAGTCTCCTGGCAGCTCGATTCCTGCTTCTGTTAAAAGCTGCACAGCAAATAATGCTCCCGCCAAACCGCCTTTCATATCAGCAACTCCGCGTCCAATTATCATATTGTCTTTCACAACAGCTTCAAACGGATTGGTTTCCCAATTTTCATTTTCTTGTACCTCAGCAACATCCATATGGCCGTTAATAATCAAGCTTTGATAGTCAGCCGATTTTTGTCCTTTTAACGTTCCCACTACGATAGGGTCGTTAGAATATAAGTCCCACATATCAATGGAAAAACCGCAGTTTTTAAGAAAATCCGCTACGTACAGCTGCGCTTCATGAGAATTTCGTGCAGGAGGCGCTGGCGTTTTATACGAAACAAGCGTTGTTAATAACTGGATTAACTCTCCTTTGCGCTCCTCTACCTGTTTGACAAGCAAATCAATTGTTTCTTTCATGTATGACACCTTCCTTTACGCATAAAAAAAACACTTCTTTCGCAGGAAAGAAGTGTTTTTGTTTATGTACACAAAATTATTATAACGAGTTCGTAAGGAAATCCCATACAAAACATCCATTACAATACCTCTTTCCTACGCTAGTATTACCTAGTTCAGGTTATAAGGGTTAAGACTTATCGTCTCTCTCAGCTTCGAAAGCACCCCTAGTGGTGTTGTATCTCTATGAAATTAATCTATTATCATATGTTTACCTGTAATAGTTTTATCATAGTAAAGCGTTTTATTCAATAGAAAGGTTCATGATATGGTAATGAAAATAGTTTCCTTTTTAGTAGTAAAAGAAAAAGCACACACCTTTTTCATGCAGTGTGTGCTCTTTGTTTTTGTGACATTACTAGTTAGCTATTGGCTTCTTTAAAAATATACCGTTTTTTTCATTCAGACAGTAATAAGCTCAAGCTTTTGCCCAGGTCTCACTAATGAAAGCAGCTCATGATCTTCTTCTATTACATACCCAATCACATTCACATTAGCATTTGCAGGCAAATTCCTTTTAGCTATTTGAACCTCTCCTCTGTAACGTCCGTAGCCATCATTGTCCATTGTAATTGCTCCGATTCCGCGCTCGACTGTATGATATGGCGGCACTGGTTCTACAGATCGTGTATCCACCAAACGCAGAACGTCTCTTGATATATCCGGACGCACGCTGTACGTTCCCTGTATATGAGGTGAACGAATGCGTAGCGGAATAATGCGGTTTTCTTGATATTGAACTAAACGTTTTAATAAACTTGAACTGGCGTATGGATCTCCAATATAAACCTCCGTTACTCCGCATCCGTATAAATCTACTGCAGAGGTAAAAGGACATTTATTACGGTCTTTTTCTCTAGTAGGAAGACCTTGATAAATAGGACCTCTTTTTTCGCCTTCTCCAGGAATATAAGCACACACTGGAACACGAAGTTCATTGAATAAATCTGTCTGCTGTTGAAAAAACGTTTCTTCAAGCCCTGTTTCAGGCCGCGGATAAAAATTATGCCAAGCAAGCAGCTGATGATGATGAAGGCCTGCAGATAACAGCGCTTCTATTTCTAGTTTTGACACTGTACTTGCATTAAGGGCAATATAAAACTCATCCGCAAGTAAAATCGTTTCTTCTACGCTAAAGCCATCGTCTAGTCTAATACCAGATACGCCAAGTGAAGATAGAGTCATAAGGCTTTCGATACCTAAATGAACCGGTGTATGCTTAGATACATCTGCATACACGCTTATTCCACAATCTCTAGCCACATGAAGCAATTCTTTTGCCCGTTCAGCCAAATCTCCTTTTTCCTCTGGAATGTGAAGTGAAGTGAATGCGCGTGTAACGCCGCATTCACTCGCTTCTACTAATCTTTGTTTGGCATCTCTATCGTTCAAATAAAACGAAATGCCAATCATTCAAACTCCCTCGCCATTTCATCGTTAAATCCAAAGAAATAGGTACAAATAAAGCCTGCTGCGTAAGCAATAACTAATCCAAGTAAATAAAGAAGAATTTGATGCGCATGAACTAAAAACGTAAGCGGCAAACCCGATACTCCCACTGCTACAGTTGCAATATGGAAGTGCGCCTGAAACGCTCCGCCGATTCCAGCTCCAAGACAAGCGGTTAAAAATGGACGCCCTAAAGGAAGTGTGACTCCAAAAATAAGCGGCTCTCCGATTCCCAGCAGCCCTGAAGGAAGTGCGCCTCCAATTGCTCGCTTTAAGCGTTTTTTCTTTGTTTTGATATAAATAGCAAAAGCTGCACCAACCTGACCGGCTCCGCCCATTGCTAGTATAGGAAGAAGCGGATCATCTCCAATCGAATTAATAAGCTCTAAATGGACCGGAGTAAGACCTTGATGCAGTCCTGTAATAACGAGCGGCAAAAACGTTGCCCCTAAAACAAAGCCTGCTACAACTCCTCCAACCTCTAAAACTCCTAAAAGACCTTTTGTGATTCCATCTGAAATGAAGCCGCCGATTGGCATGAATACCACATACGTAATAATTCCTGTAATTAACACCGTAACGGTTGGTGTAATAATAATATCCAGTGACTGTGGGACAAATTTACGTACTCGTTTTTCTAACACGGCCATAAAGATTGCTGCAAGCAGCACTCCTATTAAGCCCCCACGCCCCGGCAAAAGTGCTTCACTAAAAAGTTTAATATCAGCTACGGCAGGATTAATGACTAAAATGCCTGCTAAGCCTCCTAGAGCTGGCGAACCACCAAATTCTTTTGCTGCATTAATACCTACTAAAATACCCAGATAGGCAAATAAACCGCTTCCGATAACGGTTAAAAGAATAGCAATCTGTGAATCTGCCGGAAGCCACTTCGCCTGCACAGCTGCTTTTGTCACTCCGGTAATAAGTCCAGATGCTACAAGAGCAGGTATCAACGGAATAAAAATACTTGCAATTCGGCGAAGCAACAGCTTAAACGGAGTTGCATTTTTTTCTTTCAGCTCCGATTTCCGCTGTGCTGCACGATCTTCTAAGTTAATACCGCCGGATTCATCAATTAACTTTCCAAATTCTTCTGTTACTTTGTTCACTTTGCCCGGCCCAATAATGATTTGCAGCGTTTCTTCTTCCACTAATCCGAGCACGCCTTCAAGTTTTCGTATATCTGCCTTTTTAACAATTGAATCATCTTTTATAGTCACACGCAGCCGCGTCATACAATGCGTATACGCTTCAATATTGGATGCTCCCCCAAGCATCTCCAAAACAGCCTTTGCTAATTGATGATTATCTAAAGACATGTTAATCCCCCTTTGTATTTTCCTCTTAGATGGATACGCCACTGAGGAAACAGACCACAAAATCCCCTTTTTTGTAATCGTTTTCTTTTTTTTATTTCTTATCTTTCAAAAACTGAATGGCATCTCTTGTTTTGTCAATATACTCAATCGTCTGGTCGTACTGCTGCGCTGCAATACTTAAAAATAAAACATCAATCACATAAAGCTGGGCTAAACGAGACGATGTTGCTGCGCTTCGAAACGGCGCTTCTTGAGAATAAGACGTATACAAACAAATATCTGCTAAAGACGAAACGGTAGACTGTCCGTACTTAGTTAAGCTAATCGTCTTTACTCCGCGATTTTTAGCTAAAGATAAGACGTTGCTTACTTCAGGAGTCTCTCCTGAAAAAGAAATACCCACAACTACATCGTCTTTACTTGCATTTGCGATGAGTGTAGCTGCTAAATGGCTATCCGCAAAAGCCGTCGCATTTTTATTAATTCGAAGAAATTTTTGCTGCGCATCTATAGCAATAATATGTGAAGCACCAATTCCGAAAAAATGAATGTTTTTTGCTCCAATCAGCGCCAAAACAGCTCGCTCTACTTCTTTATAATTCACAAGCTCAGCCGTATCACTTAGACTTTGAATGCTGTTGCTTGCTGTTTTTTTGACAATAGATTGAATCGTTTCGTTTGTTTCAATATCGCGGTATCCTTGTTCTGTATCTTTAGCTAAATCACCTGCTACTCTTACCTTTAATTCTTGAAAGCCGCTAACCCCGATAGATTTACACAAACGAATAACAGCGGCACTGCTCGCATTCGCTAGTCTTCCTAGTTCCCCAGCCGTACTGTTTACCACAGTATGCGGGTTGTTTAAAATATATTCAGCAATTTTCCTCTCCGAATCCGGAAGCTTAGCCACCGTGTTTTTAATCATTGTTAATCCGCCTGTTGACATCGTTTCTCTCCTTTATACGTAATGTTCAATCGCTTTTCTCACATAACCCCCCGCATTATTCAGTAACGTCTTTGCGGTATCGTAATTTTCATTTGTTTTGATCATAACCACTGCTGTTTTTACCTCATTATTTGCTTCTTCAAGCGTTTGACTTGCTTGCTCATAAGAAACACCTGTAATTTTACAAATAATACCTATCGCTCGTTCCTTAAGCTTTTCATTACTCACATGAACATCTATCATTAAGTTTTCATACGCTTTTCCTACTTTGATCATAGCCGCGGTAGAAATCATGTTGAGAATCATTTTATGAGCGCTTGCTGCTTTTAACCTTGTGGAACCTGTTAGCACTTCTGGACCTACTACTACCTCGATGCTATGATCTGCTTCTTTTCCAATAAGTGAATTACCATTGCAAGACAGCGCCACTGTTTTAGCTTTTACAGATTTTGCATATTTCAATGCACCAATCACATAAGGCGTACGTCCGCTTGCAGCAATTCCAATGACTGTGTCTCGTTCATTTAAATGTATTTTTTGTAAATCTGCTGCTCCCAATTCTTCTTTATCTTCTGCACCTTCAACTGCTTTCACAAATGCTTTTTCTCCTCCAGCCATCAGTCCCTGTACCTGATTGGGATTGGTACTGAAAGTAGGCGGGCATTCAACAGCATCCAATACTCCCAGCCGTCCGCTTGTTCCTGCTCCGACATAAATAAGCCGCCCTTCCTTTTGAAACGATTCGCTTACAAACTCAACTGCTACCTCTACGTCTGGAAGTACCTCTTGCACAGCCAGCGCCACTTTTTGATCTTCTTTATTCATTACGTTTAAAATTTCTTTTGTACTAGCCGTATCTATCTTCATGGTCTGCTCGTTTTGAGACTCTGTTGTTAATAACGTAAGCTGTTCATTCATCTTTTCGGCTCCTTTTTCATCATGTAGTGAAGTTATGGTTATTATAATTCGTTTAAAATATAATTTCAATTATTTATTTTATTTTTTAAAATTATATTTTAAAACAACATAAAAAAAGATTTCAGGCATATAGCTGAAATCCTTTTTTATGTCTATTTATGATTGTTGAGCAAATGTTAACAGATACTCATCTTGCATTAAAACTTCGTAATCTTTTTCACCATTTCTTACGACGTGTACAGGGACTGTTTTTGCCGGAAGTAATTCAACTGGCTCACGATAGCGTTTTGCTACTCCGTCAATAAGTTCGTTTACTAACTGCTCGTTACTCAGCTCACCCGCCTGATATTTTTCTGCAAGTGGTGTCATGACTTCCGCTAATACACTTGCATCGTTAAATCCTTGAATTTCGACTTGTACGACGTACGCACCATCTTCAGCACTATACGCTGCATCTTTAATGGTATATTTTGTAGATGAAAGAGCTTTTAGAAAAGCGCTGCTTACTTCGTTTAACTGCTCATCGGTTATATTTGAGCTCAATGATGATAAAGCCCCTTTAAAATTCGTTTCAAAAAACTCTACAAACGAACTCTTTTGGAACTCCCCTTTTTCTTTTACCTGTTTCTTATCTTGCTGATTCGGATGTTTAGCAACAAATTGATCTGTATTTTGATAAACAGTGGCTTGAATTAAAGCATCCACGTATTGTCCCGCTTCCTTGGCATAGGCAGCCTGCTTTTCTTTACTTGGCGTTTCGGTGCTGCTACCATTAGAAGCAGCAGCGGCTTTTGCTTCCACTTTTGGTTTTGTTACATTGTCTAATTGGTTATATGTATACGTATACGTTTGCTTAGACTTTGAGTTTTCTGTTTTTCCGTCTACTTTAACTGAATACGACTGATTTTTTACTACTTTCTTTATTTGCTTCGTTTCTTTATCAATTGTCACAATAAGCGAAAAATCTTTTCCTTTAATTTGGTCAAGGTCTACAGCAGTATCGCTGCCTTGATTTGTTATTTTATAATAAGCTTTAGCATCACCTGCTACAATTTTTTGCTTTTTGTCTTTGTCTCCGTTAAATGTTAATACATACTCTTTGTCTTTTTCGGTGACGTCAAATTCATTTGGAAGATTTTTATCATATTTTTGGTAGTAGCGTATTGGATTTTGTTGAAGCTCCCTAGCGTTATTAATTAAAGCCTTAACGTACTTTTTTTCTTCTCCCTGTACTTTTGTGCTTTCTTCTCCAGCCACAGCTAACGTTTCATCACCGTCATGATACATCTTCAATTCTTCGCCGTTCATTTTTGTGTTAATGTAACCTGCTTTACTTTTAAAATCAAACTCTTGTACTCCGTTGACTTTGTAATTAGACGACCCTTCTTCTTTCCCGTTGACTTTCACTTGAACATTTTTCACCTTTTCTTGTGCTTCTTTCACGTCACCCGTTAATTCCTCTGAAGACGGCATCCCACATGCCGAAAGCAATAGAGCGAATGATAGTGCTAAGCCGGTATTCATTATTTTTTTCATCTAAGAAACTCCTTTTTAAATATTTTTCCAAAAATAAGAATCTATGTACTTAGTAAATACACATTTTTACCATTTATGAAACTCAACTTTACTAAATTACCATATTTACATTTAAATGGTAACCAACAAAAGAAGGAAATTGAACAATAAAAAAGCCACGAATCTGTGACTTTTTTAACAACCTTCATAACTTATTTTTTGTTAGCGCTTTTATTTCAATCTCTTATAATTCCATTACTTGTCCCTATCAGTACTTCTTTACCTTGTTGATTTCGATACACTGATTTGATTTTCACTTTTTGAAAACCATCTGCTTTTTCTACTTCAGTTAATATACATTCACAGGTAACTGTATCTCCTGCAAAAACTGGACGAAGAAATTCACTCACCATTTCTCTTGCAATGTAGTTTAAGTCTCCCCCTATCTTTGTCCCAATACTAGCAGTCATAAGCCCATGTACCATTAGCCGCCCTTTTTCGTCACGTTCTATATGATGTTTGCCCCGGTCTCCAGTCATCTCCGCAAACTGCATGATTTCTTCCTCTTGAAACGTTCTTTGCCACGTAAATGTATCTCCTGCTTTACATTCCATCTTATCCCTCCCCTTAAGATTATGACTTTACTTTTTAACTATATCACAAAAATGAACGGTCATTCATTTTCACATCAAAAAAATAGCAGAATAAATATATCCTGCTATTTCTGACAAGTAGGACAGTAATAAAGCCTTCTAGAAGCAGCTTGGACTTTTAGAATAGGCGTGCCGTCAATTCGACAAGCTTCTCCTTCACGGTTAAAAACCCAGTGGCGGTATGCAGAGCGCTTTTGCCCTTTCTTTTTTAACGATTCAGCAAGCTTTACATCATTTGTAATGCCACCTGTTTTATAGGACTGTTTTACAAGAGAAATGGTTGCTTCAGCTGCCTTTTTAAGCTGTTCTTCCGTGCAGTCTATGGGACGAGCTGCAGGGTTAATTCCCGCTACAAATAGGATTTCACTGCGCAAGTAATTGCCAATCCCAGCTATAAAGCTTTGGTCTAGCAGCAGCGATGCCCACTTTCTACGATAAAATGGTTTAGAATAAAAACGGTCTAAAAGCTCACCTGCCGTTACTTCTTCACTTAAGATATCAGGACCAACCCTTGATACAAAAGGATGAGCTGGAACTTCTTCATCACGCAATACTTCAATATCAGAAGCGCTATAAAGCAGCGCTGATTTTTTTTCATTATGAATTGCAAGGCGCAGCTGTCTGTTTGTAGATGGATAATTGTAAGATGAACGAACATACCATTTTCCATAAAGCTGATTATGTGAGTAAATGGTATAGCCGTTGTCAAAACGAATAAGCATAGCTTTTCCTTTTGTATCTACTCTCTCAATACGAGCTCCTGTTAATACTTCTTCATAATGTTGCAAAGATGGAAAAGCAAACCATATCTCGCGAACAGGAAGACCGATAATCGCTTTTTCCACTTCGTCGGCTGCTCGTCTAATTTCTGGACCTTCTGGCATATAATGAAACTCCTTTCTTGCCTAACTTTCTTCATTTATTATTTCGGTTTTATTTCTGCTTTGCAAGAAAGAAGCGGCTGCGCCCTTCTTTTGCTAAAAGAACCTTTAAATTATGCATGACGTTTACTCTTATAGTAAAATGTTGATAACTTTTTTACTTTCTATAGTGTTTATCTTACTTCCTTTGACTTATACTAGTTGGTAACCTTTTAGAAACTTGTTAATTACTTAGCATGAGGAGTTTATTATGAATAATCAATCATTTTCTCCACTATCAGCCGCTGAGATGGCTGTTATTTGGAAGCAATATATGAACGATAAAGCGATTTCTTGTATGCTCAAACAATTTCTTTGTCATGTAGACGATTTAGAGATTCAAAAAGCGATTCAAGGTACACTGCATATCACAACAAAAAACAGTGATGCGCTCACTGCTATCTTTTTAAAAGAAAATATGCCAATCCCGCTTGGTTTCGGAGAAGAAGACCTTGACGCTGAAGCTCCAAAATTATTTTCGGATTCTTTTTATTTGCTTTATTTAAAGCATATTTCAAATGTCCTTCTGCTGTCAGCAACTACGGGCGTCGATGTTGCCGCAAGAAATGATGTACGATCTTTTTTTCGCAGCTTGCTGTTAAAAGCAGAAAAGCTTAACCAAACGATTACAGATTTGTTGTTAGAAAAACAAATTTTTATAGAACTGCCTCCCATTCCTATTGCAGATGCGTCTGATATGAACGATAAAGAACTCTTCTTAGGAAGCTATTTTGATGAAAAGCGGCCGTTAACCGTCATTGAAATTTCTCATATCGTGTCAAGCATACAGACGAACTTAATTGCAAAGGATTTAATTTTAGGGTTTGCTCAAACAGCTCCTTCTCAGGACATTCATGCTTTTTTATTAAAGGGTAGAGAGCTTGTGCAGCAGCATATTGAATCCCTGTCACAACCGCTAATGGTAGAAAACATACCGGTCACAATGAAGTGGGATTACGGAGTAGAAAAGTCTTCTGTTCCTCCATTTTCAGAAAAACTCATGATGTTTCACCTAGCTGCGATGATTACTGAAAATGTACGTGGCTACGGGCTTGCGATGTCAACAAGCCCCCGTTTAGATCTCGCTTTAAACTATACAAACTTCACGACTGAAATTTTGGAGTATGCCAAAGAAGTATCAAGAATAAGTATTGAACAAGGATGGCTAGAAGAGCCTCCGCATATTCCATTTCCCAAAATTCACTTGGAATAAAAATAAGCTCGCGCTAAAGCGCGAGCTTATTTTTTAGATTCTCTCCACAGTAAATAAAGAAAATACGGAGCGCCGATAATGCCAATGATTAATCCGGCCGGAATTTCAATCGGAGGAGCAATTCCTCTCCCAATCAAATCTGCTGCTAGTACAAACAAAGCTCCAAGTAAAGCGGCTGTAGGAATCAGTTGTTTATGTCTCGGTCCCACTAACCGTTTGGCCACATGAGGAATAATAAGCCCTACAAAGCCAATGGTGCCAACAACCGATACAACAGCAGCCGTCATTGCCACTGCGCTTGCTAGTAATACTAGACGAATTAACTCTACTCTAGCCCCTAGCCCCCTAGCCACTTCATCGCCTAAATGAATTAAATCTAACCGAGCAGCTAACAGCCAAATCAGCGGTACTAGTATAACGACCCACGGAAGTAAACCAATCAATTGATCCCATGTTCTTCCCCATAAGCTGCCGCTCAGCCAAATGAGTGCTGCGTTTACGTTTGGATTTGCTTTTGAAATTAACAAGTGAATACCGGATGAACAAAAAGCGCTGACCGCTACACCTATTAACGCAAATCGAATAGGTTCTACTCCTTTTTTATAAGCAAGCAAATAGACGATTACGAAGACAAAGGAGCCTCCTGCAAACGCAGCGACTGATAAAACAGACGGACTTGCTAAAGGCAGTAAAATAGTGACTGCGACAGCAGCTAACCCTGATCCGCTTGAAAGACCTAATGTATCGGGACTAGCGAGCGGATTTCTCATAATAGACTGTACGACGACTCCGGACACAGCTAGGCCGATCCCGGTTAAAATAGCCAGCAAAATACGAGGCAGGCGAAATTCTACCAAAATAGACGTCAAGTCAGGATCGCCAATGCCAATAAAAGACGTAATAATATCTAAAGGAGGTATGTTAATGTCTCCTAAGCTAAGGCTTATCACGCTCAGCGCTATAATTAAGACAGAAAGAATGATAAACAGGCCGACAGACTTGAATCGAGATGGCTGCTTTTTTGTTTTATTGACAGTCTGCATATATACTCATGCCTTCCTTTCTGTTTTTTTGCGTCTCGCTAAGTAAATAAAGTACGGTGTTCCAAGCAATGCTGTTACTGCACCTACAGGGGTCTCATACGGGTATGTAATAAATCGCGACAATACGTCTGCTAATAGTAATAAAGATGCACCAAGCAGCGCGCTCATTGGCAAAACAACTCGGTAATCTACACCTATTAAATAACGCACCATATGGGGAACAACAAGCCCTACAAAGCCAATGGGACCCGCAATCGCCACTGAAACACCTGCTAATACAATCACAACAACTGCAGTGAACGCTCTAATGGCAAAGACTCGCTGCCCGAGTCCTCTAGCTACATCATCTCCTAAAGATAACAAAGAAGACGCTCTTCCCAGACCAAACGCAACAAGCAGACCTACAATGCTAAAAGGAAGCAACACGTGAACATGTCCCCAGTCCCGCCCAATAACTGAGCCGGTGAGCCAGAACATAACGCCTTCTGTTTTGCTTTCATTAAAAATTAGCAGCGTTTGTGTAAGAGACATAAGCATACCTTGTATAGCGACACCCGTTAAAGCAAGCTTTACATCGCTGTCTCCTCCTTTAATCAACGAACTCATGACGTAGACAATAACAGCAGCAAAGGCGCCTCCTAAAAATGCTCCAAACACCCCGCCAATCATGCTTACACCTGGCACTAAAACCGTTAAAAATACCATTGCCGCTGATGCCCCGGCATTAATACCAAAAATACCAGGAGAAGCTAATGGGTTTCTAGTTAATGCTTGCATCAACGCTCCGGCGACAGCCAAATTAGCACCAACAAATGCCGTGACCAATAAGCGAGGCATGCGGACAGTTTGAATAATTGATTGTTCTTTTGATCCGTCAAAATCTAGTAAAGCTTGCTTAATCGTCCCAAAAGAAATATGTATAGAACCGATGGAAATAGATAAAAACATAGAAATCAGTAAAAGAATGATAACAGCAAGAAAAATAGCTATTATGCGAAGTGGAGATTTGTTTCTTTTGGATAAACCGTGAACAGCTTTCATAGTAGACTGCGCCTCCTTCCATTTGAAAGTTCAATAAAAAGAAAAAAACAACCCCGCTGGATTGTTCTTTTCTTCGTTATTATTTGCCTTCAAATAATAACTTTTCTGCTTCGTCTGCAATACCATTTGCACCTTGTACACTTCGGCGAAGAGACCATTTAAATACATCAACTTCATACACTTGATTATTTTTAACCGCTTTTAGCTCTTTCCATAATGGCTGTTTTGCTAAAGGCGTATGACCTTTTTCATTTCGCATAACAATGAGTTTGTCTGGATCTGCTTTTACGAGCTGTTCCATTGTCATTTTTACACTGTACTCTTTTGTAGGATCTGTTAATGCATTTTTGAAGCCTAATTGCTCAAGAACACCCGTTGTAAAGAAATTTGAAGTTCTAGCATTAATATTACCATTTGCATCAGCGATAACAAGTACATTGCCCGGATTTTTTGGCGCTTTTGCTTTTAAATCTTTCATTTTTTGCTTATGCTCTTCTACAACTTTTTCAACTTTTGCCTTCTTGCCAACCGCTTCTCCTACTTTTAACTCCGTATTTAGTAAATCATCGTAATTAGCATTTAAATTTTTTAATTCAATTGTTGGCGCAATTTTCGATAATTCTTTATATACATTTTTATGACGTTCTGAATCAGCGATAATCAAATCTGGCTTCAACAGTTTAATCGACTCCAAGCTAGGCTGTGCTCGCGTGCCAACTGATTTGTATCCTTTGATTTCTTTTAGTACATCTTTATCAATAAGCTGTTCTGCTTTATCATCATCAGCTACTCCTACAGGTTTAATACCAGCATCTAACAATGCATCAATAAAACCTAACTCTAATACAACTACTCGCTTTGGATTTTCTTTTACTTTTGTCTCTCCAAGCTCATGTTTAACCACTCTTGTTTTTTCATTTTTTTCATCGGCTGAATTTTCCTTGTTCGTACTGCTGCAGCCGATAAGCATTCCGATTGCCAGCATTGTAATAAAAGCCAGCAGTCCTATTTTTTTCTTATTCAAATGTCATTCCTCCTGCTTGTATCTTTATGTAGATAATTGACTCTTGAAACTGATAATCGTTATCATTATATCAGTTTTATCTATTTAAACAAGCTGATTCGTTATTTTTTAATTAAAAAAGTTATACCCATTCTATTAAAAAAGAAATTGCTACATAATGAAACCCATCCAATCAACAGCTAGAAGCAACTCAACATATGAAACCTACGTTCACCTTAACCATAAAAAATCCGAACGATTCATCGTTCGGATTTTCCTACAATTAAAATACTTTTGTCCCAACCTCTTTTTTTAGTAGACTTCTATGAATATGGGGTAATCGGCGGCAGTTCACTGCTAAGATACCATTTACCTATGTCACGAAGCTTGTAAGCAACAGGATCGTGTAAGCTAATTGTTCGTGCGTTGCGCCAGTAGCGATCAAATTTGTACTGATCAGACGTGGCCCTAGCACCCATCCCATCAAATATAGTGGAAGTAATATGTAAGGCCGTTTTGGCAGTAAACGTTTTAGCCATCGCAATGGCGACTCCACACTCGCCACGCTGCTGTTCCGTTAGCGCATCTTCTTTTGCCCATGCACGATCAAATTCTGTAACAGCTTTTTCTATAAGTGCTGAACAAGCATGAAGGTTTAAACTCATTTCACCGTATTGCTGAATAATATAAGGATCTTGCTCCGCTGCTTCAACACCTGAACTTAGCCACGGTTTTGTATGAGCCTTCAGATAAGCTTTTGATTCTTCCAAAGCGCCTTGAGCAATACCGTACAATAAGTGAGTGAGCATAAGCTGAGCTAAATGTGTTCGTACCGTAGGAAAAACCTTTTGCTCTCCATCTGCTTTATGCAATATTTCTTCTTCATAAACGATAACACCTTCAAACTTTACACTTCCGCTGTCCGTTTGACGCTGCCCAAATCCGTCCCAATTATCTTCAGTAACGATTCCTGCTCTATGAGTAGGAAGTACACATAGCAATACCTCACCGTTTTCTTCTTGAGCCGATACTAACAAACGATCGGAATCCGTTGCCCCCGAACAAAAACTCTTGCTTCCGCTGAGCATTAATCGTCCATTTTCTCGAACTGCTTTCAACCCTGAATCTCTAGGATTAAAGGCATTGCCCCAAAAAAGCTGCTGAGCTGCTGTTTCTTCGTAAAAAGTTTTGTACTGCTGAGTACTTCCGAACAGAAACGTCGAACAAACCGTCAAATAATGATACCCCAACAAGTGTGCAAGTGAACTATCTGCTTTCGCAATGATATTCACGACTTTAAAAACAATCGGCCAGCCGGCTCCATAACCTCCGTATTCTTTAGGAATGGGGAGTGCTAAAAGACCGCTTTTTCTAAGTAGATTACGCTCATATAGAGGCGTTCCACCTTCTCTATCTCTTTTTGCGGCTGTTTTGAAAAACTCTTTAGCCAACTGATTAGCCAATTCAAGGATTTTCTCTTGAGACGCTGCAACCGTTTGTGTGTTGTTCATGATCCCCCTCCTTTCTCACCTTTTAGCGGGTGCTTTATCATTCACTTTCACTTCACCAAATGGACTGATAAATGTGCGCTCGTTCTCATCTTGCTTACGCTGAACTGGAAGTCTTGGAAACAAAAGCTCTGCTGTTCGATATGCTTCTTCTAAATGAGGATATCCAGATAAAATAAATGTTTCGATACCTAACTCAGCATATTCTTTGATTCGCTGTGCCACCGTATCAGCAGCCCCTACTAAAGCAGTCCCTGCGCCTCCTCGAACTAACCCTACACCAGCCCATAGATTAGGGCTTACCTCTAAATTTGAACGGTCGCCTTGATGCAAGGCGCTCATACGTTTTTGACCTTCTGAATCCATTCGAGAAAATACTTTTTGGGCTGATTTAACGGCTTCTTCATCTACATGTTGAATCAGTTCATCTGCCGCTTTCCAGGCTTGTTCTTCAGTTTCACGAACAATGACATGAAGCCTGATGCCAAATCGAATTTCTCTTCCTGTCTGCCTAGCTTTTTCTTTCATTCGTTCAATTTTTTCTTTTACTTGCGCAGGTGGCTCTCCCCAAGTTAAATAGACGTCTATATGCCTTGAGGCAACGTCCATCGCTACAGGAGAAGAACCTCCAAAATAAAGCGGAGGATACGGTTTTTGGATCGGCGGATAAAGCACGTCTCCACCTTTAACACTCAAGTAGTCTCCGTCGAAGTGAACATCGGATTCATTTAATACCCTTCTCCATATCGTTAAAAATTCATCTGTCAGCTCATAGCGGTCGTGATGGTTCAAAAACACCCCGTCTCCTTCTAGCTCCACAGGATCTCCTCCTGCTACGACATTAATAAGAAGCCTTCCTTTAGAAAAGCGGTCAAATGTTGCCGCCATTCTTGCGGCTTGTGTAGGGGACATTAAACCGGGGCGTACCGCCACTAAAAACTTCAGATTTTCAGTGACTGGCACTAAAGTAGATGCAGCAATCCACGCATCCTCGCATGACTTTCCCGTCGGAAGCAAAACCCCGCTATATCCTAGCTCATCCGCAGCTTGTGCAACTTGTTTGCAATAAGAATAGCTTGCAGCCCTGGCTCCTTCATGGCTTCCTAAATAACGTCCATCTCCGTACGTTGGAATAAACCAAAATAACTCCACTTCTATTCGCCCCTTTTGAAAGCTACAAAAAAAACTCCGTTATTACAAATAAACTGCAATAAGGAGCCTCAGTTGTCTGATAGCTTCATTTTTTACTATTTTTAAATCAAGCATACGGATTAGGTGTAGGGTACTGATGATTCAACACCCAGTTCCCAACCGTTCGAAGCTTGTATTCAGCTGGATTATGAAGAGTATGAGTTCTTACATTACGCCAGAATCGGTCGTATCCGTATTCAGCATGAACCGAACGCGCTCCCATAACTTCGAATATCTTACTTGTGATATCCAGTGCAGCATTACCAGCGAAAACATTGGCAGCCGCTACGTGAACTGCTAGATTTCCACGTTCTTCTTCCGTTAATTTTCTGCCTTTTTCCCACGCTTCATCCAATATGAGAGCTGCTTCATCTGCAAGTGCACTGGCTGCTTTCGCTTGAATCCAAAGTTCACCGTATTTTCGCAGTATACCTGGATCATCCGAAGCTTTTTCTACCCCTGATGTTAACCAAGGCCGTGTTTTAGAAGCCGTGTAGTTTTGTGCTTCTTCAATTGCTCCAAAAGCGCTTCCTATAAAGACATTCGTTAAAATAATTTGCGACAGCGAGGCTCCAATAGTTGAAAAAGGAGTAGGATTTTCAACAAAATCTTGAACCACTTCATATTCTTCTATTCGTACATTTTTAAAATCTACATTTCCACTTCCCGTCTGTCTTTGTCCCATCGCATTCCAGTTATCCTTGACGGTAATGCCTGTTCTCGCAGTAGGCACGACTCCGTTTAAATATTGCCCCGTTTCTCTATCATTAAACGATAGCCATAAGTACTGAGAATCAGGTGAACCAGAACCGAAAGCTTTTGTTCCATTTAATAGATAACCTTGTGATTGCTTATCGCCTTTTAGACTTTCTACTAAAGGATTAGAGGCATTTCCCCAAAAAGCTTGCTGCTGAACAGATAAAGGATAAAAATAAGCCTGCTGTTCTTCTGTACCTTTGATTCGAATATCTGAGACAAACAAGGAGTGATAGCCGTATAAGTGGCCTAATGCTGCATCGCCTTTGGCCAACTCTCGAACAATAGCCAAAGCTGTTGACCATTTCCCGCCTTCTCCGCCATATTTTTGAGGAATTAATAAATTTAACAGCCCGCTTTGGCGAATAGCATCTTTTTGCTGCTTGGGTGTTCCGCCTTCTTTATCTCTTTGCGCTGCATCCTTTGCAAAAGAAACGGACAGCTTTTTTGCTTGATCAAGATAAATTTCTTCCTTTACAGTGGTCGCGGTCATGTTAAACTCTCCTTTTGGCTCGTCTTTCGATATCGAGCGCCATAGTGTTCATCAGGCAAGAAATGTGATTTTTTAAATAGCTTTTCTCTATAAGTTCCTTCACTGTAATCCATTTTGAATAAATCTCTTTCCTGCAAAACAGGAATCACTAAATCAATAAAATCAGCAAACGTTCCCGGTGTGGTCACATAAGCCATATTAAACCCATCCATGCCCGTATCGTTTACCCATTCTTCCATAAAATCAGCTACTTGTTCTGGACTACCCACAGTAACTGGGCCCATCCCTCCGATACTGACAAATTTCACTACTTCTTCTATCGTCCACTTTCTATCGGGATCACTTATTGTAAATTTCTCTAAAGCAGAACGAACCGAATTCTTTGCAATAAATTCAATGAGCTGTTCTGGCTCATAGGCAGAAACATCAATTCCCGTCCAGCCGCTAAACAGCGTGGCTGCTCCTTCGAAATTGACATAGCTCTCAAACTGGGCAAGCTTCTCTTCAGCCTCTTTTTCTGTTCGTCCAACAATTGGGGTAAATAAATTAAAAATTAATACGCTATCTGGGTCTCTGCCTTCTGCAGCAATTTGAGCGCGCATTTTTTTCACGTAATCTGCGGCTACTTTTTTAGTAGGAAAACTTGTAAAGATACATTCAGCGTGTTTGGCAGCAAATTCTCTTCCTGGTGCAGAAGCTCCTGCTTGGAATAAAACTGGAGTCCGCTGCGGTGAAGGTTCTGATAAATGTACGCCTGGAACACTAAACCACTTCCCTTTATGATTAATCGGATGAACCCGGTCTGGAAGTGTAAAAATTCCTTTTTCTTTATCTTTTACAACAGCTCCTTCCTCCCAACTTCCTTCCCACAACTTATAGCAGACTTCTAAAAATTCATCGGCAATATCATAGCGGGTTTCATGCGTAAAGTGTTCTTCTAATCCTAGATTGATTGATCCACTTTCAAGGTATGAAGTCACAATATTCCATGCAATACGGCCATTTGTTAAATGATCCAATGTCGAAAATTTTCGCGCAAACGCATAAGGCTTCTCATAAGTAGTAGATACCGTTACCCCAAACCCTAAATGCTTTGTAGCATACGCCATAGCGGAAATAAGTGCAGTTGGTTCATTCACCGGAAGCTGAGCAGCTTGTTTAAGAGCTCCTTCGTTACTTTGCCTATAAACGTCATAAATGCCTAATACATCAGCTAAAAACAAACCGTCAAACTTTCCTTTTTCCAATAGCTTAGCTAACTCTACCCAGTAATCTAACGTTTTATATTCGGACGCTTGATCACTTGGGTACGTCCATAAACCAGGTGTCTGATGTACAACACAATTCATATCAAACGCATTTAAATAAATATGTTTACCCATAGAAACCTCCAAAACTAATTAAATACATAAATTAACTAAGAATTAAGACTGTTTGGAAGTAATCTTAAAACATATTCTTCCAGAGTGTCAATGAAACTTCTTCCCTTATAACGAAACATAAATGAAGCTATTACTAATACTGAATTAGGATTTCTTTAAAGGTTATTGACTTATTATTCTAATAACTAAAAAACATTACGACGGCGTCTATAACCCTGTAGATAATCCTTTTGATTTGACTGAAGAAGCAGTAAAACAATAAAAAAAGCGGCACATTTTCTTTTGGAAAATGTGCCGCTTTTCGCTTTAGTCTTCAATACAAAGATACTGAATCACTTCTTTTAAACTTTTCTCTTTCATCGATTCGATATGTAAGTGATATCTTTCGAATGACAGATGTTTAGTTAACGGATTTGGTACAATCACACAGCGCAAACCTGCTGCCATGGCAGCTTTTGCTCCATTAGAAGAATCTTCAAATGCTAAAGCTTCAGAGGGTTCTACTCCTAGCTTTTCAATTGCATTTCGGTAAAGAGCCGGATCTGGCTTCACTTTTTCTACATCATCGCGCGTTTGAATGACTTCAAAATAGTGCAGCAAATCTAGCTCTTTTAAAAATGCCGTTACCCAGTCGCGATATGAGCTGCTTGCTAAACCAATTTTTAATCCAAGTTCTTTTGCTTCTGCCAAGTACTCTGCTACACCTTCTCGTGCTACTAACGATTTCATTTTTTCTTGATGACGTCTTAACGATTCTTGAGCCAGTTCCTCTTTCGTGAACTCATTGTTAAACTGCTCAAGCAAATAATCGTAAAGTGCCGTAGCATCCGTTCCCACATAAGAAGCAAACGTTGCAATCGGTAGATCTACTCCCCTGTCTTCTAACATTTCGCGGTAAACCTCGTACCACACTGATTCTGTATCAATAATTAATCCATCAAAATCAAACACAACTGCTTTAATCATAATTTACCTACCTTTTTCTATCTTATCGTTCTTACATAGTAACACGTTCAAAATACGTAATCCATAAATGTGGCTTCCTTAATAAGATAGGCTTAAACAGGTAGTTTCTATCCTTACTTTTCTCCGACTTTCATCAAAGGTGACATTTCTTCTGTTTCCTTAAACTCAATGGAAGACAGCTGCCTTCTAAAACCTTTCGTTGCATACACCAAATAAACTAAACCAGCAATCGCCCAGCCAATCCCAAGTAAAAATGAATTGCGCTCCAAGTTGAGCCATAAAACGCCAATCGCTGCTGCTCCTAATAGTGGCATAATAATGTATGACCAAAAACCCTTAGCCGACCGGTGCTGCTTTTGATGAACAGCATAGTGCGCAATAACCGAAATATTAACAAAAGAAAACGCAATGAGTGCTCCAAAATTAATAAATGACGTAGCCGTTGCCAGACTAAAGAAAATGGCAGTTGCTGATACCACTCCGACTAATACAATATTTCGCGAAGGTGTACGCAGCTTAGGATGAACATAACCAAAAAATGACTGAGGTAAAATTCGGTCGCGTCCCATTACGTATAATAAACGCGAAACGCTTGCATGCGATGACATGCCTGATGATAATGTTCCTGCAATTCCTCCAGCTAAAAAGACAATTTGAAACAGCGTACCGCTCACATACATAGCAATTTCAGGAGCCGCAGCGTCTGGATGCTTGAATCCTTCTAACGTCGGAAAAACCGCTTGAATAAAATAAGATGTCACGGTAAACATGACTCCTCCGATTAACGCAACTAAAAAAATAGCTCGCGGAATCGTTTTTTTAGGATTGGGCGTTTCTTCTGATAACATAGCCACTGCATCAAACCCTAAATAGGAAAAACACATAAGTGTAGCTCCTGCTATTAGCCCTGATGACGTCATGTTCTGATTAAAGAAGGGCTTCATAGAAAAAAGTGTTCCTTCCCCCATTCCGCCTAGCAAGGCTTTGATTGAAACAGCAACAAACAATACTAAAATCGTCATTTGAAATACAACAAGAAACGTATTGAAATTGGCGGTGAAATTAACGCTTCGTAAATTTAGCAGCGTAACGATAATGACGAAACTGACAACCCAAATCCACGATGGTACCGAAGGAAAAATAGATGATAAATAAATTTGAAAAATAAGTGCGTTAACCATCGGTAAAAAGAGATAATCCATTAGTGCAGACCAGCCAACTAGGAACCCTAAATGTGGATTGATTGTCTTTTGCGTATATGTATAGGCTGAGCCTGCATTTGGAAACACTTGAATCATCTTTTTGTAGCTTACTGCCGTGAGAAGCATCCCGACAAGGGCTATGATATAAGATGTGGGAACGTGTCCATTCGTCATATCAGACGCAATCCCAAACGTATCAAACACTACCATCGGAGTCATATATCCGATCCCCATTAATACAATCTGCCATAATTTCAACGACCTTTTTAATGTTACTGTTTCATGTTTCATTTATCTTCCCCCTTCACTTTATTAAGAACATTCTGACAATTTAATCCATAAATGCATATGGTTTAATTTCTTTATATAAAAATGAATGACTTTCATTCATTTTTATATAAAGAGTTGTTACATTTACTATAAGCAAATATATGATTTATTTCTTTAAGTTGGTAAGGGTTGCTAACAAACTATCTTTTTCTTTTATCATATTATGAAAGCGCTTTATTTTAAATAGCTATATGTTCCTAATCTCCTGCTATATCAACGCAGAAATACCCTCTGAATGAGAGGGATTTCTGCTTACAAGCCATTATTCAATCGTCGTATCCAATGACTTTCTTTTCGTTTTCACTGCAACTAAACTAGCAAAATCATGAATGATTGTAGCTGCAAGCAAAGAGGTTATCTGCGTTGGATCATAAGAAGGCAGCACTTCTACCAAGTCGAATCCAACATAGTTAAATCCGGTTAGAGAACGGATCATTTGCAGCGTTTCTCTGCTGCTGAATCCGCCTACTTCAAGCGTTCCCGTTCCCGGTGCACACGAAGGGTCAACAAAATCAATATCAAATGTTAAAAAGCACGGGGTATCTCCAATCGCTGTCTTCATTTGCTCCAAAATCAATGAAAACCCTTGATGTTCAAGCTCTCCTGCCGTTACTACATGGTAACCGAGATCTTTGCTTTCTTGAACATCTCCCGGATGATTTAATGTTCCGCGAATACCAATTTGAAAAACTTTGTTCGGATCTACTAGCCCTTCTTCATATGCGCGTATAAAAGGAGATCCGTGCCAATATTTTTCATCATAATACGTATCCCACGTATCTGTATGAGAATCAAAATGAATCATAGCCACTGGGCCATATCTTTTAGCAGCAGCACGAAGGCTTGCTAAAGTAACGGAATGATCTCCTCCGATTCCAATAGGAACGATTCCTCTATCCATAAGAGCTCCTACCGCTTCTTCCATCAATTCATAGCTTCTGTGAATATTGTGCGGAATAACCGGCACATCACCAATATCAATGGCATTTGTATCATCAAATGGGTATACGTCGTGTACCGGGTGATAAGGAAACAGCGTCATGGAAGCTTGCCGAATGGCTTGAGGTGCAAAACGCGCACCTACTCTGAAAGATGCCGCCGTATCAAACGGCATCCCTACTAGCCCTACTTTTGCATTTCCTCTTTCCGCTGGAAGCCTCATAAATGAGCCTGTTGTACAAAATTCTGGTTTGACATCTGGGGACAATGGATATTTCATGATTTACTCCTCCGTTTCGATAATTTCAGTTAGTCGCTAGGCATTTGTACTACTAAAATCATCGAAAGCAATACGGGAATAAGAAACGTTTGACGATTCATATTCATTGCTCCTTGTTACATTTATTGGTTACTTAGCTCATTTAATACTTTTTCAAATGTAGAAATGACTTGATCTACTTCTTCCGCTGAAATAGTCAACGGTGGCTCAATACGAATTGTTTTAGAGTTTACAAGCGTCCCAGCTACTAGAATTCCTTCATCAAACATACCTTTAGAAAGCGCGTAGCCAATTTCATCTTGGTGAAATTCAATTCCAATCATTAAACCTTGCCCTCTGATTTCAAGTACTTTATCTCCATGTTTTTCAGCAGCTTTCTTTAAACCAGCAAGGAAGTATTCCCCTAGCTCTTTCGCGCGGTTTGGCAGCTGTTCTTCAATCAACACGTTAATAGTTGCAATAGCCGCTGCGCAGGCAAGCGGGTTGCCTCCAAACGTTGTTGTGTGCATAAACGGATTATCAAAGAAGCTTGAAAACACTTTTTCTTTTGCTACGACTGCCCCAGCAGGCATAACTCCTCCTCCAAACGCTTTAGCAAGACATAAAATATCGGGTACAACATCATATAGTTCTGATGCAAACATTTCACCGGTACGTCCCATACCTGTTTGAACTTCATCAAAAATTAAGATAGCGTCGTACTCATCACACAGTGCACGCACTTCTTTTAAATAATTTTCAGGAGGAAGAATAATGCCGCCCTCTCCTTGAATTGGTTCTAATAAAACAGCTGCCACATCTTCCCCTACAAGCGCGCACGTTTCAAATGTTTTGCGCATCATGTCAATATCACCAAACGGCACGTGACGGAAACCTGGAATTAACGGCAGAAATGGTTTACGGAACATTCCTTTTGCCGTACCTGATAAAGAACCTAGACTTTTTCCATGAAAAGAACGTGTTGTGGAAATAAACGTTGTTCGATCACTATACATTTTCGCTAGTTTTAAAGCGGCTTCTACGCTTTCTGTTCCGCTGTTTGTGAAAAAGGAATACTTCAAATCCCCCGGTGTAATATCTGCTAAAATTTTCGCAAGCATCGCACGAAGTGGATCTAATAAGTCTTGGCTATGGAGCGCTTGACGCTGAAGCTGATCTTGAACAGCTTTGACTACTTTAGGATGACGGTGCCCCACGTTATAAATTCCAAATCCGCCCAAACAATCAATGTATTTTTTACCGTTTACATCAGTAAAACAAGAACCTTCATCTGACCATTCAACAGCTGCAAACTGCGTATCCACCGTTACCGTTTTACGATATTCTAAAAAGCCTGGGTTGACATGCTCGCGAAATCCGTCTACTGTTTCTTTCGTAATCCACTGTGCTTCTTCAGCTGATACTTCACTTTTTTCAATAAGTCCCAGCACTTTGTTGATATATTCGTTTACTTCACCGTATGCTTTGTTTACCTCTTGATTTTTCGTCACTGTATTCATTTTAATATCGCTCCTTCTCTACTTTTTAATTTTTAAACCAGCCGATTGGCTCTACTTGTAAATTAATATTAATTTGTTTTACTTCTTGAAATTCTTCCAAACCAAACGTTCCTAGCCCTCGGCCAATTCCGCTCTGCTTATATCCGCCCCAAGGCGCTTCATTAAACGTAAAATGATACGTGTTTACCCAAGTGATACCCGCACGCAGCTTTTTAATCACTCGAAGAGCTTTTGCACCGTCGTTTGTAAACACGCTGCCTGCTAAACCATATTCCGTATCATTTGCAAGCTTAATAGCTTCTTTTTCATCTTTAAACGTTTGAATAACGACAACAGGCCCAA
Source organism: Priestia sp. JSM ZJ58 (assembly GCF_044383985.1). NCBI lineage: Bacteria > Bacillati > Bacillota > Bacilli > Caryophanales > Bacillaceae > Priestia > Priestia sp. JSM ZJ58. Next base: position 3,899,422 of record NZ_JBISEM010000001.1, read on the forward strand.
AGATTTCATCTTGCACAATTTTCATATTTGACGTAACGTTACTAAAAACCGTAGGTTCTACAAAAAAACCTTTTTCCAACCCACTGCTGGTGATTCGATTGCCTCCGCATACAAGGCGAGCGCCTTCTTGCTTTCCAATTTCGATGTACTTTAATACTTTTTTCATATGTTCTTCACTTACAAGAGGGCCCATTTCAATCTCTTGATCCATTCCATTTCCTACTTTAATTTTTTGAGCACGCTCTGCAAAACGTTCGATAAATCGCTCAGCAATGCTTTCTTCTACTAAAATACGAGAACCTGCAGCGCAAATTTGGCCGCTCCCTGCAAAAATTCCAAACAAGGCATAATCTACAGCTGTTTCAAAATCAGCGTCAGCAAATATAATGTTCGGTGACTTTCCTCCAAGTTCTAAAGAGACTTTCGTTACATTTTCTGCTGCTTGACGCATAATGTGTTTTCCAGTTACCGTTCCGCCTGTAAAAGAAATCTTATCAACACGCTTATCTTGAATAAGCGTATTTCCCACAGTATCTCCGGCTCCCATAACAAGGTTTGCTACTCCTTTTGGCAATCCTACGCTTTCTAAAATCTCAAAAAGTTTTGTAGGAGTAACTGGTGTCACTTCAGAAGGTTTAAATACAATCGTATTTCCTGCAGCTAAAGCAGGTGCAATTTTCCACACGCTCATCAAGAGCGGATAATTCCAAGGTACAATCAGTCCGCACACCCCCATTGGTTCTTTTATAACCATTGCTTGCATAGGTGCAGGAACACTGTACGTTTGACCGTCTGGCTTTGTAATTAATCCAGCGTAATATCTAAAACAAGCAGCTGCATCTTCCACATCAGCCTCAGCTTCGCGATAGGGCTTTCCATTATCTATTGTTTCTAGCGCTGCTAATTCCTCTTTCGCTTCTTCAAGCTTATCGGCAATTTTAAATAAGATAGCTGCTCTTTCAGATGCAGAAGTCTCAGACCAAATTCCGCTGTCAAAGGCTTCCCGTGCAGCTTCAATTGCTGCTTTCATATCTTCTGCGCTGCCTTCTGCAGCATATCCAATTACTTCACCTGTCGCTGGGTTAACAGTTGGACGCTGCTTCTCTGCTTTTCTCCACTCTCCGTTTATGTACATATTCAAAGCTAAAGTTTTAACGGCTGTACGATCCATACAATACCTCCTTGTCGAATAACGACTGATTGTCAGTCATTTTAAACCTTTAAAAACTTATAATTCTGATAACTAATTGTATATTTTGAATGAATGTCAGTCATTTTAATGGATGTAATATTAGCATCGCTAATATTACAATGGCACAAGAGAACGCTTTAAGAATTGAAAAAGTTCTTCCTTCGATTGTTCAAGTGTGACATCTTGCTCTCGCCCGATATAAAAAAGTTCAGCAGCGTTTTCAATCAAATTGATCATCGTTTTAGCTGTCCATTTAACGTTAAGATGCTTGATGACTTCTTCTTTTTTCACTGCCTCATTTAATACCTCTTCAAACCAGTTGTAATAAGGTAAATAAATAGCTTCCCATGTTTCTAATGAATAGTCAAAAGCGAGCCCCGAATAGCATAAAACAAGAACATCTCTATATTCATCCGTTGTTTTATACGTTTCGTCAATCATCACCTCTAATGTACTTAAAAAATTTGTTGCTGTTTTAGCTCTTTCTTTAATTTTTTCAAGCGACAAAGAAAGTAAGTTTTCTGCAATAGCAGGAACAAGGGCATTTTTGGATCTGAAATAAAGATAAAAAGTTCCTTGAGCTACGCCTGCACGCTTTACAATGTCTGAAATTGATGTTTTATCAAGTCCTTTTTCAGATATAACTTCAATCGCTGCCTGTAAAATCTTATCGTATTTTTCACTTGTGCTTGTAACCAACTTTTTCCCTCCACCTATAAAATGAATGACTTTCATTCATTTTACTATAAGAAGTTGAAATTATGCAAGATAAAATTTTCTGAATCTTTAAATTCAATCAAAAATTTATCCGTATGCTGGCTTCAAAAATATTTTTTTATTTTATCAATTTCCTCTCACGTTTCTTATATGTCTCACTGTTATCTTTCTTCCTTTTACAATTCAAGGTAAAAGCTGATGCAAAGCTCTTTAATCACCTATTCTTCCTAAAAAATAACTTTATTAAAAAGATATTTTTTCGTATCGGTTTATACGGCTCAATTGCCGAATTACTCTTGACTTGAAGTTGACGGAGTAAAAAAAAGAGTGATAACATGTAAGACTGATTCTACAGTCACTTATTTTATCCATTTATTTCCCATATTTTCTCTTAACTACGATGTACATTTTTAGCTAAAAATAACTTTATAACGCCGAAAAATCACCCACTCTATTTCACATTTTATATTTTTTATGTTTACCACCTAAAAAAACCGGGTATACACTTCGTTGTGTTTAGCATCCGTTCTACATATCAGTCATATTGATTTAAAACTTTATAAAGGAGTTACATTGCATGAAGAAACTATTTTTAATCAGCATGATTTGTTTTCTTCTAGTTATTACTTCAGCTTGCGGCAACGGTAATGGCGCCTTTAAAGATAAAAAAACCATTACCATCGGCATGAATAACTATACTGAAAACATTGCCTACACGTACGTATGGAAACAGATTTTAGAAGATCGAGGTTATAAGGTTAGAACTGTTTTCTTAGAGAAAGCCGGTGTTTGGGTAGGAACAGCTAATAACGACATTGATATTTCGTTTGCACCATGGCTTCCTACAACAGATGCGCCTTTTTACAAAAAGTATAAAGATCAAGTAAACATTGAAGACCCTTGGCTTAAAAATGCGCGCTTAGGATTTGCGGTTCCCGCCTATATGAAAGACGTGAACACAACAGAAGACCTTGCTAAGGTTGCTTCTGATGTCGATAACAAAGTTATTGGAATTGACCCAGGCTCCAGCATTAACGGATTAGCCGAACAAGCGTTAAAAGATTATAACCTTAAAAGCTATACGCTTGTAAAATCGTCTGAGGCAGCTATGCTAAGTGAACTGCGCAAAGCCTATGAGGCAAAAAAACCAATTGTTGTTACTATGTGGAATCCTCACTGGGCTTTTGCAGACTTTGACATCAAATATTTAGAAGATCCTAAAAACTCGTTTGGAGACCCTGACAACATTTACACAATGACAAGCAAGGAATTTAAAAAGACAAATCCTCAAGTCATAAAATGGATGAATAATGCACAGATGAACGATAAATTAATCAGTCCTCTTCTGTCACAAGTTGAAAAATCTTCAAACCCTGAAGAAGCAGCACAGAAATGGGTAAAAAAACATAAAAAGTTAATCGATAGTTGGACGAAAAAGTAATGAACGTAAAAGAAAACAACAATTGAGGTGGACATATGGAACACGTAAAATTAAAAGTACAAAATATAACCAAAGTGTTTGGTAAGAATCCGTCAAAAGCGATTGATTTACTTCAAAAAGGAAAAACAAAAAAAGAAATTCTAGAAGAAACAGGAATGACAATTGGAGTTAATCAAGCAAACTTCGAAATCAAATCCGGTGAAATCTTCGTCATTATGGGCCTGTCTGGAAGCGGTAAATCCACTTTAGTTCGCATGTTTAACCGCCTTGTTGAACCAACATCTGGATCTCTTATTTTAGACGGTGACGATGTAGTAAAAATGAACAAAGAGGAACTTCGCGACATGCGCCGAAAAAAAATGAGCATGGTTTTCCAAAACTTTGCTTTATTCCCTCACCGTACGGTTCTTGATAACACAGAATACGGATTAGAAGTTCAAGGTACACCAAAAGCCGAACGCGAAAAGAAAGCAAAAGAAGCGCTTGAATTAGTAGGTTTAAAAGGATACGAAAATCAATATCCCGGTGAACTGAGCGGCGGTATGCAGCAGCGCGTCGGACTAGCTCGAGCACTTGCCAATGACCCTGACATTTTATTAATGGATGAGGCATTCAGTGCACTAGATCCGCTTATTCGTAAAGACATGCAAGATTTTTTGCTGGAGCTTCAAGAAAAAATGGAGCGAACAATCATTTTTATTACCCATGATCTTGATGAAGCTCTTCGAATCGGAGATCGCATCGTTTTAATGAAAGACGGCAGTGTTGTTCAAGTAGGAACACCTGAAGAAATTATGACAAACCCTGCCAATGATTATGTAGAGCGCTTTGTCGAAGACGTTAATGTAGCTAAAGTATACACAGCTGAAAGCGTGATGAATCGTGCCGAATCCATTACCGTAGACCGTGGTCCGCGCGTGGCTCTTAAAATTATGCAAGAAGCTGGTTATTCAAGCATCTACGTCGTAGACAAGAAAAAAACTCTTCTAGGAGTTGTAACGGCAGATGATATCAGCCGCGCCATTAAACAAGATAAACTGACAGCAGACGTATTAGATACGGATATTCCGACTGTTACGACAGATACGCTACTAGAAAACTTGTACGACAAAATGGTTATCAGCCGTTTCCCGCTACCGGTTGTAGATGAAAACCATCGTCTGCGCGGCATCATTAAAAAAGAGCGAGTGATTGAAGCACTTGCCGGTACTGATAGTAATGAGGTGAACGTAAATGAATAGTATTCCTAAAATTCCCGTTGGCAATTGGATTGACCATTTTGTCACGTTTTTAAATGATAATATCAAAGGGTTTTTTGATGTTATTTCAGCTATTGTCGATGGTATTGTAAGTTTTATTGTACTAGTGCTAACCTTTCCACCAGCATTAATTTTAATCTTAATTGTCGGAATCATTGCTTGGTTTTCAAGTAAAAAATGGTCATTTACTATTTTATCGATGATTGGTCTATTATTTATTCTTAATCTTGGCTACTGGCAAGAAACAATGGACACACTAGCCCTCGTTTTAACAAGCGTATTAATTTCAATTATAGTAGGAATCCCGCTAGGCATTTGGGCATCTCAAAGCGAAAAGACAGCTCGGATTATTACGCCAATCTTAGACTTTATGCAAACGATGCCGGCATTTGTGTATTTGATTCCAGCACTTTTCTTCTTTGGAATTGGTGTGGTGCCAGGTGTTATCTCATCTGTTATCTTTGCAATGCCTCCAACGATTCGCTTAACGAACCTAGGTATTCGTGAAGTACCCGCTGACTTAGTAGAAGCAGCAAATGCCTACGGTTCAACAACAAAACAAAAATTATTTAAAGTACAGCTTCCATTAGCTACAAAAACAATTATGGCAGGAATTAACCAAAGCATCATGCTATCTCTTTCAATGGTCGTTATTGCCTCTCTTGTAGGTGCTCCGGGACTTGGTGCAGAAGTATATCGTGCAGTTTCTCGACTTGAAGTCGGCACGGGCTTTGAAGCTGGAATTTCAATCGTTATTTTAGCAATTATTTTAGACCGTATTACGCAATATTTTGGAAATCGTTCAAACCAACGAGCATAAGTAAAAAAAGAAGCCAACTCACCGGAGTTGGCTTCTTTTTATTTATGTTTGTAGCACGCTACAAAGATTGCTTCTCCTTGAAACGATTCAATTCCCTGTTGATTCGTTTTGATTTCGAAAAACTGTTTAAATCCGCTTGGTACATTCAGCATATATTGAGTAAGCTCACGCTTTGTCTCTTGGGGAACATTCATCATCGCACACCAGTCATCAAATAAAAAGCGCTTTGGAAAAGTTGTCAGCACTTCTGTACGGAATCCTTGCATTTCAAGCATAGAAAGCCACTCTGTTTTTTTATAAGCACGATAATGGCTTGGATCTCTTGTCTTTTCAACTCGATTATAAAACTCGTCATAAGCATTCACTTCCGGTGCTACATTATCAATGAGCAAGAACTGTCCTCCTGGCTTTAACACTCGGTATACCTCTTTGATGAACTGTTTAATATTAGGAAAATGGTGCGGTGCAATTCTGCACGTTACCGTATCAAACTCGTCATCTTGAAATGGCATATCCTCAGCATCTCCTTGAACAAACGATACATTTTCATGACCATTTTCTTTAATGAAGCCTTCAGCACTTTGCAACATTTGAGGAGTTAAGTCAAAAGCCGTTACTTCTTGAAAGACAGGTGCTAGCTTATTTGCCACGTGTCCTCCTCCTGTCGCTACATCAAGCAGCTTTCCTCCTCTATTTTCTTCAGCAATTTCCGCTAAAACCGCTAAATCTTTGCCTTTTGCATGACCTTTACTTTTGACATACTTTCCGGCATTCCCCCCGAACTGACTGACCACCATTTCTTTATTACTCATCTATTCTCCCCCCATTTCCCTCTTTAAAACTCTCTCTTACTCTACCTAGTGCATTCACATATTTATTATGAAACGTGTGAATGTATTCTTTTTCTTTCTCCCCACTGATGAAACATGCGAAACAGCGGAGGCAGAAGCAGCCAAATTGTTAAAATACGAAGCACTTGGACCGCTACTACTAACGTCGAATCAGCCTGCAGTACAATGGATGTAGTCGCCATTTCTGCAATGCCTCCAGGAGCAAACGCTAAAATAGACGTGATAAGCTCAATTCCAGTTATTTTGGAAACGAATAGTGCACATACAAACATGGCGGCGATTAAACCAATTGTATTAATAAGCGCCACAACCATAATTTTTTTTACTCCAATGAACATTTCCTTATGAAAGCGAGAACCAATGCTTGAAGCAATAAAAATTTGCGATAAAATCATCACAGAATGAGGCCAGTATGATTGAAGATTATACCCCACGTACGATGAAGCAGCTGTTTGAACAATTGCAACAGTAAGCATTCCTCCTACTAACCAAGGAGCAGGAAATTTTAGTTTTTTCCCTATATAATAGCCGACTACTGCTGTAACAATTAAAACGCCTGTCCACAACAGTGATCCCCACTCAAAAACACTCGGGGTAACGGACACTGCATGCCGTCCTGTATTACTTCCCCAATAGACTACAAATAAAGGAACAGCAAGCACAACTAAAAACACGCGCATCGTTTGAATGATGCTTACAACTGCCGTATTGGCTCCTACTTCTTCAGCCATGCCTGGCATGGCGCTCATTCCACCCGGAGTCGTACCGAAAAAGCTTGTTAATAAGTCTGTGGAACTGAACTTCCATAGCAAATAACCGGATAAAAGAGAAAAAACAACGGACAGCAAAAGCATAATCGTAATGGTGGACCAGTGAGATTGAAACGTAGTCACCACAGATAAGTTAATCTTTTGACCTAATTCAATCCCTAAAATGCACTGTCCAGCGTACAGCCAATATTTTGGAATGCCTTTTTTGCTTGTTTGAGATAAAAAACGCGGCTTTCGAAAAGCTAGAATAGCAGCTAAAATGAGAGTCCCAAGCATCCAGCCAATGGATAAGCCTGTTAACGATAAAAGAAATCCTCCCACGCTTGTTAATAGAATAAAAAATATAGATTGTAAAAAAACAACTCTTGCGTTCATACCTACTTCCTTCCTTCTACAAGGCTTTTCTTTCTTACACCGAACATTTCTCTTCTTAACTATAGTATAATTTTAGAAATAATTAAAATATCGAAATTTTATTATAAACCATTCATTTTTTTTATTCCTGGAGGGGTAGTATGGACGATCGAGATTGGCTTATTCTACAAGTATTGTACCGTGAGAAAAACATTACAAAAGCAGCCAAGGAGCTATTTATATCTCAGCCTGCGCTTACGCATAGACTGCAGCAGATGGAGAAGGAATTTCATGTTCAGATTGTAAATAGAGGGCGCCGCGGAGTTCAGTTTACACCGCAGGGAGAATATTTAGTGAAGTGCGCAGAAGAAATGCTGCTTACGGTTCAAAAAATAAAAGAAAATGTGTTAAACATGGATGATCAATTAACCGGAACTTTACGTCTAGGCGTGTCTAACTTTTTCACTGACTACAAGCTCCCTGGGCTATTGCGTTTATTTAAAGAGCGATTTCCTGATGTTGAATTCAAAGTCACAACCGGATGGAGCAGCGACATGGCTCATCTGCTTTATAAGCACGATGTTCATATTGCGTTTGTAAAAGGTGATTATAACTGGCAAGATCAAAAAGAGCTGCTTTTTAAAGAAACAATTTGCATTGCGTCTGCACAGCCTGTCGACATAAACAATCTTCCCAATTTACCTCGAATTGATTATCATCAAGATCGTTTTTTAAAAACATCCGTTGATAACTGGTGGGCTGAAAATTACTCTCAGCCTCCCCTTGTCAGCATTGAAGTAGATAAAGCAGAAACATGTAAAAAGATGGTTGTAAACGGACTGGGCTATGCGATTTTGCCGAGTATGCTGCTTGACGATGCTGCAGAGATTTACAGATACACGTTAAAAACTAAAGATCAAGTACCTTTAACGCGCAGCACATGGATGTTTTATCATGAGGACTCCTTAAAAATTAACATTGTAAAAGCTTTTATTGAGTTCATTCAAAACTTGGATTTAAAAGATGTACACTGACAGAAAAAGGTTGAGACATACCGAAATGAATCTAATTCTAAAGACGAACAAATGGGATATATGAGCGGAACTGCTTAAGACACCGCAGTTGATTTCCGTGCAAGACTTCGCTTTCCGCGGGCGGCCGGTGAGCCTCCTCGTCGCTCACGCTCCTGTGGGGTCTCGCCTGTTCCGCTTTTCCCGCAGGAGTCTTCGTCTTGCTCTCCAATCAACTGCTAGAAGGAACGAAACAGATGAAACTACACTTACCACAACAAAAAAACGAACCAAGAATTAAAAACTTTAATCAATGGTTCGTTTTTCACTCCATCTAAAATCCTTTTGTCCCAACCTTTTTCTATTGTATTTATTCATCATTTGCTCCGCCCATTAAGTCAGAATACAGCTTGCTTTGCTGCTCAAGAAAGACTTTAGCACCGCTGCTATTTTTATAAAAAGAGGTTAAATCATTATCTTTAAGAAGCTGTTCCCATTCTTTTGTATGAACCATTTCATACACGGCCTTATTCCAATATGCTACCTGTTCTTTGGTCATATTAGGCGGTCCCATTAGACCTCTCCAATGGCTAAACGTTACGTCAATTCCCGCTTCTTTCCACGTCGGTATCTCTTTTAGCTCTTCTAGCCTTTTAGGAGAAGAAACGGCGAGTATCCTTACCTGCCCTTGTTCATACTGCTTTTTTACTTCTGATAATGACATGGGTGCTACATCTAGCTGATGATGAACGAGCGCATCAATTACTTTATGACTGCTGTTATAAACGAAGAACTCAAGCTTGGAAGAGTCTACGCCTGCTTTTTTATTTAGCTGCATGAACGATAAATGATCGTCGTTTCCTAATCGAGGTGATATTCCCACTTTCATACTGGATTCACTTTGATTTAACGTGCGTATGAGCTGTTTTAAATTGTATATAGGAGAGTTAACAGGAACTACGATGACCTCCCATTCAGATGTTAAAATAGCGAGCGGAGTAAAGTCTTTATAGGTTAATTGACTTTGCCCTAGCAAATTATTTGTAATCAGCAAACTGGAATTCCCGGAAACAATATTTCCTTCTTTTCTCTGTTTAATATATTTCCATCCTTCTTCACCTTGCCCACCTATTTTATTACTAACAGAAACGGGTACCTTCACAATCTTCTTTTCCGTTAGCACTTGTTGAATGGCTCTTACTGTTGCATCTGCTCCTCCGCCTTTTGCACCGGCTGCCACAATTTCAATTTTTTCCATACTAATGCGGTCTTTTTTAGAGGGAGTAGAACAGCTAACAAGCAATGCACTTATAAACACTATCATGAGCTTTTTGATCATATATACCATCCTTCAAGGCTAATGCTACGCTAAATAGTACTTGCGCTCCGGTCTTCCAATAATCCCATAATCATATTCAACGTGACATTCACCGGCTGATACTAGATACTCTAAATATCGTCTAGCTGTCGTTCTAGATACTCCCATGTGTTGGCCCATCTCTTCGATCGTAATTCCTTTGATGCTTTTCAAAATGTCTTTTGACTTTTGTAATGTGATACCATCAATACCTGAAGGAAGAGATTTATCCGCTTTTGGCTTTGTTCTGACATGTCCAAAGTACGCATCAATAAATGATTGATCAACTTCTTCATGCGTACTAAACAGTTCCTTTTTCTCTTGATACTGTTTAATAGCATTAATGAAGGATTCCATCATAACCGGCTTAATCAAATAATTAACGACGCCGTTTCTCAAACAGATTTCTACAATGTTTTTTTCTGTTGCAGCCGTTACCACGATAACGTCAACTTGTGGAAACTGGGCTCTGATTTTTGGGAGTAAATCTGTTCCCATTTCATCTGGCATATAGATGTCTAAAAGAAGTAAATCAACTTTCTTCTCCTTTAGCATTTCAAGCGTCTCTTTTGCATTCAACGCTTTGCCTACGACTTCTACACCATCTACTTCTAATAAAAATCGCTCTTGAACTTGAGCAATTCGAAAATCGTCTTCTGCAATTGCGACTCGTAACATTTCGACTCTCCCCTTACTTCTCATGATTCAGTTTTTTGGAAGGTAAACTGAAAAAATGGCTCCTCCTTCTGGCTGATTATACACTTCAATAGATCCTCCAAGTTCATCTACCATTTTCTTTATATTTGCCAGTCCGTACCCTCTGTCTGTACCTTTGGTTGAAAACCCTTTTGTGAAAATTTGATTTAGTACTTCTTCTGATATACCGGGTCCGTTATCCATCACTTCAATAATTAAATCATGACCAATATCGGTAATAAAAAACGACACTTCTTTTTTAGAACGCTGACTCACGGCTTCAAATGCATTATCAATTAAGTTCCCAATAATGATAATGAGATGAGAAATTTCAATATGTTCTGGGAGCGTATCGAGTGTACTCTCCGAATCAACCGAAAAATGAATTTTCTTTTCAGATGCTTTTCCAATCTTCCCAAGCAATATTGCTTGAACTTTGGAATCTAATATCTGATCAAATAGAATACGATTTTGCGTTTGGTGTACGGCTGATTCTTTTTGAATAAACTCCAATGCATCTTTGTACTGCCCTAACTGCAGCAAACCCGACAAAACATACAGCTTATTCGTAAACTCATGCGTTTGAGCTCGTAAATCCTCTGAATACTTTCGTACTTCTGAAATCGTATTGATTAAGCTTTTTAATTCTGTCTTATCACGAAAACTAGCGACCACTCCTACAATTCGCTGATGTTCAATAATGGGTGTTAAGTTTAAGATAAACGTTTTTTCATTCAAAAAAATTTCTTGGTCGCTTCGGGCTATTCCCGTATCTAGCACTTTAATCATATTCGTATAAGGAAATACTTCAATGATATGATGATGTAAATATTCCGTCTGTAACCCCAGCATATTTTTAGCTGATGTATTCATCATCGTAATAAAGCCTTGATGATCAATAGCAATAATTCCTTCTTTTATCGAAAGTAAAATCGCATTTCGTTCACGGTACAAAGAAGCGATTTCATGGGGTTCAAGACCAAGAGTATCTTTTTTAATACTTTTAGCTAAAAAAATACCCCCGATCATACCAAGCAATAAAACAGCTAGTGAAAATAGGATAATTTGCTGAATACGCGTAATGAGCTGAGCATGAACATGAGATTTTAAAAACTCAACCGTCACCACTCCCACGACTTCCGTATACTTTCCGTGACTGATGACAATAGGCGCTTTCCCCATAATAGCAGGACCTGTGGTTCCCTCTCCGTCCAGCGTATAATATCCGCCGAATAATAGTGCTCTATCGTTAACCGCCTCTTTGTTTTTCTTTCCTATCCATTTTTGATTAGAATGAGAATAGATGATTTGCTCACGGTTTTGAACCACAATACTTGCTGCTCCGATTTGTTCCCTCACTTGCTCGGCAAGCGGCTGAATATATCGACTCGGCTGTTTTTTTTGAAAAGCAGTTTTGACTTCCGGCATAAATGATATTGATTTGGCTGCTTGAAGAGCCAGCTGCTCGGCTTGCCTTTTAGATTCTACAAACTGCATGTAAGAGAAAATACTCGCTAAAAGAACAATAACAGTTATGATTAATGCTGCGGATAAACCTACGATTTTTGTTTGCAGCGATACTTGAAACCATTTTTTCATTTCATCGCACCTTTAGCCTTTACCTTATAGTTCTATTCTTCTTTTATTTTATCAAAATTTTTTGTATATCCGCTCCTTATTCCAAAAGCTTTTTAGACAAAAAAACTTATCAATCCCAAAAGCGGAATTGATAAGTTTTTAGTTTCCTGATCTTTACAGCGTAATAACTCCTGTAATAATAGCTACTAAAAGCATCACCATAGCTGTTCCAATCGTCCACTTTAAAGTAAAGCGCTGAAATTCACCAAGCTCGACTTTTGCCATACCGACCAATAGATACGTAGAAGCAACTAAAGGACTTAGTAAGTGAACAGGTTGACCAATCAATGAAGCACGGCCAATTTCTGCAGCATCAATACCGTATGCTGAAGCTGCTTGAGCAATAATTGGTAAAATCCCATAGTAGTAAGCATCATTTGACATAAAGAATGTAAATGGCATACTTGTGATGGCAGTAATCACAGACATGTAAGGCCCTAACGCATCTGGAATTAATCCTACTAAGCTATTACCCATTGCATCTACCATTTTGGTACCTGATAAAATACCCGTGAATACGCCTGCTGCGAATACAAGAGACACAACAGCAAGTACATTACCAGCATGTGCTGTGATACGCTCTTTTTGAACTTCTAGATTTGGATAGTTAATCATGATAGCGATTGCAAATCCAATCATAAATAGAATTTGAAGCGGCATAACTGCTGTGATGAGTCCTACTAATAATAAAGCTGTTAAAGCAAAGTTTACCCATAAAAGCTTCGGACGCTTGTACTCGATTCCTTCAGCGGCTGCTGCTTCTGCAAAAGCTACTTGAGCATTTGTAACATCTTGAATATCAATAACACCTAGGCGCTGGCGCTCTTTTTTCCCAAAGTAGTAAGCCGTGAATAATAACCAAACAGCTCCACCAATCATGGCTGGAATCAGTGGTGTAAACACCTGTGAAGCATCTAACTTCAATGCACTCATCACACGAGCAGTTGGTCCTCCCCAAGGTGTTAAGTTCATAACCCCACTACCCATAATCGCGATACAAGCTAAAATCATCGGCTTCATATTTAGCTTTTTATAAAGCGGAAGCATCGCTGAGAGCGTGATCATATATGTTGTTGTTCCGTCTCCGTCTAATGAAATAATAAGAACTAAAATAGCTGTACCAATTGTGATCTTTAGTGGATCACCTTTTACAATTTTCAAAATTCTTCCTACAACTGGATCAAACAAACCAGCATCAATCATAATTCCAAAATATAAAATAGCAAACATTAACATAACGCCTGTAGGCGCTAATTCTTTTACACCATTTAAAGCCATTTCTCCAATATCACTTGTGAATCCCCCTATGATTGCAAACAATACTGGAATAACCATTAAAGCAATAAGCGGCGTTAATCGTTTTGTCATAATCAGAAACATAAATGTACAAACCATCAAAAACCCAAGAATAGCTAACATTATTACCCCTCCTATTTTTGAATCCGCTTTCATAACAGTGGAAGCGATTCGTTTGTATGTATGACTCGCATATGTATGCCAGTTTGTCTATACGATTACAACATCGCTTGTTCACTATTAAGTTGTACCTTAAAACTTTAAAATTTTCTGTTTTTTCTTAAAATAATCATAATTTACAGGAGGGTATAGTGTAAATAATTCGTACTATAAAAACTTTTAAAACTTTATGAGTAATTAAATCCTTTTTGTTCATTGAAAGGATAAAAGAGAGAAAGAGGAAAAAGACAGGAAAGTAAAAAACGGAGAGAAAGGAACTATTCTCATGAATTATTCAATTTGAACTCTAAGAGAATACGCTCCAGGGTGAGGAGTTTTATTCCATTGAGTAAGAGATTCCTCTAAAAATGGAATGTTTTTCAACTTCTTTGTTTGGAACTTTTCTATTTTTGAATATTTCTCCAAAGCATACGTATTAGCAAACATTTCTTGCGTTCTATTTCCTTCTTTTAAAAGCGTTCCATTTGTCATACGATCCACATGATGGCCTAATTCATGCAAAATGATAAAAGCAAATTGATGAGGCTTTTTATTTTTTGTTGTATCGATAAAGATAATCGGGCATTCCGTTACTGTATATTTAATATAGTCAATTTCAAACTGAAGTTTGCGCTTCTCTTTTGGAAGGTTATCATTAAATTGGCCATAGTACACGCCTAGCACATCTTTTCCTTGCACCTTTACACTGCCTAAGCAATACACACCTTTTAGCCCATCCCAGTCTTTTTCGTCTGTTACATTAGCAATTTCCTGCAGGGCGGCTTTTTGCTTCGCACTCATGACTCCATGAAACGTTACGCCATGAATTTGGATTTTTTCACTACGCTTAAACATCTTCTTGCCTCCTTTACTAAATTCCTTCTACAACATATTATTTATTAATAAGTATATTCATTCACAATACATGGTTAAAAACATGAAGTTAATGTCAAGATTCCCGTTTTGATGTTTTTTAACCCTGCTTATATGCTGCTTCATTTATTTTCTATTTTTACTATATTACATATGTAGCCATTAATAAAATATCATTTTTTTATGATTTATCATTACTTTTTTTTATTTCTATTTTTGCTTATCGATAACCTGGAGCCTGCGTATCATTTTTAAATTTAAGACCATTGCTATATAAAGAAACGGATAGCAAAAAAACGAGTATAGAATCTTCCATCCATTATAATAAAACACTTCCGTTTGGGTAGAAATGTACTCAAACAATGTCGTAAGAATTACCCACACTGTAATATATAAAGCTTTTCTAAACAGACTCTTGCCTTGTGGATAAAAATTCAAAAATACACTATTTGTCGCAGGATAAATAAAAATAAAAATAAAAAGATATTCAAAATCTACTCCTTTTGTAAAAAATCCATAAAGATCATATTTAACATCAAGATATATATCTGCTACCGATCCTAAAAACATAACAAACAAAGAAGTTGTGTACATTTCTATCCAGCTGATACGTTTTGGCATGACTAGTACACTCAAAATAGAAATCACCGTTGTAAAGATTAAGAGCACCATGCTGAGGACCTCGTTTTCTAAAGGAGATAGAAACAGCTTTCCCATTGGATATTAAATTCATTCTGAAGGCTAAAAAATTAAGACTTCATAAAAAAAGAGATGGAGACATAACGAAGTCAAGCCAATCTAAATACGAACAAATGAGATAAATAAGGTGAACCGCCTGTTACACCTGTGTTGATTTCCGTGCAAGACTTCGCTTTCCGCGGGCGGCCGGTGAGCCTCCTCGTCGCTTCCGCTCCTGCGGGGTCTCACCTGTTCCGCTTTTCCCGCAGGAGTCTTCGTCTCGCCCTCCAATCAACCTCTAGAAACAACGAAATACGTGAATCCTACATTCACCATCGCAATAAAAAATCCGAACAGGTTGGATTCTCTATCAAGAATCTCGATTCACCGTTCGGATTTTCCTTCAATTAAAACTACAAACTACTTTTTCTCAGCCTCTTTTTTTAACGAAAGGAAATGATGCAAGAACCAAGCTCTTGCTCTCCCCATTTAAGTGAAAGATGATCCTGATGTGAAAGCGGACCTACTCCTTCAGGTGTACCTGTAAAAATAAGATCTCCTTTATCAAGACCAAAATGTTTTCCTGTAAAATCAATAATCGTTTGTAAATCAAAAATCAAATCTTTGATATTTCCCAGCTGCACGCGTTTATTGTTTTTCACTAACGAAAAGTCTTTCTCCTTAGATGCTTCTACTCCTTCAAACGGCAGAAAATTTCCCACGACCGCTGAATGTTTAAATCCTTTTGCAAGCAGCCAAGGGTGCTTTTTTTGTTTTAATTTGCTCTGTACATCTCGAAGCGTCAAGTCTAATCCAATCGTCATCTCGTCAACAAGTTCATCCACTGCTATGCCTTCTTTATAAGATTGTCCAATATGAAGAATCAGTTCGGTTTCAAAGTGCACCTCTCCTTGGTCGCTAGGAAGAGTGATTGATTGTCCAGCTGCTTCAACGAGAGCGTGAGTAGGTTTGGAAAATAAAAAAGGTGATGTTGGAATATCATTATGTAATTCTTTTGCATGCAGTGCGTAGTTTCGGCCTACACAATAAATATTTTTAATATCTTTCACTTTCATCATCCCTTCTTTCGTTCAAATAAAGATTTTTCAACTTGTATTCTTTTATTTTACAAGAAAAAAGAAATTGAGACATAACAAAATGAATTCAATCCAAAGATGGAAAAAGGGAATAAATGAGCTGGACTGCTTATGACACCTCTGTGGATTTCCGTGCAAGGCTCCGCTTTCCGCGAGAGTCTTCGCCTTGCCCTCCAGCCAACAGCTAGAAGGAACTGCGCACACGAAACCTACGTTCACCATGACCATAAAAAAAACACGAACTATCTATTTTTGATAGATCGTTCGTGTTTAAGGTTAGCGAAACAGCTTTTCTCACATTCTCTTTTTTTCAATCCGTTATTTTCTAGCCCATTTTGTAATGCCTTTGATATCATCTGGAGTTGTGCGACAGCACCCTCCGATTAACTGAGCACCTGCTTCATACCAGCTGTGAGCGCTGCAGCCATACGTTTCGCCTGCAGATGTCCCGTTCCATGTTTTAGATTCAGCATCATAATGCTCTCCTGAATTTGGATACACAATGACTGGCTTATCCGTTTGAGATTTAATTTCTTTAATAAGTGAAGAAATATATTGAGGCGGCGTACAGTTAACTCCAATAGCTGCTACTTGCTTATAGGAATCCAGATAGCGTGCACACTCCGAGATTAATGTTCCGCTGCTAATGTGCAGGTCATCTTTTGCGCTGAACGTAATCCATGCGTACGCTCCTTCAAATTCTTCTAGCAGCCTCGCAATGGCTCTTGCTTCCATTAGATTAGGAATGGTTTCACAAGCTAACACATCTGCTCCTGCTTCAATTAATGCTTTCATACGAGGACGATGAAATTCCATTAACTCTTCTTCTGTTACGTCATACTGTCCAGTATATTCCGACCCGTTTGCTAAAAATGCTCCGTAAGGACCTACCGAAGCGGCGACAATTGGTTTTGGGCGATTAAGACAATTCTCTTCTTTCTGCCAAAATTCATCTCTTGCTTCAGCCGCAATTTTTACAGATGCTTGAATTAACTCGCGCGCCTCTGCTTCACTTAAACCACGTTTTGCAAAACCTTCAAACGTGCTTTGATAGCTTGCAGTAATTGCACAGTCAGCTCCTGCTGCAAAGTAATCTTGATGCACTCTCTTAATCAATTCCGGCTGCTCCATAAGCACTTTTGCAGACCATAAGCTGTCGTTCAAATCACAGCCATATCTCTCCAGTTCAGTTGCCATTGCACCATCTAGTACAATCACAGGAAATGTATGTAAAATTTGTTGGATAGGATTCATTGTTTGATCTAGGGTTGTCCACTAGCAGTTAGCTTCGATTACCCTATCCTCCTTTCAGATAATTTAAAATATATGCAAAAAAGTCTAAAGGACTAGGCAGCTTTTGTCAAGAAATCAAAGAAATGAGGAGAGGCTTATAACCAAGCATTTTTCAACCTCCTTATTCCTTCTTCTATTTCTTCTCTCTCCAAACTTCCAAAACCTAATAATAGATGAGTCTTTTGTTGAGGTGATTCCGTAAGCCAATAACGAGAAGTGCCGTAGACAGAGACATCTTGCTTTTGAGCTGCGTTAATTAACTGCTGTTCGTTCATATCGTTGTGCACGCGGACAAGGATATGCAAACCTGCATATTCTCCTGACACCGTGATGTTTTTGTTAAACTCCTTCTGTAAAGCTGCTAAAAGAGTACCGTGTTTGAGTTGATAAGCAGTTCTCACTCTTCTTAAATGCTTACTCCACTCTCCGTTTTTCATCATCAGTCCGAGCGTCCACTGATGAAGGGCTGGAACAGCTTGCTCGTATAAAGAGAAACGTTCATGATATTCCTTTAGAAGCACTTCCGGTAATACAAGGTAGCTGATTCTTAAAGAAGGCATAAAAGATTTTGAAAATGTCCCTGTATAAATGACGCGCCCTTTAGTATCCAAGCTTTGCAATGAAGGAATGGGACTTCCTTTATAACGAAATTCTCCGTCATAATCATCTTCAATAACAAATCCACTGCAGTCATTCGCCCATGTAAGAAGCTCTATTCTTCTTGAAACAGGCATGATCATTCCGTATGGAAACTGATGAGATGGTGTGACATAAACAGCGCGTGCTTGGCTATCATAAAGCTCTTGGATGTTTATGCCTCTGTTATTAAGTGACACAGGTTTTAAGGAGAATCCATGCTGTTTAAATACAAAGCTAGCCCCGTCATAGCAAGGATTTTCAAAGGCAATATCTCTGATGCTTGGCTTTAACATCTGCGCTAGCAAACTGAGCGATTGCTGAGTACCTGTTCCGATAATAATTTGATGTTTCGAACAAACCACTCCTCTTGACTGATAAAGGTACGTCGCAATTTCTTCTCGCAGTGATTCTTCTCCTTGAGTTTCTTGGTACGTGAACAGCGCTTCTTTATAAGTTTGAAGACTTTCATTGTATCGTTTTTTCCACTCATTCAAGGGAAACAAACGGCTATCAACTTTTCCATACCGAAAATCATAGGTACACGACTTTGTTTCTGAGTGAGGTTGTAAAAATACAGTCGGCTTTCTATCTGTTTGCAGTAAATCAAACTGTGTATTCGTTACGTACAGTCCACTTTTGGGCTTGCTTTCTACATATCCTTCAGCTAAAAGCTGCTGATAGGCCATATCTACAGTATTTCGACTTACGTTTAAGTAATCAGCAAGAGACCGGATAGAAGGCAGTTTGTCATTTACTTTCACCCTGCCGGATACAATTTCTTTTTTTATATATTCATATAGCTGGTGATATAAAGGCATATCATTCCTTCGGTTTAATAAAGGTGTGAACTTCACGCTAGCTCCTTTCATCTGTCCCTATCTTATTTTTTAAATCTGGCTCTTTTAGAGGGGATACATTTCTTTTACTATAAGTGTAGATCATCTAATTAAAAAGGAGAAGATTTAATGACTACTATTACAATTCGTCAAGCTAATGCTGCTGACATGGAAGCACTTATTTCATTAATGAACGAATACATTGTTGATTTTTACAAGCGCCCTCAGCCTGCCAAAAAACAGCTGAGAAATTTAATTGATCACTTGTTTCAACGTCCCGATACTGGCGTTCAGTTTATCGCGACTCAAAATGACGAGGCAGTAGGTTTTTCAACGCTTTATTTTACATTTAGCACCACGCGTGTAAAGCCTGTAGCGATTTTAAATGACTTGTACGTTACTGAAAAAGCAAGAGGTCAAAAAATTGGGGAAAAGTTATTTTCGATTAGTCACCAGTATACAAAAGAACATCAGTATGCAGCCATGTCTTGGGAAACGGCTTATGATAATATAAGAGCTCAAACGCTTTACAGAAAAATGGGAGGAAATGTAACGAACGGTGAATGGATTCACTACGACATTTCAAACGACATCTTATAATATTTTTCCATCCATAAAGTTTTAACACGTTCTTAACACTCCTTTCATAAATGTGTTTTATGATGAATACGACAAATAAATCAGTTTCTGTATGTATTTGTCACATTCTCTGTTAAAGTTTTCACAAAGTGTTCAAACTTTTAGTGAAAACGCTTTCTATTTTTGTGTATAATAAAAATATGCAAATGAAAATGAATGTTACAGCTCGTTAATCATACACATTTTAAATATGGAAGGAGTTTTGAAAATGATTTTAAAAGCATTAAGAAAAAACGGGGCCGTTACAATTAACTATTATAAAAACGGTTTGCTTCAAACGTTTAAAGGAAAAGTACAGCGCCTAGATTTAACAGACCAAACGCTTTCATTAAAAGATGAACAGCAAAATACTTTCTCTATTCGCTTATCGGGAATTAAAGAAATTTATTGATGAATAGTTTACAGTAAAAAAGAACATGATGCTCATTCTGCTTTGCAGAAGTCATCATGTTCTTTTGATTTTAGCTTTATTTAGCTGATGTTTCTGTTTCTTCTTTCCCGTACATATATTTCGAAGGGTCGACTGTTTGGAAATCCTTCAGCTTGTGGAAACGAAGTAAGTCTCCATAAAGCACTTGATCAGATAACTCCAGTTCTTTCGCTACCTTCTGTTTATAAGCTTTCATTTGATTATTTTCTTTAAGCGCTTGGCCTGTCTTAGAATCATAATACGTTCCATCCACTAGTGTATATTTCGGAGATACGTAGTTGCCATTGCGGAACGCTACTACATCATCATGACCTTTAGAAAATAAATCTGTACCAAATTGGATAAACTCTTTGCTGTCAATCCCTACTAAATGAAGAAGAGTTGGCACAACATCAATTTCTCCACCGTACGTATGATTAACTCCGCCTTTTACTCCAGGAACGTGAATGAATAGAGGTACACGCTGCAGCTGAGCATTTTCATAAGGTGTAATTTCTTTTCCCATTACTTTTTCCATTGCCGCATTATGATTTTCAGAAATACCGTAGTGATCTCCATAAATCATAATCACAGAATTATCATAAAGCCCAGAAGCTTTCAGTTCTTGGAAGAAAGATTGCAATGATTCGTCTAAATAACGAGCCGTTTGGAAATAGCGGTCAACTGTCGCATCGCCCGTGTTAGCTGGCTGTATGCTTGCCTCATTGTTTCCAAGTAAAAATGGAAAATGGTTTGTTAACGTAATTAAATGCGCATAAAACGGCTGTGGTAAAGACTGCAGCATTGGAACAGATTCTTTAAAGAACGGTTTGTCTTTTAAGCCATAATTAATTTTATTTTCACCCGTCATATTGTAATAACTTGCATCAAAAAACTTATCCACACCGAACTGCTTGTAAATTTCGTTACGGTTCCAAAAAGTCTTATAGTCTCCGTGCAGTACAGCGCTCGTATAGCCAGCTTTTTGATCTAAAATAGCTGGTGCTGCCTGATACGTATTGCTTCCTTTTAGTACAAAGGCAGAACCTTGAGGAAGGCCGTATAGAGAGTTGTCCATCATCAGCTCAGCATCTGATGTTTTTCCTTGTCCTGTTTGATGAAAGAAGTTATCAAAATACGTAAAGTCATTTCCATGGGCCAACGAATTTAAAAACGGTGTCACTTCCTGGCCATTTAATTTGTAATCAATTAAAAAAGACTGAAATGATTCCAAATGAATTTTAATAATATTTTTCCCTTTAGCTTTTCCGAAGTAAACGGAATTAGGCTCCGCATAGTGACTGTTTTTAAAATTAACGACGTTCGTTAAGTCATTGCTGCTTGCAAAAGCTCGCTGTTTAGAGTTTTGAGCAGTCTGAACACCGTCATACATCGTATAATTATAGGCGCCTAAATACTTTACTAGATAATTGCGGTCAAAAGTTCGAGATAGAAGCTGCGGGCGATCAATTTCTGCTAATGTTAAGTTGACAGAAAAAACCATGAATCCTAAAGAAAGAATGGTTACAGCATTCTTAACCGATACTTTTTCATTATGCCAGTCAATTTTTTTACTAAAAAAGAAGAAAAGATAAATAATAAAATCAACAAAATAAAAAACATCATGTGCTTTTAATAAATCCATAATGCTTCCACCCATACTTCCTGCATTACTTGTCTGCAACAGTGTGGGAAGAGTTACAAAATCGTTAAAAAAACGATAATAGAGAATGTTGCTGTACAACAGCAGCGTCATAATGAAACTGCCTGCAAGAATCCAAGCTCCTGATTTCTTTCCTTTAAAAAATAAGCCGATTCCTAAAAAGATCAGCACTGAACTTACAGGGTTTATAAACAGCAGCATTTGCTGCATTACGCCACTTACGCCTAAGTTAAATTCAGTTTTATAAGCCACATACGACTTTATCCACATTAAAACAGCGGCTAATATGAAATAGTGCAGCGGCTTAGAAACGATTCGCTTCATTTTGATTTTCCTTTCTCGATTAGTTTATGAGTAGATTCACAAAGAACATATAGAAAACCTTTATCATTATACTCATAGAAAATGAAAATTAAATGAAATCCTAGCCTTCACAACTATAGATAGATTCTTTAAATTCATCTACTAGTTTACCTAATACCCACAAATAAATAAACTAAAATCACCTTTTTTATCATAAAACCCCTCCTCTCCTCATATACTGTATTCTGTTGCAACACCCGCACTGCAAACTTGTGCATTTTTTCACAATTTATCTACAAACTATTCTCATCTTGCTGTATAATAATAATTCTGCCTTGAGCATTCTCCAAATTCTTATGCTTAAGCCACAGCTTTCTTTTCATAACAGATGCACACATGAAAGGAGATGAATAAATGATTTTAAAAGCGTTAAAGAAAAACAAACATGTAACCGTGAATTATTACGAAAATGGCCTGCTTCAAACCTTCAAAGGAAAAATCCAAAATTTAAACCTAACCGACCAAACCCTCTCCCTACGAGATGAAAAACAAAACATTTTTTCCATTCGTTTGTCTGGCATTAAAGAAATTTATTAACAAAAAAGATCCTGAAGAATTCTTCTAGGATCTTTTTTGTATTTTTTATCCATTATATATTGAAAAATCATCCAATTGATGTTAAATTAACTTTACATAATGTTAAATCAACTTAACAAATTTATTAAAAAGGCAGCGGGTGATCATATTGACTCTTATTAATCACGTAAAAGAGCTTAGAGCTAAACATGGATATACGCAAGGAGATTTAGCTGAAAAAGTTGGAGCCACTCGCCAAACCATTGCAGCTATTGAAAAGGGAAATTACGTTCCTTCCCTACTACTTGGTTTAACAATTTGTGATGTCTTTCAATTAAAAATGGAAGATGTTTTTACACTTCAAAAGGAGGAGAAAAATGTTGAGTAATGTTATTAAATCTTATTTGTTGAATGTAGTGTCTCTGCTATGCGTAGGTTGGTTTTTATATGATTTTTTAAGCCTAAATATTCAATTTAGTGAAGTTATGAACCACCCTGAACCCCCGTGGGAAATTACCATGTCTATAGGCTCTTTCGCTTCTTTAATTGTGCTTTTAATCGTGTCCTTTTTTTACTACCGAGCGCGTAAAAAGACGAAGAACGTTTCGCCTTTATTATTTCCTTTTGAATTTGCAGAGGAAGATGAACGTGAAAAGATGATAACAGCAGAAGCTTGTAAAAAAGCCTTTGTTTTTCTCCTATTTTCTATTCCTATAGGCGCTATCTTAATCGCTTTTTATCCGCTGTTACCTAATTCTTTTAGCTTCTATCCCATTGCCGTTCTTTTGCTTCTTTCTCTTGTACAGTTAACGGTTTATTACGTATCGATTAGTAAGATTTATCGCTGATTAAAAAAGGGTTGTTCTAAAAAGAACAACCTTTTTTTAATCTAATAATTCGCTGAATTCCCTACGAGAATAATCCAACCTACATCTATTTCACTATTTTTTCATTTTTTCTGTCTATATTGAACTATAACAATTGAACGATGTATGTTACCTTCCACTTCAGTTTTTCTTCAGTGTTCAGTTGCAAAATAGGAAAGATAAAAGGAGCATATCAATGGCAGCTAATAAATGGACAAAATGGATGGTTGGTTTATCGAGCGTTGCTGCATTTACAACATTTGTAGGGCTTTCTCAAAAATATGATCAAACAAATTCAACATCTACAGCACTAAATAACGATACATCCGCCAATAATTCATCGCAAACTCAAACGGAAGATGAGACGGATCTATTTCCAGATTCAGGATCTGACTCCAATACGGACAATGGAACTAACGGGCAAGATCAATGGTCAAATGACAGTTCTAGCAAACAAAGTGATCAATGGTCAGACGATAATTCAAGCAGTGAAGATGATCAGTGGTCAAATGATGATTCCACAAATGGTCAGGATAATTGGGGCAACAATAATGATTCTTCTATGCAAACAAGACCTTCTTAAGGATGTGATGAAATGAGCTATTCATTTAAAGCGATGAATACCACATTTAATGTATATCAGCTTGAAACACCTGTCAGCCAAAAAGTAGAGAGCTGGTGTTATCTTGTAGAAGAAACCCTAAGCCGCTTTCTTCCAACAAGCGAGCTTTCACAGCTTAATTCGCTGAACGGAAGATTATTTCTACCGTCAAAAATGCTGTATGAAGCTGTAAAAGCAGCCTATTACTATTACAATGAGACAAACGGAATTTTCAACCCATTTCTGTATCATTCTATTCAAACTCTAGGATATGACCAAAGCTTTGAACAACTGCCTAACAATCAGCTACCTCAAGAAGTAGCAGCTTTTGATGCTGTTAACCCTATTATGATTCATAAAGGAATGAGAAGTATTCAGCTTGCTTCTAATATCGGTCTGGATTTAGGAGGAATCGCAAAAGGTTGGAGCATTCAGCAAATGGCGAATCAATTAAAGAAAAAAGGAACTTCACTTGGAGCAATCGATGGAGGCGGAGATATTGTAACGTGGGGGCCCGCTAGCAAGCACTGGTCCATTTCTCTCTCTCATCCATTTGATGCATCAAAAAATCTCACGACCATTAAAGTAAAAAGCAACAGCGGTATTGCCACAAGCAGTGTAGGCAAGCGTTCGTGGAAAGTGAACGGACACACTCACCATCATATTATTGACGGCAGAAATAGCAAGCCTAGTTCATCAGAGCTTCTGCAAGTAACGGTCGTTTCAGAAGACTTGACCATTTCTGAAGTCTATGCAAAGTGCATACTTATTCTCGGCTGGGACGCTGGATTAAGGTTAGCTAAAATGCATCACCCTTCTTTAGAAGTAATTGCGGTTACAAAAGAAGGCAACGTACTAATCGAAAAACATGTGAAAGGTCAGGTATACCATTATGGCTACTCTCCTCGCGCAATTTAGTGCTCATTTTCCCGTATGGAACACCATTCGGGCAGCCGGCTTAACTTCTTATTTACTAATGTTTGTATCGGTTGCCGCTGGCATTTCTCACAGCTTTTCGTTTTTTAAACCAAAACGAAAAAAACAGCTTTTGCTAGTTCATCAATCATCAGGGTGGTTCGGGTTATTATTTGGAATGATTCACGGACTTGTTTTATCATTTGATCAATCTATTCATTTTTCACTTTCTGACATTTTAATTCCGTTCACTTCCGATTACAAACCAATTAGCACAGGTCTTGGTACTATTTCACTCTACATTTTATTCGTACTAATTAGTACATCCGACTTTATAAAACAGCTTGGGAGAAAAACATGGAAAGCCATTCATTTTCTTGCTTTTCCAGGCTATTTGCTAGCACTGTATCACGGCATTACTTCTGGAACAGATACACAGCAGCCGCTTATTCTCGGGATGTACAGCATCACTGGCTGCATCGTTTTAATTTTGCTTTTTTTGCGAATTCAACACCAGTCAGCTCCTAAGAACCAAAAAAAAGCTCAGGAAAACTAAAAAAACGCACTCTATCATAGAGTGCGTTTTTTCTTATCCGCGTCCTGCTTGGAATGATGGGTACTGTGTCATACCGCCGTCAGCAAAGAGCGTAATTCCTGTTACATAACTCGCCTCTGAAGAAGCTAGCCATGCAGCAACTGCTGCAATTTCTTCCGGCTCTCCGATGTATCCCATTGGAATCATGCTTTCTACATCTGCACGCTGCTCAGGATCAGCAAATTTCTCAGCGTTAATCGGTGTATTAATCGCTCCTGGTCCAATGTTATTTACACGAATACCTTTTGGAGCGTATTCTAATGCCAGTGTTTCAGTCATAAGCTTCATACCGCCTTTACTTGCTGCATAATGAACAAATAATGGCCAAGGAATTTTCTCGTGAACACTCGACATGTTAATAACTGTTCCCTTAATATCATTTTCCACAAAATATTTAATCGCTTCACGGCTGCCTAAAAAAGCTCCCGTTAAGTTCGTATCAATGACTTTATTCCAATCGCTTAAAGACATTTCATGAGATGAAACCGGATTTTCTAACCCTGCGTTGTTAATCATAACGTCTAGCTTTCCAAACTCTTTAATAGCAGATTGAACTAAATTGATAACGTCAGACTCAACTGTTACATCACCTTTGACAGCAATTGCTTCTCCGCCAACTTTTTTAATTTCTTCTAAAACGCTGTTAGCTTCGTCTTCCTTAGAACGATAGTTCACAACTACTTTGGCTTTTTCTGTCGCAAAACGAATCGCCATTGATTTTCCCAAACCTGTAGATGAACCTGTTATGACCACTACTTTTCCTTCTAAATCTTTATACATTGTTAATACCCTCCTAGTTAGCTTTTGGCGAGCCCTAACATGACTCCTGCTATGATGATCAGTATAATTCCAATAATAATCCCAACTAACTGACGCTTCGTTTTCTTCTCACCTAAAATAATGATCCCGCCTAGTGTTGAAATGACGATTCCCATTTGAGAAAGCGAAAAGCTTGTCGCTACGCCTACTTTAGGTTGCGAGATGAATAAAAACATATTACCAGCGGCCCAAATAAGACCTGGGATAATGTTGCGAATTGCATATTTATTAAATGGCTTATGCTTAAACGTCAGCAATACTCCTCCAATAACCATACCAATTGCTTGAGGTAATAAAGCCGACCATCCGTCTACATTAAATAGACGGGCTACTACAACATAAACTAAATAACCAACGGTTGAAATTAATAAAATAACAATTCCTTTTTTGAAGTTTCCTTTTCCTTCTTCAGCCTCTTTCTCTTCTTTGCTTTGAAGTGATGTTAAAACAATCCCTACAATAATAAAGATAAGAGCGAGCACACCAAGAATAATTGAAGTTTTTGTAGACCACTCGTGAAACACAATTACTCCAAATAATGAAGTGGAAACTAACTGAAGCCCAGTTGAAATAGGCATCGTTTTAGAAACTCCGATTAAATCAATACTTTTCAGCTGATTACTTTGTCCAACTGCCCAAAATAATCCCGATACAACTCCAACGCCAAAGATTAAAGGTGTAAGCGTAGGGTGTACAAAAATATAAATACCGATAGAGAAAATCAAAGCTCCCAACGTGGTTCCAAGCGTTTGGCTATAAGGTCCTCCGCCTAGTTTCACATTGAAAAGCACAATGCTTCCCCAAAATATGGCTGGTAAGACAGCTAAAAATATGTCCATGTTTCAAAACCTTCCTGTGCTAAAATTAAATGTCAAAATGCATATTCCCCAATTTTTCCGCCATTAATCCTTTTTCAGGGACATTTTATGAATTAATGACCGCACGAAGTATTCTTTGGATAGCGAAAACTGTATACCTTAATTTGTTCTAGGAGAGAAAAAGATATACTTTCTAACGCAAAAAAACAGCTTTTCCAAATAAAAGCTGTTCTGTATGATTTAATTTATTTTTAACATATAGCGATTAATAGGTCTCCCCACTCTGCCGTATTCAACTGATAATTTCAGCTCGTTTTCCTGTTCTAAAAACTCTAAATACCTTCTTGCCGTAACACGCGCAATTCCTACGCCGTCCGCCACTTCTTCAGCAGAAATCGGATGCTTCTGTTCGGAAAGATATTGTTGTATCCTCCTTAACGTAACCGCATTTAGCCCTTTTGGAAGAAAATCGGCTTTTTCTTCGAATTGCTGAAACAGCATAGAATCTAATTCAGACTGAGTAATATATTCTTTTTGACTTATTTTAACTTGAAACGAACGATACTGCTCAAGCGCTTGCTTCATTCGTTCAAACTTGAACGGTTTCATAATATAATCCACCGCGCCGTACTGAAGAACTTTTCGTACGGTTTCAATATCACTTGCAGCCGTAACTGCTATCACGTCTGTTTTATAGCCATTTGCTCGAATTTGCTGTAAGGTGGTTAGGCCATCTTGACTAGGCATATACATATCAATAATCGTTAAATCAGGCTGATGCTGTTTAATGAGCTGTATACCTTCTAAACCATTCGAAGCTGCCGCGATAACGATGAATCCTTCAACTTGTTCAATAAATTGGCGGTTCACTTCTTGTACCATAGGATCGTCTTCTATGAGAAGCACCGTCCATTCTTTTTTATTCATTTCCCACTCCCCCTATAAAAAGAATGTAATGATAAAAGTCGTGCCAACATCTAATTCTGACTCTACTTCGATCTGACCGTTTCCTTTTTCAACAATTTGTTTTACTAAATGCAAACCAATTCCTCTAGTTTCCTTTGCTTTGGTTGAAAAACCTTCATCAAAGATTCTCTCTGCTTGATCCTCATTCATGCCACATCCGTTATCTTCAACTAATATAGAAAGAATGCCGTCATTTTGTTCCATACTTATATAGACCTTCCGTTCACGACGCTCCATATGATGATACGAATCAAAAGCGTTCTCAATTAAGTTACCAATAATAATCACAAAATCATGATGATCTAAGTAAGGAGGAAATGAGTGAAGCTCGCTGTGGCGATCGATAGCTAACTCAATTCCAAGTTCTTTGGCACGGCTGACTTTGCTTAACAGCAATCCCGATATACTTTCATCTTTAATATGTTTATGAAGAAACTGGGTGAGCTCTTCTTGCTGTTCAGACACTTGAAAAACGTACTGAAGAGCCTTGTCTTTATTTCCAAGTTGGATAAGCCCTGCAATGGTATGAAGTTTATTCATGTATTCATGGTTTTGAACTCTAAGAGCGCTTACAAATGATTTAACCCCTGTTAACTCTTCAGCTAATTTTTTAACTTCTGTTCTGTCTTGAAAAATAGCGACCGCACCGACTGTGTGATTATTAACCTTAATCGGCACACGATTGCTTAAAATATTTAAATTGCGAACTTGAAGCTCTCGATTATAAACAGGCTGATTAAGCTGCAGAATTTCTGGCAGTCTTGTATCTGGAATCACATCATAGATCTTTTTCCCAATTACCTCATCGGGTACATCCATCATAATTTTCGCTTTATGATTAAAAATAGTGATGTTCTCCTCTTTATCAATGGCAATGACTCCTTCATGCATGGCATTAAAAGTCTCCGTTCGTTCTACAAACAAACGAGCAATTTCATGAGGCTCAAGCTCAAACATCTCTTTTTTAATACGAGATGCAAGCGCCCACGCTCCCCATCCTCCAAAAAAAAGAGCGAGACCTGAGATGAGAAAAATTTCTTTTTTCAAACTTAAAATAACCTCTGTAAATTTCGGAAGAAGGTAGCCTGAGACAACGACTCCTACTTGTTCATGCTGATCGTTTACAACGGGAACAAAAGAACGAATGACCATCCCGCCTTCTCCTTTTGCTTTATCAGTATAAGTATGTTCTGCAAACGCCTGGCCCTCGTCCTCTCCTTTAGAAATTTTCCCAATCATGCTTTGCAAAGGATGAGACAAACGTTCGTGATTCATATTCATCACCACTACATAATAAGCACCGTGAATAATGCGAATCGGCTCTACAATTTGATTAATGTTCTTGCTATCTTTTTCAATTTTTTCTCGAATTTCAGGCATTTCAGCAACTGTTCTCGAAGTGATCAAAGCCCTTTGCTCTAAATCATTTTCTTTTGACTGCACAAAATTATTAATCACGACAATACTTGCTAAAAACAACGAAAAGACCACGATAAAAAAGATTAGCCCCGTCATTTTCGTTTGCATCGATAAGCGCATCATAGCGGAACACCTACTGCTGATTGAAGTTTATTTTAATTTTACCACGTTGAGAAATTGCGTGTTAGAATATTTGTAGAGAAAAATTATTGAATCGCGGGGTTGGACATTTTGAAGATGTTTATAGGGGCAAGTATCATTGTTAGCGTTTTCTTGATGATCTATGTTTTTTTGCAGTATACGGTTATAAATCAGGATAATGTGTATCATGACGATGAGCAAAAAGGATTAAATAAGCAAATTGTGATTAATTTTAGCCACGTTGTAGCTGAGAACACTCCAAAAGGCTTAGCCGCTCAAAAATTCGCTGAAATCGTTAATCAAAAATCGGATGGTAAAGTTAAAATTGAAGTATATTCAAACGGTGTGTTGTATTCAGACGACGAAGAACTTGCCGCTCTGCGCCGAAACGATGTACAAATGATTGCGCCTTCTATTTCAAAGCTAACCGACCTTTCCCCTACGTGGCAACTTTTTGATCTCCCCTTCATTTTCGATGATTACAGCGAGGCAAAACAAGTGTTTACCGGGAAAATCGGACAGGATTTGTTGAGTACGCTGCAAGAGAAAAACATTAAAGGGCTTGCTTTATGGAGCAACGGCTTTAAACAAATGACCAGCAATACAAAACCTTTGCTCCATCCAGCAGATTTTCAAGGTCAAACATTTCGCATTATGCCAAGTGAAGTAATCAAAAAACAATTCGAACTTCTTGGCGCTAAGCCTCAGGCTGTCTCGTTTAATAAAGTATATCAATCCCTTGAACGACAGGAATTTGATGGACAGGAAAATACGATTTCTAATATTTATTCAAAACGTTTGTACGAGCTGCAAAAATATATGACCATCAGCAACCATGGATACTTGGGCTATGCTGTTTTAATGGATCAAAAATATTGGGACAGCCTCCCTGAAGATGTAAAACAACTATTAAGTGATGCCATGGTAGAAACAACGAACTGGATTTGGACTCAATCAAAAATGATGAACGATGAACAGCTGCAGCAAATAAAAAATAAATCTGGCATGCGCGTTTATTACTTAAATGATACACAGAAAGCCGAATGGAAAAAGCAGTTTAACTCTCTTTATCAATCGTTTGAAGCCAATGCAACAAAACAAACGCTTGATATCATTCAGCAAATAAAAAATATCGAAAGCAAAAAGTGATGACTATATGTTCATCACTTTTTTTGACCAAAATGACCAAAAAGAACATTATCACCAGAAATATAAATAGTTAAAATTATCAGTTAATATAAGGATAAGAATAATGTAAGCGTTAACAAAAACATTCTCGAAAGGAGCATTACATATGAAATTAAGTTTTAAAAACCTAACCGTTCAAGTTGTCATTGGTATCCTTCTTGGTATTGCAATTGGCTTTATGTTTCCTGAATTTGGAGCTAAATTAAAAGTATTGGCTGATATCTTCATTAAATTAATTAAGATGGTGATTGCCCCAATTATTTTCTTAACAGTGGTCATCGGTATCGGAAGCATGGGAGATTTAAAGAAAGTGGGACGAATTGGAGGTAAAGCTCTTTTATACTTTGAGATTGTCACTACTTTTGCCTTAGCAATTGGAATTATCGTTGTAAACTTTATCAAGCCTGGGGCTGGCTTTAATATCAATGGCGCAAGCGGAGCTGATGTTACTCAATATACGCAGCAAGCAGCTGAAGCGGAGCATGGCTTTATGGAGTTTATCATGGGAATTATTCCAGACAGCGTATTTGGCGCAATGGCAAATGGTGAATTATTGCCAATCTTATTCTTTGCCGTACTATTTGGAATGGCTACAGCTACACTCGGCGAAAAAGCGGCTCCTGTCATTACATTCTTTGAACGCTGTACAGATATTTTCTTTGGCATTGTTAATATGATTATGAAACTTTCACCTATTGCGGCGTTCGGAGCGATGGCTTATACGATCGGTAACTTTGGAATAGGCTCTCTTCAAAAACTCGGTTTCTTAATGGGATCTGTTTACATTACTATGTTCTTATTTATTGTATTTGTACTTGGAACCATCGCTAAGATTTATGGATTTAATATTTTTAAATTCATTGCTTTTATTAAAGAAGAAATTCTACTTGTATTAGGTACGTCTTCTTCGGAATCTGCACTGCCAAAAATGATGGACAAAATGGAGAAGTACGGATGTTCAAAATCTGTAGTAGGACTTGTCATTCCAACTGGTTACTCATTTAACCTAGATGGAACAGCAATCTACTTATCCATGGCTGCTATCTTTATCGCTCAAGCGTATGGAGTCGACTTGTCGTTAATGCAAGAGATTACGCTACTTGGTATTTTAATGCTAACGTCTAAAGGAGCGGCCGGAGTTACTGGCTCTGGATTTATTACACTAGCAGCTACGCTTGCTGCATTCCCAATGATTCCAGTTGAAGGAATCGCGCTGTTAATCGGGGTAGACCGCTTCATGTCGGAAGCTCGTGCCATTACAAACTTAATTGGAAATGGTGTAGCAACTGTAGTTGTATCGAAAATGGAAAATGAATTTCATCCTCCTGTAGAGACGATACAAGACGTTAATTCCGCACCTCCATTAGCTAAATAATAAAAAAGAAGTTGAGACATAGCCAAATGAATCCAATCTAAAGACGAATAAATGGGATACATGAGCTGAACCGCTTATGACACCGCAGTTGATTTCCGTACAAGACTTCGCTTTCCGCGGGCGGCCGATGAGCTTCCTCGTCGCGTACGCTCCTGCGGGGTCTCATCTGTTCCGCTTTTCCCGCAGGAGTCTTCGCCTTGTCCTCCAATCAACTGCTAGAAGGATCTAAACAAATGAAGCCTACGTTCACCACAACAAAAAAACGAACCACCAATCAAAATTGATTAGTGGTTCGTTTTTCATTTCATCTTAAATACTTTTGTCCCAGCCTCTTTTTTAGGATTAATGAGTTTCTTTTTTAGAACGTCCGCTAAGTTTCCCAACAACAACAACTAAAATAGCTAACAAAATAGGAACAATTGTATGCAAATGCGGATTTAACCCTTCTAATACATGTCCTACCGCTTTGTCTTTAAAGATCATTTCACCAGCAGTATAGCCAAGAAGCGCTGCTCCGGCAATGATGATAATCGGGAATTTTTCCATGATTTTCATTAAAAGCTGACTTCCCCAAATGATTAACGGAATGCTGATAACAAGACCAAGGATAATGAGTAGAATACTGCCGTTGGCCGCACCCGCAACCGCTACTACGTTATCTAAACTCATAACAAGATCCGCTATAATAATTGTTTTAATAGCACCTGCTAGAGTTGAATTCGCTTTAATATCTCCGTCATCTTCCCCTTTTAAAAGACTAATCGCAATCCATAGAAGCAGCAGGCCTCCGATGAAATTTAAAAATGGGATTGTTAATAAATATACAGCGACAAACGTTAGCCCTACACGTAATACAACCGCTCCTAATGTACCGAAAACAACCGCTTTGTTTCGATGCTCGTCCGGAAGATTCCGACAAGCTAAAGCAATCACGACTGCGTTATCGCCACTTAGTACAATGTTAATGAGTAAAATTTCTAAAAGATTTAAAATAAAACTCTGATCCATACAAAAACTCCTTGATTGATTTTTATTAGTCTATTTCTCTATCTCTTATTTCATTACTAGAAATAGAGAACTAAAACTCTATCAATATAACCCGTTCTTACCCTTTAATGAAAAGAAGTAGTTATTTCACTAACAGTATTTTATCACTAAAAAGAAATTTGAAATAGGTATTTGTAAAGGAAAAGTCAGTTCATTACAATAAATCAAACCTTATTCTTTATCTTTCATCTGTTTTTCACCATCATTCTCTACTATTAGTAGCAGGAGAGCATTTATAAAAAATAGAGTAATTTTTATAAATAATACAAGCCTCCAATGCTTCTTCATTATTTTGTAGTTTTTCGTCAACTGCGATATAAGAAGGGAGAAAACAGGTATGATTTTAAAAGCATTAAAAACGAATAAATTACTAACTATTAACTATCAAAACAACGGTTTTGTTCAAACGGTCAAAGGTTATATTCAAAACTTAAACTTGCTCGAACAAACTCTTCTATTAAAAGATGAAAATCAGCATGTGCGATCACTGCGACTATCAAGTATTAAAAACATTTATTGATTGAAAAAAGATCCGAACGATAAATCGTTCGGATCTTTTTTCAATTAAATAAAATATTTTTGTCTTAGTCTCTTTTTATTTAACTCACTGTATAGCGTGCGATTACTTCTTTAATTGATTCATATACAATTTCAACCATTGTTTTTAATTCTTCGTCCGTCATTGAAAGAATAGGCATCATCGTAATTACAGGACCTAGCTCTCTGATAATTAAACCTTTTTGGCGAGCCGCTAAAATAATATCTCCCATCACTTTTTTATCTTCAAAAATAGACTTTGTTTGGCGGTCTTTGACAACCTCGATTCCTGCCATTAATCCTCTTTGTCTAATGTCTCCCACGTTAGGCAGTTCATAAAGCTTTAATAGATAACGTTTAAAAACTTTCGACCTTTCTTTTACACTACGGATTAACTCTCTTTCTTCTATCAGTTCAATATTTCTAAGCGCTACTGTACAGGCCAATTGATTTCCCGTATACGTATGTCCATGAAAGAACGTTTTATTTTCATCTGGATGAGCTAAAAAAGCATTAAATATCTGTTCGCTTGTTAACGTAGCAGCAAGCGGCATATATCCTCCTGTGATCCCTTTTCCTACACACATAATGTCTGGTACTACGTCTTCTTGTTCACATGCAAACATCGTTCCTGTTCGCCCGAATCCGACAGCTACTTCATCACAAATGAGCAATACCCCGTACGCTTTGCACAGACGCTCTACTTGTTTTAAAAAACCGGGAGGATGAGTAATAATACCCGCTGCTCCTTGCACAAGCGGTTCAATAATCAAGCCGGCTACTTCTTCTCCGTTGTTCTGCAAGAGCTTCTCCAGCTGGTGAATACAGTAAGCTGAAGCTTGCTCTTCGGTTTCGAACCCGTCCATACGGTAGATGTAAGGAGAAGGTGTGGGAATGCGTTCAAACAGTAAAGGCTTAAAGATGCGATGAAATAAATCCATGCCTCCTACACTGACTGCCCCGATTGTATCTCCGTGATATGCCTCATTCAATGAGATAAATTTACTTTTGTTTTTGTACT
This sequence comes from Priestia sp. JSM ZJ58, assembly GCF_044383985.1. Taxonomy (NCBI): domain Bacteria; kingdom Bacillati; phylum Bacillota; class Bacilli; order Caryophanales; family Bacillaceae; genus Priestia; species Priestia sp. JSM ZJ58. The sequence goes on from NZ_JBISEM010000001.1 coordinate 3,934,296, forward strand.
TTGCAGAGTCGAGATTTTGCCAATATTGATAGGCAATTTTCAACGCAATTTCAACAGCGGCAGAGCCTGTATCAGAATAGAATACTTTCGATAAGCTGCCAGGAGTAATTTCCGCTAGCTTTTTAGCTAACAAAATGGATGGAACGTTTGCCGATCCAAGCAGTGTAGAATGCGCTAATTTCTCCACTTGTATATGTAAAGCTGTATTTAATTCCGGATCATTATGTCCATGCACGTTCACCCATAGAGAAGCGTATCCATCTAAATATTTGTTTCCCGCTACGTCATACAAATAGCTTCCCTCTCCTCTTTCAATGATAAGGGGATTCGATTCACGGTAAGCTTTCATTTGTGTAAAGGGATGCCATACATATTCTTTATCCCATTTTTCCAGCTCAGCTTTTTGATACGACACAGTCAAACACCTCCTCAATATGTTGAATCACACTTTTTTGCCTCACCAATTTCTCAATATATGCTTCTAACTCTTCATCGATATGAGTAAATACAGGTACAGTCATTAAAGAAGAGACTTGAAGCAGCTTTTCAATCGTTCGAACATTGTCTTTATGAATGATACTGCTGTGATTAAAACGATTAAAAATGAGTCCGTTGATTTTAAGATGATGCTCACTTGCATATGAAAAGGTAGAAAGCGCATCGTGAATAGCTCCTAATTCCGTTGTTCCAACAGCAATAACCGGCATTTGTGCATCTAGGATCAAATCTTTTGTCATATAAAACGTTGTTTCCTCTTCAATTAAAGGTACGGCAAGTCCTCCCGCTCCTTCCACGAGTACTACGTCAAATGCCTTTTTTAATTCATTAATGCGCTTTAAGACGATTGAAGGCTCTACTTGCCTATTGCTCAGTTTAATAGCCAAGTGAGGAGACGTCTCTGGCTTTAACTGATAAATACCTGTATTTGCTACTCCGAGCCTTGTTTCAAACCAGTGAATATCTGGATAACCTCCGATTTCATCTTGGTAGCCGGTTTGAAACGGTTTGCAAATTGTCGTTTTTATTCCTAGACGGCTAAGTACTTTATACAAAATGCTTGTCACCAGCGTTTTACCAATATCTGTTCCAGTTCCCGTAATAAAATACGCTTTGCCCACTTTCTTTCCTCCTCTTTTTTCTATGTCTTCATTACCCCGCTTTAGCCCGCTTTGATGATAAACGGCTAAATTGAGGCTTCATTCGGTGAATCAGCACTGAACATAAAATGCACAATAAAAGATCTCCAGGCATTGGCAAAACAGCTCCAAAAAGAAGTGTATCACTCAGTGAAAGTGGCTTTTCAATTATCCATTTCATTGCTCCGTAAAGCCAAACGCACCCGAATACGTACACAATAACCAATGTAGATAAGTTGGCTAAAAAGATAGAAAAAGGTTTCTTTAAGTCATATTTTTGAATAAGGTAGCCGTTCATAAATGACCCTGCAGCATAGCCAATTAAATAGCCAAACGTTGGTTTGAAGATATACCCTAAACCTCCTCCTTCTGCAAAAACCGGAACACCGATTAACCCGATACCTATGTAGCATAGCTGACTATACAAACCTAAACGCGGTCCTAACAGCGCCCCGGCTAAATAGACAGGAACAATTTGAAGAGTAAACGGTATGTAGGGAATAGGAATTTTTATAAATGCACCAATCGCCGTTAAAGCAGCAAATAAAGAAACATACGCCATTGTTCTCGTTTTCATGTTCACCCTCCTTTCTCTGTTCGCTGCTTTAAGTTTGCAATAATCTCTTTTTATTTGTCAACTTAATTTTAATTTAAGTTTACAAATAAGATATAAAAAAAGACGCAAAAACCTGGGCTTTTGCGTCTTTTTGATTTTTATAAAATTACCTTTTTGTCGTCTTTAAGCTGCACTTCTTGACGGCTGATAGATAAATCAACTTTCTTTTTTACACGTGCATGATAATAAGCATAAAACAGCAGCGCTAGTGGAATACCGACATACAGTGCCATTCGCTGCTCTGCATCAAATGCCATGCTTCCAAGTACAATCGTATTTAATACTAATGCGATTAAAGGTAATACCGGGTAAAGAGGGACTTTGAATTTTAAATCCTCGATTTGCCCTCCTTGATTTATATATCTTTTTCTAAATGCAAGCAGTGATGCAGCGATTGTAATCCAGCCAATTTGTGCACCTAAACCCGCTGCAGAAATAAGCCATACAAATACTGTTTCTTGAGCAAAGAATCCTGAAAGCAAAGATAAAAGTGCAATGCCTAATGTTAAAAGCAAGGCGTTCATCGGCACACCGCGTTTATTTACTTTCATGAAAGCTGAACTTGCCATGTTATCTTTTGACAATGAATACAGCATACGCGTTGCTGCATAAAGACCTGAGTTAGCTACAGATAACAGTGCCGTTAGGATAACAAAGTTCATAATGTCCGCTGCGTATGGGATACCAATTTGGTCAAATACAACAACAAATGGACTTTCAACTACGCCTGCTTTTTCAAGCGGAATCATCCCCGCTAAGACAGCTACAGCTAGTACAAAAAATACAAGCGTTCTCCATACCGTTTGTTTAATGGCTCTTGGTACAGTCTTGTCTGGGTTTTCACTTTCCCCAGCAGCTACACCGATAAGCTCCGTACCTTGAAATGAGAAGTTAACTGTAATCATCGTAATCAGCACGGCACTAATTCCGTGAGGGAACACGCCGTGAGCCGTATAGTTAGAGAAAAGCGGCGCGCTGTCTCCATTGCTTAATGGAAGAAAACCAAACATAGCAGCTCCACCAAGTACGATAAATAAAATAATAGCTAACACTTTAATGCTGGCGAACCAAAACTCCGCTTCACCAAATGCTTTAGCTGACAGTGCATTTAATGAAAATAATAAAAGCGCAAATATAGCACACCAGATCCATACAGGAGAATCAGGAAACCATCTTTGCATAAGCTGACCTGCTGACAAAAATTCTAATGCAACCGTTACAGCCCAGCCCAACCAATATAACCATCCAAAAGCAAAACCAACGCCAGGGCCAATAAATTTTGTTGTATATGTCTGAAACGAACCAGAAACTGGCATTGCTACTGCAAGTTCCCCTAAGCAAAGCATTGTTAAGTACATAATGAAGCCACCTACGATAAACGAAAGGATAGCTCCAATCGCCCCTGCTTGGCTAATCGTGTATCCTGTTCCTAAAAAGAAACCTGTACCGATAACCCCGCCGAGCGAAATCATAAACAAATGTCTGCTTTTCATCGTCTTTTTTAATTCATTTGTTTGCTGTTGTCCTTCTATCATATTAACGACATTTCCTTTCAACCTATTTATTACGAGATATTACCTAGAAAAAATTAATAAACCTTTGTTTTCTATGCATATTTACTTACATATTTATGCGGTGTTCTCAATTTAAATGAAACAACCTTTTGTAATCTTAACATAATGCTCACTAGATTTAAAATGTTTTTCTGCAAAAGTAAAATGAATTTTTCTTGAATAGTGTGATTTCCTTTTACTGTTGATATTCATAAGCGTTTTTCTTCAAATGAATAGATGATACAACAAGAAAAAAGCTGTGCTTTCGAAGACGAAAGCACAGCTTTTTCACTTTTTACCAAACAAACAATCCAACAATCATAGCACTTAATAAAGAAACAGCGATACCGCTCACAAGCAGTTTCCATACGTTTTTTCCAATAATCGTTGATTTACCTTCTGATAACGTAGAATTATACGTACCATAAATCATACCCACCGTACTGAAGTTAGCAAAAGATGTTAAGAATGTTGTAGCAACTGCAATCGTATGCGGTGGAAGTGTATCTAGATTTTTCTTCAAATCCATCATCGCCACGAATTCATTTGTTGCTAGCTTGATACCCATCAGCTGAGCTACGTACATGGCATCATGTCCCGTTAGCCCTAGTAAGAATGCAAATGGACTAAAGATGTAAGAGAAAATCTTTTGTACAGTCAAGCCGTCTACAATAACGCCTAAAATACCGTTAAGCGCAGATGTAAGAGCTACATATCCAATAACCATCGCTAAAATAACAATTACCATGTTCATTCCGACTAACATACTGTTTGAAATGGTAGAGAAAAAGTCTTTTTTCTCTGACTTTGGCGGTACGTAAATCATATCTTCTTCTTTTGTAACATGAACTGGATTCAATAAGCTCACTAAAATAAGCGCGTTTAAACAGTTCAGTGGAATTGCTGTAAACACGTACGTAGCGGGAACCATCGTTAAATAAGCACCGATAATAGATCCGCTAATACTGCTCATACTCATAATTCCAAACGTAAGCAAACGGTTGTCCTTTAACACAGAAAGCTGATTACGAATAACTGCTAATGCTTCCGTATTTCCTAAGAACATCATTTGGATAGCGAAAAAGCTTTCTAATTTAGGCAAGCGAGAAACTTTCGAAATGACCCAGCCTACTTTATCAATAATCCACGTTAAAATACCAAAGTAAGATAAAATATCAAAGAACGTCACGACAAAGATGATAGGCAGTAATGCACTGAAGAAAAAGTCAACCGTTTGATTTCCCATTACGGATGGAAACGCAAAGGCAATTCCATCGTTGGCACAGGAAATCAGCCAAGTAAAGAACGAAGCAATCTTATTAATGATCCATGTTCCGATTGAAGTTCCTAACATAAACCAAGTAATGAGGACTTCAACGACTAATAGTGAAGCAATCGGACGCCACTTTATTTCTTTCTTTTTAGGAGAACATAAGAAGACGACGCCCATTACTACAAAAACGCCTAATAAATTTAATAAAAAGTACATGCAAGCCACTCCCAGGTGTGTATTTGAAAAACAAAAAAAGCTCTTACTTTTCATAAATTCTGACAATAACAGAAAGTATGAAAAGTAAGAGCTTTGAAAGAAGGCTGTATCTATGATAATACGCCCTTCTTTTTGCTGCTTATATCCAAACTTTCTTGTAGTCTAGTTTTTTACGGTTACTAGGTAGAGACTATCAGACCATATTACTGATAATATACAAGATCGTAATCTTAGCTGTATTCAATTGATATGAACAAATTCTACCCTTTATTTTTTTAATAATCAACACTTTAAAAGTTTTTCGGAATAATAAAATTGGTATGAAAATTCTATTTATTTATTACTTCTTTTGAACTACTCATCGGAAAATCACACAAAAAAAGTGAATTTAATCATTCTTTTAACTCAATTATTTTCCTGTTTTTGAAATAAAGAAATTAATTCTTTGATGAGTATGTTTAAATCTCTACTTCGCTTTTCATTTAACTCCTCACAAAAAACATTTCATTTTTACGACTTGAGACGTAGAAAAAAATAATCCTGCTGTTCGTTGAAATTAACCGGTTTTCATTTTACACTTTATGGTAGAAGAAAACAAATTTAATTATAGATAGAAAGCGGGTTATAACGTGAAAAAAATATTGGCTTTTATTTTAGTGATAGGTGGTACGGCAGTCCTCTTTTCTACTGCGTTTGCGCCTTCCTCCTGGTCGTTAAGTTCATTCAAGACGTCCAAGTCTGAAGCGGCATTATCAAGTGATATTCAGCGTATTCAAATCGACTCTCCAAGCATTAGTACAACTGTTGTTCCGCAAGATCGTCAAGATATTAAAACAAAAGTAGAAGGTAAAGGAAAAGTAGATGTAAAGCAAAATGGAGACACCCTAGTTGTCGCGTATCAAAAAAGTCCCTTTCAATGGCTTTCTATTTTTTCAAACACAAAAGTAACAATCTACATTCCTAAAGATTATCACCATAACCTTGCGCTTAACGTAGGTTCGGGGGACCTTCAAATTGCTACACATCCTGAACAAGCGCTTCAGCTGAAAGATGTTTCGATTAAAGTAGGTTCTGGAAATGCAAGCATTTCAAACTTGATGAGCACCTCTCTTCGTACGGATGTTAATTCTGGAGATTTACAGCTGAGTAATGTTGAAAGCCAAACGGCTAAATTTGCTGTAGGCTCTGGGGAAATTAAAGGAACAAACTATCAAGGAAAACTTCAGGCGCGCATTGGATCTGGTGATCTCTATATGGATTTTAAAAAGCTAGAAGAAGCCGTGTCTGTAGATGTAGGATCTGGAGATGCCGTGCTGGTTCTTCCGAAAAGCGCTGGTTTTAAAGTGAATGGAAAAGTAAGCAGCGGTGATATAAACAATGACTTTAAGTTAAGCAATGCAACCGTAACAGAAGATGTATTAAAAGGAAAGCATGGAAATGGAAAATATCCTATTGATGCAGCTGTTTCAAGCGGAGAGTTAACGTTAAAATCAAAATAAAACGAACACGGAAGTGTTCGTTTTATTTATGGTCTCACTGCAATATACCATGCTACTCCTACAATTGATCCTATGAATACGACTCCGTAAATAATAGATAAATTCACTATACTTTTCTTTTTAGATTTCCCGTAATCTTCATCTACTTTCTTTGCAGCACTGATCGTACCTGCAAGGGCAGCAACGCCGATAATAATGACAAGAAGCAATGCTAATTTCATTCATTCTCTCCTCCATATTTCGGTGATTGAATAAGATTGAATACCAAGATATTATTTATTTCATTTTAAGCAGCACGATTTAATCAGAATATGAAAGCGTTATATCTTCTCTTTCTATCATAAAGCTAAATTATGTAAAATCAACCATCCAATCGTACATTATTTTCCTCCGCCACTTTACATACATAAAAAATTCCCGAGCTTCACTGCTCAGGAATCTTTACCTAATAGACATGACATTTTAAGGTTTTAAAATGACTTTAATGCAGTTATCTTGATGATTATTAAAACTGAAAGACATGTTTTCCTACCAGTACATCTGCCATCTTTACAAAGCGCTTAATTTCTAATACGTCATGAACCCGAACTATTTGTACGCCTTGTGCAATCCCAGCATATACAGTAGCTGCGGTTCCTTCCATTCTTTCCGTAGGAGGAGCATCGACTATTTGTCCAATAAATCCTTTACGAGAAGTAGCAAGCAGCACCGGATAACCCATATTCGTCAGCTGATCTAAATGCTGAATTGCTTCTACATTATGGGCAGCCGTTTTTCCAAAACCAACGCCTGGATCTAAAATAATTTGATCATCTCGAACTCCTGCAGTCTTTGCAATGGAGATGCTTTCTTTTAAATCACTTATCATATCTGTAATCAGATTTGTATAATTGGACTCATGGCGATTATGCATTAAAATAATAGGAACATTATAGTCAGCTGCAACTTGAGCCATTTTGGGATCAGCCTTTGCGCCCCATATATCGTTAATAATATGTGCTCCTGCTTCTAGCGCATGCTTGGCCACTTCCGACTTGTATGTATCTACGGAAATCGGCACCTCTACGCGCTTAGCCACTTCAGAAATAACGGGTACAATCCGTTTAATCTCTTCTTCATCGCTAATTCTTGTATAACCAGGACGAGTTGATTCTCCTCCGATATCAATGATGTCTGCTCCGTGCTTCACCATTTCCTCAGCATGAGCAACTGCTTTATCTACATCGTAGTATTTTCCGCCATCTGAAAATGAATCCGGGTTTACGTTTAAAATCCCCATAATAAGCGTACGGTCCGCATAATTCAGTTCATACTTTCCGCATTTAATGACAGATTGAGACGTTAAAGTTGACACTATACTCAGCCCCTTCGTAATTTGCAAATTGATGTATATTTATAAATATCATGTATTTTGAGAATGTCATACCGTTCGTAATTATATCAAAAGTCACCAGTTCTATGTTATTTTTCTTGGAGTTTCTTTCTTCTATAGTGTGAGATAAACATTAAAAGCGAATACACAGATAACATTAAAAATCTTTGTAGGGCTTGTCTTTAGGGTCTTTTTTCCTCTTCTCACATCTTTTATGAGTCTTTTTATTCAAAAAGAAAGGAATCGCATAAAAAGCGTTTAATTTATAGCAATAGTTGGGAATTTATAATTAAGCAACTTCCATTTTTATGGAATTCATTTCAAGGAGGATGACTATGACTCAACAACCGTTACAAGTCAAATTAATTCCTTATACAATTGAGTCGATTATCGACTCAACAAACGAAACGCCTAAAGGAGTAAGCTTAATTCAAGCGCCGTCTATTTGGGAACAAAGCAATCAAGGGGAAGGCATTGTAATTGCAGTTATCGACACTGGTGTTGACACAAATCATCCTGACTTAAAAGATTGTATTATCGGAGGAAGAAATTTCACTTCCGATCATAATGGAGATTCTTCTATATTTGAAGACAATAATGGGCATGGTACTCACGTATCGGGTACCATTGCTGCTGCGCTCAATAATGAAGGGGTAGTAGGGGTGGCGCCCAAAGCAAAAATTTTAAGCTTAAAAGTACTTACCGGTGAAGGATCTGGAAATTACGAATGGATTATTGACGCTATTAACTACGCCGTCGAATGGCGCGGTCCTAACAATGAGCGAGCGCGAGTTATTTCCATGTCACTGGGTGGACCACAAGACGTTCCAGAACTGCACAAAGCTGTTCAAGATGCTGTTAATAAAGATGTTTCTGTCGTTGTTGCAGCTGGAAACGAAGGCGATGACCGCGAAGAAACACTTGAATATTCGTACCCAGGAAGTTACAACGAAGTGATTCAAGTAGGAGCCGTAGACAGCAACCTAGACTTAGCTCCTTTTACCAATGTTAATGAAGAAGTAGACTTGGTCGCACCTGGTGTTGACATTATCTCTACTTATTTAGAAGGTAAGTACGCTACGCTTTCAGGAACTTCTATGGCAACTCCCCACGTTGCAGGAGCTGTAGCACTATTAATTAATTTATGTGAGAAAGAATTTGGACGTTCTTTAATTGAAGCTGAAATCTATGCTCAACTTGTAAGAAGGACGCTTCCTCTTGGATATCGAAAAAGCTCCGAAGGAAATGGATTTCTCATGCTTAATCTAGTGGAAAAAATACACGATATTATCAACGTAGCCCGCATCAATATTAGTAAGTGACAAATAAGAAAAAGCGGATCATATAATGGTCCGCTTTTTCAAAAATGATTGGAAAGCTTTTCGTCAGTTTGAAATAAAAACATGCAAATGAATGTCTCTATTCATATCTTAATGCTTCGATTGGATCTAGCTTCGCCGCTTTGTTTGCAGGAAGCATGCCGAATACAATGCCAATCGTCATGGAAAACAACACTCCTCCAAGTACTACTTGCCACGAAATTAATGACGGCCAGCCGGCAAATAGCGAAACAAGAGACGCTCCGCCTGCGCCAAGGCCGATGCCAAGCAAACCACCAATAAGCGTGAGCGTAATAGATTCAATTAAAAACTGAGTTAAAATTTGTCTTTTAGAGGCTCCTAATGCTTTACGAATACCAATTTCTCTTGTACGTTCCGTTACAGAAACCAGCATAATGTTCATAACGCCAATCCCGCCAACAAGCAGGGAAATGCCTGCAATCGATCCAATAATCGTTGTCATAATTCGCGTTACATTTCCAATGCTATCTGCTATTTCTTCTAAGTTCTGCACTTGGTAAGCATCTTCAGCATCATGCAAATTATTTAACAAATCCGTTGCGTCATTGCCTACTTTTTTCAGTTGATCAGAGCTTTTTGCTTGAACGCTAAGGTTTGTGTAGTCAAGCTTACCGAAGCTTGATTTATACGTATTATCTGGAATATAAATAGTTGGCATTTCAAATGCTAAAAAGCCCGTTGGCTTTTTTGTCACACCAATAATTTTGATAGGCTGTCCTTGAACCCATACTACTTGTCCAAGGGCTTCCTTTTTATCAAACAGCTCTTTTTTCATATCGCTTGTGATCACACCTACTCGATTACCTGATAAAAAGTCAGAGCTGTCTAACATTCTTCCTTTTGAAACTTCAAGCTGATTAACCTCAATATACCCTTCATTAATTGCGTTAACAGTTGTATCTGATTCTTTGTCTCTATATCTTATTCCCATTCCCATTGAGCTAGAAGCCACCACATTCTTCACGCCGGGAATAGTCGAAAGAGCTTTAATATCATCCTCTGTAAAGATCGGCTCCCCCGTCATGGAAAGGTCATCAGCTTGCATCTCGTCTTCAGGAGGCTGATAGTAGACATCAACTGTATTGCTTGCTCCTGTTATTTCTGACTTAATCATCTGTTCTCCGCCTTGGCCGATAGCAACAACGATAATAACCGCCCCTACGCCAATGATAATACCAAGCATTGTCAAAATAGAGCGCATTTTATGAGCAAGAACCGAGGAAAAAGCCATACGAATATTTTCTATTAAACTCATAAGCTATCGTTCTCCTTGTCGCTATGACTTAATACCTTACCGTCACGAACGATAACTGTACGCGATGTGTACTCTGCCACTTCAGGTTCATGAGTAATAACTACAACTGTTGTCCCATCTGCATTTAGCTTAGAAAATTGCTCCATAATATCAGCACTCGTTTTTGTATCTAAGGCTCCTGTGGGTTCATCGGCTAAAATAAGCGTCGGATTGTTAACAATAGAGCGAGCAATAGCAACGCGCTGCTTTTGCCCTCCTGATAGCTCGCTCGGTAAATGTTTCATCCGCTCACTCAGCCCTACTTTTTCAAGCGCAGCTTCTGCTCTGGCGCGTCTTTCCTTACGAGATACGCCGGCGTATACCATTGGAAGCTCTACGTTTTCTACCGCTGTTAAACGCGGCAACAGCTGAAATTGCTGAAAAACAAAACCAATATGAATATTTCTTACTTTTGCCAGCTCCTCATCACTATAAGTGGAGATTTCTTGTTCATTTAATAAATAGGAGCCTGAAGAAGCGCGGTCTAAACATCCGATAATGTTCATTAGCGTTGATTTACCGGAGCCTGAAGGACCCATAATCGCAACAAACTCACCGTCGTAAATCTTCAAATTAATATCTTTTAAAATTGGCACTTCCTCTTTGCCCAGATGATAACTTTTATGAATATTTACAAGTTCAATCATTGAACAGTCACTTCCGCACCTTCAGTTAAGTCCTTTGAAGGATTTGTAATAACTTTGTCTTTAGAAGATACGCCGCTTTTAATTTCAATAAATTTATTTGTTGTTTCTCCAATCTTTACTTCCTTACGAACCGCCTTTTTATCTTTCACTACGTACACATATTTTTCTCCGTCTTCATTTACAACTGCTTTTATCGGCAGTGATGAAGCTTTTTTACTGCTTGTTTCAATCTCGAGCAGCAGCTTAAATCCCGGCTTAATCATCGTGATATCTTGGTCATCTACTTTTACTTCAACTGGATATTGATTAGCCGCATCATTGCCGGCTTCTGCTGACGCCTGCTGCTGAGGTAGATAGTCAATTTGTTTTACGCTACCTGCCCATTCTTTATCAGGCAAAACATCTGATGTAATTTTGACAGCTTGACCGGTTTTAATTTTTAATGCATCGTACTCAGACAGCACACCAGTAGCTAAGTATTCATCGGTATTACCAATATGTATAAGCGGTTTTTGAACGTCACTTGTGTTATTAACCGCTTCTTTATCTACTTCTAGCACCGTCCCATTAATATCACTCGCTACATCTAAATTACGTTCTTTTTTAGCAATTGATTTGGCTTCTAGTTTGTTTCGTTCTAAATCAATTTTAGCCGTTTCTAAATCGAGATTGAGCTGCGTACGCTCCGTGTCGATTTGATCTCTCGCTTCTTGCTTACTCATTTCTTTTTCTAATTCTTTTTGTTTTTTATTTAAATTAGAAAGCTGTTTGCTTACTGAGTCAATTTGCAGCTGACTCGATTTTTTTTCTAGCTTGTTTTGTTCTTGCTCTAAATCAAGCGCATCGCTTTCGTACGTTACAAGAGAGGTTCCCTGCTGTACACGAGAACCTTCTGTTACGTGAAATCGTTCAACCTCGCCTTTTTCAGCATCAAAATAGACATATTGCTCATCAGCAAGCTTTAGCGTACCCGGAACCATAACTGTATTTCTTAACTTTTTTTCCTTTATATTCGCTACGTGAACATTGATTGCTTTCCCACTTACACTTTGTGCACGATATACGTTAATCCCAATAACCGCAACAATAACAACTGCTACAGCTGTAATAATTATTCCTTTTTTCATTTACAACCCTGCTCCTTTAAGCGCTTCTGAAGCAGCTCCTCCAACTCCTGAAATAGCCGCTCCTAAGATGAATAAAATAATCACTGTAATAATAGAAGCAGCTTTTGATACATTCGCCACTTTTTGTAGTCCTACTGCTGTCAGAATAAGTCCCCAAATAGAAAAGATTTCAATGGAATTAAATACTCCTCCCATAGCACCTTTAGCCCCAACCATTCCATTTAACGAAGTCACATTCGCTGAAGTATGTGCTAGTGCAGCGACTCCCGTATTAATTAGCTGACCGATTGTTGTGATGAACGTAACAAACAAATTCAAACTAAACATTTGGCGGTACGTTGTTTTTCCAGTTCCTAACTTTGCAATTAAAAACAGAATCAAACTTGTGAATGCCAGTGTAGCAACTACTGCAATAACTCCGCCAATTGCTCCGCCAATCATACTAAATGTTGAATTCACTTCAATGCCAGCTTCTTTTTGCTGTTGCAGCGCCTCTTGTGCCTGAGGGGTATAGACGGCTAGAATCGTTGTTGCAGCTGTTAAGATGAGGATAAGTAAAAGAGGTCCCCAGATGATCGGATTACTTTTCATTTTCTCAAACTGTACAACCGGACTCGTAATAAAACCAAAAATAGAAGGCTTTCCTTTCTCTTGGACTTCGGAAGATACGTTAACTTCTGTACTCATAATCAAACTCCTTTTATTTTGTTTTGTTAGTAGCTCTTAAGACCCGTCTTTCACTACTTTTTCAAGGCTTCTAGCAAAATCGACTCTGTCTAAAAAACTCTCAAACACCTAATATTCTAACATAATTATACAAATATATTGACATTTTTCTTACATTTTATATTTTTTATGGTATTTTTAACAATTAAAGAGATACATCGACACTGAATTATAGTATTGATCTTATTTATATTTTCTAAATATTCTAATTATTATTTGACATCATTCAGTAGAATTCGTATATTATGATTAAAGTTTATTATTCCTATGTTTTTTATACGTTTTTATATCTAAGGAGGAGTTTCAATGTCTGCTAAGAAACCATTTCGTCCTGAAACACAAGCCATCCATTCTGGTCAACAGCTCGATCCTGCTACTTTTTCGCGTGCCGTACCTATTTATCAAACAAGCTCATTTGGATTTAAAGATACGGAGCATGCTGCTTCTTTATTTAATTTAAGTGAACAAGGCTATATCTACACTCGAATTGTAAACCCTACTACGGACGTTTTTGAACAGCGAATTGCTGAATTAGAAGGCGGAGTTGGTGCTCTAGGAGTAGCTTCGGGTCAGTCAGCTACTACCTTTTCCATTTTGAATATCGCTTCCGCAGGAGATGAAATTGTATCAGCAAGCAGTTTATATGGGGGAACATATAACCTCTTTTCGTCTACGCTTCCTAAACTAGGCATTACTGTAAAATTTGTAAACGCCGATAATCCAGAAAATTTTAGAAGTGCAATCACTTCCAAAACAAAGGCAATTTATGCTGAATCCGTTGGAAATCCGCAGGGAAATGTGCTAGACATCGAGGCAGTTGCAGACATTGCCCACGAACATGGAATTCCTCTTATTATTGATAATACTGTTCCAAGCCCTTACCTTCTTCGTCCCATCGATTTCGGAGCAGATATTGTCGTTCATTCTGCTACTAAGTTTCTTGGGGGGCATGGGACAGCAATTGGCGGTGTTATCGTAGACAGTGGAAAATTTGATTGGGAAGCAAGCGGGAAATTTCCAGACTTAACAACTCCAGATCCAAGTTACCATGGCCTCGTATACACAGAAGCCGCCGGTGAAGCTGCTTATATTACAAAAGCGCGCGTTCAGCTTTTACGAGATATTGGCGCTGCTTTATCACCTTTTAATTCCTTTTTACTTCTTCAAGGAGTAGAAACACTCCATCTGCGATTAGAGCGTCACAGCGAAAACGCATTAAAGGTAGCGAAATTTTTAGAGCAGCATGAATTAGTAGACTGGGTACATTATGCGGGGCTTCCTTCTCACCCTTCCTATTCATTGGCACAAAAATATTTGCCTAAAGGACAAGGAGCCATTTTAACCTTTGGTGTCAGGGGAGGAAAAAACGCTGCGGCTAAGTTAATTGATTCCGTTCAGTTATTTTCTCATTTAGCCAATATCGGCGACTCGAAGTCACTCATTATTCACCCGGCAAGCACCACTCATCAACAGCTATCTGAAGATGAACAAAAAGCTTCCGGCGTGACGCCAGAACTCATTCGTCTATCGGTTGGAACAGAAGCAATCGACGACCTTCTTGAAGATTTAGATTATGCCTTAAAAGCCAGCCAAAAAGTGAATACAACTGTTTAAAAGCTGTGATTTTTCACAGTTTTTTTTATATCGCCCAATAACTTTTTATACTTTCGCTTATGCTACAATAAACAAAACGAATGAAAAAGGAGCTACTATGAACACGTTCAATTCAATACCTGCTATTACATTTACAGACGTTCATAAAACATTTAAAGATAAAGAACATAGTGTTTTAAAAGGCATATCGGGTACAGTGATGCAAGGCTCGCTCGTCATGATGGTAGGACCATCAGGATCCGGAAAAAGCACCCTTCTTTCCATGTGCAATCTACTTTCTGCACCTGATGAAGGAAGTATTGAAGTATATGGTAAAGACATTAGCAAATGGAATATCTCTGATTTACGAAAAAAAGTGGGCATCGCTTTTCAATCGGCTCCTGTTATTGATGGAACAGTACGAGAGAATATGATGCTTGTTCAAAAACTGCATGGCAAACAGGATATTATGCCTGACGAACTCTGTGCCTTAACCGGCCTTTCCCCTGACTTGTTAGAGCAGGATGCAAGAGATTTATCCGGTGGTCAAAGACAGAGGTTATCATTAGCCCGTACGCTGTCGAACGGATCGGACCTTTTACTTTTAGACGAAATCACTTCCGCTTTGGATGCCACTTCTGCTCATGAAATTGAACAGCTTATTTCTCATTTACATAAAGAACAGAATAAAACGATTATTTGGGTTACTCATAACTTAGATCAAGCCAAACGTTTAGGAGAGGAAGTCTGGCTTTTAATGAACGGAGTGATTGTAGAAAAAGCGAAGACGGAGACCTTTTTTCATGCTCCTGTAAAAGCTGAAACAAAACAATTTATTGAAGGAGCCTTTCTATGAGTTCACTTTCACTGATTTTCACCATTGTTTTTGTTTTTATTGCTCTTTTTTTATCAAAATCTTTTCGTATAGGACTCGAAAAAGATATTATCATTGCGAGTATTCGAGCAGCCGTTCAGCTGTTAGTGATAGGATATGTTTTATCTTTTATTTTTGACGCGAATCACCCTGCTTTTATGATTCTCATTTTATTCCTTATGCTGACGGTCGCTTCCCAAAATGTTGTAAAGAAAAAAAAGCAGGGGTTTAAAGCTTTCTTTCGTGTATTTGTCACTCTTTTTATTGTAGAAATCCTGACCCAAAGCGTTATGCTCGGCCTACATATTATCCCTGCTACTCCGCGATATGTCATTCCTGTCAGCGGTATGATTATTGGAAATTCGATGATTTTGGCCAATTTATTTTTAAATCGGTTAGACGCTGAAGTAAATAGAAGGCGAGACGAAATTCAATTGATTCTGGCGCTTGGCGGAACTCCTAAACAAGCTATTCATAGTATTTTAAATGCCGCAATCAAAGCTAGCATGATTCCTACTGTAGAAAGCCAAAAAACAATTGGACTCGTTCAGCTTCCCGGCATGATGACAGGCCAGATTATTGGAGGGGCAGATCCGATACAAGCAGTCAAATTCCAGCTGCTCATCGTTTTTACTATCCTAGCCTCTGCTACGCTTTCCTGCGTCATCTTAAGCCGCTTAACATATCCTACCCTTTTTAATAGCTATCAGCAGCTTATCCGTGAACATACATAAAAAAGAAGAAAGGAGTCTCCTTTCTTCTTTTTATTGAGCAGCTTTTTTTAACCTTGTTCCTATGTCACTTCCAAAGGTCACTCCTAAATCACCGAGCCATCTTCTATAGGCAATACTCAGTCGGTCCGGATTCAAATGAAGCTCTGCTTGTAAGTCAAGCGGCAGCTCTTCCGGTTTTTGACTTTCTACAATGCTCGTATCTTGTTCAATAATAAGCTGCTGAAAATCACGGAAATATTGATCAGGTTCATCAAACGAATAGTTTCTAGAAACCAATGCAAACACGGTCGACTTTCTTTCCTCTTCAGGTAAAACCGCAAACAGCATCGAAAAGATTTCACCCGTTTCATAGTTCACTTTTTTCAACCTTGCAACGGTAGGACGAAGAATTTCAAAAGTATAATAAATAGTTGCAAAGTTACCCGTACCATCTGCATCTGCGTACACAGCGATTTCATCAGAAACGTATCGGTTATCTTTCCAATGTACCTTATAATCAGGAATTTCGGCGTAGTCCGAGTGTCCAAGGCTTCCTTCGTGAACAAAAGCCAAATGGCTTACATCTAAAAAGTTTTCTACTACACGAGGAGCTGCTGCCTGCAGAGTATGAGGGTTGGCGCAAACCGTTTTAAATCCGGGGTTAAGGTATTCGTCATACTGAGGAAGAGGAGTATCACTTGCCTCGCTGTTCATCTTCACCCATATAATCCCGTACTTTTCAACGCAATCATATACCTGTGCTTTTGCTTTTGAAGGAATAGCTCTTCCCGGCGGCTGTTGAGGAATTTTCACACAAGCCCCGGCTTCATCGTATTTCCATCCGTGATAAGGGCACACAATGCAATCATCTACTACTTTTCCAAGAGATAATGCTGCACCACGATGGATGCACAAATCTTTAAATGCTTTAATGGCATTAGTTGTGCGAAAAAGCGCAACTCGCTCTTCTAAAATCGTTACTTGCAAGGGCTGATCCGTTAAATCATGTGAATAAGCTGCAGGCAGCCATTCCTTAGCCAATACTAAATCTTTAATCATCTGCATCGCCTCCGTACGATAAGTGAATTTATTTCTTGTTTATAAAAAAAACCGCAGAAATAGAAGGAGTTCTTCTAATTCCGCAGCTTTTTCATTCCGTAAAACAGACTATAAGCACGCGAAGATTTTACATAATTGCAGATAGAGCGACCTTAGCACTTCATCTACAATGACAATACGTATTCATCGCTATTTTTTTAATCTCAAAACCTAACCCTTATATATTGAATAAAGAGCGGCCAGCCGCTAAAAGCTTTTCTGTCCACTGATTTCTCTTATTTTCACTTTATCAATTTCCCACGGAAAAATCTCTTGCTTTGTAAGCATCTCTAACATAATTTTTTCGGTTAAACGAATAAAAGCTGCGGTTTTAAAAACCGCAGCTTCCTTTATCATGAGCTCATATAACTGGCTGTATATTTTTTCGTCTGTTTTTGTATTTCTTGATTTAAATGTTTGAAAAATGAGAGGGTTTCTTCATAATCCGTCGCTTTTTCATGAAACTTCAATGTAAGATTTTCTTCAAACAACGTTTCTCCTTGATGACCGACCGCTTTCAGCTGAACATCTGTAACAATACCTTGCGAAATTGAACATAATAAATAATTAAAGCAATGAACCGGAACGATATGCATCAGATGGAAATCATCGATAGTTCTATCACTTTTTGTTTTCTTAAATTCCACAGTGAGTTCTTCCGGATGAATAAACACATTTATATGCTGTTTGGACAAACAAGTAGGATTCATTTTTTGTGTATACTCACAAAATTCTAGTCCAATAAATACAGAATTCTCGGAGTCAGCTTCAATGAAAATTTGCGAATTTTTTACCATTATCCTCGTCCTCCATATTCAATCTAGTTACCCCACCACTGGCATTTGCTTGTAGAATATTACCATTTCCTCTCTATTTTATCATTGATTTTTCTCAGTGCCTATTTAACAAGCGGAAGTTCTCTTTAAAAGAGAGGGAACTGACAGGCAGTTCTTTATGTGAGAATAATAAAAAAAAAGACACCTCTTTTGTTTTCTTGAGGTGTCCTTTAATATCATCAACCTGTGTTACGCAACCCTGCTGCAATGCCGTTAATCGTTAATAACGCTTCTTTTAAAAGTTCTTCATTTAACGTTTCAGCCTCATCTTCACGCAGCTTGGAAATGACCTTAACTTGTAAGAAGGTTAGAGGGTCCACATACGGATTTCGTAATTTAATAGATTCTTTAATCGTAGGAAGATGATCCATTAATTCTTTTTGACCCGTGATTTGAAGAATCATTTCTTTCGTAACATTATACTCTGTTTTAATAGCGGTAAAAATCCGCTCTGAAATAACCGGGTCTTGTACCATTTCCGTATATTCTTTTGCTGCCATTAAATCTGCTTTTGTTAAGGCCATTTGCAGATTATCAACGGTCGAGCGGAAAAATGGCCATTCTTTATACATTTGCTGAAGAAGCTGTATATCTCCGGATTTCTCTACTAAGTGCTGTAAGCCCGTACCTGCAGCGTACCAGGCTGGAAGCAGCTGTCTGCTTTGCGTCCATGCAAATACCCACGGAATCGCTCGTAAGTCTTCAAAGCGATCACTTCCTTTTCGACTCATTGGACGTGACCCGATATTTAAAGCCCCCAGCTCAGGAAGAGGTGTAGCTTGTTTAAAATACGTTAAAAAGTCTGGATCTTTGAAAACAAGCTCTTGATATTTACGTAATGAAGCAGTTGAAATCTCGTCCATTGTTTCTTCCCATTCATGTGTACGAATATCACATTGTTCAGCTTCTTGGGAAACATTTGCTGCCGCTGTAAGAAGAGCTGAGACCGCTTGCTCAAGACTTCGGTAAGCAATGTCATATAAAGAGTATCTAGAAGAAAGAACTTCTCCTTGCTCTGTAATTTTAACGCCGTCTCCTAGTGTCTCAACAGGCTGAGATAAAATACTTCGGTTTAACGGGCCACCTCCTCGGCCTAGTGAGCCGCCTCGACCGTGGAAAAACTTCAGACGAACTTGATACTTCCTCGCCATATCGTGAATTTCCTGCTGCGCTTTGTAGAGCTTCCAATTAGCGGTAAGCGTTCCTCCGTCTTTGCTTCCATCTGAGTAGCCAAGCATGATTTCTTGCAAATCCTGCTGTTTTCTTAAGTGCTCTCGATAAAAATCTAATTGAAATAGCTGTTCCATAATTTTAGGGCCTGCTGTGAGATCATCGATTGTTTCAAGCAGCGGAGCTATATTTAACTTACTTTCAATGCGGCCATCTGCATGAAGGCGATAAATACCCGCTTCTTTGGCAAGTACCATGACTTCTAACAAATCACTTGCAGACTGGGTCATACTGATTAAATAGACTTCAATAGATCTTTCTCCAAATTCTTTATGTGCTCGATGAATCATGTTAAATACTTCAATTACTTGCTGCGTTTCTTTGGAGTAATTCTCTACAAACGATATCACAGGTCTTGGATCTTGAAGCACCTTCCCTAGCAGCTTAACTTTTTCCTCTTCTGTTAAGGCTGAATAATCTTCAGCTAAAGAAACAGCATGGAAAATTTCTTTGATCGCCGCTTCATGTTCTCCGCTGTGATTACGGATATCAAGCGTTGCTAAATGAAAACCAAACAGCTCAACTTGGCGAATTAATTTGCATAAGCTTTTTAACTGATAATCCTGAGGCTGGTGCTTTTGCAAGCTATCTTTGATTAGAAATAAATCATGTAGAAGTTCTTCCGACCTTTGATAACCTGCTTCTGACTCTCCAACTAAATTTAATTTATGAAGCATAATCGTAAGCTTGCAGCGGTATACTTCGTGTTTGATTCTCCATCGCTTTTTCTCAGGCAGCAGGGATATTTCTTGATTAATAGAATCAAGAAGGTTATCTGAAACTGCGACTCTTTTTGTAGACTGACTTAACCTTTGTCTCAATTGAGTAAGCGACTCTTTATATTTACGAATAGCTAACTTCCTTTGTTTGACAAGCGTTTGCCACGTTACTTTGGGAGTTACGTTTGGATTTCCATCTCGGTCTCCGCCAATCCATGAACCAAATCGAAGGATATTAGGCACCTTCCAATTTTCTTCGGGGTAATTCTCCTTCAAGGAATTTTCCAATTCCTGATGAAGTTGAGGAAGCACTTCAAATAACGTTTCATCAAAATAATATAATCCATTGGATACTTCATCCATTACGGTTGGTTTGCGATCTCGCAGCTCATTTGTTTGCCATAAAATCAACACTTCGCTAAACAGTCTTTCTTCAATTTCCGTACGTTCACGTTTTGTTAACGTTGGATTATCTAAGTTTTTCAGAAGCTCAGCCATTCGTTTATGAATATCAAGAACACTTCGCCTAGTGGCTTCTGTTGGATGAGCCGTAATGATGAGCTCTAGAGATAAAGTTTGAAGCAAGTTAGCAATTACGTCTGGTGCCACGCCATTATTTTTAAGGGAAACAACGGCACTTTCCAATGAGCCCGGCTGCATAATAGAATCTTCTTGCTGCTGATATTCGCGTCTGCGACGAATTCGATGATTTTGCTCTGCAATATTAACTAAATGAAAATAAACTGCAAACGCCCGAATAACCTGCTCGCGCATCGGCTGTTCAAGAGTAACGATTTCATTTTTTATTTCTTTATAGATAGCTTCATCTTTGTTTTCTCTAAGTGATTTTGCCACTTCGCGTATTTTTTCTACTTTGTTGAGCAGTTCTTCTCCACCTTGGTGAACCAGAACTTTCCCCAACAATTGACCGAGAAACTTTACATCACGGCGCAGAGCAGTGCTGCTGTTTTGTCTTTCTGCTGCTTCTACTGTTACCATTAGACTCGACACCTTTCTTCATAAATGTTGTACTTTTTAAACTTTTTAGAAAATTATATTAAATTCATATTACCATGAACGAAAATAAATTTCATATAATTTTATTTCCTCCTCTCGGTTAGGAGGAAAGATTCATCAAATATAAAAAAGAGGTCGAGACATAACGAAATGAATCCAATCTAAAGACGAACAAATGGGATACATAGGCTGAACCGCTTGTGACACCGCAGTTGGTTTCCGTGCAAGACTTCGCTTTCCGCGGGAGTCTTCGCCTTGCCCTCCAATCAACTGCTAGAAGTACCTACACACACGAAAGCTACGTTTAACACAACAAAAAAAACGAACCACTAATCAAGCATCTTGATCAATGGTTCGTTTTTCACTTGAGCTAAAACACTTTTCAGCCTCTCTTTTATCCTACCAAGGTTGTCCTAAATCCAATACCGAGGCTAGTTCATTGCTTTTTTTACGCACTTGTTTACGCGTGGCAGCGCGATCTGCCCCCGTTTGAAACAGGTATTTTTCTTCTTCTGTTTCTGGAATAAGCTCCGGTACTGTTCGGGGCTTTCCATCATCATCCATTGCCACAAAAGTTAAAAATGATGTGGCTGCAATTTGACGCTCCCCGGTTTTTAAATTTTCTTTAATCACTTTCACAAATACTTCCATGGATGAACGACCTGTCCATGATACGTATGACTCCAAACATACAGAATCCTGAGGCGTAATAGGGTGCAGAAAATGAATAGAGTCTGCTGAAGCTGTCACACACTCTGTACGACTGTGACGATAAGCTGAAATAGACGCAATCATATCAATATCACTCATTAACTTTCCGCCAAATAACGTATTGTGATTATTAATATCATTAGGAAAAATGCGGCTCGTTCGAACGGCCTTTGTATCTTTACAATAATTTGCTTTCATTAGTAAGAACCTCCATTGATGCCTATCATAATAAGAATAAAAGAATGAATGAACCTATACTAGCATATTTTGATAAATTTAGCTTTACAAAAAACTCGTTGATTTATTTACAGAAAACAAAAAAGAGAAGAAAAATTCTTCTCTTTTTTGTCTATCGAATATAGCTTGATCCAAACGTTTTACCTAAAGAATCACTGTATAGGTCACTTGACTTTACAGTCCATTTCCCATCTTCTTTCACCATAAAAATTCGTAGGGGACGACTTCCGTCTTTCGTTTCTAACTCATTTACAATATCTTTGAATTTAGAAGCCGCAAACTCTTCAGAGTGTTCTGTATCGTAATCTTTCGTTTCATCTGTATATGCTCTCTTAAGCTGCGATACGTATGAATATAAGTCTGATAAATTAAGAGTAGTGTACTCCACTTCTACTACGGCTTTATTATTTGCATTCGCAATCACATTTGTTTTCACGCTTGCTTTTTCTTTTAAAACATCTTTATACATGTTAAAAAAATCTTTTTTTGCGTTGTCGGTTAAACTGTTAGAAAAAGCACCTTTTAATTCCTCATTAAACGCTTTTTTCTGTTCTTCTATGACAGCTGTTTTGTCTGCTGTTACATATTTATCATAGTCTACGTTTTCTTTGTTTAAGTAAAGGACTTCTGTATAAGCTTGCAGAGCTTTTTCTGGGTCTTGCAGCTTATTATAGCTTTTCGCGTATTTTTTCGTATCCAGTGTTAATGTCACTTCGTCAATTTTTTCATCATAATCAGATGATGTTGGCTGAAGCCCAATTTTGTACTTTTTATCTTTTTTGACTTCAAAGACAAACGTTAAATTTTTTTGCTTTCCAGCGCCAATCTTGTCAGATGTACTGTTTTCTAGTCCGAGCTCACGACTGTTCACTCCCGTTTTTGGGGACAATTGTTCATCTCCTTCGTATAAATACACACCGTCATAATCTGATAAGGATATACTGTTTTTGGATACATTTTTCACTTTCAAATCAACTTTCAACAGCCCTTTTTCTTCACTTGTAGCTCCTTCATCACTATCTACTAAAATATAAGAAGCGCTGTCAATGGATGCTTCAATCGTCTTATTTTTAGCCGAAGTGGATCCTCCCGTTTCCTTAGAACTGTTGCAAGCCGCTAATACTAGCATAAGTACAAAAGCCAAAGCCAAAACATTCATTTTTTTCACAGCTGCCTAATCCCCTTTATTTTGTTTTTTTAGAACTTTATCCCAAATAAAGGTTCCCTCTATATAAATACTTAAACCTTAAAATCTATATTTTTTACAATATTTTGATAAAAACTAAGTCTAAATTCTCCTCTCATCTAAATAAAAAAAACACGAGCATCAGCTCGTGTTTTTTATTTAGATTGAAAATTTTCTTGATTGATTTGTTCAGCTTCTTTCATATATCGGTTAGATTTGCCACTTTTAATTCCCCAGTAATAAAAAGCTAATGATACACAAGCAATCACTACCATATCCCATCCGAAAGGCAAAATATTTTTGCCTCCGAATTTTTCGCTTCCTATGTAGGAAATAAAAATCATGCACGCTAAATAGATAATCATCCAAGCCCCGGTTAAAAATTCTTTTTTAAAGCCTACCCATTTATTTTTCGCTTGGTAATAAAAATAAATGGGCAGGCCAATTGCCATAATAAAGATCACTTCACCTGTAAGCGGCCACCTTGCCCAGTAAAGCGTCAAAGAAGCAAAAACGAAGCCGCATGGCGCAATAACTGATGCCCCTTTTAAATAAAATGGACGGTAAAAGTGTGAAGCCGTTTTTCTTAATGTTATAAGCGCTACAGGGCCCATAATATAAGAGATAAGCGTCGCTACTGAGATCACTTCTGCTAAGACACCCCATCCTCTAAATAAAAAGAGAAACAAAAAGCAAGCTGCTAAATTTAGCCACATAGCTGGGCGCGGAACATTGTAAAGTGGATGAAGAGTACCAAATATCTTTGGCAAATATCCATTTTTCTGCATCCCGTATAACATTCTAGAAGTAGTTGCCGTATATGTAGCACCTGTGCCGGAAGGGGAAACAAATGCATCTGCGTATAACACAATTGTTAGCCAGTTAATTCCAAGTGCAATCGCTAAATCAGCAAAAGGAGAATTAAAATTCAAATGATTCCATCCATCAGCAATTGATGACGGACTTACTGCTCCGATAAAAACAATTTGCAATATAATGTATACAATTCCAGCAATAAAAATTGAACCAATTACAGCTACCGGAATTGATTTATTAGGTGATTTTGCTTCTCCTGCCATATTTACAGGACTTTGAAACCCGTTAAATGCAAACACAATACCTGATGTTGCAACTGCCGTTAAAACACTGGCCCACCCATAAGGAGCAACCCCATGCTCACTTGAAAAGTTTCCACTATGAAAACCAGCAAAAAATAAAGCCCCTGCCGTTAAACCAGGAATAATCAATTTAACAATCGTAATAAATGAGTTTGCTTTAGCAAAAAGATTTACCGTCCAATAATTCACAAAAAAGTAAACGAATAATAACAAAGACGCAACTGCCAAGCCCTTGGGCGTTAAAATGCCATTATCTACTAATTCATGAGTCCAGCGAGCCCATTTCCACGGCCAAGTACTCATATATTGCACAGATGCAATAGCCTCCACTGTTATCGTTGAAGCGATTGAAATCCAGTTAGCCCAAGCAGCCAAAAACCCAATAAATGATCCGTGTGAATACTGAGGATATTTAACCATCCCCCCTGCTTGTGGAAACATGGCGCCCAGTTCAGCATATGATAGAGCAATGGTCAAAATAACCACCATTCCAATAACCCATGAAAAAATAGCCGCGGGTCCCGCAATTTGAGCTGCTTTCCATGCTCCAAACAGCCATCCCGAACCAATAATCGAACCTATGCCTGTCATGGTTAAAGCAAATGTTCCCATCTTCCTTTGCATATTGCTCATCCAAATCTACTCCTCTTCCCTAGGAAAATAAAAAAAACACTTGCGAAATTTTCTCAAGTGTTTGCCCAGGCGCGCGGCTTATACGCTATATGCTCCCCCATGGTCATCCATGTTGCGCCAGTCACATATAGGAATATATTTTTTATCAGTATATAATATTCATTACTATTACTCAATACACAAAAATATTTACATTGCTTTTCTAAAAATAATAAATTATTCGTAAAATTTCGAATAATCCTTCTGAAAACCTCTTTTAAATTACAAAAAGAACTAAAATCCTAACTTTCTCTATCATTTAATTTTTTTACTCCACGAGCAAATTACCTTCTACAAATTATATTAATATATATTATTCATTTACAAAATAAGAATTAACAGCTATATATCCATAGAATTCTTGCACTAGACCCTTTACTTATATACAATATGAAGAAAAGATACTAAAGTGAACTGCCCACCACTTAGCTACGCTTGAAGTGGGACACTGCTTTTGGGAAAACGTTAAAACCTACATATCATGCACTTCGCAACGAATGAAGTACTTCGAGCAAACTTCTCTGTTTACACAAGCAAAAAACAGGGAAAATTACGAAAAAAGATTGTTAGAGGGATGCTTATGAATTATGCAAATGTAAAAGTTCTTTATTTTGATGACGACGGAACCATTCCAAATCACCCTCGTCTCCCAGTTTTGTTGTATGAACACGTATTTATTAGTAAGAAAGAGAAAGTGGAGAGCATTTTTAATTCTCACAACTGGAAAAACAGCTGGGTAGGCGGCATATATGATTTCCACCATTACCACAGCAATTCTCATGAAGCACTAGGTGTAATTAGCGGATCTGCACGTTTAAAACTAGGTGGACATATGGGGGAAAATATCGTGGTGCATGCTGGCGATGTGCTCGTACTTCCTGCAGGCACAGGGCACATGCGTCTGCAGTCAACTGCTGATTTTAAAGTGGTTGGAGCTTATCCTGAGGGCATGGATTACAATTTACGAACAGGAAAACAAACTGATCGCCCTCACGTATTTGATGAAATTGCCCAAGTACCTATTCCTACAACAGATCCTGTTTATGGCGACAAAGGACCATTGACAGAGTGGTGGAACTAGACAAGCACTTATTGTCTAGTTTTTTTATTTGCTCTGTTTTATTCTTCCCATGAATCTCTATTGGAACATACAAATTCTTTTCTTATGATGCAATAGCAATATACTTTATCTCATCGAAATAACAAAAATTTCTCGGTCAAAACTAAATTTCTTCTTTTCCATTTTCTTTTTGCTTCAAGAGCAACTTCGCTTAGATTCCTCCCCTTTTTTTCTTTCATAATCATTTCAAATATACTCTCATTATAAGCTCTTTTTTGTTTTTCTAAAAAAATTTCCATGGATTATAACGAAATTTTCAAAAAACTTATTGCTTTACCATGTCAGACTTGCTATCATAGTGAACATTGTTAGATAAATTTTTAGTAGGAGGAGTAAAATTGAACAGAAAATTCATAATTTTTATTTTATTCATCATTCCATTTATTGCTCAATTCGCTTTTTTACCTTTTGTAAATAACATTCATCCAATTATTTTTGGATTACCTCTTTTGCATTTATGGTTATTTTTATGGGTCTTCTTAACGCCTGTTTGTACATTTATTATTTATCGTTTACAAAAATCTTGGGGGGACATTGAATAATGCAAGGAAATTTAACAGCACTTTTAATCACATCAGCAATTGTTCTTGTCGTTATCGCAATTGGCTTTATAGCGGGACGTGACAAATCATCTAGAAGCTCAGTTGAAGAGTGGGCTGTAGGTGGAAGACGTTTTGGAAGCCTGCTTGTCTGGCTTTTAGTAGGAGCAGATTTATATACTGCTTATACATTCCTAGGTCTTACGAGTACAGCTTATCAGGGAGGAAGCATCGCATTTTTTGCCATCCCTTACTCTGTTTTAGCCTTTTTAATTTCATACTTTTTTCTTCCAAAGCTTTGGACTGTTGCTAAAAAGCACAAACTTACTACGCTTGCTGATTATGCCAGAGAACGTTTTAGCAGTAAATTTCTCTCCTCTTTAATTGCCATAGTAGGTGTATTGATGCTTATTCCATATATTGATCTTCAGCTTAGCGGTATTCAAGATACTCTTCGCGTTGCAGGAACTGGCTACATTAACGTAAAAGCTGTCGTTATTCTTTCATTCTTTCTTGTGGCTCTTTATACCTTTTTCAGCGGAATTAAAGGTCCCACATATACGGCAATTATTAAAGATATTTTAGTATGGGCGATTATGTTATTTATGGTTGTTTCTCTGCCAATTATGCATTTTGGAAGCTGGGGCAACATGATCGACAATGTTGCAAAGGATGCGCCTCAGCTATTAACGGTCCCAACACAAGGACCTAAAGGCATTCCATGGTTTATTACAGCATCACTCGTATCTGCTTTAGCTTTATTCATGTGGGCCCACGCTGCTACAGGTGTTTTCACTGCTAAAAGTGCAGATTCGCTTCGTAAAAATGCTATTTTCTTACCGCTTTACAATATTGTTTTAATTCTAGTCATCTTCTTAGGATTTATTGCTTATCAAGTATTACCTCAAGATACAACGGATCCTAGATTAGCATTATTAACCTTAATTCAATATTCATATGGCGGCATTGGCCAAGGGTTAGCTTATGCAACGATTGCTCTTGCTTCATTAATTCCATGTTCTATCATGGCTATCGGAGCGTCTAACTTATTTGCAAATAATATATTCAGAGATTTAATTAATCCAAATGTACAGGGTAAAACATTAACAATGGTTACTCGTTCTATGGTTTTCGTTGTTATTGGACTGGCACTTTTATTCGGTTTATTATTCCCTCAAGCACTTGTTTCCCTACAGTTACTAGGGGTATCCGGTATGGTACAAATCTTCCCGGCTATCGTTATCAGCCTGTTTTGGAGAAATCAATCGAAAGAAAGTACGATTGCTGGATTAGTAGTAGGGCTGGTTGTAACGTTTACCGTCCATGCCACAGGAAATTCATTTGGTCTTTATGAAGGGTTCTGGGGATTATTATCTAACCTACTCGTAGTTGTTATTTTAAATCCAATCTTTTCGGCAAAAACGAAAGCAGCAACAAATGGCGTGAAAGAAACATTATTTTCTAAAGGCACTACGCAAACTGAATTAAAGAAAAACGCATAAAAAAAGTTCAGCCGACTGGCTGAACTTTTTTTAGATAATATTCTCTTTTTCAGAAGGGGATGAAGTCGATTCTCTTTCCCAACATTCAATATTTTGATTGTTTTCTAACGCATCTTTATAAAAGACTGGATTTTTCCCTTCCTTTTTCTGCTGATTATAGTCATGCAAGGCAGAAAACGCCACTTTCGATAATAGAAAAATAGCAATTAAGTTCACCACTACCATCATCCCCATAAATAAGTCTGCCAAATTCCATACAAGCTGAAGCTGAGCGACCGACCCAAAAATAACCATCGCTAAAACACCTACACGATAAGACCAAAGCCACATCTTATTTGAATTTAAAAATTCAATATTCGTTTCTCCATAATAATAATTGCCAATTAACGTACTAAAAGCAAATAGAAATACCATGATAGCTAAAAACCCTGATGCCCAAGAACCGATATGTGTACTAAGAGAAGCTTGGGTTAATTCAATGCCGCTTAGTCCCTGCTTATAGGCGGGGGATAAGAGAACGATAAATGCTGTGCTTGTACAAATCACGAGTGTGTCCGTCAAGACACCAAATGCTTGGATAAGACCTTGTTTAACTGGGTGACTCGTCACTGCAGTTGCCGCCGCGTTGGGAGCACTTCCCATCCCTGCTTCATTGGAAAACAGTCCGCGCTTTACTCCGTTGATTAACGTTGCACCAATTGATCCCCCAAGCGCCTGTTCAAATCCAAATGCATTTTTCACAATTAGAGATAGAACGGCAGGCATTTGATCAATATTTTTAAAGATAATGAACAGAGCCATTCCAATGTATAAAACGGCTAATACGACAACGATGTATTCCGATATCTTGGCGATGCGTTTGATCCCGCCAAAAATAATTACCGCAAATATAACTGTCATAATAATCCCAATCAACAAGCGGCTCGTTCCGAAAGAGTTCTCAAATGCCAGCGTAATCGTATTAGACTGCACAGCGTTAAACACCAGGCCAAATGATAGTGTAATGAGTACAGCAAATAGACCGCCCATCCATCTTTTATTTAACCCTTTTTCCATATAGTAAGCGGGTCCTCCTCGAAATCCGTTTGACCCTTTTACTTTATAGATTTGAGCGAGTGTACTTTCTACAAAACTTGATACTGAACCGATAATAGCAATAATCCACATCCAAAATACAGCACCCGGTCCACCAAGAGCAATAGCAATCGCTATACCGGTAATATTTCCCGTCCCTACCCGAGCTGCCATGCTTATGCAAAAAGCTTGAAACGGAGAGACTCCCCCACCTTTAGCCGCTCGTCCTTCTTTCAAAACAAGTACCATTTCTTTCAACATGCGAAACTGCAAAAAACGAGAGCGAATCGTAAAATAAATACCAATTGATACAAGTAAAATAATTAATAAATTCGACCAAAAAAAATCATTGATGACGCTAATCATACTTTCGATTGCTTGTTGCATGCCTATCACCTCATTAAAAAATTTGGTAGAACAAATGCAAAACATGAAAGTTTTTTCTCTTGGTGTTTATATTATTGAAGCGAATGAAGAGTACGTAAATAGGCTAAAAAATACTCAAATCCCATTCTTTTGCGATTTTTTTTAGCAGCATAACGCCTTTTACGCTATTCCCGTACTCATCAATAGCTGGACTGTAAATTCCGATACCGCATCCGTCAGGAAATGGAGACTGCTTTTTCGTATTAGGTGGCACCAATGACATGATTCCTCCTGATACACCGCTTTTAGCTGGCATACCAACAAATGCCGCAAACTTTCCGGAGGCATTATACATACCGCATGTAAGCATGAGCGCTTTTGTTAATTTAGCTACTTCTTTTGGAATGACTTGTTTGTGAAACACTGGATGATATCCGTCTAATGACAGAATTAATCCGATCAGCGCAATATCTTCAGTCGTTACTTCAATTGAGCACTGCTTTAAGTAAACCTCTAGCACTTCTTCTACTTCTCCTTGTAAGTAGTTTGTTTCTTTTAAATAGTAGGCAAGCGCACGATTTCGATGAGACGTTTGCCATTCTGATTCAAAGACGGTTTCATTAATGAGCGGTGTTTTCCCGGTAAGCATTGTTATCACATCAAACAAATAGCTTAATTTTTCTTTTGCCGTCTCCCCAGATAAAAGAGATGAAACCGTTAAAGCACCGGCGTTAATCATAGGATTGAACGGCTTTCCTGGTTTATGCATTTCCAGTCTTATAATAGAATTAAATGCATCTCCAGTTGGCTCTACATCCACTCTCTCTAGTACATAAGGAATGCCGCAGCATAAGCAGGCTGCTATAAAGCTAATGACTTTAGAAATACTTTGAAGAGTAAATACCGCTTCATAATCGCCAGACTGGATAACCGTTCCGTCAGCACCAATCAAACAAATACCTAATTGAGACGAGTCCATACCTTTCAGTGCTGGAATGTAATCAGCCGTTTTTCCTTCTGACGAAAATTCTTTTATTTGTTGCACCCACTCCTGTAACCGGTCTTTTGCAGTGAGCTGTAAGTAAGACATTTCCTGTTCAATTTCTCTTTTCATTAAAATCACCTCATCACTTCATTAACTTTTTATTTTAAAGCGCTTTCATAAAGCGGGATTTCATTTTCGTTTTTAATGTACAATGCAACCTACGAGAGCATACAAAAACCTACAAAACTTTTTGGAATTATATTTTTATCTTTGGCACTCTTCTCCATTGTGCTGGACGCTGTCACAATGTATACTAATTCACGAATCACTTCAGGAGGTGTAATTATCTGAATTTTAAATCTTTCATTCAAAAAGATCCGTACATTTTATTGCTCATGCTCATTACTGTTCCGCTGGCGGGAGAGCTAAAATTTTATCCGTTAAATGAAACATTTCGAATTACATTTGGAGCTCCAACATTTTTCTTTTTCCTATTGCTTTTAAAACGGAAAACCGTTTTATCTGGCGGCTTGTTAACCGCTTTAAGCGTCGTTCTCTTTCGCATCATGCTCGATTATATCACGCTCGATCATTTTCAATTTGCGGCTTCTGCACATACGCATTACCCTACGTTTTTCTTTTACTTTACGTATGCACTTTTATTTTTTATTTTTAAAGTAAGCCGCATGAACTATAGTGCTATTGTGATTGGATTAATTGGACTCATCATTGAAATAGCTGCTGATATAGTCGAACTAACTGCGCAGTATATCGTTTTGCACACAACCATTCATATCGATTCATTATCCGACATGGCCGTTATTGCTTTTGCTCACAGCTTTATTGTACTTAGCTTTTTTAATATGATGACAATTTATGAATCACAGTCGCGAGAACGTCAAATTCGCAAACAAAATGAGCACATGCTAATGCTTATTACAAGCCTTTATGAAGAAACCGTTCATTTAAAAAAGACCCTTCATAATACAGAAGTGATTACAAAAGCCTCGTACGATTTATACCGTGTATTAAATCAGCAAGAAAAAGATCATTCTGTGCTAAACCAAACGCTCAGTAAAAAAGCGCTTCGGATTGCCGGAGATATTCACGAAGTAAAAAAAGACAACCAGCGTATTTTTGCGGGCTTATCTAAAACAATTTCAAATGAAAGTTTCCAAAATTATATGAAAGCAGAGGAATTAATCGAGCTGATCGTACGCATTAACAAAAAATATGCCGATTCCCTTCACAAACAAATTACCTTTTTTTCCTCTGTAAACGGGGAACATTTCAGCTACCACGTTTATACCATTTTATCGATCATTAATAACTTGGTAGCAAACGCAGTGGAAGCGATTAAAGATGAAGGAAGGATTGTTTTATCGGTACATAGACAAGCTGAACATGTAGAATTCCATGTACAAGACAACGGTCCTGGCGTGCCTTTGAAGTACGAAAAAGCTATTTTTGAACCTGGTTTCACCTCAAAATACGATCAATTTGGAAACCCCTCTACTGGCATTGGCCTTTCTTATGTAAAAGATATTGTTCAAGAGCTTGAAGGTACGATTAAAGCTACACAAGAAGACAGCGGAATGACGTTTATCATTCAAATCCCCCTTCATAATCTAATTCAGAAAGGATGAGTTTATGCGATTTTGTATTACAGATGACGATTCAGCTATTCGTTCAACGCTCAGTCAGCTGATTGAAGATGAGGATTTAGGAGAAGTTGTAGAAGAAGTCGTCGACGGAAGCTTTTTAGATGCTTCTATGTTAAATTTAAAACAAATTGATATTTTATTTATCGATTTACTTATGCCAGGACGGGATGGGATCGAAACGATCCGTCATTTAAAAGATTCATTTAACGGAAAAATGATTATGATTTCACAGGTAGAGTCCAAAGAATTGATAGGAGAAGCCTATTCATTAGGAATTGAATACTATATTACAAAACCAATTAATCGAATTGAAATTTTAACGGTTATTCGAAAAGTAATGGAACGAATCTCCCTTGAGAAATCAATCGATGATATTAAAACCTCCTTGAACAGTTTAGCGACAGCTCATCACGCTCCCCCTTCAAGCCAGCCGATAACGAAACAAGTCCATCTATACGATGTAGGAAAATTCTTATTAGCCGAGTTAGGTATTGTAGGAGAAAATGGTGCAAAAGATTTACTGGATATTTTACAGTTTCTGTACACTTATGACCAAAGAGAAAGTGTGGAAAAACATTTCCCTTCTCTAAAAAATATTTTTGTGAATGTTGCTGAGAAAAAATTGGGAGCTCACGCGTCTTCTATTGAAATTAATCGTGAAACCAAGGCTTGTGAACAGCGAATAAGACGAGCAGTTACTCACTCACTGAATCACTTTGCTTCTATTGGATTAACAGATTTTTCAAATCCAAAGTTTGAAAATTATGCTTCTAAGTTTTTTGACTTTACAGCCGTTCGTAAAAAAATGAAAGAACTGCAGGGAGATTCTAAAATTTTGCCGATTCGCATTAACACCAAAAAGTTTATTCAAATATTTTTTCTTGAAGCCAAGCGTTTGTTAAGCCAAGAAAAAAGCTGGTATTGACAGAAAAGACGGAAAAGGTGCAAATCCCTCATCCGTCTTTTATGCTAATTGATTCAGTTTTACTAAGGCAGGACCATATACAGTACGCAGAAGCAGCGTCTCTTCGCCTTTTGCGTATTCCGCTAGAGAAAAGGCTCCTTTTTCTGTTTCTACCTGTACATCTACAGAAACTGGGCATCTCTTTAGCTTACTGACTATCATTTCCGCTTGTTTCACCGACAAATAAGAAGAAAGGCGAATAAGTACATCTAAATCACTGGTTGTCGTGACAACTTCTTCACCGCTTGCAAGCTCGAACCCTACACTGCCGGTTGGTCCCCACGCAAATTTTTCAAAAATAATAGCCACCTCTTCCAAAGCGCGTATAGCTGGCATGTTTCTAGACTGGGCGTTTTGAAAAAATGAAACGAGATTTTCCGGCCTAATTGTTTGTTTAATGGCCTCCTCAGATAAAAAAGCACCAAAACGCTGATTCCTTCGTTCTCCTCTTACTCCAATAGGTATCAGTTTATCTCGGTGAACAGCACGCCTTACCACTACAAATGGAGCCTTGGCTAATGAATATTCCACCCACTCGGGGATAGGTGTATAACTGATAAGCTTTGCTTCCTCTTTTAACTGAAGCAAATCATGAGCTATATATTCCATTGTTTTTCCAACTCACCTCTTACCCATAAAGAAGCTTTTCGCCCTTCCTTTCTTGCTTGCTCACTGTGCAGCCGGCTGCTTAAATCGTATACACCTTCACAGCGAACATCTTCTACTGCTCCAATTAAAATATCTTGAATCATTTGAACGTCGCGCTCTGTGGGCTGCTCTGCTTGAATACCGCTAACCAGCTCATATAAAGCGCCAAGTGAAGCAAATGATTTAATATCATAAGCCATGGACGGGACTTTCTTTGAAGCTTCCTCAAGTTCTTTTATACTTCTTTTAGTAATGCGCGCTGCCGACTGTTTGGACATGGCGTGAACATTTACTCCTTCGTCTTTTAAAGCCAAAATTCGATTCGATTGGTATCCATGAGCCAAAAATGCTCCTGAAATTGCTTTTCCGACAATTAACGTAATAACCGGATGACCTGCTAAGCGCGCTGCTGCATAAGCATCAGCTGCAGCACCGCAAGCATAGTGAATACCTAGAAGTTCTTCATGATAGCCATACGCTTGACTCGGTACGTCCACAATGGCAATTATAGGGCGCGGAGATTGATTTCGATCTTCTTTTATTACTTCACGAACGTGCTTAGCAATTGCCCATCCTTCATCTAGTCCTACTTCCCCTTTTCGTGCACGTAAGAAACGATTATAAGGATTAGGTACAACCGATATATATCGGACCTTTTCTCTTCCTAGCAGTGCGTCTTTATAAAGAACGGAAGGAATTTCAAAATCTGCTTCCTCATCATTTATTAAAGCGTTAATCCACACGCGACCGCGGCTGTTAGGCATGCTACCTGGAACTTCGTTCAACGAGTAAGAGACTGCTGAAGGGATATGTTCATTTTTTGTTGCTTTATACAATTCTTGAAATTGATAAGGAGCCATTTTTTCTGAAGGATCAACCTTGCTAAGCAAATGCCTATAAAAATCTACTTGTTCTGTTTTACTAGCTACTTTTTCTTTTTTTTGAAACGTCTCTTGAACCGCTCGTTGAATAGCAGTAACATCATCCTGTGCTAATGTATCTGCAAACCCCGTTTCATAGCGTTGAATACCGCCAATCGTTTTCCAGATTAAGCTTCGGTCTCTTGCATCAAACTCTTCAACCCCCGCTTCTTGTTCGATCACTTCCGGGCCGTTAAGACCAAACCTTGCTTCTTTTGTCATAATGAGATAACTAAAGAGTGAAGCAGTGATAGACATTCCTCCAAAGCAGCCTACATTTCCTGAAATAACTCCGACAACAGGTGTATGCTCACGCAGAGCAACTACCGCTGAGCCAATTTCAGATATCGACAAAAGTCCATAATTCGCTTCTTGCAGCCTTACCCCTCCTGTATCGAATAGAAAAACAGGTCTAACAGGAACACCTTTTTTGTGATTATTAAGAGCTAATTCTAAAGCTCCTGCAATTTTAGCTCCCGATACTTCACCAATGCCTCCCCCTTGAAATCCTCCTTCTATTGAAATGACAACTGCTGGCTCCCCTGCTATTAGCCCACTTGCTATGATGACACCATCATCGCTTTGAGGAACAATATTTTGCTTAGGTAAATGAGGCGACTCGATCCCGTCAAAAGGGCCGAGCAGCTCACGAAATGTACCTTGATCTAAGATTGCCTGGGCTCGTTCTCTTCCATTTAACTCAATAAAGCTTTGATTATTCACTCCCATTTTCACTCACCTCCAAAGCTTGTGCAAGACGCAAAGCGACTACACCGGGCGTAGCACCGAAATCATTAATTACAATTTTCGCTTGAATCATATGAGCACTAAAAAACCGATCTAATACGGCTTTCCAGGTTTCACTAAACCCTTCACTTCCTGTTCGTACTGATACGTGAGCATGTTCTTCATCAGAAGGAACCATTAAGATTTCTAAATCCCCTGAACCAACAACGCCTACATGTGCGCGCTGAGTTAACTTTCGATCGGCTTTGTATTTAAACACTAACGTTTCCATTAGCCACTCACTCCTCCCTGCAGACGTTTATGATTCTTTAAAAAGAGATATTCGATCTAAAAATAATACAGCAGCCAGCAAATCTGCACTTCCACCTGGAGAAGCGTTAGATGAT
Source organism: Priestia sp. JSM ZJ58 (assembly GCF_044383985.1). Taxonomy (NCBI): domain Bacteria; kingdom Bacillati; phylum Bacillota; class Bacilli; order Caryophanales; family Bacillaceae; genus Priestia; species Priestia sp. JSM ZJ58. Next base: position 3,970,035 of record NZ_JBISEM010000001.1, read on the forward strand.
AGAAAAATATGATCTAACGCTTCCAGCCGCTGTTTTCCTATTGATGTAGATACCCCTCCAACTTCTAACACATTGGATGCCGCCATTTTAACCTCCTCTAATACAACTGGACCAGCACGATGCAAAATACACGTATCATCAAGATTGGCGATTAGTGTTACTAAAGTATCAATCCGCGCTGATGTTTCATGTATGCCTAGCTTGCGAGCCTTATGTAAAGCAGGCAAGCCTATATGAATCACGTGAGGAAATCCTTGCTTCGCCTCTCCAGCCGCTCCTTTTGCGCCATACTTTTTTTTCACACGAAGTCCATTAGATGAATGCAGAGTACAAAAGCGATCTGCATAACGAGCAATTTTTCCTGCAGCTTCTGTGATGGATGCAGGTGATGCTTGAATACCGCAAACCGCTGTTGCAGAAGCAAGTAGACCTAATGCCCAAATAGCTCCCTTGTGTGTATTGACACCATCCGTAGCCGCGTACATAATTTGTTCACCTTCGCGTCCAATTCGAGCAATTTCTTCCCTTAGCATCTGACTCGGCTGCTTTCCTTGACTATATAATGCAATCTGTGAGAAGGTCGGTTGTAAAGCATAAGCAGAGGCTAGCAGCGTCTCAATATTCATATCTTGATGAGATCCAGTTGTTGCTGCATCTACAAGCCCCGGCTTAGGTGTAAGTACCGCTTCATCAACCAAAGCGGTAACTGCCATTTTAGCTATCAGGCATGAAGAAAACACAGTTGTTTTTGGCTCTTCTTGAATACGCATATTTTTTACCAGCTCCTAAATTTAGCAGGCGGATTATATAAACCATCTGACCATTCTACTAAATCTTCTACACTTTTCGCCGCTAACAGCGAACGCTTTGCTTCCGTACGGCGAATCTGTAAATCTTTCGGAAAAGCCACTAAGCCATCTCTGCGCATTCTTTCCACTTTATTTTGGTTGTGCCGTAACCCTATAGGCGTTACCCCCGCTACTGCTTCAAGCGCTGCTTTTCTTTCTTCCAAGCTTTGTGCTTTATATAAATAAGCAATTCCTTCTTCAGTCACGACATGTGTCACATCATCCCCGTAAATCATGACAGGAGCAGTAGCTAAGTTTGCTTGTTTAGCTACATTTACCGCATCCAAAGACTCAACGAAAACAGGCTCATTTCCTGATTGAAAGGTTTCAACCATTTGTACAACTAGCTTTCTGCCTCTTGCTAATTCATGCTTATCGTTCATCATATCCAACCAAGCAGACGTAGAATGCCGTCGGCCTCTAGGATCATGCCCCATGTTAGGCGCTCCGCCAAACCCTGATAAACGTCCAGATGTGACGGTAGAAGAATTTCCTTCTCCATCTATTTGCAAAGTTGATCCCACGAAAGCATCTACCGCATATTGACCAGCGACTTGACACATCGCACGGTTTGAGCGCAGGCTGCCGTCGCGTCCTGTAAAAAATACATCTGGACGAGCTGCTGTGTATTGTTCCATTCCTACTTCTCCGCCAAAGCAGTGTACGCTCTCAATCCATCCGCTTTCAATAGCCGGAATTAACGTAGGGTGAGGGTTCAGAGCCCAGTTCTTGCATATTTTACCTTTCAGCCCTAACTTTTCTCCATAGGTAGGCAGCAAAAGCTCAATTGCAGCTGTATTAAAGCCAATGCCATGATTTAATGATTGTACGCTGTGGCGCTCATAGATACCTCGAATCGTCATCATAGCCATTAGAATTTGGAGCTCTGTAATATGACGAGGATCTCGGGTAAATAAAGCTTCCAATTGATAAGGCTGATTGGCCACGACGATACAATCAATCCAAGAAGCCGGAATATCAACTCGCGGAAGTTCTTCAACAAGTTCATTTACCTGCACAATGACAATTCCGTCCTTAAACGCTGTTGCTTCGATAATCGTCGGCGTTTCTTCCGTATTTGCTCCTGTATATAAGTTACCTTGTGCATCCGCTTTATCGGCAGCCACTAATGCAATATTGGGAATTAAATCAATGAAAAGGCGTCCGTAAAGCTCTAGATATGTATGAATTTCTCCCATTTTCAACGTGCCATCTTCAATCATTTGAGATACGCGAAGACTTTGAGCACCGGCGTACGAAAAATCAATTTTTTCAGCAATTCCTTTCTCAAATATGTCGAGATGTTCCGGGCGTGAAATACTAGACATAATCATATGAAGACCGTTTATTTTATCAGCGCTTACTTCATTCAGCGCCTTTGATAAAAAAGATGCTTGCTTTTGATTGTCTCCTTCAAGCACTACTTTATCTCCAGGTGATATAAGCAATTCTAACGCTTCAATAATGTGTTCATTATCCAATAACTTTCCTTTAAGAAGTTGGTCTATTTTCGCAAGGCGAGCTGCTTTTTGATCTCGGCGGGTTGTCCATGATTTTGAAGTTTTTTTTATTCCACTCATGTTCTAGCTCCTTTCTTCTACTCCTAAATTAATGCGCTTACATTTTTTCTTTCTCCATTAAAATTAACACAGATTTCATAGTAGATTCGGCTGCAGAAATAGCCCTTGCTTCCGGAAAGCTCTTAGCAGTCAAATCCGTTAGTACTCTTCCTGGAGCCATTTCAATATATAATCTTGTACCCATTTCATACATAACTTCCGTCATATCATGCCAACGGACGGGCAGGGCAACACTCGCTGCCAGATCTTCCTTAATATCAGCAGCTTTCCATAATTTCCGAGCTTTACAATTACCTATAAAAGGAACGATCGGGTCTTTTCCTTTCACTTCCGTTATTATTTTTCGTAATTCGCTCGAAACTCCTTCCATAAGAGGACAGTGAGAAGGCACCGTTACATGAAGCATTTTGGTTTTCCTAGCCCCTTTTTTAGATGCTTTTTCAAGAACTTCCTCAATTGCTTTTAAAGTGCCAGAAAGCGTTATTTGATCAGGAGCATTTAGATTCGCTACGTAAACAGGAGCTGCATCGGTGGATATTTCATGTACAATAGAGAGAAGCTGATGTTCGCGCAGTCCCATTACAACCCCCATACCATAACCATCAGGATAGGCATTTCCCATCAGTTCCCCTCTTTTTCCCACAAGAAAAAGAGCTTCTTTAAAAGATAACACTTCAGATATAACTGCTGCTCCAAACGCCCCTATTGAATGCCCTCCTACCACGTCTGGCGAGTAACCTTTATTTTTAAACGATCTAGCCGTAGCCACTCCTGCAATAAAAAGACATATCTGAACATTTTTATTATATTTTAATTTTTCTGACGAATCTAACGATAATACGTCTTGATTTAAAGCCTCACTTGCTTCTTCAAACGTAGTCGTTAATCCCCATTTATTTTTTATATCATGAAGCATACCAGCATATTGTGCACCTTGTCCTGGAAATAGAAATGCAACACTCATCGTGTTTCTCCTTTCGACTTTATATCACCCAAGGAGATAATGGATACTTTTATTATAAAGAACATAGAATCAATAACTCTAATACATATTTCTTATATATCCTATAACTTGAAATCTATATAAAAAAAGAGTTAGACATAACGAAATCAATGGAATCTGGAATCTAAAGATGAGCGAATTGGATAAATGAAAAAATCCGAACGATTCATCGTTCGGATTTTCCTTTAAGTAAACTGCTTTTGTCTCAGCCTCTTTTTGTTTGCTACATATGAGACGGGAAATGCGGAAGCACTTCTTCACCAAGCTCATGTATGACTTCTTCAGCCGGACGCTTACTATCAAAAAGAGCAAAAAAGAGATGGTTAACTCCTATTTCTTTATAAATAGAAAGAAGCTCAATTAATGTATTACGCCCTGCTCGAAATCCTAAACGAATTGGCGTTGGCATTTCATTTGGATCTTCTGCCAAATCTAGATGCATAGGTTGTGTAAAAGGTTTAAAAACGCCTGGATGATAGATATCAACCAGTTCTCTCCACTGTTTAATGGCTTCTGCTTGAAAATGCGGATGACGAGGATAATACATCCAGCCGTCTCCATGCTGTGCAAACCACTCCATATTTTGCTGGCTGTATCCCGTGATCATCGTTGGAATACGTTTCGTTGGCTTAGGAACAACATTTGCTCCTTGAATGGACCCCAAAGCAGACTGGATAGATGGAAATTCTTTATTTAACGCTTCTTCTAAATAATGAAAAGCCTCTGCAAATCGCTTTCCTCTTTCTTCATGAGGAATACCTAACCCTCGAAAATCTGCTTGACGGTCTCCAGAGGATACGCCCATAATCAAACGCTCAGGAAAAAGCTGATCAATGGTTGCCATTTCTTTAGCTACACGAAGCGGATGGCGTAAAGGTAGCACAATAGCAGATGTACTGAGAGCAATTTCTTTTGTTTGACTGGCAAGGTAAGTCAAATAAATAAGCATATCATAAATTTGACCCGTGGCTGGATCGCCAAATGATGGATCTTGAAGAAGGACATCACGGAACCATAAGCTTGTAAATCCATATTGTTCTGCAAGCTGCGTGAGCTCTACTTGTTTCTCCATCGTAGGCGTGGCATACTGATAATTTTCAAGCGGCATATGCAAACCTAACGTTAACTCATTCTCCTTGTACATACGACGATACGCCTTATGATGTTGAAATGTAGTCATTTGCTTCCTCTCCTTTTATAGCTAAGAGATCATCGCAAAAGGCGATGATCTCTGTTTTATTTTGCTTTTGCTTCTATTGAGCGGCTCCATGCGGTTAATAAGACCGCTCCTAAAACCATCACTCCTCCAATCCAAGGAGTATGAACAAGACCAATGGAATCAACAATCAGGCCGCCTACAAAAGAACCAATAGCAATTCCAACGTTAAATGCAGCAATATTCAGCGCAGAGGCTACGTTTACTGCTGAAGGAACATACTTTTCAGCTAAGTTCACGACCAGCACTTGCAGTCCAGGTACGTTCATAAATGCCAATAAGCCCATGGCAAAAATCGTAATTGTTCCCGCTACTTTAAACGATGCAGTAAACGATAAAATAACTAAGATAACGGCTTGAATTAAAAACATCCAAAATAATGCTTTTAACGGATTTTTATTCGCAGCTTTTCCTCCAATCGTATTTCCGATGGCTACTGCTACGCCGTATACTAATAGCAAGATACTAACTGCGCTTGGTGCGTATCCTGTTAATTTTTCAAGAATAGGTGCTAAATACGTATAAGCTACAAACGTTCCGCCATAACCTAAAGCAGTAATAGCAAACGATAGTAAAAGCGGCCCGTTTTTCAAAATTTTTAATTGATCACTAAACTTTGCCGGCGGCGCTTCTTTTAAGTTTTTAGGCACTAAAAGAGCACTGGCAATAATGGCAATAACGCCAAGTAACGCTACTCCCCAAAATGTTGCTCTCCAGCCGAAAGCTTGTCCGATAAATGTACCAAGTGGAACACCTGTAACAGTTGCAACTGTCAAACCTGTAAACATTAAAGCAATGGCACTTGCCCGCTTATCTTCCGGCACCAAATCAGCAGCGATAGTCGCACCGATAGAAAAGAAAATCCCGTGTGAAAATGCAGTAATAATTCGTGCTATAAGCAGCAGCCCAAAGCTTGTTGATAAAGCTGCTACTGAGTTTCCTACGATAAAAATAACCATTAATAGCATCAGCAATGATTTTCTGCTCATTTTACTTGTTAATGCTGTTAATACGGGCGCTCCAAATGCAACTCCCATTGCGTACCCTGAAATTAATAACCCTGCTAGTGTAATGGAAATATTTAAATCATCTGCAAGCGATGATAATAAACCTACTGGAACAAACTCTGTTGTCCCGATTCCAAAGGCGCTAATAGCTAGCGCTAATAGCGGCAAAGCACCGCTTTTTTTACTTTGTTGTGTTTGTGAAAGTGTATTCACTTCTTAACGCCTCCTGTTCGTTATAATAACTTTTTATAATAGCTTCTCTTACAGCTGATTAGCTTAGGTACCCTTCATATATTCGCTAACCGGCCATCAACAATTGTTATTATGAGCGATGTAAAACCAAAGAAAAAGTACGCACTTTCAAGTGATATAGGTACCTGGAGGTTACAATAAGCGTAAATACTAAAGTCATGAACTATTGGGTATTCTAAAAAAATGCTTACACCTAGAAAATTCTGCACTATAGTGGTATGATAAACATCAGAAAAAATGCGAAACCATGCATTTAACCGTTATCTCTAGAACAAGGAGAGTTGTTAACGTGAAAAAATATAATATTCCAGTGGAAGCGGCATTAGAAGTCATTGGAGGCAAGTGGAAAGTCGTTATTCTTTGCCACTTAATTAAAGGGACAAAACGCCCTGGAGAATTAAAAAGAATTATGCCGCGCGTTACACAAAAAGTATTAACGCAGCAGCTTCGTGAGCTTGAAGCAGACGGCATCATTGTTAGAAAAATGTACAATGAAATGCCGCCTCGAGTAGAATATTCTTTAACAGATTACGGATGGTCTTTAAAAAGCATTCTTGATTCACTATGCTCTTGGGGAGAACATCATATTGAAAAAACGTACCCTGATAAAGAAGCTGTACTTATGCAGCCTGTAGAAGAAGTCACTGTTTCTAATTAAAAAAAGCTGACTAGATAGTCAGCTTTTTCATTCCCTTACTTTCTTTGTTTTTTCAGACGATGTACGTATTCAGGAGGAACCTTTATGACAGAACAACTTAAAAAGAAAATTAGCCTTCAAGATGCTATCAAACAGCAGCTTGCTAATAAGAAAAATCAATCTTCAAGTAAAGCTAAGAACGGCAGTACCAATCAAGCAACCAAAAAGCTGACGAGTCAACAAACAAAAAAAACGAATAATCAGCGAAAGAGAACAGGTGTATAATGAACGGACAAAATAGAAAAGACGTAGCCCCTGGAATTGAAGTCGACATTGTTTTAAAAGCAGATCAGCGTTCTGGAAAACTTACACACGGAACGGTCAAAGACATTCTGACCAATTCAAGCTTTCACCCGCACGGTATCAAAGTTCGTTTAACAGATGGACAAGTCGGACGCATAAAAGAAATTTACCCAAATTAAAAAAGCATGTATTTTACATGCTTTTTTAATTTACACTTCAAATAAATCTACTTATCATTTCCTACTTTTGTTAAAATAAAGAAGCACTGTCGTCCCCTTTCTTTCCCTTGGGAACTCACGCAAGGAAAAAAAAGGTGGTGGATAGTCTGAGACGAATCCTCAAGTCATTTTTCCTAGATGCTGAGAATGTTCAGCTCCTAACGGCTTACGTAGAGCTTTTAGGAGCCATAGTCGCTCTTATTTTGCTATTTTTCCAGTAGTAAAATAAGTAATCACCGATAAGTATCGTCTAAAGGGTTCTTCATCCATAAGGCTCGTGTGCTGATTGTCTTTAGGGAATGGTGTTTGGCGGCACTTCCCTATAGTAAAAAGACAGCTTCCTTGCAGAAATGGACAAGGTGTAATCAACTACGACCGATTATGGGTGCAGGACCTTTTTCTTTATTAGTCTATGTCTTTTTTTTACTTCCCATACACAAAAATAAAAAAACCTCCGAGTTGGCGGTCTCGAAGGTTTTTTCTAGTGAATCGTTTTCGACAAATCCTCATCCGGGCTAACAAGGTTCAGATCTAATAAGATTATGTGATGAATTTCTTCACCTTACAAGTTAAACTTGTCAAAGCTAAGAATTCATTCGCTTGTTAAGAATAACTGAACGTGCGCTCCGGATTGTCATTTTTCCTAGCTTTAGTATATCATATTTGTTGAAAATAGGTAAAAAAAGTGCTCGACAAAGCTTGTCAGCAGCTCTTTACCTATTTCATATTTTTCAAAACAAAAAACATTTTACAAATATGAAGGAATTTCATACTATTAGATAAAAGATAGAAGATAGAAGTATTCTGACTTGGAGAGGATTTCAATGAAGCAACCACAGTTAGAAAAAGAAATTCGAGCCTTACAATCAGATATTTACCAATTAGCTAAGAAAACAAGCAGCTATTCTCACGGTGAGATCTTAAAATTAAGTCAAAAGCTAGATCAAAAAATTGTTCGTTACCAAAAGCTTTTTAACCATACCAAATAAGAGCCGCGTAGGACTTTCACTTGCTATCCCCCAAGTACCATAAACCTACAGATAAAACAGATGTGTTTTATTCGCAATAGGTACATCTCTGCTTCCCTAATTAATTAGGGAAGTTTTTTATTTAGAAAATAAAAACCTTCTCCTTTCCTTTGGTTAGTTGTCATACAAATTGGGTATTCAATCAGTAGGCCTTAAAACTTATTTAAGAAACTTAAAGGAGAGAATGCATGATGAGTAATGCTGATACTACCGAAACAAAAAAAGGCGCCGATTTACTAGTAGAAAGTTTGGCAAGTCAGAATGTGCCTTATATTTTTGGCATTCCAGGAGCCAAAATTGATGGCGTATTTGATGTTTTGAAAGAAAAAGGACCGGAAGTAATTGTTTGCCGCCACGAACAAAATGCTGCGTTTATGGCAGCTGCTATGGGAAGATTGACAGGTACGCCGGGCGTTTGCCTTGTCACATCAGGTCCAGGTGCCGCTAATTTAGCCACTGGCCTTGTCACTGCTACTTCTGAAGGTGATCCAGTGGTAGCCCTAGCAGGAGCCGTTCCAAGAGCAGATCGATTAAAAAAGACGCATCAATCAATGGACAATGAAGGACTATTTAAATCTATCGCCAAATTCAGCGTTGAGGTAGAAGATGCTGCAAACGTTCCAGAAGTGATAACAGACGCCTTTCGTGAAGCTGTTTCTTCTCCTTCAGGAGCATCTTTTGTCAGCTTGCCGCAGGATGTAATGGATGGCGAAACATCAGCTTCCACTCTATCCTTTCTAAAAACTCCTACGATTGGCGCTGCTAATTTAGACGCTGTTGCCCAAGCTATACACACTATTCGCACAGCAAAACTACCTGTTTTACTTTTAGGTATGAGAGCAAGTAAATCTAAAGCAGTGGAATCAATCCGTCAACTCGTAGCAGAACATGACCTTCCTGTCGTAGAAACGTTCCAAGGTGCGGGAGCTGTTTCACGAGAGCTTGAAACTCACTTTTTTGGACGAGTAGGTCTTTTTCGCAATCAGCCTGGAGACGTCTTATTGAAGCATGCTGACGTCGTCTTAACAATCGGATATGACCCAATTGAATACCCTCCTTCTCTTTGGAACTCAGAAAGTCAAAGAAGCATTATTCATTTAGATGATGTACAAGCACAAGCTGACCACCATTATCAGCCGGAAATTGAGTTAGTAGGGGATATCCCAAGCACCATCGACATATTAACGGATAAACTCCCACATTTAATACGTTCAACAGAAAGTGCTTCTTTTTTAAAAACGCTAAAAAGCAAACTTGAACAACCTGACGATCAGTACGAGTTTTCTAATGACACTCACCTTCATCCCCTACAGTTAATTGAAGCTCTGCAGGACTTTGTTGAAGATGATACTACCATCACATGTGACGTTGGTTCGCATTACATATGGATGGCTCGTTATTTTCGTTCCTATGAACCTCAGCATTTACTATTCAGCAACGGCATGCAAACGCTAGGTGTTGCTTTGCCTTGGGCTATTTCAGCTGCACTCGTTCGCCCCCATAAAAAAGTTCTGTCCATGTCTGGAGACGGCGGGTTTTTATTTTCAGCTATGGAGCTCGAGACAGCCGTTCGGTTAAACTTACCAATTGTTCACATTATCTGGAACGATCAAACCTACGATATGGTTGGCTTTCAACAGCAGATTAAATATGGCCGAAAATCTGCGGTAGAGTTCGGGAGTGTAGACTTTGTTACGCTTGCTGAAAGTTTTGGTGCCAAAGGATTTAGAGTGAACTCACCAGAAGAATTTTCGGACACTCTAGCAAGCGCTTTTCGTGAACAAGGCCCCGTTATCATCGACGTGCCTGTAGATTATAAAGATAATGAAAAATTAAATACACAGCTACTGCCAGATCAAATTAACTGAAAGGACTGAGTAAAGAATGAGCAATAAAGAAAAATTAACGATTCACCAAACTTCCACTATGATTGCTTTATTGGACGGAGTATTTGACGGTGTTGTCACATACAGGGATTTAGCTAAGAAAGGTGATTTCGGCATCGGCACGTTTAATCAGCTGGATGGTGAAATGATTGCCTTTGACGGAGAATTTTATCACATTGCTGATGGGAAAGCCGCACCTATTAGTGAAGATGCAAAAACACCTTTTGCCATTATGACAACCTTTTATGAAGATATCTCTTATCGTGTAGAAGAGGAAATGAACCGTGAACAACTAGAAACCTTAATGAACGAGCTTATTCCCAGTCCGAATTTATTCTATGCAGTTCGTATTGACGGGAAGTTTAAAGAAGTAAAAACTCGCACTGTTGCAAAGCAAGAGAAACCCTATCCTTCCATGGTAGATGCAGCTGCTGATCAGCCTACATTTACATCTTCAGATGTAAATGGAACACTAGCAGGTTTTTACACGCCAGAATATTCTTCAGGCATCGGTGTTCCCGGGTATCACCTGCACTTTATTGATGAATATAAAAAAGAAGGTGGACATGTTTTAGACGTCTCCGTTCAAGATGTTACCATTCAAATTTGCAAAAAAACGAAATTAAATCTCAATTTATCGGAAACAAGTGAATTTCTAAATGCTAATTTAGAAGACCATGATGTAGAAGAAGAAATTGCGACGGCTGAATAAGCAACGATACTTTTACTGATAAAAAAACTCTCATCGCTGCGCATGACGATGAGAGTTTTTTTATGAACATTTCGTGTATCTTTAAGTTTCCTCCCATTTCTATTAGTAATATAGGTCTCCCATAAAACCACGGAAGAAAGCCTAACACAGAATGATACATAAGAAAGAAAGCGTAGTATCATAATTACCATATTGCAACAGCTTTACGCTGTATATAAAAAAGGAGGTTTTTAAGCAATGTTTTCTAAACGGCCCTTATCTGTACTTCTTATCTCGACTTTATCTATGATTATTGCTTTTTCAGTATGGTCTGTCTTCGCGCCTATCGCCGCAGATATTCAAGTGATGTATTCATTAACCAATGCTGAAAAAAGTATCTTAATTGCCACTCCCGTCTTATTAGGTTCACTCATGCGGATTCCGATGGGAATTTTAACAGATCGCTTTGGCGGAAGAAAAGTGTATTCGTTAACAATGCTTGCTCTTTTACTCCCTACCATTTGTGCAGGCTTTACTCATTCTTACTCCATGCTGCTCTTTTGGGCATTTTTTATCGGCATGGCTGGAACAACATTTGCTATTTCCATTACATATGTCTCTAAATGGTATTCACCTCAACAGCAAGGTTTTATTTTAGGAATTGCCGGGATGGGCAACTTAGGATCAGCGGTAGCAAGCTTTAGTATTCCACTTATCTTTTCTTCTTTTGGCTTGCCTTGGGTATTTTGGAGTTTAGCAATTGCGGTAGCTTTAATGGCTCTTTTATTATGGGTAGGAACTTCAGACCACCCTTCTGCTGCTTCTCCTAAAACGCTGCAGGAATCTTTATCGGTATTAAAATTTAGAGAAACGTGGTTTTTGTCCGTTTTCTATTTTTTAACATTCGGTGGATTTGTCACATTCAGCATCTATCTCCCTACCATTTTGCACGATCAATTTAATGCATCAACCGTAGACAGCGGGCTGAAAACAGCTATTTTTGTTGTATTAGCAACGTTTGTACGGCCTCTTGGAGGATATTTATCGGATGTATTCGGAGCAAAAAAAGTACTCACCTTTGTCTTTACCGGAATGCTGCTAATAGGATTATTTATCGCCTTTACCATCAGCTCCTTCGCGCTATTCAGCGCAGGTTGCTTACTTGCAGCCATTACCCTTGGTATCGGAAATGGAGCTGTTTTTAAAATGGTTCCATCTGTTTCAACAGGAAATATTGGAGCTGTTACGGGGATCGTAGGAGCATTCGGAGGAGTAGGCGGCTTTTTCCCTCCTATTGTGCTAGGCTTTATAAAAGATACAAGCGGAGATTACGTTGTCGGTTTTTCCTTACTAGCGCTTTTTGCTCTATTCTGTCTCTTACTGAATTATTCTGGATTCAAAAAACAAGATGTACGTATTAACCAAAAGCACCTTGCCTGATTCCACGTAAAAAGCCTCTTTTTGCAAGAGGCTTTTTGCATCAGCATTTTTAATAACTGCTTCTTTTTACAGAAGGGCTAATATTCACGGCACTTACTTTAAAGCCAGGCATCTTACAGGCGGGATCTAATTTCTCAGAAACAAGGTTATTAACATTTTGAGAATCCGCCCAGTGAAAAGGAACAAATACGGTATCTGGCCGAATGCCCTCTGAAAATTTACTTCTTACCACAATCCTTCCATATGAAGATTCAATTTGTACTAATTCTTGATTCGATATTTCATATTTTTTCGCTGTTGAAGGGTGAATTTCCATAAAAGATTCGAAATTTCTAGCAGATAAAGATGCACTTTTTCGCGTTTGTACACCCGTTAAATAGTGTGACACCACTCTCCCTGTTGTTAAATAGAGAGGATATTTTTTCGTTATTTTTGCTTTAGGAACAATAGCTTGATTCGAGACAGGGACCATCATCGCCTTTCCATCACTATGAGCAAAACGTGTTTCAAACAGGCGCTCGGTTCCTTTATCTGTTAAGCTTCTGCATGGCCATAAAATTCCTTTTTCCGCTCGTAATCGTTCGTACGTAATACCGGAGTAATCCGCGATTCCTCCTTTACTTGCTATTCGCAGTTCATTAAATATTTCTTCAGCTGATGAAAACGAAAAATATTCCTCTTTCCCTAAAACTTTAGCAATTTCACATAGTATTTCCCAGTCGTGTTTGATTTCGCCACGGCGCGGAAAGCTAGCTTCGCGCAATGTAACTCTTCCCTCTACATTTGTCATCGTTCCTTCATCTTCCAAATAAGAGGATGCTGGTAAAATTAAGTTTGCTAATTTTGCCGTTTCTGATTCAAACATATCTGCTACCACTAGAAATTCAAGCTTTTCAAAAGCCTTCTTAACAAAATTAGCGTTTGGATTTGAAACGGTTGGATTTGAACACACCAGAAACAGCCCTTTAATTTCACCGTCATGAATTTTTTCAATCATTTCATATGCAGAAACACCTTTTCTAGGAAGATCTTTCTCCTCTATGTTCCAAACATCTGCTATATACATCCGATGCTCGTGATTTTCGATTGAACGGTAGCCTGGAAGCTGATCTGCTTTTTGACCGTGTTCTCGGGCTCCTTGCCCATTTCCTTGACCAGTAATGGCTCCATATCCGCAGCGGGGTTTACCGATTTTCCCGACAGAAAGTAGAATATTCAAAAAGTTCTGCACAGCAGCACTCCCGTCTGTTTGCTGCTCTACCCCTCTAGCAGTAAAAATCATTCCTGTTTCTCTTTGACCAAACATACGGGCAGCTTGATACATTTTCTCAAGCGGCACTCCCGTTATTTCTTCAATGACACTAAATTCTAGAGACGCCACATATTGCATTACCTCTTCAAATCCATTAACACGTTCTTGTAGAAATCGTTCATCTAGATAATTTTCTTCGATAATGACCTTCAAGATTCCATTGGCTAATGCCGCGTCGCTCCCCGGTTTAAGCTTCAGGTGTAAATCAGCTATTTTAGTTGTACCTGTCTCTCTTGGATCAATAGCAATAATAAAAGCTCCGTTTTCTTTTGCTTTTTCAAAATAAGGCATAATCGTTGGCTGACATTCCGCAATATTTGTTCCAGCTAACATAATACATTCAGTAAACGGAATCTCTTGTAAGCTATTCGTAAATCCTCGGTCCATGCCAAATGTTTTACTAGCAGCAGAAGCAGCAGCTGACATACATAAGCGTCCATTGTAATCAATATACTTTGTTTTTAACGCAACTCGAGCAAATTTCCCTAATAAATAAGCTTCTTCATTTGTAATAGAGGCACTTCCATAAACACCTAGCGCATCTGCTCCATTCTTCTCTTGAATCTCTGTAACGTGCTCTTTAATATAGTCAAGAGCTTCCCTCCAAGAAATCTTTACAAACTCTCCGTTTACTTTTAACAAAGGATATTGAATCCGATCTTTATGCAAAGGATGCTGGTGCGCATTCATTCCTTTGATACATAATCTTCCTTGAGAAGTAGGGTTGTCTCTTCCAATTGTTTTATACGTTTTTCTTTTTACATGTGTTTGTTCAACTAACTGCATTTTGCACTGCATGCTGCAGTAAGGACACTGCGTATTATAGATACGCTCGGTTTCAGCTTGCTTTTGCTGCTCACGAAAATATTTCAACAGCATCTCAGTCATCGTAGGTCACCCTTCTTTCCTATAATAAATATGTGATTGCACGAGAACGTTCTGAGCTGAGCTGCTTCATTAAATACTCTCGATTGTCTGCCTCAAACAAAACTTCTCTGACATGAACAATTCCTACTCGCTCGATCCAGCTGCCGACAGCTTCTAAATAGTTCCCCGTTTCACGGTAATATTGAATCAAAGAACAGCTGATTTCTATCGCTTCTTCGTTCGTTTCGGCCACATAAAACAGCTCCCCACTTCTGGCTTCTGTGCTGCTTCCGCCAGCATATATTTCCCAACCTCTGTCTATTCTTCTTAATCCTATATCACTTGTTGTGACATCCTCTGTAATGTGAAAACAAGAAGCAATACTGATTTTGATATCGCATGGGGTCTTTACGTATTCAAGCTGTTTGTCTAATTCATTTGATAAAGCAAGAGCAGGTTCATACTGACAAATACACGTTCCTTTTCCTATATAAACAGATACATTTTTAACTGTACGTTCATATAGCTGCTGAAGTCCTCTATCTATTTCCTCACTTATCAACGAAAGATATTCTTTTTTCACTCCAATAAGTTGAATGCGCTGATCACTTGTTAAACGAATATTCGAGATGTTGTACCTTTCAGCTACATTTGCTATGTTCCTTAATTCCTGTACATTTGTCAGACCACCGTGAATTTGCGGTACCACTGCATAAGTACCGTCATGAAGCAAAACGGCCTGTTCATTCTCCGTAGTAAATAAAGAATGTCGATTATTTTCGTAATGAGGATTCATCATATTTAAATAGTAATGAAGACCGCCTTCACATAACGAGCAGCCTTTCATGTCTTTAAACTTTAACATTTCTCTTACTTGCTGAACCGTTTCAAATTGATATTGCTGCATTTCTCTTACCAGCTCATCTTCTGATAGATGTGTACAAGCACAAAAGGTTTTTTGTTCAATGTTTTCATCAAATTCATCGCTTTGAATATACGTTAAAAGATCTGTTACAAGGGGCTTGCATCCTCCGCATGAACCAGAAGCTTTCGTGCAATTTTTTATTTCATCTACTGTCGTTAAATCATGTTTCTGTACTGCTTCAATAATACCTCCCTTGGTTACACCGTTACAGTTACATACCATATCTGTAACTGACATAGAAGCTGCTGCATTTTCCTTTTCATATTGAGAAGGAAATAATTGTACTTTTTCCGCTTGCGACAAATCCTTTTTTTCACTAATCATTTGTGATAGCTTTATAGCCTCACTGGTATCCCCAAAAAGAACGGCTCCCACTATTCTCCCTTCGCGAAAAACTACTTTTTTGTATATACCATCTAACATATTCGAAATCGTAATAGCTTTTGCACCTTGATTTTCCTTAAACTCTCCGACCGAATAAACGTCTATTCCTGATATTTTTAACTGAGTGGAAAGAACGGACCCGCCATAACCTTCATTTTTCATTTGGCAAAGGTGTCGCGCTAAGACTTTTCCTTGTTCGTAAAGAGGAGCAACAAGGCCGTATGTCATCCCCCGATGTTCAGCGCATTCACCTACTGCATAGATATCCGGGATGCTCGTTTCCAAATAATCATTTACGATAATTGCTCTATTTGTTGCTATTCCGCTTTTTTTAGCGAGATTCACATTTGGCCTCACTCCTGTAGCCATTACAACTAAATCAGCTGCAATTTTGCTGTTATCATTAAATCGGACGCCTTCTACTCGGTTTTCCCCTATAATCTCATCCGTATGTTTGTTTAATAGAAAACTCATGCCTTGCTTTTCCAATTCTTCTCTTAACATAGCAGATGCTGCTCTGTCTAGCTGTCGCTCCATTAAAAAACCCGAATGATGAATAACTTGAACATCCATTCCTAAATTTAATAGTCCTCTAGCAGCTTCCAGCCCTAACAGACCCCCTCCAATAACCGCTGCTTTTTTATACCGTTTAGAAATTTCAATCATTTTCCGACAGTCTTCGATGGTACGAAAACCGAGGACCCCTTCTTTTTCAGCCCCTTTAACGGGGAGCATATACGGGCTCGAACCGGTAGCAATAATAAGCTTGTCGTACATCGTCTCTCTGTTTTTATCTGTTTTTATTATTTTTCTCTTGGTGTCTATGTGCGTAACACTTTCTCCTTTAAATAAAGTGATATTATTTTCGTTATACCATGCAAAAGAATGAATGTTAATATCTTCAAGCTTTGTACTGCCTTGTAAAACGGTTGATAATAAAATTCGATTATAGTTAACGTGAGGCTCACTTCCAAAAACAGTAATATCAAAACAATCTGGAGAATGAATAAGAATTTCTTCAACACAGCGCATTCCCGCCATTCCGTTTCCGATTACTATCAGCTTTTGTTTCGTCATATAAAAACCTCCAACACATAGATTCAGACCGTAAAATATACATTTTTTATTATTTCATAAACTTCTCTAAAAGAAATGAACCTTGTTATAACTTCTAACATTAAAATCTGTTTAAAGCGTATGAATACGCCGATACCTTTCGCTGAAAGCAGGCTTTTATATAGAAGATTAATCTGCTTTAAAAAGGGGTAGAAAAAAGGATGCTGTGCTTGCATTACCTTTCTCTACGCTTTATAAGTACTCTATATAAAATTTTGTTATCTTCTTTTTGCCTACTATTTATTTATTTTGGAATCAATTATGATAAAAGAAAGAGTCTGAATTGGAGGTTTAAAACATGTCAATAACCGTTCACGCCACTCAGTGGATTCATTTTCAAATTAAATTGTATAACCTTCATTCCAAAACGAGATCGCTTAAAGATCAAAAACTAGAATTACCTCTACCAGAATTCCATCAAAACCTGATCATATTTACATCAGCAGCACGTCATGGCCTTACGTTTGGATATCAAGCCATTCAATGGGATACACCCTATACTTCTTCTCCGATTTACATAGAGCATCAGTCTATTCCGTGGTCCACTTTAGAACAACGTTCCCATAAGCGTATAACCGAACATATTACAGCTATTTTCTTAGAGACAATGTTTTATAGACAAAGTCAATTCAAACAATGTCAATTTTGTTTTGAATTTATCATTCCTGAGAGTCTTTTTGACCATACAACCTGCCAAAACTGCGCATCACGACATTTTGGAGTGGTGTATTAACAAATAAAAGCCTGAAGAAGTCAGAGGTTTTCTGACATCTTCAGGCTTTTATTACATGACTAGCTGAACAAAAAGTGGAATAACGGCAACTGTGACGACACCTACAATAACGACTGCAATACTTGCCATGGCTGCCTCTACTTCTCCCATTTCAATCCCTACGGCTACTCCTAGCGCATGCCCGGACGTTCCCAGCGCTAATCCTTTTGAAATTGGATTTTTCACTTTGAATACTTTTAAAAATAATGCGCCCAGTGCATATACAATAACTGCATTAAAAATAACTGCAAAGGAAGTAATAGCAGGAATCCCTCCAATATCTTGAGACAATGGCAGTGCAATTGCTGTTGTAGCTGCTTGTGGGAGCATTGATTTCATCACGACTTCATCCATATGAATACCTTTAGCAATCGCAAAAATAATGGCTACTGAACAAACTGATCCTACTGCAATAGAAGAAAGAATTTGCCACCAGTACTTTTTTAATTTATCGGCTTGCTTATATAAAGGGATGGCAAAAGCAATTGTTGCCGGTTCTAAAAAGAAGCTGATAATTTTTCCGCCGCTACTGTACTCCTCATAAGAAAAGTGACCAAGTTTCAAAAAAGCAATCCCGAGCACCATTGCCACAAATAAAGGAGTAAATAAGAAAAACCCTTTTGACTTTTTAAATAAATACGTTCCAATACCGTACGCAGCTAAAGAAACCACGATTCCAAAATACGGATTCATCTTTCCAACCACCTTGTCTCTTTATAATTGATATTACGCAATGCCCTGTTTTTTTGTTTTTTCACTCATATCTACATCTTTTATTTCTTCTTTTGCTTTATTATCTTTTGTCATGCCAAGTATAAGCTGTGAAAATAAGCCTGTAACGCCTAACAAAATAATCGTTGCCACGATGATAACTAAACAAATTTGAATGCCGTACTGCTGCATAACACCTAATGAATTCATAACAGAAATACCTGCTGGTACAAATAAAAATCCGATCAAAGAAGTTAAAGCCGTTCCCAGTGATTCAACTTGCTCTAGTTTAATAATCTTCAAGCAGAGTGCAAGAAATAACAGCACAAGTCCAATGACTGAAGCTGGCATCGGAAAAGGCAAATGCTCTGCAATAAAATCTGAAATCAACATAATTACGGAAAAAATAAATGCTTGTGTTAAAAAGCCATACACTTTTTTAGCACTCATTTCTTTCACCTCTCTCTGTTTGTTGACTTCATTATATAAAATGAAAACACGTTAGAAAGCGTTTTCAAATCAAAGAGTCGAATATTTGTGCTCACTTACAAAAATCGAGCCTTGAAATGCAAAAAAAAGCCTGCTAACATGCATAAGCAAGCTGTTTCTTACTTAAATTCCTAAACGCTTCTTCAATTCTTTAGCATATGTACGGCTGACAGGAACTCGCTTATCGTTTTTCATCACTAAATTATACGTGGAATTAAACCATGGCTGTACTTCGGAAATATGATGTACGTTGACGATATAACCCCGGTGCACACGAACAAACGACTGAGAAGGGAGCTTTTTTTCTAGCATAGCCAGCGTATCTGCAGTATGATAGGATTCTGTTATGGTCTGAATGGTGACTTCTCCTTCTATTAGCCCTACAAACAAGATGTCCTCTATATTTACTAACACAATTGAATCGTCTACAGAAATCGCTAACTTTCCCGTTTGAGAAGAAGACTCTCCTATCGGTTCTTCTTCTTTAACAACGTGATGAGGAACACGCATTTTTTTATATTTATGAATGGCCTGCACCACTCTTTCTTCATCAAAAGGCTTCAAAATATAGTCAATTGCATCTACTTCAAAGGCTTGTAAAGCGTACTGATCGTACGCAGTTGCAAATATAATAGCAGGCGGGTTTTTCATTTTTTTAAGCCTTTTCGCAATATCAAAACCGCTGTCATCTGACAATTGTATATCTAAGAATAATAAATCCGGCTTTTCATCCATCATTTTATCCAACGCCTCTTCGATACTTTCAGCTTCTTCAATGAAGTCTACTTCTTTCGTTCGGTGGAGTAAATATTTTAATTCATCTCGCGCTAACATTTCATCGTCTACTATTAGTACTCGCAGCATATTACATACCCTCGCTTTTTAATTCAATTGGTATAACAAACGAAACTGCTGTTCCTTCTGTTACGTCAAACTCCAGTGTCGTTTCTTTTCCAAACAATCCATGTAAACGTTGTTTAATATTGTAGAGAGCCGTCCCCGTTCCTTTTTCTGAAAAAACAGGCTCATTGCCAAGCAGTTCCAATCGTTTTGTGTCTATACCTTGTCCATTGTCTTTTACCTTTACGTATACATATTTATCTTTTGTCTCAATATAAACTTCTACGCGACAGTGTTTTTGTTTGCGCGGAAACGCGTGCCGAATGGCATTTTCCACAAGTACTTGAAGAATAAACGGCGGAAGCAAGACATCATCTAGTCCTTCTTCAATATACATGTCAATTTCGTATTTATTAGGGAATCTGGCTTGTTCAAGCGATAAGTACGCGTGAACATGGTCAAGCTCTTTTGATAACGGAATCAACAGCTGCCTTGCACCTTGCAAATTAGAACGAAAATAAACGCTTAGTTGCAGTAGCAGTTTTCTAGCTTTTTCTACGTCCTGTCTGCAAAGCGCCGATATCGTATTAATGGCATTAAATAAAAAGTGAGGATTCACCTGTGCCTGTAAAGCTTTAATCTCCGCATCTTTTAGCAATTTACTTCGAAGCTCTGCTTCGCCGAGCTCTAGCTGAGTTGAAAAAAGTTTGGCCAATCCTTCTGCCAGCTCTTCCTCCACCCGGCTTAACCCGCTCGCATCTTTAAAGTACATTTTTAGTGTTCCAATGGTAGTACCGTGAGAAGTAAGCGGCATTACAATTGCGGCATGAAGCGGGCAGTCTTTATGCTGACAATCAATTTGTTCTCTCGATTTTGCTTTCATAATTTTTCCCGTCTTCAGCACTTCTTGAGACAGCCCGGTAATTAAACTGTGCGAAGGAACATGGTGATCAATTCCTTCTCCCACATGAGCTAAAATTTTGTGCGTATCCGTTAACGAAACAGCGTCCGTACCTGTGAAGCGATGAATAATATTTGCAACATTTTCACATGATTCACTAGTGAGACCCTGCCGAAAATGCGGAAGAGTTTGATCCGCGATTAATAATACTTTGTGTGTCTGAAGCGCTCTCATTTGTTCTTCTTGCCGTAAAATGGACTGAATAATAGATAAGAAAATATAGCTTCCCGTACCATTTACAATAATCATTGGAATAGCAATAATACTCACTAGCGTCCATGCCGAATCAAACGGTTTAGCAAATAATAAAATAATCAGCATCTGAAGCGTTTCCATCGCTATGCCTACAAGTGCAGCAAAGCGCGGTGTAATCGTTCGATGTTTTTTCCGGTAGGCATAACCGATATATCCAGTTAACACTCCTGCCAAAACGGATGAAACAGCGCAGCTAAACGCCGTACTCCCACCTAACATAAAGCGATGAACGCCGGCAAGTAGTCCTACTCCTAAACCAACAAAAGGACCGCCAAGCAGACCGCCCATTTCCACACCCATAATCCGCGTATTTGCAATGGAGCTTGATGGATCTACTTTTAATAATAAATCTTCATTTCGAATAATCGTTCCTTGAATTTCAATTCCCGTGTAGTTACTAATAATGCTAAAAAGAGAAAAAATAAAAATAAGTACAGCTTTTCCTTTATAACCTTGCTGCTTACGGAGAAATTGCCGAAAAACTTTTGTATGTGCTAGCAAAAAACCTATAATGACAATAACTCCAACTCGTTCTACCATCATAATTAATAAATGAATCATTTCTAGCCACCCTTTGCTGTCTGTTTCTATTTTATATTGTTACACTGATGCTGCTAGAAATCTAGCTGAACAAACAGAAAAAAGGTTCAAAAATGAACCTTTTTCTTTAGCTTAACGTTGGCTGTGTTTGAATATTCCATTTTAGTGTAGGGATATGGCGATGTTGTTCAAACGCGTATCCGATTTGATAGAGAGCAGCTTCAGCAAAATGTGGTCCTATGAGCTGCATTCCGATTGGAAGCCCATCACGAGAATAACCACATGGTAGCGACAGCGTAGGCAAACCAAGTAAGTTAGATGGTTCTGTTAAGCGAAGGAGCTCCGAACGAACTAACTTCATCTGATTATCAACTCTTACTTTTTCTTCTCCCATATAAGGAGGTAGAATCGGTAGCGTCGGAGCAATTAACACATCTACACTTTCAAATACGTCCTGAAATTCTTTCTGAGCTTGTAAGCGAATTTGCTGCGCTTTTGCATACTCATATCCCGTTACTTTTTGGCTTTCTTCCAGCCTCTCAAGAACGGGAAGCTGATAGTCTTGTCTATACGCTTTCATTCGCTTCTCATGAACCATATAGGCTTCACTTTGAATCGTTTTCGACTGTGCCCAAGATGCTTGTGACAGCATAGGAAGCTCAATAGACTTTACACTTGCACCTAGCTCTTCCAAACACTTCACTGCCTCTTTTAAAGCATTCCCAACTTCTGAATCTAAAGCATCGAAGTAAAAATTAGAAGGTATGCCAATCGTTTTTTTTAAAATAGAAGAACCAATGAATCTACTAAAATGTTCGGTCGGCTTATTTACTGAATAAAGATCTTTTGTATCATAGCCGGCAATTGTTTCTAAAAATAAAGCATTATCTGAAACGGTTCGCGTCATCGGCCCTACATGATCCAACGTTTCGCCAAGTGGAAAAACACCATGCTTACTTACTCGACCAAACGTTGGCTTCATCCCTACGATGCCACATGCAGATGAAGGTATACGAATAGATCCTCCTGTATCTGTACCAATCGCTCCATAACATAATCCAGCTGAAACAGCTGCCCCAGAACCACTGCTCGAACCTCCTGAAATCCTCTTCGTATCGTGCGGATTTTTTACGGCTCCATAATATGAAACATCTCCGCTTGGCCCATACGCAAATTCGTGTGTATTAAGTTTTCCAATCGTAATCGCTCCTGCATGATGAAGCTTCTCTACCACGGTTGCGTCATAATCCGGCGTAAAATGTTGATAAATTTTAGAACCCATCGTCGTTTTCATATTTCTTGTGTATACAAGATCTTTAACGCCAATTGGAATACCATGAAGCGCTCCTTTATACTCGTTATTCATAATTTCTTTTTCTGCTATTTTCGCCTGCTTTACTGCCTCTTCGTTTATCGTTATAAAAGCATTTAAAGCAGGATTAATATCTTTAATACGATCTAGTAAGCACTCTGTAATCTCTACCGGAGAGATCTCTTTATTTTTTATTTTTAAGGATAACGTTGTTATATCCATGTTTAAAATAGAATCTGAATGCATAAGTATATGCCTCCTCTTTTTACTATGATATAAGGTTAGCTACTTTGTTTAACAGGAATGATAGGCTTAATAATACGCTTTCCTGGCTTCACAAAAATCATGGCTATCATTCCAACAACAGCGGCTACGGCAGCTGCAGTAAACATCGCTCCGTATCCACTAGCAGCTACTAACGCACCTGTTAATGTCGGTGCTACAATCGTGGCGATATTTGTAAAAAAGTGCGTAACACCACCAAACGTTCCTGCTTTTGACGGCTCTGTATCAATAATTACTGTCCAATACACAGAGTTGGGCAAGAAATTAAATGCATTTCCAATTGTCATTAGCGTCAGTACTGCTGCTACGCTGTTAACCGTAGGCATGAAAATAAAACAGAGAGCTGTAAAAAATAGAGAGACAACGGCTAATCCAGACCTTGCTATGCGCAGGCTTCCTGTTTTTTCTCGTAAGTAATCAGATATTTTCCCTCCTAACAGCACGGTGATGCAAGCTCCTGTCCATGGAATCATACCTAAATACCATAGTGACCCTAATTGAAAATCAAATGTATCTTGCAAATACTTAGGAGTCCAAGTCAAAATTAAAAAATTCACATATTGAAAAGCAAAGTAACCGATAGCGTTCATGACTAACGTAGGATTTTTAAAGAAGTGATACCAAGGAACAGTTTCTTCATTCTGTCCACTTTCTTTCTCAAACTTTAGCAAACCTTGATTGGATCGTATTTCGGCTAATTCTTCTTGAGAAACTCTTTTATTTTCTTCCGGCTGATTAGTAAATACTTTAATCCAAATCGTAATCCATACAAGACCAATACACCCAAGGATAATAAACATCGTTTTCCAATCTGTAAAAGACAGCAGGGCTACTGCAATTGGAGCAGTTAACAGTGCACCAAGCGGCGTACCAAGTAATCCGATAGAAGCAGCAAATCCTCGTTCTTTCGGAGCTGCCCAGTTAGCCATTGTACGATTAATGGTTGAAAAAGTAGGCCCTTCCGCTAATCCAAATAAAACCCGGAAAACAGCAAATCCAGCAATAGCAGACCCACCAAACAAGGCCATCCCTATTTCACCAGCAAAAGCCGTTCCTATTTCAAATACGGACCAAGCCATACCTGCTACAATCCATACAAATTTAGGTCCTTTCTTATCAGCTAACGCTCCGCCAAATAATGCACCAAACATATAACCATATCCGAAATAGCCTAATATCCCTCCCCATGTTTTAGGATTTAGGTTAAACTCGCTTATAATTGCTTCTTGTGCATACGATATAGCACCTCGGTCGATATAATTCACTACGGTCATAAATACGATCATACCCATAATAAAATATCTGTACTTTCCTCTCATTTTCCTCACTCCCTACGAAAAATATGCTGCCTATAAAACTGCTCTACTTTATTATTAATATCAATTATTTTCTGAAAATTCAATCTCATAAAAAAAGAAACTTATGCGTCTATGCATAAGTTTTTGTGAACGTATTTCTTATAAAAATTTGATAGTTACAGAGTTTATCTCCCTCCTTTTATAATTTATGCACTTTTGCATAGGCATTTTATTTCGATTAAAAGCGGCTTAGCTTCCTACTAATTGTAGACTGATTAACGCCCAGCGCTCTTGCTATTTGTGTAGTGGATTTATATTTCTTCTTAGCCTTTCTCAGCAATTCTTGTTCTACTAAATGAACCGCGGCTTTTAAAGGCATTAGCTCATGAATTTCAATTTTCTTTTCATTTTTTGCACTTACTAGTATGTCACTCATTAACTGTTCTTCTTGAATCCACTCTCCTTCTGTTAATACAAATAATCGCTCTACTAACGCTTCAAGCTCTCGAACATTTCCTGGCCAGCTGTAGTAGTTTTGTAGTTTTTTCAACAGCCTAGGATGTAGCTTTTTCTTACTTTCATACAAGAAATTAATTTTCTCTAAAAAATGTAACGTCAATGGAATAATATCTTCTTTTCTGTTTCGAAGCGGAGGTATTTGAATAGGGATAATACTTAGCTGATAATACAGCTCTTTTCTAAATTTCCCTATTTTTATACTTTCCGTTAAATTAGTTGAAGTCCCCGTAATAAACCGAGCACTAGTATATGAGGATGTTAATTGCTGTTCTACGAGGTAAGATAACTTCAGCTGTAGTGGCAAAGGCAATAAATCAATTTCATCTAAAAAAACCGTACCGCCGCCGGCTTTTTCAATTGCTCCTATTCCCTCCCCTTGCCCAAAAATCTCCTTTTCTATATTAGATAATAAAATTGCACCACAACGAACTGTTACAAACGGCCCTTTGTTCCGTGGACTACGCTCGTGAATGAAATATGCCATGGTTTCTTTACCAACTCCACTTTCTCCATGGATTAACACACTAGATTCTACTAAAGCTGCTCTCTCAGCTCTAGAAACCGCTGTTTTCATTTCTTCGTTTTCGCTCAAAATGTACATCTGCTTTACCTTTTTGTTATTCAACCTTTCCATCTGACCCTGAGGAAGATGTTCAAATGGAGCAATTTTTTTTTCGTTTTGTAAAGACTGGTTCTGTTCCGTAATATCTTTTGAAATATTAACGACTCGAATAATGTCCCCCTTCGTATTTTTTATTGGTGCACCTATTACTTTTAATCGCCTTCCCAACTTTGTAACTTGAATCATTGATACTTTTTCTTTCTTTTCTAACACAAGCCTCGTAATCGATGGACTGTATGCCCCCTCTTTTTCTAACTCATAAACCGTTTTTCCAAGCAACTCTGTTTCCTTGTATCCCCATATCCTTTCACACCCCGAACTTACCTTTAATGTTCTTCCTTCTCCATCAGACATATAAATAGCATCATGAGAAATATCAAAAATAGTTTTTAATTCTCCATCCGCTATTTCATCAATACTATTTAGTTCTTCTCTCTTCCTATTCACGCTGTATCCCCCCTGAGTCTTGTGTCTTAGTATAAATGGAAAAGAGTAAAAACAATAGATATCTTTTATACAAAAAAGCTGTTCGAATACGTACTGTATTCGAACAGCTTGACTTTAAGCTTGAACCGTTTTAAAAAATTGAGGCAAGTAATCTTTATGAGCTTCTAACATCTCATCGACGATTTGTTTAGCTAGTTTATCAGAAGCAACAAGAGGATTAATGGTTAATGCTAAAATAGCTTTGTCATAATCTCCTGTCACTGCTGCTTCAGCTGCAATCCGCTCAAATGACTTAATGGTTTGAACAAGACCGCGGACAGGTACGGGAAGATCGCCGACTGAAATTGGCTTTGGACCATCTTTTGTAATGATACAGCTTACTTCTACAGCAGAATCAGCTGGAATGCTTGCAATAGCGCCATTGTTCACTGTGTTTACAGGTTGAATATCGCCTTTATCCGTATAAATGGATGTAATCAATCGAACCGCTGCATCACTATAATAAGCACCTCCGCGCTGTTCCAATTGAGGCGGTTTAATGTCTAGGTTAGGATCTTTGTACAGTTCAAACAGCTCTTTTTCCAACTGTTTCACGACTTCTGCTCTGGTTTCACCTTTTTCATAATTAACAAGCTCTTTTTCTACCATTTCACGCGTTTTATAATAGTACATGTGATATGGACACGTTAACGCATTTAGCGCTTTTGTGAATTCTGGCTCCCATCCAAGTCCTGCTACATTTTTCACAAAGCTGCTGTTAGTTGGATCACTCAATAAATCAATAACTTGATCTTTGACACTTACACCATCTACATATACATCTAATCCGTAGACCATGTGATTTAAACCAGCAAAATCAATTCGAATGCGAGAGTGGTCTACATCAAGCAGCTTAGCAATCCCCATTTCCATTCCGATTGGCACATTACAAAGTCCTACAATCTTTTTAATGTTACTATAGCGAAGCACAGCTTCTGTTACCATGCCAGCAGGATTTGTGAAGTTAATCAGCCAAGCTTCTGGACATAACTCTTCAATGTCACGGCAGATATCTAAAATAACGGGAATGGTGCGAAGTCCTTTAAATAATCCTCCCGGTCCGTTTGTTTCTTGACCGAGCACCCCGTATTTAAGCGGGATTCTTTCATCTTTCGCTCGTGCATCTAACAAGCCAACGCGAAATTGAGTTGTTACGAAATCCGCATCTTTTAGTGCTTCTCTTCGATTTAACGTTAAATGAACCTCGATTGGCAAACCTGATTTTTTCACCATTCTCTTCGCTAAATTTCCAACAATCTCTAATTTTTCTTTTCCTTCTTCCACGTCTACTAGCCACAGTTCTCGAACTGGAAGTTCATCATATCGTTTAATAAACCCTTCTATTAGTTCAGGCGTATAGCTTGAACCTCCGCCAATCGTTACAATTTTAATACCTTTTGTCATAATGTAATCCCCCCAGAAATTTTGATTGCTTCATATAAATCTACAAATTCAGTAGCCATTTCTTTTACCGTCATCGCATTCATTAAATGATCTTGAGCATGAATCATGAGCAGAGAAATTTCTGTGCTATCCCCTCTAATTTCTCCTTGAATTAACGACGTTTGGATATGATGAGCAGCATTTAATTCTTCAGAAGCTTGTGTAAGCTTTTCACGCGCTTCTGAAAAATCTCCCTTTTTGGCAGCCGCTATCGCTTCCATTGCTGAACTTCTGCCGTTTCCACCGTGTAAGATTAATTTAAAAATATATTCTTGAACGCTTTCCATTCTTTATCCCTCCTCACACAATATCTTTCTGTGTATCACTTGGTACCCCTTCAACTGCAGGCTGTATACCATGTTCTTCAGTGAATTTTTGTTTATCCCACATTCTAAAGAAAGGATAATAAATGCAAACAGAAATGCCGATGTTAATAGCTTGCATAACTGCACCCGATAATTTTCCTCCTGTGGCCAAATAGCCAGAAATAATCGGAGGCATGGTCCAAGGAACCGCAATACCTGCTGGTTTTGCTACCAGTCCTGTCGACATGGCAATATAGGTTGCTACTACCGTCACAAGAGGGGTAATAATAAACGGAATAAGCATCATTGGATTCATCACCATCGGAAGTCCAAAGATAATCGGCTCATTGATATTAAAAAGAGCTGGCCCTATTCCTAATTTACCAAGCTGCTTCATTTGTTGACTGCGCGCTTTTAAAATCATGGCAACGACTAGAGCTAGTGTCGCTCCGCTGCCTCCGATATTAATCCAAATGTCAAAGAACTGCTGTGTGAAAATATTGGGTAATACTTCATGGTTAGCAAATGCAATTCTGTTTTCATCCATAGCTCCATACCAAATTGGAGCCATAATTCCACCGACAATATTCGCTCCATGAAGTCCACAAGACCACATGAGCATAATAACAAGCTCGGCAACTAGCGTACCGCCTAAACTGCCGCCTAACACACCTAAAGGCTTTCCAAGCAATTCTCCAACGATATTATGCAGACTTCCAAAATGCGTTTGTTCTACTAACAAACGTAAAATCCAAATAAATGCTATTACCGTGAAGCCAGGAATAAGAGCGGCAAACGATTTTCCAACAGCGGGTGGAACTCCATCAGGCATCTTGATGACAATATCTTTTTGAATAAACCATCTGTAAATTTCCGTAGAGAGAATCGCGACAATCATTGCTACGAAAAGTCCTTTACTTCCCATTAAAGCGGTTGGAATTCCGCCGTCTACTAAAATAGCTTCTTTAGCGCCGCTTGGGAGAAACGACACTTTATACGGAGTAGCAAGTAAAAAGGCAGCAAGTGAAATAGCACCTGCGGACAAAGCGTCTACTCCATATTTTTCAGCTAATCGATAGGCTATTCCGAAACAAGCAAGCAGCGCCATAATATCGAATGTAGCTCCAACTGGATACGCCATTTTTGTGGCCCATTCTTTTCCGAAAATCCCTGCCATAAAGTCGTTGTAACCTGGTATCGGTAAATTCGATAGTATTAAAAATACGGAACCGATAATAATGAGCGGCATTGTTAGAACAATACCGTCTCGAAGTGCTTGTAAATGGCGTTGACCTGCCATTTTTCCGGCGATAGGCATTACTTTGCTTTCAAGCATACTATTAAATTTGCTCATGTAGTCCACACTCCTATTTTGAAACTAGTTGAGCTGCAAATTTTAACACTTGTTCTCCATTACACGTTCCGTAGTGAACAGGATTTATAACGTCAACTGGCACTCCTTTTTCTTCACCTAGCTTCTTAAGCTGCGGCAGCAAGTAGCGCACTTGAGGTCCTAATAACAGTACATCTGCTTGATCAATATGATTGCGAACAGAGTCACCAGGAACTGCCCAAATTTTATACTCCGTGCTTTGGTCCTGAGCACTTTTTTCCATTTTTGTTACTAGTAAACTTGTAGACATTCCAGCTGCACAACATAATAGAATATTCATCTGTCATTCCCCCGTTTTTTTATTTTGCTATCTGTTTTGTTGATAGTTTTATCTTAAAATAAAAGCGCTTACATTTATACACAACCTTTTTCCGTTAGTAACGGAAAAATTATGTTTGAACATTCAGATAAAAGAAGAAGCCCCTCTCTTGGACTTCTTTTATCTAATATTTTTCATAAATACCTCTATAAACTCCTCATAATCCTTGCACTTTACTAAGCGCTGCACGACCTGCTTGTCATCCACAACGCGAACCAACAAACTGTACATCTTCTGCAAATCGCCTTGATTATTCGCTTTTACACTTAAAAGACAAATAAATTGCACAAGATTTCCTTCCCACATAATCGGTTTTTTTAACGTGCAAATGGCCCAAAACGTCGTATCGGTTTGAGGAACCATAGGATGCGGAATCGCAACGAGATTGCCAAAACTTGTTGGGGATGCAGCTTCTCTTTCAAAAACAGATTCTATAAATTGAAAAGGAACTAGTCCTAGATGAGTTAATTTCTCTCCTAAAAAATGAAGCACTTCTTCTCTTGTTTGAAATTCTTGCTGTAAATATACTAATTCTTTTTTCGTGTATTCTAACGAAGACTGCGGTTTATTCTTCATTAAACATTCAATTTTTTTAAAATCATTGTTTCCTAGAATTGTACTTACTTGTACTACAGGAACAGGAAGATCCTCTGGAATTGGAATGGTACTAACAATAAAATCTAAAGAGTGCAGCGACATTTGGTGAAGCTTATAATACTGAGTTGTTCCTAAAATAGTAAGATTTAATCCAAACGTAGCCTGCAGCTTATATGATAATAGCTTGGCACTCCCTACTCCCGATGCGCATACAATCAAACAGCGCTTAGGCTGATTGATAATTTTCCGACGTTCAATGGCCCCTCCAATATGTAAAGCTAAATAGCCAATTTCCGTTTCATGCATGTCAATTTCAAGGCGATTTTTTAAAACCTTCCCGGCAATAATTCCAGCTTCAAAAGCAAGAGGGTAATGACTCTTAATTCCTTCAAGCATCGGGTTTCGCAGATTCATTCCATATTTATAGCGGTTGATAGCCGGTTTCAAATGCAAACTCATGCCAAGAATCAACTCTGAATCTTCACTAATTCCTAAATGAAGCTCTTTTTCAATTGCTTCTAATATAGCCGCTGTTAATTCATAAATATCTGCGGCAATAAACTGCTTCACTTCTTTGTCTTCATGATTGCTACTGTTGAGCATTTTTGTACCTAGCAAATGAATGGCGATATACGCTGTTTCTGATTTCGGAAAACGAATCTTGAATGCCTTTTCAATTTCCCTCACAATTTCAGCTGCTACTTCATATTCTTTATGCTCCATAATTTCAAGCAAGTCTTCTGAATACAAAGAGATAAAATTTTCTTCTTGTATTCGCTTACAAGCTATTGCTAAATGAATGATTAAATTATTTAATCCAATATCTGAAACCATAATATTGTATCGTTTTATTTGATTTAAAATGTGGGCTTTAATCGTTAAGATTGATTCTTGGGGCAGGATGGATATTTCATTGTATACCATATCTACTTCTTTATCTTTTCGGTTAAATATGTACTCAGACATACAAAATCTCATTTTCATTTCGTCCCCTTTAGCTTTCAAGCCATAGTTAGGACGTTTTTCTAAAAGAATATCATACTTACACAGCTGTTTTTTAACATCTCTTAAATCGTTTTGAACCGTTGATTTGCTAATATATAACTCGTCTGCTAAATCTTCGAGCTTCAAATATCCGTCTGCTAGCAGCAGTCTTTTAATTAAATAATGCACGCGGTCATCAGGAACGGTTGGAATAGAAGTTGAATCAAATAATTGATTAGCCGAAAGTTCTTTTAATAGCTGATGAAATTGTTTTTCATCTAAAACGCTAAGTTCATATCCCGTCCCTCGAGCTGATTTAATTTTGGCCCCGTACTGAGACAACATGTCATCTAACTGTTTTATATCCGTTCGAATAGTTCGAGAAGATACCTGATTTACTGTTGCTAAATATTCGCTCGTAACGGTTGATAATGTAGACTGTACGGACATTAGTTCTCTTAATATGACGATCATTCTTGAATTAAGCATGTTTGTTTCTCTCCATTCTCAGAAGATTTCCCCTTTATAAAATAAATTAAAAGAGCTGGTTATTTTAAACAAAAGCAAAAAATACCTAAACAGCAACAAACAGAAACTACCTTTTCTGTCCTTGCAGCTTAGGTTTTGCCTGCTTCATCAGTAACAACCCTAAAACAATAGGAATAAATGTCTTTATTTGTAATCTATCATTCTTTCTGTTTTTTTTCAATTTCCATTAAAGCGTTAGGCTTAGTGGCATTAATGAAATTTATGGAGTCTGTTCATACCGGTGTAGCCCCAATACAAACGTACGAATTAAAAAATCTAGTGTCTCATCAGTACTCAACGGCATGCCAAATCCCCCTTTTTGCTCCAAAGAAGAAAATCCATGTAAAATGCTGCGGAGACTTCTAACAGCATGAAGGGCTTCACTTTCCGGAAGATGATACGGTTTTAACACCTCCAGCACTAAAAATACGATGTTATCAGATGCTTTTTGTACTTCTTCATCCTGTATCGTTGGTGCCACCGTTGCCGTTGCTTCGTATATTCCGGGAGACTTTCTTACAAATGAAACGTACGCTTTACTTAGCTGATAAACAGCGTCTTCTGCAGAAGCATGTTCAACAGCACTTTTTAGAAGATAGTGTAGCTGCTGCAGTCCGCTTAAAGCCAGTTCTTTGCGCAGCTCTTCTAACCCTTTTATATGATTATACAAAGACGGAGGGCGAACATCTAATTCTTTGGCTAATGAAGCAATTGTAACAGCATAAAACCCTTCACGATTGGCCAAATTTTCACCTGTTTGAATAACCTTTTTGAAATCTAGTCCTTGTCGTGGCGACATCCCTTCATCTCCTCTTTTCTATTTTTACTTTTGCTTGTTGTATTGCTTTTTCCATCATTTTTAGCGGTTGAGAAAGCATTCTTCCGTGTCCAACAGCAAGAAGTGACGGGTTTAATTCATATAGCTTTTCTGCACTTTTAAGCGCTAGCTCTTTGCTCCACGTTCCAAAGGCAGGAAACGGAAACAGCGGTTTTAACTGACCTGATACGGCAACTCCTCCCCGCACTTGGAAAGAATCTCCCGCAATTAATGCGTTCGTTCTCTGGTCTAAAAAAGACATAGACCCAGGTGTATGTCCAGGTGTAAAAATAGGGGCAAGTGAGCCTATATAAGACTCTTCTTCGATGAAATGATCAATTTTAGTTGAAATCTTTCCTAGTTTTGGTATTCCTCCACGGATTGGGTTTTGAGGTTCTTCAGAATTGAGTGTGAAGTCTCCTGAAAATAATCGATAATCTCTTTGCGACATATAAACAGAAGCATTCGGCAAACTTTTCTTCACATTATCAATCGCTCCGATGTGATCTTCATGAGTATGAGTAAAAACAATTCGAGTAATCGGTTTTCCAATTTGATCTGCAGCTTTCAAAATACCTGACGCGCTGTAAGGAAGAGCCGCATCAATTAACGTAAGACTGTCTTTCTCTTCGACTAAATAACAATTCACTGGAAAAAACCGAGGCAAAAACGTCAATTGATACAACATTTTCTCACGAACTATTCTCATTTCCTCATCCCCTATTATCAAAATAAAAACTAATGGTATTAGTTTTTATTTTAACTAATACCATTAGTTTTATCAATCATATATTGGAAAAAACAAAAAAGAGTGTGAGACATAACGAAATCGAGTGAATTTAAAGACGAACAAATGGAATAAAGGAGCTCGTATAGATCACTTGTTACACCGTCCCCACAAAAAAATCCGAACGCGGCTGATTCTTGATAGAGAATCAACCGCGTTCGAATCTTACTTTAACTAAACTACTTTTGCCCTAATTAAACGTCTTTTCTTTCTCCCGTAGCAGCCACTACAATCGCACTGCCTTTCTTTAACTCTTCTTCATATTTTTTTGTTTCGTCTTTTGATAAACCTAGCGCAGCCATTTTTGTTCGAAGCTCATCTTCTCTTGTTAAAAATAAACTCGCTGCTGAATGTAAAGGACCTTCTTCAGACAGTCGAATAATATTTGTGTCCGTTACTTCTGTTAAATTTTTAGAATTTTCCTTGTCATAGGTAAACACGTATACTTCATTTTTCTCAAAACCTTTATCTGCAAATTGATTAACTGCTTCGTTAATATTCGCTCCGTTTTCTACTACTTCAACATGTTTCATTATTTATAACCTCCTGTTTCTATCGCACATCTTTCTTTTATACTTAGCAAAAGAATGAACTTCTTACTACTATATATACCCGTTTTCAGAAAGGAAAACCCGCATTTAGTGCTTTACGGAGAGTTTGAATATCATTCCATATTATCCTTTAATCGGATGTATATCTCTTTTGATTAACGTATCTAAAACAATCATTCAGCTTATTTTCAGCTACCATTCATAAAAAATTCATCTGCATTGCTTATTATAATAAAGAAAAAAGGCGCTAATCAGGTACTTTCTACGCATAATGAATGTCTGTGTCAGAGTAAGCCGGATATGAATGCAACCATTCATATCCGTTTTTTTATATGAAAGAACTTCTAACAACATCCTGTCCTTGCACCTTATAACATACTATAATTCTCCGTATTAACTAAAAATTCAGGTTATATAGGAGGTTACAAATGAACAGCCATCCACAGCCACAGTTAAAAAAAGAGTTAAAGATCCGGCATATCACCATGATTTCTCTTGGAGGAATTATTGGCGCTGGATTGTTTATTGGAAGCGGATCACTCATTAACACCGCTGGACCCGGCTCTATTTTTTCGTACGCATTTGCTGGTTTACTCGTTATTTTAGTCATGCGAATGCTTGGAGAAATGTCTACTGCAAATCCTTCCAGCGGTTCGTTTTCCACTTATGCAAAAGAGGCATTAGGCCCTTGGGCCGGCTACACAATTGGCTGGCTCTACTGGTTTTTCTGGGTTATCGTTATTGCTGTTGAAGCCATTGCAGGTGCAAATATTATTCAATACTGGTTCCCGTCTTTACCGTCTTGGGGAGTTAGTCTGACTCTTACTTTTTTATTAACGATGACCAATCTGTACTCTGTTAAATCTTTCGGAGAATTTGAATATTGGTTTTCTCTCATTAAAGTTGTCAGTATCGTTCTTTTTTTATTTTTAGGTATTGCTATTATTTGTGGATTCATTCCAGGAATTGATTCTCCCGGCACTTCCAATCTTTTGCATAAAGGCGGCTTTTTACCGAATGGAATTAGCTCTGTATTTTTAGGAATCGCCCTTGTCATGTTCTCCTTTATGGGAACAGAAATTGTTGCAACCGCGGCAGGTGAATCTTCTCAACCTGAAAAAGCCATTACCATTGCGACCAATACCGTTATTTATCGTATTTTATTTTTCTATTTAGGATCTATTTTTATTTTAGTAACCGTTCTTCCGTGGAATTCATCAAGCCTAATGAAAAGCCCATTTGTCTCTATTCTTGAATTAGTAAACATACCGGCCGCCGCTCAAATTATGAACTTTATTATTTTAACAGCTGTCCTTTCTTGTCTGAATTCTGGTTTGTATACAAGCTCTCGTATGCTGTTTTCCATGTCTCAAAATGGTAATGCGCCAAAAAGCTTTTCAAAATTAAATAAAAAAGGCGTACCGGTTAGCGCGATATTAGCATGTACAGTTATTTCGTACATCAGCGTCATCTTTAACTATATTTCGCCAGATAAAATCTTTTTGTTCTTAGTGAATGCATCAGGCGGCGTAGCCCTTCTTGTGTACCTCGTTATTGCATTTTCACAAATTAAAATGAGAAAAAAATATGAAAAAGAAAACCCTGAAGCATTAAAAATTAAAATGTGGTTGTTTCCTTACTTAACTTACGCTACAATCCTTGCCATCACTAGTATCTTTATTGCCATGGCATTTATTGATTCATTGCGTTCGCAGTTCTTTTTAACTCTTTTAATTGCTTTACTCGTCGTAGGTTCGTTTTTCTTTCAGCGTACCAAAATGACGAGCAGCTTAGCATCAAAAGAAAACACATCAAAATAAAAGAGGTTGAGACATAACGAAATGGATCCAACCTAAAGATGAACAAGTGAGATAGATGAGCTGGACTGCTTATGACACCGCAGTTGATTTCCGTGCAAGGCTTCGCTTTCCGCGGGCGGGCGCTGTTCCCGCAGGAGTCTTCGCCTTGCCCTCCAATCACCTGCTAGAAGGAACGAAACACATAAAACTATATTTACCATCACAAAAAAACGAACCACCAATCAAACATGTTGATTAGTGGTTCGTTTTTCACTTTGACTAACATACTTTTGTCCCAGCCTCTTTTTATTTAATCCGATAAATCTCCTACAATTTTTGTTCCGTGTAATTCAGTCGCCTGTGTGTCTTTTATAACCCGATCTGCGTTGCCTTCATGAATTCCTCCGCCGGGCAAAATAATAAGACGGTCATTGGCGTATGTGATCAGTTCTCGGATCACCTGCAAGTTTTGCAAAGCAGACCCTTTCCCACCTTTGGTCAAAATGCGGTCTGCTCCCATTTCACTAAGTATATCAATGGCTTTGTATTTATCTTTAATCTCATCAAATGCCATATGAAACGTAACGCTTAAAGGACGAGCTTCTGCTATTAATTCTTTAGTGCGTCCGTGATCGATTTCATTTTTTTCTGTTAATATGCCGAATACTACTCCGTTTACTCCAAGGTCTTTACATGCTTTAACGTCTTTTTTCATAATTTGAAATTCTGCTTCGGAATATAAAAAATCACCGCTTCTTGGGCGAATAATCACGTTGATATCTGTATCAAGGTGTTCACTTGCATGTTGAATGGTGCCGTAACTTGGCGTAGTGCCTCCTTGACTGAGATTGTCACATAATTCAATGCGGTCTGCTCCTAGCTTTTCCGCTTTTTTTGCCTGCTCATACCCTTCTACACACGCTTCTTTTATGTACTTCATACTCTCAACTCCTTTATTGGCTGTATAAATAAAGCCCATCTTTAAAAAGATGGACTTTCCTTTATTATTTAATCGCTTTATGAACTTTTAATTTCTTTCCTTTAATTGTTTTGTTTTTCATTGCTTGCAACACTTTGGGACCTTTTCCATTCAGAATCTCTACATACGAGACATTTTCTTGAATCGTAATAATTCCAATATCGTCTGCGGTTACTCCGTCTAATTTTGCGATTGTTCCTACAAAATCGACCGCTCGAATTTTCTTTTTCTTTCCTCCGTTAAAATACAGCTTCATAATGTCTTTATTTAATGACTCGCTTTTATCTTTTTTAACTTCTGGACGCTCATTAATTTTTTCATTAAAAGCGAATGCTGCCTGCTGTACTTCTTCTTTAGAAGGAGGAGTAGATACTGGAATCGAAAAACCAATATATTCTTCAATTTCCGATAGCATTCTCTCTTCATAAGGCGTTACAAATGTGATAGCCTTCCCTTTTTTACCGGCACGTCCCGTTCTTCCCGTACGGTGAACGTAGCTTTCTTTTTCCAACGGAAGGTCATAGTTAATAACGTGCGTGATATTATCAATATCAATTCCTCTCGCAGCTACATCTGTTGCTACTAAATAGCGGAATTTCCCTTTTTTGAAATCATTCATAACCTCAAAACGGTCTTCTTGCACCATTGCCCCATGAATTTTATCACAAGGATATCCAAGATCATCTAAATCATCTAACAGCGTATTTACCTGCTCTTGCGTGCGGCAAAAAATGATGCAGCTGTCTGGATTTTCTACTGTAGTTACGTCTTTCAGCAGTTCAAATTTACGTTCATTTTGTACTGTTATAACAGAATGGTCAATCGTGCTTGTTGTTAATCCGTTCGCTTTGATTTCAACATCAACCGGCTTCTTCATATATTTGCGAGACAGCTCTTCAATATCTTCAGGAAGCGTAGCCGAGAAAAGCATCGTTACACGCTCACTAGGAAGATGTTGAATAATTGCTTCCACTTGATCAATAAAACCCATATTTAGCATTTCGTCTGCTTCATCAATAACCAAATAACGAATTTTCTCTAATGCAAGCGTTTCTTTTTCTATATGATCAAGCACTCGTCCAGGCGTTCCCACGACAATATGTGTTTTTTGCTTTAATTCTACTTTTTGCTTGGCAAATGGTGATTTTCCATAGACAGCTGCTGCTTTAATTCTCTTAAAACGGCCGATATTGGTAATATCTTCTTTTACCTGTGCAGCCAGCTCTCGTGTAGGCGTTAACACTAAGGCCTGGGGCTTATTTTCTTCCCAATTAACTAATTCACACAGTGGAATGCCAAAGGAAGCCGTTTTTCCACTTCCTGTTTGAGACTTCACGACAACATCTCTTTCTTCTAGCGCGATGGGAAGCACCTTGCTTTGTACTTCCGTAGGATGATTGTATTGCAGGCTAGAAAGTGCCTTAGCTACCTTGTCACTAAGACCGTATTGACTAAAACTTCTTTGATTCATTTTGTACCCTCATTTATTTTAAATTAGTGATTATCTTTATCATGACCTGATGCACTATGTTTCATTATACTTTAATTCTTCTATACGCGCTCAAAATTTCAAATCACATCAGCCGCTTTTGAATATACACTCATTTTTAAAGTCCAACTTATTTTCAGTTCATACACCTACAATATACAAAATCAGTAAACTAACTAAGAAATAATAAGATAATAGCGCGCACTGTTAATAGTTTGTTTTGAATATGTAGCATAATCCGTACAATCTATCCACTTGTATTTATCTAATTTCTTTTCTAGCTTTTCACTAATTTCGTCTTCAATCTCGTGCATTAAAGCAACCGTTTCGTAAATGCTCATCCCAAAACGTTCAGCTGCTTGGTGGTGAGGAGACTGCTGTTTAAGGAGTGTTAAAAACTGTTTTTTCGTCTCAGCTTTTTGCGCTAAACGATCTTCGACTCCCTCAATGAATTGATATAGCATTCGCTTGTTAAAAGGAAGAGAAGCAATTATATCTCTTGCAAAAACCTCCATCATCTTTTCATTCATGGTCACTCCACCCTTCAACTTTAAAACAAATCATAGTTTTACTTATTTAGTTTTAATTATTATAAACGTAATGATTACGATTTACAATGTGGCATTCTTCCTAAACCAATGAAGAAAGTGAAAAAGCCGCTCTCTTATTAATAAGAAAACGGCTTTGGTATGAGCGATGAGGGATTCGAACCCCCGACCCCATCCCTGTCAAGGATGTATTCTCCCACTGAACTAATCGCTCGTAATATGTATTGACTATATTATAGAAAGAGTTATCCAATTTTGTCAACTATTTTTCCACAGTCCCCAAGTTGGAAGAACCGTCTTTACTTTTGATAAACTAAAAACATGCCATAAAGGAGCATGACGGGATGAAAGCACACGCTGAATTTTATTTTGATTTTGTCTGTCCACTATGTTTTCTAGCCACTAATCCTTTAAGAGAAGTCAGTAAAGAACAAAAAGCTGAGATTGAAAGAATTTGCTTCCAAAGAAACCATTAAAAAAACGCTGTTACATGAATATTCTGCTAAGCTTAAAGACAAAGAGAAATGATTCACTAAGAGGTGTATTTGATGAATATTAATTATTATTTTAGTCGGTTTTTAGCTAAGAAACCGGATAGTCCAACGTATGAAAACTTAGCTGCTTTACAGAACAAGCATATGCTTCATGTTCCGTTTGAGAACTTAGACGTTTTGTCTCAAACTCCTATTATCATTGATTTAGAACGGATCTTTCAAAAAGTAATTGTAAATTTGCGCGGAGGATTTTGCTACGAATTAAACGGTTTATTTGGCTGGCTGTTAAAAGAAAGCGGTTATGAAGTCTCGTACGTTTCAGCTACCGTCAAAAAACCCGATGGCACGTGGACCATTGAAGGAAGTCACGCTACAAACCTTGTGACAGTTAAAAATCAGTCTTATATCGTAGACGTTGGATTTGGAGATTCTGTTCGCAAGCCAATGCCTTTAAATGGCGAAGTAGTAAGAGATGTAAGCGGCTCTTATCGTATGACAAACGTTGCTGAGCATATGTATGATTTGCAGCGATGGGAAGATGATGTATGGAAAACGCTGTACCGTGTGTCTACGCTTCCTAAGAAACTGACAGACTTTACTCCCATGTGTGAGTTCAATCAAACGTCAGCTGATTCTCCGTTTGTACACAAACGCCTTGTTACGATCGCAACACCTACAGGGCGAATTACCCTCTCTGGTGAAACACTAACTGTAACAGACAGCGGAAAAAAGACGAAAAGAAACGTTTCAGAAGAAGAAGTTCCTGATATTTTGCAAAATCATTTTTATATTATTAAAGGGTTTTATTAATATGTCCTTACACAAAAAACCGGCCTCTTATGGGGTCGGTTTTTGTATAGGAGTAATCATCCTGTTTTCTACAGGCGACTTTAAAATAATTGAGGTATTCACATTTCCATAAGGAATCAGTTCATCCACGAGCATTCTAAGTCCATCCATTCCAGACACGGCTGCTTTGATAAAATAAGAAACCGGTCCCGTTACGCGATGACATTCAAGCACATCTTCATTTTGCTCAATAAAGTCTTCAAATTCCTCTGGTTTTCTTTTTAATTCGCTTACTTGAATAAACAGCTGTGTATCTCTCCCTAAAGCTTTCGGAGACACCGTAGCGCTGAAACGCTGTATCACTCCTCGTTCCTGAAGGCGCTGCAGCCTTTCTGATACGCTTGGACGGCTAAGAGCCAGCTTTTTTGATAAATCACTAATCGTCATACGCCCGTCTCTTTGCAAAATAGACAATAATTGTACATCGATTTGATCCATACAAACCTTTCCTTTCAAAATGAATATAATAAATAAAATCTTTATTCAAGTTGATAACAGAACAAGTATTATTTCCTTCATTTATACATGTGTTTTCTTTATTTAATATCCTATCATTAAAGTAGATAATTGAAAATGAAAATTCCGAAAAAACAAACAAAGGGGTTTATTTATGAAAAAAGTTTTATGGATTATTCTTGGATGTACGATTGCAAGTATTGGTGTTCTTATTTTGCGGCACTCTCACGTAGTGACGGGGGGAACAGCTGGTCTGTCTCTTAGCTTATCATATGCCCTTCCTTTGTCGTTTGCGGTGATTTTTTTTCTCATTAATATTCCTTTTTATCTCTTTTCCTTCTTTCAAATGGGATGGAAATTTACCGTCACAACTATAGGATCAGTGTCTTTGCTATCACTTCTCACTTCACTCGATCACTTGCTTCCTGCTTTTACACTTCCCAGCCTGATGGGTGCTGTTACGGGCGGACTAATTGCCGGTCTTGGCTTATCCATTTTATTTATGAACGGAGCTTCTCTTGGGGGTGCTAATATTCTAGCGTTATTCGCGCAGCGAAAATTCGGTTGGGATCCTGGAAAAGTGAATTTTTCATTTGATTTCCTCGTCGTGCTGTCGAGCATGTATTCAATTGGATTTTCAAAAGGAATTTTCTCTTTTATGTCCATTGCGATTACAGGGTTTGTCATCAGCTATTTCAAACAAAAAATTGCTTTACACAATCAATCGACACCCACTGCTGCCACACAGCCTTTAGATAATGTGCTCTCTAAATAAAAACCACGATTTAACTGTGACTAAATCGTGGTTTTCGTTTAAAGCTTTTCTACTTTTATAAAATCAAATTGGGCCTCATATCCTTCTCCTTGAGGACTACAAGCGTAAATCCCAACTTGAACAGGTTCTTTGGATGAGTGCAATAAGTGAGCGATTCGGAGCTGAGTCCAGGAATCTCCATCACTTGAATAACAAACGGTGTAATCATCATTTTTGCGCTGAATTTTAAAATAAAGCGCTGATTTGTTTTGAGTAAAATTTTGACTGGACCAATCTGAGAAGCCCTGGTTGGTTACGACTGCTCCTAATTGGTTAGGGCCATCGGGATTGTATTCAACTGACGTTTTGATCCACGTATCTTTTGATACACGAATCATGAGACCTGCTTGATCGTAGCGATTAACTGGATATGTATGCACCTTTGTCATGATTTCAAAGTCGCCTTCTACTTCACGATAAAGAAAGTGTCCATTGTCCGCTTCAAAGCCATAATGAGTACGCTGCCAAAAATCTGTTTTAGCGTCTGTTTTAATCACTAATCGATTCGTTTCCGTATCAATTTGAAATTGAGCTGGTGGACAATACCAAGAAACGTCTGAATCTAATTTTCCTTCTGAAAAGTTTGTGAAAAATACTAGTTGATTACTCACTCTCTGTCATTCCCTTCTTAGAAGCTATTGTTCTTCTATTTCTATTTTGCCATAATTTAACGAATAAATAAAATATTTTGATTATTTTTCTAGTAAATTCTTTTCTTTCATAAAAAAATAAGACTCTTTTACATAGAGTAAAAGAGTCTTATTTTTAGATTATTGCATTTAGAATAAGTGCTCCTGCAAAAGCAATAAAGGATAGAAGCGTTTCCAGAACAGTCCATGTTTTGAACGTTTCTTTTACTGTTAATCCTAAATACTCCTTCACCATCCAGAATCCAGCATCATTAACGTGAGAGAACATTAGTGAACCCGCGCCCGTAACAATAACCAGAAGTTCTAAATTAACACCAGACATGTGCTCAATGATCGGTGAAACAATACCCGCCGCTGTTGTTAATGCAACTGTTGCTGAACCTGTAGCGATACGGATTAATCCAGCAATTAAAAATGCAAGTACAAGTGGTGATAGAGATAGATGTTCAGACATTTGACCAATCGTTGTACCTACTCCACTATCGATTAATACTTGTTTGAAGCCACCGCCTGCACCAATAATCAAGACAATAGATCCTACAGGAAGCAAGCATTCTTCCGTTAGTTTTTTAATCACATCTTTTGTCATACCTTGACGTTTTCCAAGCAGGTAAAACGCTGCAAAACAAGAAATTAAAAGTGCAATTAATGGACTTCCTATTAATTCTACAAACTTCACTACGCCGCTTGGCAATCCGTTAATAATAGGCACTATTGCTGCTAAAACCATTAATAAAACAGGAAGTAAAATAACAAAGAATGAAACGCCTGTACCAGGAAGATCTTTAGATGTTGTCGTGATACGAATTAAATCCGGCTCTCCTTCTGGAATTACTCGTTTGTTAACCCATTTTGCAAAAACTGGTCCAGCGATAACTGCTGCTGGAATTGAAATGATTAACGCGTATAAAAGCACTTTCCCCGTATTTGCTCCGTAAATACTAATAGCTGCCATCGCTCCCGGATGAGGAGGAACGAGACCGTGAACAATTGATAATCCTGCAATAACTGGCAGAGCAATCAATAATATATTTTGTTTTGTTGTTTTATGAATCGAAATAACTAAAGGCAGTAAGATTAAAATTCCTACTTCGAAGAAAACAGGAATACCAATAATGAAACCTGCTACTAGCATTGCCCACGGCAATCTTTTCACACCGAATATTCTTACAAAATAATCCGCTACCTGCATGCCAGCGCCTGAATCAGCCATCAGCTTACCTAAAATTGTTCCCAGTGCTAAAATTCCTACTAAGTGTCCTAAAACACCGCCCACTCCCGTTTCGTAAGCGGCAACAATTTTATCCATTGATAACCCAGAAGCAATTGCTAAAAACAAACTCGCAACCGTTAAACTGATAAACGCATGCCATTTAAAAACTGAAACACCTACAATAACAATAACAATTGCGACAACCGTAATAGCTAATAAGTATGCATCCATCTTGCTTTCCACCTTCCCCTTAAGTAAACGCTTTCTTTATGTAGCAAAAAAGCTCTAAACCTGTTAATTTTTTAAAAAATACGTTTTAATTATCGAAATCGTTTACATTAATTAAATCAGAAAACGATTTCATCTTTTTATTACTTAAATTATATGAAAAAAAAATTCTTAAATCAATAAAAAAACTCAAAAAAATTTTATCAATTTTCTTCCATAGAGTTTCAACTCATAAAAAAATCCAATCATGTTAATGATTGGATTTATCTTATTTATTTAGTGATGGTGGGATCAGCGGTTTGACTGTCGATAATTGGTTTTTCGCTTGTTTTTAACGTTATTTCTTCATATTCTCCCGGCGCTAATACACTTTTATCTCCTCTCATGAGATACGTATAGGCGATGATAGAAATGAATAGACCAAATGTCCAGGCATTATCCCATAAAAAGCGCAGTCCAGGAATCAGTAAGCCTAAAACAGGTATGGCCACGCCAATTACTAATGCATAAATACCGTTTTTATTAAAACCAGTTGAATAACTATAGCGACCGTTTACCTCGTATAAATCCTTTAATGCCATCTGTCTCCTTCTTACAAGCCAGTAGTCAGCAATGGCGATGCCGTCTATAGGACCAAGCAGCGCTCCGTATGTTCCAAGCCATCCAAAGATATAATTCCCGAAATTAGACATGATGTACCATGGCTGAAGCAAAATAGCAAAGATACCGGTTACTAGCGCTCCCATCGCAAACGTGATTTTCTTTGGATTCAGATTCTCAATTGCACGGGCCGGCGCCACAATATTTGCTCCCACATTAATCGTTAAAGAAGAAAGCACGATAACGATTGTTCCTAAGAAAATGATAAACGGAGGGAATTTAGCTACTAACGCCACTGGATCCCAAATAGCTTCTCCGAATATAACGATGGTTGCCGAGGTAACAGCAATTCCAATAAATGAAAAAACACTCATCGTCAACGGCAAGGAGAAGGTTTGCGCAACCATTTGGGATTTCTGGCTTCTAGCATATCGACAAAAATCCGGAATGTTCAAAGCGAGCGTCGCCCAAAATGCAATGACTCCGGTTAAAGCAGGGAAAAATACAGCTAGAAATTCTCCGGTGGATGTAAATTTAGAAGGCGTAGATAAAATGGGTCCCCACCCTCCTGAGTTTGTATAAGCCCATATAAAAAGAATAATAGCTGAAATACCAATAACCGGAGCAGCAATCGCTCCTAACACTTTAATTGCTTGCGGTCCTTTATACGCCACTCCTACATTTAAAAGCCAAAAGAGAGCAAATACAATGGCTGTATGACCAGCTAAACCATTCCAAGATGAAAATGAAGCGCTTAGCAGTGTATCAATTGCTTCCGTTCCAATCCATGTATTAATTCCAAACCATCCAGCAGCCACAATAGCCCTAGCCAGTGCTGGGATATGTGCTCCTTTATCTCCAAACCACAGGCGGGCAAATACCGGATAAGGAATGCCAAACTTGGTTCCAGCGTGAGAATTAAGCAAAATAGGAATAAGAACAATTACATTTCCTAAAAAGATTGTACCAATTGCCTGCCACCAGTTCATTCCAAGCGTCATCATTCCGCTCGCCATTGTGTAAGCTGGAATACACAGACACATCCCAATCCAAAGCGTGGCAAAGTTAACTCCTTTCCAAGAATGTTCTTTCATCGTAGTAGGACGTAAATCTTCATTCCAAAGATCGCTGCCGCTCAGCTGATTGTGCGTCTCATCTGTGAGCGTCACAATTCCATCTTGCTCGATTTGTGTTTTCATCCATAAAACCCCTTTTCATAAAATAAGTTCATTTCAAAAAACAAATTTTATTTGAATTTTCTGAAATATAAAGGCGTTTGTGACGATTCCTTCTAGTATGTGATAAAT
Source organism: Priestia sp. JSM ZJ58 (assembly GCF_044383985.1). Lineage (NCBI taxonomy): Bacteria > Bacillati > Bacillota > Bacilli > Caryophanales > Bacillaceae > Priestia > Priestia sp. JSM ZJ58. Next base: position 4,014,988 of record NZ_JBISEM010000001.1, read on the forward strand.
ACTAACGTTATTCCTTATTATATTTAATGCGAAACAGGGATACACTGGACAAATTGTAACATTATTTGAGGGAACTTTTATATATTGTGTAGTGTTAACTCTTTTGGTTGTTAGATAACCTAACACACAAAAAATCATCGCCTGAAAGCTTCAAGCGATGATTTTTGAACTTAATGTACGTATTTTTTTTGAAAAGCCGTAATGCTTTCGTATTCTTCTTTAAATAAACGAGCCAAACGAATATAGATAGTCGTTAACTCTTTATATACTTCACTGTTTTCTTTGATTGGATAATGATGATTAGTCGCTCCAACCATATCGGAAACAACGTTTAATGAGTCGACTTCGCCAAGGCTATATAAGCCAAGAATAACTGCTCCTAGACATGAACTTTCAAAGCTTTCCGGCACGGATACTTCTTGGTTAAAAATATCTGCCATCATTTGGCGCCAAAGTGCGGAACGTGCAAATCCGCCTGTTGCCTGAATTTTCGTAGGTTCTCCAATTAACTCTTCAAGTGCCAATAATACCGTATACAAGTTAAAAATAACGCCTTCTAATACGGCGCGAATCATATGTTCTTTTTTATGATGCAAACCTAGGCCAAAGAACGAACCTTTAGCATTTGCATCCCAAAGCGGCGCACGCTCTCCTGACAGGTATGGATGAAACAATAAGCCGTCTGCTCCAGGTTTCACTAAAGCCGCAATATCCGTTAATACTTCATATGGATCTTTTCCAAGACGTTTAGCTGTTTCGACTTCCGACGCTCCAAATTGATCACGAGCCCATCTAAAAATCATGCCTCCGTTATTTACAGGGCCGCCAATTACCCAGTGGTCTTCTGTCAACGCATAACAGAAAATACGACCTTTAGGATCGACTACTGGCTTGTCAGTGACTGCTCGAATAGCTCCGCTTGTCCCAATTGTTACTGCAACAACGCCTGGTTCAATCGCATTTACACCTAAGTTTGATAATACGCCATCGCTTGCACCTACAATAAAGGGCGTATCCGGCAGTAAGTGCATCTCAACTGCAAGCTCTGTGTTTAGCCCTTTCACTTGATGCATAGTTGAAACAGGAGTGGATAGCTGATCTGTCGTCACACCTGCTACTTTTAATGCTTCTTCATCCCACGCAAGATTTTTCAGATTAAATAAACCTGTTGCTGATGCAATCGAATAGTCGATCACATATTCGTTAAACAACTTAAAGAATACATATTCTTTAATTGAAATAAACTTATGTGTTCCCTTCACTAATTCAGGCTGTTCATTAGAAAGCCATGTTAGCTTGGAAAGTGGCGACATCGGGTGAATAGGCGTGCCTGTACGTAAATAAATCTCATGGCCGTTGTATTCATTTTTAATTTTTTCCGTCCATTCTGCACTTCTATTATCGGCCCACGTAATACATTTTGTCAGCGGCTTTCCCTGCTGATCAACGGCAATAACACTGTGCATAGCTGAGCTGAATGAAACGCATAAAATATCCTCAGGTTTTACATCGCTTGTTTTTACAACCGTTTGAATGGTACGTACAACTGCTTGAAAAATTTCTTCAGGATCTTGCTCAGCCATCGCGGGCGTAGGCGAGTATAGTGGATACTCAATCCCATGGTTAGCAATGACTGTACCGTCTACTGAAAATAATACAGACTTTGTACTCGTTGTTCCGATATCTACACCTATTGCATATTTTTTGCTCATGCTGCTGTCCCCCTACTTTACTACTTTACTTATTTACAACACCGTGACCGCCGAATTCATTTCGAAGTGCTGCTACAACTTTTCCTGTAAATGTATCTTCCTCTAATGAACGATAGCGCATCATTAGCGATAAAGCAATAACAGGAGTTGCCGTTTGAAGATCAAGGGCAGTCTCTACGGTCCATTTCCCTTCACCAGAAGACTGCATGACTCCTTTAATACTATCTAGTTTAGGATCTTTTGAAAACGCATTTTCCGTTAGTTCCATTAACCAAGAGCGAACGACAGATCCGTTATTCCAAACGCGCGCTACGGCTTCATAGTCGAAATCAAACTGACTTTTTTCCAGAACTTCAAATCCTTCAGCAATGGATTGCATCATTCCATATTCTACACCATTATGAACCATTTTTAAAAAGTGACCGCTTCCGCTTTTGCCTGCGTACATAAATCCATTTTCTACGCAAATACCACTAAAAATTGGTTCAATTGTACGGAATGCTTCTGCATCTCCGCCAATCATTGTACACGCTCCGTTTCTTGCACCTTCCATTCCGCCGCTTGTCCCTACATCAAAGAAGTAAATACCTTTTTCCTGAAGATCCTGAGCACGTCGAACAGATTCTTTATAATTAGAGTTTCCTCCATCTATTACAATATCTCCTTCTGACAGAAGGTCTTTTAGTTCTGTAATCACATTTTCCGTTACTTCTCCAGCCGGAACCATAACCCATACAACTTTAGGTGAAGGGGGAAGTTCGTTGACTAGCTCTTCAATAGTAAAGGCACCAGCTGCTCCTTCATTTGAAAGTTTTTCTACCGCTTCTTTATTCACATCATAAGCTACAACTTCATGATGATTGTCCATTAAATTTAATGATAAATTATATCCCATTTTTCCTAAACCGATTAATCCAATTTTCATTTTATAAACTCCCTTTGAAAAAAAATTTCACATTACCTCCATTATACGAATTATTTTTCATTTTGCAATCGTTTACAAGAAAATTTTTTTCACACATATTTTTGTGCTATACTCTTTTTACTACTAAATTCGTGGAAAGGAACATCAGTTATGACGCAAAATTGTTTAGGAAAAATTCGTTCTCACTATGCTAGATTCAGTGAAAAAGAGAAAAAAATTGCAAATTATATTTTAGAACAGCCGGAACAAATTATTCACAGTACCATTAACGAAGTAGCAGACGATTTAAATGTAGCTGATGCAACAGTCTTTCGCTTTTGTAAACGAATTGGCTTCAAGGGCTATCAGGCGATGAAAATAGCGCTGGCTGCTGAAATTATGACGCCTATTCAGCAGATTCACGAGGAAATTGCTGAAACGGATAATGAAAAAACGATCGCTGAAAAAATCTTTCGCTCCAACGTGCGAACGCTTGAGAATACATTACAAATACTAGAGGGCAATGCTATTGAAAAAGCCGTCAAACTTTTAATGAAGGCCGATAAAGTTCAATTTTATGGCACGGGAGGCTCTTCAGTCGTGGCTATGGATGCTTTTCATAAATTTGTGCGAACAGGAATTAAAACGTTTGCATTTATCGATTCCCATTTCCAGCTTATGTCCGCTTCTCAATTGACGAAACAAGATGTAGCGGTAGTGATTTCTCATTCGGGAACAAATAAAGACACGATGAACATTTTAAATACAGCAAAAGCGAACGGTGCCAAAACGATCGGGATCACGGGTTTTCCTAAATCTCCATTAAGTCAAAACGTTGACGTTTCTCTTTATACAAGTTCAGAAGAAACCGAATATCGATCTGAAGCTCTCGCCTCGAGAATTGGACAGCTAAGCCTCATTGATGCTTTGTATGTTAATGTAATGATTGCGAATAAAGACACCTCTAAACATTCGCTTGAAAAAGTACGCGATGCTATTGCTGAAACTAGAATTTAATGTTTCGCCCTTATATATTCTTCAACTACAACATCAAACAGAGCATAAAATATATGCTCTGTTTAGTGCGGTTCTTCACTTAAAATTTTCAGGTTTTCATTCTCATTTAACATTTTCTAAGTTGCTACATATGATAAAGCACAACTTTTAAAAAGTAGGTGAAGTGTGTATGGATATTATCTATCGCACTGCAAAACTAGATGATTATACAGAAGTAAATAAAATATTAGGAGAATCACTAGAACTCCACGCAAATGCGCTTCCTTCTATGTTTGATAACCAAATGGCTGTTTTATCTCCTGAACAATATCAAGCTACCCTTTATTATGCAACCATTGATATTCTTGTAGCTCAATATCGAAATCAAATTATTGGAGCGTCTGTTGTTGAATTAAAATATAACCCTCCCACCACGTTAGCTCCGCTTTCCTACACAGCATACATCCAATATTTTGGTGTAAAAAAAGGCTTTCAAAATTATGGGGTAGGAAAAGGTCTTTTTTCTGCTACGAAACAGTGGGCTGTACAAAAAGGAGCAAATGACCTCCAGCTTACCGTATGGGCATTTAACGAAAAAGCACGTGCTTTTTATGAAAGTCTTGGACTGGAAAACTTAAGCTATCTTATGACTACTTCACTACAGCCATAAATCGTTCCATTAACGGAGGCTAGGCACGTATCTCCTACGTGCCTAGCCTCCGTTATTCAAATAAAAGACTAAATCATTTTAACGCGTTAATTTACGCAGCTTATATACATACTAAAAGAAGTTTATTACGTAGCCGGATTGCCTTCTTGCAGCTGTTCTTGTTCATCACGCTGACGGTGAGCCAAACGACTTGCCGCACTAGAAGCTACGCTCGCTACCAAATCATCTAAAAAGGTATTAACTCCTTTTTCTTTTTTACAGTCCAGCTTTTCAATAATACCTACTTTTACTTTATCTAAATAGCCAAAGGTCGTAACAGCGATACTGCCATAGGTTAAAACGGCACCTAAAGCAATCGTTTCGTCAACGCCAAACAACCCTTCGTCTTGTTCTACAATACTTTGAAGAGGTTCTGATAATTTATTTTGCTCAGCTAACTTATCAAGTTCGATTCCAACTAGAAGGGCATGCTGAATTTCTCGCTTTTGCAGTACTCTCTCTACGCTTTCAGCGCATTCCTGAATGGTTAGAGCTGGATGATAAGGAAGCTGTAAATCATACACAATTTCAGCAATATCCAAAACTGTTACGCCACGCTCTTCCAGCAAATTAAATGTTGCCTTTGCTACTTCTTTGCTCGTTGGGATTTTTTTCGCTGTCATGTCTCTCTCTCCTTTTCAAGTTGTTGTCTCTCTTTATACTAAATTCGATGAGAGCCGCTAAAAACCTTTTTTGTTCATCCGCCTGAGTTCATAAACTCGTCACATATCTCTTTAGGCGCTCATTACATTTACTTGCTATAATAAAATTATCGAATCAGGAGGTTTGTCTACTGTGGAAGAAAAACAAAGTAAATTTAGCAGAGGCTTATTATTATTTTTCATTGGCGCAACAGCCCTTTTCTTTATCATCTTAATCGTTCTGTTTCTCATGTCTACTTTTGGAAAAAGCGAAAAAGAAGCAGTGGCTCTGCTCGCAGGAAATCACTATGCTATCGTTAAAGAAGAGAATTCATATACTCTTTATGATCAAAAAGAAAACAAGCCTATTTTGAAAGATGTAAACGGCTATTTCGGTGCTCGCAATATCCGAAGTTATGTAAAAAATGACACAGAATTGGTTTCGATTGATGAAAAAGAAGAGGAATATACGAAAAAACCGCTAGAAAAAGCCACTCAAGCAGAAAAAGATATGTTTAAAAAGATGAAAAAATTAGATTAACAAAAAAACGAATCATCAATCAAACTGTTTGATTGATGATTCGTTTTTTTTTGTTAAAGTGGACGCAGGTTTTATCTGTTTCATTCCTTCTAGCAGTTGATTGGAGGGCAAGTCGAAGACTCCTGCGGAAACAGCGGAACAGGTGAGACCCCGCAGGAGCACAAGCGACGAGGAGGCTCACCGGCCGCCCGCGGAAAGCGGAGTCTTGCACGGAAATCAACTGCGGCCGAGCAAGCTGCCCAGATTATATATCCAGATTGTTCATGTTTGGATGAAATTCATTTCGTTACGTCCCAACCTCTTTTTTTAGCAACGCATGCCTCTTTCTCGTCATTCGCTAAAAAATTCGTTACAATAAAATAAAGAACGATTTTTAGAAAATGTGTTACAATAAAGGTAACGCTTTCATTCAAATGCATAGGAGTCGATTATTCATGTCAGAAAGTAAGCGGAAGTTAGAAGAAATTTCTTTTTATAGTGACGCTCTGCAAGAAGATGTCACGTTACTAGTCTATTTGCCGTCAAACTATTCTACGCTCTATAAGTATTCTCTACTTATCGCCCAAGACGGAAAAGATTATGTTATGTACGGACGTACACCTCGTTTAATCGATGATTTAATGAACGAGTCAGAAATCGATCGTACTATTTTTGTTGGAATTCCATATAAAAGCGTGGAAGACAGACGCGATAAGTATCATCCAGAAGGAAAGCAGGTAGATGCTTACATTCGCTTTTTAGCACATGAACTTGTGCCATTTTTGGATAAAACATATCCTACATATCAAATGGGAAAATCGCGTGTTCTAATTGGTGATTCGCTTGCTGCTACAGTTTCACTGCTGACGGCCATTGCGTATCCTCACACGTTCGGGAAAGTAATTATGCATTCTCCTTTCGTGAACGATGCTGTATTACAAACGGTCAACTCATTTGCTTCTCCTTCACTTCTGGATTTGTATCATGTTATTGGAACGGAAGAAACGGATGTCAAAACAACACAAGACGGTATATTGAACTTTATTGAGCCTAACCGCCTGTTGCACGAACAAATGAAGCAGCGTGGATATTCTGTTTTCTACGAAGAATTTAATGGAAATCATACGTGGAAATACTGGCAAAAAGACGTAAAGCGGTCGCTTCAATATATGTTGAAGTAGAAAGATATCATATTTTTTGAAAATTTGTTATAATAAGCTCGCTTTATACATATTTTATGATCTTACTTTGGAGGGATTTTTTATGAAATTTGGCGTTGTACTTTTTCCATCTAAAAAATTGCAAGATGTAGCGAATTCTTATCGAAAGCGCTATGATTCTCACTATTCATTAATTCCGCCTCATCTTACATTAAAAGAAGTCTTTGAAGCTACAGAAGACCAAATTGACGAAATTGCGGCTAATTTGCGTAAAATTGCCGAAGAAACAAATCCATTTACATTAAATGTAACGAAAGTAAGCTCATTTTCACCAGCCAATAACGTTATTTACTTAAAAGTGGAACAAAAGCCAGAACTGACGTCACTTTACAATAAACTTCATGAAGGCAATCTCGAACAACCAACTGAGTATTCATTTATTCCACATATTACAATTGGTCAACGACTTTCAGATGATGAGCACTTAGATGTGTATAGCCAGTTGAAGCTTGTAGATGTCGCTCATGAAGAAACAGTTGATCGCTTTCATTTAATGTACCAGCTTGAAAATGAAACATGGACTGTGTTTGAAACATTTCGTCTTGGAAAGGGATAAGATACGTGAACATCAAAGTACTAACGAACAAACAAGATCCTTCTGATGCTTACTTCGTACGTCAAAAAGTATTTGTAGAAGAACAGCAGGTTGATGTAGAGCAAGAAATCGATGAATACGATTCCGAAGCCCTGCATTTAGTTGTATACAAAGGAAATGCACCAATTGGGGCAGGACGCTTCCGTATGGTAGAGGACTATGGAAAAGCCGAACGAATCTGCGTTCTTTCTTCTTATCGAAAAGACGGTGTAGGAAAGCTTTTGATGGATAAGCTAGAAGAGATCGCAGCAGAGCATGAGATTGAAAAGATTAAGCTGCATGCTCAAACGCATGCGGAAGGATTTTATAAAAAGCTAGGCTACGTAACGGTTTCAGGTGAATTTATGGATGCTGGAATTCCACATGTAGAGATGGTAAAGAAACTAAGTAAAAAACACTAGGAATTGAACCTGGTGTTTTTGCTTTTTTAAAGGATAAGAACCTTTGCTTTGCTTATACTAATACCTAATCATGTGAATTAGGTGAAAATATGGATGAACTTATCGGAATTGCACTAGAACTCTTTATCGGATTTATCTGCTTGTTTATCTTAACTAAATTTTTAGGCAGAGCGACGATCACTCAGCTTACCACTTTTGATTTTATCTCTGCTCTTGTATTAGGAGAGTTAGTAGGAAATGCGTTATATGACTCAGAAGTAGGCATAGGCAAAATTTTATTTGCTGTTATCTTTTGGGGAGCGCTTATTTATGTCACCGAAGTTATTACTCAAAAAAATATTCGCCTGCGCTTGTTTTTAGAAGGACGGCCATCTATTATTATTCGAAAAGGGAAAATTTCGTACAAAGAACTTAGCAAAAATCGATTAGATATCGATCAGCTTCTTCATATGCTGCGTTCAAAAGACATATTTTCCATTCGTGAAGTTGAATATGCGATTTTAGAAACAGATGGCTCGCTAAGCGTATTGCCAAAATCTGATTATGCTAAGCCAACAAGAAGCGATCTGCAGCTGCCTCCTTCTGAACCTGTTTTATCTATCGCCTTCGTCAGTGATGGACGTTTGCTTTTGAAAAACTTAATTCAGTCAGGCTTTGATGAAGACTGGCTAAAGAAACAATTAAAAAAACAGGGATTTACCGATTATAAACAGGTGCTTTATGCTGAATGGCAGCAGGGCCGTACACTTTTTATTGAATCTTACTAAGGTGTTTTTTACTTGTTCATTACTTTGTTAAAAATCGTGAGCGCATTCATTCTGCTGCGTTCACGATTTTTTCTATTATACCCGTGTATTAATCACTAGGCCCTTATTTGTTAGCTTGCTGTATACACGCTCTGCTGCTTGAAGCTTTTTTCGCTTTTGTACTGAACTTGGCGTCAATTCCAATGAGTGAGAACGCGATTCAAACTCTTCGTCAAAGCTTTTTTTCTGGACAGGCCAAATACGATTTGAAAAAGAAGCATTATTTTTTTGAAGGCGATTTGCATATTGAATAGACTGATAAGGCGTGACGGGCAGTATATATCCCATATGAACCCTCCTCTTTTTCAAGATACCTTCTACTCCCAGACCTCAGTATTTTTCGCAAGAAGTATCGACATTGAAACAGCTCACTTACGCCCTCTTCTAGACTTGTTCAAAACAGATAGCACTTTGTATCTATACCTCCTTTTTTTGAACATATGTGATCTCTTACTCAATATATACCCTTTTTTATATCGTATCCCTCCAAAAATATCCGTACTCTTTTTAAAAAAAGATGATTTTGATATGATAGACTTTGATTATAGAATAAAAACTGTGCGTATATACACATCTATATCGATGTAGAACAAGAGCGGCTTCTTGCTTTAACTCCCTCTTATTTACTATTGATTGTTCATGTTTTACAAAGGAGGCCATGTTTTTTGCAACGTGCACTTTATCAAAAACAGATACTTAATCTTGCTATAACGGCTAGAGACCGATTTCAATATTTATATGAAGCTAGTCTCCGAGGAGAAATAACATGTGCTCACTGCGGAGAACCAGTTAAATTATATCTGGGGATTGAACATTCTCCTTACTTTTATCATGCTCAAGTTCCTCATGAAAGAGAAGAGTGTTCAGACACACTATCAGAAACAACAGCTGTACAACAAATAAAAGAAACTCCGGCTGAATACAGAGAAACCAATGGATTTCGTATTCCTAAAGGACGAGCTATTGGTGAGAAAAATTCAACTGTAAAAGAGAAAGCGACATGGAGGTCTTCCGCGCCTTTTTCAAGTGTTCCTGCTTTTCGCTCAAAACCACCTGTTCCTAAACACTCTGACTCTACTTATTTAAATGAATTTAAAGAGAGCGGTATTGAATTAGATTCGAACCAATGGAAAGCTGTTACACATTCAGAAGGACCTCTTCTTATTCTAGCCGGTGCAGGAAGCGGAAAAACGCGTGTATTAACAGCTCGCACCGCATATATGATACAAGAAAAACAAATTGATCCAAAATCCATTATGCTGGTGACTTTCACGGCTAAATCAGCTAAAGAAATGAAAGAACGATTGGCTACATATCCAAAGATGTCCGGCTTACATCTTCGTCAAATGCTAGTTGGAACTTTTCACAGCATTTTCTTACGTATGATTGTTCATCACAATCCTCAAGCGTGGCAAATGGATCGCCTGCTGAAATGGGATTGGCAAAAAGAACAGATCGTGAAAGAAGCAGCAAGAGAGCTCCACGTGGATGAAAAAGATTTCCCGTTTGATCAGGCACTTCAGCAAATCGGCTATTGGAAAAACACGCTTGTTGGCGTGAAAGATGTTCGCCCAAAAGACAAATGGGAACAAGATGTGCACTTTTTATATCGTCGCTATGAAGAAGTCAAAAAGCAAAAACAGCTATTCGATTTTGATGACATGCTGTATGGATGTTATGAAATGCTAAAACAAAATCCCGATTTGCTAACTCGTTATCAAAAAAGATTTCGCTATTTTTTAATTGACGAATTTCAAGATATCAATAAAGTTCAATATAAAATTATGAAAATGCTAAGTGAAGACTCTAAAAACTTGTGTGTCGTAGGAGATGATGATCAATCAATTTACGCTTTCCGCGGAAGCGACCCTTCGTTCATCTTAAACTTTGAAAAAGATTTTGCTCATACAACTGTTATTACGTTAAACCAAAATTATCGTTCAGCTCACGCCATCGTTTCTTCCGCTAATAAAGTAATTGCACGAAATACAGCGCGCCGACAAAAAGAAATGGCTGCCCAGTTTGATAATGAGTTAAGACCTACCTTCTTCTTTCCATACGACGAAGAAGAAGAAGCAACAATGATTGTAACGGATATGAAAGAAAAGATTAAGCAAGGAGCTTCTCCAACTGACTTCGCGGTCTTGTACCGAACTCACGCTTCTTCACGCGCCATCTTTGAACGTTTATCGCAGTCAAACCTGCCATTTTCAATCGAACAAGATGCGGATTCGTTTTATAAAAGAAGAATGGTTCGAAGTTTACTTTCATTTCTACGCTTGAGCGTGAATCCAAATGACGCAAGTTCGCTACAAGATTTAGTGAACGCACTCTTTTTAAAGAAAACAGCAGTCAATGACTTAAAAGCAGCAAGTATTCTTCATGATGGTACATTTATTGATGCGCTTGAATATCTTCAAGATTTAAAACCGTTTCAGCAAAAAAAGCTCAAGAAAGTAATTCCTTTATTCAAGTCGCTAAAATCAATGTCTCCTTCTTTGGCACTTGAGACGATTTCTAAGGATATGGGATTCGATGATTTTGTCAAAAAACGCGGAAATGAAGGAAATATGATGGAAAAAGGTTCGGATGACGTGCGGGATTTAAAAGTTGTAGCACGTAAATTCAAAACCGTACCTGAACTGTTAGAGCATGTGGATCATATGATTGCCATGAACACAGAGATGAAAGCTTTAAGCAAGCAATTTAATGAAAGTATTCAGCTAACCACCATTCACCGAGCAAAGGGTCTTGAATATAAGCATGTATACGTACTGAGCAGCGTAGACGGAGGATTGCCTCATGATTATGCACTCGAAGCTTATCGAGGCGGAGATGATGTGCCGCTTCAAGAAGAACGCCGCCTTTTATATGTAGCCATGACGCGTGCACAGAATTCACTTTACTTATCTGTTCCGCAAACTAGAAGAGGTAAAACCGCTTATCCTTCAAGATTTCTGAAGTCTTTTATAAAAAAAGTATAAAGCAAAAAAGGCTGGGACAAAAGTATTTTAGTCAAATTGAAGTACGAACGGTTAATCAAAATTATTGATTAACCGTTCGTACTTTTTATTGTCATGTACATGTAGAGTTAATATATTTAGTTGCTTCTAGCTGTTGATTGGAGGGCTCTTTGGGGAAAAGCGGAAGGGATGAGACCCCGTAGGAGCTCATGTATCCAATTTTCTCCTCTTTAGATTGGATTGATTTCGTTACGTTTCAACCTCTATTATTAACCAAACATTCCACTAAGAGGTAGATATTCATAAGTAGATGCGTTACACTACGTTATGTACTGCATTACTATATTTTAGGAGGTTCCATTATTGAACGCAAAGCTTATTCATGAAAATGAAAAGATTTTTTTCATTTTGTGTATGGTTATCAGCTTATTAACCTATTTGTTTTTAATTATTTCACTCGTCGGCATTCTCTACATTGCAATCGGTTTTTTCATTACATTTATGCTACACGGTTTCTCTATTGCTCAAATTCGCAATAATGGAGTTAGATTGACAGAGAAGCAGTTCCCGCATACTTATCATCAGGCAAAACATTTATCTTCAGAGCTGGATTTAGAGCTGCCCGATATTTATATTGTTCAATCAGGCGGCTTATTAAACGCGTTTGCTACACGTTTTTTTGGACGTCACTTTGTCGTTTTATACTCCGACATTGTTGAAATGATTGAAGATAATCAAGAAAAAGAACTTTCTTTTATCATTGCCCACGAATTAGTTCATATCAAACGTAAGCACACACTCTACCACTCACTTATTCTACCTGCTCTTTGGGTTCCTTTTTTAGGAAAAGCTTACTCTAGGGCCTGTGAATATACATGTGATCGCATAGCTTCCGTTGCGATTGGTGATGCAAAAGCTGCCACTCAAGCACTCACTATACTTGCGGTTGGTCATTGTCTAAATAAAAAAGTAAATCAGGAAGAATTTGTTCATACGCACTCACAGGAAAAAGGTTTTTTTATGTGGTTGAATCAAGCTACTTCAACTCACCCTCCTATCGCTCATCGTATTAAAGAAATTAATTACTTAGCACAGCATCCCGAACTGTTTGATCTTGATTCTAACGCATTTCAAACAAATGAAATTGCCTAAATGGAAAAAAGCCCTGACACCTCAGGGCTTTATATAAAAATATTAAATTATTTTTTCTCATTTAGCATTTTAGCGATGGTCGCAAAATCAATGGATTGATTATTGTTTGCAATCGCCTTAACAATTTGTTCTTCTTTTTGTTTTGAAATTGGCTTATTCGCAATTTGTGCTACTCGCTTCACAATATTACGCACCGTTTGCTCATCTTTAAAATTAGCATTTTGTACAGAATTCGCAAGTTCAAAAATATCCTTCATATTAACGCCTGTTTTCTTTTCTATATTTTTAAACATATTATTATCCATTTTGCATGACCTCCTTTATTTATACTTCATCGTATGCACCATGTGCCTAGATGGTGCCCTTTACATTTAATAAAAAAATAAAGTGCGAGTGAAACTTCACCCGCACTTTTCGGTGCCTTATTCATAGAAGGGATTAATTGTAAAAACAAACACAACCAACAATAATTAATAGAATGAATAATACAACGATTAACGCAAAACCACCGCCGTAGCCACCACCGTAACCACAACCACCGTAGCCAAATCCGCAGCCCATAATATTACACCCCCTCTGTTTTACTCTCTATACTGTATGTTCAATAATATGATTTTGTATGGGCTTTTCAACTGTGTACATTAAATTTCATTGTCCAAACGGATCTTCAGCATCTTGCTCATCAAGTCTTTTTACATTTTGCTGCAGTTTCCTCTCTTGCTGTTCCATCTGATTTTCTGCTTTTTCTACTTCTTTCATTCTCTTTCGATGTTCTCCCATCATATGCTGTTCAAAAAACCGTTCAAATTCATCGAAAAAATCTGGCATCTCTACACCTCTCTCCACTCCATGTAAAAAAGCATTGTCCGAGTGACAATGCTTCTATTGCTTATCGCTTTGGTAACTTTGAACCGCAGCCGCAACCACCTTGTTTTGGAGAAGGGTACTGGACTGGCTTAGGAATGGCATGCCCTTTCTTCACCGATTGTTTTGTCATTGGTTGTGGATGATAAGGCAGGGGCTGAGGGTATTGATTAGGATTATAATTATAATGATAATACATCATGTTTCCCTCCTTTTCACAGCATCCTATCTATAACATTATATTCAGGACTAAAGAAAGACGTTCTATCTTATTTGTCCATTTTGCGCTGCAGGGACAAAAATAAATCCGTGCTGTTTTTTTGTTTCCTCACTCTCGGTCTTTCTCCTCCCTTTTGCTCTGTCACTTCACGCAGCCGATTTTGCAGTTCTTGAATTGTCCCTTGAGCTTGATGATTGTACTGTACAATAGACTGTTCGGTTTTTGATTTTTGTTCATTGACGCATGCTTTAAGCCAATCTATTTTTTCCTCTAGCTTCTTTTTTTCTTCTTCATGCTTTTGCTGTAATTCCAATAACTCTTCCTTCATATCTTCATATTCAAATTCTTGGTGCTTGAATTTTTGATATTCTTCTTTATAAAAAGCCAACTCCGACTTCAATGAAGCAATATATTGTTTTGTTTTTTCCTCGCTCATGCCCTTCACTCCTCCATTATAAATAACCCACAGCTTCTAAAAAATCAGTTAAAGATGAATAACACTTTTTATTAACATGAATATGCTGTAATTGAGTTTATTATTTCCTTCATTTTTTATGCTCGCTCCAACTAGGATTTATTCCGATAAATTCCGCTTTTACTAAGGAACATAAAAGCAGGTCATTCATACACTATAGTAGTCCGATACCTAGTAACAAAAAGCGTAAAGGAAGGACAATTACAATTAGGAGGTTTAAAAATGGCAGAACTTTTTGAATCATTATGTATCCGCGTACCTAAAGTGTACGACTGGGTTAGACGTCAAGTTGTTTTACCACAAATCTTTACGAACGACACTTCATTATTTGAAGAAGAAGCACTTAAAGATTTAGGCCATGACGTAGAAGTGGAAATTGTTTTAACAGATAGTGAAGGTCACCCTGTAGATCCTTCAGATGAAGACGCACTTGATAACGTGATTGAGCTTGTGCCGCACGGTGGTCGCAGACCTAAAAAAATTGTGTTACCAGATGGAGAAGTTGTTGTTCTTCATGAAGTAAAATTATCAATTAGCGGCTTTTACCGAGTTAAGTTAATTGAATTGAATGGACATCACAAACACGATGAGGTTGAATCTAGCGTTATTCCTTGGAAAATACATCAAACATTCTATTTATGCGCCCCGGAAGGAACAGAACCTGTTGTCCACCTTGAATCTTTTGAAGGAACTGACGGTTCTCTCAGATTATCAGATTGTCACTTACAGCAATTAAGCTTTGATCTTATGTTATGCCTAAGTGTTCAAATTGAAAAAGATGTTAAAGTTGAAGTAGAAGGAAGCTTCTGCTACCCTCGCCCTGAAATCATTTCTACAAGCAGCTGCTCACCTATTGAATATCCACCTCAATGTGATGCTATTTTCCCTGGAAGACCACATCACGATGATTTTGATGGAGACGATGTAGAGTCAGGCTTCGACCATCACGAATTTGATTAACAAGATAAAAAGCCAGAGGAGAATATTTCTCCTCTTTTTTCATCCTTTACGCGCTTTCTGCATACATATAAATAAAACTGCTATGGGCAGCTCTAACGACCAGATTAATTTATAGCTCAGCAGGAAAGGAGACTACTAGATGAGTCGTAACTCCCCTTCCCCTAAAGATGATCTAACTCAATTAAAACAAAAGCTCATACACTATAAATCAGAAATTCGAAACGTGCAAAACCAACTAAAAAGCTATGAACGAGCTTTAGAGCGAGAAAAAGAAAATACATCGTTTTGGAAAAAGAAACACGCTGAGACGCTTTCTACATCTGAAAAAGAAGTAGAAATTGAAGAATTAGAAAAAGAACTGGATCTACTGAGAAACGAGCTTTCCGAACAAAAAATTATTGCCGAAGCGTTTCGAGAAAAAGCTTCAAGGAAACAGCCCGTTATTGAAGAAAAAATCGTGGAGAAAGTAATTGAAAAGATTGTAGAAAAACCCATAGAAAGGTTCGAAAAAAGCGATATCCTCTGTTTCTTCCAACATTCCATACTGCTGCCAGAACAAGATGAAAGCGAGCTGATGATGTTCGGCAACGTAATTATTCAAAATCAAACGAGCAGTACTTTATACTCTCCAACACTTTGCTTAAAAATGAAGCCTACAGCTTCTGCTATGTTAAGCGGGAAGCTCATTGATGAAAAAGATATTGAAGCTTCTAGTGTCCCCTCTTCTTCTTTAGAATGGCGCTACGCTCATCCAAAATGGAACGAAAAAATTCAAAATGACGGTGAATATTGGATTAAACCCATTAAGCAAACAGTATTAAAGCCCAAAGGCAAATTATTATTTGACTCTTTTCAAGTAGTCATTCCTCTCTCCACTGATACGACTTCGTTTATTCTAGAAGGCTTTTTCTATAGTGAAGAGTGGCAGGAAGGTATTCCTTTTTTAAATAAAGTTGTGCTAAATTTCCCTTAATCATTAAAAGACATATTGACGATCAATATGTCTTTTAACTCGTCCATTTATTTCATAAAAGATTCTATAATTCCTGCACACCCTGCAATAGCTAAGATCGTAATAACAGGAATAGCAATGTGCGGGATCGCTACATAACTAAAATAAATTCCTACTGCACACCATATGCCTGTACACCAATAGCAGCTGAGCAGTTCTCCAATCCACCTTTGCAGCCCCTTCCCTTTTATCTCCAGGTACGTTACCGTATTTCCTTGTTCATCTTGATCTTCTACAATTTTGTGAAACGGCTTCCGAATAAAAGCCGTAATTTTATCAAAAACAATTAGACGAGTAAGTCGAAACGTTGCAAAGATAAATAGCGTTAGATAAATCCATGTCATCTTCATTCCTCCGTACATTCACAAACTTATGAAAATAAAAGCTAACGTGCTTCTTCACTGTTAGCTTTTAAAATTACTTAAATTTTAACGATAGATATGGTTTGAATATCATGAAATGTCAATACTGTTTTCTCTTTATTAGGAGGAACGCTTACGTATAAACTTCCTTCTTTTAATTCTAAAATTGTTCCTATATATTTTTGATTTTGGCACGTAATTTCACAAATTGGCTGAGACATATGAGGCGGGAAGCTGCATAGAAATTCAACTTTTTCTTTAATCGTCATAGACTGAAACATTTTATTTGGCTTTTTATTCTCTGATTGCGGTATATCCACGGGAACAATTGAACGCTCTTCCTTTTTTTCATTCTTAATCTCTTCCACTTTTTCTACGTCAGGCTCTTTGACTTCTTGAATAGAAGAAAAGCTGGGCTCTTCTTTTAACACATGCTCTTTCTCTATTCCTTTATTGTCTTGCTGTTTTGAACTAAAATAATATTGCATAGAACGCTGGTTTTGCGTAGCGTTTGGCTGGACAATGTACATTAGCGGCTCATTTTCTTCTGACTTAGATTTTGAGTTAGTCATGAAGCATACCTCCAATTGCTTGTTATCGTTCTTTTAAAAATGTATGCTTGCACACGGAAAAACTTGTTTATTTTTTTGCGGCAGCCTTTTTAGAAATAAAAGCAGCACTATACTTTTTTATATAATTTAGGAAAATACCACAAAAGAAGTTGAGATATAACTAAATTAATTCAATCTAAAGACGCATAAATAGGATACATGAGCTGAACGCTTGTTACACCGCCGTTGATTTCCGTGCAAGACTTCGCTTTCCGCGGGCGGCCAATGAGCCTCCTCGTCGCTTGCGCTCCTGCGGGGTCTCACCCCTTCCACTTTTCCCGCAGGAGTCTTCGTCTTGCCCTCCAATCAACTGCTAGAAAGAGCTAAACAGATGAAACTTATTTTCAAAACAACAAAAAAAAACGAACCACTAATCAAACATGTTGATCAGTGGTTCGTTTTTCACTTGAGCTAAAATACTTTTGTCTCAGTCTCTTCCTCTCATTCAATCAGGTAGAAAACTAAATCCAGCTAAATACCTTTATCTAATTTTATACTCAAGAAGCATACGCAATTCATTCACATACGAACGAGACCCCGTTACAATCAAACGATCATCAAATTCAAGCTCTGTATCGCCATGAGGTACAATAGAATCTTTCCCTCTGAAGATTCGAACAAAAATCACATCTCCTGTAAACGGGAACTTACGAAGCTCTACCCCCTCGTATTTAGGGTTACGCATATTAATTTGATAAAGTGCTGTTTCTTGATTCGTTAAGATATTTAAAATATTTGGCGATTCGATTAAAGCTTTTAGCAATGCCGTTGTAGATAACAGCACAGAAAAAACTTCAATGTTATTTTCTTTCATCTTTTCATCTAAGACAGGACTTTCTACGCGGGCAATAACCCGTTCTGTACCATACTCTTTTGCAAATAGAGCAATGTCGCTATTTCTTTCTTCTTCCCCTGTTGTTACAACTAATACATCCGCATCTAAAATCCCCATACTTCTTAACGTTTCCTTACTATATCCATCGATGTCGACGATATTAAAAATGGAATCCGACGTACGGTTTTCAATTTTGTCCTGAGTAGGATGATAAATCGTCACATCATATAAATCAAGATCCATTTCTCGAATAACCGGGAGTGTAAATTGATTTGCACCAAGCATATTGACCTTCAGCTTTCTATCACTGATTTCTGGCTTTGGAAACAGCTTTCTAAAGATAATAGGTGTAATAATACATGTAATAATCGCCACCAAAATCAGCGCACCGGACATTTGTGAATCAATCACACCAATATTTTCACCAACCGTTGCTGCCGCAATAACGAGTGATAAAGTCGATGTTAAAAGAAAACCCGATGCCAAAACGGTTTTCATATCATACCATTTTCTTAAGATTAACGCTGGAACTAGCTTGGATATTAATAATGCAATGAATAATAAAGGCATTAAAATCAGCACTTTTTTATCACTGAACAATGACCAAACGTCAAGCTTCACTCCTACCATCACAAAAAAGATAGGAATTAAAAAACCGTAGCCAAACGAATCTAATTTATGAACTAAGTTTTTATTAGGCGCAAGAAGAGAAACGAGTGATCCCGCTAAAAAAGCGCCTAAAATGTTTTCAACACCAATTGACTCCGAAAGGCCCACTAGAATGATAATGAGTGCAAATACGGCGCGCGTGTCAATTTGAATTGTACCTTTAGACATTGTCTCAAGAAACGATCGGTTTTTAAACTGCTTCCCTATGAAGTATAAAATCACTCCTACTCCAAATAAAATTAAAATCAACCATGTATTGCTATTTCCTGATTTATCATAGACGGAAGCAAATACGGCTAGTAAAATCATCGTGACTAAGTCCGCAATAACCGCAATCAATAAAATGGTTTGTCCAATTGGCTTTTTCATAATCTGTGCATCTTTTAAAGTCGGCACTACTACTCCTAGTGAAATGGTAGAAATAATAAGCGTCATCAAAAAGGCATTATCAATAAAACCGGTCCATACAAAAACATAGGACAAAAATAGTGAAACCGCAAAGATAGCTGCAAACACTAGTATAGAAATGGAAAAAGCATTCGGCACCTTCGCTCCTGATGCCTTTTTGTCTTTTGAATTTCCTCCAGCAAAAGCAGAAAAATCAATTTCCAAACCACTTAAAAACATCAAAAAGATAAAGCCTAAAGTGGAAAGTGTTTCAAGCCACATATCCTGCTCCACAAGGTCAAAACCACTTTTCCCTATAATTAATCCCATAATAATTTCAGCTACGACTACAGGTATAATGTTGAGTTTAAACCGATGCAACAGTATAGGCGTTAAAAAGGCCAAACTAATGACGATAACAAGTGATGTAAAGGACGCGTGCTGTTCCATTAGATTCCCCTCCTTTTACCTTCGCTATTTATAAAACGAAGACGTTAGTATTCAAAATTAAAGGTTAATCATAAAAGCTTGAAGGTTCTCTGTCAACTATATGAACTGATAATGAAAATCCGACATGATTACTCATGTCGAATTCCAAAGTCCCTTCATTATTTTAAATAACTCATAAATGTTGTGGCTAGACCGAAGTAAATTAAAATACTGATAAGATCATTGATCGTTGTAATAAATGGTCCTGATGCGACTGCAGGGTCAATTTTGAATCTGTGCATGAGAAGCGGGATAAACGCTCCTGCTAGTGTAGCCACAATCAATGTTGAAAATACAGAGACGCCTACCAAAGCGCCTAAAACCAGATCTCCCTGCCAAATATAAACAATTAATACAACTAAAAGTCCACATGATGCGCCCGTAATCATTCCGGTAGCTGCTTCTCGGATTAACAGCTTAAATTTGCTTTCTTCTTCGATTTCTCCCGTCGCCAGTCCGCGAACCGCAACGGCTAGTGCCTGTGTTCCTGTATTACCAGCCATACCGCCAATTAAAGGTATAAATACAGCTAAAATAGCTACTTGATTCAACGTATCTTCAAAACGTCCAATTAAACTCGCTGTCATCATTCCTAAAAACAGCAAAATAATCAGCCAAGGCAGCCTCTTTTTGGCCGCTACTAAGGGATTGTGGTCAATCGTATCATCTACATCACTAATACCGGCTAATTTAGAATAGTCATCCGATGCCTCTTCATCAAGAACATCCATCACATCATCAACCGTAATAATCCCTAGAAGATGCTGCTGAAAATCAACAACTGGAAGCGCAAGAAAGTTGTAATCGCGCATAATGCGCGCAACTTCTTCTTGGTCTTCTGCTACTGACACGGATACAACTCGTTCATTCATAACTTCGCTTATCATCGTATCTTCATCTGCTATAATTAAATCACGAAGAGAAATAACACCTGCTAGATGCTTTTGTTCATCAATAACAAATACATAATAAATCGTTTCCGCTTCTGGAGCTTCCCTGCGTAGAATGTGCATAGCTGAATGTACGGTTTGATTTTCACGAATGGCCACAAACTCAGTAGTCATAATACTTCCAGCGGTATATTCCTCGTAATGAAGCAGCTCTTTAATTTCATCGGCTGCTTCTTCATCCATAATCGTTAAATAGCTCGCCACTTGTTCTTTATCCAATTCATTTAATACGTCAACGGCATCATCCGCCGACATTTCCGACAGCATGTCTGCTGCAAAATTGGGATGCATTTCTGAGAGAATTTCTTGATAATCTTCTTCTCGTATCTCTACATTTTCAAAGATATCCGCCATTTCTTCCGGAGATAACATCTCGTACAGCGCAAACCTAGAAGGCTCATCTAATTCTTCAAAAAATTGAGCTTGGTCATACGTATGCATATGTAAAAATTCTTCACGAAATGCATCGATTTCATTTTTTTCTAGAAGTGATAATAAATGTTCGGCGAACCATGCTTTTTCTTCTTTTTCAATTGAATCTGTCATGTCTTCAACCTCCCTGTCGCACAAAACTCATTTAACTTTATGATGAATTTTGTTTTTTTTCAACTCATAGCTCTTTACTCTTTTCCCAATAATATATAAGTTCTACACATAGTTTGCTCCATATAAGGGTAATTTTATATCGTCAAAGGAAAAACCTTTTAAGGATGTGGATAAAAGATGAAAGTAGATATAATAGGCGATATCCATGGATGCTATGATGAATTAAAAGCGTTAACAGAAAAACTTGGGTATGAGTGGCAAGACGGAATTCCTGTCCACTCTGACGGACGGCGCCTTGGATTTGTAGGTGATTTAACAGACCGAGGACCTCATTCACTAAAAGTGATTGAGCTCGTATGGTCACTTGTGATCAAGCATCAGCAAGCTTACTACTGTCCAGGCAATCACTGTAATAAGCTATATCGCTTCTTTTGCGGTAACAAAGTGGAAATTACTCATGGGTTAGAAACGACCGTTGCTGAGTACGAAGCCTTGCCTTCAAGAGAACAGAAATTCATTAAAAAAAAGTTTATTGAGCTTTATGAGCAATCACCTCTATATGTGCAGCTTGATCAAAATCAATTAATTATTGCTCACGCCGGCCTTAAAGCTAAATACATCGGCAGAACAGATAAAAAAGTTAAAACCTTTGTGCTATACGGAGACATTACGGGTGAAAAACATCTAAACGGTATGCCTGTCCGACGGGATTGGGCCCAACATTATAATGGAAAACCTTTTATCGTGTATGGGCATACACCCGTAGTAAAAGCCAGAAAAATTCATAATACCATTAATATTGATACGGGCGCAGTTTTTGGAGGGGCTTTAACGGCGTTTCAGTATCCTGAAGGGAATATTATATCGGTGCCTTCATCTATGCCTTATGTAGAGGAAAAATTTAATCACTTCGCGTAAAAAGAAAGTCGCTTTTCATTTAAAAAGCGACTTTTATCTTACGATTTGAAGTTTCTGCATATCTGGCGGCAAAGGTGCTGTAAAAGACAACGTTTTTTGTAAAAAAGGATGAAAAAAAGTGAGCTCATAGCTGTGGAGAGCTTGACGAGAAATAAGATGATTCGTTCCGCCATATAGGGTATCTCCAAGCAGTGGATATCCTTTATAAGCCATATGAACACGAATTTGGTGAGTTCTCCCCGTCTCAAGCGAAAGAGCAACTTCTGTAAAAGAAGAATACGGACGAAGCGCCGTATAGTGTGTAATAGCAAACTGCCC
The DNA here is from genome assembly GCF_044383985.1 of Priestia sp. JSM ZJ58. Lineage (NCBI taxonomy): Bacteria > Bacillati > Bacillota > Bacilli > Caryophanales > Bacillaceae > Priestia > Priestia sp. JSM ZJ58. Next base: position 4,037,223 of record NZ_JBISEM010000001.1, read on the forward strand.
ATCTTCTCTTACTTCCCGTTCGATGATACTTGACTCTTTTCGGCCAATCGGTGCCTCTATCGTTTCCTTGCCAACAAGCTTACCATGAACAAAAGCTCGGTACACGCGTTTAATTTCATGTTCTTTTTGTGCTTTAGAGAATAAGTAATGAACGTGCCTATGCTTAGCCACAATAAGCAGCCCAGATGTGTCTCGGTCTAACCTGTTCACAAGATGAACAGTCGAGTTAATGTTATTTTTCTCATAATAATAGAGCACAGCATTACTTAGTGACCACGTTAGATGTTCTCGAGAAGGTATACTTGGCATGTTTGGCTGCTTATTCAAAACTAATATATACTCATCTTCGTATACAATATCCAAAGGTATAGCTTTAGGAAGAAGACTTTCACTTGCTTTTTCTGGTGGAAACGCCACCTTGATTTCGTCACCTTTTTGCAGAATATATCGAACCGTTGCATGCTTTCCATTTACTTCAATCGCTCCTCCTCTGAACTTAATGTCCGTCAGCGAAGCTTTGGAAATATCATGTTCTTTTAAAAATTCACGAACCGCTACACCCTCGAAAGAATGATCTACGGTCCAACTCAACGTAAAAACTTGTTTCATTCTCTTCCCTGCCTTTAATCATCACATACAAAAGAGTCTCTGACACGCTGCCAGAAAGGAAACGCGCGAAAGCGAGCAAATCGAATTTTTTCGCTTGCTACCCGAAATTGAATCGACTTTACATCTTTATGTAAAAGAGTTAAATGATCAATGGTAATTTGAAAGTCTGCGTCGTTAACAGGCTTTAACAGCGCTGTATGATGTCCAGGAAGAACCAATGGAGAACCTATCGTACGGAACACTCGATTGTTAATAGAAGCCATTTCAGCAATTTGAATAGCTTGAAGCGAAGGATGTAAAATCGCGCCTCCAAGGGATTTGTTATAAGCTGTACTTCCCGAGGGAGTGGATACGCAAAGGCCGTCTCCTCGGAATGTCTCAAATCGCTGCCCTTTAATTTCCACATCCATTACTAAAGAGCCTTCTACACTTTTCACCGTACATTCATTCAGAGCTAAATATCGAGCTTCGCGTCCACCGTTCGTATAGCGGATAATCACTTCGAGCAGTGGATACTCTACAGTCTGGTAGGGTGTCTTTGCAATAGCAATCACCAGCTTCTCAATCTCATCAGGCGTCCAATCTGCGTAAAAGCCTAAATGACCGGTATGAACCCCAATAAAAGCCGTCTTGTCAAGTCGGTTTCGATAGCGGTGAAACGCGTAGAGAAGCGTTCCATCCCCCCCTACTGACACTACAATATCAGGCTGGTTTTCATCATATTCTAAATGAAAATCTAATAAATACGTTTTCATTTTTTGCATAAGCGTATTTGATATTTGGTTGCCTTTTGATGTAATAGCAAATTTTATTTTCTCCACCTAATTCTCTCCCCCTATCCATCCAGTGTACAAAGCTGTTGCTGAGTCATACCTAAGATTCTTCCGCCGATTCTTTTTTTCGTGAGAAAATAGCCTGGGCTTCTTGAATCTCACCTCGTATTTGAGACATTTCTTCATCGAGCTGAGTAGCCGCTTCAGAAGCACGCTGAAGTCGCTTTTTGATATTCTCAGGAAATTTCCCGCTGTACTTATAATTTAAAGAATGCTCAATTGTAGCCCAAAAATTCATAGCCAGTGTACGAATTTGAATTTCCACTAAAATTTTCTTTTCACCTTTAATTGTCTGAACAGGATAACATACGACCACATGATATGAACGATAGCCGCTTTCTTTTTTATGAAGAATATAGTCTCTTTCTTCAATCAATTCAAAGTCTGTGCGCTGACGAAGGAGCTCTACGACCGCTTTAATATCGTCCGTAAATTGACACATCATACGGAGTCCCGCAATGTCCTGCATCTCTTCCTCTAAGCGATCGAGAGAAATTCCTTTTCGAGTCGCTTTATCCAAAATACTGGCGATAGGCTTTACTCGTCCCGTCACGAATTCAATAGGTGAATGCGTAGACTTCATATCATACTGTGAACGAATTCCTTTTAATTTCACCTTAAGTTCTTCAACGGCTTGTTTATACGGTGCTAAAAATAAATCCCAATGCCTGATCATTAATAACACCCCCCTTTTTTCTCTCTGTTACTTATTTTCTTTATCTAAAAAAACTTCCTCTACTCTTGCTACCATCTCGTCTCCATAATTCACGTTTCCTTCGATGTTACTGATGAGATAAGACAGCTCTTCTTTAACGGCTGATAGCTCAATTACTTCCTTATTAATTTCTAAAAATACTTTCATATCTTTATGTAAGACGTGCTTTAAATTCGCCCAAATATTATCACTAAGGCCAACATACATAAATTGATCATTAATATCTACAACATATACAAATGACATGTTATCTGAGTCAACAAGCATTTGTTTTGTATCTTCCAATTGTTCAATTTCCGTCTCAATAGGGTCTGCTTTTAAATGTAATTCATTTGATTTCATCACACAGGTAGTGATGTCAATTCGATTGTGCATAAATAAACTCCTTCCAACTATACAATTCGTTACTATTTTAACACATTCCAGGAACGTTTAATAAAGGTAAAACCTAAACAATCCGTATTTCTTCATTTTCCAAGTTCCCCATATGGATATTCCTGTTAGGAAATGTAGTTTTACTGTCTCAAAAAGTGTGATAAATTAAGATGGAAAGTGCCTTACCAAAAGACCTAAATTAAAAGGATGATTTCATTGAAACAAGAAATTGAAATTGAATTTAAAAATATAGTAACGAAAGAAGAGTTTGATCGTCTCCGCTCACACTTTCAATTAACTGAAGATCAGTTTATTTCTCAAGAAAACCACTATTTTGATACACCTGCTTTCTCATTGAAAGACTGCGGAGCTGCCCTGCGAATTCGAAGCAAAAAAAATAAATCCGTTCTCACGCTAAAACAGCCTCATCAAGAGGGCCTTTTAGAAACACATGAAGCATTAACAAATGAACAAGCTAAAGAATTGCTAGATGGCAGCGCCAAGATTCCGTCAACAATTCAACAGCTTATTACTGATTTACAAGTCGATAGCCATGCGCTAACTTATTTTGGCACTTTGCGTACAAGTCGAGCAGAAATTCCATATAAGAACGGGTTACTTGTACTCGATCATAGCTTTTATCTAGGTGCTGAGGACTATGAACTCGAATACGAAGTAACCGATGCCAATGAAGGGGCAAAATATTTTGAGCAATTGCTTACGGAGCTTGATATTAAAAAGAAACCAACGGAAAACAAAATTCGACGGTTTTACAAGCGAAAGTATACGTTGATGGATGGAGAGTAAATTCATGAGCATGAATATTAACCATTACATGTCTTCCGTTCAATTTCCTGGAACTCAGCCATTTTCAGTTAACAACCAGCTGCCAACAGCTAACGTGATGCTTGGTACAACTTTACTCTCTGTATTTGCTCAGCTTTTTCAAGACTACGTCAATCAAGAGCCTCAAATGAGTACCAACCTTTACTTGCAGGCAGCGCAGATGTTTCCAGCTACAGCGGTTCAAACGCAATCCCAGCCATCTGTTTCTTCTTCAGATAAGGCAGCCGCTTCAACTGCTGCCTTACCTGCACAAAAAAACGAAATGGCAAAGGCCAGTTCTCATGATGTACAAACGATAATTAATGAAGCAGCTGCACGCTACCAGCTGGATCCTAAACTTATTCGTTCTGTTATTAAACAAGAGTCAAATTTTAATCCCTCTGCCAAAAGTTCTGTCGGAGCGGCCGGGCTTATGCAGCTAATGCCAGCAACCGCTAAAGCTCTTGGTGTAGAAGATCCGTATGACTCCAAGCAAAATGTATTTGGAGGAGCCAAATATCTTCGACAAATGTTAGATAAATACGACGGGAACGTGAAATTAGCGTTGGCAGCCTACAATGCTGGACCAGGTAATGTCGATAAATACGGCGGAGTACCTCCTTTTCAAGAAACGCAAAAATATGTAAATAAAATTATGTCTTCTTATCTCGTGTAAAAGAGTCCAATCATTCGCGACTCGACCATGGAATGACTGTAGTTTGTCGAGGTTACACTATATAAATAGAAGGAAACGTTTGTGAAAGGATTCCTTTGTTTCTGATACTAAGTGATTCGCCACAGCATCATAGACTTTTCTTATGTAAAATTCCACTTTATCTCTTTTCCAGTAGAAGAAGTAAGCGGATAGTTTGAGTTAACGAAATGACACTGCTAAAATTAAGGAAAGTAAAAAACACCAAAGAGTTAAGACGTATATTTCTTATAACAAAGGAGTTATCAACATGAGAGAAAAAATCCACTCCCCTTACGAATTATTAGGCGGTGAACATACGATTTCAAAACTTGTTGATGCTTTTTATACACGCGTTGGACAACATCCTGAGCTCGCGCCAATTTTTCCTGATGATTTAACAGAAACAGCACGAAAGCAAAAGCAATTTCTGACACAATATTTAGGAGGGCCTTCGCTATACACTGAAGAGCATGGTCACCCTATGCTGAGAGCTAGGCATCTTCCTTTTGAAATTACACCGTCAAGAGCCAAAGCCTGGCTGACGTGTATGCATGAAGCAATGGACGAAATTAATTTAGAAGGCCCTGAGAGAGATGAACTTTATCATCGTCTTATTTTAACTGCCCAACACATGATTAATTCACCGGAACAGACAGATGAGAAAGGATTTTCACATTGAGTAATCTAAACAGCCAATACCCATCCTTGCATCAGCTTTGTCAAGGTTCAAATAAAAAACCGCTTGAAATCTATGTATTTGTTGACCCTCTTTGTCCAGAGTGCTGGGCACTCGAGCCTATTCTAAAGAAGTTACAAATAGAATATGGTCAGCTGTTATCCCTCAAGCATGTGCTTGGCGGAAACTTGCAGCAATTAAATATTGGAGCACAGCAGAGATTTGAACATATTGCAAAATCGTGGGAGAAAACTGGAAGCCGCTCCGGCATGTCATGTGACGGCAACCTGTGGCTTGAAAACCCCATCGATACTCCTTACGCTGCATCAATTGCAATTAAAGCGGCCGGGCTGCAAGGAAAGAAACAGGGCATTCGCTTTTTGAGAAGACTTCAAGAAGTAGTATTTTTAGAAAAACAAAATGTTACAGAAGAATCTGTCTTAATACAATGTGCAAAACATGTGGGGCTAGATGTTAATGAATTTGTAAAAGATTTGCATTCAGATTACGCTGCGAAGGCTTTTCAATGTGATTTAAAAATCACATCGGAAATGGATGTCGATGAGATTCCAACTCTTGTGTTCTTTAACGAAAAAGTTGAAGAAGAAGGCATTAAGATATCAGGATACTATTCGTACGAAACATATGTACACATCATTAAAGAGATGTTAGAAATTGACCCAGATCCAGCTTGTCTTCCGCCTCTTCGTTCATTTTTAAGCTATTTTCAATTTGTTGCTTCAAAAGAAGTTGCAGTTGTGTATGGTTTATCATTAGAAGAGGCTGAAAAAGAATTGAAAAAACTTCAGCTTCAGCAAGTTGTTGAAAGAGTTCCTGTCAAATATGGAACCTTTTGGAGAAGTACTGAAAAGAGCTGTTAATTATTAAATGTTGATGCTTATCCTAAGCATCAACTACACAAAAAAGACTTGGCTTTCGCCAAGTCTTTTCGTTTGTCTTAAGACAACAAGGGGATGGGAGAAATTTTTCACGGTCAAACAAAGGGGTATATGTTTGTTTTGTGATAAACTTCACGATTAATACTATAGCAAATTATGTCGACTTTTGGCAACCCCTTTTTTCAATTTTATTCACTTTTTTATAAAAAAACTTCATAAACAGCCAGATTCACTCATATAGTACAACCAATTATGCTTTTAATAGAGGTGTTAACTATGAAAATTGCTGGAATTACTCTAGGGGTTGTGATTCTTTTGTTTTCTTTTTTATTCTATATTTTATCTCTTATGCAGCTTGTTCCTCTCATTATCGCAGGCCCTCTCTTATTTTTAGCTATTCTTATTATTTTTACATTGCTTAACAATCACAACAAATTTCGGGGATTTAAAAAATGAAGCAGGATACAGCTCCTGCTTCATTTTAATTTTATTGATTTAATAAACGTTCCATTTCCGTTAACTTCTCTTCAAATACGGCTAGCGCTTCTTCGATAGGCTGAGATGTTGTCATGTCCACTCCTGCTTTTTTCAACACTTCAATTGGATAATCAGAGCTTCCTGACTTTAAGAAACCTACATAGCGCTCAACAGCTGCATCTCCTTCTTCAAGGATTTGCTTGCTTAATGCCGCTGCTGCACTGAATCCTGTAGCATATTGATAAACGTAGTAATTGTAGTAGAAATGCGGAATACGAGCCCATTCTAACCCAATCTCTTCGTCAATTACTAAGTTGTCTCCAAAATATTTTTTATTTAAGTCATAATATAATTTTGTTAATAATTCAGGTGTAAGCGGCTCTCCGTTTTGAGCACGCACGTGCACATCGTGCTCAAATTCAGCAAACATCGTTTGACGGAATACCGTACCGCGGAATCCTTCTAAATAATGGTTAAGCAAGTACAAACGCTGCTTTTCATCATCAATCGTTTTTAGTAAATAATCGTTTAGAAGCGCTTCATTACATGTGGAAGCTACTTCTGCCACAAAGATTGAATAATCTCCGTAAGGATATGGCTGCGTTTTTCTTGTGTAATAACTGTGTACAGAATGGCCAAATTCATGGGCTAGTGTAAACAAGTTATTTACATTATCCTGCCAGTTCATTAAGATATAAGGATTGGTGCCGTACGTTCCTGAAGAATAAGCACCGCTTCGCTTGCCTTTGTTCTCATGAACATCTACCCAACGATTTTCAAATCCTTCTTTTAACACATTAAGGTAGTCTTCACCTAGTGGTTTCAGACCTTTTAAAATATAATCTTTTGCTTCTTCATACGTTACTTCCATTTTTACGTCTTTTACTAAAGGCGTATAGAGATCATACATATGAAGCTCTTCAATTCCCAATACTTTCTTACGTAAATCAATATATCGATGCAATAAATGCAAATTATCGTTCACTGTTTTAACTAAGTTATCGTATACTTCTTCTGGGATATTATTTGTGCTAAGAGCTGAGTGACGAGCTGAATTATAGTGACGAACGCGGGCGCTAAAATTATCTTTCTTCACCGTGCCGCTTAATGTACTTGCAAACGTATTTTTAAATTTACCGTACGTTTCGTACACCGCTTTAAACGCTTCTTCTCGTACGCGGCGATCGCTGCTTTCTAAAAAACGAATATATCGTCCGTGCGTAATTTCTACTTCTTCTCCATTTTCGTCTTTAATAGAAGGAAATTCTAAATCCGCGTTGTTTAACATTCCAAACGTGTTGCTTGAAGATCCTAATACTTCAGAAGCCTGAGCCAGAAGCGCTTCTTCGCTTTCTGATAAAATGTGCGGACGCTCGCGAGTAATTTCATCTAATGCATGAGCATATAACGTTAGCTCTTTATGTTCCGCCATGTATTGTTTAATTTTTGATTCTTCAATAGACAAAATTTCTGGTGTTACATAAGATAGTGCACTTGCAATTTGAGTATAAAGTGTTTTGATGCGATCATTTAACCCTTGATAAAAAGAATTAGTGGTATCTTGATCGTAGCGCATATGAGCATATGTATAAAGTTTACTAACGCGCATTGTGAGCTCGTCTTGCTCTTGAAGAGCGTCGTATAAAGTTTGAGCGGACTCTCCAAGTTTCCCTTTGAATTTTTCCATTTTTGGAATAAGAGCTTTTACTTCTTCAAATTCTTTTTCCCATGCGTCATCTGAAGCAAAAATATCTTCTAGTTTCCACGTATCTTCTACTTTTATCTCGCTTCTACTTGGTAACTTTTTTACTTTTGATTGTTCACTCATGGTCATCCCTCCATCTTTTTCTACCTGTCTATAACTGTTCGCTTTTTCTAAGGCGAATCCTTTTTATTTCTTTCGTTATTGTATGTTGTTTTAAAAGAATTAATCAAAAGTCAGTACGCTTTTGAAAAAAGGATTCTTTCTTAAGCGTACTGATTTTCAGTGGTTATGTCACTTCTTTTGCTTGATTTAACCACTTTTTCATCATCTGTCCATCTTCTAAAAAAGCATCGGATGTTTGCTTTGGAATCGTATAAGGCCTTCTGATTTTGTATAACCCAGAAGTTATAGACGTTAGTATCCCTAACCGGCATAATACCTCTATATACTCAAACAAGGGCTGTTCCACAACAACAGGGGCCATCGGCAAAGACCGAAACACAATATGCCTCTGATGAATTCTGTAGAGCCATAGCCTGCATAACTCTTTTTCTGTAACTAAATCCCCTACCTGCTTCTGCTGCATTAAATCAAGAAGCAGCCACGTTTGCCATATAGTAGCAGACGTTTCAATCATGTATAAAGAAGGCAGCGGCATGCCCGCTTCTGCTGGAATATGAGAAGGAGGAATATTGTTTTCATAAAGAGCGTGTAAAAAAGGCTGAAGCTTCTGATTAGGATAGAGGATATAATGCGTTCTCCATGCCTTCTTTTTCTTTACCCATGAAGAGAAAAATTGAGGCTGTGTATGTGTAGAAAAAAGATCATGAAAGGTATGCTCGTGAGGAGAGAGCACGACAAGCTGTGCATAACAAATTTGAGATGAAAAAGGCATAAGATGTTCAAGTTTCAACAGCTGATTAGTAGAAGGTGAAAAATAAAGAAGTGTGGGCGTATAATCGGAAAGAGTGAGAAACTGCCACTCTTGAAAAGAAAGTTGATACATATAAGTGGATAAGCGTTTCATTCTTTTTGCCCCCATAATCCAAAGAGGCATATAATTTCCTTTCTCATAGTGAATAGAACGTTTGGTTAGCACTGAGGAAGATAAGGACGCACATTGAAATTCGATTGCATATTTTTGTGAAGGGGTACCTATAAGAAGATCTGGACGCTGCATAATGGCAGGAAGGTAACTTTCTAACTCGACTTCAAGATGAGAACTAAACCAGTGAAACAGCTTTCGCTTTCCGTCAAGATGATAATCTGTTTCACCTTCATGCTGAGCGACGCACGTTTTTTTCAGGTGAGCAAAATGAGGGATTTTTTTTGTACCTACCTTTAACTGTACAGGGGATTGACAAGAGGGACAGTAGAACTGCTTTTCTTTTTTCCACAGCTTAAGCTGTTCAAGCGAAAAGCGCTGAGCTAGTGAAATGAGGCCTTCTTCTGTTCGGGCAACTAACAATCGTACATTTCTCCTTCCTATAGTAGCGAGCTATACCCTTGTATTCGACATCTTTCTACTAAACCCTTTTCTTTCAAAAAAAAACCACATTGCAGCATACGCAATGTGGTTTACAGCGATTATAATAGCGGTGAAAGCAAACGAGCTGTTGATTCAAACAGCCGCTGTATAAATGGCCGCTTTTCAAAGTCTTTAAAGTGAAGCTCACTCGTTTCTTCTAAATCTTGCATATATTCATATACGAGCTTTTGGGTACTAGCTGTGCGATATAAAAAAGCATTTACTTCAAAATTAAGATGAAAGCTTCTCATATCCATGTTAGCTGTTCCAATAGAGGCAATTTCTCTATCAACAATCACAATCTTGCTGTGCATAAATCCTTTTTTATACTCGTAAATTTTCACACCTGCTTCTAGCAGCTCAGGAAAATAAGAGCGTGATGCATGAAAAACAATTTTTTTATCGGGCTTCTGAGGTACAAGAAGCCTTACATCTATACCGCTTAAAGCAGCTACTTTGAGAGAAGTAAAAATATCTTCATCAGGTATGAAGTAAGGAGAAGCAATCCAAATGGACTCTTTCGCAGACGTAATCATCGAAAAAAATAAGTGTTTAATAATTTCCCACTCACGGTCTGGTCCGCCGGCAATCATTTGAACACCGCCGCACTTTTCCATATCAATGTCAATTAAATCCGGCGATAGATATGTTTGAGTAAGCATTGTCTGTCCTGTCATATAATACCAGTCTTGTAAGAAAATAAGCTGTAATGAACGGACTGCCTCACCCTTCACCATCAAATGAGTATCTCTCCAAAAGCCAAAATGCCGACTTTTTCCGAGATATTCATCACCAATGTTCAAACCTCCTACAAATCCAATTGTTCCATCAATGACTACAATTTTACGATGATTACGGAAGTTGATTTTATTATTGAGAAATGGAAGTCTCACCGGCAAGAACGGAATCATTTCTACGCCCGCGTTTCTTAACTCGTGAATATAATGCGGTGAAAGCTGAAAACTGCCCACGGCATCATACAAGAAACGTACATAAACTCCTTCTTGTACTTTCTGAATTAAAATATCTTTAATTTGTTCTCCTAAGTGATCATGTCGTACGATGTAATACTCTAAATGGATATGATGCCTTGCATGCTTTAAAGATTCCATAATTTCGTGAAATGTCTCTTTTCCATTCGTCAATGCGCGCGTATCTGAAGAAAAAGAAATGGGACTCTTGCCAAGCCTCACGGCTAGCTTCAGCATTTGCTTCCTACTGGTGCCCAACTGTTCAAAGTGATTTTCTAATATACCAGAATCTCTTTCCATCTTTAAAAGCACCTGTTCATCCAGCTTTGCTTTTTTAGCAAATAAACGCCGTTTTCGCGTATTGCGTCCAAATAACAAATAAAAAAAGAACCCTATTACTGGAAAACCGCCTAATACTACGAGCCACGTTAGCGTTTGAGTTGGATGACGGTTTTCTAATGAAATAACAAGACCGATGAAAACAACACTAATCGTAATTAAGATACTTAGCACGCCAATAAATTTACCGTCCCAATACCCTTTTGTAAAATAAAGCAAGGCAATAATACCAACAACAAAAATTAAAAGCTGTAATCTATTTTTCAACTTGTTTTCACCTATCCTAAAACCAATCTTTCATCATTCATAACAGGTCTCTATACTGTTATTATCCTCAAACTTGGTATTTTAACACTACACTTTCCCGTGTAGGAACCAGCCGCCTGCTTTTTCTACCTATACTGTTCGATATGAGCGGAGAGCTTTTCCAAAAAAGAGGACAAAACAAAGACCGATTTCATATACATGAAATCGGCTGCTATTATCGTAAAGGAAAATACTGTTTTACTTGTTCAAGTGCATTTTCACTGATTAATTCTTTTCCATATTCCATTAAACGATGAACTGTTACATTTGATTCATTTGCATATTCTAAAATGATACTTAAAATGTTATCAATTTCAGCTACAAAGTCTTCATCATCTGTAAACTCAACGTATAAATAATATTTCCCTTCAAACACGTACATGCTGTTGATGATATCATCTAACTCTAAATGGTGACTTAAGGAAATTAAATGTTCTAAGTCTTGAAAGCGTGCGACGAACTGTAGCCCTTCGTCTTCTATAATTTCTTCTTCAAAATCAGCTTTTTTATTTTGATTCGCTTGATGATCAAGCAACGCTTCAATTTTTCCATCTACAGGGATATCGATTTTATCATTTTCACCAACAGGTACTTCGAACTTTTGACCGTCTTTTGAAACTTGTGCTCTTGTTACGATAACCTCTAGCCCCTTCTCAAGCGCATGTACTTGAATCCAAAGAGGACCTTCCGCTACAAACTCTTCTTCTTGATGAATTTCGTCCATCATCTCCCAGAATAGCTCTTCACTGCGCTCACGGCTAAACCAAATTTCATTGCGATCAAATCCACGTTCTTCAATATCTACGTAAGTGACAAAGAATTTTACTGTGTTTTCATTAATGCGTTCGATTTCCATTATCATCTCTCCCTTCGGAAAAATCAGTGAAGGTAATCCGGCCATTTCGAACATTACCCCTAAACGATGAAGGGACTATTTTACCCCCGTGTTAAAGCAATATTACATGTACTTTCTCACTTTGTAAAGCATTCTAACTTGGGATATACAAGCATACACTATTTGAGTGAACCTTGTATATCTATTTTATGACAAAATGCGAAAGAAAGGAAATAAAAAATACTCTGACAACTCATAGCCACCTTACACCTTACTTTGTTATATACATAATCTCTTTACCCTATGAACGCTTTTTGTTAAAAATGAACACAGATAAAGCAATATGAGCTACTTATCCTTACATATTGGGAGGGAAGACTATTGGATTTAGAATTAATAACCTCCATTCTTCTTATTATCGGTATCGATATTGTATTAGGTGGAGACAACGCTATTGTTATTGCCTTAGCAAGCCGCAATTTACCTGAACATCAACGAAATAAAGCTATTTTTTTAGGGACTGGCTTAGCTGTGATCGTTCGCATTGTACTTACTATTTTAGCTGTTTATTTACTAACTATTCCTTACTTGCAGCTCATCGGCGGTTTTTTATTAGTGATCATTGCCTTTAAGCTGCTTGTATCAGAAGGTGACGATGCATCTTCAATTCGTGCAGGTGTGACGTTAGGCGCCGCTGTGAGAACGATTGTATTTGCTGATATTGTAATGGGACTAGATAATGTAATAGCTGTGGCAGGCGCAGCTCATGGAAATATTATCTTGGTTGTCACGGGACTACTCGTATCCGTCCCTATTATTGTTTGGGGAAGCAAGCTCATTTTGTATTTGATGGAACGGTTTCCCCTGCTTGTTTACGGCGGAGCAGCTATTTTAGCTTATACTGCTGGAAATATGATTGGACATGAAAAGAACTTACATTCATTCTTTGCAGACCATACATCTCTAGGAACATTTATTCCGTTTATAACAATTGCTGTTGTGCTGATAAGCGGCATGGCTGTTAATAGCTTTCGTTCAACTAAATGATAAAGAAAAGGCCATACTAAACATTTTTATTTAGTATGGCCTTTTCTTTAGTTTAATGAGCACAGCAGTCTTTTATTCATAAAACACTTTGTACACTTAAAAAATAATCTCTGTGAGTAAAAAAAGAATAGATGGTACGAGCAAGCAACCAAGACCTGTATAAAATGTAGCTGTCATGGCTCCGTAAGGTACAAGTTTTACATCTGTCGCAGCTAAACCAGCTGCCACACCGCTCGTCGTCCCCATAACTCCTCCATAGATCATTGCTGTACGAGGGTTGTTTAATTTGATTTTCTTAGCAAATACCGGTGTCAAAATCATAACTGAAATGGATTTAATTAATCCTACAGCTATACTTAACGCGATAATATCAGAAGAGGCTCCAATCGCAGTTCCAGAAACCGGCCCCACAATATAGGTCACGGCTCCTCCTCCGATTGTAGTCAAAGCAACGGGATCTCTATATCCAAAACAAAGAGCAATAATTACACCTAGTACAAAGGAATAGAAAACCCCAAAAAACAAGGCCGTAATCCCGCTGATTCCCGTTTTTTTGACTTCGCTAAAATTGGCACCGAACGCAGTAGCAATAATGGCAAAGTCTCGCAGCATCCCCCCGCCCATTAAGCCAATTCCTGAAAATAACTGTATATCAGAAATCCCTTTTTCTCCTCCTGTATTCACTCCACCTATATAAGCAAGAATTAATCCAAACATAATAGCAATAGCAGATCCGTGAACTCTTCCTTTTGTTAATTTATCTGATAAAAAATAGGCAATATACATGACAATCCCAATAATAGCAAATGCCGTAATCAGTCCGTTATTTTCTAACCCTTCTTTAATCATATTCATCATTTTATCTGCTCCTTAGGTAAAATAGAAAGCTCTATTTCTTGTTCCTTCACCTTCGCTTTCTCTCCTATTCTGCTGATAAATGGTATGGATAAAAAGCCTACTACGACTACTACCACCCCTGCAAGAATCGCCATGCCTCCTCCATCAAGAGCAGCTACAACATTTTGCTGTGCAGACATCGCTACCACGATAGGAATATAAATTCCTCCCCAAAAAGCAATGCCTTCTTCGGATTTTACTTGGAGCTTATTTTTCTTCTTTAAATAATCCACCGCTAGTACAAGAAGAAGCATGGATACCCCTACTCCCCCAACGTTGGCTTCTACTCCCATTAGCCCTCCTAATGCGTCCCCTACAATTACTCCTATCAACATGCAAATAGACAGCAGCGCTACACCGAAGATTATCATATTACTTCCTCCCCAACCTATCATTGAAAGCGTTTACTTTATGGTTTAAAAATAGTGTAAAGGAAAAAAGTTGAATAACCTATGCATTTTTAGTTATATACTTATATCAAAAATGACATAATGCAGTTTTCTCTACTGTTCATTTTAGATTTATTCGAAAAAGAAATAAAAATCATGACATTTAGTCATGATTCTTATATGTATTCATGAGGCATATCGGAGGGTAAATGTTTAAAATAATCAATCACAAACTGCCTGAAGATTTGTTGTAAATCCGTCACGTAGCCTCCATTGTTCCAAGCTAAAAAGATTGTACGTTCAAATGTTTCTTCTTCAATTTTTAGCAGTTTTACATCTTTTCCTGTAGAACCTCCCCACGTCACTTCAGGAATAAAACCTATTCCTTGCTTCGCTCTAATCAAACCTCTCACTGTTGCTGGATCATCGCTTTCAAACGTAATTTGAGGTACAAAATTCTGTTCCTTACAAATCGCATCCGTTATTTTTCTTAGCTCTTTCCCTTTCTTTAGCACAATGAATTTCTCATTTTTAAGTTCATTTAACTTTACACGTGATTGCTTGGCTAAATGATGATCAAGAGGGACTGCAAGCAAAATCGATTCACGAAGTAAAGGAGTATGTTCGATCTGACGGGTTGTTAATGGAAAAGCTGAAATACATAAATCAAAATCAGGCTGTGAATAGCTATTAGTCAAATGCTGCATTAGCCGAAAACGCACCTGAGGATATTGCTCACGAAACCTGCTTAATAGCTCTGGAAGTAAATGTGAACTAGCTAACACAACAAGACGAATTTCTTCACATGGATCGTTCGACATATCCTTTAGCTCATGCTTTGCGTCTTCTAATGTTTTTAAAGCACGTTCTACTTTGGAACAGAACGCTTTACCGTACCGATTTAATTTAATGTATTTACCGTTTCGATCAAACAAACGAATGCCTAGCTCTTTTTCCAACTGTGAAATCGTTTTGCTGAGCGCAGGCTGAGATACGTATAGCTCTTCAGCCGCTTTGCTGATATGTTCTAGTCTAGCAACTACTTGGAAATATTTTAGCTGTAAAAGCTCCAATCCGTTCACCACCACT
The DNA here is from genome assembly GCF_044383985.1 of Priestia sp. JSM ZJ58. Lineage (NCBI taxonomy): Bacteria > Bacillati > Bacillota > Bacilli > Caryophanales > Bacillaceae > Priestia > Priestia sp. JSM ZJ58. The sequence goes on from NZ_JBISEM010000001.1 coordinate 4,052,432, forward strand.
TTTATATGTTTAATTACTCTCTTTCTTTATTAATTACATATATACTTCATTTTCCCTGCTATTTCGACAAAAAATAAGCAGCAGAGGCCATTTGGCTCCCTGCTGCTTATTTTTTATATACCAACTTCAAGCAAACGTTACTTGGTTGGTTTCGTATTTAAATCTTAAACAGACAAATATAAAAATTAACCATTCACAAGTCTTTGAGCTTCGCGAAGTTGGAAAGTACGCACTTTACGTGGTAAGAAACGACGGATCTCGTCTTCATTATAACCAACTTGTAGACGTTTTTCATCAATGATAATCGGACGGCGCAATAAGCCAGGATTTTGCTGAATTAATTCATACAAATCTTGTAAAGGCATAGCGTCTACCTGAACGTCTAGTTTTTGGAAAGTTTTCGAACGTGTTGAAATGATTTCATCTGTTCCATCTTCTGTCATACGTAAAATTTCTTTAATCTCATCGATTGATAACGGCTCTGAAAAGATATTACGCTCTGTATATCCAATATCATTTTCCTCTAACCAAGCTTTCGCTTTACGACAAGATGTACAACTTGGTGATGTATATAATGTAACCATTTACTCCTTCACTCCTTCTATCATAATCGGTCATAACATTCAAAACATGAACTGTAAATCATGTTGTTTTATACAAACTTCAACGAGTGTAAATATTTAATGACTGATAATGAAAATCGATACTACTTTATAATTACTTTTAAAAAATAATATCTATTTGCATTATACTATAAACTTCATCGGAATGATATACTTTTTAAAGTGAACTAGTACATTAGTTCGTTCCTTCACTGTCATTATTTTCATTACCGATTTTCTTCATTATTTATTTACCACACTACTATTACGAATAAACCTGTAGATTAGTTTCATTTTTTTTATTATTTTTTTCTTTCACAAATTCCTCGAACTTTTCAGTCACTAAAAAAGCCTTGCAGAAGAAATGACGTTTCTGCAAAGCTTTTAAGATAATCTCTTATTTATTTAATAGCTGATGTGCTTTTTCCTCGTCTCATTAAGATAGGATACAGTAAAAGCCCGATTAAAAATAAGCCAATACCTAGGAAAAATGTTTTTAAATCAGCTGTCCCTGTCTTAATCACCCATAGCGAATAAATAAGTGCTAACGAAGCAATAATTCCGTCTTTTACTCGCGATCCTTTAATCGTGTCGTACGTCTCACCCGTCACAATAAGCTTTAATTGATAAACTGTCGTCACGAAATAAGGAACTAAATAGGCGAGAGTAGCTACAACGATAGCGAAATTATAGGCTTGCGAAACTGTGCCTGAAATAGTCGCAAACAAAAACAACTGTGTTAAGCCATTTGTTAATGTTAGTGAGCGGGCTGGACTATTGTTCTGATTAGTTTTAGCAAACCACTGTGGAAACAACCCTGATTTTGCTGCTTGATAAGGAACTTCTGCACTAACAACAATCCATCCAACAGTAGAACCTAATAAAGATATAAGTGCTAAAATGGCCATTACGTAAGCACCTTTATGTCCAATAACCATTTCTAACGTATCTACCAAAGGCTTTTGAGACTGCTGAAGCTGAGCTGTCGAAAGAATCCCCATAGCTAGAAGTGTAATCCCCACATAGATAACCATTGAGATTAATAATCCAAGCAGCGTTGCTTTCTTTACTACTTTTTGTGATTTTGCACGATTAGATAACAGTACAGCTGATTCAATTCCGATAAATGCCCACAGCGTAGCAATGGCTGCTCCATTGACCTGACTTCCTAATCCTACATTTATACCCTTTGAATTAACAAATTCTGTACTGACGAGGTTGGATGCGCTAAATAGCGATAGCGCCACAACAATAAATAAACCGAATCCAATAATTTTAGCTGCCGTTGTGATAAAGTTAATATTACCGGCGCTATTGATATCTCGCTGCAAAATAGCTTGAATTCCCCATAATACAACAGAACATACTAAAAACGTAATAAATTTCCCAGCTTCTAATTGAAAATCTCCGACTGAAAATAAAATATCCTTACTCTCCATTACTGGAAAGAACGTTGTTAAATATCCCGCAAACGATATGATGACAGATGCTGTTGCAGCCCAGTTTGCTGCCCAATAACCCCAAGCCATACTATACCCAGCTACTTTACCTGCTTTAGGCGATGAAAAAAGGTTCGCTGCATAACTTTGAGGCCCTCCTTTTAATTCAGGCTTTCTCATAACTAAGTTCCCGAACACAAGAGCAATCATGAACACGCCAAGACCTGTTGCAATCCAAGCAAGTGTTGAACCAATTGGACTTGATACGTTTGCTAAATTAGAAGGAAGCATAAATACTCCGCCGCCTACCATATTACCAACTACAAAGGCTGTTAAAAACCAAAGTCCCCATTTTTTGTCTTTCATTTGCTGTGTCTCCTTTTGCTTTCTAAAAGCTTAAACTTTTGACATAGAAAGCTCGATGCTAATCTATTAAAACATAGAAATTATTTATTTCTTCATTTGTTTAACAATATAATATATTAGCACACTAAAGCAAAAAGTGAAATAATAAATCCTTCATTTTCTTTTGGAAAAAAATGCGGCTGAGACATAACTCCATTCATCTATAGATGAACAGACGGGATATATGAGCTCGTGTGGATTGCGCTTGTGACACCGCTGTTCATTTCCATGCAAGACTTCGCCTTCCGCGGGCGGGCGGTGAGCCTGTCTCGCTTTTCCCGCAGAAGTCTTCGCCTTGTCCTCCAATCAACAGCTAGAAGCCCCTACATACAGTAAACCTACGTTCACCCTACAAACAAAAAAATCCGAACGCGTTAGATTCTTAATCAAGAATTCAACGCGTTCGGATTTCCCTTCAACAAAAATAGGTTTGTCTCAGCCTTATTTTTTATCTTTTATGAAAACCTTTTGAATAGTAAATAATAACCAACAAAATAAACCATATCGGACCTACAATAAGGGCTATTCTTGTATCAGAGGAGAAACCCATCACCACTACTACCCCCGCTAAGAAAGCAAGAGCGAGATACGACGTATACGGGAAGAACGGAAGCTTATATTTTAAATCACTTACCTGCTGATCACTTAATCCTCTGCGGAAGCGAATTTGAGAAAGTAAAATAATTCCCCATGTCCAAATCGCTCCAATAGTAGCGATACTTGTCACCCACGTGAACACCTTATCAGGAACAACATAGTTTAAGCCAACTCCGAGTAGCAGTACAACAGCTGAAGCAATAACTGCTGCACCAGGCACGCCGCCTTTTGTTAAATTGGCATAGCGTTTTGGTGCTTCCCCGTGCTGAGCTAAATTAAATAACATACGGCCTGTACTAAAAATCCCACTGTTACAAGAAGATAAAGCCGCTGTTAACACTACAAAGTTTATAATCCCTGCTGCAGCGGGAATTCCAGCTTTATCAAATGTTAAAACAAATGGGCTTCCTTGTGTTCCGATCTCTGGCCAAGGATAAATAGACATAATAACAAACAAAGCTCCGATGTAAAAAATCAAAATTCTCCACAGTACATTATCAATTGCTTTTGTTAACGTCTTTTCCGGATTTTTCACCTCTCCTGCTGTTACCCCAATCATTTCAATACCGAGGTAAGCAAACATAACCATTTGAAGTGATAGAAGAACACCTTTCATACCATTCGGGAAAAAGCCACCGTGATTCCATAAATTACTGATTCCTGTTGCAATGCCGCCATTTCCAATTCCAAAGATAATCATGCCTAGACCAAGCACAATCATAAGGATAATCGTTACTACTTTAATAAGAGAAAACCAAAACTCTAGTTCACCATATGCTTTTACAGCTAAAAAGTTAACGCCTGTCATGATAACGAGCGCTGCAAGTGCCCATATCCACTGGGGCACACCCGGGAACCAAAAATCCATATATACTCCAACGGCTGTAATTTCAGCCATACATGTAATAATCCACATAAACCAGTAGTTCCAGCCTGTTAAATAACCAGCGAGTGGTCCCAAATAATCGTTAGCATACTTACTAAAAGAACCGGCTACTGGATTTTGTACTGCCATTTCACCTAACGCTCTCATAATAAAAAACATAATAAGACCACTGATTCCATACATGATAAGAATACCAGGACCTGCTAACCGAATAGCGGATGCAGAACCTAAAAACAGTCCAACTCCGATAGCTGCGCCTAAAGACATTAAGCTAATATGTCTTTCCTCAAGTCCACGGCTTAATTCTTTTTCTTGCGTGTTCCCTTGCATAATTCTCTCTCCTAACATGTCCATTTCATTTAATAGCGGCTAATTAACTTATTTTTCAAACAAATAATTCTAGGCATTGTATGTACTAAAAATCTGATATTGCAAGTTCCACACCTGCATTTTTACCGCTATCACATCTATAAAATACAATATTAAAAAAACTTCACTTTGTTCATTTTATCAAAAATCACAAAAAATGCGATAGTTTTTTGTGATTTTCACAAATAAACTTACAATAAAAATATAATAAAAACCATTTTTTACATTATATGTTCTTATTCCGCTATAATTTTCTAACTATTAAGAATAATAAATCTATTATTTTTCCTTATTTTCAATTATAGATGCTTATTTTTCCCTAAAAAGGGTAAAGATAAGATAACTGTTTAAACACTATTATGAACATCATCATGAAAAGATCAGTAGGAGGGTGCTATGAATTGGTATGAAAAACTAAGTCAATATTTTCCCATTGAAGAAATGAAATCAAAGAAGCATATCGAAACGCTTTTACAAGAACGCAGCGATATTTATCATAAAAATGAAGGACCTCATCACGTATTAATGTACGTGGAAACAGACCAATTTATCTTTATTGATTACCTCTTTGTTTCAAAAGACGCTAGAGGTCAAGGGCTTGGCGGTAAATTAATTGATGAGTTAAAACAACATAACAAACCAATTATCCTAGAAGTAGAGCCTATAGACTATAAAGATTCAGACTCAGCAAAAAGACTGCATTTTTATAAACGTGCAGACTTTAAGCATGCTCAAACAATCGGCTATAACCGCCGCTCATTAGCTACAAATGAAGTTAATCAGATGGAAATTCTATACTGGTCTCCTACCTCTGAAACAGAGGAAAGCATTTTAAATAAAATGAAAAAAACGTACGAGTTAATTCATACTTACAAAGACAAAGAAATATATGGTGCGTCTTATCAGCCGGCAGATCAAGTATTAAAAATTGACAAAAATCGTAAAGACGGCGATATCTTAGCAGATTTATAAAAAGAAGGTAGGCATACGTCTACCTTCTTTTATATTTTTGAATTATTATTCAACAAACAACATTATTAATCACTTATATTCCTTTAGTTATAAGGTTTTAACATAGATATTTTGTCTTAAATATAAAATTCTGAAAATTTTTAATAGTATTTTCTAATCCTGTATTGTATAATACCTGTAAAGCGCTAATGTCACTTGTTCTTACATGTTTTTTCCAATTTAAAGTTTAGCGTTCTTTGATAACTAAATAAAAAACGACCTCGTTGTGAGATCGTTTTTGTTAGGTTGTATATGCGGCAAACTCTGCTTGAGAACAAGACACGTAGTGACCTGGAGATACTTCTCTAAGCTCCGGTTCTTCACCGTTATAATCATGGATACTTGGATCATAAATTTTGCGCTGACGCGTTTTTTCACTGTCAGGATCGGGAAGCGGAATAGCTGAAAGCAACGCTTTTGTATATGGATGAACAGGGTTTCGATAAAGTTCATCACTTGGTGCAAGCTCTACAATCTTACCTCTGTACATAACGCCGATGCGGTCACTAATGTATTTTACCATTGACAAATCATGGGCGATAAATAAATAGGTTAGTCCACGTTCACGCTGTAACTTCTTCATTAAGTTAACAACTTGAGCTTGTATAGATACATCCAAAGCTGAGATTGGTTCATCTGCGATGATAAAATCAGGTTCTACTGCCAGTGCTCTTGCGATACCGATACGCTGACGCTGGCCGCCACTAAACTCATGTGGATAGCGATTTGCATGTTCTTTGTTGAGCCCCACTGTTTCAAGAAGCTCGTGAACCTTTGCCATACGCTCTTTTCTCGTCTTAGCTAAACCGTGGATGTCAATGCCTTCTGCTATGATATCTGCTACGGTCATACGAGGGTTAAGTGACGCATATGGATCTTGGAAAATCATTTGCATTTTACGATTGAATTTTTTAAGCTCCGAGCGAGATTTGCGACCATGTACATTTTCGCCATTAAATAGCACCTCACCGCTAGTAGCGTCATATAAACGAATAATCGTTCTGCCTGTCGTTGACTTTCCGCAACCAGATTCACCTACAAGACCTAACGTCTCTCCGCGGAAGATGTCAAACGTCAGACCATCAACCGCTTTAATTGTTCCTTTACTTGTGAAAAAATGTTGCTTTAAGCCTTTAATCTCTAATAATTTATCTGTCATGTTATTCACCATCCTTCGCTACGAGTACAGGTGTACTGTATACATTATCAACTTTACGCATGCGGCGCTGAACTGAAGCAGGCGGCTCTACTTTTGGTGCATCCGGATGTAAGAGCCATGTTTTTGCATAGTGCGTATCCGATATTTTGAACATTGGAGGTTCTTGCTCAAAATCAATTTTCATTGCGTACGGATTTCGCGCTGCAAATGCATCTCCCTTTGGAGGATTCGTTAAATCTGGCGGCGTTCCAGGAATAGCAGCCAGCTCTTCTTCCGCCTCGTTATCTAAGCTTGGCATAGAAGCTAGGAGTCCCCACGTATACGGATGTTTTGGGTCGTAAAACACTTCATCCACTGTGCCCGTTTCAACAATTTGACCAGCGTACATAACGGCTACTCGATCTGCTACATTTGCTACTACACCAAGATCATGGGTGATAAAGATAATAGATGTATCCGTTTTTTTCTGAATGTCTTTCATCAACTCTAAAATTTGAGCTTGAATTGTTACATCAAGCGCCGTTGTTGGTTCATCAGCAATCAGTAATTTCGGATTAGAAGCAAGAGCCATCGCAATGACAACACGCTGTCTCATCCCTCCGCTGAATTCATGCGGATATTGATTCACACGCTGTTCTGGAAAAGGAATGCCTACAAGCGTTAATAACTCGACTGCACGTTTTTTCGCTTCCGCTTTAGATACTTTGGAATGCTTGATTACGACTTCACCAATTTGAGCTCCAACTTTCATTGTTGGATTTAAAGAAGTCATCGGATCTTGGAAAATCATACCGATATCCTTACCGCGAATAGCTTCCATTTCTTTATCCGTTTTCTTTGCTAAATCAATGCCGTCAAACAGCATTTCACCGCTTTTAATTCGGCCAGGAGGCATCGGGATAAGGCGCATGATTGTTTGTGAAGTTACACTTTTACCAGATCCTGACTCACCAACAATTGCTAGCGTTTCACCTTTATTTAAGTGGAAGTTAACGCCGCGAACAGCTTGAACTTCTCCGCCATATGTTTTAAATGATACAGCTAAATTTTTTACTTCTAATAAACGTGACATATGAGTTCACTTCCTTACTTACGTAGTTTTGGATCTAACGCATCTCGTAATCCATCACCAATTACGTTGAACGCTAAGATTGTTAAACAGATAAACAAACCTGGGAAAAATAAGCGCCAAGGATAGTATTCCAAAGCAGGTAAGCCTTCTGAAGCCATTGTTCCCCAGCTTGCAAGCGGTGCCGGAACGCCTAGTCCCAAGTAGCTTAAAAATGCTTCTGTAAAGATTGCTGAAGGAATCGTTAGTGTCATTGTTACTAAAATTGGACCTGTTGCATTCGGAATAAGATGTTTAAATAAAATACGCTTTGTTGTTGCTCCTAATGTTTGTGAAGCCATTACGTACTCTTGGTTTTTCAACTGCAATACTTGTCCACGTACAATACGGGCCATGTTAATCCAGCCGGTAATGGTCATCGCCAAGATCATCGTGCCTAACCCTTGGCCAAGCATAACCATTAAAATAATAACCAGTAAAAGGTAAGGAACACCATATAAGATATCCGCAACACGCATCATTGTTTCATCCGTACGGCCGCCGCGGTATCCAGAGATGCTTCCCCAAACTACGCCGATGAATAAATCAATTAAAGCTGCTGCTAACCCGATAAATAATGAAATACGAGCGCCTTCCCACGTACGAGCAAACACATCGCGCCCTAATTCATCTGTGCCGAACCAGTGCTCAGAAGATGGTGCCTGATTGGCATTCAATAAATCATTGGTTGCATAATCGTATTTCACCATCAATGGACCAAATATCGCCATAAAAACAAGGAGAACCATTAGTACTACACCAAACATAGCAAGCTTATTTTTGCGAAAACGAATAAAAACATCTTGCCAGAACGAAAGACTCGGTTTTTCAATCTTTTCTGCTTGAGCATGGTCAATCCCTGCTGTTTCAAACATTTCTTTAGGAATTTTCGGAAGTTGCTGCATAGTTACTCTCCTTTCTTAGCACCTGTAAGTTTAATTCGAGGATCAATAAAGCCGTATGCAATATCTACAAGCAGGATACATACAAGTAGTAAAATACTGTAGAACACCGTTACGCCCATAATCGTTGTATAATCTCGGTTTGAGATACTGAGTACAAAGTGTGAACCTAATCCAGGGATACCAAATATTTTTTCAATAACAAAGCTACCCGTTAAAATCCCTGCTACTAAAGGTCCCATATAGGATACGACTGGAAGCATCGCATTTCGCATGGCGTGCTTAACTGTAATAACGCCTCTGCTTAAACCTTTTGCTTTCGCTGTACGAATATAATCATTGCTTAATACTTCAAGCATACTCGACCGAGTTAATCGTGCGATAAACGCCATAGGGGTTGAAGCAAGCGCGAGAGCTGGTAACACCGTGTGTGCCCAAGATTCCCAGCGTGCAACCGGAAAAATTTGTAGTTTCATAGCCAGAACGTATTGTAATACCGCTGCCATGATAAAACTTGGAACTGAGATTCCTAGAACTGCAATAACCATCGCCGTGTAATCTTGCCATTTATTATGTTTTAAAGCAGCAATAACACCTAGTACTACGCCAATAGCAATTGCTATTAAAATAGCTTCCATCCCTAGCATGAATGAAACAGGGAATCCGCCGTTAATCAAATCATTTACCGTTTGGCCTTTATATTTGAAAGATGGACCAAAATCCCACTTTAAAATTGATGTTAAGTAATCAAAGTACTGATGGTACCAAGGCTGATCTAAACCGTAATACTGATTTAGATTTTTTTGAATTTCAGGGGGAAGCTGCTTTTCTGATGTGAATGGACCTCCTGGAACAGCACGCATTAAGAAAAAGGTCGCTGTTACGATCAGCCATAATGATAGAAACATATAAATAAGTCGTTTTCCTATATATTTGAACACCCTGACACACCTCCATATTTTTACAAAATTCGCGCACAAGAAAGAAAAGTATATGGAGCACCAGGCCCCATATACCCTTTGTCATAATTGATGTTACTTACTCAAAATGAGCCCACTTAATCTGAATGTCTCCAAGACCAGACATCACAACATCTTTCAGCTGCTTGTCTTGTACCCAAGCATTTGTGTAGAAGTAGATTGGTGCCACTGGCATTTCATCCATGAAGATACCTTCTGCTTTTTTCAACATTGCCTGACGTTTTTTAGGATCTGTTTCTTTTTGAGAGTCAATTAATAACTTTTTATATTCTGGATTTTCCCAGTTTGTATCATTATTTCCGCCTTTTTTGTCACGGAATAACTCTAGGAAGTTGATTGGATCGTTAAAGTCTCCTAACCAGCCCATACGCCCAACTTGATAATCTCCTTGGTGTAACTTTTCAATGTAAACAGCCCACTCAGAGTTGTCTAACTGTACTTTAATACCAAGGTTTTTCTTCCACATATCTTGAACAGCTTGTGCAATTTTTGCATGTTTTTCATCCGTGTTGTATGACACCTTAATTGCTGGTAGTTCTGAAGCATCTTTAAGGCCCATTTCTTTCAAGCCTTTTTCTAAATATTCTTTTGCTTTTTTCACATCATTGTCTTTGAAGTAGCCTTTTTTGTTATCTTCAAACATTGTTGGTGGTACAGCCGCCATCGCTGGAACTGAACCGTCTTTTGTAATTTGTTCTGTAATACCTTTACGATCAATTGCATAAGCTAATGCTTTACGAATGTTCACATTGTCTAAAGGTTTTTGTTCTGTATTAAACTTGTACCAGTAAGTACCTGCAATCTCTTGAATGTTTAATGAACCGTCTTTCTTTAATTCAGGAAGTGCATCAGCTGGTAATTGACCGGTAGGCATACCCGCCCAGTCTAATTCACCGTTTTTGAACATTGAAAGTTCAGTGTTGTTATCATTGATCATGTACATTTCAACTTTTTTAAGTTTTACAGCATCTTTATCCCAATAGTTTTCATTAGGAACTAACTCAATTTTGTCGTTATGTTTCCAAGTTTTAAGCTTGAAAGGACCGTTTGACGTATAGTTTTCGCCTGCATTTGTGTACCATTTTTCATTTGATTCAGCAATTTTCGTATTCACTGGGAAGTACGTATAGAAAGCTGTTAATTCTAAGAAATATGGCGTTGGGTTTTCTAATGTTACCTCAAGCGTTTTATCATCTGTTGCTTTAACGGCAACATCATCTAATGAACCTTTTCCTTCATTAGCAGCCTGTGCATTTTTAACATAGTATAATTGATATGCATATTGAGATTCGTTTTTAGGATCTAACGCCCATTTCCATGCATATTCGAAATCTTTTGCTGTTACAGGGTCACCATTTGACCATTTTGCATCGTCGCGAATCGTAAACGTATATTTAGTTTGATCATCGCTGACCTTTACATCTTTCGCCATGGCATTTTCAGGTTTTCCATCTTTACCAATACGAGTTAAACCTTCAAATGTTTGTAATAATACGTTTGATGACGTTGAATCATTAGCTAAGCCTGGGTTCAGTGAGAAAGGCTCAGTTTTAATGTTTACGCGAAGCTCTTGCTCTTTTTTCTTGTCGCCGCCATCACTGCTAGCATTTTCACTGCCACCAGATTCTTTGTTAAATCCACATGCAGCTAAAAACAAGCTCATTACAAGCAGCAAACTGAAAAGAATTGACAACCTTTTCTTCATTGCGTGTTACCCCCTATTAAATTTTGTTTGTGTGGCAACCATATTTTTTTGATATGCACTAATTTCTTAATCCTCTTTCAATACAAAATAATCAGTTATTTTTTCGCGTAGTAGAGTGCTAAAGACCTCACTGCAAAATTATTCTTCTACCCTATGAAACTGTCATCAATTGTTTACATGCTGTAAATCCAATGTATGCGCTTAATATGTAGAAGACTCATTCATTACAAAATTCGCTAATTGAAACAAAACATTGGCTATTTTGTTTTTTCTGAAAAATTAAGAAATTGTAATACCTTTGTAAAAAATATGTTTGTTACGCCTATTATAAATATTTTAAAAATTTATTGCAATACTATTATTTAATGGTATTTTTTTGTCATGAGGGAAAAAACCTTATCTTATAAGGATTGTGCCTACTTGTCAGACGTCTAAAATCTTTTTTGTAGTATAGGTATTACAATAGTATTACAAAGGCATTAGAAATACTAAATAAAAGATTTTTACCAAATCCTCCACCAAATTTTCATTAAGAAATGCTTTAATTAAAAGGTTCTTGTCTTTTTTTGCCGAAGAAAAATTCCAGTAAATTGTCTTATAAACCTTTTTAGCGATAAGATGTTTAAATTCCTGCTTTTTCGCGTTATAATAATGAATAACTATATAATTAAAGCTGTGAAAAAGAGTAGTATGCAGAATTTTCATTTTTAGAGAGTTTGTGGCTGGTGAGAACAAACATTGAAACCTGCAGAATGGACTTTGGAGCTTTCAAGTGCAAAGCTTGAACGTTGATCTCAACGTTACATGAATAAAGATAGTTCACAATAATGTGTGCTAATTAGGGTGGCAACGCGGTCCATTCGCCCCTAGCTTATGCTAGGAGCGGATGGGCCTTTTTATGTTGTATACGTAAACTAGCATCATATATGTGCAGATGAAAGGAAGATTTGATGAAAACAATTTTTTCAGGTATTCAACCAAGCGGTACAATCACTTTAGGCAACTACATTGGAGCGATGAAGCAATTTGTTGAACTTCAACATGACTATAACTGTCATTTTTGTATTGTAGATCAGCATGCAATTACAGCGCCTCAAGACCGTTTAGCACTTCGTAAAAACATTCGCAGCCTTGCTGCTCTGTATGTAGCAGTAGGAATTGATCCAGCAAAATCAACTTTATTTATTCAATCAGAAGTGCCCGCCCACACGGAAGCAGGATGGATGTTACAGTGCGTAGCGTATATCGGTGAACTTGAGCGTATGACTCAGTTTAAAGATAAGTCCGCTGGAAAAGAAGCAGTATCAGCAGGATTATTAACTTATCCTCCACTAATGGCAGCTGATATTCTTTTATACAACACCGATTTGGTGCCAGTTGGTGAAGATCAAAAGCAGCATTTAGAATTAACGCGTGACTTAGCTGAGCGCTTTAACAAAAAATACAATGATATCTTCACTATTCCTGAAGTACGTATTCCAAAAGTGGGCGCACGCGTCATGTCTCTTCAAGATCCTACGAAAAAAATGAGCAAGTCCGATCCAAACCAAAAAGCTTTTATTACGCTCTTGGATGACGCTAAAACGATTGAAAAGAAAATCAAAAGTGCCGTAACGGATTCAGAAGGTATTGTTCGCTACGATAAAGAAAATAAGCCAGGTATTTCAAACTTATTAAGCATTTATTCAATCCTAGCAAATAAATCAATCGAAGACATTGAAGCAATGTACGAAGGCAAAGGTTATGGTGACTTTAAAGCTGACACAGCTAAAGTAGTAGCTGAAGCACTTGCTCCAATTCAAGAAAGATATTATGAATTAGTTGATTCTAGCGAGTTAGATGATATTTTAGATCAAGGTGCCGATAAAGCAAATGCAACGGCTAATAAAATGCTTCGCAAAATGCGAAACGCAATGGGAATTGGCCGTAAACGTTAAAAAAAAACGACTGCTATGCAGTCGTTTTTTTAATTCACTTTTGGCTCTTGTTCAATTTCCCAAAGTTTTTCAAAGAAAGGTTGTCCTTTTACTAAGCGCTCGCATAATAATTTATGTTTCGGTGACCACCCTGACTTCGTTTCATCGTATAGCTGATTCCATACGTCTTGAAACGGCATCTCTTGAATGTCTTCGTATTTCGTTGGATTCCACTCTGTGTACCAGTAGCGGATTTGAGCTGTATTTTTTGTTGTATGTAGCTGATCAAGTGCCATAAATAACAGCTGTTTTAGCTGACGTTCTTTACGTGTTAGCCCTCTCATCGTTTCAGGAGACGGCGAAAGAATATGATGCTCTTTTTTAGTTAGCTCGTCTTCACTGAACTTATATTCTAGCTCTTCTTGATCCGCAATCATCTCATAAACTAACTGTTCTTGTCTTGGAATTAAGCGGCTTTTTCGAATTGGGATATGATAGCCCATCGTATCAATTGCTAAAATATTCGTTCCATCTGTAACAATAAAACAATATTCAACCTGCGTGCGCTCATGATTTTTCCGAATGTATGCTTTCTGATAGACATCTTGTAGTAGTTGTTGAGGTAGCTCGGAAAGATCATTTTCAATGTAATGAAATAAAAGCGGATTTACTTTTAATAACGGTGCTTGATCGAGCAGTTCTACACAATCGTCTTTTCTCCACTCATGGAAATGACACACATTATAACCGTTTTCTTCGCCTTCAAACCAATTAACCCATACATCATGAAGATATAGCATAATTTACCCCTCACTTACTATCTGTTTGTTATCCATCAGTATAGGCAGAGAAAGGAATTTTTATTCCAAATGATGTTATTTTTCTAAAAATTAATTGTAAAATACCTTCGTTTTTGGTTATTATGCAAATGCACTTATTTCGAAGCTCAGACATAACGCCAGTGCTAATGATTGCTACAGGCTTCATGAACTATATCCACCCCTATAAGCAGAAAAAATCCGAGTTTCTTCTATAGTAATAGGTTTGTCAGGAGGTCTGACAAACCTAAAAAAATCTATCACACTTTTGTGATAGATTTTTAACGAAGAGATTTTGGATTTAAAGCATCTTTTAATCCTTCACCAATGAAGTTGATAGCCAGGATCGTAAATGTAATAGCTAAACCTGGCGGAACCCACATCCAAGGCTTATTCTGCAGCACATCTGATTCCCTTGCTTCTGTCAGCATATTCCCCCAGCTCGGCGTATCAGCCGGCACGCCAAAACCGATAAAGCTAATCGCTGACTCAAACACGATAAGGATGGCCATCTGCAAACTGGCTTGAACCACAATCGTTGAAAACACATTTGGCAGCAAATGTTTGAAGATGATTTTAAACGGGCTGCACCCAATGGAAACAGCTGAAAGCACATATTCATTTTCTTTTTCAGCCAAGACTTTGCTTCGCACCAGCCGGGCCGTACTTCCCCAGCTTAGGAAGCTAACAACTAGGATGAGCGTCCAAACGCCTGAGATTTTTCCAATTAGAATTGTATTTAACACTACAACAAAAACAATGAGCGGAAAGTTTAAGACAAAGTCTGTAAAACGCATTAAGAATTGGTCCACTTTGCCTCCGTAATAACCCGCAATCGAACCAATAAGAGTTCCGATTAAAATAACGAGTGTTGTACAAGCAACTCCAATCAGTAACGAAGTTCTTCCTCCATACAATGTACGTGCAAATACGTCTCGACCATTTGTATCCGTTCCAAACCAATGCTCACTGGAAGGCGCTGCATTCATCGCCATATAGTCGATACGTGTAATATCTGCTTTTGTAAGCAGCGGTGCAAAAATGGCAAGAAGCGTAATCACAATCATGAAAGCTAAACTTATCATGGCTAGTTTATTTTTTACAAACTTCTTTCGCGCAATCGCCCATGGAGAAAGGTTTTTAGGAGCTTTCATATTCACTTCTGGCTGTACATCTTTTTTCGTTACAATTTCCATACTTTCTCCTCCTAATCCAAACGAATACGCGGATCTGCTACGCCGTATAACAAATCAGCAACCAGATTCCCAACCAATGTTAAAATTGAAAACAGCATTGTAAGCGACATCATAACTGAGTAGTCACGAGTTGCTACAGAGTCAACAAACAACTTTCCGATTCCTGGATACGTAAAGATTGTCTCTGTAATGATAGAACCGCTAATGATTGTTACAAGATCAAACCCTAAAAACGTAATAAGCGGAATCATTGAGTTGCGTAAGATATGAACATTATAAATTTTAGATTCTTTTGTTCCTTTTGCTCTGGCTGTGCGCACAAAATCTTTGCGACTGTTTTCAATAATATCATTACGCAAAAATTGGGTATACTGCGCGGTCGACATCAAGCCAAGAATCAGTGCAGGTAATATAACGTGATGAATTCTACTTTGAATAAATTCCCATGATCCCTCTTTTAATCCTACTTCAACAGAACCGCTAAACGGAAACCAGCCTAACTGAAAGGAAAATAAATAAATGCCTACGATCCCTGCGATAAACGATGGAACCGCTAATGCAAAGTAATTATATCCTGCAATAAAGTTATCTGCTAAGGTATACGGTTTTCTTCCTGCATACATACCTAAAATAAATGCAAACACATACGTAATCAAAAGCGAAGTCAAAGCTAAAAAGATCGTATTAGGCATACGCTCTAAAATAATATCTAATGTCGGTAACTTATGAGTTGTTGACTTTCCTAAATCTCCTTGTGCCACTCCCTTTACCCAGTTCCAATATTGAACGTAGATAGGATCGTTATATCCTAGCTTATCACGCATTTCCTCAATGTATTTTGGATCTGTATTACTGGGGTTGATTTCTCCCCCAAAAGGGTCCCCTGGCATCATTTTTGCCAGGGAAAACACAACAAAGGAGATCAGAATCAACATTGGAATCATCCCTAAAATACGTCTTAGTGAGTATTGCAGCATCGTTGACTCTCCTTTACATATAAAATACTTATTCCGTTACAGACCATTTCTCCGGATCTACAACTACCGTTGATGGATCTAGAGTTACGTTTTTCACACGCTTATTCACAGCATAAATATTGATATTTTCCCATAAAGGAAGTGCTGGCAGCTGCTCGTTAAAGAATTTTTGCCATTTTACATATACATCTTTACGGTGTTTATCATCAAATGATTTTTCACTCAAACCGTCTTTAAGCATTTCATCAGATTCCTTATTTACCCAACGGCCATAGTTCCATTCAGCATTAGAGCTCCATAATCCTGTAGGATCTGGATCTGAACCAGTGTCCCAAGAACCGAAGAACGCTTCTAACGCCTTATCGTCGTTATCTTTCATTTCATTGTACAAGTTAAATTCAACAAGTGAACCCGTTGCTAATTTTGTTTTAATACCAATATCATTCCATGCTTGCATAATAGCCTTCGCACGACCCTCGAAGTTGGCTGGACCAGCATAGTGACCAAATGAGATCGTAAATGGTTTTCCGTTTGGATCTTCTACAAAACCGTCATTATTCTTATCTTTATAACCAGCTTCAGCTAACAATTTCTTAGCTTTTTCTGGACTATACTTGTACTTTGTTAAATCTTTTTGGTCAGCAGCAATCCAGAATACAGAGGGAATAACTGTGTTAGAAACAACCGCTTTGTCGTTCATAAATGCTTTTACCATTGCTTTTCTATCTATTGCGTAAAGCAATGCTTGACGAAGTTTTAGATCTTTGAACTTATCATAATCATCTACGTTTTTACCAGCGTTTTTATCACGATGTCCAAATCGTAGACCAATATACGAATAACTAGTTGATTTCCCTTCCAAAAAGTCTAAGTTTTCTGCTTTTTCAACTTGCCCTAAATCAGCTGGGCGAACATCCATAATGTCGACATCGCCTTTTTTCAATGCTCCGGCGGAAACAGATGGATCCAGTACTTTTACAACAACGCCATCAAGATGAGGCTTACCTTTCCAATAGTCATCATTGCGTTCCATCTGAACATATTCACTTGCTACCACTTTTTTCACTTTAAATGGTCCAACACCAATAGGCTCTTTACGAACTTGTTTGGACTCTGCAAGATCTTTTACAGCAATTCCTTCATAGTACTTTTTCGGCATTGGATACGGCCATAGATTGTCTAAGTTATTTACACGAACTTCTTTAAACGTTACTTTAAATGTTTGCGGATCTACCACTTCAACTCCGGAAATAGAATCCGCTTTGCCGTCATGATATTCTTGAGCGCCTTTAATATGCTCAACGTTTACATAGCGTGGACCTGTATAGTCTTTATCAGCAATCGTTTCATACGTATATTTAAAATCATCTGCAGTTAATGGATCTCCGTTATGCCACTTAATCCCCTTTTTTAATTTAAACGTGTAAGTTAGTTTATCACCACTCACGTCCCAAGTAGCTAAGTCAGATTTAATTTTTAATTTCTTATCATAAGTAAAAAGACCTTCATTGATAAATTCTAAGATTTGGCTATCATACGCACTACCATACAATGCGTACTCAAAAAGCCCTTCCGGCGCTCCGTCAATCCCATACGTAATCGTTCCGCCATCTTTTGGCTTGTCTGTTTTTGCACCTTCAGTTTTTGCTTCTCCGCCTTCTTTATTACTAGAAGATGAAGAACTGCTTCCACCGCTGCATGCCGCTAGAAAAAGCGATAGCACAAGCAAAATGGAAACAAGTGATAAAAACGATTTCTTTTTCATCATGACGTTCCCCCTATTTAACTAATAATCTGTTCGTATGTAGCTTTTACGAGTTATATAAATGGCAAGCTACTTGATGGCCAGGTCTCACCTCCTTTAAGGCAGGTTTCGTTTGGCTGCACTCTGCCATGGCATGTATACAGCGAGGATGAAACGCACAGCCTTTTGGCGGATCAATTGGACTTGGCACATCTCCCTGTAAAATAATGCGCTGTTTTTTCTTTCGTGGATCTGGTTCAGGTATAGCCGATACAAGCGCTTGCGTATAAGGGTGCAATGGCTCTGCGTATAGGCTTTTCTTATCAGCAATTTCTACTAAACCGCCTAGGTACATAACACCGATACGGTCACTCATATGTTTAACAACACTCAAATCATGGGCAATAAATAAAAAGGTTAGGTCGAATTCTTGTTGAAGTTCTTTAAGAAGGTTTAAAACTTGTGATTGGACAGAAACGTCAAGTGCCGACACCGGTTCATCAGCAATAATAAGTTTTGGACGAAGTGCAAGTGCACGTGCAATTCCAATACGCTGACGCTGCCCACCGGAAAATTCGTGAGGATATTTATAGTATGCATCTTCCGGTAACCCTACTTTTGTAAGTAGATTCATAACTTCTGATTTTAATTGATTGGTTGATTTTCCTGTAAAATTCCGAATTGGTTCAGAAATAACATCTCCAACCATTTGCATTGGATTGAGGGAAGCATAGGGATCTTGAAAAACCATTTGGAAATCTTGTCTAATTTTACGGAGAGAAGTTCCTCTTGCTTCTGTGATATCTTTACCATCGAAAATAATTTTTCCGCTAGTTGGTTCCAACAGTCTTAGAATCGTCCTTCCTGCCGTGGATTTTCCACAGCCAGATTCTCCTACCAGACCGAGCGTTTCTCCTTTTCGAATCGCAAAGGAAATACCGTCAACTGCTTTTACATCACCAATTTTCTTTCGAAAAAATCCCCCGTGAATAGGATAATAGGTTTTTAAATGCTGAACTTCTAGCAATACATCTTTCACTGCTTTAGTCATTAGCTTGTCTTCACTCCTTTTGACGGATAGCTGTTTTCATACAGCAGACATGCGACGTCATGCCCCTGTGAATCCTCGCGAAGAACAGGCGTAACGGAACTGCAGTCTTCCATTGCATGAGGACATCGGTTAACGAAACGACAGCCTGTCCTCGGCATGTTTACAAGAGAAGGCACAATTCCTTTGATCGTATTTAATACTTCTACATCATCTTCCATGCGTGGAATTGAGTGAAGAAGCGCTTTCGTGTACGGATGTTTTGGGGCATAAAATAACGTATCAACATCTGTATGCTCAACAATTTTCCCGCCATACATGACAATCACTTCATCACACATCTCAGCAACGACTCCTAAATCATGAGTAATCATAATAATAGACATATCATTGCTTTCTTGAATTTCTTTTAACAATTCTAAAATTTGAGCTTGAACCGTAACATCCAGGGCGGTTGTCGGCTCATCCGCAATTAAAAGTTTAGGCTGACAAGCTACCGCCATGGCAATCATGACGCGCTGTCTCATTCCTCCCGATAGCTGATGCGGATATTCATCGATGAGCTTTTCGGATCTCGAAATACCAACGCTTTTTAAAAGCGCAATGCTTTTTTCACGCGCTTCCGCTTTCGATATATTCATATGGTTAAACAATACTTCCTGCAGCTGATACCCAATGGTTAAAACAGGATTGAGAGATGTCATCGGTTCTTGGAAAATCATTGAGATGTCTTTTCCCCGAACATCATTCATCTCATCTTCTGATAAGTGCGTAAGATTCTTTCCGTTAAATACAACGCTTCCGCTTCTAATTTGACTATTTACTTTAGGTAATAGCCCAATAACGGATAAAGACAATACGCTTTTTCCACAGCCAGATTCTCCTACAACTCCTACAATTCGCTTTCGTCCGACTTGAAACGACACGTCGTCCACAGCATTATGCCAGGAATCATTAATGGAAAAAGCAGTTTGTAAATTTTTCACTTCTAGTAAAGGTGTTGATTCGACGGGCTTTTTATCCATTTATAGTGCACACCTCATTTTTCTAAAAATTGTTATATTTGAATAAGATATTATTACAATTTCATTACAAAATCA
Organism: Priestia sp. JSM ZJ58; assembly: GCF_044383985.1. Classification (NCBI taxonomy): domain Bacteria; kingdom Bacillati; phylum Bacillota; class Bacilli; order Caryophanales; family Bacillaceae; genus Priestia; species Priestia sp. JSM ZJ58. The sequence continues at coordinate 4,072,394 of NZ_JBISEM010000001.1, forward strand.
ATATATTTTGAAAATTAATTATATTTTTTATTTTTAAAATAATGATTTTTGAATATCTCTTCAGCACTTTAACGCATAAACCTCCTAATTTTTTGTTGAAAACAGGATAAATTTTACTATTTTTTGTTTTAGGTATATAGAACTTATTTTTTTACAGTTGGAACGCAGATTTTTTTAAGATAGTATTGGTACTAAGAGGAAGCAGCTGGGTAGTAGTTAAAGTGTGAGGCTTCATACATGAAGTAACAAGATGATAACCGATATTGTAGCCCATCATTTCTGGATACCAATTTTGGCCGAATAACAGTTGATCATATTTTTTTTCGTCAGCGCGCAGATTGTAATAAGGTTTAACATGCTTTTCCCACATTTTTTTAGCTTCTTCAATGGTATAATAATTTGTCCAAGGGGCTAAATATTTTTTACCACAATATTCCTCCACTGCTCTTTCAGCTAACCCTTCCATCATCATAGCGTCTAACAAAGTAATCGTTTCATCAGATTTGTTAATGGCTTTTAGCCTGCAAACGTGATGATATTCATGGGTAAGCACCGCTAACATTTCTTCATCGGATGTATGACTTGTCATAAACACAAATAATTTATCGGTAAAAGCGACACCTGCTCTTCCGTTAAATTCACGCTGCATTTTTCGATTTCGAGGATTGCTTGGAAGCACTAGCACCGCTACATCCGGCCCATTCCATGCTTTTTTAAGCTTTTCATAATGTGCTTTTACTTTCTTCCAAACCTGCCTTTTCTTCATTTCTTCTAATTCTTTTATAAACATTAAAGAAGGCGGACACATTCCATAGTTAAAAAGTAATTCCATATATTCTTTTTCTTTTAATTTCTTAAAATAGCGCGCAAGATAACGGCTTATTTCTTTCGGCTCCGTCCAAGTAGAAGTTGAAACAATCGGCATGTTTTCCCCTCTCTTTCTTCATCCTTTTGCTTCATGATATGTTCACAGCTACTCTTTTGGTTATTAAAAATAAAAAAAATTCTAGGCGTCAGCCTAGAATTTTTCATTATGCTTCGTATTTTTTAAAGATGATTGTTGCATTGTGACCGCCAAATCCAAGTGAGTTGCTTAGCACCGCTTTTACTTCTTGCTTACGCGCTTTGTTTGGAATGTAGTCTAAATCGCACTCTTCATCGGGTGTTTGATAGTTAATTGTTGGAGGAAGAATACCGTCTTGAATTGCTTTCACACTAAAAATAGCTTCTACTCCACCAGCAGCTCCTAGCAAGTGGCCAGTCATTGACTTTGTTGAACTAATTGCTACTTTTTGAGCGTGGTCACCAAATACTTCTTTAATAGCCATCGTTTCAAATTTATCGTTGTACCCTGTACTTGTACCGTGAGCATTGATGTAATCAATATCACTTGGCTGTAGACCTGCATCTTCAATCGCATGACGCATTGCACGAACGCCGCCTTCTCCTCCTGGAGCTGGCGCTGTGATATGATGAGCATCTCCTGTTGAACCATAGCCCACAATTTCAGCATAAATACGTGCGCCGCGTGCTAATGCATGTTCAAGCTCTTCAAGCACAATAACACCCGCACCTTCTCCCATAACGAAGCCGTCGCGGTCTTTATCAAACGGACGAGATGCTGTTGCAGGATCTGGATTTGTAGAAAGTGCTTTATTCGCACAGAAACCAGCAATAGATAAACGCGTGATTGGTGCTTCCGTACCGCCCGTCACCATCACGTCTGCATCTCCGCGTTGAATGACTTTAAATGCATCACCAATAGAGTTTGTACCTGTTGCACACGCCGTTACCGTACAAGAGTTCACGCCTTTCGCCCCTAAAGCAATAGAAACTTGTCCTGTTGCCATATCAGGAATCATCATCGGAATAAAGAATGGACTTACACGGCGGGCACCTTTTTCTAATAACGTTGAATATTGATTTTCAAACGTTTCCATACCGCCAATTCCAGATCCAATCCAAACCCCGACGTTTGGAGCAATCTCTTCCGTAATAGTCAAATTCGCATCTTTAACAGCCGCCAATGCAGCTACCATCGCATATTGAGTAAAGCGATCCATCTTACGAGCCTCTTTGCGGTCAATAAAATCTTCCACGTTAAAATCTTTTACTTCAGCCGCTACTTTAGCAGGAAATTCATCTGCATCTAGTCTTGTTAAAGGACCAACGCCAGACACGCCTGCTACTGCGTTTTTCCAAGCTGTTTCTACGTCATTTCCAATTGGTGTAAGCCCACCAAGTCCTGTTACAACTACACGTTTTTTATTCATCGTACATTCATCTCCTTCAGTTGCTTTAAAAATGTAGTGTTATTTTCCCCATCTAATGGCAATAGCTCCCCATGTTAAGCCGCCTCCGAAGCCAACCATTACAATTAAATCATCGTCTTGAATTTTCCCTGCTTCAAGCTCATGAACAATTGAAATTGGAATCGATGCTGCTGATGTATTGCCGTAGTATTGGATTGTTTTAGACATTTTTTCTTCAGGCAAGTCTAATCGCTGTCTTGCAGCTTCCATAATACGAATATTCGCTTGATGAGGTACAAGAAAATCAACATCCTCTTTTGTTAAACCTGCTTTTTCAATTACATTAACAGCAGATTCCCCCATTTGTCGAACAGCAAACTTAAATACTTCACGTCCGTTCATGACAATATGATCAAGCTCGTTTTGATACAAGTGCTTGCCTCCTGTACCGTCGGATCCTAGTTCAAAGGATAAAATACCTCGTCCTTCTGACACAGGTCCCATTACAACTGCACCTGCTCCGTCTCCGAATAAAACAGCCGTGTTACGGTCGTCCCAATCTGTAATCTTAGAAAGCTTTTCTACACCGACCACTAATATATGCTTGTAAGCATTAGTTTCAATAAATTGCTTAGCTGTAATCATGCCGTACATAAATCCTGCACATGCTGCACTCACATCGTAAGAAGCTGCTTTTTTTGCTCCCAATTTTTCTTGCAGCATACATGATACTGTAGGAAACGGTTGATCTGGCGTTACCGTAGCAACAATGATCATGTCAATATCTTCTGCCTCGACGTTAGCTTTATGTAAAGCTTCAACTGCTGCTTTATAAGCTAAATCAGATGTGTCCTCGTTATCGGCTGCAATTCGGCGCTCTTGAATACCTGTGCGCGTACGAATCCACTCATCTGATGTATCCATTACTTTTTCAAGATCTAAATTTGTTACAACTTTCTCTGGTACATAACGTCCAATTCCTAGAACACCAGCGTTCATATCAACCTCTCCTTTAAATAAAAGGCTTATATTCCTATAAAACCTATATCTGTCATTTCATTTACCGATTATATAATCAATTATTATGAGTTGGTACTAATTTTACTTCATTTTTTATTTTTTGTCTATATGGGTGTTCGTCCTACTCAGGTATCTATCATGCTACATATAGTAATCATACGGGTCCCTCTTACTCTAGTATGGGACATTAGGTAAGAACTTACCCACCATTAAAATAGTGAAAGGAATGAGTATCATGGCAAGAAGACAAAGAAATGAAGCTTTTTCTGATTTTATGTTTGGAGCTGGGCGCAGAAAATCAAGAGAAGAAAGAGAGCGAGAGGAGTGGGAAAGATTATTCAAACAAATCGATGAAATTGTACTCGCCGTTGAAGAACTAGCTCCTCTTCTTAAACAGTTTGCCCCTTTAGTCGATTTATTTTACAAACAAAAATAACAGCTCGGATTCTACCGAGCTGTTTTCTTTAGTTGTTTTCATTTTCAGCTAATGCATCTTGCTTGCCAAGCTCATAGGCGTCGTTCATTACTTTTGTCAGTAATGTCAATACCGGCTGTACGTGTTCCATTGATAACTCAACGCCTGTTTCATCTAAAATCTGCTTTGCTTCTGGCAAGTACTTCATTGCAATTTGCATGAATTGCATATTTTGCTCTTCCATAGTGAAATCTCCTTTATTAAAAACATTTATTCCTCCTTATATTAGCGAATCTATTCTATAAGTACAACTTTCTCCTTTAATGAAGAGGTAAAAAGAATGTTCTCATATGTTTTTTTTGCAGGTAAATGCCTTCTTTAGCCGTTACTTTGGAAGAAAAATGTAGCAGTTCTTTCGCTTTCCTGCTGATTTCATATTTTTCTTGAGCCGCTTCTTCCTTCACCTCCATATGAGTAATGTTTGCTCCAGCGCTCCAAGGCTGTAATTTTTCTTCAACTAAATGAACCACTTCATATGAATATGCACCAGTTTTACAGCGTCTGAGTGCACTGACGGCGTCTTCAATATAAATAATAAAATCCGTGCCTTCCATAATGGTAAAATCTTCCTCGTACCCGGCAATATTTTTAGAATAGCACATTGACAAAGGCTGCCAAGGTCCGTAAAGAGTGGGCGTTCTGACAATCATAATGGGCCATCCATCATCTTTATATTTTTCTATCATTCGCTCAAAATGAACGTATAGCCTTCCTTCACTACTGTCCGGTTCTGGAATCGTTGTTTCTTCAATCTTTCGCTGCTGGTCTCCAAATACGCGCATGGTAGAAACAAACACAAATCGAATGTTGAATTGACGGCATTTATTAAGTGCTTGAATGAGTACTTGCTGCGCTTTTTGCATTTCTTGTCTTAAAAAATCAGGATGATAAAAATCTCCTCCATCGAAATACGTGAAGTAGACAATATCCGTTTCTGAGGTAATCATATCTAATGAATCGCCTACTTCAGTCGATACATAATTAGCGTTTCGCCCTAAGAAAAATTTCATCTCTTCCTGCAAATCATCTTCTTCTTTATGAGCAGAATGTGTATATCCTTTTACTTCTGTACCTTCGTCTAAAAAAGTCATACATAAATGAAAACCAATAAAGCGGTTTGCCCCTATTACTACTACATTTCCCATATCGCTTCCTCCAATTCTTCATTCATCATTTATTAAACAAAAGCTTAAAGCCCTATAGTTATAGAGAGTACTCATTCCTTATTTCAAAGTAGTTCATCCCTAAAAACATCATGAACTCTCTTTTTCCTTTTATCTCTTATACAAAAAGCCCCTATGATATGTATAATCATAGAAGCTTTGCTTATAACACTTTTTCATGCTGTTTATAAAATTGGAGAAGGGACCGTTCAAATAAATAGTTTTTTTCAGGCAAATAAAGTGAAAGCATAATCGGAGAGTGAAGTTCTTCACGATGTAGTTCATATTTTTTACTGTGTGCAATTGGATAATGAGTAGAGGCATTAGGCGCGGTCCATATCTTCACGGGCAGCGTTGATTTTAATTCCGTAACGGAAGGGTACTCCTTAATTAGCTTTGATACTTGCTTCCGCTCCACTTTATAAGCTTGAGTCAAGTCCTTCGTGAATTGTTTATAAAAGAATTTATTGTTTTTTTCATGTTCTGCATGCGTATGAAGATCAATACACGGATTTAGTAAACCAGCTGATCGAATGAACGTATTCCCGTCATTTTCCATTAGCTGCAGCGCTAACAGAGCCCCCATTCCTTCAGCTAAAATATGAATTCGTTTATTTAAAATTTCTTGTTTCATTACTAAATGATAAAGTTGTTTTGCAAGGTGATATGCTTCAGGAGACCCCCAATGCCGGCCATATAAATTGGAATAAAATACTGTGTATCCTTCATCTTGTAAACATTGCAACAGCTGTGACCTTCCGCCGTGCTGAATCCATAAGCTAGTTGAACTTTCAACAAAATGATCTTTATCACCCAGTACTAACACACCGAAACCATTCGGTCGTTCAGGGACATGTACGACATTCCATTGCGTATCTAAGCTAAAAAAGCGTCGATGTATCATAGCTCTTCCTCCGTAACTTACTAGTTGTTCCATACAGTGTATGATAGAACCATAAAAAAGCGCACTAGAATAATGCCTATTTCTGACTTATTGCTCTTTTGTTTCTGCATGGGAGCACGCCCCTTATTTATTCATAAAAAATTCAATTTCTTATTTGACTGCTATATGCTAAAATGAAATCAAACTGTACTGTAAACGAGGTGAATAGAATGCGTGTCGTAATGGCTTTTGTTTGGGGCTTTTTACTAATGAATATGGCAGTGTACGTAATCTCTGCAATGACGGGCGGTACTTACAGTTTCGCAACCGCTTCCATCCTTGGAGTAGTTTTCACGCTAGTTGTAATTTTGATTGGAGAACTGGGTGTACCGAATAAACCAGCAAATAATCAACACTAAAAAGTGTTGGCTGTAAAGCCAGCGCTTTTTTTATTTTTTGGCATAGGTTCTTCTCAGTACTTTCTTTCCTTACCTCGTATTCAAGACATAGGACTGAGAGTGCTTTTCTCTATCTATATATAGTCGGAATCATTGATTATCCCAAACTTTAACTATATAATTTTAGAATAATCAAACTATTAACTTTAGGAGTGAATACTGCTGTGACTAAAGAAAAAATTGGTTTTATCGGAACAGGCGTTATGGGTCAAAGCATGGCCGGGCATTTAATTGACGCAGGATATGAAGTCCTTGTTTATACACGAACAAAAACTCGTGCTCAAGCACTACTTGAAAAAGGGGCCAAATGGAAAGAAACCGTTCAAGAAGTGGCCGAACAATCTGATGTTATTATCACCATGGTAGGCTATCCTCACGATGTAAAAGAGATTTATTTGGGAAAAGACGGCATTATACATAATGCAAAGAAAGGCTGCTATACAATTGATATGACGACATCAAGCCCTATACTTGCTCGTGAGATTTATCAAGCAGCAAAAGAGAAGCACATTCATGCGCTTGACGCTCCTGTTTCAGGAGGAGATATTGGGGCTCAGAAAGCAACCTTAGCGATTATGGTAGGAGGCGATTCTGAAGCATTCTCTGCCGTTACGCCTATTCTTGAAAAAATGGGGACAAATATCGTTCTTCAAGGAAGCGCCGGTGCTGGTCAACATACAAAAATGTGCAATCAAATTGCTATTGCCTCTAATATGATGGGTGTCTGCGAAGCGATACTTTATGCTGAAAAAGCCGGATTAGATCCGAATACCGTTCTAAAAAGTATTGAAACAGGCGCAGCGGGAAGCTGGTCGTTAAGCAATTTAGCTCCTCGCATGATTAAAGGAGACTTCGAACCAGGCTTTTATATTAAACACTTCATTAAAGATATGAAGATTGCCATTGAATCAGCTGAAGAAATGGAGCTGTATACACCCGGGCTAAAATTAGCAAAATCGCTTTATGAACAGCTCGAAAAACAAGGCCAGGATAATAAAGGAACACAGGCTCTGTATACCCTTTTAAAACAGCATGCCCTAACTGTATAAAGACAGGCAGCTCATTACGAGCTGCCTGTTTTTATTAATGATTTACGCTTCATTTAACGAATTCATAAAACGACTGAATGCGAGCTGCCCTTCAGCAGTTTGTTTAAACACACCTGCATGCTCTAAAATAGTCGCAAAGATCAAACCGAGCTCTTGTTGAAGAATGCTTTGGACATTTTCCACTTCAATATGCGGATATTTTTTCTTGATGTGTTCAGCCCACTTCACGTGTTTTTTCACTTGATCATGCCTGCTGGCTACTTCACTCAGGTTATTCTGAACTAACCCTTTGGCCACTAGACTCATTTCGTCTTTCAAACGACCGGGTAAAACCGCAAGCCCCATTACTTCAATTAAACCTATGTTCTCTTTTTTGATATGATGAACTTCTGCATGCGGATGATAAATGCCATCTGGATGCTTGCTGTTTGTTCGATTGTTTCGCAGTACTAAATCTAATTCGTACAAATCCCCTCTTTTCCTAGCAATAGGCGTGACCGTATTGTGAGGAGTTTGATCTGTAAAAGCTAAAATACCAGCACTTTGATCACTATATGATTTCCATTTCTTCAAAATGAAATCCGCTGCTTCCACTAATGGTGCAAGGTGCGAACTTTGAAGACGAACGACCGACATTGGCCAATGAACAATTCCAGCTTTCACGTTTGGATGCGCTTCAAGAGAGAACAATTTATTTATTCTTGCTTTAGCCATAGGAAACTCATGATAGCCTCCTTGAAAGTGATCATGCGTTAAAATAGATCCTCCTACGATGGGTAAATCTGCATTTGACCCTAAAAAATAATGTGGGAATTGTTCAACGAAGGCAAGCAGCCGCTTAAACGTTTGCTTTGAAATATGCATAGGTGTATGCTCACTCGCAAAAACAATGGCATGTTCATTATAATAAACGTAAGGTGAAAACTGCATGTACCACAGCTCTTCCTGCAATTCCACAGGGATAATCCGGTGATTTTGGCGAGCTGGGTGGTTAATGCGGCCTGCATAGCCAGCATTTTCTTTACAGAGCAGGCATAGCGGGTAGTTGCTTTCTTTCAGTGATTTGCTTGCTGCAATTGCTTTTGGATCTTTTTCCGGCTTAGATAAGTTGATAGTAATTTCAAGTTCTCCAAAGTCAGTGTTTGTTACCCATCTTTCGTTTTTAGCAATTCGATCTCTGCGAATATAGTGAATGTCTTTTGACAGCTTATAATAATAGCTTGTGGCTTTTTGAGGGTTTTGCTGATAGTGATCGTAAAAGGTTCGATTAACCTCTGAAGGCATGCTTGCAAAGCATCCCATTATTTTGGTATCGAATAAATCTCTATATGTGATAGAATTATCGGCGATTCGATTGTTTTCGGCAGCCCAATCAAGCATGTTATCTAAAATAGCAGCTGGATGTTCCAAACGTTCTTCTTTAACTTCTACCGTAATACATTCGTCGAGTTCTAACACTTCCAGCAGTTTATTTCTCACCACATCTATATCCCATTTTGTTACTAGATTCTTTTGTAAACCATATTGAATAAGTCGGGTGATTTCTTCATGAATGTTGACTGACATACACTCGTTCCTTTCTCTATCTGTTTTCTCTTATACTGCTTCTAATGTGAGTTCACGCGCTCCTTCTCCAACCGTAACCACATAAAATTCAGCTTCTAAACTCGTTTGCTTATAATAAGCGTCTTTTACTTCTTCAATAAATCTATCAACCTGTGCTTTTTTTACGATACTGATTGTACAGCCGCCAAAGCCTGCACCCGTCATGCGTGATCCAATCACACCTTCTTGCAACCAGGCTGCTTCTACAAGAGCATCTAATTCTTTTCCACTTACTTCATAGTCATCTCGCAGCGAACAGTGCGACTCATTCATCAATTGACCAAATCCTTTTAAATCGCCGTTTTGCAATTTAGCAACCGCTTCTTTTGTGCGTTCATTTTCATATACCGCATGTTTAGCGCGCTTACAATCTACTTCTTTTTGTATTAAAGATTTGTGCTTTTCAAATTGTTCTTTCGTTAAATCACCAAGCGAATCAATGGAAAGTGAAGTTTGCAAATCTGATAGTGCTCTTTCACACTCCATACGGCGCTCATTATATTTTGAATCTGCCAGCCCTCTTCGCTTATTTGTGTTAGAAATAACGAGCACAGCATCTGTTAACTGCAGCGGGCTATACTGGTATTCAAGAGTCTGGCAGTTTAACAATACGGCTTGATTTTCTTTTCCCATTCCAATTGCAAACTGATCCATAATCCCGCAGCTTACGCCGATAAATTCATTTTCAGCTTGCTGCGCCATTTTTACAAGGTCCATCATATCAATATTCAATTCAAGAATTTTATTTAAAAGTACGCATGTGACTAACTCAATTGATGCCGACGATGAAAGCCCTGCTCCGTTAGGAATGTTGCCGAAAAACAAGATATCAAAACCAAAAGGAAGATCATATCCGTGCTTTTTAAAGGTGTCCATTACTCCTTTTGGATAATTAGCCCAATCATCCTCGGTTTTGTACGTTAATTGCTCTAAAGAGGATTCAATAACGCCTGCTTCAGAGAAGTTTTTAGAGTACATACGTATTTTTCGATCATGACGTTTTTGTACTACCGCATACGTTCCTATACTCAATGAACAAGGAAAAACATGCCCTCCATTATAATCAGTATGTTCTCCAATTAAATTGACACGCCCTGGTGCAAAAAAGCAGCGAATAGCTTCTGACGAATGAAATATTTGTTTGAACTCTTCGATTAATTTTTCCAGCATTTATTATCACCTATTTTAAGTAGTTTTTTGGAAACGGATTCATATGTACATTGTAAAGTCCAATTTTCCTTGCCTCAATGGTAAAATTCCTATCGATAATCGGTACTTTTTTGCTTATCACTTTAAAAATGATTCTTTTAAATTGATGATGAACTGCTCTTGCGCCAAAAAGGTGTTATCTTCATGGGAGCCTTGACTTGCAAATTATAAGAAAATAATAGATTTAGAGACATTCACTAAAAATAATCATGATATTTTCAAAAAATTATAGAAAAATGAAAGCGATTACGTTAAAGTAAGAATTAAGTACTACTTTATTTCAAAAAGAAGGTGAAAATTTGCTCTCACATTTCCAAGCTCAAGAATATTCAACGTACGCATACAGGTTTTTAGAATCCCGCACAAACGAAGTTGCGCAGCTCTGGTCGGTTGGATGGGATGAAGTTTTCTCGCCCCTTTATAACTGGAGCGGAAATCAGCGAAAAGATGTAGGAAAATATATTTTTCAATACACGGTTTCTGGGTACGGGATGATTGAAATAGATGGACAAGAATATAAAGTGGATGCTGGAAAAGCATTCATCGTCAATATACCTGGAAATTATCGCTATTACTTACCAAAGGAAAGTGAAAACTGGGAGTTTATTTTTCTTACATTATACGGAGATGAAGTACAAAAATGCTGGGATTATATTCAGTCAACCCACTCCCCTGTAATTCGATTTCACCCTGAATCAGCACCTGTTCAGCTGCTTGCTCAGATATATAAGAGGGCAAGTGAAAAACATATAGCAGATCCATTTCATGCCTCAAGCTTATCTTACCGCTTTGTAATGGAGCTGTATCAATATATTAAAAGCATGGACAGTTTTACAGAGGATTGGCCTGAAAGTATCATTAGCTCTATTTTATTTGCCCGCAATCATTATCATGAAGAAATCGGTCCGGATGAAATGGCAGATGCAGCTCATTTATCTCGCTATCATTTTAGCCGGTTATTCAAACAAACAACAGGGATTACGCCGATTCAATATTTAACGAAGCTTCGCATTCAAAAAGCGGCCGAGCTATTGCATCAAACCAAGTATTCAATCGAAGAAATTGCTGAAAACGTCGGCTATGCAAATGCCAATTATTTAACAAAAGTATTTCGTAAAACAACCAATATGACACCCGGGCAGTATCGAAAAAGTGATGCATCCATTGATGAACACTTTGCATTACCAAAATAAAAACGACTTCCATAAAAGGAAGTCGTTTTTATTTTTTATCGGGAATTTCTACTACCACAGAACCTTTTTCGTAAATAAAAGTCAATTTTTTACCCGGGATAATCATATTTTCTAAAATATCTCGTGCAGCTTGAAGTGCAAACTCTGTCCGTTCTGCCTTTTCCTGCACTTCTTCATTTTCAGCTTGAAGATCATTTTTATCCAGCGCTCTTATTTTAGTTAATGCCTGATCTATAAAATCGTATGCTTCGTCATATATAAGCTCTATACGGTCCTTCATGTGCTCATTCATGCTCCTTTGCCCATTTTGTATTATCATAAATGAATTAGATATATTCTACAACCTAAAACTGAATAAGTTTTTACGCTTAGCTCTCACGTATTTTTTTTATTTATTTTAAAAGGGATGCTGCTCTTAATAGCAAAAAAAGACCATTCAAATTATCATGAATGGCCTTTTGAGAAAACTTATACGCTGACAACAAACTCATCATCTTTTACATCAACTGTCACTTGACTATAATCTTCAATTTGCCCTGCAATTAATTCTCTGGCAATTTTTGTTTCAATATATTTTTGAATAAACCTTTTTAAAGGGCGCGCTCCGTATACCGGATCAAACCCGGAGGCCGCAATATGATTTTTTGCTTCTTCTGTTAACATTAACGAAATATGACGATCGGATAAACGCTTTTCAAGCTGAAGCAATAGCTTATCAATAATTCCCTTTACTTCATGAACAGTTAGCGGTTTGAATAAAATCGTGTCGTCTACTCGATTTAAAAATTCTGGGCGAAAATGCTGTCTTAATTGAGCCATCACTTGCTCTCTGGCTTTTTCAGTAATCTCGCCTTCACTTGTTAAACCATCTAATAGAAATTGAGAACCAATATTTGACGTCATAATAATGACCGTATTTTTAAAATCAATGACTTTTCCTTTTGAATCTGTTGCTCTTCCATCATCTAGTATTTGAAGGAGCACGTTAAATACTTCAGGATGAGCTTTTTCAATTTCATCTAACAAAACGACTGAATAAGGCTTGCGTCTCACCGCTTCCGTTAGCTGTCCGCCTTCTTCATACCCTACATAGCCAGGAGGCGCTCCTATAAGCCTAGAGACCGCATGCTTTTCCATGTATTCAGACATATCAATACGAACCATTTGTTCTTCACTGTCAAATAACGAATGTGCCAACGTTTTGGCTAGCTCCGTTTTTCCTACTCCGGTAGGTCCTAGGAAAATAAATGATCCAATTGGGCGGTTCGGGTCTTTAATGCCTGCCCTTGCGCGAATCACAGCATCTGTAACTAAGGATACGGCTTCGTCCTGTCCAATCACACGCTGCTGTAAAATTGACTCAAGCTTCAACAGCTTTTCTCTTTCTCCTTCAACTAGTTTCGACACCGGAATTCCCGTCCATCTTCCTACAATTTCAGCAATTTCTTCTTCCGTTACTTCTTCTCTTAACAAACGGTTTTCTTGTGCTTTTTCAGCAGCTGTTTCTTCCAGCTGTTTTAGTTCTTTTTCAAGAGCTGGAATGCGTCCGTGGCGAAGTTCGGCTGCTTTATTTAAATCATATTTCCCTTCAGCTTCTTCTAGGTCTCGCTTCGCTTTTTCAAGCTGCTCCCGGACATCTTGCACCGTTTGAATCGACTGCTTTTCTTTTTCCCACTGCAGCTTCATTGTATCTGCACGTTCTTTTAAATCAGAGACTTCTTTTCGAATTGCCTCTAACCTTGTGATGCTTGCTTGATCTGTTTCTTTACTTAATGCCGCTTCTTCAATTTCAAGCTGCATGACACGTCGCGTTACTTCATCTAATTCTGATGGCATCGAATCAATTTCTGTTCGAATAGTTGCGCATGCTTCATCAATTAAATCAATTGCTTTATCAGGTAAAAAGCGATCTGAGATATAACGATCCGACATAACCGCTGCTGAAACAATCGCCCGGTCATGAATATTTACACCGTGATGAATTTCAAATCGTTCTTTTAAACCACGTAAGATAGAGATTGTATCTTCTACTGAAGGTTCTTCAACCAGCACCTGTTGAAAGCGTCTTTCAAGAGCTGGATCTTTTTCAATATACTGACGATACTCATCAAGAGTTGTAGCTCCTATACAGTGAAGTTCTCCTCTAGCAAGCATTGGTTTTAAAATATTCCCTGCATCCATCGCTCCGTCCGTACGACCTGCTCCAACGATTGTATGAAGTTCGTCAATAAATAAAAGAATTTGACCGTTGCTTTTCTTAACTTCTTGAAGAACAGCTTTTAAACGCTCTTCAAATTCGCCTCTGAACTTCGCTCCTGCTACTAAAGCTCCCATATCTAATGAGAAGATGGTTTTATCTTTTAATCCTTCAGGCACATCTCTACGAACAATTCGCTGTGCTAGACCTTCAACAATCGCTGTTTTACCAACGCCAGGTTCTCCAATCAAAACTGGATTGTTTTTTGTTTTTCGCGATAAAATGCGGATAACGCGGCGAATTTCTCCGTCTCGTCCAATGACTGGATCAATGTTCCCTGCTCGTACTTCTGCCACTAAGTCTCTTCCATATTTAGCTAACGCTTCATATGTAACTTCCGGATTTTGACTTGTAATTCGCTGATTTCCTCGAAGGCTAGTAAGCACATCTTGCAAAGCTTTTTTTGTTATACCGTGACTTGAAAATAACTTGCCATATTCACTAGAAGACGGTTCCTGTGCTAAGGCTAAAAAGATGTGCTCAACTGAAACATAATCATCTTGCAGACGAGATGCTTCTTCTTGAGCTTTGACAAACAGCTGCTGGAGTTTATTTGTAATATAAACTTTCCCTGCTTCAGCTCCACTTCCTGTAACAGCAGGTTTTTTCGCAAGCAGTTGATTTACCTGCTGCTGAAAAGATTGATGATCTATATGTAAATGATCTAATATGCGAGGAGCAATACCATCTTGCTGATGAATAAGCGTATAAAGCAAATGAGCAATATCCACTTCCTGCTGATTTCGTTTAATAGCTTCGGACTGCGCTTCCATCACGCCTTCTTGCAATTTTTGGGTCATTTTATTTATGTCCATTGAACATCCTCCTTCGATACATTTGACCTTTATTGACCTTTATTTCATTATACCCAGCAATGGGAAAACAAGTAAAGCCATTCAATTTAGAATGGCTTCTTTATTTTTTTACTATTTAAGGCTTGCGCATGTATGTCCAGTGGCGATCATCGTTTGCCGTCTCTGGAAAACGCTCTCCTGCTTTTAATTTAACCTTTTGAGGATTATTTACGTTGCTTCCTGTTTCACCAATTTCAATATACACTCCGTTATTAGGAGCTTTTTGACCCGGTGTGAAATGACGATTTTGTCCCATTGTCCTGCCTCCTCATTCCTGAAATGAAATGTTCTCCTATACTATTCCCTTAAGATTTCCGTTTCATAATGGAGATGTTTTCATATTAGGAACAGAACAGAAAAGAGCAGACCTTTAGATCTGCCCTTTTGTATCAATGAGTAAATTTAATAGCTTGTTCAATTTCAGTTTCTCCGGCTAACATTTCAAACGTTTTTCCTATCGTAGCTTCTTCGTTTAGGCATTCTACAAGCACGGTTGCTACATCTGCTCGAGGAATCGTCTGAGATTTATCTTCAATATCATTATTGATATCAATTTTTCCAGTAGCTGAATCATTCGATAAAGTTCCTGGTCGTACAATTGTATATTGCAGATTAGACTGCTTTAAGTATTCATCCGCTATCGCTTTAGCACGCAGGTAAAGTTGTAAGCCTTCTGGTCCTTGTTCAGGTGCATCTGTTCCCATTGAACTTAACATAACAAAGCGCTTCACACCTTGATTTTTTGCTTCATCAATGATATTTTTAGCACCGTTTTGATCCACAGCGATTGTTTTTTCGTCTCCCGTATGTCCTCCAGAACCTGCTGCAAATATGACAGCATCCATACCTCTTAAAGCATCTGAAACATCTTGCTCCAAGTCACCAAGTACAACGTTAGCGCCCAGCTTTTTTAAAGCGTCTGCTTGTTTTTCGTCGCGAATCATCGCATAAGCTTCATGCTGCTTGCTGTTTGCGACTTTTTCTACCACTTGTTTTCCCGTTGTTCCGTTTGCTCCAACAACTAATACTTTCATCATAAATCACCTTTCGTTCTGTTTAGTATACAACTGGTGTTCCCACAATTAATTCCCTTTAAACAAAAAAACCTTTCTGATATTCTCAGAAAGGTTTTTTTCTTAGCCTAAAATTGCTTGAAGCAAGGCCTTTTGTACATGCATACGATTTCCAGCCTGCTGGAAAACAACCGAATTTGGTCCGTCAATAATGCTTGCTGTCACTTCTTCTTCACGATGCGCAGGCAAGCAGTGGAGAAATAAATAGTCTGACTTCGCATGGGCAGCTAGCTCTTCATTGACTTGATAAGGAGCAAATATTTTCAAGCGCTGCTGTGCTTCTTCTTCCTGTCCCATACTTGTCCACACGTCTGCATAAATAGCATCGGCATTTTTTACAGCCTCTACAGGATCTTTTGTAATCGTAACCTTCGCACCCGTTTTAGCAGCTACTTCATTAACATAAGCTGTTACAAAGTCTTTTGGCTCATATCCGTCAGGGCATCCAATTGAAATATCTATTCCCATTTTTGCACATGCAATCATTAAGGAATGCGCTACATTATTTCCGTCTCCAACATAAGCTACTTTTAGCCCATCAAATGATTTCTTGTGCTCGTAAATCGTTAATAAATCAGCTAGAGCCTGACAAGGATGATAATCATCTGTCAAACCATTAATAACGGGAATGGATGCGTAATCTGCAAGCTCTTCGATCTTGCTATGTTCAAACGTACGAATCATGATAGCATCGATGAATTCAGATAGTACGCGTGCTGTATCAGCAATCGTTTCTCCGCGTCCAATTTGTAAATCCTGGCTGCTTAAAAAGAGGGCGTTTCCTCCAAGCTGCATCATTCCCGCTTCAAATGAGACTCTTGTTCTTGTTGAAGATTTTTCAAAAATGAGCCCCAGCGTTTTTCCTTTTAACGATGTGACGATTTCACCATTTTTATGCTTTTCTTTCAGCTCAATGGCGCTTTCTAAAAGTGACATAATATCGTCTGATGATAAATCTTTAAGCGTAAGCAAATCTTTTCCCTTTAAATTCGTATTTACCGATACTGTACTCATGATACTGTCACTTCCTTTTTAGTTTTTTGAAACCATTCTTGTAGTGATGAAACGTGATATTCATCGACTTGGAACGATTGGAAAAATAGCGAAGCCGTTTCTGCCTCCGTCATAACCATTAAACCGTGTTTTAATGCTGACATACGGCTTTCTTTATCTTCAGGCTGTAAACTTACATATAATAAAGCTTCTTTCGTTTTTACCCATTCACTAACTTCTTTATCTTTAACAAGAGTTAATCCCGCGCTTTGCGCAAGTTCTTCAAGGCCCTGTGCTTCTCCGTTAATATACACTTCTGCAGCACCTTTTTTACTTAACACATACTGATGGAATACTTTTTTTGCTGCTTCTTCAATCGTTGAAGAAATCGCAATTCCTTCACCAGTTGACTTCATTTCTGGTCCAACAAGCGGATCAACTCCTGATAATTTACTTGTCGAAAACACTGGAAACTTAATAGTTGTATAAGCCGGATCCGGCAATAAACCTAGCTTCTCGCTAATTTCCGACAATGATTTCCCAAGCAATATTTGAGTTGATAGCGAAACAAGCGGCGTGTTGCACACTTTGCTTACTACAGGCACTGTACGGCTGGCACGCGGATTAACTTCCAGCATGTAGACTTCATCGTTGTAAATAACATATTGGATATTCATAATCCCTTTATATTGAAGTTTGTTTACAATTTTTTGAGCGTAGCTCACCATTTTTTCTTTATGTGCTGCTTCTACTGTTTTTGCTGGTAAAAGCGCATAGCTGTCTCCTGAATGAACGCCGGCTTTTTCAATATGTTCAACGATTGTCGGAATCAACACATCTTTTCCGTCTGCTACAACATCAATTTCTGCTTCTTTTCCAGGGAAGTAAGCATCAATAAGCATTGGGAAATGAGACGCTTTAATAGCTGGTAAACAAGCCTGCAGCTCCGTTTCATTTTGAATTGTCAGCATTCCTTTTCCGCCAATGACGTAAGAAGGACGAATAAGTAATGGGAATCCCATAGCTTTTGCTTTTTGTACAAGTTCTTGCTCATCTTTCGCCATTTCACCTGGGATATGCGGAATATCACAGTCGTCTAAGAGCTTATAAAACAGGTCGCGATCTTCAAGTGCATCAATAACATCATTTGTAATCCCTAGTAAATTGACGCCAGCTTCTTCTAGCCCTTTAACAAGCGAAATAGCCGTTTGACCTCCGTATTGAACAATTACATCCGTCACATTTTCAGCATCAAGAACGTTTAGCACATCTTCTACTGTTACAGGTTCAAAATATAAGCGGTCTGCTACTTCAAAATCCGTACTTACCGTTTCTGGATTGTTGTTAATTAAAATTGTTTCGTATCCTTCTTTTTCAAGAGCTAACACACCGTGTACAGAGCTGTAGTCAAATTCTACTCCTTGGCCGATACGAATCGGTCCAGAACCGATAATCGCAACTTTTTTATTCGTTGATGGTTCAATCTCACTCTCGCCATAATAACTAGAGTAGAAATAAGCCGTAGAGGATTCGAACTCCGCTGCACATGTATCTACCATTTTGTAGCTTGGCGTAATATGTAGTGCTTTACGTTTCGCTCTTACGTCAAGCTCTGGCACGTTCCATACGCTTGCTAGATACGCATCTGTAAAACCATGCTCCTTCACTTGCTTGAAGTGTTCAGCTGTAATGGAATCAAAACGTACTTCCTTCAAAGAGGCTTCCATTTTAATCAGCTGCGTAAAGTGTGTTAAATAGAAATAATCAATTTGCGTTACTTCATGGATATACTCAGGCGTTGTACCGCGACGTAAAAGCTCAAGGATAACAAAAATACGCTCATCGCTTTGTTCGCCAAGCTTGCTTTTTAATTCATCCGTTGAAAGTTCTTGCAGTTCTTCTACTTCCAATCCTTGTAAATCAATTTCTAAAGAAGACAGTGCCTTTTGGAAGCTACGTGTAAAGTTACGGTCAATAGCCATTACTTCTCCAGTTGCTTTCATTTGCGTGCCAAGCGTTCTCTCCGCGTAGAAAAACTTGTCAAACGGCCATCTTGGAAATTTCACTACTACATAGTCAAGAGCTGGTTCGAAGCTTGCATATGTGTCTCCTGTTACAGGATTTAATAACTCATGAAGCGTGTAGCCTACTGATAGTTTTGCAGCAATTTTAGCAATCGGATAGCCCGTTGCTTTTGATGCAAGAGCAGACGAACGGCTCACACGCGGATTTACTTCAATTAAATAGTACTGCTTGCTTTTTGGATCAAGCGCAAACTGAATGTTGCAACCTCCAATAATGCCAAGCGATGAAATAATTTTAACTGAAGCCGAACGAAGCATTTGATATTCCACGTCGGTTAACGTTTGAGAAGGAGCAACAACTACCGAATCTCCAGTATGAACACCCACGGGATCAATATTTTCCATGTTACAAATTGTAATGCACGTATTGTTCTCGTCACGCATAACCTCGTACTCAACCTCTTTAAATCCAGCGATGCTTTTTTCAATTAAGCATTGAGTAATAGCACTTTCACGTAAACCTGACGCTGAAAGTTTTTCAAGTTCTTCCATAGAATGAGCAATTCCTCCGCCCGTTCCGCCTAACGTATAAGCAGGACGTACAATAACAGGAAAACCAATTTTCTCGGCAAAAGCTAATGCTTCTTCTACTTTTGTGACAACTTCACTTTCCGGCACCGGTTCATTTAGTTCATTCATTAATGCACGGAACTCTTCACGGCTTTCACCTTTTTTGATTGATTCAATCGGTGTTCCTAAAAGTTTCACATCGTATTTTGGCAAAATATTTTGTTCATGAAGCTCAAGGGCTAAGTTTAAACCCGTCTGTCCGCCTAATGTAGCTAACAAACCATCCGGCTTTTCTTTTGCAATAATTTTCTCTACGCAGTCTACTGTTAATGGTTCAAAATAGATTCGATCTGCTACGTGAGTGTCCGTCATAATCGTAGCTGGATTATTATTGATTAAGATAACTTCATAACCTTCTTCTTTTAATGACAAGCATGCCTGAGTTCCTGAATAATCAAATTCTGCTGCTTGCCCAATTACGATTGGTCCTGATCCGATTACTAAAATCTTTTTTAATGTTTGGTCTTTAGGCATATACTTTTCCGCTCCCTACTTGCTGTACTTTCGTCATAAATTCATCAAAGATATACGTGCTGTCACTTGGTCCAGGATGTGCTTCTGGATGATATTGAACCGAAATAACAGGAAGGTCTTTATGCATTAAACCTTCAACCGATCCGTCATTCACATTTTTAAATCGAACGCTTAATGGCGTAGACGTAATCGTCTGTTCATCTACGACATAGCTATGGTTTTGAGACGTCATACACACTTTGTTAGTCGTTAAATCAATTACAGGCTGATTAGCTCCTCGGTGACCGAACGCCAGCTTTTTGGTTTCTGCCCCAAAAGCAAGCCCAATTAACTGATGTCCAAAGCAAATTCCCAAAGTTGGATACGCTGAAATAATTTCTTTTAATTCATCCAGCTGACTGCTTACTTGAGTTGGATCTCCAGGTCCGTTTGATAAGACAATGCCATCCGGCTGCAGCTCTTTTACTTTTGAAGAGCTTGTAGAATAAGGAACAACCGTTACTTTGCACTCTCGATTTAGCAGCTCTTGTAAAATTGATTTTTTATAGCCAAAGTCCATTAATACAACGTGTTTTTCACCGTTTCCGTAAGTAACAGGCTCTTTTGTTGACACTTCTTTTACTACATATCCATCGCATTCAGCAGTAAATGCTGGCGGCTCAGCAGATGCCGAAAAGGCAGATTGCATCGTACCTTCTTTTCGAATTCGTTTTACGACCGCTCTCGTATCCACATGTGTAATAAGCGGAATGTTCCATTTCTTTAAATATTGTTTGAAGCTGTACATCGCTTCGTAATGGAACCCTTCATCTGAACATTCGTATACGACAACGCCTGCTACGTGAGGCTTTTTGCTTTCATAATCTTTCTCATTGATACCATAGTTCCCAATCAAAGGGTACGTAAAGACGATAATTTGATCTTTGTAAGATGGATCAGTCACAACTTCTTGATAACCAGTCATTCCAGTAAAGAAAACAATTTCTCCTTCTGCCTGGTGCGTTGCTGTATGTTCAATGTGTCCGGCGAACGAATCGCCGTTTGCTAAGTGTAAATATCCGTTCATTGTGCATCCCTCTTCGAATAATTATTTATAAAACAGAATTTTTATACAAACATATTCAAAAAAATTTGTATTATGAAGTAATTTTTGTTTGGCTAAATGCTTCTTCAATGATATGAATCGCTTGGTCTAACTCTTCTTTTGTTACAGTTAAAGGCGGCAGCAATCGTACTACATGCGGTCCTGCTCCCAGTGCTAGCAATCCTTTTTCACGCATTGCTGCAAGCAATGCCGACTGATGTTCTCCGCATTCAATTCCAATCATAAAACCTTTTCCGCGAACATCTTTTACAAATGAATAATCTGCTACGCTATTTTTCAAAGCGTTGGTAAAATAAAGGCTTTTTTCTGCAACCTCTGCTAAAAATGCTTCGTTAAAAATAATGTTTAAAGTTGCTTTAGCTGAAGCTAATGCAATTGGATTTCCTCCAAAGGTTGTTCCGTGAGTACCAGGTCCAAACGCTTCTTTGAGATAGCCTTTTCCAATCATCGCACCAACCGGCATTCCGCTTCCTAACCCTTTAGCTGCTGTAATAATATCTGGTGACACATTAAAATGCTGATAGGCAAATGGTTTTCCTGTTCTGCCGATTCCAGTTTGCACTTCATCGACTATAAACAGTGCTTCGTGCTTTTTACACAGCTCTTGAATAGTTAATAAAAATGCTTCGGTTCCTGGAACAACTCCGCCTTCTCCTTGAATGACTTCAACCATAATTGCTGCTACGCTGTCGTCCATTTCCTGTTTTAATGCTTCTTCATCATTGTATGGCACGTAAACAAACTCATTAACAAGAGGACCGAAGCCATCATGAATTTTTGCCTGCCCTGTAGCTGTCATGGTAGCAAATGTACGTCCATGAAATGATTTTGTAAAGGTA
The DNA here is from genome assembly GCF_044383985.1 of Priestia sp. JSM ZJ58. NCBI lineage: Bacteria > Bacillati > Bacillota > Bacilli > Caryophanales > Bacillaceae > Priestia > Priestia sp. JSM ZJ58. Next base: position 4,093,950 of record NZ_JBISEM010000001.1, read on the forward strand.
ATGATTTTATGTTTTTGCGTGTACTTGCGCGCTAATTTAATCGCCGCTTCGTTGGCTTCTGCACCGCTGTTACAGAAGAATACTGCATCACCGTTTGAATGTTCCACAAGCTTACCTGCTACATCTTCTTGAATCGATTGATGAAATAAATTTGACACGTGCCACACTTTATTTAACTGCTCTTCGATCGCTTTTTGAACATCAGGATGACGATGGCCTACGTTACAGACAGCGATACCTGAAATAAAATCTAAATACTCATTTCCTTTGTTATCTATTAATTTTGTTCCTTGCGCCTCTTCCACATGGATATCAAACCGTTGATATGTTGGAAACAATGAACTCATCGCTATCTTCTCCACCTTTTCCACTATATTTAATTGCTGTACCAATCAGCTTTCCTTCCTTATCTAAAAATCCATCAGTTCCGCTAATAATATGAACTTCTTCAAGTAAAGGAGATAACGCATTTACCGCTGATGTCACTTTTGGAATCATTCCGCCGTAAATTACTTTTTCTTCAATAAGTGCATCAATCTCTGACTTTGTAAGTTCAGGAAGCAATGCTCCATCCTTTAATACACCTTTTACATCCGTCACAAACATCAGCTTTTCAGCATTTACTGCTTGTGCAACGGCTCCGGCTGCCACGTCAGCATTAATATTATAGCTATTACCTTCTTCATCGGCTCCAATGGAAGAAATAACCGGAATGTACTGACTGTCAGTTAGTTGTTTTAATAATGTATCGTTTACGCCTTTTACTTCTCCAACGTAACCTAGACGTTCAACATCGATAGCCTCTGCTTTAAGCAAAGATCCATCAATTCCTGATAGTCCTACTGCTTTTAAGTTCGCTTTTTGTAGTTCTTTTACAAGATGCTTATTAACTTTGCCTGCTAATACCATCGTCACAACTTCTAATGCTTCTTTGGACGTTTTTCGAAGCCCATCTACAAATTCCGTTTCAATGTGAAGCTTGGTAAGCGTATCTTGAATATCAGGCCCGCCTCCGTGCACAACAATGATCTGATATCCACTCGCTTTTAACTGCTGAATACTTTCAAAAAAAGCGCTTGTTAACTGATTGATAATGCTGCCTCCGCATTTTACAACGACGATTTTTTCACTGCTCATTTCACTCTCTCCTTACGTTCGATAACTGGCGTTGATTTTCACATAATCGTAAGTCAAATCGCAGCCCCACGCCTTGCCAATTCCATTTCCCTGCTGCAAGTCAACATAGACTTCAACCGTATCATTTTCTAAATAAGCTTTTGCTTCTTCTTCACTAAATGAAACAGGCTGGCTGTTTTTTAGCATTTGGATATCACCTAACGAAACGTTCACTGCTTCTGGATTAAGCGCTACGCCGCTGTAGCCAACTGAACAAATAATTCGTCCCCAATTGGCATCGGCTCCATACATGGCCGTTTTCACTAAGTTCGAGCCTACAATTTGTTTAGCAATCACATTTGCCTCTTCGTTTGTATGAGCACCAGATACGTTTACTTCAATTAGTTTTGTTGCTCCTTCACCGTCGCGTGCAATTTGTTTGGCTAAATCTTCACACGTCAAGCGCAGTGCTTCATAAAATGACGTCCATTCAGGATGATCTGGTGTAAGCGACTGGTGATCAGCTTTTCCATTTGCTAAAACAACAACCATATCATTCGTAGACGTATCACCATCTACTGTAATTTGATTAAAGCTTTTATTTGTAATAGAACCCAGCGCATCTTGTAGTACTGAAGCTTCAACCTTAGCATCCGTTGTGATAAAGCTAAGCATCGTAGCCATATTCGGGTGAATCATACCTGATCCTTTCGCTGTGCCGCCAATCGTAACCGTTTTGCCGTCAATGGCTGTTTGATAGCAAGCTGACTTCATTACGGTATCTGTTGTTAAAATAGCCGTTTGAAATTCTTCTGCTTTTTCTTTGTTCGACGAAGGACTTAATAACCCAATGCCCTTCACGATTTTTTCCATATCTAGAAGCTCTCCAATTACCCCTGTAGAAGCTACCGCTACATGATGAGGTAGAATATTAAGCTTTTCTGCACATGTATTTCGCATTTGGTATGCATCTTTTAATCCTTGTTCTCCAGTACATGCATTTGCACATGCGCTGTTCACAACGATCGCTTGCAGCTTCTGCTCTACTGCTACACTTTCTTTTGTAACAGCTAAAGGCGCTGCTTGGAAGGCATTAAGCGTGTAAACAGCTGCGCAATTAGCTGGCACATCACTTACAATAACTCCTAAATCTTTTTTAGCATAACGTAAACCAGCGTGAACGCCATCTGCTGAAAAACCTAGCGGCGTTACAATTGTACCGTTCTCTATTTTCTTTATCTTTTCTTTCGTTTGTTTAACTGTAATCACTATACGTTCCCTCCTGCTTTTATCGTGATTAGTGATGCTGTGCTTTTATGGGAAGACAGGCAGTAGTCCAATACCCGTTTGCTGTTCAAATCCCATCATGATATTGGCATTTTGAATGGCCTGACCGGCTGCCCCTTTAACTAAGTTATCAATGACAGAAACAATCGTGACACGCTTTGTTCGTTCGTCAAATGCAATACCAATATCGCAATAATTTGATGCACTTACTTCTTTAGTAGACGGAAATTCACCAGCTTTTCGAACGCGAACGAATGGGGAGTTTTGATATGTATCTACATATAGCTGATGAAGCTCTTGTACTGAGCTCTCTTCAGAAAGTTCAGCGTATATCGTACTCATAATCCCTCGCGTCATTGGAACTAAGTGCGTACTGAACGTAACATGGCCAATTTCCTCATCCCACTTTTCTAAAACAGATTCAATTTCTGGGATATGCTGATGCTGATTAACTTTGTATATTTTCATATTTTCATTGATTTCAGCATAATGAGCCATTTGCGAAAGACCACGTCCTGCTCCTGAAATTCCGGACTTTGCATCAATGATAATAGAGTTTGAGTTCACCATTTGTTTACTAACGAGAGGAGCTAGCCCAAGCAGTGTAGCTGTTGGATAACAACCCGGGTTCGCAACGAACGTACTGCTTTCAACTTCTTCTGCAAACCATTCCGCTAACCCATACACGGACTGTTGTAAAAACGCTTCGGCTGCAGCAGGCTTTTTGTACCACTTTTCATAAAGAGCTTCTGTTTTTAATCTAAAATCTCCAGATAAATCTACCACTTTTATTCCTTCTTCTATTAATTGAGGTACAAGTTTGCTAGAAACACCGGACGGAGTTGCTGTAAACACTAAGTCTAATTCTTTGGCCATGTTCTTAGGGTTTATATCTTGCAGTGTATATACAGTATTAGAAAGGTGAGGATAAACTTCTGCTAGTTCCATCCCATCCTGAGAGGATGAATAAACTGCATAAACATGAAAATGCGGGTGATTCGCTAACAAACGAATCAGTTCTACTCCTCCATACCCTGTTGCTCCAACAATTCCTACCTTGTATTCTTTCATTTTAAAACTCCTTTTTCCACGTATCTATTTGAATTATTTATCATTATAATACCGTATAAAAATAAAATCAAATGAATATTTAAAAAAACCAACACTTTATTCTATATTTTTAAACATTTTTATTTATTCATAAGTTTTTATTTTTATAACTATCTTTCTATTTTTGTTTAGAAATTGTTCACAGATAGTTTTGGAAAACACTGGTTGTTTTTGTGTATAATAAGAGTATCGATAAAAATCATCCGTATGACATTTCTTCATACGGCTAGTGGACGTACAGGATATACAGACTGTTCTAACTTAATAGATTAATAAGTAACAGTCGCAAAAATTTTGAGTAAAAGGTGATAACATGATGAACATCACAACGGATTCTTTTTCAAATGAGCTGCAGCAATTTTTTATGGACTTTGATCATAAAATTTCGTTTAAAAAAGGTGACTTTCTCTTTCAAGAAGGTTCACCTTCAACTCATTTATTTTTTATTACTTCTGGAGCTGTACAAGTAAGTAAAGTGACGCCGGAAGGACGCGAACTGACGCTTCAGCTGGCAAGTTCAGGAGACTTAATCGGGGAAGTTATGCTGTTTTGCGGATCTACTCCCCATATGCTTCAAGCAAAAGCCATTGAACCTTGTACAGCGATCAGCATTCAAAAACGGGTGTTAGAAAACGAACTAGCACAATACCCTGCTCTTTCCATGGAGTACATGAAGTGGATGGGACTTCAAATTAAGCGAATGCAGACAAAGTTTAGAGACTTAATTCTAAATGGAAAAAAAGGAGCTCTCTATTCTACTCTGATTCGCATGTCCAATAGTTTTGGGATAATGAAGCCAAATGGTATTTTATTAAACGTAACGTTGACAAATCAAGAGATCGCTAATCTATGCGGGACATCCCGAGAAGTGGTCAATCGTATGCTCGCTGAGTTGCGAAAAAATGAAGTAATCTCAATGACAGATGGAAAAATTATCATTCATAAGCTCTCTTTTTTAAAGAAAGAAATAGACTGTGAAGACTGCCCTGTGGAATTGTGCAGAATTGAATAAGAAAAAAAGCCATCGTTGATGGCTTTTTTTCTTATTGAACACCTAATGCAATTTTAGCGTAGCGCGTCATGCGATCTTTATCCCATGGCGGGTTAAATGTGATATTCACTTCTACATTTTCTACTTCTTCAAGAGAAATTAATTGTTTTTTCACTTGTTCGCCAATCACACCCGCTAGCGGGCACCCAATAGAAGTTAACGTCATCGTCACGATAACCGTGTTGTTTTCTTCCATTTCCACCCCGTAAACTAAGCCTAAATTTACGATATCAACGCCAAGCTCTGGATCAATTACTTCTTCTAGTGATTCCATGATTTTATCTTCTAACTGTTTATCCATATTCATTCTCCTTTCTTTTACTTCCGTAATTATCTTCACGTATTAAATATACCCTTAAACAATTTATCGTAAGCAATCAATAACTATGTCTTACACCGTAACAAGACAACTTTTGCATGTCAATCGTTCTGCTTTGCTCATAAGGAAAAGTTGTGTAAAATATGGGAATACAAGCATGAATATTAGTAGAATTCAATATAATCGTATAACTACTTCAATTTAAAAGGAGCCCTATATGAGAAACGATCAACACTTAATCGCCTTAGATCTGGATGGAACATTGTTAACGAATGAAAAAACCATTTCACCTAAAACAAAACGGGTATTAGAAAAAGCCAAACAAGACGGACATATTGTAATGATTGCAACTGGAAGACCTTATCGTTCCAGTGCTATGTATTACAGCGAATTAGATTTATCCACGCCTATCGTAAACTTTAACGGAGCGCTTGTCCATCATCCCCTTCAGCCTGATTTTGGCACGCATCACGAACCTTTAAATCGCCGAACTGTTCATGACATTGTGACAGCTATGCAAGACTATCGCATCAACAATATCATGGCAGAAGTACAAGATGATGTGTATCTTCATTTTGAAGATCGAAAATTAATGGATGTACTCAGCCTAGGGGATCCTAAATTACAAACGGGTGATTTGCGTCATACGCTGCAGCACGATCCAACGTCTATTTTAATTCACGCAGATGAAGAACATGTACAAGATATACGCTCTCACCTTTCAGATGTTCATGCAGAAGTACTAGAACATAGACGCTGGGGAGCACCTTGGCATGTCGTTGAAATTGTAAAAAAAGGACTTAATAAAGCTGTAGGTCTTGAGCGCGTAGCTAATCATTATCAAATTCCTCGCGAACGAATTATTGCGTTTGGAGATGAAGACAATGATTTTGAAATGATTAAATTTGCAGGACACGGTATCGCCATGGAAAATGGTATTAGCGAATTAAAGCAGCTAGCGCGTGAAGTAACAAAATCTAATGAAAATGATGGTATTGCTTATTATTTGGAAAAAACGTTAAATTTATAACTTAGCTTTTTTTGAAAAGCAAGGTAAATTTTTATCGCTATCATTTTTTTTATTTAGCACACACTATAACCGACACTTCTTAAGGTGTCGGTTTTATTTATATTACGAGGAGGAATTTATGATGGGCAGAGGCAATCGATCAAAACGTTTTGTGAAACAAGGTGCAGACGCAGTTCAAAAACATGATGAACGAATTCCTTATCATATGACTATGGCGGAGGCAGAAGCATTTCAAGCTCACCAGCGCCAAACTCCTCATGGAGGACAGTAACTTATGAAAAATTCACTTTTTGGTCAAGTAAAAGATGCGATTCGAAACGCAGTATCCGGCCATTCAGAAGATCAGCTTCATCGTCAAAAGCATGGCAACGGTGAACTTGATATTTCAGAAGGCGTATTAAATAGTATTGCTTCTAACGCTTCTCCTGAGGAGCAAGAGCAGCTGAAGCAATTCCAAAACTCATTGCATCAAGCGTATGATACAGATGGAGAATCACATTCAAAAGAGAAAAGCGCAGACATTACGTCCGATACGCTGTCTCATATCGTTCAGAATGCTTCTTCCGAAGAGAAGGCACAGCTTGAACAGCTTCAAAGCACTTTAGAAGGCGGTCAGTCTCACGCTCACGGTGAAGCTCACACGTCCAGTGAAAGCGTGGCAGCTGATATATTGTCTCATGCACAGCAAAATGCTTCTCCTGAAGAAAAGAGCCAGCTTGAACAGCTTCAAAGCACTTTAGAAGGCGGTCAGTCTCACGCTCACGGTGAAGCTCACACGTCTAGTGAAAACGTGGCAGCTGATATGCTGTCTCATGCACAGCAAAGCGCTTCTCCTGAAGAACAAGCTCAGCTTCAACAGCTTCAGAATACATTGGGAGCTGCTGGTCAAAATCATCAAACGTCTCAGGCTCATACGTCTGCAGCTTCTGATGAAAACATTGCAGCTGATATGCTGTCTCATGCGCAGCAAAATGCTTCTCCTGAAGAACAAGCTCAGCTTCAAGAACTTTCTAATGACTTAAAAGGCACACATTAATAAAAAAGAGTCTAGGTAATGAATACCTGGACTCTTTTTAATCTTTGCGAAACAAACCAAAGATTCCCGTTGTTTGAACGATATTAGTAAATGCCTTAGGATCCACCTCTTTAATTACTCGTTCCAAGTCAAATAATTCATACCTAGTTAAAACAATCATTAGCATTTCTTTATCTTCGTTTGTGAAGCCTCCTTTAGCCGGTACCGCCGTAATCCCTCGCACGAGTTTGGCATGAATCGCCTTTCTTAGCTCCACTCCTTTTTTCGTTACGATCATTGCTGTGAGTTTGACATGACGCGTATGAATAACATCAATGACGCGAGTGGTCGTATAAAGCGTCACAAGCGTATAAAGTGACTTCTCAGCACCATATAAAAGACCTGCTAGCACAATAATAATTGCATTTAATATGAACATATAAGTGCCAATTGGTCGGTCTTTTACTCGGGACAAAATCAGGGCAATGATATCGAGCCCACCAGTTGAAGCTCCAAATTTTAACGTAATTCCTACCCCTACCGCTAAAATAACGCCTCCAAAAACTGCATTAAGGATGATGTCCTTAGAAAGTGCTTGAATAGGAATAATTCCAAGAAACAAAGTTGTTGCAGCAACGCTGATAAAACTGTAAACAGTAAATGACTTCCCCACTTTTTTCCACCCTAAAATAGTTACAGGAATATTTAACAACAACAGCAGCACTCCAGTGGAAATAGTAAAAGGAGTGTAATCTGTCACGATACTCGAAACAAGCTGTGCTACTCCCGTAAAGCCGCTCGAATATACATTAGCAGGTATCAAAAACAAGTTGAGCGCAAGCGCATTCAATAATGCTCCTACTAAGACGACTATCGCTTTTTTTGTTTCAAGCCACATATTCAAATGACCGACCTCCGCTTTTTAAAACTTCTTACTTCCTTATACCCATTTATAAAATGAATAAAGTCAGCATCTTTAAAATAGTTAGTACATATAGTATGTACGATTTGGCAGAATTAAAAAAACTTATTCAAAAATTGTATTTTCCTCCAAGTGCTTATACACTAATACTATGTCGTATATAACGCTTTTCAATGTTTATACATCAAACTCATTTCATATTTTATAAATGCAATTAGGAAGGTGACATTTATGTCAATTAAACTTTTAACCGATAGTGCAAGCGATTTGCCTTTATCCTTTTTTCAAGAAAATAACGTTGGCTTTTTACCGCTTCGCGTAAGCTTGGATAATCAAGAATTTTTAGATCTACAAACGATTGAACCAGCTTCTGTCTACGAAGCCATCCGTAAAGGCAAGATGCCGAAAACGTCTCAAGCGGCTCCAACTACTATGTATGAAGTCTTTGAGAACATAGCTAAATCAGGTGATTCGTGCATTTATTTAGCTTTTTCTTCGGAATTGTCCGGTACATATCAAACAGCAATGATGATTCGAGAAGAACTCCTAGAAAAGTATCCCGATTTCCAATTAGAAATAATCGATACGAAATGTGCATCTCTTGGCCAGGGAGTAGTTACTTATTATGCAGCACAATTATTACACCAAAACCTCTCGCTAGTAGAAATGACAGAAAAAATAAAGCAATACGCTCTGCATATGGAGCATATTTTTACGGTTGATGACTTGGATTTTCTTGCTCAAGGAGGCCGCGTGAGCAAAGCTTCTGCTTTTGTAGGAGGTCTGCTTAATATTAAGCCGCTGCTTCATGTGGAAGATGGAAAATTGATTCCAATCGAAAAAATCCGCGGCCGTAAAAAAGTATTTAAACGCATGCTTGACGTGATGGAAGAGCGAGGAAAAAATCTCTCTTCTCAAACCATTGGAATTAGCCATGGAGATGATTTAGAAACAGCTCTTCAGCTGAAAGAGATGATCCAAGAACGTTTTGGCACCAAACATTTTATTATTAATATTATTGGTGCAGCCATAGGTTCTCATTCTGGCCCAGGGACGATTGCAGTCTTCTTTTTGAACGAAACCATCGAATAATTTAAAGAGGTCAGGGCATTCTAAAGGTACGATCAAAAAGGGGTGTATCACAATGCCAAAAACGAGCGATAACGATAAAAAAGCAAAAGATAATAACGCAAAGCTTCACGAAAAGAATCTGCAAGCTAAGCACAACCGTGAGCTTGGAAAACATTCATTTTCTAAAAAAACTGATCACTTATAAAAAGAAGCCGCTGAATTTTCAGCGGCTTCTCCTTTTAGTTTTCTTCTTTTTTAAAATATGTCCATCCTTCTTCTTGATAAACTTTTCCTTCTTTCATCAGTTTACCAAGCGCACGTTTGAACGCAGCTTTACTCATATTAAAGCGCTCACGAATATCTTCTGGATAGCTTTTATCCCAAAATGGCATAACGCCACCGCGGCTTTCCATGTAATCGTATAGTACTTGTGCATCTTCATCCATGCTTTCTTGTTTGCGCGGAAGAAGCGATACGTTTAGCGTTCCATCTTCTTTTACATTAATGACGCGGCCAGTTACATGCGTACCAAGCTTCGGTTCTTTACGTCTTTCGCTTTCGTGAATAAATCCAACATATCCTTCATCTGTCATAATAAATGAACCTACGCGCAGGACGCGATAGATATATCCGCTCACTTCACGATTAAAAAGTTCAGGTGGAGCATCTAAAGCCATTGCTTTCATCACATCGTCTGTAGCAATTTTCCCGTACATCTTACCGCGCTTTGAAATCTTCATCGTACAGTAAACTTTGTTTCCAACTTCTGGCCACAGCTCTTCTAGCGCAGGTAAGTCTGTTGAACCAATTAACATATCTTTATTCATGCCGATATTTACAAACACGCCTAAACCCGGATTAACATCTACGACTTCAACCCACTCATAGACACCTTCTTCAACAAGGGGTAAGTGCATCGTTGCCGTTAAGCGATCATGCTGATCAAGGTATAGAAAAACTTCTACTTCTTCCCCTTCAGCAAGCTCTCTTGTTGTTTCATTTTTATGTAGCAAAATTTCTTCTTCGCCTTCTGCTAACATATAACCAATCGGCGTTTCCCGGTTTACTGTTAAATACGCTTTCATCCCAGCTTCTACATTCATCGTTCTATCCATCCTTTATATAAATTAGTAGTGATTGTTCCTTCACCACATACCTTCTCACTTTGCATCAAACAGCATTCTAAAGTTCAAATTAACTTAAATGCATACGTTTTGTTAAAAAGCTGCTTCTATAGCTTACAACAAAAAGCATAACTTGTATTGTATCAATTACCGGCTCTCTATTCAATATCAGTTGTATACAGTTTGTGTTTTATTTATAATAAAAGAACAAACTCTTTACATATGGAGGTTATTATGGCTAAAGATAGTTCATTTGACGTTGTGTCACAAGTTGATTTATCAGAGGTAACAAACGGCATTACCATGGCAACAAAAGAAATTAAAACCCGCTACGATTTTAAAGGCAGTAAAAGCGAAATCTCGCTTGAAAACGAAGAGCTTGTTCTTATTTCTGATGATGAATTTAAGCTTGAACAGTTAAAAGACGTGCTGATTTCTAAGCTCATCAAACGCGGCGTACCTACACGCAATATCTCCTACGGTAAAATTGAAAATGCTTCTGGAGGAACGGTTAGACAGCGCGCTAAGTTAATTCAAGGTATCGACAAAGACAACGCTAAAAAGCTAAATACAATTATTAAAAATACCGGTTTAAAAGTAAAAAGCCAAATTCAAGATGATCAGCTTCGCGTAAGCGGTAAAAATCGTGATGACCTGCAGCAAATTATTTCAGCTATTCGCAGCGCTGATTTACCTATTGACGTACAATTTATTAATTACCGCTAAAAATGGATGCCCCTGGCATTCATTTTTTCTTTCAAAGCCTTTTTTATCCGTTTAGGCTTATCCCTATGCATAGATACACTCTCTTAACAAATACTAGTATACGCTTACATACTCATATTAATTAAGGAGTGTATACTAATGAATCAAAATCAAAAACAAAACTTCCCTCCTCAGCATCAGCAAACTCAGCCAGGTATTGAGAAAGATATGCATCCAATCCCTACCTCTATCGCTCCAGACTATAAGGCAAGCGGAAAATTACAGAACAAAGTAGCCGTTATCACAGGAGGAGACAGCGGAATTGGGCGTTCTGTCGCTTACCATTATGCGAAAGAAGGTGCAAACGTTGTTGTAACCTATCTTAATGAACACGATGATGCAAATGAAACTAAAAAACAAGTTGAACGAATGGGAGCTTCTTGTTTGTTGCTTGCTGGTGACATAGGAGATGAACATTTTTGTCAAGAAGTCATCTCAAAGGCCATTCAGACTTTCGGAAAAATAGACATCTTAGTCAATAATGCAGCTGAACAGCACCCTCAAAAAAGTATTACGGATATCACGACTGAACAGCTTACCCGTACGTTTCAAACGAATATTTTTTCAATTTTCCATTTGACCAAAGCTGCATTGCCTCATTTAAAACAAGGAAGCGCTATTATTAATACAACGTCTGTGACAGCCTATCATGGGCATGACCAGCTGATTGACTACTCTTCAACCAAGGGTGCTATCGTGGCTTTCACACGTTCTTTGTCAGCTTCGCTCGCAACAAAAGGCATTCGTGTAAACGGCGTAGCTCCAGGACCCATCTGGACACCTCTTATTCCGTCTACGTTCGACGAACAGCAAGTTGCAACATTTGGGTCTAACACACCTATGAAACGAGCAGGACAGCCTTCTGAGCTCGGAGCGGCCTATGTATATTTGGCAAGCTCTGATTCTTCTTATATGTCCGGGCAAGTCCTTCACATTAATGGAGGATCCATTGTAAACGGATAACATTTCTCTTCGGTCATTCATTTATTTTTCTATGGAAACACTATCAGAATTCAGCTATTTTTGTTTAAATAGAGATATGAACACCGCTAAAGGAGAGTATTTGAATGACCGATACATTAAGCACTCTTAAACATATATATGAAACCATTTTAAATAAAGTCGATGCCGGTATCCATGCGGTCGATGAAACAGGAAAAACCATTATTTACAATGAAAAGATGACAAAGATGGAGCTGATGGATGAACAAGACGTTTTACATAAAAACTTGTTAGATGTGTTTATGTTCAAAGAAAATCAGCAAAGCACGCTTGTACAGGCGCTGCAAAAAGGAAAAGAAACGGTTAACGTCAAACAAACGTATTTCAACAATCAAGGACAAGAAATCACGACGATTAATAATACCTTCCCTATTTTAAAAAACGGTGTCATTCAAGGAGCGGTTGAAATTGCTCAAGACGTGACGAAACTAGAGCGTCTAATCCGGCAAAACATTAGGCAAAAAGGAAACACACGCTTTACGTTTGATAGCATCATCGGAAGCAGTCAAGCCGTTCACGATGTTATTGAAGACGCTAAGCGCGCCACTAGAACTCCTTCTTATGTCTTAATTATTGGAGAAACAGGCACGGGGAAAGAACTGTTTGCCCAAAGCATACATAATGGCAGCAGCCGCTCTTCCCCTCCTTTTATTTCACAAAACTGCGCTGCGCTACCGGATAATTTAATTGAAAGCCTTTTGTTCGGTACGAAACGCGGAGCTTTTACAGGTGCAATGGATAATCCTGGTCTTTTCGAACAAGCGCAAGGAGGCACATTACTGCTAGATGAAATCAACTCGTTGAATCCAAATCTGCAGGCTAAGCTTCTTCGAGTACTGCAAGAAAAAACCGTACGAAGAATTGGGGATACAGTAGACAAACCGGTGAACGTTCGAGTCATCGCGAACATGAATGAAGACCCAATCGATGCGATTGCAGAAAATCGATTACGTAAAGACTTATATTATCGACTTGGCGTCGTGACGCTTTTTATTCCTCCTCTTCGTGAACGAAAAGAAGATATTATTGAATTAACAAAGTTTTTCATCAAAAAATACAATGATTTGTTTCAGATGAATGTAAAAACCGTAGATCACCAAGTCATGTCTTCTTTTCTCTCTTATGACTGGCCAGGAAACGTACGGGAATTAGAACACATTATTGAAGGTGCAATGAACTTGGTGATGGATGAAGATGTTATTCACTATTCTCACCTTCCTTTTCAATACAGAACAAAGTTCCAGCTAAAGCAGCATGAACATTTTGAAGATAAAACAAGCGGTGAAGCACCCTCTTATCCAAGCGCTTTTCACCCTCCTCTTCCTTTAAAGGAACAGCTGTTAGCGTTCGAAGCAGAATGTATTAAACAAACGCTTGAACAACACAGCCACAACATCTCAAAAAGTGCTAAGATACTAGGGCTGACTAGACAAAGCTTGCAGTATCGTATGAAACGATTAGACATCCGCTCTAAATAAAAAAGAAGTGCACAGTGCACTTCTTTTTTATTTTGCTTTATAAACCGGTGAATCCGATTGTTTTTGATTAATATTTTTCTTGATTCCTACGTGATAATACACGTAGAGTACAATAATTAAAGGGACCCCGCAGTAAAGACCAATTCGTTGATCCGGAATAAAAATTAAGCTGATTAATACAAGTCCATACAAACAAAAACCTAGAATAGGAACGAACGGATAAAGGGGCGTTTTAAATTTCAATTCCTTTACATCTCCTCCTTCCGCTAAAAAACGACGGCGGAACATAAATTGAGAGGCACAAATGGACATCCAAACAATAATGGTCACCATTCCTGAAATCGAAATAAACCAAAGATATACGGTTTCAGCAGCCACGACGCTTGTAATCAGCGAGCATCCCGAAATAATCATCGTCACAATTAACGCGTTAATTGGAACACCTTTTGAAGATAATTTCTTTAAAGGTTTTGGCCCCATATTGCTGTTTGACAATGACCAAAGCATACGGGAAGCAGCGTAGACCCCAGAGTTCGCCACGGATAACACAGCTGTTAAAATGACAAAGTTCATGATATCCGCTGCATAGGGAATTCCAATTTGATCTAATACGGCAACAAACGGACTTTCAATAACTCCCGCTGTTTTGTATGGCAGAATAGAGACTAAAACAAACATAGCTAACACAAAGAAAAACAGCGTTCTCCAAATGACGTTTCGAATAGATCTCGGCAACGTTTTCTCAGGACTTTCACTTTCTCCTGCTGCAATGCCGACAAGCTCCGTTCCTTGAAACGAAAAGTTAACCGTTACTAAAGTCAATAAAACTGCCAGTATTCCATTTGGAAAAAGACCTGCGCCTTGGGTAAAATGTGAAAGAAACGGTGCGGGTTCTCCTCCTTTAAAATCAATAAAACCAAAAACAGCAGCTCCTCCAATTAAAATAAATAGAATAATAGCCGTAACTTTAATACTCGAAAACCAAAACTCAGTTTCAGCATAGCTTCGAGCAGAAAGAGCGTTAATTAAAAACGTAATGACGCCAAAAATCAAGCACCATGACCATATAGGTACATCAGGAAACCACCTCTGCATTAAAATTCCTGCTGACGTAAATTCAAGCCCTGTCGTATTTGCCCAGCTGAACCAGTACAGCCATCCAATCATAAAGCCTGTAGAAGGTCCTAAAAACCTTGTAGCGTATTCTTGAAAGGAACCTGAAACCGGCATTGCTACCGCTAGCTCTCCTAAACAAAGCATAACTAAGTACATGAGGAAGCCGCCTATTATATAAGCAAGAATGGCTCCTCCCGGCCCTGCCTGGCTAATAGTAAAACCCGAACCTAAAAATAGGCCTGTTCCAATCACGCCTCCTAACGCAATCATAAATAAATGTCTGCTTTTCATTGTTCTCTGTAATTGGTTTTGTTCTGTATGTCTATTCATCGGTACCTCCGTTCTTCATTTTCTTATATGTGGTTTGTACAAGCATGCTTACTTTTTAGCATCTGAACAGTTGTTTCTTGAATCAGCTTAGGAAGGACGCCGAACGAATAAGGCTTATACACTCGCTCTGTCCACTTATGTCCGTCTTTCCCATATACTCCTATATTGATGGACGGAATATTTAACTCTCGAATTTCACGGAAAGGAATCGCCCCTGCAATCCCCCACCCCGGAAAGTTACGTGTAAAAGCATCGATTTCCTCATCTGTCTCATGAAGAGATAAAAAGCTGCCATCCGCTAGGTAGGGAAAAAAATTTTTAAACTGAAACGTCTCTCCCGTCTGTTTTCCAACCTTCTCCACAGCCGCTTGTAAAGGATAAAGAAGCTGCTGATCTCTGCTTTCGTCTTTCTTCAAGTGATTATGAGGCAAATAAGGCGGTGCAAAAAAGACAATTACGCGCGGACTTTGATGCGGATCTAACTTTTGAAGTTCTTCAATTACTTTAAAGCACCTTGTTCTAAGTTCTAAATGCGCATACTGTTCGAAAGCTCGTTCAATACAAGCCTGAGCATTTATCCCTTTTTGATCCAATTCTTCCAGATAATCTTCCAAACTCACAACATCCACTTGCCAAGACAAGTTTCGCTTTGGTAAATTCGTTCTTCGCGCAAAAAGTTCGTAATAATCAGAAAGTTTTTTCTCTACTTTTTCACATGCTTCGATTGATAATCCAATTAATTGACTCATCACTTCTTTTGCCGTTCGTTCATAGATGAAATAGTTAAAATACAAATGACTGCTTACGGCGGTTTGCACATTATAAGCCTCTTTATTATCTCGTTGATACAGACAGGAAGGTGGCAGTACCAGCTCTCCTTCAATATTTTCAGCTAGATTAATATTGTTATGGATGCTTCCCGTAATCTCAGATGCAATCAAATTAGGATCTATACCAGCAAGCGTATCTCCTACGTGTACCTCCCTTCCGTAAATATAAAAACATGGAAGCAGTTTCCCAGCAGCTCCTGTATAAATATAGCGCGTGGAATCTCCATCGTAAAGAGGTGTAATAAAGTCGGTATTAATCGCTGCTACATATGAAAGATTTTTCTCTTTTTTCAAACGGTTCAGTTCAGAAACAGCAGAAATAATTCCAGCATGCTGACTTTCCTCATCTGGGTTGACCATAAAAAGGACGTTTCCTTCTAATTGATCTCGATGCTTAGTAAAATGCAGCACATTGGCTAAATGTACAGCAATTCCACTTTGCATATCAACGGCTCCTCTTCCAAACATCCATTCACCTGAACGAGCATCTCGCTGTACATCTTCATTAATGTTATGCATAGAGAAATAGTGCTGAAGTTCTTCTGGATCTAACGCTATGTCTTTTAATGGACCAAAATCTTCAATGCCAACCGTATCTAAGTGAGCGTGATAAATCATTGTTTGAGCATTTTTTTTGCTGCCTTGAATAAAAGCAAATACATTTTTTCTACCTAGCGTATCGCCATTAATTTTCTGTTCCCAAACGTGAAGGGGATTTTCTTTGAAATAAGGAAAACTTTGAAGCGTGTTTTTAATGAAATCAGCAATCTCTACTTCGCCGCTTGTCCCATTGATACTTTTGATTTTCACTAACGCTTTTGTTAAACATTCAACTTGCTCTTCTATGCTTAGCTGTGAGAGTTGGGTATACACTTCTATTCCTCCTGCCTATCAAATAAAAACGTTATTTAGCTGCATATGAACAAAAATAGTACGATATATACATATCGTACTATTTTTATTTATTTTAAACCGATTACTCAGCAAATACTTTTTCAATTCGTTCAATTGCCCAGTCCAACTCTTCTTTTGAAATCGTTAGGGGCGGAGCAAAACGAATAACCGTACTATGCGTTTCTTTACAAAGCAAACCTTGGTCTTTTAATTTTTCACAATAAGGACGAGCCTCTTCGTGTAATTCTACCCCGATGAACAGGCCTCGGCCGCGCACTTCTTTAATAACTGGATTGCTTAAGCTTTGGAGCTTCTGCTTGAAATAAGAACCTAATTCTAATGAACGCGCTGGAAGTTCTTCATCTTCAATTACTTCCAAAGCAGCTAATGATACGGCACAAGCAAGCGGGTTTCCTCCAAATGTTGAACCATGAGAGCCAGGGTTAAAGACACTTAAAATGTCTTCGTTAGCGACTACGCAAGAAATAGGGAAAACTCCTCCTCCAAGCGCTTTACCTAAAATCAGCATATCTGGTTCTACGTCTTCCCAATCACAAGCAAACATCTTGCCTGTACGCGCTAAGCCGACTTGGATTTCGTCAGCAATAAATAGCACATTGTTTTCTTTACATAAGTCAGCTGCAGCTTTTAAGAAGCCTTCTGGAGGTAAAACGATACCTGCTTCGCCTTGAATTGGCTCAATTAAAAATGCGGCCGTATTCGGTGTAATAGCAGCTTTTAACGCTTCTAAATCACCGTAAGGAATCGTTTGAAGTCCTGGAAGCATCGGTCCAAAACCACGTTGATATTCTGCTTCAGATGATAATGAAACAGCTGTCATTGTACGACCGTGGAAGTTGCCCACACATGCGATGATTTGTGCTTGATTTTCAGCAACACCTTTCACATCGTAAGCCCAGCGGCGTGCAGCTTTAATGGCTGTTTCAACCGCTTCTGCTCCCGTATTCATTGGAAGAGCCATATTTTTATTTGTTAATTTACAAATCTTTTCATACCATGGACCAAGCTGATCATTATGAAACGCTCGTGACGTTAACGTTACTTTATCAGCTTGACGTTTTAATGCTTCAATAATTTTCGGATGACGATGTCCTTGGTTAACAGCGGAATACGCGCTTAGCATATCCATATATTTATTATTTTCTGGATCGTGTACCCATACGCCTTCTGCTTTTTCAATTACAATCGGCAGCGGATGATAGTTATGTGCCCCAAACTTTTCTGTTTGCTCAATAATTTTCACCGTTTTTTGTGTTTCAGTTGTCATATTTATTCCTCCTTATTTTCCAATTAAAATGTTTCAGATGTTGTTTTTGCTTGCATGTGAAGAACTAGATAATCCGGTCCCCCTGCTTTTGAATCCGTTCCTGACATATTAAATCCGCCAAAAGGCTGGTATCCTACAATCGCTCCTGTACATCCTCTGTTAAAATACAGGTTTCCAACATGGAACTCTTCACGGGCGCGTTCAATATGCTCGCGGTTATTTGATAATAAAGCGCCTGTTAATGCATATTCTGTATTGTTTGCAATCTCCATCATATGATCAAAATCTCGCGCTTTAGAGAATGCTACTACCGGACCAAAAATTTCTTCTTGCATGAGACGAGCTTTTTCATCTACATCCGCAAAAATAGTTGGCTGAATAAAGTATCCAGTTGAATTGTCTGCTTCTCCTCCCGCAACGAGACGCCCTTCTTCTTTTCCAATTTCAATATACGATAATACTTTATTGTACGAAGCCTCGTGAATAACAGGTCCCATATAAGTCGAAACTTCTTCCGGGTTGCCAACAGTTAATGTTTTTGTTAGCGCAACTGCTTTTTCAAGCACTTCATCATATACATCTTGATGCACAACAGCACGAGAACCTGCGGAGCACTTTTGCCCTGCAAAACCAAATGCAGAATATACGATTGAAGAAGCTGCTAAATCAAGATCAGCATCTTTGTCTACAACCACCGTGTCTTTTCCGCCCATTTCAGCTATAACACGTTTTAGCCATTTTTGCCCCGGCTGTACTTTTGCTGCTCTTTCGTAAATGCGGCAACCCACTGCACGCGAGCCGGTAAATGAAACAAAGCGTGTTTTTGGATGTTCCACTAAGTAGTCACCAATTTCAGGTGTAGCACCAGGAATAAAGTTTAATACGCCTTTTGGTAATCCTGCTTCTTCCATTACTTCTACAAATTTCGCTGCTACTACAGGAGTGGCATCAGCTGGTTTTAATAAAATCGTATTTCCGGTTACAATAGCTGCTACTGCGGTTCCAGCCATAATAGCTAACGGGAAGTTAAATGGTGAAATAATAATACCTACGCCAAGCGGAATATAATTGTACTGATTATACTCACCGTCTCGGCTCTGTACTGGGGAACCGTCTTTTAATGTCAGGACTTGACGTGCATAGTACTCTAAAAAATCAATTGCTTCTGCTGTATCAGCATCTGCTTCGTTCCAAGGCTTTCCTGCTTCTTTTACAAGATAACTAGAAAATTCATGCTTTCTTCGACGAATGATGGCCGCTGCGCGGAAAAGAATATCTGCTCGGTGTTCTACTTTCCACTTTTTCCACGTTTCAAAAGCTTTTAGAGCTGACTGTATTGCTTGCTCTGCTAGATCTTTATTTACTGTAGATACATATCCAATTACTTCTTTTATGTTTGCTGGGTTAACAGACGTAATTTTCTCTTCGGTCTCCACTTTTTCACCGTTGATTACAAGTGGATACGTCTTGCCAAGCTGTGTATTCACATATGTTAATGCTTCTTGAAATACCTGTTTATTGTTTTCGTCCTTAAAATTTGTAAATGGTTCATGAGAATAAGAAACTACCATGATATATGCCTCCTAGTATGCAAATCTTTGTTTAATTTATAGTTATGCAAATAGCGTGCCAACTTTTAATAAAACTTTACAGCCTCTTTATCATCAAGGCTTTCACTACTAATATCATTCTTTCTTTTTGATAAAAGAAAAAATAATTGGCATATGTATATTTTTTTGGCGCTTAAAATGCCAATTTTTTTTGCGTAAAGAGGATGTTGAGACATACCTAAATCAATTCAATCTAAAAACGAAAAAATCCGAACGAGTTTGATTCTCCATCAAGAATCAAACTCGTTCGGATCTTCCTTCAACTACACTACTTTTGTCTCAGCCTCTTTCTATTTGTGTATTACGTTATCTTTTCGTCATTTGAATGGTTTTGCAGGACTGTCTTTTAATCATTTTGTGAGGAACGCGCACTTGTTCTGCAACAGCATATGGCGTTTCAATCTGCTTAATCAAGCAGCTTACAGCCTGATAACCAAGTTCAAAAATATTAATATCAATTGATGTAAGAGCTGGTCTAGCCATTTCAGCGATTAAGACATTATTAAAACTGACAATAGAGATGTCTTCAGGAACCGAAATTCCCATTTCATCCAATGTATTTAAAACGCCTAATGCCATTAAGTCATCTGCTACTACTAGAGCCGTTGGACGTTCTTTTAGAGATAAAAGTTCGCAAACAGCTTCTTTTCCTCCCTTCTGTAGAAATTCTTCATGAATCACATACTCATCCCGGTAAGGAATGTTTGCTTTTTGAATCGCTTTATCATAGCCTGTTAAACGGTCAATGGTAACGACTAATTCAAGACTTCCACCAATAAAAGCAATACGCTCATGACCAGATTCAATTAAATATTCCGTCGCTTCTTTTCCAGCTTTAAAATTGTCGTTATCAACAAACGTGATGCTTTCACTATGCTTAAACGGCTTTCCAATAACTACAAACGGAACGCTCTGTTCTTGCAAATAAGAAAGTACTTGATCATCAACTTTGGAGTACAGCAAAATTAATCCATCCACTCGTCTTCCCTGTACCATTTGAACAACTTCTGCAAAAATCTCTTCTTCCGTTTCTCCAGTGGACATATAAATCGCTCTTTTGTTTTCGTGAGCTCCGGTGCTGATTCCTCTTAGCACTTCTGGGAAGAATGGATTTTGAAACACCTTGTCTGCTGAGCTCGGCATCACTAGGCCGACTGCCTCTGTCGTTTGATTTGCTAGACTTCGCGCAATAATATTTGGGTGATAACCAAGTTCTTTCATAGCCGATCGCACGCGCTGTTTTGTTTTTTCACTAATTCTTGAGCTGTCTGCAATGACGCGAGATACCGTCGAAGGGGCTACATTTGCTAAATTTGCCACATCTTTTATTGTTACACCCATAATTCCACCTCTTAATTATGTTTTCTTCATTACTACTTATCCAATATAGTTTGACAACTACGACGCGCTGTCCTTTTTATGAGATTGAGAAATTTTCTTTTCTTTTCTTCTTTTTGACGATGCTTTGTACAAAAAGATGCCGAATCCCGTATAAACAGCGGCAACCGCTGCGATATATCCAATATTAACCCCTGAATTTTTCACTACTTTATATACATTTGTCGTCTCAGGCTCCAATGAAATGTTGTATACATCGTCAACTGGTCGTATAATTCCTTCCGTTATTAACCCTCTTAATTCATTTTCTTTTCCAACTTTTTTAAGCGGTACATTAATGGCCGACGTTTCCTTTGTATTATTAATCACAACAAACGTCGTTTCGTCCTTATACCTTCTCTTGTATACGGCCACACCTTTTTGCTCAGACACAAGGGTAAAGCTTCCTTTTCGAAGAGAAGGCGATTTTGCTCTAAGTTCAGCCAGTTTTTTTAAATGATCTATAATATCGGGATTAGCTAAAAAATTCATCATGCCATAATTTTCTGCTCCCTTTCCCCCATTCAGCGCAATTTCTGTTCCATAAAAAACGATCGGTACACTCGGCGAAGTATAAAGGTAGGAAAGCCCTTGCTTTGTTCGGGCTCCAGGATGGTTTTCACTCTTTAATGCTTTTGCTGTAAAACGTGTGCTATGAACATCATCTAAAAAATTGGCTAAAGGCAAATTACTTCCTTTTTCCCACTTGTCATACAACATTTTCTGCGGACGATTAGTACCGCTAAACGTAGCAGCAGTGGCTTCGGCTAGCGTTCTATCTACAAGCAAATCCATTCCTAATGAATCAGCCTGCTCACTTTTTTTTAATGAATGCCCGTTTATTTCTCCTATTAATAGAAAGGAAGGATCCATGCTTTTTAACGTCTGAGAAAAAGATGAAATAAATGCAGAAGGAGCTTGATCGATATCTTTAACGTAATATCCGTCAATATCTGTTTGTTTGCTCCACCAGGCAGCATTTTTAATAAGGTATTTCTGCACGGCGCTTTCTTTTAAGTTAAGGTGAGGCAATGCTTTAATTACTTCGTTATCCGTACCGGATTCATTACTTATCCATGTTTGTTTTCCTTTATCTGCTATCCAGGTATGATTGTTACTGATTGTCAAAGGAAATTCGACCATAATTTTTATATTGCGCTCATGTGCTTTCTTCACAAGATTTTGTAAGTCTTTTAACGTTCCAAAATGATCGTCTATTTTATAATGGTCGGTCACCGCATATCCATGATAGCCTGTCTCATCATTTTCCATAAAAGGAGTCAATAAAACAGCGGTAAATCCCATCTCTTGAATATAGTCTAACTTTTGTGCTACTCCCTGTAAATCGCCTCCATAATAGGCATCTGAGCGTTCATAGTTAACATTTCGATCATTCTGTTCACTTCCGTTATAAAAACGGTTAATCATCAATGAGTATATCACCTCATCACGTATATCTTTATGATCTTGCGCTGAGGCGCTGCTTCCAAAAAGCAATAATAGTATAAGTAGCATACTTGTCCTTTTCCATTTCATCTATTCCCCTCCTATAGACGAACTGTTTCAAACTCACTTTTGTTTCCATTATAACGTTAACGCTTACATTATTGTTAAATAAGTTGATAAAAACAAAAAAAGTGATTAAAAGTTTTTACTTTTAATCACTTTTTTCTATCTATATACTGCTATATCGTCTCATTTACGTTCGATATATGAGGTTTATCCGATACTTTACCCACTTTATTTAATCGATCAATCAATCCAACACCAAATTCAGGATGAAGATTGCCGTCTCCTGTCGCTACAAAACTTTCACGAAATTCGTATGCGGATGAACCGTGTTCAGCAAAATCTAAACCAGCAATTTCTTCTTCGCTTGATACTCGAATGGAAGAAAAACGCGTGAGAACAAATAAGAATAACCCAACCGTTCCAATTGTCCAGCCCATCACAGCTATAATTCCAAGAGCTTGAATACCTAATAGCTGTACGCCGCCACCATAAAATAAACCGTTAGCTGTATCAAACAGCCCCACTGCTAACGTCCCCCAAATACCGCAAATTCCATGAACAGTAATAGCGCCAACTGGATCGTCTAACTTCATTTTGCTATCGATAAAATGCACAGCTTCTACTAGAATAATTCCTGCAATCAGCCCAATGACGATCGCGCCCGGGATCGATACGTTTGCTGTTCCAGCTGTAATCCCTACAAGTCCAGCTAAGGCACCGTTTAATGTTAAGCTAGCATCAATACGTTTGTAGCGAAACTTTGTGTATAAAGCAGAAGACAGGACTCCGCATGACCCAGACATTAATGTTGTTGCAATGATTCCCGGGACAAGAGCAGGATCGGCTGCTAATGTACTTCCTCCATTAAATCCAAACCAGCCAAACCAGAGGATAAATACACCTAATGCGCCAAGCGGAATGTTATGCCCTTGAATAGCATTGACTTTTCCATCGCTTCCATACTTTCCAAGACGTGCTCCTAGAAAAGTAACTGCTACAGCCGCACCAAGAGCCCCGGTCAAATGAACAACTGTCGATCCTGCAAAATCTACGAAGCCTAGTTTGGACAACCACCCTCCTCCCCATACCCAGTGACCTACAACTGGATAAATCACAGCTACCATAGCAATCGTGAGCATCATATAGCTGGATAGTTTCATACGTTCCGCTACCGCTCCTGAAATAATCGTAGCGCACGTTGCTGCGAAAACAATTTGGAAGACGAAAAAGCTCATTTGATCGCTTTCTCCATTTAAAAAGAAACCGCTTGAACCGATAAATCCTCCTTTTGAATTTCCAAACATAAGGGCAAAACCAATCACAAAATACAATACGGAAGATACAGCTACCGTTAGCATATTTTTCATTAAGATATTAAGCGAATTTTTCGAACGAGTGAAGCCTGTTTCAACCATCGCAAACCCTGCGTGCATTAAAAACACAAGCACTGCCCCAAACATTACCCACATCATGTCAATTGATGCACTGACTGATTCGACAGTTGGATCAGCTGCATTAACGCGTGTTGCCGCCAACAAACTAATAAACAAAACCGCACTAATTTTCTTTTTCAACGCTTAACTCCCCCTCTATTAAAATAACACTCTCTTTTTATAAAATAGCCTCTACACCTGCTTCTCCTGTTCTAATTCGTACAGCATCCTCTACCGGATAGACAAAAACCTTTCCGTCGCCTATTTGGTTCGTAGAACAAATTGATTGAATGATCTTAATGACTTCATGAACTTGTTCTGCTTCTAAAATCATTTCTACCTTGACTTTAGGTACTAGTTTGATTTCAAAACTTTGTCCCCTGAACAGTCCCTGCTCTCCTTTTTGCTGACCGCAGCCTGCCACTTCTGAGACTGTTAATCCGTTTATTCCTACTTCCTCTAATTTTACGCGCAGTGCTTGAAATTTTTCTGGACGAATGATAGCTTCCACTTTTTTCATTGTAACCCCTCTTTCATGTTAGTTTTATTAACATTTAATGTTATGTATATTATCATATAGGTAATTTTCTGAATATTCAAGTTAATATGTGATAAAAATGAGACTTTTTTCTTATTTACATAATAGTTAACGCTTTCATATCTTTTCAAAAAAAAGTAACGCAAAGGAAAAGTAGCTCCTTTGCGTTACCCCGTAGAAATAGATGTCATAATTTGCTTTTTCACTTGACTTGTGACAAAATGCTTTTCTGTAAATACTTCATAATGTTCTTTTCGAATTTTATCAAGAATTGCTCGGTATAAATGCGCCGCTCCTGTAAGAGGTAAACGAGAAGCCACGGGATATTTATGAATCGACTGAAGCCCTTTTATATAATACATTTCTGCTTCTTTGGCCAGGTGCTCCCACATTTCTATAAATTCAGAAGTGACCCACCGGTTCTCTAATAGCGTGCGCGTATATCCGTAAGAATTCATAAGGTCTTTCGGTAAATAAATGCGCCCTCGCTCTAAGTCTTCCCCCACGTCTCTTAAAATGTTGGTCAGCTGCATCGCAATGCCTAACGCAACTGCTTCTTCTTCTAATTCTTTATGAGTAGTTGGAGCTAAAATCGGTAAAAGCATTAACCCTACCGTACTCGCTACATGATAGGAGTATGTTTTCACTTCATCAAGCGTATCGTATTCTTTTTTTACTAAATCCATTCGCTGACCGGTAATCATATCGTCAAATGCTTGAACATTCATTTCATATTGTTCAAATACATTGCGCAGAGCTACCCACATGGCGCTTTCGTTTAATAGTTCTCCATTTTTAAACCGAGCAAATTCTCCTTCGAATTGCTGCAGCTCTATTTCAGGATTACTTCCTTCATCTACAATATCATCGACTTGACGGCAAAATGCATATACCGCCCATACTGCCTTTCTTTGTTTTGACGGCAGCATGGAAAAAGCTTTGTAAAACGTTTTTGAGTTTTCTTTAATAATTTCTTCACACTGAGTGTACGCTTTGTCTAACGAAATGTTCATCATATAGGACCCCTTTCTCTATTAAAGGATAAACCATCATTTCCTTATGGCTTCACAAGATCTTAAGAGAGCTTTGCAACCGTTTGAATAGACGATTGTTCAATAAGATGATCAGCCAACATTTTTGCTCCTTGCATAACAATTGGCACGCCTCCGCCTGGATGTATAGATGCTCCCACCGCAAAAACATTTTTATATTCGTACGGCTGGTACTGAGGTCTGAATACGCCTGACTGAAACAGCTCAGGAGCAATACCAAAGCTTCCGCCTTCGTAAAGTCCAAATGCTTGAGCATCATTTGGCGTGCGTACTTTTACCCATTCTATTTCTTTACGCAGCTCCCCAAACCCTTTTTCTTCCAAAGTTCGAATGATTCCATCAACAAAATCTTGCTGATTGCTCCAATCAATGTGGCCACCTGATGGAACCGGTACAAGTGCATATAGCACACTTTTTCCTTCGGGAGCTAGGGATGGATCAATAACAGAGGGATTAAATGTATAAATAGCGGGATCTTCAGGAATCGTTTTATGCTTAAACACTGCTTCCATATGTTTAGCCAAATCATTGCCCATAAAGTATTGATGCACATTGTGATGATCATATTTTCTCTTCAAACCAAGATAAAGCAGCAGACAGCTGGACGAAGGCACATACTTCTTTTCTTTTTTTTGAGCAATTTTCGCCATATTAGGAAAGTCGCCATTTAAAATCACTTGATCAAATGGGTGAAGTTTTTCGTCAACAATAACCCCTTCTGTCTTGTCTCCTGATATAGAAAGCTCTTGAACCACCTTATTCAAATGAATGCTTACACCTTGCTCTATCAGCGCCTTTTCAAGAAGTGGCACAAGACTTGCGTATCCCCCTTTTACGTAATAGATGCCATGAGCATGCTCACTGTAAGGAACAAGGGAATAAATAGCTGGTGCCGAATAAGGATTCCCTCCAATATAGAGAGATTGCAGCGAGTAGGCATCTACTAGACGTTCATCATGGAAATACGTTGAAACAAATTTTCTCATTGATTTATTTGCATTCATTTTTTTTAATGCCTTAATGTTTTGCCATGTCCAAAAATCTCGTTTATTTACAAATGTTTTTTCCAAAAATGCATTACTTCCTAGTTCAAATCGCTTTTTTAATTCAGTCATAAAACGCCGGTAGTTTTGCTCTTCGCCTGGAAACAAACGGCTAATCTCCTCTAACTGATCTTTTTCAGTCGCTTTTTTTGTATAGGTCGTACCGTCTGGAAAATGAATATCATAAAGTGGATCACAGCGTATTAGTTCATATTGAGAAGCAGAAATGCCCGCTTCATCTAAAATACGTTCAAGCATTAAAGGCAGCAAGACAATCGTGGGACCTTCATCAATTTTATAACCGTCTTTTTCTACAAACGCCAGCCGGCCGCCCAGCTTGTTTTCTTTTTCGAAAATATCAACAGAAAAACCTCGTTTGCTTAATAACAAAGCGGTAATTAAACCGCCTATTCCGCCTCCAACAATTGCTGTTCTCATAATGCACTCTCCATTTCCTTCATGGTTTTAAACGGCTCATTCAGTAATTGTCCGTCTCTTTTTAAGATGAGCTTTGTCGTAATGCGGGATGATTCCAGAATAGTTGGTAGACCGCTCCCTGGATGAGTTCCTCCTCCAACTAGCCAGCAATTTTCTAATTCTTCAAATTTATTATGCGGACGCAGTACCATCATTTGAGTGAGCTGATGTCCAAGGTTAAATGTCGCTCCTTTATAGACCAGCACGTCTTCTTCCCACTGCTTTGGTGAAATGATTTTTTCAACTTCAATATGACTCTCTAAATCTTTGAAACCCGTTTTCTTTTCTACAATTTTTAATACTGCATCTCGAAAAGCTTTTTGTTTTTCATCCCAGTTTACACCGCTGAAATTATTTGGAACCGGCGCTAAAATATAAAGAGCAGACTTTCCTTCTGGTGCTAAAGTTGGGTCTGTTACACTTGGGTTTTGAATGTAGATGGAAGGGTCTTCTGAAAGAGCTAACGTTTTTGTGATCTCTTCTACATTTTTTTTATAATCTTCAGCGAACACAATCGTGTGATGAGGCAGATCTTTGTACTGTTTGTCTATGCCTAGATAAATCATAAAAGTGGAACAAGAGTATTTTTTCTTTTCAAGTTTTTTAACTGCATATTTTTTAAGCGTACCTTCATCTATTAAATTCGTCATGGCATGAGCAAAATCTCCATTGATAATGACGTCGTCTGCCCCTATTCGCTCTCCATTTTCTAGAATAATTCCTTTTACTCTCTTATTTTCAATCCATAGTTTTTGAACACCTTGGTTTAAGTGGATGTGCCCTTGATGTTCTTCCACTACTTTTGCCATTGCTTGAGATAGCTGATTTACTCCTCCTATCGGATGGAAGATACCGTAGGCATGTTCCATAAACGATAAAATAGAAAAGGCTCCTGGACATTCCCAAGGGGACATTCCCAAGTACTTCGATTGAAAAGTAAAAGCTAATTTCAATTTCTCATCAGTGAAATACTTGCCAAGTACATCATAGAGCGTTTTACCTAAGGATAAATGCGGCAGTGCTCGAATTGCTTCAGGCTTTAAATAGTGATGAAAACGATCCATCTGCCCTTGCAATAAAGGCAGCAAAGCCGCCATCTTTGCTTCGGTGTCTTTCATAAAGCGCTCATAGCCTTCCCCGTTTCCTGGGTATAAACGTTCGATTTCTTCTTTCATCTTTTT
Source organism: Priestia sp. JSM ZJ58 (assembly GCF_044383985.1). NCBI lineage: Bacteria > Bacillati > Bacillota > Bacilli > Caryophanales > Bacillaceae > Priestia > Priestia sp. JSM ZJ58. The sequence continues at coordinate 4,121,921 of NZ_JBISEM010000001.1, forward strand.
ATGGTTATCCGTCATCTGAATCTGTGCATCATCAAAGATAAGCTCATACATGAGATTTAGACGTTTTAAGTCCATATAGTCATGCGCATTGCGATTAGCAGCTTGAAATAATTCTTCAAAAATCTGTGGCATGCTCAAAAATGTAGGACCCATATCAAACGTATAACCTGACATTTTAATCGCTGAATTTCGCCCGCCCACGTATCCTTGCTTTTCATATACATCTACTTTATAGCCATGACTTGCTAACAGCATTGCTGCCGCTAGTCCTCCTGGACCTGCTCCAATCACGATTACGTTTTTTTGCATACATACACTCCTAATCTTATACAATAGTTATACAAACATTATACAAAGCTTTATTATTAAACACAACGATAAACTGCTTGTCTTTATTCGAATCATAAAATTACCAATAACTAAACCATGAAAATATGACGTTTGTACCATTTTTCCAGGGTTTCAGTACACTTTCCCTTTATTCGGTGCTTTCAAGCTTTTATTTTATATCTATGTAAAGTTATACAAAAATAGACTGCGGTCTTCTTCTCTACTTAAACGTATAAAAAAGAGAAATGGATGACTGATTTTATAAAAAAACCCTCTGTACTGAGAGGGTCCTGTCATTCAACAATTTGAATATTATTGTGAGTAAACCAGACGTGAATTTGAGCTAGATGAGCTAGCAGCTGAGGCCCTGTCATTAATTGACCAAACCACGGCGCTTTAAATCCTTCTCCGCCTGTATCAATAATATGCTTTAACTGCTGCTTATCAAAAAATTCATAAAGAGGTGACTGTTTATCTTGTAAAAGAGATTGAAGCCATACAGTTACAGCTTTTGTATAAGCTGGGTTATGCGTTTTAGGGTAAGGGCTTTTCTTGCGATAAAGAACGTCATGAGGCAAAATTCCTTCAAGCGCTTTGCGTAAAATCCCCTTCTCTTTATTGCCCGTCATTTTCATCTCCCATGGAATATTCCATGCATATTCCACAAGGCGATGATCTGCAAAAGGTACGCGTACTTCTAAGCTCGCTCCCATGCTCATACGATCTTTACGATCTAATAAAGTTGTCATAAACCAAACCTGATTTAAATAAAACAGCTTTCTCCGCTGCGCATCTTCTAACGATTCACCTTCTAATTCAGGCACTTCCTTTAACGTTTCTTCATATCTTGCACGTACATAATCTTCTAACTGTAATTTCTTTCTCCATGAACTTTGCAGCAAATCAATTCGAGCATCTAATGAGCGCATCCACGGGAAAGTATCCGAAGACAAATCGTGTTTTCGGTGAAACCACGGATATCCTCCAAAAATTTCATCTGCACATTCTCCTGATAAGCTCACGACAAAATCTTGTTTGATTTCACGGCAAAACCAAAGCAACGATGAATCTACATCAGCCATTCCAGGAAGATCTCTCACCTCTACAGCCTCTGTTAAATGCTGCACAAGGTCCTCCGTTGAAATAATGCAGCGATGATGATTTGTTTGAAACGTATCGGACATGAGCTTGATATAAGTTCCATCAGAATTTGGCTGAAACTCATTTGCTTTAAAAAATTTATCATTGTCTTCATAGTCGATAGAATACGTATGAAGGGAGCCCTTGCCGCTTTCTTTGAACGCATTTGCAGCAATTGCTGTAATGGCGCTTGAGTCCACTCCACCTGATAAAAATGTACAAACCGGGACATCCGACACTAGCTGTCTTACAATCGCGTCTTGCACTAAAAATTTAACTTTTTCTGTTGTTTCAGCTAAATTATCTGTATGCTGCTCACTTTTTACGTTCCAGTATCGCCAAATCTTCAACCCGTTACGCGTAAGCGTGAGCGCGTGAGCCGGACGCAATTCATTTATTTCTTTAAATACGCCGTGGCCGGGAGAACGAGAAGGTCCTAAGCCAAACACTTCTGCTAATCCATCTAATCCTACTTCTGCTTTTACCTCAGGATGAGCTAATATCGCCTTTAATTCTGATGCAAATTGAATTCCACCTTCATAAGATCGATAGAATAAGGGCTTCACTCCCATTCTGTCGCGTGCTATAAATAACTTTTCATTGGCTTCATCCCAGATCGAAAAAGCAAAGATACCGTTAAAATGATCTACGCATGATTCTTTCCATTCTATATAAGATGTTAGAAGTACTTCCGTATCTGAATGTCCCTGAAATTGATAACCTCTTTTTAGTAATTCTTTCCGAATATCTTCCGTGTTGTAAAGCTCTCCATTATAGCAAAGCGTGTAGAGCTGTTCATTTTTTTCTCGCGTCATCGGCTGTCTTCCGCCTTGAGGATCTACTACAACTAAGCGTTTGTGCCCAAAAGCAACATGCTGCTGTGTCCATACGTTGGTGTCATCAGGACCTCTTTTCGATAAAGTGTCAGCCATTTTTGTTATTGTTGCTGTTTCATTTAAAAGCGATCGCTTTAAATCGACCCAACCCGTTATACCACACATCGTTTATCATCCTTTCTTTCACGCTCTTGTTTATGAATGAAATAATGCCATTGTATGCACGCAGTAGTTACAGTTGAATTGTCCTTATATTTTATTTTTACTTTTCAGTTATAAAGAGAGCTTTTTTAGGCAATAAAAAAATATGGATAAATTTCACACGGAGGTTTGATTATGAATCATTATTCTAAACAACAAGCTATGAACAATCAGCCGCGTTCCTTCGTGATTGGTACGGTTGAATGTGTTGATTCACAGTGGATTTTCTTTGAAGATGAAAGTGACGAAGCTTCCATGCTTCATGAAGTAATGGATGAGACATTAGAACTTCTTATTGATACACGCTGGGAAAAAGCCATTATGGTTGATGACCGTCAAATAAAGCTTCACGATGGAACGTATTTATTGCGAAATGGAGATAAGCTAAGACTGACTAAAAAGCTACCTTATGCATACGAACAGCTTCTTCAATCACTACCGAAAGAGACCTTTTTATCATTCACTCAGCACTTAAATTCATTAAAATTCTCTCTTTATGATTGTATTTACTGTCACAACACATTATGTTTTTTACCGACAGACGGTGATACAAAAGGTGCTAATTTTATCATTTATGACAATGAGGAAAAAATTTGTGCCGTTCAGCATTTATTCGAACGAGGCACGCAATACCTAGACCGATTTGAATATACCGTTAACGATGGAGAACGTTCAATGAATCTTTTTTTAGATTAAAGTAAAAGAAAAGAGTTTGAGACATAACTTCATCAACCTAATCTAAAAAGAAAAAATTGGATATATGAGTTCGTATTGATTGCTTTTAAACCGCTATTGATTTCCATGCAAGGCTTCGCTTTCCGCGGGCGGCCGATGAGCCTCCTCGTCGCTTACGCTCCTGCGGGGTCTCACCTGTGCCACTTTTCCCGCAGGAGTCTTCGCCTTGCCCTCCAATCAACAGCTAGAAGCACCTACACGCATTAAATTTACTTTCACCATGACAACGAAAAAAAAACCGAAGTATTAATCAGAATTCTGATTAATACTTCGATTTTTTTTGAACTAAAATACTCTTGCCCTATCCTCTTTTCTTATCCTAGTACGACATATCCGTAATAGAATACTAAGATAAGCGCAATTACAAGAACTGCCCAAGCAACGCCTGTACGTTTTCTTTTTTCAGTACGAACAAGGACCATTTCCATTCCCACAAGCACTAACACTCCGGCAATTCCTTTAATGAGCGCTGCGCCTTGAAAATGGTACCAAGCTGCTAACATATGCAGACCTGATACTAATACTAATAAGTATAGAAGTCTCGCCACCATATGTAAGATTTTTTGACCTTTAGCTTTACCTGCTCGATGTAAAATCAACGAAACCACAAACGAGATAATCAATAATGTCCAAAGCGTTACATGAATATGTAGTGGAGCCATTCATCTCACGTCCTTTCTGAAAATATCATATCATGAAAACCTTTCCTTCACCAATAATATAAGGAAGGAAAAGGATTTTTAGAGGCTGCGTCCATATGTAGCATACCGAATGAGTTTTTCAAACGGTCCATCTGAAAATAGGCTCATCCATATCCAGCTTCCCAGCAGTTGAATAAAAATGATAATCCCCGCAATAGCCAATCCTTCTACAATTGAAATATGCCCATAGTATCCTAATCCATATGAGTAAAAAAGAAATGTACATACAATAGACTGGACAATATAATTAGTTAAAATCATTCTTCCCAAAAAAGCAAATGGCTGCATGACTTTTTGAATAGATACACTTCGCATAGCTAATGTAACCAACGTTACAATAAAAATTGCTCCTGCCGTTCCTCCAATTGTATCGTGAATATAAGATGTAGCTACATTGTGATCTAAAGCATAAGGCAATACAGATGATGCTCCATATACGATGAATGAAATAAGACAAATCCACTTTGTCTCAACTATATATTCTTCTATTTCTTTAAACCATTCGCTTTTTGCTATAAAGCCGCCTAATAAAAACAGTGGAAATAGCGATAAAAACAGAAAAGGAACCGTATTTAAATTATAAGCGTAGTACCAATCCAGCAAGCGCTGATGAAATATTGACGCAAAATTTCCGTGTCCATATACTTGAAGCGCTTGGTCAATAATAGGCTGGTGAATTCCTGCCGCTGTCTCTCCTTCATTAGCAAAAGCCGCTACCGTTAAAATAACAATCATAATCACAGCGTAAATACTAAATATTCCGGTTCCCCATGCTAATAACACTTCTTTCTTTGCTTCTTGAAAAAACAGCATAATCAAAGCAAAGAAGCTGTATATCACAATCATATCACCATGCCAAATAAATACAGCATGAATAGCTCCCACGAGAAGCAAAGCTGTCATTCTTCGTACATAAAAAGGAGTAAAGCTTATTTGCCTTTCGTATGTACGCTGGAACATTTTCATAAAACCAAATCCAAACAAAATAGCAAGCAGCGCGTATCCTGTCTGTCCTATTACTATATCAACTAATCCATTAGCAACATAACTCATTCTTGAACCATTCATCAAATTATTGTCGTAATACGAAGCAGGCGAATAAAAATTCGGCATGTTTATGAGCAAAATACCGATAAGCGCAATTCCTTTTAATACATCCGCCGCTTCAATACGCTGTTCTTTATCAGCTGCATTCATTTTAAAACGTTTCATTCTTTCACACCTTACATGATTTCATTATTGCCTTCACATTATATCGAACGCAAAAGTTTTTCTTCAATGTTTACTATTTCCATTCCTCTTTTTAATGTTTTACCTCTCCTCTGCATATAGATAAGGAAAAAGCATTAATCACCTTTTTATCTAGGCTTCATATGCTGTTACTAGACTAAATTAAAAGGGTGTTTGCCTATGCCTGCCATTGTTGGTGTTGTTAATCTTAACAGTGTTGGTTCAGCCAGCGTCTTTCATATTGGAGATGTTTATACAATAGCCCCTATTTCCACTGCTAAAACATATGCTGGCGCAGGTTCGTTTAATACAGGTGACGGATTATATGTTGTGAATCAGCAGAGCTCAACCAATACGTCAGACAATGACGTAAATGACCAAAATGTTGCTGGAAATCTATAATAGAAATGAAGCTCATACAGGAGGATGCTTATGAACTTTTACGTGAATCAAAGTATCTGTATTCAAAGTATGAAAATCAGTGCCGTAAGTAACTCTTCGGTACTTCAAATTGGAAGCGTAGGTGTTATTAAACCGAACTCAAATCTCTTTAATACAGGAGGATTTACAGGCGCTGCACCTACCGAAACAAAAAAAGGCATTCTTGGATCTGTTTCTCCCTCTACCTTTACTCCCGGAACAGGCGCAGGAGCAGCCCCAGCACCTTTTTCACAGTCGCTAACTCCACCAGCTCGAGACAACGACTGACATGTTACAGCCTTCATCGCCATATGTATATATATAACTATTTTCTTTATCGGGAGATAAGGGAATCGAGGTGATTGAAGGTGGATAACATGAACTATATTCAGCAGGTTCATCAGTATGTTCAGCAAATGTCTTCGTATATTCAGCAGCAAGAAGGACGCATTGCTCAGCTTGAAAAAAACGTACAAGAACTTCAGCAAAAAATAAAAGAGTTAGGTGAACAGCCACCTATTAAAATTGATAAAATTGAATATAAATTTGAACAGTTAAAAATTGATTCTTTAGATGGAACATTAAATATTGGATTGAATCCTCTTACACCCGATAATTTAGAAGATATCATTATTAATGAGAAACCAGAAGTAACATTTCCGCAAGGAGCTCAGCCACAAGGGCAGCCGCCTCAAGGTGAGCAGCCGGGACAACCCGGAGGTCCTGGACCGCAAAATCCCAGCTTAAAACCATTGAATCGCCAGCTAGAAAAGCAGTGGGCCTCTGATATTCATGAAACGATTTTAAATGAGCTTAATCAATATGGATTTTCTATGGTTCAACATGTGCTTGATGAGCGCTCGATGATGATTGATGAATCGTACTACGAGTTTATTTTAGAAGATATTAAAAAGCAGCTGCAGCAGCGGATTACTTTTTATATACAGCAAGTTCAGCCGGAGGAAATGGAACGGAATTTTGAACAAATTAAACCGCAAATTATCGGTAAACTTTATGAAGATATGAAAAAAGGAATTGACGCATTTTTAACGTATTTACCTGAATCCTTAAAGAAAGGTGGACCCCCTTCATGAACTTTAACGTTGTAAACCGTGAATTGCTTGTTGGAGACGTTAGTATTACAGGCGTATCTTCTTCCTCTCTTTTTTTAATTGGTGATGCAAATTACATCTCTCTCTCTTCAACATTTGATACACCAGCGGAATCTTTGATTATCGGTCCTTATGTTCCACTATCGTTATCATAAAGGAGCTTATGTATGCTTTCACGCACATCTTCTGTTAATTATATAGAAATTAATTCCTTGTCGGCGAGCTCTTTTTGCCAAATTGGAGATTCAACAGAAATTCACCTACTTAATAAAGCGTTAGCTGATCGGAGACAGTATCCGTTTTTCTACGGCAGAGAAGGAAATTTTGATGATTATGCTATCTTTAGTGAGCCTATTCCCCATGGTGACTACGAACCTATTCCCGTTCAAACGTGGAATGAAATACCTTTAATCCGCGTTAACAGAATTGATATAAAAGGGTGCTCATTCTCGTCAGTTATTCATGTTGGCTCGACCTGCAATGTGTATGCAGAAGCCCGCATTAAGCATATTCGTGAACTGATCAACGATGAACCTTCAAAGGAAGCTGAAACAGGAGCTTCAAAGAAAGCTGCTTCAGAAGCTAGCGGCAGTGAGTGAACCTTTTAAGAAACTGCTCATATACTAAACTAATATCACGAAAAAAAGGGTGTGAACCTCATGCCAGCAATAATCGGACCCGTTAGTATCACGAGCGTCGGGGGCGGTGTCGTAACGTTTGGAGATACGTTTTATGTTTCTCCAAAAAGCGCTGCTAAAACAGCCTCAGGCTCAGGCTCTTTAAATACAGGTAACTTTGTTAATACAAATAACGGCATTTCAGGAACAAATACGTTAGATCCAGATTTATTCGATCAAAATATAGCGGCAAATGCTTAAAAAAACCCCTTATCTTTGCTACTAAAGCAGATAAGGGGTTTTTCATTCACTTAGATTTTCGGCTGTTTGATTTTTTGGTTTTAGGTAATTTAGAAGAAGGCTGTTTACGAATCCATTTAATAAAAGAGCTAATTTTAGAATCAGCTTGTAATAAAGAAATCGTATTAAGACGAATGGCTAATTCATCATTTGTGTATAACGCATGAATTTGTTTATGACACGGAATACATAAGTTTGCCGTCGGTTCAAACACTCCGCCCATTTCCTTTGGCGTTAAATGATGTACGGTCGTCAAGACATCCTGCCTTCCGCATAATTCGCATGTTCCTATTCGCCTGTCTTTTTTCTTCATATAGATTTCCTTCCCTATAAAGTTTCTACTCTTACACTAGTTCCTTTGCCAGAAGGCTCGGACGGCTCAACAATCAAACGTTTTGGCAGCCGAGCTCGAAGTTCTTGTACGTGACTGATGACTCCAATTGATAAATTATTGGACTGAAGTTTTTCAAGCGCCGTAACCACGGTATCAAGAAGCTCTCCATCAAGCGTTCCAAATCCTTCATCTAAAAAGAAAAACTGCAGTGGATATTCTCCTCTTAGCTGTATTTGTGCAGATAATGAAAGGGCCAGAGCGAGGGAAGTTAAAAATGTTTCCCCTCCCGATAAAGTTGAAACCGGACGTTTTACGCCTCCATTTGCATCATCTCTCATGATAAAGCCGCCTTGTGAATCAACTTCAATCGCATAGCGCTGACGTGTTAATATACCCAGACGCTCTGAAGCATCTCGGCTAACGGACATCAGCTGTTCTTCAGCAATATATTCGACGAAAGCATTTCCTTTAAATACTGTTTGAAGCTTTTGATACTGTTCAAATAACGCTTGTTTTTCTTCACGGTCCTGTTCAAGCACTAAAAATCGCTCATGCCGTTCTTTGACGCTTTTTAACGTTTGCTCAGCTGCTCCCTTGAGCTGAACGGCTTCTTTTACAGCGGCTTTTATATCATGAAGCAGCTGCTGAGTTTCTTCAAATTGCTGCTCTTCTATGGACTGCTGATTCAGCTGGATATTTAACTGTTCAATTGATGACTTCATCTGTTTTATGTTGTCCCAATAAGCCTGAACAGTTTCATCCAACAATTTCATCTCATCATGTGATAACAAAGCTTGCTGAACTTCTTTTTCTTCGCTGAATAAAGAACTCCCTATCGCTTCTTCCCATTTTCCAGCTGCTTTTTTATACTGGATATGAGCTGTTTCTAGAGATTCGCTCGCTGCTTTTTCATCCATTTGCAGCGTTTGATACGCTTTTTGAACAGTCTGCCAATGTTGATACGCCTGCTGTTCATTCGTCTCTAACTCCGCAAGTAAGTGAACTGTTTTTTGCAGCGCTTGTTCAATATCTTCTTGATCTGTAAGCGTACGCAAGCGTTCAATTTGCGAGTGAACAAGAGATTGTTTATGAGACAGCATTGCTTTTAATTCTGTAAATTCTTTTTCGCCCGCATATTTTTCTTCTTTTAGACGTTCGATTTTCTTTTGCTGATTTTCAAAAAATACGCTGCTTTTTTCAATTCGAGCCTTTATTGTCTGCTCTTCTTTTTCTCGCTCGTTTAGCTGTTCATTAATTTTTTCCATCTCTTCAAATACAAAGGAAGGATAATCTTGTTGAAAAGCTTCTTTTCCTGCTTGTAACGCTTGTTTTTGCTGATTGACTTTTCCTTCTAATTCAATTTGTTCTTTTTGATAATGAGCAAGCTCTAATTCAATCTTTTCAAGACTTTGCTGGACCTTTTGTACCTGCCCTAGAATTGCCTGCTGTTTTTCACTTACCTGCAAATAATCCTGCTCAAGAGATTTGATTTCAACTTCTATTTTCTTAGCATACTGGCCAAAGGCATCTGTACTCATTTCTCCTAAAGCAGGGACTTGGCCAGCTTCATTCATAAACCCAGCTAAATCAGGTATTTTTTCAACAAGAGGTTTAGCTAGCTGTTCAAGCTGCATTTTAAGCGACGAATAGCTAAATCGCTGTTCACGCAACTGATTGACTTGATCTTCGAACTGATCCGCTGATTCTACTGTACTATTTTCTTCTTTTTGGTTTAACACGGGGTTAGGATGATGCTCAGAGCCACAAACTGGGCAAGGCTCTCCTTTAGTCAGCTGCTCAGCTAATTGATGAGCCAGACGATGTGACCATTCTTTTTCCTTGCGTCTTTTTAGATCACTCATTAAATGATCCGCCTGTTTAAAAAGCTGCTGAAACTCTTTTTCCCGCTCACATACAGTGTGATACAAGCCTTGAATATCTGAAAATAACTCTTTGCTTCGTTCTATTGTTTGCTGATATCTCTCTTGGTGTGTTTGTTTTTGTGTATGCAAATGCTGAAGCTGTTCCGCTTTTTCTTTATACGTTTTTTGGCCTTCATCTAGATTTTTTTTATCATTATTCCATACTTGATAACGGTAGAATGCTTGCTGAACAGCCTGCCGATAATCAGGTTGAATCTCCACTTTTGTTAATGCTTCTTTTAACTCTTTTTGAAGATTCAGACCTTGCTGATACCGCTTATCCGCTTCTATTAATTCATCATTTTTCGTTTGAAGTGCCTGCTGCTTTTGCTGAAGAGAAACTTCCGCTTCTTTTACTTCTTGCTGCCCATCTTTAATTTGTTTTTGAAGATCAGAAGCTTGTTGGAGCTGTTCTTTTTGAACAACCAATTTGGGCTGCTGTTCATTTTTTTGTAAGCGAGCCTGCTCATATAAGCTATTGGATCGCTTATATTCCTCACTTTGCTGAACAATTTGCACTTTTAATTTTTCTACTTTATCTTTATAAAGCTTCTGCTGTTTTTCAGCTTGTTCAAATGTTTCTAAATAAGGAAAAAGACGCTCTGCCTGCTGCGCTTTCGTCAGCAAATCTTGCTTTTGTTTAATCTCCTCTTCCTGCTTAGAAGCATGCACTAGTTTTTCTTCTAACAGTGTTTTTTCCTGCTGCGCTTTCCAAAGAGACGCCTGCTGATCGTATCGTTCCTGCAAATCAGCCGCTTCTTTTTCTCGTTTTTCCAAAAGTACAATGCTATCACTTACAAGCTGCTCGGCTTCTGTTACTTTCTCTGTTGAAGCTTCACCTAATCCCGTTTGTTCTGCCGTGATTTTATCTAGGTCTGTTTTTAGCTGCTGAACTTGATAGCGTATTTTCTTACTAAGCTGATCTCCGTACTGCTCGAGATTAAAAAGACGCTGAAGCATTTGACGGCGCTCCGTCCCTTTTAATGATAAAAACTCTGCAAATTTTCCTTGTGGTAATACAACAGCTCTTGTAAAATCATCAATTGTTAAACCAAGAAGTTCCTGTACCTGCTGGTTTACATCATTTGTTTTATCCGCTAATACGTACGTTTCATCTTCAATTTCAATCAATCGACTGGAAGCTGATTTCACACGCAGCTCATCTGTCCGTTTAAAGCTTCGTTCAACAGTATAGCGTTTTTTATGACTAGCGTTTTCCAGCTCGAACGTAAACGATACTTTCAGTTCATTTTCCCCGTGATTTAAAATTCCTTGTGTATTATTGGCTGCACGCTCTACTTTTCCGTATAAAGCTAGTGTAATGGCATCCAAAATGGAGGATTTCCCGCTTCCAGTAGGACCAAATATTCCAAACACACCGCCTGAACACAGCGCTTCAAAGTCGACAGTTTGTTTTTCTCTAAAACTGTGAAGCCCCGAAACGGTCAAGTTAATAGGTTTCATTTTTCATCCTCCTTTCCCGATACTTCTTCATCGTTAATCAAGGTTAAAAACAGTTTGACTAACTCATCATCAGGTGCCCCTCCGCCGGTTTGCCTGCTGTAGAACTTTGTAAACAGTTCTTCGATTGGCACTTCGCGCTGTGAACGTGTTTCATTTGCTAGTTCTTCTGCTTTGAATACCGGACGAATATGAATAAAGCCTGGATGAAGCTTGCGAAGTCGATGGATTTCTTCTAGTGAAAGTGCATCTTCTACGTGAACTTCTAAATCAACCCATGCCTGCGCATCTTTCTGTTCATCAAGCCACGTATATACTTCTGCCAATCCGTTTTTCGCTTTCCAACGCGTCAAAGGCTTTCCGCTAGATAATGGAATTTCCGTCATTTCAACCTCTTTTCCTGGCTGAGCATCTAAAATGGTAACCGACTTTGCGTATCCTGACTCCGAAAAGCTGTAAGCAAGAGGTGAACCGGAATACCTTGCCAGAGTGTGGGCGCGATTGATCATTTGCGGGCGATGCAAATGTCCTAGAGCTACATATTGAGCATTAGCAGGTAAACTAGTCGCCGCCACCGTATAAGCTCCTCCTACTTCAATTGGACGTTCTGAGTCCGTTGAACTTCCGCCAGCTACGTAAATATGACTCATGGCAATATTAACGGTATCTGCTGTGAACTGCTCACTCATTTTATCGAAAATACCTTTTACTCTGGCATCGTATGAATTTCGAAGAGCCAGCTCATCATTTTCTTCTGCTAACAGTTCCTTTAACCTTGATTCAGATGGGTAAGGAAGAGCCGCAACCTTTAATATTTCATCTGATGTAGGAATGTGAATGCTTTCTACATCGGTAGTAGGCAAACCAAGAAGTGTAATATTTTGATGAACGGCTAATGGAGAAGCCGCCGACAGCCGATCTGGGTTATCATGATTACCTGCAATAACAATAATTGGACGTTTTCCATTGTTGCTCAATCTAGACATACTTTCGTAAAAGAGCTGCTCTGCCGCTGCTGGAGGGTTCACCGTATCAAAGGCATCTCCCGCCATGAGAATAGCATCTATCTTTTCTTCTTCCACAATGTCTGCCAGTTCATCTAAAAACTGTGCTTGCTCAGCTAGACGACTTCGACCTTCTAACGTTCGCCCCAAATGCCAATCCGCTGTATGTAATAAACGCATGTTACTCTCTCCTTATTGGTGAAAAAGAAGAAGACCATCGCCTTCTTCTTTTCTTATATTTCAACAGCATGTCCACCATCTAAAAAGTAAAGATAGCGATGCTGAACAGGTTGTTTCACAATCCGCTCAATGGCCTTTGCGTAAAGCTCTAACTGAATGCGGTATCTTTCAATTAGAAATGGTTTTGCTCGTTCAAAATCCCCTTGAAAACGATCCGAAATATTATCTGTTTTAAAATCAAGTAAAACGAGGCCTTCTTCCGTTTCATATAAACAATCAATAATACCTTGTACTAAAATCGTTTCGTCTTCCTGCTCCCAATGATCATAGATTTCTTTAGCGGAGACACCTAAACTAAAAGGCATCTCTCTATAAACCGTGCGAGCCGTTCGAATATCTTGTGCAATGTCACTGTCTAAAAAGTCTGCTACATCATTTGCATCAACGGCATCCGCTTGCTGTTGCGTCAACAATTCTTTGGTAACCATTGATTGAATAAAGTCTTGAACCATTTCGAGGGTATAAGCTTTATTTAATGGAAGCTGCTGCATAACGGCATGTGTAGCTGTTCCTCTTTCAGCTCCTGTGAGAGATTTCTCTTGAAGAAACAGCGGACGGTTTTCAAGAGGTGCTTTAGCTCCCCGAACAAGATCACTGCTTGCACCTGCATCCGTCAGCTGCTGCTGCCTTTTTAGTTCAGAAACAGATTGCTTTGAACGATGAACGGAAGCTACACGATAATCATAAGACCAATTTAAGCGTCTATACACTTCCTCTTTATAATCGCTGGATTCTGTAACTGGCTCATGCTTTTGAAGAGCGTTCAAAAGCTCTTCATGATGCTGCTGCTCTTCAAGAGGCTGTTCGGCTAAATCACCTGCTAATAACGTTGAAAGCTTCCAGCTTGAAGCATGCTGATAAATCATCTCGGCCGGCTGGACCTCTCCTTCAACCATATGACTAACATTTTTGTGACGAATTAAAGAAGGTCCAATCCAGTCTAAATAACATTTTGCATCTCTTCTCACGTGAGCTGGAAGCGTCCAATCTTCGTGTCCCATAACGGAGCTCCATTGTCTGAGCTTTTCTGATGCGTCTTTTACTGTTCCAACTAAAATAAGTTTTTCTTTCGCACGCGTCAAAGCTACGTATAATACCCGCATTTCCTCTGCCATGCTTTCTTTTTTCATTTTTTTCTTCATGGTCTGCTGAAGAAGAGTCGGGTACGTAATACGCAGTTTCGGATCAATATATTTAGATCCAAAACCTAGTTCTTTATCGAGTAAATAAGCTTTATTCAAGTCCATTAAGTTAAACTGACGAGCAAGACCAGCTACGAAAACAACAGGAAATTCAAGACCTTTACTGCTGTGGATCGTCATCAAACGCACCACATCTTCTTGTTCTCCCAGCGCTCGAGCAGCTCCTAAATCGTTCCCTCGATCCTGCATCCGTTCAATAAAGCGTAAAAAGCGGAACAGACCTCTAAATGAAGTCGCCTCATACTGGCGAGCGCGATCGTAAAGAGCACGTAAATTGGCTTGACGCTGTTTCCCGCCAGGAAGTCCGCCAACAAATTCAAAGAAACCCGTGTCGCGGTAAATTTGCCATACTAGTTCTGACAAAGAGCTTTGTCTAGCTTGTGTTCTCCATGCTTTTAACTGCTCATAGAAATATTTCACTTTATCGCGAAGTTCTTCATCATCTGAAACCGCTAAGTACGTTTTTAACGCATCATAATACGTTCCTTTCTTTTGCTCTGCTCTCAGTGTAGCCAACTCTTCATCTGAAAGCCCTACTACCGGTGAGCGAAGAACAGAAGCTAACGGAATGTCTTGATGCGGGTTATCTACTACTTTTAATAAAGACATCATAATCATTACTTCAGTAGCATCAAAATAGCCTGTTGATAAATCGGCATAAATCGGCACGCCTTCTTGTTTAAATTCATCCATAATCTGCGCAGCCCAAGGCATGGAACGAAGCAAAATAACAAAGTCACGATACGTTACGTTTCTCATGATATCGAGCTTGCGATCATATATTTGAAAACGGTTTTGAACGAGTTCTTTGATTTTGCGCGCCATTGCTCTTGCCTCTAACTGAGCCGTTTCAAGCTCTGCTTCTGAAAACGCGACGAGAGAAGAATCCGATTCTTCTTCCGCTCCTTCTTCTGCATTTTCTTTTGCAATCAGCAGAAGCTCCGTTTCCATTCCTTCCACTTTTGGATACGATGCTCCTAATTTTAAAGAAGCATCATCGTCATATGCAATTTCTCCTACTTCTTCATCCATCAGCTGGTTAAAAATAAAGTTTGTGGCGTCAAGCACTTGAGAACGACTTCGGAAGTTTTTATTTAAGTCAATACGTTTTCCAAATTGTCGTCCATCTTGCGTAAATCGCTTGTACTTCGTCAAAAACAAAAATGGCTCCGCTAAACGAAAGCGGTAAATGGATTGTTTTACATCTCCAACCATAAATAAATTCCCTTGTTCTTCACTATCTCTCGTCACTAATTTAATCAGTGTTTCTTGAACCATATTTGTATCTTGATATTCGTCAACAAGCACCTCTTCAAACTGAGTGCGATATTTTTGAGCAATGGACGAAGGCTTAAGCACCCCGTCTTCTTTTACACTCAAGATTTGCAGGCAATAATGCTCTAAATCAGAAAAGTCCACTAACCCTTTCTCTTTTTTGATGTGTTCATATCGTTCACCGAAGCGCTGAACTAAAAAGATTAGCGTTTCAATAACGGGCTTCATTTTTTCAAAATCAGCCATGTAGCCGTGCAAAGGCCTAGAAAACAAATCAGCATGAAGCTTTTCAAGGCTTGTTTTCGCTTTTTTGCGAAGCTCTCCAAAATCATCTAAAAGCTGCGAGTCGTACGCATCTCCTTTACATGGCTTTAAACGAGTAAAATTCAAATTCTGCATTTCCTCATGCAAATCAGCAAAAGAATGCTTAGAAGCGCTGAGCAGCCGATGAATTTGAGCCAGGTCTTCCTCTGCATTAACGGCGCGAGGAGCAGGCCCTCCCGGCAGCTTTGTTAGCTCTAAGCCCTGTTTTAAAATCGACTCAATGCCCACGAGCTGCGTTGTTACTTCTTGTAAAAGAAAAGACAGAAACGGAAGTGAATCAATAGAAGAGTCCTCTGTGACATCATATTGACTCACAATCATTTTAAGCCAGCCGTTTGGGTCGGGATTAGATCGTGCAAAGTCATATAGCTTTCTTACCATAAGCTGAATATCTAAGTCATTTCTGTCGCTTGTATAACGATCAATTAAATCAAAGAATCGCTCGTTCTGTTCAATACTGTACTGCTCTTCAAACAATTCTTCTAATACTTCTTCACGCAGAAGATCCGCTTCCGTATCATCTGCAATCCGAAAACCAGGGTCTACATCGATCAAATAATAATACGTTCGAATGACTTCTAAACAAAAAGAATGGAGCGTAGAAATCGACGCACGGTTTAATAAATTAAGCTGTCTGCGCAAGTGTAAAGAAGATGGATTCTTTTTTAACTCTTTTTCCAATGCTTCTCCAATTCGATTTCTCATTTCGGCTGCAGAAGCATTTGTAAACGTAGCAACTAGTAATCTATCAACATCAATTGGTTCCTCGCCCATCGTAATCTTTTTAATAATACGTTCGACTAAAACCGCTGTTTTTCCTGAGCCAGCCGCCGCGGCTACTAATATATCTTGACCGGATGAAACAATGGCGTTCCACTGATCATCCGTCCACTGGGAGTCGGCCGGTTTTACGTGTATATCTTCACTCATCTCGTTTGGCCTCCTCTCGAATTTTATCTAAAATAACATTTTGACTCTCTGTACTAAGCTGACGATATTCGTTGTTTTCCATTGATTCATCGAACTGACAGATTGAGCGGTATTCACAAAACGCACATGGTGTTTTATCTTTTAGCTTATAAGGCGAAATATCAATTTTTCCATTTGTAATCTCAGTACCTGCCTCTACAAACTTACCTCGCACATACTGACGGAGATGTGTAAAATCTTCTTCGCTCGCAACCGAAGAATTGGAATAAAAGCCCCCTGTCTTTTTAATACCCGCCGATATAACCTGTGAGTGCCCTGATTCTAACGTTTCGTCCATTAATCGGACTGCTTCCTCGTCCCCTAAAAGCAGTCCTTTCATTTTAAACTTCTTGAAGATTTCGGCTTCAATTTGATCGGGTTGTAATGCTTTAGTACTGTTGATCATTGGATTATGAACGTGGAAATAAAGAACGCCAGCAGGCAATGCTCCTCTATTATCATGAAGAAGCTGTTCAGCATACGTCACGACTATGTCTAAATAAGCTAAAATTTGAAGAGATAAACCATAGTACACTTCCACTAAGTTTAATGCTTTATCGCTTGATTTATAGTCGACAATACGCAGTAAAAGTCCTTTGGAGCTTTCCGCTTTATCCACTCTGTCAATTCGGCCAACAAGTTCCATCGTATGGCCATTTGGCAGTGTAAACTGCATAGAAGGCAGCTCCGCGCTAGGACCAAACCCTAATTCCAATCCAACAGGAACAAACCCGCTCACCTTAGCGTGCTCACTTAACACAAGCGACGCACGTTCAATAATTTGCTGCAGCTTATGTGTTAAATAGTGGTGGCGATTAGAGCTCAATAAAATTTCATTTTGTAAGCGCGGAGCAAGTTCGTGCACCGCAGCCGTAGAAAGCTGCTGACAGTCTTTTCTCGTTAAGTTCTTCCATTCTTTTTGACCGCCCCGTAGCTCGTCTGAAATCATCTTCAGCGCCGCGTGAAATAACTCGCCTATGTCAGGAGCTGCTAATTTGAAAACTTTTCGTTCTTTAAGCTTAAGCCCGTGAGAAGCAAAATGAGCGTACGGACAGGCTTCAAATTTCTCCATTCTCGATACGCTTGCTTGAATATGCTTTCCATACAGACGCTGACTCGTTTTCTTTGTTAACCTTTTTGCTTCGTTTTTATAAAATAAACTGCTTAGTACTTTCTCGCTATATGAGTTCCAATCTGAATTTTCTACATAAAAATTATATACATCCCACCAAGAGGAACTCATCGGATAATGGCGTTTCCACCCTTGCAGCTGGCTGGCTAAATGCGCGATGCTCGTTAAGGGATTTGTTATATAATCAACTTGCTTTTCTTCTTCTAAATCCGTAGGCTCCGTCATTAACAGCTTTTCCTGCAGGAGCGGAAATAGCTCTTTTAATCGATTAATAACGAGTGAAGGCAGCAGAGTCTTCCCTTCCTCATTGGCAAGAGGATACGAAACATAAAGTTTTTCAGAAGAGCTGGAAAGTGCTAAATAAATGAGAAATTGTTCGTCAAACAGCTTTTGCCTTCCAGTTGGCGCAAGTAATAAGCCTGATTCAAGCAGCTGCTCTCTCTCTTTCTCAGATAACAGACCACCGCTTTTTGGTTTAGCTGGAATCACACCGTCATTTACGCCTAGCACAAAGCTTGCTTTGATATCGGATAAACGCGAACGCTCAAAACTTGCCACAACCACTTGATCCAGTGCAGGCGGAACAAGTGCAAACTGCATGCTGTCAAGCCCTATCTCAAATAGATCCGCGAACAAAGAAATCGATACTTTCTCTTCTCCCATCATTTCAACAAACTGATCAAATAAGTGAAGAATTGCTTTCCATACCTGCTCGTGCTCTCTTGCTTCTTGAAGCTTACCTTCTTCTTCACATCTATTGCGCAGCGCTTCTATCTTTTGTGGAATATCTAAGTTCGTTAAAAAACGATAGAGTGCTTCTGCTTTTTCTTTTCCTATTTTCGCTTGTTTTAATTTTTTCTGAAGCGAATAAATAGGAGGAACAATCATATTTTTTAATTCATTTATTTTTTGCTCAAAAGCAAGCTCTTCGTCCGTTTTCCCAAGGTTCATGTCTTCAAGCGAACGATATTTTCTGTAGGTAAATGGCTCCTTACTCGTCCACTTAGATCCTTGAATACCGTAAGCAAGTACGTAATTTTCTAATTCATCCATCTCTTCGCGAAGCTGGTGCACATCAGATGACAAAGGAAATAAAAGGTCTGTTTTCACTGCCCGAAAGATGGTTTCGTATCGCCATGACCCGCTTACCACCTCTAAGACTGAGCGAATAAATTCAACGAGTGGATGGTGAAACATCGCTCGCTTTTGGTCAATAAAGTACGGAATTTCATAATCTCGAAAAATGGTTTGAAGCAAGTCATGATAGTCTTCTGCATTTCTAACAATCAAGGCAATATCACGATAGCGATAGCCGTGATCGCGCACAAGCGACAGCACTTCTCTTGCAATCCCTTCTACCTCTGCTCTTCGGCTAACAGCAGGCAGCAGCTGAATGTGCTCGGGCTCTGACTGAAATTCCGGCGTTGGCCGTTCATCATAATATCGTTCTAAATAGGCAAGCTCTGGACTGTTTTGATGCCTTTTTTGTTCATTAAATACGTTTGGCTCTTTAATCTCTATCCCGTTTTCAGCCGCCAGGCCCATTATTTCTTGATACGTTTCGCTCGTTAATCGAAACAAGTGCAGGTCATTTGGAATAAAATCTTGATATGAATAATCAGAAGTAACCGCTATTTTCACTTCTCTACAAACTTTCATCAGCTCTACTAATACCGTTAATTCTTGAGGAGTATAGTGATGAAATCCATCTACATAAATCGTTGCTTGAGCAAGGTACGCAGAAGAGACTACTTTTTCGCTCAACAGCTTCAAATAATCTTCTCCATCTACATATTTTGTCATCAGCTGTTTTTCTAATTCTCCGTAAATGAGATGTAAATCATGTAATTTATCAGCAAGGACTTTCTCATCTTCTGCTTGAAGTTTTTGCTTCATCTCTTCGAGAGACGGTGCATCTACCGTGTACTGTTTAAATTCTTTAACCATTTTTTCTAGTTCTTCAATAAACCCTGCTTGTTCTGAAGAATTCGCAAACAATCGAAGCTCTTTTTTTTGATGCTCGATAATTTTTTTAAGCATCATATGAATACCTGTTTGATCCACATGATAGCGGCTAATACCTCCGACTTCTTGCAGGATACGCCACGCAAGACGTGTAAAACTATAAACTTGAGCACGCATCATTCCTTCTAACCCAGGTGTTTGAACAAGCGCATACTCCGACTGAAACGTCATCTGTTCAGGTACAATATAAATAAGTGGATGCCCAAGCGGAGCATTTAACAGCTCTTGGCGCATGCTATTTAAAAGATATTCCGTTTTCCCGCTTCCTGAACGTCCTAATAAAAACTGTAGCCCCACGTTTTCACCCCTTCATTTTTCTTCTCTATATTTTTAGTTGTTTAAGTGCAAAATGGATAAACGCCACGCAAACACGTGACGCAGTCGTCAAAATTTTATAGTGATAATCAGCTAAATCTCTCTATCTCTCTCCTTATTATTTTACTGAACTTGCAGACAAAATTCCACTTTGCACATATGTGAAATGCTGGATGCAACAAAAAAACTTTTCAGTAGCCAAATGACCACTAAAAAGTTTTAGAAAAGCGAGTTATTTTCTACGTTTACATCATGATTCCACCATCTACATGCAGTGTTGTGCCGTTAATATAGTTGGACTCATCAGAGGCTAAATAAAGATAAGCATAACCAATGTCAGAAGGCTGACCTAACCTTTGTAAAGGAATAGTAGATTTCATTTGATCAATGATTTTGTCCGGCATCGCCTTCACCATATCCGTCTCAATAAACCCGGGAGCTACAGCGTTTACATTAATTCCTTTTCGCCCAAGCTCTTTAGCCCATGTTTTTGTCATTCCCACTACGCCGGCTTTTGTCGCCGCATAGTTTGTTTGACCAACATTTCCATATACGCCGGATACCGAAGATGTGCTGATAATTTTCCCTTTACCTTGAGCAATCATATGCGGTACAACGGCTTGCGTACAGTGAAAAACGCCTGTAAGGTTTACGTTAATGACCGCTTGAAAATTTTCAACTGATAATTTAGTTAGCATTCCATCTCTGGTAATACCTGCATTATTAATTAAAATATCTATTTTAGAGAAGCGTTTCACGACTTCTTCTACCATTGCATCTACACTGTCTCGATCCGCTACGTTTACTTGAAAGAATGCTACATCTCCGCCTTCTTCTTTTAGCTGAGCTGCTCGTTCTTCTCCTACTTTTGCATCGTAGTCAACCATAGCGACCTTTGCACCCTCTTGTGCGAAAATTCGAGAAGCTTCGAACCCTAACCCATTTGCTGCACCCGTAATAATTGCCACTTTATCTTTTAATCTCATGTCACCCGCGCTATAAGACGCTTACTAACAACGATTAATCAGCAAGTCGCTTGAATCTTAGTAGCGCATTCCCCTCCTCAAAACGACGCCAAGCACGTCTTAATGATCATTCGGTGCTTTTCTAGTAATGATCCCTCTACTTACATCTTAGTAGTCAAGCTCAAAAATCATTCATATAATTTTTAAGAAAACGTTTTGAAATACATGAGGTGATAATACATGTTGAGAAAAAACATGTATATCTCTAGAAAACAAAGGGTTCATTACTTAGGTGCAACTAGGAATAGACGTCTAATTTATTCCCAGTTTTTTCTTTTATTTTAGCATATTTTTCACAATTGATAAACAAAAAACTTGTTCATTACTAGACAGATACTCTGTATGTGCATTGTTCTTCCAACCGAATAAACAGACAAATAACTTCTTTAAGAAAAATTTTAAGATCCTTTCAAAAATGCTGCTGTATTCCTATAAGAAAAGGCTTCTCTATAGTTTACGATACCCTTTTTGGCTGCATGTATAACAAAAGACTGCCTATTAAAAAGCAGTCTTTCATCACTATTTGTTATATATAAACAAACTATTTGTCATACTGTTTCACTTTAGATTTTTCATTTAATCTTCGTTCAATTTGCTTTCCAACAAGCCATAGGACAAAAATGATCACTAAAACAAGTACTGCTTTTAAAGGCTGTTTCACAAATGAAACAAAATCGGCCCCAATAAAGCTCATCATAAATATCATGACCATTTTACCCGCTAATACAGCAAGCATAAACTGAGCCATACTGACACGTGATAGTCCAGCTACTACATTAATCGCTGAAGACGGCGTAAAAGGGAAACAAAGCATAATAAACAGCGGTCCAAAACCGTGTCTTTCCACCCAAATCATAATCTTTCGAATTTGCGCATGGCGGCTGATAAAATGTAAAAACCTCGCCTGTCCGTATTTTCTAAAAATCAAAAAGACAAGCAGTGATCCAACGCAGCTCCCGATCCATGAAATTAAAAAGCCTAACCATAAGCCAAAGGCAGCAGCATTAGCCATTACAAACGCAAAAAGCGGCAAGATAGGGATAAACGCTTCTAAAATAGGCAACAGCAGTCCGGGAATGATCCCAAATGATTGATATTGTTTTAATAACTCGAGGACGCCGTCTAATGTCAAATAATGCTTTAATGTTTCAAAATCCATCGAATGTTCTCCTTATTTAAACAACTGTGCTACTTTTCACTTATTGTACTACTTTCCTTTACCAAACAAAAGTTTTACAGCGTTTTATCTTTCCTGCCCTGTTGCGCTTGCCATATAGCCAGCCCTTACTTACACGAACAGAACCTCTAGAACAACATGTGCTTTTACTTAGACTGCTGCAAATAACGTTTAAACCAGCTGGTTAAATATTTTAGTCTCGCCGTTCGTAAATTAGGCTTACCGCTTCTAGAAAGTTCATGGTTAGACTGAGGAAAACGAATAAATTCTACTTCTTTATCTTTTCTTTTTAGTGCCACATAAAGCTGTTCGGCTTGTTCAATTGGACATCTATAATCCTGTTCGCTATGCAAGATTAACAGCGGTGTTTTCACGTTCTCCGCTAAACGAAGCGGCGAGTGGTTCCAAAGTTTTTCCGGATTCTCATAAATATCAGCTTTCAATTCCCATTCGGTAAAATAATAGCCAATATCACTAACGCCGTAAAAACTCGTCCAATTTGAAATAGACCGTTGCGTCACCGCTGCTTTAAACCGATTTGTACTTCCTACAATCCAGTTTGTCATAAATCCTCCGTAGCTTCCTCCTGTTACGCCAAGTTTATCTTCATTAATATAAGAGTAGCGGTTAATTGCTTCGTCGGTTACTGCCATCAAATCCATATAATCCATGCCTCCGTAATCTCCTCGAACGGCATCTGTAAAGGCTTGACCATATCCTCTTCCGCCTCTTGGATTAGAAAAGAGGATATTGAACCCTTTTGATGCAAGCACTTGAAATTCAAACATAAATGTATGACCATACATAAGATGCGGACCTCCGTGAATTTCTAAAATGGTTGGAGATACATCGTTGGCAGCAGCCGCTTTTACGACCCAACTGTGGATATGTATACCGTCCGTGGCAGTCGCGTAAAAAGATTCTGCTTCTGTGAGCTGCACATGCTTTAAAAATAAGTCATTAACGTTTGTCAGCTTCACTAGTTCCTCTGTTTTTAAATTTAGAGAATAAAGATCTCCGGGATGTGTAAATGTGCTGATTGCTACGATAGCTTCCTCACCGTTGGGAAGAACAGATACCCCGTATACGTGAGCATTATCCATAAGCACAGAGTCTAACTTTCCATTTACATTTCCTTTATATATGCCTACAGAACCCTTTTCACTTACGACAAAATAAAATTCTTCCTTACTGCTCCACATAATTCCCGCTGCGGTTCTTCCAAAGTGAAAATCTCCTGCTACCATATCTCCTATTTCTAAGTCTATACCTGCAGTGATACAAGCTGTTTTTTGATTGGAGACCTGATAAATATATATGTCATTCATTGAAGCCGATCCGTATGTACGTTCATTTCCAATGTAAGCTATGTATGACCCATCTGGTGACCACGAAACTTGATGAAAATATCCTGTTTCTGCTGTAATAGATGTTAACTTTTTAGTATCACGATGCAAAATAAACACGTCCATGGTTAACGATAAATCCGGATTCTCTCCTCGGCTGCTGCAAAATACAATTGAATTTGCATCAGGGGCCCAGCATCCTACAGAGTGATGATAAGGTCCATCCGTTAAAAACGTCACTTCTTTATTTTTAAGTTTAACGACCGCAACTTGCGTATATTCACCTTTTAAATAGCCGCTAGCATCGGATTTATACAACAAACGTTCCACTTCGTATGGCTGAGGATGCTCATGATTTTGTTCAACTCTTACAGCTTTTTCTTCCACTTTTGTAGAAAACATAATTTCGTCACTATAAGGAGACCATACGGGATTACTAACGCCTTTTTCACAATCTGTGAGTGCTTCTGCTTCCCCGCCTGTCGCTGCTAATAGATAGAGCTGAACGGTTTGACTGCGATCTGATAAAAAAGCAATCCACCTGCCGTCAGGAGACCATGCAGGAGAGTGATTATTTCCTTTATAATACGTCAATTGCTTTGTTTTTTTTGTTTCAAGATCTAACATAAACAGCTGCGTCTCATAACCGTTTTCTATTTTTTTCGTTTCTCGAACCGTATAAACTACACTTTTTCCATCTGGAGAAATCTGAGGGTTATACACAGACTTCAATTCATACAAATCCTCTACCGTTACCGTACGCTTTTTTACATGATTCAATTTCTTCGCCCCCAAGGATTCATTTTTAAACCAAATAGCCAATCGATAAAAACGAAAGTAGCGTTTCCCTCTTACTTTATCATTTCTAAAAATAAAAATCTAAAAATTTAGAAAATTAGTTGTTTTTTCTTCTTTTAATCTATATAATAATAAAAAGGGTGCAGAGGTGATGAGGTATGAACAATGAAAAATCGTACACGGAAATGATGAAGTCCCTCGCTCGCAAGAAAAAAGTAATTGATACTGTGAGTATGTTGGATGTTTATATCGAAATGGTAATTGATGAATCGCTTTTTAAGCGTCAAAAAGAACTGTTAGAAACAAACATTAACACGGCATTAGATCAACGTGATGAAACTGCTTTTTATGAGCTATCAGCACAGTACCAATCCTTACTTCAAACATCTACTTAATATTTCAAGAAGTTCATTCATGTTAATGATTTATATGTACGTTTAACAGGCAGAACCTTTCTTCTCAGGAAGAACAGCTGTCTGTTAAATCGTGTTTACTACATAAAAAAAGATTCTTACAGATGTAAGAATCTTTTTTGTTAGGATTTTTTCTATGAGTGGAAGTAAACAACCGTTCCACTCATAGATTTTTTGTTATTTATGCGCCTGAAACTGCTCTTCTTCTGTTGAACCTTTTAAAGCTGTTGTAGAGGAAGTCCCACCGGAAACTACTTGCGCCACTTCATCAAAATAACCCGTTCCTACTTCACGCTGATGTCTTGTAGCAGTATATCCATTTATTTCACTAGCAAACTCTCTTTCTTGTAACTCTGAATAAGCTGCCATTCCTCTTGTTTTATAGCCTCGTGCCAGTTCAAACATGCTGTGATTTAAAGCGTGGAAGCCAGCAAGCGTAACAAATTGGAATTTGTAGCCCATTTTTGCGATTTCTCTTTGAAACTTTTCAATCGTTTTCTTATCTAATTTTTTCTTCCAGTTGAAAGATGGTGAACAGTTATAAGCAAGCATTTTACCTGGGAATTTTTCATGAATAGCATCTGCAAATTTTTGTGCCTGTTCCAAGTTTGGTTCAGACGTCTCACACCATACTAGATCAGCATATGGCGCATATGCTAAGCCACGAGCGATAGCTTGATCGATTCCGGCTCTCGTGCGATAAAACCCTTCAGCGGTGCGTTCACCTGTAATAAACTGGCGATCTACAGGATCAACATCACTTGTAATTAAATCAGCGGCATCAGCATCGGTACGAGCAATCAGAAGTGTTGGAACACCCATTACATCAGCAGCTAAACGAGCAGCAATCAAGTTTTTCACAGCTGTCTGAGTTGGAAGCAATACCTTGCCGCCAAGATGACCACACTTTTTCTCAGATGACAATTGATCTTCGAAGTGTACCGCAGATGCTCCTGACTCAATCATTCCTTTCATTAATTCAAATACGTTCAACTGTCCTCCGAACCCTGCTTCTGCATCTGCTACAATTGGAGCAAAGTAATCAATATCTCCTTCTCCTTCTAAATGCTGAATTTGATCGGCACGCTGCAGCGCTTGATTGATTCGTTTCACAACATGCGGCACGCTGTTTGCTGGATATAGACTTTGATCAGGATACATATTTCCTGAAAGGTTTGCATCTGCAGCTACTTGCCATCCACTGAGATAAATGGCTTTTAACCCTGCTTTTACCTGTTGTACTGCTTGATTTCCTGTTAAAGCTCCTAATGCATGAACGTATGGCTCTGTTTTTAATAAGTTCCAGAACTTTTCGGCCCCTCTTCTAGCAAGCGTGTGTTCAATATCAATGGATCCTCTCAGTCCAATGACTTTTTCTGCAGAATATGGACGTTCAATTCCTTTCCAACGCTCATCGCTTTTCCAGTTCTCTTCAAGGTTTTTTACACGAATCTCTTTCATTCTTTATACCCCCTAATGAATTTAAAATTCTATATTCATAAAAATATAAAACGCAGCAGTGAGAATATGTCTGTTTCATGATGAAGTAAATTAGCAGTTTGCCATAGTGTTAGTAAGAACGTA
The DNA here is from genome assembly GCF_044383985.1 of Priestia sp. JSM ZJ58. Lineage (NCBI taxonomy): Bacteria > Bacillati > Bacillota > Bacilli > Caryophanales > Bacillaceae > Priestia > Priestia sp. JSM ZJ58. The sequence continues at coordinate 4,148,089 of NZ_JBISEM010000001.1, forward strand.
GATGAAATAAGTAAATAGTTGAAGGACATGTAGTAAGACTTTGCTGAGGTGAATATACGCTGATAAGTTTGACTGCTATCTTTTCAATCACAAATAACTATTCCTCCCTATTGTTATAAAACAGTTTTTATTTTACATACGTTATTATATAACAGTACTTTCGAAAATGAAACCTCCTTTTAGAATTTTTTTCCTACTCGCAAGGAGGCTTTTCTATTAATACCTACGTATAAAAGGCTTCATATATCCTTTACTTTTTCTTATATCACTTATTCATTTCTTTCATACTTCTCAACAAATGAAATTCTTTCCAATATTGTTGGATGACCATATCGAAAAATTTTCACTAAATACGGCGGATTCACCTGGGACAGTCCTGATTTTGTTAAATCCTGAAATGTTTTAATAGCAGCTTGTTTATCTCCTGTTAAGTCCATGGCGTACGTGTCAGATTGAAGTTCATGATGACGCGACTGCATATTTGTTAAAGGACTTACAGCAAATGTGAGCACAGAAAAAATAAGTAGAATAAGCGGTAATGAATTTAAATCACTAAGAGAAGTGATTTTTAATGCTTTCCCCCATCTCTTAATCACAAAGCTAGCTAAATGTTTCGTTAGCCATAAACCTACAATCGATAAAACTAAGGCTGAAGCAATCCCTACATAAATATGTTTCTTCACATAGTGACCCATTTCGTGCGCCATGATAAACAAAATTTCACGTTCCGTCAATTTATTAAGAGTAGTATCCCATAACACAATTCTTGAATTAGAACCTATTCCCGTTACATATGCATTGAGAGAGTTCGTTTTTTCAGACATGTTTACTTCATATACATGCTTAGCAGGTATATGAGCTTCATCTGCTAAATGCAAAATTTTCGTCTCCAGCTCTTTATTCTTTAATGGATAAAAATCGTTATATAACGGATCGATAACCACTGGTTGAATAAACGTCAAAAATAGCGTAAATGGAATAGATACTAGCCACGCATACAGCCACCATCTTTTTGAAAACTTACGAATGAATGCATACAACACAGCAATCACTAAAAACATCGTGGCATAGTTCACCCAAAAATCTGTAAAAAGATCTTTCATCCATCCTTGGAAAGGTTGCGTCGTAATATGGTAAGCCGTTGAAAGCTTATAGCTAATCCAGTCCATAGGAAAAGAGTAGATCAGCAGCAGAACAGATAACCAAAATACATAAATAGCAGTTTGGAGAAGACTGAAACGACTGACGTCTTTAGACCACTTATTCACTTTCTTAGACACACCTAACACTAAAATTAAAATAAACCCTAACCACTCATATGGAATTCGGATAAAAAAGAGCGCATCTCTAATCTTTGAATATTTTTCGGTTAACATAAGTTCTCTTGCATTCATAAACGTAGCCGGATCCACGCTGGTACCTTTTAATGATTGTGGAATAGAGGTGTCACTTATATAAAATAAATACACCCATATACAAGCTGCATACACAAGAAAAACTCCGATGGACCACAAAACAATTTTTTTCACGCATTCCCCTCCTTTTGTACAAACAGTATTCTGTTATTACTATTGTAGGTTTTTTTTCGAAATTTAGAACAAGCGTTTAGAGATGTGCTATAGGAAATGCAAATTGTGAAGAGAAAATCATAGAAAAACGAAAAACAGAGTTTATTCTTTTGTCTAAACTCTGTTTACAAACAAAAAAAGCAGTTTGCATATGCAAACTGCTTTTGAGATGACCCGTACGGGATTCGAACCCGTGTTACCGCCGTGAAAGGGCGGTGTCTTAACCGCTTGACCAACGGGCCAGTATGGCTCCACAGGTAGGACTCGAACCTACGACCGATCGGTTAACAGCCGATAGCTCTACCACTGAGCTACTGTGGAATATGGTGGGCCTAAGTGGACTCGAACCACCGACCTCACGCTTATCAGG